>CAVZEH010000012.1:0-570449 GCA_963774255.1 uncultured Acidobacteriaceae bacterium
CGCGGTTTCGACAGGGGTCGGAATTATTCTGGTACCGGCTCCCGGGATGGTTTGGGAGTTCTTTCCAGGTCTTGTGCTTTATAGGATCTCCCATGTTGGAACCTTCAATCCTGGGACTTGGGCAGCCACACTCTTCATTGCAGTACTCGCGACCACGGCAATCGAGGCTGCTGTGGTCCGATGGGGATTCAAGATTTCTCTAGGTCAACGAAGGCTTTGGGTCCTCTGCGCTGCAAACTCAGTTAGCGTTGCGATTGCGTTCGTCAGCCTTTGGATACGTCCGCCCAAGGTCTAAGCAGAGAACTGGCACTAGAAATAATCCGGTAACGGCTCAGAAATCGTTTTGCGTTCAAGGCTGCAAGCAAGAGGGTATCCGACCTTCCCGATTCCACGATGACCGGCAGTTCCGGATGCGCGTAGGGAAATCGCAAGGGAGTTTGAAGCGTTTGCCACAAAAAGCCGCAAACTCTTCCGAACAATTTGCTGTAAGTATTTGAAAGATATGGTAGGCACGAGGAGACTCGAACTCCTGACCTCTACCGTGTCAAGGTAGCGCTCTAACCAACTGAGCTACGCGCCTGCGAGCTGCGTAAAACGACTCTCCCATCATACCAAGGTTCGATTCAACGAAAAATGCGCTCCCTTGAGACAAAGATGCAGAGCGCAACTGCCTCATGTACCATCAGGTTCGTTATACCGTTTTTCGCGTGCCTTGGGCCGCCTCTTCGTTCGTTGTCCGATTGGAGTCCCGTGCTAAAAGAGCTCCGCGCAGCTCCCAACCTGCTTACCTTCCTGCGGCTCTGCCTTATTCCGTTCCTTCTCTTGGCGGTGCTGGACGCTCATTACAGGACGGCGCTTTGCCTGTTCGTGGTGGCCGGTCTTAGCGACGGGCTCGATGGCCTGGCGGCCAGGCTGCTGCGGCAGCAGACCCAACTCGGCCAGTATCTCGACCCGGTGGCGGACAAGCTTCTGTTAAGCAGCCTCTTCCTGGTACTCATGCATCAGCGGCTAGTCTCGCAAAGAGTCACCGTGCTGGTGTTCAGCCGCGACCTCGGAATACTGATCGTCGCCACGCTGCTTTACATCGCCCTGGGTATTCGCGACTTTCGGCCCAGCATTTACGGAAAGTCGAGCACCTGCGCGCAAATCCTCGCCCTGCTCAGCGTGCTGCTGTGCCAGTTCTACGCTCCCAAACCATTGCTGATGCTCCGCAAAGGAGCCTTGGAGGCTACGGCGGCCCTGACGGTCGTCTCCGCGCTCCACTATGCATGGCGCACGGCACGGCGTCTCGCCATTGCCGAACAGGCGGCAAGCTGAAGCAGCTCAGGGTCCGGAAGCCTTAGCTGGCCTTTCGCCGCTTAGCGCGCAGCGGCCTGCCTCGGGAGTCTTTCTCTTCCATCTCCTCCGACTCCTGCTCGACGTTTTCCTCGATCGCCATATCGCGGAACTCATTGAAATCGAAGACCTCGCCGCAATCCTGGCATTCGACGTATTCAACGTCCTCTTCGCGCGCTACGACGCGAACCTTAGGATGACTGCAAACTTTATTCATGTGGGAATGTTGACCCTGGAATCAGAGATTCTCGGCAAGATTGTACCCGCAGACCTCTCTCTGTCAAACCAGTTTTCCTACCTTTTTTGAGGAATTGACAGAATTTTACCGCCCCCCTTTCAATATTTCGGCACCTTTGCGTCGATCTGCTCGCTCCACGCCTGAATGCCGCCGGCCAGATTCCGCACTTTCTTGAAACCCAGCTTATGCAGGGTCTCGGCTGCCCGTTGGCTTCGCCCGCCGGTCTTGCAGTGGACCACGATCTCGCGGCTGGTATCGAGCTCGTTCACCCGCTTCTCCAGGTCGCCGAGCGGAATCAGGTAGCCCTTCAAATTTGCGATCTGAAACTCATGCGGCTCGCGTACATCGAGCAGAAAGTAATCCCTGCCGGCGTCGCGCTCCTGTTTAAACTCGGTGACGGAGACTTGGGGTATCTCATTGACCAGCGCGCCGTTGCTCTGGACTGCCTCAGGAATGCCGCAAAACTGCTGGTAATCGATCAGCTTGGTCACCGTGGGATGAAGGCCGCAGACCGGGCAATCCGGATTTTTCCTCAACTTGAGCTCACGGAAACGCATGTTCAGCGCATCAATCAGCAGCAACCGTCCGATCAACGGCTCGCCCTTGCCGAGGATCAGCTTGATCACTTCGGTCGCCTGCATGACGCCTACAAGTCCGGGGAGAATACCGAGCACACCACCTTCCGCGCAGGAAGGGACCAGCCCCGGCGGGGGCGGCTCGGGATACAAGCAGCGGTAGCACGGGCCCTCCTTGGTGGCGAAAACACTGGCTTGGCCCTCGAAGCGAAAGATCGAGCCGTAGACATTCGGCTTGTTGCCGCTCAGAACGCAGGCGTCATTCACCAGATAACGGGTGGGAAAATTGTCCGTGCCGTCGGCGATAATGTCGAAATCTTTGAAGATTTCCAAGGCGTTCTGGCTAGTGAGCGCGGTGTTGAATTTCACGATCTTCATGTGGGGATTGAGCGCCGACAGCTTTTCTTCGGCGGAGTCGATCTTCAGCCGTCCCACGTCCTTGGTGCTGTGGATGATCTGCCGCTGCAGATTGCTCAAATCCACTACATCGAAGTCCACGATTCCAAGCGTGCCAATACCCGCGGCCGCCAGGTAATAGGTCATGGGCGCGCCCAGCCCTCCGGTGCCAATGCACAGCACCTTGGCTGCCTTGAGCTTTTGTTGCCCTTCCATGCCTACTTCGGGCAGGATGAGGTGACGCGAATAGCGCGCAATCTCTTCGTTGTCCAGCGGCGGCAGCGCCGTCTCCGGTTGTTCATTCACTGTTGCAATCATTGTTGTCGCCATTTTCTGATCCTCGTTTGGGCGATTATGCGTTCAGGCCCATCCTCCCGCAATGGAAGGGATAATCGACAGGTTGTCACTCTCCTTGACCGGAGTATCTTCCTTCGCGGTCAGATAGCGAATGTCTTCGTCGTTCAGATATACGTTCACAAAAGCGCGCAGCTTGCCTTCTTCCGAGTACAAGTGCTTCTTCAATTCCGGATGACCTTCGGTAAGCGCGCTAAGCGCCTGGCCTACGGTCGCGGCCTCAACCGTCACCGTGGCCTGCTTATCCACGTATTGGCGGAGGGGGGTCGGGATATGAATCTTCATTCGTTGGGCTCTCACTTTCTCATCTCAACAAAGACAGGTCCCGCGGACGAGACATCGATCTGTTCATTCTCAAACTTCTTGTCGTCCTCGCTCAGGCCGGTCAGCAGAAAAGAGTTCGTCTCCTTGGCCGCGCCGCGCTCAACGCCCGTAATTACATAAGAACAGCCCAGCCAATGCGCTTCGGCGAAATCGGTCGAAGACCAGCGCGCCGGATGGTCGGGATGAGAGTGGTAAAAGCCCACGATATCGAGATCTCGCTCCCGCCCCTCGCGCTGAATTCGCACCAGCTCTTGAGGCGCAATGTGATACCGGTTATGCGCGGAGTCGGTGCGCGTATTGCCCGCGCGCACTACCGCGTGCACTTCGTTTGCCTGCTCCGACGCCAAGCCCAGCAATACGCCGCAGCACTCGTGCGGATAGGTCTCCTCACCGTGGCTTCGTATTGCAGCATACTCGGCGGCGCTCATCTTTAGCATCATTCCTCCCAAAAGCGCTCGCTCAGGTACTTGTCGGCGGAGTCGGACAGCACGGTGACGATCACCGCCGGTCTTCCTTTGGCGGCTTCCTCTTCCCCGATCTTCAGGCTCGCAGCCACCGCCGCCGCCGCCGAGATGCCTACCAGCAGTCCTTCGCTGCGCGCCAGTTGCTTGGCCATTGCGTAGGCGCCTTCAGTAGACTGCCCCAGATTGCGATCGGCCAACCCGGCATCGT
This sequence comes from uncultured Acidobacteriaceae bacterium, assembly GCA_963774255.1. GTDB lineage: Bacteria > Acidobacteriota > Terriglobia > Terriglobales > Acidobacteriaceae > PALSA-350. The sequence goes on from CAVZEH010000012.1 coordinate 3,895, forward strand.
AAATGGGCGGCACAATGGAGCTCGCCATATACTTCAGGCCCTCCAGGCCATGGAAAGGAGAGTCAGGCTGCATGGCAACGCCCTGGATCGCCGGATTAAGCTCCTTGAGCCGCCGCATTGTGCCCACGAAGGTTCCGCTGGTCCCCAGGCCGGCGACAAAGTGGGTAATCTGGCCTGACGTCTGCTCCCAGATCTCATTCGCCGTGCCGTGGTAGTGCGCTTTCCAGTTGGCATTGTTGCCATACTGATCGGCGTAATAATAGCGCTCCGTGTCCTGGGCCAATTCGCGCGCCTTGCGGATGGCTCCATCGGAGCCGTCGGCGGGATCGGTCCAAACAATCTCCGCACCGTAGGCGGAGAGAATCCGCTTGCGTTCGGGAGAGACGTTGGATGGCATGCACAGGGTTACGGGAAAGCCCTGGGCCGCGCCCAGCATGGCGTAGGCGATCCCGGTATTGCCGCTGGTTGCGTCCAAAAGATGCCTGCCAGCCAACAGGCCGGAGGCTTGGGCAGCGGCGACGATCGCCGAGGCCGCTCGGTCTTTCACCGATCCGCCGGGGTTCGCCCATTCCGCCTTACCCAGCAGTTGAATGCCGGGCAGATGCGCCGCGATCCGCTGCAGGCGGATCAGGGGGGTATTCCCGATGCGTTCGAGAAGGGTGCTGCCGATTGGCCGCCTCTTCAGCGCGGCTGACGGCGCCGCTGCTTGTCGCAGGATTGGTGTTGTGGCGTAAGCCATGATCTTTCGCGCATTCTCCGAAACCGTAAGCCTCGTCTTCTTTGCATCCTCGCGTTGCCGCGACGGCTGCCACTGTGCGACATTGAAAGAAGGCGAGGGAGTTGTCCTCAGTGTAGCGATAAGCCAACAGGCTCAGCGACTACGGGCAACATCGGAAAATGCGAACGAAAGTCCAATTCATAAGCTTTGAAGAGATTATAAGCTCTCTGCTCAGTCTTGAGTTTGATGTCCAAGAGCTCCCCAGGGTCGCAAATCAAGCGGCTGGGGAGTGTATCCTGGTCAAAAAATACGGCGCCGGGGCCATTTTGGGCCGTCGGGCCAAGCCCGAGAAGGCAAAAAACACGGTGCCGCAGCATGCGGCCGTGTGGATTCATCACCCGGGATTTCTGGTAGCTGGCGAAATGGCCGTTTTGCTCGATCGCGGCTACCAGAAGTTCTGGAAAACCTCCAGCCTGGAGGTTCCCGCGACCGCCGACTCCCTGAAGGCGGTCCATCGCTTTGCCGAGGAGTTGCGGGAGACCATCGGCGAGCCGAGCTTGTATAACGAGTCCCTGGGAACCACCAGCGATGTTTATCTTTATGACCGGGTCAAGGGACGCGATTTGCCGGTCGCAGAACGCCCCAAGCCAGCTTGGGAACTAAAGAGCTGACGCGGTTAGAGAGTCAGCAAAGAAGTCCCGCAGGGACGCGCCGAGAACTGAGTGGAAAAGCATTTCGCTTTGTATCAGACCATGGCTTTACCGGTTGCGGAAAAACTATGGCTTTGTATCAGGGCACGACTTCAGTCGTGCCGTAACTGCCTGAAAACTCGATCGGCTTTAGCCGCTGAGGGAACTGTTTTCGCACTCTCTTCTACCTTTTTCCGCAGCCTCTTTAGTCATGCCGAAGAATTTGCCGAAATAATCGGGCTTTAGCCCTGTTGTCTATGCATAGGCAAGTGAAGCAAGCACAGCGATGGCTAAACAGGCTGCGGAATTAGGTTGCGAACCGGATAAGAAAAGCCCCTCAGCGGCTAAAGCCAATCTAATTTCAGTCGCTTACGGCACGACTGAAGTCGTGCCCTGATACAAAGCCATAGCTTTTTCCGCTGCCTGTAATGCCTGCCAATTAATTGCGATTCATGCGGCCCAGCTTCGTGCTGGCTATTTTCAGCCAGGTGCCCAGGCTCGCGAAGTTAGCCTGGGACTTTTTCTCTCAACTTACGGGCAAACTTTTGGACGGCAAGTGCGACGACGCTGTCGATCGAGAGTCCGTGGAATCCCAGGTCCCAGAATCGGGACCTGGGGCACCCGGCTAAGGCGGTTAGAGAGTCAGCAAAGAAATCCCGCAGGGACGACTGAAAACGCAATTCAGGGCGGAACGATTCAGCCGTCCCTCCGGGACTGACGAAGTCCCCGGGTACCCCAGGTTCTGCTCCAACCGTAAATTCACTTATTTCTTCGCCTGCTGCAGCTCGCGATAGGCTTCGCTCTTGGAGAGGCCACGCTCGCGCGCCACTCGCTTCAGGGCGTCCTTCTGGTCCATACCCTCAGTCCGCACCAGTTCCGCCACCCGTCCGGCGATGCTGGTGCGAGTGTCCTTCGGCTCAGCCGGCCTGCGGACCTCGAGCAGCAGGACAATCTCTCCGCGGATACGCTCGCGCGCCTCAAGCTCGCTGCGCACCTGTGCCGCAGTTCCGCGAAGAAACTCCTCGTGCCGCTTAGTCAATTCTCGCGCCACGACTGCCGGCGCTTGCGCGCCCCAGATTTCCTCGATGTCGGCAAGGGTTTCCAGAATGCGGTGCGGAGCTTCGTAAAGAATAAGCGTGAGCGCCTCTCCCTCGATGAGTGCGGATGAGAGTTTGGCGAGCTCCGCGCGCCGCGCGCCCGCCTTGGCGGGTAGAAATCCCACAAACAGAAACCGTCCGGTGTCGAGTCCGGAGGCGATCAGCGCGGTCAGGGCGGCATTGGCTCCGGGTACGGGAATCACCTTGATTCCCGCCTCCACAGCGGCGCGGGCCAGGCGCATTCCCGGATCGGAGATCCCGGGCATGCCTGCATCGCTCACTACAGCCACGCGGCCGCCCTGCCGCAGCAGGTCCAGCAGCTCCGCCGCCCGCACCTGTTCGTTATGCTCATGGCAACTGAGCGTGGGGGTGTGAATGCCGAAGTAGTTCAGCAGCTTCTGGGTAAAGCGCGTGTCCTCGCAAGCGATGCGATCGACGCTCTTGAGCACGCGCAGGGCGCGCAAGCTAATGTCTTCAAGATTGCCTATCGGGGTCGCCACCAGGTAGAGTCCCGGCTCAAGTGGCGCGCGATCGGGCGCCGTTTCGGGCATGGCAAAGGTTTCTTCCGCAGCCAAAGTCCTATTCCTGACTTTGCCGCTGCAGCTTCCGGCTCTCCGAGAGCAGGCTCATCGAGTGCATCAGGTTTTGCAGCGTCACGATTCCCACGATGCGTTCGCCCTGGGTTACCGGAACCAGGGAGAGCCCGCGGCCGCCAAATCTGCTGATGGTAGTGCCCAGAGAGTCCTCCGGCTGGGCTACGTGGAAGCTCTTAGACATCACGCCTTGTACGTATCCGTTGCCGTCGCTATGCAGCGCGTCGAGAATGCTTTGCCGGGAGATGATGCCCACCAGGCTGTCGCCGCGGACCACGGGGAAATCGTCTTGCAAGGTATGGATGGACTTGAACAAAGCATCTTCAAGAGTGTCGGAGGGGGCCAACATGGAGAATTCCGTCAGCATCACATCCGCCATGTGCACTGTGTCCACGACATTTTGAAAGAGCACGCCCTGGTCTTCCAATTGAGCGCCGATCAGGATGAAGAACCCCGCCATCAATAGCCAGATGTTCATCGTGACCACCCCGGCAACGATCGAGACCAGGGCCAGGATTTGTCCCAATCCGGCGGCCACGCGCGCGCCTTGGGCGCTTCCCCGCGCCTTGGAGAATCCGCCGCGCAGCACTCTGCCTCCATCGAGAGGATAGGCAGGCAGCAAATTAAGCAGACCGAGGAAGATATTCATCCAAACTATGCTGCGGATCAGATGCGAAGGTGTGATCCACGGCCGTCCCAGCAAATTCAGTTCCGGCGCCATGCCCATTATCAGGAGCCATATCAACAAGGCAAAGCTCAGGTTGGCCGCCGGTCCGGTCAAGGCCATCCGCCACTGCACCTTACTATCGGAGGCCCGCTCCGCGCTATCGGCGTTGGCATACGCCATAAGGCCGCCAATGGGCAGCAATAGAACGTTTCTGAGGTGCAGGCCGTGGTAGGCGGCTACGATCAGCCGCGCCAATTCGCGCACCGCCACCGCAATAACCAGTACGAGCCAAAGCCCTATGCCGCGAAAAGCGGAGATGTGGGCGCTTTCTGAATAGGCCAGACAAACGCCGAGAAGAAGGATAAAGAAGGTGTGAATGCGTAGCTCGACACCCACCCATCGTCCCAGAGAGAATGACCATCCACGCATTGCTTCCGTCCTTGCCTCTCTCCATTGTATGGGGTTGCATGGCGATCCATCGACCAACCCGCTGCTTCAGCTACCATTGAAGTCGCATGCGCGTCATTGGCGGCGCCTACCGCTCCCGGCTGCTTACCGCACCACGCGGGCTCTCCACCCGGCCCACAAGCGATCGTCTGCGGGAGACGCTGTTCAACGTTCTGGCGGCGCGCATCGAGGGTGCGGCCTTCGCCGATCTCTACGCAGGATCGGGAGCGGTCGGCATCGAGGCTCTCAGCCGCGGCGCCAGCCATGTCTCCTTTGTTGAGAATGCCCCAGCCGGCCTAGCCGCCATACGGGCCAATCTCGCTTCGCTCAATATACAGTCCGGCTTCCGCATTGAAGCAGGTGATGTCGCCGGCGCGCTTCGCGCCTTCTCCGCGGCCCGCACCACACCGGCATGGAACCTGGTGTTTCTCGATCCTCCCTATCAGGTCTCCAGCGCCTACTTGAATACGCTTACCACGCTGGGGGAAGCGGAATCGGCACTGCTTGCGCCGCATTGCATGGTAATCGCCGAACACCAGCATAAACAGCCGTTGGCGTCCCAATATGGCTTGCTCCATCGCACCCGGGTCCTCAAGCAGGGCGACGCAGCGTTGAGTTTTTATCAAATGGCAGGTTCAGAATAGAACATCTCCTTGAAAACGCCCTTTGAATATGAAACACCCTTTTTCGATATTTTCGGGTGAGCAGTAACTGCGCATAACCCCGCCATAACGATCGACGAGCCTGGTTTTCAGAGCAGGTATCCCCCGCCCCGGTGTTCACCAGTCTTCAGATCGACCTTGAACTCGATCTCCCGGTCGGTCTTCATATCCCAGCCAAAGCCGGACAGCGTGTCTCCCGCGACCTGGGTAATGCGCACACCCTCCCAGGTGAGCCGCCCGGTTTGCCACGCCTTGCCCTCTTGTCCCCAGGCGAGCAGGCTATGGAAACCGGCAAAAAGCAGCAGGCCCTGCTCCGGTAAAGGGCGTATCTCGGTGACCGGCCGGTACTCCACCTGCTCCCATCGCGAGGGAGCCGAAGTATCGATTAAATAGGCATATCCCCCGGCTACGATGCATATCCACTCCGGATGGGGGCAAGCCCAAGCTCCGCTGAGTGCGAGCGGGCCGGCAAAGCCCAAGGCACAGGTCGCCAAAAACTGCCGCGTGTCCGCGCTCGCGGCCGGCGGCTTCACCAGCACTTCCACCGCTCCGCGCTCCACTTCTTCCACTTGAACCGGATACACAAATTGACGGCTGGGGAGAATCAGCGGCCGGGCAGGCAAGATCTGCGCCTGCCAGGCATGCGCAAAACTGGAATCGATGACCAATGTCGTATTGCAGCCTCTCCATCGAACGATACAATCAACCATTCCAATCGCCAAAGATGTGCCGGCCAATCGATGAGCAAAACGGGGGCGAAAGGTTTTCGGGTTGACTGAAAACAAACGATTACCCCTTACGGACCTTGCCATGTTTTCCATGCCGGGTTAACGTTACTGAAGCCGATTGCTAATATGCCGTGAATCGAGGCCTACACGGCGGTCGTACAAAGGTCCCTATGTCCGAAACCATCGAAGACCGCGTTCTGAGAGTTATCGCCACCACCCAACGGCTCCCTCTGGAGAGAGTTAAGCCGGACAGCACCTTCGAGGAACTAGGCATCGATTCCATGGACAGCATTAATATCCTGTTCGATCTCGAAAGCGAGTTCGACATTGAGATCAACGACGAAGACGCGAAGAAAATTCGCACCATCAACGAAATGGTCGCCGGTGTCAGCTACTTAGTCGAAGCGAAGCAAAACACTTCGCAGCAAGGCTGACGGCCTTAATGCAAAGAGTTGTGATCTCTGGAATCGGTGTCCTGAGCTCCCTCGGTCTGAGCCGCGAAGATTTCTGGCTTGCCTTGGCCCGCGGGCAATGCGGAATCGGGCCCATCCCTGTGCCGTGGCCCGGGCCGGAAGCTGGAGTCGAACAGTTCCGCTTCAAGAACGCGGCTGTTCTGCAGGGATACGATCCCGATGCCTATTTTGACCGCAAAAGCCTCACCTTCATGGATCGTTTCGCGCAGTACGCGGTAGTTACGGCTCGCGAAGCGGTCAATGCCGCAGGCATTGAATGGACCAGCGAGCTGCGCGAGAGCACCGTCATCGCCACCGGCTCCTGCATGGGCGGCAGGGCGACCGAGGAGAACGGCTATTGGGAGCTGTTTCACAATGGCCGGAACCGGGTACATCCGCTGACCATACCCTTGGGTATGAGCAATGCCGGGGCGAGCCATATTTCCATCGAGTTCGGCATCCAGGGACCGACTTTCAACGTCTCTACCGCGTGCTCATCGGCAACCCACGCCTTGGGGCAGGCCTTCTGGATGGTGCGTTCCGGGGCAGCTCCTCTGGCCATTGCCGGAGGCAGCGAGTCGCCTATTTTCTTGGGCGGCCTTAAGGCGTGGGAGGCGATGCGGGTCGTCAGTCCCGATACCTGCCGCCCTTTTTCCCTGAATCGCTCCGGCATGATCTTAGGCGAAGGCGCGGCGATGCTGGTTCTCGAACCCCTGGAGCGTGCCCTAGCGCGTGGAGCAAGGCCCTTGGCGGAAATTGTGGGATTCGGCATGTCGGCCGATGCTTCACACATGACCCAGCCATCCGCCGAGGGAGCGGCCAGGGCGGTCCGCTCGGCATTGCGCGATGCAGCATGGGAGCCGGAGCAGATCGGCTACATCAACGCCCACGGAACCGGCACGGACGCCAACGACTGCATGGAGGTCGCCGCCATACGGTTGGTCTTTGGTAAACACGCGGACCGTTTGGCCATTAGCTCTACAAAAGCCATGCACGGGCACACTCTGGGCGCTGCCGGGGCGATTGAAGCCGCGGCCACGGTCTTTGCGCTGGAGCAAGGAGTGTTGCCGCCTACAATGAACTTCACCGCTCCTGACCCCGCTTGCGACCTGGACGTAGTTCCCAACCAAGCCCGTCCAGCGCAGGTAGAAGCCGCCTTATCGCAAAACTTCGCCTTCGGCGGCCTGAATGCTGTGCTGGCCTTCCGGGCCTATCCGTAAACAGGGATCAGCAAAACGCTAGTAGACGAGCCCCTTCAGGTCACATATAGTCAGTGGAGCCCAAGGAGGGCAGCTCTCACATGCGCATGATGCTTAAGGTTTCTATCCCTGTCGAGGCGGGCAACGCCGCGGCTCGAAATGGCAGTTTGGGGTCCACTATCCAGGCCATTCTCGATGACTTGAAACCCGAAGCAGCATACTTTGCAGAAGAGAATGGCGAGCGGACCGGCTATATATTTTTCGATATGAAGGAATCGTCACAAGTGCCGGCCATTGCGGAGCCCTGGTTTCTTGCCTTCAACGGGAAGCTCACATTGCGTCCGGCCATGAACGTACAGGACCTCGCCGCCGCTGGCTCGGGGATTGAGCGGGCGGTAAAGAGCTACGGCAAGCCCGCGGCGATCTGAGCGCAGTTCTATTCCCCCGCCTAATCTTCTAAATACTGTGAACAATTTCAATCGGTGTCCGAAAGACTCGGAACGGTGAAGATTAGTCGTCAAGTCCCGTAAGGGACGGCTGAATCATTCCTCAGTCACGTGAGATCGCGGAACTTATAGGGATATGTATCAGTCGTCTCTACGGGACTCGACTTGTTTCCCCAACCGAACCCAGCACTGGCGTGCTGGGCTATTTTCTTGCGTCCCTACGGGACTTATTACCTGCAGCCGTCTTTCGCCCTGGCTGAATGCCCGGTGGGTGGCTCTAATTACGCTCCATCTTCTCGAAGACTTCCAAGGCATATTCCAGATGGGAGCGGGTGTGCGCTGCGGTGACGCAGAGGCGGAGCCGGGCCGAGTCCTGGGGAACGGCCGGGAAGAGCACCGGAGCCGCCAGAATGCCGTAATCGCGTAGCCGTCTGGCAAAAAGCCCAGTGGTAGCCTCGTCGTTGAAAATGACCGGGATCACCGCGGTTTCCGAGAGGCCGGTGTTATAACCCATCCCACGCAGGCCATTGCGCAGGAAATTAGCGTTCTGCGCGATCTTTGCGACCCGCTCGGGCTCGCGGGCGAGGATGGCCAAACCTTCGCGGATCGCCGCCACCGATCCTGGACTCAAAGCAGCGGAGAAAATATAAGGCGAGGCGGCGTGCTGGAGAAAGATTGCCAGCTCTTGTGAAACCGCCGCAAAGCCGCCGGTTGCAGGAATCGCCTTGGCCAGCGAGCCGGTCCAAATATCCACTTCGGTCGCGTCAATGCCGAAATGCTCATCAACGCCGCGGCCATGGGCGCCCAACACTCCCGTGGCGTGGGAATCGTCCACCAGCAGGAAGCAGCCGAATTCCCGAACCACATCGAGTATCTCGGGCAAACGGCAAATATCTCCATCCATGGAGAAGACGCCTTCGGTGATGACCAACGTGCGATTGGCGGGTGGCCCATTTTGAATCTCTTGCCGCAGAGAATCAATATCGTTGTGCCGGAAGCGTTGCAGTTGGACGCCGGCGAACCTGCAGGCGTCGGTCAGGCTGCGGTGGCAAATGGCATCCATGATTACGCGATCCGCCGCGCCGAAGAGCCCACCGATTACAGCCACATTGGCCATATAGCCCGAGCTGAAGGTGATGGCCGCCTCGGTCCCGCGAAAAGCGGCCAAATCCTGCTCCATGCGCTGGTGCTGATCCGTCGTCCCGGTGAGCAAGCGAGCCCCTCCGGTGCCGGTGCCGTACTTCTTGATGGCCTCGATGGCTGCGGCGTCCACCCGCGGGTCGCCAATCAAGCCCAGGTAATCATAGGAGGAGAGCATGAGCATGGAGTGGCCATCGGCTTCGACCTGAGGACCAGTCCTTGCTTGGAGCGGGATCTGAAACGGATAGGCATCGACATCGCAAGCTAAGGCGGTTGTCTCGAAGAGCCGCCGCCCGCGGGCATCGATGAGATCGTTTTTGCGGAACTTCCAGTCTCTCTTGCGGGAGAAGTATCCGTTGAAATGCTTGCCGGAAGATGAGGGAAATCCGGCAGCCTTTTCCTGCAGCACTTTTGCTTCGATCGAGGTATCCATCCGTGTAGCTGACTATAATCGAGGAACACGCGCCTTGGGAAGCACTCAGATGCATTTCTGGGGCCGTAATGGCTGCCGGGTCGCCGGCCAGCCAACTTCGGAAATCGTCCCGGGAGTTTTGAGATTGTCTGGGTTCTCAATCTCCTGCGGCGCTGACCGGCATATGCTCATCTAACTGGGCATGAGGATTCGACATGTTCCCTGTGCTGGACAACTCGCCTGTTGTGCCTGAACTCTCCGCTCGCGGAGAATTACTGCCCGACACACGCCTGAAGGACAAATACGGGCGAACCATTACAGATCTGCGAGTCTCGGTTACGGACCGCTGCAACTATAAGTGCATCTATTGCCGTACCGGCAACCAGGGCGCCCAATTTGCCGAATTGCCGATAGACGACTATCTCCGCATCATAAAGGTCTTTATTGGCTTGGGCATTGAGAAAGTGCGGCTGACCGGAGGCGAGCCGCTGCTGCGCAAGAATCTGGTCAGCATGGTGGCGCGGCTTTCCCAGCTTCGCACCGCCTTCGGCAGCAGCGGAGAGCCGCTCGACCTCGCCATCACCACCAATGGCCACCTGCTGGCGGAGTTAGCCCCTTCCCTCAAGGCTGCCGGACTTACCAGGGTGACGGTCAGCATGGATGCCGTGGATCCGGCTACCTTCGCCCGCATCACGCGAGTGCCGGGGAGCTTCGAGCAGGTGCTTGCCGGGGTCCGCGCAGCTCAACGGGCGGGGTTGGGGCCGGTGAAAATCAACTGCGTGCTGCTTCGCGGATTCAACGACAACCAGATTGTCGACTTTGCCCGCTTCTCCCGCGATGAAGGAGTTATCGTTCGCTTCATCGAGTTCATGCCTCTTGAAGAGGACCGCCTTTGGACTCCCGAGGTGGTTGTCCCACTCGAGGAGGTAGTCGAGAGACTCAACAGCTTTCGGCCGCTGGTTCCGCTGCCGGCCAACAATCCCAGCGAGACCGCGCGCCGCTACACCTTCGACGACGGCCTGGGAGAGATCGGCATCATAGCGCCCGTCTCGCAGGCATTTTGCGGGGCCTGCAGCCGCATACGTCTTACTTCCGACGGCAAGATCCGCACCTGCCTCTTCTCCCAGTTCGATCACGACCTCTACGGCGTGTTGGCGCGCGGCGGCTCGGATGAGGATCTCGCCGCGTTCATTCAAATGACGGTTTCGAAGAAAGAGGCGCGGCATCACATTGGGGAGCCGGGCTTCCTCAAGCCGTCCCGCAGCATGGTCCATATCGGTGGCTAGAGCATTGGCTGTCGGGGAACCAAGAAAGCCAACTCAGGCGGCCGGCAAAAGCCCTGCGCCTGCTGTCCAGCCTGGTCGCGCCGGTAACAATAAGAAGAGCGATAGAAGCGATAGCGTGGTTCCGCGAAAAACGATACCGGCAAGCGTCAGGGCAGAAACCATGGCTAATCGTATAGCCGCGGAGAGCGATTCCTTCCAAGACCTCCACGTCTTTCACGATGTCGCGCGCGCGCTTACCTCGTCGCTCGATCTGGATTCGATTCTGGGCGCGATCATGCAGCAGATGGAGAAGTTCTTCGAGCCCGAATCCTGGTCGCTTCTGATCGTCGATGAGCAGCAGCGGAACCTTTATTATGCGGTGGCCGCCGGAAAATCTCCCGGGAAACCAGGCAATCTGCCAATTCCCCTGGGCGAAGGCATCGCCGGCTGGGTTGCCCAACACGGCGAGCCGCTGATCGTGCCCGAAGCCAACGGCGATCGCCGCTTTCAGCCTTCCGGGAGCGATGGCGAACCCTGGCCGGTGCGGTCGGTAATCTGCATTCCCTTGCGCTCGCGAGAACGAACGCTGGGGGTAATCGAGTTGCTGAATTACCGGGTGAGCAGCCTGACCGACTACACCATATCGTTTCTGCACGTGCTTTCCGACTATGCCGCAATCGCGATTCAAAATGCGCGCTCGATGGAGCGGATTCAGGAATTAACCATCACCGACGACTGCACGAACCTTTACAACTCGCGTCATTTGACTTCCGTGATGGAAGCCGAGATCGAGCGTTCGCGCCGTTTCCATCTACCCTTCAGCTTGATCTTTATGGATCTGGATCATTTCAAGCGCGTCAATGACCGTCACGGTCACCTTGTAGGCAGCTGGCTGCTGGCGCAGGTCGCCGCGACCGTGAAACAGAATATCCGGGGCGTCGATTCCGCCTTTCGCTACGGCGGGGACGAGTTCATCGTCCTATTACCCCAGACCGGCAAAGATGCCGCCTTTGAAGTCGGCCAGCGATTGCTGCGAGCGTTGCGCGACGGTTGCTATTCACGATCCGAGCGGGTGGCGCTGACAGTGCGCGCCAGTTTTGGACTGGCAAGCTATCCGGAAGACGGCCAAACGGCCAATGAAATCATCCGCGCCGCTGACGACATGATGTACCTGGTGAAGAACTCCACCCGCGACAATATCGCCATTGCACAACGCGGCCTGATTGCTTGACAGTGGGTCAGGGACCTCTGACCGTTTCTTAGCTAACCGCTTTTTAGCTGACTCGCTGACTTGCTGACTCGCTCTTTTCTAGTATTTTTAGAAAAGCGAGTCGAAACACACTCTGAGGGAACCGTTAGATGGGCGAAGAGCCAGTACGACGCATTCGAATGGGGATGGTGGGCGGAGGACCGGGCGCTTTTATCGGACCGGTACACCGCATGGGAGCTGAACTGGATGGCGAGATTGAACTGGTGGCCGGAGCCTTCAGTCACGACGCGGCAAAATCGCGCGAGGCGGGGCGGTCCTATGGCATCGGCGAGGAGCGTTCCTACTCCGATTATCGGGAGATGATGACGCGGGAGCGCGCCCGTAAAGACGCCATCGATTTTGTATGCATTGTCACTCCCAATCATCTCCATCTCCCCATAGCCAGCGCCGCCCTGGAGAACGGTTTCCACGTCGTCAGCGACAAACCGGCGACAGTCGACTTGAAAGAAGCCCTTGAACTTGAAAATATTGTCCGCCGCACCGGGCTTCTCTATGCGCTCACTTACACCTATACCGGGTATCCGATGGTCCGGGAGGCGCGGCATATGGTCCGGGGCGGCGCTCTGGGCAAAATCCGTAAGGTGGTGGTCGAATATTCTCAGGGGTGGCTTACCGAAGCACTGGAAAAAACGGGACACAGGCAGGCTGCATGGCGAACCGATCCCGAGCAATCCGGCCTAGGCGGAGCTATCGGAGATATCGGAGTCCATGCCTTCAATCTGCTGGAGTATGTCACCGGCCTGAGGGTGGCCGAGTTCTGCGCCTCTCTATCCTCCGTTGTCGCCGGCCGGACGCTCGATGACGATTGCAACATGTTGCTCAAGCTTGACAATGGAGCACCGGGAGTTATGGTCGTCTCGCAGATCGCCGCCGGCGATCGCAACGATATACGGCTGCACGTCTATGGAGAGAAGGGCGGACTGCATTGGTCGCATGAAAACAACAATGTGCTCGGATTGAACTTGCTGGATGAACCCAGCCAAACCTTGCACGCAGGCTCCCGTTATCTTTCGGAGCCGACTCGCAGCCTGTTCCGTTTGCCGGTAGGACATCCCGAGGGGCTGATCGAAGCCTTCGCCAACATCTATCGCGACTTTGCGGCCGCGGTGCGAAACCGCTTTACCGATCCCAAGGCGGCGCTTACCGATCTGGTGCCGGGCATCGAGGAAGGCCGGCGCAGCATGGCCTTTGTTGAGCAGGCCGTCGAAAGCAGCCGTTCACGCGCGGGATGGGTAGCTTTCAATAATTGAAACAACCATTGAACTAACACATTTCACTGACAGACTGCGAGTGCTTGCATGAAAACACTAAAAGGGCCGGCGATATTCCTGGCCCAGTTCGCTGGCGACCAGCCGCCCTTTAACACGCTTTCAGCGATTGCCCAATGGGCGGCCGGCTTGGGTTTCAAAGGAATCCAGATCCCAACCTGGGATCGCCGGCTCTTCGATCTCAAGACCGCTGCCGAGAGCCGCGACTACTGTTCCGAAATCCTCGGCGTAGTGCGCGGCCAGGGCCTGGAGATTACTGAGCTCTCTACCCATTTACAGGGGCAACTGATCGCGGTGCATCCGGCATACGACGCGTTGTTTGAGAACTTCGCGCCGGCCGAGGTACATGGAAACCCCAAGGCGCGGCAGCAGTGGGCCAACCAGCAGCTTCTGCTGGCGGCCAAAGCCAGCCGTAATCTGGATCTCTCCGCTCTCCCGACCTTTTCCGGTGCGCTCGCCTGGCACCTCTTCTATCCCTGGCCGCAGAGACCCCCAGGGCTGATCGAGGAGGCATTCGCCGAACTTGCGCGGAGATGGAAGCCGATTCTAGATGCCTTCGATGAGGCCGGCGTCGACGTTTGTTTCGAGCTTCATCCTGGGGAAGACTTGCACGATGGGGCCACCTTCGAGCGCTTCCTCGACGCCGTCGGCCAGCATCCGCGCGCCAATATCCTGTACGACCCCAGCCACTTCATTCTGCAGCAACTGGACTATCTGGCCTTTCTCGATCTCTACCACGAGCGGATTCGCGCCTTTCACGTGAAGGATGCGGAGTTCCGTCCTAACGGGCGCTCCGGCGTTTACGGCGGATACCAGAGCTGGATCGACCGGCCGGGAAGATTTCGTTCCCTCGGCGACGGACAGATCGACTTCACCGCCATCTTCAGCAAGATGGCGCAGTATGATTTTCCCGGCTGGGCTGTGCTCGAGTGGGAATGCTGCTTGAAGGACCCGGAAGACGGCGCGCGCGAGGGAGCGGCATTCATCCGCAACCATATCATTCACGTCACGGAGCGAGCCTTCGACGATTTCGCAGACGCCCGCTCCGACAGCGGCTTCAACCGGCGCGTCCTAGGCCTTTAGATATGGCGGTGCTGCAAGGGCAGACACGCGAGTTGCACTGCACTTCCAATGTGGTTGCCGAAAAACTCGGAAGGGTGAAGATCAGCCGTTAAGTCCCATAGGGACGGCAAGAAAATCAAATCTGTCCAAATTAACGGCGGATTGGACGACATCAATGTCCGATAGCACTCGGTTCCTGGAGCTCGTCCGGTCAACAAATACTGGGTGCCCCGGGTCCCGATTCTGGGACCTGCGATTTCACGGATCTCGATAGACCGCGTCGTCGCTCGAGATTTGCGGAATCCCACGTCCGAGAATCCGGACGTGGGGCACCCAAGATTGGTTGAAGGAGGAGATTCAAAAACCAAAAGTTCGTGGACGCCATTAATTTGGACAGGTCTGCAAGAAAATAGCCCAGCACGTGAGTGCTGGGGAGACTTTGGTTTAACAGGGAAGTCCCGCCAGGGACGGCTGAATCATTCCTCAGCCATGAGAGACGGGCGGCAGTTATAGTGATATGTGTCAGTCGTCCCTACGGGACTCGGCTTGTTTTCCTGACGGACCCCAGCACTGGCGTGCTGGGCTATTTTCTTGCCGTCCCTACGGGACTCATAATGCGCAGCCGTCTTTCGCCTGTCGCCGCGAGAACGTTAGCAAAAACACATGCTTCAGTTAACCCGGCGATTTGCTGATGTATAAGCAAGAAGCCCCAGGTTAGCTTCGCGAACCTGGGGCTAACCTGGAGGCACCCGGTTTGGTCGTGATGCTGATAGCGCCCACCCTATCAAGCAAGAGAGACGCGTTGAGATCGAGTCACAGAATTACATGTTCCTTCGTAATGCTCCTGTTTCCCTTGTTCTTGGCGGCGCAGACCCCTGCATCGCGCCGTCCCATGCAGTTTGAAGACCTGATGAGAATGCGCCGCCTCGGGGATATCGATCTCTCCCCCGACGGCAAATGGGTGCTCTTCACCGTCACGGACGTGGACTTGGAGGGCAATACGCGCACGCCGCACCTCTGGATCGTTCCGGTTAAAGGCGGCGAGGAAAAGCCGATTACCGCCTCTCAAGCCGGGGAGAGCGACGGCCGGTTCTCTCCCGACGGTAAACAGGTTCTCTTCCTCAGCGCCCGCATCGGGGCCCCGCAGATTTATCTTGCCAGCTTCGACACGGCGAGCGGCAATATCGGCCCAGCCGAGGCCCTGAGTCATCTTTCGACTGGGGCTGGCGGGGCTCTTTGGTCCCCGGACGGCGCCTCCATTCTTTTCACCTCGTCTGTCTACCCCAGCTGTAGCGGCCCAGATGAAGACGCCTGCAACCAGCAGCGCGACCAGGAGCAAGATACCTCCAAGGTGAAAGCTCAGATCTTCACCCATCTGCTCTTTCGCCATTGGAACCACTTTACCGGCGAGAAACGCAGCCATCTCTTTCTCATCCCGGCGGCCGGCGGCGCTGCGCGCGATCTCACTCCCGGAGTGGACCACGACATCCCTCCCTTCTCCTTAGGCGAGCCGGAGGGATATGCCTTTTCTCCGGACGGCAAGGAGATCGCTTTTCAATGGAAGAACGATCCCCAGCCCGCGCTCAGCACCAACACCAATATCTTTACCCTGAGCCTTGACCAGCGCCGGATGCCAAGCCGGTTCGCATCTCCACCAGCGCCGGCGGCAATTTCACTCCGCGCTACTCGCCCGACGGCAAGTACATCGCCTTCCGTTCCCAGGCCAGGGCGGGCTACGAGAGCGACCGCTTTCGGCTGATGCTTTATAACCGGCAAGACAAGCAAATACGCGAGCTGCTGCCCGGCTTTCGACCGCTGGGTGGACGATCTGGCCTGGACGCCGGATTCAGAGACCATCTACTTCCTCAGCGGAGTGGGCGGCGAAGAGCCGGTCTTCAAGGTGGAGATTGCCGGCAAGCATCTGGCCGAGCTCACCGGACGGGGCGCGTATGGCGATCTTCACCTTACGCCCGATGGAGAAAAGCTGATCCTGAGCCGGACGACCTTACGCCAGCCGGCGGAGATCTACGTCCTACGGACGAAAGAGGAGAGCGAGACTCCACCTAGAAATCTGGATGCTGCGCCTTTTCCTTATCTCCGCACGGTCCCACGCGGATCATGGCTAGCCGGAGTCTGCTGCGGCAAGATCAGCTTACGCACCTGAATAGCGCTCTGCTGGCGCAATTGGATTTGCCGGAGATGGAGAGCTTTTGGTTCACTGGCGCGCAGCGCGCCCGCGTCGAAGGCTTTTTGCTGCGGCCCCCGAGCTTCGATCCGGCAAAGAAATATCCGGTCAAGTTCCTCATCCACGGCGGCCCCGAGGGCGAGTGGGGCAATAGCTGGAGCTATCGCTGGAATCCGGAGCTGTTGGCGGCCAGCGGCTATGTGGTGGTGATGATCAACCCTCGCGGGTCCACCGGGTACGGACAGGCTTTTGTCGATGGGGTCAACGGCGATTGGGGCGGCAAGCCCTACGTCGATCTGATGCGCGGGCTGGACCATGTTGAGACCAGCGTATCCCTTTGTCGATAAAACGCGCGAATGCGCCTTGGGAGCCTCCTACGGCGGATACATGGCCGATTGGATTCTTGGCCACACCAACCACTTCGCCTGCATTGTGACCCACGACGGCATGTTCGACCCGGAGACGTTTTACGGCTCTACCGACGAACTGTGGTTCGCCGGAATGGGAGTTCAAGGGCACTCCCTGGCGCGGAGTCGAGGGCGAAGCAGGCAGCAGGGAGGACCGTTCGCTCTACCGGCGTTGGTCGCCCATGCTCTTCGCGGCCAACTTCAAGACGCCCACATTGGTCATCCACGGCCAGCTCGATTACCGGCTAGATGTGTCCCAGGGATTCGAGCTCTTCACCACCCTGGAGCGCCTGAACGTTCCCACCAAGATGCTCTACTTCCCCGACGAAGGGCACTGGGTACTCAAACCCCAAAACAGCCGCTGTGGAACAAGACTGTCAGCGACTGGTGCGACCTGTATACCAAGACCCAGGAAGGTCCCGTACAGCCATGACCTTTGGCCGCCCCAGGAAAGATGCAGCCCCTCTGGATGAAAACGCCCTCTATGAGTATGCCGTCAAGGCCCTGGCCCGCAGGATGCGCAGCGTGACCGAGCTCAAGCGCCTGATGCAATCCAAAGTGGAGGCCGGGGAGACGGGCGCGGGCAAGATGTCGGCTGTCGTTGCCAGGCTGGAAGAGGACCGCTATCTCAATGACACTGCATTCGCCTCGGCCTATACCCGACTTCGCCAGGAGAACGAGGGATTGGGCAAACTCCGCGTAAAGCAGGAGCTTAGCCGCAAGGGTGTTGGCCGAGAGCTGATCGAGAGCACCCTTGACGCCGCCTACGGAAACTTAAGCGAAGAAGATCTGGCTCGCCGCTACCTCGCCCGCAAGCATATACGCAAGCCTGAAAATCCGAAGGAGACCGCGCGGGTTGTGCGCCGGCTGGTCACAGCCGGCTTTTCCATCTCCGTGCTGTCCGCAATCCTCAAGGCCTGGGACATTGAAGTCAGCGAAGAAGATCTGGCCCCGCCCGAGCAGGAATAGAGCCAGCGCTTCCCAACTCGGCGCTTGGCAGGAAGGCCTTTTGAGGATACAAATAGAGTCCGTAAGCTCCGAGGCATTGCCGCAGCGGTTCCAGGCAGCAGCCGTCCCGGAAAACACATCCAAAAACCGGACTACACTCGTAAAGTCAGTATCGGATCGCAAATTTATATTTTTCCGCCGGTAACTTTGCGACGCCTCATTGCTCTCACACTGTGTTGGGTCGGCGGGATAATGAAGCGAAGAGATGGTTGCAACAAGCGCAAATTCCGTTCGCATCGCAGCAGAAACCAGATCCAGCTGCGATCGCACACCACCGACTTTCCTCAACTCAGGACTGGGGAACCGGCCTGACGCTCAAATTAGAAAGGGTTAGACATATGAACAACAGCGTTAAAACTCTTATACTCACGGCAGCCGTAACCGGATTTTTCGGCGGCACCAGTATGCGTCTGCAAGCCCAACCTGTCCCCAACGGAAACTCCACTGCAACCAGCAACGCCGGCGTTTTGGCGCATTCGACCGACTTTAAGGCAAAGACGCCTAAGCACTCCTGTAAAGGCCAGAACAACTGTAAAGGCCAGGGCGGCTGCAAATCGAGCGACAATGGCTGCAAGGGAAAGAACAGTTGCAAAGGTAAGGGGGGCTGCGCGACCGACGGCTCCAAGATGCCCGACTAGTTGTAGCTCCTCGGAAGAGCCGGCGGCCGACCGCCGGCTCTCCTCCACCCGAATTAGATCCCTCTTTTGCCCAGGAAGACGGGACCCAAGTTTTAGCCGGGATCCACGACATGCCAGCGAATCGCTTCAACGGTTTTACCGATTACGGGGTTGGAATTGGCCTTCGCATTCCCCACTACCGGCATATCTTGAGTGAAAAACCAACTGTAGACTGGTTCGAGATTATCTCAGAGAACTACATGATCGACGGGGGCCGTCCGCTCTATGTGCTCGATCAGATTCTGGAGCAGTACAAGGTCGTCCAACATGGCGTCTCAATGTATTTCGGCTCCGCCCAGCCTCTCAACCGGGAGCATCTCAAGCGGCTCAAGACGCTTACACGTCGCACTAAAACGCCATGGCTTTCAGACCATCTCTGCTGGGGGAGCGTAGACGGAAGATATACGCACGATCTGCTGCCTATTCCATACACCTTTGAAGCCGTGAAGATCACCGCGGAAAGAGTCCGTCAGGTGCAGGATTATCTGGAAATTCCGGTGGTGGTTGAAAACGTCAGCAGCTACGCCGAGTTCCATGACTCGGAAATGACGGAATGGCAGTTCCTCAATGAAGTTGTCGAGTCCGCCGATTGCGGCATCCTTCTCGACGTCAACAACATTTACGTTTCATCGCAAAACCACGACTTCGATCCTTTCGTTTATCTCAACAGCGTGCCCGCGGAGCGGGTGGCCCAGATTCACATCGCCGGGCACTCCAAATATCGGAAGTACATTCTCGATACCCACGATCATCCGGTGATCGATCCGGTGTGGCGGCTTTACGAGCGGGCCATCGAGCGCTGCGGTTCTACTGCCACCTTGCTTGAGTGGGATGACAATATCCCCTCCTTCGATGAAGTCCACGCCGAGGCGCTCAAGGCGAACTTGTATCTGAACAACGCAGCCAAGCGCTTGCAGGTTCCTCCCCATACGGCAGAGGACTCTTCCCGGCTGGAGCTGAGCCGATGACTCTGCTCGAGCTGCAACGGCAAATGGCGGACGCGGTGATGCGTCCCCTGACGACCCGCTGGGGTATGCAGAAAAAGACCGCCGACGGCAAGGCAGTGGCCGACGAGGCTGCGAGGTTTATCAAACCTAACCGGCGCCTGAGCTCTTTTGAGCGGCTTGAGATTTATAACCGGCAATATTGGTTTCGCGTGTTGTCGGCACTGGCGGACGACTTTCCCGGTCTCGAGGCGGTGGTGGGGAAACGGCAATTTGAGAAGCTCTCGCGCGCCTACCTGGAAGCCAATCCTTCACGCTCTTTCACCCTGCGCAATCTAGGGTCGAAGCTCGAGAGCTGGCTGCGCGCCAACCCGGAGTGGGCCGGCAAGCGCTACGCCCTGGCTCTCGATGTGGTGCGTCTGGAATGGGCTTACGTCGAGGCCTTCGATAATGGCCAGGAACCTGCTCTCTCGCTGGCCGATCTCACCGGGCTGGGAGCCGATTCCTGTCTCTCCCTGCAACCGCATGTGCGCCTGGTGGAGCTGGATTTCGCCGTCGATGAATTCATAATCGATTTGCATCGCAGGCAAGCCGTCTCCAGTGTCGCGAGCAACGCCAAGTCTGGAGTGGGAGGGTCTGCGCGCCACAAGCGTCTCGACTCCTTCCCTCCCAGCAAAACCCATCTCGCCGTGCATCGCTTCGAACTCCTGGTCTATTACAAACGGCTGGAACAGGAAGCCTACGATCTGCTGCAAGCGTTGCAGAACAATGTTCCCTTGGGCGACGCGCTGGAGAAGACTTTCGAAAACAGCACCATCCCGCCCCAAGAACAGGCGGCGCGCATTCAGCAATGGTTTTCGAGTTGGGCGGAGCTGGGATGGTTCTGCCGCCATCGCAAGGCTAAACCGCAGCCCCGCGCCGCCGAAAAGAGAGTCTGAGTGGCGGCCGACGGTCTGCTGGGTCGAATGCCGGATCGGGCTTTCGCCGCATACGCAATCTTCTTGAAGGCCGCTGGCAGCTTGCGTTCGCCCTTCCTGCTGCTGGTGCGCCTCTATTGGGGTTGGCAGTTTACCCAAACCGGCTTGGGCAAACTGCACCGGCTGCCTCAAGTCGCGCAATTCTTTGCCAGCCTCAATATCCCGTTTCCCGGTGCAAGCGCCGCCTTTGCTTCCTGGTTGGAGCTGGTGGGCGGGATTCTGCTGATCCTCGGCCTGGCTTCGCGAGTTACCGCGCTTCTGCTCGCCATTGACATGTTCGTCGCCTATCTCACGGCGGACGTCATGGCATTGCACGCCGTCATCTCCGATCCAGGCAAGTTCTACAACGCGGACCCGTTCACCTTCCTCTTCGCCGCCTTGCTGATCCTGATCTTCGGACCGGGCAAGTTCGCGCTCGATTCTTTTTTGAGGTGGCGCCAAACCCCCTCTCCCTCGAAGCAGCGCCGCTGGCCGGCAAGAGCACGCTCAACCGGCTGGAGCTGTCAGGGCGCAGCAAGCGCTACCACAAGATCAGCTACTTCGTCGAGGCGCTCGATCGGCTGCTGGCGGATCTGTTTCATCGAGTCGCACGCCACGGCGATGCCAAAGCAGATCGTGCTGGATCTGGATGCGACCGACATCCCGCTCTACGGCCATCAGCCGGAGCGGTTCTTCCACGGCTACTACGACAGCTACTGCTATCTGCCGCTGTACATCTTCGCCGGTGACCAGTTGCTGTGCGCGCGGCTCAGGGCTGCCAACCAGGACGCGGCTGCCGGTTCGGTCGAGGAAGTCAGCCGCATCGTTAACTCAGGTGCGCCAGCGCTGGCCGCGAGGTACGCATCGTGCTGCGCGCCGACTCCGGCTTCTGCCGCGAAGCGCTGATGGGCTGGTGCGAGTCGAACGAAAACCGTGTCGATTACGCCTTCGGGCTGGCGCGCAACCGGCGGCTGCGCAACGATCGTCGGGCTGAACCGATGCATCAGGCTCACATCGCTGCACCAGAGCAGCGGTGAGGCGGCGCGGGTCTTCACCGAGTTGCAGTTATCGAACGCACAAGAGCTGGTCCCGTCCGCGCCGCGTGGTGGCCAAGGCCGAGTATCTCGACAAGGGCGAGAACCCGCGCTTCGTGGTTACTTCGCTTAACGGCTGACCAGTGGGCCGCGCAGGATTTATACGAGAAGTTCTACTGCGCCCGCGGAGAGATGGAGAATCGGATCAAAGAACAGATGTGCCTGTTTGCCGACCGGCTCTCCACCGGCGAAATGAAGAGCAACCAACTCAGGCTTTACTTCTCCGCGCTGGCCTACACGCTGATGGAAGCGCTGCGGCGGCTGGGACTGAAGGGCACTGCCTGGGCCGAGGCCCAGGTGGATACGATCCGCCTCAAGCTGCTCAAGATCGGCGCTGTCGTGCAGGATCAGCGTGCGCCGCGTGCTGCTCCAACTTAGCTCGGCCTATCCCTGGAAAGACCTCTTCGCCAACTGGACGGTCTACGTTGCTGAGTTGATTGGAACGACATCAATGTCAGAAATGACTCAATGTCAGATTAACTTTCCGTTCCTGGATTTTCTTCCCGTCAGCAAATACTGGGTGCCCCAGGTCCCGATTCTGGGGACCTGGGATTCCACTGATCTCGATAGAAAGCATCGTCGCTCTTGCGTGACGACAACACTGTTCGTCGAGATTTGCGGAATCCCACGTCCGAGAATCCGGACGTGGGGCACCCAAGATCGGTCGAAGGAGGCCAGTCATGCTTTGCCACTATCATCGCTGGGACCGGAGCCGGGTGAGTTTGACCGGCCAAGCTCCGCGGCGATTCGCGCGTGCAGCCGCTCTCCATAGCCAAGGGGCAAAGTGAAGATGCGGTCATCGGCGGTAAGCACCAGGATGTTGTGAACCGAATCGAGAATCGCGGAACAGATCTCGCAATGCGCAAGGTGCAGCTCAATGGCTTCCCGGTCTTCAGGGGTAACCGAGTGGTCGATGTAGTCGGAGATGTAAGACCACACGTGCTTGCAGTCCAGCCTCATGCGCGGCCTCCCATCCAGGAGAAAAGCCGGCGGCGGACTGGAATCCGCCGCTTGAGATAAGGCGCCAGCTGCTTCTGCAAAAGCATGCGCGCCCTGAAGAGACGGACCTTCACCAGACCGGTGCTCACGCCCAGGATAGAGGCGATCTCGTCGATAGCCAGCTCTTCCTTATCCCGCAGGAGGAAAACCTCGCGGTAAGCCGGAGATAGCTCTTCAATCGCCTGCTCGATCCTCTTGGCGAGCTCCTCCCGCTCCAGGATCTCGCTGGGAATCTCCCGCCAATCGGCGAGAATGAAAGGAGTGAAGTTATCCTCGCCGCCCCCGTTGGTGTCCAGAGACTCCAGGGCCGCCCTGCTCATTCGTCTCAATCTCCCGCGGGCTTCGTTGACAACGATCGATAACAGCCAGGTGCTGAACTTAGCCTCACCGCGAAAACCGGCCAGAGCCCTATATGCTTTAATGATCGCTTCCTGAGCGACATCCTCGGCGTCCGCTTCATTCTTGAGTATGGAAAGCGCAGTGACATACACCGCGCGCTCGCAGGGCCGGATCAGCTCATGAAAGAGCTGCTCTTCTCCGTTCAGAATGCGCGCGATCAGATCGAGCTCAGCGCTTTGATTCTCGGATCTACCCATGCGTTCAGTGTGTCTGCCATTTCCCCCCACGTTGGACGCTCAGGGCGGATTCAGGTTACACGTGGACGGCCAGTCTTCATCAGCTAGACTTAAAAGTGTATGCCTCCTAGCTCTGGTTCCGATATACGGGAGACCTTTCTTCGTTTTTTTGAGTCGAAGGGGCACCGTCGCGTCCACTCCGCCTCGCTTGTTCCGGCCAATGATCCCACTCTGCTGTTCACCAACGCTGGAATGAACCAGTTCAAGGATGTTTTTCTTGGCGCGGAGCGGCGCGATTACACACGCGCCACCAGCTCGCAAAAAGTAGTTCGCGCCGGCGGTAAGCACAACGATCTCGAGAACGTCGGCTTCACCCGCCGCCACCATACCTTCTTTGAAATGCTGGGTAACTTCAGCTTTGGCGACTACTTCAAGCGCGATGCTATCGCTTATGCCTGGGAGCTGGTCACCTCGCCAGACTGGTTCGCCATCCCTAAGGACAGGCTGTATGTCACCATCTTTAAGGGCGAGCAGGGGGTTCCCAGAGATGACGAAGCCTACGATCTTTGGCGCGGTCAGGGGATCCCCGCGGAACGAATTCACGAGTTAGGCATGAAAGATAATTTCTGGGCCATGGGCGATACCGGACCGTGCGGGCCATGCTCGGAGATTTTCTACGACATGGGCATTGCCGCCTCGGAGACGGGAGAAGACAAGCCTTTCGGCCAGGACGATTCCCGCTATGTCGAGATCTGGAATCTGGTCTTCATGCAGTTCGATCGCAGCGGCGCAAGGCGAACTGGACTTGCTGCCCAGCCCTTCCATCGATACCGGCGCGGGTCTCGAACGCGTAGCCGCCGTGTTACAGGGCAAGATTTCCAACTTTGAGACCGACCTTTTCACGCCACTGATCGCCCGGGCCGCCGAGCTTACTCATACCAGGTATCACGAGGACCAGACGCCCGCCGGCGCGTCGCTGCGCATCATTGCCGACCATGCGCGGGCGGCCACATTCCTCATCTCCGACGGCGTACTCCCCGCCAACGAAGGCAGGGGATATGTTCTGCGCAAGATTCTGCGCCGCGGTATCCGCCATGGCCGATTGCTGGGCGAGGAAAAGCCGTTCATGTTTGAAATGACCTACGCGGTTCGCGACCAGATGCAATCCGCGTATCCGGAGCTCGCCGATAGCGCCGGACGTGTCGCCAAAACGGTGCAGGCGGAAGAGGAACGCTTTGGGAGAACACTGGCCCTGGGGTCCAAGCAACTGGATGCGGCTCTCGCCAGCGCGCGCGGCGCGGGTGACCCTCCGCGGCTCGATGGCGCCGCGGCTTTTCACTTGTACGAGACCTTTGGCCTGCCGCTCGATTTCATGATCGATGCGGCGCGCGATCAGGGTATTGAATTCGATCTTACCGGCTTCGAGCGTGCGCGCGCGGAAGAGCAGGCGCGCGCACGCGCCTCCTGGAAAGGCGGCGCGAAGAGCTCCGCCAGCCCCGTCTTCCGCGGATTGCCGAAGACCGTCTTCGAGGGCTACCGGCAGCTTACGTCGCGTGGCTGTGAAGTATTAGCCATCGTCAAAGACGGCGCCGGGGTCCCTCTGGCCCAACCCGGCGAGAGTGTCGAGATCGTGCTCGACCACACCGCATTCTATGCCGACTCGGGCGGCCAGGTGGGGGATGTTGGCTGGTTCTATTCCGCCGACCATAACACGGTGGTCGCCGATGTCCTCGGCTGCGTGCAGCCGGTGCAGGGTGTGCGCGCGCATAAGGTCTACGTGCGCCAGCCGATCAAGCTGGGCGATCGGGTCGATACCGTCGTCGATACGGATTACCGCAACGCCACTCGCCGCAATCACACCGGCACGCATCTGCTTCACGCGGGATTGAGGGAAGTGCTGGGCAAGCATGTCAAACAGGCAGGGTCTTTAGTCGATCCCAGCTCGCCTGCGTTTCGATTTCTCTCACTTCACCGCGGTAGCGGACGAAGAACTGCAGGAAATCGAGGACCTCATCAATAAAGAGGTTCTCGCCAACACTCAGGTAGAGACATTGGAAGACGTACCCATCGATGTTGCCGTAAATGAGTATCACGCGATGGCTCTCTTCGGGGAAAAGTATGGGGAGAAGGTCCGCGTGGTGAAAATTGGCGACTTCTCCACCGAGCTCTGCGGCGGCACGCACACCGGCGCGACGGGAGAAATCGGCTTGATCAAGCTGATCGGCGAGGGCAGCGTCTCCTCCGGCGTGCGCCGCGTGGAAGCGGTCACCGGCTTAGGCGCGCTGAGGGAGTTCCGGCGCGACCAGGAAGTGGCGCAGCTTGCCGGCCAGGTAGCTGGAGCCGGGGCGCCTGATCTTTCTCCAGCCGATGCGCTACGCAACCGGCTCGCCGCGCAGGAGGACGAACTGAAGAGGCTGCGCCGCGAATTGGAGCAGGCGCGCATGAAGTCTGCCGCATCGTCGGTGTCCTCTGCAACGAGTCAAGCGGTGGATGTGGACGGAATCAAGGTCCTCGCGCAGCGGGTCGATGCGCTGGAGCGCGGTCAACTGCGCACCCTGGTCGACAATCTGCGCAACAAGCTCGGCTCCGGAGTCGTGGTGCTTGGTTCAGCACAACCGGATGGCAAGGTCGCCCTGGTGGTGGGCGTTACCCAGGACCTCACCGCGCGCCTTCCGGCAGGAAAAATCATCGGGCCGGTGGCCAAGCAAGTAGGCGGCTCAGGCGGCGGCCGCGCGGATATGGCGGAGGCCGGCGGTAAGGACGCATCGGCCCTGAATGCCGCCCTGGCCAGCACGCCCGACGTGGTGCGCAGCCTGCTGGATGCCGGCTAGCCCATTAGCATCGCCTTCAAACCGGGTGCCCCAGGTTCGCGAAGCTAACCTGGGGCTTTTTGCGATTTGTGGAATCCCAGGTCCCAAAGTCGGGACCTGGGGCACCCAGGCATTATGCTCGTTCTCCTAACTTGTCTTCCCGACCGAAGCGTTCATGGGCCTGCGGCCCACCCGAGAGGATGAAAATTAGGTTGAGGAAGTCCAGGTCGGCAATTACACCTACCTTTGTCATCTCGACCGGAGCGCAGCGGAGTGGAGAGATCTGCGGTTTTCCACATCTGAGTGAGAGTAAAGCAGAGTGAAGGGATCCGCGGTTACGCACGCATAAACCGCAGATCTCTCCACTCCGCTGCGCTCCGGTCGAGATGACAAAGTTATGGTAGCGACGCTTGCCGGGGCAGTTGGGGCAGAAAAATTCCCCTTCATATTGTCTGTTTTCTTCAAATATGAAACGATTAGAAATTCTGCTTGCCGGATCCTATGCCAAACTTCCCTTGCCACCACATCAGCTTAGTCACGGGCGCCAGCACAGGGATCGGCGCAGCGGTTGCCGCCGCTCTCGCGGAACGCGGATCCTGCGTCGCAGTGCATTATCGAGCCAATGAATCGGCCGCGAACCAGGTGGTCGAGCAAATCACCGAACGCGGCGGCCGAGCGTTCACCGTTCAAGCCGACTTGGCGAAAGAAGGATCGGCCGGCGATCTGGTGAATTTCGTGCTCAACCGGGGGAAGCGTCTGGATCTCCTGGTGAACAACGCCGGCTCTATCATCCAGCGGCGCAAGCTGCTGGAGATCACCGATGAATTCTGGCGGGAAGTTATGGAAACCAATCTTGGAAGCGTTCTTCGCGCTACGCGCGCCGCTGCTCCCGCAATGATCGAACAGGGCTCCGGCGTGATCGTCAATGTCGCTTCTGTCGCCGCGCGTAATGGAGGAAGCCTGGGCATCATCCCCTACGCTTCCGCCAAGGCCGCCGTTCTTTGCATGACCAAGGGTCTGGCCAAGGAGTTGATTCCCCATGGCATTCGAGTCAATGCCGTCAACCCCGGCGTGATCGACACTCCTTTTCACCAGCGCTTCACCTCTACGGCGCAAATGACAGCCCTAGTCGGCGGAATCCCCCAGGGCCGTCCCGGCAGAGCCGATGAAATCGCGTCGGTCATCGCCTTCCTGGCCAGCGAAGAGTCTTCTCACATCGTGGGGGAAACTATTGAAGTCAACGGCGGAATGTACATGGATTAGAGCTACCCTACTTCCCTTTTCAAAACGTTTCATTTTCAGGTTTCGTTCTGCTCCTCCCTATGCATCGCATTCGCAACCTTCGCTGGTGGATCGCCGGTCTCCTGGCTTGCGCTTCGGCGCTCAGCTATCTTGACCGGCAAAGCTTTCCTGTTGCAGTCACGGAGATCCAGAAGCACATCGCGATCTCGGACCGGCAATACTCAGTGCTGCAAATGCTGTTCCTTCTTGCCTACTCCTTGATGTACGCGGGCGGGGGCAAACTCGCGGATTGGTTGGGAACCAGGTTAGGCTACTCCATCATCATTCTGTGGTGGTCGGCGGCCACCATCTTGCACGGCTTCGTCAGCAGCGTCTTTGGTCTGGGAATCGGACGTTTTCTTCTGGGATTAGGCGAGGGTGGAGGGTTTCCCTGCTCGGCGAAGGCTATATCCGAGTGGTTTCCGCCCGAAGACCGCGCATTCGCCTTTGGAATCTTCAATACCGGATCCAGTTTAGGAGCGGTTGTCGCCCCGCCTCTCATTGCGCTCATCATCCTGACCCTCAACTGGCGATGGGTCTTTTTTCTGACCGGAGCTTTGGGGCTGGTGTGGGCCTTGGCTTGGTGGTGGTTTTACGATCTTCCGCAAAACCACAGACTGATTGCGCCGAAGGATCGGGAGCAGATCCAGCAATCCCTGGCCAAAGTAGAAGTACAGGGTGGAGTCGCTGCTACCACGCTTCGCATCTCCTGGCTTGGGCTCTTCAGATACAGGCAGGTGTGGGCGCTAATCTTGGCTAAATTCTTGACTGACGCGGCTTGGTTTTTCTTCATCTTCTGGCTGCCCAAATATCTTGCCGATGTGCGCCATCTCAACATCAAGCAGATCGGGTATTATGCCTGGATTCCTTACGCCTTAGCAGGTGCTGGAAGCTTTGTTGGCGGCTGGCTCAGCAGCATCCTTATCCGCCGCCATTTAACGGTCAATCTCTCCCGCAAGATTTGCCTGGGCCTGAGCGCCGCAATGATGCCGATTTCCCTCCTCATTGCTACATCGCCACTCGGCCTGGCGATCGCATTTTTCAGCATGGCTCTCTTTGGACACCAATTTTGGTCTACTATCCTGCAGACCCTCGCCGCGGACATCTTCCCATCCGCGGTTGTCGGTTCGGTGGCCGGACTAATGGGCGCCGTGGGCTCATTCGGAGCCATGCTCTTTGATTTACTGGTTGGCTCAATTCTCACCTACTCTCATAGTTATTCCTGGGTATTTACCATCACCGGCTTACTCCATCCCCTCTCTTTCCTGCTTATCTTGCTGCTGATCCCCAGGATCGCGCCTGTCGGCATCCGCGCAAACGCGCCCCAGACGCTCTGATCCTGATAGGAAAAGCAGATTCCCTTCGGGAATGACAGAAAGAAAGGCAAGGACGGTTAGTTAACAACGGCCTTTACCGCGACTATTAGACTAGAGCATTTTCTTTTTGCTCTGCGCCTTACCAGCGGTTCTTGGGAGTGATGAAGCAGTAGGCGGTGTATTTGATTTCACTCCAGGCCCGTTCGCCGACGGGATAGCCGGGAAACAACGGCCGGTTGACCGGCGTGAACTTGACCCGCACCCAAATCGACTTTTTGCCCCTCGTGAGATCGCGCGGGATGAGGAACTCATCGTCGCGGAATCTACGATTCGAAGTCTCGACCTTGTGTTCCGTGGCTCCCAGTTCCTGCTTGGGATTGGAGTAGACCACGGTATTCGAACCGGCAAGATACCAGGTGCCTGCCAGCTTCCATCCCGATCTGGATTTATCCGCAATGTACACTTCGGCCCTCTGATCGGCGAAGGAGTAATCGAGCTTACGGCGAAGAAGTACCCCTAAGTTATCGGGACGAAGAGCAAGACGAAACTCTGAAGTGCCCTTGGTCGTGCGGCCCGTGTCCTGTTGCTCGGGGTAGATCACTTTGCCGTTCAGAGTATCGACTCCCCATTCATAGCGAGAGGAAAGGGTATACGGCGCAGAGGCCTGGGGAGAGGAGTAGTCGTGCTCATGCTCTGACGCGGCGTCTCCGATCTGCAGTTGGTCGGTTTGAATGAGCGAGGGCGACGGAAGGCCATACCAATACGCGATAGTTTCATAGTGTTCGGTCGATTCGTTCGTGCCGCCATGCTCCAGGCGGATGACCGCGTTCTTTCCAAACGGCATGAGGTCGGCCAACAGAAAACGATAGGCGGACTCAATCTTGTCTTCGTCGTTCACGGCAACCTGTGCCGTGCGGGCACCCACCGGATGTCCGGCGAAAGCCAGGCTCATGTTTAAGCCGCCCCAATAATCTCCCCCGCCGCCCCATTCTTCAGTCCCGGTACCCTGAGCCTGTGGGGTGAGGCTGTCATCGAAAAAGAATCGGGGATCTCCTTCGAGCGTGCGCAAATATGCATTGTGAGAAAAGATAAACGAGGTGCCTACAAAGCTGCCCGACCACTCCTTCGCACCCTCCACACCTCGCGTATCGAGGAGCACCATGTCTTCTCCAAGCACCGGATGCGGGATGTCGCGGTAGGTCGCATGAAAGTAGGCAAGGTGATTCGCAGGTTCATCCAGCGGCATGGAACGTACGCTCCAGTCGACTCCGTCGATGGCTTGCCCGGCGCCCGCAAGCTCGATGCGGGCGGAGCGGAAGAACGGCATGGGGAAATAGCACGCGAAATATATGCGGTCCGTGGTGAAGCGAATACTCACCGGAAATGCCTTCACCAGATATTCCCGGTTATCCCGGTTGTAGAGAGTGCCCGCGCCATAAAAGAGCACGATGGGAACGTCGATCGACGGTTGCTGCCTTCCATCCCAGGTCACGCGCAGGCGGACATTTTTGAAGGCGTCAGCCTGGTCGCGTGGAATGGAGAAGGTCAAGGCGCGGATCACCGCCTTGCCTTTCAAATTCGCTACAGTGACAGAATCCTGCGCAGGAATTTTCAGCCGTCCGCTTGCTTCTTTCGCGCCTGATTTGGGGGCAATGTCCGTGCCCGCTCTGGAGATGAGATCGAGCACATCCCGGCCGGGGACCATGCTCTCATTCCAGCTCTCAAGGGGGTGCGACAGCGGAGTTCCCGGCACAAACCGGTCGTAGATGTAATACCCGGTTCCGTAATGAGTCCGGGTATAAGCCATTTGAAAGCTCTGTTCAAAAGCAATCGGGGTCCAGACAAGGTCGGCCCCTTTCGTCGTAGCCCAGGTCTCATTCAGCGGACTCGGAAAGGCGGCCAAAGGAAGAAATGTAGAATTGGGCGCCGGATGCAGCGGGTCCGCCGTGCTGCTTTCCTGAACAAGATTGTCCTTCCCGTCAACCACGTAATGCCAAGGGCTTCCGTGCCAATGGTTGTAGCGGCTGAACAACAAAATGCCCGGACCTTCCAGATCAAGCGCGACATTGAAGTCATCGGAGAGCTGATAGAGAAAATGCGATGCATCGGCGCCTTCATTTCCGCCGGCCCTGTCATAGGTGCTACGCATATAGGCACGCATCCCGATCCGCTGATCGGCCCATTGGTCCCAAGCCCGGTAGGCATCGAGTCCTACAGGAATGGGAGGGGGCTGCGGCGCCGCACGAGCAATTCCGGCGAAAAGCAATACTGCGCAGCAGCAGAGGCATCGTGAGAACGAGGTGAATCTGGCGTGGGACTGCGAAAGCTTCATTGGCAATTTCATCTTATTTGCGGTTTGCACAGAACTCTCCACTCCGCTGCGCTCTCTCGAAAATCATCTCAGGACATCCTGGTGCCATCGCTTGTGGTCTCCCACCCTGAATCTGTTTGAAGTATGGATCCAAAACCACCACCAATAGAGGGTGCCCCATATCTGGCGCGCCTTTTGCGCTTTTGCGCCAGATGTGGGAAACCGCAGATCTCTCCCCAGGTCCCGATTCCGGGACCTGGGATTCTCCGCAGCCCGGAGGCGTTAGAAGACATACTTCAGTGCAATTTGCATAATACGAGGGTCGTTCGAGGTTAGAATGATGCCGAAATTCGGCGAAGTGAAAGTACCGCTCGGGTTGGCGAAGGTTGGATGGTTCAGCGCATTGAACGCCTCCACACGCAGCTCGAGATATTGAGGTTTATCGAAGGCCTGAAAGGGAAAATTTCGGAATACCGACAGATCCGCATCATAGCCGCCCGGTCCTTGGAGCGAGTCGCGCCGGGAATTTCCGTACGTGCCCGGGGCGTTTGCGGTGAATGCCGCGGTATCGAACCACTTTTTCAACGTTGGGTGCGCCAGGTTCGGATTTCCCTTTACGTTAGGCCGATCGAAGCCGACGCCGGTCAACGATGCATCCGTCCCCGTAGAGGGACTGAACCACAGACCGGTGTGCGCGGTTACGATCGCGCCCAACTGCCAATCGGCGAGCAGCCGACCAGCCCAATTCCCCGTGAAGTGAGGCGTACCGGCGACCAGAGAGGTATTGAAAATCTGGCGCTGATCCGTCACGCAGTTTCCCCGGTCGCCGGCGCGATCGTAGGGGTTTTGATAGGAATTTGTAATCTCCGATGTGATTGCGCCATCACTGAGGCAATGGGACCAGGTGTAGTTAATGAGCAGACTGAGGTTCCTCGTCAAACGGTGGTTCAGCGTAGCAAGTATGGCGTGATATGACGAATTCCCGCCATCGTCGACCAGGATAATCGAGCTGAAGGCGCTTCCGGCCTGCGGGTTGATCCGAGCGAGAACCCGCCTGTTATTCGTATTCGCAACTGTGGAGCAATTCGATTTGCCGCATACGCCCGGAATATAGACTGCCGGATCCTGCTGGGTCTGGAACCAGAGATGCGTTCCCTTGTTGCCTACATAGTTGAGAGAGAACAGCCAGTTCGTGCTCACCTGCTGCTGCAGGCTCAGGTTCCATTGCTGCAAGTAAGACGATCGGATGTGCAGCGGAAGGTTCGCATATTGACCCGCTGAAGCAAAGCTCGCATTTGCGGTCGGAGGTATGGGTAATGGGAACGGATTGCCGCCCGGATAGCCGAGATAGGGATTGCCAAATCCGCCGGCGGGATTATTGAGAGTGATCGCGCTTGCCCAAGGCGGCCCAAAGCCGAAGCGATCGAAGTATTGCTGCGGCGGGAGATCATAGAGTATGCCGTAACCGGCGCGCACGATAGTTTGCGCATTTCCGTGTGCATCCCAGACAATGCCGGCTCGGGGAGCGAGATTGACGAAGCGCTTGCTTGTGCCTGCGCGGGGGAAGCCCGCATCGCCTGGGAAGGAAAGACCGGGCGCCGCGTTTTGAAAGACCTGGCTCTTTGTCCCGGCGATAAAGGACGGCAAGTCGAAGTGCGTCGCGCGCTTCTGCGTCTCGATTTCGGGAAGGTACGGCTCCCAGCGCAGACCGAGGTTGACGCTGAGGCGA
Organism: uncultured Acidobacteriaceae bacterium; assembly: GCA_963774255.1. Classification (GTDB taxonomy): domain Bacteria; phylum Acidobacteriota; class Terriglobia; order Terriglobales; family Acidobacteriaceae; genus PALSA-350. Next base: position 36,302 of record CAVZEH010000012.1, read on the forward strand.
GGACTGAACCGAATCTTGTCGGAGCCATATAGCCCGAGATAATTCTGTACATAGTTCAGCAGCGTCAGGTTTCCCTGAATAAACGAGCTGGGCAGACCCAATAACAGATCCGTCAGCGCATAGCTTGTAACTTGCCCATTGAAGCTAAAGCTCGCATCTTGCTGGGTGGCAGTCTGGTAATTCGTAGTACGCCGGATCCACTCACCCCCGAAGGCGATCTGATGACGCCCTTTGATCAGATCGATATCATCGGCAAATTGCCTGCTTCCGCTATAGACCTGCGCATGAGAACAGGTTCCGCAAAAAGTATTGAAGAAGCCGGTGACGCCGATTTGCGGGAAGTTACCGGGGGAATCAGCCACATTCAGGCCGATATCCTGGATGGTAGGTAGCCCCGCCGCGGGACCGCGGTTGATGTGTTCGCGCGCCCATGTGAAATGAAAGGCATTGATAGCGGCCGGCGTAATGGTGTAGGAATCCCCAAGAACCAGAGACTGAACCGTATCGTTGACTCCAGGATTTTGCGTAAGCAGTAGATCGTTGCTGTTATATACCGCGGGATTGCTGTCATTGGTGTAGAAATAGCGGCCGAAGAGCGAATGCCGCTGGGACTGAGTCCAATCGACTCGGCCGATGTACTGATTCTCATTGGAGTTATTGGGGATCTTATAAATTATCTTGCCGCAGGGATCGCTGCTCGACGGAATATATTTCAGGAGATTGAGAGCCTGGGGGCTGAATCTGGATACTGGTATTTGCTTGTTTGGAAATGGCTGGTTGGTCGTGGGATCGATGATCTGGCTGGGTACCGTGCCGCACCCGCTGAAATCACCCTGCAGTTCCCGAGCGGTTGGAACAAACGAGGTTGTGGTTGGCGGGGCGGTATGAATGACGGTCCCCTGGTAGCCCCCAAAGAAGAACAGCCGATTGCGCAGGATGGGTCCCCCGAGCGTGCCTCCGTATTGATTTCGTTTCAGTTGATCCACACTGTGCGCAAAGTAGGGAATAGCATTTACGGCTCCGTTGCGGAGAAATTCGAAAAGATCTCCATGAAACCCATTCGTGCCGGATTTTGTCACGATGTTGACAACCCCACCGGCGCGTCCGCCATAACTAGCCGGGATGGCGTTTGTCTGCACGCTGAACTCTTGCAGCGCGTCGGGAAACGGGATAGGGAGGTTGATGGCGCCGAAGGCATCATTGTGATCTCCGCCATCCATGAGGTAGACCGTGCCGTTGGCCTGTCCGCCGGCGATCGCGATGGTGGTTGAGGAAGGGTAATTCTTGCTGCTGGCGAGGTCGCTGGGAGGAGCCGTCACCGCGGCGCCGGAGAGCAGGATAAGCTGCGTCGGCTGCCTGCCATTGAGGGGCAGATCCACGACGCTTTGATCGTTGATCACCTGGGAGATGCCGGTGGTCTGCGTCTCCGCCATAACAGCATTGCCATGGACTTCGACCTGCTGCGACACCGCGCCCACCTGGAGCACCAAGTTGATCGTCGGATTGGTGTTGACCTGCAAAACGACACCTGCCTGCAGCGAGGTCTTGAAGCCCGGAGCGCTTACCTCGATCCGATAAGGGCCGATAGGCAGGTTGGTAAGCACATAGGAGCCGTCGGAGCTACTGACGGTGGACCGGGTAAATCCAGTATCCGTCTGCAGCGCCTTGATCTGAGCGTTGGGAACCGCCGCGCCGGAAGGATCCTGAATCGTTCCAGCAATTCGATCGACAACCGTTGCCTGGGCATGGGATCGGAGAGGCGGGGAGAGGAACAGAACAACGGCGACAGCGGCAAGCGCCCGGCTCAACTCGCCGGTCCAATAGGTTCGCATTTCAATGTCCTCCAAGGAATAAATGGGGCACTCACACGCAGGGGAGGAGCCCGGCAGCCAATCTCAGGCGCGGTGAAATCGCGCTCCATGACTCGATAGCTGCCTAATGTACACTACGGTTTTTACCCCTGTCAATTAAAACGAAACGTTTCAGAAACTACTTGGCGGAAGGTTTCCGCGGAGTGGGAGCCGCCGCTCGCGCAGTGGACTCCCTGATCCGCAGTTCCGGCTTCAGAAGTACCTGGCGGGGGGCGTCGGGAGAGTCTTCTGTTTTGCTCTCGACCCTGTCAAGAAGCAATTGCATCGCCCGGCGGCCCAACTCGCGCGCCGGCTGAGCCACGGTGGTGAGCCGTGGATGAAAGTTCTCCGTCCAGGAAAAATCATCGAATCCCACCACGCTGATCTCTTCAGGGCAGCGCACTTGAGCCTCATTCATAGCCCGCACAAAGCCCAGCAACAGCTTGTTGTTCGTGCAAAAAACGGCGGTTGGCGGGTCGGGCAGATTGAACAATCTCCGGCCAAACTCATAGCCGGCATGGGGCTGCATCCCTCCCAGCAGGGAGTGATCGTCGAGCACCGGCAAGCGGGCATCGGTCACGGCCTTGCGGAATCCTTCCAATCGCCGTGAATGCGTGGACAATTCGGTTCTCCCGGCGAGAACCACGATCCGCTTATGGCCCAGCTCTATCAGGTGGCGAGTTGCCTCATACGCGCCCGAGAAGTTGTCCGTTGCAGCCGTATCTCCACGGAAGCCGGGCGGGATACGATCGAAACAGACAATGGGAAAGCGGCGGCGCATCAGCCGGTCGAAGGAGATCCCGGGATCGGAACAGGCGATCAGCACTCCGTCTACCCGATGGCTGAAGAGAATATTCAGTTGTTGCTGCTCTTGCTCGGCATCCTCGTTCGCGTTACACAGAATCACGGAGTAGCGGCTGGCGCGGGCAATCTCCTCTGCCCCGACGATCACCTCCGGATAAAAGGGATTCGTCACGTCAGGCAGAATCATGCCGACAACTTGGGTTCGGCCGGTCTTGAGGCTTCGAGCAATCTGATCGGCATGATAGTCCAAGGCCTCCATCGCCTTGCGAACCCGTTCCGCTCGCTTCGGGCTTACTCCCGCTGTGCCATTCGCGACTGCTGAAACCGTGGCGACGGAAACCTCCGCCAAACGCGCCACATCCTTCATCGTGGGCGGATTCTTCTTCATGATCACCCTCACGAAACGTTTTGAAAATTCTTGAGAGCCCGGCGCGAGGTCTGCTGAATCGGGCCAGCGCCGTCCGCCTTCGCATTATTGCATTTGGCCGATGTAGAAGAGAATGTCTTTTGTGGCAAAAGGGCTCCCCGCAGCGATCTCGAGGTTTTTACCTTAACGTTTCAATTCTAACGCTACGCAGAAGGCGAAAGCGCATGTGACAAAACGTCTTGCCGCGACAGCCTGGGTTTTGTTGACTATTCTTCGGCTGCGAGACCGCTGCCGATGATCTCAGCTTCGCCTGGGGACCGTAGATCTCCCACGATGAACCAGTAGCACAAAATGCCCGCGAGCAGAGTGACCGCGGCCAGCGCAAATCCGGGCGCGTAGGAACCGGTCCGGCTGATCAGGAAGCCGGTGAGCAGGGGCGCCAGGACGCCGCCCAGATTTCCCGCAAAATTCTCAAAGCCGGTCCACAGACCCACGTCCTCGTACGGGGCGCAGCACTGCAGGATGACTAATAGATTGCCGGTTGCCAGTCCTACCAGCGAAGCGCCGGCGATGAGCGCCACAGCGACATTGGCGCCGTGCACGCGGGAAGCGGGAATCAGCAGTAAGCCGGTAAGGAACGCCACCGTCACAATCCCTTTGCGGGTTCGCGTTTCATTCCAGCCGTGCAGGATAAGCCGGTCCGCAATCCAGCCGCCCAAAGGTTCGCTGGCTCCAAATACGAAAAAAGGGAGTGAAGCGAAAAAGCCGGCCCGCAAAATGGTGAAGTGCCGAACCGTCACCAGATAGTCCGGAAGCCATGTGACAAAGAGGTACCAGTAGTAATCGAAGCAGAAGAAGCCCAGGCAGATACCGATGAGATTGCGATTGCGAAGCAACGATCGCAGATGCTGTGCAGTGATCCGGGGCGCTGAAGCCGGCCGGCGGCGAGGCTCAAGCCGGTCGCGCGTGGTCAACAGCCAGGGGAGAAGCCACAACAGCGCCGCAAACCCGATCAGCCGGAAGGTGAAGCGCCAGCCCCAATGAACCAGCAGCCAGGGAACGATCAGGCCGCCGAGTACCAGACCCATGCGCGTGCCGAAGTCAAAGATCCCGCACGGCAGGCCGCGCTCTGCGGGTCCGAACAACAGGCTCACAATCTTGGTTCCACCCGGCAGGTAGATGGACTCGCCCACGCCTAGCAGCAGGCGAAACAAGATCAGCACCCCAAGGCTCCCGGCAAAACCAGTAAAACCCTGGCCTAATGACCATAGCGCGAAAGCGGCAGCGTAGAGCCAGCGCAGGTTGACCCGGTCGACGGCCCAGCCGATGGGGATTTGCATGAGCGCGTAAGACCAGAAGAAAGCGGAAAGCAAGAGGCCCTTGCTCTCCGGCCCCAGCACCAAGTCTCGAGAGACCAGCGGCAAGGCCAGCGAGATGGTGGACCGGTCCAGGTAATTGATCACCGAGGCTGCGAACAGCAACCCCACAATCGTCCAGCGGCCGGACGTGACAGCCGCAGTAGCGCGCAAAGCAGGATTCTCTTGGTCTTGGCGAGCGTTCGTCGTCATGGTTTACCAGCGCAGCGCAACTAAGCAGCGGCAACTACTCATTGATCCTACAATCACTTGAAGCACCGGCCAAAAACCGGCCTCTCGACAGCGCCAGATGTACTGCTGAATCAGTTTTCCAAAGTTGGATTCGCGCCGGGAATAAAATGGGGTGTGATAGCCGGAAAGCCATGGTTCGCGCCAAAGCGGTTCGGGTATGGAGCCTCGCCTGTCACCTGGCAGGGATGGGCGGCAACGGCGCTTTTCGTCGCCATGATGGTGTTGGATGTCGTGCTGTTTCGAGGCTTCATGCGATGGATTGGCGGACTCTTGCTTGCCGCGGCCTTTGTTGGTGCGGTTTACGTGAAGAGCAGCGGCGAATGGCGTTGGAGATCAGGCAAACGTCAAATAAGCTGAAAAATGCCCCTGCCGTTCCCGGCATGTACGACCTTTTGCCGTTGGCGTTTTCTCGATCATCATCGGGAGATGGAGTGCCAAAGCGCTGAGCCCCTAATGTAGATTTGTCATCTCGACCGGAGCGAAACCGGGGTCCCCGGCAAGCGAAGCTTGCTGGGGTGGGAAGCGAAGTGGAGAGATCTGCGGTTTGCCACATCTGGCCCAAAGAGCGCGCCAGATATGGGGCAACCAGGTTTTGCTGCATAGCTTTCGGCAGAGTAAGGAGATCTGCGGTTACGTCCATAAACCGCAGATCTCTCCACTTCGCTTCGCTCCGGTCGAGATGACAAAGTTAGGTGTAATTGCCAACCAGGCCTTCCTCAACCCAATTTTCATGATTTCGGGTGAACCGCAGGCCATGAACACTTCGATCGAGATGACAAATTAGACCGGGCTTCTGGCAGACCGCCATTTGGCGTTACTGTCCGGGGGGTTCGGGCGCCGTCGCATGGCAATAGGAGCAACTCCGGTTGGGTACAGCCAGGGGCGGATCATTTGACGGATCGCTGTCGGCATAGAGTGCGGCCCGGGCACTGAGATCTGAACTCGCCACCTGCTCAAGATATTGCCGGTAAGGCCATTCCGCATAGTGATCAGCGTAGCGGGCATTCGCAAAGACAACCTTCGCCGCCTGTATTTGCCCGTCTTTCACCAGCCCGCTCCCCAAATTGAACATGAAGCCCTCAAAGCTATGGGGCGCCAGCGTTCCTTGAGACCAGCAGGCTTTCTTTCTACCCGTCGCTGTTTGGAGGTAGAGATAAGGTTTGAGATCGGGATTGGACCTGTCGACCGTCGCTCCCGCACACGCATCCAGGGCCTGCCACAGTGAATCGAGTGCTTTCTTGTAAGTGCCGCTGTCTTTTGGATCGGTGTTGTGCGCAGCCCAACGATTGAAGTTGTTGAACTCCGGGAACTGGTATGCCGCCATATCAAGCGTTTGATCTCCCTTTGCAATCGTGTCCGGGTCCATGTCCTGCTGACCAAGATGCACGGTTGTGATTCCCAAATATCCAGGCAAATGGTCGTCATTGACGTAGCCGATCAAATGCTCGCCGTAATAGTCGATATCCAGAGCCTTGCCAAAGAAGGTGACTGCGTTGGGAAAATCCTGCTGCAACACGCTCGGATCGGGATGAGAATCCCGCGAATATTCGCCGATATGCCAAAAATGGGTGGCGCCGAGCAAAGCATACAGCGTGGAGTTATCGGGATCACTCTCGATAGCATTCTGTAATTCCTGTTGCACCTGCGGAATCTGATCGTATTGGTTGCCGTGAAAGACCTTCCAGAATTGCTTGATTGCCGCTGAACTTTCATCGCTTCCGCCAGGATGATCGTCTTCCACGGAACTCATTGAAAATCCCATGCCCGTAAACATGGCCGCGCTCAAGAGCAGAATCAGAGCGATCGACTTCGCATGGGGCCGGTTAAGGATGATCTGACGAGACAAGCACGCATTCTTCATTGCGGACCTCTTTCGGATTGGAGATACAGACAAATGTTGACATGAGCAACATTGGTCATTCTCCAATCATGCAGGCCGAATGTTGCTACTGTCAACATAGGCGAATAAAAAAAGTGCGTTTTGGCCCGTGTTGCTCCTGCCAACACCGCCAGATAGAATCTTGGCATTGGAATGAAGAAGCCTAAGCCTTACCATCACGGCAACTTACAAGAGGTTCTCCTCGAATCCGCCATCTCCCTGATAGCCGAAGCCGGGCCAGCCGGGTTTACCTTGCGGGAGGTAGCCCGGCGAGCCGGAGTCTCGCACAACGCGCCCTATCGGCATTTCCGGGATAAGGACGAGCTTCTGGGGAGGGTAGCCGCTCAGGGGTACAAGGAATTGGCAAAGGCGATGATTGAGGCTGCCGCCCGGCAAGCTCGTCCTTTGGATGGTCTGAAGCAAGCAGGTCTGGCATATGTCTCTTTCGCCCTGCGCCGGCCTGAGCATTTCACCGTGATGTTCGATGCGCCGGTTTCCAAGAATTCCCATCCGGAAGCCGCCGCAGCCTCGGAGCATGCGTTCTCGGTGCTGGTGCAACTGGTAAAGGATTGTCAGCAAAGAGGGGAGATGCCGGCCGGAGATGAGCTCGATTTTGCTTTGCTCGCCTGGACGATGGTGCATGGCATCGCGAAGCTGGCTATTACTCAGCGATTGCCCTATGGTTCAAAATCGAGAATTCTGAAGTTCGCGGGTTTCGTGATCGACCAATCCCTTCCCTACACCAGGATGCCCTACAAGTGATCGCTGGGGCATTTTGCATTAAACTACAACTTCGGAATTTTCAGCCAAATCGACTTTCTCACATCCTCCTGTCCCGGAAATTTTCCAGATGGCTCGTCCCGAGCAAGGGATGAAAATCATGGCGCGTGGATTCGGGGCGGAGTGGAAGTCGCTCGCGAAGGCAGTTTCATTCAGGAGATGTTCCAGGAAAGGAACTCATGAGTCAGTTCACGCGAAGAGGATTTGTCGGGTCCCTTCTGGGGGTAGCCGCCGCAAAGGCATTCGGCGCGCAGCAGGGGGCCAGCACGCTGGGCTCTGAACGGCGGCCGGGGAATGTATCGATCAAAATCACGGACCTCAAGTGCGCCATCATCGGGCGCAATCCGGTGGTTCGCATTGTCACCGATCAGGGCATTTCAGGATATGGTGAGGCGGAGTCTGCCAAGCCGTATCTGAAGCCGACGGTGCTCTTCTATAAACCGTATCTCGTGGGCGAGGACCCGACGGATGTCGCGCGCATCATGCTCAAGCTCCGCCGCATGGGCGCATTCAAGCCCTGGGGGGCGGCCATCAGCGCCATCGAAATCGCCCTGTGGGACGTCGCCGGGCAGGCAGCCGGATTGCCGGTACACAAGCTGCTCGGGGGAAAGGTCCGCGACCGCGTCCGTCCCTACGGAAACTCCGAAAACAACTCCGAAATGGTGCTGCGCACGCCGCAGGATTACGCCGCGGTCGCGCAGCAAGTGAAGGAGGCGAAAGAGGGCTACACGCTGGTCAAGCTCCCCGTCGGCTTCCACAATGCGGCCATGATGAATTCCATCCCGGACGCCTGGTACGGCAAGCGCTGGACAGGACGGAACCCTCCTTACATGGAACGCGGGCCGATGACAGAAAGTGGCATCGACCATGTCGTCGCCTGCGTCGAAGCCACCAAGAAGGTCCTTGGCGATCAGATCGGGCTGGCCTTCGACTGCGGGCCCGGCTGGGCCCCAAAGGATGCCATCCGCTTTGCCCGTGCCGTCGAGCCGTATCACCTCGCCTGGCTCGAAGACCTGATCACCGGCGACTACGAGCCTTACCCGAAGGCCCAGGTCTTCAAGGAGGTTAAAGACAGCACGACAACTCCCATTCACACCGGAGAAGAGATCTACCTGCGGGAGAACTTCATGGAGCTGATCGAGACGCAGGCGGTCGATGTGCTCGGGCCGGACCCGGAGGATGTGGGCGGAATGGCCGAATTGAAGTGGATCGCCGAGTACGCCGATCTCCACGGCATCCTGGTGGCTCCGCACGGAATCTTCGACGGGCTGTTCGGGGTTGCCGCGCAAGTGCATATGGGGGCTGCGATGCCGCAGAACTATATCGCTTTCGAATATGCGAAGGGCCAGCCGGACTGGTGGTATGACATTGTGGACGGCTTGCCGAATCCGATTGTCAAAAACGGCTTCATCGACGTTTGGGACAAGCCGGGCCTCGGCATTACCTTCAACGTCCGGGCAGCCAAGGCGCACCTGTCTGAGGAGGATCGTACTTTCTTCGACTGAGGCAGAATCCGTCCCAGCCGGGCGCCGCGGGTATTGGCGTCAGGCCCCGGAAAGCTCCACAATTAGTCCTTATCGAGCTTAGCGCTGTCCGTCTTTACCTCACCGGGGAACAGAACGCGCTTATCGCCCGGGTAAGGGACCGAATAGTTCTTCATTGCGTACCAGATTGCCCGGTTGAGCAGATTGGGGTCTGCTCTGTCCGGGTCTTGTCGCGGCCCGCTGGGAAATGATTTTGCCAGTTCCTTCTGCCAGGCGCGTTGCAATTGGGACACCGGGGCCGGCGTTACCGTATCCAACGAAACCTTGTTCTGTATTGCAGAATATGGGGTCAGGTTTGGCTGACTTTGGAAGGCGTCTGTAATTGGCGGCGCTAGAGCGTCGTGTTGATTCATCGGTGGAAGTCCAAGCAGCTCCTCCACTGTGCGCACCATGTTGACCTGCGTATAGTACGTATGATTTACCTGTCCGCGTTCGACATACGGACTGATCACATAGGCCACGGAACGGTGCCCGTCTACGTGGTCCACGCCGTTTTGCGAGTCGTCTTCCACAACCAGAATGGCTGAGCTCGACCAGTACCGACTGTGGCTAACGGCATCCACTAATCGTCCAAGCGCGAGATCATTATCGGCCATACCTGCCGCAGGGGTGGGATAGCCTGCGAGGGTAACCGTGTGGTCGGCGCATAGCGTCATCACCACCAGGTTGGGCAAGTCGTTGTTCTTGACGTAGGAGTTGAAATCCTTCAGGAAAATGTCCATCCGGTACTGATCGGGAATGGACAGATTAAAAGTGGGAAAATCGCGGTTCAGATGCTGGTCGACCGAAGGAATGTCAGAAGTTTGTTGAAAGGTCCCGAGCGGAGCATGCAGGCTGCCGGTCTTCTTATGTTCCAGGATCAAGGAATCGTTATACCAGTCGGTGAAGGTCCCAAACTGCTGACTGGGACCCTTGAAATTGTTCGCATATTCGCCATAGATCTTCACAGTCTTACCATGGTTCAACGCGTTCATCCAGATGAAGCCCGTCGGCAGATATGCCAGACTATCTCCACCATTGAAGGGATAGCCGCGGTTGAAGCTGCTGACCGACTTTTCGATGTAGTCCGGAGCCAAGCCTTGTGTTACCCATTGATGGCCGTCAGCCGACATCAGGCTTGAGTCGTAGAAATTGTCGAACAGGACGAAGTCATCGGCCAGAGCATGATGGTTCGGACTGTCGTCACCGCCAAAAAGAGCCAACGCCGGATCCCCGTTACCGCGAGGATCATCGCCGAGCACACCATCGTAGGTGCGGTTCTCCTTTACTACGTAGAACACGTGCTTAATGGCGCCAGTTTTGAAGGGCATCGAGAAGCGGTCTCCCTCACTATGTTCCTGGTCCCAGCTATTGTTGGCGACAACTTGCTCGGTATAGTTTCTTAACTGCTCGCCGTTTGGCAGCGGGACGATGGAAATACTCCCGGTCTCGGTATGAGTTGCTTTGCCCTTGAGCGTGTTGCTGTCGGAAGACGCTTCGTCAGGAACACTCGATCCAACCGCGATCCCCTTCAGGTTTGCAATCAACAGGCTTTCGTAAGGCTTGAAGTCCTGGTCGAAGTCTCGACCTTCCTCCCGATGCGTCGATTTGGGCCTTTCTCTCTCGACCAGGGCAACCGAGGACGGATACCAGCCTGTGGGAATGAAGCCCTCGAAGGCCAAGTCCGCCCGGGGACTCCACTTATAGACCGCAACCGCATTGTTAGCGCCAAGACTGACGATGAGGTCGTTTTGGGAGGTCATGGCAAGGCCATTGGGCGAGCTGCCAAAAGGCGCATGCTCGAATGGCCGAATCCACTCTGTAAGCATCCGCCGGTTACTGGCATCAATGATAGAAATGGAATCGCTGTTGGTGTTGGCAACGAAAATGTAGTCCTCGTAGGCGAGAATCGCGGTCGGATGGAGACCAACAGCAATGCTTGCGATTGTCTTCTCCGTTGCCAAATCGACGACGCTCACCGTGCCCGTTGTGGATGAAGCAGATTGACGGTCAGCCACGATATGCGTCGCATCGGAGGGAACAGTGAAATCGCCTCTCTTCGCAACACGTCCGCCTTCGTTCGTGACATAGGCATAGTTGCCTGAAATCACAACACTCTTAGGCGCATTGCCCACCGCGATCTGGCCGGTCACCGTGTTAGTGGATAGATCGATCACGCCCAGCGTATTCGCCGTATTGAAAACAACATAGAGGGTCTCCTGATCGGCGGAGAGGGCGATGCCTCCGTTGTTCATGCCGACTGAAGCCGCGGGCAGTATGACATCATTCGGAGGGCCACCATCATGGTTGGGAGACGGCGGCAACACGATTTGCGAGTTCAGCGTAAGCGTGCCATCGGCTGCTACGTCCGCTATTGTTACCTGGCCGTCATCCTGAGAGAAATAGAGACGCTTCCCATCCCGCGAATAAATCAAGCCATCGTACGAACCCCTGGCATCGGTGGTAGTGAATTGCTGCTTTACCAGTCCACTTGCCAAATCGACAATCACCACGGGAGATACAGGGATCAGGGCCATTCCGGGGCCAACCGCGCCGGAGTTCAGCACTGCGGCAGTCTTCTGGTCCGGCCTTACAGCCACCGCCAATGGGCGGCCATTTATATTGATTTGCACTCCGGCAGGGGTGACGAATTGGTTGGTTGGGACCAGGATGCTCCCGTCAGGCTGCGGTCCCACCTGAGAGGAGTTCAGGTTCTGTGAAAAGGCTGGACCAGCAACACCTAGTAAAGCCATCATTACGACGGCTTTTGCGCGGCGTATCGACATGGCTCATAGTAAGAGGCTGCGCCTGTGAAAGATAGCTAAGATTTGCATTAAAGAACACTGAGGAACGGTGCAGGCGAATAAATCTCCCAATCGCGGATGGGCAGCCCTAGCCCGGCGGTAACCTTTGTCTACCGTTTCTCCATTCGAAAGTAACTTGAAACGCGCGAGTCGACGCCCGAGCCTTACCGGATTTGGAAATCGCGTACTATCAGCCGGGTATCAACAGTGACGTGCGGCGAAATCGCATGGAAGGCCCATAAATGAACCCACGCGTTCCCAGTACGAATGGTGAGGAAAGACTTCATCAGCCCCGGGGGAAAGAAGGTGAGGAAGACAAACAGGACTGAGACGGCTGAATCAGAAAGGGTGCCGTAGCGGGTCCAGGACTCCAATAAATGCATGATGGGGTAACTGGCGGCTCCCAGCAGAAAACCAGTTACCGGGGATGTCAGTTTTACGTAACGTGGCAGTAGAATCCCATAGATCACAATCATGACCGGTAGATCAGTGCCGGCCATATTCAAGAAGAAGGATAGCAGGCCGCCCGCGACTTGCTGATGAGGAGAGAGCTCGAAGATATTCGGTCCGGCAAGATCGAGCAGGCAGCTGATTAGTAAAATCACAACGATCACGAGGGAATCGTTTTTCAGGTTGGCGGATTTTAGGTTCAGTGCCTCGCGCGAGTAGCCGCGGTGCAGGAAGGCAAGATAAGGAGCTAAGGCGAGAAAGACGCAGTTATAAACCGCCCAAGTCCAGACTTCGAGCGGCGATTGGACGCGGGTAGCTCCCACGACCGATCCGTTCAGATGCAGGGCGATGCCTTCGCCGAAAAAGTGAAGTCCGAGATAGCGGCCGGTCAGCATGATGACCGCGATGTAGATCCACAACGACCACGTTTCTTTTTTCGCAATGGCGCGGTCAGGCGCGCGTAGGTCGAGCTTAGGAAACGGCCGACCGCGCGTGAGAAAGAGGACTATACCCATCTCGGCGAGGAGCACCACGATTGCGATCGAAGAGAAGGCAACTGCAAAGATGGGATTCATCCGGTTCAAGGCGGGAATGTTCAAGGGAACACCCCGATGGGTCAGCACCATCGCCGAGACGCTTACGAGCAGCCAAAGAAGGACCGCGATTTGAAAGCTGCGATTTCGCAACAGAGAAGCGATGCCGGAATTTTGTCGGGTCATCTTTTATGAATTTTGCTACTTGCCTGCCCTATGCATTTGGAGTAGCAATCCTCTAACAGATCTGCAGCAGAAGCGCTCTCGGGGAGATTTTTGACCAACAACGGATGTAGAGGCTGTGGAAAAACCCGGAATTACATGATGATTAATTGTTAAGTCCCGTAGGGACGACCTGAAAATAGCCCAGCACGTCAGTGCTGGGGAAAATTCTGCTACGAAGTGAAGTCCCGTAGGGACGGCTGAATCATTTTCTTTGTAAACATTCCGCGCATCGGAGCTACCTATATCGGATTTCAGTCGTCCCTACGGGACTGGAGCCTCTCCCCCACCAACCCAGCACTGCCGTGCTGGGCTATTTTCAGGTCGTCCCTGCGGGACTTATTTCACCGCCGATCATTACCATGGTCCCAGAGTTTTTCCGCAGCCTGTGTAGCCGCCTGCCTGGGTCTTGCCTACCGAGAAGCTTAGCGTACCAGAGCGTAGAGCCTCCGTTTCATAGAAAGCGCGGGCCTCTGGATTCTTAACTGAGAGTAGGCGAACATAGGCGGACCAGGGTAACGGAAACCTAGCGGCCAGAGAAGAGAGGTCAATAGAGGCGTGAAATTCAGCAGCGTATAGAAGAGCACCGCCGGGAATTGAGCCACGTTACTATTACGGCAGTGGCCTTGGCGTCCCATGCTTCCACTCGGGTGGAACGTATCCATCACGATTTGGCATTTTGACCTGCGGCAGACTCTGAGCGTCGAGTACGTCGTCCTCTTGGATGACACCGTTTTTATAGAGCAGAAAGGCAGTCAGAGGCGTATACCTCATCGGGTTTTAGCGTGCCCTCCTGCGCGAAAGGCATGGCGCGGTTGATGTAATCCCATATCGTCGTCGCGTATGGCGCGTGAATCGCCATTACGTTTCCCTCTCTTATGCAAGGCGCGAGACAAGGCGTAGAGCTCGTCGAAGTGCTCTGGCCTCTTATCAACATAGGAGCCGGGCCTCCTGACCCTGTCGCCCCGTGGCATGCCGCGCACTTCTGCGCAAAGATCTGCGCACCTTCCTTGGCGGTTCCGCTCCCGGGCGGGAGTTCCTTTCCCGTGGGACTGATGGTGATATCCCAGGCACGGATCTCTTCCGCGCTCGGAGTCTTTCCCAAACCATAGGTGGGCGACTGCGCCCATCCGGCCTGGCAGAGCCCCAGAATCATCACAGGCAGGAGAAGCCTAAGCGATCGCATTGTGGACGCTCCCATCGCCGGCCACTCTCCACGGTTGAATGGTATTGTCGGAACCCTGCACACCGTGTGTTTTGTAATAGTCTGGGGGCACATTAAAGAACTTGGCGAGTTGGGCGCGTGTCGGTTGAACCTGGCCCAGTTCATCCGTGCAGCGCGACTGGAGCACACACTCTTGTCCTTCCCACTTCCAGTCCATGCCAAACCGGGTGTGCGCCATGCGGATGGACCGCCCCCTGAATCTGGGCGTCTTTCCAGGTCTGGCCGCCGTCGGCGGATACTTCCACCTTGCGAACGGCGCCCCCGCCGGACCAAGCCAAGCCAGTGATCTGGTAGACTCCCGGACCGGGCAGCTGCTGTCCCCCGGAAGGAAAAGTGATGACCGATTTCGGTCCCCACTGGAAGCGTCAACGCGGCGACTTTCGGATCCTTCGAGATGTGCCCGTAGTCGTTATAGGTCATGTAGTACCGGTCCACCACCTTGATTCGCCTCAGCCACTTCGTGTTGTAGATACCTTCAAAGCCGGGGACCACCAGCCGCAGTGGGAAACCTTGCTGAGGACGTATCGCCTCGCCATTTTGGCCGTAGCACACCAGACAGTCGTCCATGGCCTTCGCTAGCCGGAATGCTCCCCGCTCCTTTAACCTCTTCCGATCCTTCCGAAACTACCCAAGACGCCCCCTTTTGCACGCCGACCTCCTTGAGCAACACAGACAGGGGCACTCCGGTCCACTCGCTGCAACTGGTCAGCCCGTGCGTTTCCTGAACTGTCTTATATTCGGGTCTCGAATGGTTTCCCAGGCACTCGATAAAATGAACGCGAGATACGGAAGGAAAGCGCTTCAAGTCTTCCATGGTGAACTCCAGCGGCCGGTCCACCATGCCATGGATCATGAGACGATGCTCCCGGGGATCGATGTCCGGAACAATCGATGCCGCGGTGAGTACCCACAAAATGGAGCGACGGATGGCGTGATAATCCCCACCGAATCCTGAAGTGGACTCGACACGTGAAACGTCATGCCGAAGGTATCGGGCGAAGGTCTTTCGGCCACCGGTATGCGTACCGAGGTCACGAAGCGGGAACGCTCGCCATAGGCGACCAGGTCTTTAAGCTGTTTTTGCGGATTGCGCTTCAGATGCCGATGCCTGACCGCTTGCCGGCCGCATCGCACCTGCGGCCAAACCGGCCAGCGGCGGCGCCGCCCTTTAGAAATTTCCTTCGACTAGTTCTCTTCGAGTCCATGGGTTTCTCCCTTGCAGCTTTCTTCCACTTCCTGCCAAGCGCACGCTTTTGCTGGAATTTCCGATGACTTTTCTGTCGCGAACGATACGCCAGCCCGCCTTAGCAAGTCAAGCTTAGAAGCCGTCACACAACTAATTTGAAATGCATTCGGATAGTATGCCGTGTCATGCCTAAAGAATATCGATCTCGATACGACACGAAAGTCCGGGTAACGCTGGGTTTTTACGTTGTGCGTGATGATCCAGAAAGCAGCACTAGTTCTGCCGCCACTGACTGAAACGCTTCCACCGCAGCCTGAAGATTCTCGACGATCTCCACGGCGATCACATCTGGAGACGGAAGGCTGTCATGTCATCGAGGCTATCGTCTTTCAGCCAGGTGATGTCCATATTCAGCTTGTCTCGCTTCAGCAGGTCGTCTACCGCGAATCTCTTGAAGCGCTCGGCTTTGTCTTCTTTGCGCTTGCTGCGATCTGCGGCTGAATAGCACTTCACAAAGTCGTCGAGGTCTGAGGGCTTGAGCGTGTTCTTCCGCAGCGTGAAATGCATGTTTGTGCGGAAGTCATAAATCCAGACCGCCTTCGAGTTGGGCTTTCCATCGGCACGGGGCGCGTGCTTGTCAAAGAACAGCACATTCGCCTTCACGCCGGGTTTGTAGAAGATACCGGTGGGCAGGCGCATCAGGGTGTGGAAGTCGAACTGCTTCAGCAGCCGCTCACGAATCCCCTCGCCGGCGCTGCCTGCCTCAAAAAGCACGTTGTCCGGCAGCACTACGCCGGCGCGGCCGCCGGTTTCCATGATGGTCATAATGTGCTGCAGGAAGTTGATCTGCTTGTTCGAGGTCGTGAATTTGAAGTCTTCCCGCTCGTAGTCCTCGCGCTCGGTATCTACCTCGCCATCCTCGCCGATTACCTTGTAGCTCGACTTCTTGCCGAACGGCGGATTGGTCAGGATTACGTTGTAGCGCTCACCTGGATCGGTCGCGAGCGCGTCTCCGGAATGAATCGGGCTTTCCCCATTGCCGATACCGTGCAGATAGAGGTTCATACCGCAGAGGCGAACCACTTCATCCACAATATCGACACCACTCAGGGATTTCTCGCGCAACTTCCTCTGGAGGCTGCGATCCTGCGACTGGCCCTTCATGTGGTCGTAAGTGGCGAGCAGGAATCCGCCCGTGCCACAGGATGGGTCGTGGATAGTCTCGCCTATCTTTGGATTGACCACTTTGACCATTGCTTGAATCAGAGGGCGCGGTGTGAAGTATTGGCCTGCGCCGGACTTCACTTCGGCGGCGTTCCTTTCGAGCAGCCCCTCGTAGATTGCGCCCTTCACGTCCACGCCTATGCCGATCCAGGTTTCGTCGTGGATGAGCGAGACCACGCGCTTCAGCTTCGCCGGGTCGGTCAGCTTGTTCTGCGCCTTGCGAAAGATGGTGCCGATCAGCCCCTTCTCTTTGGCCAGATTCTCGAGCGTGTGTCGGTATTGGAGTTCGAGATCATCGCCGGCAAGGTTGGCGAGGCGCCCCCAGCGCCACTTGGCCGGAATGATGGATGGCTCGCCCAGCAGCTCCGAGCGCTCCTGGTCCATCTTGAGGAAGAGCAGAAAGGTGATCTGCTCCACGTAGTCACCGTATTCCTTAAGCGTCTGATCGCCGAGATTGTTGCGGTCGACCAGGAAGAGAATACGACGTGCTCCGGAGAACTTAAGAAGCCTCCAGCTGAAGGTGCAGGCAGTAAAGGTCTTGCCGGCTCCGGTGGCCATCTGGATGAGCGCACGGGGCTGATCCTTTACGAGTGATGCCTCCAATCCACGAACGGCATCGATCTGGCAGTCGCGGAGGCCGGTCGCATCAAGCGGCGGTATCTGCTGCAGGCGGCCACGCAAGGTGTCGGCCTCTTTGAGCCATGCATGAAGTGTCTTCGGCTGATGGAAGGCGAAGACGCGGCGCGAGCGGGACTGCGGATCGCGAGTGTCGCGGAAGAAGGTCTCTTCTCCTGTGGATTCGTAATGGAAGCTGAGACGATCGGCCCAACGGGCGAGGTGTCGAGGCAGTTCTTGCATGTACTTGGCTGATTGCTCAGCAACACCGCTCAGCGTGACCCCGGCCTTCTTTGCCTCGATGACGCCGGCCGCCTTCCCGCCCACAAAGAGCAGGTAATCACAGGGACCGTTGGGGAGCGAAAACTCACGGACGGCAACGCCTTCACCGGCGTTGCGATTGAATTCTGCGTTGTTCTGCAGGACCCAGCCGGCAGCTTCGAGCAGGGCATCGATCTGTTGTCGTGCAAGTTCTTCAGGGGTCATTTGACCACCTGAGTTCTGGAACCACGTCGCAGCATATTCGTGCTCATTTGAGGGGTTCCGTCCCTTCGTTCAGAATGGCTAAATACTCCTCATAGACAAACAGCCTGTGCCGCTCCCGGCCTGTTACTTCATGCAGAATTCCCAAGTCGATCATATGCATCAGCGATTTTGTGACCGTCGGCGCGGAGATGCCGATCTTGGCGGCGGTCGCGGGAATAGCGACAATTGGATTTCGCTGCATGTGCTGGAATACACGTAGGACAGAGGCCGTTGGCCGCCCTAAGCCTTCGATCTTCGTCTGATCCTGTTCGAAGAGGGCCAGGATGCGGCGAGCTGCGTTTGCAGCCTGGTCGGCTGTATCCCGAATTCCAATCAAAAAGAAGTCGAGCCAGGCTTCCCAGTCGCCTCTGGTCCGCACACGATCGAGGAGTTCGTAATATGCAGCACGATTGCTCTTGAAGTACAGGCTCAGATAGAGAATTGGTTCCCTGAGCGTGCCTTGGGCGCAAAGGAGAAACGTGATCAGGAGCCGGCCCAGCCTGCCGTTGCCGTCAAGAAATGGGTGGATCGTCTCAAACTGGACGTGGATGAGCCCAGCTTTGACCAGCAGGGGAAGTTTTGACTGCTCCTCATGGAAGAAGAGTTCGAGTTGCCCAAGACATTCCTGAACCAGCTCCGGCGGCGGGGGAACGAACACTGCGTTCCCTGGGCGGCTGCCGCCGATCCAGTTCTGGCTATGCCGGAATTCTCCGGGCTGCTTGCCGCTTCCCCGCCCTTTGGAGAGGAGGATTTCATGAATTTCACGGATGAGCCGCAGGGATAGCGGGAGTCCGGCCCGCAGTCGTTCCAGGCCGTGGTTCATCGCAGCAACGTAGTTCGAGACCTCCTGCACGTCCTCGATCGGCGTCCCGGGGACCTCTTCGTTTTCGAAAAGGAGCAGGTCGGACAGAGAGGATAGCGTGCCCTCGATCTGTGACGACAGCACAGCTTCCTTGCGAACGTAGGTGTAAAGCAGGAGGGAAAGGTCGGGGAGCAGAGAAGCCAGCCCGTCGAGCCGCCCTACCGCCTGATTCGCCTGCTCCAGAAGGAGCTGCAACCTGTCGAGCTGCACGGGTGGAACTGGGGGCAAGGAAGGCGGGACAAACGCGCGAACCGTCTCGCCTTCGAATACTTTGGCAACGTATCGGCCGAGGCGGGATTTGGCCGGCAATTGGGGCACGAGAACCTTTCGTTGCAGTTTTCAATAACGAAAGGATAGCGCTATTTCCTTTAGTAACGCAAACTGGCAACTAAGTCTGCTCGCCGGAACGGCGAATATCGATCCCCATTTCCTCACCCAGCGGTCAATTAGGTTACCGGTCTCCAAAAGGGGAAGACCGGACTCTATTAGGTGGAAGGAAAGAGCCGCCGCAAATGGTTACTTAATAGGCCTGCGCCAAAATCGAAGCTACTAGTCGGAATGTTGCGGGCTGATATCGAAGAATCACCTTCCGAGATGATTCGCTCGGTGCCTAGAAGGAGAGATAGAGTCCCTTTCGATTTCGCGCTGTTTGGCATCCGCTGCCGGCGGGCGCTTTAGTCCTCCACTGATCTTGGATGCTGTAGTCACAACGGACCGCCTGTATCGTCCTAGCCAGCCACCCATTTGTGAAACCGCGTCAATGTCATTCAGCGGACGATGATAGACGAAAACCCCAGTTTTGCTGGGGTTTTTGCTTAATTACTGGATTGTCTAAGATCGCTTCGGAAGCTTGCTGGCGGAGGGAGAGGGATTCGAACCCCCGTAGCCCTTGCGGGCTAAGCGGTTTTCAAGACCGCCTGTTTCAACCGCTCACACATCCCTCCGCGTGAGTGTTATCAATAGCTTACCAGCCCTGGCAGCATCCCCAGACGGACGGTCTTCTTGTTCACCCGCAACATGTGGCTTCGCGTATTAAGAATCAACTGTTTACAGGCATTTTGTAGAGGCTGCGTCATGACTTCGTGGGGACTTTTGTAGGGTCCTGTTCATGCGTGCTTGATCGCACGCGTTGAGGGGAGGATGTGATGAAGTGTAGCGATCACTGGATGCTGCAACAGCGTACGTCGCAGCTTTCCAGTGTGAGCTGATTCTAGTTCGCCTGAGTCAGAAGTTCGCAGCATAGTTCAAAAATCGGGGATGCAGCGTAGATCGCTGAAACCGCAAATCTCTCCACTCCGCTTCCCACCCCAGCAAGCTTCGCTTGCCGGGGACCCCGGTTTCGCTCTCTCGAAAATCATCCTGGGAACCCCCTAGGATCAGTTTCTAGCCACTACCATAACCTTGTCATCTCGACCGGAGCGCAGCGGAGTGGAGAGATCTGCGGTTTCCCACATCTGAGTGAGAATAAAGCGGAGTGAGGGGGGACCCGCGGTTAGATACCCACAAACCGCAGATCTCTCCACTCCGCTGCGCTCCGGTCGAGATGACAAAGTTAGGTGTAATTGCCGACCAAACCTTCCTCAACCCGATTTTCATCTCCTTTGGTGGGCCGCAGGTCCATGAGCGCTCCGCTCGAGATGACAAAATTGTCGGCGAGTTAATGACTCAGGACGCCAGTTCGCCTCACCGAAGTCCCGATTCGAAATGACACGCTGGGTCCCGTCCTAGCTAAGGCAGTTTAGGAACTACTGTGGTCTTTTCCAATTTGCTCGAGGCCGCCGCTCCCTGCTGGTCGCGCCGGCTTGGCGATAGTGGCTTCGGTCTACACCATTTCCTAAACTGCCGTATCGCCAGCCCCGTGCTAGCTTAGGAGCATGCCGGTGAGTGAGATGGAATCAAGAAGCGCAACGGATGGCAGGTATCGCACCTTGCTTGAAGTGTCCGGCGCCATCGCATCCCAGCCCAACTTGAAGGCTGTCCTGCAGAGTTTACGCCGTCTGTTATCGAGCGTTGTGGCTTTCGACTCGGTTAGCCTTTCCCTGCTGTCCGACAACGGGAACTCGGTCCGGCTCATAGCTTTTGACCGAGGTCCGGAAGCTCATCAAGTCGAAATTGGCACTGAGTGTCCGCATTTGGGGACTGCTGTTGGAAGAGCAATCGACGAACAAAAACCGGTATACGTTCCTGACCTGCAGGCTGAGCTTTCAAGGATTCCCCAACTGGCATCGCAAGCGAAAGTTCGGATTCCGCACAGCGCATGCATATTTCCGATCTCGATAGCCGGGAAGAAACTGGGGGCGTTGGCATTTGCGACTGCGCAGAGAGAGCAATTCAGCCCTGACGACATGGAACTGATGATCTCCGTCTCATCGCATGTTGCCGTAGCGCTTGAGGGCGCGGTTGCCCGCGATGCCGCAGAACTGTACCAACGGCAATTAGCGCACGAGCGTGATCGGCTTCGACTGCTACTCGAAATCAATAATCAGGTTGTGACGCAGCTGGGCGTCAATGAGCTTTTTCGCTCTGCTTCATCGTCGATTCGCAAATACTTTGCGAATGACTTCACCGGTTTCTGGCTGATCGATAAACACTCTAACCGGCTCGAATGCGCGGTTCTCGATTTTCCCGGTGGCAAGGGCTTTCTCGCGGATATCCCCGTCCGTGAAGTCACCGATCAGGAGGTTGAGAAGATACGTACCCGGACCGCTGAGATCTGGTCGGAGCAGGATATCGAAAAGCTTCGGCCCCCGGTTCTCGAACGACTCAAGGACGAATCGATCGCCGCCTTAGCCGTAGCCCCCCTAGGGACCGCTAACGGACCTCTTGGGCTTCTTGCCATGGGGAGCAAGCGGTCTAACAACTTTGGACAAGAAGATCTCGACATTTTGTCCCAAATTAGCGCGCAGATTTCCTTGGCGTTGGAAAACGCGCTCGCGTATGGACGACTCAGCGCATCAAGAAATCGCCTGGAAGACGAGCGCTTGTATCTCGAATCGGAAATCCGCGCGGAATCGAACTTCGAGGATCTCGTAGGCAAGAGCGCCGCTCTGCGTAAAGTCCTTGACAAGATCGAGATTGTCGCCCCAACCGGATCTACTGTCCTGCTGCACGGCGAGACGGGCACCGGGAAAGAACTGATTGCGCGCGCAGTCCATAACCTCAGTCCAAGACGAGACCGAACGTTCGTACGTCTCAATTGCGCTGCTATCCCATCCGGGCTTGTCGAAAGCGAACTGTTCGGACACGAGAAGGGTGCATTCACCGGCGCTTTGATGCAGAAACGCGGCCGTTTTGAAATTGCCGATCACGGCACGTTGTTCCTGGATGAAATTGGCGACATTAGTCTAGAGCTGCAGCCAAAGTTGCTGCGCGCGTTGCAGGAACAAGAGTTCGAGCGGCTGGGAAGCAACAAGACCATTCATGTCGATGTTCGCCTTATCGCGGCAACGCATAGAGACCTATCGCTGATGATCCGCAACAATCAATTCCGGGAGGATCTGTTTTACAGGCTCAATGTTTTTCCGATTGAGATACCACCACTTCGCGAGCGTCGGGAGGATATCCCGCTCCTTGTTCACTATTTTGTTTCGCGGTTGTCTGGCCGCATGCAGAAGCGCATCAAGTCGATCCCGAAGCCCGCAATGGATGCGTTGACCAGTGCGGCGTGGCCCGGCAATGTTCGAGAGTTGGAGAACTTCATTGAGCGGGCCGTCATTCTGACGCAGGGAGACGAGTTAAACGTCCCGCTCACTGAACTTAAGAAGTCATCCGTCCGATTTGCCTCTCCCGTATCGACATTCCAGGAAGCGGAAAGGCAAGCGATCATCGACGCATTAAAAGCGGCGTCGGGACGAATCTCCGGTCCGGGAGCGGCTGCGGAGCGTCTCGGGCTGAAGCGCACAACGCTGCAAAACAAAATGCGGCGACTCAACGTCACGAAAGCCGACTACTGAAGCCCGCCCTCCTGGTCTGACTTTGCCTCTCTTTTTGTCATTTCCGAGGGAATCTCTGCTTGCGCTCCGAATACAGAAGAGAAACCGCAGATCTCTCCACTGCGCTTCGCTCCGGTCGAGATGACAAAGGTAGGTGGAGTGGCTGGATGTAGGCTTTGTAGTCCCATCCTGCATTTCTGATTTGCCTCTCCCGTATCGACATTCCAGGAAGCGGAAAGGCAAGCGATCATCGACGCATTAAAAGCGGCGTCGGGACGAATCTCTGGTCCGGGAGCGGCTCGGGCTGAAGCGCACAACGCTGCAAAACAAAATGCGGCGACTCAACGTCACGAAAGCCGATTACTGAAGCCCGCCCTCCTGCTTGCGCTCCGAATACAGAAGAGAAACCGCAGATCTCTCCACTGCGCTTCGCTCCGGTCGAGATGACAAAGGTAGTTGGAGTGGCTGGATGTAGGCTTTGTAGTCCCATCCTGCATTTCCGATTTGCCTCTCCTGTATCGACATTCCAGGAAGCGGAAAGGCAAGCGATCATCGACGCATTAAAAGCGGCGTCGGGACGAATCTCCGGTCCGGGAGCGGCTGCGGAGCGTCTCGGGCTGAAGCGCACAACGCTGCAAAACAAAATGCGGCGGCTCAACATCACGAAAGCCGATTACTGAAGCCCGCCCTCCTGCTTGCGCTCCGAATACAGAAGAGAAACCGCAGATCTCTCCACTGCGCTTCGCTCCGGTCGAGATGACAAAGGTAGGTGGAGTGGCTGGATGTAGGCTTTGTAGTCCCATCCTGCATTTCCGAATGCGCTCCCATACATGGGCGGCTGGAATGAGCCGGCTTCGGGTCTGACCAGATCCTACCTGCCCGCATTCGGGCACGGCCCGCAATAGGGCATGGCGGCGATTGGTATCACGTCTGGTGCGCCTGCACCCCCAACCATTTACGCCCAACCACCGCTGGCACGCTGCGTGCACTTTCTCATGCGGCGGAGTCGGGCAAGACTCGACCTGTGGAGGCCGTATCTACCCAATAGAAGTTGCACTTGGTGATTGCTTGTCCTGATTCCGCCCGTTGCTCTTCAAGGTCAAACCATGCTTCGTTATGCATCAATATTTCTGCTTCTCCTCCTCTGCCTAACCGCAATGCCCCAAGCCCCCGATCGAAGTAATCCCGACGTGCTAAACCGGTTCCACGATGACGCTCTGAATATCACCTATTTCTATCCGTCCCGCTTCGCGCGGTTACCGTTTCCGCCGGCCATAGCCGTGACCTCCGACACCCGCAAGTGCGTGCAGCCCACCCTATTCGCCAACTCCATCACCCCAATCGACACCTCCTCGTTCGCCCTCTCCACTGTCGACAACACGTGCCCGGACGTCTTGCGCTTCGCCACCCAACTCGGCCCTTTCATCCGCGAGAAGATCCTGAACCAGCTCGAACAGTATGGCCAACCGAGCATCATCGAAGAACCCACCAGTTACACAATCGATGGCCACGCTGCCGCCATCACCTTAGCCTCAGTTATCATGCCCGCGACTTCCGGCAACGTGGCCCGCACTATCTACGCGGCCAAGGCCTGCGTGTTGGGCAGCATTCCAGCCACGCGGCGTAAAAAGTCCGAACCCGTCGGAGCCATCAGTCACGTTGTTTGCTTCGACTTCACGACTCAAAACAGCGACGTCCTCGACCTGATGTTCTCCTTCGTCGTTCAGTTCGACGATAGGCCCTCTCGAGCCGATGTTCCCAGGGAGAGTTCTCTTCCGGCGTAAGGCCGGAGAAGTCGGTTGAAGGGGTAAAGTATGGTCCGTCTCGAGGCCACACTTGCTTTTGGCTGATACCCAGTCTGCCCACATTTGGGCACGGGCCCGCTATAGGGCATGGCAAACGGCCCGGTCACATCCGGACCCTCGCAACTACAACAACTTACACCGCCTTCCGCTGGCATGCCGATTGCACTCTCTAATTCGGCGGGATTGAAAGGCTCGCCGAAAGAGATCGAACGATGTTGCGTGTTGATTGGAGATCACCAATGCTGCGTGTCGAATTTCAGGATGTTGGGAACACCGTGACCATGCGACTGGAAGGCCGGCTCGTTGGGCCATTCGCCAAGGACACAAGAGATTTGCTGACGCGCTCAAAGATTCCGCTGCGACTTGTCGTGAATTTGTCGGAGGTGACATTTGTCGATGCGGTCGGTGAGGAGATGTTGTCGTGGTTAGCTACAATTGGAGGGCAGTTTATTGCAGACA
The DNA here is from genome assembly GCA_963774255.1 of uncultured Acidobacteriaceae bacterium. GTDB lineage: Bacteria > Acidobacteriota > Terriglobia > Terriglobales > Acidobacteriaceae > PALSA-350. The sequence goes on from CAVZEH010000012.1 coordinate 60,954, forward strand.
ACTGCTATCCCCTCCACGTCTGCGAACGCCTGCATTTGCCGATGGCGGCGAAACGTGCCCGGCCTTCTCCCGGGCGATGTAACGCGTTCGCGAACGTTTTAGAGGTTCGTCCGCGCGTGAATGGTTAGGGAGAAACTAACATGAAAGACGATACTGAAGACTATCCGGTCTCCTATCTGCTGTATGTGTCTTGCACATTAGTGGCGATTGCTCTCGTAGCCGTAGTTGCATTCGTTTTCCTGCTTTAGCGTATTGGCAACGCAAGAGTGTGACTGCCATGCGAACCATGTCAGCGGCGGTTTGGCGCGTGCCGGATTATCGAAACTACGATCCCCTGCACTTGTTTGCCTGGCATCAGGCACTTGTTGACGTATGGGACGAGGTAAAAGGTCCACCATGGAATGGTTTCATTCGACAGAACAAGACACACAAGAACGGCCCCAGGACAGCCTTGCTTCGAACCACGAGATCCAATCGGCTTTCGTCGAGCAACGCGATTATTTGAACTGGATAGCGCTGATCATTACCGGAGACCACGCCCTCGCAGACCAAGCAGTTATAAACGCGAGCGATCTGTCCGCAAGCTATAGCGGTGTCTTTCGCGACTGGCTCATCGCGTGGACGAATACTGCAACGGTGCGGGCGGCGGTAAGAGAAGTTCGCGACCTTCATTTCTGCATCGGCGAGCCGCTATACCGATTCGTCCTGCGAGCACTCTGATGATGACGTGCTTTCCGACGATCAGATCGCTTCGCTTCGGCATGTCGATACAGAAGACATCGTTGCGGCGCTTGACCCATTGGCCCGCTCCGCATTGGTGCTGCGGGGAATACAACATTTATCGATTGCTGATTGCGCGCTCCTGCTGGACGTGCCCCGACGAATTGTCGCGGCTGCGTATTGCCAGGCTCTCCGTTGGAATAACGAGCGCGCGAGTGCGCAGGGAGCGCCGAATGACGATGGGGCGATCTCTCTCCTTTGATTACACCCCCTCAGAAACACAACCCACGACAGGAGAAAAAGGAAAAACTGTGCAGAGAATAAACAAGACAAAGATGAGAACAAGGTACCGGACTGAATGGTAAAGAGGGATCGCGCGGAGAGCGCTCGCTCCTTAGGCGGAAGGGTCATCGGCATCGCGAAACTGTGCAGCTTAATGCCGTTGCTGGTGGTCGCGACGACTGCATCCTGGGCGCAGGTGATGTCACCGAATTTCGGAAGTGTTCCCAGCGGCCCCGCCACCAACCTGGTCCTACGCCTCACGCTGCGCGAAGCCATCAACCAGGCCGTGCGCTACAACCTGGGGGCAATCGAGAGTGACGAGAATACCAGGGCGGCTCGCGGGCAACGACTGCTCGCGTTAAGCCACCTCCTTCCCCAGGTAAGTGCAGGGATAAATGAGAACGTCGACCAAGTGAATCTCACAGCCTTGGGCCTCGGCGCAGTCAAGATACCCGGCATCCCTGCTGTTGTTGGCCCGTTCAGTTACAGCACGGCGAGTGCAAGTGTTAGCCAAACCCTGTTCAGCTACGAATCGATCCAGCGCTTCCGTGCTGCGCGCACCTCCGAGCAGGCCGCCCAGCTCAGCTACCAAGACACGCTCGACGTAATTACGCTCACCGTGGGCAACGCTTATCTGCAAGTCATCGAAGCCAGCTCCCGGATTGAAGCCGAAGAGGCGCAAGTGCAGAATGCGAAGGCTCTCTACGATCAGGCAGCAGACGAGTTCCAGGCCGGTACAAGACCACGGATCGACGTGACTCGGACAGAAGTCCAGCTTCATACCGAAGAGTACAACCTGAGCGTTGCACGCAACAACTTCGCAGTCGCGAAACTCACCCTCGGCCGCGCCATCGGATTACCTCTTGGCCAAACCTTCGAGATTGCGGACCAACTTCCGTATGCGGACATCAATCCACCTACCGTCGAAGACGCTCTCACGATGGCTTACAACTCGCGCAGTGACCTCCGCTCGGCTCTCGATTCGGCTAAATCAGCCGAGCAGGCGCTGTCTGCCGCCAAGGGCGAACGTTATCCCGTCGTGGCTGTAAATGGCGATTACGGCGACCAGGGACCAACGTTCAGTCAGTCCCACGGAGTCTTCGGTTTCCAGGCGGGGATCAATGTACCGGTCTACACCGGTGGCCGGATCAAGGGCGACATAACCCAAGCGGAAGCGACTCTGCGCCAGAGGAAGGCAGAAGCAGAAAACATCCGTGGGCAAATTGATTACGACGTTCGCACCGCATTTCTCAATCTGAATGCCGCCAAGGAGCAGGTCGACGTCGCTCATCAGAATGTGGGCTTGGCCAACGAGAACGTCGCTCGTTCCAAGGACCGCTTTGCGGCAGGGCGTCACCGACAGCGTCGAAGTGGTGCAGTCCGAGCAGTCCCTGGCCAGCGCCAACGACCAATACATCACCAGCCTTTATAGCCACAATCTCGCAAAACTGGCGCTCGCTCGTGCCCTCGGTATTGCACGAGGCAGTTTTAGCCAATATCTCGGAGGACGCTAAGTGTCTGCACAACAGACGGAGTTCAAGGAAACAAATTCCACCCCGGTGGCGACGGCAAAACCAGAATTATCTTACGGCAACCAAAAGAAGCAGGGCCTCCGCCGGATTTTTAACGAGCATCCGGTGGGCGCTCGGGCCGCGGCGTTGCTCCTACTCGCCTTTGTGATCGTAGGTGGAGGGCTCTTCTTATGGAATAGCCTGGCGTGGGAGTCGACTGACGACGCACAAGTGGATGGTCACATCATGCCGTTGAGCACGCGGATCAATGGATACGTGCTCGAAGTTCCAGTGATCGAGGGACAGCTTGTGCATGCTGGTGATGTGCTCGTGACCATCGATCCTAAGGACTATAAGATCGCGCTGGAACAGGCCCGGGCGAGGTTCGAGGACGCGCAGGCCAGTGCCGCAAGTTCTCGCTTTAACATACCGATCACCTCCGTTACCACGCAAAGCAACGTCGATTCAGCAAGTACTGCGGTGGAAAACGCAGAGGCGGGATTCAAGGCCGCCGAGCAGAATCTCGAGTCTGCGAAAGCCGTTTTGGAACAGGCCGAGGCCAATGCGGCGAAGAGCGACGCGGACCTGGTGCGCTATGAACAACTAGTCGCAAAGGAAGATATTTCACATCAGCAGTACGATCAAGCAGTCGCCGCGGCCAAAGCAAATCGATCCGGCGTCGTGTCAGGCAGAGCGAATGTACAGGCGGCTGAACAAGCAGTGCACCAGGCGCAAGGAAAACTCTTGCAGGCGAGGGCCGATTTACGCAGCGCTCAGACCGCACCGCAACAGATTTCGATGACCCTCGCCAAGGCAGACGCAGCCGATGCCCAGGCGCGAGAACGCAAGGCACAACTCGATCAAGCAGACCTCAACCTCAGCTATACAGTCGTTCGTTCTCCAGTCACAGGAATTATCGGTAAGAGGACAGTCGAAGTGGGCCAGAACGTCGGCATCGGGCAGGAATTGGTGGAAGTAGTGCCGCTCGACGATGTCTGGGTTACGGCCAACTTTAAGGAAACGCAACTTGCCCATATGCGGCCAGGGCAACCCGTCGAAATCAAGGTGGACGCCTACGGCCGCAAATGGCAGGCACATGTAACCAACATGGGCGCCGGCGCAGGCTCGGTGTTCAGCCTGTTACCTCCGGAGAACGCCACTGGAAACTACGTGAAGGTTGTGCAGCGGGTACCAGTGCGCCTCGATTTTGATCGCTCTAGAGGATCGGACTTCAACGCGGAAGGACTGCTGAAGCCGGGCTTGTCCGTTGAACCCGAGGTGAGGGTGCGATGAGCACTGCCGGATCTGGTGCCGCCGGAGAGGATCTCTGGCAGCCCAAAGTTAACCCTTGGATCATTGCGGCTTCGGTTTCACTGGCGGCGTTCATGGAGGTGCTCGACACCAGCATCGCCAATGTAGCCCTGCCACACATCGCCGGCGGTCTGGCGGCTAGCAATGACGAGAGCACGTGGGTATTAACCAGCTATTTGGTCTCCAATGCTATCGTTCTACCGCTAAGTGGATGGTTGGTCGCATCGCTGGGCCGGAAGCGCTTCTTTTTGATCTGCATTACGTTTTTTACAGCGAGTTCCTTTCTCTGTGGGATCGCACCCAGCCTTGGGTTTCTGCTCCTGTTTCGAGTCATGCAAGGCGCGTTTGGAGGAGGCTTGCAGCCGATGGCGCAGTCAATCCTGGGCGATAGCTTTGCTCCCGAGAAGCGAGGGCTGGCCTTTTCGCTGTATGGAATTACGACCATCTGCGCTCCTGCCATTGGTCCGACGCTGGGAGGCTGGATCACAGACAATTACTCTTGGCGCTGGATTTTCTACATCAACGTTCCGGTTGGCATTCTGGCACTCATACTGGTCTATCAGCTTGTCGAAGATCCACCGTACATAGCCCGCCTGAAGGCCCGGCTCTCCGGCTTCGACTTCATCGGATTTTCTCTGCTGACTCTAGGCGTAGGCGCATTGCAGATCGTCCTCGACAAGGGACAGGAAGACGACTGGTTCGGATCTCATTTCATTACCACCTTGGTCGTGATCGCCGTCGTGGGCCTCGTTTCCCTGGTCGTTTGGGAATGGCTTCAGAAAGAGCCCATCGTTGATGTGCGTTTGTTCAAGAACTTCAACGTCGCGACCACCAATCTGATGTTCCTAATGCTGGGAGCGGCCTTATTCAGTTCCACGGTACTCATGCCGCAACTCCTGCAGACTCTTATGGGATATACGGCACAAAAGGCAGGTATGGTGCTTTCCGCCGGCGCCCTGGTGGTGCTGGTTGTGCTCCCGATGGTGGGCAAACTCACCACCCGATTTCAAGCGCGTCATATCATCGCCTGTGGTTGGATAGGTCTGGCGGCAGCCATGTACATATCGAGCAAACAGGTTGATCTCCTTATGAGTTTCCGCTCGGCCACCCTTTTACGTGTGTGGCAGTACATTCCCGTGGCCTTTCTATTTGTCCCCCTCACGCTTGCCGGATATGTCGGCCTCGCGCCTGAAAAAACCAACGCTGCCGCCGGACTGATGAATTTCTTTCGCAACATGGGACAGAGCGTTGGGACGTCCGCTGTCACGACCTTGATTGCTCGACGCAGTCAGTATCATCAATCCGTCTTGGCCGAATACACAGCTTCTGGCCGGTTTCACAGCTCTATCACAGTTCTTGCAATACGACTGACGCGCTCCGGCTTGAGCGCGCATGCCGCTCAACAACAGGCCCTGGGCCGACTGTACGCTTTGGTTCAGGCCCAGGCTGCAGTTCTCTCTTACGTCGATATTTACTGGCTGCTGGCAATGGGCTCGTTGATTATGTTTGTCGCCTCATTTCTGCTGAAAAGAAATGAACCAGGCAAAAGTGCGAAGGTATCGGTTCATTAGGATGTTATGCTCAAATGGTCCCCTTTGCCGATCGCCTTGCTTGCCAGGGGGTCGCATTCTGGTTTTAAGCAGCTATTCCACCGAGGGCTCTCACGATGTCGTTCTCCCACGGATGTTGCGCACCTTAGGGCCCGGTAGACGCTGCCAATTACCTAATGGGTTGTTTGGGCGCTGTTGAGAAAGGGGAGTGCGATGGCGGAAGCGGAATCACGAAAGCAACAGGACGAGCTTCTCGCAGGCGCGAGATTAGTTGATCCTGCCGCAACTGATGAAGCCCTCGTTGCGGCGGCTAAGTTAGGGAATCACCTAGCCTTTTTGGAACTATGGAGGCGGCACTCGAATAGAGCATTCAAGACGGCCTATGGAATCACCGGCAAGCGAGAAGACGCAGAGGACGTGATTCAGGATGCGTGGATGAAAGCCTATCTGCATTTGAACACTTTCGATGGCAGGGGACAATTTGTGACCTGGCTCACACGCATAGCGATGAATTCGTCGCTGATGATTCTTCGAAGGAGACGTTCTCACCCTGAGACTTCTATGGAGTTCACGAATGGTGATACCTGGCAGCATTGGGACATTGCGGATCAGACGAAGAACACGGAAGAGCTTTATGCAAGCCGCGAAAACGTAGAGCGCCTGAGGCAAGCGATTCGCTGTCTGCGGCCCAGTCTGCGAATTGTGGTTGAGATTCGTCAATCCGATGATAGGTCGATACAGGAAATCGCCGAGCTCGCAGGCCTTTCCGTTGCTGCAACTAAGTCTCGTTTGGTACGCGCCAGAAAGATTTTGCGCAAAGCTTTGAGCTAGAAGAGTCTATCCCATGTTAGTCGAACCTGCTGCATAGTCACTTGCGAAGAGGGTGAGCCCGGAAAAAGAGGAAGGGAAGCCATCCTCGAGTTCTTAGCGTCTGGTAGATGAATCTCGTTGAGCCGCACTGAGGAAGGAACGACAGGGCATTCGTATGCATCCGCTCGTGCTGTCGAGTGGTAAAGAGTAACGGCGCCGTGCTTCTGGCTGTGATGTCAGGCTGACAGAGCAACGATCATCACGAAAGCCGATTACCGAAGCCCGAACGCGCTCCCATGCATGACCGGCCTGAAATGGGCTGGCTTCTGGGTTGACGAGATCCCGACCTGCCCGCATTCGGGCACCGCCCGCAGTAGGGCACGGCAGGCGATTGGTGTCACGTTTGGAGTGCTGCACACCCAATAACTTACGCCCAACTTCCGATGGCATGCTGCGTGCACTATCTCATGCAGCGGAATCGGGCAAGACTCGCCTACGGACAACGCAGGAAGGAAAGGATGTATTGCTCGAAATGATGAGTGAGGGTGTGAGGCTTGTTTGTGGTGGAGTGCACAACAGGTATGTCCTTCGGCAATTGGCCAGCAAGATCGTTTTCTGATTTTCAGGTCGCGCAGGCAATTCCTTGAGCTTCCCCGAGAGCATCAAAATCTCATAGAGCATTCCTCGAAAGTCACTTCGATCGCCTTGTGCTTGGCCGCGAAATCCGGCATGCCTCGGGTCGGCACGCTAATCGGACTTGTACACGATCTCGGCAAGTACTCAATTCAATTGAAGGGATGCTTATGCCTTTGAAAACTCTGTTTCTGAACCCACCCTCGTTCGAAAAATTTGACGGAGGCGCCAGCTCGCGCTGGCCCGCAACGCGCGAGATTGAATCCTATTGGTACCCGGTTTGGCTGACTTATCCGGCCGGCCTTCTAGAGGGTTCACGTCTGCTTGATGCTCCTCCGCATCATGTCTCAGGCAAAGAGACTATTCAGATTTGCAAAAATTACGAGTTCCTAGTGCTGTTCACCTCTACAGTAGGCTGGGAAAGCGACCGGCGCTTGGCTGTGGCAATCGCAGCGGCCAATCCATCCATTCGCATCGCCTTTGTCGGGCCGCCAGTGACCATCTCCCCCGACAAGGCCCTGAACGAGTGCTCTGTGCTGGACTTTATCTGCCGCCGCGAGTTCGACTACTCCGTAGTCGAGTTTGCCCAGGGCAAGCCTCTTAACGAGATCCTCGGCATCAGCTATAAGAAAGACGGCAAGGTGGTTCACAATCCCGACCGTCCGCTGGTGGAAGAGCTGGACGCAATGCCGTGGGCCACGAAGATCTACATGCGCGACTTAGACGTGACGCGCTACAACGTGCCCTTCCTGCTGCATCCCTTCATCGCGCTCTACTCAACGCGCGGCTGCCCGGCGCAATGCACGTTCTGCCTGTGGCCGCAGACGCTGAGCGGACATGCCTGGCGCAAGCGCTCCGTTGATGATGTGGCCGCGGAACTGGCATGGGCCAAGCGGGCCTTCCCCAAGGTAAAGGAATTCTTCTTCGACGACGACACCTTCAACATCCAGAAAGCCCGCACCATCGACCTCTGCGAGACGCTCAAGCCCCTCGGCCTCACTTGGTCCTGCAACTCCCGTGTCACCAGCGACTACGACACGCTGAAGAGCATGAAAGAAGCTGGCTGCCGGCTGCTCGTCGTTGGCTTTGAGTCGGGCGATCCGCGGATCCTCAAGAACATCAAGAAAGGTGCCACAGTAGAGAGAGCGCGCGCCTTCGTCAAGGACTGCCATGATCTCGATCTGACCGTCCACGGTGACTTTGTCCTGGGCCTCCCCGGCGAAACCAGGGTGTCGATCCGCAACACCATCAACTTTGCCAAATCGCTGGACGTGGAAACCATTCAGGTTTCCATCGCGCACGCTTTCCCCGGCACCGAGTTCTTCGACTACGCGAAGCAGAATGGGTTCATAGCCAACGTGGCTATGTCCGACGAAGCCGGGCATCAGATGGCCCACATCGAGTACCCCGGTCTGCCCGCCGAGTACGTCTTGGAAATGGTCCAAAAGTTCTATGACGAATACTTCTTCCGCCCCAAAGCCGCCTTCCGTGTCGTCTGGAAGGCCATCGTCAACCGCGACATTCCGCGTCTATACGCCGAGGCCCGATCCTTCATGAAGCTCCGTGCCCACCGTAATGAGACCGTTCGTGTTGCCAAGGAAACCAACGCGCGCGCAGCGCTATTACGTCCTTCCGAAAAGGGCGACCGACCTTAAGCCCGGGGCAAGTGCTCATGCCAACGACCAGATCTTCCCGCCAAGGAAACTTCGGACTCACAAGAAAGGAAAACGCCATTGAATACGCAACGCTCGGCAATACAGGTCTCCTGGTTTCGAAACTCCCCTTGCCCGCTGCCGTACGTTCGTGTTGTCCCTTCCTCGCGTAGTGGCTGCAAACAGCGATTAAGAGTAGCCGTGAACGACAGGCTTGGCATCGCGCCCGGGTGAGTGGCTAGTCTGGCAACTGGACGCATAGCCGACTTTACATCCAATTAAATCGTTCTTGGCGGTCGACGACGCGACGAGGAGAGCAGTGATATGGCCCAAATCGTCAGAAACTGGGCTAGACGCTCGGCATTGACGATAAATTCATGCGCGGTTCGGCACTCGACTTCGTCTTGTTAAGTGCTTGGTCGTGTTTAGGCAGCCGGAGATTCTCAGATGCGTAGCGGCGTGCCTAAGAAGACCGCTCAACCTAATAGAAACGAGCGCACGCGTCGATCAAGGGCGGGGACAGGATCATGAAGGTCATTCAGTTGAGAGCCAGTTGCACAAAGCAAGTCAATCGGAAGGGCGCCAAACCGAAAATCCAGCTTCAAGCATCACTCAAAATCTTCGTACCCCTGGTCGCCTTGATCGTTGGCGGAGGCTGTCACGCCGTCGCCCAATCGTCTGGAGTTGCCGATCGGCCGTACCTTGGTTGGAGCAGCTTCAGCGAGCAGACAGTCTCGAGCACCTTTCTGACGCAGACCAACATACAAGCGCAATCGGACGCGCTCTTGTCTTCGGGATTGCAGCAACACGGGTTTACCTACATCAATATCGATGCCGGTTGGCAAGGGAGCTTCGACTCGAATGGCCGGCCCATTCCCAATGCGTCGCTGTTTCCGGATATAGCTGGCTTGATCTCCCACATCCATTCAAACGGACAGAAAGCCGGAATTTATTGGAAGCCTGGCGTGGATCGACAGGCCGTGCTCTCCAACTCTCAGATCCTCGGAACGACCTATCACATCAGGGATATCCTTGCTTTTCCGAACTCCGCCGGGGACGCCTTTGCGGCTTCAGATCCTATCAGTTCCCTCTCGAACTTCAAGATCGACTTCTCCAAGCAAGGAGCGCAAGAGTATGTCGACTCCATCGTCGCGATCTTTGCTTCCTGGGGCCTCGATTACATTCGTCTCGATGGTGTTGCTCCTGGGTCGGCTACACTGTCGATTGATAACGGGCCTGACGTGATGGCTTGGAGCAAGGCTATTGCGGAGAGCCATCGGCCGATTTGGCTCACGATTTCTTGGGCCATCGATCAGGACGATTTCAACACGTGGCAGCAGTACACAAACGCTCGACGGATCAGTGGCGACCTGGAATGCGAGGGGAACTGTTCTACGCTTACCAGTTGGCCCCTTACTTCTCAGCGCTGGAGTGACCTCATCGGATGGCAGACATACGCCAGTCCTCAAGCTGGCTGGAATGACCTGGGCCCTCTGGAGGTCGGCAATGCCGGCAACGATGGTCTGAACGCAGTTGAGCAGCAATCTGCGATCACGCTTTGGGCCATGGCCAATGCACCTCTTTATCTTGGAGGAGACCTGACGAAGCTTGACGCCACCGGAATTGATCTGCTCAGCAACGATGAGGTGATTGCCGTCGATCAATCAGGGCGTCCCGCAAACCAGATCGCGGGGGGAATGACCCCCGTATGGGTAAGTGATCTAGGGGATGGAAGCTTTTACGTCGCATTGTTCAATCTCAACGCATTTCCGTCCCCGGTCACTGTTAAGTGGAGCAACCTGGGCTTCACAGACGCGCCAAACGTTCGCGACGTGTGGAACCGCCGTGACCTCGGACGCTACGACGAGAAATTCACCGCCCTGATACTGGGACACGGCGTTCGCCTCCTCCGCGTCTTCTCACACGGGGTCGCGGATCCGGAAATCGCTCAAGGCTATGAAGCCGAGTTCGGCCTGACTCGAGGACAAACCGCCTTCACGATATGTAAGCCGTGTTCCGCGGGCCATGAAATCGTGAAGCTCGGACTCGACAAAGACAATACCGTAACTCTCGACAATATCTACGCGGAGCATGCTGGAACATTCCGCATGGAAATCAACTCCGCGACCAGTGGTCCCAGCGACTTGTTTTACCAGGTGAATGATGATGTGCCGACCGCGGTAAAAGTAGGGGGCGGCAGCTTCAACCTCCCGTCAAGCACGATCGTTCCGGTCAAGCTGGTTGCTGGATACAACTCGCTTCAGTTCGGCAATCCCGCGGGAATCGCTCCCGATCTCGATCGTTTTGCGATCATCGGCGAGGGAGGCGTGACTCCGCCGCCCTTTGCGATCTACGACGCGGAGATCGGCGAGTTCTCCGGAACGGCTCTTAACAACCCTTGTGAATACTGCTCTGGAAACACCAAGATCGTCGGGCTCGGCGGGGGGAGCGATAACGTTGTCACGTTTCCCGACATTACAGTCGCAGTCGGCGGTATGTACCAGATGGAGATCGATTACTTAACGAAAGTACCTCGGTTTTTGGACATGACTATCAACGGTGCAAACCCTATTCAGTTAGATCTGACAGGAGACAGCGAGGGATCGCCCAGCAGCGTGGTCATCCCTGTATTGCTCAAGCGCGGCAAGAACACCATTCAATTTGGGAATCCGGACGGCGAGGCGCCCGCGCTCGACAAAATTGCCATTGCATTGCCCTCAGAGCCCCCCAATCTAACGTTGAGCATACGGAAACAGAGTGGTCCCCCAAATCACCGGACCTGGACACTGGATTTAGCCAACCTGGGGCCGATCCCCACGGAAGGCGCACAGCTCAATCTGCTCTCGGTTGTTCAGGTCGGCGGGCAGGGGGCGTGCCAACCCAAATTGCTCGCGAGTCTACCGATGACAGTCGGCACGATTCTGAAGGAGAAGGACTTGAAGCTGGACGTCCCCATCGACTTCTCCGCTTGCTCCAACGATGCGCTCTTCAACGCCAGCATTGTCTATTCATCAGACCGCGGCGCGGTTGTCGGCGACATCATAAGTATAGGACTCTCGCAATAGGCCCATCCAAGCGACGCACTTTACGTTGAGCATTGCTCGGCACTCCCATCCTCGGTGGGCAGCACCGACTCCGCGGTACGACCGAAGCCGGTCGGAGCTTGAAAGAAAGTCATGTGGTATGCACGCTGAACCGGCTGAAGTTGGACCGCGGAGAATGGGCGAGTCAAGCGCCAGATCCGGCCTTTCAAATCCCAGGAACCAAAGCAAGCCTGACTGCTTTTTCCAACTGTATTTCGAATCCGTTGGGGCGGCATCATCGATTGTCGTTTTCCTCAAGATTCCATCCGCTCACTTCTACGACCGGTGATTTGGCGGCCAGGTCCTTGGTTCGATAGGTTGCGTTTATCTCGCGATTTTCATGAGGAAGCAAGGAGACGTAGTTATCTTGCCAGAGGACCGGCAGAACCTCCTCGCCTTTGTTTCCTTGAGTTACTTTGAGGCGCACAAAAAACGCCAGGTTATTCGTTGGATTGCTTAACCTGACGTGGGTGATCGTGTTCTCGCCGGTGCGCTCCGAGTGTGCCGATTCCTGAAGCTTGACCTTGGGCAATGTGGCCAGGCCAGTAAAGTCAGCGTAGTTAACGATCGGCGTGGTATACCAGTTTGACTTTTGCCAATCCAAAGTTTCCCGCTGTTTCGACAACCAATAGAAGTTGGAGCCTACATCCTTACCCTGGCTGTCCTTTAGCTCGAGGGAAACGAAATACGTCGGGCTAAGGCCGGCAATGTCGGGGAGAGTCAAAGCCTTGGTCACGCCATCAGCTGGAACGTCCACGCTCGACCGCCGGGAAAACTTCTCGCTCATATCAAGATTAAGAACTTTAACCGTAAGACTTAAGCTATGCATGTCCTCACCGCGGCTGTTGATGACTGAGATTGACTGATCGTCGTAGCCGTATACCGGATGGATGGGCTGCATGGCAATCTTCGCGCCAAAATAGCCGCCACCAGGACGCAGGTAGTAGTCGTACAAATGCCAGATCATCGAAGGCCACGCATTGTTCAGCATCCACTGGATTACGCCAGTAGAGACATACTTCTGCCGGCTGTAGGCCTCAAACATTGCACGCACGCCTTCGTATGTCATCAATTGAGACTTCAGCGCATAATCTTCAACACTTGTAGCTTGCCCGTAGCGCTTGTTTAATGCGGTGGAGAAATCGTTGAGATTTCCAAAAACACCTTTCCCGCAATGCAGGTTCCACCAATCGTCGACAGGCCAAAGGTGGTCCTGCGGCAGCATCTTTCTGAGGCTCTCGATTGGCGGGACTGCCGCGCCCATACTGGTTTCGCTGTCGAAGCCCGAAGCACCGCCGAGTTCACTTTTGGTTTTAACCGAGGTTGCCTCCAACCAATAGGATGGGGGCACGTAGGCGTAGGGCCCGCTCATTTTCACGCCACTCTCTCCGGTCACCGTAGTCGGCTTATGGCTGGCGGAGGAGATCACCGGGTTGGGCCAGCGTAGTTGTTGCTCCACGTTCAAATAGATCTTTTCGACATCGGCTGGGGGTGGATTGTCGCTGCCGTTCAACCACACTAGAAGGCTAGGATGGCTCCGCAGCCGATACATCTGATCACGCAGGGACTGTTCCGCGATCACGTAATCCTGAGGCGACCATTCGGACCACCGCTCCCAATGGTCGCAACAGCTCCACCCGGCCATAACAAGGACGCCCCTGGCATCTGCAAGATCGAAGAATTCCTTCGTCTCCAGCTTGCCTTCAAGGCGCACTGTGTTCAGGTGCATATCCTGTACATAGCGAAACTCGTCTTCCAGGCGATCGCGGCTCTCGCGCAACATCATGTCGGGCGTCCATCCTCCGCCACGGATGAGGACTCTTTTGCCGTTGATCGAGAAGATAAGGCTGTTGTTTTGGTCGAGACGGGACTTGATCTCACGGACCCCGAAACGCGTCGTGACCTGGTCCGACACTTTTCCTGCGGTGATGAATTCCATATGCAGATCGTAGAGATTTGAACTTCCCATCTGCGCCGGCCACCAAAGACGGGGATGGTGCAGGTTGAGACCGGGATACTCCTTGGGATCGAAGGTTGCTTCCTTCACTTCTTTCGGCGCAAGCTCGACTGACTGAGAGAATTCGGCCTTCTCGATACTTCCCCGAAGCGTGCCTTTGACCGGTCGATCAGAGGTATTCTTGAGCACCGCGACCACGGTAAGATGAGCCTCTTCGTTGGCGGGCGAATCCACATGGCTAAAGACGGCGGGGTTGCGCAGCGCCACCGGACCGCTGGCCGCTAAGTACACATCGTGCCAAATTCCCATGTCCATATCCGGCGCCGCAGGATTCCAATCCACGAAAGTAATCGCGAGATCCTCCTTTGCAGGCGGAAAGACTTGCACGGCAAGGACGTTCGTTTTGCCTGGGTAAGCAGCATCCGTAACGTCGAACTCATGGGTGCGCCATGTTCCGGCGATGTCTTCAGCCTTGGCGATCTGTTTGCCGTTTAGCCAGATATTCGCGCGATAGCTGATGCCTTCGAAGTTCAGCCAGATGGCTTTGCCCTTGTAATCGGCTGGAAGGACAAACTGTTTCCGGTACCACCACGGCACCAGGAAGGGATTTGCCGGCTGGGTGGACCCGGCAGCAGTAGCCTGCGCATCGCCTGGGGTCCCAGGGGCAGCAGGATCTTTGCTCCCTGGAATCTGCAGCAGATTCTTGCCGAAGTATGGATCGGGATAGACCTTCTGCTTGACCAGTGCCGCGAGCACCGTGGTCGGAACCGTAGCCGGGTACCAGTCCTTCTCGGCATATCCGGGAAGCGAGAGAGTCTCTCCGCTCGCCGTTATAGAGGCGGAAGAGCAAATGGCCCAGCCCTCGCGCAGGAAAAGCTTGCCATCGGTCTCCGCTCGGAGAGATTGACCCAGAACAAGCATGGATCCAGGGCCACTGCAGAAGAAAAGAACAATCGTCGCAAGGACGCAGGTACTACCAAGAGCTTTCGCAAAGAACTTCATCCAGTGAATTCCTTCCGTGCAAATCTGCGTGCGGAGGAGCACTTAAGAATAAACAGAGTCTGCCGCGCGCAGCCACCAAGCAGGCGGTTTGTTCAGCCCACGTGAGCTTACGTACCGCATATTGGTGTTTGGGGATTGTGTAGAGCTTGCGCGAATGAAAAGGGGAGGGTTGGCTTGCTGGAACGAGAGGCGCCGGGATCCTTAAGAGAGCTCATTGCGAGATGCGCTCCCAATGAGGGCGATCCAGCTCGTCCTTGCAGCCGGATTGTATTCCTAAGCGGCTTGGAGCTTTTGGAAGAGGGCCTGGAGATCCATCTGATTCCAGCCATCCATGATCTGGTTACCCTGGACAACGATGAAGGACGACCCGACCAGTACGCCCCTCTTGCCACTTGCGGGGAAGCCGAGATGATTCCCGCGATGGGTCATTACGGCTCTCCATCGGATCGCGACACGGTCGCCTTCGGCAATCATGTCCTGTATTTCGATTTTCAGATCCGGGAAGGCGCCGCAAAAGGTGCGATGGACAGTCTTGAAGGCTTCGGGCCCCTCGAGCACGGAGTCCGCGTCCGGAAAGCCGTGGGCCTTTCCTTGAGGGTGAAACATATCATCGATTGCCGCTTCGTTCCTTTGGTTCCAGACCTGATCGAACCAACGCGCTGCGACAAGCTTATTTGCTTCGGACATACGGACCTCTGATGTGCAGTGAAGCTTAGCACGCAGCCGATGAGATGAACAGGAATCATCACCCAATCTCGAAACAAACCGGTCTGGCGTCTGACATTGCCTTCCCCCGGTGTCGATTGGAGAATCCGTTGGGGGCCAAACCGTCCGCTTCGAGCATTCGTTCGAGGGAACAGCGAGTTAATTTAGCTTCGGATGATAGGTATGTCACGTACTACGTTCACTTTGATATTGACGTACGTGCAATTATGAGCGTACTCTAAAAACGAAAGAGACATCATAGCTCATGAATACGATTCTAGATGTACAGCTTGAGCATCATTTTTCCGCAAGCTTAGAAGCAGCGCATCGAGCTGCGGCTGTCGAGGCCGCAAACACAGGATCGGTCGTGCTGGCAGTCGAGGCCGTCGACGTGGAGGCTTCGTCGGGTCACGTTTATTGGCACCCTCCCCGATCTTGTGTTAAAGGCAGAATCGAACGCTCCAACCGCGGCCCGGCACGCTAGATCTCTCCACACGACCTGGGGTGCAGTACTTGCACCGTCTGGCACTATCGGATTCTTGGTTCTCGCGCAACCGGTTCTCTGCAGGTCGCATGAGACTGATAGTCCGATACTTCGTCGCATTGCAGTTAGTCTGCCGCGAACATTTACGACGGTCTCTCCTGTAACCCTAGGGCCCATTTGCTGCATCCTGTGCCGTCGCCCAATTCCGAAAGATCGTTTGAAGGCCATCTCTGGCAAACGGGTCTGTTTGACCTGTCAACAACAGAAAGAGGAGGAAGTTTATGCAAGTTGATGAATCGCGCGTGGTCGTCAAGAAGTACGGCACATTACAAGAGGCTCAAACCCAGGCTGGTGCCGAAGTCGCCAACACGGGAGGATTCTCAATCCCAGTCATCTCCTTTATGCAAGGTCAAAGGATGATGCTGACGGGAGCAATTCCAATCGCCTGGGATGAAGGGTTGACTGGAACAAAAGTCAGCAGAGAGGGGACGCGGCTCGCTCAATGACACACGAACAGCGCTCAACCGTCCGGAGATTGCAGAGCACTCGCGCGCGATCGCGAAGTATCTCATGGAGAATTACGACAAGAAGTACATAATGCCGCCTTTGACCTTGAACGTGCAGCAGGCGGTTCAGCTCTATACTGTGATTACGCGTCAGAGCTTTTGGCTGGTTATCTCGCTATCTCGGTGACGGCGGAAAGCGAGCCATCACCGACGGTCAGGACTGTCGAGCGCATAATCATCAACGCCGGAGGAAATGGGAGAAGTCACCGTCAAGAAGAATTCGGGTGTCGAAGATACGGTCGCCGTAGTGATTTCATGTGAAGCTCGACACTCTGCAGGTCCATCAAGACTTTGCGGACGCGAGCAAGACCAAGGCACTGCCGCCCAGCCTTCTCGGAGTTTACGATCTACGTATCTCAGCGAACCGGTTGGTAGCCGGTCTGAGAGCGATTGCAGATTGTTCAAGGATTGTATTTATTTTATCCAAGGAGGCCGCCGAGGAGAGGAGGAGTTCGACTTATCTATTCCTGCCTATCAGGTTCGACAACTTGTCAAGGAACTACTCACTGGGTCCTACGCCATCGCCGATATACAGTTTGGAACGCAGAGCGAGCGAACGTCTTGGCAACCGATGAGCAGTTTCGCCACGTGCAGGAGCAGTATGCTGAATAATGAATTACTTGACCGAACGAGTTCCTGTTTGGGGCGAGATAACTCGGGTGAAGCCCGGGACGGCTCGAAGCGAGGCAGATCGTCCAGCCGAAGGAGATCAGGGATGGGTCTGCCTCACGGCGACCGGACTGAACGCTGATCGGAAACTGTGCTCCCTGGCTATCACTTATTCAGATCTATCACAACCCCGATTGGAAGGAAGGCCACTGACCGTGCTGGCGAATTTGGACTGGCGAAGACTGGCCTCTATTTGGCAGGGCAACATCATTGCAGGCTCAAAGGTCATGACGCAGCAGGGCCCGCTGCACCGGGCCTTTGACGCAATCAAAAGCCGAGATCGGCCTAAAACCTGAGGCCGCGGCCGAGCAGGCGTGCAGGGATTGGTGCACACGGATGATCGATCGAATGTGAGACAGCCTTCCGTCAAGGGGGGCAAGCAAAGTGCTTGTCCTTGGTTGTGGTCATAGCGGTCACTGTTTACAGGTGGTGATAAGCGTGTTTTGCTGTTTATTTTAGGTGTGTGCATAGGCTTCTTGAACGCATTTTGCCACTTCTTAAGCGCCTTAATGCCAAAAGTATGCGAGACGATTTGGATTCGTCTGTCGGAACGGAAGGTGGTCAGCATGGCGGAAGAGGTCATCCGTTGAGCAGATCAGGTACACAAGCATTGAACTTGTAGGCAGGTCCTCCAGCGCACTTGGAAAGACGAGTTCCCACTTGAAACAGCATTGGACGAGGTGGGTTATTCTCGCTCCTGCGCATAAGGCGGAGTGCCCAGGATGCTTTGCTGTCACCCATGCGGTGTAGATCATGTCGCGAGCATTGATCCTCCAACGCGATCCGCGTGGGACGAGCAAATTGCGTGAGCTTTGTATTCTCTTTTCCCTGGCAAGCGTGTTGATTGAATCCGATACTCCTCCTCTACATAGTCATGGGACTTGCGCAAGTACGAGATTCGTGTCCGTAACGGATCGTGGAGAGTTCTTGCGGCGTCATCTACCTTCTTCACCGATGTCCTCTGGCTGCGCCACCATGTCGTTATGTGATGGTCGTCTGATGCCCGCTCGAGCACCGTGTCGATTCCCTTCTTCGTGGTGTATCCTTTCGGATTGTCTTTCATGACCCAGCCATTGGTATTTACGCTGGTGTGTAGCGGCTGGCTTCCGTCTCCACATAGTGCCCCAGCCATCCTGCGTAAAAAAGAATGGATTGCTCGACATAAGGCAGGTCAGAACGGGTCATTGGTTGAATGTCTGTGAATGGCACCACGGCAAACTTGCCGTTGATCAAGCGATATTCCCGGAAGCCTGACTTAAGCCGGTCGAACACCTCTATCACCTGCCAAGGCAGAAGGCCAACTTGCTCCGGAGTTAAAGTGCCTTTGCCGTCCGGGCCCTGGATTGCCGCCATTCGCCGGATGAATTCATAGCGATGACGCGGATAGGAGCCTACCAGGTCTCCAAGTTCCAACTTAAATCCATGATCCGGTGAGCTTGTGGCTGTAAGCTCCGGTTCTGTCTCAGGGCGCCACCGATCCGGTTCCGGTCCAAAATAAGAGATCTCCTTGATCGCCTCGGGCGTTCGCATAAGCTGGCATGTCTGGCGGCAAAGCTTCTGCGGCAACCAAGTTCACCAACCTGTGGCCGCGGTTGCCCCACCCGAACGAAGGCAGCGGGAAAACGCAATACGAGATACAAGCAAAGGGCATCGCGCCATACCTTCGCCATCCGGTTCATTGTCTTTCTCCTTTACACGCGAAGCTGAGCCTTCGATTCAGCGAGGTTGAGGTATGTGCGTTTGCGCTCGTTGTGGCGCGACAAAAAAATTACCGTCGCCCTGCCGTTAACAATTGCAGGGCGACACTACTCATCCTGGGTGGTGGCAGAGCTGAGTTATCGCCCCGTATACTCTTCCAAATGATTCTGTTCAGCTGGCGGTCATCGGCCTCATCGGCAGCGTCTAGCGGCATATGCATGGACTCGACTGCGCCGTAGGACAACAACGTGTTTTTCTCATCCAGATTGATCTGCGCGGGTAACGCCGTGTAGGGAGTCATATCCGGTTGGGCCTGAAACAAGCTCCACATCGGAGTAGCTACCCCATCGTACTGCGTCATTGGCGGTAAACCGAGGATCTGCTCCATGGTGTGCAGAATGCTCACCGAGGAGTACATCGTGTGATCGACAAAGGCCCGGCGAACATAAGGACTCAGCACATAAGCCGTAGTTCGGTGGCAGTCGATATGGTCGGGTCCACTTTGAGAATCATCTTCGATGACAAAAACAGCAGAGTCCTTCCAGAACCTGCTATGCGAGATGTCATCTATCATCTTTCCCAGGACGTAATCGTTTTCTGCGACCATCGCCTTGGGTGTTAAAGCGCCGGGTCGAGTTCCGAGCGTGTGATCTCCCGGCAACGAAATCACCTCTAACGCAGGCAGCGCCCCTCCCTCGACAAACTGCTCGAATTCCTTGTGCCAGACACCATATCTCTGTAAATCCGAAAAGCTAGCGATCGCATCGGACCCCAGATAGTCGACGTTTACATGGCCAATCAAGCTACGAGTCGCTGCCTGGGCGTGTCCTGGCGCTGCTCCACGTATACGGCTGAATTCCCCATAGCTACGGTAGGAAAGTCCGCGACGGGCGCATTCATCCCATAAGAAACCACTGGCGGGATAGTCATCTTCGTCTTCATGATAGTCCGGACGGCTGGCTCTTCCACCTCGTCGGGAATAGGTGGACGGCCAAAGCTTCTCCACGTACTCAGTCGAGTAGGCGCTGTCCGTCCAAAAGTGCCCTGTCGCACTAGCCTCAGCATTGTGATAGAGGTTGTCGATCAGAGTGAACTGCCGTGCCAGGGCATGTTGATTCGGCGTGGTCTGTTCACCGAAAAGGGTATATCTGACGTCCCCATTGCCTTCTGGCATATCCCCCAAAACCTGATCATAGGTTCTATTCTCTTTGATAATGTAGAACACATGCTTGATGGGAGAATCGCGCCCTAGAGGAAAGGGCGCGTCTGGCGCCTTCAGTTGCTCGCTCTCAGGCCAATTTGCGCGAACTTGTAGCGAATATCTCCGCAGTAACGATCGAGACGGCTCGGGAATGAATGATATCGTTCCCTGCAATAATAGTCCCGTAAAGTTGCCGCTTGTGTTATAGCCCTGGCCTGGCTTGAGCAAACTCCCTATTCCGAAAGATTGCGCTCCCTTTGCATTCGCCACGACCAGGACGTCGCGTGAAGGTCCCTGAACAACTGCGATACCGGTGGGAAACCAACCGGTCGGAATGAATCCGAGGATGGCGGTCCTACTCGGAAAGGAGACGTTGACCACAGCAACCGAGTTGTTATCGGCGTTCGCAACGTAGAGGGTCCTTGCATCTGAGCTGAGGGCAAGTGCATTCGGCATGGTGCCGGGCAGTTTTGTCGATTGGAAGGAAACGTCGACCTGCTCCAGCACCTGATCCGTAACGGTGTCTATCACGGATACCGAGTTTCGATCGCCGTTGGCGACAAAGGCCGTTTTACCGTTTGGTGTTAACAAAATGTCGCTGGGCTTGGCCTCAACCTGAACCGTCGTGATCAATGAGCCGGTGTGGGCGTTGAGGACGCTGACTGTATCTCCGCCCCAGTTCGTCACGTACAGCCGGTCTCGCAACGGATGAATGGTGCAGGTATAAGGTTTGTGGCCTACGGGAACGTCAAAGAGAATCTTACCAGTCTCTATGTCAACGGCAATCGCAGAATTGCTGAGGTTTCCGGCCGCATAGAGGACCTTGCCATCTTTACCCAAGGCAAGACCTGCTGGGAAGGATCCCTTAGGAAAAGGTATGGCAGCCAATGGGATCAGCTCGCCTTTCCGCAAGTGGTAAGCGAGGACCCGGTCCTCATCACCGGCCGCGGCGTAGACCGTACCGCCGTCCGGCGATACCGCGAGGCCCATCCATCCCTCGTGGATCGGCATCCGGCTTTTGACTGTCCCGGTTCTTACGTCGAGAACGGCCAAGAAATGGTCACCGTATCCATTGCTCGTGGTCACGGCATACTGCGTGTGTGGCACGCGAACAACTCGAAGAGGAAACCCTCCTAACGGAATTTGCTTGCCTGCCGGCGACACGTACCATCCGTTGGGCAGGAGAACACGCCCTGTGCCAACATGGCCTGGGGTCTGCGAATTTGCAAGGCAACACGGAAAAAGCAAGCACATCACAAGACGGCGACTGACCTGTCTCAGGAGATAGGTTAGATGAATTGCGGGTAGATTCAAGGGAGCTCTCAATGCGGCGAGACGCCAAAGTTGAATTTAAGTGCGAATTGCAGTTCCCGCGCGTCGCTTGGATTGTCGCGAGTCGTCGTAATCGATGCGAAAGCAGAGTTGGTTGGGGTGAGGCTCCCCGGCGGTACGAAGTTTGGCGTATTGGTTAGGTTGAAAGCTTCCGCACGAAATTCCAGATTCGTTCGTTCCGAGGTGTGAAACAGCTTTTGTATACCGACATCACCGCGATGGAACGCGGGGCCATAGGCTCCCTGACTTGGCGGTTGGCCGAGTGGCGTAAAATCGGCCTGCCCAACCGTAGTGACCTGTGGCGGGTTGGTGAATGCAGCGGCATTGAACCAATGCGTAACCGTCTTAGCTCCCTGGTAGAGGAGCCCCGGGTTGGTCACTGCATTGCACCCGAGGGATGTAGATGTGCTGGCGGCGCAACCGATGTTCACCGGCTGTCCACTCTGGTAGGTGATGATGGCATTGATATTCCAGCCGCCCAGCAGAAGATCGCCGATACCCCGATGATTGATCCAGTGACGACCGACTCCCACTGGGAGTTCCCAGCCACCCCCGGAATGGAAGACGTATTTCGATTCAAAGTCCAATTCACCGTAGTCGCCTCGCATGCCAAAACCTGGCACATGAGGCGCCCGATAGCCTGTAGCGCTAAAGACACTGGAATCCGAACCGTCGCCTAGCGCCTTCGACCAGGTATAGTCGGCAATCAGATTTGTGCCATGACTGAATAGCTTTTCATATTTTGCTTGTAGTGAATTGTAATTATTGGATCCTTCCAGCCATTCGTAGTAGTTACTCCTGGGGAGGCCGGGATAGGGGACGTAATTTGTAATGCTCGTTCCAGCCGGTAAGACGACAGGTAGCAATTCAGAGACGGTATTGCTATAGATGTCGGATTCGATATGGCGGGCAATTGTTCCGACGTAGCCAACCTCAAAATACTGCGCTTGGCCGAGTTCATACTGGAAGGTAAAATTAATGTCTTGCAGAGAGGGCACATGCGAGTAGTACTGAATGCCTCGCGGTCCTATTTGTGAACCTACTACGGCTGACGGGGTTAGAGGTACATTGGCCAAGCCTCGACTGATCGGGCCAATGGAGCCATCGTTGCTAATTCCTCCAGAGGTGGAAGAGGCGAGATTGACACCGAAGGCAAAAGGATAATTATCCCCCGTATTATAACCATCCCCACGAACGTAAATCCCGGCATAAAAATTCCGTAACCACCGCGGAAGACAGCCCGTGGCGTAGCTTGCCAAGCAAAACCCAGGCGGGGCGAAAAATTGGCCTTCGGCAGTTCGCCTAGATGATGATTGCTGGTATAAGAAAGGGCAACATTTTGGGCGGCCAGAAGGTTAACGAAGGATTGCGATAAAGGGATGTTCTTGCTGCGGTCGTCAATTAGATACTGCGATGAGCCATCTCGTGACGCAAAAGAAGGCACGAAGTTAGCTGCCCTTCCATTGTGTTCAGAGCCCAGTGAAAAATATTCATACCGAACCCCAAGGTCGAGGCTGAGGGTGGGGAGTAATCTTCCATGTGTCATTGAAATAGGTGCCAAAGTACGGCTTTCGGTAATCCTGTTGGGAGAGCGGGGACGCCTGGATATTGCTCGCCCCTCCGGCGTTGTTATAGGTGTAGCATCCCGCGGTTGTTGGCGGTCCCTGCGTATTTGTAAGCGCCGTGCATCCCCCGACCATCGACGGAATTGGTTGAAGCGCGAACTGGGCAATGCCGGTATTCGCCGAGTTTGTTCCTGCAGGGGTGCTTTGATCCGTGTACGATCCCGTGAATGTAAAGTAGCCATGCGGGAACTGCGAACTATAGATTGCGTCCTTGATCCCTTCAAATTGAGCACCGAATCGCATGGAATGGCGCCGAGCTTCAAGGGAGACATTGTCGTTGTACTGACCTTCAGAACCGATCTCGTCCAGCGGGCTATTGTTATGGCTGCCGAGTTGGGAAAGGCCGGAGATGACGATTTGGGCCAAGCCGCCGTTGCCAGGGCCATCCGGAATTCCCGGAACACCGTATTGCTCATTTAACCCGCCCTCGTTCCCAAACGGCGCCAGCCGATCCAGGTGTATGCGGTTATAGCCTATGCGAATTTCATTGACCAGCCGCGGTGAAAAGACATGGGTTTCTCCAACGGCAGCCCCAAAAATCGTAGTGTCCTGGGTGCCAATGTTGGCCGAGATCGTGCATTCTGCCAGGCCCGGACAAGGCGTGGGGACTATCTCTGGGTTGAGGGTATAGCTCACGCGGCCGAAGAACTGATCCTTGTCGGAGAAATTATGATCGATGCGAATGTCGAATCCGTCAAAGCTCGCTTGCAAGACCGGCGCGCTCACATAGTTGTTGTTGATCCCTCCCCCGTGGCATTTGGCCCAGGGAACAAAGCGAGCAAGCCAGTCGAGACAGCGGAAAGCCGGTTGGCCGGAATGATGTTCCCGGGGAACGCCTCACGCACATACCCTGCGCTCCTCGCGACACGGCCAGTGACTGGATCTGCATAGCCAGCACTCAAGTACCTGGTTGTCGCAGGATCGAAGACCGTTCCGATTGGCGTCGTACGTCCAAGAATATCTGTTTGCGTGCCCTGCTGATACGCAAGCAGGTCACTATAGTTCGTGAATCCGGAGGACCGTTCCAGTGCCGTAGGCACAGAGGAAGTGTATCCCTCCCCCTGGCGGATACGCTGGCCCTCGTAGTCGATGAAGAAAAATGTCTTGTTATGACCATCGTATAAATGGGGTAGGACAACAGGCCCCCCCATGGCGAAACCAAATTGATTGCGCCGGTATTCAGGTCTGGCCACTCTTCCGTGGTTTAGAAAATAGTCATTTGCGTCCAGATCGCTGTTGCGCAGGTATTCCCAGGCATTCCCAAACAGGTTGTTGCCGCCGGACTTGGTGACCGCATTGATGACAGCTCCGCCTGAGCGGCCATACTCTGCGCTGTAATTGGCTGTCTCCACTCGGAATTCAGCCAGCGCCTCGGGAGGAGGCTTGAGCGCGTAGGAATTTCCGTTTCCAAAATCTGCCGCTTCACTGTTATTTGTGATCCCGTCGAGGAGGTAATTGTTGAAGACTTCCGTGGCGCCGTTCGCGACGAATGTTCCGCTCTGGATTTCCCGGTGCCCGCCGTCATAGACGGTTGTCGTCGTGCCCGGAGCAAGCTGAGCAAGGAGTGTGTAGTTGCGTCCGTTGAGCGGGAGGGAGTTGATTTGCGGCCCCGCGATCACCTGACCAACAGTAGCCGACTGCGTTTGCAATACCGGTTCGCCCGCTGTGACTTCTACAACCGATTGGACGGAGCCGACAGCCAAACGAAGGTTGACGACCACGTGTTGCTGAATGGAGACGGAAATGTGCTCGTGCCGCACCTTCTCAAAGCCGCTGGCGTTCGCCTCTACGGAATACGTGCCAACTTTGACCGGCGTAACAAGGTACGTACCGTCAGACCCTGCCTGTACCGTTTGCGTGAAGCCGGTGTCGTCGTTGCGGATGACGACAGAAGCGCCCGAGACATCTGCTCCGCTTGAATCGGTCACCGTTCCCTGAATACTGCCCGTGTCCACTTGTGCCCACGCGAGTGGTTGGATTAGCAGGAAGGCGAATGCCAAGATTGATGATTTCCAAAGTCCCACGCGCAGCTTGCTCCGTGGAATTTGGAACCCTGGACTCTTGAGCGGCTGAACTCCGAACCTCCATGAATGCTTCATTGTCTCCCTTGTTCCATTCGAATTGCGAAAGTCTCTATTGACGTGCGGTCGCCCGCCTCGACGAGCGGTTACGTGACGGAGGGATTTTCCGAGAGCCTGGACGAAAGTAGGAACTTCATTCAAAAGCCGCAAGGTTACAAACCGTTACGTTCAAGGAAGCCGTTTATTTTTCAACGTGTTAAGGCGCGGCATCGTGGGAACGTTCCGATGGCGAACACTATTGCCTGGCGGAACTGTTCCGTGAACATCCGATGAATCAGGCCGCACGTGTGGGGCGAGGGCCCAGTGCCCGGAAGGAGAGGCTGCAACCTCCTCGTAACGTACGGCGTGTACTGTGAAGCTTGGGATCGGGTCGCCAAACCGACGGTTTGCCTTTGGCAAAAGCCAGACAATCTCTCATCGGACGGAGTGAGGAGTGCCATTGCTGAAAAACGTAAAATCCTTGCCCGGCCGGATGCGGATTTTCAGGACACCGCTCCGTCCGATTCGTTTTGCTTCCCCAGCACTCAGTGACGAGCAGAAAATTCGTATCGAACTGCAGACGATCCTTGCCAGCGAATTTTTCCGTGGAAGCAAGCGCTGTCAATCTTTCTTGACCTTTGTGGTCGAGGCGGCTTTGTCAGGAGATGCAGATCAGTTGAAGGAACGAACCCTGGGCATCGAGGTCTTTCATCGGTCGCCCTCCTACGACACGGGGGAGGATGCGATTGTCCGGGTAAAGGCGAATGAGGTTCGCCGCCGGCTGGCTAAATACGGCACCACCGCGGATTCGGAAGAGATCCGTCAGGATCGAATTGCAGCCGGGCTCCTACGTCCCCCGGTTTCGTCTTCCCGACACCGAAGCCTCGACAACTCCGGTTTTCTCAAGATCGAGCCGCTGGTTCAGCCGGGTCTCTTGGACCGCTCTCTGTTTTATTGCTCTTCTGGTATTGGGGGGAGTTGTCGGTGGCGTTTTGCGTCCTTCGAGCCCCTTAGAGAAATTCTGGGAGCCAGTCCTCAGAACCCAGGCAACTCCCGATCATCTGCCTTGGGGATCCGGACGTGTATCTCCCGAACTACTCCGGTCCGCCCCCAACATCCCCGATCAAATTCCAAGACGGTCAATTTAGGCCGGCGGCGTTGACCACAGGCTCCGGCAACGATACGACGAGTCCGGTTATCATCCGCGTGCCAGATTCTTATGTGGGCATCGGCGATTCCAACGCTGGTTTTGTGATAGGACGCACCCTCCAATCGATGGGCAGATCAAGCCGCGCCCGATTGGGCGACGAGGTCTCGTTCACGGACCTTAAAGGAGCTCCGGTCGTCCTGATCGGGGCATTTTCCAACCGATGGACGATGTCCATGACCAGCAATTTGAGGTTTTCGTTTGCGCAGCGCAATGGCCAGCGCGTTGTCATCGATCGCGATAGTCCCTCGCACTTTTGGCAGGTGCCTTCTTTACAAAGAACAGGAAAAGCCTTGGAGGACTACGCGATCGTTTCCCGAGTGCTCAACTCACCATCCGGCCAGAGCCTGATTTGCGTAGCAGGTATCAGTTACTACGGAAGCCAAGCTGCGGGCGAATTCATTACGGACAACAGAGCTTTGCAGGGGCTCCTGCGGCGAGCACCCAATGGGTGGGAGCACATGAACATGCAAGTGGTCTTGAAAACGCGAGTTGTGAATGACACGCCCAGCCCAGCCGAGATCGTGGCAGTTCATTTTTGGTAGCTCAATGACAGAATCCCTAGACGACAGACCAGCTGACGCTGGCCGTTGTCAATCGCGTCCGCGAATCTTGGTTAGCAGTCTGAGCATCTCCAGGTAGAGCCAGACCAGCGTAATCATCAGGCCGAATGCGCCGTACCACTCCATATATTTGGGTGCGCCGGCGCGAACCCCGCTCTCGATGAAATCGAAATCGAGCACCAGGTTCAGCGACGCGATGATCACCACGATCACGCTAAAGCCGATACCCATCGCCCCTGAGCCGTTCACTGACGCAAAGTGCACTCCGAAGAAGCCAAGCACCATCTCCACCACGTAGAACAACATGATCGCGCCCGTCGCCGCGAACACTCCCAGTCGAAACTTCTGCGTTACCTGAATCAGTCCGGAGCGATAGGCCAGCAGCAGAACCAGCAAGGTGCCAAACGTCAGGCTGACGGACTGGATGGCGATTCCCGGAAAGCGAACTTCGAGAACCGCCGAGATGCTGCCCAGCGCCAAGCCTTCCAGCAATGCATACGCCGGCGCCGTCACCGGAGACCATGTTTTCTTGAAGACCGTGACCATGGCGAAGATAAATCCGCCGATTGTCCCAATCCACAGCAGCGGGAGCACAGCCGCCGCCGAGCGTGATTGCATGAAGAGATGCCAGGCCCATGCTGCGGTCGCCACCGTACACAGCAACAGCAACCCGGTCTTATTGACCGTGCCTTCGAGCGTCATCGATTCGCCCAGCGCCCCGGGTACCCCGCGAAACGCCCGCTCGTTCAAGGCTGGATTGGATGTCCTCATCAATTGCGCCATATTTTCCCTCTAAGCCGCTATCTTCATGATACGACGAGACGAGGTTTGCCGCCCCGGTCCGTGAAACCTGCGGGCTCGGCAGCTTGAACATAACCGCCGCCGCGATGCAAGATGGCCATAGGGATAAAGAATCTGGGATCAGGTTTCCGGAATCCCTGCTTAGCAGATGACATCCGTACGCACCCGCAGCCGCAGATCTTTCGAGCGCACTCTGGCCAGCGCCAAACGCACCATGGTGTTGAGCGAGATCATCAAGCTGGCCATCGACAGCTTTCGGGTGAACAAGGTGCGCTTCCTGCTTACCGCGCTGGGCATGGTCATCGGCTCGGCGTCGCTGATCCTGGTGGTGACGATCGGGCTGACAGGCAAGCAATACATCCTCGATGAGATCCAAGGATCGGCACGAATGAGGTGGAGGTGGAATACTCGGGCGCCGGCGCGGGCGGGCCGCCGCACAGGATTTCCGTAACGACTTCATGACGCGCGAGGATGAAAGGAGGTAGTGGAGCAGGTGCCGTCCGTGATGGCTTCGTCGCCGGTTCTCGAGATGCACGATCGCATCAACCTCGGCAATGGGATCACCAAGGATACGCTGGTGCTGGGCGTGGCTCCGCAGTACAAAAACGTGCGCAACCTGGTGGTCGTGGCAGGACGTTTTTTCGACGAAGAAGACGATACCAGCCACGCCAAGGTCGCAGTGGTGACCGTGCCGTTCGCCAAGGAGCGCTTCGGCAGCCCCGATGCCGCGGTGAAGCAGTCATTTGAGATCAGCGGGATTCCGTTTACGATCATCGGCGTCTTCAAGGAGCGCACCGACGACTTTGGCCAGTCGGAGATTGCCGACCAGACGATTCTGATTCCCTATTCGGTGGCGCGCTACTTTACCGGCAGCGAAAATGTGAAGCAGCTCTACTTTTCGATCCGCAATCTGGATGAGGTGAACGAGGCCGCGCAAGCAGATCAAGCAGGTGACGAGTCGGCACAACCTAGGTCGGTTTATAACGACGCAGACGCTCACGGCAGGTTCTGACGATGGGGCGGAGATTGCCAATGCGCTGACTGCGGTGCTGGTGCTTGTGTCTCTGGTGACGCTGGCAGTGGGCGGCGTGGGCATTATGAATATCATGCTGGCCAACGTGCGCGCGCGGATTCGCGAGATCGGCATTCGCAAGGCGCTGGGCGCGACGGCCCGCGAGATCAAGCTGCAGTTTCTGGTCGAAGCGGTGATTATTTCGCTCACCGGCGGGGTGGTTGGCACATCTGGTCGGCCTGGCGCTACCTATTTCCGTGCGCATCTTCACTGCGTATGTGCTGCCGGTTTCGATCTGGTCGGTGGTCATTGCGCTGGGTCGGCGGTTGCGGTGGGCGTGATCTTCGGCACTGTGCCGGCGACGCGCGCCGCGCAGATGGACCCGGTGGAAACGCTGAAATATGAGTAGCTGAAAGCCGGTCAGCTAGAAAAGCGGTTAGCGGGTTCTGTGGTCCAACCCACTGACCGCTTTTTAGCCTAAAGCTCTTTCAAGCAGGATCCAAAACCACCACCAATCGAGGGTGCCCCATATCTGGCGCGTTCTTTGCGCTGTTCAGTCTCACCACATACTTTACAGAATGTCCCGTCACATCCTTTACACTGCCAAGCGAGCAAAGCGCGCAGGGGGTGGGGAGGAAATGGCGTGGGGGACGATGGATATACAAGAGCAGCGGGTGAGATTTGTGGTGGCAGCCAACCGGCGGGAGAAGCCGCTGCAAGCCTTGTGCAAGGAGTTCGAGATTTCTCGTCCCACAGGTTATCTGTGGTTGAAGCGATATCGGGAGCAGGGTTTGGCGGGGATCGCGGAGCGTAGCCGCCGGCCGCACCGGCAGGGGCAGCAAACGGACCCGGAACTGGAGCAAGAGGTGGAGCAGCTGCATCAGAGGTATCCGGACTGGGGGGCGCGGAAGTTGCAGAAAGTACTCGCCGAGCAGGGGGTAGAAATGACGCGCAGCACGGTTCACCGCACGCTGTTGCGCCGCGGACTAGTGCAGCGGCAGAGCGGGGGAAAGCGGACTTGGCAGCGTTTCCAGCGGGAGCAGCCCAACCAGTTGTGGCAAATGGATTTCAAAGGACCGAAGAAATGGCCGCAAGCCGTGGGTCCGCTCTCTGTGCTGGATGACCACAGCCGCTATCTGATTGTCTTGCATGCCGGGCAGAATACGCGCGGAGAGATGGTGCGGGAGCAACTGGAAAACGCCTTCCTGCAATGCGGGGTACCGGAGGGGATGCTGATGGATCATGGCTCGCCTTGGTGGGGAATGCAATCGCCTTGCGGGCTGACACAGCTATCGGTATGGTTGATGCGCCAAGGCATCGGCTTGCATTACAGCGGAGTGGGCCATCCTCAGACCCAGGGCAAGGTGGAGCGCTTCCATGGCAATCTGCAGCGTGCCGCGGAGATGCGCCAGGCTCCTGCGCAGCATCTGCAGAAATGGCTGGATGACTATCGCTGGGAATACAACCATGTCCGTCCCCATGAGGCACTGGGGATGAAAACTCCGGCTAGCTTGTGGCGGCCCAGCACGCGCCGTTACGATCCTAATCCTGCACGCTGGGAGTATGCTCCAGGTGCTGGGTGCGCAAACTAGATGGCGAAGGTTCGCTGGAGATCCAAGGGCAGAAGTGGCATATCAGCGCTGCGCTGCGCGGGGAGCATATTGCAATCGTGCCGGTCGAGCAGCGTCTGATGATCTATTACTGCTCCACACTGCTCCGCGAACTCCATCCAGCTAGCCAGCAATCCACGGTGGTAGAACGCTGGGTTCCCCAACACGGAGGCATGAGTTTTCTGAGGCATGGCGATCTATCACCCGATGTCTCTCCCCAGCACCACCAAAATAAACGGGAACCCTCAGCGGAGTTCCCGTGGTGACGCATCGGTACGATGAGTCGGGCCGAGTATTCCTGGCAGGTTGCTCTCCAGCAGAGCCTGCTTCCGCTTCCTCGACTCTTCTCAGGCTAACAAAGACGGTCCACTTTCCGGTCACCAATCGTTGGCGGCAGAACCCTCGAAGGTGGCAAACCGAGAACGATTTTTTCACCTTTTCTTCACTCCCGGCCGAGGCCAAAGTGTAAAGGATGTGACGGGACATTCTGTAAAGGATGTGGCGGGACTTGACAGCGCGCTCTTTGCGCCAGATGTGGGAAACCGCGGATCTCTCCGCTTCGGTCGAGATGATAAAGTAGGAGTAATAGCCAACCACGCCTTTCTTCCACCC
Organism: uncultured Acidobacteriaceae bacterium; assembly: GCA_963774255.1. Lineage (GTDB taxonomy): Bacteria > Acidobacteriota > Terriglobia > Terriglobales > Acidobacteriaceae > PALSA-350. The sequence goes on from CAVZEH010000012.1 coordinate 91,610, forward strand.
AATTTTCTCCCTTCGGTGGCCTCAGGCCCATGAGGAGTTCGGTCGAGATGACAAATTAATTGCGTCTGCTGGTGAAGGCTTCGCGGTACACGCGACCACGGAATCCACTGACCGCTCTTTAGCTGACCGGCCTTTCGCTGACCGGACCTTAGCTACTTTACATGACGATCCTGGGAGGCCTGCTCTGCCAGCGGTTGTGGTCTCCCACCCTTGCTACGAAGGATGGGGCACCCTAAAGCTCTTTCAAGCGAGGGATCCCAAAACCACTACCAATCGAGGGCGCGTTCTTTGCGCCAGATATGGGAAACCGCAGATCTTTCCACTTCGCTTCGGTCGAGATGACAAATTAATTGCGTCTGCCGGTGAAGGCTTCGCGGTACACGCGACCACGGAACCCGCTGACCGCTTCTTAGCTGACCGGACCTTAGCTGCTTTACATGACGAACGCCAGTCGCTCCAGCTCCTGCTGCATGCAATCGAGATTGCGCCCCGTCGTCGATTCAACCAGGCGGCCGATGGCATCGCGCGCATTTTCGGCGCTGACACCATAGCCGCGGCCGGTCAAGAAGTCATGCAGAACCTCCGCAGCCTGCCAGGAGTCGATTCCGGACTGCATTAGCTCATTGCGTAGATTGGCGAGTTCTGAGGTAGAAAATTTTTCGACCTTGGAGTTTCCGGTCATCACTGAGGGTTCCTTTCATTCTCTTGCCTGACTACTTGGCCCCACAAAGGCGACGGATACAAACTCCAAATTCTCATCGCACCGCTGTTGCGCTCGATAAGTGTATCGGTGGGTATCGGGCATGCCATCAGCGCCCAATCCACACGGCAGTAACACCCCTTTTAAAAGAGGTGCACTCTTTCGATTCCTCGCGGATAAAGATATAGACCGTGTGAGGCGTATTTTCGTAAGCGCGGATGGCCGCAACAGGAGCATATTTCCTTAAGGATTTGGGAGCTTGGCTGTCGCTCGTTCTTCCCGCATCACCGCCAGGCCGTCCTCAACAGGGTAATAGCGGCCGCACCCAAGGCAATGCAGCCATTCCTGCATCCCGGTTCTCTCTGCCGCATTGTGGGAGTGCGGGATTGGCGAACTGCCCTGCGGGCCGTGCTCCAGTTTTTGATAGCACGCCGGGCAAACCAACGCCTCCAACAGCGCGGACGAAACGAAGCTTTGGCGCATCCGAGCAGTTTATCGCAATGGCTCCATTTACCATGGGCTTAAGGAAGGACTCAGCGAATGGCGGGCGCAAGGATTCTGAACGGCACCGAGATCGCAGCACAGATCAAGCAAGAGGTTCGGGCCGAGGCCGCCCGCCTGGCATCCCAGGGGATAAGGCCCGGCCTGGCGGCAGTGCTGGTGGGCAGCGTAGCCGCTTCCGAGATCTATGTGCGCAGCAAGGTGAAGACCTGCGCGGAGCTGGGCTCTTCAGCGATCTCATCACTCCCCCGGATACGGTGACGACGGAGGAGATGCTGGCATTGATCGAGAGGCTCAATCAGCGCGAGGAGATCGACGGCATCCTCATTCAACTGCCTTTGCCGCCGCAGGTGAATGCGAAGCTGCTGCTGGAAGCGGTGAGCCCGGAGAAGGATGTGGACGGCTTTCACCCGGTGAACGTTGGCCGATTGCAGACCGGGCAGCCGGCGCTCGCGCCCTGCACCGCCGCCGGCGTGATCGAAATTCTCAAGCGAAGCAATCTGCCTATCGCCGGGCAGAATGCGGTGGTGCTTGGCCGCAGCGACATTGTCGGCAAGCCGACGGCGATTCTGCTGCTGGCGGAGAATGCGACGGTCACGGTATGCCACTCGAAGACGCGCGATCTGGCGATCGTTCACGCGGCAGCGCGGACATTCTCGTTGCCGCCATCGGCCGTCCTGGGTTTGTAACCGCGGATATGGTGAAACCGGGCGCCACCATGGTGGATGTCGGAATCAACCGGATTACCACGCGCGAGGAGTTCGACAGGTACTTTGCGGGCGACGAGCCGCCGCGAAGAGTTCTTCCTGACGAAAGGCTCGACTATCGTAGGCGACGTCGATCCCCGGCCTTTGCCCGGGCCGGCGCCTACACTCCGGTGCCCGGCGGAGTGGGGCCGCTGACGATTGCAATGCTCATGGCAAACACCGTGCGCGCCGCAAAGCTGCGCCGCGGTTGCGGTCGGTAGCTTTAAGGAGCCGGTGGATGCTGCGTGTAGGCTTGACCGGCGGATTGGGCAGCGGCAAAACCACAGTGGCGCGCATGTTCTCCTCGCTGGGCGCCTCGGTGATTGCTCGGCGGATGAGATTGGGCGCGGCTTATGCAACCCGGCCAGCCGGTATACGCGGATATCGTCCGCGCAGTTTGGCGACAGGGTTGTCAAAGCGATGGCTCGCTCGACCGCAAGGCGCTGGCGGAGCTCGCCTTTCAGCAGCATCTCGCGGACGCGCTGAACCGCATCGTGCACCCGCGGTGATCGCGGCTGAAGAGGAATGGATGCGCGGCGTCTTTGAGCGAGATCCGGCGCCATCGCCATGGTGGAATCGGCTTTGATCTTTCGAAGTCGAGAAATGGGGAACGGCGCCGGCGTGGCCCGTTGGGTAGGCCGGTTCGACAAGTTGATCCTGGTGACGGCGCCCGATGAAGTGAAGGTTGCGCGCTTTGTTGGCCGCGCCATCTCTGCGATGCTGATGACCGGGCGGACCGGCACGCCGCGCAACCTTCGAGCGGGACGCAAAAGCGCGATTGGCCTTGCAGATACCCGACCAGGAGAAGGCCGCGCGCTGTGACTACGTTATCGCCAATAGCGGGCCGATCGAGGAAACCCGCAAAGCCGTGGAGAAAATCTATTGGGAGCTTTGAGTCAGCTTTAGCGAGTGCAGCCAAAGGCAGCGAGTCGGGCAAGATGAGGGAAATCGCAAGTGCCGACTTCCGCATGCGCCGGGGCGGGTCGCTGACTTGCTGACTCGCTGCTTTTGCTATCAGCTGACCGCTTCCTAGCTGATAATAGAGTTATTGTCATGAGAGTTCGCCAGATCATCCTCATCGTCCTGCTGTTAGCCGCGTTTTTCTTCCTGACATCGAACAGCAGCTTCCTAAAGCCCGGCCGTTTTCCGCTGCTGAACCGGGTGGAACGCTCGCTGCCTTCGCCTCTCGACCTCACCGTGGCCGACGCGCAGCCTGCCTTCACCCAGCAGGAACAGAACAATATCGCGGTCTACAAGCGCGTTCTGCCTACGGTCGTGAACGTCACCTCCTCCGCGCTGGCATTCGACTTCTTCTATGGAGTGGTGCCGCAGCAGGGACAGGGATCGGGCTTTATTCTGACCAAAGACGGCCGCATTCTGACCAACTACCACGTAATTGCCGACGCGCAAAAGGTTGTGGTCACCCTTTCCGACAAGCACACAGTACCCGGCGCAGATCGTTCTGCAAGACCCGGCGCACGACGTCGCTCTGCTGCAGATCAAGGCCACCAATCTCACTCCGGCGGTCTTGTCTGAGTCCCGCAATCTCCAGGTCGGTCAAAACGTCTACGCCATCGGCAATCCATTCGGACTCAATGGCACGATGACCACGGGGATTATCAGTTCCATACGTTCGGTGCGCGAGCCAAACGGAGGAGCGCCCATCGAGAATGCGATCCAGACCGACGCCGCGATCAATCCGGGAAACTCAGGCGGCCCGCTGCTGAACTCGCGCGGCGAGGTGATCGGCATGAATACCCTGATCGCCAGCAATGGAGTCGAACAGAGCTCGGGCATCGGCTTCGCCATTCCCATCGACACGCTCAGAGCAATTCTGTCGGACTTCAGCAAGTACGGGCGAGTAAGGCGTCCGTCGCTCGGCATTGTTTCCCTGCCCATCGGGCCCGATCTGGCCCAGCAGATGGGATTGCCGGCCGACTATGGCGTGTTGATCCAGAAAGTCATCCCTGGAGGAGGAGCGGAGCGCGCGGGGCTGCGCGGCGGCGACCAGAAAGCTTACCTGGGTAACACGCCTATCTACCTGGGCGGCGACCTTATCGTCGCCATCGAATCGCAGCAGGTCACCAATGCACAGGATATTACCGAGATTATGGATTCGCATCAGACCGGCGATACAGTCACCGTGACGTTTTTTCGCGGAAGAAGGAAGATGACCGCGCGGGTCACTCTCGGCGAGGCCGGAAGTGTAGCAACTTAAGTAACCGTCAATGTGCTTCAAAGGCCCCGGCATAGCCCAATCGTGTGATTGCCGGAACCCTGGCCGGGGACGAAACTCCTTGGCATGCGACTTTCCAGCGCCGAATGGATCGAAATCAGCATGGTGGCGTCCAGCGCGCTGGGACTTCTGGTATTGCCGGCTCCCGCCTTCGGCCGCAAGCCGAAACAGAGTGAGGATGTCTGGCAGTTCCCGGTAAAATTATCCTGCTTACTCATGTATTGGCTTGGCTTTGCCGCCGGAATCTGTGCCGTAGCCTATGCAGGCCGGAGACTGCTGGTATCCGCAGCCTCCAATTGGGGCGGCTGGGCGTGCTTCACCTTTGGATTTGCCTTGGTTCTTCTTGTGCTCTCAAATTGGCCCGGAGCGTTGATCCTGGACCAGGAAGGATTGCTTAAGCAGGGATCACCTACGAGCCGCATCCGCTGGCAGGAACTCAGCTACGTTCGCCAATACCAGATCCGCAACGATCGCGGCGTGGTGATTCACAGCGTCTACGGCCAGCAACTCGTGGTAACCGACTTGACCTACGATTCGGCGCAGGTCCTTCACACTCTGCTCGAACTCCGGCCGCTTCCCTTCCACTCCCTGGAAGATCCAGCGGCGCCCATCTCCATTCTGACAGTGCCCCTGCAAAGGCAGTAGAGCATTTTCACCTAAAGTGTTTACGAGAAGACTGCTCCAAACGCGGCCGTTCCATCGAAGAACGGCCGCTTCGAGACGGTCTCAACAATTCACAGTGAAAGTGAAAATGTTCTAGAGAGAGCATTCGCCCGCGCCATACTTCCAGGCTACTTTCCCATGTGCTCAATCACCTGGGCCGCGGCGCCAGCCATGGCCTGATAGCCGGCATCCCCGGGATGAAGATGGTCTCCGCTATCATAGGCGGCAAGCATGTGGTCCGGATGCGCCGGATCTCCGGTAACTTTGGCGAAATCGACCACCGCGTCAAACGCCCCGCTGGTAAGAATCCATTGATTGAGCGCTTCGCGGATGGCTTCCCCGGCGGGGGAAAAATAGCCCGCTCCGGCATAAGGAGTCAGAGTTGCCCCGACGATCTTGATCTTGTGCATATGGCAGCGAGCGATGAGCTGCTGCATGGCCTGAATGAGATCCGCGGAGGTGACGGTCTGGTCGCCGTACTCGCTGTGCGGGCGCGCCGGCCATCCGATATCGTTGATGCCCTCGAGCAGGATCACAGTGCTCGCTCCAGGCTGATCGATTGCGTCCCGGTCGAAGCGGCCGAGCGCGTTGGTTCCGGTCACGTCGTGGAGCAGGCGATTGCCTCCGATTCCTTCGTTCAGAACAGCCACTTGCGCGTGGCTCGACTTGGCCAGCAGCAGCTTGCCGAGCACGCTTGGCCAGCTACTGTTGGTATCCGGAGTGGAGTGCGCTCCATCGGTAATTGAGTCTCCGAAGGCCACGATCACAGGAGCCGGCTTGTTAACCTGGACATAGACGCCGGTAAGCCAGTAATAGGAGAGCGTAGTCTTGCCGGCAGGCATTTCCGCCGCGCCGCTAAAGTCTCCGCCCGATGAGATGTAGGTTGTTCTCAATCCGCTGGAGTGAGCAGTCGATCCCGAGGTGGTCCCGGGGATGTAGAGGGTTATCGCCAGATCGCCGAGCCGGGGCACATCCAGGTTCACCGGATCGCTGAGAGCATAAGCGCCCGCGGGAATCACAATGCCCGGATGACCGCCAAAAGACAAGGGACGGTCGGTTCCGGCAACGATCGCGGAGCCTTGTTGGCGTAGGGCGATGTGGGCCGCGCCAACCGATAGCGCCTGGGCGCCATAAGCATTGGAGATGCTGATCCGCACCTGATTGCCGCCGATCGTAGTGCGCACGATCATGCGGATGGTCTGATTGCTGAAGCTGGTTGTGTTGTCCATCGGCGCCGTGCTCCAGGTTGGCAGCCAAGTCTCCTTCGGGGATGCGGCCGGCGCAACCGAGGGCCAGGCCATCAAGAAGAGAAAGAGGCACGAAGTAGTGCAGGCAGCCGCGCGGCGGCGCAGCCGGAGGACCATTCTGTCATTCCAAAAACACATGATGCACTCCCAGTCTATTAATGTGTAACCGAATCCCGATGTTGGAACCTGGAATTCTCCGGCGGCGAAAATTATTCCCTCAGCGGCTAAAGCCGATCGCATTTTCCCGTGCCCTGATATAGAACCTTGGTATTTTCCGCAGCCTGTTTAGCCCCGGGATTTCTCCGATGCCAGCGCTAAAGAGCACGATCAGAGTCGAACTCTTCTTCTTGGGAGCGTTGAAGCGCTCCTACCCCCGCATAAAAATGCGGGGGCTTCCACCCACGATTTTTCACTTCTGGGTTGAGAAGGTGAAGACCGTGACGGCGTGAAACGTCTGTCCGGGTTTGAGTTCGGTTGAGGGGAAATTCGGATGGTTGGGCGAATCCGGAAAGTGCTGCGTTTCCAAACACAGAGCGGCATGCTTCCCATAGATGTGGCCCTGCTTGCCATGCGCCGTTCCATCCAGCATGTTGCCGGTATAAAACTGCAGTCCGGGCTGGGTCGTTTTCACGGTCAAGACCCGGCCGCTCTTGGGTTCAACCACCCGGGCTGCTTCTCTCAACTCTCCCGGCGTGCCGTTCAGAACCCAATTGTGGTCATAGCCCTGGCCCAATTTCAGTTGCTCATCATTTTCATTGATGCGCGCGCCGATTTCCGTCTGCTTGCGAAAGTCGAAGGGCGTGCCGGCGACCGGAGCCAACTTGCCCGTGGGGATGAGATGGGAATCGATCGGCGTATAGCGGTCCGCGGGTATGGTCAATAAGTCACCGAGAATGTTTCCGTCCCCTTCGCCCGCCAGGTTGAAATAGCTGTGGTTGCTCAGGTTGATGACCGTGTCCTTGTCGGTGGTGGCGGAGTAGTCGATCTTAAGCGAGTCCTGTTCCAGAGTGTAGCGGACATGCGCGGTCAAGGTTCCGGGAAAGCCCTGATCGCCGTCGGGGCTGATCAGCGTAAACTCCACGCCGTTGGGAATCACGTGCGCCTTCCAGACCCGGCTGTCGAAGCCCTGCGCTCCGCCGTGCAAAGTGTTGCCGCTTTCGTTCTTGACTACGTGAACCTCCTTGCCGTCGAGCGGAAAGGAGCCATGGGCGATGCGGTTGGCATACCGTCCCACGATAGCCCCGAAATACGTCTTGGGAGGCTGAGTATATGGAGTAAAGGTGTCATAGCCGAGAACGACGTCCGCGATTTTTCCGTTGCGGTCGGGAACCTCGAGAGAAACCACCCGGGCGCCATAGGTCATGATGCGCACCTTCACCTGGCTGCTCTGAAGCGTGTAGATCTCAATGCCGGTTCCATCGGGCATCTTGCCAAATGCGGACTCAGTCACCTTCCCCTCCATATGCAGTCCTGTGATTAAGAGTGTAAAGAGGAGACAGACAAATTTCTGGTTTCCCCACCGCAACAAGCGATTTGTCATAGATGCAGCCACCTGGAATTCCGGCCTCCAACACAAAATTGAAGGGAAAATGTTTTCTGTTTCGCAGCTATTTGAAAGCCAAACCGGCGCTCTGATGCGTTTGCCGGCGCTGAGGTTGCTAGAAGCGGATTCTTCTCCGCTGCCCAGGCAGCCGATAAAGCCCCTTGGACCGTAAAGAATACTAAAGCTTGCGCAATTGCCTGTGCAAGCGCGGGCCCGGGAGCAGTGGTTTATCGGCAGGTCCATTACTCTGCGCGAGTACTTTTATGCCGCCATTTGTTACCCAATAGTTGTAGTCAAACGCGCTCAAACCGCTATTCTTCTCGACAAGCGGTGGTTCTGCAAGGCTGCTGATTTGATTCTTCGGGGGAGGGATTCATTGAGGTGGCCGACACAGAATCACCGCGAACAGAAGACGGCTCTGGAAGTGACTCTAGATGCCGCGCGCGCCGTCAGTATAGAGCGCATCGTAAGTCTTACCATGGACTATCAAAGAGGCGTGGGATTGGTTCAGTTCCGCAATGGAGTCGATGCTGTGATTTCATCGTCGAGCTACCCACAACTCATCGAAAAGCTGCTCGACCTCTTATAACCGGCGCTACAAAAACCATGCGAGTGGAGCCAGCTATGAAACAGTGCGGCAATCGGCTTTTATACCTTCTTTGGACGAGACCGGTTCAACTCGGGCTCATTATCGCTGGCCTCTCGCTCTAACGACTATCGTGAGAGCGAGATAGTAACATTTAATGTCGGTACCATTATGTGGGCAATTGTTACTTACAAATTTCCGTTAAAACTATAAAGCCGGTATTCTTTCAATTAAGCGGTGATTCTCGCTAACTGCAGATTGATTCTCGGGGGAGGATTCAATCGGCAGAGAGCGCGAATCGCCGTTTTTTTTTTGCGTAACAAATCCTGGCGATCACGCACAAAAAAGCCCCCGACTAGATTCGCGAGCCTGGGCCACCCGAATCTGCGCCAGGAGCGAAGAGGATCTGACCTGGACAGGTCTGAAGCTTGGGACCTGGGGTTCTCCAACCGGGCTAGACCTTACTCTCCAACAACTCCATTGCGGCTTGAAAGACCTCGGATACGGTGATCGTCAACAGACCCGCCTCCGGTTGAGCGCGCCGCGTGTGGTCGCGTTTGCTCTCGGGATGTCGTAAGACGCGAAAAGGAACACCGAATGGGCCATTGCGCCTGGGATCGGTGGGACCGAAGATCCCCACCACCGGCTTACCCAGGGCGCAGGCAAGGTGCAAAGGCCCGGTATCGCCGGCGATGGTCAAACTGGCTCTCCGGGTGGTCGCGATCAGGCGTTCCAATGTAAACTCCAGCATCTGCGCGGAGCCGCCGCTCGCCTCGACCACTTCAGCGGCAATCCCCCGCTCTTCAGGTCCAGCGTTCACCAGCACCCGATAGCCGGCCGCATTCAGTTTCGCGGCTACCGCTCCATACCGCTCCGCCGGCCACCGCTTGGCTCCCCAACCGGCTCCGGGACTCATCAGCGCCACCGGCCTGGTCACATCCTCCTGCAAAAGCGAATCCGACCACGCTTCAGAGGCGGGATCAATCGGCAGCCAAGGCAATACGGCAGGAAGGCTCTCACCCGCGACCGCCTGACACACTTCCATGGCCTGCTCGATTACGTGTACTCCCTGGGTGGATATCCGCTCGCCGAAGAGCCATCGCGCCGCCGGTTCCCGCGGCCGGTCTTCTCCGATCATGCGCCCCGCGCCGGCCAGCCGTCCGAGCAGCGCAGAGCGCAGCGCTCCCTGCAGATCGACACAAACCTCGTAGCCTTCATCCTTTAATTCCCGGCGCAGAGCGCGAATTTCCTGGAGCGTCCCACGATGGAGAGGAGACCGCGACCAGTCTCTGGCGCTTGCCAGATGCACCCGGTCCACCAGCGGCATATCACCATCCGCATTCCGCAGGAGGGCCAGCCAGCGCGGTTCGACCGCCCAGCCCAGAAACCAGTGCGGATGGGCTTGGCGCAGGGCGGTGACCGCCGGCATGGCATGCAGGATATCGCCCATCGCGCCTAGCCGCACGACCAGGACGCGGAGTTGCTCGTTTGCTGCTGGCAAGTCCCGATTTTCTCATAGGCCGGCGGGACAGAGCTTGCCCCGCTCCAGCCTAGCGATCAGCTCCGCCATCACTGCGCTTTCATTCTCGATCTCGAGCGAAAGCCTGGCCACCCGCAGCGGCGCAATCTGGGCAAGCTTCGCGCGCAGCTCCGGATCAAGCTTCACCGCATCCTTCTCCGTGGTAACGAACTCCTCGCAGCCGGCACGCGCGCCCAGCTTGCCGAGCTCTTCGACGTCTCTCCCTGTGTAGCGATGATGGTCGCGAAAGCTCATTCGCGCTACGATCTCAGTTCCTCCCGCTTCCAATGCCTGGTAGAACTCGCGCGGCCTGGCAATCCCGCAAAACGCCAGCGCCCGTCTGCCCGCAGTGCCGGGGGAGAGCCGGCGCCGGACCTGCCAAAAGGGAATGCCCCTGGTATAGGGTTCCAGCTTGGCCGCAAGCTCCGCGTCTTCCTCACGCAGCACGAGCAGATCCGCTCGCTTGAGCGATGCCAGCGGCTCCCGCAACCGCCCTGCCGGCAGCAGCCTATCGCCTAGATCGCCGCGATGGATCACGACAATATCCACCGCTCGCGCCAACTGGCGATGCTGAAAGCCATCGTCCAGCAGATGAACGTGCTTCCCGTTGCCGGATGCTTCTTCTTCCGCGCGCAGTCCGGCTTCATACCGGCTGGCTGCCACAAATACCGGGGCACGGGCTCCCTGAGCGATCATCAGCGGCTCATCGCCGAAGCGCTCCGCGCTGCCCGAAGGATCCACTCGCTCCGCCGCGCTGCCGCTGCGTCCATATCCGCGGGACAACACATCTGCGTCCCAACCCGCCTCGGCAAAAAGCTGAGCCAGACGAATGACCAGCGGCGTCTTGCCCGAGCCGCCAACCGAGAGGTTCCCAACACTGACCACTGGCCAACGCAACTGCTGCGGCGTCATCCTGTCGTAGCGGTTGTTTTTGGCGCGGAGCGCCGCGGCATAGACGAGTCCCAAAGGAGCCAGCAAAGCCCGCGTCATCGGCCGAGACCCGCCGGCTGGGGCAGCAAACGCAAGAGGGCCGTTATCGCGCGGCCGGTAGCCCCTGCCTGGCTGTCGAAGATCTCCAGAGCGCGCACTCCGAGCAGATTCGCAGCTTCCTGATCGCTTAAGAGCATGGTCAAAATGGGAACCAATGTCTCCCGGTCGACAAGCTTCAGCGCCTCGCCCTGGAGCATCTGATCGACGATTGCCCGGAAGTTTGCATAGTGCGTTCCCATTACGATGGGTACGGCGAATTGTGCCGCTTCAAGCGGATTATGGCCACCGCCGGCCGGAGTCAGGCTTCCGCCTACAAGGGCGATCGAGGCGAGGGAATAGACGCTCGCCAACTCGCCAATTGAGTCGAGCAGCACCACAGTGCCCGGCTTCAGTTGTGTGGGTTTCTGCATCCATTGTGACCGACGCACACTCCTCTCGCCCTGGCTTCGCAGCAGCTCAGCGACCTGATCAAAGCGCTCCGGATGGCGCGGAGCCAAAATCATCACCAACCCGGAAAGCGACTGTCTCAGCTCGCGGAAAGCGGCGAGCAGAATCTCTTCTTCGTGCTCCATGGTGCTGCCGCACACCAGGACTCGCGCTCCTTGGGGCAAATTGGCGCGCAGAGCGGCCGTCACTCCGGCGGTTTCGACCGTGCGCACGTCAAATTTGAGATTGCCGCCGAAGCGGGTGCGCTCCTGCGGCGCCCCAATAGCCTTCAGGCGCCTCACATCCTCATCGCTCTGCGCCAGGATAAGCGCAATGCTCGAGAGGATGGGTTTCCACAGACCGCGCAATCGCAAATAGCGCGGAAAGGACCGGTCGGAGACCCGCCCGTTGACCACCGCCACCGGCACAGCGGCCTTGCGGCATTGCGCCAACACATTGGGCCAGAACTCCGTTTCCACCAACACCAGCAAGGCCGGACGCAATCGCTTCAGACAGCGCCGTACGATCCAGGCAAAGTCCAGCGGAAAATAGAAGCTGCGCTCAGCGCCCACTTGCTGCCGCGCCAGCCTCTGCCCGGTGCGCGTGGTGGTCGAGAGCATAACCCGAAAGCCCGGCGCCCGCTGGCCCAGTTCTTTTACCAGGCGGCTGACGGCCAGCACCTCACCAACCGAAACGGCGTGGATCCAAATTGTCTGCCGCCCATCGCTTGCCCCATCGCTTTCAACGACGCGCTTTGGAATCAGACCCAGCCGCTCACCCAATCCTTCACGGTACTTGCCGCTCGTGGCCATCCGCAGCAGCCAATAAGGCAGCCCCAGCACCAGCACAGAAAACAAGCCGCAACTGTAGACAAAAAGAAACATCGTGCAAGGACCTTTGGCGTTCCCCTGTTTGCTCATCCGGCATCGCAAGCTCATAATCGATCTTGGAAATGCCCTCTCGATTCACGCTTTTTGTCTCTCTCGCGGTAGCGCTGCTTGCCTTCCCGGTTTTGCCGGACCAAGCCTTGGCCGCAGACCACGTTGCGCCGAACGCGAGCGACGCGGCCAGCTATCCAGCCGTAGATATCCATGCCAACGAGCAGGTCGCCATCGCCGCCGACCCCTATGACACACGATCCAAAATCTCCATCTTCCGCGTTGACTATCTGAAATACGGTTTCATGCCCATCCGAATCATTGTTACTAATAATGGGGACAAACCGATTTCCCTGGCGGACGCGCGCATCAACTTCATTACCGCCGCCGGCGATAAGATTCCCACCGCGGAAGCACGGGACGTCGAACGGCGCATCGATAAAATCAAGCGTCCCGACAGCGGGTACAAGCTACCTGGCCCGCTTCCCCGCATCGGCAACAAGTCCGCGTCCAAGAGTAAGGACATAGACGCCGATTTCAGCTCGTTTGAATACTCGGCGATCGCGGTCGAGCCTCACTCCACCCGCGCCGGTTTTCTCTTCTATGACCTCGAGGGTATCGCCAATCCACTCGTTGGAGCCAAACTCAACTTGAGCATGCTGCGTAACGCCGCCGGCAAGGAGCTCTTCTACTTCGATATTCCCTTTAACAAATACCTTGCAGCCAACCCCGGCCCTCGCCAGTTTTAAGGCATCCTTGCGTAGCAAGGGTGGGAGACCACAAGCGCTGGCAGAGGAGGCTTCCCGGGATGATTTTCGGAAAGCAGCCATCAGTCTTTAGCCGCTGCCATACCTTTGTCATCTCGACCGGAGCGCAGCGAAGTGGAGAGATCTGCGGTTTCCCACATCTGAGTGAGAATAAAGCGGAGTGACGGGGATCCGCGGTGACACACACAAACCGCAGATCTCTCCACTCCGCTGCGCTCCGGTCGAGATGACAAAGGTAGGTGTAATTGCCAACCAAGCCTTTCTCAACCCGATTTTCATTCCCTTGGGTGGGCAGCGGACCCCATGAACACTCCGGTCGAGATGACAAAGGTAGGTGTAGTTGCCGATCAGGAGTCCGCGGTCTCACGCAGGCCTATCGGCAAACCCATGTCTAGACTCCCTTGGTGGCCGGCTCCCAGACAAACTTATGAATCTGCAAGTTCAGGCGCGCTTTCAGGCCGTCCTCCAGCATCCACTCCACCAGAGAACGCGGATCGAGCACAATGTTCTCCGCGCTTCGCGCCGTGGTGGGAGTCTGGAGAAACGCCGGGGAAAGAAGCACATTGCCCACCCGCTCTTCCAGCCCGTGCTCACGGATAAACTGGCGCGCAAATTCGTAATCCTCCCGGCCGGTGATGACGAACTTCACCTCATCGCCGGCGGTCAGCGCATCAAGATTCGGTAGACGGAAACTCCCTCCTTCGCCCGAGCCGGGACACTTTACGTCGACAATCTTGTGCACCGCGGCAGGCACATTGTCCAGCGGCCGCTCGCCGCTGGTCTCGATCAGCAGGGTATAGTTCTTGGCCAGCAGGATCTTCATCAGCGGAACCAGTTCGCGCTCCTGGAGCAATGGCTCACCCCCGGTAAACTCCACCAGCGTGACCGGCCGGAGGGCCTCGACCGCGGCGTCAACTTCATCGATCGATTGTTTGTAGCCACCCTTGAAGGTGTATTCGGAGTCGCACCAACTGCAGCGGAGATTGCACCCCGCCAGGCGGACAAATATGCAGGGAAGGCCGGCAAAGCTCGATTCCCCCTGCACAGACTTGTAGAGTTCGATCAGATACACGGTACGCTCGCAGCAGATGGACGGTTCATTCGTAGTAGGTCGCGGCTGTGGTGTCGGTTTCGTAAATGGTGCAATCCTTCACCGCAACCCGGCCTGCGGTCATCTCATTCAATTGCCGGTTGGTTTCGTCGAAGAAATAGCGCGCGATATTCTCCGCCGAAGGATTGATCTCGGTAAACGGATCCAAGTCGTTGAGCATCTGGTGATCGATGCGGTCGATGACCGGGCGCATCACCTGCTTCAGTAGCTTAAAATCCAGAAGCAATCCAGCCTTGTCAAGCTCCCGGCCGGCCAGGGTGATGCGGACTTTGTAATTGTGGCCATGAGGGTTCTCACACTTGCCCCGGTAGTTGCGCAGGTAATGCCCGGAGGAGAAGCCCGCTTCGACCGTCACTTCGTACATGCTCGCTTGTGTCCTTTACTACTCCTCCATTGTACCGGTCAGCCTTTTCGCTTCCGGGCGCGTTCCTGGTTGCGACGCTCCACCTGCTCAAACATTGCTGTCATCGCTCCGGCGAAGGCGGCGATGAGCGCCCCCAGAAAAAGAAACAACCCCATTGTCTTCCACAAGGAGCCGTTCCCCGGCAGGCCGGGCTGGGTCTGGCTGGGCAGCAGGCTCATTCCGCAGGAGATCAAGGAGAAAAACAACAGCGTAGCTGCGAGGACGAAGAGGTTCCGTGACATGGCAAAAGATCCCGTTCAACCAACTCTCTCATGCTAGAGCATTTTTCCCGCGCGCTCAGGAATGCCTGGACGCCCCGGGTCCCAATTTTGCACCTGGGATTCTCCGGCAAACGAACCGAGGTTAGCTTCGGAGAGCGTCAAAAGCGGCGGGTGGAACCAAAACGTGCCTTTCGAATCAATTGCTCGATATGGTTTTCCACCCAGGAGAACGTCCACTGCCAAGGCACGGGTCCAGGAGGCGGCGCTGGTCCTTCTGCTTGGAATGTTTTCCTGGCAGCATGCGCTGTGCCGCTGCGGCGGCTTCGCGGCAGGGGCAGCGCAATGCCGGCTGCGTAGGGAGCTATCTTTGCGGCTGGCCTCTGGCTGGTAGAGATAATCTCGCTCCACCAGGTAGAGCACATTCTCTATCGCCTGTGGGGACAATTGTCTCCGTCACTATTCTGTGAATTGCGGCCTGCCTGATGAAATCCATCGGCCTCCTGAATGGAGGCGCGCAGAGTTGTTATCGACAGAAACTTGCGCCCAAACCGAAAGTGTCGATAGAATGGCTTTGATTAGCTGCTGCAGCAGTTACTTCATATTCAACTGATAGAAAATGAAATGTGTGGACCACATTCTCTATCACCCTGCGGAGACAATTGCCTCCGTTACTATTCTGTGAATTGCGGCCTGCCTGATGACACCCATCGGCCTCCTGATGGAGGCGCTCGGGGTTGTTATAGACAGAAACTTGCTCCCAAACCTGAAGTATCGATAGAATAGTTTGGATTAGTCGCAGCCGCAGTTACTTAATATTCAACTGAATAGCAAATGAAATTTACGCTCGAAACTCTATAGAGCTATGGGGAGGACTCTTGTCTAAGAGAAGTCTCGGCATCCTTTTGCTAATCTTTACCGCGGCATACTGCATTTGGATCGCGACGCTGCCGTTATTCCCGTCGCAGGATGGTCCTGTGCACCTGTACTACGTTAAGGTGCTATCGCACCTGATGGCAGGCGACCACGCCCCAGCAACGCACTACTTCTATCTTCGTCATGTCCTCAGCCCTTACTCCACCACGTACTACTTGCTGCTGGCTTTTGGCTATGGAATGTCGCTCATCGCGGCCGAAAAGGCATTGGTTTGCCTCATTATCGTCATTTTTGCAGGCGGCTTCTGGTACCTGACGCGCCCGTTCGGAGACCGCGCGGCCTATGTTGCGCTGTTTGCCGTCCCGTTCGCATTCAACTGGGCTCTCTGCATGGGTTTTTATGCTTTTTTAATGTCGCTGGCGATGGCTTTTTGGGCAGTGGGCCTTTGGATGCGCGCCGTGAGCACCCGAAGAACAGCGTATTGGGTCGCATTCGTGCTACTGCTCTATCTGATGGAGATGACGCACCCCATTCCCGTGATCCTGGTGTTGGTCTTCGCCGCGCTGCATCTTCTTGGAGTTTTATTCTGGCCGTCGCCATCCGCGGAGACGCGACGTTTTGATTTGTTGCGGCCTGCCGGCCTTGCCTTGGCCGCCGGCTCGCTCTGCGTCGTTTTTGTCGCCTGCTTCACCGATCGCAGCAAGATGAAGGCGCCGATCTGGTTTCCGCGCAGAGTTATTGCCATGGAGATGGTGCGCCTTAAGCAGATCTCTCCCTTCACCGGGCACACGCATTTGTCCATGTCATATATCTCTGCGCTGCATTTGATTCTGTTGAGTGCAGGCGTCCTTGCCATCGTGGGTTTTGTGAGACGGCGATCGCAGAAGAGTGCTTGGAGCGGCGCCGACACTCTGCTGCTGGCTGGCTTGTTATTGACTTGCGCGATCCCCTTTTTGCCGGCGGTGGTAGGTGACGGAGGTTATTTTTTCAACTCCCGCCTGCTGCTGTTCTCGTGCGTCGCCGTTTTGGGCGCCGCAGCGGCGGGAGGCGCGCCCAGCCGGAGGGTTGGCCAATCCGTGGCTGTGGCATCGGTCGTCTTTACGGTTTTGATGTTGAGCTTGGCGAACTATGGCATTCGCCCGGTCGCCCGTAACCTGGCACACATTGAACAGATGCCGATAACGCAGCACGGCGAGCAAGGGCTGGCTCTCGATTCGACCGAATGGTACGTCAGGACGCTCACCTTTAGTCCTTACTTGTGGAGTCCCGTCCGCTACTTCCGCAGGACGGACGGCGTGTTGTTGAACGCGCCTTTTTTCGATATGCCGCTGCTGATGCTCGGCCTGCGGCCTGGCGTGCTGGCGACGCGCTATTCGGATCCGACTCTGGGCGCGCCCTTCACATTTCGCGATATGCTGCTGAAGTCGCAAACTGACCGCGCCCGCGTTCTAGGGGCGGCAGAGGCCGTTCTGACGGTTGATCCGAAACCCTCGAATGCACCGAATGGCGCGATCCCCGCCAGTTCCAATCCACTGCTGGCACGCGCCGGAAATGCCGCGGCCGATTTTAACTGTCAACATGACAACTGGTATACGCTCTGTGTCGAGAAACGCCGCTAGAGCATTTTCATTTCAGCTTGATTGCAACCCCGCTCAGCTCGGCCACCCCACGGCCTATCCAGACCTATTGGCCGATGGTGATGAGTGCGTCAAAAAGTCAGGGTCGACCGCGTAAGTCAATGAACTGTAAGAAGAAACACCCGTGGCATTGATTCGAAAGGCATGTTTTGGTTCCACCCCCGACTTCTTGACGCTCTCTTAGGTGCGCGAACCTGGGCTTGGCGAACCCGGGCTTGGCGAACGTGGGCTTGGCGAACGTGGGGCGCCCGTTTCCTTCGGCGCAAAAAAACGCTCTACTTCCGCAATATCGTTGGTGACGCGGTACGGCGGAAGGCTGTCCAGGAAGATCCGCCCATAACGGCGCTGGCTGATTCTAGGGTCGAGCAGCACCAGCAGGCCGCGGTCTTCGAGCGAGCGTATGAGGCGGCCAAAGCCCTGCTTGAGCGAGATAACGGCGCCAGGCACCTGATACTCGAAGAATGCGCTCCCCCCTCCGCTCGCAATCGCCCGCATACGCGCCGCGACGACCGGATCGGACGGGACGGCAAAGGGCAGACGGTCGATAATCACGCAGCTCAGCGCTTCGCCCTGTACATCGACGCCCTGCCAGAACGAGGAAGTGGCGAACAATACGGCATTTGGTTTAGAGCGAAACTCCTCTAAAAGAGCTTTGCGCGATGCGGAGCCCTGCAGCAGGCAAGGAAAATCCAGCTCGGGCAGCAGGCGGTCGTGCACCTCGCGCATTTTCCGGTAGCTGGTAAAGAGGCAGAAGGCGCGTCCCCGGGTGATGTCGAGAACGCGGCGAATGCAACGCGCCGCCTCCACGGTTGACTCTTCGTCTGCCGGATTAGGCATCTCCGGCGGTAGATAGAGCAGCGCCTGCTCCGGGTAGCAAAAATGCGATGGCACCACCAACTCCCTGGCGTCGCTTACACCCAGCCGCTTCCTCAGATGGGCGAAGCCTCCCTCCACCGCTAAAGTCGCGGAGGTCAGGATCACGCTGGGATAGCTTTCAAAAAGCAAGCTGGAGAACAGCCCGGAGACATCGATCGGCGTGGCCTGCAGGTAGGTGTTGCGCGCCGCCTGACGGGCCGGAGAGCCGGTTCGTGCTCCGCTCAAACCCCCTGCCGCAAGGCCTCGACGATCGATCCAGAAGACGGTGTTGGCGCTGTTACCTTCCAGCAGAAAATGCAGGTCGTCACGGATCAGGGCCGCACGCTTCTTAAGGCCGGGCGCCTCCTCCACTCCGCGCGATGATTCCAACTCACCTTCCAAGCGAGAGAGGGCGTTCACCACGCCCGAGTAGATGTCCCCTTGGGTCTCCAGGAATTCCTGCCGCTCCAGAAACGGCATCCTTCCGTCGCTGCCTCCGGGCGCTTGAGGCAGAGCCGCAAAGAAAAGCCTTCCCCGTTCGCGCAGCATCTCTCCACAAGCCTTCAAACCCGAGGAAAATGCGTTCTTAGCCTTCAGCGTGGCTTCCACGTCGCGCGCCAGCTCGTCCAGGCGCAGGTTGCTCATGCTGATTCCGAAGTAGTTCGAAGCTACGCTTTCCAGCTCGTGCGCCTCATCGAAGATTACCGCCGCCGCTTCCGGCAAAACACCGGCGTCGGGCGCGCCCTTGGTCTGCTTGATGGCGAGATCGGCGAAAAAGAGGTGGTGGTTGACGATGATTACATCGCTCTCCAGCGCCCGGCGCCGCATTTCGGTGATGAAGCATCGGCCGTAATCCGGGCAAGTCTGCCCCAGGCAGGCCTCGCTGCGGGCATCGAGCTTGGACCAGACCGGACTCGCTTCCGGCATGCCGTCGATCTCCACCCGGTCGCCGGTTGCCGTGGTCTTCTCCCACTCCCTAATTCGCTGGAAGTGGTCGATCTCTTCCAACCCATTGAGAATTGGGTGACGCTCCAGCGCATACAGCTTGTGCCGGCACAAATAATTCGCCCGGCCCTTCATATAGCAGACCTGCAAAGGCCCGAGCAGCGATTCCAGGAACGGCAGATCGCGAAAATACAATTGCTCTTGCAGGTTCTTGGTTCCCGTGGAGATGATCACCCGTTGCCCGGTCCGCAAAGCGGGCAGCAGGTAGGCCAGGGTTTTGCCGGTACCGGTTCCCGCTTCCACAATCAGGTGCCGGCCTTCAGTGAGCGCGCGCTCCACCTCACGCGCCATTTTGAGCTGTCCGCTCCGGAACTCATAGGGCAAGCCTGAGCGCGCGAGCATACCGCCGGGGGTAAAAAACTCATGCAGCGAAGGCAATGAGCGCAGCGCATTGGCTTGAGTGGGCAGACAAGCGATCCATTAGTGCTCAAACCAGTTTATATGGCGGTATATGAAACACTAGAAGTCGTGAAACCGCTCAAAGGAACCAAAGGGAGAAAGCCCAAGCCACACTCCAAGGGGGGAAGGCGGGCGGCGGTTGCTGTGGCCGCGCGCCGGACCGCCCCGGCGGATCGCGCCAGTCGATCGCGCTCCGAGGTAAAGCGCGAAGCTGCGCGCAAGGCAGCCGGGAAGCCGAGCCCAGCGGATCGAGCAGCAAAGAATCCGGCAGGCTCCCGCAAGCGCCCCGGCCAACCCTTGGGGCGTATGCACACCATCGAGGCTGAAGAACCAGCCTGGACGAACCATGCCGCGCCTTTGGCGGATCTGGCGATTCCTCCGCCGGGCACAGCTAAAAAAAGTGCCCCCGCCGGTCCCATCATTGCCATCGTAGGCCGCCCTAACGTCGGCAAGTCCACGCTCTTCAACCGCCTTACCGGCTCCCGCCGGTCGATTGTCGGCGATGAGCCTGGCATCACCCGCGACCGGATCTATGGCGAAGTTGAATGGGCCGGCCGCCAGGCCCGGGTGGTGGATACCGGCGGCATTCTCCCTGAAGATCCGGAACTCATTCCGGCGGAGATTTTTCGTCAGGCGCGGGTTGCGCTCGACGAGGCCCAATCCATCGTGATGGTGGTCGACGGCCGCACTCCGCTCGCCGCGCCGGATTACGATCTCGCCCGCCTGCTCTTCCAGGGTGGGAAACCTCTCCTGCTTGCGGTCAACAAAATGGATACCGAGCACCTGGTCGAGCAAACCGCGGAGTACCGCCGTCTGGGTATCCGCGAAATTGCGCCCATATCCGCGGAGCATGGAATCGGCATCGGCGATCTGCTTGACCACGTTTTCTCGACCCTGGACTTCGCCGACTCCCAGGAGATCGCGCCCGCTGCGGTGGAAGCGGATCTGGAAGAGGCTCCCACAGCAGGTGAAAGCCGCCACCGCACGCACGGGGAGTATCAACAGCACGAGACTTCGATCGCCATCATCGGACGCCCTAACGTGGGGAAGAGCACGCTGCTCAATGTGCTTACCGGCTCCTCGCGCGCCATCGTCTCGCCGGTTGCCGGCACCACCCGGGACGCGGTGGATGAGGTCGTCGAGTACGATGGCCAGCGCCTGCGTTTCGTCGATACCGCTGGAATACGGCGCAAGGGCAAGACCAGGCAGATGGCCGAGAAGCTCTCGGTCGTCATGGCGCGACGCCACCTTGAAGCCGCCGATGTAGCGCTGTTGATCATCGATGCAACCGAAGGCGTCACCTCATCCGACGCCACCATCGGCGGCTACGCGCACGAGAGCGGCCGCTCGGTGATCCTGGTCGTCAATAAATGGGACCTGGTGACCACGGCGCGAAGCGATGACAAGCCACCGGCCGATCAGACCATCTTCGAAGCTCAGGTTCGCAATGTTCTCAAATATCTCTCCTACGCGCCGATCGTCTTTATCTCAGCCGCCGAAGGCAAGAACATTCACAGCGTGCTCAAGCTGGTTCGCGAAGTCGCCGCCGAGCGCCGCAAGCGCGTCTCCACCGGCCAGATGAACCGCTTCCTGGAGAAGGTTGATTTTGAGCGCGCCACGGTGCCCGCGGCCAACAAGATGCGGATCTACTACATGACTCAGGCGGCCGTGGCCCCGCCTACTTTCATCCTCTTTACCAACCGCCAGGCGAAGCTGCACTTCTCGTTTGAGCGGTTCCTGGAGAATCAGGTGCGCGCCGCATTCGGCTTTCGCGGCTCTCCCATCTGGTTCAAGGTACGCGCCCGCAACCAGAAGGAAAACAAATAGCTCAGACTGCATCTTTCTTGTTATTCTCCGGTGTCTAATTTTGTGTAAGTGTGATTGGACCCGGAGTCAAACAAGGCGGTGTCATGATGAATTTAGTTCTTTCTTGGTTGAGCATCCTCGCCCTGGTTTTCATTCCCCTCCTGACCGGCATGGTCTTTGAACAGAAGCTGCAAGCAGAGAACCGTGAACTCGGCTCCCGGCTGTTGCACCGCTACTAGGCTGCGGAAAGAGCCCACCTAGTACTTGCTTAGGTCGCGTTTTGGTGGAAGCCCCGTGCTTCAGCAGGGGGGAAGCTGGACCTCGGTCCACGTGTGTGTCATCTCGACCGTGTGCCCCATCTCCGGTGCGCTCTCTGCGCCAGATGTTGGGGAAACCGCAGATCGCTCCACTCCGCTTCGCTCTCTCGAAAATCATCCTGCAAACCTGGGTGCCCCATATCTGGCGCGCTCTTTGCGCCAGATGTGGGAAAACCGCAGATCTCTCCACTACGCTGCGCTCCGGTCGAGATGACAAAGTTAGGTGTAGTGGCCAACCAAGCCTTCCTCAACCCGATTTTCATTCCCTTGGGTGGGCCGCAGGCCCATGTACACTCCGGTCGAGATGATAAATTAGAGGTAATTACCAACCTAGCCTTCCTCAAACCAATCTCTTCCCCATGCGTGGGTCACAAGCCCATGAACACCCCGGTCGAGATGACAAAGTTAGGCTGAAAGACTCTTGATCTCTGGGGCACAGCTGGTGGAATCCCAGGTCCCAGAATCGGGACCTGGGGCACCCAGGATGGCTTTAAGCCGAGCCCTCAAAGTTAAGGGCTAGGGAAGCGGCCCGAAGACTGCCACTCCATTCGTCGTGCCCACGTAGACTTTGCCATTCACAATCATCGGCGTGATGAATTTGTTTCCGGCGCCGAAGTTATCACGCCCGTTTGCCGCCTGGGTACTGTCGTAGAGCTCCTGGAGGTTATCCGTCCTATATGCATAGAGCACCGCGGGAGATGTGTTTTCTACTGCCCATACAATTCCATTCGAGGTTCCATTCGCCGAGATACTTGGCGTGGCGCCTGGATAGACGAAGGCGTTGCTGGAAATGGCAGCGGGGGTGGTCGCCAGCCTGCCGTTGACAACCGGGAACGCATTGATAGCGTCGTTCTGTCCGCCGTAGTAAACAACATTGTTGAAGTACGCCGGCATGGACCATGCGCCGTTGGGAACCGCACCGGTCAGTTCCTGATAGAGAGCGCCGCTGGTGTCGGCGCCAAACTTGCCCATATTATTGCGATCGACGACATAGATGTTGCCGTCCTTCCCCGCTCCCACTGCGAGCTGGTGTACCTGTCCCGCGGCGTCGGTCACGTCGGGCAGCAGCAACGCGCCGCCTGAACCCAGATCCTGGTCAATTCCGGACTCTGCAACCGTGTTGTCGAGCGCAAAATAATCGGCTACGGAGAGCCCACCCCCTGCTGTCGATATTTTGAGGAAGGCATTTCCAAAATCCCGTTGGCTGGGAAATCCCGCGGCATCAAAGGTTGTGTCGAAGGTTCCGTTGGCATCCAGGAAGTAGATGTTGCCGCTCGCGTCGGCCGCCAATCCCGCCCCGCTCATCCAAATCGCGCCTCCACTGCCATTCGGCGTTAAATTCAGCACCGCCGTCTGCTGCAGAGTCGCTTCCTTGTAGGTCATCAGCCAACCGGTGTAAGGTTCCTGGTCGCAGTGCGAGGTCCAGGCCGTGTAGATTGATCCGTTCAGCAGCAACAGCGCGGCTCGCTCCGCATATTTACCGGGATCGAAGATCACATTTCCGCCTGAACTGTTGACACCGGAACCGGGATAACTCGCCTGCACCTCGGTTGGAGACCCCGCCAACTCCGCGCCCGTCGTGAGGTCCAGCGCGTGGATTCTTTGGTGATATTGGCCCGAGCCGTCCTTGCTCATGCCTACTAGAAAAATAGCTCCATTGGGTCCCTGAGTACGGTCGATAACCGGGGTGGAGGTGATGCCGATCTCGGGCGTGATCTGGCCGCAGCCATGGTCGTCGCTGGTGATCTCCCCCGGCTTGAGCAGCGATGCCGTCCAGAGCTGGGTTCCGCTATCGGCGTCGAAAGCATACGCAGTATCGTGTTCGGTGGCCGCATAGAGCACGTTATGCGCGGCCCCACCGATTGCCAGGTTCTGCAAATAGAG
Organism: uncultured Acidobacteriaceae bacterium; assembly: GCA_963774255.1. Taxonomy (GTDB): domain Bacteria; phylum Acidobacteriota; class Terriglobia; order Terriglobales; family Acidobacteriaceae; genus PALSA-350. Next base: position 114,923 of record CAVZEH010000012.1, read on the forward strand.
AGGCTCCGCGTCTACCCTGCCGTCTGTAGAGAAGAAGTTCAGCTTTCCGAAGGTGTTTTGGTTCACATTGGCCTGGGTAAGAACGGTTTCCTTGAGGTTTTGGCCGGTGCGCGCGGAGTCGTTATGGTAGGTGGTTACATCATTGTTCGGCGGGGGAGAGACTGCGACGGAAAGCTGGGTGGTCGCGGAAAGTGTTCCTGAAGCGCCCGCGATAACCGCGGTGGCCGTTCCAGCCGGGGCGCTTGACGAGGCCGAGAGAGTGATCTGCTGCGGCGCTGCCGGGGCCACGTTCAATGACGGTGGAGCGGCGGTGACTCCCGCAGGCAGTCCGCTCAGGCTCACATTCACCGTGCCAGCGAAACCATTCGCGCCAGTGACGGTAACTGTCGTTTGCTGGCCTGCGGCGCCCGGCGTAAGGGTCAGACTCGACGGGCTCGCCGAAAGCGTGAAGCTTGGCGGGGGAGAGACTGCGACGGAAAGCTGGGTGGTCGCGGAAAGTGTTCCTGAAGCGCCCGCGATAACCGCGGTGGCCGTTCCAGCCGGGGCGCTTGGCGAGGCCGAGAAAGTGATCTGCTGCGGCGCTGCCGGGGCCACGTTCAATGACGGCGGAGCGGCGGTGACTCCCGCAGGCAGTCCGCTCAGGCTTACATTCACCGTGCCAGCGAAACCATTCGCGCCAGTGACGGTAACTGTCGTTTGCTGGCCTGCGGCGCCCGGCGTAAGGGTCAGACTCGACGGGCTCGCCGAAAGCGTGAAGCTTGGCGGGAGGGCGGGGGCGGCTATGGTCAACCCCACTTGCGCGTTGTGGCTCAGCGCGCCCGAGGTGGCGGTGAGCGTCGCCGTCGCTGCTCCCGCTGCTGCGCTTAACGCCGCGTTCAAGCTGATCGACTGCTGCACACCGGGAGTTAGCGTCAAGCTCGACGGCGTCGCGGCAACGCCCGAAGGCAGTCCGCTCAAGGCAACGTTCACCATAGCGGCAAATCCATTGACCGCCGAGGCGGATACCTGGATCGCCTGCGCCCCGCCTCCCGAAGTCAGAGCTATCGTTGCAGGCGAAACGGAGAGCGCAAAGTCGGCGCTAGGGGCAGCCGGTGTTTCTGAAACGGGGGCCGGCGCGGTCGCGGAACCACCACATGCGACCACGGCGGCGCTTAGGGCCAGAGCGGTTGCAAACAGCGCCACCTTCCACTCAGTCGACATTGTGACCACTCCGGGTCTGAGGAGGGGAGCAGGGTAGCGACGCAAGCTTTCAATCAAAAGCAGATTGCCCTTCGGGAATGACAGAAAGAAAGCCAAAGACGCTACGAATGCGGGTGCCCCAGGTTCGATTCGAAGCTAATCTGGGTCAATTTTTGGCTAATTCCTAATTCCAACCCTGACCAATCTGCAATTCTACCTGACCATCTGATCCCTAACCCCTCTCAGACCCCTGCCCTTATAATCGACCATGTAGACAATGCCGTCGATACGCCTCGCCACTCCCATTGATATTCCCGTAATCCTGCACCTGATCCGCGAACTGGCGGCCTATGAGCGCGAGCCGGATGCGGTTCGGGCAACCGAGGCCGACCTTATGCGCGACGGCTTCGGTGAGCCGCCACGCTTCGAATGCCTGATTGCAGAGGAAAGGGATACCAATGGCACGCTCCGCCCAGCGGGCTTCGCTCTCTACTTCGTGAGTTACTCCACCTGGCGCGGGCGTCCCGGCATCCACCTGGAGGATCTGTTCGTTCTGCCCGAGTTCCGCGGCTGGGGAATAGGCAAAGAGCTGCTGGCGAGAGTGGCCAAGCGTACGGTCGAACAAGGGTTTGACCGTCTTGGCTGGCATGTTCTGGAGTGGAACCGGCCCGCCATCGGCTTCTACCAACGCATGGGCGCGCAATTGCTCGACGACTGGCGCATCATGCGCGTCACCGGCGAGGCTCTGCACGCGCTCGCCGCACCGGAGGAGCTGCCCCGTTGAACGTCTCGAGCTGCCCACGTCTTCGCGTCATTGGCGGAGGGCTGGCGGGACCGGAGGCCGCCTTGATGGCCGCCCGCCACGGCTGCCAGGTCGAGCTCTATGAAATGCGCGCCGTCATTGACGGCAAGCTACGCTCCACAGCGGCGCATCAGACGGCCGATTTCGCTGAGCTGGTATGCTCCAACTCGCTCAAGTCGGAGAGCGAATACACCGCTCCCTGGCTGCTGAAGCAGGAGATGCGGCGCGCCCATTCGCCTCTGCTCGCCTGTGCCGACGCGAGCGCCGTACCCGCCGGCCATGCTTTGGCCGTCGATCGCATCGAATTCTCCCGCCTGGCCGCCGCCGCCATCGAACAGGAGAGCCGCATTACCGTATACCGCGATGAGATTACTCATCTGGAAGAGGACACGCTCACCATTCTGGCCACCGGGCCGCTGACCTCGCCGGCGCTCTGCGCGGAGATCGCCCGCCTCACCGGCAGCGCCGATCTTGCCTTCTATGACTCGATCAGCCCGATTGTCGAAGCCGATTCAATCGACATGGAGCGCGTCTACTTCGCCGCCCGCTACGACAAGGGCTCCGCCGATTACATCAACTGCCCTATGACCCGGGAGGAATACGAGCGCTTTTACCAGGCGCTCCTCTCCGCCGAAGGCGTGGACAGCAAAGAATGGGAGAAGCTGGAGTATTTCGAAGGGTGCTTGCCTATAGAGGAGCTGGCGAGGCGAGGGCGCGACACTCCCCGCTTTGGCCCTATGAAGCCTGTAGGCCTGCGCGATCCCCGCACCGGAAAAACGCCCTGGGCCGTAGTGCAGCTTCGCGCGGAAAACCTGCGCGCCGATTCCTATAACCTGGTCGGCTTTCAGAACCATTTGAAATACGGCGAGCAAGCCCGCGTCCTGCGTCTCATACCGGGTCTGGAAAAGGCCAAGTTCCTGCGTTACGGCCAGATTCACCGCAACACTTACATCAACTCCCCACGGGTTCTCACAGAAACACTCTCGCTGCGCGGCCATCCCTGCCTGCTTGTCGCCGGGCAGCTTTCAGGGGTCGAAGGATACACCGAATCGATTGCTACCGGGATGCTGGCCGGGCTCTACGCGGCCGAGCTTGCCCACGGCCGCACGGTGAGCCCTATTCCTCGCGGGACCGCGCTGGGCTCACTGGTCAACTACATTACTCATGCCGATCCCGAGCGTTTCCAACCGGCCAACATCACCTTCGATCTGCTGTTGCCTCTCGAAGAGGAACTGCGCAAAAGCATTCGCGACAAGCGGGAGCGCCACCGCATCCAATGCCAGCGCGCGCTCGAAGTTTTCGATCAATGGCAGACCGAGCGCCAGGTACTGTAAACCCACGTCCGAAAATCCGGACGTGGGGCACCCGCACCTGATGGCTAGGGTTACCATAGAAAAGTTATGTCTTCGGGTCCGGCGTCAAATCAAGGCCCGCGTGCCGTCCTCTGCCTCTCCGGAGGAATGGATTCCTCCGTCTGCGCCGCTCTTGCCGCACGCGACTATGAGGTTTATGCGCTCCACTTCAGCTATGGCCAGCGGACCGAGCGCCGCGAACTCCAGTCGGCTCGAGAGGTCGCCCAAGCCGTCGGCATCCGGCACTTTCTTCCCCTCACCATCGAGATCTTCCGCCGTATCGGTGGCTCGGCGCTCACCGACTCCTCTATCCCGGTGCCGCTAGCCCCTGAAAATCCGGCCGGTGACGCCACGGCTGGCGGCGCCGCGATTCCGGTAACCTACGTGCCTTTCCGCAATGCCCATTTCCTTTCCGCGGCCGTCAGCTGGGCGGAGGTGGTGGGAGCCAAATCTGTTTTCATCGGCGCCGTCGAACAGGACAGTTCCGGTTATCCCGACTGCCGGCCCGCATATTACGCGGCATTTCAGCAGCTTATCCGCACCGGGACGCGCGAGGGAGACATTAGAATAGAAACGCCGCTCATTCACATGCGAAAGAGTGAGATCGTGCGCCTTGGGCTTGAATTGTCAGCGCCCTTCCATTTAACGTGGTCGTGCTATTCAGGCGAACAAATCGCCTGCGGTGTATGCGATAGCTGTGTCTTGCGTCTTCGCGCCTTTGACCAGACGGGAATTCGGGACCCCATCCAGTACGCCGCTGCCGATTTTCGCTCTTGTGGTTAACGATGTGCAGACAACACCCAGGCCGGAGGCGCCGTCTCACCGCCTGGGAGTGGTTTGAAATTCTGAAAGAATGAACCTGCAGCGGGCATTGCTGGCGAGCGCCAGGCCGCAAGCTGCCCGTTCCTAGGAGAAATACCCATGCGTGCTAAAAATAAAACAACTGTATGGCTGGTGATGTTCGTGCTCGCCATCACCTTTGTTCCCGCTCTCGCGCACGCCCAGCTCACGGGCAAGATTCACGGACACGCGCAGGATCCCGCGGGAACTCCTCTTGCTAACGTCCAGGTAGTCCTTAGCCTGGACGGCAAAACCCCGAAGTACACCTTCACAACCGATCAAAATGGCGACTATAAGGGCGACAATATCGCACCCAACACCTACGTGGTCACGCTCTTCCAGGCCGCCGACAAGGCGGTGGATAGATTTGAGAATGTGAAGGTCGCCGCGGGCACCGATACCTTGCAGGATTTCGATCTCAGCCGTCCTGATTACCTGGCCAAGCTTCCTCCGGACCAACGCAAGGCGATTGAAGAAGCCAAGGCCAAAAATGCGGCCATTATCAAGGAAAACCAGGGTGTCGCCCAATTGAACGGCATGCTCAAGGATGCCCGCGCCGATAACCAGGCTAAGAAATACGATGATGCCGCCGCTCTCATGCAAAAGGCCGTGGCCATCAAAGCCGATGCCCCCGTGCTCTGGTTGGAATATGGACTCGCGCAAACCGGCCAGAAGAAGTATGACGACGCCGCCGTCTCGTACAAGAAAGCGCTCGATCTCGATACCGCCTCCAAGAAGCCAAATCCGGAGATCCAAGCCGCCGCGAATAATGGCTTGGGCGAGGTCTACGCCAACACCAACAAGATTCCGGACGCGGTCGCCGCTTACGACAACGCGGCGAAAATTCAGCCCGCGAACGCAGGCATGTATTACACCAATGAAACTATCGTCCTGAGCCGCGTTTCCGGACAGTCGGACGCCACCGCCACTGCCGCGGACAAGGCCATCGCCGCCGACCCGAACAAGCCCATCCCCTACTACCTGAAGGGCCAGGCGCTGGTCTCCAAAGCGACCGTCGATCCCAAGACGCAAAAAGTGGTGGTGCCGCCGGGTACTATAGAGGCCTACCAAAAGTATCTCGATCTCGCCCCCAACGGTCCCTTTGCCCAAGAGGCGGAGCAGGTGCTCTCCGGCATCGGCGCCAAGGTCAATAACAAGTACACCGCCCCAAAGAAGAAGTAACCGGTGGCTTCCCCCTGCTTTAGCAGGGGGAAGCTGGACTCCAGTCCAGCGGAAATGAGCCCCGAAGGGACGGCCTGAAAGGGTTAAGCGATGATTCAGCCGTCCCTGCGGGACTTTTCGCTTTGTGAAAGACTACCCAGCACTCCGTGCTGGGCTATTTTCAGGCTGTCCCTACGGGACTTAACAACTGATTCATTCGCGAATCGGAGTTTTCCGCAGCCTGCTTAGCCGGATGGCCGAAGCGCACATCGATGCAGACTAACCAAGGTTAGCTTCGCGAACCTTGGGCACCGGCTCTGCACTGGGAATAAGAAGTTCTTTTGCATCTGTTGAGCGATAGAGCGCCATCCCGCGTGGTCAGCTTTGCTGAGGCTAGCCTTATCGTCCGCCAGCACGCCGAGTTCCTGGCGCGGGAGCCGGTTGTTTCCAGGCAGACCGTTCCTTTGCTTCAGTCCCTTGGGCGAGTACTTGCCGAATCCCTCGCCGCCGACCGGAACCAGCCACCCTTTCCGCGCTCGACCCGCGATGGCTTCGCTTGCCATGCGGCGGATCTCACCCCTGGCCGCAAGCTAAAAGTCATTGGCCAATTGCGCGCCGGAGAAACCTGGCCTCCGGCAAGGGAGGTCGCGGAGGGAGAAGCGGTCGAGATCATGACGGGCGCGCCCGTTCCCGCCGGCGCCGATTGCGTCGTCATGGTCGAGCACGTCGCGCAGGAAGGGGACACGGTCTATCTCCTGGAAGGCGGCGAGCGCGTTATCCCCCCTGGAGCAAACATCGTCCCTGCCGGGGCAGAAGCTCGCCAGGGCCAGGTGATCCTGCCCTCGGGCACTCGGATCTCCGCCGCGCAGATCGCCATGGCGGCAGCCTGCGGCGTGGCCGAGCTCAGCGTTTTCTCCCGCCCGCGAGTGGCCGTTGCCGCCACCGGCGATGAGCTGGTCGAGTTGGACCAACAACCTCTGCCCCACCAGATTCGCAACTCCAACAGCTACTCGCTTGCCGCCCAACTGCTGCTGGCCGGCGCCGAACCGGTGCGGCTCCCTATTGCGCGCGACGATGCTCGGCAGCTGCAAACGCTGATTCGCGCAGGGCTTGAGGCCGACCTGCTGCTCCTTTCGGGCGGAGTCTCCATGGGAAAATACGATCTTGTCGAGGAAGTCCTGCTTTCCCTGGGCGCTGAGTTCTTCTTCACCGGCGCGCTCATCCAGCCGGGCAAGCCCATCGTCTTCGGCAGACTCGGTCCCCCCGATCGCCCGAAATATTTCTTCGGGCTGCCCGGCAATCCTGTATCCACCATGGTGACATTTTCTCTTTTTGTCGAGCCGCTACTAGGCGTCCTTGGCGGCCAGCTGTTCTCCGGACCGCGTTTCGCGCAGGCCAAGCTGAAGCGAGAATTGCAGGTAAAAACCGGGCTCACGCGCTTTCTTCCCGCCGTGCTCGGTAGCTCGCCGGAAGCCTCGCCTATCGAGCCCACGGTCGAAGTGATTCCCTGGCAGGGCTCCGGCGATATAGCCGGCGCCAGCCGCGCGAACTGTTTTCTTGTAGTTCCCTCCAGCCAACCAACTCTCTCCGCCGGTGAAACCGTGACCCTGCTCTTATAGAATCTTCACTGTGATGAGCAAGCTCTCGCACTATGACGAAGAGGGCCGGGCGCGAATGGTGGATGTAAGCGCCAAGGCGGCCACCCATCGAGAAGCGGAGGCCTCGGCCTTCGTCGCGCTCTCGCCCGAGGTTCTTGAGGCGCTGCCCCACAACCCCAAGGGCAATCCCCTTGAGGTCGCGCGCTTCGCGGGAATTCAAGCCGCTAAGCGGACCTCGGAACTCATTCCCATGTGCCACCCGCTTCCTCTGAGCCTGATCGACGTCTCCGCCACCATCGTCTCCGGCGGTATCGTCATCCGCAGCATCGCGGCAACCGTTTCCGCGACCGGAGTCGAAATGGAAGCCCTAACCGCAGCCGCCGTAGCGGCTCTTACTGTCTATGACATGTGCAAGGCTTTGGATAAATCCATCGCCATCCGCCACGTGGTTCTCGAACGCAAATCCGGCGGCAAAAGCGGCGACTATATCCGCGCCAAAGAGTAGAACGTGGCAGGCCCTGCTTTCACCGGCAACTGCACCTGATTTGTCGTCTGGACCGGAGTGTTCATGGGCCTGCGGTCTACCCAAAAGGATGAAACTCGGGTTGAGGAAGGCTCGGTTGGCAATTACACCTAACTTTGTCATCTCGACCGGAGTGTACATGGGCCTGCGGCCCACCCAAGGAGATGAAAATCAGGGGCGCATACACTTGTGGTCTCCCACCCTTCGCACGAAACAGCGCCGTGCGAAGGATGGGGCACCCTCGATTGGTGGTGGTCTTGGATCCATATTTGAAACAGGTTTAGGGTGCCCCATCCTTGCGTAACCGGGGTCCCCGGCAAGCGAAGCTTGCTGGGGTGGGAAGCGAAGTGGAGAGATCTGCGGTTTCCCATATCTGGCGCAAAGAACGCGCCAGATATGGGGTACCCAGGCGGAATCCCACGTCCGAGAATCCGGACGTGGGGCATCCGAAAACCGGGTAAGGCGAAAGGAAAACCGTCCCGATTCTGGGACCTGGGATCCTGTGCGATCATTTGAACAATGAAGGCGCACCCCCCAAATGCATCGGCCGCCGCCATATTTTTGACTGTCCTCTGCTTGTTCGGCTTCCCTGCCGCCCGCGCCCAGATGCAAAGCGAACGCCCGCACTCCCCGATCTTGCTTCACGTAGACCTGCGTGACGCGCCCCGCCATTTGCTTCATGTTCATTTGCAGATTCCCGTAACCCCGGGTCACTTGACGCTCGAATATCCGGAATGGATCCCCGGGGATCACCGGCCTACCGGGCCGATCGACAACGTCGCCGGCGTTTTTATCCGCGCCAATAATCGAGACCTGCCCTGGCGCCGGGATGACGTCGATATGTATGCGATCCACGTGGCTGTGCCCGGGGACGTGAGCACGCTCGATGTCTCTTTCGATTTTCTGGCGGTACCCGGGCAAACCGGCTCCGACGAGGATCAGGCGACCAGCGCCAACATGGCCGTAGTGGAGTGGAACTCGGTGGTGATGTATCCCGCGCATATCCCTGTCGCCGAGATCCCTATCACTGCTTCGGTGACCTTGCCATCCGGCTGGAAGTTCGGCACGGCACTGACGGTGGAGCGGCAGGACGGGGCCGATGTCTCCTTCGCGCCCGGCTCCGTAGGGCAATTGGTGGACTCGCCTCTGATTGCCGGAAAATACTTTCGTGAGATTCCGATCGCGCCGGAGGTCACTCCCAAGCACTTCCTGGATGTAGCCGGTGAAGCGGCCGAAGACGTAAACCTCAAGCCGGAGTTTCTAAACTCCCTCTCCCGGTTGGTCAGAGAGACAGGAGTTCTCTACGCCTCCCGCCATTACGAGACTTACCATTTCCTTCTTAGCTTGAGCGACCAGATACGCAGCGAAGGCCTGGAGCACCATCAGTCGAGCGACAACGGGGTTGAAGAGCACGGCTTTTCCGATCCAAAGCTGGCCATGCTGAATGCGGATCTGCTGCCCCATGAATTCACCCACTCCTGGAATGGCAAGTATCGCCGGCCGGCCGGACTGGATACTCCGGACTATGCGACCCCAATGAGGGACGACCTGCTCTGGGTCTACGAAGGCATGACGGAGTACTGGGGCAGCGTGCTGGCGGCGCGCAGCGGCTTGTGGACTCCGGAGCGGTATCGCCAGGCGCTCGCCTTGACCGCGGCGACGATGGATAACCGGACCGGACGCATCTGGCGCAACGTCCAAGACACCGCCATCGGAGCCCAATTCCTGAGAGGGCGGACCGCCGGCTGGTTCAACTGGAAACGTGGCCAGGACTACTATTTTGAGGGAGAGCTGATCTGGCTGGATGTCGACACCACCATCCGCCAGATCACACACAATAAGAAATCGCTCAATGACTTTTGCGTGAAGTTTCTCGCTGTGGGCGGAAATACTCCGCCCAAGGTTGTGCCCTACAACTTCGATGAGATCGTGGCGGATTTGAATTCTGTGGTTGCTTACGACTGGCGCGGCTTCCTCACTCAGCGGCTCAACAGCCATTCCCCTCATGCGCCACTGGGCGGCATCGAGCATGGAGGCTACCGCCTGGTCTACACCGATCAGCCTACGGACTTTGAGCAAGCAGCGCTCGACCAGCGTAATCAGGTCGACGCGTTCTTCTCTGCCGGCATTCAGGTGAATAACGATGGGACTATCACCGACGTCCGGATGTTTTCGCCCGCTTTCACCGCAGGGTTAGGACCCGAAACTAAGATTGTGGCCGTCAATGGTCATGCCTTCACTCCCGGCGTACTCAAGGATGCGCTGCGGCAGACGAAAACATCGACCGATGCGATCGAGCTGATCGTCTCCAGCAACAAGGAGTTCCGCGTGATTAAGCTGGATTACCACGGAGGGGAAAAGTATCCCCGGCTGGAGCGGGTGACGGGCACGCCGGATCTGCTCGGCAATATCATCCAGCCGCTCACCAAACCTGTCGCAAACGGCGCAGCCAAGTAAGCTCCGTAGCCGGGTGCCCCAGGTCCCGATTCTGGGACCAGGGATTCCACAAATCTCGATGGACAGTTGCCTCGAATCAGAGAAAAAGACCCCGGCTAGCTGCGAGCCTGGACCACCCGGCTCTGCACCAGAGATGAAGAGCCTTGCACAAGGGGCGGTGGACTGGATTGACCCGCCGCATGAAAAGGGTTACATTTTCTTCGGCCTTCCATTCCTCTTTCCTTTGGGAGTTTTCGTGACTCGTGCCACACGTGTTCTGCTGCTCGCTGTCCTGTTGACGCCTTCCCTTCTGCCTTCCCTGCTTCGGGCGCAGAAAACGACTCTCGCCGCCACTCCACCTATGGGCTGGAATAGTTGGAATCTCTTCGCCGGGAGAGTAAATGACGCCGACGTGCGCGCCACCGCCGATGCGCTCGTCTCCACCGGCATGAAGGATGCCGGCTATATCTACGTCAACATTGACGACACCTGGCAAGGACAGCGCGATGCGCAAGGCAATATCCAGAGCAACAGCAAGTTTCCCGACATGAAGGCTTTGGCCGATTACATACACTCCAAAGGCCTCAAGATCGGAATCTATTCCTCGCCTGGACCGCAGACCTGCGCCCGCTACGAAGGCAGTTTCGATCACGAAGCACAAGACGCCAAGACTTATGCCGCTTGGGGTATGGATTATCTCAAGTACGATCTGTGCAGTTTTCGCCCCATCATGCAGGAACAGGCCGGCAACGACCCCGCCAAAGCCAACCAGATCATGAAGCAGGCCTACGAAAAGATGCATCAGGCGCTGATCGCGACCGGGCGCCCCATTGTCTTCAGCCTATGCCAGTATGGTTGGGATGCCGTCTGGCAATGGGGTCCTTCGGTGGGCGGTAATCTCTGGCGCACCACGGGAGATATCAACGCCACTTACGATCGCATGACGCTGATCGGCTTTTCCCAAGCGGGGCTCGCGAAGTATGCCGGCCCAGGGCACTGGAACGATCCCGACATGCTGGAGGTAGGCAACGGTAAGCTCACCCCCGATGAAAATCGCTTGCACATGAGCCTGTGGGCGATCCTCGCGGCTCCTCTGCTTGCCGGCAACGATCTCTCCAAGATGAGCCCGGACACCCTTGCCGTCCTCACCAACCGGGATGTCATAGCCATCGATCAGGATCCGCTGGGAATCCAGGGTGACCGCGTCTCCGAGACCGGACCGCTCGAAATCTGGGCTAAACCTCTTCAAGGCGGGGCCAAAGCTGTCGGTCTCTTCAATCGCGGGGAATCCGCCTTGCCCATTACTTTGAAGTTGAGCGATGTCGGCTTTGCTCAAGGAGCGGATGCCAAGGATCTCTGGGCTGCAAAGGACCTGGGCCGCCTCCGTGACAGCTACACCGTAACCGTCCCCCGGCACGCCGTGGTCCTGCTTCGCTTGTCCAAATAGAAGCCTCCCCTGCTTTAGCAGGGGGAAGACTACGGGCACGGCAAGTCCCGCGAGGGACGGCTGATTCATCCCTGTGCCTTTTCAGTCGTCCCTACGGGACTGAACTCTACTTCTGCGAGCCGACCCATCACTGGCGTGCTGGGCTATTTTCAGGCCGTCCCTGCGGGACTCTCCCTCGAAAACTCAGGCCTTAGTGTTGCTCCTCCGAGACAGTGAAGGCATAGAGATAAACCGCGTCATCTGCCACAGTAGGAGTTGCTGAAACATCCGCGCCTATTGGTCGTTACCTTTGATCAACTCCGTCGAAACTGCGGTCAGATAGCCGAACAAGCCTCCTGTGCCGTGTTGCGGACCGGCCGCGAAGTACATCTCCGCGGCGGGTGAACCTGCGGCATCGTAATTGCCAGTGCTTACATTCCCCGGGCTGAGCGCCCAGATCCCATTGATCGCGATGGGATTCCCACTCGCATCTTCAAGCAGGCCGTCGAAATGCCCGGTCACCATGTCGTAGGCGGCGATGTATCCGCTGGACTCGGTCGTTCCCCCGCCCGCGAACTGCCCGATCAGCAGGTCGTGGCTGAAACGTCCAAAATCGAGCGGGGCTAAAGCTACTCCCCACGGCGCATTCAGCCAATTTCCGTGCTCCAGACGCAGCAGCAACCGGCCTCGCGATGTGTAGATGTCCACATAACCGAATCCAGGTCCATCGGTCTCAAACTGGTTCCCTTTCTGATGGAGCGCGTAGGTGACGACTATGTCGTTTCCGATCGCCTGCACGTTAAAAGGTAAATAGTCGGGTGGGAGCTGATCGTCGTCAAAACGCTCCTCGCCGAACTTCACCCGGTTAAATGCGGTGTCATAAACATCCACCGTTCCCTTGGTAAAATTAGCGGCGTAAAGATACAGCTTGTTAGAGATGAAAGCACTGGTCAAACCCGTGTAACTCGAACCGTTGGTGGTTTTCACCACAGTTAGGGGGCCGGCAGTTGAGTTCCAACCGACGATGGTTCCATCAATGGTGCAAAATAGAAAATTGGCGGCTTTTCCATTCGCCAGCAGAAAATCGGTGGTGCTGCCGTTGGAGATTGTGCCGGTCGGGGATCCTGTCTGACCTGCGGTCGCCGCGGGAATGGTGACAACCAACGCTTGCTTGGCCCCGGCGCCGTTGTAAAGGGTACTGAGTCCGGTAGCGTTGTCGGCGACCCACCAGGGACTGCTGGAACTCCTGGAGATTCCCCAAGGGTTGATCAAATCGGGGTCGGTCACGGGCGCAACTCCCGCCGTGTTCGCTACCAGGTTTGTCTGGTTATAGTGCTGTCCAAAGGAGACCGCCCCCAACATCGATAGAGCGATCACTGTCCCAGCCGTAAGACCCAGGAATGCCCTCATGTCAGACCTCCTCAATGGAGTTCCGCTTGGTTGGCGCTGCCGCTCCACCCGGCTTCAGTGCCGGGCGCGGAGGGACTGGGATCGAACTTCAGGCGCGGAGAAACTCTGGAGGTCGAGTTCCAGGCGCGATCATGCTCCGCTTAGCGCACTAAAGTTGTCAAGGCTTTGCAGTGTATATTCATGCAGCGTATATACCGGTTTCGGGGCAGACGGCTTTCAATCAGGTGAGCTATGCCTGTCCAGCGTCTGGCCGATGCTTTCCAGCAACGCGTTCACTTGCCCATCGACGCTGTCCGTGTCCCGGATAACGAGCACGTAGTCGTCCATATAAACGGGGACCCCGTTGAACGGCACTGCCAGCGTCACTGCCACTACTGAAGCGCTGCTCCCACCCGCATCATTGATGAGCCTCACCGTCGTGAAATACAGGCCGAGATGAGAATCGGCCATCTTGTCGACAATGCATCCCTGCCGGAGCGTCACAGCCGCTTTAAGGCCATAAAGAAAGAGGTTTACGGTGTTGTCCGTAGTACCGGGGGCCGCGCCGTGGGCCGATTCAATGTAGAGGGGTAATTTGCACGGCGCCGCCGCCTCGGCAGACGCGGGGCCCACCATCAACAATGTAAATAGCAGAAGAATGGCTTTCACCAGGGCTCCCTAGGTAGCGCTATTAACAACCGTTTCATCATCTTAGGGCAGTAAGCCGCTCTGCACCTCCCCCCGAAAGGGGCAGAGTGTGTCACCTTTATCTGTCATGGGTCTGTCATGCTGGCGGGAAAAGGCTTCCACCCTTCTTGTCTTTGCCTTTCTTTCTGTCATTCCCGCAGGGAATCTGCTTTCCGACGCTTGAGAAACCGAGTATGCACAAAAGACCAGAAGCAGATTCCCTGCGGGAATGACAGAAAGAAAGGCAACTGCGAATACAGAAAGCCGGAGCGAGCAGGACCCGTATGCTTCTTCGGATGCCTGACAGAAAAAGTGTCCTATTTTGCACCACTCATACTCGAGATGCTCTATCATCCGTGAAAACGCTCTAGTTCCTGTTCCAAATCCAGGTTGAGCATACCGGGGAGAGAGGCAGGCGCCTCCCTGGTGGATAAATCAAATCCTGCCAAGTACTTACGAGCTGCCTGCAGATCTTTGCCCGCCTGAGCGAATCCTCGGCGCAGGGAATCTCTACAGCCAGATCGGAATTCAATGTAGATGGAGGAGAACTATGAAGTCACTACTACGTCCGGGCATAGTTACCGCCCTTTCCCTCGCTTGCACGCTAATTGTCGCCGGTCAAACGCAGAAAGCTTTGCCTACTCGTCCTTCAACCCCTCCCACTCCGGCTCACAGCGACGCTCCCTTAAACCAGAGATATGAGTATGACTTTATTTCTCAGCACTATGTCTGGAGTAACAAGCCGCTCCAAAAAACTGCGGGCAAGGTTTGCCAGACCATGAAAGATCACTCCTTCTCGGAGACTGCTTACGCCATCAACGACGATCACGACTGGAATGCGTGCCTTCAAACCCAGATTCGCAGTATCGGCTACATGCGTTGGCTGCAGAACGATGGTTTCAAAGCCAATTCGAAGAACCGTAAGAATGCTCAGGCGTATCTGCGTAAGACGTACACCATGGGTCCTTGGGGAAGCTATACATTCGCTCAACTCAGCGAGGCGGTAAAGGAAACAGGCGGACAGCACAAGTGATCGCTTGTATTTAGTTCCCAGCACTCAAACTGAACGAAATCTTCGCCGCTTTTCCCCAGCATTCGGGCCATAGACCAGGCTATCCCTATAGGAATTCTCATCGCATTCAGGCATTGCCGACAGGCGGGAGATCTCCACTGCAAGAGAGGCGGGAGTCCCTTGAAAGATCCTGAAATTTCAATCAAGCAGGCTGAACTTATTCTCAAACTCTACGAGTTGCGCCGCGAGACGGTGATGCGTTCCGCGCGAAGCTATGTAGGGGGCGATTTCATGCCGGGCTCAGTTGATGAGTTCGTGAGTCTCGTAAGCGCGGGCAGCCAACAGACCGGATACATCCTTCAGGTTTTCGGATATTGGGACATGGTCGCGTCTTTCGTTATTCATGAAGCTCTTGACGCGGCTCTGGTTTACGACACTTGCCAGGAGATGTACTTCCAATACGCGAAGATCCAGCCATATTTGCCTGGATTTCGCCAAAAGATGCACCTGCCTGAATTTCTTAGAAGCATTGAAGCCGTCGTTGAAGGTTCAGCAGAAGGGAGAGCCAGGCTTGCGGATATGCGCAAAAACCTCGACCAGATGGCCAAATCGCGCGAGTCACAAACCTGAGAACCGGACGGAGTAAGAGCACGCATTAAAATCAGGTTTGATGCGCGTTCTGCTGATCGGTGCTTCGGGAATGGTCGGACAGGCAGCCCTTGGAGCGTGCCGGGCGGACGATCGCGTGAGCGAAGTCACGGCTATACTCCGTACGCCGCTGGGCATTGCGGGCGGTAAAGTGCGTGAGGTGATATGCCCCGATCTTTTTCAGATCGAATCCGTTGCCGCTCAACTAGGAACGCCTGACGCGTGTCTCTTTTGCGCGGGAGTTTCGGCCCTAGGCCGCAGTGAAGCGGAGTATCGCCGCCTCACATTCGATATGACGCTCACAGTTGCAAAGGCTCTGATCCGGGTGTCGCCGGCCATGCGCTTCCTCTATGTCACTGGCGTGGGAACCGACAGCTCTGAGATGGGGCGATCAATGTGGGCGCGTGTAAAAGGCGCGACCGAAAACGCTCTGCTGCGCCTCGGCTTCGCTGGGGTCGCACTCTTCCGGCCGGGATACATTCAGCCACTTCGAGGTGTGAGCTCCAAGGTAGGCTGGTATAACTCGCTCTACGCCGTGCTCCGTCCGGCATATCCGCTGCTGAAACTCGTGGCGGCAAAGCATGTGACGGATTCTGACACGCTCGGGCGCGCCATGCTGGAAGCCGTACAGCCGGGAGGGCCGAACGGGGTTATCGAGCCCGCCGAAATCAACCGCCTTGGCCGCGCCCCAGGTTCGCGAAGCTAACCCTGGGTCTTTGTTGGCCTGTGCGCCTACCCTGACTTCACAAGGGTCTAAAGAGGCGGCGAAAAAACTCTTCCATAGGCTGGGAACAGCGGTTCTCGTTTCTTCCCGGCCTGCTGAGCGGCTTTGGATCAACGCTAACTATAGCTATACAACCTCGCAAATCACCTTTCCGTTCACCTTTGACGGCGGCCGCACGGATAAGGCCGCCCTGCAGCGCCAGGCTCGAAACAACTACAACTTCAATTTGATCTGCGATAAAGGGAGGTTCTCCTCACGCTTCGCGATCAGCCACAACGACGAGAGCATTTATGCCTATCAGTGGAACGCGGAGACTGGCCCAGCCAACGATCCTATTCTGGGTTTGAGAGGCCCCACAGGCGATGAATATCTCTACCCGCACACCCAATACGACGTGCAGGGCAGTTATCGTCTCTATAAGGGATTGCATGTCGTTGCCTCCGGGCTGAATCTCAGCAACGAGGTCTTCGCTTCTACAACGGAAGCCAGATATACCCGGTGCAGCGCGAGTATTACAAGCCAACCGTCTCTTTCGGCTTCCGCTGGTCCTTGTCGCCTGAGGAGTAGGAGGGGCTGTACAGGCTGCGGAAAGACTCTGGAACTATGGTAAAGATTGGCGTGAAATGAGTCCCGCAGGGACGGCACGAGAAGTAAAAGAAATGATTCAGCCGTCCCTACGGGACTTCACCTTATAAGCGAATTTTCCCCAGCACTAGCGTGCTGGGCTATTCTCATGCCGTCCCTGCGGGACTCAACAACTGATCTAGGGTGTGTCATGCTGATTCGGGTCAACCGGGTCTGCTTCTTACAGAAGCCTACGGTCGTAAAGGAAGGGCTCGAGCGGCTGCGGTACCGTCTTCGCCGCGTCCGGATGCATGGGATTCAGCAGAATGTTGTTTTCCTGCGGGACCAGTACTGACGGGATCAGCATGAGCGCCGCCTTGCCTTCTCCAATGAAGCGATCGCCGATGCGCCTGAGTGAAGCCGGCGCCGGATATTCTCTCCACCCTTCAGGCAGAGGGGGAGTTGGTGCGATAGGGAGATCATCCGGTATCTCCAGTGTCGCGATGATGAGATCGTCCGGAGCCAGCGCCGGATCGATGTTTGCCCGGTACTCCAGAACGGCAAGCGAGCGATGCTGCGCCGTATAGCTGAGACGGACGCCAACGCTCGACCAGCGGCCGCCGAAGAGAAACGAGCCTTCTCCGTCAAATGGGTTCGCGCCCGCGAACTTGCGTCGCGTCACCCGGTAGACCTCCACCTAGCTCACACCCCCGTACGCAATGCGTCCGAGAATTTGTTCCACACGCCGCGCCCCGATCTCCGTCTCCAGCGCCCGCAACGGCGTTACATCTCCGAGGGCGCGGTTCGGCTGCCTGAGCCAAAGCTGAGCCTTTTTCCGATCGCCGATATACTCCTCGGCCAGGGCTAGAATCGAGGCCAGCCGATAGACGCGATCAGAGTCTCCCGCGGCCAGGCGCCTGCGCCGTTCGAGTGTGCGCATGAGTGTGCTCTTCGGGATTGAGAGGCTGGATGCCAGTTCCATAATCGTTAAGCCCCAAGTCTCGCGAAACCTTCCTAGAACAGATATGGGCAGCCCTTCTCGGAGCAGATGCTCCATCTCAGACTCGGAGTGGATCTCCGCGCCAACCCCTTCTTCGCCGCCGAGTTGCTCGTAGACCTGCTCTACACTCGCTTGCATATTATGACCCTGCTGGTCCCATCTTGGACAGATAATAGTCCCATTTGAGACAGAAGGCAAAGTTCCAAATTATGCAGAACAGATTAATATGATACAATATGACTATTCGTAATTACACCTTATTTGTCATCCCGACCGGAGCGAAGCGGAGTGGAGGGATCTGCGGTCAGGCACACAATCCACAGATTTCTCCACTCCGCTTCGGTCTGCCGAAAATTGTCCTACAAAACCTGGTTTCCCATATCTGACGCGCTCTTTGCGCCAGATGTGGGAAACCGCAGATTTCTCCACTTCGCTTCGCTCCGGTCGAGATGACAAAGTCAGGTGTAATCGCCAACCAAGCCTTCCTCAACTCAATTTTCATCCGCTTGGGTGGGGCCGCAGGGCCATGAACACTTCGGTCGGGATGACAATTTGTGGCAAGGGCTAGAAACTGATGCACGGGCGTCCCAGAATGATTTTCGAGAGATCGAACCCATCGCTCATGATTGTTTGTGGTTCTGAATTGCTCCGATGCCCTTGCGGAATACCATCATGGTGACTTCCGGGATGCGGCCCACGAGGGCACGCCGGGTCGTGCTGGCGCTGGTCGTGGGCGCCTACGTCATCACCTACATGGACCGGGTGAATATCTCGTCCGCGATGCCGGTGATTCAGCAGAAGCTTGGGCTATCGATCATCGAGGTAGGGTGGATCTTCAGCCTCTTCCGCTGGGGATACGCGCTGTTTCAGATACCGGGAGGCTGGCTTGGAGACCGGATAGGACCCAGGCGCGCCCTTAGCTATGTCGTCTGTTGGTGGTCGCTTTTTACCTGCTTTACCTCGTTTGCCTGGAGCGCCACCTCGATCGGCCTATGCCGTTTTCTATTTGGCGTCGGCGAAGCCGGGGCATTCCCCATCGCTACCCGCTCTCTCTCGCGCTGGACTCCTCCGGAGGAGCGGGGTTTTTCCCAGGGATTGCCGCATGCCGCTTCGCGATTGGGCGCTGCTCTCACTCCGCCGCTGGTCGTTTTTGTCATGATCAATTTCGGCTGGAGAATTCCCTTTCTCCTCTTCGGCGCGCTGGGGCTTTTCTGGGCGGCGATATGGCACTGGTATTATCGCGACAAGCCATCGGAACATCCGGGCGTCAATGCCGCGGAGCTCAAGATCATTCAACGATCCGCGACGCCTGTGAGCGAAACATCCGGTAAGGACGCGGCGGCCTCCGTTCCCTGGCGTGCGATTCTGGCGAACCCGACAGTATGGACGCTCTCGCTGATGTACTTCTGCTACGGATACAGCATCGATATCTACACCGATTGGTTCCCCAAATATCTCTATGACTCGCGCGGACTGAACCTGATCAAGATGGGCATTCTCGCCAGCTTTCCCTTTCTGGCTGGCTCGGCCGGCGACTTGCTCGGCGGCTGGTTCTCGGATCGATGGGCGGCGCGCACCGGCAACCTCAAAATGGCGCGCCGGGTTGTGGCCATTCTCGGCTTCGTGATCGCCGCCAGCTGCATATTGCCGGCCACATTTACTTCGCGCACAACAACGTCGGTCCTGTTCTCCTGCGCGGCTGTCTTTGGCCTGGAGTTGACGGTGGGTGTTTCGTGGGCCATTCCACTTGATATCGGCGGCGATTATGCGGGTTCGATCGCCTCCATCATGAACACCTTTGGCAATCTGGGAAGCGCGATTTCGCCCGTCCTGCTTGGCTACATGGTAAGACTCTACGGCTGGAGCGTGCCCTTTGTCGTCTCCTCTATTTTGTGCGTAGTGGCTGTCTTTCTGTGTTTCAGAGTCGATCCCACCCACCAGGTCGCAATCGGCCGCTCGGTCGAGCCCGAGGGGGTGATGCCATGAACCTGCCTGGCGCAGCCCCGGTGATCGATCTGATCGAAGCCTTCCGTTGGTCGAAGACCATGTTCGTGGCGGTTTCGCTCGGCATCTTTGATTGCCTGGAGCGCGGCCCTTCCCGAATTCAGGATTTAGCCTCCGAGCTTGCCTGCGAGATCGATCCTCTCGAACGCCTCTTGGATGCGTGTGTGGGGCTGCATCTGCTGCAGAAGCAGAAAGGTGTGTACACCAACACGCCGGTTGCGAGTGCCTACCTTTCCAGCAGCAGCCCGCATTCACTGGCCGGGTACATCCTCTATTCCGACCAGGTTTCCTTTCCGCTCTGGTCTCATCTTGAAAATGCGATTCGACAGGGGGGCCCGCGCTGGAAAGAGGTCTCCGGAGGGGACGGCGGCATCTTCGATCAGTTCTTCCGCACCGATAAAGCCATGCGCCACTTTCTCAGGGGCATGCACGGTTTCGGAGTGCTCAGCTCTCCCCTGGTTGTCTCGGCATTCGATTTGTCCGGCTACCGGAAATTTGTCGACGTCGGCGGTGCGACCGGCCATCTGGCCATCGCCGCCTGCGAGCGCTATCCCGGCTTGGCCGCTGTTATCTTCGACCTTCCCCGCGTGATCGACGCCATAGAAGACGAGGTTCGCCGGAGTCCGGTCGCTTCACGAATCGAATTCGCGCGGGGCGATTTTTTCTCCGAGGAGATGATTCCCGAGGGCGACCTATTCGGCTTGGGAAGAATTCTGCACGATTGGCCGGATGAAAAAGCGGAGTCGATTCTCCGGACGATCTCGAGACGTCTGCCTGCCAGCGGTGGCCTGCTGCTTGCCGAAAAGCTGCTGAACGAGGATAAGACGGAGCCTGTATCGGCTCATATGCAGTCCCTCAACATGCTCGTCTGCACCGAAGGGAAAGAGCGCACGCTGGCCGAATACCGCGCCCTGCTTGAAGCAGCCGGATTCGGCGGCGTAAGAGGCTGCATAACCGGAGCGCCTCTGGACGCAATCTTCGCGCAAAAGATCTGATGCGGTTATAGAAGCCCCTCGTTCAGCAAATCCTGGGTGCCCCAGGTCCCGATTCTGGGACCTGGGATTCGAAGATCTGGATGGATAGTGTCGTCGCGCTTGCTGTCCAAAGGATTGGCTCTCGTTCAGAGACAAAGACCCAGGCTAGCTTCGCGAGTCTGGGGCACCCGGTTCTGCACCATTGACTCTAACATAAATGCAGAATCGTCTCTTTACTCTGTCCGTTTACGGGATTCTTCGAGAATCTCAGTGGCGCGTTTTGGATTGAAGACACCGCAAGAGCAGAACCGCGACATATATGTAACTGCCGCCTCGGGGGTTCGGCGGTTCTCCTTCACCCAGTCGATCATCTTCTTCGCCAGACTGGCTGATATCATGCCGTGGCCGCACATAGTGGTGAGCTTGAGCACCTGAGTATTTGGAAGCTTCTCTGTCTTACCCTGGAAGCCCAAGGAATAACCAATGCTGTGACGGGTAATCCCGGCAAATCGGCAGCAGGCCTCCGCGCCCTCGATCGAAGTGGAAATGTTGACTGAGATGCCAAGATCCGCTTCGTGCACAATCTTTAGAAAATTCTGGGCGGCCTCGGCATTATCAAAGATGGCCACCACGGAGGCCGGCTCATTGATGCCTTCGATGACTTTGCGAAAGTCCGGCTCCATGTCGCGCTTCCAATTGGAGATGGTGGTCAGGCTAGGCGTGGGGCGCCACGCCCCTCCATGAACAGGATCGCCTATATTCACGGGGCGGAAGGGAATCGCCAGCTCCAGAAACTTCTTCAGCTTGGGAATGCTGTTCTCGTCGTTCTTGCCATTGCTGGGCGTTGCAAAGACGATATAGTCCTTCTCAAAACTGGATGCGGCCCCGTAACGGTGTAGAGTATTCGTCATCGGATTGTTCCTGTCGTTTCCTGTGGTCTTATTTCCGCCGCATTTGTGATTCTGCCCAGCCCTGTGTTGGTCTTTGCGCGCTCCAGCTTATAGCCCAGCCGCTTCAGCACCGGCGCTACCAAAGTGTCGTTGCCATCTTGATCGCAACGCGTGCCCACACCGATGGATACAACGGTTTCAACGTCCTTCTCGACCTCATGAATGAGCCGCAGAATCTCCTCGGTTCGCTCCACTCCCACTTTGATCTCGACAATCGCCGAAAGAACTTTTTCTCCCAGGATGTCTTCCCGCAAAGTGCCAGTGGAAACATCGGTCATGAGCAAAGTGAAGGGATTTTTCTTTTCGAACGAGACTCCTGCCTTGGCCAGAGCCCAGGTCATCTGCTGTATGTCGCGTAGCCATACGCCTATCCCGGGACGCCCGAATTCTATGGTGAAGCCTACCTCCCCTAACCGGACGCGTCCTGTGACATCGTTCGTCTTCACTTCTTCGGTGCCGCGCCCTTGTACTCCGGTCGATTCGTGAGTTGCCCGCGGATCGGAAAACGCCCGCCGGACCACCCGCGGCCATTGCAGTTCGTCCGGTTCGAAGGCTGAGGTTGGGCAGATATCCGGCTCGGGGTCGAAGCGTACTCGGCCAATCTGCAGGAGCCTTCGGACCGCGCGTACCACAGGAGGAGGAAGATGCTCCTTGCTTAATCCGTTGAAGCAGGCATAACACTCGACGCATTCATCGCGGTCGATCGTGGCCCGCTTCTTTTCAGGGTCAATGTAAATTGCTCCCATCGGACAAACGTAAGTGCAGTTACCGCATGCGACACACTTATCGGGATTGATCTTCATCGAGGCCTTTCTCTGCGTCGAAACCTGGGCTTCCGTGGCTAAGCTGAAGACATATCATAGCATAAAAGAGCGTCTTTATAGGGGGAGTCTAATTGGGTCCGACAGGCCAGAAAAGCAATCGCGAAGACAGAAGGAAAACCGCAGATTTCTCCACTCCGCTTCCCACCCCAGCAAGCTTCGCTTGCCGGGGACCCCGGTTTCGCTCCGGTCGAGATGACAAAGGTAGGTGGAGTCGCTCAATCTACACTTTGCAATCCCACGCTCCAGGGTGCCCCATCCTTGCGTAGCTAGGGAATGACAGATCAGAAAAGCAACTGCGAATAAAGATGAACTGCGACGCGTCTACGGACCTGCCGGAGCAAACTTGATACAGACGGGTGTATCCACTTCTATGGACTGGCCGGTTCTCAAGAGCGTTCCATTGCCGGGATCGACGCGGAAGAGGACAACGTTGTTCGTGCCTTCGTTCGCCGCGAGCAGGTATGCACCCGTGGGATCCACCGCCAGGCTGCGCGGCATGGATCCGCCGCTAAGAATCTGCTGGACTTCGGTCAGCGTGCCATGGGCGGGGCTGATCGCGAAAACTCCGATCGTCTCCGGGCCGCGGACAAACTCGCTCACGGTTCGCCGGTTCGATTCATAGAGAAATTTTCCGTTCGGGCTGATCTCGATCTCGGCGCTGTGATTGCCGCCATGGAAATCCTTGGGCACGACGTTCGCATCCTGAAGATGTGTCAGCTTGCCCGCAGAGGGATTCCAGGCGAAGACACTGACGATGCCGCCCATCTCACTCAATTGGTATCCGAATCTGCCCGCGGGATCGAAGGTGAAGTGGCGCGGGCCGGAGCCGGGCCGGATCGAAACAAAGGGAGCATCGGGCGGAGAGAGTTTCCCGGTGGCTGCGTCAAAGTGATAGATGAAAACCTTATCCAAGCCCAGGTCCGACACTATGACGTAACGATTGTCCGGGGAAGCTATGATCGAATGAGGATGGGGTTCCGCCTGAATGGACGGGTTGACACTGTGCCCTATGTCCTGAAAGAAGGCTGTTTCCTCTCCCAGGGAACCATCTCTCTTCACCCGTATAACGGAGACGCTTCCACTGCCGAAGTTGGCCAGCATCACATAATTTCCGGTCTTATCGAGGGAGAGGAAGCAGGTGCTCGTGCCGCCTGTGGGCACGGTGTTCAGCAGGCGCAGCTTGCCGGTGTGGGGATCAATCGCAAATGCGCTCACATAGGATGCGTGATCGAGCGGCGGCCCGACCGACTGCGGATCTTCGCTCACCGCGTAGAGAAAATGATGGCCGGGGCGGATCGCCAGAAACGAAGGGTTGATGATACGCGCGGCCAGCTCGGCCGGGCTGACATGCCCGGTTTTCGCATCGAAGCGGCTGACGTAGATCCCGTTGCTGTGACTTTGCCCTACTCCGAGCGGCTTGCTGTGATGGACATACTTGAATCCGGTGTAAGTACCGAAGTATACGAAGTAGCTACGGGTCGCGGCGGAAGCAGTTTGAACTGTCAGAGCCGCGAGGCCGGCAAGAACGGCACAGCAGAATGCCCGGCGGATAAATCTCATGAATCCCAATCTCCCTTCGCCTAGGCCGCGGTGGAGCTAACCAGACCGGCCGCGGATGAATTCCTTTTATTCCTTATCGACTTTTGTTCTCTTGTAAACTGCGGTTTCGTGGTAACTCTTTCCGTCCTTATCCATCCCATCGATGTGAAATATCTGGATCTTGCCGTCCTTGGATAAGGTGGAGTAACTCTTCGCGCTGGCGCCGTTGAAGTTCCAGACATGCTCGATCCTGTAAGCGTTCACCTTTTTCACAAGGACAGTTACGTTGGGACCTCTGCCCTCCACCGTCGCCCAGTGGCCGGCCTGCGGGGTGTAATACCAGTCCCTGACCTTCCCCTCCGCGCTCATCTCATGAATGTGAACGGTGCCATCCGGAGCGATGGTGAACTGATCCACCTTGGGGGGCGGCCCAGGAAAGGTTGATTTGGCGGGAATGAATTTCCAAAAGCCGGCCCACGAGCCCGCCGGCATACTCTGAGCGGAAACCGCGTCCCAACCCGCGAGCAGCGACAGAGCAAGAATGACCCGGGTTAGCTTCATGGATGGCAATCTCATCTTCGATCCTCTTGCGGAATAAGGTGAGCGGGGACACACAAAATCAATTGTCATATTATCATTAAATTAGCTCAACACAAGAGCCTTGCCGCGCCGCAAATTCCGAATAGGGTCACAGGTCGCTGCCGGCGGCGAGCGCCGATTTGGCGCCGGGCCATCAGCGCAGACGAATTGCGCCTACCTCAACCTCATCCTCCCTGGCTTGCATCTTGCGGGCGGCGCGCTCGGCGTTCTGGATGTGAATTCTCATAGCGCTGCGTGCTTTTTCCGGGTTGCGCTCCCGGATTGCGCGATAGATCGACCAATGTTCGCGCAGACCGGACTCGGCCTCCCCCGGCATCTCATTGGTGCGCCGGCTCCGCTTCGCCAGAGGCTCGGAAATCGCCTCAAGCACCAGAATGGCAATCGGATTTCTTGTTGCCTCCGCAATCGCCTTGTGAAAGCGCACGTTGGCTTCGCCGACTTCCTGATAAAAGCGCCTGTCTTCTTCAGGAGAGGTCCGGTCTATCTTGACTGCGCTCTCGTGGTCGGCCAGAATCCCGCGGATCCTCGTCCAATCTTCTTCCGTCGACTTCTCCGCAGCCAGGGCAGCCAGACCCAGCTCAAGAATCTTGCGGAACTCGATCAGGGTGTCGGAACCCTGCTGGTGAGCCGAGGTGGAGAGTTGATCGGCGTTGATCAGCGCACTCGCGGTGGGCTCCAATACAATCGCGCCGATCTTCGGACGCACGCGGATTAAATGCAGCGACTCCAGCGACTTGATTGCCTCGCGCACACACGTCCGGCTAACTGCCAGTTCTTCGGTCAGTTGCTTCTCGGTTGGCAGGCGGTCGCCGGGCTTATACTGCCCGCTCTTGATCAACTTGAGAAGATGTTCGATTACCTGAGTAGTTATAGTCTGCCGCTGGATCAGATGATTACCTCGCTTGAAACCTGGTGAATCGCTGGGGGTCGCTTAATCTGACGGTTATGCCAGGCCGCATATCAGCATAGCCTAAATGCCGGGAGGCAAATCATCGTCAGCTTGGCTCTTGCCCAGACGCCCCGGCGCTCCGTTAAGTATGGGGGTCGCGGCGGATCGTACCTGAATCGGCTTTCCCTCGGATGGCATAGGTTGCGCAGAGAATGTTGCCTTCTCATGCGTATAATATCATCGTATATTTGATCGCCGAACTCGACATAAAAGTTTGAGGGCTTACCTTAGTTGACCTTGAGAAAAGCACTCCTGGCCGCCGGGCTTTGCATCGTTGCATCGCAAGCGGCATGGAGCCAGACTACGGGCGATCGTATCGGTCTCTACTTCGGTGACTGGCATGCGGATGCGCCCCGGACGGTCCGCGGAGCTCTGGTGGAGCGCGATGTCCTTACCCGCGGCGATCCCCTGAATCCCCCGGGAAAGGGCGCGGTTCTCCGCTCCATCAATTCCTACGTTTACGCAACTCTGCCGCCCCACGCTTCCACCCTGGAGACGCAGCTCGACGGCCAGCAGGAAATTTACTTCGTTGTATCCGGAAGTGGCTCCGTTACCGCGGGCGGCCAGACTGCGGAGCTCTACCCCAATATCGCCATCCTGATGGCGGCCAATCTTCGCTTCTCCATTCAAAACACCGGAGACCGGACGCTGGCCATGTACGTTATCAACGAACCCACTCCACCCGGCTTCCGGCCCAATTCATCCATGCTGGTTCGCGACGAGAACAAGCTTCCCATTACCGCCTCCGCCGGCATGTGGGACCATATCGTAAAGACACTCTTCGTGACTGCCGATGGCTTGGGAACTCTGCAGAGCGTTCTGACCGTCACCCTCGATCCTCTTACCCTGGGCAAACCGCACCCCGCACTCAACGAGGACACCGGCAGCATTGAGGAGGTATGGACTTCCCTCGAAGGGACCAGTCTTGCCTGGGTTGGCAACCAATTGCGGAGGCAGAGCCCCGGGATGGCCTATATGCACATCCCGGACAATCTAACTCCGCACGCCAATATCAATCCCAGTGAAGATTCTCAGGTTAAGTTTCTCTACTTCGCCTACTACAAGCCCCACGAAGTAAGAAAATAACTCGCGCTGTTTGAATCCCGCCCTCTCAACAAATCCTGGGCGCGCTTCAGAAATTTTGGCCTTCATCTGCTCCTGCCCTTATTGTCATTTTTGCTTTTCTTTCTGTCATTCGCGAAGGGAATCTGCTTTTGCCCCTCTTGTCCGTTTTGCCCGAAAGACCAGAAGCAGATTCCCTGCGGGAATGACAGACCAGAAAAGCAACTGCGAATACAAAAGGCCGGAGCATCGTAGATTGGATAAGCCTGATGCTTACTCGTTCCTCACTCCATTGCGCAGCTCGGGGATTTTTGAGATGCGCACGACAACCTGATCCCCGGCACGGAGCCAACGCGGCGGCTTCTTCGCCTCACCCACACCCGCCGGGGTTCCCGTCGAGATCACATCGCCCGGCTCAAGCGTAAATACACTGGAAATGTGCTCCAGCAGATCCGGGATACGAAATACCATCTGCGAGGTATTCGAGCTTTGCAGCACCTCTCTGTTGATGATCATCTGAATGTCCAGCGCGTGAGGATCGGCAATCTCATCGGCGGTGACAATAGCCGGCCCCATCGGAGCAAAGGTGTCGAAGGTCTTTCCGATCATCCACTGGCTGGTCGCCATCTGGTAATCGCGTGCACTGACGTCGTTCAGGTTGGTGTATCCGAAGACGTGGTCCTGCCAGCGATCCTTGGAGATATGGCGGCCGCCCTTTCCGATCACCACCGCAAATTCCGCCTCGTAGTCGGGCTCTTTGGAGTGCTTGGGCAGCACAATTTCCTCGCCCGGAGCCAGGATCGACGTCGTGTACTTTGAAAAGATGGTCGGAACCTTGGGAATTTCGGCCCCACACTCCTTGGCGTGATCGCGATAATTCAGCCCTATGCAGATGATCTTGGGAGGCCGGGGCAAAGGAGCCAGTAACCGAACCCGGGAAAGAGGAACGATCTCCCCAGCCGGCGCTTGGTCGAGCCAAGCCTGTATGCGCGTCCGCGCCTCGGGGCCCTGTTCGATGATGTTGAGCAAGCCGGGAAAGCCGGCCGCCTTAAGGCCCAGAACTCCCTCGCCCACGAGGACGCCCGGTTCCGCCGATCCGTCATTGTTGCGAAATGTAACAAATTGCATCTTGGATTCTTCTCCTGGTTAAACGCGCGCGCTGCGGAAAAGGTAGAAGAGAGTGCGACAACTATTCCCTCAGCGGCTAGCCTGGTTCTTTTCTCCTAACTCGAGGCACTCCCTTTGTCCTCAGGATTTGCGGAATCCCACGTCCGCGAATCCGGATGTGGGGTACCCACAATTGGTTGAAGGAGGAGCTTTAAGAACTCGTTTCAGGGATCAAGGCTTGATTTCCTCGGGTCTTTGATTCACGAAGTAGAGAAACTTGTCCGGAGTATCTCCAAAGTTGATGTTAGAGTGAGTCATCTCCGCGTCCGGCCGCACCATATAGGCTTGCCCTGGGCGCAGCATACGAAGCTGCGATCCGGCCATTGCCAGGCTCGTGCCTTCCATCGCCACCCACACTTCTTCATGACCAGGCTGATGTGGGTGCGGCTCCCCCATCG
This sequence comes from uncultured Acidobacteriaceae bacterium, assembly GCA_963774255.1. Lineage (GTDB taxonomy): Bacteria > Acidobacteriota > Terriglobia > Terriglobales > Acidobacteriaceae > PALSA-350. The sequence goes on from CAVZEH010000012.1 coordinate 142,731, forward strand.
TCAAAGGGTTGATGACGACTGTGATCACGCTTCCCAACGTCGCCAGACCATCCCGCCTGGAGAAAAGTTCTCTGACGATGTGCGCCCAATGACCCGATGCGCCGGGACTGATGTAGGGATCTGCTGATTTTTGATCCTCGGGAGTCACCTTGACTCCTATCCCCGATGCATAGGAAGCAACCAGGGCTGGGGTCCTTATATGAGACTGCTCCTCGTCCAGGACCAGCATGTTGTCTCTGGGGTGGAATCCAGCGGGGGTGGGGTCGTCGATTAAGTACATTGTGAGAGGTTCGTCGCCGGTGTTCTGCATCACGAACTCCAGGTTCGCCGGCATCAGGATAGCGATGTTCTTGTGAATATCGGCACTAACTCCCCCCGCTGTCAATTTCCCAGCGCCTGAGACGACGTAGTAAACCTCCTGGTATCCTTGCAACCGCGAAGGTGTAGTGGAGGCATGAGCGGCGAGCGTGGCGTAATACAGGCCGCCTGCATATTGCAGAATCTCTGCTCTAAAGGGCGGTTGGAAATTGTTTCCGCTACTGAGGATATCGCGCGTGACCAGCGAGCCATGTCTGTGATCCGGGAAAGACTCGCGCCAATCGCCGAAAAAAAGATCGATCCTTCGCTCTTCAGTCTCTCTGGGCGGATACTTGATTAACGCGGGCCCCGGATATGAGTCGATCCCGTTCACCGCGTTGCCGGTTTGACTCGATGGCGCTGGATGGCTTTGAGACTCGGCATACGGCGAGAGCATCAGCGTGAAAACCCCAGCCATGGCTACAGCAAGCGCTTTATTTGACATAACATCTCCCATTTCTGTGTTCACCTGACCTACTGCTGCGGTCCATGCGTCCCGTAAGACACAAAATATAGAAGCTTAACTTGCGCGTCCTCTGAATAATTCACGTTGGTCGTGGGCGCCAGATTGTCCGGAGGATGTAAATAGGCCATGCCCGGAACCTGCCTGCGGAGGAAAGGACCCATCATGGCGATACTTGTACCCGATAGACCTGTCCACACTTCCTCGATGTTGCTGTCGGCTGCGATGAATGGCTTGCCCATGGTTAACGCATCCAGCTCGACCGTCGACACTTGATCCAACGTGCTCAGGCCGTCGGACTTCACGAAAAGCTGCTTGACGATGCGAGCCCACTGACCGTCGCTGGATATGATAGGCAGGCTGTTCTCATCCCGCACTACCATGTTAGAAACAGGCTTGAATCCCGGCTGCGTCGGCTCGGTGATCAGATACATGGTCAACGGCTCGCTGCCCGGGTTGTGAATGTTAAACGACAAGCCTGCAGGCATCAGGACCGCTATATTTGCCGAGACATCCGCTTTCCGCCCTCCGGCGTCTACGACTCCGTGCCCGGAAAGAAAGTAAAATATCTCCTGCTTTCCGTCCAGACGCGTGTCGTCCGTCGAGGCGTTCTCAGCCAGAGTTGCGTAGGTAAGAGATTTTACATACCGCAACACCGCTCCCTTGTGCGTGGGTGTAAATGGATCTCCCGGAGTAAGCATATCCCGTTCCACCAGATCGCCACGGGTTGTATGAGGAGCAGCCGTGTGCCAATCTCGCGAAATACATGTCTACATAGGCGTTGCTGCCGACTTTCTGTTGTGCAAGAGCGAACGGGGTAAGCAGACCGAATAAAACCAATACAGGGGCCATTACCTTTGTGACCATACGGATACCGTCTCTCCTTTGTCAGTCGTTGTCACTTAGGTCCGTGGCAACTTCTCTTGAAAACGTGGTTGTGGCCATTGTTGATCCATTTCAGTTCTCAGGAACAAATACAAATGCGACCGGGGATCCCACCGCGATAGTCTTATCCGCGGCAATGTGGCCGGTTTTACGGTCGATGTGGAAAATCTGAACATCATTTCCTTTTTGGTTGGCTACGAAAAGGTAATTGCCGCTGGGATCGATCGCCATGCCGCGAGGCAGCGCTCCCTGCGTGGGCGCTTGTTGAACCTCTGTCAACAGGCCGTTCTTTCCGGCCGCAAATACTGCGATAGTGCTCGGGCCTCCGTTCGAGGCATAGACGAATCTTCCATCGGAGCTCACCTGGATCTCCTGGGCATTGTTCTTGCCCGCGAATCCATCGGGAATAGTACTGATCGTTTGCAGCGGATGGAGGGTCCCGTCCTTCCTGTTCCACTCAAAGGTGACGATGGTGCCGGAGATTTCTTCAATCAGGTATAGGATCTTTCCGTCAGGATGGAAAGCCAGATGGCGTGGGCCCGAGTGAAATGGGAGCGTGGCGTAGGGCGGGCTATTAGGACGAAGGGTGCCGTTGGCTGCGTCGAAGTGATACACCAAGACCCGGTTCAGCCCCAGATCCGCCCCGAGAACAAACTTCTGGTCTGGCGAAAGATACATGGAGTGCGCATGGGGGGGCGTGTCCGCTGGTCCTGAATGCTGATCAAAGGCGGTCTGCTCTCCGATCGAGCCGTCATCGTTGATGCGGCGCACCGCTACCGTGCCGCTGTTGTAGCTCGCCAGTAAAAGATTTCGTCCCGTCCGGTCAACCGAGAGATGGCAGGTCCCTCTACCGCCCGACGACACGGAATTGAGCGGGGCTAACTTTCCGCTCGCTCGATCGATGCGGAAGGCGCTTACAGAATCCTTCTCGCTGTTGTACTCATTCGCGGCGTACAGATAATGATCCCGGGGATCAACCGCCAACCACGAAGGATTGCCCGTTTCCGCGGCCAGGGAAGCTTCGCCGGCGTCGCCGGTCGAGGGCTGAAAGTGAAACGAGTAGATCCCCTTGCTTTGCGCTCCCGTATAAGTGCCGACATAGACCACGTATCCGTGCTTCGGGGTCCGTGTGCTGCGAGCTTGCGGAGCGCCAAAAAACAAGCTTCCCAGCATGATCAGAGCCGCCAGCAAGCAGTTGCGCTTGATTGTCATCTTTGCTTCCCTTGGTTGTCGTCTGCGCATTCTCCCCTGACGCTTTCCCTAGAAAATGAATTTTGCGCTGATCTGCAGCTCCCGCATGGGTACCGCCGGGTTGGTGCTGGAGATAGTGCCGAACGCGCTGTTGGTCACAGTTGCGTTCGGTTGTCCGAAATTGGGGTGATTGAGAGTATTGAACGCCTCGAGCCGCATCTGCAAAACGAGCCGTTCGTAGAGATTGAAGTTCTTCATCGCGGCGGAATCTATTGTAAAGATCCCCGGACTAATCACCGTGTTACGGCGGGAGTCGCCGTAGGTGCCCTTGGGCTGCAACACGAAGGCGCTGGTGTTAAACCACTTATTCAGACTGCGCTGGCCGGAGGAAAGGTTAATGATTTGTCCCGGAACTAAGTTCGGCAGATCGTGGGTTTCCCCGGTGTTCGACTGGTCGAGGCCGCCGTCGGTAACCGAGAAGGGAAAGCCGGTTTGGTAGGTCAGGATCGCGCCGACCTGCCATCCTCCCACCAGAGCGCCCGCAGCCCCGTGAGTGAGGAATTTGCGGTCCTTGCCAAACGGCAGATCATACAAGGTCGAGTTAACAAAGCGGTGTTTCGCGTTGAATGACGATAGTCCGCGATCATAACTCACACTGACGCCGTCCTGAGGGGTTAACCCAACATCGCTTGAGTCGCCGCGAGGGCCGCTTCCCTCGTCGATGGACTTGGAAAATGTGTAGCCGTTCAGGAATGTCAGGCCCCCGGACAATCGGCGCGTCAGCTTTACCGCAAAGGCATTGTAATTTCCGTTCAGCGTATTCACCAGTTCCTGGATATTGCCAAACTCAGGAGCAGGCCTGCGCGGGCCGACCGGTGCTGTGGCGCTCATCACTAATGGGTTATTGAGCGTGATCAGCCCGGCCAGAAAGTTGCTTTGCGATCCGAGATAGCCGGCCTCGAGCACCATGTTACTGCTCAACTCGCGTTGGATATTCAGCTCGTATTGCTCCACATACGATGTACGGCGGTTGTACTGATTTGCCAGCCCTTGCGGCGTACTCAGGCAAACATACGGCGGGACGGGCACATTACAGGCGCTTTGAGCGCCCGCCGCAAAAGGATTCTTGATGGTCAGATTGTGGGTCGAGGTGTTTGCCACCGAAGCCACGTGCCCGGCCAGATTGGCATTCATGTCCCAGACGGTATTCGAAATGTCCTGGGCATAGTAAATCCCGAAGCCCGCTCGAACCGTGGTTTTTGCCATAGGGCTCCAGGAGACCCCGAGGCGCGGGGCAAAGTTCTTATAGTCCGGTTTAACCAGCCTCGATCCCATGCGGCCGTCCCGAGCGGTACAGATCGACGGATTGAATCGGCTCACAGTATCGGCGTAGAAATCACCTTGACCGACGCGCACGAAACACGGATGCGGTCCCGTGTAGGCAGGTACCGTTCCCGGCGGAGTCATCGGAAACCCTTGGGGAAACCAGACATTGACCTGGGTGCCGTCCTTCGAGGCCCAGGGTGGAACATATTCGTAGCGCAGACCGATATCTACCGTGAGATTGGGGAGGGCCTTCCAGCTGTCATCCACATAATAGAATTGGGTGGTCGCGCGGTCCTGCGCCGTACCCAGAGCCGCGGCGTCCTGCAGCTGGCTGATATAACCCAGCATGTAATCGGAAAAGTTGTAGCCGGTCGCGTTGCTTCCAATCGTAAATTGGCCGCGCATGTCCTGGTTGCCTGCCTGGTTAAATTGATAGCGGCCGATCTCGGCGCCAAACTTGATCGTGTGGTGCCCGTGGATCCAGGAAACATCGTCGACCACCTGGAAAGTATGATCTTTGAGCACCCATGGACCGGAAGTGGGGGTTCCGAAAGAGCTCAGGCTGGTCAGGGTTATATTCGGTATGCCCCACGAACCCTGCGGTGGATTGAAGGCTCCAATACCAAGCTGCTGAATCACGTTGGTTGTGTTTTGCAGCTCATTGCCCAGGTTGTTCTCGAATCCCGTGTATCCCACTCGCGCTTCATTCACCCATCTGGATGAGAAGATGTGAGTGTTGCCAATCTCCACCTGCTGAACGCCCACGCTAAGGGTGGTGCCGTTTTGATAGAGAGCGGGCGACACCTCGCTATCGTTTTCGAAGTTATACCGCCCGAACCAGAAGGACTTATCGCTTTGGTTATAGTCGGCGCGGATCAGGAATACATCCCGGTTCTCCGTCGTATTGTCCAGTGCCAGATAGTTATTGCTCAGGCCCGCCCCGAGCACATTCGGCAAGGGGTAGTAATTGAGCAGAGCGACGGCTGTTGGATCGAGTTGCGATTGCGGAATCATATTATGGGGATATGGAGTGTTGCCGGCGGCCGGATTGGTGATCACGGTTCCCGGCAGAAGCTGCGAAAAATCTCCATTCCGCATAGCGGCGGGGGCGGTGCTGTAGAGATTCTGGGTTTGGTTGCGCAGCCTGAAGCCTTCGTAGTTGGCCATAAATACGAGCCGGTCCTTGCCATTGAAGACTTTAGGGATGACGACCGGTCCTCCCAGGTAAAAACCAAACTGATTCCATTTGAAAGGCGCGGATTTAGGTATGTTCGAAGTGAACGCATAGGGCAAGGCGTCGAAGTAGTTGTTGCGCAGAAAGTCGAATACCGTGCCGTGATATTGGTTGGTGCCGCTCTTGGTGGAGATAATGACCTGGCTTGGTTCGTGTCCATACTGAGCGGAGTAGATTCCCGTCTGCACCTTGAATTCCTGGAGCGCATCGATCGACGGCAGAAAGGTGTAGGTGTTAAAGTTCACATCGGTATTCACCAGGCCATCGAGAGTGTAGTAGTTGAAGGTCTGCCTCTGTCCGCCGACCGCAATTTGCGCCACCGAGGTCCGCTCGCCCCCCTGCCTGTCTGCCGCCACACCGCTGGTCGAGAAACTCGCAGTCACATTGGGGCTGAGCGCGATCAGGGCAGTGAAGTTGCGCCCGTTCAGGGGCATGTCGACGATACGCCGGTTGTCGATGACTGTACCCACGGTGGTGTCGTCGGTGTTGAGCAGCGGGGCGCCCCCGGTCACCTCCACCTGCTGGCTGACTGAGCCTATTTTCAGCGCGAAATCAAGCCGCGCGGTCTGCGCTACCTGCAGCTGAACCTGGTCGCGGACCTCGACCTGATAGCCGCGCATTTCCACCTTGACGCTGTAAAAGCCGGGCTGCAGCGCGGGAAATGTGTAAGCGCCAACGCTGTTGGTGCGGGCGTTTCGCGTAGCGCCGGTTTGGGTGTCGACCACGGTCACAATGGCGTTGGCCACGATGCCCCCCGTTGAATCGGTCACCACGCCCGTAATTTCTGCAAGGGTTTGTCCATACGAAGGCCGGACCAATACCAGCACTACGCAAGAGAGGAGCGCGAATAACCACAGTCGAAAAGACATAGAACCTCCTCAGGCCTCAGGGGGAGGCCCAGGCCGCTTCGTTCCTCAAGAACCTGATGGCTCGCCCGGTCTAAGCGCGAATTACAGGGTTCAATACTCGCTAATCGGCGATTTGTACGACAATATCATGAAAGTAATTTTTGTCAACTAGAGATTGATTGTCGATTAAATTTTTTAAGGGATAGACGCGACGGGGGGTGGTCCAGGCTGGGGAAACCGGGGTCTTATGGACATCCTGCTGCCATCAGTTGTGGTCTCCCACCCTTGCTACCCACCCCAGCAAGCTTCGCTTGCCGGGGAACCCGGTTACGCAAGGATGGGAGACCCTCAATTTGTTTTCTGCATGGATCCTAGACCACCCTAAAATTTGTCATCTCGACCGGAGCGAAGCGGAGGGGAGAGATCTGCGGTTTCCCACATCTGGCGCAAAGAGCGCGCCAGATATGGGGCACCCTCGATTGGTGGAGTTTTGGATCCCTACTTCAAGCAGATTCAGGGTGCGAGGGAGACAGAAATTTCAAAGCGCTACTTGCCGGTGTAGACCACGCGCCAGATCGAGCCCGAACCGTCATCGCTTACCAGCAAAGATCCGTCCGTCGCCACCACCACGCCCACCGGCCGCCCCCAGACACTTTTATCGTCGACGGCGAAGCCTGTCAGAAAGTCCTCATACTCTCCGCTGGCCTTTCCGGTGTTATGCCGGGGAACACGGATGACTTCGTAGCCAGCGCGCGGCTCGCGATTCCACGATCCGTGTTCGGCGGCAAAGATATCTCCGCGATATTCCGTTGGGAATTGGGCGCTTTCATAGAAGGTCATCTCCAAAGAGGCGTTATGCGGCTGCAGGATGACGTCCGGAGTGAGCACCTTGTCTTTCAACTCCGGATGATCTCCGGCAAATCGCGGATCCTGATGTCCTCCCATATACCACCATGGCCAGCCATAAAAGCCGCCGCTCTGGACATGGGTAATGTAGTCCGGCACCAGGTTATTTCCCAGTCCATCGCGCTCGTTGACCGAGCACCATAACTCCCCTGTCTTCGGATCGATGGCCAGTCCGACAGGATTGCGGATGCCATAGGCGTAGACTCGCTTTCCTGTGCCGTCGGGATTGAATTCGAGGATGTCGGCGCGATCCTTCTCAAGCGGGGTATCGGAAACATTCTCGTGCGACCCTACGGAGACAAACATTTTTGTCCCGTCGGGTGAGAACTCAAGATCTCTGGAACGGTGGTGGCCGCCGCTGGGCAGATCCAGCAGATGCTCTGCCGCGCCCCGGGCTGTGAGGTCGCCGTTGCGATAGGCGAAGCGGACGACGGAATCCATGTTGGCGACATAGACCCACTGCGGATCTTCGCCTGGAGGATAGAACGCGATCCCGAACGGAGTATTCAGACCGGTAGCGAATACCTTTGTCAGGTCGGGCTTTCCGGCCGCCGTCATGCCGCGTAATACCCGGATGTCTCCGCCGTTGGTTTCAGCAAGAAAGATATCGCCGTTGGGCGCCCTCCGCATCAGGCGGGGATTGTTGAGTCCGGTTGCATAGAGCTCAACCTTGAAGCCTGCCGGAGCCTTGGGCCACGCATTCGCGGGGCGGGGAACGATTGCCGGGCCATTCGTGGCTGACGCCGTTTTGTACGGAGCAGGCAAGTCGCGCAGACGGATGTGCCGAAAGATGCCCGGCTTTTCGTAGCGGTAGTCGGTGAACGGCGGCGTCGGAGGAGGCGCGGTGGAAACGGCAGCCTGCCCGGCGGAATGATCCGGCGCCACGCCTGCGCTCGCCGACGAACCCAGGCTCGATGACTTGAGGAAAGTAACGATCTGCCATCTCTCCGCCTGCGGGAGGTGCGCCCATGACGGCATGCCGTTGGCCAGATCGCCTCGCGTGATGTAGGAAAAAAGCGCACCATCGGAAGCGGCCTTCACCCTTCCCGTGGTTAGAGCCGGTATGTTGCCGGATCCTTCCGCTCTCGCACCATGGCAGCTTGCGCAATGGCTGGAATATAGCTGTTCTCCGGCGAGCACCGCCGGCTGCTGTCCTGCGAGAGGATTCTTCATCTGCTGCGCCGATGGAGGTACGTTGTGAAAGGAAGACTGTTGTCCCTCTAAAACAAGCGAGCAAGCGGCCATTAGAAGCGGAAGCGAAACCAACAGGACGCGGGGGTGCGCGGCAATCATCTTCACCAGGTGCTCCTCAACAATGGACGACCGAGCCCCCTGGGCCCGAGCCTAAAGTTATTATTATAATACTTTTATGCAGAGGCGGGTACGCCGGGCTGGGGAAGCTAGCATCGAGATTTGTGGAATCCCACGTCCGAGAATCCGGACGTGGGGCACCCACGATTGATTGAGCGGGAAGAAGCTATTCGGTGAGCGAAACAGCCGTCAGGATCGCGTTCTGCACGCCCTTCCATGAATCCGTAACATCGTCGGTTTCATTCAGCGAGTGCGCTCCTTGGTCGCTGCCGCCTGCCCCGAGCACGATTGCAGGGATGCCTAGATGCATTGGGACGTTAGCGTCGGAGGAGCCGGCGCCTAATTTGGGCTCTCCCAAGTTAAGCGCGCGGACCGAATCCATTGCCGTTTGGACAATAGGCGAATTTGGATCGGTCTGGCCTGCTGGACGATTTCCAACCTGCTTGATCTCCACCTTGAGCAAAACCTTGTTCCCCCAGCGGGCATTCTCTTCATCCAGGGCGCTTTGGATCGCCTGTTTGAACTTCGCATCGACCTCATCCAGCGACTTTGTGTCGATCGAACGCTCATCGAACTCAAGCCAAGCCTCGAAGGGAATGGCATTGACGGAGGTGCCCCCTCCAATACGGCCTACATTGAAAGTCGTCTTAGGGGTAGTGGGTACCTGGAAATCGCTGATTTTAGCGATCGCCCGTCCCAGGGCATGAATCGGATTCGCCATACCGAAGGCACCATAGCTGTGCCCGCCGGGACCGGTATAGGTGACGCGATACCGGTAGCTGCCAACCCCGCCGTTCGAGACGCGTGTGGGCAACCCGGGTTCGATCGATATGAACTCATCGATCTGCCCGGGCATGGTTTTTCCGAATAGCTGCTTCATTCCGCGAAGATCGCCCAGCCCCTCCTCGCCAACATCGGCGACGAACGTGACCGTTCCGTTGGTCTGGACTTTGGCCTGGTTCATTGCTTTGACTGCTCCAATGAGAGTTGCAAGTCCGCGGCAGTCATCGCCTATTCCGGGTCCCTTGAGCAGATTGCCGTCGCGTTGTACGTGCACATCCGTGCCTGGAGGGAAAACCGTATCCAGATGGGCGGCGATGACAAGGTGGGGGTGAGCGGTCTTGCCCGGGCGGTCGCCAATGACATTGCCGGCTTCATCGATGCGCACATTTTCCAGATTCAACTCATCCTTGAAGATTCGCGCAAGTTCCTTCGCGCGGGTCATTTCCTGGTAAGGCGGAGCCGCGATCTCACAGATGTGAATCTGTTGCTCGATGATCCCGGGCTCGTTGGCTTTCGCCGCAGCCATGGCTGCCTGGACCGATGGACGTTGTAAGACTTGTGCGGGCTTCTCCGCGAAACCGAGCGATGCAGCGAGCAGAAAGCCAAGTACGAAAAACCGGCTATGCGAAAAATTCAAGACACTCCCCTTCCTTCTCATCCTTATGCCATGGCGTAAAGAAACTCGATATGGGAGCGCACGGCGCCATCCATGCCCTCGATCTTAAGGTTCTGCGATTCCACCAGGTAATATTCATCCGGAGCATGCGCACCATTGCCATGTCCGAGGCCAAACTGTCCGGCCGCGAGGGAAAGCGGCGGATCGGTAAAGATATAGCCAGGCCAGGAACCAGCGGAGCGGGGCCAGAGAATCGGATCGATACCACCTTTCCGATAGACAGCTAGTTCCGCCTTGATGAGATCCGAGTCGGCAGATGTAGTTGTTGGATTGTACCCGCCGCTCATGTTCACTTCGATGTCCGTGAAACCATGGTTTACCAGGTGTTTTTTGAGCAAGGCAAGCGTACCGGCGGCGGTCATATTCGGGACCAGGCGCATATCGATCTTGGCAACGGCACGGTGGGGCAGAATCGTCTTACCGCCGGGACCGGTATAGCCGGCGACCAATCCCTCGATGTTGATTGTCGGCTTGGATTCGAGAAGCTCCTGCGACTCGAGCCAGCTCACGTCGCGGACCCAATGCCCGATCGCCAACTGCTGCTTGGTCTGCGCTTCGCTGCGGCGCTTGATCGCAACCTCGATCATCTTTTTCTGCGCCGGACTGAGCGGCAGCGCGTTGGCGCCGAAGCCTTCGACCGCCGGAGTGTGCCCGTCGGGTCCCACCAGCGTATTGAGTGCTTTCACCAGGCGCCACGTAGGACTGTCGACCGCCGCTTCCAAGCTGGAGTGAATGTCGTGTTTAGGACCTCGGCCCCAGTGCTCGCCGCTGGACACCAATTCCAATTCGACGACACCTTTCGCTCCTAATGTAACTTCGACACTTCCATCCAGAGCCTGGGCGGCGGAAGGAGTAATGATGCCGTCGCACTTTTTGAGGGCAGCCTGGATAGAGGGACGGTGAACGATCTCCGGGAAGTGCGGTGAAGCAATCTCTTCTTCACCCTCGCATACCAGTACGACATTGACGGGCAGATTGCTGCCCGCCGCTCGAAATGCATGCAGCGCGCCAAGGAAGGCGGACTGGGGCCCTTTGCTGTTGACCGCGCCGCGGCCAACAACCGCCTTGCCTAATCCCGGCTTTTCAACGATGGCGGCAGCCAGCGGCGGCGAGGACCACTCCGCCGGATTGAACTGCTTGACGTCGTACATGAAATAGACTGCAATCGTCTTGGGCGCGTTGGCATTCAGGGTCGCGAAGACGCCGGACTTTCCCGCCGTCGGCACTACCTCGACATGCTGGAATCCAGCGTCTTTGGCTAGCGTAGCCATGTAATTCGGGCCATCCGGATAGCCGCGATTCTCGGCGGCGATCGATGGCACCTTAATCCAGCTCTGCAATCGCTGAACACATTCACCGTGCAGCTTGGGGACCTGGGCGAGCACAGCCTGCTTGTTTGCGCCAGTGGCGGCAAAACCCGATTTGGTAAACGCGAAAGTGGCCGCTCCGGCAACTGCTCCTTGGATGAATCCCCTGCGATTCATCGTCGTGTTGGAATCCGAATTCATGATTCAGTCCTCACGGTTTGGAAGTTTTGCCACCGAAGGCCGGGCCCGGGCATTCGATAACGCTGCGCTCAACATTCATCAAATGCGTCTTTCGTAACTGTTGAGAGTTGGCTGGTCGAACAGGGACTGGCCAGAATTTCTTTGCAGGTGCTGCTTAGTACAAGGCGTTTGGCGCCCTCGATCGAGATACGCCGCGCTCAATTGAGCCGGCCCGATCGCTCTAGAGACGAACCACGAGTCATTTCGCTGAAAGAAGCAGCTCTTCTTGAGAGGCGTCTAACCTGAACTCGACAAGGTTAGTTCAAGCGCCAAGTCCAAAAGCATGCACAGTTCTATAAGTTCTATAAATTGGTTGCTGCGATGCATGAACAGAGCTACGGGGCTTTGTCTGCACTAATGAAATCGCCAGGGACTTATGGGTTCACTGGCATCTACTATGAATTCCTTTCAAAAAGATGTCAATCGCAAATATAACTTACAATCCGCGCTATCCGACCTGTCCAAACTAGATATGGGACACCCAAGGCTTGTTGAAAACAGGAGCTTCAAGAGAAGGTTGTATTCCGTTCGTTACCGACTGCGCTAAACGGAGAAAAGGACGCTAAATTCCGGCAAGACAAACTCCTGAGGTCGTGCAACCATGGGTGAGCGTTGATCTGCCGGCAAAGACATCCGGGAGAACCGGAGCCGGGCAGCCCCTGAATCCGAACGAGCTGGGTATTGGAGAGAATTGGATGCTTGTTATCAGCCGGTTTTTGGCTGTAGTGTTGGTTTGTTTGCTGGTAGTTCCCACGGCCACACGAGCGCAGGATAACGGCTCGTCGGGAACTCTTACCGGGTTTTCCGCCGCTGCCGCGTCCGCCGAGCAACAATGGGAGCAGAAGCTTCAGGCACTTCCCGACCCAGACCAGATGCGGCGTGACATGGAGAGGCTCTCACTCAAGCCACATGCGCTCAGCCAGCCCTACGATCACGATAACGCGGAGTGGATTCTGGCCCAGTTCCGGGCCGACGGCCTCGATGCCCGCATCGAGACGTTTCACGTGCTGTTTCCCACGCCGAAGGATAACCAACTGGAGTTGGTCTCCCCCGATAAATATCTAGCCAAGCTGGATGAGCCGCCCGTCCCCGGCGATCCCACCTCGAGCGCGCCCGGGCAATTGCCGCCCTACAACGCCTACTCGATCGATGGCGACGTCACCGCGCCGCTCGTCTACGTGAACTACGGCCTGCCCGATGACTATAAACGCCTGGACCGCCTGGGCATCGACGTGAAGGGCAAGATCGTACTTGCGCGCTATGGAAGAAGCTGGCGGGGCGTGAAGCCGAAGGTGGCGGCCGAACACGGAGCGATCGGCTGCATCCTCTACTCCGATCCCCGTGACGACGGCTATTTCCAGGGAGATGTTTTCCCCAAGGGCGCGATGCGGCCGCCTCAGGGCGTGCAACGCGGCAGTGCCTTAGATATAAGTTTGGGTGAAGGCGATCCCTCGACTCCGGCCCTGGCCGATGGCAACCTGAATCCACCGCGGCTGCCGCTCAATCAAATTCCGACGCTCACCAAAATTCCTACTCTGCCGATCGGATACGGCAACGCCCTACCTTTATTGTCGGCCTTAGGCGGCCCGGTGGCGCCGTTGCCCTGGCGCGGCGCCCTGGGAGTAACCTACCACGTTGGCCCCGGACCCGCCATGGTTCATCTGAAGGTGAGCTCGACCTGGAATGTCGTAAATCTCTATGACGTGATCGCCCAAATTCCAGGATCGGAGTTCCCCGATCAATGGATCATTCGCGCCAATCACCATGATGCGTGGGTCTTCGGCGCTGACGATCCGCTCAGCGGCACGGTATCCGTGCTGGCCGAGGCCAAGGCATTCGGTACCCTGGCGCAACAAGGTTGGCGTCCGCGCCGCACCATCATTTTCGCCGCCTGGGACGGTGAAGAACCGATGACCCTCGGCTCCACGGAATGGGCCGAAGTTCATGCCCGGGAGCTTCAGCAAAAGGCCGTCGCCTATATCAATACCGACAACAGCGACAAGGGCGTTTTGCGCATTCAAGCTTCCCACACCCTCGAGCACTTCTTCAACGGCGTTGCCCGATCGGTAAAGGATCCCAACGGTGCGGGGACGCTCTGGCAGGCCATCAAGACCAAGCAGGGGCAGCGCGATCCGGATATGCCGATTCCCGCCGATGAGCGGGCGCAATATGCCGCCGATGCAAACCGTCCCGATTTGCGCGCCGGCGCCCTGGGCAGCGGCTCCGACTGGACCGCCTTTCTGAATCACCTCGGCATCGCCTCCGCCGATCTGCGTTTCGTGGGTGGAGGAGGAGGCGGCGTCTATCATTCCGCTTACGACGACTTCTATTGGTACACTCACTTCGGCGACACCACCTTCGCCTATGAGCGCGCTCTTGCCCAGACGCTGGGTACGAGTGTCATGCGGCTGGCGGACGCCCAGGTCCTACCCTTCGAGTTCACCGACTTTGCCGATACGATTCACCTCTACGTTAACCAACTGCACAAGCTGCATGACGGCGACAAGCAAGCGCCGCCCTTGGACTTCGAGCCGCTCGACTCCGCCACCGAGTCTTTAGAGCAGGCCGCCAGCAGCTATAACGCTGCATATACCGCCGCTGCCGATGCCGGGAAGATCTTTCAAGAGAACCGCGACCGTCTGGCCGAGCTCAATCGCCTGCTCTATACCACCGAACGAAAGATGCTGCTCCCGAACGGCCTTCCTAACCGCACCTGGTACCGGCACGCGATTTATGCTCCGGGCACGTATACCGGCTACGGCGTAAAGACGCTGCCGGGCGTACGCGAGGCTATGGAGGGCCACAAATGGCAAGAGGCCGCGGATCAAGAGCGGCTCCTCGCCGGCGTCCTCAACGCCGTAACCGCGCAGATTTCGGAGGCGACTGCTCAGTTGAAAGAGGTGAAATAGCCCGGCCCGTTAAAGTTGCCGATTTGATTTGCAACAACATTAGTGTCCGAGGACTTCTGGTTTTGCGTTTAACAAATCCTGTGTGCCCCGGGTCCCGATTCTGGGACCTGGGATTCCACAGATCTCGATGGACAGTGTCGTGCACACGCTAATCTGCACCAGAAGGGAAGGATCTCTAATTTGGATAAGTCCGAATCCCGTTCAGCCTGCGGTCGAAACCCGGCATTCTCATCGTTCGGAAATTCTTGACATCGAAATAAAAGCGTGAAATTATCCCATATTGTATTCTTTACCCCAGGTGAATTTTTCCCGATAGCAGTCTAGCCGCACTCCTCGTCGCAGTGGGCGCGCTCCCAGATCTCACTTCATAGTCGAAGCGAACAAATTATTTGCGTGTCTCCGGTTCCGGAGACGCTCTTGCTTCTACTTTACGATTTGGAGGTTCTCAAGCTAGCCGTCTTTGCCGCTTGCTTCGGCGTGCAATCCCTCGTAGGTTACGGCGCAGTCATAAGGACAACAAAAGCTACAGTTCACCGGCTTTGCTTGCTTTCTAGCTAGCTTACGCCCGGCCGTTTTTCCTGGAAACGAAACAAGATTATGGTTCATATACAGAATTTTAGATAGTAAACAAAATGGCTATTTGCGATTGGAGACCACAGTCATGAAGCGTTCTGGATCGTTCTCGACTCTCATTTGTCTTTCCATGCTGCTACTTGCCATTGTTAGTCCGGTGTTTGCGCAAAACACAAACGCTTCTCTGGCTGGGCAGATAGTCGATTCGAGTCAGGCAAGCATCCCTGGCGCAACCGTGACCGTTACCAACGTAGGCACAGGCATCTCTCATACTACCCATTCCGATAACGCCGGCCGCTATCTTGTCCTGAACCTGAATCCGGGCCCCTATCAGGTAACCGCCGAGCAGCAGGGTTTCGACAAGAAAGTTATGAGCGGGATCACGTTGCAGGTCGGTCAAGCCGCGTCGCTGAATATCATCATGTCCGTCGGCAGCGTGAGCACGACCATAAATGTGACTTCAGCCGCGGCGGTGACCGAGACAGAGACTTCGTCGGTAGGCGCTGTTATTGGCACTAAAAAGGTGCTCGGCCTGCCTCTCAATCAGCGTACCTTCTACTCCCTGGCCCTCTTAGCACCCGGCGTGGAGATGCCGGGCCAAAGTTCAACCCTGGGTTTTCGCGGCGGCTTCAACGTGACCGGGAATGAGGAGACTTCAAACACTTTTACCGTGAACGGTATCGATGACAATGACCAGGATGTCATGGCGCCATCGTTTCGTCCGTCGGTCGAGGCAATTCAGGAATTTAACATGCTGACAGGCGTGTATTCCGCCGAGTACGGACGCACCCAGGGTGGTCAGGTAGTTGTCGTCCTCAAGTCCGGCGACAACCAGTTCCACGGAGATGCGTTCGAGTTCATTCGAAACCAGGTCGCGGATGCTAAAAACTATTTCACGCTGCCTGGCGTGACTCCCGGATTTCGCCGTAACCAGTATGGCGGAATCGTCGGCGGACCGATCATCAAGAACCGTACCTTCTTCTTTGTCAGCTACGAGGGCATGGGTCTGGCACAGCAGTTTGCAGCGACTTCCACCGTTCCAACATTAGCGGAGCGGAGTGGGAATTTCCAGGCGGCCGGGATCAAGATCCACAATCCTTATACCAACGCGCAGTTCTCGACCCCGAATGTTATCGACCCGGCGCTGATCAGCCCCTTCGGCCGGGCGCTCATCAACCAATATCCGCTCCCCAACAACAACAGCTCCAATGGCGCAAATAATTACAGCTTCAACGAGGCCCGCACCGAAAACCTCTATGAGGTCAGCCTGCGCATCGATCATAAGATCTCAGACGCCGACTCGCTGGTCGGCCAGTACAACTATTTCAACGACCCATCCTTTGAGCCGTCCAATTCGTTATGCGGTGCATCTACTCTCCCCGGTTTTGGTTGCACAACCAACCAGAGATCCACGCTTGCCGGAATCAATTGGATCCATATTTTTACGCCCAGCCTGTTGAATGAGTTTCGTATCGGCTACGACCGCCTGGTGCAGCCGCGGCTGCAGCAAGACTACACAAACACGTCGTTTCCTCTGCTCGCGGGAGTCTTCAATGATCCCTCGATCGCCAACAATTATGGCTCTCCCAATACCACCGTCTCCGGATTCACCAGCCTGGCGCCCTATGGCAACCTGCCGCAGGCTCGCTGGGACAATCACTATAATATTGTGGAAAATCTGACCTGGACGCACGGAGCACATGAACTAAAAGGCGGCGCCAACCTTTTACAGGCTCGCTACTCCAATAGCTACGTCGTCAATGGGCGCGGCGCTCTCACGTTCAACTCCGCTTCATCCGCATCCGCCGGCGGCCCAACTACAGGCAATTCGCTGGCAGATCTCCTCGTCGGCGTGGCCTACTCTTCGTCGCGGGAGCCCTCGGCTCCGCGGCTGGAGATGCTTTACGGCTCCTACGGTCTATATCTTCAAGATAACTGGAGAGCGACCAAGTATCTGACCTTGAATCTCGGTGTCCGCTGGGAGTACTTCACTCCCCTCAGGGACGGGAACAATCGCATATCGACATACGACCCCATCACGCAGACTATGTTGGCTGCAAACGCGCCCGGTGTCGGCAGAAAAGTCTATCGAAGCGACTTGAATAATGTGGAGCCCAGAGTAGGGCTGGCATGGCAGCCATATCATAATGCCCGGACCGTCTTGCACGCCGCCGGCGGCATGTTCTACAACAGTCCGTCGATTGGCAATGGAGCCGGATTGAATCTGCTCACCAATGCTCCGCAGCGCACTCCGCAGACATTTTTCACTACCGCTGCGGAGCCGCTCCAGGTCGATACCAATCCCTTCCCAGCTCCTCCGGGATGCAGCAGCGCGGACTTGGGGGTAACGCCTGCTTGCGCCCTGACCATCACACCGTACGGAATCCAGCGGAACTTCCGCACCATGTACATCGGGGAATATGCAATGGATGTGCAGCAGCAGCTTACTCCTGCCATGTCTCTTACCATTGGCTACATGGGGAGCCAGGGAAACAAGCTGCCCAATGAAGTTAACCTGAACCAGCCCTTCGTAGTCAACGGAGTGAGCTCAAGTAAACGCCCGGTGTTGGGAGTCCACAGTATCTCTTATCCGTCACAGCACGCCTATACCTACAACAACATTACGTTCTATGAGAGCGAAGGCAAATCCTATTACAATTCGCTTCAAGTCAAGCTGCAGCAGACTTATCAGCATGGTCTCTCCTTACTGGCAGCTTATACCTGGTCGAAATCGATGGACAGCACACCAGGTTATGCCAGCACCAGCCAGTCGTCTGCACTTCTTCCGCAAAACTCCTATAATCCAGGCGCGGAGCGGGGGCTCTCGGATTTCAACGTCGCTCAGCGATTTGTATTGAGTCCGGTCTACGAATTGCCATTCGGCAAGGGCCATGCCTTGTTTACCGGCCGCATCGCTTCGCTTCTGGCTTCGCAATGGCAGGTTTCGGGCATCGCAACTGTCGAAACCGGCCGCCCCTTCACCGTCACCAATTCAAATTCGAACAACAGCGGATCGTTCAACAGCGAGGATCGTCCTAATCTTGTAGGCAACCCCAACAACGGTCCAAAAACGGTTGCACAATGGTTCAATACCAGCGCTTTTTCAACCGCCGTTCCAAAAGGCACTTTTGGCAATGCGGGCCGGAATATCGTAGTAGGGCCCGGGTATGTCGATGTTGACGTGGCCATCCAGCGAACCTTCCCCATCACCGAGCGGTTGAGCATGCCGTTTCGCTTCGAATCGTTCAACGTCGCCAACAAGCCGAACTTCCTCAATCCCTATAGCTCTGCGCTTCAGGCAGGCACCACTTCATTCGGAACCATAACCCAAGCTCAGGATCCCCGAGAGATGCAGCTTAGCGTAAAGCTGGTATTTTAGGGGACAGATCAATCGCCGACCATAACAATTCTAAAAAAGAGGCCAAACGTACATGACGCTGCGCTCCGTAGGCTTTCGACAGGTGTGTGTTGCCTTCTGCCTTCTCTCCTTGACCGCACCCGCGCTTACTGCGCAGAGCGTAAAGAACATCACCACGCCGAAGGAAGCCCTGGGCTTTAATATAGGGGACGATTATCACATGGCAAGCTATACCCAGTTAGAGGCTTACTGGACTAAGCTTGCCGGTGAATCGAATCGCATGAAGCTGGTCGATATCGGGCCCACGGCGGAGGGCCGAAAACAATATATGGCGATCATTTCCTCGCCGGAAAACATCAAGAACTTAAAACACTATGAGGAGATCTCGCAGAAACTATCCCTGGCCAAGGGCCTGACGGATCAAGAAGCCCACGCTCTGGCTCACGAAGGCAAGGCGATTGTCTGGATCGATGGCGGCCTGCACGCCTCTGAGACGGTCGGCTCACAGCAGCTTATGGAGACGGTCTATCAGATGGTGAGCCGGACCGATCCGGATACGATGCGCTTTCTGAACGACGATATCCTGTTGGCGGTACTGGCCAATCCGGATGGGCAAGAGCTGGTCGCGAACTGGTACATGCGCGAGCAGGATGAGAGCAAGCGCAGCCTGGATGGATTACCCAGGCTCTTTCAGAAATATATCGGACACGACAACAATCGCGACTTCTACATGTCCAACATGCCGGAAACCACGAACATGAACCGTGTGTTGTTCACCGAATGGTATCCGCAAATCGTGTACAACCATCACCAGCCGGGCCCCAACCAGAACGGCGCGGTAATCTTTATGCCGCCCTTTCGCGATCCGTTCAACTATCACTTCGACCCACTCATTCCGCTGGCGGTGGAAGAGGTCGGCATCGCAATGCACGAGGGGCTGGTGGCAGAGGGCAAACCCGGCTCGGGGATGCGGACCTTTACCAACTATTCCACTTGGTGGAATGGCGGTTTGCGCACCATCAGTTACTTCCATAATCAGATAGGTCTCTTGACTGAGATCATTGGGGATCCTACCCCTCAGCACATTCCTCTTGTTCCTGATATGCAGCTGGCGCACGACGATCTTCCCTTCCCTATCGCGCCCCAAATCTGGCACTACCGGGAATCCATCGATTATGAAATTACCAATAACCGAAGCATTCTGGATTACGCGTCGCGAAACCGCGAGGTGCTGCTGTACCGCATTTACCTGATGGGGAAAAATTCCATCGAAAAGGGCAGCAAAGACTCCTGGACAGTTACGCCGAAGAGCATCGCGGCCCTAGATCAGGCTGCGGTTGCACAGGATAAGACTCTGGAGGCGCAGGCAACCAGGATCGGGAGAGATGGAGGCCCCATCGGCATCGGCGGGACCGACGTTCCGATCAAGCTCTACGATACTGTTCTGCATGATCCGGCGAACCGCGATCCGAGGGGATATATCATTACCCCGGCACAACCCGATTTCCCCACCGCGGTCGAGTTCGTCAATGCCTTGCTCAAGGTGGGCATCGAAATCGATAAAGCCGATGCTCCCTTCCAGGTCGCTGGAAAGGATTACCCGGCCGGCTCCTACATTGTCAAGACGGATCAGGCCTTTCGGCCCCATGTGCTGGATATGTTCGAACCGCAGCACCATCCCAACGATTT
This sequence comes from uncultured Acidobacteriaceae bacterium, assembly GCA_963774255.1. Classification (GTDB taxonomy): domain Bacteria; phylum Acidobacteriota; class Terriglobia; order Terriglobales; family Acidobacteriaceae; genus PALSA-350. The sequence goes on from CAVZEH010000012.1 coordinate 162,787, forward strand.
CAAATATGCGGGTGGTCCCCCCATTCCCCCGTATGACGTCGCAGGCTGGACGCTCGCCTACCAGATGGGAGTCAAGTTCGACCGGGTGCTGGATGGATTCAGCGGGCCATTCAAACAGGTGACCGGCCTCCAGGCTCCGCCTCCAGGCACGGTCAGCGGTTCGGAGAGTTCGGTAGGATATCTCATCAGTCATCATCTGAATAACTCCTATATATTGGTCAATCGCCTGCTCAAGGCCAACTGCGACGTCTACTGGTTGAAGACTCCGGCGAGCGAGGAGTCCGGTTGGGGTGCGGGTACGATCTGGGTGCCTGCCTCTCCGGCGGCTCGCCCGATTCTTGAGCGCGCGGCCAAGGAGTTGGGTGTCGACGCCCATGGCGTCGAGCATGCGCCTGCAGCCGAGGCTATCAAGCTGAAGCCTATTCGTATCGGCCTCTACGACGCTTATGGCGGAATCATACCGTCCGGCTGGGTGCGCTGGTTGTTCGAGCAGTACGAGTTTCCCTTCCAGGTCGTCTATCCCCAAACCCTCGACGCGGGCGATTTAAAAAGCCGCTTCGATGTCCTGGTGTTTACCGACGGTTCCTATCACTCACCCTCCCAGGGAGGCGCTCCATCGGCGGACTACGTGCATTCGACACCGCCTGCCGATCTTCCCGAGCAGTACCGCGGATGGACCGGAAAGATCACCGAAGCGACCACCGTGCCCCAGTTGAAGCAATTCCTGGAAGCGGGCGGATCGGTGGTTACCATAGGCAGCGGGAACGGCCTGGCTCCCCTGCTTGGAGTTCCAGTCAAGAGCTACCTGACCGAAATGGGAGCGAACGGCAAAGAGCATCCGCTGCCGCCGACTAAGTTCTATATCCCCGGCTCCCTGATGCGCGCCACAGTGGACACCAACAATCCTCTAGCCTACGGTATGCCCGCGCAGGTAGATATGTTCTTCGATAGGAGCCCGGTCTTCGGGTTGTTGCCTAACGCGGAGCAAGAGCGCACCACTTCAGTTGCCTGGTTCTCCAGCAGAGAATCACTTGTTAGCGGATGGGCCTGGGGCCAACAGTATCTGGATGGCGGCACCGCGGCCGTCGATTCCTCTATCGGCTCAGGTAAGGTATTGCTCCTGGGACCCGAAGTTACTTTCCGCGGTCAGCCCCACGCCACATTTAAGATGCTCTTCAATGGTGTCTATTACGGGAGCGGACAGAGCGTTCTGCTGAAATAGGGGAAGGCGCTTTTCTCTCATCGAAAAAGGACTGTCTTCCTATGAATATCAAACTCACTGCCTGGCTGCTTCTTATAGCCGCGCCGATTCTCTCCAGTGCCACGGCACAAGAACCGTCAACCGCAGCAGATTCAACAGCGAGGGCGGCCGCCGCTAAGGCGCCGCCCTCGCCTTTTGCTGCTCCGGATCATGGCCAGATGATGGTATTGAAGAGAATCGATGACATGCTCTGGTACCAGAAGCTGGGCGACATCGCAGAGATCGACAAGGTGGAATACGCAAGCCTGGCGCCGGCTCATGTTGCTCATCCCAAGTTACCTGGCGCGACTAATCCTCTGCTGGTTCATGCATACACGTTCATTCCCAAAAATCTTGATCGCTCGCAGAAACAGCCTCTCATCGTATACGTCCATCAGGGGATTCATCAAAGCCTTGACACCACCCTCGATACACACCCTATACGAGAACTCCTGGAACAGGGTTATACGATCGTGGCTACCGATTATCGCGGGAGCACCGGCTATGGCCGCGCCTTTTATGAAGACATCGACTATGGCGGCCGCGAGATCGATGATGTCTATCTAGGCATGAAATGGATGCTCGAACGCTACAGCTACCTTGATCCCAAGCGGGTCGGCATTGTCGGCTGGAGCCACGGCGGCATGATTACCTTGATGAATATCTTCGCCCATCCTAAAGATTATGCCGTGGCTTACGCCGGTGTTCCTGTAAGCGACCTGATTGCGCGTATGGGTTACGAGCCGGATGCTTACCGCGCTCTCTATTCCGCGCCTTATCACCTGGGGGAAACGACGCATGACGATATCGCGGAATATGAGAAGCGTTCTCCTGTGAACCATGCCAATGAGTTAGCAACGCCTCTGTTGATCCATACAAATACAAACGACGAGGATGTGAACTACCTCGAAGTCCAGCACTTGATTCAAGCGCTGAAAGCGGACGGAAAGAAATTTGACTACAAGGTCTATGAGAATGCGCCGGGCGGCCACTATTTCAACCGCACAGATACACCTCTGGCTCTGGAATCGCGCCGGGAGATCTATCTCTTCCTGGCCCAATATCTGCACCCTGGCCATCCCCCGAAATAGAGCTGCCCAAATGGTTCTTAAACCTACGTTTTCATTCCAAATGAGAGTTGGAAGGGATTACTACCGATGAAGACGCGATCAGCGAAATACGCCGCGCCGGGTTTTCTTTTAGCCGCCATGGTTGTGTGCGCTTTCTCAACACCGATAACAGCAGAGACAACGCCGAAGGCAAATCCGCCGTTAACCAACATCACCACTCCCAAGGAGTCGCTTGGCTTCAATTTGGGCGACGACTATCACATGGCAAGCTATTCGCAGTTAGAGACATACTGGAAAAAGCTCGCCGCCGAATCCAATCGCTTGAAGCTGGTGGACATCGGCCCTACGGCCGAGGGGCGGCATCAGTACATGATGATCATCTCATCGCCCGCCAATATGAAGAACCTCGATCACTACAAGGAGATCTCCCGCAAGCTGGCGCTGGCGCAAGGGCTCTCGGACGAGGAAGCGCACCAACTGGCTCGCGAGGGCAAGGCGATCGTGTGGATTGATGGCGGCCTGCACGCGAGCGAAACTGTCGGCTCGCAGCAGATTATGGAAACGGTTTATCAGATGGCCAGCCGTACGGATGCGGAGACCATGCGCTTTCTGAACGATGACATCCTGCTGGCCGTACTCGCGAACCCTGATGGGCAGGAACTGGTTGCTAACTGGTATATGCGTGAGCAGAATCCCGCGAAGCGCAGCCTGGACGGGCTTCCTCGGCTCTTTCAAAAATACATCGGCCATGATGACAACCGCGATTTCTATATGTCGAACATGCCGGAAACCACCAACATGAATCGCCAGCTCTTCCTTGAGTGGTATCCCCAGCTTGTCTATAACCACCACCAGACAGGTCCGGCGGGCGGCATCATTTTTATCCCGCCCTTCCGCGATCCTTTCAACTACAACTTCAATCCACTCATCCCGCTTGATATAGAAGCAGTAGGCGTCGCCCTGCACAGCCGCCTGGTGGCGGAAGGCAAGGGCGGCTCCGAGATGCGCAGCGGCGCCAACTACTCGACATGGTGGAATGGCGGCCTTCGCACGATTACTTACTTCCACAATATGGTCGGAATTCTCACTGAGATTGTGGGCAATCCCACCCCGATGAAGATTCCCTTGGTTGCGGAAAAGCAGCTTCCTACGGGCGACTGGCCGCTGCCGATAGCCCCGCAGGAATGGCATTACCGGCAATCGATCGATTATGAGATTACCAACAACCGGGCCATGCTCGACTATGCCTCCCGCAACCGCGAGACCTTGCTCTACAACATCTATCGCATGGGAATGGACTCGATTCAGGCAGGCAGCGAAAATAGCTGGACCATCACGCCCAAGCGGATCGCGGCTCTTGACGCCGCGGCGGCAAAGTTGGCTCCGAAGCATGCGGCCGCCGGAGGCCGAAGTGGAGGGCTGCCGGCCGGCCTGAGCCCCGGGGGCTTGGAGGCGCACGGCATTCCAGCGGAGCTCTACGCTACTGTTCTGCACGATCCGAAATATCGCGATCCACGCGGCTATATTATTCCCGCTAATCAGCCCGACTTCCCGACGGCCATCAACTTCATCAACACCCTGGAAAAAACGGGGATCGAGGTCATGAAATCCACCTCCGATTTCCAGGTAGCCGGCAGGAGCTACCCGGCAGGTTCCTACGTTGTCAAAACCGCACAAGCCTTCAGGCCGCACGTCATGGATATGTTCGAACCGCAGGATTATCCCGACGATTTCCTCTATCCCGGCGGTCCTCCTAAGCCGCCTTACGACACCACCGGCTACACTTTGGCTCTCCAAATGGGCGTACAGTTCGATCGCATTCTGGATAGCTTTGACGGTCCCTTCGCGCCGGCCACCGGCTTGCAAAGGCCGCCTTCGGGTTCGATCAAAGGCCCATCAAATCCAGCCGGCTACCTGGTCAGTCATCGCATTAATAACTCCTACATCCTGGTCAATCGCCTGCTCAAGGCGAACTGCGATGTGTACTGGCTCAGCAAGGAGGCGAGTGCCGATGGAGCAGGCATGGGAACGGGAAGCATCTGGATCCCTGCATCCCCAGCAGCGCTCCCCATCCTCCAGAAGAGCACGAAAGAACTTGGCTTGGACGCCTATGCCCTGGCTACGGCTCCGTCCGGCGAGGCGATGAAGCTCAAGCCGATCCGCATCGGACTCTACGACCAGTATGGCGGCCTGATGCCTTCGGGCTGGACGCGCTGGCTCTTCGAGCAGTATGAGTTTCCATTCGAAGTGGTCTATCCGCAGGCTCTGGATGCAGGAGACCTGAAGAGCCGTTTCGATGTTCTGGTCTTCACCGACGGTGCCGCCCGGTTCAATGGCGGACCTGACCCAGAATCGCTATTCCGTCGTCCGCAGCCCGCGGCGGCCACTATTCCAGAGCAATATCGCAGTTGGCTCGGGCAGATTACGCAAGAGAAGACGCTCCCTCAAATTGAGGCATTCGTCAAACAGGGCGGAGATGTCGTCACCATTGGTAGCTCCACCAGTATGGGGCAACTGCTCGGAGTTCCTGTGAGCAGCTATCTCACCGCCATCGGCCGCGATGAACAGGTGCATCCGCTGACGCCGGAGCAGTTCTATATTCCTGGATCTCTTCTGAAGGCGGAGGTCGACAATACCGATCCGCTCGCATACGGCATGCCGGACAAGGTGGATGTCTTCTTTGATAGAAGTCCCGTATTCAAAATGCAACCTGACGCTCAGCTCAAGCACACCCATTCGGTGGCCTGGTACTCGGGACCGGAAACTCTCGACAGCGGCTGGGCCTGGGGCCAGAGATATCTCGATGGCGGGACTGCGATCGTCGACTCTTCCGTAGGAGACGGCAAGGTCGTCCTGCTGGGTCCGGAGGTCGCCTTCCGCGGCCAGCCCCATGCCACTTTCAAGTTCCTCTTCAACAGCGTCTACATCGGCAACGCAACGACTACCACGCTGCGGTAGCAGGGTGAAACAAAGTCCGGGAGATTTGTGGAATCCCAGGTCCCAGAATCGGGACCTGGGGCACCCAGTTACGCCATAAGCCGGGATTTTCAGATGTGGGATTCAGCAGAGCTTGATGGACAGTGTCGTAGTCATGCCTGCTGCGCAAAAAGACCCCGGTTAGCTTCGCGAACCTGGGTCACCCGGCTCTGCACCAGAAACGAAGTCTCCTTAATTTGAACAAGTCTGCCGGGTGCCCCAGGTCCCAATTCTGGGACCTGGGATTCCACAGATCTGTTTTGTCGAATTCTGTCTACATCTACTTGGACATCAGCTTGGCCGCCTTATCCAGGAGATCGGCTTCACGCTCCAGGGCTGCGGAGACTCGAACGATCTGAGCATCCGCCTCCTTCCATTCCTTTTGCTCAATTGCCTCGCGCACGCCGGGAATTGTCTTCACTCCATACCCTGTATAGAAACCCGGAGCATAGATCAGGTTTTTGAACCAGGGCCGATTGGGCAAACCGGCATCATCGGTCAGGGTTCGCTCACTCTCGATGACCTCCAGGTTGATTTCAGGCGGCGCGTTCCCGCCGGCAGCCGTGAAGGCCTTTTGGTAGCTGGCCGCGGCGCGAGTCAGATCGTCCGAAGCTTGGTCCAGAGGCGCGAAGTTGAGATAAGGGGGAATAGCCTCGACCGGAGGCGGCACCATCTTCTTTTTAGGGTCGTATAACGCCTGGTAGACGCCCTCGGCAATTTCCGCATTGCGTTCCTTAGCCTGGTCCCGCATGTCGCTCGCCAGCTTCTTAACCTGACCGACATACAAGTGGACAGTGTCCGCAAAGTCGGAGAACTGGAAGGGAAGAATGTCGGCGTCGGCCATCCGCATCACCATCGTGCCGGCGGTTTGCGCCAGCGCCTGGCCGTAACTGAAGTCGGTATCCTCGAAGTGGGTGTACCAATAGAAATCGTCATATATCGAGTGATACTGGCCTCCGCCCTGATCCTCACCTCCGTAGCCGAGATTGACGCTGGCGATACCCAGATGATCGATAAACGCCGTGTAGTCGGAGCCCGATCCCAGGGCCTGGATACGAAGATCGGGCCGGGCCTCGATTTCAGCCCGCGTTTGCGGGGTGGCGTGCGAAATATCGACTAGCCGAGTCCTTTTCCAGACCGACATATTGGTTTCGGGATCCTGTATGTCTTTGGCAACGTCGTTGACGAAGTTCTCCAGTGAATGCGACCCTGACGCGCGAAAGTACCCGCGCGAGTTGCCGTCGGAGTTGAAATAGGCGACGGCATGTTGCTTAAGCTCGGCCGCATGGGTCTCAGCCCATTCGGTGGAACCCAGCAGGGCCGGCTCCTCTCCATCCCAGAAGCAGTAGATGATGGTGCGCTGCGGCTTCCACCCCTGTTTGACCAGCTCGCCAAAAGCTCGCGCTTCTTCCAGTTCGGGGCTGGTGCCGGAGAGCGGGTCCTCGGCGCCATTGACCCACGCATCGTGATGATTTCCGCGGATGACCCACTGGTCCGGATATTTCGCTCCCGGAATACGTGCGACTACGTCATAAAGAGTCTTGCGGTCCCAATTGAACTTCAACGCCAGATGGGCTTTCAGGGTACTTGGGCCGGTGTGGTAGGCGATGGGCAGCCCGCCGTGCCAGTCTAACGGGACCGTTTCTCCATTCAATGCTTTCAAGAACGGCGTTGCGTCCGCGTAGGAGATGGGCATGACCGGGATCTTCGTAATGGTCTGGACCTGGTCCAATGGAATGAGTTTCACTCCGGGAACGGCGCCCACTCCGGGTGTCTGCGGATCACCGGGGTAGACCGGCATGTCCATCACACTTCCTCTTTGAACCCCATCAGCTGGGCGCATAGGACCTTCGGGATAGACGGCGTCGCGGAAGTAGCCGTCGTCTCGCGGATCGGAGTAGATGAGGCACCCGATAGCTCCGTGCTCGGCCGCGACCTTAGGCTTGATCCCACGCCAGCTCTCACCGTAGCGAGCAATCACGATCGCGCCCTTCACCGAGACCCCCATGCGCGCGAGCACCTGGTAATCCTCCGGGCGGCCATAGTTCACGTACACCAACGGACCGGTAACGTCGCCATCGCGGGAATAGGCATTGTAGGTAGGAAGCTGCTCGCTGGTCTGGTCTGAAGTGGGGTCGATCTTGAGCGGAGGCTCTTGCAGCTTGGCAGTGAATTTTTCCGGTCCCAAAAGCTCCAGAGAGCGGAATTTCGGCGTCGGAAAGAGGGTTGAGAAGGTCTCGATTTGCGCGTCAAGTCCGTACGATTTTAACTGTGCCAGTATCCATTCAGCGTTGTCTTTGTCGTAGGGAGAACCCACATGATGGGGCCGCGCCGAAAGCCTGCGCATATTCTCCCGGATATTGTCCCTCTGGGGAATTTCGCGGAACTTCTGCTCCCATTGGACTTCCGTAATAGAATTGCCGGGAGTGTAGCCGCGTAGATCGGTTCCCACATCTACAGCGTGAACGGTAAGTGCAAAAAGACAGGCGACAGCAGCAGATATGCGTATCATGCAGACTCTGACCTCAGTGATTGCTAGAAGAAAAACTTTCTTTCGCGGCGGCATGGCCCGGACAATCACCGGTCTCATTTAGCCAGGAGACGCGCGTTATTCGTGCAATAGTTCGATTCACGAACGGAGTGCCGGTAATGGAGCACGACGAGGTGCTGGCAGATGCGGGATAGCCGGGTTCTACTTGGCCCGGGAAGGCCGCTAAAACACTCAGGGGCTGGCAAGCTCCCAGGAATGATTTTCATATCCTCACGGATCTAAAGCAAAGCGTCAAGGACAAATTGTTGACAAATTGTTCCCGCAATATAGACCCCAATAGCGGTCTCGGGCAATGTTAATCCTTCGAAAATTCCACTAAGAATACACAAGACCGGCCGAGGCGAAGACAGCATACTCTGCTTCTAGCCAACGGCGTCCGCCTGAAGGCGAATTCAAAGAAAATCAAAACGCGAGTGAGCAAATGCTTCGAAATTTGGCTGCATCCCTAGCGATTCGCCTATCCGCTGCCGGCATCGCGTTGCTGCTATTCTCCGCCCTCATCCACGCCCAGACCTCCAGCACGGGTGCAATCGTTGGCCGGGTCACCGACCCCTCGGGCGCGGCTGTGCCCCAAGCCACGATAAATCTGCTGAATATGAGCACCAACGCTTCCCAGGTTGCGGTCACCAATCAGCAGGGTGAATATAGCTTCCCCACGGTCGCGCCCGGGAGATATCAGGTGACTACGACGGCAGCCGGGTTTAGCGTGGCGGTAGTAAGCGGTACCAATGTCGAAGTCAATACCAGCTCCACGATCAATTTCAGCCTGAAACTCGGAGCGGTCACGCAGACCGCCGAGGTGAGTGCGAGCACCGCACAGGTGCAACTGCAGACAACCGACGCTTCGATCGGTGACGTTGTCGGCTCTACTCCCCTACAGCACCTGCCCACCCGCCTGCGGCAGGCTCAGGAGCTTACGTTTCTGCAGCCGGGCACTACGCCGGCCAATGGCAGCGACAGCGGCGGATCGGTTGCCGGTGCTGTCAATGACCAGACCACTTTCACTCTGGATGGCATTGATATCACCGACAACTCAACAAATTCAACCGTGGATTCCGATCACGGCGCGCGGCCTGTCCTCTTAGTATCAGTGGAAGCGATAGATGAGTTTCGTGTCGCCGTGGCCAACTCCAATTCAACTTTCAGCAGAGCTTCGGGCGGAAATGTAACACTCATTGGCAAGAGCGGCTCGAACGCCTTTCACGGCGGACTGTTCTGGTATGCACAGAACAGTTTTTTGAACACAAATTCCTGGGATAACAAGCTTTTGGGCCTGCCCAAGCCGCACGTAGAAGATAACCGCTATGGAGGGTTGATCGGCGGACCCATTATCAAAAACAAGCTATTCTTTTTCGGCGAATATGAGGCACGGCGTTATCCGGAAACGTTTCAAGTAAGCGAGATAGTGCCCACGGCGACTCTGAAGCAGGGCATCCTGCAGTTCCGGACTTCCGCCGGAGCAGTCTCCTCCTACAATCTCGCCACCTCTGCTTCCTGTGGCCTGACTGGAACCACTGCCTGTGATCCACGTGGACTCGGTATCAGTCCGACTATGAAGGCCATGGAAGCGCTGGACCCGGCCGGCAACAATCCTAATGTCGCCGGCGTAGACAATTTAAACACCACCGGCCTCACGGTCAATGCGAAATCGCCCTTGACCGATGACTTCGGGACATTTCGCATCGATGACAATCTCACCCAGAAATTGCACTTGAATGCCAGCTTCAGCTATTCGCGTGATATCGCCTACAACTCTGCGCCCTTAGTCCTCGACATTCGCAATCCAAACAATGCCCTCAATGACGATGAGCTGCCTAACTGGACCAATGCGTTTATCGCCGGCCTGACGTATCAGATCAACGATCACCTCATCAATAACTTCCATTTTGGCGACGTCCGAAACCGCAATGGAGCTTATCGCCCCACGCTCTCCAGCATCGCCGCTGAGTTGGCTCTTCCTGGAACGCAGTTGGGCAACGGCACTTATGTGGCCGTCAGCCCCAACATCTTCACTGCCCCGATAAGCATGAGTAATTCGGTGCGCACTCAGAAAAACGATGATCGTAACTTGCAGTTTTCAGACGATCTCACATGGGTCAAGGGAAACCACCTTTTCCAGTTTGGACCCAACTTCCAGCGCATCCCGCAGTTCCATATCCACACCGGTAAAGTAGGCGGCGCAGTCAACGCCTATAATGCCACTGAGACGGCAGACACCTCCTTTCTGACCATTCCGGCGGCCAATCGCCCACCTACATGTACCGCGTCGGTAACCACCAACTGCCTGCCGTCAGCGAGCGTGAGCACCTGGGACTCGCTCTACGCATCGACTCTGGGGTTAATGAATGACGACAATGCGTTTGTAGTGCGCAACGGAGAGTATCAGGCTCAACCCATTGGTTCCAGCCTCACCATGGATGCACTGGCTTACTACTATTCGTTTTACGCGCAGGATACATGGCGTATCAAACCGTCGCTGACCTTTACCTATGGCTTATCGTATGGGTGGCAGACCCCTTATAACTTTTCCAACAAGCTGGAGGCGATGCTGACGGACGCCAGCAGCGGCCAGTTCATCTCTGCAAAGACCTATTTGAGTACGCGAAAGAGCGCGGCGGAACAGGGGCAGATCTACAACCCGACCTTTGGCTTCACTCCGGTTTCACAGGTTGGACGGTCGGGCGCGTATAACACCGATTTCGGCGATTTTGCGCCCCGCTTGGCCTTCGCATGGCAGCCTAAATTCGATGATGGCTGGCTCGCTAAAGTAACAGGTTCAGGTAAGACGGTGCTGCGCGGCGGATTTGGAATGTACTACAGCCGCTTGGATGGAGAATTGGCGGTCGTCAACCCGGGACTCACGGCCGGGCCCTCTTCTACGGTGACTACCAATCTGGCTAACTGTGCTGCTACTGGATCTCCGGCAGGTGGATGCAATGCGGGGGTGACCGGCAATCCGGGGTTGAGCGCCTTCCGGATCGGGGTCGACGGAGCGATTCCGGTCCCATCGTATCCGCAGGCGATTACCAGCCCCTACGTACCCTCGAATAACTTTAGCGAGTTGGTCTCAGACGGGATCGATCCTTATATCAAGAATCCTCGAATCTACTCAGCGAACCTTACGCTTCAGCGCGATCTCGGCAAAGGGAACGTCCTTGAAGTGGCGTGGACAGGCCGTTTTGGACGCCGCCTATTCCAGAACGTCGAGTTGAATGCAGCCCCATACATGTTCAAGGACGGGTCGGGTCAGACATTTGCCGGAGCCTATGACACGATCTCAAATGCGCTTCGCGCGAATCAGCCGATCGTGGCGCAACCGTGGTTCGAAAACCAATTGCCCGGCGTAGGATCAAGTGCCGGCTACCCCTCTACCACGGCCTACCTTGCGGCAGTCGACACCAGCTACTTTACCCAGGGCAATGTGTCCAGCCTCTTCGATAGCACCTCCAGGAGCGCGCCGGGAATCGATGCTCTTCGCGTAGCCAGAGGATTGGCGCCCTTCAACACCCAACAGGTCACAGATTTGTCGATTGCAACCAATCTTGGCACCTCCAACTACAACGCCCTCTTCGTAACCCTGCGCCGCACCATGAAGAGCTTCACCTATGATCTGAATTACACCTTCTCGAAATCTTTGGATACGGCTCAGGGAGCACAGAACGACTCTACAAATCTTCCAAATCCCCTCAATCCAGGTGTCGACTATGGCCCCTCTATCTTTGACCGCAGGAACACCTTCAATGGCTTCTTTGTCTACACAATGCCTCGCGACTTCTCCGCGCTTCCCAAGTATGCCAATGCCGTGCTGGGGAACTGGTACGTCTCCGGCATTGTGAACGCCGTGAGTGGGTTGCCGGTGTATGTCACCGAAGGAACTCAGGTGTGGGGCGGCGGCACGCGCTCGGCAGGGAGCACGCCTGCGGTACCTTTGGTTCCCATCAAGCAAATTTCTACAGGTGTAAATTATGGAGTCACGGGCTCGGGAGGGATTGGCACCGCAACCAGCACTCGTATCAACCTGTTCGCCAACCCCCAGGCGGTTTACAACGACTTCGGATATGTTCAGCTAAGCTCCAACCGCGACGGATATGACAGTCCGTTGCGCGGTTTGCCTTTCTGGAATGTGGACAGCTCGTTGGGCAAGCGGGTTCCGATTAAAGAGATGGCTACGCTCCAGCTCTCTTTGGACTTCTTTAATCTCTTCAACAATGTAAACTTCAACAATCCTACCTTGCCCCTGACGGGAAGCAGCATCTCCGGCTTTGGAGTGATGTCCAGCACCTTCGTTCCGGAGAACCGGCAATCCAGCAGCCGCTGGATCATGTTCGGCACAAGGCTGGAGTTTTAACGCCACACGGGGAAGGTGAAACCAACTGACCCACAACAAACACCGGTCGGGAATCGTTCGATCCAGACGCAGATCACCTGAGGGCACAAGCAAAAATGAGATGTGGGAGATGGATTACCTTATGCGCAGTTTTTTTTGCCGGGATCGCTCAAGTTAGGGCTCAAACCGCACAACCCGAAGCCAAGACGATCGTCCTGATCGCCCGAACGGTTTACGACGGCAGGGGCAAGACCCTGCACAACACTACTCTCATCATCCGAGGTTCGAAGATCGTTCAGCTCGGTGGGAAGATTCCCCCGGGCGCGGTAGTCTATAACCTTCGCGGTCTCACCATCACCCCCGGTTTCATCGACACGCATTCGCACATCCTTTGGCATTTTACCGACGGGCGTCTCGCCGGCCGGAACGAGCAGCCGCTGCAGTCCATGCTGCACTCGGTGGACAATGCGATCCTCACCTTGAATGCCGGATTCACCACTATCCAGAGTCCCGGTTCTCCCGACGATGCTTACCTGCGCGATGCCATCAAAAGAGGGATCCTGCCTGGGCCTCGTTTATTGACCTCCCTACAGCCGTTGACTGAAAAGAGCGGCGATCCCGATCAGCTTCGAGCATTGGTCGATCAGCGTAAACAGCAGGGCGCCGACTTTATCAAGATCTTCGCTTCCAAAAGCATTCGCGAAGGCGGCGGCCAGACCATGACCGACGCGCAGTTGCAGGCCGCGTGCGGTGAAGCGAACAAGCTCGGTATGCGAACCCTGGTTCATGCCCACGCTGCTTCGGCCGCCAAGGCTGCATCGATCGCCGGCTGCACGTCGGTGGAGCATGGGGCTTACGTCACAGACGACGTCTTCAAACTGATGGCCAAGAACGGCACCTACTACGACCCCAACATCGGATTGGTTCTTCAGAACTACATCCGTAACAAGCCAAAGTTTCTGGGAATCGGAAACTACAATGAAGAAGGCTTCGCCTTCATGGTAAAGGGTGAGGCCATCACCCTCGCAACCTTCAAACGGGCGCTGAAGATCAAAGGATTGAAGATCGACTACGGGACAGATGCGGTTGCCGGCGCCCACGGGCGTAACGGTGAAGAATTTATCGCTCGTGTGCAACAAGGCGGACAAGATCCGATGCAAGCCTTGGAGGACGTTACCTATGTATCGGCTGAATCGCTGAGAATGCAAGATAAGATCGGCTCCATTGCACCCGGCATGCAGGCCGACATCATCGCAATGGATGGCGATCCGATCAAGGATGCCACTGCCATCCGCAGGGTAGCTTTCGTGATGAAAGGCGGCGTCGTTTACAAGAACCTGGCCGCGAATGCAGGCTCTTCTGAGCCGGAATAGAGCGAAACAGGTTATTTCAAACAGCGATTTTGGAGATGCATGCAACGTTCGAAAATTAAGCTTTCCTATCTCATCACGTTGATCGCCCTGGCGGCAGTTCTACCGGCAGGGGCTCAGCTCTCGGCGCCTGAAGACAAGATGATCGCAGTAGCCGGCAAGGAGGATGCAGAATCCATCGTATTCCTGGAAAAGCTAGTCAACGTGAACAGCGGAACGATGAATCCGGAGGGTGTTCATAAGGTTGCGGATATGCTTGCGCCGCGCTTCCGGGCGCTAGGCTTTCAGGTTCGCTGGGTTCCCATGGATGAAGTTCACCGCGCAGGCCACCTGATCGCCGAGCATCCCGCTCCCAACGGTAAACGAATGCTGCTGATAGGCCATCTCGACACCGTTTTCGAAAAAGACTCGCCGTTTCAAACATGGGTGCGCAATGGTGACCGGGCTACCGGTCCGGGGTCAAGCGATATAAAGGGCGGCGACATGGTTATATTAACCGCGCTGGATGCGATGCAAGCCGCGGGAGTGCTAAAAAACGCTTCCATTTCGGTGATCCTGACCGGCGACGAAGAACGTGTTGGCCAGCCGGTTTCAATCTCGCGCCGGGATTTGGTCGCACTGGCAAAACAGAGTGATGTCGCGTTGGACTTCGAAACGGCCTCCGAACGTAATGGAGTCGAATACGGCAGCACAAGCCGCCGGTCCGCCATTGTATGGGCGCTCGAAGCGAGTGGAGTTACCGGACATTCTTCGGGCATCTTCAATCCATCGGCCGGATATGGAGCGATTTACGAGATCAGCCGCATTATCGATACTTTTCGCCAGCAGTTACCCGAGCACGGCCTGACATTCAATGTCGGCTATGTCGTGGGCGGTTCTGAGGCCAAGGTCGACAGCTCCCAGACTTCGGGCTCGTTCACCGGCAAAGCAAACGTTATCCCACCCGTTGCCTTCGCCAGCGGCGACATACGTACGATATCCGATGAGCAAACGCAGCGGGTCGAAGCGGAGATGACTCGAATCGTAAATCAGCATCTGCCCAAAACCAGCGCTTCCATTCAATTTCAGGATGGCTATCCTGCCATGGCCGCGACCCCGGGCAACCGCGCCATTCTTGGCATTCTCAATCAGGTCAATAAGGATGCCGGTTTCCCCCACATGGAAGAGCTTGATGCGACCGAACGTGGAGCCGGAGACATCTCCTTTATTGCGAAATATGTAGACTCTCTGGCCGGCCTTGGCGCCATGGGAGGAAACGGCCACCGCGAAGGCGAGTTCATTGAATTGGATCGCCAGCCGGTTCAGATCGAACGCGCAGCCCTGCTGATGTACCGGTTGAGCAAGATGAATCGCGCCACGCCGCTAGCGCCTGCTCAATGAGGCCGCATCCAGCCCGATGGCTCCCCCCTTGGTCCCCCCATGCTCCGCAAACCATAGATGTGCAAAACTAATTGACACCGGTAACCCCCCAATGTTTAAATCTCGTAAAGCATTATCCAACTGAGCGAAACGTTCTCTCCGATCGGGTAATGATCCTATCCGGATTTTCTTGCGTTGATTTCTTGCATGGTGCGGTGCATGTCCCCGCGATATTAATCCGGCAAAACTTTTGCCGGAAGCAGGCGACCTCGTAGTCTCCTCAAAATGACAATAGCTCCGGGTGGAGCTCCTCAATTTAGCGCCACCATGTAGCTAGCGCCGCCATGTAGCGCCGCTCCACTCTCCATGATTCTTTGTGTTCTATTTTTCGTCGTCCGTTTTCATAAGTATGCCGGGTGCGAAGTTAAATATTGCCATTGGATAAGGAGCCCTTAAATAAGGAGGAAGAGATGCGGTCGCCTAAGTTGCCCATAGAGTCATTCCGCCACGGTAAGAGCCTGAGAGCAGTCTCCACGACAGGATTCAAGGTGGTAGAGCGGCTTTACCGGCCTAATCTCGAAGTCCCGCCGCATGCCCATAAATGCGCGCACATGGTTATCAATCTGCGAGGAGCATATTTACAGCGATTGAGTGGCAAGGAGCTTAAGTTTGCGCCTTGGACTGTGGGTTTTTATCCGGCTGGCGAGGGACACTCCAGCACCTATTCTCCACTAGGGGCTCGCACGCTCCATGTGGAACTTACTCGCGAATTCCTCGACCGCCTTCGTGAAGCCTGTCCGTCGCTAGACCACTTTTTAGTTTCGCATGGAGATAAATCCGCCGCCATCTGTGGAGAGATCTACCGTGAGTTTCGCGCCCAGGATCCCACCTCGCCTCTGGTAATCGAGGGATTGGTCCTCCAGTTGTTTGGCGAAATGTCCCGCGTTTCGAGCGAAGAGCGTAATCATCGTCCGAGTTGGCTGTCTCGTGCAGATAGCATGATACGTGAGCGCTTTACCGAACAACTTACTCTGTCACACATAGCCACCGAGGTGGGAGTGCACCCCGTCCACCTCGCGCGCGAATATCGTAGGCACTATCAGTACACGGTCGGCGAACAGGTCCGCCGTTTGCGCATCGATTATGCATGTCAACAGATCTCTTCGACGGAGAACCCCCTGGCCGACATCGCCCTCGCTTCCGGCTTTTGTGATCAGAGTCACTTCACTGTAGCCTTTAAAAGCTTTGTCGGTACCCCCCCGTCTGTGTATCGGAAGTCTCTCCGTCTGCCGAAGGACTTTGCCGCTCTCAAGGATCTCTGCGCCAGCGAAAGCTTGATCGAGCCTCACCGTCCGGAATGGGCGATCGCGCAATGATGCAGCCTCCATCGCGCTAACCAAGGCTTTGTCACCACCAATTTGTCATCTCGACCGAAGTGTTCATGGGCCTGCGGCCCACCAAGGGGATGAAAATCGGGTTGAGCGTTGTGGTCTCCCACCCTTGCAAGGCAAGGATGGGGCACTCTAAATCTGCTTGAACTATGGATTTAAAACGGCCACCAATTGAGGGCGCCCCATATCTGGCGCGCTCTTTGCGCCGGATATGGGAAACCGCAGATCTCTCCACTTCGCTTCGGTCGAGATGACAAAGTTAGGTGTAATTGCCGACCAAGCCTTCCTCAACCTGATTTTCATCGGTCGAGATGACAAAACTTATTGTTTCTTGATGTGGGCTGCCGCGTCTGCGGGCGGCCGCTTTCAGGTACGAGCATGATAAGAGCAAACCCAGCACTTCGTGCCGGGCTATTTTCTTGCCGTCCCTGCGGGACTCTTTCAGAGCGCCATTCTCCTAGGTGCTAATTCCAATAAATTCGCTCAACACGTACAAGACCGAGCCTCCGGCCGGCGTTTATACGTTAGGGAGTTATCTCAAAAAGAGGAGTTTACCTATGAAAGTGGTCCCGCTGAGTATCATGGACGACATTTACGGGCCTACTTGTGCGGTCGGCAGAATCGAAAACGCGCGTAAGCGTCTGTTGGCCTTGGCATTAGGCTTGTGCCTGATCTGTCTCCTTTGCGCAAGCCATGCTGTGGCCCAGTCCACAGGCGCCGTACGCGGCACCGTCAAGGATGCTTCAGGGGCGGTTTTGCCGAACGCAACCGTCGTACTCATTAATCCGGACACGGATAGAAGAGTACAAACCACGACCACCGCCGTCGGCGCATACTCCTTCACTTTTGTGCCCGCGGGAAAGTACCGCCTCACTGTGGACGTCGCCGGCTTCCAGAGCTTTGAGCGCGACAATATCACCGTTGACGTTGACGGGGTCGCGCTGATCGACGCTACGCTGAAGATGGGAACCACCTCGCAATCGATCGTGGTGACTGGCGCGCCGCTCCAGCTTCAGACGACCACCTCCTCGCTTGGCACTGTCGTCGATAACGCGATGATGAAATCCATTCCTCTCTCCAGCCGCAATTTCACTCAGATTCTTACCTTGTCTCCGGGTGTTACCGCAAATGTGGTAGACGCCGGCGCCCTCGGCCGCAACAGTGTCAACATCTCCGCAAACGGCGGCCGCCCATGGGATAACAACATCGTGTTGAACGGGATGGATGCGGACAATCCGATGTCCCAAGGCTTTGACGATGCGCCGGATAAGACAGGCGTTCCCGTGCCCTCTCCCGATGCTATCGAAGAATTCAAAGTGCAAACCGGCTTGTATGACGCTGAGTTTGGCAAGGAGGGCGGCGGAACGGTCAATATCATCACCAAGTCGGGCACCAACCAATTCCACGGGTCTGCCTTCGAGTTTTTCCGCAACACCGCGCTCGACGCCAATGGATATTTCCAGAAGGCTACAGGATCGCCAAAGCCCGTCTTTCGTCAGAATCAATTCGGCGGCACGCTCGGTGGGCCGGTCGTCAAGAACAGAGTCTTCTTCTTCGGCTCCTACCAGGGTACTCGTCAAGCCGACGCAATTTCCAGCACTTCGAACAAGACTACCTTCCTGCCCGTGCTGGGCGACCGCACCGCGCAGACGCTTGGTAGGTTATACGGAGGCCAGAGCGGCGTATTCGGAGGTGTGCCGATTGCGGCCAACGGCTCAAACATCAACCCTGTCGCACTCGCCCTGATCAACGCAAAGCTGCCGAACGGGCAATATGCCATCCCCGCCCCGCAGGTTTTGACCAGTCCAACGGTGGGTTTCTCGTCGCTATCAGCCCCGGCAATCTTCAACGAAAACCAATTTATCGCTAACGGCGACGTCACCATTAGCGACAAGCAGAGCCTGAGCTTTAAATCTCTGTACTCCCGCGATCCCGAGGATCTGCCCTTTCAGACCAGCACCAACGTGCTCGGGTTCGGCGAAAACGACTATCACTCTAATTTGAATTTCGCGCTTTCGGACACGTATACCGTCACTCCCACCATGGTGAACGAGGTCCGCATCGGTTACAGCCGAAACTTTGTCAATCAGGTTCCCGTGAATCCCTTCAGTGCAACTTCGCTCGGTATGGTGCCGCCGACGCAACAGAATGGCACGCCGTCGTTTCTCATCAGTGGGCTCTTCGAGCTCGGAACCAATCGAAACAATAATCAGCTCATCCGCCAGCATGAGGGTCAGATTAGCGACACGCTCAGCAAGACCGTGGGCCGCCACCAGCTTCGATTCGGCGGTAACTACGAAGCGGTTCGCACCAAGTACTCGGATCTTTTCGTTCAGGAAGGAGAGCTTGACATCAACTCCTTTCCCGATTTGCTGCTGGGCATGAGTGCAGCGCAGAACGGCACGCCGCAGAGCAACCTGTCTGAAGCATTGGGCGGAAACGGCAAGGGAGCGGTTTACCCCGCGATGAACAACTTCGCCTTGTTTGCCCAAGATGATTTCCAGTTCAACTCGCAACTGAGTCTTAACCTGGGCCTGCGCTACCAGTTCAGCGGCCAGCCCTATAACAGCAGCGGCGAATGGTCGAACTTCGACTTCCGCCTCTATCCCAAGGAAGGTCCGCCGCCGGGCGGCACCCTCTCCGGCTTGGTATTGCCGGCAAATGTCCCATCGAATCTTTATATTCCTCCAGGAGTGACCAAGCTCAGCCACAACACGCTCTCCGATAATCAGAACTGGCTGGGACTGTCGCCCAGAGTCGGTTTTGCCTGGCGGCCGGTGAAGAGCAATAACAACCTGGTGGTCCGCGGCGGCTACGGAATCTTCTGGTCAACGCTTCCGGCAACCTTCTCGATCGGCGTATCCGAAGAACAGCCCTTCTATGCTTCAGTGAGCGGCGGGGGCGCCACTAATCCCAACGTTACTTTGCAAAACCCATTCCCCGGCGTGCCGGCGCTCACGGCGTTTCCTCTCTATTCGCCCTTGCAGTTGGGAAGCAATCCGGTTCTCTATCCCTATGACCCTTCGATGGCGCTCCCCCATACCCACCAATACAGCGTGAACGTACAGACGGAATTCAAGGGGATTCTCTTCCAGGCGGGATACGTGGGCAGCCGATCAACCAACCTTGGCGGTTTTGTTCCCGCCAATCAGGCGGGATTGGCAAGCCCTACCAATCCCATCCATGGCCAGACCACCAACAGTCAGTCAAATCGTGCTTTTGCGAGTTCCCTTCATCGGCTTTGGGCCGGGAGAGGACTCGATCGGAATGTTCCGCAACACGTATTGCACATCCGCCCAGTCTTGCTTGAATGACCCGTACGGCGGGAATCCGTTTTTCAGTCACTATAATTCCGCACAATTCAGCGCCACTAAGCGATACTCCAAAGGGCTGGCATTTACTGCCGCCTATACCTGGTCCAATTCGGCCAGCAACATCGGCGGCTCCACCACCGGACGGCAGCAGTCGCTCGGCGGCATAATCGGCGACTTTCACAATCCGGAGGTCGGACCGGCAAGCTTTATCCGGACCAACGTTTTCTCCGGCAGTTACGTCTACGACCTTCCGAAGGTGACGTCCTGGACCGGGCTCCGAGGTCAACTGGTCAATGGATGGTCTGCATCCGGAGTGGTGATCGTCGAGTCAGGATTGCCGTTCAACATCACCGACAGCCGGGCGGGCACGATTTTGGGAATCTCCGGTACCCAGGCGCAATTCGCTCCAGGCATGGGGCCGGCGAACCTATCGGTCCCGAACCGTACGCTGAAGCATTGGTTCAACACCAGCGCCTTCACCGCTCCTCCGGTGGTTGGAGACGGAACGGGGATAGGAAATGCGCCGGCCTACTTCGCTACCGGCCCAGGTTTCTGGAACACGGACTTTTCACTATCGAGACAGATTCCCATAAGAGAGGCTATTAGCATGGAACTCCGCGGAGAACTCTTCAACTTGTTCAATCACGCGAATTTTGCCAACCCCGGCTCGAATGTCTCAGCTCCTTCTTCCTTTGGGGTGGTCTCAAATACGGTGAGCGCTCCCCGGATCGCGCAGCTTGCCGCCCGGGTTCGCTTCTGATGTCACCGAAGAGGGTGCGAACCTACGGGAAATTTCTCTTCATTGCCTTGTTGCTGTGGTGGCAGCCTTATTCGAGCGCAGCCACCACTGTCCTCCGGGTCGGCAAGCTGGTGGATGGCGCCGGTACAACGATCACGAACGCCGTCGTGGTGGTCGATGGCGATCGCATCGTCAGCGTAGGGAAATCAGAATCTTCGATTCCTCCCAACGCGAAAATCATCGATCTAAGCAAGTACACTGTGGTCCCGGGCATGATCGATGTACACACCCACATGACCTTCTATTGGGATGGAAAGCCTGGGACAACTCCTTATCGGCAACCTCGGCTGCTTCCGGCCGAAACTGTTTTTCTGGCCCAGGCCAATGCCCGAAGAACGCTGGAATGCGGCGTCACCACCGTCCGCGATCTGAACGCGGCGGACTACGAAGATATTGCCATGCGGAACCTGATCAATCGGGGTGTGATGGTTGGACCGCGAATGTTTGTCTCTTCTTATGGACTGGGCACAAAACCCGGATTCGTATCCTCCACCGGGTACCCGATTAACGGCGCGCCCGAAATGATGAAGGCGGTACGCGAGGTGATCGCCAGCGGAGCGGATTGGATAAAATTGTTCGCCTCCACCGGCGGAACGCAGAATCTTACCGGTGTTCAGGTCTTCACCTATGACGAGATGAAGGCCGCAGTGGACGTGGCCCACATGGCGGGTAAACGCGTAGCGGTGCATACCTACGGTCCCGCCGCCGCCAAAGACGCCGTCAAAGCCGGTGTCGACACCATCGAACACGCCATCGATCTGGACGACCAGACGCTGGCGGCCATGGCGCGCCAGGGCACTTATTACGTCCCCACCATCTACCACAACGAGTTTTATGCCGAGAATGCCGAGCTCTTCGGCTTCCCCCCGAACTCGGCGGAACAATTTCGCGCCTTCCTCAACCAGAATCGCGAAACTACCAGCCGCGCCCTGAAGGCGGGTGTGCGAGTGGCCATGGGATCGGATGCGGTATACACGCTCTTCGGCCAGAATACCCGCGAACTTGGCGAGCTCGTCAAGGCGGGGATGACGCCCGCCCAAGCCCTTGCTGCGGCCACCACAACAGGGGCGGCGCTGCTGGGCATGGAGCACAGTCTCGGCAAAATCGCTCCCGGCTATTACGCGGACATGGTTGCCGTCCAGGGAGACCCGTTGTCGGATGTCAACGTGCTCATGAACAACGTCAAGTGGGTAATGAAAGCAGGTGCAGTGGTGGTAGATAAGACTCAGGCGGCAACCCAGTAAGAGGCTACGGACAAAACTGTCGAACCATGTTAAAGATTGGCGGTAAAGATTGGCGATGAGACGAGTCCCGAAGGGACGGCCTGAAAATAGCCCAGCACGTCAGTGCTGGGTTGGTAGCGGAAAGCAAAGCTCCAGTCCCGTAGGGACGGCTGAAATATCTCACCGATTCACCTACATCGGATTCGCGCGGTTTTGCAAAAGAGGATGGTTCAGCCATCCCTTCGGGACTTATCAACTGATCTGCTCTTCGTGTAATTCCGGGTTTACCCCCGGCCTGTAAAGGAGCGAGCATGGCGCATAACTCGAATTCTCTAAATCCTCATAGCAGGCGATCCTTCCTCTTCGGCTTGGCGGCTGCCGCGGCCGTGCCCGCGTTGCCCGTGAAGGTGGCAGGACAGCAGACCGAGGCTTCTCCCTCGGCTGAGGCCGATGCCTTGATGCAGACTGTTCGCTTGCGATACGGCAAATATCTCGAAGACGGCGATACGCCACTGATCGAACGCGGTATCGAACGAGTTCTCAGAAGCACCCAGGAAGTACTGAAAGTGAACATCCACAACGGAGACGCGCCAGATTGCGTGTTCCATCCCGACGGTGTATAGAGTCCGCCTCTTTCGCAGGCGTGTGTACGTGTTTTGGAGATAAGTTCCCAGGGAGGTTCTTGAGACGTGCTGAGTGAAACCGAAATGTTTTCAACCGTGCGCGAGTTAGGCGACGCTATACGCACCCGTAAGCTGTCGCCGGTTGAGCTGACTGAGGCTTATCTCACTCGTCTGGAAACGCTCGGGCCTAAACTGGGCGCGGTCATTACGGTCACGCGCGAATTAGCCATGGAGCAAGCGAAAGCGGCAGAGAAGGAGATCGCGGCGGGTCATTATCGAGGTCCGCTGCACGGCATCCCTTACGGCGCCAAGGATGCTTTCTCGGCCAAGGGCATTCCTACTACTTGGGGAACGGCGCCCTACCGAAACCAGGTCTTCGACTATGATGCCACCGTGATCACGCTGCTCAGGAACGCGGGAGCGGTGCTCTTAGGCAAGTTAGCCATGATAGAGCTGGTAGGCGGCTTCGGTTACGACAATGCCAATGCATCGTTCACCGGCCCTTGCCGCACGCCTTGGAACCCGGAGTGCTGGAGCGGCGGTTCGTCCTCCGGTCCGGGCGCGGCAACCAGTGCCGGATTGGTGGGGTTCTCCATCGGAGGGGAGACGGGAGGATCGATTCTTCTACCGTCGAGCTACTGCGGCCTATCGGGCATGCGCACGACTTATGGCCGGGTGAGCAGGACGGGCGGCGTGACTCTCTCCTGGTCGCTCGACAAGGTCGGGCCGTTGTGCCGCAGCGCCGATGATTGTGGCCTCGTTCTGGCAGCGATTGCCGGCTATGACAAGCTCGATCCGGCGACAACGCGCAGGAAGTTCCTCTACACGGCTCGTCCAACCGGTGCAAAGCGCTACAGATTGGGCGTGATCAAAGGATCCTATGAATATGTGGCTCCGGATGTAAAAGCCAACTTCGAGCAATCGATGAGAGTATTGGGGAATTTCTCCGATATCGTCCACGATGTCGAGCTTCCGGAGTTTCCCTATGGTCCAATGCTGGGAACCATCATGTCAGCCGAGGGAACGGCAGCTTTCCGCGAGTTGGTGGATACCGGCCGCATGAGAGAGTTGGCCAATGAGGCAGATCGGATCCACGGTTACGTGGGAATGACGATTAGCGCGGTTGACTATCTCCAGGCGATGCGCGCCAGAAAGCCCGCCCGCATCGCGCTTGACGCATTGCTGGACAAGTTCGATGCGATCATTGCGCCCACTACGGCCACCGTCGCCCCCCGCGTCGATGAACAATTTCACGGCTATGGCAGGCGCTTTGCCGGCGCCGGCCAGACGGTGTCGCTGTTTTCACCGGGAAATCTGACTGGCGTGCCGGCAATCACCGTGCCCAACGGCTTTGGCCAGGACAACCTCCCTACTGCTCTACAATTCATGGGGCCGGCTTGGAGCGAAAAGAAGCTGATTGAGATTGCCGACTCTTACCAGCAGAAAACCGACTGGCACAAGCGGCGTCCTCCGGTCGACCGATAGATGAAGTCAAACGCTTTTTAGATTAGGGCATTTTTCGAATTTCCCTTAGCACCGGCACAACTTGGAATTGATCCGTAATAACAACGAGGTGAGGCTCTCATGAATACTGTCCAGCGAGTATTAACGATTTTCGCCATTCTTATTACTGCCACGGCCGGCGCTGCGGCGCAAGAGCAGCCGATCGTGCTCCGCGCAACCACGATCTTCGACGGGCGCGGACATGTGCTGCACAATACCAGCATCGTCATCCAAAATGGCAAGATTGTGCGGCTGGACCCTGGCGCGGCCGGATCCCAGGTATACAACCTGCGCGGCTTGACGGTAATGCCCGGCTGGATCGATTGCCACGTTCACATAAGCTGGCATTTCGGCCCTGATGGCAAGCTGGCCGGAGCAGGCGTCGGCCACGGTGAGACACCGGAGTACGCATTTCTGGCAATGGCGGCGAATGCCTGGGACACGCTCATGGGCGGATTCACCACGGTGCAAAGCGTAGGCGCGGAGGCGGATGTTCCCTTGCGCGACGCGATCGCCCGCGGCGAAATTCCCGGTCCGCGCATACTCACCGCTGTTCGCCCGCTCTCCGGCCGTGGTCCGGCAACCGGTACTCCAGAGCAGATTCGTCAGTATGTCGACCAGGACAAGGCCATGGGCGCCGATTTGATGAAGATTTTCGCTTCGAAATCGATCCGCCAGGGCGGCGGGATGACCCTCTCGCAAGAGCAACTGAACGCCGCCTGCGACCAAGCTCACAAGGACGGCCTGCGGACGCTCGTCCACGCCTATGGACCGGCGGTGCAGGCGAGCGTGGTTGCCGGCTGCACCGAAGTGGAACATGGTATGCAAATGCCATTGTCCGACCTGAAGCTGATGGCTGCGCACGGAACTTATTTAGATCCCCAGGCAGGATTGGTCTTCCAGAACTATTTTGACAATGCCAAGCGCTACGATGGTGTCGGCGCATACAGTGAAGAGGGCTTCGACGCAATGCGCAAAATCTGGCCGTCGGATACCGAGATGATCAGAGCCGCCGCGCATACTCCCGGCCTAAAAATCGTTTTTGGCACCGACGCGGTTGCAGGCGCCAACGGCCATAACGCCGACGAGTTCATCTATCGCGTCCAGAAAGCGGGAATGGAACCAATGCGCGCGCTGGTCTCGGCCAACTCCGTTGCCGCCGAATCGATGAATCTTCAGAACCAGATCGGCACGATTGCCCCCGGCATGGATGCCGACATTATTGCGCTCAACGGCAATCCGCTCACTGATATCACCGCGGTACGGCATGTAGTTTTCGTGATGAAGGGCGGGAAAGTATACAAAAATGTGGTCACCGAAGAGATGACAGCACATCAGCCTCGATCGAAATGAAAATCAGGGGGCATATACATTTGTGGTCCTCCCATCCTTCGCACGGAACAGCGCAGTGCAAAGGATGGGGCACCCCGAATATCAACAGATAGACCGCAAATCTTGGGCGCCCCAGGTCTCGATTCTGGGACCTGGGATTCCACTTCCCTTATCTCTCAAGATGCTCGTCTCTCCTGGACGAGCGCGGGATGAGCGCTCGCCTCGAGGAGACGAATTAAAACATTACCTTTAGAGCGAATTGGAGCAGGCGAGGGTTATTTGCCTGTGGCCCTGAGATTTGGCCGAAGTTGGATGACGGGAAGCCGCTACTAGGGGCGCTGAACTGCGGATGGTTGAAGAGGTTGAAGAACTCTGCTCGGAACTGGACTCCCAACCTCTCCGAGGGACCGAAGTTTGTGGTCTTGAACAGCGCGAAATCGAAGTTGGCTGGTCCCTGCGCGCGCAGCGACGGATCGACGCGCGGCTCGTTGCCAAAAGTATAAGGAGCCGGAGTGGAGAAACAGGCGGCATTGATCCATCCGGCGCCGCCGGCCAAGCCTGACTTGACCCTGGCGTCAGCACTGCCGGAGGTACCCTTCTGACAGTTTGGCGCGACGTTGGGCCTCAGGCCGGGGCCGAAGTTGCTGAGAAACGAATTCGACGAAGCGCTGATATTTATCGGGAAGCCCTTTTGCAATAAGGTGACTCCATCTACGCCCCATCCGGAAACGACTTTTTCCATGGGCGCGCTCAAGTTCGCGGCATACGGTTTGCCCGCCCCGAATGGCAGGTCAAGCACATAGCTGATTATCAGGCGTTGCGGGACATCTTGCGAGGATAGAGAGTACTCGCCAGCCAGATTGGTCCAATCCTGCACGACTCCAACTCCGCCGCCTTCTAGCCAGGAGGTGATTGTGTCCGTGTTACTCAGCAGCTTGGAATAGGTATAAGCGGCAAGAAGTGTTCCTCCGCCCCTGAACCGTCTTTGCAAGGTAGCCTGCAAGGAATGATAGATGCTAGTGAAACTTCCTTGGCCTGCCAGGGACACGCCGCTGTATTGAGGATAGGGCCGCAGCAGTTGTCCTTCCTGCACAGTAGACGAGGAAAGCTGGCTTCCTGGACTAGCGACGGCGAAGTAGGGATTCGGGACCGCTTTTGCAATCGTGACGTTCTGATTGGGGTTCGGCAGGCTCGGGTTGTACTGGGCGGCCGCCTGGGCAAAATAGCCGTCGCTCAATTGATTGATCTGTTGCGCGTACTGGGGCAGGTGAGTCCCCTTCGACCCCGCGTAGGCTACGTCGACGAAGAACCCTCCGGGGAAATTACGCTGCACATCGAGGTTCCACTGTTGCGTATAGCCATACTTGAAGTTCGGAGTAGCGATTTGGCCGATTGACTGACCGAGCAGAGCTGCCTGGGCCTGCGAGCCAGGCGCGCCTCCCGCGAGAGCGCTACGGCCTGGAGGCGGGATGAAGTTAGGCCAAGGAGTCGTAATCGTATTGATGGGCGTGTTGGCAACAATATTTCCATGATAGAGGGTTTGAATCGAGTTAACGGGATCGTTGAGAGGATTGGTGGCCCAATTAGAATCGATCGGGATCCAAAAGAGTCCGTAACCGCCGCGCACCACTGTATCGGGATCGATGCTGTAAGCAAACCCCACACGCGGAGCAAACATCGTGTGCAGCGCGTTGATGTTGTAGCGGCTGCCTCTGGTTGCGCTGTTTACGAGTTCCACTTGTCCCAGGTTCGTAGTACCGCTTGCGGCCGTTGCCGCGGCGTTCACGGCAGCAGGATCGAAATAAGATTGCCGGTCGAAGCGCTCGGTCCAGGGCGACTGGTACTCATAGCGCAGACCCAAGTTCAGGGTCAGCTTATTGGTCATGTGGAAGACGTCGCTTGCATATGCTCCGTAGTAGACCTGTTTTCCCGCTACCAGGTTCGGAATCTGCGCCGCGCCGAAAAAGTGGTTGGTTACGTTGCTTGGATTCTTAGCCCAACCCAGCAGAAAATCTGCAAACGGTAGATTTGTATATGCGCCATCAAAGCCAAATGCCCCGCTGGCAGTGTTGGTCTGCGTGTAGTTATCGAGTGTGAATTCAAGCTGCCCGCCGAAGGTCAGCGTGTGACGTCCTCTTATCAAGGTGAACGAAGGTGAGATATTGTACTGCGTATCATGGTCGTAGATCACACTTTGACCCTGCGAGCAACTAATTGAGTCCGCAATGCCCACGATGCAAGGTGTGGGCGGTGTTCTGAGGGTTGCGTTCACTTCACTGTTGAAGACTGCCGGCCAACCAAGCTTGGTGAAATCGTACCCGGAGTTTTTAGGTGTGCGAACGTAGTTAAAGCGGCTCACGCTCACACTCAAGTTACCGATCGTGTTGGGATTGATGACGTTGTTATAGCCAAGGGCGAGCGCTTTGGAATTGAAGGTTTCCGTGCAACGGTCCTGGCAAAGTCCCGTTCCCAGAGGATCCGTGGGCAGGTTGAGCATGTTCCACCAGGTAAATCGGCCGAAGAGGTGCTGGTTTTGATGGATATTCTGATCGACGCGGCCGATGTATTGGTTTTGATTTCCACCGGTACTCGAGTTGACGATGTAGTTATTGAGAGTCGCTCCATTGGTTGGGCTCGGATAGAGATTCAGCAAGACAGCCGCCGTAGGATTGATGCGGCTAGTCGGAATCACGTTTCCAGGAAACGGCCTACCGCCGTATGAAGTGCAAGTTGCAGCGCCATTGCAAGGGTCTACGATTTGCACTCCAGTACCTCCTGCTCCGGAGACAGCTGCCAGACCCGCAAGGTTACCCGTTCTTTCGGCCGCTGTGGGAACAGTGGTGGTGACGGTTTGGGCGGTGCGCAAACGAAAGCCTTCATATTGGAAAAAGAAGAAGGTTTTGTCGGTGATGATTTTGCCGCCGATATTGCCCCCGAATTGATTCTGTGTAAATGGCGGCTTGGGCAGTCCGGCGTTATTGGCAAACCAATCAGATGAGTTCAACACCTTGTTGCGGATGTATTCATAGACTTCCCCATGCCAGGTATTGCTTCCGCTCTTGGTGCTCAGATTCAGGACGCCGCCGGCCAGCTTTCCCCACTCGGGTCCCAGATTGTTTGTTTGGACCTTGAATTCGCCGATGGAGTCCTGAACCGGGATCAGGACTGGGAGGTTAATGTAGCCAATATTGAGCGGCTGGCCATCCAGATATTCCGCGCTCTGGTTGGCGAAGGCTCCACCAATCTGGAAGTTGCCCCAGGAGAAGGGGTTTTGCCCCACCGGCGTCCCCGCGGCGCCACCCTGCAATACGACGGAAGGCGCCACCTCCACCAAGCTGAAGACATTGCGGCCGTTGAGCGGAAGCTCATTCGCATTGCGTGTTTCCACTACCTGGCCGAGCGAGGATGTTTCCGGCTGCAGCAAAGGAGTCTGGGCCGTGACCTGAATAGTCTCGGTCGCCTGGCCCACAGGTAGAGTGATATTCACGCGCGAGGTCTGTTGTACTAGAACAACGACATTTGCTTGAGTGACCTCCTTAAAACCCGGCTTGGATACATCTACTTTGTATTGGCCGGGCAAAAGATTCACGAACGAATAGAGACCGGAATCGCCCGTGGTTTGGGTGTGTGCCTCTCCGGTTGCTGTGTTGGTCAGGGTGACTTGAGCTCCCGGGACATTGGCTCCGCTCTCATCAGTTACAAGCCCCTCAACAGCGCCATAGGTTGACTGCCCGGGGGCAGTCAAGCAGCACGCGAGAAACAGCACAGTTACGAGTATAGAAAACCAGAATTTTTGTGAAATCACGACGCCTCCTTAAATTCTTACAAATCAACAGAAGCTGCCGGACCAGATGCACCGGTCCCACCTCGACAGAGACATCGGCGTATCTTCCGCCTATTTTTGTATTTAGAGTCATCAACCCTGGGAAGTCTTCGATTGCGCAGGTCTACCGCAATGGAATCGAAGAAGGAACTGCAGGACAACATACATGAGACCTACCCTTTTTTTGTGCAAGTCCCCGGTCTCATAATACTTGCGGTCGCAATCTCACCACAGGGATGCGACGATTGTCAACATGCAGTCTCTTTGAATGCAAGATGAGCCTGAAGATATGAGAAACCGCAGATCTCTCCACTTCGCTTCGCTCCGGTCGAGATGACAAAGTTAGGTGTAATCGCCAACCAAGCATTCCTCAACCCGATTTTCATCCTCTTGGGTGGGCCGCAGGTCTATGAACACTCTGTCGAAAATCATCCTGAGAGTCCTGCTCTGCCAGCGGTTGTGATTTCCCACCCTTGCTACGCAAGAATGGGGCACCCTAGATCTGCTTCGCTATGCTCAAGATGACAAAGTAGGGTTCTGTATTGGCAGTTGCTTTTCTGGTCTGTCATTCCCGAAGGGAATCTGCTTCTCTGGTCTCTCGGGAATGACAGAAAGAAAGGCAAAGACGCAGAAAGGATTCGCCTGTGCTGGGGGCGCTATATGTTAAGGGGGGAATTGCAGCCCAGCTTCATTGCTGCGGCTGTTTTGTCTTCGCTTGAAGGGCGGCGAAATTCTCCATTTCACGCTCAGCGTCCTTTACTCTGCCCTCTTTGCGGTAGAGCCCGGCCAGTCCGAAGTGTGTTTGAGCGGCAAGTTGAGTATCTTTCTCAATTGCCAACAATTGAATCCATGATCGTTCGGCTTTTGCGCTGTCGCCTTCGAGAGATGCTTCCTTGCCTAGCGCATAAAGTGTCTCGGGCATTTGCGGGCGCAGACGATCGGCAATTTCCAACTCCTGGCGAGCTTCGCGCAACTTGCCATTTTGCAACAGTGCGGAGCCGGAACGGAAGGCGGCCTCGGCATCTCCGGGGCGCATCTTCGCCTCTGTGAGAAACTCGTCTTCTGCTTTCTCCCATTGCGAAGATGCAGCATATACGTCGCCCAACGCAAGATGAATTCCAGGCAGATCGGGACGTTCGTGGATCGCGGCCAGGTATTCTTGTTCGGCTGCCTTCGCCTGGTTCAGCGCCCGGTAATTGTCGCCGAGGGATTCATGACCGCGTGCCGAATTTGGATAGGATGAAAGTAACGTGCTATTGATTTGCTGCGAAAAAAGGCCGCTTGCCCGGCCAAGATAGTAGAGCAGATCCGGATCGTTGGGGCGCTTTACCAGAGCGGCTTCCAAAGTTGTGATTGCATCTGGCAGATCGCCGGTTTCAAGTTGCGCGATGCCCAATCCATCTTGCACATCTGCCGCCTGGAAGTGAGGAATCGCTTCAGCGGCGTAGCCCTGCGACAAGAGCGCATAGCCAAGCAGTTCATGAATGCGGGGCAGGCCGGGGTTTAGTTCCAGAGCGCGCTTTAGAGGTTGAATGGCGGCGGCGTAGGTTCGTTTTTGCATATACGCCGCGCCCAAATCGTAGAACGCCGAAGCAAGCTGCGGATCCAACTCAGTGGCCCGTTTGAATTCAGCGATCGCTGTATCAAGTTGACCCTGCTGTTGCGCCGCTATCCCCGCCTGTTCGTGTTGGATCGGCTCCGGGGCTGCCGCCTGAAAGAAGAACAAAAGAAGGAGCGCAGAAATCATCATGGTTTTACCGGCTCGGTAACTTCCAGGAACTGGTCAGCGCGGACATCTTTCAGAACCTGGTGTTCGCGGGAAGGCCAGCTTATCTCAATGTTGACTGTTTGCGCCGTTCCCAGGCCGAAGTGAACTCGCTTGTCATTGGCAGAAAGGTAGCTTCCTGCCGTGGTCGCATACTGCGTCTGTCCATTCACTTTTACCACCGCTCCTAGGCCGTCGCGATTGCTTCGCGTGCCGCGAAGAGAGAGCGTGAGCCAATGCTGGTTGCCGCCACGATTCCAAAAAAATAGCGGTCGATCTCCCAGAACGCCGACGACGACATCGATCCAGCCGTCGTTATTGAGATCGCCAAAGGCTGCTCCTCTGCCGGCTACAGCGGTGGTTGTTCCCGGATCGCCACGCTCAAAGCGGCCTTCGTGATTCATAGCCAGCAAGGGCGGTTCGCGATAGTGCAAGGACGGGTTCACTTGTTCCACATTGTCCATAACGTGACTTTGGGCGACAAACAAGTCTTTCCAGCCGTCATTGTCGAGGTCCTCCAGCCGCATGCCCCATCCTGAACTGCCGGCGGATAGGACTCCCATACCTGTCTGCAGGCTGCGATAGCTGAAAACACCATTTCCATCGTTGTGATAGAGCGCGTAAACCTGTTTGGCCAGATCCGTGACAATTACATCCGGGCGTCCATCGTTGTCATAGTCCCGGAAATCCACTCCCATGCCCGAGTACGGACTGCCGTCGTCGGCCAAGGCTACTCCCGCCTTGAGAGCACACTCGGTAAATGTACCGTCTCCATTATTGTGAAACAGGAACTGCGCCATTCCATCGTTTGCGACGAAGATGTCGGTGAAACCATCACCGTCGTAGTCGTTGAACGCCACACCTAAGGAGCGTCCTTTCTTGGCAGCGATACCTGAAGCCTGACTCACGTCTGTGAATGTGCCGTCTCCATTGTTGTGATACAGGATGTTGGTGGTGGCGGGAAACTCTCCGGGAGGGCAATAGGTGTGATAGTCGCCACCGCAAGCCTTGTTGTGCTTCGTGTCCCACTCCATGTAGCGAGTGACAAAAAGATCGAGGCGACCATCGTTATCGTAGTCGAAGAAACCGGCCGATGCAGACCAGCCACCTCCGGCGACGCCAGCCTTTTCGGTTATGTCTGTAAAGGTACCGTTCCCGTTGTTGTGATAAAGGATGTTTTTGCCATAATTCGTAACGTACAGGTCCGGAAACCCATCGTTGTCAAAGTCTCCGACCGCAACACCCATGCCGTAGTTTCCGTCGCCCGCTCGCGCCAGCCCCGCTGCTTCTGTGACGTCGGTAAAACTGCCGTCCGCATTCTGCCGGTACAAACGATTCCAATACTTGGGGTTGTTACGATCAAAGCTCTCGGACGCGGGCATGGAGCTGGTGAGTTTGCCGCTGTTCACCAGAAAAATATCCAGCAAACCGTCGTTGTTGTAATCGAGGAGCGCGATCCCGCCTCCCATGGTTGCAATCAGATACTTATCAGGCGTGGGGGAGTTCTGGTGCACGAAGTCCAGACCTCGAGGCGAGTGCACGCTGAAAGCAGCCGTAACTGCTGCAACCACAATTGTCATGGGGACCAACCGCAGGATCACAGAATCCTCGCGTCACTATGATTACACTGCAACATTCCAGCTTTGCGCACTGGGGGCCCGAGTATGCCGTCAGCCAAGCCTCTCACCTGCTGCGCAATGCAGAATTGATCTGCCCCTCACGCTGCTTGCCCCTTCCTCATGTTTTTCGCCGCTTCCTCTCGAATCGCATTTCCACGTGGATGAATAGGGCCGTTAAGCTCACCAGGAACAGGCGGATTCTATTTGGCATAAGGAATACCACATTTGTGCTATCGACCTTTAGTGTTATAGCCAATATCCCTTTAGTCGCACCATTATCCACATCGCTCGAAGCAAAAAGCCCATAGAGCGATTCGAGCACCCACCCCCTTGCTTGAGACGCGGATCGCGCCTACTCGTGGAAAGGCTGAAGAGAGCTATGAACCAAGAATTTGAATGGCATGATTTTGATCCAAACGATATCAATACTCACCCAAAAAGCAATTCGCTTATCCAGGTGAAATATGGCGACGGGAGGCAGGCCGATGAGACCTATTCTCGTGAACTTGGCGTATTCTTCCGCGCTTGTGTGCTTCCTGAATCCACACTCGCGCTGCCGAAGCGCTGGAGATACGTCACTCCGCGCCAGTCGTTAGGGAATATTTTGGGCTGCGGCGCCGGGCCTTCCCGATCCGCTGCGGCGTAACCAGTGCAGCGTTCGCGGAACATAACCAGCCTCTGATGGCTAAACGAAGCCTGCATGGCTCGTTATGCTCCATAAAACAAACGAGTTATGTAGGTTGTGCAGGTTCCATGCGGCGGGCTTTCCCGAGATAATTTTCGCTCGACAGATAGACCGCGGATCCTGTAGACCGCAGATCCTGGGTGCCCCCAGGTCCCGATTCTGGGACCCGGGATTCCACAAATCTCGAAAAAGCCCCAGGTTAGCTTCGCGAACCTGGGGCACCCGGCTCCGGCTCCCTTACTTAACTGCATCCGCTGGTCGAGCCGCAGCTCATGCATCGGTAGCAGCTTCCGTTACGGATCATGATTGCGCCGCAAGTGTGGCAACTGGGAGCATCGCCCAGGTCCAAATACTCCTTCATGGCATCTGCCGGATGAAAGACCGCGCCTCCTCGCTGATGGCCTTCCGCTGCTCCGAAGATTCCCCGGTCTTCCATGTTGAAGCTGCGGGCGGAGCGGTCTGCGGAGCCGCCGCGGCTGGCCCCTTTGGCGCCCGGCTCGGCAACGATGCCTCCGCTGGGAGGTCTGCGCTCGAAGTTATCCGCTTCAGAGACAGATTCCTGAATCTCTTCCAGCGCCGGTTGGTTCGCCGCTCCCTCGGGAAGAGCCGGCCCGCCCAGCCCGGAAAACAGAGAAAGCTGGTGTCCGGAGAGGAAGCGCAATTGCAGCCAGCGGAAGATGTAGTCCATGATCGATTTGGCGAAACCGATCTGCTCGTTGCCTGTCCAACCGGAGGGCTCAAAGCGAGTATGGGCAAACTTCTCGCACAGCACCTTGAGCGGCACGCCATGTTGCAGCGACAGCGAGATGGCGGTGGCAAAGGAATCCATCAGGCCGGAGACCGTGGAGCCTTCCTTGGCCATGCGGATGAAGATCTCGCCCGGCTGATTGTTGGGATAGAGGCCCACCGTGATGTAACCCTCGTGCCCGGCGATGGAAAACTTGTGGGTAAGCGAGGCGCGTTCTTCGGGCAGGCGGTGACGAATGGCGCGCGGCGGTCCCTGCGCAGGTTCATTGGCGGCCGCCAAACTCTCCGCATTCGCCAGGGCGTTCGAGAACGCGGCAGCCGCGGCCACCACCGAATTAGCGGTAACCTCCAGCCTGGCCGAAACCTTCTCCTCCAGAAGCCGCAGATCGTCGCCTAAGGAGGCCGTGCTGCCACGGCTGATCGCAGCGAGAACGCGGTCCGCGGCCGCAGCCACGGCCAAGTCGCCCGCTGTATCCGGAGCGCCCTTGACAGCCTTCGCCTTATTGCCGTCGGAGACATTGAGCGGCTGCGCGCCTTTGGACCCGTCGCGATAGACGGCTACGGCCTTCAATCCCATGCGCCACGCTTCCAGATATGCCTGCGAGATGTCCTCCAGGTTCGAATCATGGGGCAGGTTGACGGTCTTCGAGATGGCTCCGGAAAGAAACGGCTGGGCGGCAGCCATCATTTTGACGTGCCCCATGGGCAGGATGGAACGAGTGCCCTTGGACGGCTTGAAGCTGCAATCGAAGACCGCCAGGTGCTCGTCCAGGATGCCGGGCGCGCCCTCAATAGTGCCGGTCGAATCAATGTAGCTCACGATGGAGTCGACCTGGGAGTTGGTGTAGCCCAGCCGGAAAAGCGCGGCCGGGACGGTGTTGTTCACGATCTTGATCATGCCGCCGCCCACCAGCTTTTTATACTTCACCAGGGCCAGGTCGGGTTCGATTCCGGTGGTGTCGCAGTCCATCATGAAGCCGATGGTTCCGGTAGGCGCGAGCACGGTGACTTGCGAGTTACGATAGCCGTGCTGTTCGCCATGAGCCAGCGCCTGATCCCAGCAGGCTTTGCTGGCTTCGATCAGCGAAGCCAGTTGGGGCGCGACGAAGGCCTCGGCGGAGTTGACCGATTTCCCAATCTTATTCACTTCCGCGCGGTGCATGCGGATGACATCGAGAAAGGGCTCGCGATTGACGTAGAAGCCGGGGCACGCCCCGCCTCTGCGGCCGGACTGCGCATGATCGGAGTATTGCGCCTCCTGGCAGAGCGGAGTAGCGGAGAGCAGCACCGGAGCGTTTTCGGCAAGAATGGAGGATTGCAGATACGCCTGCCCGCACATAATAGCGGTGAGGGCGGCGGCGAAGTCGCGCCCTGCATCGCTGTCGTAAGGCAATCCAAACGCCATCAGCAAGGCGCCCAGGTTGGCGTATCCCAAACCCAGTGGGCGATAGTCATGCGAGTTGCGCGCGATCGCCTCCGTCGGATAGCCGGCGCTGTCCACCAGGATATCCATTGCAGTGATCAGGATGGAGACGGCGTGACGATAAGCGGCAACGTCAAAGGCGCCAGCCGCATTAACAAATTTGAGCAGATTGAAGCTTGCCAGATTGCAGGCCGAGTCATCCAGGAACATGTACTCCGAGCAGGGATTGGAGGCGTTGATGCGCCCGGAATTCTTCGACGTGTGCCAGCGGTTGATGGTGGTGTCGAACTGCATCCCCGGATCGCCGCATTGCCAGGTTGCCTCGGCGATCTTGTTCATCAGGTCGCGGGCTTTGTAGATCTTGGCCGGCGTTCCGTCCTTTACCTTGCGGGTAGGGAACTCCTGGTCACGCTCCACCGCGCGCATGAACTCATCCGTCACCCGGACGGAGTTGTTGGCATTCTGGAAAAAGATCGAGCTGTAGGCCTCGGAATCGGGTCCGGAGCCGTCGTATCCCGCCTGCATCAACGTCCAGGCTTTGGCCTCTTCCTTGGACTTGCATTCGATGAACTCCACGATGTCGGGATGATCGACGTTGAGGATCACCATCTTGGCGGCGCGGCGGGTCTTGCCCCCGGACTTGATCACGCCGGCAAATGCGTCAAAGCCTCGCATGAAGCTCAGTGGGCCGCTGGCCGTCCCGCCGCCGGAGAGCACCTCCATGGAGCCGCGGATGGGCGAGAGATTGGTTCCCGTCCCCGAACCCCACTTGAAGAGCATGCCTTCGGTCTTCGCCAGCGTGAGGATGGAATCGAGCGAGTCGTCGACCGAGTTGATAAAGCAGGCCGAGCACTGCGGCGAGCGGTACCCGGTCACGGAGAACTCGACTGCGCAGGTGTGCGGATTCCAGTGCCAGCTCTGCGCATCTGAATCAACCTCCAAGCGGTCGCAGCCGACATTGAACCACACCGGCGAATTGAAGGCCACTTTCTGGGTCAGCAGCAGATGCACCAGCTCGTCGTGGAAGATGGCCGCATCCTCCAGGGTAGCGAAATAGCCCCCAGCCAAGCCCCAGTCACGGATCGTCTCCGCCACCCGAACCACCAGCTGGCGGACGCCGGTCTCCCGTGCGCCAACCTGCCCTTGGGGAACACCGAGGTGGCCATGGAGGTACTTTGAAGCGACGATGTTGGTCGCCGTCATCGACCAGTCAGCAGGGACTTCGACATCCTTCTGCTCGAAGATCACCTTTCCCGAGACGTCGGTAATCGAGGCCGTACGCCGCTCCCAGGCGACTTCGGAATAGGGCGACACCCCGGGCTTGGAAAACAGGCGGCCGAACCGCACGCCAGGCGCCTCCTTGGAAAAATTGCCGCTTTGAGTGGTGCCGGAAAGCGAGGAAGTGGAAGAAATGGAAGGGGTTACCTCAGCCATGGGGAGTCAATCTCCTTATAAAATTTTGGGATGCCGAAAGGACGGATCATCCTCAGCGCTCGTGCCAGGCGCCTTGAGGTTACGAAGTCGTCTTTCGGGAAAATCTTGATGAACCTTTGCCCTGTTCCGGGGAAACGGAAGGGGCCCGCAAAACAGGGCCGCAGAAGGCAAAGTACCGCTGTCTGTCGCGGCTGTCAAGATATAACCACAACATCTTGTAGTTTCGATGCATATACGCGCTCCGCGCTTCAAAACCGGACAAATGGCTGTGGAGAATCGCGAAAAGGGGCATACGGACTGACTCTAGGGGGCACAGCTTAAGGCTACGCCCCACCCGGGCGGCGAACAAGGCACAATGCCGTGGAAAACACGGGTGGAAATAAGCATCTTGTATCAACGGCGGGTACCCCAAACTCCCGATTTTCGGACGTGTTTGGTTTCGGTGAAAATCAGTTGGAAGAGCCCCTCAGGGACGGCAAGAATAGACCAGCACGCAGTGGCTGCGTTTCCTTGGGAAGGACTTCAGGCAGGGACCACTCGAAAGTGTGGCCGAGGAAGCCTTGATCGGCAACTGCACCTCCATTTGTCACATCGACTGTAGCGAAGCGAAGTGGAGAGATCTGCGGTTTCCCACATCTGGCGCCCTGGTGACAGCGCTGCGATAGGAAAAGCAGATTCCCGTCGGGAATGACAGAAAGAAAGGCAAAGATGGCGCTTGCTTCTCGTCTGTCATTCCCGGGAGGAATCTGCTTTTTCCTACGATCAGAGTTTTCCGCAGCTTGGTTAGCCAACTAGGCGACTTTTGCTGTTTTCCTGCCGCGGATAAGCCGGTAAATGAAAAGCAGCAGCACCGCGCCCAGGAACGACATGATAAAACCGGCCCTTTGACCCTCCTGGTACAGGCCGATGTGGCCCCCGATAAAGGTCGCCACCAGCGATCCTGCAATGCCGAGCAGCATGGTTATGATGATTCCGCCAGGGTCTCTTCCTGGCATGACAAGTTTTGCTAACGCGCCGACGATAAGGCCGATGATCGCTTCCCACAGCAGATGGAACATAAATTCCTCCGGATTGCGTGAAAGACGGAAGCCCGGCAGAATTTTTGCGGGGGACGGACCAGGATCCGTTCGCCCCGCAGTTCAGAGACGGCGAGAAACTCTTACCTTCGCCCCTATCTATTTGGTCCTGGGGCTTTTCTTATGTCCTCTTTGGGGTTTTCTTATTAAGAACGGAAAGCAACTGTCTCGCCGAGGGGGGTGGGGCTGCTGCACGCTGGAAGACGATCTGCTGCGCGGTCAGATCCTTTTCGTAAAGCCTCTTGTTTGCCTCATTGTCCGCGCGCAAACTGGAGCCGGTCAGGGACACGCCGGCAAAAAGCCCGCGGGAGCGAGAGTACGTAAGTATCGACGCCCGCAACGTAACGTCGGTTGAGGCGGCGGCATTACGTCCAACCGGGCCGGCAGCGGCGGCGGCATCCGCGCCCAGCTTGACTTTGCTGGTGAGGATGGCGTTAGCTGACCTGGCGTTCATCAGCAGCAGGACGAAATCCGTAGCCTGTCCGCCGATCTGGAAGCCAAAGCTTCCACCTTCCAGCGCCATCATCGTGGGCGCACCCCAGGGACCGTTGAAGTTCCTGCCGCCGCGGCACGTCATCACCCCACGGCCGTAGCTGCCGCCGACGACGAAGGCCGCCTTGAGCACGGAAGGCAGCACGACAACGCAGTACGCCTTATCGATAACACCTTGTGGAATGTTATCGGGAACATTCATGATTTCGGACATAACTTGACCGGCATTCCTAACCCGGTCTTGTTCTTTCTGGGCGTCCTGACCAAAAGCGGGCAGGCTCATTAGAAAAATTACTGCCAATGCTACTGCTTTTCCTGTCATTAGATATCCCCTCCGTAAAGTAAATGAGCTATCAAATGCTGCTGAACGAAGAACAACCTGGACCCATCGCGGCGGGAAAAGAAGAAAAAATTACCCTTTCCGCACGGCTGGATACTACACAGACTCAGCGAAAGATGAAACTCAAAAAATCATCGTTCTGTATTGTGATGCGGCTTGACCCGAAGAGCATATCCTGAATAGCACGAAATCCAGCAAATACGCAGATTTATTTACCGGGAATCGCTTTTGCCTGGCCTAGAACTGCCGGCCTTTCATCATACATCGCATAAATCTACCGCTTGGCGAAGAGATACCAGCGGATCGCCGGTGGGGACAAACTCATGCGCCACGTAGCCGTGAAAGCCGCTGGCGACAATTCCCCGCATGACCCCGTCCCATTGAACCTCTTGCTTGTTGTTCAATTCATGCCGTCCAGGCACTCCCCCAGTGTGGAAATGCGCCAGCCATTGAATGTTCTTCTGGATGGTGTCGATCAGGTCCCCTTCCATGATCTGCATATGGTAGATGTCGTAGAGCAGCTTCACATGGGGCGAATTGACCTCGGAGACAACGCGGACCCCCCAGGCGGTGTGATCGCACATGTAATCGGGGTGGTTCACCTTGCTGTTGAGCAGTTCCATGCAAATGGTCACACCGGAGTCCTCCGCCAGCTTCTTTACCCGGTTCAACCCTAAAACAGTGTTGACCGCGCCTTGCTCGTCGGACATGCCGGCGCGAGTCCCGGAGAAAGTAATAATGTTAGGAACCTTTGCCTTGACCGCGAGGGGGATGTTCTTGCGAAAGTTTTGCTCAATCATGGCGTGGTTCTCGACCCGGTTGAGCGCGCTCTGGATGGTTCCTCCGCCGGCATATCCCATGGCGCAGATCAGCCCGTAACGGAGGGGAACCTCAAATTCCTCCGGCTGGAGCAAGTCGATGCCGTCGAGCCCCATCTGAGCTCCCGCGGCGCATAGATCTTCGAGCGCTATCTGCTTGTAGCACCAGCGCGCAACCGACTGCCGAATCCGATCCTTGCGAACAGTTTTCTTTTCCTCTCCGATGAGAGATGCATTCGGCAACGCTAAATCGGCGGCCAGAGCTAATCCGGCAATCCCCGATTTGATGACTCCGCGACGGGTCAGTTTCGACATGGCAAAAGGATACAACGTCAACCGGAAAATCGCCCGGACATCCACTTGCGTGTGATGGCTTTCCTCCAAGGAATCCTGGTACAAACGGTCCAATGGTAACCTCAGTTGATCGGAAGCCGCTGGCAATTGAAAGCATGAAAGGGAACCCGAGTGAAAAAGGCTTTGCTCTGCGGACTATTCCTGGCGGCTGCATCAACTGCGCCCGTCCAAGCACAGATTTCGGTCTACATCGGCGCGGCGCCGCCGCCGCTGCGTTACGAGACACCCCCGCCCCCGCCAGGACCCGGATTTGTTTGGGTGGAGGGCTTCTGGGCGATTCAGGGACGCCAATATCGTTGGGTTCCGGGCCATTACGGCCGGCCGCCATATGCGGGCGCTTATTGGTCGCACCCGCATTACGACCACTATCCCGAAGGCTGGCAGTTCCATGAAGGCCACTGGGACCACGAAGATCATGAAAACCATGACCACGACCATGGACACGACCATGGACATGACCATGGCCACTAGGGAATCGGAACTGTCCAAATGACCGGCGGTTTTTTGAACTGCTCCTTCAACAAATCCTGGGTGCCCCACGTCCGGATTTCTCGGACGTGGGATTCCGCAACTCTCGATGGACAGCGTCGTAGTCACGTTTGGTGTGCAGAGGATTGCCTCGAGTTCGCAGAAAAAGACCCCGGCTCCGCACCAGAAACGAAGGATCTTTAATTTGGAGAAGTCTCGAAGAAGATAGCTCAGCACGTCAGTGCTGCCGTCCCTTCGGGAATTTTCGGTTATGGAAACTCTACCCGGCACTGTATGCTGGGCTAATTTCAAGTGTCCCTCGTAGGACCTACCAAAGATTCATTTATGGCAAACGGTCTTCCGCCCACGGCTCCCGCCCGCCCCGTGCGCAAGCTCATCCTGGGCGGGATCAGGAATCTGCTCGTTCTCGCCTTAGGCCTTGCGCTGGCCGTGTGCCTGGCCTTCTACTGGACGACTCGCGATGCCATGGCTCACCTGCCTTTTCTCCAGGGGCAGGGCAATGCGCACTCCCCAGCCAGCGTCCAACGGACAATTATCGATCTCAGCCCGTGGCAGACCGTCGAGGCTCTTGCGCCTATGGCGGTGACCTCGGAGGAGATCGAGGCTGCGCGTGAGGCCGAACGTCTGGCCGATCATGAGGTAGACCAAGCCTTTGCTACAGGCCTGCGCGGGGCCAGCACCCAGCCGCATGTCCTCACCGGCCAAGCTCTCACCCTTTCCCGGAGAGTTGCACAGCTCGAGAGCAACGTTAAGCAGGACCAGACACAGGTTCGGAGCCTAACGACGGGCGCCGGCGCTTCGGCTTCGCAGGGAGACGATCTGGCGATTGCCAAAGCTCAACTCGGCCTGGATTCCGATGAGCTCGCCGATGCCCAGCATGACCTCGCCCGCGCCTCGGGAGACGACCGCGACCGTATTCGCGAGGAACTCGCCAGCCATGAAGCGGAGATGAGCAAGGCCCAAAGTGCCGGTCAAGGCCAGACAGCTGTTCTCTCCGCTCAGCAATATGGCACGCTCGCCGGACGCCTGAAAGCATGGTTCAACCAACGCACCCGCTATCAGTTGATCCAACAGGCCATGGTCCAGGCGCAAACCGATGCCACAGCCCTTACCTTGCAGCATAATTCGCTGGAGGCTCAGGCCAATGCGCAGCCGGGCCGGACCGCAACCCAGCCGGGTGCAGCCGCGGGCTCAGAGAATACGGCATCCGCTCTGGCTCGCATGAAACTAGGAAGCGAGCAGCGCCAGCTTCTCGGCATCTATGACGACCGCATCCAAACCGAGCAGCAGCTCGCGTCCGTTTACGCCAAATGGTCGGCCCAGGTGCTTCTGCAGCACCGCATCCTGCTGCACCTGATCATGCAGCAGCTTGCCCTGATCGTCGTGATCCTTCTCTTTCTGGTGGCGGGTGACGCGCTTGTGAACCGTTTGATGGACCGGCCCGGGCTCGACCGGCGGCGCGTACACACGCTGCGCATGGTGATGAAGTTGGGCCTGCAGCTTTTCTCCATCCTGCTCATCCTGCTGGTCCTCTTCGGCGTTCCTCGCCAGATGCCTACCATCCTGGGTCTCACCACCGCCGGCTTTACCGTGGTCCTGCAGGATTTCATCCTGGCCTTCTTTGGCTGGTTTGTCCTTATGGGAAGCAAGGGCATCCGGGTCGGCGACTCGGTGGAAATCAACGGCGTGGCCGGCGATGTGGTTGAGGTAAGCCTCTTCCGCACAACCGTGCATGAAACCGGCAACTGGACGGATAAAGGACACCCCACCGGCCGCCGCGTCACCTTCCTCAACAATTTCGCGATCACCGGACAATATTTCAATTTCTCCACCGCCGGCCAGTGGCTGTGGGACGAGATATCGCTCAATGTTCCGACATCGGACGATGCCTACGTAACCATAGAGAAGATTTACAAGGCTATCTTGAATGAAACCGAAAGCGATGCCAAGCTTGCCGAACAGGAGTGGAAGCGCATGGCGAAGCAGCTTAGCTTGGTGCAGTTCAGCGCCAAGCCGGCGATAAACCTGCGGCCGGCCGCTTCCGGTATCGAGATTCTGGTGCGCTACGTCACTCGCGCC
This sequence comes from uncultured Acidobacteriaceae bacterium, assembly GCA_963774255.1. Classification (GTDB taxonomy): domain Bacteria; phylum Acidobacteriota; class Terriglobia; order Terriglobales; family Acidobacteriaceae; genus PALSA-350. Next base: position 205,009 of record CAVZEH010000012.1, read on the forward strand.
TCAGACCGCTTCGCCATGCGAAACCGCCTCTATCAATGCATCCTTGATGTGCTGCACGAGCCGCATACATTTCAGCCTCAGTTGCAATCTTCTTCCAGCCAGCATCAAGACGACACCGTGCCGGCCGCAGTCTAGCGTCCTGAGTCAGAAATTCGCAGCATAGTTCAAAGACCGGGGATGCAACGTAGATGGCTGAAACCGCAGATCTCTCCACTCCGCTTCGCTCCGGTCGAGATGACAAAATTGTCGGCGAGTTAATGACTCAGGACACTAGGTCATTATTCATAGTTGATGGAGACCAAACCAACCGCGCTGAAACGACGACTGATTTTCACAGCCCGAGTTTCTCGGATTCTCCGGCTATTGCTGCTGTTGCTCCAACTGCTGCAGCTCGAGCACGGGCGAGGCCGGCGGAGGCGGCTCCAGAGCGCGCTCCACGTGAACCGACCAATCCTCGGGTATAGGCGACTCTTCATCTGCTTGAGGCGGTTCCCTGTGTTCCGTCACCTCCACCGCCACTTGCAGCTCACTGGCGGTGCTGCCCCGATATACGCCGCGGGTTGGGGGAACATCGGCATAGTCGCGGCCTAGCGCCGTCCGGATGTGCGAGTCGCGCGCCAGCAAATCATTGGTCGTATCGAAGCCGACCCAGCCAAGATGGGGCAGAAAAGCGTCCACCCAGGCGTGCGTAGCGCTCTCCACCGAGCGAACCCGGTCTTCCAACCGATGATGCAGATATCCGCTGACATAGCGGCAGGGAATGCCGAGGAGCCGCACCAGCGCAATCATGATGTGGGAAAAATCCTGGCAAACGCCCTCCCGCCGCATAATCGCTTCATCGATAGGTGAATCCACGCGCGTGCTTCTAGGCACATAAGAGATGTAATCGTGCAGCCGTGAATTCAACTCGTGCAGCAGGGTCAGAGGATCGTCGCGACGCACTATTTCAAGCTTCGAGGCGAGCTGCAACAGGCTTGGAGTTGGCTTTGCAAACTCGCTCGGAAGCAGCATCTCCCAGTAATCGCCGTTGGCCACGATCTGGTCCAGCTCCTGCCATGCGGTTGGCTCAAGTGAGGCGGGAATCTCCGCCAATTCCTGTAATTCCACCAGCGTTCTGCCGATGATCACCAGCTCCTTATGCTGTCTCGGAATATCGAAATGATGAACGTTATTGCCCAGGTGATCCCGATAGGAGAAGACGCGGCATCGCGGACTGACCGAAAGCGAAAAACTGAAGCAGCGCTGGTTAGTATCGGTCCGCGGGTGGATGCGCACTTCCATCAGCGATTCGCTGACCGGCTTGGCATATTCGAATCGCGTCATGTGCCGGATGGAATAGAAATTCATGGGCAAGCCTCCGTCAAACCGTGAGCGCCGTGTCTACCGGATAGCTGATATACAAGTTGTAGATCAGCTCCTGAATCACCCGGCACTCTCCCAGAACTTCGCGCAGATAGCCCGCGGTATCCCGCTCCAGAATCTCGTCGATCTGCGCAAAGGCCAGGGAAGCCTGCAGCCGGCCTGCGCGCCGCGCCAACTCCTCGCCGGGAGCGCGTCTTCCTTCGCTCTGAATTCCCGCCAGAGCTTCGACCAGCGAATTGACCGAATAGCGCAGCGCGTGGGGGAAAATAGGATTGAGTAACAGGAATTCAAGGATGCGCTCCGGCGTCAGATCGGCGGTATAGACGGTGCAGTAAGCTTCAAAGGCCGTGCAGCAACGTAACACGCCCACCCACTCCAGATATTGCGTGGAGTCGATCATCGCTTCCGGCTCACTATACAGCTCCCGGTAATAGAGCTCGAGAAGGGTCGCGATCTGTGTCGATCGCTCCATATGGCGTCCGGCGCGGATAAACTGCCAGCCTTCTCCGTGAGGCATAGTCGTATCCGTCACGCCCTGAAAGAGGTGAATTCCGTCCAGCACCAACTGCAGCAAATCGGAGATTGTGGTATAGCGCTCAGGAGAACGCATTTCCGCCAGGCTGTGATAGAGCCGGTTAAGCTTCTGCCACTGCTCGCTGCTGATTTCGTCTCGCACCTGGCGCGCGCTTTCCCGGGCAGCCGCCACACAGGATGAGACCGATCCGCCGTGCAAGGCATTGAAGCACATCGTATTTACCAGAGCGTCTGCATCCGCCTGCTGCAGGCTCTCTGAAACCCCCAGTGCGCGCATGGCCCGCTTCCAGCTCGCCTTCGGATTGGGAGCCGGGCCCTCCAGCATGAGGGTCAAATTAACATCCAGCACGCGCACCGTGTGCTCGGCGCGCTCCAGATAGCGGCCGATCCAATACAGACTGTCTGAAACCCTCGAGAGCATTTGTAAGCCGATCTCCTTGTTTGCCAACGGTTGTGGTCTCCCACCCTTGCTGCGCAAGGGATGGGGCACCCTAGATCCGCTTGAATTATGGAGCCAAGACCACCACGAATCGAGGGTGCCCCATCCTTCGCACGGCGCTGTTCCGTGCGAAGGATGGGAGACCACAATTGCCGGGTGCCCCAGGTCCCGCTTCTGGGACCTGGGATTCTCCGCTATCAGTTCTGGCCCCTACCATAAACTTGTCATCTCGACCGGAGCGAAGCGGAGTGGAGAGATCTGCGGTTTATCCGTTGATCGCGTAACCGCAGATCTCTCCACTCCGCTTCGCTCCGGTCGAGATGACAAATTTAGGTGTAACTGCCAACCAAACCTTCCTCGGCCCAATTTACATCCCTATGAGTGAGCAATAGGCCCATGAACGCTCCGGTCGAGATGACAAATTAGGTGTAACTGCCAACCCAGCCTTCCTCAACCAAATTCTCATCTCTAGGTGGACCGCAGGCCCATAAATCCTCCGCTCACGTCTCCAGAACCCAAGTATCTTTACTGCCCCCACCTTGGGATGAATTTACTACCAGCGATCCCTTCTGCAGGGCCACTCGCGTCAACCCGCCAGGCACGATGTTGATCTGGTCGCCGAAGAGAATGTAAGGCCGCAAATCCACGTGCCTGGGCTCGATACTTCCGCCGACAAAACAAGGCGCTTTTGAAAAACTGAGAACCGGCTGCGCGATGAAGTTCCTGGGCTCCGCCCGGATCGCTTCCGCGAATTTGTCACGCTCTTCCCTGGTGCTCTGCGGGCCGATCAGCATGCCGTATCCTCCCGACTCACCCACCGGCTTCACCACCATCTCGTGCATATTTTCGATAACATGCTGCCGCTTCTTGGCATCGGTCAGCAGAAACGTCTCGACATTATTCAGCAGAGGATCTTCATTGAGGTAGTAGCGAATGATCTGCGGCACCCACGCATAGATCGCCTTATCGTCGGCAAGGCCGGTGCCGAAGGCATTCGCCACGGTTACATTTCCGGAGCGGTACGCGTTCAGCAGTCCGGCAATGCCCAGAATGGAATCGGAACGAAAGATCAGCGGATCGCAATAGTCGTCATCTATCCGGCGATAGATCACATCCACACGGCGTAAACCGGCCGTAGTGCGCATATACACGATATTGTCGTGCACCAGCAGGTCGCGGCCCTGCACCAGCTCCACGCCCATTTGCCGCGCCAGGTAGGTGTGCTCAAAATAAGCAGAGTTGTAGACCCCCGGCGTAAGCAGAACGATGGTTGGCTCGGGACGCCCATCAGGAGCCAGCGAGCGCAGCGTGCTCAACAGCACTTGAGCGTAATGGTCGATAGGCCGGATACGGTAGGTAAGAAAGAGTTTGGGCAGCGTCCGCTTCATCGCGCGCCGGTTGGTAAGCATATAAGAGACGCCGCTGGGTACGCGCAAATTGTCTTCGAGCACGACGAATTCGCCGTTCTTGATCCGCAACAGGTCGGTTCCGGTAATGGCGATATAGACATTCCGCGGAACCTGCAGCCAGCGCATCTCACGCCGGAAGTGCTTGCAGGTGTAGACCACCTCGCGCGGGATGACTCCGTCGCTGAGAATTTTTCCTTCGTGATAAACATCGCGCAAGAAAAGATTCAGCGCGGTGATCCTCTGCTTCAGCCCCTTTTCTATCTTCTGCCACTCCGCGCCGCTGATCAGCCGGGGAAGCAGATCGTAGGGAAAAATCCGCTCCGTGCCCTCCTCCCGCCCGTACACAGCAAAAGTGACGCCCTGGGACATGAACGACGCATCGGCTGAGATTTTCCGGGCTTGCAACTCCTCCGCCGGCATTCCAAGGAAGGCTTTCAGCAACTCCTGATATTCGGGACGAACCTGGCCGTCGGCCGCAAACATCTCATCGTAGGCCTCATCAAGTCCGTAAGCGGGCAGAGAGGTGTCATAGGGAGGCGACAGCCTGGGAGTCTCCATTTCAGCTCCGGTCTCTGATCTCATCGCTCACGACGGTAAACCAGGTCAGTTTGGCAGCGCCGAAGGTGGTCGTAAGCGCCACATCGACCGCATCCCGCCCGGTCGCCATCAGGATCCGTCCAATACGCGGCTGGTTGTGGCGCGCGTCGCAGGTCCACCAGCGGTCTCCCAGCCAGACCTCAAACCAAGCGCTGAAGTCCATCGGAGTCGCCCCTGCGGGCACGCCGATGTCACCCAGATATCCCGTTGCGTAGCGCGCCGGAATATTGAGCGCGCGGCAAAAAGTGATGGCGAGATGCTGGAAATCGCGGCAAACGCCCACCCGTTCCGTATAAACATCGAGAGCCGTTTTCGTCGGACGCGTTCTGGCATAGTCGAAAGCGACATGCGTATGCACCCAGTCGCAGATAGCCTGCACCCGCGGCCACCCCGGCGGACACTCACTGAAGAGTTCCAACGCAAGGGTGGACATCAGGTCCACTTCGCAGTAACGGCTGCTCAACAGAAACGGCAGGATATTCGGCGGCAGCTCATTCACCGGAACTTCGCGCGCATCCAGCGCCGGGGCATCGGGCTGGCCTGAATCCTGCGCTATGGTCTCGGAGGTCACGCGCAGAGCTCCCGAGCGCGCAAGAAAGCGGCTGCAGAGATTGCCAAAGCTGTCTTCACATTCCTCCACGCTGGTCTCAGGATCTATGCGCATCAGATCCGGACAACGTAAATCCGCCTGACGTGAGGGATGAACACGAAGCAGCGCAAGGAAGGCCACGTCCTGAGTGAGTTCGAAGCGGATATCATAGCCAATCCGAATCAACATCGTGTTCTGTCCTTTTAAGGGGCATAGAGGGCTAAAATAAATTAAAAAACCCTGTAAAGATTGAATTCTAGAGTGCAAGCAGAGAGCCGGGAAGCGCAAGCAAATTCAGAAAGAGATACCGGAAATGACGTACTGCGTTGGGATCAAGACACACCAAGGACTAGTGATGGCATCGGATTCGCGCAGCAACGCCGGCCATGATCAGGTCAATGTTTGCCGCAAGATGCACACCTTTGTCCAGCCTGGAGAACGGGTATTCGCAATCCTCACCAGCGGCAGCTTGTCCCTCACCCAGTCCACCATCACATTGCTGCGCCGCGACTTCGATGAGGGAAAGGGCCTGGCCACCGCGGCTACGTTCTATGATGCTGTGCGCACAGTCGGCGGCTATGTGCGCCAGGTGGCACAGATGGACCGCGCCGCGCTGGAAAGGGACGAGTACAACTTCAACATCCATCTGCTGGTCGGCGGCCAGATCAAAGGCGAAGCATCCCAGCTTTACCTGATCTATCCGCAAGGAAATCCGCTGATGGTAACCGATGAAACCCCGTTTCTGCAGATTGGCGAGTACAAATACGGGAGACCTATCCTGGAGAGGGGACTTGTCTACTCCAGGACCACATTGGAGTCGGCCGCCACCTACGCGTTGCTCTCCTTCGATGCCACCATGCGCTCCAACGTCACTGTGGGACCGCCGATCGAGATCCTGCTCTACCGTAATAACCAGCTGGAATTCGATGAATACTGCTGCTTCGACTCCGATGATCCGCAACTGCACACGATTCATGGGCAGTGGGAGCGGGCGCTCAGAAATGCCGTCGAAGCAATGCCCCAAATCGAATTCAACGCCTGTCTGCCCAGCAGGTAAGTTTCCCGGGTGCAGAGCATAAATTTGTCATCTCAACCGGAGTATTCATGGGGCTGAAAATAGGTTGAGGAAGCCCAGGTTGGCAGCTACACCTAATTTGTCATCTCGACCGGAGCGAAGCGAAGTGGAGAGATCTGCGGTTTCCCACATCTGGCGCAAAGAGCGCGCCCTCGATTGGTGGCGGTTTTGGATCCATACTTCAAGCAGATCTAGGGATGATTTTCGACCGAAGTCTTCATGGGCCTGCGGCTGGGATCTGCGGTCACGCACACATAAACCGCAGATCTCTCCACTTCGCTTCGCTCCGGTCGAGATGACAAATTAGGTGTAGCTGCCAACCCATCCTTCCTCAACCATTTTCAGCGCCTTGGGTCGGGCCTGGGTGCCCCATATCTGGCGCGCTCTTTGCGCCAGATGTGGGAAACCGCAGATCTCTCCACTTCGCTTCGCTCCGGTCGAGATGACAAAGTTAGGTGTAAGTCCGCTTGCAAGTTGATCGAAGACCGTGCGTCAGGCACTGTACAATAACTTCTGCTAGAACTCGGGTTAACCGAAATGCAGGTAAAACACGGTGGAGGAGCGTCCGAGTCCATTGACTGGCCGCGTCCGCGTCGTCATCGCCGTTACTTCCTTCTCTTTTTCGCCGTTCTTGCCGGCGTCGTCTTCTTTGGCCGGACTGGCTTGTCGTACTATGTGGACGCGCTCTGGTTCGGGTCGCTCGGTTACGGGGCCGTGTTCCGGAAAACGCTGAGCCTTCAGTGGACGATCTTCGCGGCCTTTGCAGCGGTCACATTTCTCATTCTGTACGGATCGTTTTCGGCTCTGAAGCGCGTCCATCTCCACGATTTGCCGAACAGTCACACGATCTTCTTCGGTGGAAGCCCGTTGAAGCTTCCGATTGAGCCTGTCCTGCGCATCATTGGGCTCGGAGTTGCCCTTGCCGTCGCCATTGCCACCGCGGCGGGCATGATGGCGGAGTGGCCGGTGCTGACGCTCTCCTGGTACGCACCGCGGGCCACGGGTGACGTCGTAGACCCGATCTTCGGAAAGCCGCTGAACTTCTTCCTGTTTAGGCTGCCGGCCTGGCAGCTCATCTCCGGCTGGCTGCTCACGCTGGCCATCCTTGTCTTTGTAGTCGCCATTTTCTTCTTCCTCATCACGGGCGGAGCCAACGCGCTGGCCGCGCGGCGCAGCGGCTATGCCGCCGCATTGCCTTGGCGCGGGCTCTCTATCACGCTTGCACCGGTTTTGCTGATCCTTGCGATGCGTGTGTATCTCGACCGGTTCGAGCGATTGTTTGACGATCACACGATCTTTGGCGGAGTGACCTACACGGACGCGCACGTCACGCTCACGGGCATGCTCTTCGTCTGCGCAGGGCTCGTTCTCGGCGCCGGGATCGCAGCCGTCAACGCGGTGCGCGCCCGCCGCGGGCGTTGGCTTGCCGCGGCAATCCTTCCCGCCGTGGTCTGTTATATCGCCTTCCAAATAACCGGCTGGTACGTCGGCAGCTTCATCGTTAAACCGAATGAGCTGGTTCGGGAGCAGCCTTATATTGCCCACAACATTCGCATGACGCGGCAGGCCTACGGATTGGACCGCTTCACCCAGCATGAGTTTCCCGCTGAGACCACTGTCGAAGCGGCCGATCCGGGGAACAATCAGCCAACGCTTCAGAACATCCGGCTGTGGGACTGGCAGGCGCTCCGGGACACACTGCGTCAGATTCAGGAAATCCGCACCTACTACGACTTTCCGGACATCGACATCGATCGCTATGAAATCGACGGCACAATGCGGGAGGTGATGCTCGCCACGCGAGAACTGAATGTCGAGAAGCTCCCGGAGAGCAGCCGGAACTGGATTAACGAAAAGTTGGTTTACACCCATGGCTACGGCATTACGATGAACCCGGTAAATGGGTTCACGCCGGAAGGGCTGCCGACCCTGATGCTGCGCAACATGCCGGTGCAGAGCACGGTGCCAGGCCTCACCGTGACGCGCCCGGAGATTTACTTCGGCGAGCTGACGAACACCGACGTGTACGTCAAAACACGGCAGCAGGAATTCAATTATCCGCAAGGCCAGAGCAACAACTTCACCTCCTACGAGGGCAACGGCGGCATTGTTCTCGGCGGCTTCCTGCGTCGCATCCTCCTGGCAATCGACCGCGGCGATCTAGCAAAGTTGCCGTTCAGCGATGACGTGAACGCGCAAAGCCGGCTGCTGATGCGGCGCAATCTGCGCGATCGTGTGGAGACCTTAGCGCCGTTCCTCATCTACGATCCGGATCCATACATCGTGGTTGGCGAGGATGGCAGGCTGTCGTGGGTAATGGATGCATTCACGGTTTCGAACAGTTATCCGTACTCGAGCCATTACGGTCTGGGCAACGATTCCATCAACTACATGCGGAACAGCGTTAAGGTAGTCATCGACGCCTACGATGGCTCCACAACCTTTTACGCATTTGATACCGAGGATCCGATTCTCGCGGCCTACCGCCGCATTTTCCCCAGCCTGTTCAAAGATGCGTCGGCGATGCCGCCCGGCCTCCGCAAACACATGCGATACCCCGAGCTATTGCTCAAAATGCAGTCGGAGGTATACGGGCTGTATCACATGACAAATCCGGAAATGTTCTACAACCGTGAGGATCTGTGGACGATCGCGACCGAAGTCGGCATGGGCGAGGAGGGCGAGCAAACGACACAGACGATGCAGCCGAATTTCGTCCTGATGAAGCTGCCCGGCGAAACCGGCGTGGAGTTCGTAGCGATTCTGCCGTTCACGCCAGCCAACCGGAACAATCTGATTGGCTGGATTGCCGGGCGCAGCGACGGCGCACATTACGGCACAGCCGTGGTCTACGACTTTCCCAAAAACAAGCTGGTGGACGGACCTTTGCAGATCGAAGCGCGAATCGATCAGAACGCGCAGCTTTCAGGACAATTGACGCTGTGGAATCAGCAGGGCTCGCACGTGCGACGCGGAACCCTCCTGGTGATTCCATCCGGGCGGGCGCTGTTGTATGCCGAGCCGATTTATTTACAGGCTGAGCGGAGCCCGATGCCGGAGCTGCGCCTGGTCGTGCTTGCCCTTCAGGACCGGCTCGCATATGGACCAACCTTCGAGGCCGCGCTGTCAGCTCTCTTTGGTGGAGCGGCCTCGTCTCTGAGCCCGACGGAACCTTTGCATGCCGCTCCGGCATCCACCGCCGCTCCCCAGTCGCCAACGGATCACGACGCGCTCATTTCAGAAGCCGCCAAGGATCTTGCCGACTACCAGCGCTTGACGGCAGAGGGCAAGCTCGGCGAGGCCGGACAAAAGCTTGAGGAATTGAAGCGCGCAATCGACCAGCTAAACACGCGTCAAAAATAGCCCTTCGAGAAATCTCCGAGGCTATCGCCTTCTCGCACGGAACAGCGCACCGCAAGAAGAGCCTTTCGTGCGCCAAACTCCGCGCTTGAGCGCAGCTCACTACCGGACCTGCCGGACCATCTCGACGAGCACCTTGCGTGTCTCCTGCGGAGTTGCTACCTCATGAGGGAAGTTGATGCGCGCACCTTTCATTCCATCATTCGTCTTCAGGCGAAGAGAGAAGCCCAAGCGGTCGACTGAAGTCATTGTTGCCTCGGTCGCTTCAAGCCGCGCATACGATCGCGCGAGCAAGATCATGGAATCGACATGGTCAGCGTTCATGTGAGCGAGGATGTCGGGGGCGACTCTCGGCGAGGGGGTCAGGGGCAGCATCTTGGTAGTCTCGTGCCTCGACCCATCCCATCACGCCAAAGCCACCGACGTAGTAGAAGTCGATGGGCTGGAGGCGAAAGAAGCTGAAGTCAGAGAAGTCGACCCAGTAGCGGCTATTTTCATGGCGCGCAAGGTACTGCTCGCGAACGGAGGCTACATCGCCCCCAGGCACAGGCTCGGCATGACCGATCGCGGTCACCCGCGCGGCCCCAAGCGGATCGCCATCGGCCCCCGTTTGCCCGACGAAAAGGCTACATCGCGGATCGGTCTTCAGGTTCTGGGTGTGCATTGCCATATTGCTGATTAGGAAAATGGGCCGACCGGCCGGATCGAGAGCGAAAGGCATTAAGGAGCCGAAGGGGAACCCCGGATGCTTGCGGGAGAGCGTCGACAGGGTGCCGACTGAGGCTAGCGAGAGGAGGGTGCGGACGCGCTCAGCGTGGCTCGGTTCGGGCGTTTGCGGCGGCGCTGGCCCGGTGGATGCGTGCTGGCGTGGTTCATTCGTTTGCTCCAACGGCATAAGCTTCCTCTCGTCTCACTTATTTCCGCTTCCAGCGGGCGCCGCTTTTGGAGTCCTCGATGAGGATGCTCTTCTCCGCCAGCTCTTTGCGGATGGCGTCGGCGCGGGCGAAGTTGCGCGAGCGGCGCGCTTGTTCCCGTTCCGCGAGCAGCGCATCAATCTCCGCATCCGTCAGCGAATAGCGGGCCATCACTTCCGATGCCTTCTGATCCAGCCGCCCGTCTCTCTCCGCCCATCCCAAAGCCCAACGCGTAACCTCCTCATCACGATCCTCAAGCACCGCGAAGACCTGGTCGAAGCGGTCCAGCGCCGCCCGGATGGATGGAACATTGGAGGTATAAAGCGTACCTGAATCGGCGGCGGCATTGCCTGCGCGCACCAGCTCAAAGATGGACGCCCGCGCCTCCGAGGTGTTCAGATCGTCGGCCAGCGCGGCGCAAAAACCCTGCTGCGCCCGCTCGGCTTGCGCTTCCAGTTCGGCATTGCGGCCGCTGGGCAAGCCGCCGGCGCCGATGCGATGGGCAAAGGTGCGCAGCCGCTCGATGGCATTGGCCGATTCAACCAGGCCATCCATGGTGAAATTCAGCGGATGCCGGTAAGGCGCCGAGATCAGCAGGAAGCGAACGGCGGAGGCCTTATAGCCTTTCAGCAGCAGGTCGCGCAGCGTGAAGAAATTTCCGTCCGACTTCGACATCTTACGGCCGTCAACCTGAAGAAAGCGGACGTGCATCCAGTGCCGGGCGAAGGTCTTGTGCGTGGCCGACTCCGACTGCGCAATCTCGTTCTCATGGTGGGGAAACATCAGGTCTTCGCCCCCGGCGTGCAGATCGAAGCTCTCCCCCAGATACTTCATGGACATGGCGGAGCATTCGATGTGCCAGCCCGGCCGTCCGCGGCCAAGCGGTCCATCCCAGAAATGCTCTCCAGGTTTCGCCGCCTTCCAGAGAGCGAAGTCGCGCGCCGAATCTTTGTCATACTCGTCGAGATCGACCCGCGCTCCGTCGGCGATGCCGGAGAAATCCTTCTTGGAGAGCTTGCCGTACTCGGGAAAACCCGCAATGCGGAAATACCAGGAACCATCTTCCGTCTGGTAAGCGAGGTTCTGCGCCGCAAGCCGCTCGATCAATTCGATCATGTTGGCAATGTTCTCGGTTGCGCGGGGAACAACCTCCGGCCGCTCACAGCCGAGCGCATCCAAATCCTCAAAAAATGCGCGCTCATATTTCTCCGTGTAGGCCTCGATGGGCAGGCCGGCCGCGGCCGCATTGCGGATAATCTTGTCGTCTACATCGGTGATGTTCATCACGTGGAGCAAGCCCATGCCCTGCTGCTTGAGGAAGCGGCGGAGAACGTCTACCTGCAGGAAGGTGCGGAAGTTGCCGATGTGGCCGTAGTCATACACCGTGGGACCGCAAACATACATGCGCAGGGTCGCTCCGTCGGCCGGCTCGAGCTCCTGGACAGAATTGGTAAGGGTATTGAAGAGGCGGATGGTCATTCCAGCGCGGCGGCTCACGTACGACAGGCTCTAGACAATCGCATTCCCATCCTATCAGGAGTAGCGCGCCCATGGCGTGCCCCCTACGCTTCATGCGCGCAGCATTCGGCTATGCTCTTGCTCTTCCAGTGGCGGCTGTAGTTCTCGAGCGAGGTGAAGGTCGAGCTGCGCATGCGGTCGATATACATCGTCCCCAAGAGGTGATCGACCTCGTGTTGCAGGATACGCGCATACCAGCCCGAGGCGCGGATAGTCTGCGGCCGGCCATTCTGATCCAGGCAGTCGACCCGGACCCGGTGTGCGCGCCGGACCACCGCGGTAAAGCCCGGCAAGCTCAAGCATCCTTCAAAGAATTCAATCTCCGGTTCCGATTCCAAGGTCAATATCGGGTTGACGATCACGTGGAAAGGAATGGGTTTGCGCTCGCGTTCGGCAAGCTGCGCTGGCGTCAGATCCTTCATGTAGACATCGCGATCTTCAATCACCGCGAGTTGCAGCGGCATATAGACCTGCGGAGCAGCCAAACCGACTCCGGGCGCGTCGTGCATAGTCTCCCGCATGGAAGCAATCAGCTCCTGCGTTCGGCCCAGCAGAAGTTCCTCCGGTGTAAGCGGCCGGGCGCGCCGGCGCAGAACCGGCTCTCCCGCGGTGCTGATTTTCAAAATCATATTGCGAAAATCATAGGGCTAGCGAGGGTTGAGCGCTTAGTTCGCGCGGCGCGAATTGCCCGGCGGACCACTTGGGCCACGCCGCGGCGGCGATCATGGCGGCATTATCGGTGGAGAGGGCGAGCGAGGGAAAGGCCACCGACATCCCGCGCATTGCCGCCTCTCCGGTAAAACGGACACGCAGTTCGCGGTTGGCCGCTACGCCGCCCGAAACCAGGATATTGTCCGCTCCCAGGGCTTGGGCGGCTTGGAAGGTTTTCCTCTTGAGATCGTCGACCACGGCCCGCTGAAAGGATGCGATCAGTCCCAGCGTCTTGGTATCGCAGAGAGCAAGCGCATCGGAGGGTTTGGGCTGCGCCAGCGCCGCTAGAGCCTCACGGCGGCGATGAATCGCGGGATAGAGCTGGTGGAGCTGAACGTAGCGCAGCACGGCTGTCTTGATGCCGCTGAAGGAGAAGAGGAACCGGGGGGCCAGATCGCCATCGCCCGTATGCTCCTCGGGCCTATGGGCCTTGCGCTTTACCTGAGCGAAGCTGAAGGGCACCGCGGAGGGATCGCCGTAGGGCGCGAGGGCGTCGATCCAGGGACCGCCGGGATAGCCTAGCCCAAGCAGCTTGGCCACCTTGTCGAATGCCTCGCCCGCAGCGTCGTCCACGGTGCGGCCAACATTTCGATAGGTAAAGCTCCCCTCATGGCGACGCGCGAGATAGAGATGTGTATGGCCGCCGGAGACAACCAGAGCCAGCGCCGCACCGGTTCCCTCACCGGTGAGAGCGGTCGATTCCGCCTGGCCTGCGGCCAACTGCTGCTGCTCCAGAAGGACTGCGTGGATGTGGCCCTCCAGGTGGTTAACAGCGATCAACGGCTTGCCCAGAGCAAAGGCCAGCGATTTGGCGTAGCAGATGCCGACCAGCAGCGCTCCGGCCAATCCGGGACCCTCGGTCACGGCAATGGCGTCAACATCGGAAAAAGTAATGCCCGCCTCCGAGAGCGCCAACCGCACCACCCGCACAATGTTGCGCAGGTGCTCGCGCGAGGCCAGCTCGGGCACAACTCCTCCGTAAGGGGCGTGAATGGCAATCTGCGAAGCGACCACATTGGACAGCGTGTAGCGCCCGCGCTCGACAACTGCGGCAGCCGTCTCGTCGCAGGAAGTCTCGATAGCCAGTATCCGCCCGGCAGGGGTCTGGCCATCCGCAGCAATCTTCTCCATGTTTCTATCTTAGAAGGAAAATGATAGAGGCTTGCGATACTCCGGAATCTTCTTCTGGTCTCTCGGCAGGGTCACAGCGCTCCGATAGGGAAAGCAGATTCCCTCCGGGAATGACAGAAAGAAAGGCAAAAGCAGATTTCCCTTCGGTAATTACGCCTCCTTTGTCGTCTCGACTGGAGCGAAACCGGGGTCCCCGCAAGCGAAGCTTGCTGGGGTGGGTAGCAAGGGTGGGAGACCACGAATGATGAGAGCGGAACGGCGATTCCTAAATGATCTTCGAGAGAGTGTGGCAGCACCTGAATTACTAAGCTGGGAACTGCCGCTTCCGATCCGTTGTCCAACGAGACTCATCGGACCGGATCTCACCCCGTTGTTTTTCTATAGTGGTAAAGAGGGCGCAAATGGCTAAGCCGGGAGCGGAGGCGGCAGCGGCAAAAATTGTCGCCGGATTGCGCGCTGCCGGCCACCAGGCGTATTTCGTCGGCGGATGCGTTCGCGACCTGCTGCTCGACCGAGCTCCCGCGGATTTTGACGTCGCCACCAGCGCGCGTCCGGCGGAGCTTTTCAATCTCTTCGAAAAGACCTTCGCCGTGGGCGCACAATTCGGCGTCGTCCTGGTCTTGAGCGAGGATCAGGGAGAGGAGATTCTCACCGAGGTCGCCACCTTCCGCAGCGACGGCGCCTACAGCGATGGAAGACGCCCCGATGCGGTCCGCTTCGCAGATAGCGCCGAAGAAGATGTCCAGCGCCGCGACTTCACCATCAATGGCATGGTGCTCGACCCGGAACGATTGGCGCAAACCGGGAATGCCCGCGAAGCCACCTTGGACTTTGTCGGCGGTATGGAGGATCTCGCAGCCGGAGTGGTGCGCGCCATCGGCGAGCCGCGGGTCCGCTTTACCGAGGACAAACTGCGCATGCTGCGCGCCGTGCGCTTCGCCGCCCGCTTTGATTTTGAGCTCGCGCCGGCGACACGCGCGGCGATCCGGGAACTGGCCCCCGCCATCGCCCAGGTGAGCCGCGAGCGAGTGCGCGACGAATTGACCAAGATGCTGACCGAAGGCAGAGCCAGGCGCGCCTTCGAATTGCTGGATGAGACCGGGCTGCTGGTCGAGGTTCTTCCTGAAATCGCCAAAATGCACGGGGTAGAGCAGCCGCCGCAGTACCATCCAGAAGGCGACGTATGGAAACACACTTTAATGCTGCTCGCCCAATTGCCCGAGGGAGTATCGCCTTCCTTAGCCTGGGGAGCACTGCTGCACGATGTAGGCAAGCCGTCCACCTTTCGCATAGGGCCGGACCGCATCCGCTTCGATGGACACGTCGAGGTGGGCGCCTGCATAGCCCGGGAGATTCTCGGCCGGCTCAGGTTTGGCAATGACGAAACCGCGCAGATCCTGCTGCTGATCGAAAATCATATGCGCTTCAGCGACGTCGAAAAGATGAGGGAATCCACGCTGAAACGATTTTTCCGGCTGCCCCGCTTCGACGAGCATCTTGCCCTGCACCGAATGGATTGTCTCGCCAGCCATGGCTCGCTCGATTATTACGAGTTTGCCAAAGAACGCTATCAAAGCCTTCCTCAGGAGGAGGTACGGCCCAAGCTCCTGGTTACAGGCAGAGACTTGATCGAGGCCGGCTACCAGCCCGGTCTGGAGTTCAAAAAAATGCTTGCCATGACGGAAGACGCCCAGCTTGAAGGAAGAATTCGCACCAGAGAGGAAGGGCTGGCGCTGATTCAACGTGCCTTTGAGAAAGGCGCGCACTAGAGCGGCGGGCGTCCCAGGTCCCGGCTTCGGGACCTGGGACTCTCCGGCGAAATCTACTTTTTCGCCCGGTCGAAGCGTTTCTCGATCTCCGGCCAGTTGACCGTGTTCCACCAGGCAGCCAGATACTCCGGACGCCGGTTTTGATACTTCAGATAATAGGCGTGCTCCCAGACATCATTCCCCAGAATGGGATAGAAGCCCTGAGAGATCGGGTTGTCCTGGTTTGCCGTGGTGATCACCTTCAATTTGCCGTTCTCCCAAACCAGCCAGCCCCAACCGGACCCAAACTGCTTTGCCGTGGTCTCATTGAACAGCTTCTTAAAAGCATCGAAGCCGCCAAAGTCTTTTTGAATTTGCTCGCCGATTTTGCCGCTGGGCGGGCCCCCGCCTTGCGGCTTCATGATGGTCCAGAACATGCTGTGATTGACGTGCCCGCCGGCGTTGTTGCGGACGACGCTTCGCACATCTTCGGGAACTTCGGAGAGATTGCGCAGCAGATCCTCCGCTGCATGCTTGCCCAGTTCGGGATGCTTTTCGACGGCGCCGTTGAGATTGGCGACATAAGCTACGTGATGCTTGTCATGATGCAACTTCATGGTTTCGGCGTCGATGTGAGGTTCAAGCGCAGAGTAATCGTAGGGAAGCGGTGGAGTTTCGTAAGCCAAAGCGTTCCTCCTGATGCGGTCGAGTGGTCTCAACGGCAAAGTCGTTTGCCGCCGAGACCAGAGTAGGTTTGAAAACGGTGGAGCAAGATGCTCCAACAAGCGGACACGAGAGGCCCTCAAAACAATCGCCGGCGCCCGCCAATTGCGTCTCCATGTTAATGGATGCAAATCCCCGGGGTCACGTTCAGCGGACCGGCGGCAAACTAAAATCCGTTTGCAATTACTTTTGGGGAATAAAGAAGCCGCCAGCCTAGGTTTACACTCAAAAAGGACCAGAAGCTGAAAAAGCCTGTAAAACGGTGCAGAAGATTTTGGTGGAAGCCCCCTGCTTTAACAGGGAGAAGCTGGACTTGAAGTCCAGCGGAAAGCGGTTGATCTTAAGATGGGCTTCAGCCCTGGATTTACCGATGCCAGCGCTAAAGCGCATCATGTTCAGAGTCGAACTTCCCGGGGCGTTGAAGCGCTCCTACCCCCGCATAAATGCCGGGGGCTTCCACCCAGAGGCTCCGCACCAGCCTTTTTTCGGAGTTCAGTCTTGCCGCAGCTGACGCAAAATAAAATGGGCTTCAGCCCCTGAGGAATAGTTTTCACGCTCTCCGCATGAATGCTGGGGGCTTCTAGCCAAGAGGTAGCGTCCCAGGCGCTGTATAAGGTTTTCCGCATCCTGCGAAGCTTGCCCTGCAAAGAGCTTTTCCATTTCTCCCTTTGGGATGTGATTTGTTTTGGTTCGATCACGAATAACCCGCAGAGAACTTCTGCTCCAGGCTGGCGCGGCCGGGGCGATGGTTTTGGGGTCGCCCTCCCTGGCGCCCGCCGAGGGCATGCAAAACCAGCGGACCCCGCCACCGACGACCGGCCCTGGCCCCAAGCCGGAGAGCCAGGCCGCGGAACAATACCCACATCCGCCCGGAGTATTCATCAATCGGCCTCTCACCCAGGTATCCAAGGCGGCCGACGCGCTGCTGGACGATATGGAGGCAAGGAACTGCGATTTTTTCTTTAACGAGGCCAGTCCGGTATCCGGACTGGTGCGCGATCGCGCCCTCTGGAACGGCCGCTCTCAGAGCCGCGTCGCCAGCATCGCGGCCACCGGCTTTGGCTTGAGCGCGCTGTGCATCGCCGCCAAACGGAACTATCTGCGCCAGGTGGATTGCGAAGCGCGAGTGGAAACCACTCTCGCTTTTCTGTTGGAGCAGTGCCCGCACGTCCATGGATTTCTTTATCACTTCATCGATATCGAGAGCGGACAGAGGCTCTTTGGCAGCGAGTTGTCCTCGATCGACACAGCGTTGCTGCTCTGCGGAGTGCTGCACTGCCGCCAGTACTTCACCGGAAACACTCGTATCCAGGCCTTGGCGACGACCTTCTATCGCCGAATCGACTGGCAATGGATGACCAACGGCGGCACCACGCTCTCCATGGGCTGGCTGCCGGACCAGGGATTTCTCAAGCATCGCTGGGATATTTATGCCGAGCTGACTACCATGTACCTCATGGCCATCGGCTCACCCACGCATCCGATCTCGGCCGATACTTGGGAATCGGTGCAGCGGCCGGTGGTCTCCTACGGCGGCATCGACTACATTAGCGGCGTTGCCCCGCTTTTCATTCATCAATACCCCCAGGCCTGGTGCGACTACCGCAACTTGCGCGACCGGCACGCCAACTACTTCACCAACTCGGTTGCGGCTACCCGCGCCCACCAGTTGTGGTGCCTGGTGCTGGGCCAGAAGTTCTCCTGGATCGACCAGGACATGTGGGGCATCTCCGCCTCCGATTCACGGCAGGGCTATCGTGTCTGGGGCGGGCCCCCTTCGATGGGTCCTTTGGATGGCACGCTGGTGCCCTGCGCCACCGCCGGCTCCCTGGTATTCCTGCCCGCCGAATGTTCTCATGTGCTATTAACCATGCGTCAGCGCTTTGGAGAAAAGATTTATGGGCAATATGGTTTCGCCGATGCTTTCCAGCCCAAAGCCGGCTGGTTTGGCGCGGACGTAATTGGAATCGATGTGGGCATCGGATTGCTCATGGCGGAAAACCTGCGCAGCGGCTTTGTTTGGGAATATTTCATGAAAAATCGGGAAATCACTCACGCCATGCGCGAGGTGGCATTCCATCCCGATCCCGATGTGAATTCCCAAATTTTATGAGCAGATTTTGTCACCGGACGTTATGACCGGGCGTCTTGATAAAAGTGGTGCGGAACGGAGAGGCCGCGACGTTGATGGATCAATCTCTGAACTATCGCTGGATTCAGGGGCAAGGCCCGGCTTTTGGCGCCCCGGGACTCGAACCGCGCTGGACATCGAGCGAAAAAGATGCCGTGGGCATGGCATACTCCGCCTCCAGCCGCATCTGGTACACAATCTCACACGGCATTCTGAACGAGATCTATTACCCCACCATTGACCGTCCGCAGACGCGGGACATGGGCTTTCTGCTCACCGATGGCGAGACCTTTTGCCACGAAGAGAAACGCGACCTCGACCGGGAATTCGAGTACATTGACGCGGACTCCCTGGCGGTGCGGCTGACCAATCGCGATCGTCAGGGGCGCTATACGCTGACCAAGGAGATTATTGCCGATCCCCACCACCCGGTGGTGCTGATGCGCGTTCGTTTCGCTGGGGATGAGCAGTTGCTCTCGCGAATGAAGGCATACGCGCTTTTGGCTCCGCATTTGGAGATTGGGGGCGCGGGCAATTCCGGGGCCATGCTGGACGTGGCCGGGAGACGCGTCCTGCTGGCGTGGAAGAACAACACCTCCTTGGCCATGGCGGCCAATTGCGGATTCTCCCGCACCAGTTGTGGCTATGTGGGCCGGAGCGACGGCTGGCAGGACCTGATGAGCAACTTCAAAATGGATTGGGAATTCGGGACTGCGCCCGACGGCAATATAGCGTTGACCGGCGAAATCGACCTGAATACCAACCGCGAGTTTGTCCTGTCCATTGCCTTGGGGGAAGGGCACCACGCCGCGCTCACCATGGCCCTGGGATCTCTGACGACTGCGTTTGATTGGAACCTGCAGCGCTTCATCGAGCAGTGGCACCGCGTCAGGACGCCCTCCGACTTAAAACCTGCCGCGCGGGATTGCGGAAGGCTTCTGGAGATCAGCCACAATGTAATCCTCGCCCATGAGGACAAGCAGTTTATGGGCGCTTTCATTGCTTCGGCCTCCATTCCCTGGGGCCAATACATGAGCGATGAGGATCTGGGCGGCTATCACCTGGTCTGGACGCGGGACATGGTGCAAAGCGCCACCGCTCTGCTGTCCGCCGGAAAAGAGCGCGTAGGAACCGCTCGCCGCGCCTTGGTCTATTTGGCCTGTACGCAAAAACCGGATGGCAGCTTCGCCCAGAATTTCTGGATCGATGGGAAACCGTATTGGACCGGCATTCAACTCGATGAGGTCGCCTTCCCCATCATTTTGGCTTGGCGATTGTGGAAGCGGAACGGACTAGGGGATATGCACATCTTTCCCTTTGTCGAGCGCGCGGCTGGGTTCCTGGTGCGTAATTCACCGGTAACTCAGCAGGACCGGTGGGAAGAGAGCGCCGGCTATTCTCCATCCACTTTGGCCGTCGTGATTTGCGGACTGATCTGCGCCGCCGAGATAGTACGCGCCAATGACTCGCCGGAGCTGGGGCAGCTTCTGGAAGAGCAGGCGGATTGGATCGAATCCCACCTGGAAGACTGGACGGTGACCAACGACGGCGTCTTGTTGCCCGAAGTCAAGCGGCACTACATGCGAATTCGTCCTCCGGAGTGCGGCGAGCCTTACGCCCATGAGGGCTGCGGGAAGGAGGTCATCCGGCTGGCCAACCAGCCGCCCGGAGAGAGGTTCGAGTATGAGGCCCGTGAAATTATCGACGCCGGCTTTCTTGAATTGGTGCGCTACGGGGTTCGCAGAGCGGATGATCCCTTGATCGTCGATTCGCTCAAAGTGGTGGATCACGTCCTCAAGGTAGATACTCCGTTCGGTCCTTGCTGGAAGCGCTACAACCATGATGGATATGGGCAGCGTGCCGATGGTGGACCGTATCTCGGCTGGGGCGTGGGCCGCCCATGGCCGCTCCTGACCGGAGAACGTGGCCACTATGAGCTGGCTGCCGGCCATGACCCCACCCCATATATCAAGGCGCTCGAGAACTTCAGCTCCATCGGCGGGATGCTTCCTGAGCAGATCTGGGATCAGCCGGACCTGCCCCAGGATGGAATGAAATTCGGCAAACCTACGGGAGCGGCCATGCCCCTCGTATGGGCGCATGCCGAGTATGTGAAGCTGCTTCGATCCGCAACCGACGGCAAGGTTTTCGAAAGCATTGCCGCGGTGGAGAACGCGCTATTGCCATGGAAAGCGCGAGAATGGAGTTGAGATCTTCAGGCTCGACCGGCGAATCGCTTCGCTGCGGCCAGGCAAGAAACTGCGCATCCTATCCAGTGACAAGTTTCTCCTGGTGTGGAGTGGCGATGACTGGAAGACCGTGCAATCGACAGAAAGCCGGCATTTTACTTGCGCGGGCCACATGGCCGATATTGCTACAACGCCGGGACAAACGGGCCGAATCTCCTTCACCTTCCAATGGCTGGAGCAGCAGCGATGGGAAGGCCATAACTTCGAGGTAGAGTTAGAATCCGGGGAAGACGGGAAAACGCTTTAGAAGATGATTAGGTTGGCAATTGCGCCTTATTTGTCATCTCGACCGAAGCGCAGCGGAGTGGAGCAAACGCGGTTTCCCACATCTGGCGCAAAGTCGCGCGCCAGATATGGGGCGCCCAGGCGTTCTGACTGCCGGACCCGACTGAAACTCGATCGGCTTTACAGGCCCCGGAAAAACCACGAGTTTTGTACCAGGGCGCGACTTCAGTCGATGCACGTAATAGCGTGGCCCACCGGGATCATTTGGAAACTATCAGGAAACGGAGCGATGATGGTGTTATGAGCGAACTTGATCAGGTGTCGATTAATGCGTTGCGCTTTCTGGCCGTTGACGCGGTTGAAAAAGCCAAGAGCGGTCATCCCGGCGCCCCCCTTGGCGATGCTCCGATGGCCTACCTCCTCTTCCACAAATACATGCGCCACAACCCCAAAAACGCGAAATGGACCAATCGCGACCGTTTCGTGCTCTCTAACGGTCATGCATCGGCGTTGCTCTATTCCGTCCTGCACCTGACTGGCTATAACGTCTCCATCGACGACCTCGAACAGTTTCGCCAGTACGGGTCGCGTACGCCGGGACATCCCGAGTCGCTAGATACTGACGGAGTCGAGGTGACCACAGGTCCCCTTGGCCAAGGCTTTGCCATGGGCGTGGGCTTGGCCATCGCGGAGAAGCACCTGGCGGCAATCTTCAACCGGCCGGACTTCAACATCGTGGATCATTACACCTACGTGATGTGTTCCGACGGAGACCTGATGGAGGGAATCTCCCACGAAGCGGCTTCTCTGGCAGGCACCTTGGCTCTGGGCAAGATGATCTACCTCTATGACGACAACCTGATCTCGCTCGATGGACCAACCGAGCTCTCCTACACTGAAAACGTCACAAAGAGGTTCGAGGCCTATCACTGGCATGTGCAGATGGTCGAAGACGGCAACGATCTCGCAGCCATCTCCAAGGCTATCGAAGCGGCCCAGGCGGTGAAGGACAAGCCATCGCTCATCCGCGTGCGCAACATCATCGGGTATGGCAGCCCCAAGGCGGGCACCAACAAAGCGCACGGTGAGCCCCTGGGCGCCGAAGCGGTCAAAGAGACGAAGAAGAACCTGAACTGGCCCCAGGACAAGACATTCTATGTTCCCGAAGACGCGAGGAAGCATTGGCTCACGTCAGTAGAGCGGGGCAGGAAATATGAGGAGGAGTGGAACGACCTCTTCGCGCGTTACAAGAAGTCTTATCCCGAACCGGCTGCCGAGTTCGAGCGCGTCCAATCCGGCAAGCTGGCCGAAGGCTGGGAAAAGAGTCTGCCCGTTTTCCCGGCGGATGGCAAGCCGATCGCTACCCGCGCCGCGGGAGGCAATGTCATGGACGCCATCGCCAAGGCGGTGCCGGAGCTGATCGGCGGCGCAGCCGATCTCACCAGCTCGACCAGGACCATCTTCAAGGAGAGCGCCAACTTTCACGTCGATCCTGCGGGCCGCAACATCTTCTTCGGGGTGCGCGAGCTGGGTATGTGCGCGGCAGTGAACGGTATGGCGGCTCACGGCGGCCTGATTCCCTTCGGCTCCACATTTTTTAACTTCAGCGACTATGCCAAACCGGCGATTCGCCTGGCGGCATTGATGCACGCGCACTCGCTCTTCATCTTTACCCACGACTCAATCGGATTGGGCGAGGATGGGCCGACGCATGAGCCGATCGAGCAGTTGACCATGCTTCGTGCGACGCCCTTCCTGACCGATCTCCGCCCCGCCGACGCCAATGAGACCACTGCCGTGTGGCGCCTGGCGCTGGAGAGAAAGTCCCCCTGTTTTATGGCCCTCACGCGGCAAAACCTGCCCATTCTGGACCCGCAAAAGTACAAGATCGCCGAGGGCGTCCGCCGGGGGGCTTACATCCTCGAGGAGGGTGGCGCGTCTCCCGATCTGCTGCTGGTGGCCTCCGGCTCGGAAGTCTCGTTGATTCTCGCCGCGGCCGCAGAGTTGAAGAAGGAAGGAATCTCCGCCCGCGTCGTCTCCATGCCCAGCTTCCGCATCTTCGAAGAGCAGCCCGAAGACTACCGGTTGCAGATCTTCCCCTTCGATTTACCCAAGCTGGCGGTCGAAGCCGGCGCCCCGTGGTGCTGGTGGAAGTATGTCGGCCGGCACGGCGATGTGATCGGGCTGGAGCGCTTCGGCGCCTCGGCTCCCGGCTCCAAAGTATTTGACGAGCTGGGCTTCAATATTCCCAACGTCAAAAAGCGCGCCCAGCAGTTGCTGGCGCGCCATCGCGAGATGTCGCCCGCGGGCAGGTAAGTTCAATAGGGACGGACGATGGCGGAGATCAGGGCAATTCTTTTCGACGTTGGCGGCGTTCTTCTGACCAACGGATGGGACCACGAGGAGCGAGCCGCGGTCCTGGGCCATTTCTCCGTCGATCGCGCCGCCTATGAGGCGCGCCATGAGCTGGCCAACGATGCATGGGAAAAAGGCTTGATGACGGCGGAGCAGTTCCTGGAGCGCACCGTCTTTTTTGAGCCTCGTCCCTTTACCCCGGCGGAGTTTCTCGAGCAGATGAAGGCGCAATCCAAAGAGCTTTCCCATGGCGCGCTGCGCATCGTCGCTAAGCTTCGGGCAGCGAATGAAGTGGCGATGATGATCCTGAACAACGAATCCAGGGAGCTGAACGACTATCGCGTCGAGCGCTTTCAACTGCACAATTACTTCCAGGCATTTTTAAGTTCCTGTTATTTAGGCCTGCGAAAACCCGATCCTGAGATTTTTAAATTGGCGCTGGACGTGCTGCAACGGAAGCCGGAGCAAGTGGCATTTGTGGATGACCGCCAGGGAAACTGCGACGCGGCGGCAAACCTGGGAATTCATGCGATCTGTTATCAGGATGAAACACAGTTCGCGCAGGAATTGGAGCGTTTGGGAATTCCGATTACAGCGGGTCATAAAATCATGGGTTGAAAGCAAAGCTGAGTGCCCCATAATCTAACCGCGCCTTTTGCGGAGGAGATGTGGGATCGATGTAAGGAGCGTGATCCAATGGCGACCATGGAAGTAAAGATCTCTCCTGAAGACGTGAAGGCATCGCAGAGCGATTTGCATGTTCCCGATCCCACCGTCGTCGTTATCTTCGGCGCCTCCGGCGATTTAACCAAGCGCAAGCTGTTGCCGGCGCTCTTTCATCTGGAACAGGCCGGCCTGCTGCCGCCTCAGTTCGAGGTGGTCGGCGTGGCCCGCCGTCCTCTCCAGGATGAGTTCGCGAACGACATGCGCGACGGAATCGTGCAGCTTCGGCGGAGTAAAGCCGGACGACCCCAAGCTGGCCGGCTTTCTCTCGCGCGTGGCCTACCACGCGATGAACTTCGACGACAAAGAAGGGTACGCGCAGCTCGACACGCTGCTCAAGAAGATTGACCGCGAGCGCGGTATCAGGGGCAATCGGCTTTTTTACCTGGCCACCGCGCCCGAGTATTTCTCCGAGATCATTCAGCAACTCGGCGCCCATGGCATGGCGCAAGCCCAAGCAGGGAACGGTGCGGCTGATCATTGAAAAACCCTTCGGCCACGATCTGGAATCGGCGCGCGCGCTGAACGATGAGGTGAACAGGGTCTTTGCGGAAGACCAGATCTTTCGTATCGATCACTATCTGGGTAAGGAAACGGTCCAGAACATCCTGGTCTTCCGCTTCGGCAACGGCATTTTCGAGCCCGTCTGGAATCGCAACTATGTCGATCATGTGCAGATCACCGCAGCCGAGGATATCGGCATTGAGGGCCGCGGGCCCTTCTATGAGAAGGCGGGCGCGCTGCGCGACGTAGTGCAGAACCACGTCATGGAGCTCGCCTCCTTCGTCGCCATGGAGCCTCCGATCTCCTTCGAGGCCGAAGCAATGCGCCGGGAGAGAGTCAAGGTCTGGCGCGCGATCCAGCCCGTTTACCTGGAGGATTCGGTGCGCGGGCAATACGGCCCCGGCGTTATCGATGGCCAGCCGGTGAAGGGCTATCGGGAGGAAGATCGTGTCAATCCGCAATCCACAACCGAGACCTACGCTGCCTTGAAATTAGGCATCGAGAACTGGCGCTGGGCCGGCGTTCCGTTCTACCTTCGCGCGGGAAAGCGAATGGCCAAGCGGGTCACCGAGATCACCGTCCAGTTCAAACAACCTCCACAGTTGCTTTTTAAGAACGACGGTCCCTGCAAGGAATTACAACCCAACCTGATCACCATGCGTATCCAGCCGGACGAAGGCATCTCGCTGCGATTCGGCGCTAAAGTGCCCAGCCCCAACATGGAAGTCTGCCCCGTGCTGATGGACTTCAATTATGCCCGCGCTTTCGGCAAATCCTCGGCCAACGGCTATGAGCGCCTGTTGCTGGACGCCATGCTGGGAGATGCGACCCTGTTCGCGCATCGCGATGGAGTAGAAGCAACATGGGCCCTGCTGACTCCGATTCTCAAACAGTGGGAGGCAAACCCGCCCAAGGATTTTCCCAACTACGCGGCAGGCTCCTGGGGACCGAAGGCGGCCGATCAACTGCTGGCCCGCGATGGCCGCGCCTGGCGCAATGTTTAGCGATGCGGGATGATTTTCGACAGAGGGAAGTGAAGCGGGGAACCTTCTGTATTCGCAGTTGCTTTTCTTTCTGTAGGGATAAGCATGAGGAAGAGTGGGTTGGCAGAGATTCTGTGGTTTCCCACATCTGGCGCAAAGAGCGCCAGATATGGGGCACCCAGGTTTTGCAGGATGATTTTTCGAGAGAGCAAACAAGTCCCGCAGGGACGGCGTGAAATTAGCCCAGCACGTTAGTGCTGGGGAGGAGTCCGGTATAAGATAAAGTCCCGCAGGGACGGCTGAATCATTCCTGAGAGATATTTCAGTCGTCCCTACGGGACTGGAATTTGTTCCGCCGCCACCCAGCACTGACGTGCTGGGCTAATTTCACGCCGTCCCTACGGGACTCAACAGATGATTTGCCAAGTGGTTCCGGGTATTTTTTCCCTCAGCGGCTAAACCGCCCCTGGGTAAAGCTAACCTCAGCAGGGACTAAAAGAAACTAACTTTATGGCTAAAACGATAGAGGCGTTGTACTCCGTAAGCGCCAGTCCCGAGGCGCTTGCCCAGCAAGCAGCCGCTTACCTGGTGAATCGCATTCGCGAGTCTGTTGCCGCGCGCGGCAGGGCGCGCATCGCCATCTCCGGAGGCAGCACACCGAAGCGGACTTTTGAATTGATGGCGGCCACTCCCTTTCGCGACCAGATACCCTGGGAACAAGTGGAGATTTACTGGGTGGATGAGCGCTGCGTGCGGCCCGACGATCCGGATAGCAACTACCGCATGACCAGGGAGGCTTTGCTCGACAAGGTTTTTGTGAGCAGCTCTCAGGTCTTTCGCATTCACGGAGAATTCGATCCGGAAGAGGCGGCCGCGCAGTATGAAGCCGATATCAGGCAAAGCTTTTGTTTGAAAGATGCGGAGATGCCAATCTTCGACACCGTCGCCCTGGGCATGGGACCGGACGGGCACACAGCCTCGCTCTTTCCTCACACCCCGGCGCTCAATGAGGTGCGGCGCATTGCAGTCGCCAACCATGTCCCGTCGCAGAAAGATACGTGGCGCGTGACCCTGACCTGGCCGGTGATCAACCAGGCGCGAGATGTTTTCTTTCTGATTCAAGGCGCGGATAAGGCTGCGCCGCTCAAGGGTGTGCTGCTAGGGCCGTACGATCCCGAGGAGCTTCCGTCGCAGTTGATTCAGCCCAAAAATAGCCGCATCACGCTGCTGCTCGACTCCGCCGCGGCGGCTCTGCTGCCGGCACCGGATGCGGAAGGCAAGGGCAGACTGGAGATCGCGCGATGATTCTGGCCGGAGACGTAGGCGGAACCAAGGTAGATCTCGCGCTGTATGAGTTTGTCCGCGGGCACTTAACCCCCGTCTACGAACAGCGATATCCGGCCAAGGAGTTCTCCGGCCTGGAAAAAATCGCCAAGAAATTCCTTAGCGATGTCCCGCTCAGCGCCAGCCAGCGGGCGAGCATCTCCAGCGCCTGTTTCGGCGTACCCGGCCCGGTGCGCCAAGGGCGGCTCAAGCTGACCAACCTTCCCTGGGAACTGGACAGCCGTAAGCTATCCACCGACCTGAAAATCGATCACGTCTACCTGATCAACGACCTTGAAGCGAACGGACATGGCATTCCGGAGCTGAAGCCGGAGCAGATTTTTACATTGAGCAAGGGCGACCCCAGCGTTACTGGCAATCGCGCGCTGATGTCCCCAGGCACGGGATTGGGGGAAGCCGTTCTGGTTTGGAACGGGCATGTCCATCTTCCCCTGGCCTCCGAAGGCGGCCACGCGGATTTCGCGGCGCGCAATGATGACGAGATCGAATTGCTGCGCTATTTGCAGCGGACGTTCAAAGGACGTGTCAGCTACGAGCGTGTAATCTCCGGAATGGGCCTGACCAGCATCTATAACTTCTGCCGCGACGTCAAGAAAATGGAGGAGCCCGACTGGCTCCGGGACCGGATGCGGCAGGAAGACCCCAACGTCGTGATCAGCGAGCTGGGCGAATCCGGCGCCAGTGAACTTTGCGTGAAGGCGCTGGACATGTTCGTTTCCGCTTATGGAGCGGAAGCCGGGAATCTGACTCTCAAGATCCTTGCTGTCGGGGGAATGTATCTTGGCGGGGGTATTGCGCCCAAGCTGCTGAACAAGATGCAAGATGGCGCCTTCATGCGCGCCTTTACCGACAAGGGCCGCCTAAGCGACCTGCTGGTGCAAACACCGGTACGCATCATTCTGGAAAGCAGGGCGGCGCTCATGGGAGCAGCAGCCTATGCGGAAGCGCGAGTCACGGAAGGCAGCGGACACTCCGAGCGCGCCGCTTCCGCCGCCCAAGATACAGCCTCGGACGCAACTGCGGGTACCCAGGCTTCGCAAAGCTAACCTGGGCCCGCACGCAAACTGCGCGCCTCGCGCTTTCAACTGTCACATCACGCTACAATGATCCCTTACCGCAATGGAGTCGGCGAGATTTCGATTGCTAGCGGGAATTGGGAACCCCACATCCGGATTTCACAGGCTGCGGAAAAACTCTGTAGACGGTTTGGGTGGAAGCGCCCGATGCTTTGGCAGGGCGGACGACTGGACTTCTAGTCCAGCGTGAAAGTCTGTATGAAATCAAGCTTAAGATGGAGCAATACTAGCGTCAAGCGGGACTTTACCTCGATGCCAGCGTCTACAAGCGCGATCATGATCAGGGTCCGAAACTTCGCGGAGCGCTGAAGCGCTCGTCTACCCTCCAGCATAAATGCCGGGGGCTATCAACGCACCCAAAGCGAACTCCAGCACCGGCCTTCGGAGCCGATCCGTGGCTCAAAAATCCATGATCTCTTCTGATTGATACGGAGAAACAGACCGAAGATGTTCCCGAGATTCACAAAACTTACTCCTCGCTTTGTAGCTGTCATTGCTATCCTTTGCGGTATCTTCGCGGCCGCACCCAAATCGGCTTTCGCGCACGCGGTGCTGGTAAGCTCCCAGCCGGGAGAGAACAGCACTGTTACCGGGTCCAAACTCGCCGTTCTGCTCAAATACAATTCGCGCATCGACCCCGGCCATTCGACCCTGACCCTGCTTGCGCCTGACGGCAAGATCGAGGACGTGGCCATCGGGAGCCATTCCGGTCCCGACCTGTTGTCTGCCACCTTGACCGGGCTGATCAAGGGGAACTATGTGTTGCGCTGGCAGGTACTGGCCAGCGATGGCCACATTACCCGCGGCGAAATTCCCTTCCAAGTAAAGTAGAGCGGCAATCGCTTGATCTGGTTTCTGCGCGATATCGATCTGCTGAGCGAACTGCTGCGCGCGGCAACACTGTCCTTCGAGGCATTGTTGCTGGGTGGCGTCGCCTATCTGTTGTTTGTGGCGCTACCGGCCAGGGCAAGCGCGGCGGTCCAAGGTTTTTGCCGTAGCGGAATCCGCGCCGCGGCGGCGGCGTTGATCCTCGGCGAAGCCGCCAGTGTTGCAGCCTCCTGCGCCGTGCTGATGAGCGGCTCCAATCTGAGCCTCCGGGGCCTGGCCACAACCGGCTTCTTTCTCGCCGGCTCATTGGCCATCCTCTTCGCCTTTGCGCTCGCGGTCTGTACGCGAATCAAAAGCAATAGCGCAACCGTCGCCATGCTCCCTCTTAGCCTCTTGCTGCTGGGCGCCGCCGTCGCCACCAGCCATGCGGTGGCGCGTATCGATCATCGCGTTCTGCTGACCATCTTCACCGCCGGCCATCATCTGGGCACCGCGGCCTGGATCGGCGCCATGCCCTTCTTGTTGATCTCCCTAGGCCGCGTGGAAAATGCGGATGAGGCACGGCGCATGGTGCGGCTCTACTCCCGCATGGCGCTGATCAGTGCGGCGATCCTGATCTTGGCCGGAGTCGGCCTGGCTTGGTTCTACGTAGCCTCATGGAATGGCCTCTACGGCACCACATATGGCGTTCTGCTGCTTGCCAAGATTTACCTTCTGCTGGTACTGATCGCGCTGGGCGCGGGAAACTGGCTTCTTGGCCGGCGCTTGGAACGCGATCCTGAGCCTTTGCTGGCGCAGCTACGCCGTGTGGCCGAGGCGGAGATCGGACTGGGATTCATCGCCATATTGGCGGCCGCTTCGCTCACCGCTCAGCCGCCGTCGGTGGACGTGACCGCTCAGGATAGGCTGACGCCGCATGAAATCTATGCGCGCATGCATCCCCAGCCGCCGCGCATGACCACTCCACCGGCATCCGCGCTGGCTCCCGCGACCTCGATGGCCGTGGCCATCCGCGACAGCGAGTTCAAACCCATGGCCGCCAGCGACATCAATGACAGAGAGTGGTCGGAATATAACCATCACTGGGCGGGATTGATTGTGCTGATTGCCGGTGTGCTGGCTTTCCTCAGCCGTTTCCGCTCCATGCGCTGGGCGCGCTTCTGGCCCTTGAGTTTTGCCGGACTGGCGGTCTTTATCCTGCTGCGCGCCGACCCGGAAAACTGGCCCATCGGCCCACGGCCCTTTTGGGAGAGTTTTTCCGCGCCGGACGTCTTGCAGCATCGCCTGGCGGCGCTTCTGATCCTGCTGTTCGCGATCTTCGAATGCGCAGTGCAGGCGGGCAAATTGCGGGCCCGATGGGCCAGGCTGGTTTTTCCAGCAATGTGCGTTCTCGGGGCCGCGGTGTTGCTGACCCACGATCATGTGGTCAAAGACGTGAAAGAGGAATTGCTCGCCGAGATGAGCCACACACCTATAGCCCTGATGGGTGTGACGGCCGGATGGGGCCGATGGCTGGAACTGCGGCTGCCCAAGGGGCGCATGGCCAGGATTGCCGGCTACCTCTGGCCGCTCTGCCTCGCTCTGGTTGGATTGATCCTGCTGAATTACCGCGAAATCTAGCCTAACCAAAGATATTATCGTCGCTTTTGTCTTTCTTTCTGTCATTCCCGAAGGGAATCTGCTGTCCGTATTTCGTAGCTCTGTTACCGAGTATGCCGGAAGAGACCAGAAGCAGATTTCCCTGCGGGAATGACAGACCAGAAAAGCAAGTGCGAATACAAAAGGCCGGAGCATCGCAAATCGGCGAACCACGTCTAATAATAGTCTGAGGGAAAAATTGAATGCCGTTGAGATCTTCGTTCCGCCTTCCCCGCGCAGCCTGGGTATTGATTCTTGCAATTTTCTCTTCCCTTGGGGCTGCCGCGCAGCGGCTGCCGGAGATAGCGCGGCCGGAGCATTATTCCCTTCATCTGACACCGAATCTTCAGACGGCCACTTTCGCCGGTGAAGAGACCATCGACATTACTCTCGCCCAACCGGTCAACGCGATCACTCTCAACGCCATCGAGATCAAGTTTGACCGGGTCACGGTGGAAGCCGGGGGCAAGACGCTAGCGGCGGAGGTATCGCTCGATCCGGCCAAGCAACAGGCCACCTTCCATTTCCCGCAAACGCTGCCCGCTGGTCCCGCCAGCCTCCAAATAAAATACAGCGGCATTCTGAACAACGAGCTGCGCGGCTTTTATCTTTCGAAGACCGCCAGGCGCAACTATGCTGTAACCCAGTTTGAGGCCACCGATGCGCGCCGCGCCTTCCCCTGTTTTGACGAGCCCGCGCTGAAAGCTTCCTTCAACGTCAGCCTGACCATCTCCAAAGGCGATACCGCGATCTCGAATACCAACATCGTCTCCGACACCCCGGGACCATTGCCCGGTGAACACACTCTTCGCTTCGCCCGGACGCCGAAGATGTCTACTTACCTGGTTGCGTTTTTGGTCGGCGACTTTCAGTGCCTCTCCGGAGAAAGCGATGGCGTGCCCATTCGCGCCTGCGCCACCCCGGACCATGTCCAGGACGGAGCGTTTGCGCTCTCCGGCGCCGAATTCTTTCTCCACTACTACGACGTCTATTTCGGTATCAAGTATCCCTTGCCCAAGCTGGATATGATCGCCCTGCCCGATTTTGAGGCCGGAGCCATGGAGAACTTCGGCGCTATTACGTATCGCGAGACGGCTTTGCTGGTCAATCCCAAGATCGCCTCCGTGGCCGCGGAGAAAATTGTCGCCGTGGATGTTGCGCACGAAATGGCGCATCAATGGTTTGGCGATCTGGTGACCATGAACTGGTGGAACAACGTGTGGCTGAACGAAGGTTTCGCCACCTGGATGGAAAACAAGGCGGTCGCGGCATGGAAGCCGCAGTGGGAGATGCCTCAGGATGTCGCCTCAACTCTAAATCAGACGCTCAATCTGGATGCCCAGAAGGTGACCAGGACCATCCGCGCCACCGCCGACACGCCCGACCAGATCAATGAGATGTTTGACGGAATCACTTATGGCAAGGCCGGCGCCGTGCTGTTGATGGTCGAGCACTATCTCGGCG
The DNA here is from genome assembly GCA_963774255.1 of uncultured Acidobacteriaceae bacterium. Classification (GTDB taxonomy): domain Bacteria; phylum Acidobacteriota; class Terriglobia; order Terriglobales; family Acidobacteriaceae; genus PALSA-350. Next base: position 236,639 of record CAVZEH010000012.1, read on the forward strand.
AGCAGACATTTCGCGAAGGAGTGCAGAAATATCTTCGCGCCCACCTGTACGCCAATGCCACAGCGGAAGACTTTTGGAACGCGCAAACCGAGGTCAGCCATAAGCCTGTGGACAAAATCATGGACAGCCTGATAAGCCAGCCGGGAGAGCCTCTGCTGACCTTTGGAGCGCTACGCGACGGCAAGGTAGAGGTGGAGCAGCAGCGATTCTTTCTCAATCCCAAGCTCACGCCCACTTCCGGTCTCTTATGGACCTTGCCTGTCTGCCTGAAAAGCGGCGGCGAAACGGGAAGAGACTGCCGGATCCTAAGCGGCCCCACGGCGACCCTCAACGTGCCGCAATCGCCGGTCTTCTATGGCAACGCCGGCGGCCGGGGCTATTACCGTGCGCTGTACGACAGCAGCGATTACCACGCTCTGGTCACACAGGTGGAGACGACGCTCGATCCGGTCGAACGTGTCACTCTCTTAGGAAATGAGTGGGCGTTAACGCGGGCGGACAAGTCGACCGTCGCCGACTTCATGGATTTGGCCAGCGCAGTCAAGGACGATCCCAGCCCCTACGTGATCGGAAGTGTAGGGTCCGCGATTGCAACCATCGATCAACGGCTGGCCGCGACCGCCGACGAGCATGTCCTGCTCGCTCGATGGGTGAGCAAGAGCTTCACTGGCGCCTTCGACCGCTTAGGTCCGCCGAGCGTCGACGATGCACCGGAAAAGAAAGAGCTGCGCGCTGAACTCTTTGCCTTGCTGGGCGGCATCGGAGGCGAGCCGAGGATTGTCTCCCAGGCGAAGCAGATTACCGGGCAGTATCTGGATAACCCTGCCTCTGTCGATGCGACTTTGGCCGAGGCTGCTCTTCGCGTCGCCGCGCAAAACGGAGATAGCGCCCTCTTCGACCGCTTGCAAACGCTAAGCCAGACAACGGACAATCCACAACTCTACAGGGAGACGCTGTTCGCGCTGACCCGCTTTCGCGACCCCTCGCTGGTCGACCGCGCCATGGAGTATGCAATCTCCGGGAAGGTGAGGAATCAGGACGCGATCCGCCTGGTCATCGCCGAGCTGAGCAACCGTTTTACGCGCGATCGGGCATGGCAGTTCGTCCAGAGCCATTGGCCTCAAGTCCAGGCTCAGATCACTCCCTTGGAGGGCGGCCCTCTGGTCCAATCCGCAGGCAGCTTTTGCAGCGTTGAGCGGCGCACTGAGGTTGCCAACTTCTTCACAGAACACAAGGTTCCGGCTTCCGCAAATGATTTGCAGCGGGCGCAGGATAGCATCAGCGATTGTGTCGACTTCCGGGCGACACAGGGAGCAGGCCTGAAAAGCTGGCTGGCCCATTCCTCCTGATGCCGCCACCTGCAAAAAGTCCCATTCTGTAACACTCCACAGCGGGTTCCACTAATGTGTTATTTGCTATGGTCAATCTGTCACTTGAATGGCTACATTTATTCTGTTCCAATTGATGAGTGAAACCTAACGATCACTCCACGTCTTCTTCCGCCGCCGCGGACACTTCGAAGGTTATTGCGTTTGCCGATCTCCGCCTGCCCCGGCCGATGGCGACGCGACCGAAGGTGATGATTGAGTATGAGGACGTCGCGGGCAAGCTGTCGTGCCACGAAGTCTCGCTCACCTGTACCGCGGAGGGCGTCGGAGGTCTCATTTACTTCGGCGGATACAGCAAAGGCAGGTTCAGTATTTTTCGCGCGGACTGCATCCACCGCGTAGTTGGGCTTTAGACCAGGACACATCTGGAGCAACTTCTCCTATCAACTTCGCCTCTAAGACAATAGGAGAATGTATGAGCAAGTTTAAATATCTTGCATTAGCTGCCGTTGCCGCTGTCTGCTTCACGGCAGCCACTCCCCGAGCAAAAGCCCAGGTCAGCATCAATATCGGACCCGAGCCTGTCTGTCCCTACGGTTATTACGATTACGCGCCTTATCCCTGTGCTCCCTACGGCTATTACGGCCCGGAGTGGTTTAGTGGCGGCGTCTTCATCGGCGCTGGCCCCTGGTTTCATGGCCATCACGACTTCCATGGCCACGTAGATAACCACTTCGATCCGCACAACGGCTACCATGGCCATATGCCGGATCGTGGCGAGCGAGCCGATAGGCAGCCCGAACACAATAACAACTTTCACGGAAATGAAATGCGTGATGGACGCGGCCACGCAGTTGGGGGCGGCAGGCACTAACCGCACGAAGTAGCTAAAAAGCGGTCAGTTCGCTCTGCAGAAAAACCCGCTGATCGCTTTTTAGCTTCCTTCACTTGTGCCAGTTCAGTTTGGGAAAATACGTGAGCTGAAACGATCCGGTGAAATCCGTCTGCTGCCCGTGCGCCAGGGCGGGAACCGTCCACAATTCAACTTGACCGAACGCCTTTAGCTCCAGATCATCTTTCAGGCGAAGCACTGCGCTGGCATTGAAATCGTCCTGCGTTGTCCCCCCGGGGATAAACGTCTTTGAAACCTTCGCCCGGCGATAGCCGACCTGGATATAAGTTTTAGGGCTGAGCCAATCGGTGATCCATGCCTGGCCTCCTTTGCCCTCCCGTCCAATCCAACTGCCGAATAGATTGCCGCTATTAAGATATAGGTCGCGATAGACATTCTCGTAATAAATGAACTGGCCACCCTGACTATTCGACACCGGATCGGTGGAGACGGCCTCGACCCGGACATCCACATGAGGGAGTTTTGGCACGTGCGACAGGTAGATGCCGGGGGCGACAGCGGCTCTCCGGGGCGCGGCCAGCGGGGAAACGTCGTCATGCACGATCGAGTCAGAGTAGAGTGTCAGCCAATTCTCCAGCCAGGGAAGGCGCCAGGTGAAATCAAAGCTGGAGTGGCGGGCGCCGGGATCGTTTCTACTCTGCTTTTGCGCCACGCTCACATTGCTGAAGCTGGTAAAGCTATTCCAGAATGAGCCGAAGGTAAGAGGCACGTGGTCCTTCCCGGCAAAGACCACCACCCTGGAGAATCCGAATTCCATGTTGCGAGTTGGCTTAAAGCTGAATTTCTCGGCATGAATCCATGGCGCGTTGGGGTAGCGATGTCCCTTGAGATCGCCGAATAGACCCTCATAGCGAAACGGCCCAAGGACGTCGGAGAGAAAAGGAATGCGCAGCGGCTCCACGCGATTGATGCGCAAAGCATACATCGGTTCGGCGTTGTAGCTGATCGCCATGCCTCCGGTTCGCGCCGGGCCCCAGTCGTCCTCCATCTTGCCAACGGAGATTTCATGCTGCGCGAGATGAAATGAAAGATTGGCGTCCAGCAGACGGAAGACATTGGTTTGTGGAACCGGTTCGGGCGGCAGCTCGGGAGTGCTGTCCACCGCCGCGATCAGAGCCTGTACCGATTCAGGATAAGCAGCGCGGCCAGGGGCATGCTGGTATTCTCCCCGCACCTCCAGGCTAAACCGGTGACTCTCCGCGGTGGTGATAAACCCGGTGATAGCGTTGAATCCGCCCTGATAGGGGCGTCCATCGTCGTTGATGAGCGTCTGTCCGAAATGATACGAATCGTTGATCGGGCGGCCTTTGATATACATGGGCCGGGCATAGACCTGGTCAACCGCGGCCCTGGTCTCCGGCGCTGTGGCATCATATCCAAACTCCGCCGCCAGCGCGTTGAAGATGCTCCACGCTTCCGTATCTTGCGGCGCGCCTTCAAGCTTAGGATAGGTCTCCTCCAGGATGTGCAGACAGCTCAGGCGGGTCCAAGGGCGCAAATCCATGTAGGCCGAATCGGCATAGCCCATGGAAAAAAGGCGATCGAAGGCAGGATAGATCCAACTGTCGAAGGGCACAAAGACCGAGCCGCGGGTGCTCGCCTGTTCGGGTTGGTTGAAAATCGATTCGAGTTCCGGCGGCAAACCAGGCTGAGCAGCGGCTTGCTGGGCAACCAGCCGAAGAGGCGCACCTGCGGCGAAGATGAGGAAAAAGATAAGAGCTGAAGCAAATCGCCCCAGGAGTTTGGCCTGTCGCATTCATTGATCCCGCCGGTTGAGAAATTCACCAGTGCTCTCAAAATCAATCGGCTCATTTCGAGGATAGCTTACGGAGGATGAATGCGGAAGCCGGTCCCGCCGCTTCGCTCTCTCGAAAATCATTCTGGGAGGCCTGCTCTGCCAACGGTTGTGGTCTCCCACCCTTGAGTTGTTTGAAGTGCGGATCCAAAACTGCCACCAATCGAGGATGCCCCATATCTGGTGCGCTCTTTGCGCCAGATGTGGGAAACCGCAGATCTCTCCGCTCTCTCGAAAATCATCCTGGCAGGCCTGCTCTGCTGGGTGCCCCATATCTGACGCGCTCTTTTGCGCCAGATATGGGAAAACCGCGGATCTCTCCACTACGCTGCGCCCCGGTCGAGATGACAAAGTTAGGTGTAGTTGCCAACCAAGCATTCCTCAACCCTGATTTTCATCGCCTTGAGTGGGACGCAGGCCCATGTACACTCCGGTCGAGATGACAAATCAGGTGTAGTTGCCAACCTGGGCATGGGGTGGCCCGCAGGCCCATAGCTTGTCTGCCTTTGCTTTTCTTTCTGTCATTCCCGCAGGGAATCTGCTTCTGGGTCTCCGTCCTGTCCAGCCACTTGCGCAATCTCTCCAAATCGGCATGATAAACAACCTGAGACCACAAGCAGATTCCTTGCGGGAATGACAGAAAGAAAAGCAAAGGTAAATACAGAAACCAGTCGGGATGAGGGATATGACACAATCGACCGAGGAAAGATGGCGCCGGAGAAAGCTCTACATCGACACAAAGCGATTGTCCCATTGATATTGGGCGTTTTTCTCTTTGCCTGCCTTGCCCTCTTCGTCGTCGGCACCTGGAATTGGCCGCTTGTCGGCGACGCCTCTGTAATTCATTACGCCGCCTTCCTGATGGGGCACGGTTTCGCGCCCTACCGGCAGATTATCGATTTCAACATGCCCGGCTGCTATCTGGTCGAATGGCTCGTCATTCACATCTTTGGCGCCGGTTCCCTGAGTTGGAGGATCTTCGATCTCTTTCTGACCGCGCTAAGCGGCGCCGCGATGATCGTGATTGCCAAGCCCTATAGCCGGTTTGCCGGCTTTGCCGCGGCCGTCTTGTTTACATTGATTCACGGACAGGATGGAGTGGCGTTCATGGGAGAGCGAGACCTGATCATCGCGGCTCTGCTTGCCTGGGCATACGCTTTTCTCTTTCTGGCTCTGCGGCGGAACGCGATATGGATGATCTTTGCCTCGGCGGCCGCAGCCGGAATCGCCGCCACCATGAAACCCTTGGCGATACCGGTCGGGTTGGTTCTGCTTGCCTTGCTTGTCCTTCGTTTGAAAAAGCTGCAGAGACCGTACGCGCGTCCGTTGCTCTATGGCGGCGTGGGCTTCTTGCTGCCTTGCCTGATCGTCTACTTCTATCTTCTGCAGGTACACGCAGTGAGCGAGTTTGTTGCCACCGTCTTCGGCTTGGCGCGCTACTACAACGGCCTGTACCGTAAGCCTCTGGGATTTCTCCTGCTGCACAGCATTTCTCCCCTCGGCCCGCTGGTTGTGCTTTGGCTGGCCGTTGCCATCTTCCTGCGGCAATGGAATTGGGAACAATGGATGCTGGCCGGCGGAGCCCTTCTCGGTCTCATTTTTTATTGCGCTCAGGGTCGAGGATTTCCCTATTACCGCTATCCGCTCTTGCTGTTTTTCTTGCTGCTGATGAGCATCGATTTTGCCGCTGCTCTCAAGCGCCCGGTCCTGCGCTATTTCTCCGCGGCAGGGATTGCCTATGGCCTGCTCTTTCTGGCTCCGTATTGCGCTGTTAAGGCAGTCCATTATGACTGGCGCAACCAGGAGTTCATCACCATGTTGAATGACGATCTTCAGACGCTCGGAGGGCAGCAGCTTTCCGGCAGAGTGCAATGCTTTGATACTACAGCCGGCTGCATCAACACTCTCTATCGGGCCCAACTAGTGCAGGCGACCGGCTTTCTATATGACTGTTACGCTTACGCTCCCCGCGGGCAAGAGATGATGTGGGTGGTCAACCGCTATCGCCGCCGGTTTCTCGATGAGCTCGCCGGAAACCCACCCTATGTCCTGGTGGTCAGCGACCAGTATTGTCAAGGCGGAGACAATGGCTATGACAAGTTGCAGCGCTGGCCCGGCTTGAATGAGTTGATCGGCAGCCGGTACCGGCTCTATGCGCAACGCATGCCCCCCGACGATGTTTATTGGTGGAGCCGTCCGCTGAAGCCCTCGGGGTACCGGATCTACTTAAGAAAGTAGATCCGTCGAGAACTCAGGTCCGCCAAACTAAAGTCCGCCAAGCTAATCTGAGTCCTTGGTTCGCCGTGGTTTCGGATCTATACTCCAAGCGCATTTGAGCTAACCCGGGTTACCTTTCGCCTAAGTTTCTCGTTTTCGCGGCATTTCAAGTTCACGCTGATATTAGAATCGGCCTACACACCATCAAGTGACATCCCAAGTGCGACCGCGTCCGCTCCTCTATTGCTTTGCGCTGCTGTTCGTGGTTGGCTCTCCTGCGGGGGCTGCGACTGCGCCTGCCGGCACGGTGATCGAGATTCGTCTTGAACAGCCCATCAGCTCCTACTCCACTCATGAAGGAACGAAGATCTCGGGAGTCCTGATTGCCCCGGTGGCGGAAGGGGGAAAGCTGCTTCTGCCTCTGGGCGCCACTGTCGAAGGCTCCGTGATCGAGATTCGCAGGGTGGGGATTGGATTGGTTCGCGAAACGGCCACAATCCAACTGCGGTTCGATCGCATCACCCTCTCCAACGGGACCATCATTCCCCTGGAATGCCGCATCACCCAAGTCGACAATGCGCGAGAGAGTGTGGATGCCCAGGGCCGTATTCGTGGAATACGGTCCACCAGCACCTTGAGTAATCGCGCCTCGGGCATTGTCGGCAGCCTGGCTTTTGGCGACCCTATCGCGGCGATCTTTACCACTACGGCCTCCGCATCCGTTCTGCGATTCTCGGAGCCGGAGATCTCCCTGCCGGTTGGATCCGAATTGACCGCCACGCTTACCGCGCCTCTCAACATCCCGCAGACGGGCATCGATATGATCCCGCCGGTTGCTGCATCGGCTGCGGAACAGGAAGATTTGAACCGCTTGGTTCAGGGATTTCCCTTCCGGACTTATACCAACAAATCCGAGATCCCCTCCGATATTACCAACCTGATTTTCATCGGCAGCGCGAACGCGCTGGAACATGCTTTTGCCGATAGCGGCTGGGTGGAGGTCGATCCTCTCACGGCCGAGTCAACCTATGCCACCATCCGCTCCATCGCCGAGAACCAGGGCTATCACGCCGCCCCGATGTCCATTCTGCTGCTTGATGGCAAAGAGCCTGCTTACGCCTATTCGAAAACTCTCAATACATTTTCCAAGCGCCATCATCTCCGCATCTGGTCAAGCACCACTCAATGGAACGGTCAAAACGTCTGGACATCCTCTTCGACCCATGACATCGGCATCGGCTTTTCCAAGAAGGACAAGACATTCATCCACCTCATCGACAGCCACATCGACAATGAGCGCGCGAAGGTAGTGAACGATCTGACCTTTACCGGATGTGTGTCGGCGGTACAGCTTGTCGCCAGGCCCGCGATTCCTAAGGATGCGAAGAATGGAACCGGCGAAGCCCTGATCACGGACGGCAGGGTCGCCGTGCTCGAGCTCAACGGTTGTCATGCGCCAACCGAAGAGCTCCCGGAGATCGCGGCCAATTCACTGGCTATCCATGGGAATCGTGCGGACCGGGTGACTCGCCAAACCGTGCTCACCCTGAAGAACAACATCCTGCGCGACAACGTTGGGGTGATGACATATTCGGGCATACGCTACGCTATTGACGCAAAGAAAAAGCACGAAGACCAGCGGCCCCTGCGAACCATGGAGATCGAAGGCGACAAGTACACCATCGACCGGCGCAATGATGTCCCGACAAGTTACTCGTCCTCGCGGCCATCGATTGCCAAGAGCAATCGAGAGGATGAGGCGGATCGCTGGGCGCCGCCTACGGTCGAACTCGGCATTCGCTCATCCTGGACAGGATACGCAGGAGGCAACGGCGGAGCCATCGGCTTGATCTTCGACTCGACAAATCCGCCTGGCGACAATGTCACTGTCGTCCTAGCGAACCAGATGGATCAGGGATGGAACATCGGCGGCTCGGTCACAATCAATGCCAATCATCACCTCTCCCATGAATTCAGCTATAACCGCAGCGCTACCAATTTCAACCTGGGGTTCGGAGTCGTCCATAATGACACCACCACCGGCTCAATTGAGGGCGCATTTGCATTTGGGTCCACCGGTCTGCTGACCTCTGAGGTCGCCTACAACCTGCTGGTCAATGCCGGCCTCAGGAGATCGCGGCTGCGCCCGTATTTGGCCATCGGACCGGCGTTGTTACTCATGCACCTGGATGACGCTCCCATCAAGAAAGCGCCGGGCTTTTTCCGCCTGGGGTTGAGCAACATCGGGCTGATCAGCGCTGCCTATAACTTTGGCAGCACGCCCCCGCTCGAAGGCGGAGGAATCTTCCAGCCGGGAATCAGCTACGGGGGCGGCATCCGCTACCGGGTGACTCCGCGTTGGATGGTGCGGGTGGACTATCGCGAGACCCTGACCTCGCAACCCGACTTTTGGAGCAAGTCGACGAACGACATTCTCAGTTCTATTGACGTAGGCGATTACACTACGACATTTATCGGACCTGTCTTGGATGGCGTGATGCGCACCCAGCGCGCCGGGGTGGGCGTTTCCTTCACCTTCTGATTGCTTTACAGGAACAATGCTTTATCGGGGCTGGGGCGGCGCTGGCGGAGCATTCCCTGGCGGCGGCCCTGGCGGTCTATTGACCATCTCCACATCCAATTGGATCGTCACCTCGTCGCCGACCATGCCCTGCATGAAATTCATGCCGAAATCGCTTCGCTTGATGGTGGCGGCAGCCGAAACTCCGCGATGAGAGTTGCCCTTCGGATCCTTCACCGGCGGAGTAGGACCGTCGACGTCCAGCACCACTTCCTTGGTGACGCCGTGGATGGCCAGATCGCCCGTCACTTTCAGCTTGCCCGGACTAACCACTTCCACTCGCTTCGACTTGAAGGTAATAACCGGATATTGGGCGACATCGAAAAAGTGCGCGCTGCGCAGATCGTCATCCCGTCTTTGCACGCGGCTATCCACGGAGGCGGTATCGATGGTCACATTCACGGAAGCCTTGCTGGGATCGTCAGGATTTTCGACCACTCCGTTAACCTTGGTAAAGGTTCCCCGAACAGTAGAGATGCCCATGTGGCGCACGGAAAACTGAGCTGCCGAGTGCGGAGGATCGAGGCTCCACGTGTCGGTTTGCGCGGCGGAGGGAAGGCTGGCCAGGCACAGCAGCACGAAGGGAGTAATTCTGGCTTTTCTTACACGGGCAAAGATCATCTCGTCAGCAACCCCGTTCCCGATATCGCCCGATTATGGCAGGAAATCTAGGCTGCCAGGAACTTATTTCTAACTCTCAGGAACTTATTTCTAACCAGATCATTTCCAGCAATAGTGGCCGACGTCCCGTAAGAACGGCTGAATTACTCCGCAGCCATCGGCGGAAATTACGGCGATACGTGTCAGTCGTCCCTACGGGACTCAGCTTGTTTTCCTAGCAGACCCCAGCACTGGCGTGCTGGGCTATTTTTCTCGCCGTCCCTACGGGACTCGTTATGGGCAACCATCGATTTTAGACAGTCTAAGTTGCTGAGTTGATTGGAACGGCATCGGTGTGCGAAAACAAATCCCGGGTGCCCCACGTCCGGATTCTCGGACGTGGGATTCCGCAAATCTCGATGGACAGTCTCGTCGTCACGCCTTGTGTGCAAAGGATTGCCTCCAGCTCGGAGAAAACGACCCAGGCTACTAGCCGAGATTTCTCACGGGTGCTGATTTCAATGAGAGGGCGGTGGCTATAGGAGGCGTTGTCGTCATTTTTTGCGGGAGGACGAATCCTACGAGGGGGATTTGGCCCAGTGAAGATGTAGTTTGCAGGTTGGAGCGTGTATTTGGCGCATAGCCCTGGCTGTCGATGAAGTTCAGCGAAGGTGGAAGTCGAGTTTTGTTGGCGGATTGGTTTTCAGCAGCGCAGGGCGTGGAAGGCTTGGATATAGAGGTTTTTCCAGGGGTAGGCAGAGTTGAGTTGGAGCAGCACGCGGCGCACGCTGACTCGTACGATGGCGCCGATTTTGAGCAGCTTCAAGCGGATCGTATCCACCTGCGCCTGGGCCCAGGCAGTGCCTTTCAGCCCCAGCCGGCGCAGCGCTTCCATCAGGGTGTAGGCCAGGGCGGAGAAGTAGAGACGCAACTGGTTGCCTTTCATTTCGTCGAGGGAGAGTCGGTCGGCGAACAGGCACATCTGCTCCTTGATGCGGTTCTCCATCTCTCCGCGAGCGCAATAGAACTTCTCGTATAAGTCCTGCGCGACCCACTGCTCAGCGGTGAATGAAGTGACCACGAAGCGCGGGTTCTCGCCTTTATCGAGATACTCTGCCTTGGCCACCACGCGGCGTGCGCGCGACCAGCTTTTCCGGGTGCAATAGCTGAACGCGGCGAAGACCCGGGCCGCCTTGCCGCTGCTCTGATGCAGGAGGTGAGCCTGATGCATCTCGGCGCCGATGATCTTGCGCAGCCGCTGGTTGCGAGCCAGACCGAACAGATAATCGACCTGGTGGGACTCGCACCAGCCCATCAGTTGCTCGCGGCAGAAGCCAGAGTCGGCCCGGAGCACAATACCGACCTCGGGCCAGCGCTCACGCACCTGAGTAACGATGCGACTGACCTCTTGGAGCGAACCGGCTGCCGCATCCTGGTTGGCCGGCCTGAGCCGTGCGCATAGCAACTGATCGCCCGAGAAGATGTACAGCGGCAGATAGCAGTAGCTGTCGTAATAGCCATGAAAGAAGCGCTCCGGCTGATGGCCGTAGAGTGGGATGTCGGTCGCGTCCAGATCGAGCACGATCTGGGCTGGGGGCACGGCGTGCGATTCCAGATAAAGATCTGTCAGCAGCCGGTCCATCGATTCTGCCGAGTAGCCGATCTTGTGATAACGCAGGCTGCGGCCAGTCAATTCCAGCCGGTTCAGCGTGCTCTTGCCGGCCAATGGCTCGTCCAGCTCCCGCTTGCCGCTGAGCAGCCCCAGCAACGGATCGTTGCGCATCTGCTCATGATCGCAAAGATCTTCATAACCCAGCGCCAGCCCATAGATGCGCTGCGCCAGCATCTCCGACAAGCGGTGCTTGACCAGCATCGGCGCCCGGCCATCGATGAAACAGCCAGCCAGACGGCCCAACAGGTCGATCCTGCGGTCTGCCTCCCGTAACAGCAGCGCTCCCCCATCACTCGATACACGCCCGGCAGAAAACTCCGCTTCCACACGACGCGAAAAATGGGCTGTAAATGAGAAGGATTCTTGGATACACTCTGTCCTCAAAGGCCGCTCCTTTTCACCCGCATTCAACTACGCTTCGACAACGCAGTTATGCCTGAAAACAGCGGCCTTTGCCACCTTTTTCTTCCCTTCTCCTTCACTCCCTCACTACCCCCCGTGAGATATCGGGGCTAGCTGCGCGAGCCCGGGGCACCCGGCGCAGCTAGCCTGGGTCGTTTGGCAGTCATTGGCGCAGCAGACATGACCATGACACGGTCGATGTAGATTTGCGGAATCCCACATCTGACGCAAAGAACGCGTCAGATATGGGGCACCCAGGATTGGTTAAAGGGGCGCGCTTCTCTCTCGCTTATTGGCCTTTGCTCAGACGGCGGAAGTAATCCGCGACCGCGTCCTGATATCCCGGCGGGATTTGGGAGGGGTTGCTGGCGCGTACCTGATTCGACGCCTCCGCATCATGACGTAGCTGGAGTTCAAGCCTGTCCACTCCGCTGAGCACTTGGGCGTGGAGCTGCTCGACGATCTCCGGGTTGCCGGGGAAACGGCGGGGGTCGAGGTGCTGCATCTGGCGGACCAGCTCCTGCACCTGTTTGAGCGCTTCGGGGTCGTTCTGCGCAAGCTGGTTAAGCTGGTTCAAGTCAGTCATTCCATCACGATAGGCAGTTTCGGAATCGGGAGGAACCGGTGAGATATCCGGAGAGATACGGCGTGGTCCGGTATGGTCGAAATGATTGTTGCCGGTGTTCACATTGTCGTAGACCGTGCCTATTGCAGCGCCACCGCCGCCTCCATTGCCGACGTCGCCGCTGGGGTTAGCGCGGCCCAGCCGGTTTCCCGCTTGCCAATTGGAGCCTCCACCTTGACCTTGCTGACCTTGTTGACCTGGCTGGCCTTGTTGACCTGGCTGGCCTTGCTGACCGGCTTGGCCTGGTTGGCCGGCTTGACCTTGTTGACCAGGCTGGCCTTGTTGGCCGGATTGGCCTCGTTGGCCGGGCTGACCCGCTTGGTTCGACTGACCGTTCTGTCCCTGCCGTCCCAACTGCTGGCCGGACCCGTTCCGTCCCCTGGGAGTCATGGATTCAATCTCGCTGCGGAAGCGTTCGAGGCGGTTGAGGGCGGCGACCTGCTCACCCTGCGAGGGATTTTGCGATGGTTTGCCTGCTCCCAAGCTTTGTTGAGCCTCACCCACCTGGTCGTTGAGGCGCCGCAGATCCGCGCTGATGCCATCCTCGGTTCCGTTGGAATCAGGATTGATTCCGCGGCGCAGCCAGTCGGCAGTCCGCTGCATCCGGTTGCTCAAATCATTCTGGTCCATGCCGCTCAGAGCATCGCGCAGCTTGGAGGATACCTGCGGCTGGCTGGGCGCGAGCTCACGCGCCGTGTTGCGCAGATTTTTTTCGAGTGCAGAAAGATCGTCCGAGAGTTGCTGCCGATCCTCGGCCAGTTTGTCGCGCTCCTGCATCCTGGCCGAGTACTGTGTCTGAGTATCGGCCTGCCGCTGCCCCGCCAAGCCGCGAATGCGATTGGCCTGGTCGCGCTCTTCCTTGCCTAGCCGGCTGGTTTCACGAGAGAGAGAGTTCAGCCTGCCCGAGGCCTCTTGCTGCTGCGTGCCGCTCAATAAATTGGTGGCCTCGCGAAGCTGCTCAGCGGCCTGCCGCGCGGCATCAGGACTCTGCTGCTCTCCCGCGCTGCGCTTCATCTCCTCGCCCGCTTGGCGAAGCCGGTTGAGCGCCTGCTCCACGCGCGGATCGCCACTCTCTCCACCCAAGCCCGATTGAGACTGAGACTTGGAAGCTCCCGATCTGCCTGGCGAAGACTGAGACTGTCCGGCGGAGCCGTTCGCACTCTGTTGACCGCCTTGCTGACCACCCTGTTGACTGCCTTGCTGGCCACCCTGCTGACCGCTTTGTTGTCCTTGCTGACCTTGTTGCCCTTGTTGTCCCTGGCCGTTCTGGGCCATCTGCTCCATCTGCCGCTGTAGCTGTTCGGCTTGGCGGCGCAGCATCTCCTGCTGCCACCGTTCCTGCATGGATTGAGGATTCTTGTGCTGCTGCTGCGCCAATTCTTCCTGGCGGCGCGCTAAGGCGTCTAGCTTCTGCAAGGCATCATCCACCGCTTTGGCGCGTTGGTCTTCGGGCGAGCCCGTCTGCGCCGTCTCATACTGGTTCTTCTGCGTGTCCAATTCAAGGTCGAAAAGACTGGCGAGGTCGCGGCCCGCGCTGGCCCCTCCGCCGCCTCCTCCTCGCTGCTGGCCGAAGGCAACCTCTATCTTGCGGAAGGTCGCTTCCGCGCGCAGCAGGTATTGTAGAGACTTCTGTTCGCCTTGTATCGCGTCGCGCCACTGCATCTGCTTCAGCTTGTCCGCGGATGGGACCATCGCCCCGGCGGCGGACTGCATGTCCCGGCCAAAGCTATTGAACTCCTCGTTGGCCGACGAGAGATCTCTGCTCTCCATGCGGGCAGCAAGCGACAGTACCTGATCGCGCAGCTTGGATTGCACTTCGGAGAGAAACTTTCCGGCATCTGCAGCTTCCTTCGGAGCGGCGGCCTTCTGATTCTGCCGCTTCCAGGTGGCGGCGATCAGCTCCTTCTCGCGCGTGGATATATCGGTCTGGCTCTGGCCCTGCCCTCCTCCTCCGCCCCCGCCGCCCATTTGCTGCGATTGCGAAAACTCACGCTCGAACGGGTCCGCCTGGATGAAGCTGATATCGGTGCGCGCCTCGGAGTGTCCATCCTTGGCTGTGGCGTAGAGGCTGACCAGATCTCCAGGGACTAACTTGAAATCTTCCAGCCTCAAGGTGGTGGCGCCGCTCGCATCTTTCGCCCCTGGCTGTTTCAGCAGGCTGACGGTCTGATCCGGTCCGCCATTCACGGAATAGTGCAGGCTGACATTGTTCAGGCCAAAATCATCCGCCGCCTTCACGCCGACGGTCACTTCCTCAATGGGACTGGCGCGGTAATCGCCGGCGGGACGATCGATCGCGATCTCCGGGGGATTCGCCTTGTCGGTGGCGATGAAGTAATCCTCGGAGAGCCGGACCTGCTGCCCGTGATCGTTCGCGGCAACATGGTAGGCTCCGTCCTTGCGCATGTGAATCGCGCCTTGGTAGAGGTTGCCCTGGCCGCCGGTGAGCACAATCTCTTGTCCGCCATCCAGTGTCAACCGGCCGTCGCGCAACGGGCGGTCCATCCGGACGCGAAGCTCCGCATCCGTGCCCTCAATCGCCCGCAAATCGCCGCCATGCTCCTCGGAGACTGGTTTCATCCCTGTCCACTTCGGGTAGTGATAGGTCACCTGGATTTGCTTGACCGCAGGCAAATCCACCACCCGGATCTTGAAATGGCGGGAAGTGAGAGGACCGGCTTGGACGTAGTATTCGACGTCTTCGGGGATGCCTGCCAGAACGAACTGAAAGCTGGAGCCGCCGGCGGCAGCCTTCGGTTGAAGCTGCATGGCGACCGGCTCCCAGCCGGCGTTCCGCCCAAACTTCACCAAGGCGCTGTGATAGCGGGCAAACAAGCGGGCTTTGTCCGGCCGCAGGCCAACTACCCGCGCTGTAATGAGCTGGTCGCTATTGCGCCGGACAGCAGCGTTGCCGGGGGTGACAACAAGGTCATAAAGCGGCGCCGCATTATGCTTTGGTCCTGTCCAGATCAGGGATGCTCCATAACCGAGATAGCCGGGGCCCGCGGCAATCATCCAGCCAAGCACGGCGATCGAGGCTACGCCCGCGCCGGCCAGCGCAAATAACCTGTCGTTTGGGGCCAGCTTGGCCGCGGGCGCATTGCGCGCCACGGCTAAAGTGTCGGCCGCCAGCAGCTCCAGGAAGGGATCGTTTCCTGCCTTCTCCCGCTCCTCGAAGGTCACCAATCGCTGTTCAAACTCGGGCGATGCAGCTTCGGCGGCGCTTACCGAACGGCGCCGGGTCAGGCGCAGCAGCGGCAGCGCGAGGGCGAAGAGCGCAGTCACGGCAAGGACGATGAGCAGGGCCGCGCGGGCGCCCGGAATGCCGCGCAGCGGGAAGGCGAATGCGTTGAGGATGAGGACCAGACAGACGGTCGTTATCAGGGCGGTGGCGGTGAGAATAGCCACGCCGCGCAGCGAGGCGCCTAAGCGCAAACGCTGATGCAATTCCTGGATGTAGGAGTTGAGCTGACCCTGATTGCTCATGCCTCCTCCCTCTGTGTGCCGAGGTAGCGGCTAGCAACGATGGCCTCGGCAACCGCCGCCACCAATGTTAAAAGCATAACGTACCACCACAGGCTGTGCGCGTTATTTCTTTTCGGATCCGCAGCGATCGAGACAGGCTGCGTGGAGGTTGAGCCGGAACCCTTGGTCCAGAGCTCAAGAATATCTTCGGGAATAACCGCAAGATCGGATTCGCGGCGGTCGGGATTCACACCGATAAGAGCGCTCTTTCCATTGGCGAACCGGATCTGGTAAAAGCCGGCGCGGGTCAATTGAAAGGTCTGAATCGACGCAGCTTCCGCCAAGGACAAGGGACGGCGGCCGTCCGGATCGACGATCTCCACGCTCCTCGGCTGATCGTTGGCTTGGGCTGTTGCTGGGACGGGGGCGCTGCGCAACTGGACGTAGGAGTCGACCAGACGCGAGCCGCCCAAGCGGCCGCTGCCTGAAAGGTAGCGCGCTGTCCGGTCGACAAAGGGTACGAAGGCGGGATGGAGCGGCAGGTCGTTTGTGATGCCATCCAAACCCGAAGCCAGCAGCAGCACGTGGCCCTCGCCAATCTGCTTGTCCAGGAGCACCGGAGTCCCATCGGTCAGGCGGGCCATAACGCGGGAGTGGTCCGCAGGCAATTGAGCAGCGTAAAAGAACTTGAGATCAGACCAACCGGCGGCATCTTTGCCCGGGGCGGCTGGCGCCGTTGTGTCCAGGGCTGCCCCAACCTTCTGCGCCGGTTCGTTCATAGCCGGATGCGAGAGATCGGTCTGGCCTACTGTGGCAAAGCCGCCATCGCGCGAATAATAACTCGCATTGAGAACGCTCTCGCCGAAGACGGGAATATGCGCATGGCTCCCGGCCGAAATTCCCGCAGCAATGAGGACGCCGCCACCGCCGCGCACATAACGCAACAAAGCATTTTCGAAGATGGAAGGCAGCGTAACCGCATCGGAAAGCACGACGAAGGCATACTTCGACGGATCGATGTCCGCGGACTGTTCGGCGCGGATGGACTGCAGCAGAAAGGACCCTGGCGCAGCCGCGGTCAAGGCGTCGCCGAAGTAGAGCGGCGAACGCGAGTCGCTGCCCTGATGCACGAACAACACCCGTTCCGGGTCAGACCGCTTGACCGCGAAGACGGCTGCATCGTCGGCCGGGAAGCCGTCAGCCGAGTCGATCTTGACTGCGCAGCGGCTGAGGCCGTAAGACACTTCGAGCGGCTGAAACTCGACTTTGGCGCGGCCATTCGCCGGCACATTCACTTTTTGCGTGGCGATGGTCGCGCCGTTGACCACCAGCGAAGCGGTTCGTGTGGCAGCCGGAGTTCCGTAGCCGGCGATCACCGCCTGCACCCGCGACGTCTTTAGGTCTTTAGGGTCGGCAAGCTGCGCCGGGGCGTCTACGCTCTCCACGGTCCAATTTGGGATCGGGGATTTTGCGCTGGTTTTGCCTACCTGGTGCAGCACAAGAGAGACATTCGCCGGGAGCACCATGCCGGCGAAGTTCTCGGGCATACCCGTCTTCTGCAAATCGCTGAAAAGGTGAAGCTCGATGGGCGTGGAAGCGCTCTCTGCAATGGCGCGGAGTCCCCGCGCCAATTCGCCGAAGTTTCCATGGGAGTCGCCGGGTTCGATGCTTTCGACGGCCGAGCGCAGGGCTGCCGGGTCCTGAATAGGCTGGGTTAACACCACCGGCCGCTGGCCCAGAGCCATCACCTGGGCTCGTTGAGACCGGGGCCTGGAGGCCAGAAGCTGCAATGCGGCGTGCTTGGCATCGCTCAATCGCGAGCCTGCCCTCATGCTGAAGGAGTTATCGACGACCACCAGCAGAAGCCTGGCTTGCGGGCCGGCGCTCGCTCGGCGCACAAAAGGATTGGCGAATGCAAGCACCAGGAGTAAGAGCAGCGCGGTACGCAGCGCGAAGAGCAGCAGGTAGCGCAGCCGCCGGTGCCGGGTGGAGCTTTGGATACCCCGCTCAAAGAACATCAACGAACTGACTGGCCGTGGTGTCGTGACGTGGCGGCGCAGCAGGTGGATGTAAACCGGCACGCCCAGCACCGCCAGACCGGCCAGGAACCAGGGACCGAGAAAGCCCATCAGCGGCCTCCCTGGCGAATGGCGAGGTACTCGCGCAAGGTCGAGTCCAGCGGCTGGTCGGTCACGAGCAAGTGGTAATCCATTCCGGAGGCGCGGGTGCGCTCGCGCAGTTGCTCCAAATGGGCGTCTATTTTCCTGCGGTATTCGTTGCGGGTGTATTCGGGAATCACTTCCATCCGTTGGTTGGTCTCAAGGTCCACCAATATCGCAGGCCCGCGAAGCTCCGGCCGTATCTCCTTGGGGTCGAGCACATGGAACAGAACCACCTCGTTGCCGTGGTAGCGCAAGGGCTCGATGGTGCGCACGACGGCTTCAGGCTCTTCATAGAAATCGGAGAACACGAGCACGATGCCGCGCCGGTGCAGCAGCTCCTGAAAGTGCAGCAGCGGCTTGGTGAAATCAGTGCGTGCGCGGGGCTCGGCTTGCTCCAGCCCAGCCAATAGGCGAGGCAACTGACCTTGCCTGGTCGATGGACGAACGTAGTTGCGCACCTCGTCGTCAAAAACGATGAGACCGGCGGCGTCGCGCTGATTGTGAATCGCGAGATAGAAGAGCGAAGCGGCGGCGAAACGCGCATAATCCATTTTGTTGGGATGGACCGAACCGGCTGAGCCTCCTGAACCGGTTTGCCCCGAGCTGTAATTCATTGAATTGCTTGCATCCAGCAAAACCGTGAGCTGGCTATTGGTATCGCCGCGATAGCGCTTTAAGTAACAGCGCTCGGTACGGGCAAAGAGATTCCAGTCGACATGGCGTAAATCGTCCCCTGGCGTGTAGGCGCGGTACTCGGCAAACTCCTGGCTGAAGCCGAAATCCGGCGAGCGGTGCAGGCCGGCCACAAAGCCATCCACCACCGTCTTGGCCAGCAGGTCGAGGCTGCCGATGCTGGCCAGTACTCCAGGATCGAGGAAGCGCTGCATCATCGCATCAGGCCTCGGCGGGTGGTGGCATATGCTGGATCAGCCGTTGAAGGATTTCGTCAGCGTCCACCCGCTCCGACTCAGCATGAAAGTTGAGCAGGATGCGATGGCGCAGCACCGGAATGGCAAGAGATGTGATGTCATCGTAGGTGACGTGATAGCGGCGGCGGGAGAGTGCGCGCGCCTTGGCCGCCAAGACGATAAACTGCGCGGCGCGAATGCTGCCGCCGTAGTTGACATACTTCTTGATGAAATCCGGCGCCAGTCCGCTCTTGTATCGCGTGGCCCGGACCAGGCTCACTACATAGCGCGCCAGCGATTCCCCGATCGGCACCATGCGGACAAGCTGCTGGAAATCGAGCAGCTCCTGTGAAGTGGTGACGGCATTGACCCGGGCAACCCGGGTGGTAGTCGTCAGGTCCACTACCTTGAGCTCGTCCTCCGCGCTCAAGTAGTCGAGAATAGTGTTGAAGAGAAAGCGGTCGAGCTGTGCTTCAGGTAAAGGGTAGGTGCCCTCGAGCTCGATCGGGTTCTGCGTGGCCAGCACGAAAAACGGCGATGGCAATTCATAAATATGGCCGCGCACCGTGCAGGAGTGTTCCTGCATGGCTTCCAATAGCGCCGCCTGGGTCTTGGGCGGGGTGCGGTTGATCTCATCGGCGAGAAGGACATTTCCAAAGATCGGTCCCTGAACAAAGGTCCACTTACGATGGCCGGTGGCCAGGTCTTCCTCAATAATGTCGGTTCCGGTTATGTCCGAGGGCATGAGGTCGGGCGTGAACTGGATCCGCTTGAAGGTGAGGCCAAGGGTCTCGGCAATGGTGCGCACCATCAATGTCTTTGCCGTCCCCGGCAGCCCGGTGATCAGGCAATGGCCGCCCACGAACAGTGCAATCAGGATCTGATCGAGCACGTCGTCCTGACCTACGATCACCTGGCGTACCTGGGCAAGGATGCCGTCGCGGACAGTATGAAACCGGTCGATGCGCTGTTGCAGTTGGGCTGCGTCGAGCGTAAGTTCAGGAAACGTGACCATCGGCAATTTTTCCCTTCTCTAGGAAGTCTTGATGAGCCCGTTTTTCCAGCCGTGCCCTGGAATTCGACATTCGATAAGTCCCGCAAGGGACGGCTGAAAATAGCCCAGCACAACCTGCTGGGTAGATTGCAAAAAAGGGGGAATAGTCCCGCAGGGACGGCTGAATCACTTCTCAATCACTTTTTTTCAGCCGTCCCTGCGGGACTGAAACTTCCTCCCAAAGTTACCCAGCACTGCGTGCTGGGCGATCTTCGTGCCGTCCCTGCGGGACTCTTGAAACCTGTTTAGCTCTGAATCAAAAGGCCGCCAGCAAAACGGGTGCCCCGGGATTCGCGAAGCTAACCTAAAACCTAACCGGGGTCTTTTGCCGGGTCCTTCTTTTCCTGATCGTTAGGGTGTTCTATCTCCAACAAAAGCTTCTGCGCCGGACGATATCCTGGCGCGGCCTCCAGGGCCGCGAGCACGCTTTCCTCCGCTTTGGCGCGTTGGCCGGACGCATAGTATGCCCGCGCCAAATTGAACTGTGCCCCGGCCTTGTCCAGAGGATTGAGCGCCACCACGGCGGTGTACTCGCGAATCGCTCCGGGATAGTTGGCCTGGGCAAACCACAGATCGCCTAACTTATGATGCAAATCCTCATCATGCACCGGATAAATGGAGTTGATGCGATCCAGCGTCGCGGCCGCTTCCTTAGGCTGGCCCCGGTCTTGCTCGAGTGAGGCCAGCTCCTTCAACGTGGAAGGTTCCTCTCCACCCATCTTTTCATAAGCGGTCAGCTCCCCAGCCGCAGACTTCTTATCGCTCTTTGCCAAGTCGGCTTGGGCGAGAAACTGATATACGTTCGCGTCTCCAATGTACTCAGGGTACATGTCACGGACCGCTGGCCCCTTGGCCAGCACTGCATCGTACTGTTTTTGCTGGGCAAGCTGGACCAGAGCGGCGAGCTGCGTGCGCCACTGATCGAAATTGGCCGCCATCTTCCCATACTTCGCATCCAGCCACGCCAGGTATAACTTGTCGAACTGCTCCGGCGAAGCTCCAAGATCCTGCTGGATGACTTCGGCAGTAGTTTTGCGCTGCGCATAGGAATGGACCATGTCCAGCAGCTTGCCGGCTCCCCATCGGCTCTTGATGTAATCGCAGATGCTGCCTGCCTCAAAATAGGTGACCACCACCTGCGCGGGATATTGCGGGAAGACAAAGCCGCGATCAAGCTGAGCCACCGGCAGCAGCTTTTTATCCCGGATAGCGGCCAGTACTTCTGGCGACGCGTGATTGCTCCACTCCGGCGAAGCCTCGCCTTCCTCGTGCACGGCGAGACCTTCGGTAAACCAGCGAGGCACGCGATGGTTCGTGGCCGACAAGATGAAGACGTGGCTCATCTCATGCCAAAGCGTGCTATCCCAGTTGAACTCGCCAGGCTTGCGGGCTGAGGGGCTGTCCATGGCCACTACCGATCCGAAGGTGACGCCGAGTGCGCCCAGCCCGGGCATGCCCATGGTGCGGACGGCGAAGTCCTCATGGTCGGGATAGACCTCTACCTGCACCGGTCCGGGCACCTTCATCTGATATTTCTTCTCATAAGTGGCGATGATGCGGTCCAGCTCGGCTTTGTAGTAGGGGTGCAGCAGCTCCGCTTCACTCTTGCGCAGCCGAAGGATGGTATCTCCCTCCTTATAAGTCACAAAGTTCTTGTTGCTGTCCAGAAGACGCAAGCTATTGACTGTAGCGGCGTCGCGATAGCCGTTGTTGTAGCACATCTCCAGCTGCCGGAAAGGCTCATCTTCCTGGCCGAGGCGCATCAGGTCGATGCCTAGCTGCGAACGGGCCGGCCAAAGCTGCGGGTCGGCTTCAATTGCCTTGCGATAGTAGCCGACGGCATCCTCATAGCGGTAATTGAGCTCCAGAAAGTGAGCCACGCCGGCGTAGCCTTCTCCATAGCCGGGATTTACCTTGTCGATCTTCTGGAACCACGCATCCGGCGAACGGTCGGCAAGGATCTCTACGGCTGCATGGATGGCCATTGCGTCCAGGGCATCGGGAGCGAGCGCAAGCGCCTGGTCGGCCTGAGCAATGGCGTCTTCCTTATCCCCGTTTTCGAGCGCAATACGGGCGGCGAACTCGTGCGCTTCGACCAGTTTGGGGTCCAGCGCCATCGCCTTGCCTACATAGTCCGCCGCCTTGCCGTCGAAGCCATCGGCGCTGACGATGGCCAGTCCCAGGTAAGCTTGCGCGTTCCGGGGATCCTTTTGCAGCGCCTCGTTGAAGAGACCCACCGCATCGGTATTGTTGAATCGCTGGTGCAGCAGCAAGCCCCAGCGTACCCGGTAAAGAGCGCTTGAATCCGGCGGGGATGTGGCGGTGCGGAACTCTTCGTTTGCCTGGTCGTATTGATCCAGTCCCCAGTAGCCTTCCGCCCGGAAATATGGAGAATTGGTGCGCACCAGCGACTCGAAGCAAGCCTGCGCCTCCGGGTGCCGGCCATGCTTTTTCAGCGCCTGGCATTGAGCCGGCGTAACTGCGGGATTGGCCGGCGCAGCCCAGGCTTGTCCGGCCAGGACTAGAGCGAGGACGATCGCAGCGCCGGTTTTTTCGAGCCTGGTCATTTATCCAATTCCTGCTGGATCTCCGCCAACTGCAGCAATGCCGCCGTAAGCTGTTGTTTGTAGTCGGATGGGTCCATCGCCGCTTTTTGATACTTGAGAGCGTCAATCTTTTGTTCGAGATCTTCTTTTTTCGCCAGCAGTCCCTGCTTGGCCGGATTTCGCGCCTGTTCCTGGCTGGCCCCGATGCGGACCACGGTAATACTCGATAACAGCATCCCCTCGGTCCTCGAGGGCTCGCGGACCGGTTCGCTCGTCCCCGTGTCCTCGAAGATCGCATGTTCGGTGGCCAACCGTTTCTGCGAATCATAGAAGGCGGCGGTTTTGCGCTGGGCATACTGGAATGCTTCCATGGCGCTGATCGAGTCGCTCTTGTCCACGTCGGTGGTGGGATCTTGGAGGGCCTCGACCCAGTAGCGGGCAAAGACCGTGGCGTTCTTTTCAGTGCCCGTCTTGGTGGCGGCGATGACCGCGCGGCCCGGTTTCTCCAGAGCGGCGACAGAGCCGCCGCTGGCGCTGGTGGTGTTGACAATAAGCTGCCGCTTGGCCGGAATGTGATCGCTCAGGCTGGCAAGCTCCGCCGCCGAGATGTCAGGACCTACTAAATTGAACTTATAATCGACGCCGTCGAAGGAACCGTGCCCGATCAGGATCAGCACGAAATCATCCTGCGGCTTGGCGTCATGGGCGATCGAAGTAAGAGTCTCGGTTAGTTTGGCGCGCGTGGCCTGGGTCCCGGTCAAAGTATAGACATGCGCCCCTTGGCCGGACTCTTTGAACAATTTGTCCAGTTCATTGGCAGCCGCGGTGAAGCGCTGTTCGTAGTCCGGCTCGCCGCCAAGGCCGGCGACAGTGACGTAGTAAACGCTGGCGCGCGCAGGCAGGACGGCCAGGAAACCGCAAAGCAGGCAGCAGCGCAGGACGAGGCTTTTCATACCACACCCCACTTGCGGCGCAGCATCCATTCGGCGCATACCAACAGGAGCAGCAACAGAAACACCGCAGGCATGTTCCATAGCTCCTTTGTATCGCGCACGGAGATGCCGGCATCGGAGTAGGAAATCTCGCTGGGCAGCTTGCCCAGATCCTGCGCATTCCAATAACGGCCGCCGGTTTCAGACGCGAGCTTCTCCAGCAATTCGCGGTTCTGCTCGGTGTGAAAGTTCTCCGCGACTCCGTCGGTACGCTGGAAGGTAAGCACGTCGCGGCCCAGATCTTCGCTCCCCGCACCGCGCGCGGACGGGTCCCCGCGCGCCGCGGTGACCTCAGCCAGATAGGAACCCGGCTTCTCAGCCGTCCATGCGGCGTGGAACTCGCCGGGATTGCCCGGCTCCGGCAACATATCCACCGTGGCGGAGACGCCGTCGGGACCGATGAAATGGGCTGTCACCCTGGCATCGGGAGCGGGCATATATTCCTTATCGCGGACGTTGGCCGTGATTTGCACGTGGCCGTCATCCATCAAGATCTGCGACGGAGCGGAGACGACCACCTGGCCGGGCGAATCCTCGACCAGCCAGCGCAGCATTTGCTGCCAGAAGAGATGGTGCGCCGGATCGCCCAGCGGCTGGCTCATCTGCCATCGCCAGGTGCCGGAGGTCGCCATCACGGCGGTGCGGCCGCGGCCGTAGTTCTCGGTAGTGAGCAATGGCAGCTTGCGCCGGCCGGCATTCATCTCCGCCAAAACGGTGGCGCCGGGCTTAGGCGAGCCTGCGTCCTGATAATCCATCAAATAGGTCAACTTCTTCCAGCGTTCCACGTTCTTCGCCGGATCGTCCATCAGCCTGGTGATTGGACTGTCGGCGCCGGCGGCGGTGAGTTCGACCGTGGCGTGGTCGCGGTGGAAGGTGCTCCGGTTATTGGGAAGAACTACCGGCAACAAATCGGTAACGCCTGATCCGCCCCAGCCGCCGTCGGCAAGTGAAAAACGGCCGCCCAGGAAGAGCAGCCCACCTCCGCGGCGGTCGACGAATTCGCGCAGCAGCTCCTGTTGCAGAGGGGTGAAATAGCCAGCCTCGACCGACCCCAGAATGATGCCCTGGTAGGCGAAGAGGTTCTCCGGACGGACAGGGAAGCCATCCGCGAGCTCCTCGGGATTGCTGATTCCCTGCCGGTAGATCTTGTTCTCGGTGGTGCGCAGCATGGAGACAATCTGGACCGTGCGGTCATCGTCTTCAGCGCGGCGGATGAACTTATACTCCCAGCGCGGCTCGCCTTCAACGTAAAGGATGCGCCGCTGCTCGTCACTGACACGCAGCGGACGGGTGATGGAATTGTTGAGCAGGTTTTCTTCGCCGGCCAGCGGCCCCAGCGAAAACTGTAAAGTCTTGACGCCGGCGGCGCCGGCGTCCACAAACAATTTCTCGACCTGAATGGCGCCGTTGGGGCTGAGCGTGACCTCTCGCGAGGCGAGCGTATTCGCTCCACTGCGGACCACGAGCGTCGCCTTCTGTCCGGAGTATCCCCGTTGATGGAAGCTCACTGTGGCGGTGATCCGCGAATCGGCTGTAGCGTGGGAGGCGACCCTGACATCGTTGATCTCAACGTCGTGCGCGAGCTGCTCTCTGCCAAAGCCGACAGTATGGACGGGCAGGCGGCGGTTGCGCAGGGCATTGATGGTGTCCGGGTCGATGCTCCCAGCGCCGTCGACGGAGTTTTCCGAGCCGTCACTGAGCAGGACGACCGCGCCGATAGGCAGGTCGGAGGTCTCGGTCGCCAGTTGCTTCAATCCCCCGCTGATGTGAGTCGCGGCTGCGGAGGGATGCAGCTCGTCCGGAGAAGAGACTCGGGCAACCTGGTTGTCCAGCCGGTAAATGCGCGTCTGAAATCTCTTTTTGAGTCCCGCCAGCACGCCATCCTTAAGCGCCTTGATCGCCGCGGCCTGGCGCGTCAGCTTGCCATCGCGCCCGCTGTCCGCGATAGCCATGCTGCGCGAATCGTCCACCACGATGGCGATGATGTTCTGCTGCGAGGAGAGCTCCGCAACCGTGATGGCGGGCTGCCATAGCAGTATCAGGAGCATCGCGATAAGCAGCGACTGCAGCAGCCAAACCACCCCTGCGCGCCAGCCTTTCAGCTTGGGCGAAGCTGCCGGCAGCCGGGAGCGGATAAGAAGAGCCAGAGCTATTACGCACACGGCAATGAGCAGCAGCAGAACCCATCCGGGCCACCCGCCAAGCAGGACAAACCGGCCTTTGGTGAACACCGAGATGGGGTACTTGAAAAGGAACTGAAACATGTTGAAGAAACGCCTATTGGAATCGGCGTCAATGCCCCCGCTGATCTGATCGAACCTATCGACGAATCGCTTGCATGGCGATGCCGTTCAAAGACTTAAATGCGGCCTCAATGCGTCATGCCGTAGACGATGTAGTTCAGCGAGATGCGGAAGGCCATGGAGGCGAAGACCTCCGGATATTCCGGATCGTCGGCCCACTCCCAGGCGTCGCCCAAGTGCATATTGTGGCAGATGGCGACCATGATGCGGCCTTTATCATCGCGGATAGCGCGCCATTTGGGCACGTAGCCATCCTTTTCGTATGTCCTGCCGCTCTGGATGTATTGCTCTCCGGGTATCTGCATGCGGTCATTCACGTCGTAAAGCACATGAAAGATCTCATCTTTGCTGTCCAGATCCTCCACCGGCCGGTCGGGAAAGACCTGGCGCATGCCGTTCATGAAATTCTCCCAATCCTCGCTGCCGTGGAAGTCGTCCACCATCAGGAATCCGCCTTTCAGCAGGTACTCCCGCAAACGCTTGGCTTCCGCATCGGTAAACGACCAAGTCTGCACCTGCACGGCGTAGATCCAGGGATAATTGAAAATATCATCCGAGTCGAGATTCACCACCTGCTCTGTAGGACGAGTATTCACCCGGGTAAGACGCTTTAATGCCAGCAGCACCTGGCGGTCGGCCTTGGGGTAATCGCGCGACCAGGACTCCCATCCTCTGTAGCCATATCCTCCATACCCCCACCCGCCGTAGGACCTGGAGCTGCCAACACGGGCGGTATAGCTGAGCCGGGACCAGTAGAACTCCGCCTTTTGATCGCCTTGGTCGTTGTCGAATCCGAAATCGGCAGTGCGCTGGAAAGCGAAGACCCCGGTGCAGAAGGCCAGGGCGACGAGCGCCGCCGAAATCAGATGCTGGGGCTTCATGGACAAAGTTCTCCCCGGGCGTCGAGAGTACCAGAATACTCCGGCCCTCTTCTACCAATAGACGCAGGCGGCAGGTAAGTGATTGTAGTGCCATGCAAATCACCCCAACAGTGGAGTGATGCCAATGCGGGCGCCCCAGGTCACGATTCTGGGACCTGGGATTCTCCCCAATCATTTGTTCCGGAACGTTCCCGGAGTTATCGTGGCTTTGGGGGAAAGTCTCTTGAGGCGGCGCGAATTTATCAAATACGGCAGCTTGGCTCTTGCCCAGGCGGGCACCATCGGAGTGCTACCGGCCCAGATGCAACCGAAAGAAATGCCCAGCCCCGTCCCGGCAAACCAGACGGAAAAAGCAGATTATACGATTCACATCGCGCCGGTTACAGTGGAACTCGCTCCCGACCACATCCTGAGCACCATCGGATATAACGATATTTCTCCCGGACCCGTGCTGCGCATGCGCGAAGGCAAATCTATAACTGTGGATGTTATCAATGACACGGACGTGCCCGAATTGGTGCACTGGCATGGCATGCTCATTCCGGCCGACGTCGATGGCACCGAGGAGGAAGCCACGCCGATGGCCCCCCCGCGCGGCCGGCGGCGCTATCAACTTACGCCCCGCCCGTCGGGCTCCCGCTGGTACCATTCCCACGCCATGGCTGGACCGGACCTGCACCGGGGCGCCTACACCGGACAATTCGGATTCGTCTACGTTGATTCAGGCAGCGATCCCGGACGCTATGACCAGGAGATCTTTCTATCTCTCCGCGACTGGGAGCCGTTCTTCACCAGCAGTATGGAGGATGACGACGACGATACGCATTCCGGGCCGCAGCCGGAGAAGCCAGCCATCTTGAACACCGCGCCCAACGGCCTGGAGGTCAACTCCATGACCTACTCGATCAACGATAAGGCGCTGGGCGCCGGCGAGCCGATTCGCGTCAAGGCCGGCCAGCGAGTGCTCATGCACCTGCTCAATGCCAGCGCCATAGAAAACCGGCGCATCGCCCTTGCCGGACATCGGTTTCAAGTGATTGCATTGGACGGCAATCCCGTCCCCTCGCCTCAACTGGTGGATTCAATCTCACTAGGCGCGGGAGAACGCGCGGACGCAGTCGTCGAGATGAACCAGCCCGGAGTATGGATCATGGGCGCTCCCGAGGAGCAGATTCGCAATTCCGGATTGGGCGTTATCGTGGAGTACGCCAACGAACACCGGCAGCCGCAATGGGTCGATCCGCCGCGAGTCCCGTGGGACTACACCATTTTCGGCAAAGCCGGCGGGGCTCCTTCCCAGCCGGAGCAGACGATAGAGATGGTGTTTGAAAAACTCCCCGGGGGCTCGGGCCAGTTCAACACCTGGCTGGTCAATGGAAAGCCCTATCCGCACGATCGCGAGTTCATGTTGAAACAGGGTGCGCGCTACCGCTTGGTCTTCCGCAACCGGACCGACGATGCGCACCCTCTCCATTTGCACCGCCACCAATTCGAGCTAGTGGAGATCAATGGCAAAAACACAGCGGGCATCCTCAAGGATACAGTGGTAGTGCCGTACTATGGGCGGGCAGTAGTGGACTTTGTGGCCGACCAGCCGGGGCTCTCTCTCTTCCATTGCCATATCCAGCAGCACATGGACTACGGATTCAAAGCCCTGTTCCGCTATTCATAGCAAGTAGCTGAGAGCCGGTTAGCGATACAACGTCAGCTAAGAACCGGTCAGCTAAAAAGCGGTCAGCGAGAGCGGCACAACCGACCTCGATCTCTTGAATAACTTTGTCATCTCGACCGGAGTGAAACCGGGGTCCCCGGCAAGCGAAGCTTGCTGGGGTGGGAAGCGGAGTGGAGAGATCTGTGGTTTGTGTACGTAACCGCGGTTGCCCTTCACTCCGTTTTACTCTGCCGAAAAGCATCCTGGGACACCTGGGTGCCCCATATCTGGCGCGCTCTTTGCGCCAGATGTGGGAAACCACAAATCTCTCCACTGCGCTTCGCTTCGGTCGAAAATCATCCTGGGAACTTCACGAGGATCAGTTTCTAGCCACTACCATAACCTTGTCATCTCGACCGGAGCGCAGCGAAGTGGAGAGATCTGCGGTTTTGTGGGTACCTAACCGCGGATCCCCTTCACTCCGCTTTACTCTCACTCAGATGTGGGAAACCGCAGATCTCTCCACTTCGCCGCGCTCCGGTCGAGATGACAAAGTAGAGTGGGTGCGCAGAAACTCCGGAGGTTTGAAGGGTACGGCCTTCAGGCCGTACGTAAGTGGTCGAAAAGTAGTTCGGCTTTAGCCGCTGAGGGAACAATTTTCGCACTCTCAGCCCGCCACCAACAAACCTACGACGCCCCGCTGTGCAGCTCTTCGCCCAAGATGATGGCCTCGGCGATGGCGCGCATCGGTTTGCGTTTTTGCCGGCTCAGACGCTGCAGCGTGAGATACGCGCTCTCTTCGTCGGTGCGCATTTGACGCTGGAGAATACCTTTGGCGCGCTCCATGAGCTTACGGGTGTCGAGATTGCGCTGCATCTCCGCTCTCTCCGCCTCCATGCGCGCCAACTCAAGCTCGGCGCCCACCAGGAAGCCTACGGTCGTGATTAAGCGGATCTCGCGCGCCGTGTGTTGGTGCGCCTGCCGGTGTTGCAGGTTAATGACTCCGATTGCCCTGCCCCGGGAGATGATGGGAACCGACAGAAAGGCCTCGAAGGCATCCTCCGGCAAATTATTAAATCTCTGGAAGCGAGGGTCGGTAGCGGCGTTCCGGGCGATGGCGACAGTCTGGCGGTGCTCTGCGACCCAACCCGTGATGCCCTGGCCCATGTTGAGACCCAAACGATTGAGCAGCTCGGAGTGCGGGTTCTTGGAGGCGCTCAAAACCAGCCGTTCCTCGCGCAGGACGTAGATGAAGCAAGAGTCGCAGCGGACTACGTCCGAGATGAACTCTAGAATTCGTTGGAGGATTGATTGAAACGAGTCGACAGCGGCGATGCGGCTGCCAATTTCATGCAGAAACTCAAGATCCTGAGCTTCGCCGCCTTGCGTCGTGATCAGATCATCCATGATTTTGCCTCAATTTTATTGGTTCCTCACCCAGACTGTAATTTGTAATTAATGTTGGCCATTATAGAGCACGGGGCGTCAGGATTTTAAGAGGATTAACCCTTCAAACCCACTCAGCACTCCACCAGATTTACGGCAAGTCCGCCCAGGCTCGTCTCCTTGTATTTCGATCTCATATCGTTGCCTGTCTGCCGCATGGTTTCGATAACCGCATCCAGGCTGACGATGTGGGTTCCATCGCCACGCAAGGCGAGGCCGGCGGCATTTACCGCCTGCACCGCTCCCATGGTGTTTCTCTCGATGCAGGGGATTTGGACCAGCCCCATGATCGGATCGCAGGTCAGCCCCAAGTTGTGCTCCATACCGATCTCGGCGGCATTTTCAACCTGCCGGTTGCCGCCTCCGAGAGCGGCGGTCAATCCTGCCGCCGCCATGGAACAGGCAACGCCCACCTCGCCCTGGCAGCCCATTTCAGCGGCGGAGATGGAAGCACGCATCTTGTAGAGAGCGCCTACAGCCGCCGCGGTGAGCAGGAAAATTCGAGAGCCGTTCAGGCTTGCTCCGGGACAGAAGGTTTCGTAATACTTTAGGACCGCCGGGATCACACCCGCGGCTCCGTTCGTAGGCGCGGTAACTACCCGGCCCCCCGCAGCATTTTCTTCGTTGACCGCAAGCGCGTAAAGGCTTATCCAATCCATTATCTGAGGCTGGTCTTGCTGAGCCGAAGTTTCGAGCAAGCGCAGATACAGCGCGCGGGCGCGGCGGCGCACCTTCAATCCGCCAGGCAGGATACCTTCCTGGTCGCATCCCCTGGCCAAGCAGGCAAACATGGCTGAACGGATATCGTCGAGAAACTTGATAGTGGCGGACTCTTCGCGCCAGGCTGTTTCGTTGGCCAGCATTATTTCCGCGATCGAGATTCCATGCTGCTTCCCGATGGCAAGCAGATTTTCAGCCGACGAGAATGGATAGCGAAGATCTTCGTAAGCAGGCAGGACAGCGTCGTGAGCCTCCTCGCCCTCCAATACAATTGCGCCTCCACCAATCGAGTAATACTGATCCGTCACTAATGGATGGATATGGTGGTACGCAGTGAAACGCATTCCGTTCGGGTGCGCAGGCAGAAACTCGTCGCGGTGAAAAATCAGGTGTTCCGTCTCCACGAATCGAATAGGAACAGATCCGTTCAGGAGCAGGGTCTTGTTTGCCCGAATCTCCTCAATGAGCTCGGGAATAAGCATTGGGTCCACCTGCTCCGGACGCCAGCCGGACAAGCCCAACAGGATGGCCATATCGGTGCGATGGCCGATGCCGGTCAAGGCAAGAGAACCATAAAGTTCCACAACAATCGAGGTGGGTTTGAATCCGCTTGTGGCGGTAAAGCTCGAAGCAAACCGATTGGCGGCTCGCATGGGGCCAACGGTGTGGGAGCTGGAGGGCCCGATGCCGATGGCAAAGAGGTCAGTCACACTGTGGGGCGCCGATGTTTTACAAGTTTGGGATGGTTCGACCCAGGTCGCCATGGCGCACACTCTCTTGCGGCTGAAGATTCAGCATCATGGTGCGCCCCTTCTGTCCTTTTTGCCTGAGAGAATTATCCCGTCGGCGGACACCTCGACGGGTGCCTCTCTCCAGAAGTCGCTATCGCTGGCCGCGGTCCTTTTGCCTGAGAGTTTCCGGGGCGGTTGCTCCTTCGGCGTCGGATGCTCCCGACCTCTCCCGCGACAGCACAAATGCATTCACACTCCATAACTTGCTCCGGTGTACAACCACGCCCGGAACGTTTTGGAGAGCGCAAGATCCAGAAGTGACCACGCGCTTGCAAATAACTTTAAGCTAGAAACTACTACCAGGCAAGCAGTTTCCTAAGCGATGAAGATAGCAATAATAAATTGATTCCACTCATGGAAACTTCATAGTTAGTGTGCTAATAAAAATGCGGCCTACTCGGGAGAATCCTCAGGACATTCTTGTGCCAGCATTTGTGCTCTCCCACCCTTGCTACGCAAGGATGGGGCACCCTGAATCTGTTTCAACTATGGATCCCAAACCACCACCAATCGAGGGTGCCCCATCCTTCGCACGGCGCTGTTCCGGGCGAAGGGTGGGAGACCACAAAATGCGTAAGCCAATCAACACTATTTAATTACCGGCCGTTCCCCGCCACTTCCGTGGAGACAGCAGCCGGAGGGCTGAGCTCATTGGCTATGCTGTCGATATAAGCCGCTTCATTCTGCAACGCCTGGGCCAGGACTCCGATCTGGCTCTGCGCCTCAGGATAGCGGCGCTGCTCGATGGCCTCGCGGACACCGGGCAGAGTCTTTGCCCCATAACCGGTGTACCAGCCGGGAGCGAAGATCAGATTCTGCATCCACGGCCGTCGCGGCAATCCTTCAGGGCTTGTGAGCTTACCCTCCGCTTGAGCAAGCTGCTCGTTGATCGTCCTGAGATTCTCCGCCGACGGAGGGTGTGCCTCAGCGGCCACAGCGGCTGCCTTGTAGCGCTGGGCGGAGTTGTCCAATGCCGCCATTGCATTGTCGAGCGGCGAGAAGTTGAGGTATGGAGGAATCTCAACCGAAGGCGGAGGAAATGTGGGATCGCGCGGGTCACTCGTGATTCGATAGACACCTTGCTCCAGGTTGCGGTCGCGCGCCTCCGCCTCCTCCCTCCGCGTCTTCAGCAACGCCTCCACCTCATTGGCATAGTTGTGAACCGTTAGCGCAAGAGCGGTGAAATCGTAGGGCAGAATATCGGCGTCGGCCATGCGCATCGTCAGCATCCCGCCGGTCTGCGCAAGCGCGCGCCCATAGACGAAGTCGGTATCGGAAAAATGCGTATACCAGTAGAAGTCGTCATAGACGGAGTGGTAGATGCCTTCCTGATCTTCTCCGCCGTAGCCGATATTCAGCGAGGCGACGCCCAGATGATCGATGAAAGCAGTGTAGTCGGAGCCCGACCCCAGAGGCCCGATGGGCAATTCGCCCCGGCTGCGCGCATCCGCCTTCATCTGCGGTGTCCCCTTAACCAGGAGCTCAGCCTGCTGGCGCTTCCAGACTGAGACCTTGGATTCAGGATCGGTGATCTCTTTGGCCACGCCATTGACCAGAGATTCCAGCGACTGCGCTCCCTCGACGAACAGATAGCCGCGTCCGTTCCCGTCGCTGTTGATGTAGATGGCCGCGTGCTTCTTGAGTTCGTCCGCGTGCTCCTCGGCCCACTCCGTGGACCCAAGGAGCATGGGCTCCTCTCCATCCCAGGATGTATAGATGATGGTGCGCTTCGGCTTCCAGCCCTGCTTGGCCAAGTTCGCCAAGCCCGCGCGCCTCTTCAAGAAGCGCGACCTGACCGGAGAGAGGATCGTAGGCTCCGTTGACCCACCCGTCATGATGATTGCCGCGAATGACCCAGACATCGGGTTCCTCGCTACCGCTCATCTTGGCGATAACATCGTAGACCGGCTTGATGTCCCAGTTGAAGGTGAGCTTGAGATGAACTTTGGTCGCGCCCGCGCCAAACCGGTAGGTTACGGGCAGAGCGCCGCGCCAGGTTTCGGGCACCACCGGGCCCTGCATCGCGGCCAGCAAGGGCTGCGCATCGCCGTATGAGATGGGTATCGTTGGGATCTTCGCGATACTCCCGGCATCCTTCAGGGGAAGCCGTTTGGCATCCTCTGTAGCCCCGATGCCGGGAGTGAGCGGATCGCCGGGATAGCGGGTCATGTCCATTACGCTACCGCGTTGAACACCCTGCGGCGGACGCATCGGACCCTTAGGAAAAACGGCGCCTTCGCTATAGCCGTCGTCCGCGGGATCGGAATAGATGATGCAGCCAATGGCGCCGTGCTCCGCGGCGATTTTAGGCTTAATGCCTCGCCACGAGTGGCCATAGCGCGCGATGACGATGGCTCCCTTGACGGAGACTCCATGCCGGGCCAGTTCGTCATAGTCTTCTACCAGCCCGTAGTTGACATAGACCAAGGGTCCGGAGACGTCGCCATCGGGCGAGTAAGCGTTGTATGTCGGGAGCTGCTCGTCCTTTTGATCGGAGGTGGGATCGACCGCAACCGTCGGCTCCTCCAGCTTGGCGGTGAACTTGCCGGGCTCGGTCATCTCCAGCAACCGGGTCTTGGGAGTGGGAAAGAGGACATGAAAAGTCTCGATGTGGGCATCCCAGCCCCACTGCTTGTATTGCGAAAGAATCCACTCTGCGTTCTGCTTGTCATACGGCGATCCGACATGATGCGGTCTTGCGCTTAGGAGCTTCATATTGGCGCGCATGCGCTGCGGATCCGGGATGGCCGTGAAGCGCTGCTCCCACCCCTTTTCGGTTGGAGCGCTTTGCGAGGTAAACCCGGCCAGTTGCACTTCGCCGGCCTGCTGTGCCGCAAGTGGACCAGTGAGAGTGATAGCCAGTAGTGAAGCTGTGAAGCGGCGCATTCGGGGCCTTTCTCCTGATTTCTGTGTCGTCACTTGCTTGCGACTCCGTTGGCCCAGTCCTTTGAAAATCACATCCCGTTGGAAGGTCTTTGCTTTTCTTTCTGTCATTCCCGAAGGGAATCTGCTTTTCCTATAGCGTTGTTACCTACCTAGAGACCAGAAGCAGATTCCCTTCGGGAATGACAGAAAGAAAAGCAACTGCGAATACAGAAGGTTCCCCGCTTCACTTCGCTCTCTCGAAAATCATCCTGGGAACCCCCCGAGGATCAGTTTCTAGCCACTACCATAACCTTGTCAGGTGTAGTTGCCAACCAAGCCTTCCTCAAACCGATTTTCATCCACTTGGGTGGGCCGCAGGCTCATAAACACTCTGTCGAAAATCACCCCGCAAAACCTGGGTGCCATATATCTGGCGCGTTCTTTGCGCCAGATGTGGGATACCGCGGATCTCTCCTCTTCACTCCGGTCGAGATGACCAATAGCCCAGGATTTAATTCGCCGGCAGGATGAAGGGTGCGACATAGAGTTGGCTTCCTCCCCTGAACTGCAGCCACATCTTATATGTTCCAGGCTCCTTTACAGAGACATGAAGCATCATGTTAGGCGGAGAACTGGCGGAGTCCGGCATATCTACTGTCATCTTGCGCATCTCGCTGGGGGACATCCCGGCCATATTCATCATGGGCACTCCCATGGGCGTCGGATGAACATGCACATAGCTCAGATCCATGGAGTTCAGGAACACGGCATGTGCTGGAGAGCCAAGATAAGGATGCAGATCATTGGCTGGCATGTCCCCCTTGAGGATCTGAACCTTGATTATATCCATGCCGCCCGCGCTCAATTTGGCTTTACTGAGATCGACGGTGTAAGGGCCGATGGTGACCTCCCTTCCCGTAGGCGTAAGATCCGGCGCCTTCTGCGCAGCTGGCTTGCTCACCACAAGATTAAAACGAAAGACCTGGTGATCGCCGTCGTTGGGTTCTCCATCGGCATAGAGATAGTACATTCCAGGAGCTGGAAACTGCTGATCGATCCGGAAATGTCCATCCGGACCCAGCACGGGATGTATGTGGAGGAAAGTCGAGAAGTCTTTACTTACAACCACCACGTGGAGTTTCTTGGTCATCTCCACCGCATAGCTGCGTATGGGCTGGGAGGAGTTGGTGGGAGTCATCCATATATCGATATGCTGCTTGAGCGGGCTGCCCGCGATATCACTCATGCGCAGATGGCCTGCGGTGACCGCCTTGCCGCCCTGGAATGCGAAGAATCCCTGAAGAACTGAAGATGCGCTAAATGCAAGCGCCGAGGCAGCGATGAGAGAGAAGAAAGGAATGAGCTTTTTCATATTCATCCTCCGCGGTAGGAAACCGAAGCCTGTAGCTGCGATCGTTTGTGGTATCCCACCCTTGCTGTGCAAGGATGGGGCACCCTAGATCTGCTTGAAGTATGGATCCAAAATCATAACGGATCGAGGGAGACCACAAATCAATACGCGCAGATTTTCACCCCCTACTCATATCTCAAGGCATCGATTGGGTTAAGCTGGGCGGCGCGCTGCGCCGGGTAAGATCCGAAGGCGATGCCAACCGCGGCCGCAATGCCGAATCCGAGCAGAATCGCCGTGAAGGAGATAGACGCGGGCCACTGCAAAACATAAGTGACCAGGAGCGCGGATAGAAAGCCGCCCATGATGCCGAAGGCGCCGCCGATCAGGCTAAGTGTGACCGCCTCCACCAGGAACTGCTGGCGAACATCGCGCGACCGGGCTCCCACGGCGCGGCGAATTCCGATCTCCCTGGTCCGCTCCTTGACCGAGACCAGCATAATGTTCATGATTCCGACGCCGCCGACGATAAGCGAGATAGTCGCGATCGCAGCCAGCAGCGCGGTCATGGTCTTACCCGCGCGGTTCAAGGTGCCGGACATCTCCTGCATGTTGACTTGGTCCACTTGCGGCATATTGGCCAGGACGAAGGCCGCAACCGAGGTATAGAGTCCCTTGGTAAGCGCCTCGGCCGCTTGTGTTTTAACCGTGAAGTCATCGGGGACGCCGCCATCCGCGGAGGGCGCCTGGTTGCCTCCGAGAAAGCTTCGCGCGGTGGCCACGCCGGTAGGCGCCGCGTCTAGACGATGGCGCGCGCGCAGCGCCGCCTTGATATCGGCCGCGACCCGGGTCGCTTCGCCGGCCTGTTCCGCGGCTACTGTGACTCCCTGCAACGATTGCCGCCCCAACTGTTTCTGCAAAGTAGTGTAGGGGACCAGCGCCATCTCCGCCTGGTCCTCATCGTTGCTAGTAAAGACGCCAACAATGCGGTAGGGCTGGTTGTGAATGGTGATGGATTTGCCGATGGGATTTTCGTCGCCGAACAAATGATCGCGCAGGGACGCACCTATGACAGCCACGTTGGCCGCGGACGCAACATCGGAGTGCTTGTAGAACTTGCCTTTAGCGAAGGACCATCCGTACATGTCAGGGAAGGCGGTATCGGCTCCAATCACCTGGCTAAAGAAACGCTCGCTGGTGGTCTCAACCCAACTGCGGTCCATCACCCAACCCGCGGAATACTGCACGCCGGGAATCTTGGCGATCGCCTGTGCGTCGTCAGGGGTGAGCGTATTGGCGCTGCCCATGCCAGTAGGGATCTTCGACTCCTCTCCACCGCGGGTGAAATTGCCGGAGTGCACGAAGATCAAAGTAGTTCCCGCCCGCTTGACGTCGGAAGAGACCGATCCTGTTGCGCCTGTGCCTAAGGCAAACATGGTCAGCACGGCGGCGACGCCGATGGTCATGCCGAGAACAGCCAAACCGGTGCGCAGTTTATTCTGCCGCAGGGCCTTATATGCAATACGCAAGCTCGTAGTCAGCATTATTCATACCTGAGAGAGGTGATAGGAAGCACGCGTGAAGCCTGACGCGCGGGATAGTAGCCGAAGAAGATTCCCACGGCCGCCGCAACTCCGAAGGACAATGCCACGGAAAGCAGAGAAATGGTGGTCGACCACTGCAAAACTCTGGAGATAGAGGCTGAAGCGAGGTAACCGATAACTATGCCCAGCAGACCCCCTGCGACACTTAGGGTGATGGACTCCATCAGAAACTGGGCGAGCACGTCGCTGGCGCGGGCGCCGACAGCGCGACGCACGCCAATCTCCCGCGTCCGCTCGGTAACTGAGAGCAGCATGATGTTCATGATGCCGATGCCGCCGACAATCAAGGAGACAGTTGCTATGCTGGCAAGCAGCGCCGTCATGGTGGCGCTGGCCCGGTCCAGCGTCTTGCCTAGCTGTTCCAGCGTGACCTTCTCCAGGCCGGAGACGTTCCCCACCACGGCCCGCGCCACTTCCGGACGCATCCCACCCTTGGCCAGCGCCTGGCGCGCCTGGCTGCTTACGGTAAAGTCGTCAGGCATGCGAAAGCCGATATGATGCCGCACTCGCAGCAGATCCGCAACCGTTTTAGAAACGCGCGAAACGTCGCCGGTGGAAACGGTGGTGATGGTAATGTCGTTCAGCTTGGAGAGGTTGAGAAGTTTCTGGACGGTAGTTACGGGAAGATAGATGGCGTCAAACTGGTCGTCTCCGGGAGTAGGCGCCAAGAGGTAGCTACCGCTGCTGATGACTCCCACCACTTTGAAGGGCTGCTTCCAGAGCTTTACCGTGCTGCCGACAGGATTCGCCGTGCCGAAGAGCTTCTGGCTCACGACGCTCCCCAGCACAATCACCTGCTCGGCATTGGCTTCCTCGCGTTTGCTGAAATACCTGCCGTGGGGAAAGGTCCAGGCGCGGCGAATCAGCGGCATGGAGACGTCATCGCCGTGCATGCGGGTGAACCATCGCTTGTCTTCAAATGCAATGTGCTCGTTTTCGTGGACCCCCTCGGACACGTATTGCACGCCGGCGATCTTGCGGATAGCGTCGGCATCGCTGATGGTCAGAGTTGCCGCTGCGCCCAGGCCGGCCTCACTGTCGCCGAGTCTCTGCGCCGAAGTAGGGTGGTCGTGCTTTTCCATCGGGTCGTCCTCGGGGTGAAAGAAGGACCTCTCCAATCGCACCGGACTTCTAGGATTCCAGACGGCGGATCGCAGCCGCGGAGAAAAAGAACGGCCGCCCGCAACTCCGCGGTTCGAATGAAAGGCTGAGGGCTCAATGGCATCGCCGGGAAGCGCCTCCTGCTTCACCTGGTAGTTACCCGCGGTAACAATGATGAGGTTCATGCCGGCGGCGCGTACTTGGTCCTGAATCGCGGTTTGGGCTCCGCTTCCCAGCGCGATCATGGTAAGCACGGTGGCTACGCCGATCGTCATGCCGGCCATGGTAAGCACGGTCTGCAGTTTGTTCTTCTGGAGCGCCCGCAGAGCAATGACAAAGCTATTTCTGGGAATAAGCATCAACCCACCTCCTCCACCATCGTCTCGGGCAAGGTGGATAACTCACCCCGAGCCGTGCGCCGCCGGTGATTTAGCTGGTCGGAGACAATTAATCCGTCCTTGAAGGAGATGATTCTCGATCCGTAGGCCGCTACATCCAGCTCGTGGGTGATGAGGACGATGGTGATGCCGCGCTCCTCTTTGAGAGATTGGAAAATATCCATTACTTCCACGCTGGTCCGGCTGTCCAGGTTTCCCGTTGGTTCATCCGCCAGCAGTAGAGAAGGGTTGTTCAACAGCGCGCGGGCGATAGCCACGCGCTGCTGCTGACCTCCGGAAAGCTGGTTAGTGTGGTGTTCGGAGCGGGACTCGAGGCCGACCGCAGCCAGGGCCTCCATGGCGCGCTTTTTGCGCTCGGCGGCTGAGACCTGGTTCTTACAATAGAGCAGTGGCAGCTCCACGTTTTCCAGCGCCGAGGTACGCGGTAATAGGTTGAACCCCTGAAATACAAACCCGATCTTGTTATTGCGTACCGACGATATCTCGTCGTCGGATAAATGCGCGACATCCTTGCCGTCCAGGTAATACTCTCCGCTGGTTGGCTGGTCCAGGCAGCCCAGGATGTGCATCAAGGTAGACTTTCCCGATCCCGAAGGCCCGACCACGGCTACAAATTCTCTCGGCTCAATTTCGAGCGAAATGGACCGCAAGGCGTGCACCGCGGTCTCTCCCATCTCATAGGTCTTGGTCAGCTTGCGAATGGAGATCACAGGTATCATTTGGATAAGCTCGCTATACTGGTTGGAAAAACTATAGCCCTGTATCAGGGCACGACTGGTAGGTCAGGGTTTCAACCCTGACTGCCGTAACTACTTAAAAAATCGATCGGCTTTAGCCGCTGAGGGAAATGTTTCCATACTCTGTTCGACCTTTTCCGCAGCTTCTTAAGCCCGATCAAAAGCCCTATAAGTTCCGCGGGGCAAACGATGCACGATGCCCCGCGCAGTTATAGCTACGGGTTCTTCTTCGGTTTCCCGGCCGTAAGTTTGGCATAGTTGTAAATGGTCGCGGCGATGGCCTTTTCCGCCCCGGCCATTCCATATGTATTTCCGGCGCCCTCAATCACGTAGTATTCGTTCGCCGCATGGGCTCTGCCGCCTCTGCCGACGCGCGCCCCGCCCATGGGAAGCTCGACGGTGCCGATCTTTTGGCCAACCTCCTGATCGGTGAAGACATAGGCCGGCCAGTAGCCGCCGGAAGGCGCAAAGAAGCTGTTACCGGGCTGCACGCCCATGATGGCGTAGGTCTCTTCTCCCGCATGCCAGATATCGGTGTCGTGTGAGGGACTCTTTGGCCCAGGGCACGTCGCCGATCAGCTTCATCTGGACGTCCTTATAGCCGTTGTGATCGAGCTGCCAGCGCAGCTTCTTCACAATATCCAGCCCGTTCATGTTCGGAACGTAACGAAAGTTATGCTTTGAGGTGATTTTGTTGGGAAGGATAGCGCCGGCGCCGCCCGCATACATATTGCCGCCCCAGATGCCGTCGAGGTTGAAAGAGGTTCCAAAGCGCCCCATCTTCACGAACGTGATATGGGTCGTCCGCGATGAAGCGGGCAACTCCGACATTCTGCGCCGCCACCTTTAGGTCGATCTTCTCCGCGGACTTCTTCATTTCCGCAACTTCCGCCGGCGTCGGCGGGATCATGTTGTCGAAGAACCCCTTGATGAGCGGGGTGTTGCCATCTTTCGAGGTAAGCGACGCCAGCATCTGGATATGCCGCCACGCCGGGCTATCGGTGGTGCGCTTGTAGACTCCATGAATATCGGAGACTGTCGGACCGCGCCCCCAGGCCGTGCCGCTGGTGGTCAATTCGACGTAGACACAGCCCTCCGAGCCGCCTCCGCCCGAGCATTGCATCCCCATCTTTGAACAGATCGGAGTGAAGCTTCATGAACTGTCGCAGCCCGATATCCATGCGCTCCTCGTCTCCTTCGGCGACGAAGATCAGGTTGACCGGGCAGCTTGCCCATGACGGCCTTCATCGAGGAAATGGCGTTCAATTCCGACATCTCAGGCCCTTTGGAATTTGTCGCGCCACGGCCAATCAGAACCTTCTTGAATGCCGGATTGATGCCCGGCTGTCTTGCCGTCGACAATCCTGGCCTCGAAAGGCGGGGCCACCCAGTTCTCCGGCTGGGTCACCGGCATGGTGTCATACTGCCAGTAGATCACCAGGGTGTGCGGCGCGCCTTCATCGCAGTGGGCGTAGACGACGGGATTGCCCGGCGTGCCATATTCGGTGATGCCTACGTCGTAGACCCGGGTCTGCTGGCAGCCCAGCTTGTCGAAGAAACCTTTCACCATCTCCGCGCTTTCGGGAATTCCTTCGCCGCTGTTGGAGATGCTGGGCTGTCGAATCCACTTTTGCAGATTCTCCACGTGTTCATCGATGTGATCGTCGATGTAGGTGAATACCTTGGCCAGATCGGGCGGAACCTTGCTCATATCCGGATGAATGGTTTCGTCACCGTGCGGGCGAATCCCCAATTTCGGCTCGGTTACCGTGCTAGCTTGTTCGGAAGGTTTCGTTGAATTGGAGCAACCCACGCTGCTCCCTAGCACGATGAATGTAACCGCCAGCAATGTCCACTTCATGCGTATCCCGTCCTCCTAATTATCAGTTCATGATTTACTTCGTATTCGCATTTCAAATCTGTAGCCGGTGGGCTTTGTGGTATCCCACCCTTGCTGCGCAAGGATGGGGCACCCTAGATCTCCTTCAAGGGTGGACTTAAAACCACCACCATTCGAGGGTGCCCCATCCTTCGCACGGCGCTGTTCCGTGCGAAGGGTGGGAAACCACAAATCTATATGTCCACGACCTTTCGTTCTCCGGCGATGGACCCGAATCGCATCAATCTACCCACCTGCCGCCAGAGTTGCGCCGGGAAATTTGATTGCGGCGTCGCCTGTGATAATCCCGAGAAACCGCCGCCAGCGTATATCCTCCGGCTCGGCGCGAGGTGTCCCTTGATCGACAACCCCCGCGACAAGATCCCGGCCATAGGTATACGTTGTCATGTAAGTCCGGTATTCGTTGATGTACTTCAAGGTAGCATCACTCTGCGCCATCAGGACCTGCGTTTCGAAAGCCGCCCCTGCGCGCACGAATTCAAGCTTGCCGTCGAGGTAGTCCCTGGCAATGTAAGGCTCGGCGACGTGGAGCGCATCCACGAGGCGCTCCACCCGTCCATAGATTTCCGCTTGGCGCTTATCGATACCAGCTATAGGAAACAGCTCATCGCGTTCAAATCGCGTTCGCTCCGGTTCGGGGAAGGCAAGTTCGGGGGCGAAAGTAGCCGCTGCTTCAGAGAGCAGCGACTGCGGACTGAAGGTAGGCTGAACCATGAATTCGTCGCGATGCGCGCGAGCGAGCTGCACCTCCCGCAGCGAGTTATAGGTATGGTGTCCGGGATATGTCTCGTGACATGCGAGCTGCAGCGCCTGGTCGATGGTCACGCTGAAGTCGGTATTGATTTCGATCAGACTTTGAAAATTTCCCCGGTACAGACTGAACCCACTCCAGGGCTTATTGTGTACATACTCTACGGTTATGTGCTCACCAGGCGGCAGTTGGATGTGAGTTAGCGTACGCTCCCGGCATCCCTCAATTGCCCTGGCCATCACCGCGGGCAGGCGCCTTGGGGGAACCACGAACTTACTGTCAAACGCAAGATACCGATTGGCCAAGCTGCCTTTGCCCGGCAGCATGAGGTTCAGCTCTGCACGAATGCGAGCGAGAGGCCGCCGGTCATATCGCGGTGGAATACGCAGCCCGAACAGCGACTGTGTCTCCTGGTCGAAGGTCAGCTTTTTTCCGGATAGGAGGTCAACCCTGGCTGTGATTGCCGATAACTGATGGATAAGGAAACTCCGCCGCTCTTCAGCTTGAGATGTTGGCAGGGAAACACTGGTCAGCTCAACACTGGTCAGATCCTTGATCAGTTCAAGGCTTGAAAGACGAATCTGAGCCAGGGTTGGCGGATTAAGGCGGATATCGGATACGAACTTCTCCGGCCCAAAGTAGTAGTCGATCGAGTCAGGGTCGCGCTCTCCAAGAGCCACGGCGAGCCGTATGTAGGAGCGGCTCAACTGATCCAAAGACTGTGACTGCGGGGATTGCGATGCTTCCGTTTTCCGGCTGCCTCCGCCGCAGCCAAGCAGAAGACAAGCGACAACAAGCAATTGGAGAAGCGTCGAGCCTCCGATACGAAATGCCGTAGAAGGAGAGAAGCGTCTGCAACTTGCGAGACCACTGCAGTAAGATCCAACCGATAAAGCCCGGAACACTCTCTCCCTCCTTTCCATAGGTCTTCGCATGCGAATCTAAAAAGTCAGCCGCAAAGCGAACTGCAGCTCCCGATTGTTGTTTGCCTGGGTGATCGTCCCAAACGCCGATCCGGAGCCATATTGCACAGCCTGGGTGAGTGGATTGTAAAAGTTCGGGTGGTTCATGAGATTGAAGGCTTCCACCCGGAACTCGCCTTGTAGCCGTTCCAGGACGGGAAAGGTGCGTGAAAGCGTAGCGTCCCAATCGACATACCCTGGACCGGTGATGATGTTGCGTCCCGCATTGCCGAATTGGCCCTTCGGTGCAAGCGCGAACGCGGCGGTGTTGAACCACTGGTCGACTGTCTTCGGACCGGCGTTCGGGTTTTGTCCCGGCACCACATTCGGCCGATCGTTGGCGGCAAACGATCCGCTGTTGTTGGTAGAAGCGTCGATGATGGTGAACGGCCTTCCCGTCTGAAAGCTGACAATGCTCGATAGCTGCCAACCCCCGGCCAGTTTGGCTGGTATGCCGGAGTTTAAAAACCTCTTCCCGTTGCCGAATGGAAGCTCGGCCACCGGGCTAAAGACGATGCGATGCCGGACGTCAAAGTCCGACAATCCGCGATCGGCCTGCGGATCTCGCGGATTCTGGAAGCCACCCGAGGAGTTACTGCTGCTGCCGACACCGGAGTTCCCATCAATCGACTTGCCATAGGTGTAGGCCAGAAGGAAAGTGAGACCATGGCTGTAACTCTTCTGCAGCTTGGTTTGCAGCGAGTTAAACTCCGAGTTGGAAGTAGTCTCATAATAGGTGACGTTGAGATACCCAGGGTATGGCCGGGTAAGTTGCGCCTGGGCGGTGCTCAGAGTATTGGGCAGAGCTGTATTAGCATTCGTCGAGACAGGGAGCCGGGTACCCTTGGAACCGAAATAGGTGATCTCAAAAATCATGTTGTTAGCCAGAGATTGTTGAACCCCGAGACTCCATTCGGTGAGATAAGGAGTAGCGTATTTGGGATCGACGCCATACGGTGAGATGTTCGCGGACGCTGAAGGCAGGTTCGAAGGATACGGATTGTCAAGCGTGATCTGCTGCCCCCTGGTGTATGGACCTGGAGTGAACGTCTGCGGATCGCGGATCGGATATTGATTGCTGAGCTGCAGAAATTCGTTGTACAGAAGCGGCGCGTTGTAAAAGATCCCAAAGCCACCCTTAACAACCGTCGAGTCCTTTTTGTAAGGCTGCCATGCGAATCCGATACGCGGCCCGAAATTATTCCAGTCATAGTTGTAGGGGTGGGTATAAGTTCCCGGTCCCGCGACTTCAAACTGTCCGGTAGCCAGGCTGAAATTAGACATCAGGTTGTGGGCATCGTAAACCGGAGCGTC
This sequence comes from uncultured Acidobacteriaceae bacterium, assembly GCA_963774255.1. Taxonomy (GTDB): domain Bacteria; phylum Acidobacteriota; class Terriglobia; order Terriglobales; family Acidobacteriaceae; genus PALSA-350. Next base: position 280,674 of record CAVZEH010000012.1, read on the forward strand.
CAATTCCCAGCGCAAGCCCAGGTTCAAAGTAAGGTATTGCGTGAGTTTCCAGTCATCCTGCCCATATAAATCGTAGCTGCGGTACGCAGTGTGCGGAATTGGCGCTGTGGGATTCTTGGCCGTCGTGGCGGGCATGCCTAACAATAAATCCGCCAGGGCATAACCTGTCGATCCGAAGGTCGTGTTTCCATTGTCTGAGCTGAGAAGGCTCGAATTGAAGGTGAGCGCGCCGCGGCCTTGGAGCACCTCGAGATCGGTAGTGTTGACAAATAACATGTCCACTCCGGCTTTGAAGGTGTGCGCTCCGTGAGTCCAGGTGAGGTCGTCGCTTAGCTCGTAGTGATTGTCCCAGCGGTTCTGAGGCAGATTGGTCGCCCCCCCTATGGTTGAAAAGCCAACCACGGTGGTATTCGGCAGGCCCTCATTGTTGGCTACGCCAGTCTGAGTGAACGCGCCGGGCAGACCTGGAAAGCTGGAGCCGATTGCGGTGGCATCCTGGGAGACACGTGGCTGTTGCAACCGGTCGAAGCCGATCCTGAACTCATTGAGCAGAGTAGGACTGAAGATATGGGTATAAGTAACGTTGGCCAAGGTCGAGATCTGGTTGGTATAGCAGCCAAATTTCGGCAGAACATAAGAGGAGCACAGGCTATTCGACGGCTCAAACGATGGATCCGTAAACATGTTGAAGCTGCCGAAGATCGAGTCTGATGGGGAGAAGGTGTGATCGATGCGGATCGATCCTTCATTCATCGTCTCTTGCCGGGTTTCGCTGAAGCTATAGTTGTTCCCCGGAAGAACTCCGTTGAGCGTCGTAAAGGTTGGCGCCGGATACCCCAGAGTCGCAATCTGTTGCCCTATCAGCGCGCCTGCGGATCTCCACTGCGGGAGCTGCGTCAGATCGTAGGCTCCGCTTGCGTTTCTCACCAGGGCCTGACCGGTTGCCGGGTTATACAGCTTAGTCGCGGCAGGAAGATAGAACTGGCCGGCGAGCATGGCGGTGGTGGGCACCGTGGCCAGTGCCGCGATCTGTTGACGAATACGCTGCCCTTCGTAGGCGGCGAAGAAGAAGGTCTTGTTCTTGATAATCGGGCCGCCAAAAGTGGCGCCGAAGGTATTCTGTTTAAACGCCGGGTTTACCCCGCCGACCTGGGTGAAGAACGGCTTCGCATCTGTTACCTGGTTGCGTAGGTATTCGTAGGCGGAACCGTGAAATGAATTGCCGCCCGACTTCGTGACGATAAGCAGTTGTCCGCCGGACATGCGCCCGTACTCCGCCGGGTAGACTCCGGTGAGCAGCTTGAACTCCTGAATGTCTTCGATAGACGGGCGAAACGAGGGTTGCGCCGTCGCCATATCATTGTCATACGTGCCATTGATAGTGAACTGGTTGCTGATTTCGGTAACGCCGGCGATGTTGAATCCCCCGCGGAAGCCCAGGGTAGAATTCTGCGCCGGCTGATATGCCGCGGGCGAAAGCAAGGCCAGAGAGTAGAACTGACGATTGCTGAGCGGCATCTCGACAACTTTCTTATTGTCGATAACGGTGCCGTTAGAGGAATTCTGGGTATCGACGACCTCATCGGTCGCAGCCACGCTTACCGTCTCCGCCTGTTCACCGACCGCGAGTGAGATGTCCTCGCGCTGGTCTGCGCCCACCGCCAAGATGATTCCCGTCACTTCCTTCTGGGTAAATCCTGAGGCGGTTGCGTCTATCTGATAGGTGGCCGGATTGAGCGAGCTGACAGTATAGCGTCCGGCCGAGTCCGACTGCGCGGTGCGGACAACCCCGGTCTGCGTGTTCTTTACAGAGACGGTCGCGTTGGGGATAGCGGCGCCGGTAGGATCGAGCACATAGCCTTCAATGGTTGCGTTGGCTTGTCCGTGGCAAAGCCGCACGCCGGGAGCGAAGAGCAACATCATGAGAGCTGCGATGAGACGAAATTTGAAACTTGCCAAGTCTTTCCTCCTCCTCAAACAAAACGCAAATAGGTCCACAAAGGCAGAGCCAGTGGGGCTGGCGCCAATAGCGATGCGGGGAATGCCGGCGTCGCTTCAAGGCGCTCGTCGTGTGCGGCAGCGTGCAAAAACAAGCGATTTGCCCGAATTCAACACCCTTCTCATTGGCGCCTTGGAACCTGCGGCAATAAAAACGGGCTCGCTCTTCAGGAGTCGCGAAATACAGCTTTGTCCCGGCAGGCGCGATGAATAAGGTGTGGCGTTCGGTGCAGCTAGCTTGGAAAATACCTCCCTGGTCGTTGGTAGAGAAAAATAGCTCGCGTGGTCGTGCCGGTTAGCAGGACACGTGGATATGTATTTCTCTTCGACTGGGAAGAATTTGAGCGTGCGCTCTACGAGAGGAGATAACAGCCGCGGAATGAGTTTCTACTGGGAAGACACTCATGCGGGCTAAACGGTAAATCTACGCGATGTTGGCATTGTTCAGTTTCGATGTCAAGAAATTTTTACCTGCGGCCCGCCCCCTCCGGCTTGGGTGCACTATTTTCAAGGCAGTTGAGGCCGGGGTCCGGCTGTGCTAGACTCGGCAACTCAAAAGACGGGGGCCGCTGACACTCATCTAATCCGCTTCGCCTTTAAGCCCGTTGACGCACCTTATGAACAAGGGCGGCAGCAACGCCGGCGGAGCTAAACGCCCGGGCCGGTTTAGGGCTTCGGCTGGACAATCGTTGCGTGGGCAAAAATGCGCGCCCGGGAGGTTCGGTTGCGGTCCTCCGCAACCGGCCCTTCATTGTGCCAACAAATACTACAGGGAGCGGCTGGGATTGCGGCGCGCAGATGGAGATTTGGAGGGAACCGGGATGAATGGTTCAGTAAAGACCTATTGCGGAAAAGACATCCGCAACGTAGCCCTGATAGGGCATTCGCACAGCGGGAAGACCACGCTGATCTCCGCCCTTCTTTATGCCGCGAAGATGAGCGATCGCCTGGGCCGGGTGGATGACGGAAGCGCGGTCACCGCCTACGACGACGAGGATGTGGCGCGCCACACCACTATGCAGAATGCCCTGGCCTTCGCCGAGTGGGATGGCGTCAAGGTCAACCTTTTGGATACGCCGGGTTTCCATATGTTCGCGCACGAGAGCCGCGCGGCGCTGCTGCCGGTGGAAGCGGCGCTGGTGGTGGTGAATGCCGCCTGCGGGGTGGAGACGATCACCCAGCGGGTTTGGAAATTCGCGGAAGAATTCAACCTGCCGCGAGCCATCGTGATAAATCAGATGGACAATCCGCGGGCCGACCCCGAAGCCACCATGGCCGCTCTGGTGGAGCGTTTCGGACGTCAGGTCACCCCGGTGCAGTTGCCCATCATTGAAGGCGGCCGGGAAAGCAGCGGTCAGGATGCCGGTTTCCGCGGAGTGGTCGACCTGGTCACCATGCAAGCCTTTGTATACGAGCAGGACGGAAGCGGGCGTGGGCGTCTCTCCGAGATTCCCGTGCGCATGCGGGAAGAGGCCAAAGCGGCGCACGAGGCGCTGGTGGAACTGGTGGCGGAAGGTAAGGATGAATTGATGGAAGAGTTCTTCCGCGAAGGAACGATTCCCGAGCCGCACCTGATCACCGCATTGCATGAGGCCATTCGGGAAGACAGGATCTTCCCAGTGCTCTTCTGCAGCGGGCTGAGGAACGTGGGCACCGATCACCTGCTCGATTTCATCAAGGTATACGCACCGGCCCCCGTGGAACGGGTTCCCATGGCTGCAAGGGGAACCTTAGACGCCCCTGGCCCCGGCCGCCTAGGTATCCCGAGCGCCGATCCTCCGTCGAACGACGGCAACGGCGGCCTCAATGAAGTTTCCGAGATGGTGTTGCGCAAGGTAGACGATCATGAGCCCTTGTCCCTCTATGTCTTCAAGACCATGTCCGACCCCTTTTCGGGAAGGATCTCATTCTTCAAGATATTTTCCGGCGTATTGAAGAACGACGCGACGGTCACCAATTACAGCCGCAGGACGGTGGAGCGGTTGCCTCACCTGGCGGTGATGCAGGGACGCACCGCCTTGCAGGTGGCGGAATTGCACGCCGGGGATCTTGGCGCAGTCGCTAAGCTGCGCGAGACCTTTACCGGCGATTCATTGGGAGAAAAGGGTCAGGAGATCTACTTTGATCCGGTGACCATGCCCGAACCGGCGATGACCTTTGCCATCGAGCCGAAGACGCGGGCCGACGAGGACAAGCTCGCCCCCGCTGTACACAAGCTGATGGAAGAGGACCTGATGGTCCGCTTCTATCGCGATGGCCAGACCAACGAGTTCCTGATCGCCGGCGCGGGGCAGTCGCACATCGAATCCGTGGTGCAGAAGCTGCGCCGCCGGTATCACACCGAGGTCACCCTGAAGGCTCCCAAAGTGCCCTACCGGGAGACCATCCGCGCCAAGACCGAAGCCCAGGGCAAACACAAAAAGCAGACCGGCGGCCACGGGCAGTACGGCGATTGCAAGATCCGGATGGAGCCCTTGGCCCGAGGCGCGGGTTTCGAGTTCGTCAACGAAATCTTCGGCGGCGCCATTCCTCGCGGTTTTATTCCGGCGATCGAGAAAGGCATTCAGGAAGCCGCTGCCCGCGGCTGGCTGGCGGGTTTTCCCGTAGTCGATTTCCGGGTGGTCCTCTTGGACGGCAGCTACCACGATGTCGACTCCAACGAGCTGTCTTTCAAGATGGCGGGACGGCTGGCCTTTCGCAAATGTATGGAGCAGGCCAAGCCCGTACTCCTGGAACCGGTGATGCGCGTGGCAATTGAAGCGCCGCAGGATTTCGCCGGAAGCCTGATGGGCGATCTCAATGGAAGGCGTGGCCGCGTTCAGGGCATGGAGAGTCTAGGCGGCTCGACCACAATCAAAGCCGAAGTACCGATGGCGGAGATGTTGAGCTACGGCGCAACACTTACTTCCCTCACCCAGGGAAGAGGCTCGTTCCACATGGAAATGGACCATTACGAAGTGGCCCCGGCCGCCGCCACGGAAAAGGTCATAGCTTCGGCGCACAAGCAGCAAGTGCCCGAAGACGAAGCCTAGGAACCTTGCTGCCGTCTTTGTCTTTCTCTGTCATTCCCGGAGGGAATCTGCTTTGCTCGTTCTTGCCATCGATCTGGCCAGCCTTTAGCTCACACTTTAGTCCTCCCGTCCCGCAAGAGTTCTCTGGACGCCGTGTATAGATGTGGGTAATTTACTCACATATCACTCGTAGCATTGAAAGGAATCTGCCTCTGCCGTCTTTGCCTTTCTTTCTGTCATTCCCGAAGGGAATCTGCTTCTATTTTTCTCGTCGGGACCGCAAATGTATATACACGAGACGTAATCGCCGGTGTGTTCCTGGGAGTCTTTCGCCATTGGCGCGTTTCAGGTTGTTTGTCATGCCCATGAGCGGCTGGACAGGATGGAGAACCAGAAATGATATTCGCGGGTGGCATGGCGGCATAGAAACCGCGCCGCGATAGGGGAAAGCAGATTCCCCTCGGGAATGATAGAAAGAAGGTGCAAAGTCGAACACTGAAGAAAAGGAGCAAACTTAGTTCAGTAAACTCGGTTTATACGGCCAAACATGCAAACCACAGGTTCGCGGTACGTGATCATTTGATCAAAGCCTCTGAAAAGATTCCGCTTTTGCTTGCGACCGGGACAAAAAATCACTGGGCTTCATAATCGTTAGCCCGCGCCACGGGTGCATCACCAACAAGTCTTCATCGCTGCTAACCAGAACGTCGGCCTCGGCTACAAGTGCTAACGCAAGAAACTGGTTATCTTTGGGATCTCGGCAAGGAGGTTTCACAGCCTCCAAGTCGGCATCCCGCACTGCGAATAGATGGACTTGGCGACGGATCAGCGCGACGTATTCCCGGCGTGTGGCCCGCTCCAGATAGCGGTCAAACTTTTCTCGATCCAGCACGCGCTCTAACTCGACCAGCGTTTCCGCGCTGGCACATAGATCACAGGTCGCCAGCGCCTCCAACAAAGCTCGATGCGATACAGACCCGATGCGTAGCGCTGCACTGACCAGCGTGCTGGTATCCAGGACTACCCGCCGACTCATCGAGCGTCATGTACCAGCCGGTTTACTTCCTCATCGGTCAACCCAGCGGCAGCAGGCGTCGCACGCTTTTCGGCCTGTGCGCTCCACGCCTCCAAATCAGCCACGGCTTTGCTCCGTCTGCGCCGCGCATCGAGCAGTTCACCCATCTCTTGCGGAGACACAATGAAAGCGGTGGGGCGCCCATGCCGTGTGATGGCAACCGTTTCGCGCTGTACAGTATCGAGCAATTGCCCGAAGCGGTTTTGAGCTTCTACAGAGGTTATAGTGATCATCGCTTCTCTCCTGCAAAAGTAGCTAACATAGCTATTATAGCCAGTTTGCAGACACTATACGAAATTTTCGGCGGATGTGAGCTGATGATGGCGAGAAATGACCTAAACTCGCTGCCCACGTTCTTTGAGACTCAAAGCTCTAAATATGGTCCGACCTAAAGGCGATGAATTTATCCGCAATTGGCCATACCTGCTGGGCACCTATGCGCCGTTAGCCAGCCAGTTCGCTGGCCGGTTCAGGGGTTTTTCCTCGTCATGCGGCTCTGGATTGACGGAGCTTCCCACTACTTGAGGCCGAAGATTTGTGGGCAGCAAGATGCTGAACACCGTGCCATGGCGCTCGCCCGTACTGGACTTGAGAAACAGGCTGCCTCCGTAGCGCTCGATGATAGAGTGCGAGACCCACAATCCGAGACCTGTTCCCCCCTGCCCTTTGGTGGTAAAGAACGCTTCTCCGACGCGGCGGCTTACCTCGGGGCTCATGCCTATTCCATTGTCGGCAACCGTCACTCGCATTCCGACGATGCGCGGGTCGCCCCAGAAACGCGATTTGCGGCTGCGCAAATAAAGCTTGCCATGCTCCGCGCTGGCTTCAATTGCGTTGGCGATCAGGTTGGAAAACACCTGGCGTATCTCTCCGGGCAAGACCACCAGGGGCTCCTCACTCCCGAAGCGGCGAATCACCTTCACCCGCTTGTCTGAGATCCTGCGCGCATAGAGCACCAGCACCTCATCCAACAACGCGCTCAACCGGACCGGAACCGGCGAGGCGGTATCGCGATAGAAGTTGAGCGTCTGCTTGGATATCTGGACCACGCGCTCCAGCTCTCTTTGCGCCATGGTCAGGTAATCCCGCACCCTGGACGACAAACCGGGTTCATGGTCGATAAGAAAGAGCAGATTGGTGACGGATTCAAGCGGGTTGTTGATCTCATGGGCGATTGAGCCAGTGAGCCGGCCAATGGTCACCAACCTCTGGTTTTCCCGCATCAGGCAGGCCGCATCCCTGAGTTGCTCCTGCCTGGTCTTGCTCTGCTTGCCTTTGCTGCCTTCTTCGCTTAGCAATCGTCCGATAATAGACGGCAGCCGCTCCAGCTCCGCCATAGTCAAGAATGCAAATGCGCCTTTGCGCAAAACGCGCAGAGAGGAACGACCGGCACGGCGTTCGCCCAGAACAATCACCGGAATCTCCGGTCGGTGGCTGTGCGCCGCCTCCAGCGCCTCCTTCAGAGAAACGCCGGCAATCCCGCCCTCATCCGCCAGCACCACGTGCGGACGATGAGTGCGCAATTGACCGGTGAACTCCTCCGGAGACGCAATATCAAGGATTTCGCACTCCTGCCCCATCCCCTCCAGATTTGCCCTGACCGCGGAAGAGGTCGCGGGGCTGGAATTGAGCAGCAAAAGGCGAATTGGAGAAAGTGCCGCCATAGAACCTCTACCGCGCCGGATAAGCATCGGATGCGGATTCCTGCCGTTCTGTATCGCTTCCGATTGGTCTTGCCTCTCTACCATCTCGGCCAGTCGCGAAACTTACACACCCGCCTGCCGCAATGCCTCTGGGCGACACACATTGATACGATGGCAAAGAGGAGCTTGGATGTTGCCAGACTTGGCTTCGATCTGGTCACGGTGACTCCGGGACGAATCCGGGACCACGACAGCCCGAAAGCTCTAAGTCTTGGAAAGACCAGAAGATGCGGAAATCCTCGCATCTTTCGCGAGTACCGGTCGGGGTACATAATTTGGCAACCTAAGACGAGAATATCGATCTAAAGATAAAACTGAAAGGAACCACCAGCCCAAATGTCGAAGTCGGTGAGGACCTGTTTGGCAGCGTGTGCGGCAGCATGGCTGTCTTCAGGGTTGTTCTTGACGGCGCAAACCGCCAACCGGAGCTCCGCGCAAAGTCCTTACTACGGCAGCGTAATCGCGGGGCCGGCAACTGCGGAAACCAAACAACTCTCGCTTGACGATGCCATCCGCATGGGCATCGAGCATAATCTGGCTCTGGTCGAAGCCCGTGCACAAGAGAAGAGTGTGCGTGCCGCGGTGCTCGTGAGCCTGCAACCGCTTTTGCCGACCATTACCGCGCAGGCCGACACCGGCGCGCACCAGATCGATTTGGCCGCTCTGGGATTCTCGCAGAAGCTTCTGAACCAGTATTCCTACCTTTTGCCCGCCGGTACGACCCTGTCGGGATTTTCCACCATCGTGAAGGTCGATACGACCGACGCGATGGTCAACCTCTCCCAGACTTTGTTTAACCTCCCCTCGTTCGACCAATACCGGGCTGCCAAGGCCAATACGGTGGCTGCCTACTACAACACCCAATCCTCTCGCGGACTGGTGGTGCTCAATGTGGGATCCTCCTATCTTGAGGCATTGGCGGCTGGCTCTCAAGTGGACAACGCGCAGGCGCTGCTCAAGGCCGATCAGCTCATCCTCGATCAAACCGTGGCCCAGCATGAGGCCGGCACTGCGGCCAATCTGGATGAACTGCGGGCGCGGGTGCAGTTTCAAGCCCAGCAGCAAAGCGTGATTGACGCGGAGAACAGCTTCGAGAAAGCGAAGATTGCGCTCAATCGAGAGATCGGCCTGCCCGCGGACCAGAAGATCCAGCTCACTGATGCCGCGCCCTATTCCGAGCTGGCGGCGATGGAGCTCGATGAAGCCAAGCAGCGTGCTTATCAGAGCCGCCAGGATTACCAGGGAATCCAGGCGAGCCTGCGCGCCGCCGAACTTGAGCGCCGCGCCACCAAGTGGGAGCGGCTGCCCACGATCGATTTCGATGGCAACTATGGCGTCACCGGCATCACCCATGGTCTCTATCACGGCACCTTCGTGGCTGCCGGGACATTGAATGTGCCCATATTTCAAGAAGCCAAGTTCCGCGGTGACCGGGAAGTAGCAACCGCCAATCTGTCCGAGTTGAGGGAGCAATTCGCGAATTTGAAGGCGCAGATCGATCAGCAGTTGCGAGATAGTCTGCTGGATGTGCAGGCGGCCGCCCAATTGGTGCGCGTGGCGCGCAGCAATGTCGACTTGGCGCAGCAGGAGCTCGAACAGACGACGGAGAGATTCCAAGCAGGCGTGGCCGACAATCTGCCGGTGGTCCAGGCTCAGGCAACCCTGGCCAGCGCGGAGACCAACCTGGTGAGCACCACCGTCCAATACAACGAAGCAAAGCTTGGGTTAGCGCGCAACCTGGGGATCGTGGATACCCAATACAAAACCTACCTGCGCGGCAAGTAGCGAGTGCGGTGGAGAGCCTTCTGTATTCGCAGTTGCTTTTCTTTCTGTCATTCCCAAAGGGAATCTGCTTCTGGTCTCTCGGCGCGAGTAGGAGAAGCAGGGTGGATTCAAGCTCCAAGTGCAACTGTCTATATATGAACCTATTCACAAAATCTGTTGCACCTGGATTTTGAGCGCAAGCAGATTCCCTTCGGGAATGACAGAAAGAAAAGCAAAAACCACACCTAGCAATTACACCTACTTTGTCATCTCGACCGGAGTGTACATGGGCCTGCGGCCCACCCAAGGGAATGAAAATCGGGTTGAGGAAGGCTTGGTTGGCCACTACACCTAACTTTGTCATCTCGACCGGAGCGCAGCGTAGTGGAGAGATTTGCGGTTTTCCCACATCTGGCGCAAAGAGCGCGCCAGATATGGGGCACCCAGGTTTGCAGGATGATTTTCGAGAGAGCGAAGCGAAGTGGAGAGATCTGTGGTTTTCGCTCACCAAACCGAAGGGTACGGCCTTCAGGTCGTACGCAATAGATAAAAATGATTACTGCCATAGCCGCTGAGGGAGCCCTTCTCATAGTCCCTCAGCGGGCTCTGAATCTTCTGATCCCTGACCCCTGTTACCGGGCGGCCACTTCTTTGAGCGCCGCCAACCGGTTGAGCAGCAGTTTCTCCAGCTTTACCAGAGCCGCGGCGAATCCTTCAATCCCTTCGGTCAGCTTGTCGGAGGCCATGCGATCGGCTGCATGCATTTTTTCAAATGTCGCCTGGTCCATCGCGATCTTCTCGATATTGAGCGCCTTGGCTTTCGCCGGATCTAACTTGCGGGGCAGCGGTTCGACAGTGGAGTCAAGCTCGCCCAGGAGCTGCGGCGAGATGGTCAGCAGATCGCAGCCGGCCAGCTCGCGAATCTCACCTATATTGCGAAAGCTCGCACCCATGATCTGCGTCTTATAGCCGAACTTCTTGAAGTAGTCGTAGATTTTTGTCACCGACTGAACGCCAGGATCATCTGCGCCTTGATAGTCCTTGCCGGTGTCCTTCTTATACCAGTCGAGAATACGCCCCACAAAGGGAGAGATCAGGGTAACTCCTGCCTCGGCGCAGGCTATCGCCTGATGAATTCCGAACAGCAGGGTCAAATTGCAATGGATTCCTTCTTTCTCCAATTGCTCGGCGGCCTTGATGCCGGCCCAGGTGGACGCGATCTTGATCAACACCCGCTGGCGCGAGATTCCCGCCTCGTCATACTGCGCGATGATCTCCCGAGCCTGCTGCATGGTTGCGTTCGTATCGTAGGAAAGGCGAGCATCCACCTCGGTGGAAACCCGGCCGGGGACGATCTCCAGAATCTTTTTGCCGAAAGCAACTGCCAGGTGTTGGAAAGCAAGCTTGGCAACCTCGCTGTCGTTGGCCTTCGCGCCCAGGCGCTTCTGGGCTTCTTCCAGCACCTCGTCCACAATGGGTTGATACTGCGGCATGGCCGCCGCCAAGCTCAGAAGAGAAGGGTTGGTTGTGGCGTCTTGCGGCCTGAATTTTTCGATGGACTCAAAGTCTCCGGTATCCGAGACAACAACCGTCATTTCGCGAAGCTGGTCGAGCAATGTCTTGGCCATGGGCAGACTCCTTTCCCTTAGTGTAACGCTGGGACGCTCACTCGACCGGATTCATCAGCGTGCCAATCCCCTCAACCGCGACTTCGACCCGGTCCCCGGAATGCATCGCGGCCACGCCGGCAGGCGTGCCGGTGGGGATCAAGTCGCCAGGATAGAGGGTCATGGCGGCAGTGATATAGCGCAGCAGATGGTCGATAGGAAAGATAAAGTCGCGCGTGTTCCCCTGCTGGCGAAGCTCGCCATTCAGCCGGGTAATCACCCCAACTCCGGCCGCCGGATCGACTTCGTCGGTCACCAGAGGGCCGGCGGGGCAAAAGGTGTCAAATCCCTTGGCCCGGGACCACTGACCGTCTTTCTTCTGCAAGTCGCGGGCGCTTACGTCGTTCACGATGGTAAAGCCGCGAATGAATCGCCAAACGTCCTCCTCCACGCCAATGTGGGAGCACTTTTCTCCGATCACGATGGCGAGCTCCCCTTCGAAGTCGACGCGTTGAGAGAGTGATGGCAGGCGAATGGTCCCCCCGGGAGCGAGAAGAGCGGAAGGGGCCTTCAAGAAGATCAACGGCTCGGCGGGTACTTCGTTGCCCAATTCGGCGGCGTGATCGCGGTAGTTCCGGCCCACACAGACAATTTTCGAGGGCACCACCGGGGCAAGCAGTTGCGCGCTGGCAAAAGGGAGCGGATCCATTGGCTGATCGGCAAAGCAGGTAAGAGTGTCCTCCTCGAAGGGCGGAATCAACCGCTCGATCCAGAGTTGACCATTTCGTTCAATGACCTCGGCGAATTGTGGGCCATGCGGCGTTTGAATACGGCAATATTTCATCGGAATTGTCCTTGTTTTAGGTTATGGAGAATTTCGGGTTGAGGAAGGGCTGGGTTGGCAATTGCACCTAACTTTGTCATCTCGACCGGAGTGTACATGGGCCTGCGGCCCACCCAAGGGAATGAAAATCGGGTTGAGGAAGGCTTGGTTGGCCACTACACCTAACTTTGTCATCTCGACCGGAGCGCAGCGTAGTGGAGAGATCTGCGGTTTTCCCACATCTGGCGCAAAGAGCGCGCCAGATATGGGGCACCCAGGTTTGCAGGATGATTTTCGAGAGAGCGAAGCGAAGTGGAGAGATCTGCGGTTCCTACTTTCGGCTGCAAAGGAAATCGGCGATGGACAAGCATGAGCGCACGAAGAAATGCGACTTGAGCTGGGATTAGCGAAGGATGGGGAGAAACAGCAACCGCAGATCTCTCCACTTCGCTTCGCTCCGGTCGAGATGACAAAGGGGGGTGTAGTTGCACAGAGCTTCAGCTTCGGTGAAAATCCCGCCTCTTTGAAGATACGGGTTTTTACAGCCTGAGGAGGTACGGCGCTTGTTTATTTGGACCGAGCGCGCCGCCGCCTGACAGTTCGATCGAAAGCGGCTTGAAGTTCAGCGAAGACGGAACGCCGCGGCGCCGGCGCACCAAGATGGATGCTGCGCAGCTCCGCCATGAAGGCTTCCCACATCGGCTCTCCACCCTTTTCCAAAAGCTCTGCGCGCACCGCCAGCTCATGCGAAGCCGGGGTATGCCTGCGCCCCCAGGCTCCCATCTGCGCAAGCAAGGGAACCAGTTGAATGGCGGGCTCGGTGAGGCTATAGATGGTTTTTTGTTTATGTGTGGGATCGTCGCGCCTCGAAAGCAGGCCTGTCTCCACCAGACGCTTCATCCGGGCGGCCAGGATGTTCGAGGCGATGCCTTCTTCTGAAAGACTGAGGAGTTCGCGGTAGTGGCGGCGATTGCCGAACATCACATCGCGGATGAGGATCAGGCTCCAACGGTCGCCGAGCATCTCGAGCGTGAGGTTGATGGGACAGCCGGATCGATGGGCGACATGCGCGGTCATAGTGGTGCGTGCGGAGCGAAAACTGCTTGCCGTATACGGACAGTTTTACTATAGTGACTACTGATTGCAATATGCAAGCAGTAGTCGGAACAGCCTTCGCGTTGAAAGGAACCCCTCATGTCTAAGCTTCGCGTCCACTGCTTTTCGGTATCGCTCGATGGCTACAGTGCCGGTCCCAATCAGGACCTCAGCAATCCGGTCGGCGTCGGCGGCCTGGCGGTATTCGGATGGCAATTTGCCACCCTTACCCATCACCGGATGTCGGGTAAGGATGGCGGCACGACCGGGATCGACAATGACTTCGTGGCCCGCGGCTTTGAAGGCATCGGCGCATGGATCATCGGCCGCAACATGTTTGGGCCGGTTCGCGGACCCTGGCCGGACGACACCTGGAAGGGTTGGTGGGGCGACAATCCGGCGTACCACACTCCGGTTTTTGTTCTCACCCACCATCCGCGCGCGTCGGTCGCCATGAGTGGAGGCACAACCTTCCACTTCGTCACCGATGGCATTCAGGCCGCGTTGGAGCGAGCCACTGAGGCCGCAAACGGCCAAGATATCCGGCTCGGCGGCGGGATTGCCACAATGCGGCAATTTCTTCAGGCCGGACTTGTCGATGAGATACATATGGTCGTTTCGCCCGCCCTGATCGGCTGCGGAGAACGCGTGTTTGAAGGCATTAACTTGCCCGATCTGGGCTATCAACTCACCGATCACGTTCCCACCCCGACCGCAACCCATATGGTCATGACTAAACGAAAGTAGCTTACCGGTTGGGTAAGCTCTCCACCACTTCGGGCGAACGCGGGCTCTCATTGCCGCTTTGATCGATAGCTGAAATGGAGTAGGCATAGGTATGCCCCCGCTCGACTTCCGTGTCTCGGAATGCTGGCGTGGCGATGGGGAGTTGGGAATTGGAAGCTGCAGCGGCCGGGATGCGCTGCGCGGGTAAGGACGTCCCCGTATCCCGGCGGTAGACATAATATCCCGCCAAGTCGACCTCAGAATCCGGGCGCCATGAAAGATCGATCGCGCCCGCCGCGGCGTCGGCGACCGCAACCAGGCCCCGGGGTACGGCAGGCGGGAAAACGTCGGTGGTCGAGACTGTGATCGGATCGCTTGGCTGCCCCTGAACTTCGATGGAGTGGCCGGCAACAGTGAGCGTGGATACGCGGTCCACGGTATAGCGGTAGTTCTGGTTGGGCTGGGCGTTGGTATCAAGCGCATGGCCTGGATCGGCTCCGGCGGGAACGCGGATAGCCAGAGTGACATCAGGGGGCTCGTTGACGGGCGGGATTTTGGCGGAGGAACTTTTGGGGGACGCGGAATTCGCGGCCTTCCCCACCGTCATCCGCTCCCTCCGGATGCGAAAGACCGTCGAGATTTGGGACTCTGTAGGACCGCCTGCAACCGGGTGCCAACTCAGCAGAACACTGTCCCGGCGCACTTGATAGGTCAATCCTGTGATCGCCGCCGGACCCACTCCAGCAGCCGTAACCGCGTAGTTCGAAATTCCTGCTGATTTGTGAGCGTGGTTACGCAGATCGACGCCATAGGCAAGCAGCCGGGGCATCCCGCGAACAAGATCGGGGGGCAGACGGTCCGTATACTCCGCGGGCTGGCCGGGATTGAAGCTAACCGCGCCGATCGCCGTACATGGACCGCTATCCAGGCTGCGGCAGACCTCGGCGGAGATGGGATGTTTGAGTGCCAGCCGATCCGTGGTGCGCGATGGCATGATCCAGGTCAGGCGCACCGAGTTCTCCGTGCGCACCGCGGAGAGATCTTGCACCGGGATTGGTAGTTCTAGGCTGGGCGGGGCTGGAGCGCCGGGGCTTCCGCAGCCGATCAGCAGCGCAAGCGAAGCGGCCAACAGCGTTGCCTGCTGGATTCGGTTAACAAACTTCATTCTCTCTGAGCGTAGATCAATTTTCCCGCAAGCGTAAGGCAACAAACCGGATTCGGGCCACCTACCTCCCTCAACCAAAAACATCGGAATCAATGGTCAAGAGATGAGAGCGCCCAGAGCGCCGCACAGTTTCGGATGCTGAAACTCAAAACCTGCGGCTTGGAGCCGCTGCGGAATTACACGCTGGCTGGCCAGCACAGCCCCATCCGCCATTTCACCGAGGACCAGCTTGAGCGCAAATGCCGGAGCCGTCAGCAGCGTAGGCCGGGCGAGAGCGTGGCCCAGCGTGCGGGTGAACTCCAGGTTGGTGACGGCCGACGGCGCGACCACGTTGATTGCTCCGGAAAGGCTCTCCGCCGCCAGCGCGAACTCGATGGCGCGGACCGCGTCAGGCAGCGCAATCCAGCTCATCCATTGTTGCCCGCTGCCCAGCTTGCCGCCGAGCCCGAGGCGAAAGATGGGCAGCATCTGCGCCAGGGCTCCGCCCTGGGGCGAGAGCACCACGCCAAAACGCAAATGCACGATCCGGATACCCGCGAGCGCCGCGGGCTCAGCCGCCTCTTCCCATGCTTTGCACACCTGCGCCAAAAAGCTGCTGCCCGGGGCCGACGCTTCGTCCAACACTTCATCCCCGCGATCGCCGTAGATTCCTACCGCCGAGGCACAGACCAATACCGGCGGTTTCGCTCGCAGCCCCCCTAGGAGGCTCGCCAGGGCGTGCGTGGTCTGAACACGGCTCGCTACAATAGTCTGCTTATTACGCGCCGTCCAGCGGCGGCCGGCGACACTGGCTCCGGAGAGGTGTATGGCGCCGGCTGATCCTTCCAGGCAAGCAGAGCGAGCCGGATCAGCGATTGGTACTGTCGCATAGGGGTCCCAAAGGAGCCGCCGTTCGTCTATGGCGGCAGAGTCGCGGACCAGTTGCAATATTTCTGTCTGCCTCGCCTCTAAACTACGTCTAACAGATAGGCCTATGAGGCCTGATGCTCCGGTGAGAATGATTCGAGGTCTGTCCACGGGCATTACCGTCTTTTTCTCTATCTTCTATTCGTTTTGCGGATTAATGTTGATGCCGCAAGAACTTATTTGGATAATAGGAACATTGAGACGCTTTTCCAGATTGCCAACGTAACTGGGAACAAAGAGGACACTCTTATGAGCACGATGCAAGAAGCGGCAGGCGTTCAAATCGACCCGGCGAGTGCGGAGAACTTTATCAGCGAGAAGCGCATTGGCGAACGCATCAAGCGGCTTCGCTTGAAAAAGTCGATGGGGTTGGTGGAATTGGGCCGGCACACCGGCTTGTCCGCCAGTTTCCTATCGCAGTTGGAAACCGGACGGGTTGTGCCGACCTTGCGAAATCTGGCCCGAATCGCCATGGTTTTCAGTAAAGATCTTTCTTACTTCTTTGAGACGGAACCGCACACGCTCTTCCGCATCCATCGTAAGAAAGAGCGCGTGCGACTGCCGCAAACCGGCGTCGATGACCCGACGTATTACTTCGAGAGCCTGGGCTACATGGTTCCCGACCGGCATCTCGACCCCTATTATGCCGAATTTGTTCCATTGAAGAAGAATGTCGAAGTGCGTCCCCATGTACATGCGGGGTACGAGTTTCTCTACGTGCTGGAAGGCGAGCTGGAGATCCGGCATGCAGAGAAGACGCACGTCCTCGAACCGGGAGATGGAGTGTACTTCGACGCCAGTACGCCTCACGGCTATCGCTGCGCGGGCAAGGCTCCAGCCGTCGCTATTATCGTTACCATGCATCAGCACCAGCCGGCGCAGCCCGCTTTGGGATTGCGGCCCATGGGCGCACCGCTGGCGGCCAAGAATGCCGCTCCGAGCACCAGCCCGGTAAAGCAGATTCTCCCCTCCACTCCGCCTGGAGAATCTCCCCGAGCAGCGCGCTAGCCGAGAGTTGTCCAAATCGTTCCTGTGCGGAGCCGGGTGCCCCACGCTCGCGCGTTGTTCCTGTGCCGCCCTCCGGGGCTCTTTTGAACAGGCTGCGGAAAAATTTTTGGCGGAAGCCCCCGCATTTCATGCGGGGGAAGGAGTGCTTTAGCGCTCCGGGAAAAGTTCGACTTCGATTGTGCGTTTTAGCGCTGGAAGCCGCGCCGTAAAGCTTAATCGGCAATCACGCGCGATTGGAAGATGAAAATCAGGTTGGTGCTCTTGGTTCCCTACTTCAAGCAGATCCAGGGTACCCCACCCTTGCTACCCACCCCGGCAAGCGGAGCTTGCTGGGGTGGGTAGCAAGGGTGGGAGACCACAACCGATGGCAGCGGGTATCCGGCTTTCCACCAGCGCCTTAGGCCAATCCGTGTACCGACTCGCCGGGTGGCAGCTCCAGACCGGGATCAAAGTAAAGCAAGCGGCCGCAGCTTTCACAATTGAGCAGTGTGCCCGCCCTGACCTGATTCCAATACTGAGGCCGCATTGCCATCTGACAAGCGAGGCAGCGCTGCCCGGAGGCGCGGGCCAGCGCGGTTTTCCTGGAAGAAGAAGCCAAACGGTCGTATTGCTGGAGCAGCGTTGAGTCGGCGGCGGCGCGCAACTCGGCGCGCTCCTTCTGCAGGCCCTCCAACTCCTTACCGTGCTCGCGAGAATCTACCCGCGCCGCCTCCTTCTCCCGCTCGATCAGTTTTCCTTGCTCAGCGATTTCCCGTCTGGCCAGGGCACGGTTGCTCTCCAGCGCCTCGCTCTGAACCATGCTGGCCAGCTCGGCATCTTCAATGCGGAGTATCTCCGCCTCGACAAAACCGATCTCATGCTGCAGCGCGCGAAACTGATCGTTGGTTTTTACGCTGTTGGATTGCTCGCGGTACTTGGCTATCTTCTGCTGTTGGTCCTTCAAATCGCTTTCGAAGCGCCGGCGCTTCGCTTCTTCCGCCAGCACCGCCTTTTCAGCCTGCTCTACCGCTTGTTTTTGCGATTGCAGTTTTCGTTCCAGCGAGTCGAGGCGCTTGGGCAGCGCGGAGATGGCTTCGAGCAATTCCGCCACCCGGCTATCTAGCTGCTGCAATCGGAGAAGTTTTTCAAGTTGAACATCCATGTGTCGTCTGAAGTCTATAACGTTTGCCGGTGCGAATGGGAGCGGTGGCCGCGCTCTGCAGCATCAAGGAAGAGCGAAATGCTCTAAACTGCATCCGTGTCTCTGCTGGATTTCGAACTGGAGCCGCCACTTGAAACGAGCGAATTTTGTTCTGGCTGTTACACTCTTTTCCTGCCTTTTCGCCTTTCCCGGCCCAGCTTTCCCGCAACAACCGATTACCGTTGAGCAGATCTTTCACCAGGCCAGTCTTCAGGCCCGGCCTCCGGAAAACCTGGCTTGGAGTCCCGATGGCTTCAGGCTGATCTACCTTGGCAGCGACGGCAATCTGATGGAGGTACAGGGGGCGACAGGATCTCAGAAGGTGCTGGTAGGCCGCGACAAGATGCACGCCTTCACCGGAACGGCAATCTCGGAGCGGGATCGCACAGCCCGCGAACGCTATCACCAAGCCCTCTACAGTTGGGCTCCGGACTCCAAGCACCTGCTCTTTGATGCCGGCGGCCAACTTTGGCTTTTCGATACGGGTTCCGGTACCGGACTCCAGTTGGTTTCGACCGGCGCCGGCAGCGGAGACGATCCTCAATTCTCTCCCGATGGAGGTTCTCTCTCCTATCTTCACGAAAACAATCTTTATCGTCTACAAGCTTCGCGAGGGCGGAGTGATCGTCAAGCTAACCGACTCTTCCAGCCCCAGGGTGTTGAATGGCGCCGTGGACTGGCTCTACAAAGAGGAGCTCGACGTGCGCAGCAACTACTTCTGGTCCCCGGATTCCAAGCACATCGCCTATCTGCAGACCAATGAGACCAGCGTGCCTGAATATCCCACTGGTCGATTGGATTCCGACACATGCCAGAGTAGAACGTCCAGCCCTATCCTCAGCCCGGTGATCCAAACCCGGCGGTGCGCGTGGGAGTGGTGAGCGGAGAACGGCGGCAAGACCAAGTGGATCAAGATTCCGCATCGACAGCGGCAATGACTATATTCCACGCCTCGGTTGGCTGAACACCAAGACAGTCTGGATCGAGACGCTGACGCGCGATCATACGAAGATCGCGCTCTATTTCGCGGACATCGTGACGGATGAGCGTCGAGGAAGTGCTGACCAAGAGCGATGACAAGTTCCTGGACGAGTCCTATGACGTGACCATCTCCGGCGGCAATATTCTGCTCACCGGCTGGCGGGATGGACACAACCACATCTACCTCTACGGTTTCGATCCGGCAAATCCCCTTTCCGGCCATGCGACCCTGACCAAGCAATTGACCAGCGGCGATTGGGAAGTAGCGGAGATCAGCGCCGTCGATCCGGTCAACGCGAACCGTCTACTACCTCTCCAACGAGGGCGATCCGCGACAGCAGCAGATATGGGCCATTAAGCTGGACGGCACGGGAAAGCACAAGGTGAGTACCTCCGGAGGCTGGCACGATCCGGTCTTTTCGCCCAATGCGAAATTTTTTGCCGACACCATTTCCTCCGCCGACACGCCGCCGGTGGTGGATCTCTGCCACGGCGAGACTGAAATGCCAGACCTTCTGGAAAGCGCCTCCGGAAGTGAAATTGATCGCGTCCATCCCGCTGGAATTGAAGGCTTCCGATGGCAGTGACAACCCTTTATGGCCGGTTGGTTCTCCTCGCCAACCAGACCGCGCCAGCAAAGCGTTCCCTTGATTCTCAATCCCTATGGCGGCCCCGGCGCCCAGACGGTCACCGACCAATGGAACGGGCGCACAATTCTCTTCGACCAGGTATTTGCGCAGCACGGCTTCGCGGTCTTGCATGTCGATAACCGCGGAATGGGAGGACGCGGACGCGATTTTGCGCAGGCCGCCTACCGCAATTTCGGCCCGGTGCAGTTCGGGGATCAGATAGCCGCGCTCGATCGCGTTCTGGCCATGTATCCGCAGCTCGACGGCAAACGGCTGGGATGGTGGGGCTGGAGTTGGGGGGGCACATTCACGCTCTATGCAATGACCCATAGCGACTCGCTTTCGCGCCGGCGTCTCCGTCGCGCCTGTGACCAATTGGCGCGATTACGATTCCACCTACACGGAACGCTACCTGGGTAAGCCGGAAGAGAACCTCGACGGATATCAGGAGGACTCGGTAGTGAACAGCGCCTCCAACCTGAAGGGGCATTTGCTGCTGGTGCACGGCACCGGCGACGATAACGTTCACTTCGAGAACTCAGTTCAGTTCATTGACCAACTCATCCAAGCGAATATTCCCTACGATCTGCAGATTTATCCGCGTAAGACGCACAGCATCGACGGCGCCGAGGCGAGAACCCACCTGTACAACCGCATCCTGTCGCACTTCGAGGTATACCTGATGAATAGTATTGATTAAGAAGGCAAAGACAAGGGAGACGAGCAGCCGAGTGAATCATCCGGCCGAAACAGAGGCAACCTACGACCTGGTGCGAGGCCACGCGACTCTGGGCGATTTCGATCTGACTATTCTCACCGACGGTCCTTACCTACTGGATGGAGGGGCGATGTTCGGCGTTGTGCCCAAGACCCTGTGGGAGAAGCGCGCGCCCGCCAACGCTCTGAACCAGATTCTGCTTGGCACCAACACGGTGGTCGTGCGTACCGGGAAACAGACAATCGTGATCGAGACCGGCATCGGCAACAAGCTGCCGGAAAAACTGCGCGCCATCTACGCGGCAAAGCAACTTCTTCCCGAGAGCTTTCGCGCCGCCGGCATCCGCCCGGAGGAAGTAGATATCGTAATCAACTCACACCTGCACTTCGACCACTGCGGGTGGAATACGACCCTGACGCCCGATGGCGCGATCGTGCCCACCTTTCCCAATGCGCGCTACTTCGTGCATCGCGGAGAAGTGGAGCACGGGCATTTGCAGCTCGATCGCGACCGGGTGAGTTACATCGGCAGCAACTACGATCCGCTGATTGAAAATGGGCAGATGACACTGATCGACATCCCGGCCCGGGGCAGCGCCGAGATCGTTCCCGGCATTTCGGTCGAGGTTCTGCCCGGCCATACCCCGCACATGATGGCGGTGATGCTGGACTCGGGAGGCCGGCGCGCCTGCTATGTCTCCGACCTCATGCCGACCAGCGCCCATTTGGACCCCACCTGGGTGCTGGGATATGACCTCGATCCGCTGACCTCGATTGAGGAGCGCAAGCGCTTTTTGAGCCGAGCCATTCCCGAGCAATGGCTGGTGCTCTTCACCCACGACCACCACCACCCGATGGGATATCTCTCCTGGAACGAGCGCGGGAAACCGGAACTGAATCCGATTGTTTGAAGGCCGTGCCCTGTTTGGTAAGTCCCGCGAGGGACGGCTGAATCATTTCTCAATTCCCCTTTTCAGTCGTCCCTCCGGGACTGGACCGGTTTCTCCGAAAGCAGACTCAGCATTTCATGCTGGGCTATTTTCAGGCCGCCCCTACGGGGCTTTTCTCAAAACCGATTCTCAACTCGTTCCACTCCGCTTCGCTCTGGTCGCGATGACAAATTTTATTGCGCCGCAGAGCCGGGTGCCCCAGGTTCGCGAAGCTAACCTGGGGCTTTTTGGCTGCTGCAAGTCTTACAGCAAGCTTTCCAGCAGATTGCCGACGGGCGAGCCGAGCCCGGTGCACGCATCCCATCCGGGACCGGCGCTGAATGCGCCGTTGTTGCCGCTGGTAATGTCGTAAAAGACGCTTTCGCCTGCCTGGTAGAGCGTCGGGTTTACAAAGCCGACCGCGCTCCCGCGCTTCTGATTCACCAGGGCGAGAAGACCGGCCCAGAGCGGAGCCACGGCGCTGGTGCCGCCGATCACCTGCGACTGCCCGTCCACCAGAACCTGGTAGCCGGTTGCCGGAGCCGCATCTCCGGCGACGTCAGGCACGCCGCGGCCTCCGGTGGATCCGCTGGGAGGCGGCACCTTGGCGTTAGCCTGCCAGCTAGGCAGGGCGAAGACGGCGCTGACTCCGCCGCCGGTCGCGCCGCCGCCTTGGGCGAGATCATCCCAGACGGTTTCGCTGCTCCGCTTGCCATTGGCCGCAACCAGAGCCGTCCCTCCACAAGCCAGCACATGCGGGCTGGAGGCGGGGAAGTCAACGTGGTTGCCGCTCTCGCCATCGCTCGATCCACTGTCTCCGCAGGCCACCGTGACACTGACTCCCAAGGCCGCCGCGGATTGGAGAGCATTGTCGAGCGCGGTCAGCGTCTGCTGCGACCAACTATCCTCCGGCCCTCCCCAGCTGATAGAGAGTATCGAGGGCCGGTTCGCCGTGTCATGTACCGCCGTGGTTACCGAATCCACGAAGCCCTGCTCCGTATTAGGAGCGAAATAGACGGCCATCTTGGCGCCGGGCGCAACCGAACCGACGACTTCTATATCCAGCATGACTTCTCCATCGGCGCCATTCGGATCGCCGGGAGAATTCGTTCCGCCATCCACCGGAACCGTGGTCACCGAGGGAGTCTGCAGACCCAATTGCTGGAAGTATGTCTGTAAATCCGAGGCAGTGAAACCGCCGCCGAATTCAAGAATGCCCACGGTTTCCCCGGCGCCGTTTACGTCGGTGGGGAAACTGTAAATTTGCGCCACCTGAGGAGGCGTGTAGCTTTGGTCAGTAGCTTTGGCGCGAATCTTGCCCCGTCTGCGGAAATGCGGCTTGGCGATCGGCTTGTCATCCAAGCCAAGCACGGCTTCGACGATGCCGCTATGCTCCTGGGGCAGGGTGACGGTTCCGCTGTAGCAGCGGAAGCGTCGCCCGCCGTATTCACGCTCTTCCAGTGAAACTCCGAAAGCCTTCTCCATGTTCTGCACGGTTCCTTCGAGAACTATGGTGCGGCGTTCGAGGCTGGAGTCCGCTTCGTCCACGGTGAGGCCGTGTTGACGGGCAAATGCGCGTATGGCCTCGAAGCTCTTGGGGTCGGCGGCATACTTGGCGGCAAATTCCTCCCGGCTGACCCGGGCTCCCTTCAGGGCTTGCAGGTCGAGGGGATTTTTGCGGTGAACAATCACGGATACTTTTATGGTTTGCTGAGGCGCGACCTTGCCCAGCACGCGGTGTTGATCGGCAGCCGGGTGCGCGGAGTGGCGTAGCGCAGTACGGCGCGATCCCTTGGGGGAGTTTTCAGACATTTGTTTTCCTCCGGATGATGGTAGTCGGATGCCGGTGTCAAAGGGGTATGTTGCCATGCTTTTTGGCAGGATTTTTATCCCGCTTGGTGTCCAACATCTGGAGAGCCGTAATCAGGCGCCGACGGGTATCTCTGGGGCGAATGACTGCATCGATATAGCCTCGCTCCGCCGCGATGTAAGGGTTGGCGAAGCGTTCGCGAAACTCGCGCACCTTGTGATTGCGCGCCGCGGCCAGAATCTCCGCTTTACGCTCTTCGGTCAGCGGGCCTTGTTCTTCTTCGGCCTGCTTTACCGCCCGTTCGATTTCCCGGCCATAAACAATGTTCACCGCGCCCTCCGGACCCATGACGGCGATCTCCGCGCTGGGCCACGCCAGGTTTACGTCGGTGCGGATGTGCTTGGAACTCATCACGCAATAAGCTCCGCCGTACGCCTTACGCGTGATCACCAGAAGCTTGGGCACTGTCGCTTCCGCGAACGCAAAGAGCAGCTTGGCGCCGTGGCGGATGATGCCGCCGTGCTCCTGCTGTACTCCGGGCAGGAAGCCGGGGACATCCTCAAAAGTGATCAGAGGAATGTTGAAAGCGTCGCAAAAGCGCACGAAGCGCGCTGCCTTGACGCTCGCGTCGATGTCCAGAACGCCGGCCAGATGCGCCGGCTGGTTAGCGACGATGCCCACGGACCTGCCATTCATGCGCGCGAAGCCGACCACGATATTGCGCGCGTAGTGCTCGTGCACCTCCAGGAAATATCCCTCGTCGACGACACGTTCGATGACGCCCTTGATGTCGTAGGGCAGGCTCGAATCCTCAGGCACGATCGAATCCAACTCCACATCCGCGCGATCGATTGGATCGGCGGAAGGACGGCGCGGCGGATCCTCGAGATTATTGGAGGGCAGAAAGCTGAGCAACTCCCGCGCCAGAGCCAGGCACTCGCTATCGTCGCGGGAGAGAAAGTGCGCGACCCCGGAGATCTCGTTGTGCGTGGCCGCGCCACCCAGTTGCTCCTTGGTAACCTCCTCGTGGGTCACGGTCTTGATCACATCGGGTCCGGTGACGAACATGTAGGAGGTCTTATCGACCATGAGGGTGAAATCAGTAATTGCCGGAGAGTAGACAGCGCCGCCCGCACAGGGGCCGAGAATGGCCGAAATCTGCGGCACAACCCCGCTGGCCAGGGTATTTCGCAGGAAGATCTCCGCGTACCCGGCCAGGGAGACGACCCCCTCCTGAATGCGGGCGCCGCCGGAATCGTTCAGGCCGACGATCGGCGCGCCGACGCGCATGGCAGTATCCATCAGCTTGACGATTTTGCCGGCATTGGATTCAGAGAGCGATCCACCGAAGACGGTAAAATCCTGGGCGAAGACGAATACGATGCGGCCGTCGATCCGTCCGTATCCAGTGACGAAGCCGTCGCCTGGAATGCGGCTCTCTTCCATCCCGAAATCGGTGCAGCGATGGGTGACAAAAGCGTCGCTTTCCTCAAACGAGCCTTCATCGAGCAATACGGCAATGCGCTCCCGAGCGGAGAGCTTGCCTTCGCGGTGCTGGCGATCGCGCCGCGCCTTGCCGCCTCCCTGTTGCGCCAACTGGTGACGCCGATCCAATTCTTCAAAAGACACGCGCGGCCGAGTGGTCATGTAAAGGAATTATAGTCAGCGACTTCAGCCGGCCAGCGAGTCAGCGGAGAAGCAGCGAGTCAGCATAAAGGCGTCAGCTAGCGAATCACCCCTGGCCGGCGGATAATCGCCGACTTGCTGACTCGCGGCTTCTCCGCTGACTCGCTGCTCCTTAAAACACTTGACGATGGAAGAATTCGTCTTTTTCCCTGCAGGGGGAACAAACCGCCCCGATGCCACAAGCGAACAGAAGCGCGGCCCCTGCGGTGACAACGATCGCCGCGGCGTACCGCTCAAATTCAAGGAACCATTGTAAGAAGCTCTGTACATGCAGCGAGAGCATAACCCAACTCCTTGGCCGTTAGACGCGAAATACTCGCGCACAGTTTCCCGGAGCGTAATCCAATTTCCGGGCAGTTGTGAACCACTCCGGGGGAGATAAACTCAAGCATAATTTCCAATTGAGAGAAGCTTAACACCGCCTGACCGGGGCGGGATATGTGCAAAAAGAGGGAGCTTGGCTACAACAGAAACCAACCCGTTACCAAATGGGCAGCCGAGACTGAACTGGCTCTTCCTGGATCTGAACTCGTACTTCGCCTCGGTGGAGCAGGAGTTAAGACCGGAGCTGCGCCGCCGCCCGGTGGCCGTCGTTCCCCTGCTGGCCGATACAACCTGCTGCATCGCCGCCAGTTATGAGGCGAAGCAATTCGGCGTCCGCACAGGAACGCAAGTGGGCGAGGCCAAGCGGCTGTGTCCCGGCATCGTCCTGGTGGAGGCCCGGCATGAGTTGTATGTCGAGTATCACCATCGCATTGTCGAGGCGGTTGAGTCCTGTATTCCCGTTACCTCCGTCATGTCCATCGACGAGATGGCCTGCCGGCTGCTAGGCCGTGAACAGCCCTTGCTGGCGGCGCTCGACTTGGCGCGCGAGGTAAAAGCTTCGATCCGCCGCAAGGCTGGCGCCACGCTCTGCTGCTCGGTTGGCCTGGCGCCGAATCGCTATCTGGCCAAGGTCGCCTCCGACATGGAGAAGCCGGACGGCCTGGTTGCGCTGACCTTGGATCTACTGCACGACGCGCTCTCCGGCCTCAAGATCCGCGACCTTCCGGGTATCGGCGCGAGCATGGAGAAGCGTCTTCACGGACACGGTATCCGCACCGTCGGCCAGTTGCTCGCACTGGAACGAGAGCAATTGCATGCCATGTGGGGCGGCGTGGGCGGTGAAAAGCTGTGGCATTGGCTGCGAGGCGAAGATTTCGGCGATGCCGATCTGGAACACCAGAAGTCCATCGGCCACTCCCATGTGCTGCCGCCGGAGCTGCGTACTCCCGAAGGGGTCTATGCGGTGGCCGGCAAACTGCTGCACAAATCGGCCATGCGCTTAAGGAAAGCGCGCCTTTGGGCATCGGGCATGACCGTAACCGTCCGCTTCGCCGTCACCCAGGCCGCCGCCGCTTCCCGGCATTCCTCCGGAATCCACCAGAAGCCCTGGGCGCGGAGTATCCCTCTGATCGAGTGCCAGGACAACCAGACGCTGCTCGAGGGATTGCAACGGATTTGGAAAGATTGTCCGGCGGACGAGCTGCATCGGAAGCCGTTCTTCGTAGGCATCTCGCTCGAAAACCTCGTTCCCGACCACCTGCACACTCTTAGCCTGTTCTCCGGCCTCGAAGAGGAAAGCCGGCGGATGCGGCTGGCGAGCACCATGGATCGGCTGAACTACAAATATGGGACCAACACGCTCTGCTTTGCCGGCATGTTGCCCGCAGGCGCGGCGGCTCCGACACGCATCGCCTTCTCCAGCATTCCAGAGCTTTTTTGAGCCAAGAGGCGGTCAGCTAAGAAGCGGTTAGCCAAGGCCGGTCAGCTAAAAAGCGGTCAGCGAGAATTGCGACAGAACCCGCTGACCGCTTCCTAGCTGCCTTACACTTGATTCATGTTCATTGACGAGGCAAGAATTCGCGTAAAGGCGGGAGCCGGCGGCAACGGCTGCGTCGCCTTCCGGCGGGAGAAGTTTGTGCCTCGCGGCGGCCCTTCCGGAGGCGATGGCGGCCATGGTGGCGACGTCATCATGGAATCCAGCGAGCGGCACAATACCCTCGTTCACTTCCGTTTCAATCCTGAGCACAAGGCGGAACGAGGCCGCCACGGCGAGGGCTCCAACTGCAGCGGACGGGAGGGCGCCAGCATTGTCTTGAAGGTTCCGGTGGGCACGGCGCTCTATGACGAGCAAAGCGGCGAATTGGTGCACGACTTCGCCCACCCGGATGAACGGATCGTAGTGGCCAAGGGAGGCCGCGGAGGCCGCGGCAATCAGCATTTCGCCACCCCTACTCACCAGGCGCCCAGGGAATCGGAGGCCGGGCGGCCCGGCGAGGAGCGGAGCTATCGGCTGGAGCTGAAGCTGCTGGCCGATGTAGGGCTGGTGGGATATCCCAATGTGGGTAAGTCCACGCTGATCTCTAGAATTTCGGCAGCCAAGCCGAAGATCGCCGATTACCCCTTCACTACCCTCGAACCCAACCTGGGTGTAGTCTCCGTCGGCGAGGCGCCGTACGAAGAGAGCTATGTGGTAGCCGACATTCCCGGCCTGATCGAGGGGGCTCACCTGGGCGCGGGTTTGGGAACTGAGTTTCTCCGCCACATCGAGCGCACGAGCGTCCTGGTGCACCTGGTAGACGTATCCGACGGGAGCGGGCGCCCCGACCCGGCAGCGGATTTCCGGGTCATCCAAGGCGAGCTGAAGAGTTTTGGCCACGGCTTGGACGAGAAACCGATGCTGGTGGTAGCCTCCAAAGTCGACGCCGCTAATCCGGAGAAACTCAAGCGGCTCAAGACCATGGCCAAGCGCCGCAAGCTGCCTTTCTTTGCCATTTCCGCAGTCACCGGGCAAGGCGTGGAAGAACTGAAGTACGCCATGGCGGGGGAGCTAAGGTCCGGTCAGCTCTCAGAGCTAAAGTCCGGTCAGCTAAAAAGCGGATAGCGAAAAGCAGCAAGTCAGCAAGGTTTGAAAAAAAGCGGTCAGCGAATTCTGCAACCAATCCCGCTGACTCGCCGACTCGCTGCTTTTAGCTGACCGCCGCTTCTTAGCTACTAAGCGGTGACCAGCCGAGGGGTCGCGGCGACCGGAACCGCGGTTCGCTTGGAGGATGGGAGATGGACAATTTCCCAGGCGGAGCGGTCGCGCAGCAAACGATAGACCAGCGCGGTGTGCATGGCGTGGCCGGCGCGCTCCGCCACCACGCGGCCGAGAATGCGATGGCCGGCTAACGCCAGGTCGCCGATCAGGTCGAGGACCTTGTGGCGGACAAACTCGTCGCTATAGCGGAGCGGACCGTTTTGCACGCCGTTTTTGGAGAGGATGATGGCGTTTTGGCCGGAGACGCCGCGGATCAGTCCCATGTCGCGCAGCTTTTTCTCGTCTTCGCGGAATCCGAAGGTGCGGGCCGCGGCAATCTGCGCTCCGTAGGCTCCCGCAGCCAGGTCTACGGTGAATGCCTGACAGCCGATGGGCCCGGGGAAATCGATATCGTAACTGATACTGAAACCCTCGCCGGGATACACGGCGATGAACTTCTCGCCATCGCGAACTTCCACATTCTTGAGAATGCGCAGATAATTCCGCCGCCGCCGTTGGCTCTTGATTCCTACCTCAGCGAAGGCCTCGATATAAGGCAGCGCGCTGCCATCGAGAATGGGCAGCTCCAGGTTGTCCAGCTCCACGATGACATTATCGATGCCCATGCCCACCAGGGCGGAGAGCAGGTGCTCGGTAGTCGAGATGAGCACACCCTGACGCATCAGGCTGGTGGCGTAGCTCACTTTGGCCACATTGCGCCCGATGGCGGGGATTTCAAAGTTGTCCAGATCGACGCGCCGGAACACGATGCCTGAGCCGGCCGGGGCCGGCAAAAGTCTCATGTTCACAGGTGCTCCGCTGTGGAGGCCTATTCCGGAGAACGCAATCGCGGACTCGATTGTTTGTTCTATGTGGGTCGCTTCCACTGATCTCGGATTTCCTAGTGAGCAAGTCTCACAAAACCATAGACTACATAGCAAGAGAAAAGTTGCACTGTGGCAAAAAAGACACAGGTTGATCAATCGAAAGCAGCGAGTCGGCCAGTCAGCGAGTCAGCAAGTCAGAAAGGTTTGAAATCAGATTAACCGGTTCTACGCCGACTTGCTGCTTTTCGCTGACTCGCCGACTTGCTGCTTTTCGCTGACTCGCTGACTCGCTGACCTGCCGACCCGCTTCCCCGCTTCCTCGATCAGACTCGAAACCAGGGCCAGGGGCAAGCCTACGATATTGAAGTAGCAGCCGCTGATCCGGGGAATCCAGCGTCCCGCATATCCCTGAATCGCATACGCGCCCGCCTTATCCATGGGTTCGCCGGTGGCGACATAAGCGGCGATCTCCTCCCGGGAAAGGGTCTGCATGGTGACGTGGGTCAACTCCGCCGCCGCTTCGTGAAAGGCTGCGCCTATCAGCGCGACCCCGGTGATCACCTGGTGCGTCCGCCCGGAGAGCAGGCGGAGCATGCGCGCGGCGTCCGCCGCGTCGGCCGGCTTACCCAGCAGCTCTCCATCGCAGGCCACGACCGTATCCGCACCCAGAACCAGCAACGGTTCCCCGGCGGCATCCCCGGCTTGCCCGAGCCGCCCTTCCTGCCTTGAGAGCCCCTCCTGTCTCGACAAATAGACCGCCTCGGCCTTCTCCCTGGCCAGCCGGGTAGCCAGGCGAATGCCATCTTCGCCCTCTTGGACCGCTTCGGGTATGGACGAGGCCTGGACTTCAAAAACATATCCCGCTTGCGTGAGCAGTTCCCGGCGGCGAGGCGAGGCGGAGGCGAGGATGAGCATGATCGCCGTTAACTCTGGGCGGAGATTCGCGGGAGATGGGCAGCGGCTGTCTCCGCCTCACCCCCGCGGTCGGGAATGGGCGAGACGGCGCGCAGGGGAGCCATGCCTTTGGTCATCTGATAGGTGTAGCTGATGCGGTGAATGACGGTCACGGTGGAAAGCACCGCAAGCACCCAGAGCACCGGAGCCATAACCCCCCAGCGATCGAAGAGCGCACCCAGAATGATGAGCACCACCCGCTCCGGCCGCTCCATGAACCCCACCTTGCAGGAGGGGATGAGAGCCTCGGCGCGGGCGCGGGTATAGCTGACCATCAGCGAGGTCACCATCACGAAGGCGGCG
This sequence comes from uncultured Acidobacteriaceae bacterium, assembly GCA_963774255.1. Taxonomy (GTDB): domain Bacteria; phylum Acidobacteriota; class Terriglobia; order Terriglobales; family Acidobacteriaceae; genus PALSA-350. Next base: position 310,632 of record CAVZEH010000012.1, read on the forward strand.
AGGACAACGTAGAAAAATCGATTGCCGCGGGCGTAGAAGACCAGCAGCCCGAAGAACAGAACCACATCGCTGTAGCGGTCGATGACCGAATCAAAGAAGGCGCCGAAGACGGTCACCTGGCCGGTCAGGCGCGCCACCCGCCCGTCGACCATGTCGAAGATGCCGGCGCCGATGATGACCAGGCCGGCATAGGCAAACATGCGAACGTAGTTATGCTGGTTGGCCAGCCCAAAGAGAATGGCCGCGGCGGTGTTGATGATGAGCCCGATAAGAGTGAGCGCGTTAGGAGAGATGCGGGTGAGCGCAAGGCCATTCACGATCCCCTGCAGGAGGACACCACAGCCACGGCCGAAGGTGCGCGTCCAGCTCATTCTTCTCCGTCGTGGATAGTTGTCAGCTTGAGAATCTCGAGCTCGCGTTTTCCGTTCGGAGTGACTACCAGGGCTACGTCGCCAACCTGCTTACCCACCAGGCTGCGCCCGATGGGTGAGGTGGTGGAGATCAGGCCGTGATTTACATCGGACTCTTCGCTGGTGACCAGTTTGTACTCGATTTTCTCGTCCTTAGTGGTGTCGTAGACCAGCACGGTCGACCCAAACGCCACCCGGTCCTTGGGAATGTTGGCCAGATTGACCAGGGCGAGCTCGGCCATCCGCTTCTTGAGCTGCCCCAGGCGCGCATTTACGAAGACCTGCCGCTGCTTCGCCATATGATACTCGGCGTTCTCGCTCAGATCGCCGAGCGCCGCCGCTTTTTTAATCTCGGCGGGTAGTTCGTGGGTAAGCTCGCGTTCCAACTCGCGAATTTGTTCTTCCAGCTTTTTCTTAATGTGTTCAGGCATATTTTGGCATAGCGCGGGAGGCCCGCTTGCTTCTGGGGATGCTCGAAAATCTCCCGGAGATTGCTGGAGCGAAGACGGCGGGACCTGTTTTCCGCGACGGAGCTTCAGGAGACGCACGCCTCGGCAGCGCCGAATCACGATTATACGGGGAAGCGAGTCAGCGGAAAAGCAGCGAGTCAGCCAGTCAGCGATTTCAACAGGTCAAGGGTCCATTTGCTGACTCGCTGCTTTTCATGCTCACTCGCCGACTCGCTGCGCGGCTTTTCTCGCATCCAAGAAGCTCTGCAAGATGAGCACGGCCGAGACTTGATCGATGACCGCGCGCCGGGAGTCTGGCGCACGTCCGGTTTCGTCCAGATAACGATGCGCTTCCCCGGTGGAAAGCCGCTCATCCCAAAGGTGTACCGGGGCGTTCGTCTCCTGCCGCAGGGCCTGGGCGAAGGTCTGCGTCTTGACGGCCTGCGGACTCAGGTCCCCCGACATGTAAAGCGGGTTTCCCACCACCACCTCCCGGCAGCCATACTTGCGCATGAGCCGGGCCAGGAAACGCAGGTCAAGGCGGCGATTTTTCCGCACCAGCGTAAGCACCGGCCGTGCCGTGACTCCCAATTCGTCGGAAACGGCGACCCCAATTCTCCGATCCCCAATATCCAGCCCCAGAGTGGGGCTGGAGGCGGGCAGAGAGCGATCGATGGAATTGCTGTCCATGAATTCGCATCATATAGGCAAGAAAAGAATCATATACGGTAGGCTTTTAAAAGAAGAATTACATATTTTTGGGGCTTGGTGACTTTGCGGCGTTTTCTGGCGCTACTCTTTTCGATTGTCGTGCTGGTGGCGGCTGTTTGCCTGGTGACTCTCATGCTCCCGGCTGGCTCCTCCAGGGAGACTTTCGTCGAGATCGCTCCCGGCATGGGCTCCCGGCAAATTGCCGCCATGCTTGCCTCCCGCGGCATCATTCACAGCCGCTATGCCTTCGATCTTTGGCGCTTGGCGCGGGGCGGAAGGCTGCAAGCCGGGGAATACCGCTTCTCCCGGCCCGCCAGCCTGTTGACGGTATACCGCCGCATCAGCAGCGGGGACGTTTACCTGCACACAGTTACAATTCCCGAAGGATTCAATCTCTTCGACATCGCCCAGGCCGTGCAAAATGCCCAGTTGGGCTCCAAGGAAAGTTTCCTGGCCGCGGCCCGCAAGGACGTAAATCTGATCGCCAACCTCGACCCCACTGCCTCCACCCTCGAAGGCTATCTCTTTCCCGACACCTATCGCTTTCAGAAGCTGGAGACACCCACCCAGATGCTGGCGGCAATGGTGAAGCGCTTCCGCGAGGCCTCCGCTTCGGTCGGCTTGGAGAGCGGCTATCACCGGACGGTAACCCTGGCTTCCCTAATCGAAAAGGAGACGCCCGCCGAGCAAGACCGGCCGCTGGTCGCCAGCGTCTTTGAAAACCGGCTGGCCAAAGGCATGCCGTTGATGACCGACCCGACGGTCATCTACGCTGCGCTCCTCGAAAGCCGCTTTCGGGGGACAATTTACCGCTCCGACCTGCGCGCCAACTCGGCCTACAACACCTACCTTCACCCCGGTCTCCCTCCCGGCCCTATCTGCAGCCCGGGTTTAGCCGCGCTGCGGTCTGCAATTCATCCCGCCAAGACGGATTATTTGTATTTTGTCGCCGACGCAGGCGGATCGGGTCACTCACTTTTTTCGAGCACTCTTGCCGGGCATGAGCAAAATGTCAACGCCTATCGAAAGGCGAGAAGCAGCGAGGCAGCGAAAAGCGGCGAGGCGGCAACTCAGCGAAGGAACCCTGAGCTGCGGTGATCGCTGTCCTGCGGAAATCGCTGACTTGCCGACTCGCTGACCAGCCGGCTCGTGCCGGCTGGCTGACCCGCTAAACCACGGTACTCTATAACTCGCGCGTTCTGAGTTGAATCAATGCGGAAAGACTGGCTGAGGGTTCTGGCGCTGATGTTACCGGTCTTGACCGGATGCCTGAGCCACACCCGCAAAATCCAGCAGCCGAAGATCGCCGGGCCGGTCATGAACGCGGATGCGCTCACCCTGGTCAAGGAGATCAACCAACGCTACGATCAGCTGCAGTCCTTCACCGCGACCATGGATTTTGCCGTCTCCGTAGGCGGAGCGAGCCAGGGTAAGCAGACGGACTACACCTCGTTTCTGGGTTATATTCTCTTCCGCAAGCCGCAGATGCTGCGCGTCCTTATCCTGGTGCCGGTGCTGCATACCCATGCTGTCGATCTGGCCAGCAACGGAGAGACCTTTACCCTGCTGATCCCGCCCAAGAACCGCGCTATTGAAGGAAAGAACTCGGTCACCAAGCCCTCGGCAAACCCTCTTGAGAATCTACGGCCAAATGTCTTCGTCGATGCGCTGCTGGTGCACAGCATCTCGCCGGACCAGATCGTCTCCGTGATTCATGAAAGCGAAACCACGCTGAACCATAAGACCAAGCAGCTCACCGAGTTGCCTGAGTACGACTTGACGGTGCTGACCGCGCCTCATCCCGGTTCGCCGGCCGCACCGGCGGAGGTCGTCAACCCGCTGCGCGTCATCCGCTTCAGCCGCCTCAATCTGCTGCCTATTGAACAGGATAGCTACAATTCCGCCGGCGACCTGGAGATGCAGGTTCAGTACGGGCCCTATCGCGACTTCAGCAGCTTCCAGTTCCCTTCGACCATCGATATCAATCGCCCGCTTGACGGATATCGCATTCGGCTCACAGCGGAGAAGCTGATCCTGAATCCCCCGCTCTCCGATGAACAGTTTCAGCTGAAGATTCCCAAGGGAACCCAGGTGCAGAACCTGCAGTAGCGAGTCAGCCAAAAGCAGCGAGTCGGCGAGTCAGCCTAAAGCAGCGAGTCGACGAGTCAGCCTTTAAGCGGCGCTGATTTGCCTGCGACCCGCCCAATCGCCGCCGGTTAGCTGCTTTCGCCGACTCGCTGATTCGCTGACTCGCTGACTCGCTGATTATGCTTCCCAATTTCCTCATTGATCTTGAGCGCCAGAGCCAGGACGTCGCGTCCCTCGCGCACACTTACCGGGGATGGGGTGCGCGAGCGGATGGAGTTGAGGAAGGCTAGAATTTCCAGCCGGAGCGGCTCCCCGGGTTCAACCGCGGGCTTGCTGAAGGCCAGGCTTGGGCGCTCCGGAGCCGCTGGGGCATTCCTGTCCACATTGATAAGCAGCAGGTCCTGCCGCGCATAGTCGATGGAGACATACTGGTGCGGCTGAAAGAAGCGCAGCTTACGTATCTTCTCCGTACTCACCCGGCTGGCGGTAAAATTCGCAACCGCACCCGAGTCAAATTCCAGGCGGACGTTCGCGATATCGACTTTGCCGGAGAGCACCGGCAGGCCTACGGCGCGGACCTCGAGCACCGGAGAACGGGCGAAGCTGAGCACAATATCCAGGTCGTGGATCATCAGGTCCAGCACCACATCCACGTCCAGCGAGCGGGGAGTGAAGACGCTGAGCCGGTGGGCTTCAAAAAACATGGGTCCGTTGAGCAGGGGAACTACGGCCGCGACCGCGGGGTTGAAGCGCTCCAAATGGCCAACCTGCAGGATTCGCCCGGTCCCGGCTATCTGCCGCGCCAGCGCATCGGCCTCCTCCAGGGTGGCGGCGATGGGCTTCTCCAGCAGCACATCCAGTCCCTCCGCCAGGAGTTGGGAGGCGACGGCGTAATGCGCCGAGGTAGGCACGCAGACCGAGACCGCGTCCAGCTCCAGCCGGCCGGCGCGGCGCGCCTCCAGGCATTCCTGGACGGAGGAAAAGACGGGCGCCCGCCCTTCCTCGCCCAGCGAGGCGCGAGCTTGAGGGTCGGTATCGACGACCGCGGCCAGCCTCACCGGAACCGGCGAATCCGCTTCCAGCTCGCGATAAACACGAAGATGCCTGCGGCCGAAGGTTCCGGCGCCGATGACTGCGGCGTTCAACTTTCCGGACAAGCGCGCCTCACTTGGCTTGAACGGCGCGAAGGCATTTCGAATACAGATCCAGGAGCTGATTGACCTGATCGTCAGGTTTGGCCGATGACCCGGCGACAAAGCCGGCGGAGGGCGCCGCAGGCCGTCCAGCGCCGGTTACCCCGGCCACGAATTTCAGCAGATCCAAAGCGATGTCTTCGTTGCGGCGAGGGCTGTTGGCGGGGGTCACTACTTGTTCCATTTCGTTCCTCCCTTGCGATGCTACCAAAAGCCGCGGTCAAGTATCCTTACAACGTATCTGGAGCAATTTCGAAGCTTACGGGGAGAGTCGATTGGCGGTTTTGGCTACGCAGCAGATTCGCCGGATGCGGGGCGGGGCGCAGAGTCATCTCATGCTGGCCGCCGACGGGAAGCTCTACGTGGTCAAGTTCCAGAACAATCCTCAGCATACCCGGGTTCTCGCCAATGAACTGCTGGCCACCCGGCTGGGCACGGCGATCGGACTCACGGTTCCGGCATGCGAGGTGGTCGAGGTGACCGATTGGCTCATCCGCAACACTCCGGAGATGAGCCTCGAATTCAAGGAGGGGAGCCGGCGATGCCAGCCCGGCCTGCAGTTCGGCTCCCAGCTGGTGGGCGGCCTCATGCCCGGACAGGTAGTCGATTACCTGCCCGAGCCGCTGCTTTTGGAGACCCGGAACCTGGCCGAGTTTGCCGGCATTTTGCTGCTCGACAAATGGACCTGTAACGTCAATGGCCGGCAGGCGGTCTTCCACAAGACCCGCCGCGAACGGCGCTATCGCACCGTCTTCATCGATCAGGGATATTGCTTCAACGCCGGCGAGTGGAAATTCGCGGACTCGCCGCTGCGCGGCGTCTTCCAGCAGAACTCCGTCTATCGCGGCTTGACCGGCTGGGAGAGCTTCGAGCCGTGGCTAACGCGCATCGAGACCATGGACCCGGCCACAGTATGGGAGATCGCCGGGCAGGTTCCTCCGGATTGGTACGGAGGCGATCTGAGCGTGCTCGAGCTCTTGATGGAGCAGCTTCTGGCGCGCCGCTCAAGGCTCAGGGAATTGATCGTTCAGTTCCGGGAATCCTCGCGCAAGCCCTTCCCCAATTGGGGCCAAGCCGGAGAAGATATTTCGGTGGAGAGCTTTCCTCAGGTGGAACGGATGCATGATAGGTAGAGCAGCAAGTCAGTCGTCAGCGAGTCAGCAAGTCAGCGATTTCCTCGGAGCAGCGATCTCAGCAACTCAGGGTTCGTTCGCTGACTTGCTGACTCGCTGACGACTGACTCGCTGCTTTTAGGAGGTTTGCTTTTGGCGGAGCGGAAACAATGCGAGTTCCAATTGATCCGCTATGTGCCCGACGCGGTGAAGAATGAGTTCGTGAACATTGGGGTGGTGCTGCGCGCGGGCGCGAATGCGAGCCACGGCGGGGGCCAGAGCGCTGTCCGCTTCACCAAGGATTGGAGCCGGGTGCGCTGCATCGATCCGGACGCCGACACCGCCATGCTGGAAGCGTTGGAGATGGAGGTTGCGCAGCGGCTGCAGACACACCAGGGCGAGGGCCGCCCTGTGCTGGCGGTACTCGAGGACTCTCTTTCCAACGCCTTGCAGATTACCGAGAGCAAAGCGTTTTTGGCGGACAGTTTTATCGCCGGCCTGGAACAGCTCTTGAGCCTATACGTCGATCCTGCCAAACGGGAACGGAGCAGCCGGCGTGGCGGACGCGCCGCCATCCACGCGGCCATGCGCACGCAGTTTGAACGCGCCGGGGTGTGGACGCTGATGCGCAAGCAGATTGCCGCGTCGGCTTATACCAAACCCGGCGATCCGCTACGCATCGACTGCGGCTACCGCCCCAACGGACTGGTACGCATGTTTCAGGCGGTCTCGCTCGAAGGAGACTCCGAAGCCGCCAAAGTGCTGGCATTCAGCGCCGAGGGAATCAAGCGCGGCGTGGCCAGGGTGGAGAAGGCCTCTCTGGAGTTGACCGCGATTGTCGAGCCGATCAGAAAATCCGAGGAAGACGAGCCTGGCGAGGACCGCATCGCGCAATACAGATTCGCCGTCGAGACCATGGAGGAGCATGCCATCCGCGTGCTCACGACCAGCGACCTGCCCCGCGTCGCCGAGACCGCCCGCCGGGAGCTGGTCAGCTAAGAAGCGAGTCAGCCCAAAGACAGCAAGTCAGCAAGTCAGCCAGAAACAGCGAGTCGGCGCTCACCCACAACAGTTTCAGATTCGCTGATTCTCGCTGACTCGCTGACTCGCTGCTTTTTCGCTGACTCGCTGACTATACTTGGTTCCATGAGCGATTCTCTCGCCCCTCTGGTGGGCGTGGTCATGGGCAGCAAGAGCGATTATGAGACTTTGGCGCCGTGCATTGAGCTGCTGCGTGATTTCTCCGTGCCCCACGAGGCGCGGGTTGTCTCCGCCCATCGGACTCCCGATTGGTTATTTGAGTATGCCGCCGGGGCGGAGGCGCGGGGGATCAGAATCATCATCGCGGCCGCTGGCGGAGCCGCCCATCTGCCGGGGATGATCGCCGCCAAGACGGTTCTTCCCGTGCTCGGGGTTCCCATTCCGGCGACATCTTTGAACGGCATCGACTCCCTGCTCTCCATCGTGCAGATGCCTAAGGGTGTCCCTGTAGGCACGCTGGCCATCGGCAAGCCGGGGGCGGCGAATGCGGCCCTGCTGGCGATCTCCATCCTGGCTCTGGAAAATGCCCAACTGAAAAAGCAGCTTCGCGCCTGGAGAGAGGCGCGGGCGAACGAGGTTCTGGAACAGGAACTGCCCAAATGACGGCCACTTTGCCGGCCGCCATCCTGCCCGGTTCGACCATAGGGATTCTAGGCGGCGGCCAACTGGGCCGCATGACCGCCATGGCGGCGCGTTCCTTAGGGTATCGCGTACAGGTGATGGACCCTGATCCCTCCTGCCCGGCCCGCTTCGTGGTCGACGCCTGTTTCGAGGGCTCCTGGGACGATCCTCGCGCAGCGGCCAAGCTTGCCCGAGGATGCGATGTGGTCACCCTGGAAATTGAGCAGATCTCGATGGCCGCTTTACATGCCGCTGCCCAACATGCTCCGCTGCGCCCTTCGGCGGAGATCCTGGGAATTGTGCAGGACCGGATCCGGCAAAAGCAATGGCTGCGGGAGAACGGCTTCCCCTTAGGTCCGTATAGGGTCATCGAGTCCGCAGCCGATCTGGTGGAAGCCGCGACGGGGCTCGGCGGCTGCGTCTACCTCAAACGCTCCCAGGGGGGATACGATGGCCGCGGCCAGATCAAGCTGGATTGGAGCGAGCCTCCTGATAGCCCATTGGAGACGCTCGAAGAGCGCGCCGGCGCCGCCTGGAGCGCGCTTGGCGAGCAGCCTTGCGTGGCCGAGCAGGGGCTCGATCTGGAAGGTGAAATCTCGGTGATGGCGGCGCGCGCTCCCAACGGAGAGATTCGCGCCTTTCCGGCGGCGGCCAATCACCACCAGGATCAGATTCTAGTCTGGAGCATGCTTCCCGCCTCGATACCTCAACCGCTGGAGATCGCCGCCCGGGAGATCGCCATCGCCATGGCGGATATGCTTAAACTCGAGGGCGTGCTGGCGGTGGAGATGTTTCTCACTCGCGGCGGCCAGCTTTACGTCAACGAGCTCGCCCCCCGCCCGCACAACAGCTACCACGCCAGCGAGCGATGCTGCGTCACCAGCCAGTTCGAGCAGGCAGTCCGCGCGGTATGCGATCTGCCGCTTGGCGATGTACAGATCGTTCGTCCCGGCGCCATCGCGAACCTGTTAGGGGATCTTTGGCTGGACCTTGGACCGGAAAAGGAGCCGCGCTTCGACCGCGCGCTAGCCGTGCCCGAGGTGCGCCTGCACCTGTACGAAAAGCACACCCCCCGCCGCGGCCGGAAGATGGGCCACCTTTCCGCCACCGCAGACACGCCGGAGCAGGCAGTGGCCCGGGTGCTGGAAGCGAAGAGCAAGCTATAAACCGGTCAGCTAAGAACCGGATAGCTAAGGTCCGGTCAGCTAAAAAGCGGTCAGCGGGATTTGCAACAGAACCCGCTGACCACTTCGAATTGTGATTAGCCGAGGAAAGCGGGGTGCCCCACGTCCGGATTTTTGGACGTTGGTCTCTGCACTGGCACGGATTTTGCGGGCGGCGGTCAACGACGGTCACGAATGGAGAAAAACTCCTAGGGCCGCGACAAACGGCTAAACCGAACTAAAAAGCGGTCAGCGGGATTTGCAGCAGAACCCGCTGACCGCTTCTTAGCTAACCGCTTCACCAGCTAACCGCCCTTTAGCTGACCGCACCTTAGCTGCTAACCAATATCCTCGTTCCAGTTCTCCAGATACTTCTTCATCTCGGCCATGAATTTGCCGGCGTCGGCGCCGTCGATGATGCGGTGATCGAAGCCCAGGGTGAGGCGAATGATGCTGCGGATGGCGATGGAATCGAAGCCGTTTTCATCTGTAACTACGGTAGGTTCTTTAAACAGGCCGCCGACGCCCAGGATGGCCGCCTCCGGCTGGTTGATCACCGGGGTTCCGAACTGCTCGCCGAAAATTCCCGGATTCGTAATCGTAAAAGTGCCTGAACCGACTTCGTCCGGCTTGAGCTTTTTGGAGCGGGCCCGCTCCGCCAGGTCGGCGATGGCGCGGGCGATGCCGAGGAAATTACGCTCTTCGGCCTGTTTGATGACGGGCACGATCAGGCCCCAGTCGAGCGCCACCGCGATGCCCAGATTGACGCTCTTGTGGTAGCGGATCGCATCCCCTTCCATCGATGCGTTGACAATAGGCATCTTGCGCAGAGTGGCGATCGCGGCCCGGGAAATGAACGGCATGTAGGTGAGCTTGACCCCGTTGCGCTGCTCGTATTTGCTCTTTTCCTTTTCGCGGATGCGCACGATCCGGCTCATGTCGATCTTGAAGACGGTGTGCACGTGAGCGCTGGTGTGCTTGGACTCCACCATGCGCTGCGCGATAATCGAGCGCATCTTGGTCATGGGCACAAGCTGATCGGCGCCCAGTTCGGCAGCCGCTGCCGGGGCCGGCTTAGCTTGGGGCGGCGCAGCCTGCGGTCGCGCAATCTGGGGCGGCGCCGCCGGGGAGGGCGCCGCCGGCCTTGGGGCTGCAGCCGGAGCCTGAACCTGACCGCCTTTGGCCATAAAACCGAGAACATCCTCTTTGGTGACTCTGCCCCCTAAGCCAGTGGCAGGGACTTGGCTCAGATCGAGATTGTTGTCCTTGGCCAGACGGCGAACCAGAGGCGAGGAGCGAACCCGCTCACGCCCTTCCACTTCCGCAGTTTCGGCCTCAGCCTCTTGAGCGGCAGGAGCCGCGGATGGCGCCGCTTCGGCCTGAACCGGAGCACTCGGGGTGGCGGCAGTTGAAGCGTCAGCAGTTGCGGCGGCGCCGCCGATGACCGCGACTACAGTATTGATCTGCACCGTCTCCCCAGCAGGAACTTTGATCTCGGTTAAAATGCCGCTCTCCGGAGAGGGGATCTCAGCGTCCACTTTGTCGGTCGAAATCTCAAAGAGCGGCTCATCCTTGGCCACTGAGTCGCCCGGGTTCTTTAGCCATTTGGTGATGACGCCCTCGAAAATCGACTCGCCCATCTGCGGCATGACGACATTGACCGCGGCGGCAGGCGGCCCCGCCTTGGCCTTGGCCGGCTCCGCCGCCTTGGCTTCGGCCGGCTGTGGAGAAGGCTCCGCTTGCACAGGTGGAGGGGCGGCAAGTTTCGCAGCGGCCGGCTGGCCGCCCGCCTCGGCGATCACGCCAACCACCGTGTTGATCTGAACCGTGCTTCCCTCCTCAGCCTTGATCTCGCTTAGCACCCCGCTGGCAGGCGATGGTATCTCGGCATCCACCTTATCGGTCGAAATCTCAAAGAGCGGCTCATCCTTCTCCACCTGCTCGCCCGGCTTCTTGAGCCACTTGGTGATGACGCCTTCAAAAATCGATTCGCCCATCTGCGGCATGATTACTTCCGTCGGCATGCATTCCCTTTCAAAACAGAATCTCTATTTTAGAGCAAAGGAAGCTAAGAAGCGGTCAGCGAGTCAGCGTGAGACGCAACGGTCGGCGAATCAACTGTGGCCTGGGAATTTCAGATCTCACTGCCTCGCTGACTCGCCGACTTGCTGACTCGCTATCCGCTTTCTAGCTGACCGGACTTTAGCTCCTCGAGAGACTCGACCCAAAGAACGGGGCGGCCAAATACCCGGCCGAAGTGGCGAGCAATGGAGTTTGCCATCTGCGCTAGCGTAGGCGCCGCGTGAAATTGCCTGTCAATCTCTTCTTCGATACTGGTGACGCCGCGATCGGAGATGCCGCAGGGCACTATCCACTCGAAATCCTTCAAATCCGGCGTGACGTTAAGAGCAAAGCCGTGAGTCGTTACACCGCGCGAGATGTGAATGCCGATGGCTGCGATCTTCTTCTCCTGGATCTGGCCGCCGGCCATGGTCCAGACGCCGGTGCGTCCGACGACGCGCTCGCTCAGGATGCCGTAATCCGCGCAGGAACGGATGAGCACCTCCTCCAATCTGCGCACGTATTCGACCGCGCCCAGGCGGGGAGTAAATCCGCGCAGATCGAAGATCGGATAGCCAACCAGTTGTCCCGGGCCATGATAGGTCACGTCGCCGCCGCGGTTGGTTTCAACGATGGAAACGCCGCGGCTTTTGAGCATTCGCTCATCGGCCAGGATGTTCCGCGGCTGTGAGTTGCGCCCCAGGGTCAGTACGGGTGGGTGTTCGAGCAAGAGCAGCGTGTCCCCAAGCCGCTCGTCCTTGCGCCATCGGCTCAGCTCCTCCTGCAAGGCCAGAGCTTCCACATAATCCACGCGCCCGAGATAGAGGAGGGAAATCATAAAAGCAGCGAGTCGGCGAAAGGCAGCGAGGCAGCGAGTCAGCGAGTCAGCGAGATCTGAAATTCCCGGACCAGGGCTGACTCGCCGACGTGTCGCGTCTCACGTTGACTCGCTGACCTGCCGACTCGCTGCCTTTTCGCCGACTCGCTGCCCTTCAGGCATTAATCGCCATGTTCTCCACGCTGGCGAAGCCGTCCAGCATGGCCTCGGCTAATGTGGGGTGGGCATGGATGGTGAACATCATCTCTTCGACGGTGGCCTCCAGCTCCAATGCGGCTACGGCTTCGGCCACCAACTCTGTGGCCTGCGGCCCAATGATGTGTACTCCCAGAAGCTCGCCGTATTTCGCCTCCGCCACCACCTTCACAAAACCCTCGTGGGCGCCGACGATGGAGGCCTTGGAGTTGGCGGAGAAGGGGAATTTTCCTGTCTTGACCGCCAAGCCCTTTTCCTTGGCCTGGGTCTCGGTCAGCCCGACGCTTCCGATCTGCGGCTCGCAGTAGGTGCAGGCGGGAATGCGCTCGCGGCGCACCGGCCGGGCTTTTTTGCCGGCCACTCTGGCCGCAACGACGACACCCGCCATGGCCCCGACATGCGCCAACTGAGGTAATCCGGCGACGATATCGCCAATGGCGAAGATGCCCGGCTCCGCGGTTTGCATCCACTCGTCGGTCAGGATGAAGCCGCGCTCGACTTTGACCTTGGTCTTATCCAGTCCGATATTCTCCGTGCGCGGCGCGCGGCCCACGGCGACCAGGACCTTCTCGGCTTCCTTGACAACCGCCTTTCCATCGGAGCCGGTATAGCTCACCTTGACGCCGGTCTTGGTCTTCTCCACCTTCTCTACCTTGGCGCCGGTGCTGGTCTCGATCCCGCGTTTACGGAAGGATCGCGCCAACTCCTTGCTCACCTCCTCATCCTCATTGGGAACCAGGCGAGGCAGGTATTCGAGGATGGTGATCTCGCTGCCGAAGCTCTTGAAGATGGAGCCGAACTCCACGCCCACGGCGCCGGCGCCGATGACCACCATGGACTTAGGGATCTGGTCGATGCGCAGAATCTCCATGTTGGTAAGGATTCGTTCGTCCGGCTCCAGACCGGGCAGCATACGCGCATCCGAGCCGGTGGCTACGACGACGTTCCTGGTCTTGACCTCCTGCTCGCCGGCGGCGCCTTTCACCTGAACAGTGTGAATGCCATCCTTGGCCGGCCCGGTAAGCCGGCCCGCGCCTTGAATGACCGTAACTTTGTTTTTCCGCATCAGGAAATCGAGACCCTTAACGTGCTTGGTCACGATTCCATTCTTGCGGTCGAGGATGGCCTGCCAGTTGATGGTGAGCTTGCCCACGCCTTCGACGCCATACTCCTTGGCGTGCTGCACGTGATCGTAGACCTCGGCATTGAAAAGCAGAGATTTGGTGGGAATGCAGCCCCAGTGCAGGCAAGTGCCGCCCAGCTTCTCTTCCCGCTCGATAAGAGCAACCTTCAGTCCATACTGCCCGGCGCGGATAGCAGCCGTGTAGCCTGCAGGTCCGCCCCCAATAATTGCCATGTCGTAAATTGTTTCCGCCAAAGAATGCTCCTGGCCTATTTTAGCTAAAAGCCGGTCAGCTAAAAGGCGGTTAGCTAAGGACCGGTCAGCTAAAAAGCGGTCAGCGAGATTTGCAGCAGAATCCGCTGACCGCTTTTTAGCCGACCGCTTATTCTAAATGTCCGGCCGGCGAGAGTATTCTCGCTTCAAGAGTCAACCGCTGAGCGGATTTTCGCTGAACCGGCTATTTTAGCTATCGAACGGTGTGTCAGCGAGATCTGCAGCAGAACCCGCTGACCGCTTTTTAGCTGACCGGAGTTTAGCTAACCGCTTCTTAGCCGACCGCTCTTTAGGTCACCATGCGTCCCCACCTGGCTACGCTGCTCGACGATTTCCGCCGCCACGGAAGGCAACTCGCGGTGGTCACCCATCGTGGCAACCGCCGCCTGCCCTCCACCTGGGCGGAACTGGCGGAGCTGAGCGCCCGTTTCGCGGCCGAGCTTGACCGGCGCGGCGTCATCATGGGCGATCGGGTGCTGATCTGGGGGGAGAATTCCGTCGAGTGGATTGCCGCCTTCTTCGGCTGCATCCTGCGCGGAGTCGTCGCCGTTCCGCTCGACCCGGGCAGCAGTACGGAGTTTGCCCGCCGGGTGGCGGGCGAGGTCCAGCCCAAGCTCGCGGTCGGCAACCCGGAGCTGCTCGGCCGGCTGGACGCGCAAGCCGCGCCCGCACTGGAGTTCGCAGCATTCTCCGGCGAGCTGCCGCCCCCGATGTACCACCCGGCCCCTGGCCTCTCCCGCGATACTGTCCTGCAGATCGTCTTCACCTCGGGCACCACGGCGGAGCCCAAGGGCATCGTGCACACCCATGGCAATGTGCTCGCCTCGCTCGATTTGCTGGAGGAGGAGGCGGGCAAATACCTGAGCTACGAGCGCTGGGTTCGTCCGCTGCGCGTCTTGCACACGCTGCCCCTCAGCCATGTCTTCGGACAATTCATGGGCCTGTGGATGCCTCCGCTGATTCCCCTTGAGGTGCATTACGAATCGCGCCTGGAGGCTGGGCGTCTGATCGGGATTATCCATAAGGACCGCATCTCCGTTCTGGCCGCGGTTCCCCGGGTGCTCGATCTTTTGCGCGGGCATCTGCAGGCAGAGATGCCGGAGCTCCCGCGCCTCCTGGCTGCAGCTCAAGGGCAGCCCGTGTGGAAGCGCTGGTGGCGTTTGCGGCGCCTGCATAGGCTCTTCGGTTTAAAATTTTGGGCTTTGGTCTGCGGCGGAGCCGCGGTCTCCCCCGATATGGAGAGCTTTTGGACCACTGCGGGCTTTGCCCTGATTCAGGGCTACGGAATGACCGAGACCACGGCCCTGGTGACCCTCAATAACCCTTTCAAGATCAGCCATGGCAGTATCGGCAGGCCGCTTCGCGGGCGGGAGGTTCAGATCGGAGCGGAGGGTGAGATCCTGGTGCGCGGCGCCTCCGTCGCCGATCGCATATGGCGGCACGGACGCATGGAACAGCGGCCCGAGGGCTGGCTCGCCACCGGCGACCTGGTTAGGCGGGACGCCCGCGGCGAGCTGGTCTTCTCCGGCCGCAAGAGCGACGTCATCGTCACCTCGGCCGGCGTGAATATCCATCCCCAGGATTTGGAGAAGGAGCTGCGCCGCCAACCCGGCGTCCGCGATGCCTTGGCGGTCGCTTATGCTTCTCCTTCCGGACCTGTCCCGGCGGCCGTCTTGCTGCCCCAGGCAGGACCCGCACAGCTCGACGCCGAGGCGGTTATGGCGGGGGCGAACCGCGAGCTGGGCGGCTCCCAGCAAATGCTCTACTCTCTGGTCTGGCCGCAAGCGGATTTTCCTCGCACCTCCACCGGTAAAGTTCTTCGCCGGCAGGTGGAGAAATGGGTTGCGCAATCGCTCGACGGGGGGAGTGCGCAAGCGGGCGAGGCCGCGGCCTCGCTCGCCGACCCGCTGATCGAGCTCCTGCATCAGTTGCAGCCCGCGAGCCGCAACCGTCCCATTGCCCCCGAAGACCGCTTGGCCGAGGATCTGCACTTGGACAGTCTGGCCATGGTGCAACTCGCGTCCGCGCTAGAGACCAGGTTTGGCGTGGACCTTGACGATTCGGCATGGCAGCAGGTGCGGACCGTAGGCGAGGTGCGCACTTTGCTCAACCCCGCACAGGCTTCCCCGCCACCCTCGGGCGCTCCAATGGTTGCCGGGACGGAGCCGGAGCGGAGTTCCGGCCAAACGATGGAACAGGCCAGGGCTATGGCTGCACAGCCCTCGCCGGTTCACCGGGCAGGCCCGATCAAGCCGGTCTTCCCCTGTTGGCCCTGGCAGCCGCCGGTGCAGATGGCGCGCGCCGCTTTTATGGAGCTGGTCCTGCGACCCTTGGTATGGCTGCTGCTTGCTCCCGCTGTCGAAGGACGCAGGCCTCTCCATCGCCCTTCCCTGGTGATCGCCAATCATGTAACCGCGCTTGACCCCGCCATCTTGCTCTATGCCTTGCGCGCCCAGGATCGCGACCATGTGGCCATCGCCATGGCCGGCGATATACTCACCGGCTGGCGCTATGGAAAAGCCCAGAAGCACCGTCTGCTAAGCTTCATCACTCCGCTTGCTTATTGGCTGGTTACCGCTCTCTTCAATGTCTTTCCCCTGCCTCGCGGCGGCGGCTTGCGGCGAAGCTTCGCCCATGCCGGGGAGGCCCTGGATCGCGGCTATCATGTGCTGGTCTTTCCCGAAGGAAGACGCTCGCCCGATGGCCGGTTGCAGGCCTTCGAATCCGGAATAGGGCTGCTGGCCCAGGAGTCGCAGGTTCCGGTGCAGCCGGTCTACCTTGAAGGACTGGGCCCGCTCAAGCTGGGCCGGAAGTCCTGGTTTCGGCCGGGAACGGTAACCGTTCGCCTGGGCGAGCCTCTGAGCGTCGAAGGGGGGGAGGAGCCGGCGCACTTCGCCGGACGCCTGCAGGCGGCGATGGAAAGTATCAGCGAGTCAGCGTGAGACGCAGCGAGTCAGTGAAAAGCCTTGACGGACTGGATTTCGCTGACTTGCTGACTCGCTGACTCGCTGACTTGCAGCTACACTGATAAGAGGCTCCGCAATGGTCTTCGTTCTCGACAACTACGATTCGTTCACCTACAACCTGGTCCAGTATATGGGTGAGTTGGGAGCGGAAGTCGTGGTCCGCCGCAATGACGATTTGACCCTGGAAGAGATTGAGGCGCTGCGGCCGGAGCGTATACTGCTTTCGCCGGGCCCCTGCACGCCGCAGGAGGCAGGCATCAGCATTCCTCTCATCCGCCATTTTGCAGGCAAGCTACCCATACTGGGAGTATGCCTGGGACACCAGGCGATTGGAGCCGCGTTCGGCGGCAGGGTGGTGCGCGCCCCCCGCTTGATGCATGGCAAGACCAGCGACGTGGAGCACGACGGAAAGACCATTTATGCCGGCATTCCCAGCCCCATGACCTGCACCCGATATCATTCGCTGATCGTGGCCGAAGAGGATCTGCCCTCCGAGCTCGCGATCACCGCCCGGGTAAAAGCTGCGAACGGCAGCGCGGGAACCGACGATACAGGAACGATTATGGGGTTGCGGCATCGCCGCTTCCCCATCGAGGGCGTTCAATTCCACCCCGAGAGCGTGCTGACCGTGGACGGCAAACGCCTGATCCGGAATTTTCTCTCTTTGTAGCTAGAGTATAGGCAACGTGCATAAGCTTTCTTCACCTAGGTTTGCCTGCTTACTGCTGATCTCGGCCGCGTGCGCGGCCGGGCCGGGGCTTGCCGCTCAGCAGTCCGACAGTCCTTCCAAACAGCATTCAGAGGATCAATCCGCGCAGCCGCCCATTGGGCGCACCTCCGCGGCCGAGATACGGGTTTCAGGGGCGGTGGACGTGAGCCGGGGGGAGATGCTGCTGGGCAATGGAAGCACCGTTTCCGCGGGGAGCCAGCCGGTCAGGATCGCGCTCACGCGCGGGGGACAACTGCGGCTGTGTTCCACCACCAGCCTCCATCTGGCGAAAGATAGCTCCATAGACGACCCGCAAAACACCGCGTTGATGATGGCGCTCGATCGCGGCGCGCTGGAGACCAGCTACACGGTCGGAAAATATTCCGATGTCGTGATGACACCCGACCTGCGCATCCTCATCTCCGGTCCCGGCCAGGCTGACCTCAGCATTCGCCTCAACACTCAAGGCGATACTTGCGTCGACAATCACGGGGCCGATGCGCCATACGTCACCGTCAGCAGCCAGCTTGAGGGAGGCGCTTACCGGGTGATGCCAAACCAGCGCGTCACCTTTGAGCATGGCGGGCTCAAGGAAGTGGTGGACCATGAGCCGGAGCCCTGCGGCTGTCCGGCGGTCCCGGCAGTCGCCGTCGCCTCGGCAAGTACCCCTGTAAAGAAACCGCTGGGAGGACCGTCCTCTACACCCGCGGACACGGCGTTCCCTTTGGCCGAAAGCGAAGGGCTAGCTCCGCCTCCGGCGCCCAGCACCCATCCGATAGTGCCGGCGGGAGAAGCTCATGCCCAGGTCACAGTTCCGCTGAGCTACGACGGCGAGAGCGCTCCCCAGCCGCCTGCGAAACAGGCCCCAGCGGTTGCAGTCTCAGCAGCCGCCGCTCCGCCTCCGCCAAACGATCCCACGCCGAGCGAGCGGCATGAACGGCCGAGGGGCTTCTTCCATAGCATCGGCCACTTCTTCTCCCATATCTTTGGGTAATAGAAATGCGCCAGGATTTACAGAACCCGCTGACCGGCTTCTTAGCTATACCGTTTCCACCGGCGGCTCCGCTCCTCCTGTTTGCATCTCCCGGGTCTCTTCCTCCATCAACCAGCGCCGCAATTGCAGAATGTCGTTCGCGCGGGCAATTCCTATTGGTTTGCGCGCCCCGGTGGGGGCAACGATGACGACGTTCTCCATATTCTTCAGCATCATGTCGCGTTGCACCCGGTCCACCGTTTCCCCTGGGTAGGCAAGGACAAAATCCTGGCGGGCAAGCTCACGCATCTTGAAATGGTGATCGGGCGGCTCGGCCCGCAAGAGGTCATGGGCTTCGACGATGCCCGTCAATACGCCATCCTTGTCCACTACGACAATAAAGCCCGCGTCCCCGGGCACAAAATTTTGGAGCACGGTCCGCAGCTCGTCCTCGGCCTGGATCACGGTGAACTGCTTTCGCATTACCTGATCGATGCTGGCGCGCATCAGGACGGGCACGGAATAATCCTGGAGGACGATCCGGCCGCGCTTGACCAGCTTGACGGTCATGATCGAGTCGCGGCTGAAGAGGCGCACAAAGCCATCGGATACCATGACGCAGACGATGAGAGGAAGCAGCGAATTGGGATTGTGGCTCAGCTCGAATAGAAAGACGATGCTGGTGAAAGGCGCGCGGGCAATTCCGCCAAAGACCGCGGCCATCGCCGCCAGCGCATAGAATGCGGGGTCGCTGACCAGATGAGGGAAGATGTGCTGACAACCCATGGCGAAGACCGCCCCCAGCCCTCCGCCGACCACCAGGGAGGGAGCAAAGACGCCGCCCGTGGTCCCCGAACCGAGAGAAATCACCAGCGCCCAAAATTTGGAAACGGAGACTCCCGCCAACTGCCCGGCAGTCAGCCGGTCGTTCAGCATATCGCGTATGGTGTCATAGCTGGTGCCGAAAACCTGGGGGTAAAAGTATCCAATCACGCCCAGCGCCAGAGCGCCGATGACCGGTGACCAAATGAGCGCATGCTTGATGGGGAGCTCATCGAAAAAGTCCTCCAGCCAGGAGAGCACCCGGATCATGGCGATTCCAGCCAGGCCCGTCAGGACACCCATCAAAGCGAACAGCCACAGTTCGTTCATGGCGGTGAGCTTAAAAGCCGGCGTGGGGAACAGGGGAGCCCATCCGGCGAAATGAATGCGGACTCCGGTGGCTATCGCGGCGGCGAGAGCCACGGGAATAAAGGAGCGGGCGCGAAGCTCGAACAGCAGCAGTTCCACGGCTACTAGAATTCCCGCCAGGGGCGCGGTAAACGTAGCCGCCATGCCGGCCGCGGCCCCGCAGGCCAGCAGGACTCGCCGGTAATAGGGCGTAAGCCCCACCGCCTGGCCAAAGAGCGATCCCAAGGCCGCGCCGGTCTGAATGATAGGACCCTCGGCTCCAAACGGGCCGCCCGTTCCAATAGCGAATGCGGTAGCCAGCGGCTTGAGGATTGCCACGCGGATCCGCATACGGCTATGGCCGAAGAGCACCGACTCCATGGCCTCGGGTATGCCATGGCCTTTGAGCGTCGGTTCCCAGTAATGAACCATGAGGCCCACGAGCAGGCCGCCGATCGCAGGAATCAGAATGACCCAGGCGCCCAGGTGATTATGCGCCGGACTGGTGATTTCAAAGGAGAACTTGCCGTAGAAGAAAAGGTTGGTGAAAAAGTAAATGAGCTCGAGCAGGCCTTGCGCGACCAGGCCGCCAACCAGCCCCACCAGAAGCGCATAACAACATATCTTGACCACTTCAGGTTCGAGCGCGACTCCGAACTGGCCTTTTTTATTGGACTGCGATTCAGGGATGGCTTGAACTTCAGAGACAGGAAAATCGGCCAATGAGAACCTCCTCTACGCTGCTTCCGCTTATCTATTCCGCCAAACCGAATTCGAATTCCCGGTCATAGGTTGTATCTGCTGCCGGGTCCCTGCGTGTCTTCAGCGTCCGCAGAATGTCTGTCTTGGTTACGATGCCTTCGAGCTTGCCATTTGCCGAAACAACCAGAAGCATCGGCCGCTCATGTTCACCCAGCAGCAGACGGAGAGCCTCCATGACGTCCGAATCCGGAGATACTTTTGCGAATCGCCGATCGGTGAGATCGCGAACCTTGGTAGTTTCCCATTTTTCGGGAGGAACGTGGGCGACGGCCCACAGGGCAATCGTCCCGAGAAGTTTTCTGCCCTCAAAGACGGGAAAGGCCTCGTGGGGGGAGTTGGGCGAGAGAAGCGTGGCGAACTCGCGCAGGCTGGATGCCGCCTGAACGTAAACGAGTTGCTGATGCATCACCTCGCTGACAGGAATCTTTTGCAGTTCCTGGACCTTCACCCCCTCGTGCAGGCGTTGATCGCCAGAGGCGGATGCATCGCCGGAGACGGCATAGGCGACGGCCGACCCTATGAGAGCGGGAATGATAAACGCATGACCGCCGGTGGCTTCAGCGACGAACACCACCGCGGCCAGCGGCGTCTTATATCCGGCGGAGATGAACGAGGCCATTCCCACTGCGGCATAGAGGCCGAGCGAGGGGCTATGGACCACAGATTGAGCAAAGGCCGTTCCGATGGCTCCGCCGGTGAGGAACAGCGGGACAAACATGGCGCTGACGCCGCCCGCGGCGAGCGTAAAGATAGTCGCGGCCAGCTTGAGCGCGGCGAAGATAATGAGCTCGGGAGTGCCATGCTGCTTGCCGAGAATATCTCCTACCGCTTCGTAGTTCGGACCGAGGGGCACAAGCGCGCCGTGGTAAAGGAATAGGAACAGCACTCCGCAGATGCCCGTCAGCAGGCCGCCGATGGCTAGCTTGACCCAATGGGGCCGGGGCCACTTGACAAAAAAAACGCGAGCCCGCCGGAAGGTGATCACAAATCCCATGGCGACCAGCCCGATGATAAGGCCGAGCAGCGCGCACCAGTAGAGATCGTGGCCTGCGAAGCTTCCGGCGTCGGCAAAGTTGAAGAGCGGCGCCGCGCCCATAAAGGAAGTGAGGGTTACATAGGAGAAGACCGAGGCGATCAGCGATGGAGCCAGCGCTTCATGCGCCAGATCGTCCCGATAGGGCATCTCCAGCGCGAAGACGATGCCGGTCAGGGGCGCGCGAAAAACAGCGGACATGCCCGCCGCCGCGCCGCAGATAAGCATAATGCGTCGGTCGCGAGCATTGATGCGCAGCTTGGTCCAGAGCCAGGAGGCAATGGCGGCGCCGCCATAAATGCTGGGCCCTTCGAGCGCGGCGCTGCCGCCGAAGCCTACCGTAGTGATGGCTGCGAGCAACTTGGGCACGAAAGGGCGCATGTCGATATCGCCCTGGTGCTCATGGTAGGAGCGGATGACCTCTTCAGTGGAATGCTCGTCCGGGTCCGGAGTCAGATACTGCATGATCAGCCCGGTTACGGCGAAGCTGAGAACCAGTCCGGGAATAATGGCCCAGTGATGGCGCAGGTAATAGCCGAGCACGGCCGGCCACACTTTGCCCAGAATAATGATGGCGATGCCGGTGATAACCAGGCCGCTCAATATACCAACGATGGGCGCAATCAGCAGCCATTTGCGGAGATCACGCGCATAGGTCGCGGTGAGGTCTTCATGCACTAACGGCAGATACCTGCGCAGCAGCGGGTGCTTCAACACCCAATTCGTCATCCGCATATTGTCGTTATTTCCATCCATCAGCTTCCGCCGCGTTTCCCCTTGCGTTCCGCCGGTAGAGGCTGCGTCTTGGAACTCTTGAGAAATCCCGCGCGCACTCGCTGCACCTCTTCCTGGTGCAGGCTGGTCAACTGCGCGAGAATCTCTTCTCCCTGCGGGGTCAAGGAAACGATGACCAGCCTGCGATCCCTGGCGTCCTGCTCCCGGCGAACCAGCCCATGCTGCACGGCGCGTTCCACCAATCCGACGACGGAATTGTGCCGTTCCTGCAGGAACTCCGCCAACTGGGAAACGGTGGCTGACCCGGTGCCGGTGAACCCGGCTACGCCAAGCAGCAACTGATGCTGCTGCGGAGTAATTCCGCATTGTCTAGCCGCCTTCTCGCTAAAGCGGAGAAACTTGCGCAGTTGATAACGAAACCAGGCAAGATCCTGAACCGTCTCCTGTTTCATGGTTTTCTCGAGCTCCGGCTGCTTTCCACCCAGGGAACGCAAGGCGGATGATGGCGGCGAATCTATAGAAATGAATTATATCGGCAATGCGATCTATTTTCAGGACCGGTCCGGGGACTACAACAAATCCGGGTGCCCCAGGTTCGCGAAGCTGACATCTGGGTCATTTTCGCTGCATTTCAACTATTACCGGAAGATGTGGAAAAACCGCAGATCTCTCCACTCCGCTTCGCTCCGGTCGAGATGACAAAGTTAGGTGTAGTTGCCAACCAAGCCTTCCTCAACCCGATTTTCATCCCCTTGGGTGGGCCGCAGGCCCATGAACACTCCGGTCGAGATGACAAATCGGGTACGGTCATCGATGAACCTTTCACGGTCCAACGCCACATCCTGAAGAGACGGAGCGCCGGCATGCCCGGCTATTCTCGCCCCGAACGCCGGGTTACAATCTGCTATAGGAGTAATTACGTCCGCGAAAGCTTGTAATCACTCTCATCCGCCGACATACGTTAAGGAGCTTTTCTTCTATGGCGATTCCCGCCACACAGATGCGTCCGGGCATGATCATCAAACACAACAACGAACTTCATGCTGTCTTCAGCGTGGAGCACCGGACCCCGGGGAACCTGCGCGCATTTATCCAGGCCAAGCTGCGCAACCTGCGGACCGGAGCCATGTTCGAGCACCGTTTTCGCTCACCCGACCCTATCGAGCGCGTGGTAGTTGACGAAATTCCGATGGATTTCCTTTATTCCGATGGCGACGACTACTACTTCATGAATACAGAGAATTACGAGCAGACCAACCTCAAGCACGAGATGCTGGGCGATGCGGTGGAGTATCTCATCTCCAATCTGCAGATCAAGGTCTCGTTCTTTGACGGCGTCGCGGTGGGCATCGAACTGCCGCAGACGGTCGAGCTTACCGTCGTCGAAACCGAGCCGGGACTCAAGTCGGCGACAGCATCCTCGGTCACCAAGCCGGCAAAGCTCGAAACCGGCCTGGTAGTCCAGGTCCCGCCATTTATCAACGAGGGAGAAAAGATCCGCGTCGATACCGCGGAGGGAGCCTATCTCTCCCGAGCCTAAACCGATGGTCCGATACTACGTAGTCAGAGGCCGGGTCCAGGGCGTCGGCTTTCGCTGGTTCGTTCATCGCGAAGCCGCGGCCTTGGGATTGAGGGGATGGGTCCGCAACACGGACGATGGAAAGGTTGAGCTCGTAGCCGCAGGCGAAGCCGGCAAGTTGGCCCAATTGCGGGCTGCCCTGGCGCGCGGTTCGCGCGGCAGTCGGGTCGATGGCGTTGACGAGGCCGAGGTCGATGAGAAAACGGCGGAAGGTCTCGAATCATTTCAAATTGAAGGAGCCTGGTAATCGATGTTCCATCCTCCGATTGATTGTGAGCCCCTGAAGGCTCTCATCCGCACGGTTCCGGATTTTCCCAAGCCGGGCATTCTTTTTTACGACATCACCACCCTGCTCAAGGACAAGAAGGGATACGCCACGCTGGTGGACGCTTTGGCCGCCCATTACATCGGGGAGGATGTCGACCTGGTTCTGGGAATAGAGGCTCGAGGCTTCATCTTCGGGCCGGCGCTGGCCTACCGGCTAAACGCCGGCTTTGTTCCGGTGCGAAAACCCAATAAGCTGCCCGCGGAAACGGCGCGCGTCACTTATGACCTGGAGTATGGAACCGATGCGCTCGAAATCCATCTCGACGCCATCGAGCCCGGCCAGAGAGTCATCATCGTCGACGACTTGCTGGCCACCGGTGGAACCATGGAGGCCACGGCAAAGCTGGTGCGGCAGGTCGGGGGCACAATCGTCGGATTGGGGTTTGCCGTCGAGCTCGACTTCCTCAAAGGCCGCGAGCGCTTCAAGGAATACGATGTCTTCAGCCTGCTTCATTATCAGGAGTGAGCTGCGAATCTTAAGTTGAGCGATATAAAATACGGCGTATGAGCACTCTTTTCGCGATCCCTGCGGCTATTGAGCGCAGCGTAACATTCAATCCTCCGCTGACTGATGAGGAACTCGAGGAGATGTGCTTTTCTACGCCGGAGGCTAAGCTCGAGCGAACGAAAGAAGGAACGATTGTTGTGAATCCACCCACCGGACTGGCTACCGGGGACGGCAATAGTGAGATCAATTTCCAATTGCGCGGGTGGTGGACTCAACACCGCAGAGGCCGGGTATGCGAATCGAGCACGGGCTTCTTTCTGCCGGATGGCTCAATGTTGAGCGCGGATGCTGCCTATATAGGTCCTGCCAGATTGGAAGGTATTACCCAAAAGCGTCTCGCCCGCTTACCGCATCTTTGCCCGGACTTCGTCATCGAGTTGCTGTCGGCCTCCGATTCGCTTAATAAAACTCAGAAAAAGATGGAACGATGGCTTGCCAACGGA
This sequence comes from uncultured Acidobacteriaceae bacterium, assembly GCA_963774255.1. Taxonomy (GTDB): domain Bacteria; phylum Acidobacteriota; class Terriglobia; order Terriglobales; family Acidobacteriaceae; genus PALSA-350. The sequence continues at coordinate 335,115 of CAVZEH010000012.1, forward strand.
GCCGCTCTCGGCTGGCTGGTCGATCCCTTTAAACAGAGGGTTTTGATCTGCGAACCTGAAGCCGAGATCAGGGTTGAAACGGGAGCTTTCCCCAAAGGAAGTGGACCAGTGGAAGGATTCACTCTCAACTTGAGCGATGTCTGGAACTGCTATCGGGTCTGATCCACCTGCCCCTTCCAACGCCCATCAGGATTCAATCTTCATCAGCACCAGGGTCATGTCGTCGTGCTGCGGCGCTCCGCCGGCGAACGCGTCCGCCTCCTTGAAGAGACGCTCCAGCATCTGCCCTGCGGAAAGCTGCACGCAGCTCATCGCCTTCGCAATCATGAGCTCCTCACCCCATTCTTCCTGCTCAGGGTTCATGGCTTCGCTGATGCCGTCGGTGTAGCCGAGCAGGACATCTCCGGGCCGCATGGCGAGGTCGCATTGCTGATAACTGGCGTCACGCAGCAGGCCAACCACCGGACCGCCTTCTTCAAGACGAAGGATTTCGCAGGCGGTCTCTGTCGATTGTTGAGTTGCTGCGGTTTCGATGAAACGGCGGCGCAGGACCACCGGCGCATTGTGGCCCGCATTGACATAGGTGAGCTGACGCGTCGCCGGATCATACTGCGCGAAGAAGAAGGTCGCGTAGCGATTGGAATCCGAAGAGTCGTACAGTTGCCGGTTCACGTTGCAGACCAGGTGCGCCAGATCGAAGCCGGTCAATGCCTGTCCACGAAGCGATGCGCGCAGGCTGGCCATGAGCAGCGCGGCAGAGATACCTTTGCCGGAGACATCTCCGATCGCGATGCCCAGACGGGAAGATGTTTTCGCGCCGCCGTCATTGGCGTCGTCGAGCGCGATGAAATCGTAGTAATCGCCCCCAATCCCCTGCGCCGGACGGCAATGCCCGGCGATGTCCACTCCGGCAACGGACGGAAATGTCTGCGGAAACATACGCAGTTGCACTTCCCGCGCAATCTCCATTTCGCGGTTGACCCGCTCGCGCAGCACGGCCTCGGCGGCCAGCGTGGAAATGAGCTGGCTGTTTTCAATAGCCAGCCCGGTCTGGGCGGCCACGGAGCGGAGCAAGCTCAAGTCGCTGCGGGAATATGGAGATTCACTACGCTTCGGTCCTAGCGCTATCACTCCCACCAGATCGTGACGGCCGGGCAAGGGCAGTAGAACCTCGGCCGAAAGGCGCTTGAGGACCTGTTGTTCACTGTCGCTGGCCAGCATGAGCCAGCCATCCGGATTGTCGTAGTACACGGTGAGCGGAAGCTTTTCGCTGCGTAGTTTTTTGATGGTGAGCGAGTTGGCAGGCAGAGACATTCCGCGATCGGCCGGGCCGCCGATAGACTGCTCCAGGCAATATCCTCCGGCGCACTGCAGCAGCACTCCGATCTGCGAGATGTGCAGGGTGTCGGCGATACGCCGGGTAATAGTTTCAAGCAATGGACGAGTCTCGGTGAATTGACCGGCCTGCTCGGAGAGCTCGCTCAGCACCTGCTCGGCGGAATAAACCTCACGGAAGAATTTGCGGTCGATCCAGGCGGAGAGGTGCTTCTTGCCGCCGAGTTGCATCGCCAGAAACAGCGAAGAGAGCACCAGAGCCCAGGTTTGTGCATTGTGCGAATGCTGGGGATTGTTTAACACCTGGTAGAGGGTAAGCCCGAGCAGAGCGCCGAGGATGACCCGGACGGCAATGAGGGTGCCGCGGGCGAGCGCATACTGCGTGCCCTGGCGCAGCAGGATGCGCACATCCATGGCGCGCTGGACCACGATGACGTAGGCCATGGACAGGGGAAAGAAGAAGAACAGGACAATGCAAGTCCAGAAATACCAGCTCGGGACTGCGCTCTGTAAAGAGCTTTGGTTGCGCATCTGGGCAATCACGACGCCAACGAACATCGGCGTCAGGCCGATTCCCGCGCCCCAAACGAGGACACCCAGCCTTCGCTTTTCGATCGCGCGTGGACGCGGTGAAGTACTTGGGGAAGAGCGTAATAAAAAAGAGGCTGATACAGATGATCCCAATCGCAGATTCAGTCCGGTGATTCAATTGGTAAAGCCAGGGCGGAATCCAGGAATTGATCCGGAAATCGAGGTTCCGGCCGATCTCGGTGATCACATCCAATGCAGCAAAGGCCAGCGATGGCGCGATAATAATCCACTTCAGCCCAGGGATATCGCGTATCAAGACTCATTCGTTCCGGGAAGTAGATGCCGAAGAGCAGCATGCTGAGCCAGAATGCAATGATGGCCAAGTCATAATAGACATTCATGAAGACAAGGACCGGCCCGCCCCAATAGCTCGAATTGCCGAAGAAGCACTCAATGAATCCGAAGATGCCGAGGACGTACCAGGCATTCGGATCGCGCGGTTTTGCCGCAACTACCCACAGCCCGACCAGCAGACAGAACGCAGGAAAGATGGCTTGCAGAGTGAGAACGACCAGCCTGAAGGACAATATCAGCTTGCCGCCGCTGATCTGCGGATCGAGCGGAAACTGTAGAGTGGCGCTGGCTCTTATCTTTTCGCTCGATAAGCAGGGTCATCGGGTCGCCCGGCCGGCTGGCATTGGTCTGCTGCAGAAGGGTGTCGAAGCTGCGCAAGGGGCGGCCGTTTACCGCCAGCACCCTGTCGCCTTCCTGCAGCCCCGCCTTCTGCGCCGGAGCGCTCGTGTGATTCACCTGGTTCGACAGACCAAAATACACCGGGACCGCGGCTCGTTCATGGCCATGCCAGATATACGCGTACTGGCCCGCAGCATCGGCAATGTAATAGCCGATGGCAGCGGCGGCGGCCAGGGCGAAGAGGATCAATTGCAGAGTGGCGGGTTTCTTGCCCATGGCGGCCTCAGGCGGCAATGGTAGCAGGGGTCAGCTTAAATTTGCCTGGGCTTTGCGCGCCGAACGGACTGCGCCTGAGCATCAGTTTCTAGCCCAACCATAAATTTGTCATCTCGACCGGAGCGAAGCGAAGTGGAGAGATCTGCGGTTTATGTGCGTAACCCCGGATCCCCTTTACTCCGCCAGATGCGGGGAACCGCAGATCTCTCCACTTCGCTTCGCTCCGGTCGAGATGACAATTAAGTGAGGTTATACCGCAGAATCCCAGGTTCCAGAACCCGGACCCGGGGCACGCGCACCAAGACGATTTGCCGACAAAAAAAGCGCGGACATTCGTGGGAATGTCCGCGCTCGATTTGATCGGAAACTTCTTTTACTGCGACTGCTGGAGTTGAAAGTCCGGAAGCACAGAAGTGCCTTCTTCACGCACCGCATCCAGATTTCGCGGATCGATATGTAGCGCCTGCAAAATGGTAGGCGCCACCTGACTCGTTTCAACTGCGGCGTAGACCGTGTTCTGAGTGATGTTGGGGTTGGAGATTAGCATCATTACGTTAGTGTCGTCATGAGCAAAGCCGCCGTGCTCCATGAGCTTGGCCGAACTGCCGGTATACACCACTCCCACGTTGGGCGCCACGATGATGTCCGGCGTGCGCGGGTCGCATTGGGCGGCAGGCCGGGCACGTCATAGTTGATCGCGAGAGTCGGACCGTAGAAGATCTGGCCTATACCCGCTTTGGCCGCGTTCTGCTCCAGGATGGAGACAGCATTTTGCGTCTGGCTCTGATCGGCCAGCCACAGCAGTGAAACATCGTCTTCAGTCGGCCCGATTCCAGTCGGGTTGGTTGGAGACTCGGAGAGGGGCAGGAGATTGGCGATCAGGTTGGAGGGCGTTATGCCATTGTTGCCGGTCGGTCCCGGTATGGGGAAGAAGCGTGCCGGATCGATAGGCGATTGGCCGTGCTTGGCGGTAATGATAATCAGCGTGGAATCGTAGACGCCCTCATCCTTCAGCTCTGAGACCATCTCTCCGATGGAATCGTCGACGAACTGGATCTCGGCCAGGAGCGAGGGTGTTGGCGTGCCTTGCGCATCCTGATAGCCGCCTGTGGCAACGTTCTTCTCGATCAGTTTCTGGCCAACGCTGACCGCCTGGAAGTTCATGCCTAAGATGGTAGGCACCGGAGCGCTCCGATGGTCGCCATGCCGTTTTCCGCTAATCTCATTGAGAATCGCCTGCACTTTGAGCGTGTCATAGCACTCAATGTTTTGGAAGCTGTCCGTCCAGGCTCCGGTTTGTGAGGGATCCGGTACGGTCGAGCAGGAGATGCCCGTAGGTGAGGAGACGCCCGGCAGGGCCACCACGGTGGAGTTGATCTCGGGCGCGTAGTAGTCGTCAATGTTGTTGCCGCTGCCCGGGCCGGATACGGCGGAATAGGCGGGATGCTTGTCAGACCACGCCGTGTAGCCGCCGGCCGCATGAATAACGCCGAAGATGGTGTTGGTGCGGACGAAATTCCAGGGGTAAACCGGTTGGCAGTTGTGTGCAGGATCGCGGATGAGCCGAGTCGAGTCAATGGACGCGATGCCACCGTCCGAGAGTCCCGCTCCTGGAGCGCCGCCGTTCAGCTTGGTCTGGTCGATATCGATTCCCTCTTCATACTCGGTCCGCGTGCCGGTGGTCACGTTGAGCGTGCACGTTCCCGCCGCCACACCGTTGCCGGTGGTCTTCGCCGGCGGGGACAGAGAGCGGTCATAAGCGACGTCGTAATAGACGCCCATGGTGCGCGGAGTGCCGCCGGTAACGATCGTCATCAGGCCGGGAAACGAATCAGAAGGTTTGGAAGTGCTGGCGGCGACGTAATTGATTCCGGTTTGGCGCAGAGCCGCCAAGCTGGGACAGTAGGGCGCGCCATGGTTGACGCCGCTGATGCCTTTGGAGCAGTTCAGGTAATCCACTGCGTGCATGCCATCAATGCTAATCAACAGGACGTGACGAATGCCCCCGCGGCTCTCATCCTGTTGCCAGCCTTGTGCCTTTGCCGAAACCGCCGGCAGGGCGACTGCAGTTGCGAATACGAGTGCGATAGCTTTTTTCATGGCTACCTCCTGGATAGTCTTGTTACCAGAGAGGCAGCAGCGGCTGGATTGCACGAAAAACAATTTCTCATGAATCGCATGACGCGAACTGCTCGGGTCTCTCGGCAGACTCGCTTTCTGGAGCCTCGGCCAACGATAGGAAAAGCAGATTCCCTTCGGGAATGACAGAAAGAAAGGCAAAGACAGACGAGAAAGGACAGAAGCAGAAAAGCAAAGACGTTTCGGTTAAACCGTCTTATGGCTTCCAGATGCACGGGGTCCCGCCGCACTCACTTCAGCCGGCACGTCGAACCTGGCAAAGTTCTGTTGGAAGTTCTGTGCGAGCTGCTTGGCCTGGGCGTCATAGGCAGCTTTGTCTTTCCAGGCATGGCGCGGGTTGAGCAGTTCCGCGGGGACGCCAGGACAGGCGAGAGGAATGCTTAAGCCAAAGGCGGGCTCAATCGCAAACTCCACATCCGACAGGCTGCCGTTGAGAACGGCATCCACCATGGCGCGCGTGTATTTCAAGCTCATGCGCTTGCCGGTTCCGAAGGCGCCTCCGCTCCAGCCGGTGTTGAGCAGCCAACATTGCGAGTTGTGCAAACGAAGGCGATCCCCCAGCATCTTGGCGTATACCTTGGGCGCGCGCGGGATGAATGGCGAGGCGAAGCAGGTGGAGAACTCCGGCACCGGTTCGCTGCCCAGGCCGGCCTCAGTTCCCGCCAGCTTGGCCGTATATCCGGAGAGAAAATGATACATTGCCTGCTCCGGAGAAAGCTTGGCGATGGGTGGGAGCACGCCGAAGGCATCGGCGGCGAGAAAGAGCAGGTTCTTGGGGTGCCCGCCCTCTCCGGGAATGACCGCATCGGCGATGAACTCCACCGGGTAGGCGGCCCGGGTATTTTCCGTATAGCGAACGTCGCCGTAATCGGGGATTCCGGTGCGCGGATCGATCACCACATTCTCCAGCACCGCTCCAAAGCGGATGGCGTGGAAGATCTGCGGCTCTTTCTCGACCGAGAGATCGACGCACTTGGCATAGCACCCGCCTTCGATGTTGAAGATGCCTGTAGAGCTCCAGCCATGCTCATCGTCACCGATCAGGCGCCGATGGGGATCGGCGGAGAGGGTGGTTTTCCCGGTGCCGGACAAGCCGAAAAATAAGGCGGTATCGCCATCCGGACCCAGGTTAGCCGAGCAGTGCATAGGGAAGACATCGCGATCGGGCAGAAGGAAATTCATTACCCCGAAGATCGACTTCTTCATCTCCCCGGCATATTTGGTCCCCCCGATGAGAATGATCTTGCGGGTAAAGTCGGTAATGATGAAGGTGCCGGATTTTGTCCCATCCCTCTCCGGCACCGCCTCGAATTCCGGCGCGGCGATGATGATGAACTCCGGGGCATGCGATGCCAGCTCCTCGAAGAGCGGACGGCAGAAGAGCTGCTTCACAAAAAGCGCGTGCCAGGCATATTCGGCAATGATCTCGACCGGGAGCCTGTAGTTCTCATCCGCTCCGGCGAATAAATCGAGCACGTAGAGGTCCCGCTCCCGCATGTGCGCGACCACCCGATCCAGAAGCGCCTGAAATTTGCCTGGATCGAAGGGCTGGTTGACCTTGCCCCAATCCACCGTGTCGCGGGTGAGATCGTCCTGCACTACAAACTTGTCGCGTGGGGAGCGGCCGGTCCTCGATCCGGTGAGGGCCACAAGGGCGCCGTTCGCGGCCAAACTGGCCTCGCCCCGCGCGATTGCCGCCTCCACCAATTGCGGCGTCGACAGGTTCCGGTGAACGTGAGGTCCCTCTACCAGACTCCTTGTGCCCGTGCTTGCCGTCATCGGACCCATGCAGCGTATGCTCCCTTTCCGCGTTCGCGGAAGACAGTTTATTGTGCCATCCAAAAGACGGAGATTGCAAAACCCAAAAGTGTGATTCAGCGCTTATTTTGGGATCAACGGTAGCTCCGGCAGCAGGCTGGAATGGCGCGCCTCCTGCATCACCACCTCGACCAGCTTCAAGACTTCGTCGACGCTCATGGTGTACATTTCGCGTCCGTTGTCGTATCCGCTGGCTACGGCGTCTTTGAGATAGCGTCCCGCCACCTGCGCCGCCAGGCGGTCGGTGATCACATGGCCGGAGCGCTTTTTCTGCTCCACCCACGCCACCGCAGGCAAGGCGATAAAGACCGGCCTGCCGTTCACCTCAAAGCGAACATCGACAGCATCCGCGTGCCGGGTGGCAATGGCGACGATATTCGCCGTCCACCTGCAATGCAGATCTTCTCCGGTCCAGGGATCGGTTACGTGGAAATCCTCATACATGGTGCCTACTATATCGTGTCCCGCGCTACTCCAGAAGGAGTTGACGGTAGCTCGAGTCCCCAGCCAACTCTGATTGTCATCTCGACCGGAGCGCAGCGGAGAGATCCGCGGTTAGAGTCCCGGAGGGACGGCGCGAAACAATATATCTGCCGAAATGCTCGTGCGCCCGCGGGGAATCACGCTTGGAGCGCATGTGGAAAAAAATCGCGAATCACTAAAAAAAAAGACAAATATTCAGGGTGCTTCTGCGTCAAATGCTTTAACAAGACGACCCACTTTGACCTTGATTTTGACCTCGGTGCAGGAGCCAACACAAAATGCCGCATAGTCCGCAAGCGATACGCCGTCTCGAAGAGGCACTTAGACATCAAGAGAAACAGTTGGAGCGATCCATGACCTCCGCTGTCACGCAAGGCCGCGAAGCCGCCACCGATGATTCGCGGGATGTAGCTGATCAAGCAGTGCAGTCCTATCAAAAGGAGTTGCTCTTCCGGCAGAGCACCAGTGGACACGAACAGCTCTCCCTCGTGCGCCTCGCCCTGGAGCGCCTGCAGGACGGCACATATGGAGAATGCATCCACTGCGGTAAATCAATCGGCATCAAGCGATTAGAGGCACTGCCCTGGACCGCATCCTGCATCGAATGCCAGGAAAAAATTGAGAATGGCGAGCTGGATGACGGAGTTCGCGCCGCCTGAGTTCCGCGGTCCGATCTTCGCCACCTCAGTTTTTTTGCCGCCTGACCTTCGGCCGCCTGTCCTTAGTTTGACCCGTGAAGTTTTACGCTGCTAGACTTCAAGAGGCGCCGGGCAACGCTCGGCGTCTGTCTGCTGTCCGCTTCGGACTCAGGCTTTGAAGGAATGTAGTGGATACACAAACACGTCACGCGCTCAAGCAAGACAAATTGGTGGAAGCGACGCAGTCCAGCTTGGAATGGCTGCAGGAACATCGCGAACGCGCCATCCAATGGGCGATCGTCTGCGTGCTTGTCATAGGTGGTGCTATCGCTGGGGTGGTGACCTATTATCATCGCTCCGCGGCTGCCGATTTGGCCTTCGGCCAGGCCATGGACACCTATAACGCGCCTTTAGCTCAGCCCGGTCAACCGGTAGCGACGGGTGAGCTTACCTTTCCCAGCGCTGCGCAGCGGTCCAAGGCCGCGCACGATCAATTCGCCCCCATAGCCAACCGCTATAGCTGGCTCCGCGCCGGTAAAACCGCGCGCTACTTTACCGGCATCACTGCGATGGAATTGGGGCAGAACGCTGCCGCTGAGGCCGATCTGGAACATGTTGCCGACTCTAACGACGCAAATTTGGCGGCGTTGGCTAAGCTCGCCCTAGCCGGTCTGTATCAGCAAACCAACCGCACCGCCAAAGCCGTGGCGCTCTACCAGCAGCTCATAGCCAAGCCCACTGTTACCGTACCTGCCAGCGCGGCCCAGTTGCAACTGGCCGCCCTCTACCAGACCACCAATCCGGCGCAGGCCCAGCGCATTTACGCACAATTAAAGAACGACAAGGGCGCGGCCGGCGAAATCGCAGCCCAGAAGCTCGCGCAGAAGTAAAAATCAGGGTTCAGTGGTCATCGAACCGCCGATCCCTGATGCCTGACTTCTGATCCCTGTATTCTTCTATACCGCTTCTCTTTCCGCTGTTATAACTGGATTGCCTCCCTGGCTCTCAACTGGAAAGGAAACGCGACGATGGTCGGCCTGTTTCTCAAATGGATCTTGAGTGCGCTGGCGCTGCTGGTTGTCACTTACATTGTGCCCGGGTTTCGGGTTGTAAATCTTCCTTCCGCCCTGGTTGCCGTACTGGTAATCGGCTTTCTAAACATGACGCTGGGCTTGATTTTGAAAGCCATTACGCTTCCTTTCGCCATTTTGACCTTCGGGCTCTTCTTCCTGGTGGTGAACGCCATTATGCTGATGATCGCGAGCAAGATCACGCCGGGGCTACAGATCGCAAGCTTCGGCGCCGCGTTCATCGGCGCGGTCGTGCTGGCGCTCGTTCACATGGTCCTTGACGCGGTCCTCTAATTTTGGGCGCGATTCAGTGTCCGGCGGAAGCCACTCTCTGTATCGACGTAGCCGGAACAACCGACGCAACCGGGACCGGCGAGATGCGGGTGCGGATTCTGCGCGGGACGGCCACTCCATGAGGCATGCGGGCCCGAGGACTGCCGGCCGCGATTGTTCTCGTTGATCGCGCATGCCCGCGGCCTTGATTTACCGGAGAAGGCTGCACCTTAACCGGGGCAGTGGGAAGGTGGACTGCCGAGGCGGCGCCGAAATCTCCCTTGGGGCGCGCCGTGGCGCGCGGGACCAGCGATGGGACCGCGGAGGCCGGGCCGGCGGCGAACTCCCCGCGCAAATCCCGCAGCGCCGGAGCTAGCGTTACCGCGGTGATAGCCATGCTCGCCGCAATCGCCGCGGCCGAGACGAAGTGAATGGCCGTGGCCCCGCGGCGCGGAGCGTAAAGCCGGCTGAGCACGCGCCGCTCCAGTCCGGAGGGCGGCTGAGCGTTTCCAATGAGACTCAGCGCGTCGTCAATCTGCGATTGCGTTTTCATCTCACCCCCCTTTCTGTCTCCAATTTCACGGCGAGCGCACGCCGCGCACGAAAAATTCGCGAGCGAACCGTGGATTCGGTGATGTCCAGTACCATGGCGATTTGCGCCGTCGACAACTCCTCCACCGCTGAGAGCAAGAGAACTTCGCGCTCCTTGACAGGCAATTCGTCAATGAGATGGAGTATCCGGGCGTGCTGCTGAGCGGCGATCAGAGCCTTGTCGGCGCTTAGATCGCCGGCAGGAAGAATGCGCACCAGGTCTTCGATGTCCTGCGTCTCCGGCCGGGTCTTGCTGCGCCGCTTGCGATCTAGAACCAGGTTCCAGGCGATCCGCACCAGCCACACTCGGGGGTCGCGCAGCTCAGTCAGTTTGTTCTTGTGACGCAGTACCCGAAGGAATGTCTCCTGCACTACATCTTCGGCTTCGCCCGAATTGCGGGTCACCGAATAGGCGACGCGGTAGAGCGTGGTCGAATAATCGCGGACCAGCGCGGTAATGGCGGCGTGAACTTCCTCTTCCGCACCGGCGACCGTTTCGGTGTCGAGCCAGCCAACCAGTTGTCCTTCAAAGGCGCTCATAGATCATCCACTTCGTAGCTATTGTATGGACGAAGCAAGGGAGCAGTCCGCTCGCACATCAATACAAATTCTAAGGCGCGAGGAAGCGCATTTGCATCGTCACTTTCGATTCGTTCGCCGGAAGAGCCGTGTATGATCACTCGTTATGCGAGCCGTCCGGCCATGATCGTCGCGCCCCATATGGTTCTGCGCGCGATGCTGCGCTTGGTCTGCGTCACCGTCGCCGGAGTTTCCATTGCAACCGCCGCTGCCTCCCCTTGCGGACCGCCGGTTTTCCCTCCCCGGCAAGCCGCAATCGTTCGCTCTGCCGATCGACATTCCGATATGGCGGGCATATATGAAAGCCAGGCGCCCGCTGCCGATGCCGCCAAACGGCGCTTCACCCTCTTGCTGGCGGCGGACGGCACGGCTGCCTTGACCACCTTCTATATAGGAAAGAACAGCACCACCGAGCGCGGCTATTGGACCCAGGAAGGAGATGAACTTGTCCTCAGCTTCAATCCCCTGGGGCCGCACCAGCCGCCCTCGCCCATCGCTTTCCGCTACCGCCGGCACGCACTATGGCCCATCCGTTGGAACCAGAGTGAATGGGGCCGCGCCGGACCGCCGGTTCTTCATCGCAGCCGGCATCCGCCAAGTTCAACTAAAAATTCACTTTGAATCCCTAAAAGTTCACTTTGAAATTTTGGAGCGAGGGAAGAAACGCCGAGTGCACCTCGACGGTTAATCTTCCCGCTTGCACGCCGGGATCCGAGTTGGCAATCGCCAGCGCCTCCGCGGCGCTCTTGGCCCCGATGATCATTATTCCGGCAAGAGGACCGCCATCGGTAATGGGCCCCGCCAGCAGATATCGTCCCGCTTCCATTTGCTCGCGAAGAAAGGCAAGATGGCGAGGCATGAGTGCGGCCGCTTCGGCCCCTTGGGTATCGTTCCATCGCTCGCCTTTGCGCAGCAAGCCGATAAAATATGGCTGGATGTCCCGCGGGACATCCTTCATCCGGGTTCGTTCCTGCGGCTTGATTTCTTCCGTCACTTCGCAGCCTCGGCCAAAAGCTTGTGCGAGGCCTCGGACTTGCCCTCTTTTTCAAGCAGCGCCGCATGCTGGCGCAGAATGGCTTTCATCTTCTTATCCGGATGTTCAGCGCCCTGCTCCCGCTGCTGCTTGCGGAAGCTCTCCTCCGCCGCCCGGTAATCGCGGTCAGCGGGACCATTCTCGCCTAACTGGTAGTAGATCATGGCGCGGTGCCAGTAAGCCGTGCCCCACTCCGTGGTTCCCGGCTTGACGGTTTTCGGCAGCAGCACAATCTCCTGGTTGAACTCCCCCAACGCTTCCTGTTTGTGATCGAAGGCTGCCAAGGCGATGCCATATTCATCGTGCGCCAGCATCTTGTCCACCATGCGCTGCCGCGGAGGATATTGCTCCGCCAGGTCGCGTTGCTGTTTGCAGGTCTCGAGCGATAGCGGATCCTGCGCGGTCAGAAGGTTCACGCATTGCACCATCAGTTTACCAACCTGCTCGCTCAACTGATTCGCCTTCTCCTCGTCGCTCAAGGCAGCCGCGCCCGGTGGATTCGCCGTCTGCGTAGAAGTCTGGCCCTTCGCTCCCGTCTGCTGAGCGGCCAAGCCCAGCGGCCGGATCGCGGCCATGAGCAGCATCCACATGCAGCAAAATATCCCAACTCGCATAAAACTCCTTTTGCGGGACCAGTGCCAGGAAAAATGCTCCGGAGTCATTATGCTGCGGCAGGTTACAGTATGGGAATTCCCCGATAGCACTACCGGGCGCCCAATATCCGCTGCGCTTCCGCGTGCTTGCCCTGATGCTCGAGCACCGCGGAGTGCTGTGCCAGGACACGATGTCGAAGTTCCTCAAAGTGCTCTTGCTTCGCGGGATCGCCGGCGGCAGCCACAGCGGCCTTCTGCAACGTATCCTCGGCGGTGCCCAAGTCGCCTGCCGCCCGCTCGTCCTGGCCAAGCTGTTGATAGGCGGTTGCGCGATGCCAGAACGCCGCCGCCCATTGCAGGCTATCCGGTTTGACCGTGCTTGCCGGCAGCATTGCTATCTCGCTGTTAAAGAGCTGCAGAGCCTGCGCAGGCTCATGCGCGGAGGCCAGGAGCGCAATTCCATATTCGTCCTTGGCTACGATGCGCGCCATATGCTCGGTGGGCGGCGCCGCCTCTGCCTGATCGAGTTGCGCCTTGCACGCCTCTACCGATTTTGCGTCCTGCGTCTCAAGAAACCGCGTGCAATTGTCTGCAGCCGCCGGCGCGCCATCGGTTGCGCTTCTCGCTTGCCCAAAAGTTGTAGATGCCAACAGTCCACTGCAAAGCAGGCAGGCCGAGGCAACCGGCACAATCCGCAGAATTTGACGACAAAACATACTATTAAGGATATCGCGAGGTGGCGTAATCACCACACCACGGTAACCGGGACGACGCTCTAGAATAGCTTCACGTTATGTCCGAGCGGCTCTACTACTCTGAACCTTTCCTGCTCTCCTTCGAGGCGCATGTCACTGACGTCCGGGAAGTTTCCAGAAACCATGGAAAGAGCCTGTGGCAAATAGCTTTGGACCGCACCGCGTTTTATCCCACCAGCGGCGGCCAGCCGCATGATACGGGGACTCTGGCAGCGACCGCCCCCAGCGGCACGACGCTGCGCGCCCCCATCCTGGACGTCGAAGAGGATGAGGACGAGGAAGTCTGGCATACAACTGCCAAGCCGCTCAACGCCGGAACCGCGGTGCGCGGCGAGATCGATTGGGGGCGCCGCCGCGATCACATGCAGCAGCACTCGGGTCAACATCTGCTTTCCGCGGTGTTCTATCGCGAGACCGGCGCTTTGACCGTCTCCTTCCATCTGGGTGAATCGGTTTCGACCATCGATCTTGCCCTTGACTCCAAGCTGGAGCAGGCATCGCGCGGCGAGTTGGGCCGCGAGCAGTTGACCCGGGTCGAAATTGCGGTCAACGAGATTATCGCGGAAGACCGCGCCATCGTCGTGCGCACCGTTGCCAAGGAGGAAGCCGAGGCGCTTCTCGCCGCCGGAGAGCTGCGCAAACTGCCCCAGCGCGAAGGCGCGATCCGGTTGATCGAGATCGAGGACCTGGACCTGAACGCATGCGGCGGCACCCACCTCCGCTCCACCGGTCAGATCGCCGGCCTGCTGATCCGGGGGACGGAAAGAGTGAAGCGGTCCCTCCGCGTCGAGTTCGTGTGCGGCCTTCGCGCTGTGGAAGCCGCGCGCCGCGACCTTACCGCGCTGGCTCGCGCCGCGTCGTCGTTGTCGGTTGGCCATGCCCAAGTGCCCGAAGGCATCGAGCGCCTCCTGGGGGACAACAGGTCGCTCCGCAAAGAACAGCAGAGGCTTCACGAGGAGCTGGCAAACTATCATGCAGCTCGCTTGCTGGTCGAGGCTCCGATCGAAGATGGGCTGAGGATTGTGCGCCGCAGCTTCGCCGAGTACGATGCCGGCTATATCAAACTCCTGGCCTCCCGGTTGACCGCATCCGCTCCCCAGACTTGCGCGCTGCTTGCCTCGACCGCTCAGGAGCCGGCCAAGCTGGTGGTGGCCTGCAGCCGCGATCTCGAGATGAATTGTGGAGGCGCTCTGCGCGATGCCCTCGCGGCTTACGGGATGCGCGGCGGCGGAAGCTCTGAAATGGCGCAAGGAGAACTCCCGCGCGATCATCTGGATGCTCTCTTTTCCTCGCTAGAGGCCAGCTTTAGAAGCAGCCGAGCAGCAGGCGCCGGCGGAAGCTCCCTGCCAGAGGAAGCTGGACTTTAGTCCAGTCCATGGGCTTTTAAGGCAGTTTAGGAAATACTGTGGTCTTTTCCAATTTGCTTCGAGGCCGCCGCTCCCTGCAGGTCGCGTCGGCTTGGCGATAGTGGCTTCGGTCTACACATTTCCTAAACTGCCGTAGCCGAGCCCCAATTTACAGGCATGGTAAGTCCCGCGAGGGACGGCTGAAAATAGCCCAGCACGAAGTGCTGGGTAGGGTTTGATAAGAGACAAAGTCCCGAACGGACGGCTGAATCATCCCTTCGCCTTTCAGTCGTCCCTACGGGACTGGATCCTAGTCCTCCAAGCAGCCCCAGCACTGACGTGCTGGGCTATTTTCTTGCCGTCCCTGCGGGACTCTTTCAAAGCCGATTCTCAACCTGTTCCGGGGGTTTTTCCGCAGCCTGTTCGGTCTCGGCAACTCCTCCTGCATTTGTCATCTCGACCGGGTGGGAAGCGGAGTGGAGCGATCTGCGGTTACGACTCACTCGATCCCAGGTCCCAGAATCGGGACCTGGGGCACCCCTCACCGCGTGGCGGTTTTGGGAATCCATACCTCACACCAGCGCTTCTAAGGGAGGACACCCCCGCCGCAGAACATAGTAGAATTGACGAGTTGTTCCCCTCTCGTGGGGCTATAGCTCAGCTGGGAGAGCGCCTCGTTCGCAACGAGGAGGTCAGCGGTTCGATCCCGCTTAGCTCCACCAATCCCCGGCAAGCGAAGCTTGCTGGGGCGGGAAGCGGAGTGGAGCGATCTGCGGTTACGACTCACTCGATCCCAGGTCCCAGAATCGGGACCTGGGGCACCCCCGAACCGCGTGGCGGTTTTGGGAATCTATACTTCACACCAACGCTTCCGGGGGAGGACACCCCCGCCGCAGAACATAGTAGAATTGACGAGTTGTTCCCCTCTCGTGGGGCTATAGCTCAGCTGGGAGAGCGCCTCGTTCGCAACGAGGAGGTCAGCGGTTCGATCCCGCTTAGCTCCACCAATACCAACATCCAAAGACGTCCAGCAGCGTCCACGAGACCACGAGCAAACACTCTAGCGTTTACAGTGACTTTCGGTACACTGGATGTACTAGATGCTGTCCATTGACATCCGGGGGCAACTGGGGGCAACATTAGGGGCAACTGGATCTATTGCTCGAATGAGCTGCCCCCAATTCATGTTCCGGAGTTGCCCCACCGAATGACCGTTGACCGACGCCGAAAAGATACGCAATGCCAAGCCAGGCGAGAAACCCATGAGGCTGTTCGACGAGCGTGGGCTGTACCTGGAAGTCTCACCGGCCGGCGGGAAATGGTGGCGGCTGAAGTATCGGTTTGGCTGGCAAGGAGAAGCGGCTATCGCTTGGCGTCTATCCCGGAGGTGACGCTCGAAGGACGCCGCGAGTCGGCGGGACGCGCGCGCGAAAGCGGCTGGCGACGGCATCGACCCGAGCGAAAACCGCAAGGCGATCAGGTCCGCGCGGGCCGACCGCGCGGCCAATAGCTTTGAGGTTGTGACGCGGGAGTGGTTCGCGAAGCATTCCGCCGACTGGGCGGAGAGTCGCATCAAGCGTCGGGATGATCCGACTCTTTGAGCGCGACATCTTCCCGTGGATCGGCGGGCGACCGATTGCCGAAGTGACTGCGCCTCGAACTGCTAACCGTGACTGCGTCGGATCGAGAAGCCCGCGGCGCCTTAGACACGGCACATCGGGCCTGTGGAGCTGCGGCCAGGTTCTTCGCTACGCCGTGGCGACAGGCCGGAGCGAGCGCGATCCCTCTGGCGATCTGCGCGGCGCCCTGCCTCCGGCCAAGGGGAAACACTTTGCGGCCACGACTGAACCGACGACAGCTCGCGGAAATCCTACGGGCGATGGACGGCTATGAGGGCATGTTCGCAGTGAGGTGCGCTCTGCGTCTCGCCCCGCTTGGTGTTCGTTCGCCCGGCGAGCTGCGCAAGGCCGAATGGAAGGACATCGACCTCGATGCGGCAGAATGGCGCTACATCGTGACGAAGACCAAAACCCCGCACATCGTTCCCCTCTCCCGGCAGGCAGTCGAGATTCTGCGCGAACTGCAACCGCTCACCGGCAAGGGCCAGTTCGTCTTTCCAGGAGCGCGAACCATCAGGCGGCCGATGAGCGATAACGCCATACTCGCGGCAATGCGGCGCATGGGAATCGGCAAGGAAGAGATGAGCGGACACGGCTTCCGGGCGGTAGCGCGAACGATCCTCGATGAAGTGCTAGGGGTTCGGCCGGACTTCATCGAGCACCAGATGGCCCATGCTGTGCGAGATCCGAACGGACGCGCCTACAACCGAACGGCGCACCTGCCGGAGCGGCGGAAGATGATGCAACAATGGGCGGACTACCTCGACAGGCTGAAGGCTCCGGCGGAAGTCATCGCAATCAATCAGCGCGGCGCTCTGCACCAAAAGTAACTTGACGAGGATTGTGGAACGGAGGATATTCAATAACGCACCCCGAGAGTGCTGGAAACACCCCCGGGATGCTAACCCAACGACCTGTAAGGAGGTCATCGTGGCTACACTCACACTAGCAGTCTGCTCGAATTCCCCTCAACAAAATCCTCGCCCGCAAGTCGCACTGGCGTTTAAACCCATCAGGTACTCAGCACGTCAGGTCGCCCTTATGGCTCAGGCCGCGAACTTTGGCTCCGACGCCTTCATTAAGGCGACCTATCCTCACTTGAGCTGGCAATTCGCCAGTACCTGGCTCGCAGATCTCGTGCAGTCTGAATCGCCCGCGATTCCCCCTAAGGTTGCGCGCTACTTCGACCTGAAGCAGCGTGGAGAGGAGTTCGCGTGGATTCCTCGATAAGGCAGCTTGCCGTTAAGCTCGCGGATTCGCTTGTGCGGCGCTCATATCATCCGACGATGTGGGATATCTACGTCAAACGCTTCACGGAAGTCTTGCAGGAAAACGGGAGGAATTACACATGGAATCCTCGGTAAAGAGGGTCGCGATTTACGCGCGTGTCAGCACTCATGATCAGAACTGCGCGATGCAGCTTGACGACTTGCGAGAGTATGCTGCCCGGCGCGGCTTTGAGGTAGTCAGCGAATATGTTGACGCTGGCATCTCAGGCAGCAAAGACTCGCGCCCCCAGCTCAACCGCCTGATGGCCGATGCATTTACGCGCCGGTTCTCTGCCGTTATCGTCTGGCGCCTAGATCGCTTTTCTCGCTCATTGAAGCACCTCGTTTGTGCCATTGAGGAGCTGCAAGGGTGCGGGGTAGACTTCATTTCCCTGCGCGATAGCTTTGATCTCAGTTCTCCGGCCGGCCGCATGATGCTGGCCCTTCTCGGGGCTTTCGCCCAGATGGAGAGAGAAATCATCCGGGAGCGATGCATTGCCGGCCAACAGGCTGCCCGTCGTCGCGGTGTGAAGATCGGGAGGCCGAAAGTCTGGATCAGCGCGGACAAGATAAAAGCCCTCAGAGAGGCAGGAACCCCCTGGAGGGCCGTTGCGAAGAAGATGGGTGCCGGAGTAGGGACTTGCATGCGCGCACTTCAGAAGGAATCGGCCGCCTGAACCAGGCGCATCCCCCTGGCGCGGGTTGTGTCCGCGCCTCAGCAGTCCCACCCCCAACGAACCCAAAGGATAAATATGACCCCCACGCTGGAAACTACTGCCTCGGAAACTCCCGCCCTGCAAGTTCAAGTTGCTGTTCAACCTGCAAACCAAGCCGAAGCCGATTACGCGGAGTACTTACGGCTCAAAAGCGAATCTGTGTTGGCAGACAGAAAACAGCGCGCCGCCTTCGACAAGTGGTCCCAGCCTGTTTTAGAGGCGGTGCGACGCGCCAACGAATTGATGGCGTCCCTGCGCGGTGGACCTAACCCGCAGCACGAAGAGTGGTATTTAATGCATCAAAGATTGGCCTGGGCTGTGTTCGATGAAGAGGATCCTGAGTTTGCCGAGAAATACGTGGGTCATTGGTCAAGGTTCGCCGACAATGAAGGGGTCAAGGCGCTCTCCTTCGGCTTTGGCATGGTGGCTGGGATGATGTATCAAACCCTACGCATTCTCCTCTCGCAGGGTCAATGATGCTTGCAGCATCGCGCGGGCGTAGGCCAGGTTGTACAGGTAAGAGACAAAATCACCCCCGAGCCGCTGGTCAATATCGTTCCTCCGCGGATGCTCGGGAAAAATACCGTACTTGTATTTTCTGCGTACAAGCTCTCGCATCACGGCGAACATGTTTACCGTGCCATTGTCAGGGAAAACCTCAACATATTTGGTAGAAGGTGTTTCTACGATGTCGTTGCGATAGTGTACGTGGTTGATACGATCGCGGTCCGCCAGGTACTTAAGCACCTCCAGCGGATCCTCACCTAGCTCGTTGGAAACCCCGCACTCGTAGGTCATGCCGTTGGACGGGCTGTCGACTATATTGACCAGCCGTTTCCAGCCCGTGAAGCTATTCATGATCTGATGCGATCCCCTGCTGACCGGCGCGGGCGGATCGTTGGGATGGAGCGCCATCCTGACATTTGCCTTCTCTGCTACCGGAATAACCGCTTTGAGGAAGTAGGTGATGTTTTCCCAGAGCTCCTCGCTGCTATGAGCGCCTTCATTGGGCAAGGGCGGCAGATCCTTGGGGGCCAGCCCTGCTTCATCCCCCGACCGCGTCTTGGGATAGGTCCAGTCATCGTCGGCGGCATTTTCCATCTTCCGGTTATAGTCATAGCCCAGGTAACCTGAGCCGCCGCGGCCAGGCACATTGTAATAACCCTCGGTGAGACGGTGAGCATAAAAGTTGTATTCCACGATAGGGAGCCCGGCGGCGCCCGCAGCACGCAGCGAGTCCTGGACTTTCCGGATCTCGTCGTCGCGGTCTTCACGTCTGTAAATGATTGCCGTCATGGTGGGAAGCATCATGTTGATGACAGTCAAGCCTTCCGCCTGGAAGCGATCCATGATTGCGCGCAGCCCGCTCTCCGTCCACGGTAATGGCGGTCCGCCCATCAGGATGTAGTCATCGCCAAACTGCTTGTGCATCCGCATTCTTTCCTGAGTAGCATTCGCCGGACAATTCAATGTCAGCTTCGGGGTATCCGGTCCTTCGAGAACCGGCCATTTAACTTTCTTGTGGACCGTATTTGACGCCGATGCTTCAGCCGGCCCGCCTGCACTTACTCCGCCAATAGACAGGGTCGCCGCTATCGAAGCGCCCTTCTTGAGAAAATCTCTTCTGTTATCCATGATTAGCCCGTCCCGGTTGTCTGGTGAATTCCATTTTCTGGAGCCTACCATAAGAGCGCGCGCCCGCCAGGAAGCCTTCGTGGTTTCCCACCCTTCGCACGAAACAGCCGTGCGAAGGATGGGACACCCTCGATTCGGCGCGGTTTCAAGATCTCTATTTCAAAGGGATCTTGGGTGCCCCATCCTTTCGCAGCAAGGGTGGGAAACCACAAACCTCCGCAGCGGGATCCGCTGACCCACCGGATATCGGCCTATCTGGTTTGCATTTGATGGAATGCGGCAACCGCATCGTGTATACGAGGAAACATCCGTTCCTCGCCGACGGCTTCCACCACGTGGTGCCGTTCAAGGTCTGCTCTAAGCTCCCACGGTGCGCGTGCAAACGCCAGGATAACTCCGGCATCGGCAAGATTTTTCTGGACTTCGAGCACGACGCGCGCGGCGGTGTAGTCGATGTGCGTGATGGCCTCGGCATCGACAAGCAGCCATCGCACCGGGGACGGCGACGGCCCGACAACGCAACTCACTTCCTCAGAAAACCGATTGGCGTTTGCGTAAAAGAGTGTCGCTCCAAAGCGATAGATCACCAGGCCGGGCTCAGTGACGACGCCGGAAGCAACAGGAAGCAGTTTCCAGATCCCACCCTCGGCGGCAACCATCACGCCAGTGTGAGGATGATAGCTATGCCTCACGACGCGCAGCAGCGAGAGCACCATGGCCAACACGATGCCTTGCTCGACGCCGGCAGCGAGTACGACGATCGCTGTGGTTACGGCCAGGGCATATTCGCCCGGACTCTCGCGGTGAATCGTTTTGAGGCTGCGCAGATCGATCAAGCGAATCGCAACCATAAAAACAAGCGCGCCGAGCACACACTGCGGAAGGTACTCGAGCGGTCTGGTCAAAAATAGCAGGACAAGCGCAACCACTATCGCGGTCGAAATCTGGGCAACTTGACTTTGGGCGCCGGCGCCCTCAACCATTGTGGTTTGCGTGGGGCTCCCGTTCACCACGAATGCCCCGCTCAAAGCGGTGGCGGCATTGGCAGCGGAAAGGCCCGTCAGGTCTGCGTTCTCATCCAGCTGTTGGTGGTGGCGCTCCGCATAGGCCCGCGCCGTCGCGGCGCTCTGGGTAACAATCATCACGCTGCAGGATGCGGCAACGGGGATCAGCGGCGGAATGTCCTTCCAGCTCACAGCAGGCAGATGCAGACTAGGCAAGCCGCCGGCAACGTGGCCGACCACAGCAATGCCGTGCCCCGCAAAGTCCCACATCTCGCTTGCCCCGATCGCGGCCACGACCGCGATCAGCGTTCCAGGAAGTTTGGGTGCGAATCGGTGTAGCAGAAAGATTACCGCCAGAATCAGGAGGGAGACAATCAAAGTAGCCCGATGCGTTTCCGGCAGTCTGTGGCAGACCTGAACAAGCTGCACCACCGTCCTGTGCGAAGAGACTTGAATCCCGAGCATCTGCCCTAATACTGAAATTCCTACCTGAAAGCCCACCCCGGTGAGAAAGCCAACCAGTACGGTTTGCGAAAGGAAATCGGCAACGAAACCCAACTTGAGGAGCCGCGCCAACAGCAAGAAAATGGCAGTTAGCAACGCGACAGCTCCCGCCAGAGCGATGTATCTCGCGCTTGCCGCAGGAGCCATTCCGGAAACACCACTGGCAAAAATTGCAGCTGTCGCGGAGTCAGCGGAGACTACCAGATAACGTGAGGAGCCGAACGCGGCGAATGCCACCGGCGGCAGCAGCAGCGCATAGAGTCCGGTGACGACGGGCATGCCGGCAATTCTGGTATATCCCAGAGCCTGCGGGATATTCATCGCCGCGAGCGTGACGCCGGCAATTGCGTCGCGCACCGTGCTCACGCGATTCAACGGCCGAATGCTCTCAAAGAGTCTCACTCCGTTTCCAGGCTCCTAACTAAACGGTGGAAATCAGTCATCGATGCGAAGCGCGCAGAGGCCGCCAGCGCCAGTGCACCTTGGGCGAAGCACCGGCGAGAGACGCGCAAGATCGGGTCCTCCTGTCCGAAGCGTTGATCAGCTACAGGGCTTGCCGTGATCGGGCCGGGCTCCCTTGGCCTTTGCCTCAGCCCGGGCGCCGCCGCCTTGACAGGAGCGGGAGCAGCAGCCGCAGGAGCGGCGGCAGGATGAGCAACCGGAGCGGTCGGACTTGAAGACGGCGCGGGTGTCGCACTGGCGTACCAGTCCTTGACTCCCTGATGTCCGCAGCACGCGCCTTTCTTGCTTGCGCCGCTATAGTAGGTGCCGTCCTTACAGAGCCCAGTTGCACCAGCTGGTGCGCCGGCCGGAGCCTGCGCCATTCCGATTTGTGAAATCACCAGCCCGGCCACCGCGAGTAGCATCGACCGAAATAGTGTTTTCATGGAATCTCCATTTGACGTACAGAAATGACTAAAGCTGACTTATGCTACGCCCATTAACGAATAGGTCCGGGGGTTTTCTTGAAAGGGAAAGCGCGGTGATTTCCCCTCTAGAAACGGCAGCGGCTTGCCGTCAACCCTTGGAGCGACGTCATAGTAGGCGGCCTAACTTGGAAGTACTTCCTTTGCGGCCATCCTGGAAGCACAACTGAAGCCCTGATACGGAGCCCTCGTCCTTCAGCAAGTTGCCGGCGCAATAAGAAAATCTCTCCTCCAGTAAGTCTTCGATAAGTTACTCGATTGACAATTCTGTGGAGTTTCTATCGCTGATAAGTTGTTTGGGGGGACTCTTGTCTCTAAGTTTCTTTCGAGAAAATTGCCCAGTTACTCTTGTGTTGCAAAGATGAGCTACGCTGCGCCGATCTCACCAAGTGACGCTCATGTCGCTCGATATACCACCCGCTGCCGGTACGTAGCATTTCAGGGTGTAATCCATCACCATGCGGTCGGCGTTGAATCTCCAGCCCAGGGTGCGGATGGTCCGCTTCATACGCTTGATCCATCCCCGCGGCAGCCCGTCACGGTCGCGCTGGTAGTACAAGGGAATTACCTCGTCGCGAAGCACGTGGTACAAATCCTCGCCGTCGCGGGTATCGTGCATATCCATATTGGAGTGAGTTCGTCCGATGCCGATGGCGAATCCGTTCAGCCCGTCGTAAGCCTCAGCCCACCAGCCATCCAGGACGGACAGGTTCAAGCCGCCGTTCAGCACCACCTTTTGGCCGCTGGTGCCTGAAGCTTCTAACGGTCTGCGCGGATTGTTGAGCCATACATCGACGCCCTGCACCATGTGCCGCCCGACATTGATGTCATAGTCCTCGATGAAGACGAACCGGTCGGCGAACTGGGAATCGCGCATGAGCTCCGCGATCTGCTGCAGCACCCTCTTGCCCGGCTCATCGCGCGGGTGCGCCTTTCCAGCAAAGACAAACTGTACCGGCCGCTTGGGATCGTTGACCATGCCCGCCAGCCGCTCGATATCCGCCAGAATCAAGTTCGCGCGCTTGTAGGTCGCGAAGCGGCGAGCAAATCCGATGGTCAAGGCATCCGGGCTGAGAATCTTGCTGAGCTCTTGCAAGGCGGCTGGGGATTCATCGCGGCGCTCCGCCTGTTCGCAGGCCTGGCGGCGTACGAACTCAATCAATTGCGATTTCAGGCTGAGGTGTGTTTCCCAGAGCTCGCCATCGTTGACGTTCTCAATACCCTCCCAAATGCGGGCTTCGGCGCTATGCCTCTCCCATCCGGCGCCGAGATGACGATCGTAAAGACGGAACATCTGCGGCGCCAGCCAGGAGGGAACATGCACGCCGTTGGTGATGTGGCCGATGGGGACCGCGTCCTCCGACTTGCCGGGATACAGGCCCGTCCACATCTCGCGTGAGACCTCACCGTGCAGTGCCGAAACGGCATTGGCTCGCCGCGCCAATTTGAGCGCGAGTACAGTCATGCAGAACTCTTCGGTGGAGTTGTCCGGATCTTCGCGTCCCAGAGCCAGGAGCGCGTATTCAGAGAGGCCAAGCTGCTCGCGCAGGGGTCCGAGATGCTCTTCGATGAGCCCGGGGCTGAACCGGTCGTGGCCGGCCGGCACCGGCGTATGCGTGGTAAATGTCACCTCGCGAGAAACGCGCGCCGCAGCTTGGACGAACCCGACACCTTCGTCGCGCATACGGCTGGCAATGGCCTCCAGAACCACGAAGCCGCTATGGCCTTCGTTCAGGTGCAGCACGCCGGGCTCAATGCCCAGCTTCTTCAGCGCGCGGAAGCCTCCTATGCCCAGAAGCAGTTCCTGGCGAATGCGAACGCGGCCGTCGCCGCCATACAGGCGGGACGTCAGTTCCCGGTCTTCAGGAGCATTCCCTTCGACGTTGGAGTCGAGCAGATACAGGTCGCAACGTCCTACCTTGACGCGCCAGACTTTAGCGCCAATCGACCCATCGCGGGTCTCAATGTGCACAGTGACCGGCTCGCCATTGGCGCCTATGGCCGGCTCCATGGGAAGCTTGCTGATATCGGTCACGAAGTACTCTTCCTGTTGCCAGCCGCTGCGGTCCAGCCGCTGCAGGAAATATCCCTGACCGTAAAACAGGCCAATGCCGGTCAGCGGAATGCCCAGATCCGAGGCGCTCTTGATGTGATCGCCGGACAGAATGCCCAGGCCGCCGGAGTAAATCGGCAGCGATTCGTGCAATCCGAACTCCGCGGAGAAGTAGGCCACCGGGCGGGGCCGCAGCACACCCGCGTGGGCCGCTCCCCAGGTGCGGTCCGCATGCAAATATTCCTGCTGACGGCGGTAGGCATAGTTGATCCTGCTGTGCAGCACGAGCTCCGTAGCGCGCCGTTCAATTTCCTCCAGGGGAGTCTCCGCGAGCAGAGCGACGGGGTTCTGATTCAGCTCGCGCCAGCGGACGGGGTTGAGATCCCGGAAGAGGCTGACGGAGTCGTGATCCCAACTCCACCACAGGTTCCTCGCCAGGGTCCACAGCCGCTCCTGCGCAGGAGCGATGAAGCGATCGAGAGTGCGCGCCTCGCTGACCACGGGGGCAACTTCGGCCGCCGCTTCGGTCAACATGCGGATCTCCTCATCGCTAAAGAGGCGCTGTTCCAGCGTCTGGACTACAAGAACACCTTGCAAGACACCCCGGTCAAGCAGCGGAACGCCGAGAAAGGATTGGAAATCGTCTTCACCCGCTTCACAAAAATACTTGAAGCGCGGATGGCTCTTCACCTGTTCGACGGCAAGCGGGCGGACCTGTTCCGCCACCAGGCCGGCCAGACCTTCGTGCAGGGCCATGCGAAGCGTGCCGACACATTGAGGGCTCAGGCCCAGCGTCGCTGCCAGCACCAGGTGAGCTCGATCCGGTTCGAGCAGATAGGCCGAGCAGACATCGACGTGAAAGCGTCTGGCGATCAAGGCGACGACATTCATGAGTGTTTCGGCCGGCTTGCCGCCCTCCTTGGCAAGAGCGCCGATTTCTGCCAACGTCAAAACATGAGTGGCTTCCAGTGTTTGGCTCATGTACAGGATCCCCCCGGACTAGCATTCGAACTTTTATTTCGATAGCGAGCGAAAACTCTCCCCTGCCCGCCGGCAACGAGGCGTTTCCTCTAACGACGGGGTTAGAAGGCGGCGCAGTAAAACGGGCGGACGGGGCCCAGGCCAAGAAGGTGATGTGCCAGATACATAGTTTATGCGCGGCTATGTGAAGAATCAATGATTGCCTCACGGGAGTTGCGATGGGAAGATGAGAAGGGTATTCAGAAAGGCCGCGGGTCTTAACCCTCAATTTTACGCCATTTTCATAGCCGGCCTTGCGCGAATTGATCACCACTCCGGCGCCCCTGTTGTTGGCCAGGAGAACTGTCCGTAGACAAATTGGTACTTGTCTTGTAGACCTAGGCAGATGTCAACTTCCTGCAAGCCAGCTTATGGAGATATGAGCGCAATAACTGCTCGAACTATCGCTCCGGCTACCCGTTTCGCTAAAGTCCTACTCTGAACAGCCTGGACTTACACTCAAAGTAACACCATTGGCAAAAGATCCGGCAGCATGTGAACATCGGAAACGCTCGCTGCGCTGGTGCACAGCGAATGCACAACGCCTTCTTTGGAATCGACGCCGATGTGCGCCTTGGCTCCGAAGTACCACTGGTTACCTTTGCGCGTCTGATGCATCTCCGGATCGCGCTCCTTGTTCTCATTCTTGGTCGACGAAGGTGCGTGGATAATCGTCGCGTTGACGATGGTTCCGGTCGTGATGCGGATCCCTCGACTGGCCAGATACAGATTCACCGCATCGAGCATCTGTCCGCCCAGATCGTACTCTTCGAGCAGGTGGCGGAAGTTGAGAATCGTCGTCTCATCCGGGGCCGGCGCGCGGCCCAGATCGATACCGGCAAAGCGCCGCAGCACGGGCGATTCATAAAGCGCATCCTCCACCGCCGGGTCCGAGAGCGCGAACCACTGCTGCAAAAAATAAACGCGTAGCATGATCTCCAGCCCAACCGGCTTGCGGCCTGTTTCGCCCTTTGAGTACCTTAAGCAGGTTCATAGGGTACTATCCGTGCGACGCTAAGGATCAAACTATGCGTTGTACGAGGAGAAAGAAAAAGATGAACGACTCGATTCAGACGAAATTGAAGCGCCACGCCTACTTCTTGCTTCCCCAAGCTACTGTGAATCACCGCACAATTAAGAGTTTGCTTTTCGCAGGTTTGCTCGCAGCTGCTTGCCAGAGCTCATGGGCCAGCACCCTGTGTGTGAATCCCAAAGGATCGGGAGGCTGTTATCAGACGATTGGAGCGGCCAGTTCCGCTGCAGCTGAAAACGACATAATTAACGTGGCGCCCGGTATTTATAGAGAGGATGTGGTGATTGCCAAACCACTCTCCCTGGTGGGCGCATCTCATGACACGACTATCATCGACGCCACAGGGAAACCGAATGGAATCTTTATCGACGGCATCGACAATCCCGGAATTAGCAACGTATCCGTAACTGGCTTCGTGGTCGAGAATGCTAATTTCGAGGGCATCCTCATCGCCAATGCATCCTCGGCGGCAGTCTGGGACAATCATGTTCTTGGCAATAACAAGAGCCTCAACCCCTCGGCTGCTACGTGCCCCAACATTCCCCCTGTAGAGGTTCCCGGGGAGAACGACGATTGTGGCGAGGGCATCCACCTGATGGGCGCGGATCATTCCACCATAGCGGACAACATCGTCGAAGGTAACTCCGGCGGTATACTGCTCAGCGACGACACGATCGCGACTCACGACAACCTGATTACCCGCAACGTGGTGCGTAATAATTCGTTTGATTGCGGAATTACTTTGGCAACCCACAGACCCGCGGCATTGACCGGCTTGCCCCCTGCGGGAGTCTTTCACAACACGATTGCAAACAATGAGTCGATCCACAATGGCACGGCAGTTCAAGGCGCCGGCGCTGGGGTAGGAATCTTCGACGCGCCCGGGGCAAATCCGGATTATGGCAATACTGTCATTGGCAATCAACTGACGGACAACGGCGCGACCGGTGTTGCAATGCATCTTCACGTTCCTAATCAGACCCTCCACGATAACGTGATTGCCGGCAATTTCATTGCCCGCAATCACGCCGACTCAGGCGATGCGGCGACCTCCGGCCCGACCGGGATCAACATATATGGGGTGCTATCCGCCATCGCCGGAACTGTCATATCGCGAAATATATTTGATGAGGAAGAGATCGACATTGCAGTCAATACGGACGCTCAAGTGGATGTTCATCTCAACGATTTCCTGGGTGGCAACACCGGGATCGCCAACCTAGGGAGCGGTCTGGTGAACGCTACGGGAAATTGGTGGGGTTGCCGAAAAGGCCCGGGCTCTCCGCAATGCGCGGAGGCCATGGGCAATGTTCTCTCCAACCCCTGGCTTTCGCAGCCTTCTCAGCAGGACAATGATCGCTCCGGCCATTGGTAGTTTGGTCTCTCCATCGATTCGGAACACCACGTCTCAAAATGAAGACGTGGTGTTCGGAATCTTGCTCGAGATGGGGGAATGTTCCAGCGTAGTGAGTTGTTCATTCACCGCGGAGTAAACTCGGCAGATCGTTGCGCTACGTCGTTGAAACGCAGATCCCGCCACTTCGCTTCGCTCTCTTGAAAATCATTTAGGAAGCTTTTGGCTGCGGAAAAAAGGCCGGTGCGGAGTCTTTGGGTGGAAGCCCCCGCATTTATGCGGGGGTAGGAGCGCTTCAGCGCTCCGGGAAGTTCGACTCTGAACATGATGCGCTTTAGCGCTGGTATGGGTAAATCCAGGGCTAAAAGCCCATCTTACAGAACAACCGCTTTCCGCTGGACTGAAGTCCAGCTTCCCCCTGCTAAAGCAGGGGGCTTCCACCAAAACCCTTCCAGAGAGTTTTTCCGCAGCCTGTTCAGGCCGTACGTCACTGGGTAGAACCTTTACGGCTTTAGCCGCTGAGGGGACAATGTGGGAGTTCCCCTCAGCGGCTAAAGCCGGTTCATCTTTCAATTGTTGCGTACGGCCTAAAAGGCCGTACCCTTCAAGGGCGTGGGCCGCAGGCCTATGAACACTCTCTCGAAAATCATCCCGGGAAGCCTGCTCTGCCAGCGGTTGTGGTCTCCCACCCTAAATCTGTTTCAAGCAGGGATCCAAAACCACCACCAATCGAGGGTGCCCATATCTGGCGCGCTGTTTGCGCCAGATGTGGGAAACCGCAGATTTCTCCACTTCGCTGCGCTCCGGTCGAGATGACAAATCAGGTGTAATTGCCAGTGAATTATTGATCCATGATCGCTAGGAGCAGGCCTTGGCGCGATCGAGCAGCAGCTTGCGCTCGCGGGCATTGCGCGTGAGCGATGCGGCGCGCTCGAACTCCGCACCGGCTTCATCCAGGCGGCCGAGTTTTCTGAGCAGGTCGCCGCGGACGCTGGGCAACAGGTGATATTTGTTCAGCGTCGGCTCCGCGGCCAGGGCGTCGACCAGATCGAGGGCCGCCTGTGGACCATCCGCCATGCTGACTGCGACCGCGCGGTTCAGCTCCACGATGGGGGAAGGCAGGAGCCGGGCGAGCGCACCGTAGAGGGTAACGATGCGCGCCCAGTCGGTCTCCTCCGGGGTGCGCGCCCGCGCGTGGCAGGCGGCGATCGCAGCCTGCAATGTATAAGGACCAGGCGCGCCGTTAAGCTTTTCGGCTCGTTCCAGCGCGGCCAACCCGCGGCCGATGAGCAGTCGATCCCACAGCGCGCGATTTTGCTCGAAGAGCAGGATAGGCTCTCCCGACGGACTCACGCGAGCTCTCGATCGCGACGCCTGAATCTCCATCAGCGCGACCAGTCCATGGACCTCGGGCTTCCGTGGAGCGAGCTCGGCCAGTATGCGCCCCAGCCGAAGCGCCTCTTCACTCAGCGCAGGCCGCATCCAGTCGTCGCCCGCGGTTGCCGAGTAGCCCTCATTGAATATTAGGTAGATGACCTCGAGCACCGAAGAGAGACGATCGACCAGTTCGGCTCCCCGGGGAACCTCGAAAGGAATGCGCTTTTCCGCGAGCGTTCGCTTGGCGCGCACTATTCGCTGGGCCACGGTCGCCTCGGGCAGGAGGAACGCACGCGCGATCTCCTCCGTCGTCATCCCTCCAAGCAGACGGAGCGTGAGCGCGACCTGCGCTTCTTTCGAGAGCACCGGATGACAAGATATGAACACCAGGCGCAGGAGATCGTCACCGACATCATCGTCCATCGCAGTAACCAGATCCGGCATGGCCATTTCCTTGGCCTCAAGCTGGTAGCCGATCTCTTCGTGCTTGCGCTCGAGCCGCGCATTCCGGCGGAAATGGTCGATCGCACGATGCTTGGCGGCGGCCATCAGCCAGGCCCCGGGATTGTCCGGGACCCCCGACTGCGGCCATTGCTCGAGCGCGGCTACGAGAGCATCCTGCGCCAGGTCCTCGGCAAGGCTGATATCGCGCACGATCCGCGTCAGCCCGGCGATGAGCCGCGGCGACTCCATCCTCCAGACCGCGTCAATTGCGCTATGTATTCCGGCAGCCGTCATCGCTACCGATCACAGCATTTTCAATCCAGGATTGCAAGCTGCGCTCGACCGGAGTGTTTACGCGCCTGCGGCGCACCCAAGGGAATGAAAATCGGGTTGAGGAAGGCTTGGTTGGCAATTACACCCCAACTTTGTCATCTCGACCGGAGCGAAGCGAAGTGGAGAGATCTGCGGTTTCCCACATCTGGCAGGGATTATCCACGCGAGAGTAAAGGTTCGCGATTACGTACACAAACCGCAGATCTCTCCACTTCGCTTCGCTCCGGTCGAGATGACAAAATTTAGAGCGTGGTTGCTAATCAACTCTTCGTGGTCCGGCTGGGTGCCCCACATCTGACGCATTCTTTGCGTCAGGTGTGGGATTCCACAAGCTTCGCTACTTCCTCGCGCTTATCTGCTGGCGTAAGCGCTCGTCTTGTTCCCTGAGCTCGGGAGTGAGCTGGGCGCCGAAGTCCTCCGGCTCAAACACCTGCCGCACTTCGATCTCGGTTCCTCCATCGAAAGGACTGCGCTTGAGCCATTCGATCGCCTCGTCCATCGACCGTACCTGCCACAGCCAGAAGCCGGCGATCAGTTCCTTGGTCTCAGTGAAGGGGCCATCGGTCACGGTCGTCTTTCCTCCCGAGAACTTGACGCGCTTGCCTTGGGAACTCGGGTGAAGCCCGTCGCCTGCCAGCATCACGCCTGCCTTCACCAGCTCTTCGTTGTACTTGCCCATTGCGGCAAGGATCTCTGTACTGGGGAGAACGCCTGCCTCTGAATCTTTGTTCGCCTTGACGATTACCATGCAACGCATTCTTTATCTCCTTTTTGATTTTGATTGGAGCCGGAATTCCCAAGCTCTCTACTCTAACGTCGACTGAGGGGCGGCGAAATCGACATGCTCACAACTTTTTTATCGTTTGACGCAGATCACGCAATACAGAGCCTGTGTTTCGCGGGTACAGTAGGTTCGGAAGGCCAAATCCACTGAATGGAGAGATCCAGCCATGCCCCTGACTACGGATGAGAAATTGTTGACCCTCAGCCACGACGATCGTCGAAGCATTCGACAAAGCTGATGGTGGTATCCATCCAGGTTTCAGACCTGCCCACGCGAAAGGCATCCTGCTGACAGGCGCGTTTAGGCCTTCGTCAGAGGCCGCCTCGCTTACGCGCGCGCCGCATATCCGGCGGGATTCCACTCCGGTGATGGTGCGCTTCTCGGACTTCGCGGGAATTCCAACCGTCTCCGATAATGATCCTCAGAATGCGAGCCCTCGCGGTTGCGCGATCCGCTTCAACCTTGCCGAGCATGTTCATACCGACATCGTCGCTCATTCCGTCGACGCCTTCCCATCGCGCACAGCGGAAGAATTCCTGGACTTCCTCAACGCGCTAATTGCCACCGATCCAGCAGGGCCGCACCCGAATGCCATTGAGCAGTTCCTTGGCGCACACCCCGCGGCTCTGAAGTTTGTGCAGACTCCCAAGCCGATCCCGACAAGCTTTGCGAAGGAGTCGTTTTTCGCCATATCTGCATTCCGATTCACGAACGGGGACGGCGTGAGCCGCTACGGGCGCTATCGGGTGCTGCCGGTAGCAGGCAATGAATATTTAGACGAGGCGGGAGCGGCTGCGCAGACTGCAAACTTCCTCTTCGACGAGATCAAAGAGCGGGTTGCAAAAGACCCGGTCAAGTTTCGCATCGTTGTGCAGCTAGCTGAGGAAGGCGACACCGTTGATGATGCCACCGTCCGCTGGCCGGAAGATCGTCCGCAACTCACGTTGGGGGAAATCAGCTTGACGGAGATTGCTCCGAACAACGCCAGCGAGCAGCAGCAAATCATTTTCGATCCTATCCCGCGAGTGGATGGCATCGAAGCCTCGCCCGATCCGCTGTTTGAGCCGCGGGCAAATATTTACCTGATCACCGGGAGACGGCGCAGAGCGGCGGGAAAGCAGTAGACACTCGGCAATAACCCTTGGGCGCAAATAGCGAACGGCTGCGCCCACAGGGAGGTTAATCGAAGACCGGTAGCCGCCCGCGCAATTGACGGCGAAGAGCGATTATGAGGGACAGGCGACCAGCGGAACCTTCGTTACCGGAAGATTGCTGGTCAGCACACCGAATTCACTCACGTTGCTCAGCTTCACTTCGGCGTACCGTTTGGCCTTCAGGTCGTACACCTCGCAGATGTCGAACGGCCGCGAATAGATGTGCAGCGTCACCGCCCGCGAGCCGAACGAAGTCGGATTCGCTACCAGGTGGATCGGCTCCTCCGGGTCCACCTCGCCCGGCGTCGCCGCGTCGATCAGGAACCGCGTGGTGGGTTCCAGTTCGCACGTCATTTGTGCCGGATCGTGGCGCACCAGCCGAAAATTCTGCACCTGCACCTTGCCGTAAGTGATCGCCATCCAGCAACTCTGCCCGCGATGATTGTGGATGCTGCTCACTTGCCCCACATCCCAGCAGATCGCAATCAACTCGAACAGCGGCGTCCGCAAAATCAGATTGCGCGTGTATTTCTCTCTGCTGAAGTAGAGGTAAGGATGCAGTGTCGCCGGGTCGACCCGATGGTTGCACAGATAATCCAGCACGCCGTGATGCGTGAAGCCCTCCTCGGGAATCGCCGCGAGGCCTGCGGCAAATGCGTCGATCGTCACCATACGTCTATCTTCCCATATCGGTCCACAGTTTGAGATTTTCGCGGATAAAATCCGTTATCCGCCTGATGCGTTCGGCGCCCTGAACAACTTGCCCCGTGAGAGCGCCTCGGCCATCGCGGGATAGCTGCCGCCTGCGCCGCGAAGCAAGCGACTGCGCCTCGCATCCTCGTTCCAAGCCGCTTCAGAATGAGTCCCATCAATACCCCACCTTGGATCAGCTTCTCTCTCATTGCCGTGCGAAAGAGAAGCACCAAGGCATACTCCGCGAGCCGGTCGATTGCCGCTTGACGGCCAGGATCCTCATTCAATGCATTGCCGCCGGCTCCACGATCCTTGATGAGTCCCTCCCCGGATGGCGTTCCCTGTTGTGGTCGGTGGTGCAGCCAGACCGGCAAGGTGGAGCGTTTCCCATCAGCGTCAAGCCGCACCCGCGGCCCCGATCATTCCTTCCAGTCGCGCGTAACTCGCTTCCATCCCGTGTTCCATGCCGCTCGAAAGCATCGCCGCCCGCGTCTGGGCATCGGGCAACATCATCCGAATCGTCATCAGCGTGCCTTCGCCATCCGCATTAAACGTGGTCTCGGCACGGTTATCCGGGGTAGGATCCGGCAGGTACATGCGCTCAACATGCACGATGCGGCTGGACGGCTTCAATTCGAGGTATTCGCCCGTCAGGTAAAATCCCTGGCCCTTACCGTTGCTCCACTCGTAGCGGATCTTGCCACCCGGCCTCGCCTCGCTCACGCAAACCGGCATCGTCCAACCCTCCGGGCCAAGCAGCCATTTCTGGATCAGTTCAGGATCGGTATGGGCGCGGTAAACGGCCTCGGGAGGTGCTGCGAATCGCCTGGTTACAACGATGTGAGTATCGCCCTCAGTTTGAAGCATCAGCTTGCTCATGGTTTTTTTCCTCCTCTTTTCTTCGCTTCCTTCATGCTGGCCAGAACCGCATCCAGCCGGTCGTAATTCGTCTCCAGCGCCTTTCGCAACATTTCCAGCCACTGATCCATTGCCTCAATTCCTGGCTTCGCGAGACTACGTGGGCGCTTCGTACCATCGATTCGACTAGCCACCAGCCCTGCGTCTTCAAGCACCTTCAAATGCTGGGAGATCGCCGGCTGCGTCATCTCAAACGGCCTGGCCAGCTCCATCACGCTCGCTTCGCCCCTGGCGAGGCGTGCAAGAATGGCACGCCTCGTCGGATCCGCCAAAGCGGAGAATGCGACATCGAGATTCACCACCGCTTGCATAACAATTAACTTATATAAGTGGTATCTTATTTTCAAGTGGATAATTTGTCCGGCGCCGGAAATCCTCTTGCAGAAGTGGACAACTCGAGATTGCGTAGCCAGGCACTGGAGGGATATCCCCACACGGGACTTCGCCTGTTTCTGAACACGCTTATCGTGGACCGTCGCTGCAACATGCCATTCGGTTAGCGATTGGCGATAACAGGCGTGGGTGTTGAAAAAGTCAGTACGAATCAGCTGCTTTCCGTGAGATCCGTATGGTAATGCGGGATGTCTAGCAGCATAGTTTGACCATGCTGTTGTGGATGGCCATAGCCGGAGGAGTAACGCTCATGATGGGTCAGCACGCGCGCTCTGAATCGCTGTTCTATGAATCTCAACTCAAAAGTATGGCGCTGTCGGAACCGGCTATTTCGGGATACTATTCCACAGCCGAGATGATCGCCTGTAGAGGAGCGAATGGCCCTGCAGTCGCAGCTACGGGAGTCTGATGTCAAGGAACTGTGCGAAATCGACCGCAGCGAAGCTCTTCCTGGCAGGCCTTGCATTGCTTTTCAGTAGAGTTATGCTTTGTCAAAAAGCAACATCTCCTGCCGCGGTAACCACAGTCACCCCGAATTTGGTCATCTCGTTTGAGCGGCAAACCATTCGCGAAAACGACCGCATACCGGTCCACGTCATTCTTTCGAATCCTTCCGACAAGGCGCTCAGCGATCTGACATTAAGCTGGGACATCCTTTCCAACAGGTCCAGGGCCCTTTGTACCGTCACCGATGGTGGCGTAATCCACGGCTAGGTTGAAGAGTACGGCGGGATCGTTGGGCTGGGTTGACAGGATCTTCTGAAGCTCACGCATCTCCTGTGCTATCGCCGGAGGGATCTCTTTCTTTTGCTCTTTCTGATCTTGTGCAATCGAAGGATGCAGGGATAGCAGGGCGAGGAAGCATGCGCAAAACAGCACGGCCCATAGCGAGTTTCGCATAGCTTGCGGCCTTTCGCATTTGAGCATAGTTCAATATGACCTTCCCGTTTGGGTCCCGGTGACCGTCGTGCCTGCGATTCCGGCCGACGACCCACGACGGAATCTAGTGGTTGAAAACCCGGGTAACAGCAATGCCCTGCATCTCGCAGTCGTGGGCGACACCTACACGATCCTGCTGTCCGGGATGGATACTGCAGGTCGATTCACCCTGATTGATATGCACGTTCCTCCCGGAGGCGGCCCTCCCCCGCATCGCCATGATTTCGAGGAGACCTTTATTCTTCTCGACGGTGAACTGCAAGCTATTTTCCGAGGGGAGAACCGTATTGTGCGCGCTGGAGAAACAGTCAGCATTCCGGCGAACGCTCCTCACCAATTCCATAACGCCTCGTCGAAGCCGGTGAGGATGCTTTGCATCTGCTCGCCGGCAGGCCAAGAGGAGTTCTTCAAAGAGGTAGGAACACCGGTTGCGACGCGTACCACTCCGCCTCCAAAGGTCGATGCAGCGCAGGAAGCAGCGTTCATCAAGAAAGTAATTGAACTGGCTCCGAAGTACCGAACCGAACTGCTCAAAGAAGCGAAGTAGGGCCGATTCCGGGCCGTTCGTGAGCAAAATCGTACAAATGCGCTCCTCTTCGGACAGATACTCTCTGGCGGTGCAACAATGAAAGGTCGGCAGCGAGCGGGCCGCAGCGGAGTGGTTGAGCTTCTGCCTAAGAATCCGATGCAAACGACCTCTGACATCCCGGCTGAAGTCGACACAAAGGATGCGACCGGCACTTCGGGCGGCTGCATCGGGGATCTTGCGAAAGGCTCTTCCTTGCAAGGTACGCTCCGACGCATCGGGGCACTTTTCGGGGCGCTTCTCCGAGTACATCTCCGCGACATCTGCTGCGCCACATCGCTGCTTGCAGTTGTGCTGTGCCCCGCGGCGTGGGCGAAAGAGATACAGCCGGACTGTCCCCTTCAAAAGGGGCCTATTGCATCACAGACGATCACGCGTGCCAGTTCGCCGAATATGGATGAAGCCGCGGAGCGAGTTATTTCGGCGGACAGTTCTGAAGCAGGAAACAATCCCTCCGAAACATTCCAGCGACTGATTGTCATCGGTTTTATGGGTGGCAATATCAGGGCGAACAATTTCGTTCACAGGGAGGCGCTTCTGGCGAAGGATTTGCAACAGCGCTATTCCGATCGCGCTGCATGCTTCAGTCTTTGCGAATCACGACGGGCACACCGCCTTCCAAACAGTGCTCAATCTCTTAGACAAGAACAAGGACGGCTGCCTGAGCGCTAAGGAAAAAAACGCCGCCCGTATTGTCATATACGGACATAGCTGGGGAGCATCGGAGACGATCACTCTCGCCAGGCGATTGAACGAACTCAGTATCCCCGTGCTGCTGACGATTCAGGTTGATAGTGTCCAAAAGCTAAATGAGGACGACGGACGTATCCCGCCCAATGTCCGAGAGGCCGTCAACTTCTATCAGTCGGAGGGGTTCCTGCATGGCCGGCCTTTCATCGAGGCAATGGACTCGAAACAGACGACTATCCTAGGGAACTTCGAGTCAGCCTACAAAGATAATCCGGTATCTTGCGCAGGATATCCGTGGTTTGCACGAGCTTTCATGAAGCCACATATCGAGATCGAGAACGACCCCTCCGTGTGGAGCAGAATCGAAGCACTCATCCAAGCGAAGATTCGATAAAGCGAGCCGACCCGGTAAGCGACGAAGACCACAACACTTACGCTGGGCTGGTGTCTAAGTCTTGAGCACTATAGTGCAGAGTCGCGGCACCCGTGCGTTACAAAATAACTTCCAACCCCGGACGGGTGCCTGGTGCCAGTGAGTGGTTCATAGATGATGGGAAATAGAAATAGAATCGGTAATGTTCGTAAGACGACAACTCTTCGGCGCGCAGCTCTGTTCCTTTGTTTTCTGACAGCGGCAGTATCGTACGCCAACGCTTCGGTCGCGCTCCTGATGGAAGAGCCATACGGCACATTTGGTGCGATGAATCCCACCGGCCACGCCGCCGTCTATTTCAACCACATCTGCGCCGATTCGCCCACCGTGCTTCGCCCCTGCCACGACGGCGAGTTTGGCGTCGTCATCAGCCGCTATCACAAGATCGACGGCTATGACTGGATCGCGATGCCCTTGGTCGGCTATCTTTACGCGGTCGATTCGCCGAACGACATTCCCCTGAAGGTGGACAAGGAACAAGTGGCAGCCTGGCGCGAGACCTATCGCAGAGAGCACCTGCTCGAGCTTGCACCGGACAACAAGCAGGGCGAACCCCCGAAAGGGGAGTGGACCGAACTCGTAGGCTCCTCGTTCGATCGGACCATCCACGGCTTCCAGGTCGATAGCTCGCCGGCACAAGACCAGCGATTCATCGCCAACTTCAACGACCGCCACAACGTCGGCCACTTCAATCTCCTCTTCCACAACTGCGCCGACTTCTCCCGCGTCGTCCTCGATATCTACATGCCCCACGCGATCCACCGCAACTTCATAGCCGACATCGGCCTGATGACCCCCAAACAGGTCGCCCGCTCGCTGGTCAGTTACGGCAAGAAGAATCCCGAGCTCAACATGACCGCCTTCGTCATCCCTCAGGTACCCGGCAGCATTCCCCGCAGCCACCCCGTCGACGGCGTGGCCGAGTCGCTGGTCAAGAGCAAGAAGTATCTCCTTCCCATGGTCGTGCTGGCGCCCCAGGTCACCGCTGGAGTCGTCGTCGCCTATCTGGCCGACGGCCGCCTGAAGCTGCCCAAGAACACACCAATCTTCGAGATCGGCGACGAGGAGACGACCAGCCCGCCGGAGCAGCCGTCCCGCAAGGTGCTGCCTGTTCCACCGCAACAAAGGACGCCAGCATCCGCCCCTCCCCCAGCTCAACCTTAGAGTAGGGTCACGCAAATGACATGTCTTTGCTTGAATGGTCGGAGCTGTCACCAGTCCGCACAAACCAACGTTTGCTTCTGGATGGTCGGCAACCCTTCCCTAATTCGATTGTGGAAGGGTTGATCGTGACTCAACAACCGCGAGGATGATTAACCGTACGTCGCTTTCTTCGGAACGTTGGCTCTGCATCTGCTATGGCCACGGTTCGCATTCGGATCAGTCAGTCGTCCAGCCGCGATCCGTTGCGGATGCGAGACTCCAGTGTATGCATGGTTTCGAATATCTCGTCAAAGCTCTCGATAGCGAACAGCAGGTGATGCATCTCGTTCACCTTGACCGGAGTGCGCAAGACCTCGTCGAGCACGAATGGACGCACCTCGCAACCTTTGTGGAGCACGTTGGAGCACTCGCCGTTGGAGCTGATCAGTCCGCTGCCGTACACCTTTACCTGGCCGTCCTGTCGAATGAGTCCGAACTCCACGGTGTACCAGAAGACGCGCCCGATCCGTTCCAGAATCGCCTCATCGTCAATGCGCGAGCAGACCTGGCCGTAGTGGGCAAGAAAATCGGCAAATACCGGGTGCGCGTGCATGGGTACATGGCCGAAGACATCGTGAAAGATGTCGGGTTCGGGCGTGTATTCGAGCGAGTCGCGGCTGCGCAGCCAGGTGGTGGTGGGGAAGCGGCGGGCGGCCAACATTTCAAAGAAAGCCGGTCCGGGCATAAAGCCGCTGACGGGGGTCGCATTCCATCCGGTGCGTAGCTGCAGCTTTGCGGAGAGTGCCGCAAGATTCGGCAGCCGGTCATAGGGTAGGCAGAGAAACTCGAAACCCTCCAGATACTCACGCGCAGCATGCTGCTTGATTTGTGGCATGCGGCGGCGCACCAGCTCGGCCCAGACGGAGTGCTGCTCGGCGGTGTACGCCTCGTAATTCTGCAGGATGAGGAAGGGTGCGGCCTTGGATAGTTCCAGTGTGGCGGCCATTAGAGATTGCCTCGCAGTGCCTGTTCGCGCTCGATAGCTTCAAACAGGGCCTTGAAGTTTCCCTTGCCGA
The DNA here is from genome assembly GCA_963774255.1 of uncultured Acidobacteriaceae bacterium. Lineage (GTDB taxonomy): Bacteria > Acidobacteriota > Terriglobia > Terriglobales > Acidobacteriaceae > PALSA-350. The sequence goes on from CAVZEH010000012.1 coordinate 373,363, forward strand.
AGCTGCGGCTGCCTTTGCGTTGAATGATCTCGTAGAACAGGGTGGGACGGTCTTCGACGGGGCGCGTGAATATTTGCAACATATAGCCCTCGTCGTCGCGATCGACGAGGATGCCCAGGCGTTCCAACTCTTCGATCGGCTCATCGATCCGCCCTACGCGTTTAGACAGTTCGGTGTAATAGCTATGCGGGATCGTCAGGAACCCCACGTCTTGCCTCTGCATCTGCGCGACCGTTCCAAGAATGTCGCCTGTCGCCAGTGCGATATGTTGCACTCCCGGCCCCTGATAGAAGTCGAGATATTCTTCTATCTGTGATTTTCTGCGCCCTTGTGCCGGCTCGTTGATGGGGAACTTCACATAGCCGTTGCCGTTGGCCATCACCTTGGACATCAGCGCTGAGTGTTCAGTGGAGATGTCTTTGTCGTCGAAATGCTGATAGAGCTGAAAGCCCATCACGTTGGCATAGAAGTCTACCCACTCGTTCATCGCGTGCCAGCCAACGTTACCGACCACGTGGTCGACGTGTTTCAGGCCCACGGGGCGAGCGACGGTGTCTGGCTGCTCAGCGCGGAAGCCGGGCAGGAACGCGCCGTTATAGTGGCCACGCTCCACGAAGGTGTGAACCGTGTCGCCATACGTGGCGATGGAGGAGGTTGTGACGCGACCGTAAGCGTCGGCAGTCTCCGCTGGCTCGGCGATGCTGCGGGCGCCACGCGCTGTCGTCTCCGTCCACGCCGCGCGAGCGTCCTCAACTTCCAGGGCGATCACGCGCACGCCATCGCCATGCCTGGCGACGTGCTCCGCGATGGGAGTGCCGGGGCGCAGCGAGGCGGTGAAGACGAATCGAACCTTGCCCTGTTCGACTACGTAGGAAGTGCGATCGCGTTGGCCGGTTTCAGGTCCGGCGTAGGCCACCAGGCTCATGCCGAAGGCTGCGCGGTAGTAGTACGACGCCTGGCGCGCGTTGCCCACGTAGAACTCCAGATGGTCGGTGCCCTTCAGGGGCAGAAAATCCTGCTTCGTGCTCACTCGACTGGCTGCAAAAGATGCCATGCGAGACCTCCTAAACTGCCGTAGCGTCACATCTGACCAAGAGCATAGGCCGTCGAGCAGACCTCTTTGAATGGCGTTTGAAAGGAATAACCCATTCGCTACTTAGTCTTTTACGGCCAATCCGGGCTTCTGTTTAATAAACGAAGGTTCGACTCACAATGCGGGCAGCACCATACCGCGGCACTCCCCAAGCGAAACGTCCGGAAACCCGTCGCGTCGGCAAACGCCTCGCAGGATAACCTCGTCGTCGTCTTCGACTGCCCTGCGGCTCTCACCGTTGGGCAACAGAATGGGATTCGCGCCGCCGGCGGTTAGTTCCAGCAGACAGCCGCCCGCATGATCTTCCTTTCCGGAGATAGTGCCGGTGGCCAACAGATCGCCGGGCAACAAATTGCAGCCGTTGCTGGTGTGGTGGGCAATCAACTGCGCCGGCGTCCAATACAGGTCGCGGAAATTGGCCCGGCTCAACCGGTGCGCGGGAAGCCCAGCGGCGCGCATGGCCGCGGTCAACAGGAACGCCTCAAGTGTAAGGTCGATTGCGCCGGCCAGCTGGTCTTCCGCGCTCCACAGATACTCCAGCGGATCCGGGTCCTGTGCAGGACGTGCCAGGGCAGGGCAGCGAAATGGTGCGAGCGCCGCAATCGGAACGATCCACGGCGAGACGCTGGTGGCGAAGCTCTTGGAGAGGAAAGGGCCAAGCGGCTGATACTCCCACGACTGGATATCCCGCGCCGACCAGTCATTCAGCAGAGAGATACCAAACGCAACCTCACCGGCATGATCGATTGCCACCGGATCGCCCAGCGAATTACCGCCGACCATATAGATCGCAACCTCGACCTCATAGTCCAGGAAGCGCGTCGGCCCGAAGCCCGGAACACCGCTAGCGCCCGCCTTCGTCTGGCCACGCGGTCGCCGCACCGGAGTTCCGCTGACTACAAGCGAAGACGCGCGGCCATGGTAGCCGATGGGCACAAATTTGTAGTTGGGCAGCAGTGGCTGCTCGGGACGGAAGAGCCGGCCGACACGGGTGGCATGATGGATTGATGCGTAGAAGTCAGTGTAATTGGCGGAAGCCACCGGCTTGAGCAAAGTGACGCTGGCCACAGGGATGAGGGTTTTGCCGACGATCTCGCGCGTGGATTTGTCAGCTCCCGAATCCAGCAGATCCGTTAGCCGTGCGCGCAAGGCGGCTGCGTGCGCTGCGGTTTCGCAGGCGATGAGCGAATTAAGGGTCTGCGCCTCGCAGGCCGATCGAATCGAGGTTGGCAACTCGTCGAGCAGTCCAGCACGGCTACACTTCTGCAGGTCAAGTACCGATGAGCCTATGCCTACTCCGACATGTGGACTACCATCCGTGCCGGCGAAGACGCAGTAGGGGAGGCTCTGCAGCGGAAAGCCGCACTTGGGCTCATTGGCCGACACGACCCAACTGCTTCGGCTCCAGTCAGCGTTTGAAAACCGGTTCATCAACCAGCGCTCCTGTTATAGCGTTTTTACAATTACTGTGTCCTGGTCAGAGTTGGCTATGTGCAGGCGTTCTTTGATGGAACGCCTGCGTGGAGTGTTGTTTCTTGGGATACACCGATTGTGAAAACGCTATAGCACCTGATGTTGCCTCTGACTATTTGGCGCCGCTGAAGTTCTTCTTCAGGCTCTGCCAGCACTCGTAGTATTCCTGCTGCAGAATCTTCTCTTCCAGCGCAAAGCGAGTGAGCCGTACAGGCAGCCGCGTCTCGAACATGAAGGCCAGGGTTCCGTCGATGTACTGGGGCTTCGGTTCGGCCTTGCTGGCTCGCTCGAAGGTCTCAGCGTCCGGTCCGTGGCCCGACATGCAGTTATGCAGGCTGGCGCCTCCGGGCAGGAATCCCTCGGCTTTGGCCTCGTACTGACCGAGGATGAGCCCCATGAATTCATTCATCATGTTGCGGTGAAACCAGGGTGGCCGGAAGGTATGCTCGGCCACAATCCAACGCGGCGGAAAGATGACAAAGTCTACATTGGCGGTACCGGGCAGGCCCGAGGGCGCCGCCAGTACGGTGTAGATCGATGGGTCGGGATGATCAAAGCTCACCGTGTTGATGCAATTGAAGCGCGCCATGTCGTACTTATACGGCGCGTAGTTTCCATGCCAGGCAACGACGTCCAACGGCGAGTGATCGATCTTCGCGCGCCACAGCTTGCCGAGAAATTTTGCGATAACTTCGAACGCACCTTCGCGATCTTCGTACGCCGCAATTGGCGTCAGGAAGTCGCGCGAGTTGGCCAGTCCGTTAGCTCCGATCGGTCCCAGCTCGGGCAGCCGGAAGCTCTGCCCATAGTTCTCGCAGATGTATCCGCGGCTCGTGCCATCGGGCAGCTCAACGCGGAACTTGATGCCGCGTGGAATCACAGCCAATTCGCCCGGCGCCACATCGAGTATGCCAAGTTCAGTCCGAAGCAAGAGCCTGCCTTCCTGGGGGAGGATCAGCATCTCGCCGTCGGCGTTATAGAAGAAGCGATCTTGCATCGAAGCGTTGGCTGCGTACAGGTGAATAGCGACGCCATCCTGGAGAGCGGGGTCGCCGTTGCCGCCCAGCGTCACCACGCCCTCGACAAAATCCATTTTCTGCGCTGGAGCAGGCAGGGGATTCCAACGCATCTGGTTGGGCGGCGTTGGCGGTTCATTGAAAGGGCCGCTGCGCATCAGCGTGGGATCCGCGAACTCGGCGTACGGTTCGTGCATCACCGAGGGCCGGATGCGGTAGCTCCACGTCCGGCGGTTGAGCGCACGCGGCGCGGTGAAGGCGGTCCCGCTGATCTGTTCGGTGTAAAGGCCTAACGGCGCATGCTGTGGGGCGTTTTGCCCATGGGGCAGTGCGCCGGGGTGTGCTTCGGTGGTGAACTCGTTGCCAAACCCGGATTGATACCCGGTCGAATCGTAGGGTTGAGCCATAAGGAAGCTCCGTGGTGCTCCAACGTCCGGAAGTATCGCATCCATCTAGGACGACTGACAATGCGTTTCGACAGGCATTTGCCGCTTAGAGGTTTACTTTCGTAAGAAAGTAATGCTACCGTCCTTCCAATCGAAAGGGATCATTCCATGTCCACGAGTCATTTCAGCCACCGTTATGAGCCTGCCGAACTGGATCACATCGCCTGGAAGATCATCGAGGAACTGCAGCACAACGCCCGAATCTCCTGGGCGGAGTTGGGCCGACGCGTCGGATTGACCACTCCGGCGGTAGCAGAGCGGGTGCATCGGTTAGAGGAGATCGGCGTGATTCGCGGCTTTCATGCCGACATCAGTCTGGAACGTCTGGGCGTGCCGATCCTGATCTTCGTGCAGTTATCAATGTCCGGACCTGAGTCGCTGGTACGTACCTTTCAGCAGGAGGTGAAGACGTGGGATGAGGTCCTTGAGTGCCACCGCGTCACTGGGTCCGAGTCTTTCATCGTCAAGGCGCGGGTCGTCTCGATGGAGCATCTGGAGCGCTTTATCGACACGCTCGGTCACTACGGAACCACTTCAACCGCGACTGTACTATCCTCCCCGGTGATAAAGAGAACGATCACTGAGAAAGTAGTCGAGCGATTTTATCAAGGCAAGTAAGGTAGACGTGCCTTTAGAGAGGAACTATCCCAGCAGGCAAAAGGTCTGGTCGATGCTTATTCTTGCCTATCTATGACATGGAGGAACGTCACTGTGGCGTGGAAGGCTGATGCTAGTTCTCGTACTTTTTGCAGCGTATTTAAGAGGCACCCAGCCGATCCACCCACGTCTTAACATGGCGCGCGGCTAACACGCATCGGTTAGAAAAATCGATGGGAAAAAGGATGTTACAAATTTCAGCTGTCATACAAGGCTCCCCCTGGCCTAAACAGCAAGGTTACCAACACTCCACCCGAGAATCGGCGACCCTCCCTATATGGGCAAAGAGCTGTAATCACTTCTAGTGCGCTTGACGGCTCAGAAGTCCTGGGCGGTGGGCCGCACTACGATCTCGTTGATATCGACATCGGCAGGCTGTTCAATTGCATAGGCAATCGCGCGGGCGATGGACTCGGCGGGAATGGCCCACGTCTTGTAAAGATCGTTGACAGCCTTTGAAGATGCCTCATCCGAAGTGCCTGCCTTTAGCTCAGAGTCAATCGCGCCCGGATCGATGATTGTGGTCCGGATGTTGTCGGCATGGACTTCCATGCGCAGGCCTTCGGTCAGAGTACGGACGGCAGCCTTAGTGGCGCAATAAACAGTGCCGCCGGGTGCAAACACCTTGATGCCGAAAACAGAAGCAGTGTTGATGATGTGCCCGCTCTTCTGCCTCTGCATGTGTGGCAGAGCGGCAGCTATGCCGTAGAGCACGCCCTTGATATTGAGGTCTATCATGCTGTCCCACTCGTCAACTTTAAGCAATGCGAGCGGCGCGATCGGCATAATGCCGGCATTGTTCACCAGCACGTCGATCTTGCCGTATGTGTCGACGGCCTTCTTGACCAGGGCTTCGACCTCCGGCCGCTTGGTGACGTCAACTGTCACAGCAAGTGCTTTTCCCCCATCGGCCTGAATGTCCTGCACAATCGCATCGAGACGACTCTTACGCCGCGCTCCCAGAACGACTGTTGCGCCCAGCTTTGCAAGATGGCGGGCGGTACTCTCTCCGAGGCCGCTGCTCGCACCTGTGATGACGACGACTTTTCCTTCAATGTTTCCGCTCATGGTTTTCTCCTTGTTGTGGCGAGGCGGTGCCGCCTCGCGGGAAATGGCTATAAAACAAGAATCGCGATGGCGCTGCCGAAAGGCTAACTGCTAGGGCCTGATCAGCGCCAGACCGGATTCCTGATCAATCTGTTTTTGAACGTGGATCGGGCTCTCTGTCAGTATCACCTCACAGGTCGGGCGGATATTTGCCTCGAGTAGATGGCCGCCATGCGCAGTTCCGTCCTTCTTGCCGATTACGGCATGCGCATGCACAACCGGCTTTCCGTCCTTCAGAGCAACGTCGCCAATGAGCGACAGGAGTTCCATCTGCTCGTCGAGCGTAACTGATGGCTCATACTTCTTGCTATCCCAGCTGAACCACCCCAAGCGCACCGATGAGAGCGCACCAACGGCTTTGAAGCTCGCGGCCGACAGCTTTTCCTGCTCCGCGAATTCAAGCAGCCCTTTCGCCAGTTCGTCACCAGCCTTGAAGACAAGAATGAATGTTTTCGGGGACTGATCGATTTGTCTGGACTTCATAGTTCCTCCTCAATTCCTAAAGAATCCCAATAATTCCTGCAGTACTTCTTCGGGCTGCTCTTCCGCCAGGTAGTGGCCGCTGTTCAGCGCTCGCCCCCGCACGGGTGCACGCGCGTGCTGCCTCCACACCTCGAGCACATCCCAAAGCTTGTCCAGGGCACCTTTCTCTCCCCAGAGCGTGAGGACTGGGCACTCTATCTTTCGCCCGGCGTTTTCGTCTTCCTCATCCATCTCAAGATCCACGTCCGCGGATGCCCGGTAATCCTCGCAACTCGCGTGGATTGCTTCCGGCGTACAGAAGCAGCGCTTGTACTCCTCCAGCGCCTCGTCCGTCAGCGCTCCGGAAGTGCCGTTTTGCAGCTCGAAGTGTTGTGCAAGAAAGAAAGCGGCGTCTGCTCCCACCATGTGTTCTGGAAGCGGAGCCTTCTGAATCAAAAAGAACCACCACATATATTTGGTGGCGAACTCCTTTGAGGTGTCGCGATACATCCGCAGAGTAGGCAGGATATCCATGAAACAAACTTTGCGGACGGCCTGAGGATGGTCGAGGCACATCCGATGAGCTGTCCGTGCGCCGCGATCATGGGATGCGACGAAAAATGTTTCATGTCCCAGATGGTGCATCACCTCGACCTGGTCCTGCGCCATCGCCCGAAAGGAGTAATTCTGATGACGTGCACCGCCCTCCGGCTTGCCTGAGTCGCCGTAGCCTCGAAGGTCCGTCAGCACCACGCTGTACTGCTCGGACAGCCGATCGGCGATTTTGTGCCAGATGAAATGCGTCTGAGGATATCCATGCAAAAGAAGCAGTGGAGGTCCAGCACCTCTTCGCAGAGTGTGGATCGTCGCCCCTTGCGTTGTTATGTCTTCGACTGTGAAACTCTCAAATGCCATTCCAACGCCTCCATACTGTTCAGCGCGGCTCAAGGGAGTCGGCTAGTGTTGAGAAATCACCCTTGGTGCGGAAGCGAAATCAGAACGCATCTTCGCTACCAGGTACGGGCGTCGACCTCCTTCCCTATCCGGCCAAGATATTTTGGTTGTGATCCATAACCGGGAGCATTCCGCTCAAGAAGAGCAGGTTCCCCGTCTGTAGCGTCTCGACGTAAGTGCCGAACGGCGTCGGAGCGGACGGGAGCTGAACGCCAAGGTCCTGCAGCCGGCGCTCTGGACTGCCCGGCTGCGAACCTTTCGTGCTTACCATTTGCCGACGTGCGCACCGTCGTCCACGTGCAGCACCTCCCCGGTAACGTGACCGGCTTCCGCCAGGTAAACGACAGCCTCAGCAATGTCCTTCGGCTCTGAGATCGTGCCCATAGGGGTACGGGTTTTCAGCGAGTCCTTCCGTGCGTCTTTGTGCAGAGGCGTGTCGACAACGCCAGGCGCGACCGCGTTGAAGCGGATTTTGTTCTTCGCGTATTCGCTCGCGAGGCTGAGGGTAATGAAAATACCGCTCAACCCTGCTATTCCCTGGCTCCGACCGTTTCCATGACGGCTGGTCGCTCGCGTTGACTACACAGGCCCCCATCAGGCAGACCGTTTTCAAGGATCTCGTCTGCAGGTTCAGGCGTAGCAATCGCATAGAGCGAATGCGGGGAGATTATACGCGCAATTGCCCAGGCAATAACACTAGCCGGCAGAACGTAAGGGAAAAGCGACCATTGCCCTGTCAACTCCACAGCCATGAAGCTTGCCATGAGCGGTGCATGCGTTACCGAAGCAAGCAGACACCCCATGCTCAGGATTGTAAAGAGCGCTGGACTTGGGATATGGAGCAGGTGCGCCGCCAAATAGCCGATGGCGCCGCCAGCAAAAATGGTAGGTGTAAACACTCCCCCTACGGTGCCTGTGCCGACGCAGAACGTGGTTGCGCAGAGCCTGAGAACAAGGATGGAAAACAAGGTCCAAACAGCCGGTGATGATTGCGTGATCTGAAGCAGCGCGGCATCGCCGTTTCCCCAAACCAATGTGCTCCTGAGCGACAGCAAGCCCACCAGGACGCCGCTCCATAGAAGCGGCAGCGGCCATTTGGAGGTGCTCCGCAGACTGTGAATGAGCCAGTAATACGCAGGTCCCAGCAATCCCATCAAGACTGCCAGTAACAGAGCAAAAGCGGTCAAATGACCCGCCCCGAAGGGAATCCACGAATCCAGATGGACGGCAAAGAGCGACCCTTTCCCCAGGAGCCGTGCCCCGGTTAACCCGCCTGTCAAAGCCGAGACCAGAAGCAAAGGAATTGTGCGGACCATAATTCTGCCCATCACAATTTCAGCGGCAAAGAATACGCCCGCAATTGGAGCTTGATATACAGTAGCGACTGCTGCGGCAGCGCCACACGCTACTTGGGTGGACAGGGGAATACGTGAGAGAGCAGCGCGCTCTCCCAACCATGACGTTGCTGCCGTGGCGAACTGAATCATCGATCCTTCGCGCCCGATAGCAGCCCCTGTAGCTACTGAAAATGCAGAAGAAATAGTTCTCCACAATGTTGGCAGAAACGCGATGCGTCCGCCATTCAGCTGCACTGCTTCAACATATTCCGCAAACTTGCCCGATTTTGCGAAGCGACGCGCAGCCCACATGACGGCCATAGCAGCAAGCGCACCCAGTGCAGGGATGATAACTCGATACCAGGGGTGCAGGCCTTCCGCAGCGTGTGAGAGCAAGCCGGAGTTGCCGGTGACCAGCCATTGCAGCAGACGATAGAAGAGCCGCACGACCACACATGCAAGGCTGCTGGCAAGCCCCAGCGCCGCCGCCCAGAGTAGATCCTTTATGGCGAGAAACGACTTAGCTCGCCAGTTCATAGCCAACCGCGGCGTTGGTTTTTAACAACGCATCTGACTGAGGAGTACCTGTAACCCGGTCCTGCTCACCGGCGGCAAACTTTCCAGCCAACAATTCGGCTAAGTCCGCTGCCTGATGGCGTAATTCCGGGACTGCAATCGATTCAAGTAATGTACCTTGTCGTCCAGGTCCCACATGAAAGAGAACATTGGAAAAGCTGCCGTTCTGATCGCGCAGACCGCCAGTCTCGTTGGTCCATAAACCGGAACCGTGGGGCCCTGCAACGATCAAGCCCTGCGAGAAGAGACTGCTGAGCAGGGGCGAACCTACTCGCCGATAGTTCATATCGGGACCGCTGCAGTTGATAACGCGCTCCACGGTGACTTCCTTGACTTCTCCAAGATTGGTTCGGAACTGAACCTGTGCTTCATGGGCAGATGGGAGGACAACCTGAAGACTTCCACGATGCTGGATCAGCGTACCGGCTTCCAACGCTGCCTCTATCTGATCTGCAATCGGCGGTGCCATCCGATGTCGCACTACCTCCCATCGTCGCTGCAGGTGGCGACGGAATCGCTTCTGTTCGGCGAGTGGGAGCGCCGTCCACAACTCGTTCGTCCTCTCCCGCAAGCTGTCAATGACCGCACGCCACTCCATGTTCGCTTTGATGGCCTGATGCACAGCGCGCAGCAATTCACGCACTCTGGTCGGCGGCGTTCCTGCGACCACAGGCTTCTTTAATGGTTCAAAGATCGCGTGACGGTACGGGAAAACGCCGTGACGCGAGATGGTAATGATTTGCCCACAATGTCCGATTTCACGGAGCCGCAGCAGCACATCGACAGCAGTCAGCCCCGAGCCAATCAATACGATAGGAGCGTTAGGCGAAAGATTCGTGTACGTCGAGTCTTCCCACGCGGAGTGGCAGTAGGTTCCATTCGATACCGTTTCTTCTGCCACCCCACGCAGAGGTACTGGATCGAAGTTGCCCGTTGCGAGTACCACGGCATCGGCCGCAATCTTTGTGTCATCGGCGAGGACGAGCGTCGCTTGTTCTTCTACTACATGGCAGTCCAGTACCGCCGTCTGGCGATGGTCGAGGTTGGGAACAGTCTTTAAGAGAGAGTGAACGTAGCGGCCAAAAACGGCACGAGGAGCGAAATCCGCCTCCGTCATCCTTGCGTCGTAGTTCTTATGCAGCCAATCGAGAAAGTGACTCGGTTGATCTGGCAGAGCACTGATCTTGCCCGCCGGTACATTCAGCAGGTGCCGATAGCTTGGCGTTGAGTAGGCCAGGCCGAACCCCAGGTTTGCACGGGGTTCAATCAGAATCACTTTCGCATGTGCTCCGCTGCGAATCAGATGATATGCCGTGAGCGCACCGCTCACCCCTCCACCGATAATGGCAATCGTTTTCTTTGTCCTCATGATTCAACCGTAGTGCTCATGAAGCGCATTGAGAACTTCCAAATTGTTATCGCCTATAAGGAGACCTAATACAGTTAGCAGGATCAGCGCATGTTTCTATGGTATGAATGCGAGACCTCCCGTTAGCAGCGTCTGCTTTAGATCGGCGATTCAAGCAGAAGTCGATTGCTACCGAGAGCTAATGTGGCTGACTGAGTACTTATAGGGAATAACGATTTCTACTTGGACGAGCACCAGTCATTAGAGGGACACTAGCTCCAGATAGGAGAAGCAATCATGACCACTAGCTTCAAAGCATTTCTCGCCGCAGCAATCCTGGCTATCACTGGGGCAACTGCTGGGGCCGCTGTCAGACCTCACTCAAAGACGATCGTTGTCGAATCACCTAAAAACCTTCCGGCATTAGCTCAGGCTGATGCCGAAGCGATGTATCTGCACAACACGAACGACGGAAGGACATTCCTCTATATCGAAGCGCAAAACGGGCAGCAGCTCACCGCATTGGACGTGACCGATCCAGCCAGAATTCAGCGGATCGCTCAGACTGCGATTCCCGCAACTTCAGCGTTCGACTTTGTAAGATCGGTCGGAGACGATGGCGCACTCATTCGGTATCGGAATGGCTCTGGAGTCGCCTTGATCAGCTTCAAATACTACAAGCATCCCGTCCTCGTGAACTCCTCCGCGCTGGAGAACGCGGAAACTTCGGAAGCGTTGGGCCGGACAGCTCTGCTGGTTACAGCCAGTGAAGTCACGACCCATCCGTTCAACGACCCGCGGAACTATAACGTAGTCGATACATCGAACCCTTCCCAACCCGGGACGCTGGCGATTATTCACACAGTGACGCAGCGTCTCTCCAAACCGGATACTGGCACGCTCTTCCTGCTCAACAAGAATGGCGTGACAGTCGTGCGCCGGCTTCGCGTCGAAGAGGAACATCAAATCGAACTCGATCAGATGAGGGGCAACTAAATGCACTGTGCATAAAGGCGAGGAGATATGACAACTCCTCGCCCTTATTTGAAGACTACTTTCTCGAGCTCAAAACCAACGAAACGCTATACTCACACTCAGAAGAACAAACACTGCGCTTCAAGCTCGATTCGCTCGCATCCTCTGGCCAGAGTTTGAAATCAAAATTGTTTTTGCGGAAGAACGCTCCTCCAGCAGACCGCGGGTCTTAAGTCAACTCGCGGAGCTGTCGCTCGATAAAAGGCGAGCAAGCGCCGCGGAGATGTCAGCAGCATTGCCGCTCCCTGTTCCGCCTCTCCTGACGAAGGTGGCGACCGTAAAGCGTGCCTTCCCTTCACGGTCAAAAATCAGCCCCGCAAACCACCCATCTTGTTGGTCCATCGGCGCACCCGGCCTGCCTCCGGTGCCGGTCTTCCCTCCAATCGTCCAGCCGGTATCTTTTAGGGCGCCAGAAATCCGGTTTGCAGTGCCTCGCTTGACCGTATCGATCATGGCTTCAATGAGCTGTTCCGCCGTCCTTTCTTCTACGACACGTCTGGGAGCGATACAAGGCTGTACATGTCGCCGGATAAAATCTCCTGTCATACGAACTGCTACCGGCGAACATTGCCAACCATCGTTGCCAACTGCCTGGAAGAACCTGGAGACCTGCAGGGCAGTGGTTGTCATGTGGCTTTCACCGATAGATAACGCGGAGCTCCACTCTTGTCCGTTCAAGTGACTGACCAATGCGGATGCTGGTTGCGGCGCCAGCCGCGCTGCCCATCGCGGATCGACATAAGCCCAAAACGATTAATTGCCGGGATTGAAGCCGTAGCGATCGAGATCGGCTAGCACCGCCCTGGTCCCAACCTCTTTTCGAAGAGCAACTGCCACTTGCTCTCCCGCGGAATCGCTCCCTCCAACGAGCATTTCGCGCACGTTTACCCATTTTCGGAAGGCGGGATTGCTGGCATTTTCCAGGCCATGGCTACTCTCAAATTTCAGATCAGGCTGTTTGTGGTCCCACCACGATGCCGCCAAAAAAACTTTAGACAAGGACAACGGGAGCACCTGGGTTGAAACATCCAGTTTGGATGGTTGCGAGGATGCAGAGATAACGAGCGCTCCTGTCCTCACATCCTGCACCACGGAAGTGCCCACCAGGTGGCGGCTTCTCATCAGATCGCCAGCAAAGCTGTTCGCGCGTTCGCAAACAGAGTGTTGCGTGAGAGCTCTTTTGCAATCGGATTCTGCAAACGCTCCGTGGTACGGCCAAGCCAGCGCGCACGCAAGTATCATCTTTCGTGCAAGGCTATTTGAGAACATCTAAATCCTGACTTTCTACCTGATCCGGATTGCACCCATTCAAGCCAATCTCGCTCTTTCCTTCTGCCTATCTACCGCAAGCACTATAGTGCTTTACAGAGGTTGCCATGGGAAATAGTAGAAGAACATTCCTCAAGCAGACCGCGGGTCTTACCGCGGCGGCCTATTTTGCCGGCTTTCATGCGGAGCAGAGCGTGGAAGCCGCTACCCTGCCTGGCGGGAGAACCGCAACAGCCGGAGTAGAGACAGGATGGTACAGCCGGCCGATGCGTTGGGCGCAATTGGCCTTCGTCGAGGACGATCCTGGGAACTACGATCCCGCCTTCTGGCTCGATTACTTCAAGAGAATCCATGCCGACGCTGCCTGCCTGAGCGCCGGCGGGGCCGTCGCCTTCTATCCCACGCAGGTTCCCATGCACTACCGCAGCAAGTGGCTGGGGAATATGGACCCGTTTGGAGAGATGCTGGCCGGCTGCCGCAAGCTAGGGATGAACGTCGTTGCCCGGACAGATGCGCACGCATGCCATCAGGACGTCTATGACGCGCACCCCGATTGGATCGCGGTCGATGCCAAGGGCAACAAGCGCCGTCATCCGTCCGATCCCGCATTTTGGATCACCTGCGCGCTTGGCCCCTATAACTTCGAGTTCATGACCTCCGTGCACCAGGAGATCATGTCGAAGTACATGGCCGACGGCATCTTCACCAATCGCTGGGCCGGTTCCGGGATGTGCTATTGCGAACATTGCAAGCAGAATTTTCTTGAGTTTTCCCACCTGGATCTTCCCTACACCAACAATCCTCAGGACCCACGGCGGCGCGAGTACATTGTGTGGCATCAGCAGCGGCTGTTCCAGCTATGGCGGCTCTGGGACACAAAGATCAAAACCATCAACCCACACGCCAGCTATATCGCGAATGCCGGCGGCGGCGCACTCAGCGACCTGGACATGAAAACCATCGGCGAGCTGGCGCCCACTTTGTTCGCCGACCGCCAGGCCCGGCGAGGCCTGATGCCCCCATGGACCAATGGGAAAAACGGCAAAGAGTACCGCGCCACCATGGGACAGAAAGCCATCGTGGGCATCTTCAGCGTGGGGCTGGAGGAGCAGTACCGCTGGAAAGACTCAGTGCAAAGCAGCGATGAGATACGGCTCTGGGTAGCGGATGGCATTGCCCAGGATCTGCGCCCGTGGTTCACCAAGTTCAACGCAAAACCTATCGACCGGCGCTGGCTGCCGGTGGTGGAAGAGATCTACCAATGGCACTTTGCCAACCAGGATTACCTGCGAAACACGAAATCGCTGGCGCGGGTCGGAATGGTCTATTCGCAGCAGACCGCCTCCTTCTATGGTGGAGAAAAAGCGGCAGCCGAGGTAGGCGACCCGGCGCTGGGCTTCTATCAGGCGCTGGTTGAAGCTCGGATTCCCTTTGAAATGGTCCACGACCATTTGCTGGATCGAGAGCATGCCGATCAGTTTCGTACTCTGATTCTGCCCAACATCGCGGCTCTCTCGACCGCGCAGTGCGGCCAGATTCGCGAATTCGTAGAACGCGGCGGAAGCGTGGTCGCCACCTATGAGACCTCGCTTTATGACGAGTGGGGCGTGCGCCGGCAGGACTTCGGCCTGGCATCGCTTTTTGGAGCTTCCTTCAGCGGCAGCGAAGAAGGACCCATGCTTAACTCCTATCTCACATTGAAGAAGGACCCGTCCACGGGCCAGTATCATCCCTTGCTCGCGGGCTTCGAGGATGCCACGCGGATTATCGATGCAGTCCATCGAGTTCAGGTCGAACCCGAAGGCGAGAGTCTCTACTCGCCCCTGGAGGTGGTTCCGAGCTATCCAGACCTGCCCATGGAGGAGGTATTTGCCAGGCCGCAAAAGACCGGCGATGCGGGGGTCTTCCTCCGTCAGCTAGGCCGCGGCCGCGTGGTCTATTTTCCCGGAGATCTCGACCGCACCTTTTGGGAGGTGCTCGACGTCGATCATGGAAAGCTGCTGCGCAACTCCGTTCTCTGGGCCACGAATGAGCCTGCCCCGGTGGAGGTCGAAGGCAAGGGAGTTCTGGACATCTCCGTATGGAGCCAGCAAAGCTCGATGACGGTGCATCTGGTGAACCTCACCAATCCGATGATGATGAAGGGGCCTTTGCGGGAGATTATCCCTATTCCAAGCCAGCGCCTGCGCATCCGGATTCCGGACGGCCGGCGAGTCACCAGGGTGCGTTTCCTGGTGGCCGGCAAAGACGCTCCTCACCGTAAGCAAGGCAACAGCATTCTCCTCGACACGCCCGCCATCGGCGTACACGAGGTGGTCGGATTGGATCTAGCCGTGTAGCCTCTCCGCAAAAACGGGTGCCCCACGTCCGGATTTTCGGACGTGGGATTTAAGGATCCAACCCCCTCCACCAATCCAGGTGCCCCAGGCTCGCGCAGCTAGCCTGGGTCTTTTTCTCTGAACTACAGGCAACTGTCCACCAAGGTCTGTGGAATCCCAGGTCCCAGAATCGGGACCTGGGGCACCCAGGATCTGTGGTTTGTTGTGAGAAACCGCAGATCTCTCCACTGCGCTTCGCTCCGGTCGAGATGACAAATAGGACGCATTCTATCCATCGCCATGGATGCGGGTGTCCCAGGTTCTTTCCCCAAACCGCCGCTCTATTCCTCATTAGCCATGGGAACAGCCGGCCTTCTCGTCAGATGGCGCAGCACGGAAAAATCGAGCATGCTGGCCATGAAGCCGCTTAAATTGTCCTCGAGCAGGCGCAGGCTCTCCCGCAGGACATACAGCGCGGTGATCAGATCGCCTATGGTCAGGGCGATCGCCGCGCCGCGCAGCCTCAGTGCAGGAACATGCATCAGCGCCCACGACAGGGCCAGCGCCAGTAAAGTCGCCGCCAGCATCATCCGGGCCACACTTTGATGCTTGTTGATGGCCATCGGCACCACCAGGCTGGTGAACCAAAACGCCGAGACCAGCATCTGTGCCAGGAAAATATACAAAAGGATCGGGTCGGTCGGAACTTTTCCGACCGTCCAAATCTTCCAAATCCAATTGCCGAAGAGCGTGATTCCCACAGTAATGCCCAGGCATAGCAGCAGCGAAAGTTGGCATGCCCGGCGGTGCAGCTTGCGCGCCAGGTCCATATCTCCCAAACCGAAGGCGGCGGACATCTCCGGCCAAATCGAATTGTTGATCAGGTTCATCCCCTGGGCCGCGCTGCGGGAGATGGTCCGCGCAGTGTTGAAGGTCACCACGGCTATGGGGCCCAGCACATATCCCACTACCACCAGGATGCCTTGCAGGTTAAGAGCATTGATCAGGGGAAAGCTCATGAATGAAAGAGCCGGATTGGTAAGGCGGCGGATCGTCGCCCAGCGCGCATGCTCGATGCCGAATCGAATCCACCGCACTTCCCGTCTCAGCAATATCCAGAGCGCAAGCACGCCGGCCACATTGGTCACAACGTAGAAGATCGTGACCCCGACCGGTGACATGCCTATCAATACTCCCACCATGGTGCTCAGGAAGGCGGCCAATACCACCAGGCTCTTGGCCATTGTCCCCAGAGGATATTTCCCCACGCAGCGGAAGGCCTGCTGAAACAGGTTCTCCTGCATGCCCAGGAGGATGGCCAGTCCCAGCAGGAGCACAATCAGCCGGACATCATGGGTGCTGAGCGCATTGATGTGCAGCCATCGGTCCAGAGGAACGAACCAGATGGCCCCCAACAGCGTGAGGCCGACAACCAAGGAAATCACCGTGGTCAGCACCCAGACGCTTTGGAAGACGATCAGAGCCTCTTCGAGCTTTCCAGCAGCCGCCAGCATGGTCATCTCATTGCCGGCTACGCTGCCGAAGCCTACATCGCTTAAGCCGAGATAGCTGGGAATCGCGTTCAGCAGAATCCACTCGCCATAGAGATGAGTTCCCCAATGAGTCAGAAAGACGGGGACGGAGAAGATCTGGGTCAGGGTGGTTGAGAGCCGGCTGAAAGTGTTGGCGCCGAAGCCTGCAATCAGCCTGCGTTTGATGCTGCGGGTACTCATTCCTAGAATGAGTATCGAACAAATCCGGATTTGGTCAATTCAGGCGCTTTGGCGGATGATTCGCGCCGCCCGGCGGCGCAGCCGCCTTGAGCCCGTCGAGCTCGCCGCGAACCAGGTTCAACCCGTAAATGCAGGCTTCGAAGGAGCTTGCCAGACGCGCGAAAAACGGCGCTTCGCGAGCGTACTCGAAGAGATCGAACTGGGAGACGATATAGTAACTTTCCTTGCCCGCCCGGACCATCTCGAAATAGCTCCCTCCCGGTCCCTGCCGCCGCTCGATGGAACCGGGATACATGCCGGTGAGGAAGAGGGCATAGTCGCCAATGTGCTTGCGGATCTCCCGTTCTTCATCGAAAGAGGCCGCGCCGCCGTGGACGGGATCGGCGGCCAGCAACATCTCGCCCACCTCGCGCACCGGATTTCCCCATAGGTCGCGGACGCGATAGACATTCTCGGTGCGGCAGAACTCGGTCAGCACATCCGCGACATACGTAGAAATTTCGGCATCGCGCATGCCCAGACGCGATTCGTAGCAATCCGAAACCACGTCGTGGAAGAGTTGGCGGAGAGAATGCTCTTGCGGAATCAAATCCAACCTCCTGTGAAGGCAATGGGTTTGCTCCGGTTCGAACTGATACCGGCGACAAGTTTTGAATATTTGACTGGGATATTAACTGAAAAGTTACCGATTACAAAGAGATGAATTTAGTGATGGCAAAAATTTGTTAGCAATCATGAGTATTGATTGCGAATGACGGCGCTCGCCGTCATATATCTGTTGTAGACGATCAACCCCACGGCCAACGCCATGTAGGCGATCAGCTCGGAGATGCCCAACGGCGGTACTCCTCGTCTTTGGTCAGCAAGGTCAGGGAGCGCCAGGTGAGAAGAATCGAGCCTGCCAGGCTGACCCAGGATGTAGCGAACGGCACCAGGACGCGGGGATCGCTCAAGGGCCTGGGGCAATGCGCGGCGATGCGGCCGAGATAGGGCAATCTCAATCCCAGCCGCAGCACACAAACCATCAGCAGACGGTACTGATAAGGGAAGCTTGGCATGGCCCAGCATATATTGGTCCAGATTGGGGAAGGAATGGTCGTTCTGCACATAGACCAGGCAGCAATGTGTGCAGATCAGCAACAGTAACAGCCACCATGCGAACCTTCCCCAGGCGATTTCCCGCAAACGTTCCTCCCCCGATCGAAGAATGGCCCCCAAAACCAATTACATTTTATTTGTCATCTCGACCGGTGCGAGAAATCGTGAAAATGCTCCGGCGCGCATTACACTCTCCCTATGGCTTACCCAAGAGTGGCCTACTTCCCTGACAGCTTTCACGAGATCAATGGCGTCGCTCATACCAGCCGGCACTTTGAAGAGTTTGCCGTGCAGAGAAATCTGCCTTTTTTTTGTCTTCGGCCGGGTAAGCGCGGGAGTGCGATTCAGTGCGTGACCAAGGATGAGCTGACCACGCTTGAGATTCCCCGCGGCAGCCCCGTTGCCTTTCGATTGGAGCAAGACCTTAGCTTCGATCTTGCCTTTTTTCGCCACGGGCCTCTCATCGCTCGCCATCTGCGGGAGTTTCGTCCCGACATTCTGCACATCACCGGCCCCAGTGAACCGGGTATCCTGGGTGCTTGGCTGGCCTGGAGGCTGAAGGTGCCGCTAATCGCCTCCTGGCACACGAACCTGCATGAATACGTCGCCCGGCGTTCTCACTGGCTGCTGCGCATGCTGCCCAAGAGCAAAGCTCCGGTGGTCGAAAAATTTATCGAAGATACCGCGCTTCTGGCCTGCGCACAGTTTTACCAAAGGGCGGAGATTCTGCTCGCACCCAATGCCGGCCTATGCCGTTTGCTCGAGCGGGCGACGGACCGGCCTTGCGCTCTCATGCCCCGCGGCGTGGATACGACTCTTTTTTCGCCTGCCTTCCGCGAGCGTGGCGATGGGCCTGACGATGGGAACGGCGAATTCGTTCTCGGTTTCTGCGGGCGGCTGTCCATCGAGAAGAATGTCTTTCTGCTGGCTCGCGTCCGGGAGCAGCTCCTGGCTCGCGGCATCACCCGTTTTCGCTTTCTCATCGTCGGCCACGGCAAAGAGGAGGGCTGGCTCCGGCAACACCTGCCCAATGCTGAGTTCACCGGCGTGCTCCGCGGCCGCGATCTGGCGCGCGCCTACGCAAATATGGACCTCTTCGTCTTTCCTTCGCATACCGACACCTTCGGCAATGTCGTTCTGGAGGCGCTCGCCTCCGGAGTGCCGGCGATTGTCACCCCGGATGGCGGTCCGCCTTCCATCGTGAGCAACGGAGAGACAGGTTTTATTGCCGAAGACGAGGATTTTGCAGGCGCCATTGCGTGCGTGATTCTCGATCCCGCCCTGCACGCGCGGCTGCGTTTAGCCGCCCGCCGGCATGCCCAGTCCGCCTCATGGGATTCGATCTTCGAGGACATCTATCGCAGCTACGACGCTCTGCTCGCCGCCCGGGCCGCCGGTTTGAAGCTTACGCTGCAATCCCAGTTGCAGTGAAGTCTGATTAGAATGTATTCGCTTCTGATAGAGAGCCGGCATTGGGTAGCGATTGGCTGTAAGCGAGTCCGTAGGGACGGCAGACATGCATTCACTTCATTACTCAACCTGACCCACGTAGACGGCGAAGGGTGGGAGCTCGATGAGTTGGATCGAAGCAGGCGGGTTCATCTCCGGCGACTCGACCAGGGTCTTAAGCTGCTTCTCATTCACCCCTTGCGGGGTGAGATCGAAGGCTACTTTTTGTCGCCGCGCGGTGAAGTTGCAGGCCACAATCACCGCCGGGCTGCCCGGAGTTTTACGTAACCATGACAGAACCTTATTATCGGATGGGTTCAGCATGGTAAGCGTACCGTCGCGCAGCGCCGGATTGTCCCGGCGCAAGAGAATCAACTGCTTATACCAGTTCAACAGCGAATCGTCCTCGCGCGATTCAAGCGCGACATTGACCGTCTTATAGGTTGGAGGAATGGGCAGCCACGGGGTTGCGGAGGGTGAAGTAAAGCCGGCATTCGGCGACCCGTCCCACTGCATGGGCGTGCGTTCGCCATCGCGGCCCTTTTCCTTGGGCCAGCCGATCTTCCCTATCGGGTCGCGCACATCTTCGATCCGCGTCGGAGGCGTGGTTTTCATCCCGATCTCCTGGCCGTAGTACATCATCGCGGTGGCGCGCGTCCCCAGCAGAACCGTTGCAATTACGCGGGCGATAGCCAGGTTGTTTACGCCGTCGCCATAACGGCCCCAGCTCCGCGGCCGGTCATGATTGTCAAAGACAAAAAGCGGCTGATTGCCGTTGAGATCGTGCTCCGCCTGATCGATGCGGGCGCGGAACTCCGATACATCCAGCTTATTGATGAAGCCCACCTGCAGATCCATGGGCAATTCCAGTTCATCGTTATTCTCGCCATACCATCGGCGCAGCTCTTCGATGTTGGGCAGGTAGGTTTCGCCGATCAGAACGCGGTCTCCCGGGTAGCTGTCGGTCAGCTTGCGCAGGGCGCGCATCACCACGTGGACTTGAGGGAGGTTGTTGGTGTAGGAGTCGTCGAGATTGGGATCGCCGTACGCATTCCTGCCCGGCAGCACCTTCTCATCGCGCAGTTGCGGATCTTCAAAGAGCGTAGGAACAGCGTCCAGGCGGAAACCGGCGACGCCCTTATTCAGCCAGAAGCGGCACGCCGCGAACATCGCTCTCTGGACTGCGGGATTTCTCCAGTTCAGATCCGGCTGCTGAGGATAAAACTTGTGATAGTACCACTGGTTGGTTTTGCCATCGAAGGTCCAGGCGGAGTGCCCGAAGACCGATTGCCAATTGTTCGGCGGCACTCCCGGAGCCTTGCCGTCGCGCCACACATACCAGTCCCGCTTGGGATTTGTCTTCGAGCTTTTCGATTCGACGAACCATGGATGTTTGTCCGAGGTGTGGTTCATCACCATATCCATGATGATCCGAATGTGCCGTTTTCGCGCCTCCACCATCATGCGATCGAAGTCGGCCATGGTTCCGTATTGCGGATCGATCGCCTCATAATTGGAAATGTCGTATCCGAAATCTACTTGCGGAGAGGGATAGATCGGGGTCAGCCAGATCGCATCAACCCCCAGGCTGCTCAGGTAGTCGAGATGCTGGGTGACTCCGTTGAGGTAGTCGAGGCGCTTGGTGATTCCATTCAAGTCGCCGATCCCGTCTCCGGTCGTATCCTGGAAGCTGCGCGGGTAAATCTCGTAGATTAGGGCATGTTTCCACCAGGGAGCGCTACTGGCGGACGCCGCGAAAGCGCTTGCCCCGGGCGTTAGGGCGGATAGGCCAAGAGCGAGCCATACGACTGCTTTCAAGACCCGTTGGATGGAAGCCCCCGCATTTATGCGGGGGTAGGAGCGCTCCAGCGCTCCGGGAAGTTCGATTCTGATCATGATGCGCTTTAGCGCTGGCATCGGGAACTCCAGGGCTAAAAGCCCATTTTAGGGGTCGGATGCTTTTTCGCTGGACTTCAAGTCCAGCTCCCCCTGCTAAAGCAGGAGGCTTCCACTTCTTCGACAAGTCTGCTTACTTCTTCGACTGCGACGCTATGATCTTGCCCTGGATCTTGGAATAGGTGGCTGCCGGAATGATCCCGCGCGTCTTCAGGTCTGTCTTCGTCCGGTAAGGCCGGCCGGCGATAATCTTCGCCGAGTAGACATCGCCGATTCCCGGCAGGGCGCTCAGCTCATCCTTGCTCGCCGTATTGATGTCGACCAGGTGGCCTTGCGCAGCCTGGGGCGCCATCATCGCGATCATTTCAGGCTTTGGAGCAGGTTGTGCCAGGGCCATGCCCCCGGCCAAACCCAACGCGAGAACCATCATCAGGGCTTTTTTTGCCGTTTTGCCGTAGCTTCCCGTCATTTTTCCTCCAATGCAATCCGAAATCTGGAGCCAATGGATAGTACACCAGCGGCGAGTTTTCTTGAATAGAATTCGCGCCTCCAGTATAGGCTGGCACAGCATCGGCGGAACGTGGCAGGATGAACGTCAGAGGTCATTGGCGGCTTATGTCTACAAAGGTTGAGCGCCGAACTGTCGATCTGTCGCAATATCCCAACCTCGTCGTTATTTATCTTGGGATGCGGGTAAACCGTCTCACTGGCATGAAGACGCTTTTAGGATTCGGACCAAAGATCTCCGGCTCTGTTGCCGCTCAGCCCGACGGCTTGTTGCTGCATGAAAATTTTGTCTTCTCGCTCTTCCCGATGCACGCTGGTATGCGGCAATACTGGCGCGATATGGAATCTCTCTTGGCCTGGACCCGCTCCGACCCGCACCGTCAGTGGTGGAAAAACTTTCTGCGCGATTCCGGAGGCACCGGCTTCTGGCATGAGACTTACCTGATGCAGGGCGGCATGGAAGCGATATACGACGATGTCCCCGAGCCGATTGGATTTATGCGTTTCGCTCCAGTCAAGCCTGCCCGTGCGCCCATGTTCGGCGCAGCTCATCGCGCCGCCAAGCCGCTAGACGCGGAGCCTGTAGTCAGCGAGAAGGAACTCTACGGCCCATAAATGGTCCCGGCTGGCTGATCCAGCGATCTCCAGGATAAAATCCGCGGCAGCATGGTTTTTACGCCGAGCACCATCGCCGCGCTGATCATCGCCGCGAGTTTCGCTGCGGGACTGAACGTCTACGCAACCGTGCTGACGCTGGGATTGCTCACCCACGCACATTGGGTTCAATTGCCCTCGGGACTCGAAATGCTCGGCAACTGGTGGGTGATCGGCGCCAGCGGCGCGCTTTTCGCCGCGGAGTTCATCGCCGACAAGATACCCGGTGTGGACCTGGTGTGGAACGCTTTACACACATTTGTGCGTATTCCCATCGCGGCGCTGCTGGCCTATGGGGCCGCCGCCCACCTCTCGCCGCCCATGCAACTGCTCGCTACGGCAGCAGGCGCCGGGATCGCCATGGTAGCGCACAGCTCGAAGACAGCCGCGAGAGCCGCCATAGTCACCAGCCCGGAGCCATTCTCGAATATCGCCTTCAGCACCACCGAGGATGTGCTGGCGGTTGGAATCACCTGGCTGGCGACACACCATCCTTGGGCCGCCGCAGGCATCGCGCTCGTCCTCACCATTGTGGCCATCCTTATGATCCGATGGGTGGTCAAGAGCCTGCGCCGTCTCTGGAGCCGGTGGAAACCAGCCCCCGCAGTCTAGAGCTTTCTCGCCACCTCCGAGGAGGCTGTTTCCCAAAGATAGACCACAGATCCTGGGTGCCCCGGCTACCATTCAGATACAGGATCCGCTGTTACACAGCTAAACCGCAGATCTCTCCACTACGCTTCGCTCCGGTCGAGATGACAAATTTATGGCGTCCCGAGATGATTTTCGACGGAGTGTACATGAGCCTCCGGCCCACCCACGGCGATGAAAATCAGGGTTGAGGAAGGCTTGGTTGGCACTACACCTAACTTTGTCATCTCGACCGGAGCGCAGCGGAGTGGAGAGATCTGCGGTTTTCGTTGTTCTTCAGTCGCTAGCGGCGGAATTGGCGAACACCACCTCGGGCACAGGCTGAATCACTTCCGTCTCGCCTTCTGGAAGCACGCAGATCCGGGACTCGACACCGGCCGCTTTTCCCGCCGCCAGCAGGCGCTGTACCGGCTCCTCCAGCGGCTCCTGGGAGAGCCGGAAAGTGCCGTAGTGCATGGGAATCATGCGCTGCGCGCCCAGATCGAGAAACGCCTGCACCGCCTCTTCCGGAGAGGCATGCACCGCGCGATAATTGTCCGGGCGATAGGCCCCGATAGGAAGCAGAGCAACTTCCGGCTTCAGGCGCTTCCCGATCTTGGCGAAGCCATCGAAGTATGCCGTATCGCCGGAATGGTAGAGAGCGTGGCCGCCCGCGCGGATCACATAGCCGCCGAAGCCGCGATGCGTATCCTTGAACAGCCGGGCTCCCCAATGCTTCGACGGAGTCATGGTTATGTCCAGGCCGGCGATGCGTTTACCTTGCCACCATTCCAGAGAAGCGACCCGGGAAAAGCCGAGATCGCTGACCAGGTCCTCCACCCCCCAGGGCACGACCGCAATGGGCGTGCGGCCGGTGAGTCTTCGTGTATGGCGCACGATCCGGCGCAGAGAGGGGCGATTGAGGTGGTCCATGTGGGCATGCGAAAGCAGAACCACATCGATGGGGGGCAGATCTTCGATCTTGATTCCCGGCCGGCGCATGCGCCGCAATGCGATCAGGCGCATGGCGAATACGGGGTCGACCAGCAGCTTGCGCCCCGCGATCTGGACCAGGAAAGAGGAGTGGCCTATGAAAGTGATTCCCAACTCTTCGGGCCCGACCAGGACCGGCGGCTTCGATTCCCCGGCCATGGTACAAAATGCAGATTCGCTTACCAGCGCGCTCAAAGACTGCATTTTATTAATTTTGTTTGCTACCGTGGTTCTACGATTCGGCAAAGCCTTCATCGCCAATTCTCCTGCGGCTTTCGCCTGCCCAGCCCGATTACCTCAACAGGAGACACGATTATAAGAGACATACCTAGTAGACGTATTTTATCGCGTCTGCGATTCGCAATCCTATCCCCGCTCAACCCAGCGGATTGGTGTTCGCGTCGTTCCCCCTGCTACCATCAGCTTCGAGGATGCGTACTCCAGACCTAGTTTTAGCCGTTTTTGAATTTGTGGTGCTGCTGTTCGCACTCAGCCTTCATGAGTCGGCTCACGGGTGGATGGCCTCCCGGCTGGGGGATCAGACAGCGCGCATGCTGGGACGCATCACGCTCAATCCCGCCAAGCATATTGACCCGCTGGGAACCATCCTGCTGCCGCTGGTGGCGTTGTTTACCGGGCGTGCCCATGATCGGGTGGGCTAAACCGACGCCGGTGACCCCACGCAATTTCAAGAACTTTGTCCGTGATGACATTTTGACCACCCTGGCCGGGCCGGTGAGCAATCTTCTGGGCTGCGATTGCCTCGCTGCTGGTGCTCATCGTCATCGCCAAGACCTCGGCCACCGGAGCGGCTTCAGTGCAATCGGTCGCCTTGCAGGGTCTCGGCGGACTCGATCCGCGGATCATGGCGGCCAGCCCGGTCGCCTATCCTCTGGCGCTGATTTTCTATATCGGTCTGCTGCTGAACCTGTTTTTGGCGGCATTCAATCTGCTGCCGCTGCCCCCTTTGGACGGAAGCCACATCTTCCGCCACATGCTTCCCTACAGGTGGCAGCCCATGTATGACCGTCTGGGCATCCTGAGCCTTTTTCTCATGCTATTTTTTGGCGGGAACGTTGCCATGAGGATCATCGGTCCGGTCCTCCGTTTCTTTCGCATCCTTCTGCTCTCGATCTGAAGTTTTCCGTACAATCGAGCCAGCAGCCAACGATGGATCAAAGATCGCATTCTAGAGCACTGAAACGCGTGTTGAGCGGTATGCGCCCAACAGGCAAGCTCCACTTGGGCAATTACATGGGCGCTCTCTACAATTGGGTGCGTCTGCAGCGGGATTTCAACTGCTATTTCTTCATTGCCGATTGGCACGCGCTTACCACGGATTACGCCGATACCTCAAACGTGCAAGCAAAACACCATCGAGGTGGCCCTGGATTGGCTGGCCGCGGGACTGGACCCGGAGCGCTGCGTCCTCTTTGTGCAGTCGCTGGTGCCGCAGCACGCGGAATTGCATCTGCTGCTCTCCATGATTACGCCTCTGGGCTGGCTGGAGCGCGTGCCCACCTACAAGGAGCAGCAGCAGCAGATTGGCGATGTCGCGGCGGGCGGCAAGGATCTGCAGCACCTATGGCTTTCTCGGGTATCCTTTGCTGCAATCGGCGGACATTCTGCATCTATCAGGCGGACTTGTTGCCCGTAGGCCAGGATCAGGTGGCGCACGTCGAGATCACGCGCGAGATCGCAAGGCGCTTCAACCAGTTTTATCCGCCGGCCATCGCCGCGCGGCGTCGATGTCTTGCCGGAACCGCAGGTGCTGCTGACTCCTTCGCCCAAGCTGCCGGGAACCGATGGGCGGAAGATGTCCAAGAGCTACGGCAACACCATCCTGCTCACCGATCCCGAACCGGTGGTGCGGCAGAAGCTGAAGACGATGGTGACCGATCCGGCGCGGGTGCGGCGCAGCGATCCGGGCGATCCCGGACGTTTGCCCGGTGGGCGATCTGCACAAGGTCTTCTCCACTCGCCGAAACCTCGAAAAGGTGTATGCCGGCTGCCGCTCGGCCGGGATCGGCTGTATCGAGTGCAAGGGCTGGGTAGCGGATGCGATCGTGGCCGAATTGGCCCCCTGCAGGAGCGGCGCAAGCAGTATGAACAAGATCCGGGCCTGGTGCGTGAGATCCTGCACCAGGGGTCGGAGCTGGCCCGCGCGCGCGCCGAGGAGACCATGCAACAGGTTCGAGCGGCCATGCAACTGATCGAACCGGAAGCAGGGAGAACGCGCCCGATGAGCGATGACCAGATCCCCAGACGCCCGAGCC
The DNA here is from genome assembly GCA_963774255.1 of uncultured Acidobacteriaceae bacterium. Taxonomy (GTDB): domain Bacteria; phylum Acidobacteriota; class Terriglobia; order Terriglobales; family Acidobacteriaceae; genus PALSA-350. The sequence goes on from CAVZEH010000012.1 coordinate 399,687, forward strand.
GGAAAATCCAGCGCGGAAAATACTCAGCAGGAACGCGTCGCCGAGGAATCCGAAGCCTCGCAAAAAGCTGACCTCTCAAGAGCCAAAGCCTCCAAGCTCCCCCGCCACCGGGGATGGAGAACAGGCAGAGCCGGCGGCGAAGGTTGAAAAACAAGGCAAGCAGGAGGCGTCTCGAAAGCCGGAGAAGCAGTCGGCAGGTCCGACGCGACCGAGAGCCTCTCTCCGTTTACGGTGACCGTCGGACGCGTGTACGAAGGGCCGCTCGATCTGCTGCTCGATCTGATTCGCAAGCAGGACATCGACATTTACGACATCCCTATTGCCAGGATCACGGCCCAGTTTCTCGCTTATGTGGAGGGTCTGAAGCAGACGGATATCGACGCCGCCGGCGAGTTTATTTACATGGCGTCGCTGTTGATTCACATCAAGAGCCGCATGCTGCTTCCCCGCGAGCCGTGGAAGCGGGAGGGCGAAAGCGAAGATCCGCGGCGCGAGCTGGTGGAGCGGCTGCTGGAGCACGAGCGCTTTCAGCGGGCGGCGCAGATGCTGCTTGCAGAAGCAGCAGATCGAAGAGGCCACCTGGACTAATCCGGGGGTGCGCGAGTTCCAGGATGCGAGGGCACGGAGCGCGAGATCGCCGCCGATACAGTCGATTTGGTGCGCGTCTTTCCGCGACATCCTCGAACGCGCCAAGCAACGGCCGATTCTGAATGTGGATGAAGAGTCGGTCACCGTCGGCCAGATGCTCGACTACGTGCGGCGGCGGCTGATAATGGAAGATAAGCCGATCAGTCCTGCGAAGCCTGCTCAAAAATGACGCGCTCGCAGCGGGCTCTGATCTGCATGTTCCTGGCGCTGCTGGAGATGGTGCGCTTGCAGGCAATTCTGCTTCGCCAGGACCGCAATCTTCGGCGATGTCTATATCAAGAAGCATCCGTCGTTCGACTCTGTGCTCAACGAGAACTTGACGCAGATGCGGGACGACTGGCGCTAGCCCGGCGCAAAGGCGGACAAGGGACAGAAGCAGATTCCCTTCGGAACTGACGAAGAAAAGCATTATGAGTCCCGCGGGGACAGCACGAAAATAGCCCAGCACGCCAGTGCTGGGTTTGCCTTGAGCACAGCAAGCCCAGTCCCGTAGGGACGACTGACACCAGATTCCGCAGGCTCCCTGGGGCACCCGTTTTCTCAACGCCTGTGAGAAATGAGCTGACGCGCCGGGCTATTTTCGTGCCGTCCCTGCGGGACTTGACGACTTATATTCATAGGTCCCTGAATTCGATTAATATTCACGGACTATTAATCTGCTCACCCCATTTAATTCACACAGAGACGTAACTGCGCCTGCTAGTTTGCTCCAACAACTCATAATTGGGATATTTCTTGGAGCGTGCGCTCGTGAACGATGCGTCTGCGGTATCTGTAGCTACACCTGCGGCAACAAGAACTACTCTTCTCAACGAGAAAATGAACAAGTCCCCCGGCAAGATCGGGATGATCTTGTTTGGCATCATTTTACTCGGGGGGACCCTGTGGGCCGGCTCCCAGTTGCTCGGAGATCTGCTCAGCTCGGGGGGCGCGGTCTCGCTGCACGCCTATATATTGCTGGGCGTAGCGCTGTTGATCGCGTTGGGCTTCGAGTTCGTCAACGGATTTCACGATACCGCGAACGCAGTCGCCACAGTGATCTACACCCATTCGCTCGAACCTCATATCGCGGTGGTCTGGTCGGGCATGTGGAACCTGGTCGGCGTGCTGATCTCCTCCGGCGCCGTGGCTTTCGCCGTGGTTTCCCTGCTGCCGGTGGAGCTGATCTTGAGAGTTAGCTCGGGCGCCGGCTTCGCCATGGTCTTCGCCCTCTTGACCTCGGCGATCCTCTGGAACCTGGGCACCTGGTGGCTCGGTCTCCCCGCCTCCAGTTCGCATACGCTCATCGGCTCGATCATCGGCGTAGGCTTGATGAACCAGTTCATGGCCGTCAAGACCGGCACCACTGGCGTAGATTGGGGCCAGGTAACCACGGTTTTCAAAGCACTCCTGATTTCACCGGTGGTGGGCTTCGTCTTTTCCGCTCTGCTGCTGCTCGTTCTTTAAGGCCATCATCAAGGACCCGCGCCTCTATGAGGCTCCGAAGACGGATGCGCCGCCGCCTTTCTGGATTCGCTGCCTGCTGGTGGCGACTTGCACCGGAGTGAGCTTCGCCCACGGATCGAACGACGGACAAAAGGGTATGGGCCTCATCATGCTGATCCTGATCGGCACCGTTCCCACAGCCTATGCCTTGAACCACGCCGTAACCGCCGGTCAGCTACAGGACTTCGTCGCCGTCTCGGAACAAGCCGCCAGGACGCTGGGCAGCCATGTCGATGCCAAAGCAGTTGTGAGCAATCCGCGCGAGGATCTGACTGAATATCTGCAGACCAAGGTACAAACGCCCTCGACCGTCGCGGCGGAACAGCAGATGATCCTGCAGGTCGAGCACGACGTTTCTTCCTATAAATCGCTCAAGAGCGTGCCCGCAAATCAGCAGTCGAACGTACGCAACGACATGTACATTTCAAGCGAGACGCTGCGCCTCTTTGCCAAGCAAAAGACTCCGGAGTTCACCGCCTCTGAGACCGCAGTGCTTGCCAACTATAAAAAGAAGCTGGATAACTCCACCAAATTCATTCCCACCTGGGTCAAAGTTGCCGTCGCCTTGGCGCTGGGAATGGGCACCATGGTCGGTTGGAAGCGCATCGTGGTCACGGTGGGCGAAAAGATAGGCAAGACCCACCTGACCTACGCACAAGGCGCTTCGGCGGAACTGGTGGCCATGTTCACCATCCTCGGCGCGGACGGCTTTGGGCTGCCGGTGAGCACGACTCATGTGCTCTCATCGGGCGTAGCCGGCACTATGGCGGCAAACAAGAGCGGACTGCAGTGGTCGACGATACGCAATATCGCAATGGCATGGGTCTTCACCCTGCCGGCGCCGCTATCCTCTCAGGCGGCCTGTTCTGGACCTTCAGCCAATTTCTCGCCAAGCGGTGAAAGCAGTCTCAAGCTCCCGTAGCAACGCAAGCCAAAAGACAGGTGCTTCGATACTATGAATCGAGGCGCCTTTCTTTTTAGGGCGCATTCTCTCCCATGACCCTGAAAGCCAAAGTGGAAGCAGTGGTGTACGCCGCGGAAGAGCCAGTCACTCTCGCCCAGCTTGCCGGCATCTTCGCCGACGAAGTTTTAGAGGAGCTGGCGACGGAAAACCCAGAGCCGCTTAGCCAAGGCACTCTGCCAGGCCTAATTGCGGAGGAGGACACAGTTTCGCCCGCGGAGGGATCTCCCGCGCCGGAGACGGACGAGAAGAAGACGGCGCGCCGGCGCGATCGCCTCATCCGCCAGGAGCTGGAGCGCATTCTCAACCAGCTCATCGCCGAATACGCTAATGGCCAGCGCGGAATGGAGATTCGGGAAATCGCCGGCGGCTACCGCATGGCTACCAAGCCGGAGTACCACGACGCCGTGCGCGGCTTTGTGAAGAATCTGAAGCCGCCGATGAAGCTCTCCTTGCAGGCTCTGGAGACGCTCGCGGTGATTGCCTATAAGCAGCCGGTCACCGCGCCGGAGGTCAGCGAAATACGCGGCGTCGATTCAGGCGGTGTGCTGGGCAGCCTGATCGGCCGCAAGCTGATCACCACGGCAGGGCCGGAAGCAGGTGATCGGCCGGCCGATTCTCTATAAGACGACCAAGGAATTTCTGCTGCGCTTCGGCTTGAAGGACGTCAACGAGCTGCCCAGCATGGAAGAGTTCGAAAAGATGGCCGGGGAGCTGGCCGAGTCAGAAGCTGAAGCGGAGGATGCGGCAATGCGTTCCGGAGATGAACTGGCCGCTCCCATGCCCCAGCCCTGGGTGGATGAGACTGATGAGGCCGGGGAGCTGGCCGAGTCAGAAGCCGAGGCGGAAGATGCGGCAATGCGCTCCGGGGATGAACCGGCCGCTCCCATGCCCCAGCCCGGGGTGGATGAGACTGATGAGGCCGGGGAGCTGGCCGAGTCGGAAGCCGAGGCGGAGGATGCCGCAATGCGTTCCGGAGATGAACCGGCCGCTCCCATGCCCCAGCCAGGGGTGGAAGAGACTGAAGATACTGATGAGGCCGGCGAGCCGGGCGAGGAGAATGCATTGACCCTCAATATTCCCCCCTCGCCGCCGGAGCCAACCTTGCCGTCGTCTGAAGAGGACCGGGACGAAGCGGCCGCTAAATCATGACCTATGACGACCCATCCCGCACACGCAATGAGCAGCGGCTGCAAAAGATCCTCTCCGCCGCCGGGATAGCCTCCCGCCGTAAGGCCGAGGAGCTGATCGTGGCTGGACGGGTGCAGGTCAATGGCCAGACAATCACCGAGCTTGGCTCCAAGGCGGATGCGGCTCAAGACCATATCCGGGTCGATGGCAAGCTTCTGAAAAATCCCGGGCAGCACCGTTACTTCATGCTCAACAAGCCCAAGGGGGTGGTCACGACCGTCTCCGATCCCGAGGGCCGGCCAACCGTAATGAAGTTCTTTGCCCGGCGCGGGGGCGCGAGGGTCTATCCTGTGGGCCGGCTGGATTATCAAAGCGAAGGGCTCCTGCTGATGACCAACGACGGCGAGCTGGCGAACCTGCTGACCAGCGCCGCATCGAAGGTGGAAAAGACCTACCTGGTGAAGGTAAGCGGCAAGCTTCCGCCGGAGGCGCTGGAACAATTACGGCACGGCGTCATGATTGAAAAGGGCCGGCGCGGCCTTCGCGAAGGACGCGTGATGACCCAGCCTGCCCGCATCTCCCTCTTCCGCGACCGGGAGAACCCTTGGTATGAAGTCGTGCTGGTCGAGGGCAAGAACCGGGAGATTCGCAAGATGTTCGAGGAAGTTGGACACTTCGTCGAGAAGATCCGGCGAGTCGGTTTCGGACCGCTGGTTCTCGATCTGCCGCCGGGAGAAGTTCGGGAGTTGACGGACCAGGAAGTCGCTGAGCTCAAGCGCGCAACCCGTCCGGCGAAGCGCAAACCCCACGATCGTCGAGCAGTTCACAATCCGGTTTCCTAAGGCTCCAAGAGGCATAAACTTATTGGAGATGGAGGGTGCGATGGAGACAGCGACATTTGGCGCCGGGTGTTTCTGGGGAGTGGAGGCGCGCTTTGCCCAGCTTCCCGGGGTGATCGAGACGGCGGTCGGCTACGAAGGCGGCAACCTCGACAATCCCAGCTATAAGGACGTGTGTACTGGACGCACCGGCCACGCGGAAGTGGTACAAGTGAAGTTTGACCCCTCAAAGGTGAGCTACGGCCGGGTGCTGGATCTGTTTTTTTCGCTGCACGATCCGACGCAGCGCAATCGCCAGGGGCCTGACTGGGGAGAGCAGTACCGTAGCGTGATATTTTTCCATTCGCCGGAGCAGGAAGCCGCAGCCAATCAAACCATCGAGCGGCTCACCCGGGAAAAAGTTTTTTCCAAGCCGATCGTGACTCAGGTTGTGGCCGCCGGGCCCTTTTGGCTGGCCGAGGAGTATCACCAGAAATACCTGGAAAAACGCGGCGCGGTTTCATGTCACATTTAGTGAGCTGTTTATGGACAGCAAAATCACCTTCGTTCTGAACGGAAAGCCGCACACCGTCCTCACCGATCCCCAGCGGCCTTTGCTCGAAGTGCTGCGCGAGGATTTACAATTGACCGGAGCGAAATACGGCTGCGGCGAAGGGGAATGCCGCGCCTGCACGGTCCTAATCGACGGCCAAAGCACGCCTTCCTGCATTACGCCCATCAGCGCTGTCAAGGGACAAACAGTATTGACTATTGAAGGGCTGGCCGCCGGCGGCAAGCTGCATCCGGTGCAGGAGGCATTCCTTTCCGAGGGCGCCTTCCAATGCGGCTATTGCACGGCGGGCATGATCATGGGCGCGGCAGGCGTGATGAAAGGCAATCCCAGGGCCGGCGAAGCCGAAATTCTCTCCGAGCTCGAAAGGCACATCTGCCGCTGCGGCGGCTATCCAAAATATCTCAAGGCAATCCGCCTGATGGTCACCGAGGCGCAAGCCGGGAAGACGCGCCTATGACGATGGAGCCGCGGCCACTCGCAACTGCTGAGCCGGAGGCGATCGACTACGGAGACCGAATCGATCGCGTGCCGTACGATTTTGGACTGAGCCGCCGCTCGTTTGTAAAGACCCTGGGCGGCGGGCTGCTGATTGCCGTCTCTCTTCCCGCGCTGCCGCAGGAGAGCGGCCAGCGGAGCCGGGGAGGATTTTTCGGTAGCGGCGCGCAAAATCTGGCGGCGCGCATCCACCTGGGCAGCGACGGAACCATCACCGTATTGTCGGGCAGGGTCGAGGGCGGCCAAGGCTCGCGGGCGGAGCTGTCACAGGCCGCCGCGGAAGAACTCTGTGTCCCCGTCGGTCAGGTCCAAATGATATTGGCCGACACCAGCATGGTTCCCGACGATGGCATTACAGCGGGAAGCAGCACCACGCCACGCGCCGTGCCCGCGGTCAGGCGGGGCGCCGCGGCAGCAAGGAATCTGCTGATCGCATTTGCCTGTGGGGAGTGGAAGGTCGAACAAGCCGCAGTTGAGGTCAGAGACGGCAGGGCTGTCCACCAAGCCGGCAAACCTTCCCTTACCTACGCCGACCTGGCCAAAAGCGCACAAGCCGCCAAGCTCTTTCAGCAAGCCATTCCCGCGGATATTGAACTGACTCCGGTAAAGGACTGGAAGGTGATGGGCACGCCGGAGCTCCGGCCAAACGCGCGGGATATCGTGGTAGGCGCGCACAAATATCCTTCGGATATCGCCCGGCCCGGAATGCTCTACGGAAAAATATTGCGCGCCCCGGCCTATGGCGCAAAGCTGCTTTCGATCGACTTGGCTCCGGCCAAAGCCATGAAGGACGTAGTTGTGGTCGAGGAAGATCAGTTCGTCGGCTTTGTTGCTCCCACTAGTTTCCGCGCCCAAGCGGCGCTGGCTGCCGTTTCCGGCAGCGCGAAATGGCAGACCGAGCCGCAGCCGTCGAGCCGGGAGCTTTTCGATTATCTGGAGCAGAACGCCGAAGGCGGCCCGCCGCAAAATCCCTTTGCGGGCGAGCTCGGCGGCGCAAGAGTCATGCGCCAGACGTACCACGTCCCCTACATCCAGCATGCTCCGCTGGAGCCGCGGGCGGCGGTCGCGGAGTGGAGCGATGGCCGTTTGAGCGTATGGACTGGCTCACAGAATCCATTTGGGGTATGCGGCGAGTTGGCGCGCGCCTTCCACCTGCCGGAGGATCGCGTGCGGGTTGTGATTCCAGATTTCGGCGGCGCCTTCGGAGGCAAACACACCGGTGAATGCGCGGTGGAAGCGGCGCGCCTGGCTCGCGCCGCGGGCAAGCCCGTCTCCTTCCGGTGGACGCGCGAGGAGGAATTTACCTGGGCGTATTTTCGTCCCGCCGCAGTCATTGAAGTCGAGGCTAGCCTGGATACGCGAGGCAAGATCGCAACCTGGCATTTCGTCAACATCAACTCCGGCCCCAACGCGGTGGACACGCCTTATTCCGTGGACAAAAAAGACTGCCGCTTTGTGCGCTCCAATCCGCCATTGCGCCACGGATCGTATCGCGGACTGGCAGCCACGGCTAACAATTTCGCGCGCGAAGCTTTTATGGACTGCTTGGCTGCCACTGCCGGCGCCGATCCGCTCGATTTCCGGCTGGCGCATCTCGACGATCCTCGTCTGCGCGCCGTGCTCGAAAAGGCCGCTGAGGAATTTCGTTGGCGCGATCGCGCGCGCCAGAAAGATGCCGGCATCGGCCTGGCCTGCGGGAGAGAGAAGGGTTCTTACGTGGCGGCGTGCGTGGAAGTTGAAATCGACCGCGCGCAGAACGCGATTAAAGTTCGCCATGTTTGTGAGGCTTTCGAGTGCGGCGCGATCGTAAACCCGGCGAACTTGCTCTCACAGGTGCAGGGCGCCATCGCCATGGGGCTGGGCGCAGCCCTGCGCGAGGAGATGCAGTTTGAACAGGGAAGAATACTCAATGCTTCCTTCGGGAAATATCGCGTGCCCCGCTTCGACGACATGCCCGAGTTCGACATCCATCTGGTCAACCGCCCGGACCTGCCTTCGGCCGGCGCCGGCGAGACGCCGATCATAGCCCTCGCTCCAGCCATGGCCAACGCAGTCTTCCGCGCAACAGGGAAGAGCGTCCACGCCCTGCCGATCCGTCCAGCCTGATAGGCTTCACAATTACTTCTTATTTGTCATCTCTGCGGTTTGCCGGCTGCGGCTTTTCCTCTGCTTTTCTTTCTGTCATTCCCGCAGGGAATCTGCTTCTGGTCTCTCAGGCACGAATTCGATCTTTTGCGCCCGAGCGAGAGGAAAAGCAGATTCCCTCCGGGAATGACAGAAAGAAAAGCAGAAGGCGAATACAAAGGCCCGGAGCATCGCAACTTTGTCATCTCGACCGAAGCGGAGTGCAGAGATGACAAATTTATGGTAGGGGCTAGCGTTTACGGTAGGGGCTAGCAGGAAGAACGCGAAAATACTTAGATCAACTCCAGTCCGGCAAAAAAATAACCGACCTCAAAGGCCGCCGTCTCTTCGCCGTCGGAGCCGTGGATAGCATTCTCCTCAATCGAGCTGGCGAATTTCTTGCGGATGGTGCCCTCTTCGGCGTTGGCCGGATTGGTAGCTCCCATCAATTTGCGCAAGTCGGCGATAGCATTCTCCTTCTCCAGCACCAGGGCGATGATGGGTCCGGAGGACATGAACGTGGTCAGCGAATCGAAGAAAGGCCGCTGGGCATGGACGGCGTAGAAGCCCTCGGCCTGCGGCTTGGAGAGGAAGAGCTTCTTAATGGAGACCAGGCTGAAGCCGGCCTTGTCTATCTCCGCCAGAATAGCGGAAGCTGTGCTCTTGCGGACGGCGTCGGGCTTGATGATGCTGAACGTACGCTGCATGTACAAACTTCTCCTGAACTCTGACTCTAAGCGCCGATAACCCGTGCCAAGGTTTCTCCGATGGCGGCGGGAGACTGGACGACGTGGATTCCGGCCGCGGTGAGCGCCTTCATCTTGTCGGCCGCTGTGCCCTGGCCGCCGGAGATGATGGCTCCGGCGTGGCCCATGCGGCGCCCGGGGGGCGCGGTCTGCCCGGCGATGAAGCCCACGACCGGCTTCCTGACATGCTCCTTTACATAAGCCGCGGCAGCTTCTTCAGCCGTGCCGCCGATCTCTCCAATCAGGATGATCGATTCCGTCTCGGGATCCTCGTTGAGCAGCTTGAGTGCGTCCACATGCGTGGTCCCAATGATAGGATCACCGCCGATTCCGATCGCCGTAGACTGGCCAATGCCGCGCTGCGTGAGCTGATATACCGCTTCGTAGGTCAGGGTGCCGGAGCGGGAGACAATGCCCACGCTGCCTTGCTTGTGAATGCGCCCGGGCATGATGCCGACCTTGGCCTTGCCGGGGGAGATGACACCAGGGCAGTTAGGACCGATGAGCCGCGAAGCGGAGTTCTTGAGCACGCTCCAAACCTTGACCATGTCGTTGGTGGGAATGCCCTCGGTGATGCAGATGATGAGCGGCAGCCCGGCGTCCTCCGCTTCGAGGATGGCGTCGGCGGCAAAAGGCGGCGGTACGAAGATCATGCTGACATTTGCCCCGGTCTTGTCCACAGCTTGCGCCACGGTATCGAAAACCGGCCAGCCCTCGTGCGTCATCCCGCCCTTGCCTGGGGTAACTCCGCCGACGACGTTGGTGCCGTACTCCGCGGAACCCTTGGCGTGAAAGGTGCCTTCCCTGCCGGTGATGCCCTGCACGATCAGACGGGTATTCTTATCGACCAAAACAGACATACTTTCTCCTGGTTGTTGAGAACGGAAAGTGCAACAATCCGCCGCGCTTCTAACTTGCTCAACTTTAGCGTCTGACCTGCTGGGCCGCCGCAACGACCTTCTCTGCCGCATCCTGCATGGTTTCGCCGATGATGAAATTGAGGCCCGAGTTTTTCAGGATCTCTCTACCTTGCTCCACATTTGTGCCTTCCAGGCGAAGCACGACCGGGACTTTGACGTTGGTCTTTTTTGCAGCTTCGACCACGCCTGTCGCCAGAGTGTCCACGCGCAGGATGCCACCGAAGATGTTGATGAAGACCGCCTGAACGTTCCGGTCGGAAAGCAGAATCTCAAAAGCATGCTCGATCTGCTGCTGGCTGGCCCCGCCCCCCACATCCAGAAAGTTCGCCGGCGACCCGCCTGCGTACTGGATGATGTCCATGGTCGCCATGGCAAGACCCGCGCCGTTGACCATGCAGGCGATGTTGCCGTCGAGCTTGATGTAATTGAGCGCGTACTTCGATGCTTCTACTTCAAGGGGATCTTCTTCGCTGACGTCGCGCAGCTCTTTCAGTTCCTTGTGGCGGAAGGTGGCGTTATCGTCAAAGTTGATCTTGCAATCCAGGGCCAACAGGCGATCGTCCTTGGTGGTGATGAAGGGATTGATCTCCAACAGCGAGGCGTCGGTCTCGAGAAAGACCTTGTACAGCCCGGTCATGAACTTCACGGCGTCATTGATCTGCGCCGGCTTGAGGCCAAGCGCGAAGGCCAGCTTGCGCGCCTGGTAAGGCTGGAAGCCGACGGCGGGATCGATGTAGGCCTTGACGATAGCCTCGGGATCCTTGGCCGCGACCTCTTCGATCTCCATTCCACCGGCCTTGGAGGCCATAAAAACCAGTTCGGCTGCGGCGCGGTCGAGAACGATGCCCAGATAGAGCTCACGGTCGATGGCCGCCGTTTCTTCCACCAGCAGACGCAAAACCTTTTGCCCTTGCGGACCGGTCTGGTGCGTGACCAACTGCATCCCCAGGATCTGCTTGGCGTACTCTTCGGCCTCGGCGATGGTCTTGGCTACCTTCACGCCTCCGCCTTTGCCCCGGCCTCCGGCGTGAATCTGCGCCTTGACGACAACTCCCTTGGCTCCCGCGGCAAAGAGCCCTTTGGCTACATCCACCGCCTCTTCCAAGGTATTGGCCACTTCGCCGCGGGGAACCGCGACACCGTACTTCGCCAGGATGTCTTTTGCCTGATACTCGTGAATTTTCATAGATTGGTCTTCGATACTTGCCCGAGGTCTTACGCGAATGGCGATGAGCGCCTGACGGAAGCGGTTGCCCGAGCGGAAGCTCTATAGTAAATTCCACAAGGACATGCCGTCCAGAGGAGATGCCGCTGCGCGGCGATTCGCGAGTGTGTCACCATGGAAGGAATGTCCGATCTTCGCGAGCTACTCAAGCAGTCTGTGGAAGAACACGGCGCTCTTTCCGTCGGAGCAGGCGAGAGCTGCGGTTATGGAGATGCTCGAGGGCGAGGCCAGCGACCTTGAGATCGCGTCTCTGCTGACGGCCATCTCCGTGCGCGGCGCGGCCGCGGAAGAGCTGACGGGCTTCGTCGCGGCAATGCGCGCTATGTGCCGCTCCGTTCCGCTTACCGATGAAGAACGCAATCAGGTGGTCGACACCTGCGGCACCGGCGGAGATTACCAGGGCACATTCAATATCTCGACCGGCGCGGCGCTGGTTGCCGCCGCCGCCGGGGCCAAGGTGGCGAAACACGGCAACCACGCGATGACCTCGAAATGCGGATCGGCCGATGTTCTAGAGGCTCTGGGCGTACCGGTTGGGCTCGAGCCTGAAAAAGCTGCGCAGTGCCTGCGCGCCACCGGCTTCATGTTTCTCTACGCTCCGTGCATGCATCCGGCAATGAAGCGAGTGCAGCACGTGCGCAGGGCCCTGGGCTTTCGCACCATCTTCAATCTCGCCGGGCCACTGACCAATCCCGCAGCCGCCAGGATGCAAGTCATGGGTGTCTTTGCCGCCAATCTGGTGGAGGTCGTCTCCGAAGCAATGGTGAAACTGGGCGTCCGCCATGCCATGGTCGTCCACGGATCGGACGGCCGGGGAGCAGACAGCCTGGACGAGCTCACGCTCGAGGGAGAAAGCCTGGTAGCCGAAGTGCGCGGCGATACCGTGCGCCTCTTCCGCATGGACGCGGGCGCCGCGGGATTGAGGCAGGCACCGCTGAGCGCAATCGCCGGCGGCGATGCCCGGCAGAACGCAACCATCCTGGAACAAATCCTGGACGGCGTCCCGGGACCGCGGCGCGACGTCGTGCTGCTCAATGCTGCGGCGGCTTTGATCGTCGCCGGGCTGGCGCCGGACTTTCCTGGAGGCGTTCGCCTTGCCGCCGCCGCGGTGGACTCCGGCGCGGCATCCAGGCTGCTCGAAAGCCTGCGCGAGTTTAAGCGGCAGGAACAGGAAACAGGGGTCAGGGCTCAGGGATCAACCCGCTGATCGCTGACTTCGGGAAAGGATTGCCAATGACGAGCAAGTTTCTCCGGCCGTTTGTTCTTGTACCTACTGGGGGTGCCCCAGGTCCCGATTCTGGGACCTGGGATTCTCCAGTCCTCGACCGTTACATAAAAAGCCACGCGGCCAGAGCTCTAGCCTGCTGCGCGTTGCTGATCTCAGCAGCGGTGTTGCCGCTCCGCGCTCAGCAGATCTCCGTCAACAAAGACAACCGGACCATCGCCGTCACCACCAGCGCGGATGCGACGGCCGACGCGGATACGGCCGTCGTTCACGTTGGCTTTCTTGCCTACGGTCCCGATCAGCAGGCCGCCTACGCTGCCGGATCCAAGATCTCGAACGCCATCGTGCAGGCGTTGACTGGGGCAGGCGTGGCCGCGGATGCAATCGAGAGCGAAAACCAAAGCATCGCGCCGGTACAGCAGTATGGCAACCAGGACTGGACGCCGGAGGAGAAAGTCGAGCGCAAGTTCCAGGTGCAGCAGAGCTGGACGGTGAAAACAGGGGCCAAAAATGCCTCTCATGTTTTGGATCTGGCGGTGAAAGCCGGCGCGAACCAGAGCGGACAGATCGACTGGACCGTGGCCGATGAGGACGCGCTGCAGGCCAAGGCTGCCGGGCTGGCGCTGGCTCGCGCCAAACAGATCGCGCAGCAGATGGCCCAGGGGCTCAACGCCAGCCTGGGGCAGTTGATCTATGCCAGCAATGAGGCGCCGTCCCGGCCCATCCTGCCCATGCAGGGTCGCGCCATGCCCATGGCCGCCATGGCGAAGGCAGAGGGCGGTGAGGTGGAACCACTCAGCGTCAACGCCCGCAAGGTCATGCGGTCCGCAACCGTCTACGCGGTCTTTGCAATTCAGTAGGGAAGGACATCGAGCAATGGCCAAATTTCAATATCGTGAATTGCAGCCCACACCCGAAGCACAGGATCTCTTCTGCCGCTGGCTGAGGCACCTGGACGAGGAATTCGCCCGCCACAAGGAGCCCCGCTTGCGCGCCGAGATGGTGCGCGACGCCTTGCACCAGATCTATCTGGGACGCCCGCATGGGGGCAAGCTGAACACGACCTTGATCTCCGAATTGCCGGGAAACGTCCTGCAAATGACCCTGGACCCGCTCAACGTGACCCTCGAACCGGAGTACTACGGCGACGTAGACCCTGAGAAGTATGCCGAACGCAAGCCGCTCATCTGGTTTTGGCAGATGTTCGACCGCTCAGCGCTGGGCCTGAACCATTGGCTGGGTTTTCGTTTCCGCAAGATGCTGGGCAAGCACATCTTCAAGCATATCGGCAAGAACGTGAAGATCTTTCATGGCGTAGAGTTCAGTTATGGTTACAATCTCACCATCGAAGACGACTGCACCATCCACAAATACGCCATGCTGGACGACCGGGGCGAATTGATTATCCGCAAGGGCTCGTCGATTTCCGACTATTCGGCCGTCTTCTCCCATCGTCACGATCTGGAAGACAGCATGGATGTGGAGAACCAGGTGACCGAGATCGGCCCCAGGGCCAGGGTGACCTATCACGCGACCGTGATGGCGGGAGTCAAAGTAGGGGAAGACGCCATGCTCGGGGCGATGGGTCTGGCGACCAAGGAAGTGCCGCCGCACGCCGTCTGGGGCGGCGTTCCCGCCAAGGAACTCAAAAAGAAACGGTAGAGAGTACATTACCAGTTACACCTGAGCCGGCAGCCGTAGCGCAGGACGTGCAAAGGCTTCATCGGCCGCTCCATCTACTTTGTCAAAGTGGGTGTAACTGCCAACCCAGCCTAGGTCCCCAACCCAGATTTTCATCCCTTTGGGTGGGCCGGAGGCCCATGAACGCTCCGTTTATCGTTGGAGCTGAAGCCGCAGAGCCGGAGCCCGATCCCGTCACACGCGGCCGAAATCGATGAACGCGCGCTCCGGGTCGGTGTTGAGCAGCACAACATTCACGGCATCGCCTACATCCAGTCCCTGCGCGCCGCGAACAACCTTGCCCTCGACCGGCGGGTCGAAGATGCGCACATAAACGCCCTTCTCGCTGGCCCCGGTGATGACTCCATGAAAGGTTTTTCCCACGCTGCCGGACAAGGCCACGGCGGCGACCCGTTTCTGCATCGCCCGCTCCACCTTGCGCGCCGCCGTCTCCCGTTCCGTGCAATGCTGCGCAATTGCTGAAAGCTCATCGTCGCTATATGGCGCCGGCGCATTGGCCAGCATCGCCTTGACGACCCGCTGGGTGACCAGGTCGGCAAATCTACGGTTGGGAGCAGTCGAGTGCGTATAGTCCAGCGCCGCCAATCCAAAATGACCTTCCAAGCCATCTTGATCGCCCGTTGCCATGACATACTCGCCCGGCCCCATCAGTTTGATGATCGCCAGTGAGAGATCGGGATAATGCAGCGGGATCGGCCGCCCGCTGCGCTTGCAGAAATGCGTTCAGCGCGGATGAATCGGGCTCGGCCGGAAGGCTGGTCCCATGCTGCCGGACCAGCTCCACGATGCGCGGCCAGCGGTCCGGCGATTTCACCACGCGGCGAATCGACGAGCGCTTCGCCGCCTTCAGAGTGCGGGCCATCGTCTCGTTGGCGGCAATCATGAAATCTTCAATTAAATCCGTGGCGCGGTTGCGTTCCGCCGACTGGATCGCCTGCACTTTGCCATCGATCACCACCGGGTCGGCTTCAATGCGATTGAACTCGAGCGCTCCCAGGCTCACACGCTGCGAGTGCAGCGCCTGGGCTGCTTCGCTTTGTAATTTCAACTGCTCCTGCAGCATCGCCGAGCCGGCAATCTTTGGATCCGGACTGGCTTTCTGCTCCAGCCACGCTCCGGCTTTGCTATACGCAAGCTGTGCCCGGTTGCGAACCAGTGCACGATATATCTTCGTCTGCTCGATCGTTCCGTCCGCCTTTACCAGGAACTCGATCACCAACGCAGCACGGTCTTCGTTCTCATCGAGGGAGGTCAGATCGGTCGACAGCTCGATGGGCAGCATGGAGAAAATCCGCGTCGCCGTATAAACCGTCTGCGCCTGGTCTGCGGCATGTTTGTCGAGGGGGCTGTCTCTCTCGACCGATTGAGAAACGTCGGCGATTCCCACCCGTACGCGGATGCCGCCGGGCACACGTTCGGCCACTTCAATCTGGTCCAGGTCGCGTGAGCTGTCGTTGTCGATGGAGGACCATTCGAGCTCGCGCAAGTCGGCTAAACCGGGGTCCGGAGGAGCATTCCGGGCGGCGCGGATGAGCGCCACCTGCTCATCGCACCCCGCCGGAAAATCGGGATGGAAGCCCTGGCGGATCATCTCCGCGAATGCGGCTGCTGAGAGGTCGAATTGTAGGGCAGGCATGCGAGAAAGACTATCACGCAGCCTGTTTCATAAAGATTTAATTGATCTCGCCGGCCACTCATCTCGACGGAGTGTTCATGGGCTGCGGCCCACCCAACGGGATGAAAATGGGTTGAAGAAGCCTAGATTGGCAATTACACCTAATTTGTCATCTCGATCGGAGCGAAGCGAAGTGGAGAGATCTGCGGTTTCCCACATCTGGGGCAAAGCAGATTCCCTTCGGGAATGACAGAAAGAAAGGCAGTGCTGCAACCACAGCTAGATGTATTCGCTCTGGTCAAGCCCGCGGTCCTCTCCCAGCCCGCCTAAATGAAGAATGAATCCTTCCCCTAGATATCCAGGTTCTTTACGTCGAGAGCGTTCTCTTCGATGAACTTCCGCCGCGACTCTACGTTCTCGCCCATCAGCGTGGTGAAGATTGCCTCGGTGGTGAGCATGTCTTCAAGCTTCACCTGCAGCAGCGTGCGCCGCTCGGGATCCATGGTGGTCTCCCATAGCTGGGGCGCCGTCATTTCTCCCAGGCCCTTGTATCGCTGCACCTGGTAATCCCGCCGTCCTTGCTCGATCACGTATTCGAAGAGTTCGCGCGCGGTCTGCTTGGTGACCGGATCTTGCGCAACCCGTCCCTTCTTCTGCTTGGCGGCGCCTTCCGCCGGGGCGGCCTCCGCCTCGGCTTCACCCTCGCCCTCTTCGGCTGCGGCGGCGGGGGTTTTGCCGGCATACTCGATGATGAACGGAGGTTCAAGCTCCTCGCGAATCTGCGTGTACTTCGACATCATCTGCCGGTATTCGGGAGAGGATGCAAGCGCCCAGTCGATCCGCCGTTCCGCGCCCTGCGCATCGATGAAGATTACCGACCATGTCTGGTGTTCTTCGTCGTAGCTTGGCTGGGCCACTTTTTTGAACTGGAGGGTCTTGGCCATCCGCTCCAGTTCCGCGTGCAGCTTCTTGAGCTTCGCCGGCGGAGCGCCATCGTTCTCAAAGTCGCTGCGCCGCATGAGCTCCAGACGAGGCAGCAGCTCGGTGATCGCCTCGTTGCGGAAGTGCTTGTTGGCTTTTTCAAGAAAGCTCAAATAATCGTTGAGCTGCCCCATGAACTTGGTCAGGGCCGCGCCTTCAAGCTTTTTCCCCGAAGCCCCATGGCGCAAGCCCATGCCCTCCGAGGCGCGCTTGACCATCACGCGCACGAATTCGCGGTCGTCTTT
Source organism: uncultured Acidobacteriaceae bacterium (assembly GCA_963774255.1). Lineage (GTDB taxonomy): Bacteria > Acidobacteriota > Terriglobia > Terriglobales > Acidobacteriaceae > PALSA-350. The sequence continues at coordinate 416,581 of CAVZEH010000012.1, forward strand.
GATGTACTGTTCGAATTTTCCCTTCTTGATTCGATACAGCGGCGGTTGCGCAATGTAGACGTGCCCACGCAGGATCAGCTCCTGCATGTGACGGAAGAAGAAGGTCAACAGAAGAGTCCGGATGTGCGAGCCGTCCACGTCGGCGTCGGTCATCAGGATCAATTTGCCGTAGCGCAGCTTGGAGGCGTCGAAGTCGTCCTTGCCGATGCCGCAGCCCAGGGCGGTAATCATGGCGCGGATTTCCTCATGCCCCAGCATCTTGTCGTAGCGCGCCTTTTCGACATTCAGGATCTTGCCCTTGAGCGGCAGCACTGCCTGGAATTTGCGGTCGCGGCCCTGTTTGGCCGTGCCCCCGGCGGATTCGCCCTCGACCAGGTAGAGCTCGCAGCGGTCGGGCTGGCGCTCGCTGCAGTCGGCCAGCTTGCCCGGCAGGCCGCCCCCGTCCAGGGCGCCTTTGCGGCGGGTCAGGTCGCGCGCCTTTCTCGCGGCTTCCCGCGCCCGGGCCGCCTCAATCGCCTTGTTGATGATGCGCTTGGCGATCGGAGGGTTCTGTTCCAGGAACATGCCCAGCCGTTCGTTGACGAAGGCCTGCACAGTGCCTGCGATATCGGAGTTCAGCTTGCCCTTGGTCTGCCCTTCGAACTGCGGCTGCGGCAGCTTCACGCTCACCACCGCCACCAGGCCCTCGCGCACATCGTCGCCGGAGAGATTCTCCTTTACATCCTTGAACAGTCCCATCTGCTGCCCCGCGGTGTTGATGGTGCGCGTCAACGAGGTGCGGAATCCGGAAAGGTGGGTGCCACCGTCCACGGTGTTGATGTTGTTGGCGAAGCTGAAGACGGTCTCGGAATAGCTGTCGTTATACTGCAGCGCGATGTCCAGCTCAACCCCATCGCGTGACGCTTCCATGTGGATAGGCTTTTCGTGCAGCACCTGCTTGCCGCGGTTCAGGTGCTTGATAAACTCCGCGATACCGCCGGCATATTTGAAATCCGAGCGCTTGGCCTCGCCGGTCTTCAAATCGGTGGTGCGCTCGTCTACCAGCGTGATCTCCAGGCCCTTGTTCAAAAACGCGAGCTCACGCAGCCGCTGCGCCAGGGTGTCGTAGTTATATTCCGTAACCGTAAAGATGGACCGGTCGGGTAGAAAGTGGATCTTCGTTCCCCGCTTCTTGGTTGTGCCGGAATGGCGCAACTTGGAGATTGGGGCCCCTTTGGCATAATCCTGCTCGTAAGTGTGCTGATCTTTCCAGATCTCGACGCTGAATTCCTCGCTCAAGGCGTTGACGCAGGAGACACCTACTCCGTGCAGGCCGCCCGATACCTTGTATGAAGACGAGTCGAACTTTCCACCGGCATGCAGTTTGGTGAGGACAACCTGCACCGCCGGCAGCCTCTCGCCCTGAACATCCATATCGTCCACGGGAATTCCGCGGCCGTCGTCGACGACAGTGATGGAGTTGTCGACATGGATGACGACGTCTACGTGCGAGGCAAAGCCCGCCAACGCCTCGTCGACGGAGTTGTCGACCACCTCATACACGAGATGGTGCAGCCCCTGGTCGCCGGTCGAGCCGATATACATCGCCGGCCGTAGGCGGACTGCCTCCAGACCCTCCAAGACTTTGATATTCTCCCCGGTATAGCTGCCTTCGGGGCTGACCGACGGGTTGTCGCGCACGGGGATCGGTGGAAGAGCAACGGGAATAGACAATTCTTTCGTGGACATGAAACTCCGCTGGTAAATCTTTCGAAGCGCCTTCTCAGCCCAACTGGCTGATTCTACGGCTCTTGGGAGTGGGGCCGGGTACCCTGAGCGGCAATCCGTCCGCCGCCCTATTTTAAGCTTTATGGTTCCGGATTGAGCCCATTCACAAACCCCAGCCAAAAACCAACCTGTTTGGGAAATAATGGGTTCAAAGTGAAGAGTTTGGACCGCTTCCCATTCCTTAATTTTACCACGTGGGAGAGCCTTTTAAAGGCTTGAATGGAAAGCGGGAAACGTCGTGCTTACTGGCTCAAAACTGGAGCTTCCGACCGGCCCTCAGTAAGAATTACATGGGCTGAATGTCGTGTGGGACGGCAAAGGTTTGATCGGCATCTCCACCTGCATTTGTCGTCTCGACCGGAGCGCAGCGGAGTGGAGATCTGCGGTTTCCCACATCTGGCGCAAAGGCCTCGCAGATATGAGACACCCAGATTTTGCAGGATTGACCTTTTAATTCTCGGGCGAACCACATCTCCTGAGTAGACGCGGCAATGACCTCTTAGCTAGCACCAAATCTAAACTCTAGTACCCACTAAGCAGTCCAAAACTAGATGACTAATCTACGAAATAAGTGTGACTTAAGCACCACACTTAAGCTGTACCTGAGTAATGAAGGATAGTTAATACCTAATAATCTATTTGAAAACATTAGACTTATGCTTTGAAAGAAATATACTCCGAATTGTTGCAGTGCACTAGAAAAAGTAACAAAAAAATCTGATAAGAGGTAACCGAATGTCGAAACTTATGATCCGCGTTTCTGTTGTAGGTCTGGTTCTTGCCGGTGCAGCCGCCAGTGCCTTTACTCCTAAGATACACACGGTCAGCGCAGCAGTTGTGGCGACCCATAACACACTGGTTGTCCCAAGCGGGATTCCCGTCCCGAGCTGCAGCCCCAATGACGGTTGCATCTAGAGGTCCGGTATTTTTGCCGGCTTATCCCGTCGCCGTCGAACCTATTCAAAAAACAACTCTTTTCAAAGGAAATCTAATGTTTAAGCTCATGGTTCGCGTATCCATCGTAGGTTTGGTTCTCGCCGGCGCCGCTGCCAGCGCCTTTACTCCGAAGACTCCTACGGTGAATGCCGCTGCAGTCGCAACCCACAATACTTTAGTTGTTTCCAGCGCGATTCCAGTCCCAAGCTGCAGCCCCAATGACGGTTGCATCTAGAGGTCCGGTATTTTTGCCGGCTTATCCCGTCGCCATCGAACGCTATTCAAAAAAACAACTCTTTTCAAAGGAAATCTAATGTTTAAGCTCATGGTTCGCGTATCCATCGTAGGTCTGGTTCTCGCCGGCGCCGCCGCCAGCGCCTTTACTCCGAAGACTCCTACGGTCAATGCCGCTGCAGTCGCAACCCACAATACTTTAGTTGTTTCCAGCGCGATTCCAGTCCCAAGCTGCAGCCCCAATGACGGTTGCATCTAGAGGTCCGGTATTTTTGCCGGCTTATCCCGTCGCCGTCGAACGCTATTCAAAAAACAACTCTTTTCAAAGGAAATCTAATGTTTAAGCTCATGGTTCGCGTATCCATCGTAGGTCTGGTTCTCGCCGGCGCCGCCGCCAGCGCCTTTACTCCGAAGACTCTTACGGTCAATGCCGCTGCAGTCGCAACCCACAATACTCTAGTTGTTTCCAGCGCGATTCCCGTCCCGAGCTGCAGCCCCAATGACGGTTGCATCTAGGCGGTGATTCAGGCCCGCGGTAGGGCGATTGGACCTGCAGCCACGAGAGACTATCTACTGTGCTCCGGGCTTGCTGGCTCATCGATTAAGTGATTTGGGTACCTGTGGTACACCCGAGAGTACCAAGCCAACCTCAACGTAGCACCTTAGTGCTATCTACAACGAGTTTCTAGGGTTGAGCGCCACCCCTTTTCGAGCTATTCTCAAGACTCGTAACGGGGTGGGTCTGATGTCCGGCATACTCTCAAGTCTCCTCTACCTTGCTGAGCCTGTCCTTATCGCTGTGGCGCTTTTCGCCATTCTGCGGTCCAAGGATCGCAGACGATTCGACGCACTGATCGCCTATCTGGCGCTGCGGCTGGTATCGTTCATTGTTCTCGAGGGCTTGCTACACGCGCAAGTTTTGTTTCATGTCTCGAAGAAGGCTGCCTATTTCTGGTATTTCTATACCTATTGGCCGCTTTATATCGCAGGGACCGTCGCTATCTTCTTTGTGATTTTGCGCCTATTTAAATATGCGCTGGAACCGTTGCCCGGTCTCAGGCGATTAGGATTGATCGCCTTCCGCTGGGTCGCTTGCGTTTCCTGCGTGGCGGCCATCGGTGCAAGCGTCGTTCCCGGAGTGAAGCGCAGCCAAATGATGCTCGCAGGCTGCGATCAGTTGATGCGCTGCGAGAGTATTTTCCTGCTCAGCCTCTTGGGCTTCCTGATGATCTCCGCCGGCAAACTTGGCCTTTCCTACCGCAGCCAGATCTTTGGTGTCAGCTTCGGCTTCGGTATCACGGCGGCCAGCAATCTCGTTGTTTCCGCCTTCTTGCTCAGCTTCAGCAGCCGTAACATCCACATTGCGAGCTCGGCGCTGAGCATCATGGACACCTGCGCTAGTCTGCTAACGCTGATTGTGTGGTCCGCGTACTTCTTTCAGCGGGAGCCGGCGCGTCATGCAGTCGCCGTTCCTGCCAGATCATCCTTGGCGCGGTGGAATGAGATCGCGTCGGCGCTCGGTCCAGGCAATAGCCGGATTGGCATTGCCGCTCCGGCCAGCGAGTTCTTCCTCCAGGATGTCGAGAAGGTGGTCGATCGCATCCTCAGCAAGAACTCGCTCAACATAGCAAGCTGACCGCACCTCGGTCGCAGAAAAAGGCCCCAAGATCATGGGGCCTTTTTCTATGCAGCCGAAGGCCGGCCTTCTGCCATTCTCGCCTTTCTTTCTGTCATTCCCGCAGGGAATCTGCTTGCCTCTCGCTCGGGCGCAAAGATCGAACTCGTATGCTGAGAGCCCAGAAAGCAGATTCCCTGCGGGAATGACAGAAAGAAAAGCAAACAAGAAAGACAGGCAAAGACGGGCAAGAAAGAAAAACAAAGACGAACAGGAAGGGCAGAAGGGCAATCCCCCAAGAATCCTGAGATTACTCTAGAATCAGCCCAACCCATGGATCAGTTATCTTCAAGGCCAGCGGAGCCGCCGAAATCTAAATCCACAGTATGGCGCCGGGGCTTGGCCTTACTGCGGCCATCGCACCGCCACTCCGTCTTCTCCGCAACCATCATCCTGATGGTTTCAACCTTCCTCTCGCGCATCATGGGCCTGGTCCGGGTAAAGTACATCGCCTTTCTCTTTGGCGCGGGCATAGCCACCGACGCTTACAACGCGGCCATTCAGTTGCCGGATATGATCGCTTATTTCGTCGCTGGAGGCGCGGCATCGATTACCTTCATCACCATCCTCAGCCGCTACCGCGAGACGGGCAATGAGGAGGAAGGCGAGCACGCCCTCTCCGTCATCCTGACGATGATGATTTGCGTCCTGGGCGCGGCCATCCTTCTGGGAGAGATCTTCTCTCCCATGTACGTCCGCGTTTTCTTTCCCAAATTCAATCCTGGAGAGGCCGCGCTCTGTGTACACATGACACGGATCATGCTCTTCCAGCCGCTCTTCCTCTTTGTCGGCGGTGTCTTCGGCGCCGTCCTGTTCGTGCATCGGCAGTTCGCTTACCAGGCGGTCTCTCCGCTGGTTTATAACCTCGCCATCATCCTGGCTGCCGTCTTCCTGGCCAAGTCGATGGGCGTCTCTTCCCTGGCGATCGGTGTTGTGGCCGGAGCCTTCCTGGGCTGGCTGGCGCTCAATGCCTGGGGCGTGCACCGGGTTGGCGTACATTACCGTCCGCGGTTCGATTGGTCTCACCGCGGCCTGCGTGAGTGGCTCCGTCTCTCGCTCCCGCTGATGCTGGGCGTGACCGTGGTCACTGCCGATACTTGGATTCTCAACTACTTCGCCTCCAGCGTACCGGGCCAAATCTCGCGGCTGTCCTATGCGAAAAACCTCTTCACGGCGCCGATGGCCGTCCTGGGGCAGGCTGTCGGCGCTGCGTCGTCTGCCCTTCTTTGCCTCCCTCTTCAGCCAGAAGCGGCTGGCGGAATTCGCCGCCGCGGTGAACTCGTCAGTCTCGCGCATTCTGGCTTTCTCGTTTATTGTTTCCGCCTGGATGGTCGGCCTCGCCTACCCCGCCGTGGATCTGGTCTTCCGCGCAGGCTCGTTCAACCATCGCGATGCCAGAGAAACTGCGGTCTACTTCGCCATCTTTTCTATTTCACTCTTTCTGTGGACCTCGCAGGCAATCTACGCGCGGGCGTTCTACGCCGCCGGGAACACCTTCGCTCCCATGGCTGCCGGAGTAATCGTCACGCTGGCGTCGCTGCCGGTTTACTGGTCGTTGCACCGCAGTGCAGGAGCTATCGGCCTGTCATTCGCCTCCGACGCCGCCATCTTGCTACAGACCGTGGTGCTCTCCGTCATGCTCGATCGCCGCAAAATGGTGCGCCTCTCCGGCCTGGAACATGCGGAGCTATGGCGCGCCCTGCTGGCGACCTTCGTGAGCCTGGCGGCACTTTATGGAGTGCGCCAGGTTCTCCCCGCGGCCGGCCGTATCCCGGCCGACCTGATTCTGCTCGCGGTAGGCACCCTGGTTTGGCTTGGAGCAGCCGGCGGCGCGTTGCAGCTCACCGGCTCAAGGCTGCCCGGCCAGTTGCTTGCCCGTTTCCGCCGCTAAGGGATTGGCCATCCGGGCGGACGCCACGGCGTGGCGATCTTCCATGCTGTCGCGCTCCAGATCTTTTTTTCTTGGTGGAACGGAATGGTGGGTGGCGCCACAAAACCGGGAATCCCAGGTCCCGATTCTGGGACCTGGGATTCTCCCGGTCTCAACTATCACATACGACATTACGGATCTCGGGTGCTGCCCCTGATCCCTGGCTTAAGCGGAGACGACTGCCTTCTGAGATTCCGTGATTCCGCTGTTCACCGTGGAAACAGAACTCTCCTTGGTAGTCTGGCCTGGTTTACGGATGTCGATTCCGCCCTTGAAGAAGGCGCCGTCTTCAATGCTGATGCGTTGCGCGATCACATCCCCGGTCAAGGAACCCTCGCTGCGGATGTCCACGCGATCGCTGGCATTGATGTTGCCCCGCACCTTGCCCAAAACCACGACTTCGCGGGCAGAGATATTGGCCGACACCTGTCCGTTGCGGCCGACCGTGACTCGATTGCCGGGCAGGTTGATTGCACCCTCTACCTTGCCGTCGATGTACAACGACTCGGAGCCTGTCACCTCGCCTTTCACCACCAAACTTTTGCCAATCGTGGCCTGATCGGCAATCGCCGGCGCTGCGGGGGAAGTACCGGAAGGACGCGCGCTGGTTGACTCATTATTTGCGGTTGGAGACACCGCCGGACGCACCGGCTCGGTGCCCGAGGATGAGGATGGACTTCCGGGTTGGTTCGGTTTCCACATCTTTTCGTGTTTCCTTTCGATGACTTCTGATTACCCGCTCCCGAGACAACCCCGCGGACACCGTTCCGCTCCTGAAGGCCAAATTCGGGGGAGTCGTTTGCTTTCAATCTCATTCGCTTGCTCGATGTTACTCGATGCAAACTACGCTCTAGTCTGCATCTTAACCATGCTTGAGGAAAAATTGAAATCCCCCAACCGGGTCTTTTCGTATACGGAGCCGTTAATATCAACAATAATCAAGCGCATAGGTCTGCAGGCGCGCACGCGAGTAAAAGACTGGCCAGAGTAATGCGCTCGATTTATTTTCAGACAAATGACACACCAGCAATGACAGACCAGGAACTTCTCCGCCGCATCGAGCGTTCCGCCGGCCAGACCGCCAGCTATAAGCAGCTGGTCCGCGAACTTGGCCTGGGCGGAGGACGGGACCGCCGTCTGCTGGTGGAACAGTTGGATCGCCTGTCCACGCGGGGTCAACTCACCAAATTGGATCGCGACCACTGGGCGCTGCGCCAAGCCCGTTTGCGCGACAATCTCGCCGCCGGCCGGCTGGATCTGCACCGCGACGGCTTCGGCTTTGTCCGGGAGGAGTTGCGCCGCTCCGCTCGATCCGATGGAGACGACATCTTTATTGCTCCCAACGAGATGGGCGGTGCGATGCAGGGCGATCAGGTGCTGGTTGACCTGGCTCCCCCGCGTCCCGACGGCAGACGCTCGGGACGCATCGTGCGCATCCTCACCCGCCGCAATCCGACCGTCGTCGGAGTCTTCCACTATGCCCGCAACGGCTCAGCCCAGGGAAATTTCGTCACTCCCTGGGACGATCGGATGACCCAGCCTATCCTCATCGCTGCCGGGATGGAGGACCTGCGGCGGGAGACCGCATCTCCGCATCGGGTTTTGGGAGAAGAGGCTGGCCGTAGCACAGCTCATGCCTATGCCGATCTCGAAGGCCTGGTGGTGGATGTGGAAGTCACGGAATGGCCGACGGCCACACGTCCAGCCCGCGGCCGGGTAATCGAAATTCTGGGCAGGAGGGACGATTTCGGGGTCGACGTCGAAATCGTCATTCGCAAGCACCATCTTCCTCATGTCTTTCCCGGCAACGTGCTTGAAGAGGCGCGCGCCGTCGCTCATCTGGATGAGGAGGAAATTAGCCGGCGACGCGATTTTCGCGGTTTGCCCATTGTCACCATCGATGGCGAGACGGCTAAGGATTTTGACGATGCGGTGATGGCGCGAGCAACCAGCCACGGCTGGGAGTTGCAGGTTCACATTGCCGACGTCGCCCAGTATGTGACCCCCGGTTCGGGCCTGGATCTTGAAGCACGCCTGCGCGGCATTTCCGTCTACTTTCCCGACCGCGCCGTTCCCATGCTGCCGCAGGAGCTTTCCAGCGATATCTGCAGCCTGCGGCCCGATCGAGGATCGCCTGGTTCTCTCCTGCATCATGCAGATTGACCATGAGGGCGAGATCCTCAGCTACGAGATCACCGAAGGCGTAATCCGCTCCGCCCGGCGGATGACCTATACCCAGGTCCATTCGGTGCTTGAAGGGGAGCGGCAGGCGCGGGAGGAATTCGCGCCGCTGGTGGAGGAATTCACGGGCATGCACCAGCTCGCCCGCCTGCTAAACGCCAAGCGCCAGCGCCGCGGCTCGATCGATTTCGATTTGCCCGAGCCGGTGGTTGAATTTGATTCCTCCGGAGCGATGCAGAGTATCGTGCGTTCGGAACGGAACTGGGCCAACCGCTTGATTGAAGAATTCATGCTCTCCGCCAACGAGTGCGTTGCTTCGTGGCTGGAGCAGTTGGGCGTCCCTTCGCTTTACCGCATCCATGAAAAGCCGGAGCCGCGCCGCGTGGTTGAGTTTGAAGACGTTGCCGCCAGCTTTGGATATTCGCTCGGATTCGGCGCCCTGCCGGTAAAGCGGGTAACCATGAAATCCGACCGCCGCGAGCAGAGGAGCCGGGGACACGGGGGCAATTCTCCGCGCCAGCATGAAATACCCGAGGATATCGCCGTTACTCCGCGGATGTACCAGCAATTGGCAATGAAGATTTCCGGAAAGCCGGAAGAGCGTATCCTCGCCCACCTCATGCTGCGTTCTCTGCGGCAAGCGCGGTACAGCGAAAAAAATGAAGGTCACTTCGCCTTGGCGGCGCCGTGCTATACCCACTTCACCTCACCCATCCGCCGCTACCCCGATCTGATCGTGCACCGCATCGTTAAAGCCATGCTTCACGAAGGCAAAAGCGGGCGCGGAAAGCCGGCCGCCGCCGACCCCCAAGCGCCTTGGCATGAGCTCCGGCCTGGCAAGGGGCATCGGCCTCATCGCGATCACGATCCTGATCCTGGCCTCGATACAGGGCCGATGGATGAGTTGGCGCTCTCGGCCATTGCCTACGAATCCAGTCAAGCGGAGCGCCGCGCCGACGATGCCGAGCGCGAATTGATGGACTGGAAGAAAGTCAGATTCATGCAGGACCGGGTGGGCGAAGACTTCGACGCCATGATCCTCAGCGTGACCAAGTACGGCTGCTTTGTCGAGCTGGACAGTCTCTTCATTGAAGGCCTGGTTCCCATCCTGAGCCTGCAGGGCGACTACTACACTTACCAGGAGAATTCGCGGCAGATCGTCGGTGAACAATCCGGCCGGCGCTACTCCATGGGAGATCGTGTGCGTGTGGTCCTCGACCGCGTGGATGAGATACAGAGACGATTACAATTCTCGATCGTGGAGGAGATTGCTCCCGGCCCTATACGCCGCGCGGGCAAGCCGAAATCAAAATCGAAGTCTAAGGCAGCCGCGAAGGCGCCCAAGAATAAGACGCTGCGCAAGGGCAAGAAGAAAGGAAAGAAGCGCCGCTAGAGGGGGCGCCGGCCTCTGTATTTGCAATTGCTTTTCGTTCGAAACGTACCTAGAAAAGCAGATTCCCTTCGGGAATGACAGAAAGAAAGGCAAAGACTAACAGCCCGGCGCCGCTGCAACCGCAACTTATGATTTGTCATCTCGACGGAGTGTCATGGGCCTGCGTCCCACCCAAGGGGATGAAAATCGGGGCAGATGCGTATGTGGTCTCCTACCCTTCGCACGAAACAGCGCAGTGCGAAGGACGGGGCACCCCGATGGTTGGCGGTTTCGGACCCATACTTCAAGCAGATCTAGGGCGCCGCATCCATGCGTCAGCAAGGGTGGAGCGGGTGCCATCCATACGTAGCAAGGAGCGAGACGCCAACCGCAGGCGAGAGCACGCCTCCCAGGATGATTTTCGAGAGAGCGAAGCGGAGTGGAGAGATCTGCGGTTCATGGGCCTGCGATGCTCCGGCCTTCTGTTTTTGCGGTTGCTTTTCTAGTCTGTCATTCCCGCAGGGAATCTGCTTCTGCTCTCTCGGGAATGACAGAAAGAAAGGCAAAGACCGACAAGACGGGCAGAAGCAAATCTCGACCGGAGCGACCTGCGGTTTTGTCCTCGCCGTTTTCCTCTTACAATGGAAGGAGATCTACTCTGGGGGCGTCTCATGGCACATATGGTGGTTTGCGCACGTTACAAGCAGGAATTGGAGGGCCTCGACGAGCGCCCGTTTGACAGCGACTTCGGCCAAAAGATCTACGACCATGTCTCGAAGAAAGCGTGGGCCGGGTGGGTCGAACATCAGAAGATGCTGCTCAACGAATACCGTCTACAGCCTTGGACACGCGAAGCGCAGGAATTCCTGGTCGAGCAGATGCAGGAGTATTTCTTTGGCGGGGGATCGGCCCTGCCGAAAGAATATGTTCCCCCCAGCCACTGACCTGCGTGGAACCGGCCCTCTCGTGTACACTCGGAAGAGAAAATTCTGCCGTCGGGACGTGGCTCAGCCTGGTAGAGCACTCGCTTGGGGTGCGAGGGGTCGGCAGTTCAAATCTGCCCGTCCCGACCATTCAAATCAAAGCCTGCTCCGAGTTTGTGGAACGGTCCCGATTCTGGGACCTGGGATTCTCAGGGACTCATTTCGCGCCTTTGGGGAAGCTCCCAACGCTGCCGCTCGCAAGTTGATTGCCGGTATAGGCGAGCGCGGCCGCCAGCACTGTATCCAGATTGGCGTCGTCGGGAACCTTGAGACACACGTGGTCTTCGTCAACCCGCCAGCCAATGAAACGCCCCTTCTTCGCCGATGTCTTGACCAGTGCGCTGCAGGCGCTCGCCCGGCGCTTCGCGCTGGCGCGGGTGGCGGAGTCGGAGCCCACATGAACCGCCCAGGCCGATTCAAACGTCGTGACGCGCGCATGGATGAGCTGCATTAGAAGCAGCCGGTCGCCCTTATAAAAGCGTCGGGACTTCGGCTCGTGGGAGGTGAAGCGGCTCATCTGGTCCTCGATTGCCGCCGTTTGCTGCTTGACTTTCGCACTCTGGTCTCCCTTTTCAGAGGCGTACCGGACTTCGCGAGGGTCGATAAACAGGCGGAGATCGCGCAGCGCGAGAGTGCGCATCACAGGTGAAATCGCAGGGCCAACATAGGTGTGCGCAATTTCTGGCGCGGTCGAGGCGGGGTACATTATGACTTCTTCGCGGTCGACTTGCTCATGCACCAGCCAGCCAAAACCGGCGCCGGCAGCGATGGCCATCGCGACAAAAAATGCTTTCATGAACGCCTCTCATTGGGGGGAGGCCGGGGGTAGAAAGAGCGTGCGCTCATTTTTATCACGTCATCCGCGGAAAGGCGAGACTTCCCCGCGAATGAGTTTCTTCCTCAGTTACCGGCGCCCGGCCGGGGACGATGTTTGCGCGCCTTGCCCGATTGCAAAAGCATCAGGGCCAGCGGAAAACCGGCATAAGTCCTACGATGGCAATGCCGGCAGCGCACCGGATACTGAAATAACGCAAGGCGCTCTAAATCCTTCAGTCGAAACCGGGAAAGGCGAAAGCTGGAGGATGCGCACTCCGGACATATCACTTCGGTTCACCCTGACGTTCCCCAAAAAGCCATTGCTTGGAGAAACCTCGAACGTCATACTCTAGCATGATTGTAAAGCGTCGCCGGGTGCGCTACTGTGATGGCGCAGTCCGTTGCCGGAGCTGAGGTGGAGAATGGTTTGGGATGTCTCGTTTAACTGCGACATATGCGGTAGGAAAAAGGGCGACTCAAATCACTGGTGGATGTTGACCCTGGGTGATGTTCCCTGCTTCGAAGAAGGGCAGCCGAATCAACGCTTCACGCTGATGCCCTGGAACAGGGCGGAGAGCCAGAATGCCGAGTTCTACCATGCCTGCGGACAGGGATGCGCCATGCAGGCAATGGAAAGGTTTATGACCAACGGCACGATCGTGGTCGACACGAGCGTGTCGAAATCCGTGCCTCAGGAAATCCCTCACGAAATCGATATGCAATAGATCCCGGCTTGGCTGCGCTGAGTCGCTTTTTACGGCTCAAAAAGTTCACGGCCGCCGGCCGGAGTGCCGGCAGGTTTCTTCTCCTTCGCTTGCAGTGATTGCGGTTTGGGGCTGGAAAGCAGTCCCAGAATCTCCCGCAATTCCTTACGGACTCTATGCAGGCGAATTTCCGTCCGCTCGGCGGCTTGGCGCTGGTCCAGAGGGAGTTCCGATTGATCGGCCCTGCCCTGCGCGTCTCGGACTGCACCACTTGGCGGGCCCCGGCAATGGTGTAGCCTTCGTCGTAGAGCAGCCGCTTGACCCGAAGAGCCATCTCCACGTCGCGTTTGCGGTAGAGGCGCTGCCCGGTTCCGCTCTTATTGGGCTTGAGTTGAGGAAACTCGGTCTCCCAAAAGCGCAACACATACGGCTCGACCGCACACAGGCGGGCGACATCGCCAATGCGGAAGTAAAGCTTATCCGGGATTTCAGGTTTCTGCGCTGCGCGCCGTTGTGGAAGATGATTGGCCATGCCGAAACCGGGCGGGCAGAACTTCGCTCACCGCCCTTCGACAAAAGTATAGGCCAGCTTTGGCTATCGGATGATCTTTTTTACCATTAGTTTTCCGATCTCTCCGGAATCGGCTGCCGTGCCGGGCTGCCGCCAGGCGCTGCCCGGAGATACTGAACAGGCCAACTGCTTTGCTCACCTAGATGGGCCGCGGCATTAAGCGCCCAGTACGGGTCGCGCAGCATCTGCCGGGCCAGCAGCACCAGATCGGCTTGACCCGTCCTCAGGATGTGCTCGGCCTGCGCTGCATCGGTAATCATGCCCACTGCGCCGGTAGCAACGCGGTTTCGCGGCGGATGCGCTCCGCGAACGCAGTCTGATAGCCGGGCCCCACGGGAATGACGGCTTGCTCCACATTCCCACCGGAAGAGACATCCACCAGATCGACCTTGTGCTCTTTGAGAACCTTCGCCAAGGCGACTGATTGATCGATATCCCAGCCACCTTCGGTCCAATCCGTGGCCGAGATCCTAACAAAGAGAGGCCGGTTCCGCGGCCACTCGTGGCGCACCGCATCCACCACTTCGATCAGCAGACGAATGCGGTTCTCGAAGCATCCTCCGTAAGCATCGTTGCGGAGATTGCTTAGCGGCGACAGAAATTCGTGCAGCAAATAGCCATGCGCGGAGTGGATCTCGACAACGTCGAAGCCGGCCTGGAGCGCGCGCGCCGCGGCCTCGGCGAAGGCTTTGACAACTTGCTCAATCGCCGGCAAGTCCAATGCGGCCGGTCTGCCGTAGCTCGGGGCAAAGGCGATGGCGCTGGGCGCGGCCGGCTGCCATCCGCCTTCTGCCGGAGTTATATATCTCGCCGGCTCCCATGGCCGGCTCATGCTCGCTTTGCGTCCCGCGTGCGCCAATTGCACCCCTGCGCGTGCTCCCTGGCTGTGCAGGAAGGTGACGATGCGTTTTAGCCCTCCAATGTGCTCATCCTTCCACAAGCCCAGATCCTGGGGACTGATGCGGCCCTCCGGGCGTACCGCGGAGGCTTCAGTAAAAACCAATCCCGCTCCTCCGACGCCGTGGCTGCCCAGATGCACAAAATGCCAGTCATTGCTGAATCCATCTTCGCTCGAGTACTGGCACATCGGCGAGACCACTACCCGGTTTGGCAGGGTCAGCCCGGCCAAGGTTAAAGGCGAGAATAGCTGCGTGTGATTTGCCAAAAAAACCTCAATCAAGAAATTCAGAATTTTTTTCTGATGCACTTGCCACTCAATTAGAGATGCATCAAAGAGCCGAACGGTCCTGATTTGAAGTTCTGGGTTTGAAGTTCTGGGTTTGAAGTTCTGGGTTTGAATACGTTAGCGTCGCGACCAAATCGGGTGCCCCAGCTCTGCTGGACTGAAGTCCAGCTTCCTCTGCTAAAACAGGGGTGCTGCCACCCTACGCGCGGGCTTTTGGAATGGCTTCTTCCCACCTGCCCTGCGCTTTGAGAATCAGCTCGACTACCTCGCGCGCCGATCCTTCTCCGCCTGCACAGCGGGTGACGTAGTGGCTGATCGCTTTAAGCTCCGGCGCGGCGGTTGCCACGGCGACCGCTAGCCCGGAGCGCAAGGCCGGCGCTATGTCGGGCAGATCGTCCCCCATGTACGCCACTTCGTCTTCGACGACTCCGGCATTCCGCATGCACTCTTCAAACGCAGCTATCTTGGTCTCCTGGCTAAGATAGACGAAGTCCACAGAGAGCTCCTCGGCGCGCTGGGCGACGGCGGCGGATTTCCGTCCGGTGATGAAGCCGGTCTTGATCCCCATCACGTGCGCCAGCTTCAATCCCAGGCCATCCTGGGAGTTGAATACCTTCATCTCCGCTACTCCGCCGTCATTGGGAAGAGACATCAGGCAGACGCCCCCGTTGGTGAGCGTGCCGTCGACATCCATCAAAAACAGCCGGATTTTTTTGGCGCGGTCGAACAGGGAGGGGTCAACTGGAGAGGGCATGGAATCATTTTCACACAGGCCGCTCAGCTTACGTGAATCACCGGCCGGCGCGCGGGATCGGGAATCGCCCGGCGCAAGACTTCATGGGTCAAAGGAGCGATGTCTCCCTCGCCGAAGAAAACAAATAAGAGGATATTGGTCAACGGCGGCCCCTCGGTCCAGGTGAAGTAGGCATGCGGAGCCGTCCCACTCCTCTTTTCCATCTCGATCAAGAGTGCCGCGAATGCGTTGGGAATAACCGGGCTTTCCGCGCGCAGGATCCTGTGCTTCCCGACCCTGGTCCCGTGCACGCTCAAGGTGTCTTCGAAGTTCGAGGAGTCGCCTCGCTCGACCTGGAAAAAGAAGACGGGCTCGTGGACGCCTATGCCGTACAGGCGGCGCACGCTGCGCTCAACCGCCTCCAGCGATTGTTCGCTGCAATCCAACTGCGGGTTGCGGGCCACGATGCGGATGGAGGCCCGGGGAGGGCACTCGGCCAAAAACGATTCTGCCCGATCGTCGAGAGTGATGCCGGTGATGCGCAATTCAGTTGAGCGCATGGCGCGGGAGATGAGCGATGTAACCACGATGGTAACGATGAAGAAGGAGGAGATCTTAATGCCTTCAGGACGCTGATGCACGTTTTGCAGGGTGGTATAGATGAAGATCAGCGTAATCAGAAGAAAAGGCCAGCGGAGAGGCCGGTTCCATATGGAGATGGTCACGGCGGCGCCAGCCGAGGTGATCAGCACCAGGACTCCGGTGGCATAGGCGCCGCCTTGGGCATCGACATTGGCGTGGAAGAGCCAGGTAACGGTGAATGCGATGCCCATGAATACCAGCACCAGGGGCCGCGTGGCGGTGGCCCACTCGGGCGCCATGCCGAAGCGTGGAAGATAGCGAGGTATCAGATTCAGCATGCCGGCCATCGCCGAGGCTCCGGCGAAGGCCAGGATAAGGATAGTGCTCACGTCGTAGGCCGATCCGAAGCCGCTGCCGAGATAACGATGCGCCAGATAGGCCACGGCGCGACCATTCGCCGCCCCTCCGTTTTGAAACGCTTCCGGGGGAATCAGCAGAGTGGTGACGACGCTGGTGGCAATCAGAAAGAAGCTCATGATGAGCGCGGCCAGCACCAGAAGCTTGCGGGTGTTGCGAATGCGCAGGGCGAGATCTTCGCCTTCGACTAGCGGCATCACCGCAACCCCTGTCTCAAACCCGGAGAGTCCCAGCGCCAGCTTGGGAAAGAAAATAAGCGAGAGAACAAGTATCGTCCCTATGCCGCCGTGATAGGCGAAGAGCGCATGCTTCCAATGCTCAAAATGGACGGGATGACGCACAATCTCCCAAAAGGCGAATAGGGTGACGATCGCGTTCAAGAGCAGATAGACGCCGACCAGCACGACCGCGATATCGATGGCCTCTTTGAAGCCTTTAAGGAAGACCGCGCCAAGGATAGCCAGGAGCACCAGGGTGACGCCCATCTGACTCTTCATCCAGTCCGGAGTGAAAGGATTGTGGGTAAAGTGAGCGGCGGCGTCGGCCGATGACAAAGTCATCGTGATCATGAAATCGGTGGTTGCGAAAGCCGAGTAGGATCAGGACAAATACCTTACCCTTCCAGCGGGGAAGGAGCTTCTCCAACATGGAGATACTGCCTTGTCCGTTGGGACTGGCTTCGGCTACGCGCCAGTAGACGGGCAGAGCGCCAAACAAGGTGACCAGGACCAGGATCAGAGTGGCAAAGGGCGAAAGCAGGCCGGCGGCCAGAAATGCAATGCCAGGCTGGTATCCCAAAGTGGAAAAGTAGTCGACGCCGGTGAGGCACATGACCCGCCACCAGACGTGCTTTTCTTCAGGCTGGCTGTAAATGGCCTTGGGAAGCCGGAGATCCGACAAGAACCAGTCTGTGAACCTCACGAATCTACGCCCCGCCCCCGTCGCGCGAACTGTGTGGCTGGTCCAGGCTATCAGATGGAAATGTCCATACTAGGGATCTACACCTAGAGTGATATGCCGCCGCTATACTATTGAAGGCCTCTACCGATGCCAAAGCTGCTCGCACACTCCGATTCGATTGTGGATCTCGCGACCCGCGTGGGGGCAGGCCGGCTCGTTCCACGCCTGCTTCCCAAGGATTCGGTTAGTTTCGCCCCCCTTCCGCGCAAGTTCTCCGCCAGCGAAAAGGTGATCCTGGGCAAGACCGGAATCGAGACCAGCCTGCTGGCGATGGGAACGGGTACGCGAGCCAAGGACCAGCACTCGAATCAGACGGCGCTCGGATCGGCCGGCTTAACCGCTCTCTTGTTGAACGGCTACGAGAAAGGGCTGCGGCTCTTCGATACCGCCGACTCCTACGGCAGCCATCCCCACGTCGCTCAGGCGCTCAGAGAGCTTCCACGGCAGAACGTGACGGTGCTGACCAAGACCTACGCCCGCGACCAGGCCGGCGCTCGAGCCGATCTCGATCGCTTCCGCAAGGAGCTGGCCACGGACTATCTGGATATCTGCCTGATGCACTGCGTGACGGAAAAAGACTGGACCACGCGCTACCGGGCGGCAATGGATGTTCTCTCCGAGGCGAAGGAGCGCGGGATCATACGGGCGCACGGATGTTCCTGTCACGGAATCGAGGCCTTACGCGCGGCGGCGCGGTCGCCCTGGGTGGAACTCGTTCTGGTGCGCCTCAATCCCATCGGTTCCCACATGGACGCGCGGCCGAAGGTAGTTATCGATGTAATCCAGGAGATGCGCGCGCAGGGCAAAGGGATTGTGGGGATGAAGATTTTTGGGCAAGGCGATCTGCGCGGCCGGGAAAATGCCGCCCTTCACTTCGCCCTGTCTTCGAATGCTCTGGATGCGTTCACCATCGGAGCGGAAAGCATAGCGGAGCAGGAAGACCTGATTCGCCGCATCGCCTCTCTATGAACGGCGTCCAGGGAGAAAAGATGAGTCCCAAGCGCGCAACACTTTCCGTTGCGATGATTGCCCGCAATGAAGAAGCGACTCTTCCCCGGACACTGGAGAGCGTTCGCTGGGCAGATGAGATCGTCATCGTCGATTCAGGATCTGTCGACCGCACTCCGGAGATCGCCCGCTCCTATGGAGCAAAGCATTTCTTCAACCGGGATTTTCGCGGCCATCCGGAACAAAAGAACATAGCTATTGACCGCTGCACCTGCGACTGGATTCTCCTGCTGGACGCCGATGAGGTTGTGAGCCCCGGATTGGCCGGTGAAATTCAGCTGCTGCTCGAAGACGCCCGCTACGGCGCCTACTGGATACCGCGTTCCAACCTCTTCCTTACCCGCTGGCTGCGCCACGGAGGCTTTTATCCCGACCGCAAGCTGAGACTCTTCAGGCGGGGCGAGGCGCGGGTGGAAGAAGGTGCGGGGCCTCACGGAACCCCCCAGTTCAACGGACCAACGGGAAAGCTCAAGAACGACCTGATGCATTACGCCTATCCATCGCTCGATCTCTACATCGAGCACATGAACCGCTACAGTTCCGAGGTCTCAGACGTACTTGCGGCCAAGGGGAAGGTCAGCCATTCGCCGCTCGCCTTCGTAGGTACGGCGGTGCTTGCGCCCCTCTTCGCATTTCTCAAGAACTACATCTTCCGCCTTGGCTTTCTGGATGGGATTGAGGGTTTCCTGCTGCACCTGAACCATTCACTCTATGTGCACTGGAAGTACTCGAAAGCATGGGAGATAGAATCGCGGCGCAGAAGCGGCATTGAATCCGTGCCCCTGCATCCCGATATCGAAGCCGGACTCCGTGCCCGGCCGCCCGGCTAGTCCCCTCTCCTGTATTCGCCTTTGCCTTTCTTTCTGTCATTCCCGCAGGGAATCTGCTTTTTCGTATGCGCACCCAGCGCCATCTCACCTAAGTAGGCCAGAGAGACCGGAAGCGGATTCCCTGCGTCAATGACAGAAAGAAAGGCAAAGACGGTATTGCATCTGTTAATGAGAAGATAGAAGTAGCGACTACGAGGCGCCTAGCTTATGAGGTCAGTGAAAGCCGCACCATGTTAAGAGTCATATCGAGCCATGTATTCCTGCGCCAGCGCCTACATCCCGGGCTGCTGCAGGCTATCTCCAATAGCGGCGCGCAGGCAATCGAGATTTTTGCGGCGCGGCAGCATTTTGATTACGCCAGCCGCGCCCATGTAAAGGAAATTGCCGACTGGCTCAGCTCCAATCCCTTGCAGCCGTTTTCCATGCACGCTCCGCTATACGCCGACGCGGAGATGGGACGCGGCGGCGCTCCCGCGGTGAACGTGATTCATCCGGAGAAGTCCCGGCGCATCGACGCCATGGATGAGATCAAGCGGGCCCTGGAGGCGGCCGAGCAGATACCCCTGAAGTTCCTGGTGCTCCACCTGGGAGAACGTGAGGATCGCTGGAACCAGCGGACGCTCGAACATGCCATGACCGCGATCGAGCATTTACAGGCTTTCGCGCGGCCGCTCGGAGTCAAGCTGCTCTTGGAAAATATCCCTAATGAGGTGACGGAACCCCATAACCTTCTGGAAATTCTCTCGACCGGGCACTTCAAAGATGTAGGCCTGTGCGTGGACGTGGGCCACGCGAACTTCCGCGAAGGAGTCCGCGCCGTCATTGAGGAGTTGAAGCACCTCATCTTCACTGCTCATATTCATGACAACCACGGCGCAAAAGACGAGCACCTATGGCCGGGGGATGGAACGATCGATTGGGTTGAGACCATGACCGAGTTGCGCACCGCCCCGCAAATGACCGGCGCCGTGCTCGATATCCATTATCAATTGGAAAATTCGCCGGAGGAGGTCGCGCAGCACGCGGCCCAGACCTTCGCCAAACTTGAACTGTGAACGGGATCGAGACCGGAGAATGGCAGACGCAAGTTCACAACAAAACACCGCGCAAAACGCCGAAAGGGGCGCCGAGTCAGCCGCCGCACCGTTGGCGGTAATCGCGGCGCTCAGCCAACATGAGGGCCGGCGGGTCACCTTGCACGCATGGCTCTACAACCTGCGCGGCAGCGGCAAGCTGCTCTTCCCCATCTTTCGCGATGGAACCGGCACCGTGCAGGGCATCGTCACCAAGGCTGCGGTTGCCGCGGAGGTCTTCGAGCGGATACGCGATCTCACCCAGGAGTCAAGCGTGATCGTGACCGGCAAGGTGCGTGCCGACCAGCGCGCGCCCGGCGGCTACGAGCTGGACGTCGAGGAGCTCGAAGTCGTGCAGCGGGTTCAAGAGGAGACTCCCTTCCCCATCACGCTCAAAGAGCACGGAGTTGATTTCCTGATGGAGCATCGGCACCTATGGGTGCGGACGCCGCGGCAGACTGCGATCCTGCGCATTCGCGCGGAGATTATCAAGGCGGCGCGTGATTTTCTGGACGAGAACGGCTTTGTCCTGACCGACCCGCCGATACTCACTCCCTCCTCCTGCGAAGGCGCCAGCACACTCTTTGCGGTGGACTATTTCGGCGATCCGGCTTTCCTGACGCAGAGCGGGCAGCTCTACCTCGAGAGCACCGCGCTGGCATTGGGCAAGGTCTATTCCTTCGGGCCTACTTTTCGGGCGGAAAAATCAAAGACCCGGCGCCATCTTACGGAGTTCTGGATGGTGGAGCCGGAGATAGCTTTTGCCGGCCTGGACGATCTGATGAATCTGGCCGAGCAGTTTCTCAGCTTTATCGTTCAGCGCGTGCTCAGCCGACGACCGCTCGACCTCAAAGTGCTGGCGCGGGATACGGCCAAGCTGGAGCGGGTGCAGCCACCCTTTCCCCGTATCACCTATGACGATGCTGCCCGAATGCTCGAGCAGGCCCACGCCTCCGGCCTGGTCGAGCAGAAATTTGAATACGGTAATGATTTCGGTTCACCCGACGAGACCTATCTCTCGGCCCAGTTTGACCGGCCGGTAATGGTCCATCGCTATCCTGCGGCGGTCAAGGCCTTCTACATGGATCCCGATCCGGAGAACCCCGCGCTCGCGCTCTGCGTCGATGTACTGGCGCCGGAGGGATACGGAGAGGTGATTGGCGGCTCGCAGCGCATCTCCTCTTATGAGCTGCTCAAGCGGCGTATTGCAGAGCACCGTCTGCCGGTAGAGCCGCTGGAGTGGTACTTGGATCTGCGCCGTTACGGTTCCGTTCCGCATGCAGGCTTCGGCATGGGAATCGAGCGCGTGGTGGCCTGGGTCTGCGGTCTGGAGCATGTGCGCGAGACGATCCCCTTTGCCCGCACACTCAACCGTATGTATCCCTAAGCCGATTATGTCGAGCCATCAACGACCGGTTCCGGCCCAAAGATTCTCCGGACACTCGCCTTTGCGCAGCGGCATGCAGTCTCTTCCGCCGCGCCGCATCCGCATTCTTGGAGTGCCTTTGGATCTCGGCCAATCGCGGCGTGGGGTTGATATGGGCCCGTCGGCGGTGCGGGTGGCCGGCCTCCAGGCCCGATTGCAAGCCTTGGGACACATGGTCAGCGATGGCGGAAATATCCAGGTCGAGATCGCCGAGACCAGGCAGGTTGGCGAGGAGAATGCCAAATACGTTAACGAGATCACCGAGACCTGTGGCAAAGCCGCGGAGATGGTGCTGGCGACGCTCAAGGAAGGCGTCACTCCAGTCATTCTGGGTGGAGATCATTCCATCGCCGTGGGCTCCGTCTCCGGAGTAGCCGAGTTTTACCGGCAGCGGAATCAGCAGGTCGGGCTGCTCTGGTTCGATGCGCACTCCGACATGAATACGCCGGAAACCTCGCCCAGCGGCAATGTGCATGGAATGCCCTTGGGCGCATTGTTGGGCCTTGGGCCCGCGCAACTCTCGGGTCTCCTCGGTTGGGCTCCGAAGGTTGCTCCGGAGAACACAGTTCTGATCGGGGTACGCGACATCGACGCGACGGAAAGGGAAAATATCCGGCGCGCCGGGGTCACCGAGGTTTATACCATGCGCGACATCGATGAGCGGGGAATGCGCGTGATCATGGAGGAAGCGCTGCGCGCGGCGAGCCGGAGCGCGGCCGGCTATCATGTCTCGCTCGACATGGACTGGATCGACCCGGAAGATGCGCCGGGGGTCGGCACTCCGGTGCGCGGCGGCGCCACCTATCGCGAAGCGCACCTCGCCATGGAGATCCTGGCCGACCATGGCCGCATGCTGAGCTTTGAAATCGTCGAAGTCAATCCGGTGATAGACGAGCACAATCGCACCGCGGATCTGGCGGTGGAGCTGATCTGCTCCGCCTTCGGAAAGAAGATCCTTTAGTCCCCCGGTGGTTCCGTAGGGAATTCTGGGTGCCCCAGGTCCCGATTCTGGGACCTGGGATTCCACGAATTTCCGCAATCAATTAGTAGTGGGTGAGGGTGCCCCATATCTGGCGCGCCCTTTGCGCCAGATGTGGGAAACCGCAGATCTCTCCACTCCGCTGCGCTCCGGTCGAGATGACAAAGTTAGGCCTAAATAGGCTGCGGAAAAACCTTGTAGAAGGGTTTTGGTGGGAGCCCCCTACTTTAGCAGGGGGAAACTGGACTTCAGTCCAGCGGAAAAGCGCCCGATCCTGAAATGGGCTTTAGCCCTGGATTTACCCATGCCAGCACTAAAGCGCATCATGTTCAGAGTCGAACTTCCCGGAGCGCTGAAGCGCTCCTACCCCCGCATAAATGCAGGGGCTTCCACCCAAAGTGGGCTTTCACGCAAGCGTATTGTAAGAAACGGAATTGAATTGCATGACAACGAAATCATCAAGTCGGCCGCTCTATGTGCAGATCCATGGGGAAGACAACGTCGCCATCATTGTGAATGAGGGCGGCCTGCCGCGGGGAACGCGGTTCGATTCAGGGTTGATATTGCTCGAGGACGTGCCCGAGGCGCATAAGGTCGCGCTGGTGGATATTGCCCAAGGCGCGCCAATCCGGCGTTACGGGGTGGTCATCGGGTATGCAAATGCGCCGATCGCGAGGGGTAGCTGGGTTCATGAAGGAGTTACCCGCCTGCCCGAGGCCCCGTCTCTTGCCAACCTTCCCATGGCCACCGCCGTGCCCGAACCCCAGCCTGAGCTGAGCGGATATACCTTCGAAGGGTTTCTCAACCAGGACGGCTCGGTTGGAACCAAGAATATTCTGGGCATCACCACCACGGTGCAATGCGTGGCTGCGACTGTGGATTTCGCCGTCAAGCGCATCAAGGCGGAGCTACTGCCCCGATATCCGAACGTAGACGACGTGATCGCCATTACCCACTCCTATGGATGTGGCATTGCGATCGACGCTCCGGACGCGGAGATTCCAATCCGCACCCTGCGCAATCTCAGCCTGAATCCCAATTTAGGCGGAGCGCCGCTGATGGTCAGCCTGGGTTGCGAGAAGCTGCAGCCGGCGCGATTGATGCCGGCGGGTGCGCTGCCCATTCTCTCAGAAGAACCTTATCTCGTGCGTTTGCAGGATGAGCAGCATTTGAGCTTCGGCGATATGGTCGCCGCGATCATGGAAATGGCGGAGAAGCGCCTGAGCCAATTAAATATGAGAAGGCGTGTCACCCGGCCGGCCTCGGATCTGGTGGTTGGCCTGCAATGCGGCGGAAGCGATGCATTCTCCGGAGTCACCGCCAACCCGGCGCTGGGATGGGCCGCGGACCTGCTGGTGCGCGCGGGAGCCACTGTGATGTTCTCTGAGGTCACCGAGGTTCGGGACGCAGTCCACCTTTTGACGGCGCGGGCAGCGGATGCCGCAGTGGCGCGCGACCTGATCCGGGAGATGGCCTGGTACGATGCTTACCTCCAACGCGGATCGGCGGACCGCAGCGCCAATCCCACTCCGGGCAACAAGAAGGGAGGCCTCACGAATATCGTGGAAAAGGCGATGGGATCGATCGCCAAAGCGGGCACGAGCAAGCTGGCAGGCGTTTTTGGACCGGGAGAGCGGGTCACGAAAAAGGGCCTCATATTTGCCGCGACACCGGCCAGCGATTTTGTCTGTGGAACCCTGCAACTGGCCGCGTCGATGAACATGCACATCTTCACCACCGGCCGGGGCACGCCTTACGGATTGGCGATGGTTCCCGTAATCAAGGTCGCCTCACGCAGCGCGCTTGCCCAGAGGTGGGCCGACCTGATCGATGTCGATGCCGGCCGCATCGCTACCGGCGAGGCAACCATTGAAGAAGTCGGCGAACAGATATTCCGCCTGGTCCTCGAGGTAGCCAGCGGCCGCAAAGAGACCTGGGCGGATCATTGGGGCCTGCACAATGAGTTCGCCTTATTCAATCCTGCGCCGGTTACATAAACAAGCTGAACCAGCCCAATCCTTCCTTGGTTCCACGGCGAGGGCGATATTCGCAACCCACCCAGCCGTCATAACCGATCTCATCCAGCACCTCCATGAGATGGAGATAGTTGACTTCTCCGCGATCGGGCTCATTTCTTGCCGGCACTCCGGCAATCTGCACGTGTCTGTAGGAGGGCCGATAGCGCCGCAGCCCGGTCTCGAGATCCCCTTCGGTGATTTGCATGTGATATAGATCGAGTTGCATTTTGAGATTGTCAAGATCGAGTGAAGAACAGATATCAAATGCCTGGGCCGGCGTTCTTAGAAAATAGTTTGGCATGTCGCGCGGGTTGATAGCTTCGATGAGCAGGGTTATGTTGTGGGGCGCGAGTTTCTCAGAGGCATAGCGAAGATTGTTGAGGTAAGTCTCGCTCAGGGCAGTACGATCGGCTCCCGGTTCGACGATGCCGGCCAAAACGTGGAGGCTGGGAGTTCTGAGGCGCGTGGCATAGGAGATTGCCACGTCGACGGAGTCGCGAAATTCGGCCTCCCGGCCAGGCAGGCAAGCGATTCCGCGCTCTCCCGAAACAAAATCGCCGGGGGGAAGGCTGAAAAGCACGTTCTTCAACTGGTGCTTGCTTAACAACTCCTCAATTGCGGTGGCAGCGTAGCCGTAGGGAGAGAGGAACTCGACGCCCTTGAAGCCTGCTTCAGCGGCCGCGCCGAAGCGTTCCATGAAGGGAACTTCGTTGAACATCCAATCGAGATTCGCGGCAAACTTGGGCACAAAGCCTCCATTCTAAGAATTGAGATGAAACACTTCGACCAGCGTAGCGATTTCGTCTTTACTCAAGGTCCGCGTATCCCGTCCGTGGAGTAAGAGAAACAACTTGGCCGTCTCCTCTAACTCTTCTGTCGCATAAAGCGCTGCTTCAAGCGAAGTGCCGGAGACTATAGGTCCATGATTGGCCAGCAGAAGAGCATGGTTGCGGGTTGCCAGCGCGCGAACTACGGGAGCCAAGTCAGGATCACCCGGGCGGTGATATGGAACCAGCGGAAGACTGCCGACTTTCATGACAAAATAGGCGGTCAAAGCAGGGATACAACTCTCCGCGGATAGGCCGCTTAGGCAGGAGACCGCCGCGGAATAAGTAGAGTGCAGGTGCACCACGCCGTGATCTTTAGGCCGGCTCTGGTACATCGCCAGGTGCAGGAACGCTTCCTTTGAAGGAGGATCGCCGGAGAGCAGACGCCCATTCCAGTCGAGTTTGGAGATCCGTTCCGGATCGAGTCGCCCCAGACAAACATTGGTTGGGGTAATCAGCCATCCGTCGTCGAGGCGAGCGCTGAGATTACCGCTGCTCCCGGCTGTGAGGCCCCGGTTGAAGATGGATTCTCCGGTAGCCGCGATCTGCTCGCGAATTTCCGTTTCTTTCATGGCAGTTCACTCCACGCCTTGATAAAAAAATCCTCTGAGCCAAAATTTCCCGATTTGAGCGCCAGCGCAAGACAGGTCTTTCCCAGGCTGGTAGTCCAGGGAACTCCAGGATCGATTTCGTTACCTATGCGGAGCCCGGTCACACCGAGAGCGTTCAATACGGCTCCGGAGGTTTCACCACCGGCAACGATCACCCGGCGCACTCCGCGCTCCACCAACTGGCGAGATATCTCCCCCAGAACACTCTCGATAAACGAACCTGCGCGTTCTGTCCCCATTTTGGCCTGGTTCTCCCGCACCGATTCTGCGTTAGCGGTCGCGTAGAACAGAATGGGGCCCTTGGCCAGCCGGGAGGCAGCCCATTCGATAGCATTTGCGGCGATGCCGGAGGCGGAGGCGCGCGCTGATGGATTGATCTCGAAGGCGGGCATCCGTTGCTTCATCCAGGCGACCTGCCGCTGGGTTGCCAGGGAACAGCTGCCGGAGATTACAGCGGAGAAGCCCTCGACATGTGGCAATGCGCCGGCATTGTAGCCGGCGGCAAGGAGACCTCGGGCGCGAAAGGTCTCAGGCAGGCCAATCGCCAGGCCGGAGCCTCCGGTTATTAAAGGAAGATCCTGGCAAGCCGAGGCGATTTCGCATAGATCCGCGTCAGAGAGAGCATCAACGATGGCCAAGCCGATGCCGTTGGCCCCGGCGGCATCGACCGCATTCTTTATTGAAGCGGCTCCAGACCGGACAGACGGGTAATCGATCAAACCAACATTTCGCGTGCTTTGACGCTCGAGCACACGAACTAAATTGGAATCCTTCATGGGATTCAAAGGGTGGTCTTTCATCCCGCTCTCGTGTAACAAAACGCCGTTGACGAAGAGGTAGCCGTTGTAAACCGTGCGGCCGTTGGCGGGAAAAGCCGGGCAGGCGATGGTGAAGTCGGCGCCTAGTTCCTCCATCAGCGCCTCGGCGACGGGGCCGATGTTTCCCTGGTCCGTGGAGTCGAAGGTGGAGCAATATTTGAAAAAGAATTGGCGGCATGGTGTGCTCCGCAGCCAGCGCAATGCGGCGATGGAAGAGCGAACCGCATCGCTCCTGGGTGCGCTGCGGCTCCTCAGCGCAATAACAATGGCGTCGTTGCCGCCTTCGCACCGGCCGCTGGGGACGCCGATCATTACGGAGGTGCGCATGCCGTTCTTCACCAGAATTCCAGCCAGATCGGTCGCACCGGTGAAGTCATCGGCGATACAGCCTAGAAGAGGCTGGTTGCTACCGTTCTCGATTTGCTTTTGATTCATAGCGTCCCGCTGAAACTCTGTGGAAGCTCCCGCGCCAGATATGGGAAAACCGCAAACCTCCGCAGCGGGACCGCCCATTTTCTCAGCCTGCCGCGAAGCCTCACACCCGACGGGGCGGTCTTTGCTTCTCTTTCTGTCATTCCCGAAGGGGATCTGCTTCTGCCCTTCTTTGTACGGCGCTGCGAATACAAAAAGCAGATTCCCTTCGGGAATGACAGAAAGAGAAGCAAAGACCCGACGTGGAATTTAAGAATCCAAACCCCTCCCCCCAGGATTTTCTGAAGTTTCGGACATTGATGCTATCGCAACACGACCGGTTTGGAGTTAATAGCCGAGGCATACGCGGCCTCCATGACTTTGACCGTTTCAAGATAATCCTTGCCATTGGATTCGAAGTCCTTACCGGAGAGCATGCAGTCGACAAAATGCCGCTGCAGCGCGTACACACAATCGCCGGCGAAATTTTTATTCTCCCAGGGGTATTCGATCGAGCGGGCAGCTTGTCCTAGCACCTTGAGGCGGAGGTTGGCCTCCGTATCCATGGTCAGGTGACCGCCGGTCCCGTCAATGCGGAGCTGGCCAAACGTCAACCGCGGCGACTCTGCTTCGATTTCGTTGTAACGATTGGCGTCCCATACGGCGGTGGCGCCACTTTCAAATTTCAAAAACAATTGCGCGCTATCTTCGCCTTGAATAATCGGGTTCAGCCGTTTCAGGTTGGCAAAGACACTGGTCACCTCCCCAAGAAGATAGCGGAAGGTATCGATGAAGTGCACGCCGGTCTCGTAAATCAGCAGCCGCGGATAACTTCGAAAAAATGGCTGCCGGGCCAGATATGCGTCCTCTCCCCACCCGTCGCCCATGCGCATGAAGAAATGGATATGGGTGAAATCGCCGATGGTGCGAGCCTCGGAAATCTCCTTGATTGCGCGGTACCAAGGCTGCCAGCGCCAATTTTCGTGAACCATGAAGCGCACTCCGGCCGCCTCGGCGTCCTTTACAATCCGCTCGCAGGTCTCAAAGCTGGGAGCCAGAGGCTTTTGGCAGATGATATTTACGCCTCGCTTTGCCGCGTAAGCGCACATCTCTTCGTGGGTCTCGGGAGGGGTAATGATGTCCACGAAATCCGGCCGCTCACTATCGATCATCTCTTTCCAATCGCTGTAGTAGCGGCGTAAACCATACTGGCTCATCAGCGCGCGGGCCCGTTCTTCGGACCGGTTGAAGATGGCGGTGATCTCGACCTCGGGAATCCGCGTCCAGGCCTCGTATTGGAAAGGGGCGAAGTAGCCTGCGCCGATACCGGCGCCCCGCAGGCGAGTGGGCGATCTCATCGGCTTCGCTCCAGCTTCTCGATTTCATGGGCGGATGAAAGATCACCGGCCGATCGCATCTGGAACCAGCAGAAGATGCCAAAGACATTGAGCACCGCCGCAAGCACAAAATATGCCGAGGCGCTGCCGGTCGCGTGTTTCAGATAGGGAAAGGCATTGGCGCTGACGAAGGCTCCTATATTGCCCAGCATATTCATCGCTCCCGAGACTCCGCCGGTGTTCCGGCCGGCGAGATCCGCACAAAATACCCAGCTTGGGCTGATCGTCATATCTGCGCCGAAGATGGCCACAGTAAAGGAAAGCACAGCTAGCCCGGCCGAGCCTGCTCGCGCCACCCCCAACAGGGCCGCAGCCGCCAGAGAGAATCCTACGATTGCAGGGAGGCGCCGTGACCATGCCCGCAGGGGCGAATGGTACATGCGGTCTATCAACCAGCCGGTTATGCCTTGCGATGTAGCGCCCAACAAGAGCGGAGCCATGGAATACGCCGCAGCAGCAGCGGCAGTCAAGTGATATTGCATCATAAGGTAAGGCAGCATCCAGGAAAGACAAATGAAATTGGTAAAGTTACTGGCAAAGTACTGGGCCATGGCCAAGGCCATCGGCCTTGACTTAAATATGCCGCCCAGACGAATAACATGGTTCGAGGCAGCTTGGCCGTGATATGTGGGCAGCTCGCCGCATGGTTCGAGACCTTGTTGGAGGCCCGGATAATCCCTGAACAATAGCAGCCACAACACTGCCCAGGCCAGTCCTGCGATGCCCAGGATCAGGAAGGAATCGCGCCAATTCCATCTTCCCAGCATCCAGACAAGCAAAGGATAGGAGAATGCCGCGCCCAGGCGGGATCCGGCGAAGAGCGCCCCGTTCGCACGGCCCCTCTCTCCGGGTTGCAGCCAGTTGCTAATCGCCCTGGCGGCGGCTGGAAAAACAGCAGATTCACCAACGCCAAACAAGAATCGAATCGCTACCAGGGAAGCCAGGCTCCACGCCACTCCTGTGATCGCAGTCAGTACGCCCCAAAAGCCTACGGTCACCGCGAGGACCACGCGCGGGCCGGCCTTATCGGCCAGCCATCCGGCGGGAATCTGGGTTACCGCGTAGCCGAAGGCGAATGCGCTGAAAACGAGGCCCATCGCGCTATCGGACAACTTTAATTCCGAAGCGATGGGAGCCTTCGCAGTGGAAATTGCCACGCGGTCCACATAAGTGATCATGGTAAGAACGAACAGCGCGGCCACAACGCAATACTTCCCCAGGTTTCTTCTGCTGGCCCCCATACCGTCAAGCTTGACCAAGGAAGACTCCTGCGGCGGTCCGGTCGAGAATATTCCGTTTGTCCTCTTCCCCAATTTCCAACATCAGAATTTTGCCGATCTCGGTGCCGATGTTCTCCGGCAGATCGGAACCAATCATCAGGCGATGACTCGGGACGTGCCGGAGAACATCGAGGACCTGATGGGGCATCAGGGTGGACATCTCGAGAAAGATATTTGGGCAGAAGAGCGCGGCGACAATGGCTTCGTGGACAAAGATGCCGCCGCCGCAGTGAGCCAGAACAATCTTCAACTCAGGAAACTTTTGCGCCGGCATCATGCAAAGCGAGGGAGCTGAGAAGGGAAGCCCCGAACCTGTGTGGCAGATCACCGCCAAGTCGTTTTCGAGGGCGGCTTCAAAAAAGAAATCGCTCGAGGCCAGCAATGGATTCAGTCCATGATATTGCGGCTGCAGCTTCAGGGCGCAGAATCCATATTTCTCCCGGCAGCGGCGTATCTCGTCGCGGAACTCCGCCAAAGGCAGGAATGGGTAGAGACAAGCGCAGCCGCTGAGGCGATCGGAATGAGACTTTACCGCAGCGCCGATGATTTCATGCTGGCGGCGATAGTCCTCGACTACAGGAAAGGGGATGACCACGGACCGATCGATACCGTGACCGTCCATATCGCGCAGCAGATCATCCGCCGAATAGGATCGGAGGCTATGGCGCGCCGTTCCTGCGTGAGTGTGAGCGTCGAATACGCGGAATCCGTCTTTCATTGTTTATCGCCGGCGACGCAATGGTTGGTTAGCGCGGATACAACCGCATCCGCCATTTGAGTGGTAGAAAGCTCGCCTCCCATATCACGCGTTCTCGCTTTGGGATCGCTGAAGAGGGAGTGAACGCCGGCGCGGATTATCTCCGCGGCCTGGCGGCACTGATCACCGCCGAGCCAGTCCATCATCATCGCCGCCGACAAAATTGCCGCGACCGGATTCGCCACTCCCTTTCCGGCAATATCCGGCGCTGAGCCGTGCGAGGGTTGGAAGACAGCATACTCGTCCCCGATGTCGGCCGACGGCGCCATCCCCATCCCTCCCACCAGTCCGGCGGCAAGATCGGAGAGGATATCTCCAAACATATTTTCCGTAACCAGGACGTCAAACATCTCCGGTCGCCGCAGCAGGTAGAGCGCGGCGGCATCGACATAGAGCCGCTCGGTTCGTACCTCGGGAAATTCCGGCGCAATCTCATCGAATATCTGACGGAAGAACGCCATCGAGGGCAGCACATTCGCTTTGTCTATGAGCGCGAGATGCCGGCGCCTTCCCATGGCCTCCTTAAAGGCCGCCCGGATGATTCTTTCCGATCCTTTCCGGGTAATCCGCATGAGATCCTCGACATAGTCCGCTCTCGGATCCAGAACATTGGAGCGGGATGAGAACAACCCCTCTGTGCTCTCGCGCACCAAAAGAAAATCTATCTCCCCTTCCGCTTTATCGCGCAAGGGCGAGTCTTGAGGGTGAAAGAGATAGATTGGGCGGAGGCCGCAATAGAGATCGAGACGCTCACGAAGGTCCAATTGCGGAGTCATCTCAATTCCGCTCGGCCAACGAACACCGGGAAGACCCATCGCGCCGAGCAGGATTGCGTCAAAATCGCGCAACCTGTCGAAGACGGCTGCGGGGAGAGGATCACCGCCGGCGAGATATTCCCTCGCTCCTACGGAAAACTCTTCGAACTCAAACTTCAACCCGGTTAAAAGCGATTCAACGTTCCTGAGCACGGTTACGGCCGCGCCCAATACCTCCGGTCCAATTCCATCCCCAGGCAGAAGCGCTATCTTCAAAACTCTTAGATCCTGATTGTTCATGCGATAAGCCGCCATCATTTTTCAGTAAGCCGGTGGAAGCCCCCTGCTTTAGCAGGGGGAAGCTGGACTTCAGTCCAGCGGAAAAGCGTCCGATTTGAAACGGGCTTTAGCCGCTGAGGGTCTTCGCTTCCCTTATTTCGTTAAAAACAAAGCCAGCAGGAGCTAAAAGTCTAGCCCCACGTTGTGGGCCATGGTAAGTCCCGCAAGGGACGGCTGAAAATAGCCCAGCACGAAGTGCTGGGTAGGTTTCTATAGGAGAAAAGTCCCGCAGGGACGGCTGATCATCCGTCATTCCTTTTCAGTCGTCCCTTCGGGACTGGATCCGCTCCTCTCAAGCAAACCCAGCACTAACGTGCTGGGCTATTTTCTTGCCGTCCCTGCGGGACTCTATCAAAGCCGATTCTCAACCTGTTCCGGGAGCTTTTCCGCAGCCTGTTTAGCCCTGGATTTGCGGATCTTCCTCCCTCTACACCAAGAATTAAAACTCTCTAATAGGCTGGACATCAGAATACGATGCGCGCGGAGATCTGCATCTCGCGACTATCGACATTGGTGCTGGAGATAGCGCCGAAAGTGGTGCTATTGGCTGTTCCGTTGGGCAATGCGAAGATTGGATGGTTGGCGACGTTGAACACATCCCAACGAAGTTGAGATGCGACGCGCTCGCCGAATGGGATGGTCCTCATTAAGGACATATCGAGCTGAACCAACCCGGGGCCGGTGATGGTATTGCGTCCTGCGGTGCCGTAAGTATAAGGCGCGTTGATGGCGAAGGCCGCGGTATTGAAGAACTGCGCCGGAGTAGGATGTGCGAGCTTGGGGCTGATACCCGTGGCATTTGGCCTTGGGGTGGCGCCATTGCCGATGTTAGACACATCCGAACCATCGGTCGCAGTTAAAGGACTTCCTGTTTGAAATGAGAATATGCCGCCCAACTGCCAGTAACCGATGATTGCGTTGACCAGCCTGCTGCCGGAGTATTGTTTGCCCTTTCCGAACGGAGACTCGATCAGCCCGGATGTCACCCAACGATTACGCGTATCGTAGCTCGAAAGTCCGCGCTCCCCACGCCCCAGATTGAAGGGATTATTAGCGAAGAGTACGTCGCCCGCGCCTGGACGAACGCCGCTGGTGTTGTCGATCGATTTGCTGAATGTATACGCGGTGAGCACGGTTACTCCGGCGCTGAGACGCTTCTCTATTTTGGCCTGCAGGCCGTTGTAGTTGGAGTTGCCGAGGCTTTCGGGATATTGCACGAAGCCGTAGTTCTGCCATGGCCGTCTAGCCTGAGCGGGCCCCGGACCTGGGTTAGGCATATTAAGGCTGGCTTCTCGCTTGAGGCGATGGCCTTGGCTGCCGACATAGCCGATATCGAGCATGGTGGTGGTGGAGAGAGATCGCTGAAAATCCAGTGTCCATTGGTTGACGTATGTGGTCCGGATATTTCTATCGTTGGCCAATATAGTGGGCGTCGCGATGTTGATGGTCGATCCGCCGCCGGTCGAAGTACCGGCGAACGGGTCGCTGAAGGAGAGATTGAGCGTGGTAGGGTTTTGAGAAACCTGGATGGCCCCCGCAAGCGTTCGGGACATATCGTAGATGGAGTTGCCCATATCCAGAACGTCATAGAACGAGCCGAATCCGGCGCGGATGACCGTCTTCTCGTCCGGTGCATACGCAACGCCCAGGCGGGGCGCGAAGTTGTTGCGATCCGGATTGACGAGTCCCGGCCCCAGACTGCCATCGCGGACCAGAGTTATATTTTGAAGCCGGATCGCGAGGCCCGCATAAGGATCGAGATTCTTTCCCTTGTTGGATGAGCGGACAAGGATTGGGTTGTTTGTATTGAGATTCGCCAGGTTAGAGGAAGCGTCGTTCATGTCTCTGAGCGGGGTAAGGTATTCGTAGCGGAGACCGTAATCGACTGTGATCTTTGGCGACAGGTGAAAGGTATCGCTGGCAAACAAGGCATAATAGGTGCCCTGGAGAGCCGCGGCCGCGGGCTGAATCCCAGTTTGTGCAAAAGAGATGTACCCGAGCAGATAGTCGGCTACCGGATTGCCGATGCTGCCCCCAACCGCTGGATTTCCCGTCGCCGATCCGTCCATAGAGAACGAGCCCAGAGCAAATTGGTTGCCGGTCTGGTTATAGTGTATAGGTTCATACACACCGCCGAAGTTCATAAAGTGCCTGCCCCGGGTCCAGCTCAAAGTATCGTGACCTTCCCAGATGTTGTTATGGGTGAGATAGACGGTGTTAGGCTCGCCGAAGCCGCTATAGCCGGAGATACCGATCGAAGGAACGCCCCAGAACGCGGGGGAGTTAGTGGGATTAAGGCCAGGAATTTTCAATATCGTGCTATTGACGTCATTCTTGAAGGCATTGTATCCGGTCAGGTTATTGACGAAGCGAGTCCAGCCGAAGCGCGCTTCGTTGACCAGGCTGGACCCGAAGATCTGTGTGCCGCCGGCAAGCACCTGGTCGGGCCGGGTACTAACCAAGCTGCCCTCATGCACGAAGCTGGTAGGCAGATACTGCGCATCCTTGTCATAACTCCAGCGGCCAAACCAGTTTAAAGTTGCAGTCATCTGGTAATCGATGCGCATCGTTGTCTGATCGCTGGTATTCGTGAGGGCTTCATTATTGACATGGTTATTGGTGGCGCCGGGAAGATTGGGGGTGCCGTAAAACTGCAAAGCGGCTACCGAGGTCGCGTTGAAACGGCTCGTCGGAATGATATTGCCGGGAAAGGGCTTGGCCGTGATAACGCCGTTTGGACCCGCCACCCGGGTGCTGGGATCGTAAATTGTCTTGCCGCCGGCAAAGTTCCCGGATAACAGAGTGGCCGAAGGCACGGTAGCGATTTTAGTCTGCGCCTTGCTGTCCCGAAGGCCTTCATAATTTCCCATGAAGAAGAGACGGTTCTTGAGCACTGGCCCCCCGATCGTCCCGCCGAATTGGTTGCGGCGAAAAGGAGGAATGGGGGCGTTGGAATCAAAATAGTTCTTAGCGTCAAACCAAGAGTTGCGCAGGAAGTCGAAGGCGCTGCCGTGGAACTGGTTGGTTCCCGACTTGGTGGTGACGTTGATCTGGCTGATGGCGAAGCCGTACTCCGCGGGATAGGTGGCGGTTTGAATCTTGAACTCCTGCAGCGCGTCAAGCGAAGGCAGCAGAATATAAGTGTTGAAGTTGGGATCGGTGTTCTCTATGCCATCCAGAGTGTAGTGGTTGAATTCGTTGCGCTCTCCGTTGATGGTAAGGCTGGTGCTGCCGCGCTGGCCACCTTGGAAGCTGCTGGAGCCGTTGGATGGCGAAGAGCTATTGGTGACGCCGGGCGAAAGACTTGCCAACTGCAAATAACTGCGCCCGTTCAAGGGCAGCTCCACAATACGCTTGTTCTCGATGACCTGCCCGACTGAAGAATCCTCTGAGGAGAGCAATGCGGTGTTGGCAACCACATCGACGGTCTGGGTAGCTTGGCCGACTGAAAGGGCGAAATCGATGCGCGCCGCCTGTTGCACCTCGAGAGTGATGTTGGAGCGCTGCTCCTTCTTAAATCCGGCTTCCTCGACTGTGATGCTATAGACGCCCGGAGGAAGCGCGGGAAACGTGTAGATGCCGGCGTGATCTGTTCGAACATCGCGGGTAGAGCCGGTGGCGGTGTTGAGAAGATGCACGTTCGCATTGGCGAGAATCGCGCCGGTTGGATCGGTGATGGTTCCTTCAATAGAATCCGGTCGGACTTTGGGCAAACGAAACCAGACACGATAAGAGTAGCGAGATCAAAAAGCGCGATGCAGTTTTCCTAAGCATGACGTGTAGCCTTCCTGAAGCAAATCAGCTCGTTGTGCCGCCGAAGCCGTAGGTACAACAACAAACGATCGGTAATTCGCCACCCAAACCGGGTGCCCCAGGTTCGCGCAGCTAACCTGGGTTTTTGCGGGAGTATCCCAGGTCCCAGAATCGAGACCTGAGGCACCCGCAGTAATTACAACAACAGAGATTTGCGCACACCCGGACACGCCTACTTCGCAATTTCAAAGGGGATTTCCAGGATGGAAGCTGTTTCGCTGAAAGCGGGCCCGCGTCTGTCATAAGCGACGACGCGGAGTATATGCTTGCCGCCCGCGACATCCAGCATGTCCCACAGCGCCTGGTCATTGAGAAGATACGGCGCGGTCAATTGGTAACTATAGGGTTTGTTATCGATGAAGAACTCAACCCGCTTGATCGGCCAGTGCGGGTCTCGATCCGTCACCACGGCTTCGATCCTGATAGGCTGCTTCAAAACCTGGCCGGCCCTGAGGCCGGGCACTTGAATCACGGGCAAAGTATTATCGGAATACTCCGGCCGTGGCGGCGCCGGCGATCCGGTGAGACGAGCCACCTGCGCGAAGAAGATCCACTTTGTCAGAGAGCTGATTCTCCAGTTGACGGGCGGCGTCTGGAATCCATCGCGGTAGTCGTTCAAGCCTTGGTCGTAGAAGCCCCAGCCGACGTGCTCATCGACGGCGGCCTGCAGATTGAAGGTGCTGACACCGTCTTCATTGATCATCATTGGACGGTCGTAGCCGGTCCAACGGCGCATGGTCTGTATCTCGTCATGGACGCCCTGAGGCGTTTTTCCGTTGGTGTGGAGCATTACGTAATCGACCGCGCGCAGGGCGGCATCGCCCTGGCTGCTGCGGGGCTTAACGCCGCTGATCCAGCTCATGGAGACAGGAATCTGGTGTTGTACGGTCTTCTGCGCGAGAAGTATGGCGTCGATAATGCCGTCGGGCTGCATGACGGGGTGCTGATACATCCGCGCATTGGTTTCGTTGTTAATTTCGATGAGAATGTTGCGGTGGGGAAGGTTCTTCAAAAATAAAGAGGCCTGCCTGACCGCCTCCATGGCATACCTGTCCCCGGGAGCCTGTTCGATGCGCAGGTTGGAGCCCTGATAAAAGAACCCGACAATCACCACCATGCCGAGGCGGTCGGCTTCCGCGATAACCCGGCGCAGACGTTCCGCATAAGCAGGTTTGAGATTGCCGTGAGAATCGAATCCGCTATTCAGGTGCGGCTGCATTCCATGGCCGAAGTTGCCGTCGGCCGGGCCCCCGCCCTGCAGATTGACAGTGAAGGCGAGCACGCCTGCGCGGCGCCAATCGGGTAAGGCGGCAAGGAACTCGCGCAGATTTCTCTCCGGATTCCACTTTTCGCCCGGATAGTCCCAAGATACGTTGCCCATGGTGTCGGATTGGTAAGGATGAGCTTGGGAGCCGGTGTTGGGATAGTTGGCATCGTCGAAGATGGCCTGCACTGCGCGGACATTGAGCAGCGTCCCTTCAATATTTGGATCGGCCGAAGGAAATCCGGCGGCGGCGGTATAGGTGGTGTGGCCGTTGATGGTAAATTGCGAGCCATGGATTCCTACGACGGTCCTGGTCTGTGCCGCGCCAAGCGATGAAACAAGCAGAAGGATTGCAACTATTCGCATCAAGATATCCCGGTCCTCCGGCAGTCGGATTGTCTGGCTAAGCGCGCCGGCCTTTTAACATGCGGCAGCGCTCATTTCCGATTACCAATGCAGAGGCTAAGGAGGTCGAGATTAGACAGTCAAGCTTTATCAAGCTGCGAATAAAACATGTTGAGAATTGAGTGATACCTTATTTGCATCAATGTTCGACTTAAAACAGCTTCAATGTTTCGTTGCGGTAGGAGAGGAACTGCACTTTGGGCGTGCGGCTAAACGCATGTATATGACGCAGCCTCCTCTCAGCCGGCAGATTCAGCTACTCGAGCACGAGCTGCAGATCCAGCTCTTCATACGAACCAACCGTTCTGTAAAACTAACTCCGGCGGGCAGAGTCTTTCTTCAGGAAGCGCGAAGGCTGCTCGCGTTGGCTGAAACCGCCGCTTCTTCGGCGCAGCGAATTGCGCGCGGAGAAGCGGGCTTGTTGAAGCTGGGATTTACGGGAGGATCCAGCTATAGATTTCTTCCTAAAATGCTCGCCTACACCAATGCGGCCTTAAAAAATATCAACATCGTGCTGCACGAGATGATGACCAGGAATCAAATAGAGGCTCTTCATGCCCACACAATCGACATAAGCCTGCTTCGTCTTACTTCTCCGCCAAGTAATCTTGAATTTGCCTGCGTTGCCCGTGAGGCCTTGATGCTTGCGGTCCCGCGCGGTCATCGCTTCGCCACCGGCCGCATGCCTACTCTCAAGGATCTAGGAGGAGAGCCATTCATTACATTTCACCCCGTGGATGGGCGATATTTTTATGAATTGATTGAGAGGCTGTTTAAGAATGCGGCGGTGCCCACTCACTTTGTGCAGCGGGTTGGGCAGATTCACTCCATCCTTGCGCTGGTGAGCGCAGGCCAGGGGATTGCGCTGGTTCCCGAGAGCGCGCGGGCGCTGCAGTTCAATGGAACCATCATCAGAAAGATCAAGATGGATCCTGTCTATGGCGAGCTGTTTCTGGCGTGGAAAGCCGATAACGGGAATCCCGCGCTGCCGCCCTTCCGCAAGCTTGTGCTCAAACAATTCGCGCTTAAACCATCGCGAGAGGCTTAGCCGGTCTCGGCCAATCTTGGGTACGAAGGGATTCTCGCACGTGGGATTCCGCAGATCTCGATGGAAAGTTGTTCGTTGGCCGGAATAAGTTGTGGTCTCCCATATCTGACACGTTCTTTGCGCCAGATGTGGGAAACCGCAGATCTCTCCACTCCGCTTCCCACCCCAGCAAGCTTCGCTTGCCGGGGACCCCGGTTTCGCTCCGGTCGAGATGACAAAGTTGCGATGCTCCGGGCTCTTGCATTTGCAGTTGCCTTTCTGGTCTGTCATTCCCGAAGGGAATCTGCTTCTCGTCTCTCGGACATACGCAAAGCAGATTCCCTTCGGGAATGACAGAAAGAAAGGCAAAGGCGCTGGCGCTTCACAACTTGATTTTCATTCTCGCCAAGAGAGGCTTAGACTTTTAAG
The DNA here is from genome assembly GCA_963774255.1 of uncultured Acidobacteriaceae bacterium. GTDB lineage: Bacteria > Acidobacteriota > Terriglobia > Terriglobales > Acidobacteriaceae > PALSA-350. The sequence goes on from CAVZEH010000012.1 coordinate 455,095, forward strand.
CTTGTTCTTCTCCTGCTGTGCTTCTAATCTTGATTCGTCGAATCGCGCTCAAGTATCGCCCGCCACTGTTCTGCAGTCGCGTGATTCGCGGGCGCTGAAAAATGCGCCGCAATCCATCTTTTATAAATTCCTATGGCGATAGAAGAAGTTAAAACCCGGACCGGCGCGATCTCCAAAATCTACTCCGCGACGGCGGCGTTCTGGTTCGTCATTCTTTCCTTGCTTTATTTCGCCGATATCCTGCTCAAAGCAAGCGGCAAACGGTTCTGGTATGACGAATTGTTCACCGTCTATCTTTGCCGCTTGCCCGATTTCAAACATACCTGGGCAGCGGTTACTCAGGGAGGAGACTACAATCCTCCGGTTTTATATCTGCTCACGCATGGCGCGGAACGCATTTTCGGAGAGGGGATGATCGGGTCCAGAGTGCCGGAGATGATAAGCGTCTGGATTTTTGGCATCTGCCTGTATCTCTTCGTTGCCCGGCGCGCCGGCCGACTCGCCGGAGTCGTTGCCGCCCTGTTTCCCTTCTTCACCGTCGCCCAGTACTACGCCTACGAAGCCAGGCCGCATGGAATTACTCTCGGCTGGTGCGGTCTGGCCCTGGTTTGCTGGCAGAGAAGCGATGAAGGACGAGGCCGAGTTCTCTGGCTGCTCGGCTTTGCGCTGAGTCTCACGGGCGCCCTGTTGACGCACGTATACGCCGTCTATCTGGTGTTCCCATTTCTAGCCGTAGAGATCTATTCGATGATCGAGGAGCGGCGGCTGAACTGGGGGATGTTGGCGGCTATCGTCGTGCCAGTGGCGGCTGTTTTGCCGGAGTATATTTTTCTGGTTCGCATGTACCGGGCCACGATTCGTCACCCCTTCGCCCCGGCCGCATTCGGAGGATTCCTGCGCACCACGCCCGTCGCGCTCCTAGGTGACGGAATGGTGATTTTTCTGGCGGGGGTCGCGATCTTCGCCTGGGGTGGGCGTGTGCAAGCAAAGTCTTCCGGCAACCTTTCCTTTTTTTCCCGGCGGGAGCTCCTCCTGGCCACATGTCTTGCCTGCATGCCGCTGCTCGGGGTAGCCGGCGCCAAGCTTAGCCACGGCCCGTTTCTGCCTCGCTACTTCCTTTCGGCCATCGCCGGATATGCCATATTCCTCGGCTTCGCCAGTGCGCGCGGAGTTGGACGCTCATGGACTGCCGGGGCTTTGGCGGGATTCATGATCGCCCTCATGATTGTCGATTTGAGCTTCGCAGTTTTCCGCGCTGCGCCAATGAATCCGTTGGCCGCAAATGCCACGCTCCTGAATCCGCCTGAAGATCAGGACATACTGATTTTGCAGGACATTGAATACTTTTACCTGTACCAGTACGCCCCCCCCAAAGTCGCGGCACATCTCTTCTTTGCTACCCCGTCACCCACTAACATATTTCTTGGCGAGTACCAGCGGCTGGCCGCTCTGACGCATGTCGATCTAAAAGCGACCACATTTGCCGCCTTTCTGGCCACGCATAAGAGGTTTCTGGTCTATGGAGACGTAAGAGGAGGAGGAGGCAGCGCGGAGTGCGGAGACTGCGTGCAGCAGTTTTTGAGCGCCGGCTACACCTTGAAGTCAGCACACGCGGATGTTGACGGCATTCTGTACGAATACGCAAAATAATCGCTGCAGCGTTTCTTGAATGCCGCATCTCAGCAACCGCGAGTGTGTCGTTCAAAACGCCTATGCCGGGATAGACTGAGCAAACTCGAATGAACTGGAGCGGCCGCAAAGTTTTTGTTACCGGGGGCGCCGGGTTTCTCGGCTCCAGTCTTTGTCATGCCCTGGCGAGCCGGGGCGCTCATGTGCGGGCGGTCGATTCCTTTCTCTGCGGCGGAGGCGCCAATCGCGCAAATCTCGAGGGAGCCGAGGTTGATTTTCTGCAAGCGGATATTCGCGATGCCGAATTGCGCCCGCTATGCGAGGGAGCGGAAGTCATCTTCAATTTAGCCGCACAGACCAGCCATATGGGCGGCCAGCACGATCCACTGCTCGACCTCGCGATCAACGCTGTCGCCCAACTGCGGCTGATCCAGGCCGCGCGCGAAGCCGCGCCGGAGGCCATCGTGGTCCACGCTTCCACCCGCCAGTTCTATGGCCGGGCGAAACAGCTCCCAGTCACGGAGGACCATCCGGTGGCCCCGCCCGACGCCAATGCTGTTTCGAAGTTCGCAGGCGAGCAGTATTGGATGCTCGAACACCGGCTCCGCGGCCGCCCGGTTGTGTCGTTGAGGTTGACCAACTGCTATGGGCCGCGGCAGCGCATCCGCGACGCGCATCAAAATTTTTTGGGCGTGTGGCTGCGCTGCGCGTTGGAGTGCCGTTCCTTCGAAGTCTGGGGTGGCGAGCAGTTGCGCGATCTCACCTACGTGGACGATGTGACTGAGGCCTTTCTGGCCGCGGCGGCGACGCCTGCTTGCCACGGCCGGATCTTCAATATCGGTGGAGCAGCCCCAGAGCCGCTGCGGCAGATTGCCGGCCGGCTGGTCGAGATCGCGGGCAACGGACTCTGCTATAAAATGTGCGAGTTTCCTGTCGAGCGGGCGCGGATGGATATCGGCAGTTATCACGCCGACGATACGGCGTTCCGGAAAGCTACCGGTTGGAGCGCGAGCGTAAGCTTGGGGGATGGCTTGCGGCGCTCGATTGAATGGTTCCGTCCACGCATGACGGCATACCTCTAGGACGAGGGATTATGGACATTGCCACGAGATTTATACCGCAAGCGGATCCGGGCGCGGGCTACCGAGCTCAGAGGGACGAGATCGATGCGGCAATCGCGCGCGTACTGGCTTCGGGCAGGTTCGTGCTGGGACCCGAGGGGGCCGCGTTCGAGAATGAGTTTGCCCGGTGGCTCGGCGCTCCGCAAGCAGTCGGATGCGCCAACGGCACCGACGCTCTCGCCTTACTGCTCAGCGGAATGGGCATCCAATCGGGCTCGTCCGTCGTAACTGTCTCACACACCTCGGTGGCTACCATAGCAGCTATCGAGATGTGCCGCGCAGTACCGGTGATGGTGGACATTGAGCCGGATTGCTACACCATGAATGTGGCGGAGCTGGAAGCGGTACTGGATTCTCCACCGCGCGGCGTGCCGCCCATCCGTGCCGTGATCGCCGTTCATCTCTACGGACAACCGGCGGAAATGACGGTCCTGACCCGCCTATGCAGCCGGCACGGCGTGGCGCTGATCGAGGATTGCAGCCAGGCGCACGGCGCTCGCTACCGCGGCCGCAGGGTGGGGACTCTTTCGGAGGGCGCTGCCTTCAGCCTCTACCCGACCAAGAATCTGGGCGCCTTGGGAGACGGCGGGGTGCTGATTACGCGAGATGCAGTTCTTGCCGAAAGGATCGTGGAGCTGCGCCAGTACGGATGGCGCACGCGCTTCATCAGCGCCGAAGTAGGCATGAATTCACGACTGGACGAGATTCAGGCCGCCATCCTGCGTGTGCGGCTGCGCGGGCTGGATGCGCGCAACGCGCGGCGGCGGCAGATTGCGGCAGCCTACGACGAGGCGCTTGCCGGATCGTCGGTGCGCCCGCCTGTCCGCCGGGAGCAGACAGAGCATGTTTTTTACCAATATGTAATTCGCGCAACCGATCGTGCGGGCGCCCAGGCTCACCTGCAAGCGCTCGGTATCGCGACCGCGATTCACTATCCTATGCCGGTTCACTGCCAGCCCGCCTACCGGGGCCGGCTGCCGCTTGGTCCATCGCGCTGCCACAACACCGAGTCCATCGCCGGGCAGATTCTCAGCGTGCCTATGTTTCCCGAGCTGACCGACGAGCAGGTCGAGGACGTCTGCAACGGTCTACGCGGTATTTGAAGAGGTTTGTGGTCTCCCACCCTTCGCACGGAAGAGCGCCGTGCGAAGGATGGGGCACCCTCGTAGGCCGAATAGAAGAATTTGTCATCTCGACCGAAGCGAAGCGAAGTGGAGAGATGACAAAGTTAGGTGTAATTGCCCTTGGGTGGTTCGCAGGTCCATCAGGGTGCCTCAGATCCCGATTCTGGCGTCTCGGATTCTCCGGTCCTCAATAATCTGATCCCTAACCCCTGTCTGGGCCACGGACGGCGGTGGCCAGAACCGACCCGCCCGCCGGCATTGAGAGCGGAATCCGCCGCTCCAGTTCGGTTATGGCATACAGAGTCACATCCAGCCAAGGCGCAAACGGAGCGACATCGGAGGCGGCATCGTCGCCACGGGCGATCAGCTTGCGCTGCACCGTCATCAAGGGAAGCAGCAAGCTGTTCCAATAGCGTGCGCGCACCTGAACGAAACCGGCTTCGACCAGCAGCGCCGTTAGGCTGCGTTTGGAGACGCGCCGCGCGGTCAAGACCCGCCGGTCATGCGCCGAACGGAGCCATTCATACGCAGGCATGTTGATTACCAGCAGTCCGCCGGCCCGCAGCATGCGCGAAAATTCAAGCAGGGCCGCCATCGGCTCAACCGCCTGGTGGTAGAGTACGTCCGCGGAGACGATGGCATCGAAGCTCGCGGACGCAAATGGCGCCTGATTGACGCTGCCCTGTACGACGCAGGCTCCGGATTTTTCGGTCGCGCGCCGAGCCGCGTCCTCATTCCATTCCAAGCCCGCTGTTTCAAGGTCGGGACGGCGTGTACGCAGGATGTTGAGAAAGCCCCCCGTCCCGCAACCGGCGTCCAGAATCCGGCCGCGCACCGGCGCCAGCGCATCGAGCAGACGGGCGTGCAGCGAGCGGTACCACCACATCGTTTCCTCGGCCGCATCCATGAGCAGATACTCGGCTGGTTCCATTCACTCTGTTCCTTGGCCGTGGTTCTTGGATAATGAACCTTGAATCACCGCATCTTCTTCCGAGCGCTCGATCCATCGCACCGTAGCTTGGGGCTTGCCATTTGCGGTGAGAAAGGTGCGGCCGACATATTCGCCGACAACTCCCAGGATCATGGATTGAACGCCGCCGACGATGAGAATGACCACCATGGTCGATGCCCAACCGGAAGGCTCATGGGGCGTGGTGAGCGCCTCGATTATCACCGCGGCGGCCCCCAGCGCGCCCAACATGGCCATTGCCGCACCAGCCAGTACAGCGATCCTCAGAGGCTTGAGAGAAAAACTCGTCGCCAGATTCAGCCACAGGCGGACCAGCCGGCGAAGGGTATAGTTCGATCTGCCCTGGGCGCGCGCGAGGTGCTCGACTTCGATGCTGGTGATGCGCTGAGTCACCTGCATCACCAGGCCATCCACATACGGGTAAGGCCCGCGATAGCGGGTCACGGCGTGAGCCACCAGGGAGGACATGCAGCGGAAGGATGAGAGATAGAGACCGCCAGGCTTGTCCAGAAGCCAGTCCGCCACACGGTTGCTGAAGCGGCTGCCCAGGTTGCGCCAGGGCGCATGCCGTTTTTCGGCATACCTGGTATAGACCACATCCCAACCGCCCAGTCGGGCGTGATCGTAAAGACGGATTACTTCTCCGGGAGGGTTCTGCAGATCGTCGTCCATGGTGATGAGGTATGCGCCGCGGGCATGCCGCAGTCCGGTCATCACAGCATTATGTTCGCCAAAATTACGAGCGTGTTCGATGTAGGTGATGGGGACTGCGGCGGTGCGCATGAGAGAGCGGCATACATCCGCCGAGCGGTCCGAGCTGCCGTCGTTGACCAGCACGATTTCCAGGCCGCCAAAGGGCTTCAGATCGGATAACGCCGCCACCAGGGTTCGCAGCGTTGCGGCTCCTTGATACACGGGCACCACGACAGACAGGCCGATATCTTGCGCTACGTTCACGGATCGCATATTACGCGGTGCCCATATCGATAGTCTAAGAGCCAAATCCCGATAGACCGGAGAAAAAGTCCCAGACTAGCTGCGCGAGCCCGGGGCACCCGGCTCTACGCCAGGATCTACACCAGGACCAGAATGAAGAACCCGTTCTTGATCCGTTGGAGCGCACCGTGTATCGTCTCCCACAATGCTGCAACCACGCGATCCTCAGCAACGCCGCGCCTACGGTCAGTCGAGACGCAAACAACTGCCGCGGCAAGGACATAACTACTGGCGCGCCGGCGACCGGCAAACCGACCCCATCGACGCCATTGCGGCTTCAATAACCGGCCGCGTACCTGCGCTGCTGGCCATCAAGTGGGAGCGCATGGCGGCCTCGCCCTTCGGATTTTTCCGCGGGGCCGTTTCCGTCATGGCCGCCGATCTGGCTGCATTGCCGCACACCGGCATCGCCACCCAGCTTTGCGGCGATGCGCACATTCAGAACCTGGGCGCCTTTGCTGCTCCCGACGGGCGCCTCGTATTCGACATCAACGATTTCGATGAGACCATCCGCGGTCCATTCGAGTGGGATCTGAAGCGCATGGCCACCAGCCTGGTGCTGGCGGGACGCGAGACGGGGGCCAAGAACGCTGCCTGCTCAGAAGCGGCGACGGCCTTTCTCGCTCGCTATCGCCGCTCCATCCGAAGCTTTGCGCGCATGACTGTGCTGGAGATGGCCCGCTATCAAGTGCATCGCCTGCAGCGCATCGCGCCGGTCTCGCTGGCTCTGCGTAAAGCCGAGCTGCAGACCCCGCAGGCCACCCTGGAACGCCTGACCGCGCCCGCCAAAGCTCAAGCAGGCAAAAACAAGCCGCCGCAACACCGCACCTTCATCGAGGCGCGGCCGCTGCAGTATCCGGTGAAGGCAATGCAGGCGCGCAGGATTCTCGATTCCCTGACCCCGTACCGCGAGAGTCTTCTGCCGGAGCGGCAACACTTTTTCGCGCAATACCGGCCGCTCGATGTCGCGTTCCGGGTTGTCGGGACGGGAAGCGTGGGCCTGCGCGACTACATCGTCTACTTCGAGGGCAACGGAGCGGGTGACCCTCTCTTTTTGCAAATCAAGGAAGAGCCCGGCTCGGCCTATGCGCCTTACCTGGGCGAACAGGGGGCCCCCCAGCATCACGGACGGCGCGTCGCCGAGGGCCAGCGCGCCATGCAATTGCAATCGGATATTTTCCTCGGCTGGACAACCATCAACAATCGGCACTATCTGGTGCGCCAACTGAACGATCACAAAGCCTCCATCGCCCCGGACGATTTGAAGGGCGACGGGCTCATGGAATATGCGGAGATTTGCGGTGAGCTGCTTGCGCGCGGCCATGCCCGCGCGGGCGACCCTTTGGTGCTCGACGGTTATATCGGCGCCTCAGGCAAATTCGACCTCGCCGTTACCGAGTTCGCTCAGCAGTATGCCGACCAGACCGAGCGCGATTACCAGACCTTCCTCCACTCTCGCTTCGCGCCCCGGCACACGGGGAGCAAGCCTTCCAGCGCGACGAAAAAGGCCGCTCCCGCATGAACTCGGGAGGGGTGAGGATTTGCGGTTTCCCACATCTGGCGCAAAGAGCGCGCCAGATATGGGGCACCCAGGATTGGTTGCACCTCTTACCGAGAAGTACTTGATGCGACAATAAGGAAAGAGACGACTGCTCTCCTTTTCCCTCATGTTGCAACTCTCAGCTGCCGGCAAACGGTTTGGTCCACGGGTCTTGTTCGAGAACGCCAATTGGCTCATCACGCCCGATGAGCGCACGGCGCTGGTAGGGGCCAATGGGACAGGAAAATCCACCCTGCTGAAGGTTCTCGCCGGCGCGGAATCGCTCGACTATGGCAGCCTGCAGCGCACCCGCGGCATGTCGGTCGGGTATCTTCCTCAGGAGGGATTGGTCCTTTCCGGCCGCAGTGTCTTCGACGAGTGCCTCTCGGTTTTCGCCGAGCTCCGCGGCATGGAGCAGGAGATCGAGATTCTTTCTTCGGATTTGGCCGAGCTCGATCCCAGCGGAGCCGAGTATGCCACTGCCGCCGAGCGTTACTCGCATATCGACTCCCAACTGCGCGCCCATGGGGGCTACGCGCTCGATGCCCAGGTAGGCGCCGTTCTCGATGGCCTCGGCTTCAGCAAGCACGACTGGTCCCGACAGAGCGAAGAGTTCTCCGGCGGATGGCAGATGCGCATCGCCCTGGCCAAGCTCCTGCTTCAGAAGCCCAGCCTGCTGCTGCTCGATGAGCCCACCAATCACCTGGACCTGGAAACTCGAAACTGGCTGGAGGACTATCTCCATGGCTACCCCAATGGCTACATCCTTATCTCCCACGACCGTTATTTTCTGGATGTCACGGTCAATAAGACGATTGAGATATGGAACAAGGGGCTGCATTTCTATCATGGGAACTACGAGCAGTATTTGCAGCAGAAGGCGGAGCGAAGGGCGCAGCTTGAGGCCGCATACAAGAACCAGCGCGAACGGATCGAGCATCTGGAAGCCTTCATCACGCGCTTTCGCTATCAGGCCACCAAGGCCAAGCAGGTGCAGAGCCGCATCAAGGAATTGGAAAAGATCGAGCGCATTGAGATTCCCGCCGAAGAGCAGGCCATCCACTTCACCTTTCCCCAGCCGCCGGCTTCGGGACGCACAGTGGTCGAGGTGCAAAACCTGGCCAAGAGCTATGGCGAGAAGCAGGTTCTCTCGGAAGTAGACTTCACTATCGACCGCGGCGATCGCGTCGCGCTGGTGGGCGTCAACGGAGCGGGGAAATCCACCCTCATCCGCATGCTCTCAGGGATGGAGCCGCCGACCCACGGCTCGCTGCGCCTGGGGCACAACGTCAGCGGAGAATATTTCGCCCAGGACCAGTACAAAGTTCTGGATGCAAATGCGCGCATGCTCGACGATATCGCCGCGACCGCGCCGCGCGTGCCCACGGCCCAGTTGCGCAGCCTGCTGGGCTGCTTTCTGTTCTCCGGGGACGATGTCTTCAAGCCTCTGGGCGTGCTCTCCGGAGGGGAGCGGAATCGCTATGCGCTGGCCCGCATTCTGGTGAGCCCAGCCAATTTTCTGCTGCTGGACGAGCCTACCAACCACCTCGATCTGCGGGCGAAAGACGTTCTGCTCGAAGCGCTTTCCAGTTTTACCGGGACCGTGGTCCTGGTTTCCCACGATCGCTACTTTCTCGATCGGCTGGCTACGCGCATTTTTGAAGTCGAGAGCGGCCACGTGCATGTCTATCCGGGTAATTACGAGGACTATATGCTGCGCAAACAGGGGTTGGCCGATCCAGTTGCGGCCAGCCTTGCGGCGGCTTCGCCCAACGGAGCCGCGGCGCCACGTGACGATGAAAAAGTTTCAGTTGAGACTAAAGTACCCCAGCTTCGCCGCGTGAACCCGATCAAGCTGCGTCAGATGCAGGAGCGATGCGCCTTTGTCGAGGAGGAGATTCCGCGCCTGGAGGATTTGATTGTCGACACAGAGCGGCGTCTGGGGGATTACGTAAGCGTGGAAGAGACGCGGCGCCTGACAGAGCTGCTGGAAGATCTGCGCGTGCAACACGCGACGCTCACCGCCGAATGGGAAGAGCTTGCTCTCGAACTGGAGCAGCAAGCGACCTAAGGGGCTTGCGAGATTCGTGGAATTCGCAGGTCCCAGAATCGGGACCCGGGGCACCCAGATTTGCGGGTTGACACCAAGACTTTGCAAAGGCGGAGACGCAGTTGCTTTTCTTTGATTCCCGCAGGGAATCTGCTTCTCGTTTCTGCAAAGTTAGGTGCGGTTGCCAACCAAGCCTTATCCCTTCAGCGGCCGAGTTTCGTTTCCACTGCCACGGCGAAAAATGCGTGCCCAAACTCGGTCGGATGCTCAACATCCCAGAAGAGGGTATGGTCCGGGTCGCTGCACGGCGCCGGGTTTAGACAGGGATCGGTAATGTCGGTAAACCCGAAGTGTGTTGGGTCCGCCGCGACAGCATGGAAGAGGTTGAACACGTTCAGGCGATGGATGTGTATTCCTTCCAGGAGATCTTCGTATTTCAGAAATAGATCGAGCGCCTGGTTGGCCGCCACGCTGGCCGCGGATGCGAAGCTCACATTGGCCCTCGCCGCCGGCAACTGCCCCACATCCAATAAATCCGGAATAAGAAAATTCGCGGCGCCGGCGCGGCGCAATAGCAGCTCGCTTCCCGAAATGCCCAGCGCGATCTGGTATCCAAGCTGTTGCGGCGACCCGCCGCTGGCCCCCAGGATGTCATTCCCTCCGCCCTCGATAATGTAAAGTGCGTTGGGATCTGCGTGGCCGCCGTGCTGGCTGAGGTATCGCTCCACCTGCTGGGGCACGCTGGGAATGGTCCCCTGAGAAGTAACTTGAGCACTGGTTACATAGGCTCCGCCGACCGCGTAATCTGTCCCGCCAAGCAAAGACGGTGTCATGGGCAAGCCCCAAGCGCCGGCTACATGCTCTACCCAGATGGGTCCATTGGAAAAACGGCCGCTGAAGTAAGGTGGTGAGAGGGGAGTTTTGCCGCCGGTCGCCGCGTAGATGTTTCCTACGTCGCAATAACTGTCGCCGAAGACATAGATTGCGTCGTAGCCTGGCGACGCGGCTCGCGCTGCGATTGATTCGAAGAAGAGGCAGATAAGCGCCGCTGATACCCATACACTCCGCCGGATGGACATTCGACTGCTCCTTTCACATTGAATCCCTGATTTGAATCCCTGGAGGTATTGCTGGCACGATTCAGCAAGTGGAAGCACTTTAACAGGAAATACTGCCAACCGGAACTTCCGTTTTGAGACTTTTCGCCCGGCTCGCGTTTGTGGCCGGCGCCAAGCAGTGGTTTACCCTGAAGATTCAGGAGTTCAACTTATGGCGGTCGAAAAGCTCCTATCCGGTATCTCCCGCTTTCAGAAACACGTGTATCCCAAGCATCAGGATCTCTTCGAGAGCCTGGCTATGGGTCAGCGGCCGGAGGCGCTATTTATCACCTGTGCCGATTCACGCATCGATCCTTGCCTGCTGACACAAACCAAGCCGGGGGAGCTTTTTATCTGCCGCGTGATTGGTAACATTGTGCCGCCATACCCGGATGCTATCGGCGGTGTTTCGGCGACCATCGAATATGCAGCGGGTGTGCTGCGGGTGCCGGAGATTATCGTCTGCGGCCACACCGATTGCGGCGTCATGAGGGGCGCACTCAATCCCGGCGCGTTTGATTCTTATCCCAACGTTGCCGCGTGGCTGCGTTACGCGCAGGTGGAGAAACGCGAATCTGAGCCGAGTGCCGAATTTCTTCTCGCGCTGGCGGAGCGCAATGTGGTTGCGCAACTGAAGAACCTGCGCACCCATCCCTCGGTTGTGGCCGGACTTGAAGAAGGCGGCCTTACGCTGCACGGATGGGTCTACCACATCGCCTCGGGTACGGTGACTGCCTACGATGAAGACAGCCGGGAGTTCCTCTTACCGGAGCCTGTCTAGATCTCCGGGTCATCCATTCACGGACCTGCGGCCACCATGGGGATGAAAATCAGGGGCATATACATTTGTGGTTTCCCACCCTTCGCGCGGAACAGCGCCGTGCGAAGGATGGGACACCTCGATTGGTGGTGATTTTGGATCCATATTTGAAACAGATTCAGGGTGCCCCGAGGTCCTTGCGTAGCAAGGGTGGGAGACCACAACCGATGGCAGCAGGATGTCTCGACATCGAATCCTGCATAATCGAATAAGATGACTCCGCTCTGGAAACCTGAAAGCTGGTCTCTCCGCCTGGCGGAGCTTGAAGCGCGCTCCGGCGACCTTAAAGAGGCGCCCCTGCGGCGCGACGTCCGCTCGCTGGGCATGCTGCTGGGCCAGGTGCTGCGCGAGCAGGCAGGCAATGAGCTATTCGAAGAAGAGGAGTTCCTGCGTCAGATTGCCATCCGGCGCCGCGAAGCCCAGAGCGAAAGGTGGCGCCGAGGAGCGCAGCGGCTTTTTGCCTCCGCCCTGGACCGGGTCCACTCCCTGGACACCGCCCAAGCCTACCGGCTGGCGCGCGCATTCGCTTTCTATTTCGAACTGATCAATCTTGCGGAGACCAACCACCGAAAACGCAGACGGTTGTCCCTGCAGCTCTCCGGCGAGGACGAAACGCAGCGCGGCTCCATGCGGGGAACTCTGCGGGAGATGCGTAAGGTAGGCATTCCGGCCGGCGAGGCATTGGAGCTCCTGCGCCGCGTCACTGTTATCCCGGTCTTCACCGCGCATCCCACCGAAGTTGCGCGCAGGTCGGTTATGTTCAAGCGCCGGCGCATGAGCGATCTTCTCGAACAGCTGGACCGCATCCCGCTCTCCGACGAGCAACTGGAGCGCATGGAAGAGAGCCTGGCCGCGGAGATCACGGCGCTTTGGGAGACGGATGAAGTGCGCAGCCGCCGTCCCACAGTGGGCGACGAGATCAAGATGGGGCTGGATTATTATGGCGCCTCCATCTTCGCCACGATACCCGGCCTCTATGCCGAAATCGCCGACGCCTTCGAAAGCGAGTATGGCGTTTCGCTCAGCCCGGCCGAGCTGCCGGTGTTGCTCACCTTCGGCTCCTGGATCGGCGGCGACCGCGACGGCAACCCGTACGTGACGCCGCAGGTCACTCGCCAGGCCCTGGAAATGGCCCGCGAGCATCTGTTGGCGCACTACGACCAGCAGATTTTGATGATTATCGATCTGCTCAGCACCTCTGAGAGGCAGGCTCCGGTCAGCGCAGCGGTCGAGGAGCGGCTCCGTAGCTATGTGGCCGAACTTAATACCACCGGCGTGCAGGCCTTCGGAGAACGCTACGAGTTTGAGATTTATCGCCGGCTGCTGAGCTGTGTCCGCGCCCGTCTCGCGGGCACCAGCTTGAGGGCCCAGGCGAAGGATTCATCCCTTGCCAATCTGCCTCCTTACTGCTCAGCACAGGATTTCCTCGACGATTTGGAAATGGTGCATTCCAGCCTGGTTGAGAACCGCGGATCGCGCGTTGCGCGCTCCCTGATCGATCCCCTCATCCTGCAAATTCGCACCTACGGTTTGCATCTGCATACCCTGGACATTCGCCAGCATGCCCGCCAGCACAGCGCGGCTATCGCAGAGTTTTCCGCCTGGAAGTGCAAAGGGGAGCGGGATTTGTCCGTTCCGCCGCCGCTCACGCCGCAATCCACCAACGTAATCGAGACTTTCCGCACGATCGCTGAGCTGAAAGCATCCTGCTCTCCGGAGGCCATTCGATACTACGTCGTCAGCGGCGCAGCCAGCGCGGAAGATGTGCTCAATGTCGTCTGGCTAGCTCGCCTGGGCGGGGTTCGGGTGGAGGCTAGCGGCAACGACCCGGGCTTGATGCCGGTTCCCCTCTTCGAGTCCATTGAAGACCTGCGCAATGCGCCCGCCGTTTGCCGCGAGCTGTGGCAATCGCCCGGCTATCGCCGCTTGCTTGAGTCCTGGTCCAATACGCAGGAGGTGATGCTCGGCTATTCCGATTCGAATAAAGACGGGGGCATGCTCACCAGCACCTGGGAGATTTTCCGGGCCCATCGCGCGCTGCACGAAGTTGCCCGCGAGTGCGGTGTCCGCCTGCGTCTCTTCCACGGCCGGGGGGGCACTGTGGGCCGCGGCGGAGGACCTACCCACCGCGCCATTTATGCCCAGCCGAACGGCGCATTCGAAGGCCAGATCCGCATTACCGAGCAAGGAGAAGTGCTCAACTGGAAATACTCCGACGTAATTCTCGCCGAGCGCAATCTGGAGCTGATGATCGCGGCCTCTCTCGATTCCCTGGCCCGCCCCAACGCGCGCAACCCTGAAGGACATTTAACCGGCGTTCTCCTGCCGGAGTGGGAAGCTGTTTTCGAAGAGCTTTCGAGCGTCGCCTTCGACTTTTATCGCGCGCACATCCTCGATGATCCGGAAGTGCTGGAGTACTTTGAAGAAGGAACGCCGGTGGCTGAGCTGGAGCATGCCAAGCTTGGCTCCCGCCCATCGCGGCGCAGCGGCCGTGCCAGCCTTGCGGACCTGCGCGCCATTCCCTGGGTCTTTGGCTGGACGCAAAGCCGCCAAGTCGTCCCTGCCTGGTTTGCCGTCGGACATGCGCTTGACCACTTCCTGAAAAAGCCCGATGGAGTTGCCGTGCTCAGGACCATGGCGCGGGAATTCCCGCTCTTCATCGATCTGGTTCGCAACGTGGAGATGGCGCTGGCCAAGTCCGACTTCGGCATCGCCCGGCTGTATGCTTCGCTGGTAAGCAATCCCGAGGTCCGCGATCGCGTCTATGCCAAGCTCGAGGCGGAGTTCAACCTTACCCGGCGCTCCATCCTCGCCGTGACCGGGCAAAAGGAACTCTTGGAGACCAACCCGGTTTTGGCCCGCTCCATCCGCTTGCGCAATCCTTACGTCGATCCCATGAGTTTTATCCAGGTCGATCTCCTGCGCCGCAAGCGCGCGGGAGATAATTCGGAGGGCATCAACCGCGCTATCTCCGCGACCATTAACGGCATCTCCGCGGGTCTGCGCAATACCGGGTGAGGAGTGAAGAGATCCCAGGTCCCAGAATCGGGACCTGGGGCACCCGGATCTGCTTTCTCTAATTCCGCAGGGAATCTGCTTCTGGTCTTCTTGCGGCGCTGCAATCGCAGCTCGATGTACTCGCATCTGGTTAACGCTAAAATAGAGTACAGATGTCTTTTACCGAACAATATGACATTGTGGTGGTGGGGGCGGGCCACGCCGGCTGCGAAGCCGCGATGGCCGCCGCGCGCATGGGGCTGCGCACGGCGCTCTTCACCTTCAATCTGGACCTGATTGCGCAGATGTCCTGCAATCCGGCGATTGGAGGCATCGCCAAGGGGCACCTGGTGCGCGAAGTGGACGCTCTGGGCGGCGTCATGGGCGAAGTCGCCGACGCGGTCGGCATTCAATTCCGCCTGCTCAATACTTCCCGCGGACCCGCGGTATGGTCTCCGCGAGCGCAATGCGATAAGCAGCAATATCGCGTAAAAATGCGCCAGGTGCTGGAGTCGCAAGCCAATCTTTTTATCAAGCAGGCCGAAGTTGTCGACCTGGTTTTTGCGGAGGGAGATTCCCCCGGCTTGCGGCGAGCCAGCGGTCTTCGCCTGCGCGATGGCCGCACGGTGCTCGCTGCGGCGGTGATCATCACCGCGGGAACCTTTCTGAACGGGCTCATCCATTGCGGCGAAGAGCATTACCCGGCCGGCCGCAGCGGCGAGCCGCCGAGCGTATTGCTTGGCGAGGCGCTCAAGCGGCTGGGATTGCGAGGCTGCCGGCTCAAGACGGGCACACCGCCGCGGCTGGACGGGCGCTCTATCGACTGGGCCAGCTTCGCGGAGCAGCCGGGCGACGCCGATCCCACTCCCTTTAGCTTTCGCACCGTAGAGTTGCCGCAGAGGCAAATCTCCTGCCACATCGCGTATACCACGCCGGAGACCCTGCGCATCATTCGTGAGAATGTCAGCCGCTCGCCCATGTACTCCGGCCAGATTCAAGGCATAGGGCCGCGGTATTGTCCTTCCATCGAAGACAAGGTTGTCCGCTTTCCCGACAAGGAGCAGCACCAGTTTTTTCTTGAGCCTGAAGGGCTCGATACGCACGAGGTTTATGTCAATGGCATGTCCACCTCTCTGCCGATGGAAGTGCAGTGGCAGATCGTCCGCTCTATTCCGGGGTTGGAGAAGGCGGAGATGCTCCGGCCCGGCTACGCCATTGAATACGACGCCATCGACCCCACCGAGCTCGATCGCAGCCTGGCGGTCAAGCAGATTCCGGGCCTCTATCTTGCCGGGCAAATCAACGGCACCTCGGGCTACGAGGAAGCAGCATGCCAGGGCCTGATGGCCGGCATCAATGCCGCGCTCCGGGTGCGGTGGAGCGAAGCCTTTCACGCTCGATCGCACCGAGGCTTATACCGGCATCCTGATCGACGACCTGATCAGCAAAGGCGCCAACGAGCCTTATCGCATGTTTACCTCGCGGGCCGAGTTTCGCCTGCACCTGCGCATCGATAATGCCGACCGCCGCTTGACTCCCTATGGACGAAGGCTGGGGCTGATCGACGATGGCGCGTGGCAGTCGTACCAGGAGAAGCAGGCGCGCGCGGTCGAGCTGGAGAAGCTGCTGGCGACGCGCAAGGTAAACCCAGCGAGGTTGAGCAGCCTGCTCCCGGAGATCGCCTCGGCATTAGGCAATGTAGCCGGTCAAACCTATGCGCAGCTGCTCAAGCGCCCTGAACTCACCATCGATGCGCTGCTTCCCGTATTGAAGGAGGAGTTCGCCGGGCCGTTGGACTTTTTCGCCCTACCTATGACCGCCAAGATTCGCAACGAGTTGAAGTCGGTCGAGACCGAGATCAAGTACGCCGGCTATCTCGATCAGCAGCGCAAGGCGATCGACAAGCTCAAGCGGGCGGAGGAGCGAGCGATCCCCTCTTCCTTCGATTACACCGGCATCAGCGGTCTGTCGCGCGAGATGCAAGAGAAGCTCACCAGGGTACGGCCGCAGACGCTGGGGCAGGCCAGCCGCATTCCCGGGGTAACCCCGGCGGCGCTCTCGCTGGTCAACATTTACCTTGAGATTCAAGGGAAACGGCGGGCGTTAGAGGAGAACAAGCCGGCGAATCTGCCCGTCAGCTAGTGTTGTGAGTCATTAATTCGCCGACAAATTTGTCATCTCGACCGGAGCGCAGCGAAGTGGAGAGATGACAAGGTTATGGTAGTGGCTAGAAACTGATCCTCGTGAAGTTCCCAGGATGATTTTCGACAGAGCGGAGAGATCTGCGGTTTCAGCGATCTACGCTGCATCAGGTCTCTTTTGGAAATGGGCTAAAAGCCCCAGGTTAGCTTCGCCAACCTGGGGCACCCGGTTTCGTGGCCCTTCCAGCCGAATTCTTCACTATTTCGTGTAGAGTACGATGCGATGGTTGGAGATGGAACGAGCATGATCGAAAACGGCCTGCGCCATGCAGTAAGATACGCAAGTTTTACGGTCGTCGCCTTCGCAGTTTTAGCCTGCGCAAAAAAGGCTCCGGAGAATGCGGCGCCTGCGATTCCGCAAAGCGACACCAGCTTTATTGACGCAAATGGAACAGCTCACATCACCCGAGTGGTTCCCGTCCCGGAGACAGTCAGTCCGCAGGCGCGGCAGTTTCTCTCCCGGAAAATCTCCGATGCCGCAGCCCCGGAGAGTCTGGCGGCGCGCCGCAGCCGCGCCGATGCCGGGCAAGCGCATAACGGAGATCTCTACCGCCAAGCGTATCCGGTGAAGGACGTGACAGCGGACACTATTGCCGGCGTGCCCGTCAAAGTCATCACCCCTGTCGAGATTCCTCCAGCAAAGAGGAACCGCGTCCTGATCAATGTGCATGGCGGAGGATTCAACGGCGACTTCGGTTCGCTTACCGAGACCATCCCGATCGCCAATCTCACCCAGACGAAAGTAGTAGCGGTGCTTTACCGGCTGGCGCCGGAGCATCCCTTTCCGGCTGCTGTGGATGATACGGTAGCGGTCTATAAGGAGCTCCTCAAAACCTACAAGCCGAACGATATTGCGCTGTACGGAACCTCGGCCGGCGCCATTCTCACCGCCGAGGTTGCAGCCAAGCTCAAACAGCTTGGGCTTCCGCTTCCCGCGGCGCTGGGCATCTTTTCCGGTACGGGAGATTTCAGCCGCGTCGGCGATTCTTCCGCGCTTTTTTCGGTTACCGGCCTTTCAGGTCACCTGGATGTGCCCCATTCGCAGGGAAGCGCGAGTCCCTACACCGGCTCGACAAGTTTGGCGGATCCGATCCTATCGCCGATTTTCTCGGATCTGAAGGGTATGCCTCCCAGCTTGTTTATCACCAGCACTCGCGACATGCTGCTCAGCGGCACCACAATTCTCCATCGCAAGTTCCTCTCCGCCGGAGTGGATGCGCGCCTGGTTGTCTTTGAAGGTTTGCCGCATGCTTTCTGGAACAATCCGTCACTGCCGGAATCCAGGGAAGCCGATGGGGTGATGGCCTCCTTCTTCAATCAGGAGCTTGGCAACCCGGCTCGACGATAGCGTTTTCCAGCAAGCAAAACATGCTAGAGTGATCGCACGATGCCGATCGAAGTTGCCATTCAACATCCCAAAGAGGACGTGGTGCTGGCCGTGCTCGACGGCCGCCTGGAATACGGACCCTCGCTGCAAACTCTCAAAGGACAGCTCATGGCCTTTGTGGAGACGCCGGGAAACACGCTGATCTTGGATCTGGGCAAGGTGCTGTATGCCGACAGCGCGGGGCTGGGCGCACTGCTCTTTTTGAACGGGTCCGCCAAAGACGTGGGAGCTGCGGTGCGCCTTACCGCCGTAGGCGTCCGCTTGGCGCAGATCATGCAAATAACGCATACTACGCCGCTCTTTATCATCGATCCCGATGTGGAGACCAGCTTGGCTCACGCCGCCCGCTAAACAGGCTGCGGGTGGAAGCCCCCGCATTTATGCAGGGGAAGGAGCGCTTCAGAACTCGAAAAGCAGATTCCCTTCGGGAATGACAGAAAGAAAAGCAACTGCGAATACGGAACGACCGGAGGGCCGCAGGCCTTCTCGTCTGTCTTTGCTTTTCTTTCTGTCATTCCCGAAGGGAATCTGCTTCTTGTATTTCTGAAGCGCTTCGGAAGTTCGACTCTGAAGATGATGCGCTTTCGCACTGGCATCGGTAAATGCAGGGCTAAAAGTCCATCATTAGGAACCGAATGATTTCCGCTGGACTGAAGTCCAGCTTCCCCCTGCTAAAGCAGGGGGCTTCCACCAAAACCCCTTCTAAAAAGTTTTTCCGCAGCCTCTTTAGCCGCTGAGGGAACTGCTTTCGCACTCTGTGTCAGATACGTTCTCAGCGGGTGCGGGCTATTTCCGGGTTGAGCAGACTCTCCTCTTCGGGGCTGGCTTGGGGCTGAGATTTCGTCTCCGGGTCCAGGTAGCGCCGGGTCAGATCCTCTTTCAGCATTTCAAATGCCTGCTCCGGAGTATCGGCCATGCGGAACAAGCCGCGATCTTCAGGAGAGATGGCTCCCTTGTCTACCAATGCATCCAGGTTGAGAATGCTCTTCCAGTAAGACGATCCGTAGACCAGAATGACGATGTGCTTGGCCAGTTTTTGGGTTTGTGTCAGCGTGAGCAATTCGAAGAGTTCATCCATCGTGCCGAACCCTCCGGGGAAGACGACCAGGGCTTTGGCGAGATATGCGAACCAGTACTTGCGCATGAAGAAATAGTGGAAGTCGAAGTTCAATGCGGGCGTGATGTAGGGATTCGGCGTTTGCTCGAGCGGCAGACGGATGTTCAAGCCGATGGTCTTGCCGCCGGCTTCGTGGGCGCCGCGGTTTGCGGCCTCCATGATTCCCGACCCTCCGCCGGAGGTGACGACGAAGCGATGGCGGCGCGATTTGATGGTCTGCGACCAGGCGGTCAACATGTAGGCGAGCCTGCGCGCATCCTCATAGTACTGCGCCATTTCCACCGCCGCTTCGGCGCTTCTGCGCAGGCCGACGGCGCTTCCGTCCTCATCCGGCCCGATCGGCTGAAGATTGCCTAAGCCCTCCAGAGTCTCGTTGGCCAGGTCCAATGGGCCGAAGCGCGCCGAGCCGAAGAAGACGACGGTGTCCTGGATGCGCTCACGGCGGAAGCGGGCGAGAGGCTCGGAATACTCCGAGAGGATGCGGATGACGCGTCCGTCGGGACTGTTGAGAAAGGCCGGATTAAGGTAGGGGAGAGGCGGGCGCGCTGAGGCGTCCGGTGTTTCCATCTTTTTTTTCATGCGGTTAGGAAGGGGATTCGCGGTAGTGCACGGCTTCATCAACAGCGATCCAAAGGTTGAGCAGGCCGAGGCCTGAGACGATTCCGCGCACAGCGCCGTAGGTCAGAAGCACGGATATACGGGGAAAATAATTAAGCAGGTGGTTGTCAGTCCAGAGTGCGGTCCAGGGAAGCACCAGCACGATGACTCCAATGTAGATACGGAGAACAACGTAGAGAAAGAGCTCAAAGCGGCGAAGCCACAAGGGTATGCGATGAGAATGTGATAGCACTGGTTTCCGGTCAGGCACGACAGAGCCGCTCGTAGAACTGGACGAAAACAGGTTCGGTTGATGCGGCATTCTCGTTCGAGAGGGCTAAACCTGGCCCATGGACTTCTATGCCAACAGTATCACAGTGTGCCCGGATCGGGATAAATGCCGGCGTCCTCCAAAGATAAGCCGGGGTCCTTGGCGAGCGAGGCGCGCAGCTTCTGATTCTTAAGAAGCAGCTCCGCAACCAGGCGGTGCAATCGCAGATTCTCAACTTCCAATTCAGCGATTCGCCGATTCTCGCTGGGCGGCGCGATGACGTTCATGTTCAGGATGATCTCTCTATGGTTCATCGATTTTCTCTTCCGCTCTAATGAGATTCGGTGAAGATTTGCGGCTTTCCCAGCTCTGGCGCAAACAGCGCGCCAGGGGTGGGGCACCCGGCGTTCTAGTGGAATAACGAAACAAAGGTGCAATACCACGGCAGTAGCGAGCCGGTCTAGCTCATGCCGAAGGCTCGGGAGGAGGTGTAAACCGGCCGCAGCGTCCCCTCATGCCTTGGCGAAAACGTTCGCGCTCTTCGGGAGTCATCGCTTCCCAGCGCTCCTTCATGCGCGCCCGCCAATGCCCTCCCCAACCTGGCCGGCCGCGAAATCCTCCAAAGAGAATCTTGGCCAGCACAAACAGGCCGAGACCCTGCCAGAAGGTGATCAAACGCAATCCAAAGATCCCCGGCATGAGCCAGTTCCATAGACCCATGACCAGAAATCCGAACACGGCGCAGGCAACTGCCACGATCAGCGCCACTTTCAATACTCTTAGACTCCGATTTCTTTTCATCCGTTCCTCATCGCTTTACAAAATCCTCATAAATCGCTTGCAGGCGCCGGCGCAGGTAGAGGACCGCATAGTGCTTGCGCGTGAGCAGAGTGTTGATGGGGACGCCGCTCTCCGCGGCCAGTTCCCGAAAGCTCCGGCCCTCCATCTCATGCGCGATGAATACCTTGCGCTGCTCCGGCGGCAGTTCCTCCAGCGCCTCCTCCAGGGCATCGAGTAAGATGCTTCTGGCATATTCCGCCTCCGGTCCCGCGTCCGCGGAAGGCAGCATGTCTTCGAGTACAAACTCGTCTCCGTCTTCAGAGGCAGCAACCGGGCGGCTCAGAGACTCCGGCCGATTCTTGCGGAAGAGGTCGGTGATCCGATTGCGCGCCACGGTGAAGAGCCACGCGCTCACCCGCTCCACCGGCTTCATCAGGCGATATGCCTCGATGAGCTCGTAGAAGACCTCTTGCAGAATGTCTTCCGCGTCCTCCCGATCGGGGACACGCCTGCGAATGAAGTTCCTGAGGCGCGCCTGTTCACGCTCGATGGCCTCGGAAATCCGCTGATCCTGCTCGATCGTCATCTCGTGGAGGATTGGCATTTCCCTGATCTACAGATGTAGACGGGCCAGCGGGAAAGATATTTTATGGTGGGTTGAGAGATTTGTGGAATCCCAGGTCCCAGAAGCGGGACCTGGGGCACCCAGGACCTGTGGTCTATATTTTGGCGGATCATAAGTTACGGAAGCGGGTGCCCCACGTCCGGATTTTCGGACGTGGGTCCCTGCAAAGGCAGGCAGCATGTCCGCGCAGCCGTTCACGGCGCCTTAATTCCAACCGCACCTTCCACCCCGGTTGAGTAATGGCGAAAGCTGGACCACGGCCATTCCTCAGGCCGCGATACAAGGCCGCGAGTCACCGGGTTGCGGTGCATGTACCGGAGCTTTTCGATCCGTTTCTTTTCTGTGAATACATTGAAGTCGTAGTAGCGCGCCTGCCAGAAAGGCCTCTCCTGCCGGCGGAGTGCGACAGATAACTTGATCGCCTTGATTACTCTGGCAAGCTGCCGCTCAGGCGGCTCGCTGATCAAGACGTGAACGTGCTCCGGCATAACGACATAGCCTGAGACAGAAAAACTATACTGCTGCCGCATCCGTTCCAGCGCATCCTCAAAGAGGGATCGCGCGGATTCGGTCGCCAGAAATGCCTGACGACGATAACAACTGAAGGTTACAAAATGTAAATTGCCCGTCTGTTGATGACGGACTAGGCCTTGCGTCATCGCCACAGCATAAACCCACGTCCGAAAATCCGGACGTGGGGCACCCGCCGTAGCTCGACAAACTACCGGAGATCTACGCCTAGCCGGCGGTTACGGCGTTGCGGCGGGGACGGCGGTTGGCCTGGAGAATCTTCTTACGCAGGCGCAAGGACTTGGGCGTAACCTCAACTAACTCGTCTTCGGCGATGAACTCGATGGCCTGTTCCAGATTCATGGGCTTGAATGGCACCAGGCGGATGGCGTCGTCGGCGCTCGATGCGCGCATGTTGGTGAGCTTCTTCTCGCGCACCACGTTTACATCCAGATCGTTGTCGCGCGAGTGCTCGCCGACTACCATTCCTTCGTAGACTTCAACTCCCGCTCCGACAAAGAGGACGCCGCGGTCCTGCAGTCCGTTCAGGGCATAGGCAGTGGTAGGTCCGGTGCGGTCCGCGATGAGAGCGCCGGTGGGCCGCTGTGGAATCTCACCCTGATAAGGCATGTAACCATCAAAGAGCGCATTCATGACGATCGTGCCCCGGGTCTCGGTGAGCATCTCACTGCGCAGGCCGATAATGCCGCGGCTGGGAACACGGAATTCCAGGCGCACGCGGCCGTAACCGTGATTGTGCATTTTGAGCATTTCGCCGCGCCGCGGCCCCAGGCGCTCGATGACCGTGCCCACGAAATTATCCGGGACATCGATAGTCAGGTGTTCGACCGGCTCCAGCAGCTTGCCATCCACATTGCGAGTGACGATTTCAGGGCGGCCTACCATCAGCTCGAATCCCTCGCGCCGCATCATTTCGATCAGTATGGCTAGCTGTAGCTCGCCCCGCCCCAGAACCTTGAAGCTGTCCGGACTTCCCGTCTCCTCCACGCGAATGGAAACGTTGGTAAGCAGCTCTTTATCCAGGCGCTCGCGCAGGTTGCGCGAGGTGACAAACTGCCCTTCGCGGCCTGCCATAGGCGAGGTGTTGACGGAGAATTGCATGGCGATGGTCGGCTCATCGATCACGATCAGCGGCAGAGGGCTGGGATTTTCAAGACTGGTGATGGTTTCCCCGATGGTGATGCCGGCCACCCCCGCGATGGCGACGATATCGCCAACCTCGGTCTGCGCGATGTCGGTGCGTTTGAGGCCATCAAAGGTGAAAAGCTTGGTGATCTTGGTCTTCTGCAGCGAGCCGTCGCGCTTGGAGATATTTACCTCGTCTCCGAAATGCAGAGTGCCATTAAAGACGCGCGCGATGGCCAGGCGCCCCAGGTAATCGGAGTAGTCGAGATTGGTGACCAGGATCTCCAGCACGCCATCAGGGTCGCCTTTTGCCTGAGGAATGGTGGAAAGGATGGCTTCGAACAACGGCTGTAGATCGACTCCGGGCTTGGCCGCATCGTTCGATGCAGTTCCCAGCTTGGCATTGGTGTAGAGCACAGGGAAATCGAGTTGATCTTCGCCGGCATCGAGATCGATGAAAAGATCGTAAATTTCATTCAAGACTTCCTGTGCGCGCGCGTCCGGACGATCGATCTTGTTGATGACCACGATAGGCGGAAGCTTGGCTTCGAGGGCCTTGGAGAGCACGTAGCGGGTCTGCGGCAAAGGGCCTTCCGAGGCATCCACCAGCAGCATGACGCCATCGACCATCTTGAGCGCGCGCTCCACCTCGCCGCCAAAATCGGCGTGCCCGGGCGTGTCTACGATATTGATCTTGCTGTCATGGAAGTGAATCGCGGTGTTCTTGGCCAGGATGGTGATACCCCTCTCCCGCTCCAATTCGTTCGAGTCCATGACGCGTTCGGCTACGGACTCATTGGCGCGGAAGGTGCCGGACTGGCGCAGCATCGCGTCAACCAAGGTGGTTTTGCCGTGGTCGACGTGGGCGATGATGGCGATATTTCGAATCGGCGTAGGCGTGCTCATGAGGGCGCGGCTTCCTTTTTTGTTTCTATCTCTATCCCGTTTTTACGGGCACTATGAGGATGGCGAACCGGCATTCACTGCCGCATTCAACAGGATGGCAAGCCTAACCACGGTGAAGCCCCAGGTTAGCTCCGCGAACCTGGGGCACCCGGAGTCTCAACTCTGGTGAGAAATGCAGGCAGGTAAGATTGTCCAGGCTCAACTCATTATATCCTGCTACGGCCTTGGGTGCCCGGGTCGAGGGATGAGACCAGAGCGCGACAGCAGGGCAAATCGCCGTGCCGCGGCGTCTGCCCGGACTGCAAGTCCCTTATTGGGGAGCCGGTCCGCGGACTACCTGGACAAAATCGTTCACTCGTATCTGTTTGGCGTATGCGGCCCTTACCTGACTTGCGTCAGTCTCAAAATATTTTTTGGCGGCGAGGATGGGCTCGTCCAGCGGCAGGCCCATCTGCGCCCTGGCAAGGAAACCGCCGGCAACCGCATCTTCACTCGACTCGCGCAACGGGATCTGCCGCAGCAGCAGAGCCTTGGCCTGGTGCAGCTCGTCGGCGGAGACATCCTGGGTGCGCATCTGTTCCAGGTCGCGCTCAATCAAAGCGCGCGCTTTGGATACGTTCTCCGGATTGCAGCCATAGCTCACCGTATACGTGGCCCTGGTCTTCGATGCTCCCAGACTTACGTCGACGGTATAGACATAGCCGGCAACCTGGCGCAGATCGTGGTAGAGGCGGGTGGCGTAGAAGCCTCCGCCGAGCACGTGATTGGCCAGTTGCAAGGGATAGTAATCCGGGTCAAAGCGGTTGAGGTCCAACTGCTCGGACAAGGTGACTGAGTCTTGCACCGCCTGCGGATCGGGCACATTCGTTGCCGAAGGCTTGTTGATAGGAACGGGAGGCAGAGTGGTATTAGGCTTAGGCCCAACTGCCTTCCAACTGCCGAACCATTTCTCGATCACGGCCTTGGCTTCCTCCGGGCTGACATCGCCAATGACCACGATGGTCGTCAGGTCGGGCCGGATAGTGGCGGCGTGATATTGCTTGACCTCGTCCAGATTGACGTTGGCGAGAGTGGCTGGTGTAACCTCACGCAGCGTGGGATCCCCTGGCGGCAGCAATCCCAAATCGAGCGCACGCGAGGTCCGGTAGCCCGGGCTGACGAGGTTGCCGGCGACAAACTGCGTGGTTTGCTGCTTCACTACCTTGAAGGCATCGGCGGGAAGCGCCGGGTGAAGCTCATTGTCGGCCAAAAGTTGGACGCCGCGAGAGAAGTTCTCCTTCAGAACCTTTACGGAAAAGCCGTAGCCCGCAGTCTCATTGGCGGCGATGTCGTCCAGCGCTTTCTGGAAGGCGAGCCGGTCCAGCGTCTGCGTGCCGTAGGAGAAGAGATCGTCGAGAACGTCGGAGACGCCTTCCTGTCCCTGGGGAGTCTGCAGATCGGAGTCGTGCTTCACCGAGCCTAAGACTGAAACCGTGGGGCTGGCATGGTCGGTTTTCACGATCAAGCGAAGGCCATTGGGCAAAGTGGTATCGGAAACCGCGATGTAGTCGGCGGGAACCTTGAGCTGCGCCAAAGCGCCGGAGGCCCATGCGGGAAGCATCACCGGTTTGGTGGGAGCGGAAGTTACCTTTTCCTGGCCGCCAAAACCCTTGGCTGCAACCGGCTTGTTGCTGGGCGTGGGTTTCAGTGTCGCGGTGATCGAGTTCTGATCGAGCAGGTATTGCTTGGCCACCCGGTTCACATCCGCCAGGCTGACTCGCTTGATGGCTTCAACATCTTCATCGGGAGACTTGCGTCCCTCGGCAGCCAGGGCTTCAGACCATACATCGGTGAGGCCGGGAATGGAGTTGCGTTGAAATTCAGCCTGGGCTACCTCACTGCGCTTGGCGGCCTCGACCAGATCCTCAGGCACGCCCTTTTGCGCGTAATTGCCTAGGATCTGCCGCATCTCGGCAATGGCGCTGGTGGCGTCGACGCCCGAGGGCAGAGCAACCAGGCCGTAGCCCACGCTGGCTTTAGGATAGGTCTCGGCGACCCCGAATTCGGCGGCTAGAGCCTTTCCCGCCGGCACCATGGCGTAAAGGTCGCCCCGCTGGCTGGCCAGCACGTCCGCCAGAATCTGCATGGCGGCATAATCCGGGGAGCTGGTTCCAGGGAAGCGGTAGGCGATGAATCCCAGAACGTAGGGCAGATTGCTATCGAGCGTGAAGGTCTCCGACTTAACTGGCTTTAGGTCCACCGCCGGGCGTGGCGGAAGCGGATGGCTGGCAATCCGGCCGAAGAGCTGCCTGACCTTATCCAGGGTCGCGGCTGGATCGAGATTGCCGACGATCACCAGAATGGCGTTGTTCGGGGTATACCACTTGGAATAGAACTCCTTGAGCATCGGACCTGTGGTCGCGTCGAAGGAGGCCTGCGTGCCCAGCGGATCATGAGAGTAGGGCGTTCCGGCGAACATGTCTTCATTCAAGCGATCGATAAATTTATAGGTGGGATTGGAGAGATCGCGGGCCACTTCCTGCTCGATCGCTCCTTTCTCCTGAGCCCACTCCTGTTGGGAATCCTGCACGCCGCGCAGACATGCGGCCTGGGCCTCCAGGGCGACGTCAATGTCCGCCGCCGGAACAGTAGCAAAGAATTGCGTGATGTTCTGTTGCGTATCCGCATTGTCTTCGCCGCCCAGCAGGGCATAGATGGCCGCAGTCTGGTCGGCAGTCATGCCTTCACATCCGCGAAAGGCCATGTGCTCCTGGGCATGAGCCATGCCGGGGAAGCCGGGGGAGTTTCATCTCCGCCGACCAGGAAGTTCATCTGAACGGTCGCGACCGGCGCCAGCGCGTTCCTGATAATGACTACGCGCAAGCCATTGGGCAGCGTAGCCCTGGTAACCGCGTTCTGATCCGGCGCGGCAGCCGCATACAGACTCAGAGGACAGATGACGCACAACAGCGCCGGCAAGAGCAGACGTTTGAGGTTCAATTGAATCTTCTCCAGATTGGGCTCCGGTCAGGGACTGCCCATCTACCAGTGTGGCACGGAGGCCCTATTGGCGACTAGGTTCTGGCCGCGTGATTTCGTTTGTGACGGTTGGGGAGGGGGGAATCCCAGGTCCCAGAATCGGGACCTGGGGCACCCGCATTCATGTCGACCGGGTGACCCTGGGCCACCACAACCACTTCGCTCAAGATGACAAATGACAAGCTGCGGCTGCGGCTGTGTCTGGTCAGTCTTTGCCTTTCTTTCTGTCATTCCCGAAGGGAATCTGCTTTTCTACCTGTGTTTCGAGAGACCAAAAGCAGATTCCCTGCGGGAATGACAGGCCAGAAAAGCAACTGCAAATACTTCTCTCCCCGCTTCGGCCGAGATGACAAGTAAGCAGGCGGCTGGTGTACCCTCAGCAAAACGGCTCAGTATTGCAACTGGAACGCTCGAATATGGAGATTCGATGAGGCTCATTCCCGCTCGCCTGGTTTTGTTTTGTCTCGCATTGCCGCTCTTGCTCTCGGGGATTTGCCAAGCCCAATCCGATTTGCCAGTTCCGCCCGATGATGCCTCGACCTTCGCCCACCCTATTGCTCCTGATCGCGGGGCGGCGGCCTTGCGCGACAGCCTGCGCAGGCTCAGGACACGGGCCAGCCTCATCATGGTTGTTGCCCACCCGGATGACGAGGATGGCGGCATGCTCGCCTACGAGAGCCGCTATGCGGGAGCGGACGTCTCCCTGCTCACGCTCACTCGGGGAGAGGGCGGGCAAAATGTCATGTCCTCGAATGAGTGGGACGAGCTGGGCCTGCTGCGCACGCAGGAGCTGCTGGCCGCCGATCGATATTATGGCGTCCACCAATACTGGACCCGGGTGGCTGATTTCGGCTTTTCAAAAACTCTGGAAGAGACGCTCGGCAACTGGGGCCACGATCGGGTTCTGTACGATGTGGTGCGGGTTATCCGCATGACGCGGCCCCTGGTTGTGACCGCTGTTTTCGTCGGCGGCGTCTCCGACGGCCATGGCCAACATCAGGTATCGGGAGAAATGGCGCAGCAGGCATATAAGGCCGCGGGCGATCCAAACGTCTTCCCCGATCAGATTCGCGCCGGTCTTCGCCCTTGGTCTCCCCTCAAGGTTTATGCCCGGGCGCCGTTTGCGCGCATCTCCTCCAAGGGTATTTACGATTATGCAACCGGGCACTGGGCTCCGGCGCGCTTTCGTAACTATGTCGATGGCTCATGGATCGAAGGCGCTCCGTCCACCGCGCTTGAAGTTCCCGAGGGCCAATACGACTCCTTCTATGGTCTTTCCTATTTTCAAGTAGCCAGGGAAGGCTTGAATGAGCAGAAATCGCAGAACGGCGGTGTAGGGCTGCCGCTTCCGGGTCCCGTCGGCACTCCCTATCATCTCTACGCATCGAGGGCTGGAGTTTCCGGGGTTCTTGGCGGGGCCGGCGGGGCGAAGGATTCGGACTTCTTCAGCGGCATCGATGTCTCTCTCAAGGGGATCGCGGGCTACGCGCCTCCCGCGCAGCAGGCGCAATGGCGCCCGCCGCTGGCTGCGCTGAGCGCCACGGTGGAGAAGGCCTGGAATGCGTTTTCACCGCAAGACCCTTCGAAGATCGCGCCGATTCTGGCTCAGGGTCTCGAGCAGACCAACGCCCTCCTGGCTGATATCGCCAAGAGCACTCTGCCCGCGGACGCGCGCTATAACATGGCGCACGAGCTCGAGATCAAACAGCGGCAGTTCAATGATGCGCTGGTTCAGGCCCTGGGACTCAGCCTTTCGGCGGCGGTTGCCCCCTCCGGGGAAGAACCAGGAAGACCGGGGTCTTCGGAGTCGCAGCCGACCTTCCAGATCGCCACCCCGGATCAGAAATTCAATGTAAATATCCATCTGGCGAATCAGGGAAGCGAGCCGGTCGCGCTTGAGGACGTTCAGCTGGATAGCAGCGGAGATCCAGGTTGGAAGATCGCTATCCAGCCTTCCAAAACCGGCAAAGCGGAGGGCATGGTCGCCGCCGGAGAATCGCGTACTCTCGCTCTTTCCGTCGTTGCTCCACCGCATCCCCGTCTCACCCGCGCCTACTTCAGCCGGCCGACGGTCGAACAGCCGTACTACGATATCGACGACCCGCGGTATCTCAATTTCTCCACCTCTCCCTATCCGCTCTCCGCACAATTGACCTTCCGCTATGACGATGTCGATTTGCACATGACCAGCGTGGTGCAGACTGTCCACCGCGTGGCCGGCCGCGGTCCGGTTCTTGAACCGATGCTGGTTGGTCCGCCGGTTTCGCTCTGGCTCTCATCCGCCGCCGGAATCATTCCTACAGGCAGCACCAGCCTGCGCATCGAGGTTACGCTGCACAGCAATGTAAAGGGTCCAGCCAACGGCGCGATCCATCTGGAGCTGCCCGCAGGATGGAGCTCGACACCCGCGACCGCCGATTTCTCGACCGCCCAGGAGGGAGATGAACAGAACATCGGCTTCGAGGTCCATCCCAATGAAGTCCGGGCCAAGCCATACACGATCAAGGTGATCGCGGACTACGATGGGCAGCGCTTCGCGCAAGGGTACCAGATGGTTGGTTATGCCGGCATACGGCCCTATCCCTACTATCGCCAGGCAACTTACCGGACCTCCGGGGTGAATGTGAAGACCGCCCCCGGCCTCAAAATCGGCTATATCACGGGCTCGGGAGACGACGTGCCGCGATCACTCGAGGATCTGGGAATTCACGTCGATTTTCTAGCGCCGCAGGACCTGGCGACCGGCAGGCTCTCGGATTATGACGCCATCCTGGTCGGAATACGCGCTTACTCGGTTCGCCCCGATTTGCGAACCTTGAACGGCCGTTTGTTGGATTACGTGAAACAAGGCGGCGTGCTGGTGGTGCAGTACCAGGGCCCCGAGTTCGACCACGACTATGGTCCTTATCCGCTCAGCCTGGGCGGAAACCCGGAAAAGGTGGTCGACGAGCATTCCCCGGTAGTCCTGCTGCAGCCCGACGATCCCATCCTCTCCTGGCCCAATAAAATAACCCCGGCCGATTTTTCCGGCTGGATCGAGGAGCGGGGGCACAGCTTTCCGGATCGCTGGGATGGGAAATACGTGGCGGTAACCGAGACCCACGATCCCGACCAGGCGCCGCAAAAGGGCGGCCTGCTTTACGCGCGCTACGGCAAGGGGATTTATGTGTACGACTCCTATGCCTTGTACCGGCAATTGCCTGAAGGAGTGCCCGGAGCATTCCGCATCTTCGCCAACCTGCTGAGCCTCAAGGAGAATCCTGGCTTTGCGGGAGCGGGAGCGAAGTAAACCTCTGCTTCTGTACGGGAATGGATAGCGCAAGCAGATTCCCTTCGGGAATGACAGAAAGAAAGGCAAAGACGTGCCTGCGGCCCACCCTTACACCTAACTTTGTCATCTCGACCGGAGCGCAGCGGAGTGGAGAGATCTGCGGTTTCCCTCTCGATTGGTGGCCATTTTAAATCCATACTTTAAGCAGATTTAGGGTGCCCCACGTCCGGATTCTCGGACGTGGGATTCCGCACATGTCGACGGACAGTGCCATCGTCGCGAGTTCGGATAGTCCCTCCCATTGGCTTGGGTCTGGGGCCGATGCTAACCTCAAAGATGACGCATGGCGGAAAAAAGCCTCATCGAGCGGAGCAGCACGGAATCCAATCCATCCCAAGCATTCACCGGGGCCAGCCGTTTTGTGCGCGCCTGCCTGCGCCAGCCGGTGGACCGGACGCCAGTATGGTTTTTGCGTCAAGCCGGACGTTACATGCCGGAGTATCAAGCCGTTCGCCGTCACTATTCGCTGCTCGAAATATGTAAAAACCCCGAGCTGGCCGCCGAAGTCACGATTACCGCGGCGGAGAAGCTGGACGTCGATGCAGCCATCATCTTCGCCGACCTGCTGCTGCCGCTCGAGGGAATGGGCCTGGATTTTGAGTTTCAAGCCGGCGAAGGCCCGGTCATCCATAACCCCGTCCGAAGCTCCGCCGCTGTCGAAAAGCTGCGCACGGACCGCGCCTCCGATTTGGGCTATGTAGCTGAGGCGATCCGCAAGGTGGCCGCGCACTTCGCGGATCGCGTAGGCCTGATTGGATTCTGCGGAGCACCCTTCACCCTGGCAAGCTACGTGATTGAAGGCGGCGGCTCGCGGAATTACATCCACACCAAATCGCTGATGTACCGCGAACCGGCGGTTTGGCGGCTGCTGCTGGAAAAATTAGCCTCGGTGCTGCGTGAGTTCGCGGCCAGCCAAGTCGAGGCCGGCGCTGACGCGATCCAGATCTTCGATAGCTGGGCTGGGACGCTTAGCCCGATCGACTATCGCGAATTTGTCTTGCCGGTAACCAGGCAACTGGTTCGCGATGTCCAGGCTCTTGGCGTCCCTGTCATTTATTTCGGGGTGGATACCGCGACTCTGCTGCCCTCCATGCGCGAAACCGGCGCCGATGTCTTTGGCTTGGACTGGCGCGTCGGTCTCGAAGAAGGCTGGCGCGCACTGGGTCACGCCTGCGCCATTCAGGGCAACCTCGATCCGATTACGCTCTTTGCCGAAGAGGCTCTGCTGCGCGAGCGTGTCCGCGGGATTCTCAGCGAGGCCGGCGGCCGGCCCGGGCACATCTTCAATGTAGGACACGGCATCGTTCCCGAGACGCCGGTCGAAAACGTGCAGCGAGTGGTCGGGTACGTCCGCGAGTACAGCCAGGCTTGCCTCGACGGCTTGGAAGGTTCCCGTGCCTGAGATTGCAAAAAACCGCAGCGGGAAGCGCGCGGTGCTTCTGCTCGCGCATGGCACTCCCGATTCGCTCGATGAGATTCCCGAATACCTGGCGAACGTCACCGGCGGACGCTCTCTGCCGGAGACGGCGATAGAAGAGATCCGTCACCGTTACAGTTTGATCGGTTCGAGCCCGCTCACCCGGATAACCTTGGAGCAGGGCCGGCTGCTCGAAGCCGCTCTCGGTCTTCCCGTTTATGTAGGCATGCGCAATTGGAGGCCTTACATTGCCGATGTGGTCCGCCGGATGCGCGACGACGGCGTTACGTCGGCGGTGGTCATTTGTCTGGCTCCGCAGAACTCCCGCACCAGTGTCGGCCTTTACCGCCGGGCGGCTTTCGCCGCCGCCGAGAACGCCATCGAGATGGATTTTGTGGAAGGTTGGGCCGATCATCCTAAGCTGGCCCAGGCCTTCGCCCGTTTGCTTGAACCGGTGTGGCGACTTGCCTCGCTCAAGACGGGCGGAAAGACGCCGGTGCTCTTCACCGCGCATAGCGTGCCCTGCAGGACTATCCAAACTCAGCCGCAGGCGCTCCAGAGTGAGGCGCAGCAGGGTCCGGATCCGTATGCGGTCGAAGCCAAGCACACCGCGGGCAATGTTGCCGCTTTGCTGGCGGGCGAGGGCCTCAC
Organism: uncultured Acidobacteriaceae bacterium; assembly: GCA_963774255.1. GTDB lineage: Bacteria > Acidobacteriota > Terriglobia > Terriglobales > Acidobacteriaceae > PALSA-350. The sequence continues at coordinate 487,396 of CAVZEH010000012.1, forward strand.
GGCTGAAGACTGGTTCTTCGCATTTCAAAGCCAGGGTATGTCGGGCGGTCCGTGGATTGGGCCCACGGTTGAAGAGACGCTTACCGCGCTTCGCCAACAGGGACACCGCTCGGTGGTTATCCAACCTATCGGTTTCCTGTGCGATCACGTCGAGATCCTCTATGACATCGATATCGGTTTCCGCCAGTTGGCCGCCGGGATCGACTTGGAGGTCACCAGGCCGGACTCCTTGAATGCCTCGCCTCTCTTGATCGAGGCATTGGCCGATCTGGCCCGGGGAGGCTTTGCGCGTCTGCAGGCGCGGCGCGAAGTAGTCACCGCTGATTTCTCAGGATGAGTAAGACCATCGCCATAGCCGGCGGCGGCATCAGCGGTCTCACTGTGGCCTATGAGCTTAGCCGCCGGGGAATCGCTTTCGCCCTGTTCGAAGCTTCCGGACGGCTGGGCGGCACGGTCGAAACAGTGCGCAGCGGGGAATTTGTCATTGAATGCGGGCCCGATTCCTGGGTGACGGAGAAACCCTGGGCGCGCGAACTGGCGGTTGAGCTGGGACTCGAGGATCAGATCCTCTTCTCGAACGACCAGTGGCGGCGCACATATCTGATGAAAGACAGGGAGCTCGTCCCCCTCCCCGATGGCATGCGCATGATGACGCCGGCGAAGTGGGGACCGTTGCTCAGGTCGCCGCTGCTGACCTGGCGGGGCCGCCTTGCCTATTTGCGCGAGCCTTGGCAGGCTGCGCGTTTCAAAGCTGCGGCGCCGCAGGAAGACGAATCTGTAGCTGTCTTTGTTCGCCGCCACTTTGGGGATGAAGCCACGAACACCATTGCCGGACCGCTGCTCTCCGGTGTCTTCGGCGGCGATATACAGGAACTGAGCGCGCGCGCCGTCATGCCCGCGTTTGTGGCGATGGAAGCCAAGCACGGCAGCCTTATAACCGCCCTGCGGCGAAGCCCGGCGGCATCCAAAGCAGGTCAGCCCATTTTCTCCACTCTCACGACCGGTTTACAGACTCTCGTTGACCGCCTGGTCGAGCATCTTCCCGCTGAATCCCTTCATCTCCATGAGCCTGTTGCGGGCATCCGCCGGGACGGCCAGGGTTGGCAGCTGCTCACCGCGAAGGGCGAGCAACGCTTCGACTCCGTGGTGTTGGCGACGCCCGCGCACACAACCCGCGAATTGCTCGCCTCCCTCAGCGGCAACGGCCAACGCATGGCTGCGTTACTGCCGCAACAAGCCACCTCGGCTGTGGTTGTGGCTCTGGCCTTCGGCGCTCAGCAGGCGGCCCGCATGCGCATCCCGCGCGGATTCGGCTTCCTCGTTCCGCAGCAAGCCTCGGGCGCAGACCGGCGGCTGCTCGCCTGCACCTTTGTCGACCAGAAATTCTCCCGCCGCGCGCCTGCTGGGGCTGTGCTTCTGAGAGCCTTCTTCGGGGGCCAGCCGGCTGAGGCTCTGCTCGGCGAATCGGATCAAGCTCTATCCCTGCTCGCCCGGCAGCAGCTCGCGCCCGTGCTCGGTCCGCTTCCTGACGAGCCATTGCCTGACGAGCCATTGATAGAACCGCTGGTGCGCCGCTGGCCGCGCTCCCTGCCGCAGTACACTATCGGCCATCTCGACCGCATTCGTGAGCTTGAATCCCTTGCAGGCGCCTGGCGGGGTCTCCATCTCGTAGGCAACGCCTACCATGGCGTTGGACTCTCCGACCTGATCCGCGAAGGGCGGGCTGCCGCGCGGTCAATCGCAGGAGATTTGTAGATTCTTGAGCTCTTCGCCATGCTCCAGCAGCAAAGGCGACAAGATTTAGCGGAAATGCTCCCACCCGCGAGGGGCGAGCGGGGCGCGCTTGCCGTGGCGATCGCAAATCTCGACCAGCGGCCCAGCGCGTTTGGCTCGCACTGTCATCCTGCCGATAGGGTGCAGGCGAACGCCGGCCAATTTTGCCGGTATCACCGCCTTCGGCCGCGCGGTGAACAACAGCTCATAGTCTTCTCCACCGTGCAGGGCCTCTTCGAGCGTCGCTCCAAGTCTTGGATCCGGATCGATGTGCACGGCATCGCTATTCACCAGCGCGGCTAGGCCGCTCTCCTCGCAGAGATGCGCCAAGTCGATCGAGAGTCCGTCGCTGAGATCGATTGCCGCGGCCGCCAAACCCCTCTGGAGGAGCTTACGCCCGAGGTCGAGCCGCGGCTCGGGATAGAGATGCGGATGCCGCGCCTTGTCCTTTCTGCGAAACGCGGCAGGATGTCTCTCCAGTGCGCGCAGTTCAGCCGCCGCTCCTCCCAATTCACCGCTGACATAGATCACGTCGCCGGCCCGAGCGCCAGAGCGTAGCAGCGCCTTGCCGGAGGGCACGCTCCCCACGAGCACAATGTCGGCTGTCACCAGCCCTCCGGGGGACTCGGCCAGATCCCCGCCGGCCAGCGGCGCCTGGTAGCGTTGGGCGAGAGGCAGCAAGCCGTCCATAAAGCGCTCTACCCATCGTCCACTGAGCTCCCTGGGCACTGCTAAGGAGAGGAACGCAGCTTCGGGCTGGGCGCCCATGGCCGCTAAATCGCTCAAGCCGCGCGCCAGGGCGCGATGGCCTACGCTTTCCGGCGGATGCCAATCACGGCGGAAATGTACCTGTTCCAATGACAGATCGGTGGTGACGACCAGATCTTTTCCCCGCGCCGGCCGCAGCACCGCGCAATCGTCGCCGATGCCCAAGGCAAGCATCCGGCTCTTGCCCTGTCCCGCCCGAGCTCGTTCGCGGATGGCTGCGATCAACGCCCGCTCACCCTTGTTCCGCCCGCGTATCTCGCCCGTCCCTGCCATGGCCTCAGCATATTACTTCGTGGATCCAAAACCGCCACCAATCGAGGGCGCGCTCTTTGCGCCAGATGTGGGAAACCGCAGGCCGCCTTTGTCTTTCCTTTGTCTTTCTTTCTGTCATTCCCGAAGGGAATCTGCTTTTGCCCAACATGCCACCCTGCACGCTCCAGAAACCGAGTATGCACGAGAGACGAGAAGCAGATTCCCTGCGGGAATGACAGAAAGAAAGGCAAAGACAGACAGATCCGCGCAGAGGCGCAGGATGTGGGCAACCACGACGACGTCTAGTGTGAAGTGATTATCTTCGCAAAAACTTCGCTCTTGCGGCCAAAAAATGATATTCGTGGAATGCTCTTCTGCAACTTTTTCGCGGTTGACCCCGTAATATCACTCTGTTAGCTTCAACAAAGCTGTTGCACCTGACCCGGTCCCCCGGCACGGCGGCTCCTTCGCGTTCTCTCGGGCTACGTGCGGACTCTAATTTTCCACGAAACGAGTGAACTTTGCGCCAACGCCATTACATCATCTTTGTTTCCCGCGAAGACGACGGCGCGCTGCGCAAAATTCCTGTCCCGCTGCACTACGCATACATTTTCCTGGCGGCGGCGGTTGTGGGCTTATTCACCATTACGGGATTGGCCGGCTCTTATAGCCGCATGTTGCTCAAGACCGCCCGCTTCAATCAAGTTCGCATAGAAAGCGAAGGCTTGCGCAGGGATTACCTGCACATGGAGCGTGTGGCCCATGAGAAGGATGTGCAGGCTGCATCGCTCGGCTCGCTGGCCAGCGAAGTCAGCGCTCTTTATGGTCTGGAGCAGAGCAGGCATAGCAAGCCATCGGTTGGAGAAGCAGTTCCGCCGGCTCCGGATGCTTCAGAAGGTATCAGCGACCAGCAGTTCCATCAATCGTTCGATCAACTCCTGGCACTGCGCGCTTCCGCCATGTCGGGACACGTCGCTCGCCGGCTTGATTTGACCGAGCGCTTTCCCACCGGCTCGATCGATATCGCATCCCTCAATCCGGCGGACACGCCATCTCTGTGGCCCGTACAGGGCGTTGTCACCAGTTCGTTCGGCGAACGGCAGGATCCGTTCCGTGGGGAAAGCGCATTCCATATGGGAATCGATATAGCTACGGATCTGGGCGACCCGGTTCGCGCTACCGCCAATGGCACCGTGACCAAAGCGGGGATAGGCACCGGCTACGGACGCGAGATCGTCATCGACCACGGCTACGGCATCGAGACGCTATACGCGCATCTCTCCGGATTCGCCGTGACCGCCGGTCAGGATGTGAGCCGCGGCGACATTATCGGATACGTGGGAAGTTCGGGAAGAAGCACCGGCCCGCATTTGCACTATGAAGTGCGCATCCACGATATTCCGGTGAACCCGCACAAATATCTGCGCAATACCGTAACCCAGTTTGCCAGCGCCAGCCATCCAACTGCCCACTCCACTGCCGCAGGCGGCGGCTACTAGGATTGTGGAATCCAGGTCCCAGGATCGGGACCCGGGGCGCGCCCGTCATTGTGGCGGTTTAAAATCCCTCGTCCAATGAGAGCCGTTATTCAATTCGCTGCGGGATTCCTGCTCCTGCTGTGCTCGTGGCCTGCCGCCGGGCAGAGCTATCTAGGTTTCGATAAGAACGATTACCCGGGCGACGATCTGCTTGCTGCGCTTCGGCGCAGCTTTTCCTACGTCGGCTATTGGCTCAACAATCCTCCCTCCGACACCAGCGACTCCTGGCAACGCAAGCGCGCGATCCTGCGGGAGCATGGCTTCGGTTTTCTTATTCTTTTCAATGGCCGCATGGATGCGCAACTCGCCGGCAAAGATGCCGCGGCCCTGGGCCGGGCGGATGCCGCAGCCGCCATCTCTGCCGCAAACAAAGAAGGCTTTCCTCAAAGAGCCATTCTTTTTCTGGACCAGGAAGAAGGCGGAAGGCTGCTGCCGGAGCAAAGCGCCTACCTCTTCGCCTGGGTGGATGGAGTACGCAAGTCTCAATACCGGCCTGGAGTTTACGCTTCAGGCATTGAAGTGGGAGCCGGCAAGGACAGGATCTCGACGGCGGAAGATATCTTGCGCCATCGAAGTGGTTCGCCCATCGCCCTGTGGGTGGCCAACGATCAGTGCCCGCCATCCCCCGGCTGCGTGCTCGCAAAAAAACCGCTCTCGCCGGCCGGCAGCGGAACCCCGCAAGCACTGGTATGGCAATACGCACTCTCGCCGCGCAGGCCATTCGCCCGTCAATGCGGCGCCACGTACGCTTCCGATGGCAACTGCTATGCTCCTCAAATACCGCAGAGCTCCAGGTCTTTTCTCGATCTGAATGCTTCCGCTTCCCCCGACCCCTCCGCGGGCCGTTAGGTAAACCACATCATGACGATTTATGACATATCGGTGAAGCTCAACAGCGGCGAAAGCGAGTCCCTGGCCGCCTATCGCGGCAAGGTCTTGCTGGTCGTCAACGTCGCCTCAAAATGCGGCTTTACTCCGCAATATGCAGGCCTGCAGCAGCTTTACGCACAATTCCGCGATCGCGGCTTTGAGGTTCTGGGCTTCCCTTGCGATCAGTTCGGCCATCAGGAGCCCGGCTCCGACCAGGAAATCAGGTCCTTCTGCGATCTCAATTATGGCGTCTCCTTCCCACTCTTCTCCAAGATTTTGGTGAATGGCTCCCAGGAAGATCCGCTTTACACCTTCCTCAAGAGCCGCAAGGGTGGTTTTCTAAACGACGCCATCAAATGGAATTTCACAAAATTCCTCATCGACCGGCAGGGAAACGTCATCCACCGCTACGCGCCCTCTACCGCTCCGGCGGAAATCGCCGCAGATATCGAACGGGAATTGGCTAAGGCTGCCTAAGGGTGGCTGAGCCTCAGTTTTTGGCTCCTACATAAATTTAACTTTGTCATCTCGACCGATGCGTTCATGGGCCTGCGGCCCACCCAAGAGAATGAAAATCGGGTTGAGGGAGGCTGGTCGACAATTAAACCTAACTTTGTCATCTCGACCGGAGCGAAGCGGTGTGGAGAGATGACAAATTGGGTGGGGTTGCGGGTGAAGCCTTTGCAATCCCGCTGTTGATCCATGCCGATAACTGCTTGGGTCGTAAAATGGCTGGTATGTCTACCACCCTCTCCAAACGGCCCCAGCTTCAGCACCTCACCGCCGCCCTGGACGAGCTGCGGCAGAAGGGCACCTATTTTCGCCTGCGCGTGCTGGAGGGCGAACAGGGGCCAATTTCGATCTATGACGGTAAACAGGTCATCAACCTTGCTTCCAACAACTATCTTGGCCTGTGCGATCACCCCAAGCTCAAGGAAGCCGCCATCAAGGCGGTCAAGGAGGATGGCGTTGGCTCCGGCGCTGTCCGCACCATCGCCGGCACGATGCGCATCCACATGGAGCTCGAGGAAAAGATCGCGCGCTTTAAGAACGTCGAAGCCTGCGTCGTCTTTCAGAGCGGATTTTCCGCCAATGCAGGGACGGTGTCTTCCATCCTGGGGAAGGAAGACTTCATCCTCTCTGACGAGCTCAACCATGCTTCGATCATCGACGGAGCGCGCTTGTCGAGAGCCAAAATCAAAGTCTTCCGCCACAAAGACATTGCCCATTGCGAAGAGCTGCTGAAGGAAGTGAGCAACGAACCCGGAAAGAAGCTGCTCATCACCGATGGAGTCTTCTCGATGGATGGCGACATCGGACCGGTGGACAAGCTGTGCGACCTGGCCGACAAGTACGGAGCGATCATGATGGTGGACGACGCGCATGCCTCCGGAGTTCTGGGCAGCCATGGCCGGGGATCGGTCGATCATTTCAATTGCCACGGCCGCGTCGATGTCCAGGTGGGCACGCTTTCCAAAGCCATCGGGGCGCTGGGCGGCTACGTCTGCGGATCGAAAGATCTCATCGACTATCTTTACCACCGGGCTCGGCCCTTCCTCTTTTCCACCTCGCATCCGCCCTCGGTTGCCGCAACCTGCATCGCCGCCTTCGAGCTTCTGGAGAATGAACCGGAGCGCATCGAGCGCCTTTGGACCAATACACGCTACTTCAAGCACGAGCTTGGCCGGCTGGGTTTCGATATCGGCGGCAAGACCACCCCAGCCAGCGAGACTCCCATCACACCCATCATCATCGGCGACGGACGAGCCGCCATGAACTTCTCGCGCGCGCTGTTTGATGCGGGGGTCCTGGCCACGGGCATCGCCTTCCCTACTGTTCCTGAAGGCAAGGCACGTATCCGCACCATCATGACCAGCGAGCATACACGCGAGCAGATCGACCGGGCGCTGATGGCTATCCAGAGTATCGGCCGCCAACTGGGCATTCTAGGAACGGCATGAGAGGGCGCATTCTATTTGCCTGCATAGCAAGCGCGATGGTGGGCATAGCGCTGGGCGCTCCACTGCTGGCCGGCAGTCATCCGCTGGCGGCTCTCGCCCTGCGCGATTTCTTCTCCGGGCTCTGCCATCAGAACCCGGCACGCAGCTTGTTCATCGACCAATCTCCGGCCGCCGTATGCGTACGCTGCCTCGGCATCTATTGCGGCATCGCGACAGGCGCGTGGCTGAGCGTGTTTTCAGCCGCAAGGCTGCATATCGACCAAGCGTTTGCTAAGCGAATCTTCCTCGGTGCGCTCCTGCTCAATGGAATAGACGCCGCCGCCGAAACTCTTCACCTGCACGGCAACCTCCCCTTGCCCCGATTTTTGTTCGGCGCCTCGCTCGGCCTGGCCGCAGGAGTTATGCTCAGTGCTCGTCAGCAACTCAGCCGGTCAGCGAGTCGGCAAGTCAGCATAGAAGGTCGCTGACTCGCTGACTCGCTAACTTGCCGACTCGCTGCTTCCCGCTCGATAGACTACCCGGCCTTCACTGATGGTCGCAAAGACCTTGCCTAGCATCGGCCAACCGTCGAAAGGGGTATTTTTCGACTTTGATTTGCCGTCCGCCGCGCGGAAGCTCCACTCCGTCTTGGGCTCGAAGATTACCACGTCGGCGAAGGCGCCCGGGGCCAGGGTGCCGCGGCCTTTGAGGTTGAGCAAGGTCGCCGGCTGTGTGCTCAGCAGAGTCAGAATTCTGCTGAGCGAGACCCGGTGCTTACGATGAAGCACCTCGAGAGCCAGGCCGAGCGCCGATTCCAGGCCAGTGATGCCATTCGGCGCGCGCTCGAACTCCTGCTCCTTCTCATGCGCGGCGTGCGGCGCGTGATCGGTGGCAATGCAATCGATCGAGCCGTCCAGCAGTCCTTCCAGCATCGCCCGCCGGTCGGCTTCGCTGCGCAGAGGAGGATTCATCTTGGCATTGGTGTTGTACTCGCCAACTGCATTTTCAGTGAGCACGAAGTGATGTGGAGTCACCTCACAGGTCACGTGCAAGCCCTTGCGCCGGGCCTTGCGAACCGCATCCAGCGCAGCCGCTGTCGAGAGGTGCGCGATGTGCAGGTGGGCGCGGCTATCCTTGAGATTCTCGAGCAAGCGCAAGTCGCGCTCCACCAAGCCGGCTTCGGCGGCAACCGTCATGCCGCGAAGTCCCAAACGAAAGGCGAGAGCGCCTGCATTCATCGAGCATCCGCCGGTCATGCGTGTATCCTCGGCGTGCTGGACCACGGGAATTCCTGTGCGCGCCGCGGCGGCCAGCGCCTGGTGCATGATGGCCTCGCTCAGGATCGGCTTGCCGTCATCGCTGACTGCGACCGCTCCGGCGGCCTTGAGCGAGCCGAACTCGGTCAACGCTTCGCCCATGCTGCCGCGCGTGGCTGCGGCGATGGGGAAAACACGGGCGCTCGCGCCGCGCTCGGGGCTCTGCATCCAGCGCGTCGTCTCCACCGAATCGTTGACGGGAACAGTATTGGGCATAGCGCAGACGGTGGTATATCCGCCGGCCGCCGCCGCCGCCGTGCCGGTGGCAATAGTTTCCTTGTAACCTTGCCCTGGCTCCCGCAGGTGAACGTGGATGTCCACCAAGCCGGGCGCGACCGTCATGCCCTTGGCTTCTACGATCTCGGCGCCTTCCTGCTTGGCCGCAGCATTCAATTTTCCGTGGGGCTCAATGGCGGCAACGCGAGTGTCCTTGAGCAACACATCGCGGTCGGCATCCACTCCAGCGGAAGGATCGATCACATGGCCGCCGCGAATCAGAATCGCCGTCATCGCCGCCCTCGCTTTTTTGCAATCTTTTGAGACGGTTTACGCGAGCTTCCGGTGGAAGCGGGTTTGGCGCGCTCCGCCGGGGTCATCTTCTTTTTGCTCGCGCTTTTGGCCGGCACGGCCGCAGCCGCCGGCTGCGGGAAATCAGCGGCATCTTCGTCAGTAGCAGTTACACTAAGAGCACCGGGATCGGAGACCAATGCACGGTATACCAGCGCCATGCGAATGGGCACTCCGTTCCCTACCTGCTCGGCGATGAACGATTGCGGACCATCCGCGACCTCGCTGGTAATCTCCAGCCCGCGAATCATGGGCCCTGGATGCATGACGAAGGCCTGCGGCGCGTTTTTGCGCAGCCGCTCCTGGTTCAGTTGATAGCGGTTTGAATATTCATCGACGTCGATCTGCACCCCCGCCAGCCGCTCCTTTTGAATACGCAGCATCATGACCACTTGCGATTGCTCCAGCGCCCGGTCAAAGTCCCGCTCGATGGCAATCCCCGGCGCCAGCTCTGACGCTATTTCCGGCAGCAGCGCCGGCGGTCCGCATAGAATCACCCGCGCACCCAGACGAGGGAGCAAGAGCGCGTTGGACCGCGCCACACGCGAGTGAAAGATATCGCCGGTAATCGACACCGTGATCCCCTGGAGAGTGTTCGCGTCAATATCCCGGCGGGAGCGTCCTGCCGCGCTCAGGATAGTCCTCAGGTCAAGAAGAGCCTGCGAAGGATGTTCGTGCATGCCGTCGCCGGCATTGAGTACGGGCACTCCGGTGGCGCGCTCCAGCAGATAAGGCGATCCTGAGGAGAGATGCCGCAGGATGATGCACTCCGCTCCCAGCGCACGGAGCGCGATCCCGGTATCTTTGAGCGACTCGCCCTTTTCGATGGAGGAGGATTGGGAACTGATCAGCGCAGTGTCGGCTCCAAGGCTCTTGGCCGCCAGCTCGAAGGATGTTCTGGTCCGAGTGCTCGATTCATAGAACAGCAGGGCGACCCGCCGCTTCGCCAGCCTCTTGGCGCGGAGGAGCGGGTCTTCTTTCTCAAGCAAAGTGGCCAGGGCGAGAATGCCGGCGATGTCCTCGATGCGAAGATCGGTGACGGAAAGCAGGGATCGCGAACGGGCAAGACTGCCTGCCGTTGCCGGTTGTGCTTCTGCGCTATCCTGTGTTTCCACTCTGGCCTTTTGTGTCATGGGCTGGGGACTATCGTTCGTTGCCTGGTGAGATGTTCTTGTTCCGCGCCGTTCGTGTAGTGTTTCTGAAGTTCCAGTCTGAAGTTCCAGATTGAGTGAGTCCCGCGAGGGACGCCTGAAATTAGCCCAGCACAGGGTGCCGGGTTAATTCTGGTTATGAAGGGAAAGTCCCGCAGGGATGGCTGAAATCATTCCTCAAAATCATTTTTTCAGTCGTCCCTGTGGGACTCTTTTCACAACTGTCCGAAACTCTGGTTGGAGTTCAGTCGACACGTTCGACTAAGACGACCTGCTCGTCCTGATCGACTTCCTGAAGTTTTACCTCGACAATTTCCTTGTTCGTGGTCTGCACATGGCGGCCCACGAAGGTCGCTTCGATCGGCAATTCGCGATGTCCGCGATCGATGAGAGCCAGCATTTGTACTCTTCCCGGGCGGCCATGGTCGAACAGCGCGTCCAAAGCCGCCCGAATCGTTCTTCCGGTATAGAGAACATCGTCCACCAGGATGATGTTGCGCCCGGTGACATCGAATCCAATAGCTCCAGGGCTGACCACCGGGCGAATGTCGTGCGTCGACAGGTCATCTCGATAGAAGCTGATGTCCAGCATGCCGGTCTTGATCGGACGCTTCTCGATTCCGCTGATTAGGATGCCGAGCCGCTCCGCCAGCGGAACTCCACGGCGCTTGATACCGACCAGCCCGAGGTTTTCGCCTCCGTTGCTCTTTTCGACTGATCTCGTGCGCGAGTCGAACCAATGTCCGTTCGATCTCCGAGGCCGACATAATCCGGCCTTTCTCGCGCAGCTTGGATGGAGGTGAGTTCCGTTTGGCTCATAAAGGCTAGAACGTTTTTACGGCAGGCAGGTCGTGCGAAGCAAGTCCTGGCATGGACTTCATGAATTTATTCAACAGGTATGGCCGGATCATACGGCGTTGACAGAGCAAGCGGCAAGGGCGAAGCAGCCATTTCTTCTTAGCTATTCTTTAAAATTGCTTTACGAATGCGGCAACGGCCCCTTGCGCGCGGTATACAGGCGAACACCCAAGACGCCGCCCAGCGCGGAGAACAGGACAATGCCCGATGCGGTGATCGCCGAATACATCAGCGTATAAGCGGCTCTGCCGCCGGGTGAGAGCAGGAAGTGAAGCGAAGCCTTCAACTGCGCCTGAGTCTCCGCGTTCGACTGGACGAGAAGCGCGGATTGCTGATTGAACGATTGCTGAATAAACGTATCGTAGAACCTATCGATAGCCGCTCCCTGATGCAGCACGAAGCGGGCGAAGGCACGCCAGGCCGCGGTCGCCGCAACCGAGGCATAGGCTGCGATGATTCCCGCGAGAGCTCCGATGCGCAGACCCGACCGCGTGTCCAGATGAAAAGCCGGGGCGCGCTTGCGGTATACGCCGATGCACAGCACCGCTCCGCCGACCATCCACAAACAACATCCCCAGGCGAGCACTGAAATGGCGCTCAGAACACCCGCGGGTATGCCCACGATCAGAGCGGCAGTGATAGCATCTCGCCAGGAAATTCCTTGGGAGGGCGCGGTCAATTGCGTGGGACGCGTGCTGGCATAGGCGCTCTCGCCCTCTTCGCGGGGCTCAAACCTGACCTGCGGTGAGCCGCAATTCGGACAAAAGAGATCCGATGCGCTGAGACTGGCGGCGCATCGATGGCAGAGCACACTCATGGTCTTGAGGCTATCTTAGGCAGGATCGCAGCGCAAACCAGGACTCAATAGCCGTCCACCCGGACCGGCGGCGGACTCTTTCTCCTGCGCTTCTTCTTCGTAAGAGTCCAAAATACGAGCAGACCGATCGACGCCGCCAGCACCAGCAACACCACCAGCCCGTGCCGGGTCGCCAAATCGATGGCCAAACTTACGATCCGCGGTCCATACACTATAGTGAGGCCTGCCGTGATCAGGTTGCGCACCAGGCGGCCGGCGAAGACCGACAGCAGGAAGTTGGCCACCCTCATCTCGAAAACGCCCGCGCAGAAGACGAACAATTTCCATGGCGTGGGCGGAGGCAGCATCGACGGAATCATGATGGCAAAAAATTCCTGTCTCTCGAAGCGGTCCCGCAATTTTTGATACTCATGGGGATGGATTTTTTTGCTGAGAAATAGCTCGCCGCCAGCTCGTCCAATAAAAAACGGTACCAGGCCTCCCACCGCCGAACCCGCGGCGGAAATCAGCACGTAAACGTAAAAATGCTTCTTATCCGCCCAGACATAGCCGGCGATGATCAGGTCCTGGGGCACAGGAATGGCGGCCGCGTCAATCACGGCGAGAAGGCCGACTCCCCAAACCCCGAGCGGCTTGAGGAAGGCCAGCAGCCAGAGCTTATATTTTGTGAAGAGCACGACAAGCTTCTTCAAGCGCCGCCTCGCTTCTCACAAAATTCACGCCCCGGCTCGCCGTGCTGTGTTCCGCTTCCATCGAGCAACGCCAAGGCGTGAGGAATTAAGGTCAATACCGCTTTCAGCGAGGTTTCTGCCCCCTTGGGGGATCCTGGCAGATTCACAATGAGGCTGGCGCCCCGAGTTCCCGAGACCGCCCGGCTCAGGCCAGCGAATGGCGTTTGCTTTCTCCCCTCGGCGCGCATCAGCTCAGAGAAGCCGTCGAGCAGCCGGTCGCATACCGCGCGGGTTGCTTCCGGCGTGACATCGCGGGGCGCAATTCCTGTTCCTCCGGTGGTTACAACCAGCCGCGCCGATTCGCAATGCTCACGCAGGGCGCTCTCGATGGTGGATTGCTCATCCGGAACCACGGTCTGGAGGACTACCTCGAAGCCGCTTGTTTTCAGCAGGTTAACCACCGTCGGACCGGAGACGTCGATACCCTCTCCACGAGAGCAGGAGTCACTGACAGTGATGACTGCGGCGCGAAACATAAATCGATTGTAAGGGCATGGCCGCGGCGCAAGAAGAAGCTGCTGGAGATGGAAAAAAACGGATCAGAAACCCAGGAAGTAGCCCAGTGTCAAGGTGACAGCCTGGAGCGTGCGTGCATCGACGCGGCCAATAGCTGGGCCTACCTTCACGCGGGGAACTTTCTTTTCTTCCGGAGAAGACACAATCGACAGAGATTGCCGGCGGACTTCGATTTCAAAATGGCGGCGCCGCTTTTGCTCCAAGTAAGACGAGATTAACTCCCTGAGGACCTCCGATACGGAACGATTTTCACTCTCGGTGGCGGCCATAAAGTCCGCCTTGAGAGACGGATCGATGCGAAAATTCAAAGTCGTCCCTGACTTGGCTTGTTGGCTATGGCTAGTCATCCGCAGTCTCGCTGCATTACAAAATAGCATCATCAAATGTATATACATTTCGAATTGCACAAACTCTGGAGCTAGTCAGTCAGTCTAACAAACTAGCGCCTGATTCTGCCCTTCCCCGCGAGCTCCGGCTACCCCAAAAGCAGCAACGCTCTTCTATCGGTAAAAAGCGAAAGAGTGAGAGAATAAGGGGATATCCAGGAGTTCATGACCGGGCGTTCGCGGCCCCGGCTTGAATCGCGGCTCTCGTTGCCTGCCAATGCCCACGACTGAAGTCCCAACCAGCCCGCCCGGTCAGCCGCCTGAAAAACCGCTCTTCCGGCGGAAACACGCTCGCTATGAGGAACTGGAGCCCGACGAACTTCTGCACTTGATTGACCGCCTGGAGGATGAGCGGTCTCTCGCCCGCAGGCGTGAAGGCATCTGGATCTCCGTCATTGCCCACCTGATTGTCTTCTGGTTCATCCTTTACGGTCCCAGGGTTCTATGGCACGAGCCGCATGTGGTGAATCCGGAGCTCCAGAACCGCAAGGACATGACCTACCTCGATCTTCCGCCCGATGCGCTGAAGAATATCAAGCCCAAGCCGCAGGCCCCGCTCTCCGATAAGAACCGCACCGCGCAGGCGCCGCATCCGACACTGGACCGCAAGACTCTTCGCGATCTTCAGGCGATGCGCCCCGCCGGTCCGCCGGCGCCGGTTCCTCCACAGCCGCAACGCCAGGCGCCGCAGCCGGCGCCCACGCAACAGCAGGCGCAAGCTCAACCGCAGCGCGTTGCGCCGGCCCCGCCTCCTATCAAATCCACGCAGCAGTCGCCGGTAGAAGCGCCTAAACCGGCGCCCACACCTCCGAATTTCAACAACGGTCCGCAGACCGCCGGCGACGCCATACGCCAGGCGGAGCAAAATGCCGCCAACAATCGCGGCCAGTCCTCCGGCGACTACGGCCAAAATGCTCCCTCCGGGCCGGCAATAGGCCCCGACATAGAGGTATCGGTCACGTTAAAATTCGGCGCTTCGCCGGTCGTGCCGCAGACCACGAGCGCTGTCGCTCCGCTTTTTATTTGCAGGTCGCAAAGCCGCTCGAAGGCGTCGCCGTCGAATTCGGTCGTCCTCGTCGAATGGCGTCGGCAAAGCCGGCGCGTAACCTGATAATTTCGAGACATGCCGGCCGATCATGGACATCGTCACACCTCAAGCGCCGCCGCGCTCGTTCCAGTCATTGTTGGTTGGGAGGAAAGGAATTGCTCAGGCGACCCGGCGCTCGCGTTGCGCGCCAATGCTGAGCTGCTGCCACGGCGCCGCGACCGGAGACCGGGTTATATCGAGTTCGAGGACACCAGCCACCGTCACGAAGGCTTGCGGGCGGTTCCCATTCTCCGATCTGATATAGCGAAGCGCCTGTACACGATCGACGAACAGGCCGCCACGAGTCCCATTTTTGTCTTCGACGACCCAGTTCCCTCGACTGTCTTGACCAATCATGAAAATCGGCTGTCGCAGGCACGAGGGAGGTTCGGCATTGTTTTTCATTGAAGTTCTCCTTTTTGGTCAAATCCGCTGACCGATTCGGCAAATTGGCTGTCGAGCCGAGTTACGGAATCGGCAGATCGTCGTCACCCTTCGAGGTCAGCCAATATTTGCCGTGGAACAATTCTTGCTCGATCGCCGCGCGATGCTTTCGTTCGCTGGTGAGAGCGTTCGATACATGCTCTACGAGCTTGCGCCACTCGGTCACAGCCATGCCGACGAAGGCGGCAAATGCCGGAGCGCGGCGCGTTACGACGTCGATCGCCGAGCCGAGCAGGACGGCAACGCGGTTACCATTGTTTTCGATGTCAAGTTCGATTGGCTCGGCGAGCAACATCATCGCGCAGCCTGCGGGCTCGCTCTGCTTGCGCGCGAAACGAAGAGCCGAAGTCCTTGCGCAGGAAGAGACCACCGCTCCGGCCTTCGGAGTCGCGCGCAACCCAAAAGCCGTGCCGGTTTTGACAGATATAGAACAGTGGAATGGTCTCACTGAGCACGTTGAGATAAGGCCGCTGCGGAAATTTTTTCAGCAGTTGCGGCAGGGGTTCGGAGCTCGCGGCAGCGAGCCGCATAGCGGCCGATAGAGGTGCTGGCCCGGCGTGCATGTGTTTGAGCGGACTGTTCATGGCCGTACCTTTGATACGACTCGATCGTTTGTGTAGCCGCCAATGTGCTCTCGGCCACATATGAATTCGAGACGTAGTGGCGGGCTTTCTCATAAAGGCGGCATAGGAGCATAAACAGGATCTCAAATCTCGGAACCGGCTCAGGCAAAGTTGTCGCAGCAGATTGCGCCAACCGACACGGATGAAAGCTGCCGCACTCTCGATGTCGCTTGACGCGCGTGAGAGGTCGTTTGATGTCCGAAAGATGTCCTGCGGCGCGCCTCGACAAAAGCTCGCAAGATCGCAAGCGCCAATACGTCGTGACATGCGTCCACGCTGTCGTCGAACTCTACGGGCAGATTGGGCTGCCGCGACAACGAGCAAAACCATTCGCCGCTCTCGTAAACGAGCCGCCGGACCTTCCACATCGGCAGTTCCAGCTCGATCACGGCCAATGCGCTATCGGTCCAGGCCGCCGATTCAATCAGCCGGCCAAGCCCGGCCGCCATTCCCGACTTGGTGAGAACCGGAATGCGGGAGCAGACGCTGGCGATGACTTTTGCAAACAAATCCGGCGTCGGCTCGACTGCGATCCGCAGTTCCTCGTCGAGCCGATCAAAAAGCACATCGTAGTCGGCAGTAAAGGCCATGATGCGATCTCACGGACGATGGCGGCGGGTTTGCCGCCGTCCGTAACATGGCGTCAACGGCCATAAAGAAACCAGATCGGGCAAGTCACAACGTTATAAGGAAAAAATAAGCGTCCGAGGCACTCATCGGACGGCGCCGAAATTTATTTCGCGTTTATATCCGCGGGACACATTCCGTCTCGCATTCCTACACCGCACGCGACACATTGTTTGCGCGGAACGAACTGGCGTTAACAGTGATTGCCTTTATCGAGATCGACAGTGAGCCACACCATGAAATTCCATTTTCACGGCAACCCAAAGCGCTCGGAGTTTTCGGCGTTGATGCCGGTCGTTGGATTATTGGTGGCCGCGACGCTCGCGAAGCTGGGCGCAGTGACGCAATTCTTCCATCTCACTCATTAAAGGCTTGGGCTCGTCGGAGCTTTGGGGGCCGGAAGCCCCTGCTCCTATAAGTATGATAAGTCGGCGGCAATGACGGATCGCACATGTGGTATGCCGCCGCCGCGTATCCTTTGACGTCAGCGGCTTGGATCGCCGGCGCGCAAAATCTCCTTGCTGGTCAGTTCCTTGCAAGCGTCCCGCGACCGCGACGACCGGCGATCTATATAGGATTCCTATAACGTTCTTCGCGCCCCCGTCTCGAATTCCTATGCCAGCGGTGACAGGTAATTGGCCGTAACCGGCGGATTGATTTGCGCGAACTTGATTCAAATCAAGATTGCGTGCCGCCAACAGGCGTCTGCTAGCACGCTGCAGGAATTTTTCGCTCGGAGCACTTCCATGATGGACATCGTCATGCTCGCCATCGGCTTTGTCTTCTTCGCGCTGTCGATTGGCTACGTCTACGCCTGCGACAGGCTTTAAGGAGATCCGCCATGACATTCGACTATTCGCTCGCGGCCCTCGTGACCGTGGGCCTTCTCATCTACCTCACCTACGCACTGCTCCGGCCCGAGCAGTTCTAAAGGGACAACGACCATGACCGTCATCGGCTGGATTCAGATTCTGCTCTATTGCGCGATCATCATCGCGATCACGCCGGTCCTCGGCGGCTATATGACGCGTGTGTTCAACGGCGAGCGCAATTTTCTTTCGCCGTTGCTGCGGCCCGTTGAGATCGGCGTTTACAAGATTGCCGGCGTCGACGAACGGCGCGAACAGAGCTGGCTCATCTATGCCGTCGGCATGTTGCTGTTCCATCTCGGCGGCTTTCTCATTCTCTACGTCTTGATGCGACTGCAGGCAGGCTTGCCGTTCAACCCCGCGGGCCAGACCGCCGTCGGCGAAGACTTGTCGATGAATACGGCAATGAGCTTCATCACCAACACCAATTGGCAGAATTACGCCGGCGAAAACACGATGTCTTATCTCGTGCAGATGCTCGGCCTGACGCACCAGAATTTTCTCTCCGCCGCGACCGGCATCGTGCTCGCCGTCGCTGTCATCCGCGGCTTCGCGCGCCATTCGGCGCAGACAGTGGGAAATTTCTGGGTCGATATGACCCGCTGCACGCTCTACATCCTCATTCCGCTCTGCGTTCCCTATGCACTCTTCCTGGTCTGGCAGGGGATTCCGCAGACGCTCGGCCCCTATGTCGACGCGACCACGCTCGAAGGCGCCAAGCAAACCATCGCGGTCGGCCCGGTCGCTTCGCAGATCGCGATCAAAATGCTGGGCACCAATGGCGGCGGCTTCTTCAACGCCAATGCCGCACATCCGTTCGAGAATCCGACGGCGCTGTCGAATTACGTGCAGATCATCTCGATCTTCGCGCTCGGCGCCGCGCTGACCAACGTGTTCGGCCGCATGGTCGGAAACGTACGGCAAGGCTGGGCCGTGCTCGCCGTGATGGGCGTGCTGTTTCTCGCCGGAACCGTCGTCTGCTACGCGGCCGAGGCGCACGGCAACGATGCGCTCAACGCGCTCGGGCTCACCGGCGGCAATATGGAGGGCAAGGAACTCCGTTTCGGCATCGCCGCCTCCTCGCTGTTCGCCGTCATCACCACCGACGCTTCCTGCGGCGCGGTGAACGCCATGCACGACAGCTTCACCGCGCTCGGCGGCATGATTCCGCTGATCAATATTCAGCTCGGCGAGATCATCGTCGGCGGCGTCGGCTCCGGCATGTACGGCATGCTGCTCTTCGTCATCATCTCGATCTTCGTCGCCGGCCTGATGGTCGGGCGCACGCCGGAATATGTCGGCAAGAAGATCGAGGCGAAGGAGGTCAAGATGGCGATGCTCGCGATCCTCGTCCTGCCGCTGATGTATCTCGGCTGGACCGCGGTCGCCATGCTGGTGCCGTCGGCGGTATCCGCGATGAACAATCCCGGCCCGCACGGCTTCACCGAAGTGCTCTACGCCTACACCTCGCAAACCGGCAATAACGGTTCGGCCTTCGCCGGGATCAGCGCCAACACGCTGTTCTACAACGTCACCGGCGCCATCGCGATGGGCGTCGGCCGCTTCTGGATGATCATCCCGACCATGGCGATCGCGGGCTCGCTCGCCGCCAAGAAAACCGTACCGGCCTCGGTTGGCACCTTCCCGACCACGGGCGGCTTGTTCGTCGGTCTCGTCGTCGGCGTCATCTTGATCGTCGGCGGCCTGACCTTCTTCCCGGCACTCGCGCTCGGCCCGATCGTCGAGCAGCTCGCGATGAATGCCGGCACCCTTTTCTCTTCCAATTAAGGCTTGGAGTCACTGCGATGGAAACCTCAAACCTCCGTAAGAGCATGCCTGTCTCGGCGCTGTTCGATCCAAAGATCGTCGTGCCGGCCATTGGCTCCGCCTTCGTCAAGCTCAATCCGCGGACGCTGATGTCGAATCCGGTGATGTTCGTGCTCGAAGTCGTCACCGCGCTGACGACGGTGATCTTGATCCGAGATCTCTTCACCGGCGGCGAGCATATCGGCTTCGAGTTCCAAGTCATTCTCTGGCTGTGGTTCACGGTGCTGTTCGCCAACTTTGCCGAAGCCGTGGCCGAGGGCCGCGGCAAGGCGCAGGCCGACACGTTGCGCCGGCAGCGCACCGAAACGCAGGCCAAGCTGATCACGGGTTCGGGCGACCAGCAAAACTATCGGCTCATACCCTCCACCGAGCTCAAGGTCGGCAACGTCGTGCTGGTCGAAGCCGGCGACACCATTCCGTCGGACGGCGAAGTGATCGTGGGCATGGCGTCGGTCAACGAAGCGGCAATCACGGGTGAATCGGCGCCGGTCATTCGCGAGTCCGGCGGCGACCGCTCCGCGGTGACCGGCGGCACGCAAGTGCTGTCCGATTGGATCCGCGTCCGCATTACCGCCGCGCCCGGCTCGACCTTCCTCGACCGCATGATCCGTCTGGTCGAAGGCGCCGAACGGCAGAAGACGCCGAACGAGATCGCGCTGAACATCCTGCTGATCGGCTTGACCATCATCTTCGTATTCGCGACCGCGACGATCCCGAGCTATGTCGCCTATACCGGTGGCACGATCTCCGTCATCATTCTGGTGGCGTTGTTTGTGACGCTGATTCCGACCACGATCGGCGCGCTGCTCTCGGCGATCGGCATCGCCGGCATGGATCGCCTGGTGCGATTCAACGTGCTGGCAATGTCCGGCCGCGCGGTCGAAGCGGCCGGTGACGTCGACACCCTCCTCCTCGACAAGACCGGCACGATTACGCTCGGCAACCGCCAGGCGACCGAGTTCAAGCCAATGCATGGCGTGAGCGAGCAGGAGCTTGCCGACGCCGCCCAATTCGCTTCGCTCGCCGACGAGACACCGGAAGGGCCGCTCGATCGTGGTCCTGGCGAAGGAGAAATACGGCATTCGCGGGCGCGAGCTTTCGGAGATGAAGGCAAACTTCATCCCGTTCTACCGCGCAGACGCGGATGAGCGGCGTCGAGATCGGCTCGTCCTGGGTCCGTAAAGGCGCGGTGGATTCGGTCTTGAATTTTCTCAATGGGCCCGCGACCGTCACATCGGGCAACGCCGTACAGGCGCTGCGGCCGAATGTCAGCGCCGAAATCGCGCGCGAGGTGAACGCGATCGCCGACTCCATTGCGAAGTCCGGCGGCACGCCGCTCGCCGTCGCCAAGGATGGCAAACTGCTCGGCGTCATTCATTTGAAGGACATCGTCAAAGGCGGCATCCGCGAGCGTTTTGCCGAATTGCGGCGTATGGGCATTCGCACCGTCATGATCACGGGCGACAATCCCATTACCGCGGCGGCAATCGCCGCCGAAGCCGGCGTCGACGATTTCCTGGCCCAGGCCACGCCCGAGGAAAAGTTGCGGCTCATTCGCGAGGAGCAGGCCAAGGGCAAGCTCGTCGCCATGTGCGGCGACGGCACCAATGACGCGCCCGCACTCGCCCAAGCCGATGTCGGCGTCGCCATGAACACCGGCACCCAGGCCGCTCGCGAAGCAGGGAACATGGTGGACCTCGACTCGAATCCGACCAAGCTCATCGAGATCGTCGAGATCGGCAAGCAACTTCTGATGACTCGCGGCGCGCTGACCACGTTCTCGATCGCCAACGACGTGGCGAAATACTTTCGCCATCATCCCGGCGATGTTCGTCGCGTTCTATCCGCAATTGCAGACGCTGAACATCATGAAGCTTGCGACGCCGCAGAGCGCCATTCTCTCGGCGATCATCTTCAATGCACTGATCATCGTCGCTCTGATCCCGTTGTCGCTGAAGGGCGTGCGTTACCGGCCGATCGGCGCCGGCTCGCTGCTTCTGCGCAATCTTTTGATCTACGGTGTCGGCGGCGTGGCCATCCCGTTCGTCGGCATCAAAGCCATCGACCTCCTCGTCACCGGCCTGCACTTGGTCTGACAAGGCTTAAGGAGAACACCCATGTTGCGCGAAATCCGTCCGGCAATCGTCGTCCTTGTCGCCCTGACTCTCATCTGCGGTTTGGGCTATCCGCTGGCGATGACCGGCATCGCCGAAGTCATCTTCCCCTACCAGGCACAAGGCAGCCTGATCGAGCGCGACGGCCATGTCGTCGGCTCCGCGCTGATCGGTCAGCCCTTCACCAGCGACAAATACTTCCACGGCCGGCCGTCGGCGACGACGGCGCCCGACCCCAACGATTCCACCAAGACCGTCGCCGCGCCCTATAACGCGCTGAATTCGGGCGGATCGAATTACGGGCCGTCCAACAAGGCGCTCATCGACCGGGTGCAGGGCGATATCGACACGCTCAAGAAGGAGAACCCCTCGGCGACGGTCCCGATCGATCTCGTGACCACCTCGGCCAGCGGTCTCGATCCGGACATCTCGCCGGAGGGGGCTTTGTTTCAGGTTCCCCGTGTCGCCAAGGCCCGCAATCTGCCCGAAGATCGCGTCCGTCAACTGGTTGCGGAATATACCGAAGGCCGTCTGTTCGGGCTTCTGGGCGAGCCGCGCGTCAACGTTTTGCAGCTCAATCTCGCGCTCGATAAATTGGCCACCGGCTAAAGCATGTCCCCCAAACTGGACCGCTCTGGACTTGGTCCGGGGCGGTCCTCATTTTTTGGGTTAGATCATGCTAAAAGGAAGCTCCGACGACACTACGTTTTTGAGATACTTGATTCGTGATGGCTGATCAGCGGCGCGAATCCGAACATCGACCCTCACCGGAAGCGCTCCTGGAAGCGGCGCGCCGTGAAGAGCGGCGCGTCGGCAAGCTGCGAATCTTCGTGGGTGCCGCGCCGGGCGTCGGCAAGACCTACGAAATGCTGCAACAGGCCCACGCACGCAAAAAGGACGGCTACGACGTCGTCATCGGCGTCGTCGAGACGCACGGCCGCCGCGAGACCGAAGCGCTGCTGGAAGGCCTCGAAGTCATTCCGCGCAAGCGGATTGAATACAAAGCCCAGCTGCTCCAGGAGATGGACCTCGATGCGGTGATCGCGCGCCACCCGCAAATCGTGCTGGTCGACGAACTCGCCCATACCAACGCCGACGGCAGCCGCCATCCCAAGCGTTATCTCGACGTCGAAGAGCTGATGAGCTACGGCATCGACGTCTATACCACCGTCAACATTCAGCACATCGAAAGTCTTAACGACGTGGTCGCGCAGATCACGCATGTGCGCGTGCGCGAAACCGTGCCGGACGCCGTGTTCGACCGCGCCGACGCGGTAGAACTGGTCGATCTGACGCCCGGCGATCTCATTCAGCGTCTCAAGGAAGGTAAGGTCTACGTACCGAAACAGGCCGAACGCGCGCTCGAGCATTTCTTTTCGCCCGCCAACCTGACGGCGCTGCGTGAGCTCGCGTTGCGCCGCACCGCCGAACGGGTGGACGAGCAACTGCTGTCGGAAATGCAGGCGCACGCCATTCAAGGGCCATGGCCGGCGGGCGAGCGCATCGCGGTGTGCATCAGCGAGGATCCGCGTTGCGCCGGCCTTGTGCGTTACGCCAAGCGCCTTGCCGACAGGCTCCATGGGCCGTGGATTGCGCTTTACGTCGAAGGCCGGCGCAGCTTTCAGCTTTCCGAAGAAGAACGCGACCGCATCGCCGACACGCTGCGGCTCGCGGAAGCGCTCGGCGGCGAGGCCGTCACGACGCCGGGCGGTGAGAGGAACATCGCCGACGATGTGATCGGCTACGCGCACGCGCACAACGTGACGCAGATCATCGTCGGCAAATCGACGCGTTCGCGCTGGTTCGAGATGCTGCACGGCTCGGTGGTGCGCGATCTCGTCCGCCGCTCCGGCAATATCAGCGTCCACGTCATTGCCGGCGATCAGCTACCCGGCCAGCCGATCCCGAAGAAGACCGTGCGCACATCGGACCGCGACGATGTGTTCGATCCGCGGCCATATCTGTTTGCACTCGTGGCGGTCGCCTTGGCGCTCGGCTGCGCGGAACTGGTCGACTACTGGGTCGGCGTCGAAAACGTCGATCTGGTGTTTCTCACCGCCGTCGTCGGCGTTGCCGTACGCTTCGGCCTCTGGCCGTCGCTCTTTGCAAGCCTCGCATCGGCGCTGTGCTACAATTTCTTCTTCCTGCCGCCGATCTACACGTTCACCATTGCCGATCCGCACAATATCGCGGCCTTTGCCTTGTTCACGCTGGTCGCCGTTATTGTCTCCAACGTCGCGGCGCGAGGCCGCATGCAGGCGGTGACCGCGCAGGCGCGCGTGCGCACCGTCGAATCGCTGCACTCGTTCAGCCGGAAACTCGCCGGCGCAGGCACCCTCGACGACGTTCTGTGGGCCACCGCTTACCAGACAGCGTTGATGTTGAAGGTACGTGTCGTGCTGCTCTTGCCAAGCAATGGCTCGATCGCGGTGAAGGCGGGCTATCCGCCCGAGGATACGCTCGGCGACGCCGATCTCGCGGCGGCGAAGTGGTCGTTCGAAAACGATCGTGCCGCCGGCCGTGGCTCCGATACGCTGCCCGGCGCCAAGCGCCTGTTCCTGCCGATGCATACCGGGCGCGGCGCCATCGGCGTCGTCGGCATCGACAGCGACAAAACCGGGCCCCTGCTCACGCCGGAACAGCGCCGGCTTCTCGACGCGCTGATGGATCAGGGGGCGCTCGCGATCGAACGCGTGCAGCTCGTCGAGAACATGGAGCAGATCGAGCGTACCGCCGAGACCGAGCGCCTGCGCTCGGCGCTGCTGACCTCGATCTCGCACGATCTCAAGACGCCGCTTGCCTCCGTGCTCGGCTCGGCCGGCACCATGCGCGACCTCGCCGACAGATTGACCGACAGCGAGAAAGCCGAACTTCTGGCAACGATCATCGATGAGTCCGAGCGGCTTAATCGCTTCATCGCCAATCTCCTTGATATGACGAAACTCGAATCCGGCGCCGTGGCTCCAAAGCTCGCGCGGTATGACTTGTCGGAAATCATCGGCTCGACCCTGCAGCGGACCGTCAAGATCTTGCGGCATCACTCCGTGCAGCTCGACCTTGCGACCGACATGCCCATGGTGTCGCTCGACGCCGTGTTGTTCGAACAAGTGCTGTTCAATCTCCTCGACAATGCGGCGAAATATGCCGCCGCCGGCACGACCATATTCATCCGCACCTGGCGCGACCGCACCACGGTGTCCTTGCAAATCCTCGATGAGGGCGAAGGCATTCCGCAGGACGACATCGAGCACATCTTCGATAAGTTCTACCGCGTGCAGAAGACCGATCAGGTCCGTCCCGGCACCGGCCTCGGGCTCGCCATTTCGCGCGGTTTCGTCGAGGCCATGAATGGCACGATCGTGGCCGGCAATCGCACCGACCGCCGCGGCGCCGTGTTTACGATCAGCCTGCCGGTCGCAAGCGAGCCGCAAAAGCTGGACGCCGCCGCATGAGCGCGGCCCCGCTGCGTGTTCTCGTCGTCGATGACGAGCCGCCGATCCGCAAGCTCCTGCGCATGGGACTTGCCGTGCACGGTTACCACATTCTCGAAGCGCCGAACGGCAAGACCGCGCTCGAGCTTCTGAGCGAAGCTCCTGATCTGATTATCCTCGATCTCGGCCTGCCCGACGTGCAGGGCCATGAGCTTTTGCGCACGATCCGCGCCCGCAACGAAAGCGTTCCCATCGTGGTGCTGTCGAGCCGCGGCGACGAAGCCGGCAAGGTCCAGGCGCTCGATTTCGGCGCCGACGACTATGTGACAAAGCCGTTCGGAATGGACGAGCTTCTCGCCCGGATGCGAGCGGCGCTACGTCATCAATTGCAAACACACGGCGAACGGCCGGTCTTTCGCGTCGGCGATCTCTCGGTCGATCTGGTGCGCCGCATCGTGAAGGTCGGCGACAAGGACGTAAAACTTTCGCCGAAGGAATATGACCTGCTGCGCGTCTTGGTGCAGCACGCCGGCAAGGTGCTTACGCATAAATTCCTGCTCGGCGAATTGTGGGACAATCTGACCGACGCACAATATCTGCGGGTCTATGTGCGGCAGTTGCGGCAGAAGATCGAAGCCGATCCGGAACGGCCGCACTATGTGCTCACCGAAACCGGCATCGGCTACCGGCTGCGCGCGCCCGATTGATTGCTATTGTCGCCCCCTGCCCGCTCACCCATATTCTGCAGGGTTCATTGTCAACGCATCGGGGATTTCGCTTATGGCAGACGATCTTGTTCTCTATACCAATCCGCAGTCGCGCGGCCGCATCGCCCGCTGGATGCTCGAGGAGATCGGGCAGCCCTATAAGGTCGAAGTGATGGACTATGCTTCGACGATGAAGGGGCCCGCCTATCTCGCCATCAACCCGATGGGCAAAGTGCCGGCGCTGCGCCACGGCAACGCGGTCGTGACGGAGACGGCCGCGATCTGCGCCTATCTCGCCGATGCGTTTCCGCAGGCTCGTCTGGCGCCGCCGCCCGGCGATAGGATGCGGGCGCCCTATTATCGCTGGCTGTTCTTCGCCTCGGGCCCCGTCGAGGCCGCGCTGAGCAACAAGGCGCTCGGTTTTGTCGTGCCGCCGGAGCGCGAGCGCATGATGGGCTACGGCACGCTGGCGCAAGCGTTGAATGCGCTCGAGGCAGCGGTGTCGCAGAGCGAATATCTCGCCGGCGACAACTTTACCGCGGCCGACCTTTATGTCGGGTCGCATATCGGCTTCGGCATGATGTTCGGGACGCTCGAAAAACGCCCGGCCTTCGAGAAATATTGGCAATTGGTCAGCAGCCGGCCGGCTTACGCGCGCGCCAACGAACTTGATGACGCGCAAGCGGCGGAACAGAAGAAGGCCGCGGGCTGAAACACGAGTTCAGGGCAGCCGCATCAGCGGCTGCCCCATTTGAATCACTGCACCCTCGCGGACATTGTCGCAAAACTCAAATCCATCCGGCGCGAACACGATGATGGTCGAGCCGTGCTGGAACCAGCCTAATTCGTCGCCTTTCTTGAACTCGCTGTCGCAGGCGATGACATTGCGGCCGTGGTAGTTGTGGTTCAACAGTTCGTCGATGCAGTGCAGACGGATGCTTGCCACCAAAATCGCGGCGACCGCGACCAGAGTCACCGTGTGACCGCTCGGCGTCAGTGTCGTCGGTAGAACCGCCCGTTCGTTCTTGCAGAATAAGCGCTCGATCCGCTGCAACGCAATCGGATTGACGTTCCAGGTATCGCCCGAGACATAAATCACCTTGTCGATGCGGCCGTCATGCGGCGCGTGAAAACGGTGATACATGCTCGATTTCAGCCGCAGCGTCACATAGCGGCCGTTGCGATGCGCTTCGACCAGCGCCGGGTCGGGGAGCAGATCCTGCAGCGTGTAGGGAAAGCCCTTGGCCTGATAAAGCTCGGTGCCCGCGATAGCGCCATGCGCGCCGATGATCGCGTCGCATGGGCTCACGAGAATGTCGGCTGTGCCGTCGACCGGGCGTGCGCCATCCTTCAATTCGCGAATGAAGCAATCATGCAGGCTGCGGAATTCGGCTTTCTTGGCCTCCGTCAGGTCGAGGTCGGAGAATAGCCGCCACAGCGCAATCGACGCATCGCGCACGAGCGGCTGCTCGATCTGGCTGAACCAGCCGATGAACTGGGTCGCAAACCGCCGCGGAATGCGGTTGGTGAGCAGGAAATTGATGTCTTCCTGATCGAAGATTCGAAGGATTTGAGTCCTGACCGTCATGCGACTGTTAAATCTCCGGGCTAAACCGCAATTCGATGGACGGCAACACTGCACTCGCCTTCTACGGCCTCGGCGCCGCAGCCGTTGCGACTTCGGTCGTGACCCTGAAAAAGCGGCTGCGATTGTCGCAGGCCAAACACCGATCGCTCGCGGGCCATGCCCGGATGTCGCGATGGCTGGCCGGCTTTGTGCCGTTCTACGACTACGACGAGGATCGGTTCTTCTGCTCGGACGGCGCCCCGGAAGAGATTGCCGCGCGCCGCCGTGAGGGCTTGGCGAGCCTGTCGGCGCTTTACAAGACCCGCTTTGCCGAAACGATCAAACGGACCGCGCAAGCAAGCGAGTCGATCTCCGATTTGCAGTTTACCGACGCCTACCGGGTGCCGTTCCAGTATCGCCGCGTGGTGAGCGCGCATCTGCCATCCACGGCCTTCGTGCAATCGTCGAGCGGCGTGACAGTGACCGATCTCGACGGCAACCGTGCCTACGACCTCACCGGCTCCTATGGCGTCAATGTGCTGGGCTACGATTTCTATAAAGGCGCAATGGAGCGCGGCGCCGCGCGCGTGCGCGAGCTTGGCCCGGTGCTCGGTCCGTATCACCCGCTGATCGTCGAGAACACCAAATTCCTCAAAGAGATTTCCGGGCTCGACGAAGTCTCGTTCCACATGTCGGGCACCGAAGCCGTTATGCAGGCGGTGCGGCTCGCGCGCTATCACACCAAGCGCTCGCATCTGGTGCGCTTCTGCGGCTCCTATCACGGCTGGTGGGGCGACGTGCAGCCCGGCGTCGGCAACCCGGTTCCGGCGCATGAGACCTATACGCTCAACGACATGTCGGAGGACGCGCTGCGCGTTTTGCGCACGCGCGGCAACATCGCCTGCGTGCTGATCAATCCGTTGCAGGCGCTGCACCCCAACGGGTCGGCGCCGAGCGACTCCTCTTTGATCGACAGCGGGCGCAGCGCGCATCTCGACAAGGACGCTTATGCCGAGTGGCTCAAGCGGTTGCGCGCGGTCTGCACCGAGCGCAACATCGTCCTCATATTCGACGAGGTTTTCGTCGGCTTCCGCATCGCCAAGGGCGGCGCGCAGGAGTATTTCGGCGTGTGCGCCGATCTCGTCACCTACGGCAAGACGCTTGGCGGCGGGCTGCCGATCGGCGTCGTCTGCGGACGCCACGATCTGATGAAGCGCTTCCGCGACGATCGCCCGGCCGACATTTGCTTCGCCCGCGGCACGTTCAATTCGCACCCCTACGTCATGGCGGCGATGAACGAATTCCTGCGCTACCTGCAAACGCCGCAGGCAGACGCGCTCTACCATGATCTCGATCAAGTCTGGGACAAGCGCGCGCAAGAGCTTAACCAGCGCCTCGCCGCGGCCTCGCTGCCGGTCGAGGTGGCGAATCTGTCGTCGATCTGGACCGTCTGCTATACGCAGCCGTCGCGTTATAATTGGATGCTGCAATATTACCTGCGCGCCGAAGGGCTGGCTTTGAGCTGGATCGGCACCGGCCGGCTGATCTTCAGCCTCAATTACACCGATGCCGATTTTACCGCGGTCGCCGACCGCTTCGTCGCCGCGGCAAAGGCGATGCAGCAGGACGGCTGGTGGTGGCACGACCCGGCACTGACCAACAAAGCAATCAGGCGGACCATCCTGAAAGAGATGATCCGCCGCCGATTGTTTGGTCCGCGTTAGCGGCAAAATACCTGGTCGTCCTGGATCCGCCGAGCGATTAAAGCGCTCAGCTCGGCCGCGGAACTTCTTCGGCGTCTTCTTCGTCCCAATGATGCAGGCCGATCTCGGGGTCGATAAGTTCGCCGCGCAACAGCGCGAGCGGCGCCTTGTGATAGATTTTGATGTCGTGGAACGGATCGGTGAGGATCTTCGTCGCCCACACCAAGCCGGTCTGCACGTCTTTGATGATGAACAATTGGATAGTGCGGAACAGTACGCCGCCGATCCCAAGCGCGAGCCAGATGATCGCCGTGTGATGCACGTAGTCTGACTTGGTCACGGCCGGCGCAAACAGGCCGAAATAGCTCGAGCTGAAATAAAGCGGCAGCGGCGACAGCGCCCAGATCGTCAGCAACACGACTTTGCGCTGCAGATTGTAGCCGACCTTGATCTCTTCTTTGTATTCGTGAGTCGCATGGTTGACGTGATCGTAGTCCTTGGGCTCGAAAAAAAAGTGCCCGGTTTGCCGCGTCGTCATCGCGACCAGCCAGCCGGCAATCGCCGAGATCGCTGGATCCTTGAAGATCATCACATAGGCGAAGAGAAAGCTCATCGCGCTGACGAAATGAAGCGACTGATTGATACGGCTATGGTGATAATAACGATGATCGTCCCAACGCTGGGTGCGCAAGGTCTCTAAGAAATTTTCCATTCGTTAACCCCCGTCATGCAGGCGTCCGATCTGGGTATGGCGATTCGATGAATCCCTTGTGACAAGGGCCTCTCACGGAATGTCTCCGTGAGAGTATTCATGTGACAGATGCGTGAATTCGACTCGGTTCAGCCTGCCGCGCGGACCGGCTCGGAATTCGTAAGCGCGGTTGCTGCCACCGTCCTTGCCGAAGCGGATCAGATTGAAATGTCCGAAGGGCGGCACCGCGCGGCGTTCGAGCAGATGCATGCCGGGGGTCTTCGCCGTCCAGTGCGAATAGCGCTCAAAAGAGAATTCGGAACGCCAGCCGAGCTTGCGCGCCGCCGGCTGGAACCAGTGTTCCAGCGACCGCCGCAGGCCGGCGTCGGCGCCAACCCGGCTGACCAGGATGATCTCGCCGCCGGGCTTGAGGACGCGGGCCAGTTCGTCGAGCACGGCCTCCGGATTGGGCACCGTGGTGATGACATGCTGCGCGACGACCGCATCAAAGGAATTGTCGGGGAACGACAAATTCTCGGCATCCATCACCCACAGGCCTTCGACATTGGTCAGGCCGAGCTCGTGCACACGCTCCTGTGCCTTGCGCAGCATGGGCTCGGAAATATCGACGCCGGAGAGCTGGCACTTCTTCGAGTAGAGCGGCAGGCACATCCCGGTGCCGACGCCGACTTCGAGGATGCGACCGCCAACCCGTTCGGCTGCAGTGATCGCGACCTGCCGCCCGCGCTCGAAAACCGCGCCAAAGACGAGATCGTAAACCGGCGCCCAGCGCGCATAGGCTTTGGTAACCGATTGCGCGTCCAAATCGACTTCAGACAGAGTGCTCATGCGTAACCCTCGTGTTGCAGCCGGGAACCAAAGGCTGTCCGGCTGTGTCCTGTGCAGGAGGGACGATCGGCGTCGCCGCCTCCGGTTCGCGTGCGCCGCCGACGGCCACCTTATGCGCATGGCCGATAAACTGACGGGCACTATTCTCCCACGAATAGCGCAGGGCGAATTCGCGGCACGCCTCTCGGGAAATCCACAGCGCCTGCATGCAGGCAACACGAAGGTCTTCGTTGAGCACGCCGATCGGATTGTCGCTGATGACGTCCTTCGGACCGGTCACCGGGAAGGCGGCGATGGGCACGCCGCTGGCGAGCGCCTCGAGCTGGACGATGCCGAACGTGTCGGTGAGACTCGGAAACACGAACACGTCGGCTGCGGCGAGATGCGCGGCGAGGATGCCGTTGTCGAGCTGGCCTAAGAATTTCGCGCTCGGAAAGCGGCGCTTGAGCTCGGCTTCTTGCGGCCCCGCACCGATGATGACTTTGGTGCCGGGCAAATCGAGCGACAGGAACGCGGGCAAATTCTTTTCGACCGCGACGCGGCCAATGGTCATGAAGATCGGCCGCGGGAAAGCCGAGATCGATGGCGCGATCCGGCCGGAACAGATCGACGTCCACGCCGCGCGTCCACATGCCGAGGTGGCCGAAGCCGCGTTCGCCAAGCTCGGTCATCAGCGACGGCGTGGCCACCATCGTCACGGTCGCCGCCGCATGGAAACGCCGCAGCACGTTGTAGATCCATTGCGCGGGGATCGGCGAGCGCGCCGAAATGTATTCCGGAAACCGCGTCGTGTAGCTCGTCGTGAAGGGCCGACCGACCCTGATGCAATAAGCCCGCACGGCATGGCCGATCGGGCCTTCCGTCGCGATATGGATGGCGTCCGGTTTTGCCGTCTCGATGCGTTCGGCGATCTTCTTCCTGCCCGGCAGCGCGAGGCGGAGCCCGGGATAGGTCGGCACCGGAAACGTCCAAAAACCGTCCGGCGACAGGAATTCGACGTCGACGCCGAGCTTGCCGGCGGCCCGCGCCAGCGAACCCAGCGTGCGCACAACGCCGTTGACTTGCGGACGCCAGGCGTCCGTCGCCACCAGGACTTTCATGGGAGTTGCTTTCCGGCCGGGCACTTGTCGCCCGCGTCATTTGTTCGAATCGCATGCGACGACAATTGCCATTTCATATCTCAATCGTGTGACGGTCCTGACGCGGCACCACGACGCAACGCAGCCCCGTTCCGTTACAATGCTGTTACAAATGAATGGGAATTTGCCCCCGCGATTCGCGAACGGAGTAGTTAACGTCCTGGCTGACACGAGTCCCCTCACGCAGTCGATTATCCGCGGCGTCGGACGGAGCAAGATCAGCTTCGCGATCAGCCTGGTGATCGTCGGCATCGCCGTCGCCACGCTTTATCATTTGTTGCGCGGCATCGAGATCGACAAAGTCATCGACGCGATCGAAGCGCAGTCGGGATTGAAAATCTTGCTTGCCGGTTTGCTGGTCGCCGCCGGTTATGCAATCTCGTGCTCTATGACGTGTTCGCGCTGCACACGATCGGCAAACGCAACATGCCGTGGCGCGTCGTCGCTTTCGCGAGCTTTACCAGCTACACGATCGGCCACTCGCTCGGTGCGGCGACTTTCACCTGCGGCCTGGTCCGGTTCCGCGTCTATTCGTTCTGGAATTTGACCGTCGTCGACATCGCCAAGATCGCGTTCATGACCGGGCTGACCTATTGGCTCGGGAACGCCTTCGTGCTCGGCGCCGCCGTCTCCCTTGATCCGGGCGCACTCGGTATCTTTGATCACCTGCCGTCCTGGATCAACCGCCTGCTCGGTCTTTCTGGTCTCTTCGCCGTCGGCTGTTATCTGCTCTGGCTCGCGCCGCAACCGCGCACCATCGGCCGCGCCAATTGGAAAATCGTGTTGCCCAATGTGCGCCGTACCTTGCTACAGATCGGCATCGGATCGTTGGATCGGCTCCTCGCATCGCTGTCGATTTTCATCCTGCTGCCGGCGAGCCCCGACATCGGCTTCGTCACTCTCGTCGTGATCTTTGTCGTCGCGACGCTCCTTGGCACCATGAGCCACACGCCGGGCAGCCTCGGCGTGATCGAGGCCGCCATGCTCATCGGCCTGCCGCAATATAACCGGGAGGAGCTTCTGGCGGCGCTGCTCACGTTCCGCGTGCTCGATTTCTTTCTGCCGCTGCTGGTCGCCACAATCCTGTTCGGGCTTCGGGAACTGCGGCTGGTTGCGCGGCGCGCGCAAAGCAGGCGTGCGGAAACGGCCCCAACCTTGTAAGGCCTCCCTCCCCCCGTTAAGGTCGCCTTCGGGCGGACTGGAGCGATGGTGACGCGTAAAATAAGGGCTCCACGGGGGTGGAACTTTCCGCATGAATGGGCCCGGCGCACGATGGGAGCGGTTGTTCCGGTCTGCGTTGCGCTTGTTGCCGTCTCGCCGCACAAGGCCAATGCCGAGACGATAGAAGCGGCGCTCGCCAGAGCCTACGAAAGCAATCCACAGCTCAATGCACAGCGCGCCATCGTCCGCCAGAGTGACGAAGGCGTGCTCGCAGGCGCTGTCCGGCTATCGCCCGACGCTGACGGCGAACGCGAGCGCCGGCGACCAATAACCGACTGAGAAAGAGATCATTCCGCCGATCCCCGGCACGTCTTGACGCAGGGCGCGGCGTTCGCAGTCAAGAGGATTCACACGCAGCCGTATTCATACGGCGCCACCGCGTCGCAGACGCTGTTCAACGGCAATCAGACCAGCCAACAAGGTGCGGGCGGCGGAGAGCCAGGTTTCCGCGGCGCGCGAGACACTGCGCGTGATGGAGCAATCCGTGCTGCTGGCCGCGGCGACCGTCTATATGGACGTGTCCCGCGACAGCGCGAATCTCGCAGTGCAGCAGAATAATGTTCGCGTCCTGGAGCGCACGCTCACCGACACCAACAACCGGTTCGCGGCCGGCCAGGTGACGGACACGGATGTCGCCCAGTCGGAGGCGCAATTGGCGGCCGCGCAAGCGACTTTGCACGGGGCCGAGGCGACGCTGGCGATCACGCAAGCCAATTACCGGCGCATCATCGGTGTCGACCCGGCGAATTTGGCACCGGCCTCGTCCGTCGAGCGGATCGCGCCGTCGACGCTCAATTCCGCGATCGCGCTTGGCACCGCGCAAAATCCGTCGGTGACCGCGGCGATGTACGGCGTCGACGTCGCGCTGTTGCAAGTCAAGATTTCCGAGGGCGCGCTGTGGCCGACGCTGACGGCGCAAGCGAGTGTCCAGCAGCAATACGGTCCCCAACATCACAACGCCGCATGATGTTCACGGATTCCGCAACGGTCAATCTCTCGGTGCCGATCTACCAGGGCGGCGGCGAGTATTCGACGATCCGCATGAACAAGGAGGCGGTCGGCCAGCAGCAGATCAATGTCGATCAGGTGCGCGACCAGGCGCGCGCCAATGTCGTTCAGGCCTGGGCGCAATTGCAGGCGGCGAAAGCGCAGATCGAGGCCGCGCAACGCCAGAATGCCGCCGCCGAGCGGGCGCTCAACGGCGTGCGCAATGAGGCTCAGGCCGGACAGCGCACGACGCAGGACGTTCTCAATGCCGAGCAGGTTCTGGTGAATGCGCGGCAAAGCCTGATCGTCGCGCAGCACGATCGGGTGGTCGCTTCGTATGCCCTATTGTCGGCCGTGGGCAGGCTGTCGGCGCAAGACCTGTCGCTGCCGGTATCGATCTACGATCCGTCGACGCACTATCACCAAGTGCGCGACGCCTGGATCGGCATACGCACGCCGAGCGGGCAGTGATCGGTCACCTATTTCTGCCTACTCCCTTTAAATTCGTATTTCGAAGTTTTCGCAACGGGAAAGTCCGACTTCCGCGCCGGATGCCGCAAGATCGGCTGTCGTCGATCCACAGACTGTTGACTTAGTGTGGAGCTGCAATCCCTTGGCTGCACGCATCGACGTGACGCATAGTCGGCGATCCCCCGTTCCTTTGGCTGACAGCCAGTGCGGTCGCTCTCAGCTTGCGGCCGCGCTGACTTTCTCGGTCATCCCGGAAATCGTCGTGTCGGGAAAGAGCTCCTTCAGCCGCGGATAGACTTCACGCGCGAACATGCGGATGCCGTGCACGGTGTCGTCATGTTCGAGGAAACCGGCCTGCCCCATGATGAGCAGATTGCCGTAGCCGCCGACATGGTGCCAATGCTTCTTGATCTGCTCGAACACCTGATCGGGCGTGCCGGCGAACATCGTACCGGCTTCGATCGCCGCCTTCGACCGTGGCTTGCTTGGTGCCGAAGACGCTCACCACATTGTGCGCGCCCTTCGCCAATTGCACGTTCATGGCCACCGGCACATAGCCCGGCGGATTGGAGAAGTACGGCGGGACTTTGTTGGCGGTGACGTACCACAATAATTTCTCCGCGCCGGCCCGCGCCCGCGCCTCGGTGTCGCCGACATAAATCAGTGCCGCATAGGCCAAGCCGGTCGATCGGCACGTCCTGGCCGCGGCCGGCCTCGCGCCAGCCGCGGCGATAGGATTCAAAAATGCGCTTGGTGTTGTCGAAGCCGGTGAGGAACGTCGCTTGGACGTAACCGTGCGCGCCGACTTGCGCGGCGCCGCTTGGGCTCGTCGAACTGACCCAGATCGGCGGATGCGGCTGCTGGATCGGTGCGCGGCCAGATATTGATCGAACGATGATGGAAGAAGCGGCCCTCGTGGCTGAACGGGCCGTCGTGATGGGTCCAGCATTTGACGATGAGGTCGAGCGCCTCCCAATGACGCTCGTTCATCCGCACCGGATTGCTGTTCGCCGGCAAGACCTCATAGGGCACGCCGCGCACGAAGCCGGCTTCGAGGCGGCCGTGGGAGAGCACGTCGATCATCGCCATTTCTTCGGCGACGCGCACCGGCTGCCTGCGGTTGGCGATCGGGTTGCCGAGGATCAAGAGACGCGCCTTTTTGCTGAGCCGCGCCAGCGCCGCCAGCATCAAAGGCGCCGCGGGATCGACGCAGGTCGCGGTCTGATGATGCTCATTGAGCATGATCTCCACGCCTTCATCTTCGGCGATCAGCCATTCGTCGATATAGCGGTCATAGAGCGCAGCGCCCTTCACGGGATCGTAGATGCGATTGGGCAGCGACACGCGGATCGACGGATAGCTGTCGGCCGGCGGCAGATAGGGATAGGCGTTCTCGCTGAAATGCCACGCTCTCATCTCACTCTCCCAGAAATTTCAGGACGGCGGCCGTGAAGGCCGCGGGCTGTTCCAGCTGCGGCACATGCCCGGCATCTTTTATGGTCTGCGTGCTCGCGTTCGGCAGCAAACGCGGCATAAGCGTCGAGATAGGACTGCGACACGAGACCGTCGCTCTCGCCGCGGATGAACAGCGTGGGCGCGGTGACGCGATGCAGCCGCCGCTTGAGCTTCGGATTGTGCATCCACGGTTCCCAGGTCAAAAGCGCGAGCGTCTCGCGCGCGCGGAACATGGCGGCGAGTTCGTCGTCCGACATTTTTGACGTGTCGGGCTTCATCCGCTCGGGGTCGTGATAGGTGAGCTTCTGCACCTCCTGCCTCCGGCTTGGCGAAGATGTCCGGAATATCGAGCTTGTCGGACGGACCGACTTTGACGCCGACCGGACCGACCAGAACAAGACGGGAGAAACGCTCCGGCGACTTGGTTGCCATTTCGGCGGCGATCCAGCCGCCGATCGAGCAGCCGACCAGATCGACGCGGTCGAATTTCAGAACGTCCATCAATTCGAGATAGAGATGCGCGATGTCGTCGACGCTATCGAGCCAATCGGGCAAAGCCGATTTGCCGAAGCCCGGATGCGACGGCACAACGAGCCTGCGTTTTTCGGAGAGTGGCGCAACGAAAGGCTGCCGGTCATTGAACCCGCCGCCGCCGTGGAGAAATAGAATGGGACGGCCGCTTCCTTGCGCGGAATCAAAAAGTTCAAGCTCGACGTCCGCTACTTTGGTCTTGGTCACTGGCACGCGTACCTCCCCTGACGACGCCTTTTGTTATGAAGGCTGGCGATCGCCCTCTTTTGGAACGTTGCACAACGACGACGGCGAAGAGAATGCCGGTGCCGGAATAGCTGGACTGCGCCAAAACCTCACACGCTGAGGTAATTGCGCAGGACGAATTCGTTACCCTCAAGCTCCGCCGAACTTCCGGTAAAGCAGATCTCACCCTTGTTCATGACGTGGTGACGGTCGCCGACCGCGAAGGCGGCCGACAGGTTCTGCTCCACCAAGAGGATGGCGAGACCCTCCTGCTTGAGCCGCGCCAGCACTTCGACGATCTGCTGCACGATCATCGGCGCCAGCCCTTCCGACGGCTCGTCGAGCAGAAGCAAAGCGGGATTGAGCATCAGCGCACGCGCGATCGAGAGCATCTGCTGCTCGCCGCCGGAAAGCTGGAAGCCGAGATTGCGCTCGCGCGCACGCAAGACGGGAAACAGGTCGAAGATGCGCGGCAGCGTCCAATAGCTCTTGCCGGTGCTGCTGGGACTTTTGCCGCCGCTTCGCGCGAACACGGTCAGGTTCTCGCGCACCGTCAGGCTCGGGAAAATGCCGCGCTCCTGCGGCACGAAGCCGAAGCCGAGCCGTGCCACCGCGTAAGGCGGCAGGCCTGCGATGTCGCGATCGTTGTAGCGGATGCGGCCGGGCCGCGGCTGCAAATAGCCCATGACGGTGAGGATGGTCGTGGTCTTGCCGGCGCCGTTGCGGCCCAGGAGGCAGACGACTTCCCCCGGCCGCACGGAAAATGAGACGCCGTGCAGGATGTGGCTGTCGCCGTAATAGGCATTGATGTTTTCGAGCTCGAGCATCAGTGCGCCATCCCGAGATAGACTTCGCGCACGCGCGTATTGGCCTGAATGTCCGCGGGCGTTCCCGTCGCCAGCACCTTGCCGTAGTACAGCACGGTGATGCGGTCGGCGACCGAGAACACCACTTTCATGTCGTGTTCGATCATCAGGATCGACAGCGTTCGCGGCAGCGAACCGATCAGATCGATCATCCGCGCGGTTTCGGTCGGCGACATGCCGGACGTCGGCTCGTCCAACAGCAGAAGCTCGGGCGCGCCGGCGAGCGCGACGCCGATTTCGAGCTGGCGCTGCTCGCCATAGGATAGCTTGCGCGTCAGGCGCGCGCCGTCGGTGTCGAGATGAACCTGCGCCATCAGTTCTTCCGCGCGCGCGGATAAGGCCGCGTTGCGGCCGACCGGCGTGAAGAAGTTGAGCGGATTGCCACGATGAACCTCAAGCGCAAGCCGGATATTTTCGATCACGCTCAGATTCTGGAACAGATTGTTGCGCTGGAACGTGCGCGCCACGCCCATGCGGCTGATCCGATCGGGCGACAATCCGGTGATGTCGCTATCTTTGAGCAGGATACGCCCCGAGCTCGGCCGAAGCTGGCCGCCGATCTGATTGACGAGGCTCGTCTTGCCGGCGCCGTTCGGGCCGATGATCACGTGCCGCTCGCCTGGTGCGATATCCAGGCGTGACGTCGTCGGTCACGACCAGGCTGCCGAAGGCCTTGTTGAGATGGTCGAGGCGGAGCACGCTCATTTGTGCACCCGCCGCCACTCGATTTTTTGCAGGGTGCCCCACAATCCGCCGGGGAAGAACATCACGCAGCAGATGAAAGTGACGCCGATGATGGAGAGCCAATGTTCGCTGTAAGAGCTCGCCACGTTCTTCATGAGAAGGAATACGGCGGTGCCGATGGCCGGGCCGATCAGCGTGCCGGCGCCGCCGAGCATGGTCATGATCAAAATGTCGCCGGACGCGGTCCAATAAACCGCGTCGGAGGAAATGAAGCCGTTGAAGATGGCATAGAGCCCGCCGGCAAGACCGGCAATCGCGCCGGCGATGGTGAAGGAGATGAGCTTGTAGGCGCGCGTCGGATAGCCGATCGCCATCATCCGCTGCTCGTTTTCACGGATGCCGACAAAGGCGTGACCGAGCGGCGAATTGAGAAGACGGCGCAGGCCCCAATAGGTCAGCGCGAAGAAGCTCAGCGCCATGAAATACATCACGAGCGACTTCGACAGGCTGAAACCGAAGAAGCTCGGTTGTTCGGCGATCGCCATTCCGTCGGAGCCGCCGGTGACATCCCGCCACTTCAACGCAACCGAGAATACAAGCTGCGAGAAGGCAAGCGTCAGCATCAGGAACGGAATGCCGCCGGTACGAACGCAAAAGAAGCCGATTAGGGCCGCACCGGCGCCGGCGATGACGACGCCCGACGCAAGGCCGAGCCAAGCATTGAGGCCGAATTGCACGCCGAGTACGGCAACCGCATAGGCGCCCAGGCCGAAAAAGGCGGCATGCCCAAGCGACATCAGGCCGGTGAAACCGAGGAGAAGATCGAGGCTCATGGCGAAAATCGCGAAGATGAAAATCTCCGACACCAGCGCGCGGGGATAATCGCTCATCAGGAACGGCAGGATTGCGAGCGCAAGCAGAACCACGAGCCCCACGGCCCGCGTCTGCATCGTGGCCGGCCTGCTCGTCGTCACAACGGCTGGCGCCACGGAGACATCGGAATATTTGATGCCGAACAGTCCCTGCGGCCGGATCAGCAGAACCGCCGTCATGGCGAGGTAAATCAGAAACTGCGCAATACTCTGGAAATAGGCCTTGCCGAACGTATCGGCGATGCCGATCAAGAGGCTGCCGGCAAAAGCCCCGCGCAAGCTGCCCATGCCGCCGATGACGATGACGATGAACGCCGGAATAAGGATTTCGCTGTCCATTCCCGGATAAAGGCCGAGCACCGGCGCGGCCGCGATGCCGCCGAGCGCCGCAAGCGCTACGCCAAATCCGAAAATGCCGGTGAACAGCGCCGGCACGTTGGCGCCGAGACCGGCAGCCATCGCCGCGTTGTCAACGCCGGCCCGCACCATCGCGCCGATCCGGCTCCGCTCCAGAAACAGCCATAGCAACAGCGCAATGGCGAAGCCGAAGCCAATCAGAAACAGCCGATAGACGGAGAACACGCCGGCGCCGATATGCACGATGCCTTGCAGCGCTTGCGGCGCCGGCAAGCGCTGCACCATGCGGCCCCACACCGTCTGCACGAGATCGAGGAAGACGAAGGTGAAGCCGAAGGTCAGCAGCACCTGATCCATATGGCCGCGCCGATAGAGCGGCCGCAGGAACAAGAGCTCCATCAAAATGCCGAGCGCGATAACGGGGATCGGCGCGAGAATAAGCGCCAGCCAGAAACTGCCGGTGGCCTTGAAGATCGCCAATCCGAAAAACGCGCCCAGCATGAAGAACGAACCGTGCGCCAGGCTGACGACGTTCATCAAGCCGAAGATGAGCGAAAGGCCGGCCGCCATAAGGAACAGCAGGACGCCGTAGACCAGCCCGTTGAGAAGCTGGGCGACAAACAGATCCATACGTCCCCCAGCCGAATGTGTTTCACTGCCGGCCGTTCACCGCGGCGCGGGCAAACTCGTCAGTAGATTTTCTTGCCCGGATCCTGGACGTCCTTGGTGGTGGAGAGGATCTTGGTCGAAATACCGTCGCCCTTTTCGATCACCTGACAGATATAGATGTTCTGAATAGGATTGTGCGTCGCCGGATCCATGCGGAACGGTCCGCGCGGCGCATTGAACTGTACCTTGCTCATAGCGTCGGCGAGCTTGTCCTTGTCCGATGCGTCGCCGCCCGTCATTTTCAGCGCTTCGGCGAGCGCCTTGGCGCCGACATAGCCGTAGTCCGCGAACAGGTCCGGCGAATATTTGTATTTCGCCTTGAAGCTTGCGGCGAATTCCTTGCTCTCCGGATTGTCGATCGTGTCGGTATAGGTGAGCGCGGAAATGACGCCGATGGCGGATTTGCCAAGCGCACTCACCGTCTGCGAGTCGATCATGGTGAAGCCGGTCAGCGGCATTTTCTCTTTCAGGCCAAATTCGGAATATTGCTGAACAAAACGCGCCGCGTCGGCGCCCGGCATGAAATCGTAAGTCACCGGCGGATTGATCGATTTGATATCCGTCAGGTAGGCGCTGAAATCCGTGGTACCGAGCGGCGGCCAGATTTCCTTGAGCACCTTGCCGCCCTTGGCGACATAAGGCCCCTTGAATTGGTTCATCACGTCATGGCCGCCGGCGTAATCGGATGCCGTGGTCACGACCTCCTTGCCGAGATTGTCGTAAATATAGTTCGCCATCGGCGTCGAAAGCTGAAAGGTCGAGATCGAAGTGCGGAACAGATAGGGATAGCGGTCCCACGTAATCGCGTCGGTGCCGGCGCCAGATACGATGTAGAACGCCTTTTGCTGCTTCATATAATTGAGGACCGCGAGCGCGACATTGCTCGCCTGAATTCCGATCACCAGATCGACATTATCGCTCTCGACGAGTTTCTTTGCCTTTTGCAAGCCGATCTGCGGATTGAACTGATCGTCTTCCTTGATGATCTCGATCTTGCGGCCTGCGACCGTCCAATTGATGCTG
The DNA here is from genome assembly GCA_963774255.1 of uncultured Acidobacteriaceae bacterium. Classification (GTDB taxonomy): domain Bacteria; phylum Acidobacteriota; class Terriglobia; order Terriglobales; family Acidobacteriaceae; genus PALSA-350. Next base: position 527,918 of record CAVZEH010000012.1, read on the forward strand.
TCGAAATAAAGGTTCATCCCATTGAAGTTGGCTTCGCCGGCATAGGCGAGACCGCCGGTATAGGTATTGATGTTACCGAGGCGGATCGGCGCGCTGCCCTGGGCCATGACATTGGGGGCTGCCAAGCTCGACGCCAGGACGGCTCCCGCGCCGGCCGAACTCTTCATGAATGTGCGTCGTGACACTCCGCGAGACACTCCGCCGCTGCGCGGTCCTTGTTTTTTCATTGTCGCTCTCCCTAGCCGCCATGCGGCAGCCGCCGCCATAGTAAGCGTTACCGGACGCGGGTCGCTAGAGGAGATTTGGCAAGGTCGACCGCCTTCGTTTGCAGGGCCGCGTTATTGCGGCGGCGGCCCGCGCTCGCTAATGGAATGAGCGAGGAACGCCTTGCCGGCCCCCCGATACGTTCAGCCGCAACGGTGAGTTGACGGATAGAAACAAGCGCGCAAAGCGCATATCAAGCGGGCGGTGCCTGAATGGCTTTGGAATTCGGTGTTTTCGATCACCTCGACCGCAACGACCTGCCGTTGAGCGAATTTTACGAGCAGCGGCTGAAAGTCATCGAGGCTTTCGATCGCTCCGGCTTTTATGCCTACCATGTCGCGGAGCATCACTTCACGCCGCTCGGCATGGCGCCGTCGCCAAGCGTGTTTCTATCGGCGATCGGGCAGCGCACGCGGCGGCTCCGCTTCGGCACCTTCGTCTATGCGCTGCCGGTCCATCACCCGCTGCGGGTGCTGGAGGAAATCTGCATGCTCGATCACATGAGCGGCGGTCGCATCGAGATCGGCTTCGGGCGCGGCTCGGTGCCGTTCGAGATTTCCTATTACGGGCAGAACGCCGAAGAGCGACAGCAGATCTATGCCGAGCGTCTCGAACTCATCCTCAAGGCATTCACGGTCAAGACGCTGACCTGGAACGGTCGCTACGACCAGTTCGAGAACGTGCCCATGGAGCTTGCACCTTACCAGAAGCCGCATCCGCCGCTGTGGTACGGCGCGCATTCGCCGGACAGCGCCGAGCGCGCCGCGCGCAAGGGGCTGAACATCGTCACCAACGACATGCCGGGCAATACCCGGGCCATCGTCGACCGCTACCGGCAGATCTGGGACGAGACCCAAGGAAAAAGTGACCCCGCAGCGCTGCCAAAAATGGGCATGGTGCGGTTCATCGTGGTTGCCGACACCGACGCCGACGCAATGAAAATCGCGCGCCGCGCGTATTTGCGCTGGCGCGCGAAGCTTTACCTATCTGTCGGAGATGAACGGCGCCGTAATGCAATCGCCGTTGCGCGCGGATAGCTTCGACACTCTCATCGCGCAGGGCCAGGCTATCGCGGGCGCGCCGGAAACGGTGCGCGCATTTCTGGCGTCGCAAATCGAGGAAAGCGGCGTGAACTATGTCGTCGGGCAATTTTGTTTCGGCGATCTCGCGCTCGACGAAATGCTGCGTTCGGTCGATTTGTTTTCGGCGCATGTCATGCCGGCGCTGCGGAAGAAGCCGGCGACCTAGCGTATAAGCACACATGACCGAATCTCACGGACGCTTCGTCTGGTACGAGTTGATGACGACCGACGTAGAGGCTGCAAAGGCCTTCTACGGCAAGGTCGTGGGCTGGGGCATGCGGGACGCGGCGGTGCCGGGCATGTCCTACACGCTGCTGACTATCGGCGAGGCATCGGTCGGCGGGTTGGTGCAATTGCCGGAGGACGCGCGGCGAATGGGCGCGGAGCCGCGCTGGCTCGGATACATCGCCGTCAACGACGTCGACGCGACGACACGCCGGGTCAAACAACTTGGCGGAGCTGTACACGTTCCACCGGCGGATATCCCCGACATCGGCCGCTTCTCGGTCGTCGCCGACCCGCAGACGGCAACGCTGGCTCTGGTCAAATGGCTGAAACCGGGCCAAGCGGAGACTGACGAGTTGGACAAACCAGGCCGCGTCGGCTGGCACGAATTGCTCGCCGCCGACGGAGAGAAGGCGTTTCCTTTTTACGGCGAGCTTCTCGATTGGCGAAGGGCGACGTCCGAGATCGACCCGGCGAGCACGTATCAGCCATTCACCGTCGCAGCGCAGACGATCGGCGGCATGTTCACCAAGCCGCCGATGGTGCCGATGCCGTTCTGGCTTTACTACTTCAACATTGGCGATATCGGCGCGGCGGTGGAGCACGTCAAGACTCTCGGCGGCCAGATTCTCGAGGGCCCGGTCGATGTGCCGGGCGGCAGCAGGGTCGCCCGATGCGCGGACCCTCAGGGCGCCATGTTCGCGCTCATTGAAAAACGAAAAGACAAAGCCGTCGGCTATTTCGAGCGCGGCGCCTCCCCCCCGGGCGCCGGCGGCCGGCGATGGTCCTGGTAATCAGTCGGAAGCTTCGGATTTGACGCCACGGCCGAGCGCAAATTGGCCGACCGGTCCCTCGATGTGGAATTGCAATCCCGTCATTTTCGCGAACAGATCGATATTGGTGGTGCCGATTGCGCATCCGCCGAGCCCCATATCGGTCGCCATCAAATAGAGCGTTTGCATCAACACGCCGGTGTCCTTCAGAATAAGCGCATAGGCGATCGAACTGTATTTCCACGAAACCCTGCCGAAGCGCGCGGCAATTGTGATCAGGATTTGGGGCACACCGGACGCGCCCATTGCGAATTCGGCGCCCTTCAACATCGCCTCGAACTCCTGCTTGCGGACGTCGAGGGGCACCAGCGCGTGTCCGCCGGCGTCATAATGATAGAACCCGCGCGGCAGCCCTTCGCACTTGTCGACGGCGAGATAAAGCTCGAGCTCATAGCTCGCGCCGCCCGACGGATACGGCCTGATCGTGTGCGTGAGCGTCGGGCCGCTGGCCGGGTCGCCGTCTGGATCGAGCGGCGTTTCCACAGTCGAATAGACGCGCGCCGCGGTGGCGAGAAACCGAGACAGTTCGGCGAGCGTGATCGGGTGGCGGTCATCGAAGTCGCGGGTCGATTGCCGTTCGTTGAGGAGCTTGGCGGCCGGCGAAATTTCTTCCGCGTCCGAGGCTGAAAGACTGCGCAGATCGATTTTCTTTCCCGGCCAGTTCGGTCGCACCGCCGGCCGCGGCTCAATGACGCCCACATACGGATAAAGGCCGCCCACCGGATTGGCGTGCCGGCCCTCCGTGCTGCGTGCGTGGAAGAGCAGATCGTGAAAGTCCCAGAGAACGAGATTGTCGTCACCCTCTGTCGCCCGCAACCCCTTGTCCTTGGCGGCATCGACCTTGAACAGCATTTGGCAATCGACCAGCAAAGCGAGCAGATCGACGCCCGGAAAACCGGCCTGCCGGCGGATATCTTTGATCTTTTGCGGCGTAGAGAGCATTGCCAAAACGGCCGCGATCTTCGGATCGCAGATTTTGAACAACGCACCGGCGCGCGGCGATTCCAATACGATCTCGTCGGCACGCCGCCGCATATAGGCAAATCGCGACAGAACGAGCGCGTCGGTATCGCGAAGTTTCGGCATTTGAGGCCAATAATCGGGAAGCTGCGGCTCGACAATAATTTGATCGTCGCTGCTCCGCGGACGTCCAAGGCGATATTCCACAAAACCGCGCGCGGCCAAGCGACGAACCAGAAGATGGATTTCCTTGTCGACAGGCCGGCTTTGCGAGGCGAACGAACTCAGCGGCAAGCCCGCGCTAAGGTGCCGCGCGCGTTCGGCCGCGCCTACGCTGAACTTTCCCAAACCGGCCGAAAAATCGTCGACGTGGACGACAATGTCTCCGCCCATCCGCGCTTCGAGCGTGACGTGGCTAAGAAGGCGAACGGTAAGCTCTTCCGGCGCCGCACGTCGCTTGTTCTTTATTCGGCGAGCGAGCAAGCGAGATGACCTTAGGTATGAGGATGCATCGGATTGAGGTCCTTTTCCGCAACCGGCCGGTCCAACAGTCCGAGCTTGATCGGAACATCGTAAAGCCGGCCGGGCGCAAAGCGGCGATAGAAGTGCCGCATTCCCGGAACGATCACGCGGATGACCGGGACATCGATGTCCGGACGCGTCTGATCGAGGACGAGAAAATCGAGACCCGCGCGCGTGGTGATATCCACACAAGCCAGGACCTGCTCGCGCGTATCGAGACTGCCGAACTTCGCGGCGAGGTCCAGCCGAGCCGCGGCAGGTCCACTCGGCAGCAAGTAGGGGTGGTCCCGCATTCGAAACGGGCCGGACTCGTCTTGGCCGGATGTGTCTCGGGCACCGAGCAGTCCAATAGACAAAAACTGGTTCAGCTCGGTCAGCGATCGCAACATCGCAATACGCGCGTCAAAGTGCGAGCCGGAGCCATATTCGACAAATTCGACGCCATCTTTCTCCGAATGCGACATCGCGACGAAGCTCGGAACGCCGAGATCGCTGGTAATGTCGATCGCCCAAACCCGGCGGCCGGTTTCGGCAAGCTGGTTTTTCAGATCGCGGACGTAAGGATCGTCGAACTGGGCGAGATCCACTTCCGCCTGCTTCGTGCGGTTGTACCACCAGATGGCGTATGAATCGCGTTCCACCAGTTCGAGAAATCCCTGAACGATGGCTTCCTCGCGCGTATTACCGGCCGCGCAGCCATTGGAATCCGCAAAGATCATCTGCTCGGGTGACGGACCGCCACGGTAGAAAAAATACAGCATGCTGGTCGGCAGATATTTGAAGCGCTGATCGCGCAGCGACCAGACCGGCGACCATTCCATCTCGGCCGATCGATCGAAGGGCGTCGGTATCGGCGTGCCGTGGTGGTCATGGTCGTCATGGTCGTGCGACTGGTCCTGGAAAGACCCTGGAACGCCCTTGGGCTTTCCGGTATTGCGCGTCGCTGAACAAGAGCACGTCGTTTGGAACTATGGCATCGCCCGGCGGGAAATCCGTAAACCGCCGCGTCACCCTGATCTCGTCGCCCTGATAAATTCCAGTATAGCGCTCGATCGCTTCCATGAGCGCGCTGGCTTCGCCCTGCTCGGCCGTGCTGCCCTTGCCGAAGCTGCCGCCGCTTAACCCCGCCCGCAGTTCGTCGACCGACTCGGCAGCCCCGGAGAAATTGTGACCGGCGTAGTAATTGGTGTTCAGCGGCAGATCGACTTCGATCCGTTCGAGCTTCGTAACCACGCCGGTGAGCGCGCTGACGTGCTTTTTATTTCGCGCAACCGTGGCCCGCGACGACACCGACCGGTAGCCGCCGCTCGTCATGATCAGCTTGGCGCCGCCTTTAAGCTCGATCGGCACCGGCGCGCGGCGCGGATCGCGCAGCTTCTTGCTGCCGCAGGCCGGGCATTGCGGGCGGGTGGCGACGTAATGCTTGACGATGCTCGAGCCCAAGAGGTCGAGGCTGACGATGTGATCGCGTAGCTCGGTGCGGAAATCGGTGGCAATCGCTTTCGCAATTTCCATGGCCGCAAGCGAAGTGGCGCTTTGCCCCAACGTGTCCTTGGTGAGAGGCGAAGCCACGACGCGGCGCGCGCGTCTACGATCGAGAAGCGACTTGACCTCCCGGTTTCGTGTCATCCGGTCAGCGAGACAGGCCCAGCACGCGCTCTTGTCCGGATTTTTCCCCGGCCTGAACACCGGTCCTACAAGAGGAAAAATTCCGGACGGCTGCACCAGCAGCCAGGGCGTCTTGTCCGACAGATGTTTCCGGTTCAGATCGGCAAGCCGTGCCTCGAGATAGTCGTTCACCACCACGACTGTCAGGTCGGCTTTGCCCGTCACGACGCGAACGCCGAGTTTCGTCAGAGCGGTGCCGAGTTCCTTCGCGCCCTTCACGTCGATCGATTGAATGCGCACGCGGCATTTCTTGAGATTTTCTTCCGCGGCCCCCGGCGGCATGCCGAGGCTCGCCCAGTAAGACGGCTGAAATGCCCGCCGATGAGCGCCCTTTCGCGACGACATAGTGCCGATCGATCAGCCGCTTGAGCGCCTCATTGATTTTGTCGGACGGATATTTCTTTCCCAAGATCGCGAACGATCTGCCCAAAGCTCTTACTGGAGCCTATTGCGTCCGCAACCGCGCAATAGAGCTCGCCGTGCAGAAAAAACTTCCGGTCCTCGGAATAGAGGCACACGCTATCGGGCGGCAGGATGTAGACGGAGAAATTCGGCGCGAACTGCGGAATGTCTTTGCTGTTGAATTGCGGAAAGCTGTTACCGTGATCGCCTGTCACGACGCCGGAAGGCGCGCCTCGAGGCTTTTTGCCGCCAGTGTGGATCGCCATTGTTGGGCAAATATTCTTCGGGTTGAGAAAGCGCCGCCGTCCAATTCGCGCGCCGGCGCTTGTCGACACAGTGGGCCGTTCGCCAGGCCATCTTCTGCAGTGAACAAGTCTGCGATGCGCAAGTCCACAGCGAACGACACAGGCCCGGCCGGGTCACGCAGGACCCGGCCATGACGACCTGTGTCTATTGACGTAGCCGAAACGTGCTCGCGTCTAGCAGACGTGGCAACCGCCTCTAGATATACACCAAGCGCAGCCACCGCAGCCGCCGCAACCGCCGCAGCCTCTCCAGCCGCAACGGCAACCACCGCACCGGCAGCCACCGCACCGGCAACCCCAGGCGAGCTTGTCGCCGACCTTGGACGCCGCGGCGTTTTCCTTGTCGAACACGTAGAAAGTCGACAAGCTGACGTCGGAAATCTCTTCCTCACCGAGGAAGAGCTGGTGTTGCGTCGCTGTATTCTGCGCCGGAATATCCGCCGCCGATTCGCTGGTTGCCGCGGATACTCCGCCGGCCATTGCAAAAGACACGCCGGCGATTCCCAAAACGGGGACGGCCTTACTCAGACGGTTTCGCTTTGAAGGTTGTTTCGAACGCGCCATTTAGAATCCTCCCATACCTGCGGGCATGTTGCTAAACTTCGATCGAATGCGCAGACGCATTGTACGCTCGGCATATGTCGCCAAGCAAGCGACGATCAGCGGAGATCGACATTAATTCAATTACGTATTGGCAATGTAACACCTCCGCGCCGCTACTTGTTCCACGAAGTTGCCACTTTCGCTCCGCGGTGACTTGCGAAAAGATGAATGGCAGATGAATCGAAAGGCAACATCATACCGAGGAAGGTATGTCGCGATTGCGCGACTCGGGTTTTACCCGTCGAGCGGCAGCTATAAGGCGCGTGCAGCGCAGCGGGAATTTATACGAGGACTAACCGCATCAATTCGTTGTGACTCGTAATGCCGAGCCGCGCGTAGGCGCGCTTGCGATAGGTCAGCACCGTATTGACGCTAATGCCGAGCGCGAGTGCGATGGCCTCGGAGCTCTTCCCCTGCATGATTCCGACGCACACGTCGAACTCGCGCCGCGCCAATTGCGGCATGATATGGCGCAGACGCCGGGCCAAAACGTCCGCCTCGCTGCTCTTCTCGGTCGGGAATCCGCTGTGCGTCGTGCTTGGCAAGGAGCGCAAACATGACGTCGGCACTTTCCAGGACCGATGCGAAGTCGGCTGCGACAAACCGACCTCGTTGTGCACTGCGGTAGAGATTAAGCCTGATGGTCTCATCGCCATGGTGCCGGATGATCGAAAAGCGATCGACGAGATCGACGGAGGAATAGCAGTCGCGCCGGTAGGCATCGTGATCGATGTCCTGGCAAAATACGCGGACCGCCATTTCGTAACTGGGCGAAGCGTTGCGGCTGCAAATGAGATTCACCGGATCGTGTTTCCAGTAGTGCTTCAGATATTTTTCCGCGACCGTCCGGGCAATAGGCTTCGATCCGCGGTTGATCGCAAACAACAGCCGCGCCGGTGACCGCTCCGAGCTGGCAAAGGCGGTGAGATGCTCGCAGGCTGTCGCTTCGCGCGCGATCTGGAAAAAGGACGTCTCGAAACTCGGCAACCCAATCTTCGCAATCAAATCGCCAATTCGGCGTTTGATTGGATTGGACGCATAGCGGCCGTTTTCAAGAGTGTAGGTTTCCATGACTTTCGAAGTGTCAGTCGCCTAGCTCGCGTCAAAAGCGCCCCGTTAGCGGCACGCCGGCGGTCACTATAGCATGTGACAGCAGAATTCTCCCTCCCGTGACATCTTATTTGGGATTTAGCCGGCCCCCCCGGCCAGGCTCAAGCATCAGCACAATACGTTGTTTGTTGCCGCCGAGGTAAAGGAAGCGAAGTTTAGGAGGATCGTATGCTCTGCAAAAAGCTGCACCATGCCGCGTTCCGCTGCAAGGACGCGCGCGAAACCGTCGAGTTCTACACCAAGGTGCTCGGCCTCAAATTCGCGCACGCGATGGGTGAGGATCACGTCCCTTCGACCGGGAAATATAGCCCCCATGTGCACATCTTCCTCGAAATGGAAGACGGCAGCTCGATTGCCTTTTTTGAATGCCCCAACGATCCGGGCAATATGAAGGACATGGAATCCCCCGATTGGATCCAGCACTTCGCGTTTGAGGTCGAGAGCGCCGAGGCCCTTCTTAAAGCCAAAGCGGACATGGAAGCCAAGGGCGTGAAAGTGATCGGCCCGACCAATCATGACGATTTTATCGAGTTCGATTTATTTCTTCGATCCATCCGGCCACCGCTTGGAATTGACCGTGCGGACCGAGCGCGATCCCAAACGCATCAAACAATTCGAAGATGAGGCAACCAAGGTTCTGAATTTGTGGGATCAGACCCATGACTGGTCGCAGCGGGAACAGGTCTTTGGCGCCAAAGAGGGATATAGTCGCGGCGCCTAAACAAAATTTGGTCTGAAAACAGCGTCAGGGCGGCTGATCGAATTCAAAAAATAAGACAGCCCGCCTGCCGCCGCGATGCCAGAGGAAACACGCCAGGGGAAACGCCAATGACTCGCAGTCTTCAAGCAACCGCGCTTGCCGTGTTAGCGGTCTCGTCATGGCTATCGCTCGGATCGGTGCATGCCGTCGCGCAGCAATATCCGGCGCGACCGATCCGGATCTTGATCGGCTTTGGTCCCGGCTCGAGCGCCGACGTGGTGGCGCGCGTTGTAGGCAAACAGATGGAGGAGAAGCTCGGCCAGCCCGTGGTCGTCGAGAACCGGCCCGGAAACAGCAGCATGACCGCCGCCGAAGCGACCGCGCGCGCGCCAAATGACGGTTACATGCTGTTCATGGCGACGGTCGCCCAGACCATCAATCCCGTCTTCACGCATTCGAACTTCGACCTGGGCAAAGACATGGCGCCCGTTGCGTTACTCGGGGTCGTGCCAAATGTGCTGGTGGCGCATCCCTCGGTGCCGGCCAACAATGTGCGCGAACTGGTGGCGCTCGCAAAGCAGAAGCCGGACACCCTCACCTTCGGCACTTCAGGAGCCGGAACCGCGAGCCACTTGGCGGCGGAATTGTTCAACCTCAAAGCCGGAACAAAAATCCTGCCCGTTCACTACGCGGGCGGCAGCAACCAGGCGATGGTCGATCTGCTCGCCGGCCGCATCACGCTCATGTTTAATGTCGCGGCGACCCTCGCGCCGCAGGTCGAAAAGGGCAGCCTTAAGGCTCTCGGCATGGCGCAGCCCAAGCGCGCCGCGATCATGCCCAACGTTCCAACAATGGAAGAGCAAGGGATGCCGGGCTTCGACGCCGGCATCTGGATCGGCCTATTGGCGCCGGCAGGTACTCCGGACGCCGGTCATCGAGGTGCTTTCACGCGCCGCCAACGAGGCCCTCAAGACCGAAGCCGTCAGCGATGCGCTGAAGACGCAAGGCATAGACCCTCAGGGCGGCACGCCGCAGGATTTTCGCAACTTCATAGCAGCCGATACGGAAAGGTGGACCACGGTCGTCCGCTCCGCTGGTTTGAGCAACTAGGAGGCACCGATGGTTTGGCACAAGATAATCGGCGGCGGACCGACCAAGGTCGTCGTCATCCACGGCTGGTTCTCCGATCACCGTGTATTCACGCCAATGTTCGACGCGCTGGACACCGCCCGGCACAGTTACGCTTTCCTTGATATCCGCGGTTACGGCAATTCGCGCGACATCGCCGGATCGTTCACCATCGGCGAAGTCGCCAGCGACACGATTGCACTTGCCGACCGGCTGGGCTGGTCCGAGTTCCATGTGGTCGGTCATTCGATGGGTGGCAAGGCCGCTCAGAAGGCGGCGATGGACGCCGGGTCACGGATAAAGTCGGTCGTCGCGGTCACGCCGGTGCCGGCTTGCGCACTGCCGTTTGACGACAACGTGTTCGGATTCTTCTCGAAGGCCTGCGAGGACGATGGCACAGCCCTCGCGGTCATGGGCGAGTCCGTCGGCAATCGGCTTTCGCAAGTATGGCTTAAGCGAATGTTGCAAGGTGCGCGTGAAACGGCGCTCCCGGAGGCCTTCAAAAACTATATGGTGTCGTTCATCAAGGACGACTTCTCCGCGAACGCCCACAGAGTTCAGATGCCGATGTTGGTGCTGGCCGGCGAACACGACAAAGGCGTGAGCGAGGAAATGGTGCGCGCCGTTTATCCGGGGCTCTATCCCCATGCCCAGATCGAGACGATCGCAAATTCCGGACACTATCCCATGCAGGAAACTCCGATCGCCCTCGCCACGCGATTGGAGAAATTCCTCGCGGACAAGCGGTAATATGGAGCGACGATGAAACTCGCATCCTTGAAATCCGACGGCCGCGACGGCGCGCTGGCCGTCGTCGATCGCGACCTCGCCAAGTGCGTGCCCGTGCCGCGGATCGCGCGCACAATGCAACAAGCCATCGAAACATGGAGTACGGCCGCACCGAAGCTCAAGGCGGTCTATCAGCACCTGAACGGCGGCACGGCCGAACACGCCGAGCCATTCTCGCCGGAGCGCGCCGAGAGCCCGTTGCCGCGCGCCTACCAGTTCCTCGACGGCTCGGTCTATCTCAGCCACATGCAAAAGGCGCGCAAGGCGCGCGGCGCCGAAATGCCGGCCAATTTCGAAACCGAACCGCTGATGTATCAGGCAATGTCCGACGGCTTCATCGGACCGGTTGACGACATGCTGTTACCGACGGACGAACTTGGCGTCGATTTCGAGGCGGAGATCGCCGTCGTGGTTGACGATGTGCCGATGAGCACTTCCGCCACAGACGCGATGGGACACATCAAGCTTGTGATGCTGCTCAATGACTTCACGCTGCGCACGCTGACGAGGACCGAATTGCCGAAGGGTTTTGGCTTCATGCAGGCAAAGCCCACCAGCGGCTTTTCGCCGGTCGCCGTTACGCCCGACGAACTCCCGCAATGGGACGGCCAGAAACTCAATGTCAAGCTCATCTCTTCGGTGAACGGCCGCAAATTCGGCGCGCCGCATGCCGGTCACGACATGTACTTTTCCTATCCGCAGCTCATCGCGCACGCCGCCCGCACCCGCAAACTCGGCGCCGGCACGATTGTCGGCGCCGGCACGGTCGCCAACAAGGACGAAGCCGCGGGCTCGTCCTGCATCGCGGAAGTACGCGCCAACGAAGAATTGGCGAACGGCAAAGCCTCAACCCCCTTCCTGAAATTCGGCGATCGCGTCCGCATCGAGGTTCTCGACGATGCCGGCCGGACGATCTTCGGAGCGATCGATCAGCGGATTGCCAAAGCGCCCGCAATGGGATGACCGCCGCGGTTCTCCAAGCTAGACGGCGAGCACTGTATTCAGTGATCCTTCCTCAGCGCACGCTCGACGGTCGCCGCAAGCAGTTGGACGATGCCCATGTGAACTTCAACCGGCATGCCGTCGACCGTAGCCTCGCCTTTGCCGGTATTGCCGTCGACCAAGCCTGCTGCCGCAGCGGCTTCAATCAAGTGTTTCTCCAGCGCGGCGCTGTGCGCGAGTTCAGCCCTGCCCGTAATGATCGCTAACGCGGCTTGGATGGCGTAGCAGCCCCAGTTCGATACACCGGCCGGCAGCAATACGTCGGTCGCCAATTTGGCGCACAGAATCTCGCCGTGCGGCACGTGTTTGTAAACGGCCTCGGCGATCGCACCCATTCCGATTTCATTGCCGCCGTCGCCCACACCGACCGTCGGAATACCGCGCTTGCCTGCCTCCTCGACGAGGTAGTCGATCCGCGCCCGCCCCTCGCTATAATCCTGACCGAGCATGTTGTGGTAAGTGCCGCGAACCGTCATGCCGGCGCGCTCGATGGCGATCACGGCGCTGGGTTTCAACTCATCGAGCATCCGTTTCGCCTCGGCCCGCGCCTCATCGTCGGCCAATGGATAGCCGAGCGCGACGGCGACGCCACAGAATCGGCGGTTCGACGTGGCCCGCTTCGCCTCTTCAAGCGTCACGACTGCGAGACCCGCGGCGCGCAGCGTGGCGCTAATCGGCTCAATGAGCGACGTATCGGTCACCACGACGGGGATGGCATTAAATCCGTAACTCAAAGTCCTCGCCAGTGCAGCGGTACCAACAGGACCGTCGGTTTCGCCGATCTTCATTGAGACCCAGGGCCGAGTCAGCGAGCCCGTGACAAGAACCGCGCGATCTCCGGCCGTAAGCTTGGACAGGCTGCGCGCGGCAGCCGCGCTCAACGGCTCATCGCATCGCGCACGCGCCGGTGCGTATAGCTTGTCAACCCCTCGCTTACCGATGTCGAGGTTCACAATGCGGTCTACGGTATCGAACATTTCAAAACCTTTTCTGAATTCGACGACGTGCTTCACACTCAAGATGCGCGTCAGCGGAGTCAGCGCTATTGCGGCGCCTGCAGATGCGCGGCCGATATCACCGCTGCCCATTTTTCCGATTCAGCTTGCAGATATTGCGCAAAGTCTTGCGGCGTACCGCCAACCGACTGCATCCCAAGCTCAGTAAAGCGTTGCTTCGTGTCCGGGTCGCGAGGACCTGCGATATTTCCGAATTGAGCTTGTCGACAATCGCTTGGGGCGTGCCGGCCGGCGCGACGACGCCGTTCCACGCGCTGCCGACAACGTCGCTGTAGCCGTCCTCCGCTGTCGTCGGCACGTCGGGAATGAGCGAACTGCGGGTTTTGCTGGCGATGACGAGCGCGCGCAATTGTCCGGCCTGGATGTTCGGCAGGACAAGGGGAAGCACGCTGAACAGCATGTCGACCTGACCGTTGATGACGTCGAGCATCGCCGGCGCACCGCCCTTGTAAGGCACGTCGAGAATATCGACGCCGGCCGAAAGCTTCAGCATTTCGGTCACGAGGTGCGGCACCGAGCCGGTGGACACGAGCGCGGCGGACAGTTTGCCCGATCCGGATTTCGCCGAAGCGATCAGCTCCTTGAGGGACTTTACCGGAGACTTGGAATTGACAACGAGGACAATTGGGCTCTCGTTCGCGAGAATGATCGGCGTCAGATCCTTTCTTGGGATCATAAGACAGATCGACATAAAGACTGCGGCCGACGGTGACCGGCCCCGGCGTCGCCATCCCTATGACATATCCGTCCGGCGCCGACTTCGCGATAAAGTCGGTGCCGAGGTTGCCGTTTGCTCCGGCGCGATTGTCGACAAAGACCTTCTCATTGAACTGGGCGCTGAGCTTGTCGGCAATCCAGCGCGCGGCGATGTCGGTGCCGCCACCGGGCGGGTATGGAACGACGAGTCTGATCGGACGGCTTGGATAGTCTTGCGCGAAAGCCAGCCCATCTATACCGAGTCCGAAGACGGCACTCGCGGCGAAAACGATTGCGATCATCGACTTCGAGAGTGCCGACATCGCTGTTGCTTCTCGAGAAGCTTGCGCATTGCGAGACAGCAGGTGTTCCCAATTCTGGTTTCATGGAAAGCCGGCTCGTCAGTTAACATCTTTACGTGAAATTGGGGAAGTGCAGTTTCTCGCAACTGGTTTCAACCGATCAAAGCGCCTGATATCCTGCAACCAAAAAGAGCAAAGATCATGGTCGATACAAGCCGCGGCATTCCGCCCGACATTCTCGTCAACAGAATCAAATCATTCCAAGACTGGGGCCAGCAGAACGGCTTCGACGCCTTGGTCGTTTTCGGTCAAGGCAGCGTCCTCGGCACAGCGACGCGCAGTCACGGCAATCTTCGCTATCTCCTCGATTGGGACGGCGACGCGGCGGCGTCGGCTCTCGTGCTACCGATACGCGGTGTCGCCAAGTCTGGTCGTCGCCAACATCTTTGCGCAGATGCGCGGGCGGGAACGCGACATATTGGCGGACGTACGGTTCGGCAGAGGTCCGTCGTTTGCTTCCGCAATCGCCGATCTACTTCCTCAAGGTGCGAGACGAGTTGCGATTGCGGGACGCGACGAAATCCCGGTCGGCATATGGGAGCCTCTCGCGGTCGGCCGGAGCCGCGACGTGGGTGAGTTGCGACGCGGAACTCGCGCGACGCCGAGCCGTCAAGGACAGCCTGCAAATTGCCTTTCATCGCCAGGCTGGCGGCGATCTGCGACCGCATGTTTGAACAACTCGGCCCTGCCCTACACTCCGGACTTACCGTGGCCGACATCCAGTCGGACCTCGAGAAAATCGGGCGGCAACACGGCTGCGAATATTGCGACACCTGGCTGACCGTGCGTCCGATCGCCGATCGTTGCCGCTATCTCGCCGACGAGAACACAAACATCCCCCAACCGGGCGATCAGGTCCTGCTCGGGATCATGCTGATTCTTCACGGCCATTGGGGACACGCGATCCGCACCGGCTCACTCGGCGCCCCGAGCTGCGGCAGGCGCAGAAAATCTTCAAAATGGTCAAGGACATGCACGCCGATATGCTTGAGCATCTTCGGCCCGGAGCTGATCTACGCACCGTAGGACAGGCCGGGATCGCAAGCGATCCGCGGCTCGGGCCGCACTTTCAATTCCGTGGCGGGCATGCTCTCGGTTATAGCTACGAAGACCCGATCGGTTCGGCCGAATTTCCTCAGCCCTACGATCCGAGCGCAAAAACTCCGACGGAACCGCGAATTGTGGAGCCCGGCATGCTGTTCGAGATCCACCCCAATCTTTTCGTCGAGGGCGTGGCCGGAGCGTCAATCGGCGACATGGTTCTGGTGACCGAGGAAGGTCCGGAATTTTTGACAAAACATCCGCGGATATTGCTTTCGCTGTGAGAGCATTTGCCGACGTCAATCGGGACCGTTCGCCAATCGCGCTCCTCTGCCCGCAAGCAGAAATCTGAGACCGCAATATCGGCGGGATGTGCGGCAAGAAATTAGTGTCGCGCTTCCGACCTAACTACACCCATCGCGTCTTGCTGCCGAAACTCCGAGTCGTAGCTCATGATTTCGTGCATCAGCCGCTCGATGATGCTCTGGCGGACGGCGACGTCTTGGCTGGAAGTCAGTTCCGCCACGGTCTTGGCGACGGCGGTAACGACCTCGTCGGTGTCGATGGTGTCTGGCTCGCCCATTGCAACGGGGTACTGTGCGAAAAAATCGTCCACCAATTCAATGATCAGACAGTGCAGGCACGGCCGTTCATCTGTATCTTCTTGATCTTCCGACATGGGATCCTTCCGCTTTAGCTTGGTATGTAATCCTCCTTCGATGAAACCGCTATACGTCGCCTCTAACTCTCACTGTGCGGCTAGCGACGGGGTGTCATTCGAGGCTAGGATTAGTCAGACGACTGACCGTTTGAGACTAATACAGACAACCACGGTAACTCACCTGATATTTGTCCGATGCGGGGGCCCTCAAGTCTTGACATCCACGAGGCCGCTGGCCAAGCTCATTCGTATACAAACGATATCGTAGCCCGCCCGGCCTTGTCTAAGATGCAGCGGATGGAACGGTCTCCGTAAGGAAAAAGACCATGGCTGAACAGCAGACGATGGCGGTCGGAAACGATGACAAGCTGGTCATCAAGAATATCGGGCTCTTGCTCAGCGGAGATCTCGATCGACCGATCCTGGAAGCCGATAGCGTCGTCGCCGTCGGCGGAAAGATCGCCGCCGTCGGCCGTTTCGGCGAGCTGGATACGGCCGGCGCCAAGACCATCATCGATGCTCAGGGAACGGTGCTGGCCCCTGGACTGATCGACAGCCACGTTCATCCCGTCGCCGGCGATTGGACCCCGCGGCAGAACCAATTGGGCTGGATCAACTCGACCATGCATGGTGGCGTCACCACCATGATCTCGGCCGGCGAGGTCCATACGCCGGGACGCCCGCGCGACATTGTCGGGCTGAAGGCAATGGCGGTCTACGCGCAACGGACGTTCGACGCTTTTCGTCCCAACGGCGTGAAGATCCATGCCGGGGCGCCCGTCCTCGAGCCGGGCATGACCGAGCTCGATTTCAAGGAACTCGCCGCGTCCGGCGTGAAGCTTTTAGGCGAGGTCGGCCTCGGCGGCGTCAAGGACGGTGTAACGGCAAAGCAAATGGTCGGCTGGGCGCGCAAATACGGCATTCAATCGACCATCCATACCGGCGGACCGTCAATTCCAGGTTCGGGATTGATCGGCGCCGATGTCGTTCTCGAAGCCGACACCGATGTCGTCGGTCATATCAACGGCGGGCACACCGCCCTGCCCGACACGGAAATCCGCTGCATCTGCGAAGGTTGCCGCCGCGGCTTGGAACTCGTCCACAATGGCAACGAGCGCGCGGCGCTTTACACTTTGCGGACGGCCAAGGAAATCGGCCAGCTCGAGCGGGTCATTCTCGGCACCGACGGGCCCGCGGGATCGGGCGTGCAACCGCTCGGTATCGTGCGCATGATCTCGATGCTGTCGTCCTTGGGCGGGGTACCGGCGGAGACCGCCTTCTGTTTCGCGACCGGCAACACCGCCCGCATGCGCAATCTGGACTGCGGGCTGATCGAACCCGGAAGAGCTGCGGATTTCGTTTTCATGGATAAGGCCCAGCATTCGGCGGGAACGGGATTCCTCAACAGCATCGAACTTGGCGACCTGCCCGGAATCGGCATGGTCGTCATCGACGGCGTTGTCCGGAGCGGGCGCAGCCGCAATACGCCGCCGGCGGAAAAGATTCCCGTCGTCCTCAAATGACCCGTGCAGGCTGACACTGATGCGAACGGCAGCTGCTTACACGTTGCGCGTTAACGGCAAGCAGCATGTCGTCACAGGCGAGGGCAATACGCCGCTCATCTATTTTCTGCGCAACGATCTGGGCCTGAACAGCCCTAAATTCGGTTGCGGGCTCGGCGAGTGCGGCACTTGCACGGTGATCATCGACGGCGAGGCGGCACGGAGCTGCGCTCTTCCGCTCCGGCTGGCCGCAAGTCGAGACATTATCACTCTCGAGGGATTGGGTAGCGCGGATGCACCGCATCCGATCCAGCAAGCATTCGTCGACGCGCAAGCTGCCCAATGCGGCTATTGCATCAGCGGCATGATCATGACCGCGAAGGCGTTCCTCGATACCCATCCCGAGCCTGACGAAGCGGCGATACGCGAAGCGCTGCGGTTTAATCTCTGCCGCTGCGGCACGCATATCGAGATCGTGAAAGCCGTTAAATTGGCCGCGGCGCGCGGCTGGCGGAAAGACGCGGATGGGAGCGGCAGGTGACATCGGAAACGACATCGCCGCCGTTGCGCCGTGAACTTCTCAAGAGAAGCGGAATCCTCGCTGTCGTTTCGCCCCGGAACGGGGACGTGCAGAGCGACACGTCCCCTGAAAATGCCTTGGACATATATGTCTGCATCACCGCCGAGGGCCGCGCCTTCGCCTTTTGCGGCCATGTCGATCTCGGGACCGGTATCCGCACCGCTCTCGCGCAAATCATCGCCGAAGAGCTGGACTTCCCTTTTGCCGCAATCGAATTGGTTCTGGGCGATACGTCGGAAACTCCCAACCAGGGACCCACCACTGCGAGCGAAACCATCCAAGTCACTGCCCAGCCGCTGCGTGTCGCAGCAGCGCAAGCACGGCAGCATCTCATGGCGCTTGCGGCCGAGGCGCTGCAATGCTCCACCGCGGAACTGACAGTGACGAACGGCAACCTGTACCGGCAGGGTGATGACACACCGGCAATTGCTCTCGAAACGCTGCTCGGCAACCGCCGCGTCCTGCTGCCGCTCGCCGCCGATGCGGCGCTCAAGCCGGTCGATCAGCATCGCGTCATCGGCCAATCCATCAGCCGCGTCGACATCCCGGCGAAGGTCAGCGGTCAATTCGTTTATGTGCACGATGTCCGCCTACCCGGAATGCTGCATGGCCGTGTGGTGCGTCCGCCCTACGCGGGTATAGACAGCGGCGAATTCATCGGCCGGAGCCTGGAAGCGATCGACCGTGCCTCGCTCGACGGAATTCCAGGTATTCGGGCGGTGGTGGTCGAAGGCGATTTCGTCGGCATCGTCGCCGAACGCGAAGAGCACGCTGTCGAAGCGGCGCTTAAGCTTAAAGTGCGATGGAAAGCTTGGCGAACATCATCCGATCTCGGCGATATCAATTCGGCGCTTCGCGCTCATCCTGCCCAGAAGCGACTTCTACGCAACCAAGGCGATGTCGACTCAGCGCTCAAGACAGCCGAGGCGCGGCTCGATTGCAGCTATGTCTGGCCCTACCAAATGCACGCCTCCATCGGTCCGTCCTGTGCCGTCGCCGATACGACCGATGAGCGAATTACCGTCTGGTCCGGCACCCAAAATCCACACATGCTGCGCGCCGATATCGCGCTTTTGACCGGCGTGCCGCAGGAGAGCATCGACGTCATCCGCCTCGAAGCGGCTGGCTGCTACGGCCGCAATTGCGCGGACGATGTCTCGGCCGATGCCGTTCTGTTGTCGCGCGCGGTCGGCGCGCCTGTGCGTGTTCAGCTGTCGCGCGAACAGGAACATCTCTGGGAGCCCAAGGGCGCGGCACAAATCATGGATGTTTCCGGCGCGCTCGGACCGAATGGCTCGCTCGCGGCTTATGATTTCCAGACGCGCTATCCATCCAATGCCGCCCCGACATTGGCGCTGCTGTTGACGGGCCGGCTGACACCGCAACCCGCGACCCGGCAAATGGGGGACCGCACGGCGATCCCTTCCTACAAATACGAAAACATGCGCGTCACGGCCTACGACATGCCGCCGATCGTGCGCGCCGCATGGTTACGCGGCGTCTCGGCGCTGCCCAATGTCTTCGCCCATGAAAGCTTCATCGATGAACTCGCGCACCAGGCCGGCGAAGATCCGGTCGCGTTCCGGCTGCGCCACCTCAACGACGAGCGGGCCGCCGAACTGGTGAGAGCGACAGCGGCGCGCGCTAAGTGGGAACCGCACGTTGGGCCGAAAGCCCAAGATCGGGAATCAGGTGAGATCGCGCGCGGCCGCGGTTTCGCTCAGGCGCGCTATGTGCACGGCGATTGGCCCGGTGTCGGCGCGGCCTGGTCGGCCTGGGTTGCGGATGTCGCGGTCAACCGCGCGACCGGCGAGGTCACCGTCACGCGCGTGGTCGTTGGCCAGGATACCGGCATGATGATCAATCCGGCCGGCGTCGAGCATCAGATCCACGGCAATGTCGTGCAGTCGACGAGCCGCGTGCTCAAGGAGCAAGTGAGCTTCTCCGAGACGACCGCTGTCGCCAGCCGCGAGTGGGGCAGCTATCCGATCCTTACCTTCCCCGAGCTCCCCGCCGTCGATGTGCTGTTGATGGATCGCCAGCATGAAGCTCCGCTCGGCGCCGGTGAATCGGCGTCAGTGCCGAGCGCCGCCGCGATCGTCAACGCCGTTTATGATGCGACCGGGGTACGCTTTCGCGAATTGCCGCTGACGCCTGAGCGAGTTCTGGCCGGCCTCGGCCAGCCGCTTTCTTCTCCACGTCAACCGGTATCCGCAAAGCGCTGGGCTTTCTGGGCCGGTCTCGGCAGCCTGTTTGTCGGACTCACGACGTTCGCGTCCGTCGCATTGCCGATCAAGCTCGCCATAGCGCCGATCGACCGGCCCGATCCCTCGGCCTATTCCGCCGCGACCATCGAAAAAGGGCGGCGCCTTGCAGCGCTCGGCGGCTGCGCGCTCTGCCACACGGCGAAGGACGGCCTGCTCTATGCCGGAGGGCTTCCGCTGCAAACGCCGTTCGGCATCGTGATGACAACCAACATCACGCCGGATCCGGAAACCGGCATCGGCAACTGGTCCTATCCCGCCTTCGAACGCGCCATGCGCGAAGGCATCCACCGCGACGGCCGTCACCTTTATCCGGCTTTTCCCTATCCGAATTTTGCAGCAGCGACGGAGGCCGATCTGCAGGCGCTCTACGCCTTCCTCATGACGCAGCCCGCTGTCAGCCAAGCGAACAAACCGAGCCGTCTGGTCTTTCCCTTCAATATCCGGCCGCTGCTGGCGGTCTGGAACTTGCTGTTCAACCGGCAAAACGGCGTTCAGACCGAACCGGCCCGATCGGCGATGTGGAACCGCGGCCGCTACCTCGTCGACGGTCTCGGTCATTGCAGCGCCTGCCACTCGCCGCGCAATGCGTTCGGCGCCGAGCGCGCCGGGAGCGCTTATCTCTCGGGCGGAACAGCCGAAGGCTGGGATGCGCCGGCGCTGACAAGAGTTTCAATCGGGCCGATCCCGTGGAGCGAAGCGGATTTCTACAGCTATCTGCGCACCGGCACCGCCGCGCATCATGGCACGGCGTCCGGTCTCATGGCGCCGGTGATCGAAGAGCTCAAGCAATTGCCGGATGACGATATCCGCGCCATGGCGAACTATCTCGGCTCGCTCAACGACGCTTTGCCCGAGACCGAGGCAACGAAGCTTGCCGAACGCATAATAATGTCGACCGCCAGTACCGCGAGCAGCGCAGGCAGCGCCGCCGCGCGGCTCTATGAGGGCGCGTGCGCGGTCTGCCATGAAATCGGCCGCGGCGCTCCCTTGGCTAATCGCGGGCCCGCCTTGGGACTAAGCTCAAAGCTGCATGCGACCGGCCCGGCAAATTTTCTCCGCTTGCTTCTCGAAGGCGGCGGTCACGCGTCAGGCTCGATGCCGGGTTTCGCTGCGTCGTTGGACGACCGTCAGATCGTCGACCTGACACGTTACGTGCGCAGCCGGTTCGCCCCGCGGCAGCCAGAATGGAGCGGTGTCGACGCAACTTTAAAGACGGTTCGAACTTTAGCTGTTCAGTGACGGAGCAACAAAAGCCGGTGCGAAGATCTCCGGCAAGGCATCTCGACTCGAGTACGCGCGGCACTCATTATCGTTTGTATACAAATGATATGAACTGGGGTATGATGCTGGAGCACTCATGATGCTGGGGCACTAAGGTTATCGTCGCCATGAATGTCACAGAACCCGAACAGACGGCGGACGACAAGATACGCTGCGACGCCTGTCCGGTGATGTGTTACATCAAGCCCGGAGCGCTCGGCGCCTGCGATCGCTATGCCAATGTCGAGGGCAACCTCGTCAGGGTCGATCCCCACGTCACGCTCAATCGGACGATCGCCAAAGGCGGCGAGGTCATCCCGTTCGCCGAAGCGCCGGAGTGGAACGGCGGCATTCTCCATCAGGGCGAAACATTCATCACGGCGATCGGCGCCGGAACGACCTATCCGGATTACAAGCCCGCGCCGTTTATCGTGTCGTCCGAAGTCGATGGCGTCGACATGGTGACCGTCGTCACCGAAGGAATTTTCAGCTACTGCGGCGTCAAGGTGAAGATCGATACGGACCGTTTCCTCGGCCCGGAAACCAATGCCGTCCGAGTTGAAGGCGAGACCGTCGGTCACGTCACGACCGGCGAATATGGCTCGCAGATGCTGTCGCTCGGCGGCGTCAAGCATCTCACCGGCGGATCGAAAAAAGAGGGCCGCGTCACCTGCGATACACTGTTGTCGCTTTGCAACGGCAAAGCCGTCGGAAATGTCGATCGACGGCGGCGAGAGCGCTGATCGTCCAGGCCGGCAAGCCGCCGATCGTCAATGGCGTTATCGAAGAGCGAATGCGCGTCGGCTGCGGCTCGGCGACAATCGGGATCTTTCGCGAAGCAGTGGCAAAACAAAGTCGACGATGTCGTCGTGGTCGACGATCACATCACCGGCGTTCTGTCGGAGCACCAAGCCGGCAAGTATCTCGGCATTCCGTCAACCGGCATCAAGATCAAGGGACGCCGGTCGACGCCGGGCCGCTATTTTCAGGTCGCCGAGCCGGGCACCGGATGGGGCGGCACGAATATCAAGGACCCGCTCACCATTCTCGGCCCCTTCGACCCGAAGACAGCGCGTCCGGGCTTGCGCCTGCTTATGGTGTCCACCACCGGCGAACACGCGGCCTATTACGAATTGGACGAAGCGCTGCAACCGGTGCAGAAGGACATGCCGCGCTGCCCTGGTCGAACCTGTCGAGCGCATTGCGGAAAATTGCGAGCCGGCCTTGTCGACCGTTCTGTTTATCGGCGGCGCTGGAGGTTCGTTGCGCGCCGGCGTCACGGAAAATCCTGTTCGTCTGACGCGCTCGGTCAAAGATGCGCTGACTTATGTGACCTGCGGCGGCGCGCCGGTCTATGTGTGGCCGGGCGGCGGCATCACCTTCATGGTCGACGTGACGCGACTGCCGGAAAACGCATTCGGCTATGTGCCGACACCGGCGATCGTTGCACCGCTCGAATTCACGTTGCGACTATCCGATTATAAAGAGCTCGGCGGGCATATGGATTCCGTCCAGCCGCTTTCGAACTTGCCCGGCGGCGCGCGACGCAGTCTGCCGCACCGGCAGGACAATCCTTGGCCGTTTGCGCCGGGCCGCGCGCCGCGATCGCACGGATAAGCACGATGATCGAGCAGCCCACCGCGAGGTTTCTGCCTGACGGGAAGAGGCTCCTTCTGCAGCACGGGCCGATCGATCTGGTCGTGCAAGCCTTCGGCGACGACGCAGCGTTGCGCGCCGCTTACCAGGCGGCGACGCGTCGCTTCGACGGCCTACTGACCGAGCTTTGTCGGGAACTTGAGCTGCTGCGATCGCCGGTTGACCGCAAGCACGCGACGCCAAATGGGCCGGTCGCGCGCCGCATGGTCGCGGCCGTATCGCCCTTCGCGTCGAGCATTTTCATCACGCCGATGGCGGCCGTGGCCGGCGCCGTTGCCGAAGAAATCATCGACGTCATGGCCGCGGCGGCGCCGCTGACGCGTGCCTATGTCAACAATGGCGGCGATATCGCGCTCCATCTGACCGACAAGCAGCGTTTCAAGATCGGCCTTGTCGATCGGCCCGATTGTCCAAGCCTGTTCGGAACAACTGAGATCCGCGAAGAGGATGGTATTCGCGGCATCGCGACCAGCGGCTATCTCGGGCGTAGCTTTTCTCTCGGCATCGCCGAAGCGGTAACGGTTCTCGCACCGACCGCCTCGATGGCGGACGCAGCCGCGACCGTGATCGCCAATGCGGTCGACCTGCCGAACCATCCCGCCATTCAACGACTGCCGGCCAACACCTTACAGCCGGATAGCGATCTCGGCGCGATCCCGGTGACGCGGTCGGTCGGACCGTTGACGTTTGAAGAAATTGAAATCGCGTTGGCCCGCGGATTGCATCGGGCGGACATGCTGCAGAAGCAAGGATTGATCACGACCGCGGCGCTGCACCTCAAGGGAACGAGTCGCGCGCTTAGCCCCCACCCCATGGTTTCGCAGAGGAGATCGGAACTTGCGCAAGCTGACAGAATTCCGGCTTTTGGAAGTTAAGGAACGGGACGGTCTGCGATGAAAGCCAAGATTCGGAAACTTCTTACCTTCGTGGAAGAGACGCGGCTCGAAATGGATCAGCGCATCGAGCCGCCGACGCGGCGCGCCGCCGCAGTCGCGGTGATCGAGAATCCTTTCGCCGGTCGGTACGTGGAGGATCTCTCCGAGCTCATCGATATCGGCGAGGAGCTTGGCGAGTTGCTGGCGCAACGCGCGGTGGCGGCGCTCGGCATCGAGGGACCGCGCGCGGAGAGCTACGGCAAGGCGGCCGCCGTCGGCGAGAACGGCGAACTCGAACATGCGGCGGCGATCTTGCATCCGAAACTCGGCGCTCCGGTTCGTAAGGTTCTCGGCACCGGCGCGGCGCTGATCCCGTCATCGAAGAAACGCGGCGGACCGGGCGTCACGCTCGACGTTCCGCTTGGGCATAAGGACGCGGCTTTCGTCCGCAGCCATTTCGACGGCATGGAGGTGCGTGTCGCCGACGCGCCCCGCGCCAACGAAATCATGATCGCGGTCGCCGTCACCGATTCCGGCAGGCCGCTCCCCCGTGTCGGCGGCCTGAAAAAGGACGAGATCAAGGGTGTCGACGGACTTCGGTAGCGAGCGATACCCCTGGTAGATCGCGATGAACATCCGTCAGGAGCAGACCTTGACGGGCATCGGGTTTCATCCAAGTTTTTTCAGCAGGCGCACCAGTGTCTCCTGCTCTTTCTCAGACAACGGATCGAGCGTCCTCTGCGTTATTTTCGCCGCCGCTGGAATGGCCAATTCGACCAATCGCCGGCCGGCAGCGGTGAGCGCGATCGTGTGCCGACGGGCGTCCCGAGGGTCGTCTTTTGAAGTGACGAGACCGCGGGCTCGAAGCCGTTCCACGACGCCTTTGATTGTCGCCACATCGAGATAGATGAGCCGCCCGAGATGGTTTTGAGAAAGCGGGCCCGCCTGCATGAGCTTCAC
Organism: uncultured Acidobacteriaceae bacterium; assembly: GCA_963774255.1. Lineage (GTDB taxonomy): Bacteria > Acidobacteriota > Terriglobia > Terriglobales > Acidobacteriaceae > PALSA-350. Next base: position 552,387 of record CAVZEH010000012.1, read on the forward strand.
GAGTGCGGAGAATTGAGGCGCCGTTAAACTACCGACGATTTCCGAGGTAAAAATGTTCGAATGACGCTGCATCGCGATGCGCAATAGGAACCCGACCTGCTCCTCCAGCAAATAGGCCGTCGTCAGCGAATTCTTCGGACGTTGGTCGAGTGTGGCGCGAGGCATGATGCGTTGAAATCCATTCCGGCAATGGCGATGGTGGCGATCCGGGCGAGCGATGACGGAGAAAGTCACTGGCGGAGGGAGTGGGATTCGAACCCACGATACGGTTTCCCGTATACACGCTTTCCAAGCGAGCGCCTTCAGCCACTCGGCCACCCCTCCGCGAAAGGGTCACCGCAATATCACGGTCGGGCTTAAGCTTACAACCCGCTTCTTTTGGCGTGGATTCTCGCGCGCCCGGACCGGCTGAAATCGGGCAACTTCCCTCCTGCCGGACCGTTGTTTTCGCAGTCCTGGCGAGGCGACACAGGAGGAAGTCATGGGACGCGGTCTATTGCTTTGGCCCATCGGCATTCCATTGCCGATTATTCTCGTGATCTGGTTGTTCGGCCACCTGCACGGCAGATATTGGCAAAAGACTAACAAGTATAAAGACGACGCGGATGTGCGGGGCCCGGCGCGAGCCGGGCCTCTCGCATTCGCGCATCCGCTTCCGCAGGCCCTTACGGTGCACTACATTAGCGTCATGGCTTCGCCTATTGACGACTATCTCATCCGTCCCGATCCACATGATCCGCGCCTGACCGAGCGGGTCAAAGGCATCGACCAAACCGGCGCGCCGATCGAAACGGCGGTGACGGTCGAACGCGCGCTGACGATCTTCCTCAATTCGCAGGAGATCGTAACGGCGATGACCATCGGCGACCACCCCGAATATCTGGCGCTCGGTTATCTCCTCAACCAGAACATGCTCAAATCCGACGACGACGTCACCGATATCGATTACGACGATGAACTGTCCGTCGTCGTCGTGCGCACCAAACGCAAGACCAATTACGAGAAAAAGCTGAAAAAGAAAGTGCAGACGTCAGGCTGCGCCCAGGGCACCGTGTTCGGCGACCTCATGGAGGCGCTGGAAAATGTATCGCTGCCGCCGGCAGAGTTGCGCACCTCATGGCTCTACACGCTCACCCACAAGATCAACACCACGCCATCGCTCTATCTCGAGGCCGGCGCGATCCACGGCTGCGTGCTCGCGGTCGAGGACCGGCCGCTGGTCTATATGGAAGACGTCGGCCGCCACAATGCCGTTGATAAAATCGCCGGCTGGATGTTCAAGCACCATGTCGGCTCGGCCGACAAGATTTTCTACACCACTGGCCGACTCACCTCCGAGATGGTGATCAAGACGGTACGCATGGGCATTCCGATCCTGATTTCACGCTCGGGCTTCACCGCTTGGGGCGTGGACCTCGCGCGCAAGGCGAATTTGACGCTGATCGGCCGCGCCCGCGGCAAGCGTTTCGTCGCGCTCGCCGGCGAAGACCGCATCGTGTTCGATCAGGACCTCGCCTTTGTCGAAGAAGAAAGCGCCAAGCATCGGCGCAAGGCCGCCGTGCATGATGAGTGAGATTCAGCGCGCGTGAGCGGTCCCCCTACTCTCGGCCTGGTGCTCGCAGGTGGGCTGGCGCGCCGCATGGGTGGCGGCGACAAGGCGCGCATTCGCGTCGGCGGCCATACCATTCTCGCGCGCGTGCTCGCGTGCCTATCGCCGCAATGCGATCGCGTCATCATCAACGCCAATGGCGATCCGGCGCGCTTTGCCGATACCCGCCTTCCCGTCGTCGCCGACAGTGTGCCGGATTTTGCCGGACCGCTCGCCGGCATTCTCGCCGGGCTCGATTGGACCGCGGCAAATGCACCGCAAACGGAATGGATCGCCAGCGCGCCGGGCGATTGTCCTTTCTTGCCGAAGAATCTGCTGGCGAAACTGCACGAAGCCCGCCTCGCCGCCGGAACGCCGCTTGCCTGCGCGCGTTCCGGCGAATGGCGCCACCCCGTCGTCGCGCTGTGGAGCGTCGCGCTGCGCGAGGATTTGCGGCGCGCGTTGGTCGACGAGAACCTGCATAAGATCGAGATTTGGACCGCACGGCACGGCATCGCCATCGCCGACTGGCCAGCGGAGCCGATCGACCCATTCTTCAATGTGAACACACCGGAAGAAGCGGCGCGCGCCGATGCGCTCGCCGCGCAATATCCGGACGCTTGACCGCGCTTGAGGACAATTCAGGTCAGAAGCTCGATCAGAAACGGTCCGCGCGCCTTGTTGGCCTGCGCAAACAGATCGGCAAATTCCTTGACTGACGTTGCTTGCGCCGCCTCGACGCCCATTCCCTGCGCGAGCTTCACCCAGCCGAGGTCAGGGTTGCCCAGGTCCATCATATCGAGCGCGACACGGCCGGGATTGGCGCCGACATTCATCAGTTCGTTGAGCAGGATCGCATATTTGCGGTTTGACAGAAGCACGGTCGTGATCGGCAATTTCTCGCGCGCCTGCGTCCACAGCGCTTGCAGCGTGTACATCGCTGAACCATCGGCCTGAAGCGTAATGACGCGGCGGCCGGGCGCGGCGAGCGCGGCGCCGGTCGCCATCGGCAGACCGCTGCCGATCGAAGCGCCGGTGATTTGCAGCCAGTCGTGCGGCGGGGCGACCGCAAGGCCGTTGAAAAACGAGCGGCCGAAGCTGACGCTCTCATCGACGACAATGGCGTCCTCCGGCAGCAATACGGCGAGCGACTGCGTGATCGATTCCGGGGTGATGGCCGCGCGCAAATCGTGCTCCGCCGGCTTGGTTTGGGGCAACGCAACGGCCGGCGCCGACAATTCGTCGGCGAGCCGCGCCAAGGCGTCGGCGATATCCTGGTCTGGGCGCGCCAGAACGTGAACGCTGCAGCCCTCCGGAAAGAGATATCCGGGCTTGTTGGGATAGGCGAACGGCGCAACGGGCGGCGTCGTGCCGATGAGAACAACGTGCTTCGCACCGGCCAACGCCGTCACGGACTGTTCGTAGGCATAGGGCAGCCGCGCGAGGGCATGGCGGCCGCGGCCGCGTTCGACCCGGGCATTGAACTGCGCTGCCAGCAATTTTGCGCCAGTCGCACCGGCAATTCGGAATGCATCTGCGATCATTGCGGCGCGGATCGGCGCGCCACCGAGCATGATCGTGACGGGTTCCTTGCGCCGCAGCACCTCGGCAATGTTCTTGATGACGTGCGGCGCGAACTCTTTCCGGCGCCACGGCCGGAAGCGGCGCGCCATCGGATCCGCCGTCGTCCCAGCTCGTATCGGCCGGTGCGATCAAAGTGGCGATCTGGCCGTGCGCGGTGCGTGCTGCCTGAACGGCCGCCGCCGCGTCCACACCCATGGTGGTCACGGACTGCACGACGCGCGTCCAAGCCGATACGCCGCGCGCCCAGCCATCCGTGTCGCCCGTCAATGGCGGATCGAGCGGACGATGATAGCTCGCCTGATCGCCGACCACATTGACGATCGGCGAACGCGCGCGGCGGGCGTTGTGCAGATTAGCCAAGCCATTTGCCAGGCCGGGCGCGCCATGCAGCAATGTGCTCGCCGGCTTTTCGGCCATCCGGCCGTAGCCGTCGGCGGCGCCCGTCGCCACGCCTTCGAACAGACACAAGACGCAGTGCATTCCCGGCACGCGGTCGAGCGCGGCGACGAAATGCATCTCGCTCGTCCCGGGATTCGAGAAACACGTTGTGACGTCCGACGCGAGCAGAGTGCGGACCAGAGTTTCAGCGCCGTTCACGAATGACGTCCTTTTGGTTGAGCGAAGGGATGATATGTCTTGCTATTCACGCTGGGCTGTCGGCAGCCACGGCAGGTGCGCGCGCCGCCGCGCTTCGAAAACCTCGATCTTGTCGAGATATTCAAGGGTGACGTCGATATCGTCGATGCCGCGCACCAGCCGGTCCTTGCGCAATGGGCTGATGTCGAAGGCGTGCTTTGCACCATCGGGCGCGATCAACGCTTGGTTAGGCAGATCGATCGTGATTTCGGCGCCCGGCTGCGCGCGCAATTGCTGCCACAGATCGTGTATGATTTTTTCGGGCAACGTCAGGGCGAGAATTCCATTCTGAATACAATTCACCTGGAATATTTCGCCGAAACTCGGACCGACCAAAGCGCGCAATCCGTAGTCCATCACCGCGAAGGCAGCGCCCTCGCGCGACGAGCCGCAGCCGAAATCACTATCGGTCACGAGGATTTTCGCACCGCGATAAACCGGATCGTTTAAAACGAAATCCGGACGCGGCTTGCCCGCTTCATCAAAGCGCAGATCGTAGAGAAAGGCGTCGCCGTAGTCGTGACCAGGCCGCCGGTGCCGGCGCATGTAACGGCCGGGCAAGATCATGCCGGTGTCGATCTTTGCGATCTCAAGCGGCGCAGCGACGGCCGTCAGCACGGTGAAGGGCAGCATCAAACAGACCTCAATTTCGCGACAGGCGCCGCACGTCGGCGAGTTTCCCGCTGACCGCGGCGGCGGCGACCATGGCCGGGCTCATGATATGGGTCAGCGCGCCGCGGCCCTGGCGGCCCTCGAAGTTCCGGTTCGTCGTGGAAGCACAGCGTTCGCCGGGCCCAACCAGTTCGCCGTTCGAGCCATTGCACATCGAACAGCCGGGATCGCGCCATTCGAGGCCGGCCGCGACGAAGATCCGATCGAGCCCTTCGGATTCGGCTTGGAGCTTCACCGCACTCGACCCTGGCGACACCATGCCGGGAACGGCGGCGCGGCGGCCTTTGAGCACATGCGCCGCGGCACGCAAATCCTCGATGCGGCTATTGGTGCATGAACCGATGAAGACGCGATCGATCACAACTTCTTCGAGCGGCGTTGCTGGCGTAAGCCGCATATAGTCGAGCGCCCGCTCGACATGACGCCGCCGCTCGCCGTCCTCGATACGCGAGGGGTCGGGAACGGAACCATCGACCGGCGAGCAATCCTCCGGGCTCGTGCCCCAGCTCACCATCGGCGCCAGCTTTCCGGCGTCAAAGCGCAGTTCACGATCGAAGGTCGCGCCTTCGTCGGTCGGCAGCGTTTTCCAGTGGTTCAGCGCGGTGTCCCAGTTCTTGCCTTTCGGCGCATTCCTTCGGCCGGACAAGTACTCATAGGTGGTTTCGTCCGGCCCGATCATGCCGATACGCGCGCCGGCCTCGATCGACATGTTGCAGATCGTCAACCGCCCTTCCATCGACATGGCGCGGATCGTCGTGCCGGCATATTCGACCGCATAGCCAGTCGCGCCGCCGATGCCGATGACGCGGATGATCGACAGGATCACATCCTTGGCCGTCACCGCCTCGGGTAATTTCCCGTCGATCGATATCCGCATCGTCTTCGGCTTCTTGAGCCAGACCGTTTGCGTGGCGATGACATGGCGAAGCTGGTTGCCGCCACCGATCGGCATCGCGAGCGCGCCGCACGCGCCGTTAGTCGCGGTGTGTGAATCATTGCACGTAATCAGCATTCCCGGCTGCGAAATGCCGAGCTCGGGCGAAATCACATGCGCGATGCCCTGATCGGGATGCGACCAGCCAACATGCGGCAATTTGAATTCGGCCGAATTCTCGTCAAGCATTTCGACAACACGGCGGATTTCCGGATTGGTCATGCCGGCGGTGCCGAGCGAACGATTGATGGTCGGCAGATAATGATCCGTCACGGCGAGATGCTGCTCCGGCCGGCGCGCTTTGCGGCCCTCCATCCGCAGTTGATCGAAGGCGAGAAACGATTGGCCTTCATTGATCAGATTGAAATCGACACCGAGCAACTCCTCGCCCTGCGGCGATACTACGATGACGTGGTCGGCCCAGATTTTCTCAAACAGCGTGCGGGTGCCGCTCATTGCAACAATCCGAGCTTGGCCAAGATCGCCCGGTTTTCGTCGTAGTCATCCTGCATCCATTTGACGGTCGCCGGATAGCGCAGCGTCTCGAGCGTCCAGAAATTGCGTTGCAGGTCGAGCTTGAAGTCGGGATCCTCAAGCACCTTGTCGAGCGCCTTCACCCAAAACGCGATCTGTTCCGGCGTCAGCCCATTGGGCACGACAATGGTGTAGGGATTGGCGGTGACGACATCGAGCCCCTGCTCGCGCAATGTGGGATATTTCGCCAATTCGCCCGGCTGCCGCTCGGGCGCGGCGATGCCCAGCATACGAAGCTTACCGGCCTGAATGAGCGGCATCGGACTGCCGATGCTCGTGACCCCGACATCGATATGATTGCCGGCGGCCTGCGTCGAGACGTCGGAGCCGGAATCGAAAACCACCGTGACGATCTTGTCCGGCGGCGCGCCGACAGCCTTGCCGACATTGACCACGGAAATATGCAGCGGGCTGCCAAGGCCGACCGGGAAAGCGAATGTCACCGAAGTCGGATCGGCTTCCAGGTGGTCGCGCACGTCCGCCATGCTCTTATATTGCGAGTCGACATTGGTGAAATAGCACTGATAGGCATCGAACAATTTAATCAGCGGCGTCATCTGCTTGTTCAGCGTCGAGCCGTTGCGCGCGATCGCATTGATGAAGCTGCCGGAAACCAGTCCGATCGTATTGGGGTCGCCCTTCTTTCCGGCAAGATAATTCATTGCGACGATCTGGCCGGCGCCCGGCTTGTTGAGCACGGTCATCGAATCGACCATATGCTCCTTGGTGAGAACGCGCTGGATGGCGCGCGCTACGCGGTCGTTCTCGCCGCCGGCGCCCGCACCGACCACGAATTCGACGTTGCCCTGCGGTTTCCAGTCGGTTGCGGGCTGTTGCGCCGCGGCGACGCCCGATAGGGCCAGCAACGCCACGATTGCAATGCTGGTGGTGTTCCTGACGCTCATGCGTTACCTCCGATCCGGGTTATTCTGACTGCGCCGCAGTCGGACCCAGTTTTCACGCTCTCGGCGTGACTTATACTAAGTATAACCTCGTCAACGCGCGGCGCAAGACAGGCGACAGGGCGGCCTAACGACGGAACGGCAATGCGCAAGAATGCAAAAATACAACGGGAGGTTTTGCCGGGAGACGCCACAGGCCCTCTCGGCAGGGCTTCGCTGGGCGCGGGCCTAACCATCCGGGCGCTCGAGGTCTTCGTTGTCGTCGCCAAAACCGGCACCATGGTTGCCGCGGCAAAACAGCTCAAGCTGTCGCAACCTGCGATCTCGCAAATGATCGCGAGTCTCGAGCAATCGCTTGGCCTGCAGTTATTCGACCGCTCGGTGCGCCCTCCCGTCCTGACCTTGCAGGGAACCACGCTGATCAAGCATGCGGCGGCGATCACCGAATCCGTTCGGCAATTCCGCAGCACGGTCCGTCTTGGCACCGCGGCGCAGTTGCCGCTGCTGCGGATCGGCATCCTCAACAGTTTCGCGACGACGATGGGGCCTTATATATTCAAGCAGTTGCGCAATATCGCCGCTGAATGGTCGATCGATTCAGGATTTCACGCGACGCGCTTCGGCACGTTGATCGACCGCGATTTCGACTTCGCCATAACGGCCGACGAATCTCCCGTGCCCGGCGAGGTCAGCGCGATGCCGATCCTCACCGAGCCGTTCCTCCTGATCGTTCCGGCGAAGTACAGCGGCCGCAATCCGTCGCTCAAAACAATGTCCGAGGAATTGGACCTCATCCGCTTTGGCCGCGACCCGACGCTGCATACGCGGTTCGACCGCATCCTTGAGAAACATGGCGTGATTGCCCAGCACCGATATCATCTCGACACCACGGAGGCTGTGCTGGCCATGGTCGCGGTCGGATCGGGCTGGACGATCCTGCCGCCGCTTGCCGTCATCAAATCCGTGCAGCGCGGCGATCCTATTCGCGCGCTGCCCTTCCCCGGCAAGCCGTTTCACCGCACCATCAACGTCGTATCACTGAAAAACGAAGGCCTCCTTCTCGCGCAGCAAATTCGCGGCGCGTCTATCGACGCCCTGCGGCAGCACTTCATGCCGCCGCTACGGAAATTGCTGCCCGAGATTGCGAAGCAAACGACGTTGCATGGCGCGACTAAGGTGTAACCCAGGTCTTAGCCAAGCAGCGACGCGTAGGACAGAAAGCCAACCGTGTCGCCGGGCTCCACTTTGATCACGTCTTCCGGAAGCTCCACCAGCCCATCGGTTTCCGTGAGCGAGGTGAGAACACCGGCGCCGTCCTGCGCATATTTGACCGCCTCGATGGCGCCGTCGGCCGCCGCGCGTAACGCAACCCGCACATATTCCCGCCGACCGGCGCGCTTCTTGTAGGGAAACGTCGCGCGCGCCGGCATCGCCATCAGCGGCTCCGGCAGCGCACCCGCGAGCCGCAGTAAAAGCGGCCGCACCACGCGGACGAAGGTGACGAACACCGCTACCGGATTCCCCGGCAAGCCGACAAAGGCCGCACCCTCGCCGCTGTTCGAACCGTGAATAACGCCCATCGCCACCGGCCGTCCGGGTTTGATGGCGACGCGCCAAAATACAAGGCGGCCAACACTCTCCACCGCATCGCGTACATGATCGGCCTCGCCCGTCGAGACCCCGCCCGAGGTCAGCACCAGATCGTGATTGGCGGCAGCGGATGCGAGCCCGCGTGCGAGTTCTCTCGGATCATCAGTGAGGATGCCGAGATCGGTCACCTCGACGCCGTAACGCGCCAGCAGTCCCGCGAGCAGATAACGGTTGGAATCGTAAAGCGCCGCGCGCGGCAACGCCGATCCCGGCTCGACGATCTCATCGCCGGTCGAAAACAGCGCGACGCGGACGCGCCGGCGCACATCGAGCTTGATGATGCCCAGTGCAGCGGCAAGCGCGACGTGCTGCACCGCAAGCCGCCGGCCGGCCGGCAACGCGCGCGCGCCGGCGCGCATATCCTCGCCGGCGAACCTGCGATTGGCGCCAAGCTTCAAGCCGGGCGGCACGATCACGCAATCGCCTTCGATACGGCAGTCTTCCTGCATGAAAACAGTGTCGGTGCCTACCGGCATCGGTGCGCCAGTGAAGATACGGATAGCTTCGCCGGCTTTGACGGCGTGATGCGACGCGTGACCGGCGGCGACACGATCGACGATGGCGAGGCGGGTCTCGCCGTTTTGCGTGAGACCAGCGGCGCGCACCGCATAACCGTCAACCGCGGAATTGTCGAACGGCGGCACGTCCACTGGCGCGATGATGCCCCCGGCAAGCACGCGCCCTTGCGCGTCACGCAGCGCGACACTGTCATGGCCTTCGACCGGCACGATTCGTTCGGCGATGAGGCGTTCAGCGTCGGCGATCGGAAGCAACGGCCCGTTGAAGGCGAAGCAATCATCGGTGAGCTGCGCCATTACGTTTGGTCCTGCACCGCTTCGAGGTTGCCGATCCGGTCAAGCGGCAAGGCTTCGGCTTGGAGCACATTGGCAATGCCATTGATGTCGTCGAGCATCAGCACCGGCACTTGAGCCTCCGGCAGCGACGCGTCGGTCGCGACGGCAACAATGCAATCGTCTTCGAGATGCAAAAGCGGCTTGCCGATAACGGCCCGAAACACTTCCAGCTTCGGATGGGTGTGGCGTTTGAAGCCTTCAACAATCACCAAATCTACAGGACCGAGCTTCGCCAATATCTCCATTAGCGGCGGCTCCGGGTCTCCGCTCAATTCATGCATGATCGCCCAACGCCTGCTCGAGACGATGGCGACTTCGCGCGCGCCGGCTTGGCGGTGCAGCCATGAATCCTTGCCCGGCTGGTCGAGATCGAACTCATGGTGCGCATGCTTGACGGTCGCGACTTTCAGGCCGCGCTTGACCAGCACCGGAATCACGCTCGCGACCAGTGTCGTCTTGCCGGAACCGCTCCAGCCCGCAAGCCCGATGACGCGCATGCTCATCCGATAGTCCGATCCCTTCATCCGATAACCCGATCCTTTCAGTTTAACATAATAACGGTGGTGGTTGGCCGCACGAGCGAAGACCCGCCATTTGACGCTTGCCGACGCCCGCCGTAGCCTCGGCTAAAATTCCTCCCTGACGGAGATTTTCATGCATCCCTATTCGATTCCCGCCGAGGTCAAGGACCGCGTCATACGGCGTCAGGGCAAGCTGCCGAGCCATGATACGATCGACGCCGCGCGCGTCGCGCTGGTCGTCGTCGACATGCAAAACTACTTCGTCGCCGAAGGTTTTCCGCTGGAGGTTCCGGCCGCCCGCGGCATCGTGCCCAACATCAATCGCCTCGCCCGCGCACTACGCTCCGCCGGCGGCACCGTCGCTTGGGTACAAACGACCGCCACCGGCGCGCTCGATTCCTGGGGTAATCATCATAAGCATATGTTGACGCCGGAACGAGCAAAGACACGCCTTGCCCATCTCGACGAGAAAGCCGAAGGTTTCGCGCTCTATCCGAAGCTCGAAGCGCTGCCGGCCGACCTGCACGTCAAGAAGGTCAAATTCAGCGCCTTCATATCCGGCTCGTCCGACATCGACGCCAAATTGCGCAGCCGCGGCATCGAGAGCCTCCTGATCGCCGGCACCTTAACCAATGTCTGTTGCGAGTTCGACCGCGCGCGACGCCATGATGCTCGATTATCGCGTTGTCATGGTGTCCGATTGCAACGCGACCTTGACCGACGAGACGCATGCCGCGTCGCTGAACAATTTCGTCGTCTATTTTGGCGACGTGATGACGGCGGACGACGCGATTGCACGCCTTGTGCCGGCGGAGAAGCGCCAATCGGCCTGACACTCCGCCTTCAGCCCTCGGGCTCCATGCCTAGCGCGCGAATCCGCGCGCGGGTCGCTTCGTCGCGCAGCGCCTGCAGAAACGCCTGCACAGCCGGCCGTTCGCGGCGCGCCTCGACCAAAAGGAAATCGTAGTGCTCCGGCGATATGGGCAAGAACGAAAGCCCGTACATCCGCGCCACCGGCTCGATCGCAACGCCCCAATCGGCACGATGCTGCGCGATGGCAGCAGCGACGGCGTTGTGCGATCGCGGCTGATTGGCATAGCCGGCGGGCTTTGCTTCCTGGAGCAATCCGTCGACCAATACGCGCGTGCCGGACCCGGCATTGCGGTTGACCATGAGGACCGCAGGGTCTGCGAGCGCGGCCCTCAACGCAGCATCCGCGGTGCCACCCTCGAAGCGCGCGTCGCCGGGTCGGAAGATAAAACCCTGCATCCGCCGCCAGCCGGGGACGAGCGCAAGGCCCGGCGCAAGCAGATGCTTGTTGTAGATGCCGGTCGCCGGATCGACGAGATGCACCGGCGCAAGATCGCATTCGCCGCGGCCCGCGGCGCTGACGCCGCCGAGGCTGCCGACGGCGATGGTGCGCGCGTGGAAACCGCGCTCGGCCAGCGCGCCAACCACGACATCGAGCGCGATATCGTGACTTCCCATGATGACGAGATCGGGTGCGCTTGCGTCGTCACCGATCAGCGTGACTTCTTTCTCCGTATCGGCATCGAGCGCCGAGGCGAGTGCATCGATCGAAAGGAAACCGTCGGCCTGGGAGAACGCGGTGACGGCGCCGGACCCTTTGCCGTTTGGAAACGCGATCAGCCCGTCACTGCCCTCGACGAGCGAGACCAGCACGAATTCCTCACGGCCGAGTTCGGACGCGATCCGCACCGGCACACGCGCCGTCACGGTGCGCGCGGCTTCGGGCGAAAGTCCGGCGCGGGCCCGGATGACCGGCGCGACGAAGGCGTGAAACGTAAAAATAGCCGAGGTCGGAAAGCCTGGTAGCACGATCAGCGGCTTCTCGCCGATGACCGCGAGACAAAGCGGTTTGCCCGGTTTGAGCGCCACGCCGTGCACGAGAATTCCGGGCGCGCCGAGCTTCGAGACGATGCGATGCGACAGATCGCCCGCGCCTTTCGACGTGCCTCCCGAAAGCACGACGATGTCGCAGGACTCAAGTGCGGCGCGCGTGGCCTTGCCGAGCGCCGTTTCCTCATCCGGAAATGCGCCGAACGGCACAGGCTCGCCGCCGGCTTCAGCGACGGCCGCAGCAACGATCGCGCCGTTGCTGTCGTAGACGCCACCCGGATGTAGCGGCCTGCCCGGCTCGACAAGTTCGTCGCCGGTCGAAAGCACGGCAACGCGCGGACGGCGCACGACGTCAACTGCCGCAAGCCCGCAAGCGGCGAGCATGCCGATCTCGCGCGAGCCGACGCGCGTGCCTCGGCGCAATAAGGTTTCCCCGCGCGCGATGTCCGAGCCGGCATAAGACACAAACTGGCCGGCCGCGACCGCACGGCGCACGTCGATCGCGGGCGCCGCGTCATCGTCGATCAGCTCAGTGTGCTCGATCATGACCACGGCATCGGCGCCGCGCGGAATGACGCCGCCGGTCGCGATCGTCGTGGCCGTGCCCGACGTGATTTCGACCTCGGGCTGTACCCCACAGGCGATGACTTCGGCATTGAGCGTGAGCCGCTTTGACGCGCCATCGCTTGCGCCCACCGTATCGGCGGCGCGAACGGCGAAACCATCGACGTTGGAACGGGCGAACGGCGGCGCATCGACGGGTGCGATCACGTCGGCCGCAAGAACGCGCGACAGCGCCGCGGCGAGACTTCACGGATTCGGCGGCAAGCGGCGAAAGATCGATCCGGGCCTCGAAGCGCCGGTGGGCTTCGCCGGCCGAGACCACTTCAAGGAATTGTTCCTGCCGCGCGGCGTGGCGCACGGCTTCGAGGATCGCATTGGCGCGCGTTGTTTGTTTCGTATTCAAGACCATCGATCTAGGGCCAAGGCCTCATGGGGACCAGCGTGCCCGCGGCAAATCCTTCGCTATCCGCCGGAACGCTGATCCAGCCGTCGCTGCCGGTTAGCGATTCAAATGACAGATAACCGGAGGCAAGCGGATCCGCCACAGTGCCGTGCATGGCGTCCTGGTCGTATCGCACCGGAATGAGTTCCGTGAGCCCAATGGTCGAGGCGACCTTACGTTTGAGCGGAAGCATCTTCGGCGCGTCCTCGACGCGGCCGCCGGCGAGCTTCGCGATGAGATGGCGCCCGATCAAAAGCCAGATCGCCAAGGCGGAATCCAGACGCCCCGGCAATAGCAGCACGGGCCGCGCGCCGACATAGCCGACGGCAGCCGTCTCGCCGGGCGAAACCGCGACGCCGTGAGCCTCGACCCGGCCAAACCGCGCCAATGTCCGCACGCTCGAATCGCCGCGCCCGCTGCCGGTGCCGCCGACGACAAAACCGGCATGGGCGCGTACCTCGCCCAGCGCTTCGTAAAGCCGCGCCGGTTCGCTGTCCGCATCGAACACCGTGCCCCCGGCCGCGGTGACAGCGCGCGCAATCATGTCGATCGCGGCTTGCACCAGCGGCGTCTTCGGCTACGCCGCCGCAGGCAATGCGGATGCGCGGTTCGCGCACCATGACATCGGTAATTCCGGCGGCCGCCAATGACGGCGATATCGCTAGCGCGCAGATGCGCGCCGGCGCGGCGCAAGATCGTCTGCGGCAAATGGCGTCGCCGCCTGCCGGAAGCACGCCCTCGCCCGGCGAAATCGTAGCGATCGCTGCGGCGCGGTCTGCCGTGTAAGGTGACGGCATCGAGCGGCAGCACCGCATCCGTTCCGGCCGGCATCGGTTCCCCGGCGTCAACGCGCGGCGGCGTCGACCCGAACGGCACGGCGTATAGGAACTCGCATCCGCGACCACGCTCGCCGCAACCGCAAAACCGTCGCGCAGCGCGACCGGCTCAAGCGGCAGCTTCGACGCCACCACATCGGCCGCCAGCACGCTGCCGTGAGCCGAAGCCAAGAGAACAGGCGCGCGACGTCACCGGCTCGACGCGCGAGCCGATAGCGACGCCAGAATCGCGTCGAGCGGCGTCAGTCGTGAAATACGTTGGGTGCTGGAATCGACGGCCATCGCCGATATGTTAAAGACCAGTTTTCCGATTTCTACGACTCGCACGGCACTGCGCCACCATGACGGAAAAGACTCTGAACCTGCGCGGCCTCAAATGTCCGCTCCCCGCCTTGCGCACCCGTAAGGCGCTCGGCGGCATGCAAGCGGGCGACATTCTTATCGTCGAATGTACCGATCCCCTCGCCGGTCTCGATATCCCGAACCTATTGAACCAGACCGGCGATACGCTTGAACAGACGCGCAAGGAAAGAGGGTTAATGACGTTTCGGATTCGCAAGCAGAATAACCCGATCATTCCACCTTTATTCCGGCCTTCAGAATCACCGGCTTTAGGCGCAACGCCTCGTCGTTAACGAACGTATCGAACGCTTTGACGTCCATCGGCGCGATAATCATGCCTTGCTGGCGGATACGCGCCTGGTTCTCGGGCGTCGCCATGCCGGCATTGATGGCGCGATTGACCTTTTGCGCGATGTCGGCCGGAAGCCCGGCCGGACCCGCAAGCCCGAACCAGTTGATCGTCACGACGTCGTAGCCGAGTTCCTTGAACGTCGGCACGTTCGGATAGTCGGGCAGCCGTTCGGCGCCGGTTTGCGCCAGCGGCGTCACCGTGCCGCCGTTCAATTGCGGCGCGGCCGAAGTCATCGTCGGCGTCGCAAAATCGATATTGCCGGCCACGACGTCGAGTTGGCTTTGCGACGCGCCTTTATAGGGTATCGACCTGGAATTTGAGATCGGCGATCTGCGCGAAAGATTCCGCCACCACTTGACCGACACTCGCAAGACCCGAAACACCGTAGGTCAAAGGTTTCGCGCTCGCCTTGGCCTTGGCGACAAAATCCTTCAAGGACTTCACGTCGTTCTTGGCGGAGGTGATGAAAACAAGCGGCGAGCCGGCGAGGTAAGCGACGTGGGTCAGATCCTTGAACGGGTCGTAGCCGATCTTTGAATTGACCAGCGGATTGATCGCCGTCAGCGACAAAGTGGTGATGACGAAATTGTAGCCATCAGGGGCCGCGTGCACGACCTCGTTGACACCGATCACGCCGCCGGCGCCGTCGCGTGTCTCGACGTAAAATTGCTGGCCGAAGGCCTTGGTCAATTGATCGGCGGCGATGCGGGCGAGGATGTCGGCGGCGCCGCCGACGGCAAACGTATTGACGATGCGAACCGGACGGGCCGGCCAAGTTTCGGCCAAAGTCTCGGCCACGGCCGGCGCCGCACTCAACACCGCCGCGGCCAGAGCCGCCGCGCGCACCAGCGACCGGTTCATTCGGCGGCGACGCGATGCGCGGAGACGCCCTTGGCCTTCACCACCACTTTGATCGCGTCGTCGACGCGGTCCTTGGCGTAGCGGATCGCGGTCGGCAGATCGTCGAGCGCGAAAGTGTGGGTGTGGATCTTGGTGGCGTCGAAACGCTTTTGCGACATGAAGGCCTCGGCGCGATGCGTCGCGCTTTTGCCCTCGCCGCGGATGCCGTAACAGATAAATGTTGTTGCGCACGATGTGAGCGACGTCGACCGGCGTCTCTTCATGCGGGAAGGCGGCGAGGCACACTTTGCCGCCGCGATTGACCATGCGTACCGCTTCGGTCACCGCATTGGCCGCGCCGGAACATTCGACGACGTAATCGACGCCCTTGCCGCCGTTGAGACGCTTCACCGCCTCGACCACGTTTTCGTTGCGCACATTGATGACGTGATCGGCGCCGAGTTCCTTGCCGATCTTGAGCCGGTTGTCGCGCGTGCCGGTAAGGATCACGGGCGTTGCGCCCATCGCCTTCGCCACCGCGACACCGAGAAGCCCGATCGGGCCGGGACCGGTTACGACGACGCTCTCGCCGGCGACGAGGCCGCCAAGCTCGGTGAGCCCGTACATCGCGGTGCCGGCCGTCACCACTAGCGTCGCTTCCTCGTCCGACATGGTGTCTCGGGATCGCGACCAGGGTGTTGATATTGTTGACCTGATATTCGCAGAAGCCGCCGTCGGTGGTGAAGCCGTTGGCGCGGTGGCCCTTGTCGACGTCGCCGTAATTGAGGCCGTAGTTGTGGCACGACGTGTACATGCCCTCGCGGCAGCGCTTGCACTGGCCGCAACCGGCGTGGATCTCCACCGTGATGCGCTGGCCGATCTTGTATTCATCGACGCCGGGGCCGAGCGCTGACGACCGTGCCCATATATTCGTGGCCAGGCGTGAAATTCTTGTTGAACGGCTTGCCGCCCTGGATCATCGCCGGCGAGCCGTGATCGATGATTTCGAGGTCGGTGGCGCAAATCGCGACCGCGTCGATACGCACCAGGACTTCGGCGCGCTTGGGAACCGGAACCGGCTTTTCGGTGAGTTTCAGCTCGCCCGGGTTGCCGAGAACCCACGCCTTCATCTTGTCCGGGATCGGGAAATCCGGGCTCGTCTTCACTCCGGGGCCTGCGTAGGTCATCATTTCCTCTCTGGGCGCTGTTCTTAAGCCTGCCTAACCGGTTGTTTACAGTGAATTTTGAGCAGTGCGCAAAACCGTTCATCAGGCCGGCTCGCCGGCCGCATCCCGGTCCAGATCGGCATAAACGTCGCCGTCCTGCAGTACCACCTTATAGGTGCGCAGCGCGATCGAACACGGCGGCGATTTTACCGCGCCTGTCGGGACATGGAAGGCGCCCATATGCACGGCACATTCGATCACGTCGCCGTCCAGCATGCCGTCGGCGAGGCTTGCCGACGCATGGGTGCATTCGTCGTCGGTGACATAGAACTTGCCGCCGATATTGAACACCGCAAGGCGCTGAGATCGTCGACCTCGAAAGCCTGCACCGTTTCCGGCGCGATATCGGCCTGCGCGCAAACCCGGACGACGTTATCAGCCATAATATTATTCCCTCCCCCGTCACGCATCGCGTTGCCGCGCGGCGATACTTTATATAGTCATTCCGGGACGAAACGTAGCAACGGCAAAATTCAGGGCGGAAGCGCGATGCAGGTTCTGGTGATTGGCGCAGGCGTGATCGGGCTTGCGGTTGCGCGCACTGCGGCGCTTGCCGGCCACGACGTCACCGTTGCCGAAATGACCGGCGGCATCGCCAATGGCGTGTCCTCGCGCAACAGCGAAGTCGTTCACGGCGGCCTTTATTATCCGACCAACTCGCTGCGCGCGCGCCACTGCGTGCGCGGCCGGCGCATGCTCTACGAGTTCTGCGCCTCGCACGGCGTCCCGCACCGCAAATGCGGCAAGCTCATCGTGGCGACCAACGAGACCGAGCTCGCCAAGGTCGAGACGATCCTGAAACAGGGCGAGACGAACGGCGTCGAAGGCCTGGAAATGATCGGCGGCAACGCGGCACGCGCGCTCGAAGGCGAACTTGCCTGCATCGGCGCGCTGATCTCTCCCGAATCCGGCATCGTCGACAGCCACGGCTATATGAACGCGCTATGGGGCGAGCTTGAGGATCGCGGCGGCATGATCGCGTTCGAAACCCCGGTCGAGCGCATGAGCTACAAGGCGCCGCATTGGCGCGTGCAATTCGGCGGCAGCGAGCCGGGCACGATCGAATTCGACGCCGTCGTCAATTCCGGCGGTCTCGGCGCGCAAGGCGCTGGCGCGCCGTATCGACGGCTATCCGGCGGACAAAGTGCCGAAGCTCGTGCTCGCCAAAGGCAATTATTTCAGCTTCGCCGGGACGCCGGTCTTTTCCCGGCTGGTTTATCCGACGCCGGTCGACGGCGGGCTCGGCGTTCACGTCACGCTCGATCTTGCCGGCCGCATGCGCTTTGGGCCCGATGTCGAATGGATCGCGGAAGAGAACTACACCGTCGATCCGCGCCGCGCCGATAGTTTTTACGACCGTATCCGCACCTATTGGCCCGGACTGCCGGCGAATTCGCTGGTGCCGGATTATTGCGGCATCAGGCCGAAGCTGACCGGGACCGGGCGAACCGGCGGCCGACTTTTTGATCGCGGGGCCGTGCGGCGCACGGCATGCCGCGGCTCATCAATCTGTTCGGTATCGAATCGCCGGGACTGACGTCGTCGCTGTCGATCGCCGACGACGTCATAAAGCTACTGAATTGAAGAATTATCCAGCGCGAATTAACGTGCGGGACTCTGCTGAGCGCCAACATTCAGCGGCGGCGACGGCGCCGGCTGGCTTTGCGCAATCGTTCCCGGATCGTCCTCGACCGAATTGGCGTCGTGCTGGTTGAGCGCGCTGCGC
>CAVZEH010000013.1:0-308241 GCA_963774255.1 uncultured Acidobacteriaceae bacterium
CCCGAGAAGTAAACGATCGTTGAAATGCGATGGGTCGTAAATACCGTCCTCGTCCAGGATGAGCGTATCGGTCAGAGCACAGATCTCGAGCAGTCGGTGCCAATCTGTTGAGTTCCGAGCCAAACGAGACACTTCCAGTCCCAGGACAATCCCCACGTGCGCCAGGCTTACTTCTGTCACCAAACGCCGAAATCCTTCGCGGTCGCTCGAAGCGCCCGACAGCCCGAGATCGCTGTCGATGACGATAATGCGATCGAGCGGCCATCCCAACGCCACCGCTTGTTCGCGCAATCCGTACTGTCGTTGGGTGCTTTCAGTGTTTTCGAAAACTTGTCGAAGTGACGATTGCCGCACATACAGGTAGGCAGTCCGCTTCAGATGACTCGCTTTGACTTTTTGATGGACGTCGTGATTCATCTCCCCTCCTGAACAGTTCGCTCCAACAACATACCGGTGAGAAGAGTGATCACGTCGTTCTGCACCGGCGCACGCAAGGTTGTCGATAGTGGAGAGCGTGCTGTTCTGCTGGCTGGAGTAAGCGCTAACCACTGGCGATAGGCGTTGATCCAGGCCTTCATGCCGCGCTCCAAAAAGACGGCCAATCCCGGGCCTCTTGGCGGCTTTCCGTTTACTCCCAGTACCTGGCTGCGGAGTTGCTCATAGGCCGTAGAGAGTTCCACATGCAGGGCGCAATCCGTAGCCTCATCCGCGCTCAACTGCGTTTTTTTTGACGGCTCCACTGGCGAGCGATACTGCGCGGGTGAATGGATATCGGAAACCGCTGCTGAATGAGCCTGCCTATCTCTGCCCAGGACAAAGACGTATCCCGTTCCCGGATCCGGCTGACGAAATCCATCACTTCCGTTGTCAACTTGTGGCCGCCTCGTGGTCCTCGTTTGTGAGGCAGTAATCCGACCAAGCCAGCCTCTTCGAAAGCGGCTTGTGCCTGATAAAACGAAGGCCGGGAAAAACCAAAGGCTCGAGCAGCTTGGCTCACGGGCTGTTCCTTGAGTTGCACTTGCCGCAGCATCTCGTACTTGACTTGCACCGCATCGGCGGGATCGAAAAACTCGCTCTGCTGAAACAACTCGTCCGTAACGGCGTCGGATCTGGGGTTCAGTGCGCCTTCCTGGCGGAGCAGTTGCCGTTTTCGGGAAGAACGAGGCATGCCGTTGTGTAATATTAATTATGTTCTCCAGGGAAAGGCCGTCAAGCTCTTTTTGTCCGTGTCCGTCTGGATGGTCATGGATAGTAAACACACAATAAGAAGGGAAACCCTGCCGGTCCATGCCTCCCATAACGCTGCAGAACATCTTTTCCTTTACATGAAACGCATAATTACCTTTACACATGTCGGGCATCCTTCTGGTGCAAAGATCGAATCTGCTCGACCAGCTGGCACAGGTCCTCCGCCCGAAATAGCGATCGACCAGCTGCTATCTTTACGAATGGATCAGGGCTAACGAAGTCTGTCCAAGAGGCAGGTAGAGCGACTAGGCGCGCGCTCTCGTCGTAGAAAAAGACTCGATCCTCGCCCCATGTGCGGCGATGGACAACCAGTTCAAACTCTCGTCCCAGCCACGGATGAAAAGGATGAGTAACCCGGAAACGTCCTCCTGCACTCCCCGGTGTCGGTGCAGTTGACAATGCGTGCGAACGGGCGGCATGAGCGCATGCATCGCACCCTGAAGGAAGCGACCGCTTCGCCACCGCAGGCCAATCGGCGGGCGCAGCAGCGGAGCTTCGATGAGTTCCGGCGCGAGTACAACCAGGTGCGTCCGCATCAGGCGCTGGGAATGCAGACGCCAGAGGCGGTGTACCGCAGCTCGCCACGACGCTTTCCCGCGCGGCTGCCGGAACCGGAGTATGGCAGCGCGATGCAGGTGCGGCGAGTGCAGAAGCATGGTCAGTTCTATTGGAAGTATCAGGATGTGTTTCTCAGCAAAGCGCTGTACAGCGAACGTATCGGGCTGCCGCCGATCGACGACCGCTATCAGCGCATCTACCTGGCATGGTTGCCCATCGCACGCCTCGATACGCAAACCCTGCAGGTCGAGAGGCTGTGGGAAGAAGATCTGGAACATGAAACATAGGCGATGGGAAACAAAGAATTAAAACCCTAAAAACCGGACCAAAATGTAAAGTATGTGCCCGGTCTAAAACGTAAAATATGTCCCCGGCTGGACATAACTGAAAACTCGATTGGCTTTAGCCGCGGAGGGAACCAGTTTCGCACGCTCTTCGACCTTTTTCCGCAACTGTCTAGAAGATCAGCTTCATCGCTCCCTGCAGGATACGCTGATCGCCTGCCGTTGTGATTTGGCCGCGGGTGCTCGAAGTCGGTGAGAAAGTCGCATTCGTCCCAGGCTAACTCCCGTCGAAGGAGTTGCCCCCCCGAAGTTCGGATGGTTGGTCAAGTTGAAACCCTCTACACGCGCTACAATCGAATACCGCTCAGAGACCTGAAATGTACGGCTGACCGCCGCATCTATGTCGAAGTAACCTGGAGTCCGCATGCTGAAGTGACCCGCGTTTCCAAATGTTCCTAACACATTCTGCGCATAAAACGCCGGATTGACCCACTGATAAAGTTGGGAGGAGTGACCCGTTTCGAGAAATGCATGACACGAAGAAATGCTGCGCCCGGGACTGCCCAATTTATGCTGCGCATACAAAGGCAGAGTAAGTAAAGTAAGTATTACTAAGGTTTTTATGGATAACCATGGTCTCTTTCTCGATGGCCACCGATATACGGCCCCGGCCTAGAAAGTAAACTTTATGACCCCCTGCAGGACGCGTTGTTCATCCGTAGGAGCGCTTGTGATCTGTCCGAAACTGGAGGCCGTGAGGGTGACATTCGGCTCCCCGAGATTCGGATGGTTAATTACATTGAACCCCTCTACCCGCGCTGTAAGAACCAGTCGCTCATTGAGATTGAAGTTCCTGCTGACTGCCGCGTCGATATCAAAATACCCTGGGCCGCGCAAGCTATAATTACGAGCGTCGCCAAACGTCCCCGGAGCGTTCGCAGTGTATAGATTCGGATTCACATACTGGTATGGCCTGGACAAGCGATTGGCATGAGTATAGGTCGTCCTGGACACAACGTTGGGGCGATCGAGTCCTATACCGGTAAGCGAGTTGTCTAGTCCGGTGAGAGGGTTGACAGGCAATCCGCTCTGATAGCGTACCAGGGGAGCGATCTGCCAATTACTGAGGACGTGCGACATCAGTCCTCCATGCCCGACTTGGCTGGTGGCGACCACGCTGAGGTTGAAAAGCTGCGGCACATCGAAACTGCAAGAGCCGTAGTCCCCTTTCGGATTATTGGGGTTTTCGATGGTCCCTTCCGTGCTTAGGGTAATAACCGGCCCAATGTCCATGCACCTCGACCACGTGTAATTGGCGAGAAGGGTATAGTTGTGCGCGAAGCGGTGCTCCAAGGATGTCAACAGGCCGTTATAATTTGCGTTGGCGCCGTCATAGGCAATGACTTGGGTAGAGTAATACTTGCCATAGCTCGGGTTCGCCAAGGAAAGTACTCGTCTCGCCTGGGTCGTGGCAGTGGTTGCGCCAGGAGAATAGACTGCCGGGTTGATCTCATTTCCGAGCCACAAGTGGTTGGTCTCATTGCCCAGGTAGGTCAGCGAGAAGATCCAGTTGTTACCGAACTGGTGCTGCACTCCGGCGCTCCATTGCGATACTCGCGTAGTGTGGATGTGAGCCGGCAGCAGGACTTGCGACGCGGCCAATGGGAATGAGGTACTTTTGCCCGGTGGATAAGACAGCGGAAATGGATTTCCTCCTGGAACTTTCTCCCACGGATTGCTGAACTGGTATGGGCCTCCATTGTTAGTGATCGTAGCTCCATAGGGAAGATTATTGGCGATGACGCGGTATGTTATGAAGGTTCCAGTCGAGTCATAAAGAATCCCGCCGCCAACCCGAAAGGTCGTTTTACCCTGGCCGTCAGGGTTATAGATGATGCCGAGACGCGGAGAGAGGTTCGCCAACTCATTATTGGTGAAGGACGGAGTCACGCCAGCATCGCCATAGAACAACGATCCCGGGGGAGCGTTGGTGAAAACCTTACTGCCCACGCCGGTGTTAAAATTCGCCCGGGAAAAGGTACTGCCTCGATGAAGGTAGTCCTGGGGAAACAACATTGGCTCCCAGCGCAGGCCCACGTTGACCACCAGCTTTGACGTCATATGAATCGTGTCCTGCGCATAAAGCCCGACGACAGTCTGGCGAATCGCATTGAGTTGAGGAAGACTCTGAGCGTATTGGTTCATGCTGCCTGTCAGGAAATCCAGAAACGGGTCGCCCGCTTTACCATTCACGCCACTGAACTGGTTGCTGAAGCTGAATGATCCATTGTCCTCGTAGTGGTTGTTCTGGTTATCCTGGGTGCGGATAATGTCCGCGCCGAATGCGATCTGGTGCTTGCCGCGCAAAAGATCGACATCGTCGGCTTCCTGAAAGCTATTAATGTTAAAGGTTCCCAATGCGCCCGATCCACTTCCCACATTGAAGCCGCCATTGGCGACACCCAATTGCAGAAAATCCGGGGTCCCCTGATAGATATTCTGGACTCCCAACGTAGCAGCATTGATACCGTTCGTGTTGGGGCCCCGATCGTCGCGTCTGCGCCCGAAGGTGAAATGGAACGAATTCACCGTAGAGGCATTGGCGGTATATGTATCGCCGAGGACAAAGGTCTGAGCGCGCTCTGCGTTCCCCGACGTCGCAGTGACTAAAATATCCTTCGGATTGAAGAAAGCGGCTAGATCATAGTTGTCGTAGAAATAGCGCCCGTAGACCGCGTGTCTCGCGCTGACGGTCCAATCGACGCGCCCCACATATTGCTGTTCGTTGGAATGGATTGGGGTACCCCAGGATACCTGGCCGCAGGGCTTTGCTGGCACAGGCAGGTATTTCAGCAGGGCAAGGGATGCGGGATCAAAGTGGCTAGGGTCGACGTGATAGTTAACCAATTGAGCTCCGGTCGTCGGATCCTTGAGGAGACGAGTGGCTCCGCCGGCTACGCAGCCATTGCCGGGACCATCAAGTGCGCTGAAGTCGCCTGCAATCGCTGCCGGGGTGGGGACAAATGCCGTGTTATTCGTCGGGTCCTGGCGAATGTTAGATTGCTGAAAGCCGCCGAAGAAGAACAGCCTGTCGGTGATAATTTTGCCGCCGAAGGTGCCTCCGAACTGATTTCTTTTCAGGCTGTCTTGTTTAGTTGCGAAATAGTTGATCGCATTGACGTCTCCGTTGCGCACAAACTCAAAAAGGTTACCATGCCATTGGTTCGATCCGGACTTGGTGACCACATTCACGACGCCGCCGGGATGCAAGCCATTCCGCGCGGGCAAGCTGTTGGTCTCCACACTAAACTCCGCCAAGGCGTCGGGGAAAGGGAACGGCATATTTACATTGGTGAAGCTGTCGTTGTTGTCGCCACCGTCGAGCAGGTAGTTGGTGGTGTTCCCCGCACCGCCCGCGACGGAGATGGACTGCGAACTAAAAAAACTTTTACTGCCAGTATTGGTTCCGTCGCTGTGATTGACTGACGCGCCCGAGATCGTAATAAGCTGCGTGGGATCGCGGCCATTGAGCGGCAGTTCGGCGATTCGGCGCTGGTCTATGACTTGCGACACGCTGTTTTGCTGCGTCTGCACCATAGTGGCGTCAGCCTGTACCTCGACCTTCTGGTCTACTTGTCCAACGGTCAGCGCCACGTTGATCTGAACGTTGTCATTGACTTGCAAAATAACGCCGCTCTGCACGTAGGTTTGAAAGCCAGGGGCGGAGGTTTGCAGGGTGTAAGCCCCAATGGGCAAGCTTGGAAGGGTATAGATGCCGTCGGAGTTGGTCGCGGCGTTATGCACCACCCCGGTATCCACTGCGGTGATTTTGACTTGAGCGCCGCTCACTACCGCGCCCGACGGGTCAGTCACGCGGCCGGTCACCGAAGCAATGGAAACTGCCTGCGCGTGCACTGCCGGCGCGTTGCCCAGCACGAAAACTGCCAGCAGCAGGCTGCTGGCTGCAACCAGCTTTCTCAGCATTGACATAGAAAAGACCTTTTTGGAATTTCACTCGTAATCGGCTGTGTGCCCAGAAAGGAGTTGCATCCACTCACTGAAGATCCTGGAGCACTAGAGAAAGGTTTACTCGGGCCTTGTAATCGAATCACTCGAAAGTCCTGCCAAACCCAAAATTCGCAGCGCCTCCTGTTATCTCAAACGAGAGACGCAGGTTCATATCCCGGTGTTTTCAGCACGCAAATCCCATATTGCAGTAATCGGTCTTAAACTATAGATGAGCGGATGCGCTTTACGCAATCGAAAAAGCGAGGCGCGAATGCAGACTCTCAATCCGCATCGGCTTCGGCACCTACGTCTAGGCCGGAATTGAAATGCTCTAGATTGGCCGCCGCAGCGCGATTTGCATGGCTTCGGCCAGGTGGATCACCGGGCGTCCTGTAGCTTGGAATATCTGCTCGCGGCAACTGAACCCGTCGGAGACGATCAACGTATCCGGCGCCGCCTGCCGCACAGCCGGCAACAGCACCCGTTCTCCCACTGCCTGGGAGACCGCGAATTTATCCTTCTCAAAACCGAACGGCCCAGCCATTCCACAGCATCCGGAATCGAGTGATTCCAACTCGACGCCCATTTTGCGCAGCAGCGACTCTTCGTGATTCATTTTCATCAATGCCTTGTGATGGCAGTGACCATGGAGGAGCACCCTTTGGGAAAGCTGCGGAGGCTGGAACCCGGGGGCGCGCAGCTCGAGAAATTCACCGAGCAGGAAAGTCTGGCTCCGCAAACGCTTCGCGCGCGGATCGTCGGGGAACAGGTTGCCTAGTTCATCGCGAAATACAGAAGCGCAGCTCGGCTCCAGGACTACGATCGGCAGTCCCGCATCAATTTGCGGCCCAATCACCTGCAGGATGCGCCGCAGGTATCCCTTGGCTCGATCGAGCATGCCGAAGTCATACAACGGCCGCCCGCAGCATAGATGACGTTGAGACACTTTTACACTGAAGCCGGCCCGCTGCAGCACCTCGAGCGCCGCCCGGCTTGTTTCAGGCCGGTAATAGTTGTTGAACGTATCCGCCCACAGAATGACCTGAGGTCCGTCACCCACGGTAACCGGCTCGCTCTCTCCGCCGCAGGCGGGCACTTGGTTTTTTCGCGCCCATTGTTGGAAACTGACCTCGGCAAACCGCGGCATTTGCCTCTGTGGCGCAAGCGCCAGTGCTTTCCGCAGGAGGTGATTCGATCCAGGTGCGTTGCTGAGAAAGTTCGCTAGTCCCGGCGCGGCGGAGGCAACCCGAGCCCACTGATCGATCATGCCGAAAGCATAAGCATGGAGCGGACGCCGTCTGCCTTGGTAATAGTGCGAGAGGAACTCCGCTTTATAGGTGGCAATATCAACGTTCGCCGGACACTCCGATTTGCATGCCTTGCACGCAAGGCAGAGGTCGAGCGCTTTCTTTACCTCTTCGTTCTTCCATCCTCCGCCTACAACCTCGCCCTGAAGCATCTCAAAAAGCATGTGCGCCCGGCCACGCGTACTATGCTCTTCTTCCAAGGTCACCATGTAGCTAGGGCACATCGAGCCGCTATCAAGTTTTCGGCACGCTCCGATGCCGATACATCGCGCTGCCGCTTTCGCGAATGAGCCGTCGTCGTCGATAAATTGGAAATGGGTTTCCGGTTGAAGCGGCTTGTAGTCCGTTCCCAGCCGCAGATTTTCAGTAGGCAGGTAGGCATCCACGACCTTATGAGGATTCAGGTTGTTTCCTGGATCCCAAACAGTCTTGAACTCGCGGAATGCATTCATCAACTCCGGCCCAAACATTCTGGGCAGCAGAGCGCCGCGAGACTGCCCATCTCCATGTTCTCCGGAAAGCGAGCCTCCATAGCTGACCACCAAGTCGGCCGCCCGCTCGACAAACTCGCCGTACTTGCGAATGCCGGCTTCGCTCTCAAAATCAAAGGTGAGGCGCATGTGGATGCATCCATGACCGAAGTGCCCATAGAATGCGCCTTCATAGCCATATTCATTCATCAGCTTGCGAATATCGCGCAGGTAGCCGCCCAGTTTTTCCGGCGCCACAGCCGAATCATCCCAGCCTTCCCACTGCGGCGCCGCTCCCGGCGCAAAGGCCGCTGCGCGCGGGCCGGACTCTCGCAGCCGCCACACATCCCGCGCTTCGGCCGGCGTGTAAAGCCGCATATTCGGCGGATCGGGGATGCGCTTGAGATTCGCGATAAGTTCAAGCGCCCGACTTCGCGCGAGGCTCGCATCGTCGGCGCCGAATTCAACCAGCACCACTCCACGGCCTTCGGGAAGCAGGTCGAGCTTGGCGGCTCCCTTGCTCCGCAGGGCGTCCACGATGCTTCCTTCAAAACCCTCGAAACCGATTGGCTGAAAGCTCAAGATCTCAGGAACGTGATCCGCCGCGAGGTATGCGTCCTTGTAACCGAGACCTACCAGCGCCCGGTGTTGAGGACTGTGAATCAGTTTTACCTTTGCCTCTAGAACGATCGCGCAGGTGCCTTCAGTCCCTACCAGCGCGCGCGCCACGTTGAATCCTCGCTCCGGCAGCAATTCGTCCAGGTTGTACCCCGAAACTCTCCGGGGTATCTTCGGAAATCGTCTCCGTATCAGATCGCCGTATTCATCGCGAATGGCCCGCAGCTTGGTATAGATATCTCCGCGGCGTCCTCCCCGCTGAACAATAAGATCGAGCTCCCTATCTTTTGTCGGCCCGACGGTCATCCGCGTACCGTCGTAGAGCAGAATTTCCAATTCCTCGACATTGTCCGCCGTCTTGCCGCCCAGCAAGGAATGAGTGCCACAGGAATTGTTGCCGATCATCCCGCCGATGGTGCAGCGATTGTGTGTCGAAGGATCGGGCGCGAACGTTAACTGGTGGATCTCGGCCTGATTGCGCAGAGTGTCCAGGACAACTCCCGGCTGCACTTTAGCGAATCCCTGGCGCGGATTGAGCTCCAGGATCCGGTTCATGTACTTGGTAAAATCCAGAACCACGGCCACATTGCAGCACTGTCCCGCCAAACTCGTGCCCGCTCCGCGTGCCAGAACAGGGGCGCTATATTTTCTGCATGCCGCAACCGCAGCGGCCACGTCATCGGCATCGCGCGGAACCACCAGCCCGATCGGAATCTGGCGGTAGTTGGAGCCATCCGTCGCATACAGCGCACGGCTTCCGCGGTCAAACCGTACTTCACCTCTCACTTCCCTCTTCAACTCTCGTCCCAGCTCTGCTGCCTGTGCGAACGAATCGACGGGTTTCGCATGAGAACTCAGCGGAAGCGGTGTGAGTGTCTGCATTCCTGCTAGATACCTTCCCTTAGCGTGGAAGTAAGGTATTGGAGAGCTGCGGTAACCCCTCCCTCCTGGTGTGGAGCGCCGGCCAGGCTAAGCCCCATTTCCACTCCGCTCAGCGTACCCGCCAGCATGAGATCGTTGAAGCTGCCCAGATGTCCTATGCGAAATACCTGGCCCGCAAGCTTGGAAAGGCCGGCGCCGAGAGACATGTCGAAGTTGTCCAGGATGATGCTTCGCAGCCGGTCCGCATCATGCCCTTGGGGCATGAAAACCGCGGTCAGGGCGCTTGAGTATTCCTTAGGCTCCTCGCAGACGATTTCCAGGCCCCACGTCCGTACCGCGGTTCGAGTAGCTTCGCCGTGACGGCAGTGGCGGCGAAACACATTGGCCAGGCCTTCCTCCTGCAGCATCAGGAGCGCTTCGCGCAAACCGTAGAGGAGAGTCGTCGCCGGCGTATAAGGAAAGAAACCGGCTCGATTGGGAACTAGCATCTCCTGCCAGTCCCAATACGATCGCGGCAGCTTCGCGGTCTTGTTGGCGGCCAGGGCCTTTTCTGAAACGGCTTGGAAGCTTAGCCCCGGAGGAAGCATCAGGCCCTTCTGCGAGCCGGAAACCGCGACGTCCACTTGCCACTCATCGTGGCGATAGTCCATGGCGCCCAACGAAGAAACCGTATCCACCATCAGCAGAGCCGGATGCCGCGCCTGATCGATCGCGCGGCGAATCTCGGGAATGGAGCTGGCCGCTCCCGTCGAAGTCTCGTTGTGGACCACCATAACCGCCTTGAAGTCGTGGCTCTCGTCCGCGCCCAGCCGCGCCGCTACTTCCGCGACAGGAACCCCCCTGCGCCAATTGCTCGGCACATACTCGACTCGAAGACTGAACCTCTCCGCCACCTGACGCCAAAGGTTTGAGAAATGTCCCGTCTCGAACATCAGAACGCGATCGCCGGGAGAAAGAGTATTGACGATGGCCGCTTCCCATGCCCCGGTGCCAGAGGACGGAAAGATAAATACCGGACCGGCCGTCTGGAAGATTGCCCGCAGGTTTTCCAAAACCTCTGAACCGAGTTTGGCAAATTCCTGGCCGCGATGATCGAGAACGGCGCGATGCATAGCCCGAAGCACGCGCTCCGGAACATTGGTGGGCCCGGGAATCTGTAGAAAGTGTCTACCGGAATGCATCAATTTATACTCTTCGATTAGGTGGGCGATCGCCGTCCGGCGCCAACCCCATCTACTCCTTTCCACAAAAGCGAAGCACGCTTTTTAAAATGATAAGCCATATTATTCATCGGAGTATTCACGCGCCTGCGGCCAACATAAGATGAGGAACGCCTGGTTGGCATCTCGGTTGTGGTCTTCCCACCCTTGCTGCGCAAGGATGGGGCACCCTCAATTTTGTCTGAAGTATGAATCCAAAACCACCACCAATCGAGGGTGCCCCATCCTTCGCACGGCGCTGTTCCGTGCGAAGGGTGGGAAACCACAAATGTATGCGCTCCCTGATTTTCATTCCATTGGGTTGGCCGCAGGGGCGGAAGTCCAGGGGTCTGTCTTAATATTGCAGCGCGCCTTTGTCCGGAATACGAACGCTATATACGGAAGTCCGCGCGGTCACGTAGAGGGTTCGCAGATCGCGGCCGCCGAAGGAGCAGTTGGCCGGCGTCTCCGGAAATTCGATCATCCTCACGAATTTTCCGCTTGACGTATAGATAGCAATTCCCCGGCAGGCGATATACAGATTGCCATTTGCGGCAACCCGCAATCCGTCGGGACCGCCATCGGTCCCCGAAATGAAGACCCTCTCTCGTGATGCATTTCCGTCCACATCCAGGTCGTAAGCCATAATCTTTCTCTCGACCGTGTCGGCGACGTAGAGTGTGCGTCCATCCGGGGTCAGAGCCGCTCCATTGGGCCTGCGCATCTTTGTTATCAAAGAAATCTTGCCCTGCGGCGTCACGTGATAAACGCCGGCAAAACCAAGCGTCAGAGGTTGCAGCACATCGTTGGGGATCGGGTCGGAAAAGTACACCTGCCCATCGCGCCGGACAACCACGTCGTTCGGATCGTTAAGCCGTTTGCCCTGAAACTCTGAAGCGATCACTGTGAGCTTGCCGTCTTTTTCCATCCGGACTACACGGCGTCCGTCGCGCTCGCAGCTATACAGCCGGCCCTGGACATCCATGGAGTTGCCGTTAGCCGCATTGGTATAGTCCCGGTATATTTCCGCATGGTTCGCTGAGGTCATTTTCATGATCCGCGAGTCCAACATATCGCTAAAAATCAGGAATCCGGCTTTGGACCAGACAGGCCCTTCAACATAACCGAAATCTCCGCCGAATCTCTCTACACCCGGACTCGCGCTTTGCATGCCGGGCGCGGGACCCGCAGTTTGCAAGTGAATGCGCCACTCCCAGGAATCTCCCGGGGCCAGCTTGACCACGCCTTGCTGCAGGTTCAGCGAGTTCTGGATTCCGAACCACGGCTCCGGGCATAGATATCCCTCTTTCGGTCCACCATAGGCGTTGAAGCGGATCAACGGTTCCGGCAGGCTGGTGCTGGCGGTCTGCGTAATCCGGACAGACAAACCTTTAGGGTCAACCAGGCGGACATAGGGTTCACCGCGATATCCTGCCAGGGGCAGCGCAACGTGGGCATCAAAATTGCCAAGATGTTGCGGGGACTCAAAGGAACGCAGCTCTTGTTTCCCGTTTAGCCCCGCACCGGATGGGTTTCGCAGGAGTTGCGTTGTATTGGGTGTTTCAAACGTCATGGTGGCGGGATCAGTGCCCTCCAAGAACGGGATTTTGAAGGCAATATGGTTGCCCATCGAGAAGAGCATCGTCTCTTTGTTCGAGGAATCCGATGTCACTCGATAGTGGATCGTGAGCTGTCCGTTGGTGATCTCGTATATGGCGTCCACTTTGAAGGCGAATGGATAGAAACGGCGGGTACCGTCGGAATCGCGCAGTTCGACAGTGACTCGGGCGCCCCGGCTGTCCACTGACCTGCTGATTTCCTTCCACGGAAAACTGCGGGCAAAACCGTGACACGGCATTGGGTAAGTCTTGCCGGCCACTTGATAAGTGCCGTCTCCACAGCTCGCCTTGGGAATCGTCCCCAGCGGATATTGAGGTCCGACAGCGGGCCACAGCAGCATGGCTTTGCCACGAAATCCTGGACGAATCGAATAGTCCCGCGCACGATAAAGCAACTCGATCCATTGACCGTCGAACTTTACCCTGTAGCTGCTGAGTTCTCCACCCTCGGAGGGAGCAACCGCCGCCTCGACGCCGGCGACTGTATCCCGCAAGACCACCACCCGGGGTGTCCCGGATCCAGCCGCATCTTCATCCGAAACGGTGTAGCGGGCCTGACTGAAACCAAGCGTGGCGGCAAGAGCCAGGTTCATCAGAACCAGCATCCGGAACCTGATCTTCATTTGCTCGCCGCCTTCTCCGGGTGGAAGAGCGCAAAGGCGAATACGTCGGAGCCGGAGGCGATGCCGACATATTGGGTTCCGTTTACGGAATAGGTGATCGGCTGCGCATTGATTCTCTGGCCGGTATTGAAGTGCCAGACAGGCTCGCCGGTCTGTGCATTCAGTGCGACAAATTCCCCGTCCAGCTCGCCTGAAAAAATCACCCCGCCCGCGGTGGAGAGCAGACCGCCGCCCAGTCCGGCCGAGCCAACCCGCTCCTGCTCCCATACCTGTTTGCCGGTGGTGAGTTCCAGGGCGCGCACATATACCTTCCACGTATTGTCGCGCAGAAGAACATCGCCTCCCGCGCGATACTGATAACCGCCGGGGCGGAATTTCTCTGTGTTCTTGGTCGCCATGCCGCAGCCTTCCAGTGCGACAAAATAGAAGAGCTTGGTCTGCGGATCGTATGTGGGGGACATCCAGTTCGTAGCGCCAATCGACGACGGACAAACCTTCGTACCGGTCAAAGTTGGTTCGATTCCGGGCACGCGGATAGGACGGCCTTGGGGCGTCAGTCCGGTGGCCCAGTTCAGTTGATGCACCAGCGGGCTGCCGTGCAGAAACTCCCCCGTCACCCGGTCTAAGACGTAATAAAAACCGTTGCGATCCGCCTGCACCATGAGCTTGCGCATCTTGCCTTGATAGGGAGCGTCAACCAGGATAGGGATCTCGGTTCCGTCCCAATCCATGGTGTCGTGGGGCGTGAACTGGAAATACCACTTCATCTTTCCCGTATCCGGATCGAGAGCGACGACGGAATCGGTGTAGAGGTTATCGCCCGCTCGCCCATCGCCATTGAAATCCGGGGAGGGGTTCCCGAGAGTCCAATAGAGAAGATTCAACTGCGAATCGTAATCGCCGGTAAGCCAGGTGGCTCCGCCGGCATGTTGCCATGAGTCATTGGCCCATGTCTCTGCGCCCGGCTCCCCAGCCTTCGGTATCGAATCAAAGCGCCAAATACGCTGTCCGGTGGTTGCGTCGAAGGCGACTAGAAAGCCGTTCTGCCCGCGATCGCCGTACACCACGCCCACGATCACCTTTCCCTTGACTACAAGCGGGGCCGCGGAGGAATGGTATCCGGTGCTCGACTCCGCGAAGTTGCTCTGCCAGAGGACGTTTCCGTTGGCCGCATTCAGCGCGATCAGGAGGCAATCCGTGGTTGCAAAATACACTTTGTCGCCGAAGACTGCGGCGCCGCGGTTGGGCCCTTCACGATTGGGCGCCCTGGTCAGAATATGGTGGTACTGCCAGATCAATCGTCCGCTGCGGCCGTCGAGCGCGTAAATCTCATTCGGCTGCGTAACGTACATCACGCCATCGACAACAACTGGCACGCTCTCCAGGTCGCCGCCGCCGGGGACGTGGTACACCCACTGGCTCACCAGCGAGCCGACGTTTGAGAGCTTAATCTGATCGAGCTCGCTGTGCCGTCGGCTATCGTAACTACCGTTGTAGTGGAGCCAATCGCTCGCCGGAGGCTGCTCCAACTGCTTCTCCGTCACCTGGGCCGGGAGCGACGCTGCGAAACCCAACAAAAAAACCAGCGCTACTATCTTCATCGTCCTATCTCGCCCTCTCCCTGTTGCTCCACATGCAGTTTCGTAGTCACTCGGTTGGCAAGCATGGCAACTAGATCCTGATATTCGACCGGGGTCAGCGCTTTATCGTAGTTGTGCGGCATCAGCGACGTTGCCCCGTGCACGACCTCGCGCAGCTCAGCCTTGTCATAGAGATGAAGCTTGTCGTGGAGGTCGAGGACCTGAATCGAGAACCCGTCCTCATTCTTGGCGATGCCCGCGACGGTTTCGCTGCTGAGGGTCACAACTTTGACCGGGCGATATCCATCCGGTATCGGCCTCGCTTCGGTCAAAGCCTCACGCAGATGTTGCAAGGTAATCTGGGCCCCAATATTCGATAGATCCGGCCCGATCGTTCCACCGTGTCCGTCAATCATGTGGCATTTCAGGCATCCGCCTTTGCCGGAGAAGACGGATGCGCCATGTTGCTTGTCGCCGGGGACAGCGGCGTCCGAAGCTGACGCTCGCATGGCGCGTATAAAGACCACAATGCGCCAGATGTCGTCATCCGGCAGCCCAAGCGCGGGCATCGCCGTTCCCGGAATACCATTCTTGATGGTGTCGAAGATAGCGTTCTCGCTCAGCCGGAAGAAGCGGCGGTCCCCCACCAATGCGGGCGCCCGTTCTCCCTCCGCGCCGTCCACGCCATGGCATCCGGTGCAGGTGCGATTGAAGATGGCGCGGCCCGCGGCCACCAATTCGGGTCCTGTGCCCAATGGGTTCTTAGGCTGAACAGCCTGCGCCGGCGTGATAGAGGCCAAACCCGCAAAAAACAAGGAAATGCAAATTGATCGAATCATCCCTAAAAGACGGCCTTAAGCGCCAGTTGAATGATGCGTGGGTCGTTCGCTGCCAGGATATTGCCAAATCCAGCCCCGCTCACGGTGGTCACCGGATTCTGAGTCGATGTACCTGCGTCCGTCACCATTAAGTTGGTGTGGTTAAAACTGTTGAAAAGCTCACCGCGGAACTGAATGGATAGCTTATCCCCAACAGGGAAATTCTTAAAGACACCCATATCCCAGTTGAAGAAGCCCGGCCCTCTGAAGGCACCCTTGCCTACATTACCGAAAGTTCCTATTGCGGGCAAAGTAAACGCAGCAGGGTTGAGCCATTGTATGCATGGCGTGGTGGTAGCGCAGACACCCTTGCGGTAGACTTGCGAACTCACCTGTCTCGCACGATCGGATCCGATGCCGGTTTGCGATTCATCCTGCCCCGCATAAAGCGTGAGAGGTAACCCGGACTGCGCACTTACAATCCCGGAGAGCTCCCAACTGCCGATTACATGACGTACGAATGTATTCATCGACGAGAAAGCCGGCGCCTGCCACACGTAAGACGTGACAAACACATTCGTGTGATCGTAGTCGGATGGACCGCGGTCATATCGTCGGAAATCCGGAAAATTGTACGGCAGCGTATAAAACCCGGAGGTCGCGTAAGTAGCTGCATCGGTGTTGAAAGGAAGCGTATCCGTGCTCTTCGACCACGTATAGTTTGCCGAGATTGTAAACCCATGGGTGAAGGGCCGCTGCAGGCTGAATTGCCCTGAATGGTACCATGAATTTCCCGACTGGCTATTCATATATATGTTGGAGAAATTCTTATACGGCCGGCGCTGGTTCGTTGTGAGTGTGCTGCCTGGCATGTATACTGCCGGGTTCAGATCGTAGGCCGTTGTCATATGGTTGGCACGAGAACCAACATAGGCTATGCGCATGACGAAGCCGCCACCCAAATCCTGCTCTACCGACAGGTTCCAGCCATAGTTCACCGGAGTAATCAGTTTGTGGTTGGGGTCCCAGGTGTATACCTGGACGGGCAGAACGAACTGGCTATTCGAGGCAGGAGGAAAGACCGCTGGGAACGGATTGGGCACGCCTAGATAAGGGTTGCTGAATCGTCCCTGCGGTGTGGTAAGCGAGACGCTGGCGCTGTAGGGAGCCGTGCTTAATACTCTGTCGTTGGAAAATGCGGGAACACTCGAATCGTAGAAGACGCCGAATCCCCCGCGCACACTGAGCTCTCCGGTTCCCCGCACGTCATAGGCAAAGCCGACTCGCGGAGCCACATTGTTGTAATCGCCCGTCGTGCCCCAATACGGAACTCCCGGATCTCCTGAGAACAGTAGTCCGGGCGGCGCATTTGGAAACACGGTTGACCTTACCTGCGCAGCATATTTGTCCGGATAGAAGACCTGATTTTGGCGGTAGAGGTCATGCCATGTCTGCGACGGCTCGTAACGGATGCCATAACTCAATGTCAGCCGGTCGGTCGCCCGGAACGAATCCTGAGCATAGACGTTCATCACCCCATAGCGGTTCTTGACGTGCTGGCCATTGGATTGAAGAAATGTGCGTAAATTCCCCAGCATGTAATCTCCCAGCGCCGATCCGGTAGTATCGCCGGAAAATGTGAAGGTGCCTGGAAGGCCTGACTGGTTCACCATATTAAGTTGAGCTTTCTCCAGAATGCCGCCGAAAGCAAAGCTATGCCGGCCGCGGGTCCAACGCAAATCGTCGATATAGGAGAAGGTCGTCCGCGGGAACTTGGATTTGGGGATGGCGCCCGTTGAGAAGTAGCCCGAGATAGAAATAGACTGGATGGATTTAGGGGTCGGCTGATAGATAGGAACACCGAAATCGGCTACTGACGGAGTGTCCGGCGGCGCTTGCCGGATGGAGACGACTCGCGCAAAGCCAAAGCGGAAATCATTCAGCAGACTGGGTGAAAAGATATGCATTTCCTGAATTACGGCATTATGGGAACTGATAGTGGAACCCTGCCTGTAAGCGAGCAAGTTGCCGCCGAAACTCGGTACATTGGTGAAGAGATCGTAGTAGTACCGGCCCATGAGCTTGTCCTTCTGCGAGATGCTATGGTCGCCTCGGCCGATATATTCGTCGAAATTCTGGACAGTGGGTGTCCCATAAAACACGATCCCATTGCCTTGCGTTCGCGGCACATACTTCAGCATCGCCATCGTAGCCGAATCGAATCGAGAGGTCGGAATCTGGTTATTGGGAAAGGGCAGCCCGGTAAGAGGGTCCTTGATCGTAACGGCCCGCCCCAACGGATTGTTAGGATTGGTTGCAGATAGCATGGCGCTGAAATCGCCGGCAAGATTAGCGTCTGTGGGCACAAAAGCACTCTGTCCGCCCACATTGTCACGAATCCTGGTGCCTTGATAACCCGCAAAAAAGAAGGTTCGATCCTTGATGATCGGACCGCCCAATGTGCCACCGAATTGGTTGCGCTTCAGTGGATCTACCTTGCTTGCAAAGTAATTCCGGGCATTGAATACCCCATTCCGTAGAAACTCAAAGACGTTTCCGTGAAACTGATTGGTCCCGGACTTAGTCACAACGGAGACAACGCCGCCCGCGTCCTGTCCGAACTCTGCGCTGTAGTTACTCGTCTGAACGCTGAACTCTTGAAGCGCGTCGGGAAAGGGAAAAGGCTGATTGATGTCCGTGAGCACGTCGATATTGGGAGATCCGTCCAGATAATAACCGGTCCAATTCTCGCGTGTACCGTTGACTGCGAGCGGCACTGCAGCCGGGAAGGTCTTGGCATTGCCCTGGTCTGCATTGTTCGAAGGAGCTGAAACTGCCCCCGCGACCAGCGTGCTTAGAGTAGCGGCGTTTCGGCCATTCAAGGGCATCTCTGCCATTCTCGCCCTATCGACGACCTGACGTAGAGTGGGGGTGGTTACATCTACCTGATTGATGGCCGCGTTCACGTTAACGCTTTCACTGGTAGAACCCACAATCAAAGCAATGTTGAGCGTCAGACTTTGGTTGGCCAGGAGAACGACTCCTGTCTGCGCGAACTTTTTAAACCCGGCTTGGCCTACGTTGATCACGTAGGTGGACGGCTTCATCGCGTTTAGAACGTAATGTCCATCCTGTCCGCTTACCGCCGTTCTGACCTGACCGGTGGAAATTTCGGTAACCGTAACGGTTGCCTGTGGAATGCTTGCCCCGCTTGGATCGGTGATGGTTCCACTGATAGTACCGAAGCCTTGTCCCCAAGCTGCGATGGATGAGAGGCAGTACAGCACCACACTGACTCTAATGAAAAACTGAATCTTCATGAGGGAGGCCATCTCCTTCTACTGTCTCTATAGAAAGAAAACTTTTTCACAATGGACTTCAATTCGGCCTCTTAAATCCACACCAAATCTATTAGCTTGTCGGACAGGGCGCGAGTCCAGAAAGAGGAGATTAAATTTCGTATCATCGAGAAACGCTTTGAAGGTTCGTTGCGAAGTATATGCATCGGGCGAAAACGCTGTCAATGGAATTCTGATACTCATTCCTACATTATGATTTTTTCACGAGGCTTTATTTAAAAAAGAAAAGAGGTCCGGGATCAGCGCGCTGATCATACCTAAAAGCGATTTCATTCGGCTTTCAATCGACTTCTTTAGGTTGCCCCCGCTGTTCAAAAAGAGAGGACAACCCGGAGATCGAATCAGAGAGAGATATTCCGAAAGCCCGTGCGGGAATCTGGAAGCTGCAAACTTCTGATTTCTCGAAAAATCTCTTAGTATTGCAGGGCCCCTCGGTCCGGAATGCGAACGCGATAAACCGAGGTTCGCGCGGTTACATAGAGCGTGCGTAGATCGGGGCCGCCGAAGGAACAATTTGCTGGAGTTTCAGGAAACTCTATCATCTTCACGAATTTTCCGGCGGCGGTGTAAATCGCAATGCCTCGGCATGCAATATATAGGTTGCCGTCGGCCGCGACACGCAGTCCATCCGGGCCGCCGTCGATTCCAGAAATAAACACTCGGCCCCGCGACGCATTTCCTTGCGCATCAAGATCGTAAGCCATGATCTTCTTTTCTGTTGTGTCCGCGATATAGAGCGTCCGTCCGTCTGGCGTTAGGGCAACGCCATTCGGCCGCGTCATCTTTGCGATCAGAGAGATCTTGCCTTGGG
This sequence comes from uncultured Acidobacteriaceae bacterium, assembly GCA_963774255.1. Classification (GTDB taxonomy): domain Bacteria; phylum Acidobacteriota; class Terriglobia; order Terriglobales; family Acidobacteriaceae; genus PALSA-350. The sequence goes on from CAVZEH010000013.1 coordinate 19,385, forward strand.
GCGTGACATGATAGACCCCGTTGAATCCGAGTTCGCGAGGATCGAGAACTGCTTGCGAATCGGGATCGGAAAAATAGACCTGCCCATCCCTGCGGACGACCACGTCATTGGGTGAGTTGAGGCGCTTACCCTGATATTCCGATGCGATAACCGTCAGCCGCCCGTCCTTCTCCATCCGAACAACGCGGTGTCCGTCGCGCTCACAGCTATACAACCGTCCCTGCACATCCATCGAGTTGCCATTGGCTGAATTTGTGTAATCGCGATAGACCTCCGCATGATCCGCGGTGGACATTTTCATGATTCGCGAGTTATAGATATCGCTAAACAGAAGATACCCTTGCTTCACCCATACCGGCCCTTCGACAAAGGCGAAGTTGCCCCCGAACTTCTCGACTCCCGATCCCGCAGCCGGCGGCGGAGGAGGAGGACCCTCCACTTGCAATTCGATCCGCCACCTCCAGAGATCTCCCGCGGCCAAACTGACCAGGCCCTTATGCAGGTTCAATGAATTCTGAATGCCGAACCACGGCTCGGGGCTGAAATAACCCGCTTTCGGACCACCGAAAATATTGAACCGTATCAGCGGCTCGGCCAAGGTTGAACTGGCCTGTTGGGTAATGCGCAGAGTCATGCCCTGAGGATCCGTCAGCTGGGCAAAAGGCTGGCTACGATATCCCGTAAGCGGTATGGCCACGTGAGCGTCGAAATCGCCCAGACGTTCCGGAGCTTCGAACGAGCGGGACTTTTGCTCCCCACTCAGCACGCCCACCGAGTTCCGTAACAGTTGAACTGTGTTCGGCGTTTCGAAAATCATGTTGGCGGGGTCGGTGCCTGCCAGGAAAGGGATCTTGAAGGCGATGTGATTGCCAACCGAGAAAACCATTGGCTGGGGATTTGACCCGTCCGATTTCACCGTGTAGTCGATGGTGAGCTGGCCGTTGGCGAGTTGGAACGTGGCATCCAACTGGAAAGCGAAAGGATAATAGGTCCGCGCGCGGTCGGAATCGCGCAACTCGACCGTTACCCGGGCGCCCTTGCTGTCCGCACTCCGGCTGACTTCCTTCCAGGGAAGAGTGCGGGCAAAGCCGTGACAAGGCATAGGATAGGTCTTGCCGGCGACCTGATAGGTGCCGTCACCACAGCTGGTTTTGGGGAGTGTTCCTAACGGATACTGCGCGCCTACTGCCGGCCAGAGCAGGGGCGCCTTGCCCTTGAATCCTGGACCGGGCGAGTAATCGCGAGCATGATAAAGCAACTCCACCCACTGGCCTCGGAACTTCACCCGGTAGCTACTGAGTTCTCCGCCTTCGGACGGCGCGACAGCTGCTTCAGCGCCGCCAACAGTATCCCGCAGGACCACCACTCGGGGCGACCCGGGACCAGCGGCATTTTCGTCTGAAACGGTGTAGCGCTCTTGACTGAACCCAAGAGAAGCGGCAAGGAATACGGCGATCAGAGCTGCGATTCGGCTCGGTCTGATTTTCATTTGGTTGCCACCTTCTCAGGTTGGAAGAGCGCAAAGCTAAATACATCGGAGCGGGAAACGATGCTCACGTACTGCGTTCCGTTCACGGAATAAGTGATCGGCTGCGCGTTGATTGGCTGGCCCGTGTTGAAGTGCCAGACGGGCTGGCCGGTCGTGGCATTCAGGGCGACCAATTCTCCCTCGAGCTCACCGGAAAAAATCAACCCGCCTGCAGTCGAGAGCAATCCGCCTCCGAGTCCACTGGAACCGACGCGCTCCTGTTCCCACACCTGCTTGCCGGTGGTAAGGTCAAGTGCCCGCACATACACTTTCCAGGTCTTGTCACGAAGAAGCACGTCGCCTCCCGCGCGATATTGGTACCCTCCGGGTCGGAACTTTTCCGTATTCTTGGTTGCCCTGCCGCAGCCCTCCAGCGCGACGAAATAAAAGAGATTCGTCTGCGGATCATACGTAGGCGACATCCAGTTCGTCGCCCCAATGGACGACGGACAAACCTTCGTTCCGGTCAAAGTAGGTTCTATACCGGGTACGCGAATCGGACGCCCTTCAGGTGTCAATCCAGAGGCCCAGTTCAGGTGCTGCGCAAAAGGGCTGCCGTGCAGAAACTTACCCGTCACCCGATCCAAAACGTAATAGAAACCATTGCGATCCGCCGTAACCATCAGCTTGCGCATTTTTCCGTCATAGGAGGAATCGACCAGCACGGGGATCTCGACAGCATCCCAATCCATTGTGTCGTGGGGGGTGAACTGGAAATACCACTTCAGCTTTCCGGTATCCAAATCCAAAGCGACGACGCATTCCGTATAAAGATTGTCGCCCACGCGCACATCGCCGTTGAAATCCGGGGATGGGTTGCCGATCCCCCAATACAGCAGGTTCAACTCCGGGTCATAACTTCCGGTGAGCCAGGTATCACCGCCGCCGTACTTCCAGGAATCCCCCGCCCAGGTTTCCGACCCCGGCTCGCCCGCTTTCGGGATCGGGTCCCAGCGCCACAGCCGCTCTCCCGTGGTTGCGTCGTAAGCGTCGAGAAAACCGTTGAGTCCCCAGTCGCTGGGCGCGATGCCCACGATCACTTTGCCGTTTACCGCCAGCGGAGCAGCAGGCGACCAATAACCATCGTTCACATCGGCGATTTTGCTTTGCCAGACAAGGTTGCCGGTCGAGGCGTTCAAGGCAATCAGGTAATCGTCCGGCGTGGTGAAATAGACTTTGTTTTCAAAAACCGCTGCGCCGCGGTTGGCGTGGCCACTCGCATCCCCACGGTTGGGGCGGCCATTCGTCAGGCGCTCGGGTACATGATGATAGTTCCAGATCAGCCGTCCGCTGCGGCCGTCGATGGCGTACACAGCACTGGGCTGGGTCACGTACATCACGCCGTCGACTACGATGGGCACATTCTCGAGGTTGCTGGCGCCGGGGATGTGATACACCCACTTGTTCACCAGGGCATCTACGTTTGACAGCTTGATCTGATCCAAATCGCTGTGCCGCTGGCTATCGTAACTGCCGTTATAGTGCAGCCAATCGCTGTCCGGAGGCTGCTCTAACTCTTTACTCGTGACCTGAGCGGAGAGTGACGATGTAAGACCCAGCAAAAGAACCAGCGCTACCCTCTTCATCGCCCGATCTCACCCTCTCCCTGTTGCTGCACATGCAGCTTGGTGGTGACTTGGTGAGCAAGCATGGCGACCAGATCCTGATATTCGCCAGGAGTCAGCACTTTATCGTAGTTGTGCGGCATCAGCGATGTTGTCCCGTGAACAACCTTACGCAACTCGCTCTTGTCATAAAGATGAAGTTTGTCATGATAGTCGAGAACCTGGATCGAGAACCCATCCTCGTTCTTGGCGATACCTTCGACTGTTTCACCGCTTCGGGTTACAACCTTGACCGGAGCATATCCGGGCGGAATCGGCCTCTCCTGGGTCAACGCATCGCGCAGATGCTGCAAGGTTATCTGTGCTCCAATATTCGACAAGTCCGGTCCGATGGTTCCGCCATGCCCTTGAAGCGTGTGGCACTTCAAGCATTCTCCTTTGCCGGAGAACACGGCTAAACCATGCTTTGTATCGCCGGGAACGGCCGCATCGGAAGCGGATGCTCGCATAGCGCGGATGAAGACCACGATTCGCCAGATGTCGTCGTCCGGCAGCCCAAGAGCGGGCATCGCGGTTCCCGGAATCCCCTTCTTGACGGTCTCGAAAATAGCGTCCTCGCTCAGCCTGAAGAAGCGCCGGTCTCCCACCAGCGCGGGCGCGCGCTCTCCTTCAGCTCCGTCCACGCCATGGCACTCGGTGCAGGTCCTATTGAATAAGGTACGGCCCGCAACGACGACATCCGGACCCGTGCCCAAGGGGTTCTTAGCATGATCGGCCTGCGCCTGGGCGGCGAGTGCCGTCCCAGTCAGCAACAACCAAATCCCCAGCGATCGAATCGGCATTAGAAAAGGACCTTGAGTGCCAGTTGGATGATCCTTGGATCGTTGGCGGCAAGAATATCACCAAATCCAGCCGAGCTTACTGTTTGCACGGGATCTTTTGCATTGGAGCCGGTGTTATCGGTTGAAAAGTTTGTGTGGTTGAAAGTATTGAAGAACTCACCGCGGAGCTGAACCGTCAGTCTCTCCTTGACCGGAAAGTCCTTGAAGAGGCCCATGTCCCAGTTAAAGAAACTGGGTCCGGTAAATTGTCCTTTGCCCACGTTGCCAAATGTCCCAACCGCTGGAAGCGAAAAGATACCGGAGTTGAGCCAGTTGAGGCAGGATGAGGCCGTGGAGCCGCAATTGCCTCTCTCATACGCCGGGCCATTCCCCATTTGGGCCTCATCTTTTCCGATTCCTGTTTGTGACTGATCTTTGCCGGCATACAGGGTGAGAGGCCTGCCGGATTGAGCACTCACGATCCCGGACACCTCCCATTTACCGATAACATTCCGGACGAAGGAGTTTGTGTTTGCGAAGGCTGGCGCCTGCCAGACATAAGAAGTAACAAAAACATTGCGTTTGTCGAAGTCGGATGGGCCGCGGTCAAACCTGCGAAAGTCTGGAAAATTCAATGGAAGTGTGTAGTATCCGCTCGTTCCGAAGGTAGCCGCGTCTGTACCGAACGGGAGATCGTCCGTACTCTTCGACCATGTATAGTTCGCTGTTACAGTGAATCCGTGCGAAAAGGGTTTTAACAGGCTGAATTGCGCCGAGTGGTACCACGAATTGGCCGACTGGCTGACCTGAAAGATATTTGTGAAGTTGTGGTAGGAACGGCGCTGATCAGTACTCAGTGTGCTTCCGGGCATATACACAGCCGGGTTCTGATCTATGGTCACAGACATGTTGGTGCCGCGAGAGCCAACATAGGCGATGCGGGTCATGAAGCCGTGGCCCAACTCCTGTTCCATCGCCAAGTTCACGCTATAGTTCCTTGCCGTAATGAGTTTGTGCTTCGGATCCCAACTGAATACCTGGACAGGCAGAACGAATTGAGCGTCCGACGGAGGCGGAAAGACCGCCGGAAATGGGTTTGTTACACCAAGGTACGGATTGCTGAATGGCCCTTGCGGCGTGGTCAGCGAGACAGTGGCGCTGTAAGGAGCGGCGCCCAGCTCTCTGTTATTGGAAAGGGCGGGAACGCGCGAATCGTAGAATATGCCGAATCCGCCGCGAACGCTGGTTTTTCCGTTTCCATGCACATCATAGGCAAAGCCGACGCGGGGAGCCACATTTCGGTAGTCGCCCGTGGTGCCATCCTCCGGCACACCTTTGTCTCCGGAGAACATAAGACCGGCAGGTGCATTCGGGAACGTGGTGGATCGCACTCCTGCAAAATAATCGCTAGGATAGAAGACCTGATTCTGATGGTAGAGATCGTGCCATACTCGCGATGGATCGTAGCGAACACCGTAACTCATGGTCAGGCGGGTGGTAACCCGAAACGAATCCTGCGCGTAGCCGCTGATTATCCAATAACGGTTTTTGACGTGTTGACCGTTGGCCTGACCGAACGTGCGCAGCTTCCCTAGCATGAAATCGGCCAATGCAGAGCCGGTGGTATCTCCGGAAAATGTGAAGGTCCCTGGCTCACCCAGCACATTGACCATATTCAGCTGGTCCCGTTCGTAGATGCCGCCGAAAGCGAAACTGTGCCGTCCGCGCGTCCAACGCACATCGTCGAGAAAGGAGAAACCGGTTCGCGGAAACTTAGCCGTGGGGTTGGCTCCCGTGGAGAAGTAGCCGGAGATAGAGATGCTCTGGATGGCAGGGATAGGAGGTTGAAAGATTGGCACACCAAAATCTGCAACCGTCGGCGTGTTCGCCGGGGGTTGGCGAATCGACACAATACGCATAAAACCAAAGCGGAAATCGTTCAGCAGGTTGGGCGAAAAGATATGCATTTCCTGGATGACCGCATTGTGCGAACTGATTGTAGAACCCTGCCTATAGGCCAGCAGGTTGCCGCCGTAGGACCCCACGTTGAAGAAGCGGTCGTAATAGTAACGGCCTACGAGCTTATCCTTTGACGAAATGCTGTGATCCCCTCGGGCAATATACTCGTCGAAGTTCTGAATGATTGGGGCCGAGTAAAAGACGATGCCATTGCCCTCCGCGCGAGGCACATACTTTAGCATCGCCAATGAAGCAGGATCAAAGCGATTGACCGGGATCTGATTGTTGGGGAAGGGCTTTCCCGTCAGAGGATCCTTAATCGCAACCACTTTACCCAACGGGTTATTGGGGTTGCTTGCCGAGAGCATCGCGGAAAAGTCACCCGCCAGATTCACATTGGTGGGCACAAAACCGCTTTGTCCCCCCTGATTGCTACGAATCCTCGTGCCCTGATATCCGCCAAAGAAGAATGTTCTATCTCTGATGATGGGGCCGCCGAATGTGCCCCCAAACTGGTTGCGCTTGAGCGGATCCGCAGTTGTGGCGAAATAGTTCCGGGCATTCAAAGCTCCGTTGCGAAAGAATTCAAATGCGTCGCCGTGGAATTGATTGGTCCCGGACTTAGTCACGATCGAGACTACCCCGCCGGCGTCCTGTCCAAACTCGGCGCTGTAGTTGCTCGTTTGAACGCTAAACTCCTGTAGCGCGTCGGGGAACGGGAAGGGTTGGTTCACGTTGCTGAAGAAATCAATATTCGGAGCGCCATCCAGAAAGTAGCCGACTTGGTTCTCACGAGCGCCATTGGTCGAAATCGTCACCGCCTCCGGGAAGGTCTTTGCATTCCCCTGATCGGCATTGTTGGAAGGAGAGGTGACCGCTCCCGCGACCAGCGTAGTCAAGTTTGCGGCGTTGCGCCCATTGAGAGGCATGTCGGCCATTCTAGACGAGTCGACGACTTGACGGAGGGTGGGAGTGGTCGTGTCCACCTGCGTAGCTAAAGCGTTCACGTTCACGCTCTCACTCGTCGAACCCAAAACCATTTTGATATTGACCGTCAGGCTCTGGTCGGCGAGCAGAACAATCCCCGTCTGCACAAACTTCTTAAAACCGGACTGATCTACGCTCAAGGCATAAACTGCCGGGCGCAGAGAGTTCAGAACATAGTAGCCGCTCGAACCGCTGGATGCCGTCCTGGACTGGGCAGTTGCAAGTTCGGTGACCACCACGTTCGCCCCGGAGATTGCCGCCCCGGTCGGATCGGTGACGCTGCCGCTGATTGTTCCGAAACCTTGCCCCCAAGCAGCAAAGGATGAGAGGCAGCACAATACCCCGCTAACTTTGGCAACCAACCGCATGTTCATGGGATGTCTTTCTCCCTTCTATGTAAACCTTTGACGGTCTTTCGGCCCCCCACATTCGCACTCAGGTCTTTGTTTCCCGGAGAAGACTCAGCCCCCCATCCACGCAAAACAAGATGTGGTTTCGCATAATGGGAATAGAAGTTTCATCGCGGAGTATATGCATTGGGTAAAAACCGTGTCAATACATTTGTTGAAACTGTCTCTTGCAATATGAAAACGATTCCATTCGAAATCTCTGGCGAAATCAAAGCAGCCTCGATTGATCTCTTTTATTGAGAGTCAACGATACGAAGATGTACGGGAAACACTCATCAGGCGCGGAAATAATGCATCGTGAGCCGGTGGCGTCGACGATCTGTTTTTCAACAAGCTCTTAGGCCTGGAAGAAGTGACGTGAGTTTTCTCGAGACAAGAATTTAGTTATCGTCTGTTTCGAATTAGACAATGGCCGCGATTTCGTAGTCCCGCACTTCAGGAACGGTGAATTCGATGGCATCACCGGAGTGGGTAAAGGCAACCTCTATATCGGCGGCTAATAGGTGGACCCTCGAGGCTTTGAAGCCGTTAGGTAAAGTTAGTTTCACCATCTGTGGCCCGAGTGCATAAGTTTTGCTGTACTCGCCCCTCAGCGTCTGCGGGTTGTCATAGTTGAGGAAGTGTAGCGCATAGCCAGGCTTGGTCTTCCACGCAATCACTTCGGCCAGACCGTCGCCGGTGACCGTAAGCGGCGCCTCAGGGCACATCCATCGAATTGCGTTGATGAGTAAACGGAAAGATCGGGATTCTGCGAATGCCAGTAACTTCGATCAATATCGCCCGGTAGATACACCAGCCGGCTTGTACCTCGCTCGGCCAGCACGACCGCCGGCTGATCTGTTTGCGCTACGGAGGATAAACCATCTCCGGCGGAAATCCCGGAAATGGAGGAAGCACTGTAAGCACCGGATTGGAGATGGCTTGCAAAGGTATGTAATATTCGGAGAGTGGTAACAAGGTTGTCTGCTTAAAGCCTTGTAAGATGGGATGATCCCGCTCGACATTCATGTATACGCGAATTGCTCAAGTCCGGGCCGACGATAGCTGCCTTCCGCTGAAAGCCAAAAAGATCCGCCAGGCCGGAGGCTGGACGAGCCTTCCCATTCTCATCGTAGAAGCCACTTTCAAAAGTGGCGAAAAGCGAGCCACCGCGGCTTACGTAATCACGTAGTTGCTGGCATTGTTTGTCGCTCAACGTCGCGCAATTGGCAAGAATAAGACCCTTGTATTTGCATAGAGTCGTCAGACGTCAGATCGTCTTCGTGAACAAAATCGAAGAGAAATCTGCCCTCAAGCATTGCCTGATATATCCCCTGCGGGTAATCAGTGATCTCGCCTTGACCTGGCGGCTTATAGAAGGCGTTGGTGCTTTGCGACCACACAATGGCCAGATTAGCCACCGTCGTCTCGTTGTCAAAGTGCTCCTGGTTCTTATCTATCCATTGATAGAAGCTTCTGCCGTTCTCCATCCAACGCAAATCCTTCGGGCTGCCGCCAAGCCAGTGCAACAATGGAGCCATTCCGCTCGCGGTCGTTTGCCCCATCCACATCTTCAATTCCAAGGGGGCGTTGCTCGTGTGCCTCCATAACGGATGAGTGCTCGAATAGGCGGCACATACCATAGTGGTTGTGCGGCCCTTCATAAAAGCTCGGGAGACGCGCCCTTGTTGAGCGCAATCCCAAATAGGAGTGTCGCCGGCACGCCCCTGGTGGTCGTTACTAACCCAGGGCGCAGTCGCCGCCATGGCATAGAGATTGGCGACCGCGCCGACTCCGGATCCAACATTGCCGACATACAGGCTGTCCGGCTTCTTTTCCTTCGCGGTTTGGTCCCAAAGACGCCAGATTTCCACCACTCGCGCTATGTGCCGCTGGTATGCTTCCGGGGAGTTAGGATCTTCCGAACTCTGGACCTGGCATGCTTCGCAATAACATACCCTTGGACGGCCGGCGCCGGGGAAACCGTTCGTAAAGAACCCGTCCACATCGTACATGGAGTTGATTTCGCTGATAATTGCGGGTATCTGCCGCGTGAAATAGGTCGAGTATATGCACGTGGCATACAACCCATTCGTAGGCTTGAAGGAATCGCCGTTCTTGTTCCGTGCAATCCATTCGGGATGGGCCTTAGCCGCGTCCTCGTACACTGAATTGGGGTCGAGGCGCGCCATTACGCGGATGCCTTTCGCTTTAGCGGCCTTGGTGAAGTCACCAAAGAGATCGCGGTTCCCCAAGAAGGGGCTTCGGTGTTGGTAAGGAATCTTGGTCGGATAGAACGCCATAATGCCCCCGGCATTCAACCGCAGGGCATCGACCTTCAGGCTGGTCCAATAGTCGATCCACCAGGTAATATCCATTCGGAGTGGATCGCGTTCGTTGAACTGTACGGCTCCGCACCGGCGCACGGCAGAGTACCATGGCGATACGGTCGAGTTCGAACCTGCGTCTACGGCTCCGAGGATGTTCGGCGCGAGTGCAGCGCCTGCCGCTCCAAACAGGACCGTAATTGCCTCTCGGCGGGTTAGATCAACCATTCCGAATTCTCTTTCCTGAATCAATGTAGTCAAGATACGGTGTCAAACTATAGACGAGCTGCAGCGTTTTGGGCAATCGGTCAAATTGGTTGCGCGAAGCGCATCGGGCGAGCTATATTGTAAAACCGTGTGTTGTGATATGGGATTTGCCCCGCGAATCCGCGTGGCCCGTGCAGCATATGCAGCATCGAGGAGAGAGGCTCAGGATTATGTCACCCGATTTTATTGCGGCAATTCAACGCCGGGATTTCTTAAAGCTCGCCGGCGCCGCGACCGCGCTTAGCCTCACTCCTAGCACTCTCGCCGCGCCAAGCCGGCGAGTGGCTGTGATCATCGATGACGGTGATCCGGCGGCATCGAGCGCCCCGGTGAAGTGGGCCGCCGGGGAGCTCCGTAAGGCCCTCGCCGCCAAGGGAGCCATCTGCCAGATCGTCTCCTCCCCAAGCCAAGCGGAAGGATCTGCATTATTCGTCCTGGTAGCCGGCACTGCTTCAAGCATGGCGAAAGGCTTCCCCCAGGGAGCCTCCGGTGAAAGCGCGGAGAGCACTCGCATGGCGCCTGGGCGTCTGTCGGGAGCGCCCGCAATCTGGATTTCCGCGAGCGATCCAAGAGGCTTCATCTACGGCCTTCTGGAATTGGCCGAACGGGTCGAATTCGGCCACGACCCTGGAGTGGCCTTGCACCTCGATCGCGTATCGGAAGAGAAGCCGGCAAACAAGGTCAGAAGTGTTGCCCGGGCTTTCTGTAGCGAGGTCGAGGACAAGAGTTGGTATTACGACAAGGATTTTTGGCGCGGATACCTGGATGCGCTCGCGGTGAGCAGATTCAACCGCTTCAATTTCGCCTTTGGATTTGGATACGATTTCCCTATCCACGTCACCGGCGACTACTTCCATTTCTGCTATCCCTACCTGGTCAATGTCCCCGGCTACAACGTCCGCGTTGTTCGGCTCACCGGCGAAGATGGAAAAGAGCTTCCCTCGCCGATCCCTTTACCTGCCGAAGAACAGGAGAGGAACTTTGAGATGCTCCGCTTTATCTCCGCAGAGACTGGAGCTCGCGGACTGCAATTTCAATTGGGTATCTGGACCCATGCCTATCAATGGACCGACAGCCCTCATGCGCATCACCGGATCGAGGGACTTACGCCGGAAACCCATGCCGCGTATTGCCGCGACGCCCTGGCCATCATCCTGAAAGAGTGCCCCGAAATTCAAGGGCTCACTCTGCGCGTTCACGGCGAGAGCGGAATTCCCGAAGGGAGCTATCCATTTTGGCGAACCTTGTTTGAAGCTATCTCCGGCAGCGGCCGCAAGATCGAAATCGACATGCACGCCAAAGGGGTCAACCAGATCATGATCGACATGGCGGCGAATACCGGCATGCCGGTCAAACTGGGAGCCAAGTATTCCGCCGAGCATCAAAGCCTGGGCTATAACCAGGCGGACATCCGTAAATTGGAGATTCCACAGCCCGGCCATATCGATAAATCAGGCCTCTTCAGCGTCAGCGGCGGCGCCCGGCTGTTTACCCGCTATGGATATGCCGACTTCTTCGAGCAGGGCGCCCGCTATGAGCTGCTCTTCCGCTTATGGCCGGGCACGCAGCGCCACCTGCTCTCGGGCGATCCGGAGATGGCGGCAGCCTACGGGCGAACCTCTCATTTCTGCGGCGCTGCGGGGCTCGAGATCTGCGAGCCGCTGACATTTAAAGGACGAGAAGGTTCCGGGCTGCCCGGCGGCCGCTGCGCTTATGCCGACGCATCCCTCAATCCCAAGGACGACTGGCAGAAGTTTGAATATTTCTATCGCGTGTGGGGCAGGCGTCTCTACAATCCCGACGCCGATCCGGAGACCTGGCGGAGAGCCTTAAGGCGCGACTTCGGCCACGGCGCCAACTCGGTCGAAACGGCTTTAGCGAACGCCAGTCGGGTTCTTCCCTTGGTGACCAGCGCCCATCTTCCCTCTGGGTCGAATCATTCGTTTTGGCCGGAGATTTACACCAACATGCCGGTCGTGCTCGGCAGCGAAAAGTCGCCGTACGGCGATACCCCTACTCCAAAATGTTTTGCCACGGTAAGTCCACTGGATCCGCAGCTCTTTTCGACCATCGTCGAGTATGCCGCGGACCTGCTCGCCGGCCGGGCAAATGCCAAGTATTCTCCGATTGAAGTTGCGCAATGGCTGGAGGACTTCACGGCTGCGTCGTCCCAGGCATTGACCGCGGCGCGCGTGCAGGCGGCATCGCATACCTCTCCCCAGTTCCGGCGTATGGAAGAAGACGTTCTCATACAAAATGGATTGGGCCGCTTTTTCGCGGCCAAGCTGCGCAGCGGCGTTCTCTTCGAAGTCTACCAGCAGACCGGCAATCCCGAGGCCGGTAAACTTGCTCTGGCCCACTACATGAAAGCGCGGGATGCGTGGGCAAGCATGGCGGAACGTGCCAAACGCGTCTACTGCTCCAATATCACCTATGGGAACGTTCCCATACGCAGCGGAGACTGGAGCGGCCGGCTCCCCAGCATCGATCTCGACATAGCGGCCATGCGGAACAGTCTGAAAAATCCAAGCACTCCTAATGGCGCTGCACAGCATGCCGAATCCGCAATTCGAGCCGCAGAGGGACGGCCGCACCGCCCATCGCTCAATTGCGGTCATACGCCGCCTGCCGAATTTCATCCTGGGACTCCGCTCTCCCTATCGCTGCTTCTCCCCGCCCCGCATGACGCTCCTTCCTCTGTCTCGCTGTTTTACCGTCATGTCGACCAAGCGGAACGCTGGAAGTCGACGGAAATGGACCGGAGCCATCACGGATACAGCGCTTCGATTCCCGGTGACTACACCAACTCTCCTTTTCCGCTGCAATACTATTTCGAATTACGGCGCGGAACAGACTCAGCCTGGCTTTATCCCGCATTCAACACGACCCTTTCGAACCAGCCTTACTACGCGGTTTCAAAAAGGAGTAGCGCCTAACTTTCGGGTATCTGGCGCAAAGAGCGCGCCAGATATGGAGCACCCCCGATTGGTGGCCATTTTGGATCCATACTTCAAGCAGATTTAGGGTGCCCCATCCTTGCGTAGCAAGGGTGGGAGACCACAACTGCTGGCAGAACAGGCCCCCCAGGATGATTTTCGACAGAGCGAAACCGGGTCTCCGGCAAGCGAAGCTTGCTGGGGTGGGCAGCGGAGTGGAGAGATCTGCGGTTTCCTCAATATTTCGCTTCCCGGCAGCTTGATATCATTTTGCATGTCTTTGAAATGCAAACAGCGGCTGGAAACGCTGGCCGTGCATGCCGGACAACCCATCGATCCCGCTACCGGTTCAGTGGCCGCGCCGATTTACCTCTCGACCAATTACGAGCGTGATACAGACGGCGGATATCCGCGGGGGTTTTCCTATTCACGCAGCGAAAATCCGAATCGCAGCGCACTCGAAAACTGTGTTGCGGCGCTCGAAGGAGGAGATCGAGCACTCGCCTTTTCCTCCGGAATAGCCGTAGCGACGGCGCTGCTGCAAACGCTCAGGCCGGGCGATCACATCCTTGCCCCCAATGATGTTTACCACGGATTTAAGAAGGTTCTCAGCACGGTATTCGCGAACGCAGGGCTCCGCACAACCTATATAGATATGGGCGATCCAGCGAATGTGGCCGCCTCTCTCCATCCCAATACCAGGCTCATCTGGATTGAGACTCCATCCAATCCAATGCTGAAGATCACAAACCTCGAAGAGATTGCGCTCCTGGCCAGGGGGGCCGGCGTAACCACCGTATGCGACGGCACGCTTGCCACCCCGGTATTACAACGCCCGCTCGATCACGGCATCGATATGGTGGCCCACTCGACTACAAAATATATTTCCGGCCACAGCGATGTGATTGGCGGAGTTTTGATCGCTCGCGAAGACAATGCGCTTTTTGAAGGTGCGCGGCAATCGCAGCAGATGGGCGGAGCGGTTCCATCACCCTTCGACTGCTGGCTCACATTACGGGGTATCGCAACTCTGCCTCTCCGGGTGCGGGCACAAGCGGCTTCCGCCATGAAGATTGCCGAGTTCCTCGCCGATCATAAAACAGTGGAAGCAGTCTTCTATCCGGGATTGATAACGCACCCGGGACACGCAATCGCCGCGCGCCAGATGAAGCAGTTTGGCGGGATGCTTTCCTTTTCGGTCAGGCACTCCGCAAAAGACGCGATGCGCGTTGCCGCCGCCGCGCGGATCTTCACCCGAGCCACCAGCCTCGGAGGAGCGCATAGTTTAATTGAGCACAGAGCTTCGATCGAGGGACCTGACACCCTGACACCTCAAAATCTACTTAGGCTCTCGATTGGGCTTGAGAATACAGACGATCTCCTTGAGGACCTCGAGCAGGCGTTATCTCACCTCTCCGCTTGAGTTGAGGTTGGAATCCCACGTCCGGGAATCCGGACGTGGGGCACCCAAGAATTAGTTGAAGGGGGAGAGATCCAAAGCAAGTCTGCATTTGCCCTCCTTAGTCAGCCGCTGCCTTTCTTTCTGTCATTCCCGAAGGGAATCTGCTTCTGCCTTTTAAACAGCTCACAGGGTTTCTGAAACTACTTCTAATTTGTCGTTGCAGCTAGAACCTTTCACTTGCATCCGGCGGAAACAGTGGATGCGCGGAGATCATAGAAGGACCAAGCCATGGCGGATGCCCAGCGCGACTGCTTCAGTTCGGCTCCCAGCGCCAAGTTTGCCCAGGATGGATGCAACGTGGAACTTGACCGTATGCTCTGAAATAACCAGCCGCGTTGCAATCTCCTTATTCCCCAACCCGCTCGCGAGCATTTGTAAAACCTCGCGTTCCCGGCGGGTCAACGTCTCGGTAAATTCCGCTACAGGACGCGACGCAGGAGCAGCTACCGGAAGCGCCGCGGCGATCTCGTCACGATGCAAAACGATAAGCCCCGCGGCGGCGGCCTGTATAGCCGCGACAAGCTGTTCTCCGGAAGTCTCCGGCGGCAGCACCGCCGCAGCTCCTGCCCGCACAGCTTCGGCAACCCAGTCCGCAGCTGGATGGCCGGAGAGAATGACCACCGCGGCTTCTGAAGCAAGTTCCCATCGGCCGATAGATTCCAACACCGTCTCGATTGGCCCGCCGGAGGTCTCTATCAGAACAATATCTGCTTCCTCATCCGCAAACCGGTCGGCTAATAGCTCAAGGCTGGGGACGCTTCCTAGAACCTCCACGCCTCGAGAGGTGAGAATACTTTCCAGCCCGGCCCGCACCAGCGGCGAAGCTGCGACGATGAGGACACGAATCACGCCGCGACGCTGCTCCGGGAGATGCTCTGAGCTCCCAGTTGTACGGTAACGCGGCGAACCCGGGAGTAATCCCCGCGCAGGAATTCGAGGCGCTGCACCCGCGGCTCGCTACCCCGCAGAAGATTCGCCAGATCGCCGACCGAGGTAAACCGCTTGTCTTCCGTCCCCAGCAGGATGTCGCCGGGCAACAATGAAGCATTAGCGGCGGAGCTGCCGGGCTCGATTTCGAGAACAACCAAACCGAAGGCTCGGGATTGTGCGCCGGCTCGCGGAATTTCCACGGGTTGCACCGTCACTCCGAACCACGAATCCAAAGGACCGCTGGAAATGAAATCTTCCACCGCCCTGCTTGGGATGGCAAGCGCCAGGCGGCCGGCAACCATGGTGTTGATCCCAATGACTCGGCCGTCCGCGCCGGCCAACGGGCCTCCGGAATTGCCCGGCGCCAGCCGCAGATTGGCTTGAATCCACGATTGTGACCCAAGGCCCCGCAACGGGCCTATTGCGTGGACTGTTCCCGTAGTGAGCGCTCCTATAAAACCGAGCGGATTCCCGATCGCGATGGCCAACTCACCAGGCCGCACCTGAGAAGAATCAGCCGCCATCGCCGCCGGCAAATTACCGGCGTTAGCGCGAAGTATGGCAATATCACGCCTCGGATCTCGCGAAATCACACTGGCTTCCAATTCGCGCCCATCCCAAAGCTGGACGCCCGCCGGGGAGCTGCGCATGACGTGCGCGTTGGTCACAATGATGCCGTCGGCCGACCAAATGACGCCGGAGCCGCTCCCGCGTTCGCCAGCGCGGATGAGGACGGTTGACCGCCGCAGTTGCTCCGCGATTTCGCCGAAACCTGGAATAGTCACGCTATTTATCTCCGTGCGGGCGCTCGCCCACGACAACGTTCGTTTCCTGAACCGCGCCCCCACGGATGTATTTCAGCGCCAGCGGCTTGGCGATCGCTTCCCCTGGCAGTTGCGAGTACACGTCTTCCACGCGTGTGACCGCACGGTCCGCCAGCGAAACCAGAATATCGCCGATAACAATCCCCGCTTTGCCTGCCGGACCACCGGGCTCGACCTCGAGAACGATTACGGCCGTCCTTTCATCGCGCTGCAGCGACTGCCGAAGAGAGTCAGGTAAACGGATGGGCTGGAGACCTACCCCCAGATAACCGCGAGGGATACGGCCCTTCTGAAGCAGCGTGTCTACAACCCGATTCACCGTAGGCGCTGGAATGAGGATTGCTCCGAATCGCGCGAAACGTGAGGTGACAATGCCAACCGCCCGGCTGTGCACATCAACCACCACTCCGCCTGCGGCGGTGGGCTGCAAGGCGACATCTAGACGGACGTACGGCGCAAGAGACGCTCCCGTCCAAGTGCGGCGCTCCGCCGCAACCATGCTGACCACGGCCATTCCGGCGACCGGCCCGCTAGCCCTGGTGCGGCCGGCAACGAGCGCGAGATTGCCCGGCTTGAGCGACGCAACATCGCCAAATTCTCTTACGCCGGCGTCAGCCTCTGCGCATTTCAAGACCGCGATATCGGTGGAAGGATCGCGGCCGGCAAGGGTAGCGGCCACCATGCGCCCATCCGGAAGCGTCAGTTGAATCTCCTCATCGCGGCGCAACGCATGTTCAGCGGTAACTACAACACCGGGCCGCCATACTACGCCGCTTGAAGAGCCGCGCGCCTCAGTGTGCACGGCAACCAGGCTGGTGGCCGCATCTTCGATGGAACGTGACAAAGCATTGGAAAGATCAATGAGTTCCCTGGACATATTCAAAACCTCTGGGAACAACATGTCATAGATGCCATGGCGCTTTCATCCGCCGAACGGCTAGTCCGGACACTAGCAGAATGGGCAGGAGGCGCGAAGCTTCTCATTATGTTGCGCGAGATGGGCTCGCAGATGCTAACAGACTCTCTGCAATTCCGGCAATCTACGGGGACTCAGGCCGGCCGAAATGGAACCGTAATTCCTGTACGCTGGCGACGGGCACGCCATCTTTTTGAGCTGGCCGAAAGGTCCAGGTTCGCACTGTGCTGACTACGCTCGACTCGAGTCCGTAGCCCAGCGTCTTCAGAACCGTCAGATCGCTTACTCTGCCGTCGGTGTTGATCGTGACATCGACAATGACGTCGCCCTGCAATCCTCGAGGCAGCACGGAGAGATCCGGTGCCGGACTGGGAGAGTACATCGTCAACGCGATCTGCTGTGCATCGTCCGCACCCAAGGAGTTTGAACCCATTGTTTGATCAGGTGCGTCCGATGGCAACGTGACCTGAGGAAGGGAAGGCAACGGAAGTGTTGGCAGAACCGCCGCCGAAGGAGGCGTGAGTTTGGCAACATCTGGCCGCTTAAGCTTCGCGACGGGATGCGACCTGGACGCCGGTCCTCTCCCCGGCAGGTAAACGAGATCTATCCGCGCACCGGTGGCGGTCCCCGGAGGATTGACAACACGAGCCGGATGCCAGTAGCCATAGCCTAGGACGGCGGCTACCACCAACAGGTGGACGGCCGCGGAGGCACTGACCGGACGAGCAACGCCCCGCACGCTTGAAGGCCCAAGCAACATTGGCAGGAGAAACGTCTTTATGGAACGGGCTACACGATTCATCTCTTGCCCTTCTTAAAGACACCGGGGTAGGTATATTTCATCACATACTCGGTTCCCGCAAAGAACAAGCCGGTTTCTTTACCGTCTTTGCCTTTCTTTCTGTCATTCCCGAAGGGAATCTGCTTCTACCCTTGTCCGTTTCCACCTATACTGAGTTGTCTAGGTATCCAGACAGGAAGCAGTTTCGACCAGTGGAGAAAAGCTTTGAACAACTTGTGAAAGAGGCCCCCCCCCGTCCTGTGGTACGGCTGCCACAACCCCATGCAGGCGTTGCCGATTGAATGAGCATTGAGGGGGGCTTAAGATGTCCATCTATCGCCGTATCTCGAACCTGTTCTCTCGTTCGAAGATGGAACAAGATATCGATGAAGAGATTCAATCGCATCTCGAAATGCGGGTTGAGGACAACATCGCTTCCGGCATGTCGCCCCAGAAAGCGCGGCGCGACGCGCTTCTTCGCTTCGGCAACCCTACTGTGATGAAGGAAAGAGTGGCAGCTGCGGACGCAGCGCTTTTTCTCGGCGATATCTGGGCGGACGTTTGTCGGCGTGCTGGCTCCCCGCTTTCGCCTCTATTTTCCGGCGAAGGCGAACGTCGAGACCGGGCAATATATTCAAGCTTGTCGTCGGCCAGGGACTTCGTCTCAGTGCTCTGGGGATTGCGGCCGGCTTCCTCGCAGCATTCATTCTGACCCGGGTGATGTCCACGATGTTGATAGGGGTCAAGCCCACCGACCCTACGACCTTCGCCAGCATGACCGTGGTGTTTCTTGCCATCGCTGCGCTCGCGTCCTACCTCCCTGCCCGGCGCGCCGCGGGAGTTGATCCCATGACAGCCCTGCGCGAGCAGTGAGAACGGGCTTTTGAAGCTCCTCCCTCAACCAATCTTGGGTGCCCCACGTCCGGATTCTCGGACGTGGGATTCCGCAAATCTCGAGTTCGAGTCCAGCGCGACGTCCTCCATGACGGAAGACTTGCATGTTCACAGTATTGCGCCAGCTCTGTCCAATTTGGTTATAAGCGTATGAATACTTGAGGCCGAGTCTCCAAATCTAAGTCTCCTCTAAGGTTGCCTCGATTAGATAAGCACAGGCCGGAGCGTGAAAGCTGACGCTCTGCGCCTCAAAACCATGCGATTGATGCGAATCCTTTCCCTTCTTGTTCTTGCAATCTGGGCGTGCGCCGTAGCCCAGGCCCAGATTGACCGCACCGAGCTGAATGGAACCGTCACAGATGCGACCGGCGCCTCCATGTCCGGCGTCAAGGTCACCGTCACCCAGCAAGGCACGAATCAGAGCCGCGAGGTCACGACAGACGATCATGGGCAGTTTGTGGCCTCTTCATTACCGGTGGGACGCTTCGTCATCTTGCTGAGCAAGCCCAACTTTGAAGATCTCCGGGTGGCAGGCATCGATCTCCATTCCGGGGATGTTCGCACGGTCAATGAGCGTATGCGGATTGGCTCGGTCAACCAGAGCATATCCGTAGAAGCCGATCGGAGCGGCGCGCAACTCAACAAGAGCGACGACACCTTCGGGGGAACCATTCAGTCGGTACAGGTGAGTGAGTTGCCGTTGAACGGCCGCAACATCGCAACCCTGGAACTGCTCGCGCCCGGCGCGATCGACAACGGCACGGGCCAGCAGGCCTCCATCCGCTTCGCCGGCCAGGGTATCGACGATGGCAACTACCGTCTGGATGGAGTGGATGCGAGCGGCGTATACCGCATGGCGCTGAAATCAGGCCTGCGCCTGCAGTACTCGACGGAAGCAGTAGCGGAATTCAAGGTCGACGCAGGCACCTACACGGCGGACACCGGTGGTTCGGCAGGCGGACAGGTCAGTCTGATCTCGAAGAGCGGCACGAATGCTTTCCATGGGAGCGTTTTCGAATACCTGCGCAACAGCTACTTCGATGCGCTCTCGCCCATCAAGGCCACCGTCCACCCCCAGTTCCACCTCAATCAGCTCGGCGGAAACATAGGCGGCCCAATCGTTCGCAACCGCACCTTCTTCTTCGTGAATTATGAAGGTTTTCGGCAGCAGCTTGGCGGAGTGCCGCAGATCGGCTTTGTGCCCAGTCCCGCATATCGCGCGCAGGTGGTGGCTGCCCAGCCGGCGCTCGCCGCAATCGTGAATGCATTTCCGCAGGGCTCGTCGCCGTCGCCGACAGATCCGAATGCGTACTCTTTTGTCGGGCTGGTGCCGAGTCCAGACAATGAAAACTCCGGCGTCGTGCGCGTCGATCATCGCTTCACCGATCACGACTCCGGTTACGTCCGCTATAACATCGACGATGGCTCATCGACCAGCGCGCTGAATGCGCTCGCTCAGTCCATCACGATCGTTTCGCGCGTGCAGAATTTCGTCCTCGAAGAAACACATGTCTTCAATGCCAGTCTGCTGAATGAGGCGGAGTTCGGCTTTAACCGGAACACCTTCATCCAGACGCAGCTGACCGGCGAGCCCTTCAATTTTGCCATCAGCGGGTTCACGCAGATCAATGAAAATTACTCCAAGGAGCAAATAGCGCAAAGCTTTTCAGTGAATGACACGGTCACCTGGACCGCCGGCAAGCATACTGTCAAGGCCGGCGCCGATATTCGCCTGCCGCAGTACAACGAGGCGAACTCTATCGACGGCACGGCAACCTTTCTGAGCGAGGGCGCCTTTCTTGCGAACCAGCTCAATACTTTCCAGACCACCGCCGCGCTGCCCGACAAGGGTCTGCGCAAAGAGCAGTTCGCCGGCTACGCGCAGGACCAGTGGAAGGCGGCACGCGATCTCACGCTCAACTACGGCCTGCGCTACAACTTCTTCTCGCCATTTCATGAGGCGCATAACAATGAAGATCCCTTCGACATCGCAAGCTGTGGAGGTTATTGCGGCATAGGCACCCAGTTTTACTTCAACAATTATCTCGGCTTCGATCCGCGCGTCGGAGTCGCATACGCCCCCGCGAACCTCGGCGGAAATACGGTCTTCCGCGCCGGCTTTGGCATCTATCACGGGGAAAACCAGCTTGGCGATGAAGACAGCCCGGTGGTGAACACCGAGCCTTCCGTTACTCTGACCAGCGGCAAGACGGTGCAATACTCCTATCCAGTGCCGGCTTCGCTTACGCCTTCAACAGGCCTGGCGCTGACCCCGCGCTCGATGGCGCGCCATCATCCGGATTCCTATACCGAACAGTGGACTGGCTCGATCCAGCAGGCATTTCCCGGGCACACGGTTTTGACCCTTACCTACTTGGGGGTGAAGGGCACGCATCTCTTCCGGCGCTCCTACACCAATTTGATCGACCCGGCGACCGGCGCGCGGCCGTTGCCGCAGTACCCGAGCGAGATCGACACCAAGTTCAATGAAGGCAAGTCGATCTTTCACGCTTTACAGGTCAACCTCAACCGCCGTTTCAACAACGGGCTATTTCTGGCGGCCAATTACATGCTGTCGCACGCCCTCAATGACGGTTCCACCGGCGCCGGCGAGGCTGACTCGGCACAGAATGTGAACTGTTTCAACTGCGAATACGCGACCGGCGATGACGATGTGCGCAACACCGGCAACGTGAGTGCCGTTTACGATCTCCCGTTCGGACGCGGACGTAAATACTTTTCGACGGGCCGGGGAGCGGACATCCTGGTGGGCGGCTGGTCGGTGAACACACTGTTTGAGGCGCGCGCCGGCCTGCCGGTCAACGTATTTCTTAGCCGGAGCGCAAATGCATTGCCCGACGGCAACAATGTCAACGAGCGCCCCGACCGGGTCCCCGGAGTGCCAATCTATCTGCCGGGCCGCGGCATCAACGCCTATCTGAATCCGGCCGCCTTCTCAGTACCTGCCGCGGGCGCCTGGGGAAATGCCGGCAGGAACATCGCCAACGGACCGCCGCTGTGGCAGGATGACTCCACCGTGGAGAAAACCTTCCACCTCACCGAACGCAGCAATGTGATCTTCCGCGCTGAAGCCTTCAACCTGTTTAACCGCGCGCAGTATGGACAGCCTGGTAGCACTCTTAACGTTGGCTCCGCGGGACAGATTGTGCCAACGGGCAGCTTCGGCAAGATAACCGCGACAGTGAACCCGACCGGTCTCGTCGGCACAGGAACTCCGCGCGAGCTTGAGTTCTCGCTCCGCATCACCTACTAAACCAGAAATTGTTTTTACTCTCCCGTTTCAACAAATCCTGGGTGCCCCATATCTGACGCGTTCTTTGCGTCAGATGTGGGATTCCACAAATCTCGGCGTACAGTATCGTAATCACGCCACTTGGTTTCAGGAGCGCACTAGACCCGGGAAGTCACTCCATCCTCTCGTAGCGGACGGCATCGGCAACTACGATTCCGTTGGCAGCGTTACTCAGCTCAACGTATCGAGGATTTTTGAAAACGCCTAAAAGCTTCCATTCGCCTTCCCCTTTTTGGAGGTTCACGACTACCTTGTGCGTACCATCTTTGGTCACGACCTTAAACGGAGCATCCGTGGCCAGCGCGCCCACATCCGGATGGCCGGAGTAGACAAAGACTTTGTACGTTCCTATTAATGGATTGTCGCTCCGCCAGATAGCAGTTCTTTTTCCGTCCCCACCTTCCGTCCAGAAACAACTGCCATCATAATCTCCGCTTGCCGGGCTCTGGTCCGAATGCCACGCTCGCCGCTGGGTGATGAGAAATGCCGCACCGATGGTTACGTCATCGACAGTAACGGTCGTCTCGGGCTGGGTGTAAATGCGCCACCGTCGCATCTGTATTTGAGCAGGAGGCTCATTCACTCGCATCCATCCATCCAACCGCGTATCCATCTCTTTCACAACCGTCTCGTTCTTCTGCGCAACATTGTGAAGCTCGTGAGGATCGTTTTGGAGATCGAAGAGCTGCTCCTTACCACTCCAAAGATTTCGAATAAGCTTATACCGCTCGGTCCGGACCGACCGTTCCGGGATCTCAACATCTTCTTCGCCAAACACCTCGTTGTTCACAGAGGAAACTTTTCCTTGAATAATTGGCGTCAGGCTGTGACCTTGAGCGTCGTTGAGAAGAGGAGCGCCAGTCAGCGCCAAAACCGTGGGTGCAGTATCGATATTGGAGCCAAGCGCTGCGACAGTCTTGCCTCCGGGAACCCCCGGTCCCGCGATAATCATAGGGATGTGAAGAACCGCGTCATAGAGAGAGCGATGATCGAAGCTAAGAAAGTCCTCGGGGTGGGAGTAGAGCAGCTCTCCATGATCGGAGGTCAAGACCACGTAAGTATTGCTGTCCAACCCCAACGATTGCAGGCGATCTAAAATCTCGCCGACATATCGATCCACGAAATGAATTTTGCCGTCATAAAGCTGATACAGCCTGTCCACGGCATTTTGGTCTCCGGTCATCGCCAACCGCAGCAACCCTCCCTTCGCAATGTCGTATCCGGTAACCGAGAGATAAGGATATGCATCCGATTTGAATAGGTCGTCCTGTGGGGGAGGGTTATACGGCGAATGCGGCTCGATCAAGTGTACATATAGGAAGAAAGGATGCGGCTCAGCGTGGCGGCTGTCCAGCCAGCGGAGCACCTTCTCCGTGGTGACGGGGCCTTTATACTCTGAGAGCCCGTTCAGCGCTGCTCGTGCAGTGATGTCCAAAGCCGGCGCGCTCTGCTCGACGTATTCATCAAAGCCTGAGCCTGTCAGTGGCTTCCCCGCCAGCGTATTATCCACAAATGCCGACGTATCGTAGCCTTCACTCTGAAAGCTCTCAGCCAAAGTGGGTCTGTCTTTGTCAATCAGAGGCATGCCTGGGTGCCAGAACAGAGTCACTCCGTGAACAGAGGGATAGAGCGAGGTATGCAGCGTAGCAAAGGACGGTGATGTCCACGGCGCAACGGAATAGAAATGGGAGAAGAGAATCCCCCGGCTGGCCAGCCTGTCGATGTTAGGACTGGTGGCACGCGGATTGCCGTAGCAATGAAGTTGATCCGCCTGAAGCTGGTCGAGAACAATCATAACCACGTTGGGCTTGGCAGTCTGAGCGCCCGATATTGAAGGCATCCAGCCGGCAGCAAATCCGATTATTCCGGCCACTGTTCGCCGGAGAACTCTTCTCATGCACCTATTCACCATTTCATTTTCCCCTCGGCGTTGCTCTCAAGAGCGAGCGGAGAGCGTGGATACCGGAAACCCCGGAGATCCTGATTGCTCCCCAAGACACTCCTCAATAGCTGAACTTGAGCGATAACTGAATGACTCGCGCTCCCGTGATGCTGGTAATCTGGCCATAGGTTGGAGTAGCAACGGTCGCAGACGGAATTCCCAATAAAGGGTGATTCAGGGAGTCGAAGAAATCGGAGCGGAACTGTAATGCCGTACCTTCGGGAAGCGCAAAGGACTTGAATACCGACAGATCGAGGTTTGTCGTCCTCGGACCGAGGATGTTATCTCTTCGCTCGTTTCCCAGTTGGCCGATGCCCGGCTGGACGTAGCAGGCGGTGTTGAACCAATGCTGTATGGATTGTCCTGGCGGACGATTCCCATCGCAAACTTGATTGCCGCGTTGTGCGTGATTGCCCCCGGTATTGGAAAGGTCGGTTGCGCTTACATTAAATGGAAGGCCGCTCTGAACCGTCAGAATCCCGCTCGCCTGCCAACCCCCGATCACCTGGCTGTTCAACCAATTGGCTGCGCCAAGGTGCGCTTTGCCAGTTCCAAATGGAAGTTCGTAGATGCCGCTAGCCTTAAAGACCTGGCCCGCATTGAAATCGGACAAACCATATTCCGCCTGCACATCCGGACCATATTCCGGCTGCTCGGCCCCGTTGTTCAATGCGTCCATCGACTTCGACCAGATATAGTTGGCGAGAAAAGAAAGACCGTTTGAAAAGCGATGCTCCAGATCGGCCTCCAAAGCATTGTAGTTCCCATAGGCAATAGAGGAGATCTGGTAAACGTCGCCGACGTAAGGATACGGGCGGCGGCTCTGTATCGGTGTTGGGTTTGTAGGATTCGCCGGCAGCGACGCCTGATTCGGGTTCTGCCTGATTTGCAGGTGGTCCGACTTATTGCCGAGGTAAGAAAGAGTCGCGATCCATTGCGGACCCAGGCTTCGCTGGATTGAGAGATTCCATTGCTGCACATAGGGCGTTTTCATTCGCAGCGATATAGTGAACGGGGCCTCGGCGCTCAGTGTGGGATTGGCAACGAATGTATCGGTAACCGGGGTGAGCGTAGTGAGCGGGAAGGTATTGAGCTGCAAATAGAAATTGGGCTCGTTGATCATCAGGAATTGCAGTTGATTGTATTGAAAGGGAGAGTAATAGATTCCGTAGCCGGCGTGTACTACGGCATTGTTCCCCAGCTGGTATGCGAAGCCTACGCGGGGCGCAAAGTTGTTGTAGGTCTGATGGAACGTTCCTTTATGGTTGGTGTTTGTCGGCAGATCATATACGTTCGAATGACCGTTCGCATCATCGGGAGAACCATAGTAGTCGTAGCGAAGACCCAGGTTTAGAGTCAACCGGCTGCTTATCCTCCAGTCGTCCTGGATATAAGGCAGGACGTTCCACTGTCTGAAGTCGGCTACGGTTACTCCGGTCCCTCCTTCGGCAGACGTTGGAAAGCCGAGGAGAAAATCGGCGACGTCGCTGCCTCCTCCGAGCTTTCCCGTATTGTGATTGGAAGTATATTGTCCCGTGAAGGTGTACTGCCCACTATTCCAGATCGTCCAGTTGCCATTCATCTCCAGCTTGTCCACGTCGCCCCCGACATAGATATAGTGCTTGCCGCGCGTCAGATTAACCTCGTCCGCGAATTGATAGAGATTCTGCAGCGCGCCCTGCGGGCTGGTAGGGCTGCCAATGCTTGTTGAGGTGGCGCCGAACTGTGTGACGGAATGCGCCGTCAGGGCCACCGACGGGGGCGCGTATTGACTGGGCGCGGGATCCAGGTTCTTCAATCCGAACTGGGTAACGAAATCGGTTGTCCCTGTACCTGTCGTAGAGTAGAAGATATTGCTGTTGTTATATCCAAAGCGGGCTATGTTGAGGACATTCGGGTTAAATGTGTGCGTTTCCTGGAGGTATGCATTCTTGGCCGACTGTAGGTTTATGTAGTTGAATATGGGATTAGGGCTGATGCTGGGGTTCAGCATGTTTGGGTTGGTAGTTTCGTATGCCCCATAAAGAGTGTCTTGAGACCGGATGTTGTAATCCACCCGCCCCAGATAGGAATCGTAGGTCGTGGTATTGGAAGCGCTCTTCTGAAAGTTGTCGTTGGGGATGGCGCTGCCAGTAGGCAACGGGTAATACGCGACGAATTGCTGAGCAAAGCTGCTTATCCTCCCGGCTGGGATTGCATTGCCGGCGAAGGCACGGATAGATCCGGTTTGCTGGTTGTATGTAGAAGGGTCATAGATCGTAAAGCTGTCCTGGGAGAAATTGCCCTGCCTTTCGGCAGCCGTAGGAACATTTGCATAGAGGGTTGTCCCCTGAGAGTTCCGCAGTCCGGCATAATCGAAGAAAAAGAAAAGCTTGTCCCTGATAATGGGGCCGCCGATATTAGCGCCAAATTGATTGAAGCGAAGCGGCGGCTTGGGCACTTTGAAATACCCTACCGTGTTAAGCACGTCATTCTGGAAATAATCGTACACCCGCCCATGGAACCTATTGGTTCCCCCTTTCGTGATCACGTTGACTACGCTTGGCTCGTCGAAGCGGGCCGAAGCCCCGTTTTGGATGATGGAGACCTCCTGCACTGCCTCAATCGGAGGCTGAAGGTTTGCAGTCTTCGTGAGCATACTGAAATTAGATACGCCGTCCTGTAGATAGCTGGTCGTACCCGACGCAGATCCGCCGATGGTTACGCTATTGCCCGAAGTGCGGAAATTCGAGATTGGTCCAGGCGCGTTTTGAAATGGAGAAACATTTGTCGCCGCCTGCAGCGTTTGAAATACATCCCTTCCATTGGCGGGTAGATTTTCGACATTGTGACTGGCAAATAGAGACCCGACCTGATGGCTCGATGTTTCCAGTTGCAGGCTACTGGCGGAAGCATTCACTTCAACGTTCTGACTTACGTTGCCGGGTTTGAGGTGAAAGTCGAAATTTGATGTCTGCCCCAGAGCAACGGTGATTTGGGAACTGGTTACCTCAAACCCCGCCGCCGTAGCCGTTAACCGGTAGGGATCGGGCGGGAGCGACGGAATGGTGTAGAAGCCCGAATCGTTGGTGTTTACTTCACGCTTAGCGCCGGTCGCGAGATCGGTCGCGCTGACCGTGCAGTTCGCGATGGCAGCCCCGCTGGCGTCATAAACCGCCCCGACGACAGAACCTGATGTCACCTGGGAATGGAGGCGCGGACCGGCAATGAACAGCAGCATGGCAAGGATCTTGAGCGCCAGCCGCGCCGCTTTTGCAATACGCGACGATGTCGGAAGATATCGATTGGTTGCGCTGCTAATGTACATGAGTCAAATGCCTCCTAAAAATTGCACAGAGGACTTAATAACAGTCCAACGTTTGCTATCGGCAGGCATTGGTAAGGGCCGATGAGCTGGCACCCGAACTCTAATCAAACGGGGTGAAAAATGTCAATACAAAAAAAAGTTATCGGCTCTATATTCAATATGGTAGATTGTTCGGAAACCAGATGGTCTGATGTATAAGCTAAAGTCTTAGAATCATTCAATTGCGTTTCGAGCTGCGAGTGCTCCTTAGGCATCCAAAGAGACTTCGAGCTCTGGTTCCTGGAGTCTCCGGTTCCTGGAGCGCTGTGTCAGGGAATTGTTTTAGGGCGGAGGCTAATGCCCCGGCTCGCCACTGAGATTCAAGAAGGAGACAGCGCCAAATGTTCACCAGAAGGCAGTTTTTGGGCGGCGGGACGGGTGCCCTGGCCGGCGCCTTGTTGCGGCCCCGAGTAGCTTACGCGCGGGACCG
Organism: uncultured Acidobacteriaceae bacterium; assembly: GCA_963774255.1. Lineage (GTDB taxonomy): Bacteria > Acidobacteriota > Terriglobia > Terriglobales > Acidobacteriaceae > PALSA-350. The sequence goes on from CAVZEH010000013.1 coordinate 47,002, forward strand.
GAAGCCAAATCTGCTGTACATCGTGGCGGACGATCATGCAGGTTACGTGCTGGGCGCAGACGGCAATCCTCGTGCCTATACCCCCAACCTCAACCGGCTTGCCTCGGAGGGCACCAGGTTTGCGCGGAATTACTGCAATTCTCCCGTCTGCACCCCGTCCCGCCAGTCCTTCTTCACCAGTCAACTGCCGCATTCCTCAGGCGTAACTGTGCTTTCTACCCCGCTTAAGGAAGACCGCCCCACGCTGGCGAAGCAATTGGCGGCGAGCGGATACGAACCTGCCGTTTTTGGAAAGATGCACTTCAATACACCCGGTAGGCCCGGTCTGCACGGCTTTCAAATGGCCTGCACTGAAGATGTCGTGCGGCAGGAATGGCGGACCGCCGTCGGACCGGCTCCCAACTTCAGCGGCATCCGCACCAAGCCAGCCTGGCATCCGTTTCACGATCCTGCGAGGATTTGGCTCGATGCGGACAAGTTGCCCTTTCCCCGGGATTACCGGCAGATGGAAGGCACGTGGGTGGCGCAGCAGGCAGCCAAATATCTTCGCGAACATAAAGATGGCCATTTTGCATTGTGGGTCAGCTTCCGGGAGCCTCACTCGCCTTTCGACTTCCCGGTTGAGGATCGGAATGAATTTCGCGCCGCTGACTTTCCAGTTCCATCGATCGGCCCTGAAGATTTCGGGCAAATTCCTCTCATATTTCGCGACCTGACGCCGCAAGACAAACAGGGCATCATTGCCGCCTATTACACATCCGTGCGCTACCTCGACCACAATGTGGGCGTTGTTCTGAACGCCCTTCGCGAACTCAATCTGGAGAATGACACGCTGGTGATCTATATGGCGGATCATGGCTACAGCCTGGGACAGCACGGCAGATTTGAGAAGCATGTTTGCTATGATCCGGCTCTTCGGGTTCCGCTTATCTTGCATTGGCCGGGGCACATCCGAAGCGGCGCCGTAGTCACGGACTTCACAGAATCCATAGACGTTCCGCCAACGCTTCTGGAACTGCTCGGCGCAGAACCATTCCCTGTAAACCAGGGACAGAGCCTGGCCGGGTACTTGAGGTCGGGACGGAGCGCCAACCCCCGGCAGTCCATTTTCAGTGAATACTTGGAAAACGAGGAAGCTTGCGTCCGGACCGATCGCTGGAAGCTGATTCACTGTAGCGGCCGCAGGTTGAGACTCGACGGCTATCTCACCGATAATCCCCTGCCGGGAAGAACCGTTCATCTCTTCGATCAAAAAAATGACCCGGCGGAATTCCATAACGTCGCCCTCAAGCATCCGGATGTTGTGCAGCATCTCTCCGCGGAGATGCTGGCAATCTTCCGCTCCACCCATCCGGAAAAAGCCGAAGAGCCCCGCAGCTTAAGCACGGACGATGCAATCGAATGGTATCTACGGCCCCGTGACGCTAAGCCGAGCCCTGCCACAGCGTGTTGAAATGAAGCAGAGGCGGAGCTGGTTGAGCGGGCAAGGATCATGCTCCTCAGCCGCCGGAACATTTATCCTCCGGTTGTATCCGCAGAGCTGGGTGCCCCAGGTCCCGATTTTGGGACCTGGGATTCCACAAGTCTTGAGACGAACTCTGCTTGAACCGACTTCGGTAATCGCCGCGAGACAGGCGAGAAATCACTTGACACAAGCTGGTTCTGGAGGCGATTCTCTTTGTAAAGTTTCTGGACTGAAGACATGATGGTCTGATCAGTTGGAGCCTACCAGCCCGGGGAGGGTCATATCCTGATTCCATCTTCTGCAGCCCCGAAGGAACACATCGTCTCCCTCAGTTCGAGTGACCTGGCCCCTGGCGGACCTGCTGGAGTCGAGCTTCGCACCTTCGTCTCCGAAGCTTGCGGGGCAACAGCTTTCAGCACCGGACTGGCCATCTTCAAGCCCGGCGCCCGCCTGCCCTGCCATGTACACGGATGCAGCGAAGCGGTGACGGTGGTGGAAGGAGTTGCCCATCTGCTGGTCGAGGGCCGGCTTTATCATCTCGGTCCTTTGGATTGTGCCCATATCCCCGCGGGTGTCCCGCATCTGGTGCACAATAATGATCCGGCGCGCGAGTTGATCGCTCATTCCGCGTTTGCTTCTCCGCAGCCTTCAAGAGAGCTGACCGATCAGGAATTCGCTATGGAGGATCGCGGCTCCGGAGACCCGGCCAAGAGCGATCCGGAAACCATCGTCAGGTTTGATAAGAGTCCGGTGTACGAACTCTCGGGAAACGCCTTCTTTACCGACCTGTTTGCGCGCCGGCTATGCGCCGTGGGCATTTGTGGCGGCTACGGCAGGTTTTTTGCAGGCGCTTCGCTGCCTTGCCATACCCACGAATTTGACGAGTCGATCACCATAGTGAAAGGTCAAGCGTCCTGCCTCGTCCAAGGCAGACAATATGAGCTGAGCGGATGCGCCACCGCATACATTCCCAAAGGCCTTCCGCATCGTTTTCTGAATTCTTCTGACCAGGAGATGGCCATGATTTGGGTCTATGCTGGGGATGAACCGGACCGCCGGGTTGTCGATAATGCTTATTGTTCGGGCGTGCTCAAATGGCCCCAAGGCGGTCTTATTCACCCCCAAGAAAATCCGGACGAGGCAGGCGACAGATGAGAGACTTCAATAATTTCATGAATGGCGAGTTCGTACCATCTTCCGGAACGGATCGCATCGCGGTGAAGAATCCCGCAACCGGAAAGACGATCTGTACTGTTCCCGATAGCACCCAGGAGGACGTGGATGCCGCTCTCGAGTCGGCCAAGAAAGCTCAAGCGCAGTGGGCAAAGCAGCCCGCCATCGCGCGAGCGAAGCTATTGAAGGCGATTGCCTCGAAAATACGGGAAAATCTGGAGCCGCTCGCTCGCGTCATTACGGAGGAGCAGGGTAAGACCCTCGCCCTCTCTCGCATCGAGGTGGACTTTACCGCCGATTACTTCGATTACATGGCTGAATGGGGCCGTCGCATCGAAGGAGAAATTATCGAGAGCGACCGTCCCGGTGAAACTATTCTCCTCTTTCGCCAGCCTATTGGAGTAATCGGCGGAATCTTGCCCTGGAACTTCCCTTTTTTCCTTATTGCACGCAAAGCCGGGCCGGCGCTCATTACCGGCAACACCATCGTCATCAAACCTAGTGAGGAAACTCCTCATTGCGCCGTCAAATTTTGTGAGCTCCTGGAACAGCTGGCTGTGCCCCCTGGACTCATCAACGTAGTGCACGGCCGCGGCGCTTCAACCGGCCGTGCGCTTGCTTCCTCTCCCCGAATCGGGATGATCAGTTTTACCGGCAGCGTGGAGACAGGGTCTGCGATTATGGCTTCGGCCGCGGCTAACCTCACCAAAGTAAACCTGGAGTTGGGCGGCAAGGCTCCCGCCATCGTAATGGCGGATGCCGATATCGATCTGACGGTTGAAGCGATCAAGTCTTCGCGCGTCATCAACAGCGGCCAGGTCTGTAACTGCGTCGAGCGGGTTTATGTCCAGCGCTCGATCGCCGGCCAATTTGCCTCCAAGCTCAGTGACGCGATGCGTTCCACGCGTTACGGCGATCCGCTCCAGGATGAGACTGTCGCCTACGGGCCGTTGATCAATGAGGCCGGATATAAGAAAGTCGACAGCCTCGTTGGAGGTGCGGTGAAAGCCGGGGCCACCATTCTTACCGGCGGCAAGCGCGGAGCCGGCGAAGACGGTTATTTTTACGAGCCGACAGTTCTTGCCGGATGTGTCCAGGAGATGGATATCGTCCGCAAGGAGATCTTTGGCCCTGTAATACCGTTGATTGAGTTCAGCGACTTGGACGAGGCAATCACCTATGCTAACGACTCCGATTACGGATTGACCTCCTCCATCTACACCCGCGACCTCAACGTTGCATTGCGCGCATGCCGGGAGATCCGGTTTGGCGAGACCTACATCAATCGCGAGAATTTCGAAGCTATGCAAGGCTTCCATGCGGGATGGAGAAAAAGCGGCATCGGAGGCGCCGACGGCAAACATGGGCTTTATGAGTTCCTGCAAACCCATGTCGTCTATCTGCAGAGCCGGTAATCTACCCCCGATTTGACTTACAACAAGACGCACAGCATGAAGCTTCGGGAAAAAGTGGCGATCGTTACCGGTGCCGCCAGCGGCATTGGCCAGGCAAGTGCGGTTGCCTTTGCCCGCGAAGGCGCCAAAGTCGTGGTCGTGGATTTAGACGCCCGCGGCGGCGCAAGAGACCGTGGAGCGAATTCACGCTGCCGGCGGTGAGGCATTCTTCGAGCGCACAGACGTCTCCAGCGAAGCGGATATCGGCAAAATGGTCGCATCTACCCTTGCCCGCTGGAGCGGAATCGACATTCTTTTTAACAACGCCGGAGTGGTGCTGGTGAAACCGCTCGAAGAGACTACAGAAGCAGAATGGGATCGCCTGATATCGATCAATCTGAAGGCGGTATTTCTGGCCATCAAACATGTAGTGCCGCACATGCGCCGCAGTGGCGGCGGCGCCATTCTCAATACCGGCTCCATCGGGAGCATGGTAGGCCAGTTGAACACGCCGGCTTACATTGCTTCCAAAGGAGCGATTGCCCTGCTGACAAAATCCCTCGCTCTCGACTATGGCAGGGACCAGATCCGTGTCAACTGTTTGTGTCCTGGAATCACCGATACTCCCATGCTTAGGGAACATCTAGGCAGCGGCCCCGAAGGGGAGGCAGCCATCCGGCGGCGCCTGTCGCGCGTTCCGCTGGGCAAGATCCTCAAGCCCGAAGATTTGGCCCAGGCTGCTCTCTACTTGGTATCGGATGATTCAGCCGGTGTCACCGGCATAACACACATCGTCGACGGGGGCCTTTTGGCCGCAGCCGAGTATGACGTGCCCCTCTGATAAGGCGACGCATGCCGGGTGCCCCAGAGCCTGCCCTGAGCTTGTCGAAGGGTCCCGATTCTGGGACCTGGGATTCCACAAATCTCCCGCCCCTTTACTCTCTACTTTGCGGGACGCGCAGAATGGCGACTGAATCCGGACCAAGTTCAATTCTGTTTTCGCCCAACAGGAATGCGGGATCGGATACAAGTAACAATTCCGCATCATGGCCAATCTCAAGACTTACCCGATCCGCTCCAACATTACACGCCACTCGCATATCTCCACGCTCCATCACCAGCCAACGAGCTTGCTCATCGAATCGCACATGGACTGCGCTCAGATTCCCATCCTCTAAATCGCTCGATGTTCTGCGCAGACGGATCAAATCCTTGTACCACTGTAAGACCTCTACATGGACAGGCTTTTCCAAATCGGCCCAGTTTAGCTTCGAACGCTCGAAGGTCTTCTTATCCTGGGGATCGGGAATCTCATCTGCAGCCCAGCCAAAACCTTCAAATTCCTTCTTGCGCCCTTCCGAGACCAGCTGCCCGATCTCCTTGTCTTCGTAGTGAGTGAAGTACTGAAATGGAGTGGAGGCCGCAAACTCCTCGCCTTGGAACAGCAGTGGGACAAATGGGGAAGTTAGCACGAGCGCCGTGGCGATTTTCGTTCGCCCCAGGTTTACCAGATGGCTGATCCGCTGTCCCTTCGCCTGGTTCCCGACCTGGTCATGGTTTTGAATGCATCCGAGGAAAGCGGCTGCCCGGCAAGCCCACAGCCGGCCGGCCATGATTCCGCTTACGAAACCGCGAGTAATTTCCGTCATAGACAAAGACTTCCCGGAGTGACTTAGCTAAATCGGCAAGAGAGCCGAAGTCTGCGTAATAGCCTTGATTCTGACGGGTGAGGACGGTAAACAAAGCGTGGTGAAAATCATCGCTCCACTGCGCATCGAGGCCAAAGCCGCCCGCCTCCTTAGCCCGTACCAGACGGGGATCGTTCAGGTCGCTCTCCGCAATTATTTCGAAGTTCTTGGCCAGCCGCGCTTCGAGTACGCGTACTTCGTCGGCAAGCTGTTCCAGGAAGTGAATCGCCGACCGGTCGATAAGGGCATGCACCGCGTCCAGGCGCAGTCCATCGAAATGATAGTCGCGCAGCCACATTAGAGCGTTGTCAATAAGGAAGCGGCGTACCCCGTCGCTTTCAGCTTCCTCCAGATTCATTGCCGCGCCCCAAGGAGTGGAGTGGCAGTCGGTGAGGTAGGGACCAAACTTGGACACATAATTGCCTACCGGGCCGAAGTGGTTGTAGACGACGTCCAGCAGCACCGCCAGCCCTTGACTGTGACAGGCATTCACGAAGTGCTTAAGCGCCTCGGGTCCGCCATAGGCAGCATGAGGCGCGTAGAGATCGACTCCGTCGTAACCCCATCCCCATTCCCCGTTGAAGGCCGCTACCGGCAAGAGCTCGACGTGGGTAACACCTAGCTCTTTCAGATGCTGGAGGTGGGCCTCCGCTGCGGGGAGCGTTCCCTCCGGGGTGAAGGTACCGATGTGCATCTCATACACAATTGCGCTGGCCAGCGGAGGCGCCTGCCACTGGGCGTCCGTCCAGGCAAAAGCCGTGTGGTCAAAGACGCGGGAAGGACCATGGACGCCATTCGGCTGCCACGGTGAACGCGGATCCGGAACGGCTGGCTTCTTCGCCGTTGACTACGAAGAAATAGTCTGTCCCTGGTCCCGCTATCTCAACCTGCTCCGACCACCAACCCCTCGCCCGCCTCTGCAACGGAAATGCCTTCTCGCCAATCTTGACTTCTATTGTGCGGGCTCGGGGAGCCCAGACCTCAAAGGTTTGCATTGACCGCCTCGTCGACTGAATTCGTTTTGTTCCTTACCTGTCGAGATGAGGATTTGTTATCGGGAGCCAAATCGAATGCGGCATTGGCCAACGCAATGTGTGAGAAAGCTTGAGGGAAGTTCCCTACCAGACGCTTGTGAGCAATGTCATACTCCTCGGAGAGCAGGCCGACATCATTTGCCAGAGCCAGAACTCTCTCGAAGAGTCGTTTAGCTTCGTCCTCTCTCCCCATTTGCTTGAGATTACTGACCATCCAGAAACTGCATGCGAGATGGGCGAAACATGCGTCGGATGCGAAATGGGGCCAGCAAAGCCAGTCGATCGAGCCATTCAAGCCGACCAAAGCCGCCGTCTCGCAGTCGCCGATTATCGCATAATTTTCAATTGGGGGATTCTGTCTCTTCTCGCTCATGATGATTAAAATTACATAGGATGCAGAATTATTGAGTGTGAAAGAGCCGGGAGATTGCGGGCGGCGCGGCCAACCTTAAACCGGCAACGCGCATTCTCTGTTCAAGGGCGCAATTAAATGACGACGCCGGGAACGGTCCGCATCGGTATCTCCGGATGGACCTACAGGCCGTGGCGCGGCGTCTTCTACCCGGAAAAGCTTCCTCACAAGCAGGAGTTGCCATACGCCGCGAAGATCTTCCCCAGCATCGAGGTCAATGGCACATTCTATTCGTTGCAAAGACCGGCAAGCTTCGAGCGCTGGGCACAGGAGACGCCGACGGACTTCGTCTTCGCCATCAAGGGTTCGCGCTACATTACGCATTTACGGCGTCTGACAGGGATTGAGTCGCCCTTGGCAAATTTCTTTGCTTCCGGCATCCTTGCTCTGGGAGCGAAGCTCGGCCCCATTCTCTGGCAGTTCGCCCCCAATTTCCGCTTCGACGCGCAGAAATTTGAAGCCTTTCTGCGAATGTTGCCGCGCGACACGGCTTCAGCCTCCCGGCTCGCTTCGCACCACGATTCCCGGATGTCGGGCCGGGCAAGCTTCCATATCGATCGCAACCGGCCGTTGCGTCATGCTATTGAAATCCGCCATCCCAGCTTTGTGACGGAGGAGTTCGTCGCCCTTCTCCGCTCCCACAAAGTTGCCCTGGTCTGCGCGGATGCGGTCGAATGGCCGAGGCTGATGGATTTCACCGCCGACTTTATCTATTGCCGTCTCCACGGATCGGAAGTGCTCTACAGCAGCGGATACGGAGACGCCGCGCTCCATGAATGGGCCGGCCGAGTCGTCGCCTGGGCCCACGGCCGCCAGTCTGCCAATGGCGAATTCGCATCCAGCCGCCGCCCCCGCCCGCGAGCCAAGCGTGATGTGTACGTATTCTTCGACAACGATGCCAAGGTGCGCGCGCCCCATGATGCCCTCGGATTCAGCCGGCGCGTGTGCAGCATGCTCGAAGCAGGGGAGACCGTAGGAGTCTTTCTAGTCCTCCCCTCCCTTGACCTGGCCATATTCCAGAAAGGTGACCAGCAGCACGCCGCCTAAAATGTTGCCCAGCGTCGCCAACAGCAACCATGACAGATACCTTGAGGCCGCAAGCTGGTGATGGAGGATGGATGCCAGAATCTCCCCGCTGGTGGCGATGCAGTGAGCAAATCCCCCAATCCCTACAACGAAGGTGAGCAGCCAGATGAGCATCACCGACCCGGTGATGGAGTGGCTGCCGCTCACCAGCCAGGCAACCAGCGCGATAATCCAACCGCCGATCACCGCGCTCCAGAAGATGTGGCTGGGTTTCATATTGGCGGCTTCGGCCCCCATTTGCGACATGGCGGAGACGAACTTGAGGCTGCAAAGCGCCGGTGCGCACGGCGAGAAGCGCAAAGAGAAATGCGCCGATCACATTGCTGCATAGCACGATCGCCCACAGCCGCAACGTCTTCCACCCGTGGCGCCGCTCCGCCAGCATCAGCGCCACCGGGTAAAGCGTGTTCTCGGTAAAAAGCTGAGCCCGCCCGAGTATCACGGCGATAAACCCGATAGGGTAGAAAAAGTGGGCCACAAAGTTGGCCACTGGCTCCGGGCCCAAGCTCTGCGACAACGATCGACGTGCTTAGCGCGGTTAACCCCATGGTGATTCCGCCTGCAAGGCCGGAGATTGCCAGCCCCAGAGGCGCGCGATCCAGCTCATGGCGGGCATTGCGCGAGACCTGCTCATAAATCTGATCCGCAGTGGGCCGATCGAGCTCCCGCTGGGTCTTCTCGGCAGCCGCCGCAACTATCGGAGACTCTGCCCTGGCCTTAGTCAATCTGCGTAGCGCCACAAGATCTCCATCGGTCTGTCTTAACCAACTTGGATGCGCAAACCCACATATTTCATCACAATTCAGAACAAAGAGAGAAAATCCGGGTGCCCCAGGCTCGCGCAGCTAGCCTGGGGCTTTTTCACCTATACTTCAGGGGAGCCATGCGCACCTTCGACCAAATCCCATCTTCCAATGCTATTGAAGTCATTCCTCGCCTCCACGGATCGGCAGCGGCCGAGGGCGCGTTCTCTCCACGATGCAAGTAAAAGCTCATCGCCTGGACGAAGTTGGAGCTTCTCCTCACTCTGGCCAGCCTGTGCTTCGCCTTCCTGGCTCCTCGCATGAGCCAACCACTCTTTCGTTTTGCCATGGGCTGGTTGCGCCGTCTGGCAGATCTGCCCCGCCTTTCCTTGCTGCTGGTCGCCTGTCTTCCCCTGGCTTTGCGCTTCGCTTTGCTTCCCTGGATTCCCATACCTCAACCGCAAATCCAGGAGGAGTTCAGCTATCTCCTGGGCGCGGATACCTTCGCCCATGGAAGGCTGGCCAACCCGCCTCATCCAATGGCTTTCTTCTTCGACAACATCCAGTTGATCCAGACTCCGCACTACGCTTCGGCCAGACCGCCCGGGCAGACTGTGTTTCTGTGGATCGGAGAGGCGGTCTTTCACCTGCCGTGGCTGGGAGTCTGCCTGAGCGTTGCATTGATGTGCGCGGCCTTCTTTTGGATGCTGCGCGCATGGACGCGCCCATCCTGGGCCTTGCTCGCGGCAATTCTTTTCGCCATCCGATTCGGCGTCTTCACCTACTGGATGAACTCCTATTGGGGCGGAGCCGTTATCGCTCTCGGCGGCGCGCTGATCCTTGGCGCATTTCCCCGCATCCTAAGCCGACAGCGGAAACGAGATGCGCTGATCTACGGGCTCGGATGCTGCCTGCTTGCATCCACTCGTCCCTACGAAGGCTTCGTCTATGTGCTGCCGACAGCGATTCTGCTCGTCATTTGGCTCGCACGCTCACCCGACCGGGCAGCGCTGCGCGCACGCACCGTCAACGTACTGCTTCCCATCTCCGCCACGATCGCCGTATTGCTGGCGTGGTTCGCTTATTACAACTTCAAAACCACGGGCAATGTGCTTGAAACCGCCTATGGCCTCTGGCGCAGGCAGCAGGGCGTGGTTCCGGCCTTCTGGTGGCAACCCCTTAGCACAGTGCCCACCTACAATTCCCCCCAGGTCCGCCAATTCAATGCGGTTTGGGAGGTTGCCATCTACCGCGGCCTGCACCGGAGCATCTTCGCTTTGCTCTCCGCTATGGCTTGGCGCCTGGTTCAGTTTCTGCAACTGTATGTGCGTCCTCTTCTGTTGTTGCCTCTTCTTGTAGGTGCTACGCGAAGCGATACCTGGGAGGCAAAACGCGCGCCCGTAAGGAGTGGGATCTGGGTCGCAACCGGCTTGCTTGCCGTGCTTCTCGGCCATGCCCTCGCAATCACGATTGTCTTTTTCGCCTGGGGCGGGTTCCGGCTCATGCAGTCGCGCGGCTCAGTGCGCCGCCTTCTTCCGGAGAGAGCGGGCGCCGGGTTGGGCCGGGCGATTCCGATCCTGCTGCTGCTGGCCGGCGCCCTCTGCGCGATTCTCACCACCTTCAGCATGCCCACCTACTATGCGCATTTCACCGCGCCAGCCTTCGTTTTGATCGCCCTGGGCATGCGTTCTCTCTCGGCTTGGCGCAGGCGCCAAGGCATCGGTCGCGCCATCGTCGTCAATCTGTCGATTTGCTGTTGCCTGATGTTCCTGGTCTCGGCCGCACTCTCCGTCTTCCACATACACGTGCTTCATGAATCGCCGTTCAACTGGTCTACTTACGAAAATGGTTTCGAGGATCGCGCGGCAGTGGAGAGCTTTCTCAACCGGCAGCCTGGAAAACAATTGGCAATTGTCCGCTATGGCCCGCACCACGACGTGCTCAAAGAATGGGTGTGGAACCTGGCCGACATCGATGACCAGAAGGTTGTCTGGGCACGCGATTCAACGCCAGAGCAGGATGCGCAACTGATACGGTACTATTCCGGCCGTTCCGTCTGGCTGCTGGAGCCGGACTCTGATACTCTCCACCCGTTGGCTGGGAAATGAACTCTGAAGGCTTTTAGTTCTTTAAGCTGGTCCCTTCAAGAAATCCCGGTGCCCCATATCTGACGCGCTTTGCGTCAGTGTTGGATTCCACAAATCTCTAGCTCGGCATTTGTCATCTCGACCGGGGTATTCATCGGCCGACGGCGATGAAAATTGGGTAGAGGAAGGCCTGGTTGACAGTCATACCTACCTTTGTCATCTCGACCGGAGCGAAGCGAAGTGGAGAGATCTGCGGTTTTCCTTTTTCAAATCTTGTCGGTATGCTTCTGTCAATTGGCGATGCTCCAGCCTTCTGTATTCGCAATTGCCTTTCTTTCTGTCATTCCCGAAGGGAATCTGCTTTTTCCTATTCGCAGCGCTGCTACCTTGCCGCCATGCCCCGAAAGACCAGAAGCAGATTCCCTTCGGGAATGACAGAAAGAAAGGCAAAGACAGACCCGAACAATTTCGTGAAGCGAAGTTTAGGACACCTCCGAATTGGCGGCATTGATTAAGGCATGCAGATACCCATATCCAAAGGCGTACGCCTGCAGCTTCCCCGGATCACCCGGACTGGACGGCATGTGGTCGGGCAATATGCCGCCTGAAAAAGTCGAGTCCCTCAGTATCCGGATGACCTTGAAAAAATCCAACACTCCGTCGTCGGGATATACCTCAGCGAAGTTGTTGAGCCCTCCATGGATTGCCCGCATGTGAATCTGGTGAATCCTGTCGCGATCCGCCAGCCATTGCACCAGCGGCAGAATCTGCTTGTTGGCATTTGTCGACCCTTCCGCGAGCACGCCCACATCCATTTGAAAGCCGTTATGCGGATCGTCAACGATCATGGCGTAGCGTTTGTATGCGTCGAAAATCGATGGGTGAATCGAAGTTCTCGACGCCTTCATACCCATAGGGCAATCCAGGCGGATCATATGGATGATTGGCCATGTTGACGTTATATTCTTTGGAAACCGGAATAACTCTGTGAAGAAAGACGCTGATCCGATCCCAATACTCCTCGAAGCTGACCGTCCCGTATGCCGAAACCGGCAGATCCCTCCAGTTCGGCTCGAGTTTAAAGGTTGCATAAGTTGAATCCCCGCGGCCGGGCTCCTTCCCATTGCGCCGAATGGGAATAGCGGTCCAGTGTTGGCTGATCAATCCCACGCCCACCTCGCGCGTTTTGCGAATGTTCTCGCAAATCTGATCCAGCTTCTCTCCCGCTCCGGCCCAGGCTTCATGACAATGTAGCCGGAGTCCATGCGGAAGCCTTCAATCGTCATTCCCATGCTGTCGCAGGCATCCCGCATTCGCTTCAGATTGTCGAGATCGAAGGCCCCACCCTGCGGACCCTCAGGAGGGATAAAATCTCCCCCCGGCGCCCTGTGCGGCGCAGATCCGGAGGCCGATCGCGCAGGGCGGCTTCCTTCAATCACCGTGTCCGGGTCCGGGCTGATGTGAGTCACGCCGCAGCGCAGGTTGTATTCGATATTTTCTTTGGAGATGATGTTCTTGCCCTCGACCACGTGATAATCCGCGCCGACGTGCATCTTCGTGTTCTTCTTGTGGGGGCGTAGTTCTTTGGCCTGGGCAGACCCAAGTCCCGAAAGGACAGAACCGGACAGGCCCGCGCCCATGGCGGTTCCAACAAACGCTTTCGCAAAATCTCTTCGTCTCATTTGCTCTTTCCTTTTAACCTCTTGATCTTTATAACCCAGCGCCGGCGTTTCGGCCCGGGGCGGATGGAGGAGGAACTGCCTCCGGCGTATGGATGTGCTCCGGTCTCACTCCTATTCCAACTATTCGCCCCAGCAGGCGCTGCACTCCCGGCACCCGCACCGCGGCCTTGAATTGCCATGGCGCCTTTGCAGGACCGGGATTTTGAAAGACGCGCTCCATTCCCTTGTGGGCCGTAATCTGTATCCGTTGGGTTACGCGCGTGGGAAACTCCCTTCTCATCTCCACCTGGGCCAGCAGCGGTTCGGTTACCCGCTCTTCGCGCAGCGGCAGGGCAAGCAGATTTGCTGTCGCTACTGCATCCTGAATCGCAAGGTTGATACCGACTCCTCCTGCCGGGGACATCGCGTGCGCGGCATCGCCGATGCACAACAACCCTGGCCGGCTCCAATGCCGCAGCCGGTTAATCTGTACCGATAACAGCTTGATCTGTTCCCAATCCTTCAATTCTTCTACCCGCTTGCCGAGATACGGAGCGATTCGCAAGACGTCTTCGCGGAAGGCTTCCAGACCATTTCGTTTGAGCTGTTCGAACGATCCCTTGGCGATGATAAGTCCTGCCTGGAAGTAGCTGCCGCGGTTGATCAGAATGAGCACCTTCCCATAATTGACATTTCCCAGCACTTGCTCTGGATCGCCGCTGTTCCGGCTTATGCGAAACCAAAGCACATCGATCGGCACGCCGAATTCGATGGCTTCCAGTTGGCCCGCCTGCCGCGTCACCGAATGACGGCCATCGCAGCCGACCACCAGGTCCGCCTTGACCTCGACCGGTCCCGCAGGCGTTTTAACCGCCACGCCGGTTACTTTGCCGGCATCGTCAAGCAGATCGACAGCCTCGTATTCCATGCGCAGATCGAAGGCGGGAAACTTTTCCGCCCGTTCTTTGAGGAAATTCAATAGATCCCATTGCGGCATAAGAGCTACAAACTTCGAGCGTGTTGGCAGGCTCTTGAAATCGGCGGCCTCAAAAGCGAAATCGCCAAACTTGCCGCCAACCGAGGTTAGCTGCTGGTGCGGTATCTTCAAGAACTCTTCAAGCAATCCAAGTTCGTGCATGAGATCGAGAGTTGAGGGATGCACGGTATCTCCGCGGAAATCGCGAAAGAAATCCCTATGCTTTTCAAGCACGATGACCGGGACACCGGCGCGAGCCAACAGATAGCCAAGCATCATCCCCGCGGGACCGCCACCGGTGATACAGCAGGTTGTTTCGAGCCTCTGAGCCATCGATTGACCTTCCTTTCCTGCGCTGAGATAACAGAATTATCGATTCGTCATCGCTTCGCTTTTATACCGTTTAACCTCGACCACGGACAAATAAGTTTGTCATCTCTGCTGAAATGTTCATGGGCCTGCGGTCCACCCAACGGAATGAAAATGGGTTGCAGAAGTCTACGTTGGCAATTACACCTACTTTGTCATCTCGACCGAAGCGAAGCGCAGTGGAGAGATCTGCGGTTTCCCACATCTGGCGCAAACAGCGCGCCAGATATGGGGCACCCTCGATTGGTGGTGGTTTTGTATCCATCCTTGAAAGGGTTTAGGGTGCCCCATCCTTGCGTAGCAAGGGTGGGAGACCACAACCGCAGGCAGAGCAGGCTTCCCAGGATGATTTTCGACAGAGTGTTCATGGGCCTGCGGCCACCCAAGGGGATGAAGATCGGGTTGAGGAAGGCTTGGTTGGCAATTACACCTAACTTTGTCATCTCGACCGGAGCGAAGCGGAGTGGAGAGATTTGCGGTTTCTGGGTACCTAACCGCGGATCCACTTCACTCCGCTTTACTCACTCAGATGTGGAAAACCGCAATCTCTTGTATCTAGATGGAAGCGGCATTTTTGGTGAAAATGTCGTAGTGAGAGGGCCGGCGGCCGCCGGCCCTCTCGCGCGGTGGACGGCGCCCGCAATCTCTCCGGCAACAACCGTAGTGGAGCTTTGGGACCGCCGCCGCTGTCACGTACAACCGAACAGTCGCCTGACTTCCAGTCGCACGTACAAGGCAGGTTACCGTGACCCAGCAACCTACTCTTTTATTGTGGAGCGAATCGCATGATTTGTGGAGTGGATGTTTCGCTGAATTCTCTGGATGTTCGCATCGGCCATGAGGGACCGGCGGCTTCCTTTGCCAATACCCCGGAAGGCATTGCCGCGCTGGCCGAATTTTGTCAGGCGCAGCAGGTGCATCTGGTCGCCATGGAGGCCACCGGAGGATACGAGAAACAGCCCTTCGCCCTGCTCTGGGCGCGAGCCATCCCGGTGGCCATCCTCAACCCTCGGGCGGTGCGCGATTTTGCCAAATCCATGGGCTTTTGGAGAAGACCGACGCCATCGATGCCGGGGTGATTGCTTGGTTTGCAGAGACTAAAAAATGCGTTGCCTGTCACCCGGCCTCGGCAGAGCAGCAACGGCTGAAGGCTTTGGTCAACCATACTGCCGCCACCGCACTCGCACCCTGTTGTCCACCTTGGGCAGCTAGCTCGGAGTGGCAAATTGGGCGGTACTGCCGGCGGGTGGCCCACTCAAGCCTTGTATTGGCTTGAGTGGGGCAGTTCCACTGCTGGACTGAGTCTTCCCGCCGCCCGTTCGCGCTGTCTTGCCGTCCACTCGGATTCGATCTCAACTGTTCCCTCGCGACGGGTCGCATAGTGGCGGAAACTGCTCCACTCCCAATCTTCAGGACAATCACACAGACCGCGCTTCACCGGATTGCGATGAATATACGGAAGCTTTTCTACAAACTGCCGATGATTCCGGACGTTGAAATCGTGGTAACGCTTTTGCCAGAAGTAAGTGGCCCCGTCTATCAATCGCCGTGACACGCCCTGCTTCAACGACTTGAGCGCATCGGCAAGCGTTCCCACCTGCGGCTCGCTGATCAGCAGGTGGACGTGTTCCGGCATGACAACGTAGCCGTAGACGCACAAACCCTCTAATGGAAGTCCGGTCCTTTTTTCTCCGGATCCGAGGCAAAACCTTTGGGCGAGGCTTCAGTCTAAATATCAGGTCGATTTGATCATGGTAGCGAAGGCCCCCAACCTCCAGGAAAGAAAAGCGACAAAGCAGGAGAGATATGGCCTTCACGGTTAAGGCCTTCTGCGTGGGCGTCCTCGCCCTTTCGTTATCTCCAGGGATTGAGCAATCCGCGCGGAATGTGCAAACGCAGACAATTCACAATGCGACCATCACGATTGTCTTCAGCGGCACAGGTAAATACTCGATTGCCAATAGCCAGACGCATCTGGAACTGCAGGGCCAACTGCCGGAGGCTGCAAGCAGACTTCGCGTAAGCAAGAGCATGGACGCGCTGGGAGCGTACGGGGAGATCGAAGCGGACTACGGCAAAAATGGCCGCACTGCGGCCATTCGCCTCTACTACCAACGCGCCGCGGTACTGCTGCTGGACGAGCACCGGGGCGCAGATGCGAACGCCGCTCCCTTTCCAGACTTCCGCGCGATGCCGCAAGACCTGATGCGCGCGAGCTATCAGGTTTCCACCTTCTCGCCGATTGATTTTGGAAAGCTCGACGCCCAAGGGCCGTGGCTGTTCTTCGATCGCCGGCGCAACGTGATGGTACTCTCGCCGGCCGACAACTTTCTGGTAGCAAATATGCAGGAAGCCCCTAGTGGAGAGATGCGCAGCGGCATCGATCCCAAGATTTCGACCCTGCCGGCGGAATTCACCCACCGGACCCTGCTCGTCTTTGGCGAGGGCATCAACCGCACCATAAACGACTGGGGTGGAGACCTGCAAAAACTCGACCATAAGCAGCCTGTGGCGAACGATGCCGATGTAGTGCTGAATAAGTTTGGCTACTGGACAGACAATGGAGCCAGTTATTATTACAAATTCGACCCCGCGCTTGGGTATGAGGGAACACTGCTGGCCGTGCGCGACCGCTATCGGCAACTCGGCGTGCCCATCGCTTACCTGCAGCTTGACAGTTGGTGGTACCCAAAGGAAAAGGGCGAGAACGCGGGCAAGGACAATGGAGAGATCGTCTACCGGGCGGACCCCAAGATCTTTCCCCATGGGCTAAGTGCTTTTCATCAACAGCTCGGCCTGCCATTCGTGACCCATGCGCGCTGGATCTCGACTTCCAGCCCATACCGCAAGCAGTACCGCATGTCCAATAACGTGATCATCGATCCAAGGTTCTGGAACTCCACAGCCGAGTACCTGAAGCAGGGCGGCGTGGTGGTATATGAGCAGGACTGGTTAAACCAGAATGCTCATCCCGCGATCGACATCGCGCAGTCTCACGAGTTTCTGGCGGACATGTCTAGCGCTCTGGCGCGCCAAGATATCGCTATCCAGTACTGCATGGCGCTGCCCGGCTACTTCCTGGCCAGCACGCAGTTCTCGAATTTGCGTACCATTCGCACCAGCCCTGACCGCTTCGAGCGCTCGCGTTACGACGATTTCCTATATACATCGGCGCTGGCGCACGCCGTAGGCCTATGGCCGTGGACCGATACTTTTATGAGCAAAGAGCTGCCCAACCTGGTTATCTCCACCCTTTCGGCAGGTCCGGTGGGTACGGCAGACGCGCTGGACGCGATCGACGCAGCCAACCTTAAACGCGTGATGCGCGCCGACTCGGTGATTCTGAAGCCGGATATGCCTCTCCTGCCGATTGATGCGATGTATCTCACAGACGCCGCCGGCGGGAAGCCGCCGGCAGCGCCCATGGTGGCCTGACGCGAAGCCGGTTATACTCCCGTTAGGCCACCTCCGCTGGAGTATCTCAGCGCTGAACGCCGAAACTCAGATTGGAGAGCTGGATGGCGATGGGTCTTCTCGCAGATATCCAAGCGGGCCACGAGATTGATCATTACCGGATCGAGGCTCCCGTGGCGGAGAGCGGGATGGCTTCGATCTTCCGCGCAACCGACCTCGAGAACGGCCGTCAGGTCGCCATAAAGATTCCTCATTCGGCCATGGAGGCGGACCCGGTTCTCTTCGACCGCTTCAAGCGGGAAGAGGAGATCGGAACCGCGCTGGACCATCCCAACGTGATGCGGATTTTCCCCGATGGGGACCGCTCGCGAATCTACATGGTGATGGAATGGTGCGAGGGCCGCCTGCTGCGCAAGATTCTGTCCGAAGAGGGCAAGCTGCCGCCCGAGCGGGCAATCCGGATAACCTTGGGGATTCTTAAGGCGCTCGATTATATCCACAAGCATGGCGTCGTTCACCGCGATCTAAAGCCGGAAAACATCATGGTCGACGACCAGGACCATATCAAGCTGATTGACTTTGGCATTGCCTCCAAGGAAGGCGCCAAGCGGCTGACCTACGCAGGCTTCACGCAGGCGCTGGGCACCCCCGATTACATTTCTCCGGAGCAGGTCAAGGGCAAGCGCGGAGATGTGCGCTCCGATCTCTATTCACTCGGGATTATGCTCTATGAGATGCTCGCCGGACGGACGCCCTTTTCCGGCCCTTCGCCGTTGGCGGTGATGAACGATCGCCTGATCAATCATCCGCTGCCGCCGCGTGAAGCCGACCCCGCCATCAGCCCGCAATTGCAGGAAGTTCTTTATCGAGCTATCGAGCGGGACCCGAAGAACCGGTATCCGTCGGCACAGGCCTTTGCTCTGGATCTCGAGAATCTTGACAAGGTAGGCGTGGCTGAGCGCGTCGAACTGACGGACTGGAAGAAGCGCCGTTCCGGCAAGTCCCGCAAAATCCTATACTATGTGGCGCTGGCGCTTATTCCCTTCCTCTTGTTTCTGGCCATGATGCTTTTCGCGCACTTCTCTTGAAACTCTCTGCTTCGGTCGAGATGACAAATAATATAGATGCGATTGCCGAGTCCCAAGGGACGGCACGAAAATAGCCCAGCACGTCAGTGCTGGGTTGGCAAGGGAAACAGGCTTTGAGTCCCGTAGGGACGGCTGAGACACGCTTTCGCTGGACTGAAGTCTATCTTCCCCCTGCTACAGCAGGAGGCTTCCATCGCTCGATCTCCCGCCCCAAAATCAGGCGAATCTTCATGGAATCTTTATGCCCAGGCCATTAACGTTGAACCTGAACGCTACCTGAGAAGTTCTTGCAATGGAAGGAGATTCATGCCGAACGAGTATCGCAATTTTCTTGCGTTGAGCTACGACGAATTGGAAGAACTGAATTTGAACGCCAAGATCGACCGTCTGAATCGCGTTGCGCCGGACAAGATCACCGAGCAGCGCATTAAGTATCTGACGGATGAAAAGCACATCAAAGCTGTGACTGTCCTGTTCTCCGACCTGGAGGGCCGTCTGCACCTGCTGGATTACGACAAGAAGTTCCTGCTGGCGAGTCACGATAACCTGACCTTTGACGGTTCGTCGATCCGGGGATTCACCGCACAGAAAGAGAGCGACCTGCGCTTAGCCATCGACTGGACCGCCTTTTACTGGGTGCCGGCGGACGTCTTCGGCACCGGCAAAGTATTGGTCTTCGGCTCGGTCATCGACAAGGACGGCGGCCCATACGGCGGCGATCTGCGCGGCGTGCTCCAGGCCTACTCCAACAAACTCTTTGCAGAGAAGGGCTATACCCTCAACGCGGCCAACGAAATCGAAGGCTTTCTCTTTGCAGGAGTTGACGCCGAAAAGAAGTACCACGAGACAGGAAAGTTTGAGTTCGTGAATACCGGCGGCTATTACCACTCGCTGCCATTGGATCCGCTGCGCAAATTTATCGACACCGCGGCCGAGGTCCAGCGGGCCATGGGCTTCCAAAACGAAAAAGACCATCCGGAGGTGGCGCCCAGCCAGTTTGAGATCAATTACGGATATGGCGAAGTGGTCGCGGCAGCCGACCAGATTCAGCTCTATAAGCTGCTGGCCCGCCAAGTGGCTGCGAATATGGGCTTCACGGCATGCTTCCTGCCCAAACCGGTGGTTGGCATCAACGGCAGCGGCATGCATACCAACCTCTCGGTTTCCAAGGACAAGACCAACCTGATCTGGGACGTGAATGGAGTAGAAAAGACCTCTGCCTGCGGCTGGGCGTTTGTGGATCGCATCCTGACCCACGCACTCGACCTCTGTCTGATTATGAATTCCAGCGTCAATGCATATCGCCGCCTTGACCCGCACTTCGAAGCGCCCAACCAGATCAAGGCTTCGGCCACGGATCGCGGTTCGATGATTCGCATTCCCATCGGAAACTCGAAATCAGCGCGGATCGAGCTACGTGCCGTCGCCCCGGATGCGAATCCGTATCTGACACTCTATTCCGTCTTCAAAACAGGCCTTGAGGGCACGACCTTGAGCATGGAAGGCTTACGCCAGGCGGAACGCTATCTGCCGGACAATATTCAGACGGCGATTGAAGACTTTCGCGCCTCAAGCTGGATCAGCACCATCCTGGGCGAGGATGTAAAAGGCCGATTCGCCGATTTGAAGCAGGCCGCGGCCGACCGCGCCCCACGCCAGCTCGGCACTTTCGTCAAGTCGGCCGAAGTCCAATATCACCATGAAATCTACAATCAGGCGCTGTGGAATCTGTTTTAGAAGGCGAGAGGCGCGCCTACCAGGTCCCAGAATCGGGACCTGGGCACCCTCCGTATGCGAAACCGGGAATCGGTTTTCAGAAGAGTCCCGCAGGGACGGCACGAAAATAGCCCAGCACGTCAGCGCTGGGTTTCTGTGGAGGAGTAGGCTCCAGTCCCGAACGGACGACTGAAGACGGTGAGATTCATCCATCCCTTCGGGACTTGCTAAGCGTTCCCGATGGGCCGCTGCTCCGCGGAGGGCCCGGAAGAGTCTCCCGGGCTTTCTCCGAGGTATTCCGCAAAACGATAGCCCACATACGCGTCGGTGAGTAGATATTTCGGATTCGCCGGATCGTCCTCGATCTTCTTCCGCAACTGGCGGACGAAGGTACGCAGATAGTCGACTTCCTGCCGGTATTCCACGCCCCAGACGGAGGTGAGCAGTTTGCCGTAGGTCACGGCGCGTCCTGCGTGGGTCATCAGGTAGAACAGAATGTCGTATTCCTTGCGCGTCAGATGAATGGGATGACCCGACTTGCTGACCACCCGGCGCGCCGGGAAGAACACGAATCTCGCCGATGGTCACCGGAGCATCTTCCGTTCGCTCCGGAGTTTGCGCGCGGCGTATCGGCGGAACGGATGCGGGCGACGCACTCGCGAATGCTGAAGGGCTTGGTGATGTAGTCGTCGGCGCCGCACTCCAAAGCCTCCACCTTATCCTCTTCTGCCATCCTTGACCGTCACCATGAGAATGGGGAGACGCGGCGCCAGCGCACGCAGGCGGAGCAGCGTCTTCATGCCGCCTATGCCGGGCATGTTGATATCTAAAAGAACCGCGTCGAAGGTCTCGGTCCGGACCATGTGCAGGGCCTCTTCGCCCGCGGGATGCCTCCACGGTATGGAAGCCGAGCTCGTTCAGAGGCGTCCGCAGGGCCCGGCGGATGGCCGCCTCGTCATCGACCAGCAATACCCGGATAGGACTCATGAATTTTGTTCTCCTTGGACCGGAACAGAAGTCCTAACCGGCAGCGAAGCAAAAAAAGTCGTGCCCTGATTGCAGTCGCTGGTGACCCAGACATGTCCGCCATGCGCTTGAGCCGCGCGTTTGGCTACGGAGAGACCGATGCCCGTCCCAGGCGCCTTATTGCCGGGTATGGCAGAGCGGAAATAGCGATCGAAGATTCGCTCGTAGTCAGTCGCGGGAATTACCGGACCGAGATTATGTACGGACAAAACGATTCCGCTCGGTTGTTCGTCTGCCTGGATGGTAACGGTTGTCCCGGCCGCTGCATACTTGCCGGCGTTATCCACAAACTGCGTGAGCAGGGCGGTCAAAAGTCCGCGATCGCCTGACATCGAAAGGTCGTCACGGGTCATCCCAACCTTCACCGAGATGGTGGTCAATTGCTCCCGGACGCTCGCCACCACATCGTCAATCAGCGGCGCGATCGCGACTGACTCGGCATGCAGCGTCAAGTCCTTCGCCTCCAGCCGCGCGGTTTTCAGCAGGCGATTGGTGAGCTGGTTCAGCAGTGTCGACTGCTCGTCGATCAGCGCCACCAATCCCGATTGCGCCGGAGTCAGGCTGCCCATTTCTCCCAAACCCGTGCTCGCGGCTCGAATCGCTGTCAGCGGCGTCTTGTAGGCATGGGCCAGGCTATCGAGGACGGTCGTCCGTAGCTGCTCGGCTTGGCGCGCGCTTTCCATGCGGGTCTCGTTGGCGAGGGCGTGATAACGATCGAAGGTTATGGCAATCAAGGCGGCGATTGCGTTGCTGGTCAACTCGCTGGTTTCACCGCGTAGCAGCAGCGCTCCAATTGGCAGGTTCCCCATGCGTAGCACTCTGCGCACCACGCCCGTATCCGGATCGTCGTGAACGGTTTCAAA
Organism: uncultured Acidobacteriaceae bacterium; assembly: GCA_963774255.1. Classification (GTDB taxonomy): domain Bacteria; phylum Acidobacteriota; class Terriglobia; order Terriglobales; family Acidobacteriaceae; genus PALSA-350. The sequence continues at coordinate 69,197 of CAVZEH010000013.1, forward strand.
GAAGTAGATATTCCGGACGCGATCCTCTAAGTCGTCAAACCATTCCCCCGCGCGATAGACCTCGTCCAGATCGGCATCGAAAATAGCCACTGCCTCGACATCGAAAATGGATTTCACCAGGGCGGCCAATTGGGGCCCAGGCTTACGATGCAGATCCAGTTGCGTAGTGTCCTGCGTCAACTGGCAGAGCTTCTCCGCCTCGGTACGGCTGGCTTGTGCTCGCTTTAGAAAAAATGATGCCCGTGAAGTGAGATGGCCGACGATCAGCGCGACCAACATGAGGCCCATCAAGGTGAGGACATGAGCCGACACGGGGAACCACCGGGCCCGGTTGGCCACAGCACCCGCGGCATAAGCATAAAGAGTCAAGGCTGCTAGAGACACAATACCCACCGTCTGACAAACTAACGCCGAAGCGCAGAAACCGCTCTTTCCAATGCACATTCACCGCCGGCGCCGTGCTTTGAAACCAGCCTGAGAGATGGCGCAGCCGCGTAACTTCTGAAACGGCCCAAGAAGAAACAGAAAAAGGCTTATACCAGAATTTTACTTAAATTAGCATAATGCTCTCCGGATTTTCTGCATTTTTTTCTCAAACCCTCCCGGGTCGAGAGATCAAAGTCTCCCCGGTGGGGAGAAATGTTACAGCCCATGCGTGATCTTCATGAATTCCTTATAAGTATTTTGCGTTCCTAAGGATGCAGACAGGGGACAGAACACTCCGCAAGATTCCCGGTCTGAAGACGGAACAGAACGACTGATTTTCCGATCGCCCGGTATGACCCTACGGGCGAAACCACTTCACCATATTTTTTTTGGGGGGATCGTTACTGATGGATTTGAAACCGAATGGTTTGTTGCAAGGTATCGCAGGCGCTCTGATGTGCCTCGCTCTCACAGCAGGGTCTCAGGCGCAAAGCACTCCCACCCCGGCTCCCGCCCAGACTCCAGCCCCGACGGAACCTCCGGCTGCCTCGCCGGCGCCGGCTGCGGCCCCCGTATGGAGTTTGGGAACGATTGACTTCAGCGGATTTCTCGATGGGTACTACAGCTACAACGCCAACCGTCCCAGCAACACCGCCAACGGTCAGGTCAACGACCTCTATAACTTCAACGACAAAACCGATCAGTTCAATCTCGCCAATGCCGAGCTAATCGTAAATCACGATCCCGATCCCATCGGCTTCCACGCGAGTCTGATCTTTGGCCGCGCTAACGCTCTCATCCACCCCTCTAGCGACCAATCTACAGACAGCTATCTTGAGCAGGCATACATCAGCGCCAAACCGCCAAAAGCCCATGGTGCGGAACTGGACTTCGGTCAATTCGTCACCTCGGCAGGCGCCGAGGTCATCGAGGCCAAAGACAACTGGAATTACTCCCGCTCGATTCTCTTTGTCTGGGCCATTCCCTACTACCACTTTGGCCTGCGCACGTCGCTGCCGGCAACCAAGACTTGGACTGTTGGCCTGCAGGTGGTCAACGGCTGGAACAATGTTGTGGCCAATAACGGCGGCGTAACCATCGGCGTAACCAGCGCATATGTGAAGCCCAAGTACACCTGGAACGTGAATTACTATACGGGGCCGCAGAACCTGAATACGCAGAAGGGCTACCGCAACCTGATCGACACCACCCTTCTCTTGACGCCGACCGCCAAGCTCAGCGCCTACATCAATTACGATTATGGCCAGAATAGGACCCCAAACTATACCACCGTAAGCAATGGAGTGCCGATCTCATTTACCGAGGCATCGCCGCACTGGCAGGGGATCGCCGCTGCCGTGCGGGGGCAAATCGCCGGCAAATCCGCTCTCGCCGGCCGCTACGAATACTACGTCGACAACCAGGGCTTTGAAACTGGGACCGCGCAGACTCTTCAAGAGTTCACCGCCACCTATGAATACAAGTGGCTGGAAGGACTGCTCACTCGCGTCGAGTTCCGCCGCGATTGGTCGGATGTCAATTTCTTCCACAAAGGGGACACGGGCTTCGTCAAGGCGCAATCGACGGTGAATGTAGCCTTCATTGCCTTCTTCGGGCCCAAACGCTAACTCGCGGTTTTTGACGGCCGCCGTCAAGGCGGCCGCCAAGCCTAAAAAACGATCCGCCGAACCTCGAACTGCACCTCGAACTAACAGGAGAATGCTCATGGCAGAACAAAAAACCACCGGCCAGATGCAGCCCACGCTTGGCCTCACGGGCCTCACCAGCAACGCAATGGCCCTGATTGCGCCAGGCGCGTTTCTCTGGCTCACCTTCTTAATTCAAGCGACCACAGGGTCGACTTCTCCGGCCATGTGGGCAGGCATCTTCGGCGCTCTGCTTCTCTGTTTAGCAACGGCCGTCTCCTATGCCGAGATCTCCAAACTCTATCCCGGCACCGGCTCCAGCTATTACTACGCAGAACAGGCCCTGCTCTCCAAAGACAAAGCCTTCCGCTACGCGCGCGTCGCCAAGTTCATCGTCGGTTGGGGCTCCCACCTCTATTACTGGGTCTATCCCGGAGTGATGGTTGGCGTTACCGGCTTATTCGTCGGCTACATCATCGGCTTCCTCTACCCGAATTTCATTAGCGGCGCCACCCCAGGCCCGGTCTTCACATCCCTCGTCGCAATTGTCTTTTCCTTCGCTGTTGCGTGGATCGCGCAGAAGGGCGCGAACGCCTCGACGGCTGTCAATCTAGCCATCAACGTTATCCAGATCTCCGCGCTGGTGCTCTTCAGCATTCTGGCGATCGGATATCGAGTCAACCACCCGGACGGTGCCGTAGCTATGCAGTACGATTCGGCCACCCTCGCGACCTATACCTATGAATTCCAAACTAAACCGGATGGCTCCATTGTCCGCGATGCAAACCAGGTTCCCCAACCCTTGCTGGACACGGCGGGCAAGGCTGTGCCCTTTCATGTCCACTACCCTACCTACGATTCATCCGGCAAATTCCTCACCCACCCCAACGCCAAGTCCGTTGTCTCCGTGCATAACTTCAACTGGATGATGATCCAGGCTACGGTCGCCATCCTGATCCTGGTCGGCTTCGAATCGGTGACATCGCTGGGCGGCGAGGCTAGGAATGCTAAACGCGACATTCCCATCGCCGTCATCGCATCCCTGTTGATTCAAGGACTGGTGTGTTATCTCATCGAATATTTTGCGGCAAATTACTTCCTGAACTCGGGATACACCATGCAGAGCGCCACCGGCTCGGCCGCTCCCATCGGCGACATGATGATTGTCGTCGGCGATGCTCTGCTCGGCCAAGGTCGGGGAAAATACTTCATGCTGGCGGAGGCTATCACCGTCTTTCTGGCGCTGATCGGCACTACCCTTTCCTGCATGAACACAGGCGCCCGCATCACCTATGCCATGGGCCAGGACGATGAGGCGCCTGAGCATTTCGGCATTCTACACGCCAAAAAGCTCACCCCGCATCGCGCCATCTGGACGCTGGCGGGCATCTCCGCGGTCATCGGCGTCTTTGCGGTTTCACTTGCCTTCGGCGATGCTGGCGCTCCCAGCGATGCAACCGTTGCTGCTCTTCCTCACGGCGTGTTTTCCAGCTTCGGTTACTTCGCCCACGACAAAATGGCTGCGCTGCCCAATTCCCTGCTGGCGGTCACGCTAACCTCTAACTTCGGCACCTTCATTCTCTATGCTCTGAGTTGCACGCTCTGCATCATCGCCTTCCATAAGCGGCAGGACTTCAACTTCGTCAAGCACTTGCTTATTCCAGGCTTTGGCCTCCTTGCTAACCTGGGATGCATGGCGTTCTATCTGATAGGGCCAACGCTCGGATATGGGACAGTCAAGGAACCGCTCATCGCGCTGCTTATCGCGGCGCTCTGGGGGATCTATGGCGCTATTTACTTCATGCGTTCCTCGAAAGCCAAGGGCAAGAGCGTATTGCTCGAGTCCAAAGCAAGAGCTGGGATCATCAGCTAAAGAACGCGGTATCTTCTGCTGGGGGATTATCCTGCTTCTCCGGGACTTTCCGGGTTCCGGGTGATCCCCCAAAATTTTTGCGTCTACAAATACTTACTCTAGGGCTCAAGAATCGGGCGGCAGAAAAATGTTGGACGTAGTTTTCGGACAAGCTAGCGATGTCGGCAAGGTTCGCGAGATAAACGAGGACTCAATGGGAGCCTTCGTCCCCAAGTCGCGACAGGAAGCCCGTTCGCTGGGTTGGATGTTCGTGGTGGCGGACGGCGTCGGGGGTATGGACCTGGGCGAAGTTGCCTCCGCCAAAGCGGTCCAAGTGATGGCCGAGGGCTTCGCCCAGGCGCAGGACGGAACATCGTTGTTGAGTTTGCTGCCGCGATTGATTCAGCATGCCAACGCCGCGGTTCACGATGAAGGGCTCCAGGCGGAGCGGCGAGGCAAGCGCATGGCCACCACCTTGGTCTCCTGCGCCCTGCGCCATGATCGGGCTTACATCGCCCATGTAGGAGACTCCCGGTGCTACCACCTGCGCGACCGCAAGGCAGTCGCCGTCACCCGCGACCATACATGGGTGAATGAGCAGCGCAAGCTCGGCCTCCTCTCCGCCGCGGAAGCAGCCAATTCCGAGTCTCGCCACATCCTCACCCGTTCTCTGGGCCCTGAGCTCTTCGTGAGCGCCGACACCAATACTTTGGAGTTGCGGGCGGGCGATCTGCTGGTGCTATGTTCTGACGGGCTCTACGCCAGTCTCGATAATAGCGACATCGCCCGCATTGCGTCGCAAAACAAGGACGTCGAAAAACTGGCCCAGGAGCTGGTGAGCTATGCGGTCGAGATCGACGGCTCCGACAATGCAACCGCCCAGGTCATTTCTGTCCGTTCCGTGGAACCGATGGCGATGTACCGCGGGCGCCCCTATCCCCGTCTTGGGTGAAAATCGGGCGAGCAGGCTAAGCGGATGTAGCGTGTGACGGCGAAGGCTTCATCGGCAACTCCACCTATTATCCTGGGACATCCTGTTGCCATCGGTTGTGGTCTCCAACCCTTGCTACGCAAGAATTGGGCACCTGCGTTTGCCTTTCTTTCTGTCATTCCCGAAGGGAATCTGCTTTTCGTATTCGCAGCGTTACTACCATACCGCTCTGCTCCAGAAACCTATGCCCAACAGACCAGAAAAGAAACCGGAATACAGAAGACGGGAGCATCCTAAGCGCCGACGCGCAGATGGGTTTCCGGCGGCAGCTTGTGCAGGATGTCGTTTTCCAGCGAGAAACGGAAGCCGAGCATCTGCGCCCGCATCGCCAGGGAGCGGATACTGCGCGCCGGACGGTCGCTCCTCTCCGCGGCTCCGGCAATAATCAGCTCCTCCTCACGGCGCCCCTCCTGGCGGTACACGCGCAGGATGGCGGTCTCCGCTCCGGGCAGACAATAGAAGAGCAGGTTGCGAACTTCGATGGCGTCTTTCAACGCCTGCAGTGAGGCGTGCCGCTGACCGATAGCGGTTGGCAGATCCGCGTCCCACGTATCGGGCTCGCGAGCAACCCAGTCGCATTCAATCAGGTCCTCGAGCATTTGGAAACGCATCAGGCGCAATGGAGCACGGGTGAGTTCACCAAAGCGCAATTGCACCCGCAGGCCGCGAAGAAATTGGCTGGCATCACAGAGCTGTTTTGCCAGCCTTGTACCGTCCTTCGGCCAATCGCTCGCTCTGTCGGAGCCGAAGGGGGTAATGGAGGAGATAATCGACATGTGCCTCTCCAGGTAGATTGGGAGGAAGCTCAACCATTTTGATTGGCGGTATGAGCAAGGGCCCGTCACACAACCCCGGCGCCCCGTTCCTGGCTACGGATCCGGATGGCGTCCTCAAGTTTGTAAAGAAAGATCTTCCCGTCACCGATCTTTCCGGTATAAGCGGAGTCCAGAATTGCCTGCACTACACGCTCGACGAGATTGTCCTGGACGACGAGTTCGAGTTTGATCTTAGGCAGCAGATCCACCTCATACTCGCGTCCCCTGTATACCTCGGTATGTCCTTTTTGGCGGCCGTGACCGCGAACCTCCGAGAGCGTCATTCCCTCAGTGCCGACCTGGATAAGAGCCTCTTTGACGGCTTCAAACTTGTTCGGCCGAATGATTGCTTCGATTTTGGTCATAAGTCCTCTCAGTCTGATCAACGGCCACTGGTAACCGCATCGCGCTTCGAAGATGTTGCGGGAAAGGTGGGACCAGTCAGATCCCTGGGAAGACCTGATGGCGCGGCGAGCGACGAAATAACATACTCGGGATAAGCGGAGATGCCGTGCTCGTGCAGGTCAAGCCCGTAAAGCTCGCCCTCCTCTGAGACGCGGAGCGTACCCGTGAGATTGACCAGATACATGACCAACATCGCAACGGCAAATGTGGCGCAAGTGATGATGGCGCTGCCGATGAACTGCGCCTTGAGCACGCGTAAAGCCGCCATGATAAAAGAGACCGTTCAGGGCAGCAGAGTTATCCGGACCATTCGGACCTGAGGCTCCGTACTTGCCACAGGCAAAAAGACCCAGCGAAAGAGTACCCCAAATGCCGCAGAAACCGTGGACCGGGACGGCGCCGATGGGATCGTCGATGCGCAGCCATTCAAGCAACTCGACGCCCATCACGACTAACACTCCAGCGACTCCGCCAAGAATGATGGCGCCGGTTGGGCTAACCCAGTAGCACGGGCAGGTGATGGCGACGAGTCCAGCCAGAAAGCCGTTGACGGTAAAGCCGACATCCCATTTCTTACTGAAGAGGTAGGCGTAGAACATTGCGGTGAGGCCCGCGGCGCAAGCGGCCAGAGTGGTGTTGGCGGCGACGCGGCCGATGCCTACGAAGTCCATCGCGGAAAGCGTGGAGCCCGGGTTGAAGCCATACCAGCCGAACCAGAGAATCAGACCGCCTGATGCGGCGATCGTCAGATCGTGAGGCAGCATGGGTCCGCCGCCGTCACGCTTGAACTTGCGGCCGAGACGCGGACCCAGAACAATGGAGCCAGCCAGGGCGATGAAACCACCGATGGTGTGGACCACGGTCGATCCGGCGAAATCGTGGAAGCCGGTTCCCAAAGAGGGCAGGAAGTTACCCGCCGAGCCCATGGTAGCGAGAAAGCCATCCGGCCCCCAGGCCCAGTGACCGATGATCGGATAGATGAAGCCGGAAACGGCGAGCGAATAAAGCAGATCGCCGACAAATCCGGTGCGGCCGATCATCGCGCCCGAAGTGATCGTGGAGCAGGTGTCGGCGAAGGCGAATTGGAAGATCCAGACGGCGAGGAACGCAACGCCGGTGGACTCGTAGGTTTCGGGCGCGCCTTGCAGGAAGAACCAGTGGTAGCCGATGAAGCCGTTGCCGTGGCTGAACATGAAGGCGAAGCCGATCGCGTAGAAGAGAATGCCGCATAGACATGTATCTACAATGCATTCCATCAGCACGTTGACGGTTTCACGCGACCGGCAGAAGCCGGCTTCGAGCATCGTGAAGCCGACCTGCATTCCAAAGACGAGGAATGCCGCGATCAGCGTCCATGCGGTATTGACCGGATTGACGATATCGGCTGCCTTCACCACCGTGTCGGCTGCCATTACTTTGGCGAAGAATATGCCGCTAATTGCCGCCATGGCGAGCAGCGTCACTCCCAACGCCGGCCATCTTGCCCGCCAACAACGTCGTTCCATAACGGCGCCACTCCGGTTCACGCAGGCGCGCCGCCAACCGGGAAAATTTCTGCGAAAGGGATAGGGAGGTCCCTCGCTGCACAATGGGTGTCATCATGTAGCTCCTGTCTCTCAAATTTGTTTGTTATCAAGAATGGGCGGAGCGGTCTGAAGCGGTTCATGCCGCATTGCTCGCATTCCCCGCCTGAGAAGCTTTCTGCAATCAAGCTAGGTCTTCGCGATTCGAGGGGCAAGCTATACCTTGGTATAGTCGGGATCGCAATACCGTTCTCAGCCGTGATGTGATAGGAGCGAATGAAAGAGTAACCCGAAATCTGGTTGAAGCACGGATCTGCCTTTGCTTTTCTGGTCTGTCATTCCCGCAGGGAATCTGCTTCTGATCTCTCGGGCATACCGGTACACGCTCGATGAGTTCGATTTTTGCGGATGGTAACAGCGCTACGAAATACGGAAAGCAGATTCCCTTCGGGAATGACAAAAAGAAAGGCAAAGACGACAGGGAGGGCAGGAGCAGATGAAGATCAAAACAGGTCAATCTAGAGCTTTCCGATTTTCTTAACTCTGTCAGCCATTCTTACCAAGTCGGCGAGCGAGGGCGCTTGCATCTTTTCCATCACATGCCGGCGATGCAGCTTGACGGTGATCTCGCTCAGACTCAGATCTGCCGCGATCTGCTTGGTCAGCAAGCCTTCGGTCATCATCTCCATCACTTCGCGCTCGCGCGGGCTAAGAGTTTCAAAACGCGCCCTAACCGATCGGGTTACCGCCTCATCTTCGCGGCGCGCCTCCGAACCCTCGAATGCCTGGCGAATCGCACTCAGCAATTCCTCTTCTTGAAATGGCTTGGTCAGGAATTCGACCGCGCCTGCTTTCATGACCTTCCGCACCATGGGGATGTCGCCATGAGCTGTCATGAAAATGATGGGGATATGGAAGCCGCGGCGAATCAATTCCTGCTGGAACTCGACTCCAGTCATCCCCGGCAACCTTACGTCGAGTATCACGCACCCCGTCGATCCGCTTTTTCCGCTGCGCATGAACTCTTCCGTAGACGAAAACTGTTCGCTGGGCACTCCTACCGATTCCAGAAGATTGGAGATCGCTTCACGTATGGAATCGTCGTCATCCACAATAAAAACGGTCGAATTGGGATTGTCGATTGCCGCGCTCATGATTGCACAGGAATTGTAAATTGGAAGACCGCGCCGCCCACCGGCCCAGGCTCCGCCCACAAACGACCGTCGTGGGCCTCAACGATGGAGCGGCTTATCGAGAGGCCCATGCCGGTGCCCCGAGGCTTGGTGGTAAAGAACGGGTCGAAGATCTTCGCCGCCGTCTGCGGGTCCAAACCCTTCCCGCAGTCCTCCACTCGGACAAGGATTTCTTTAGAATTTCCGCTTGCTGAAGTAATCAGCAATTCTCTTGGACCCTGGACCCCGATCATTGCATCCATGCCGTTGGTAGCCAGATTGATCAGCACTTGCTCGATTTGAACCCGGTCCACATCCACGCGCGGCAGGTTTCTTCCAAGCTCCGTACGTATGTGTACATCGCGGCGGATCGCCTCGTCCCGCAGCAGCCAGACCAGATTCTGGATCACTTGATTGATCTCCACGTGCTCCTTGAACGGCGGCTCCTTTTGAAAGAGCGCGCGAACACGGGCAACGACCGCGCTCGCGCGGGTGCTCTCCTGCACAATCTTCTCCGCTGTCAAAGAGGCCTTCTCCAGGTTAGCCGGCTTGCCCCGCAGCCATTCGCGGCATGCGTAGGAATGGGTGACGACCGCGGTAAGCGGCTGGCCGATCTCATGCATGATCGATGCTGCCAGCTCACCCATGCCGAGGGTGCGCGAAAGATGGGCCACCTCCGATTGAGCTTGAATCAGAGCCTGTTCGGCGCGGCGGCGCTCCTCGATCTCAATATGCGTTCCATACCACCGTGCTGTTCCACCTTCCGCGGATTCCTGCGGTGTGCTGCGAATCAGGAACCAGCGATATTGTCCGTCGGCGCCGCGGATTCGCCACTCGCCCTCAAATTTTTCTCCGCAAGCAAATGCATCTTCCCAGGTTTGCCGGAACAGGCTCAAATCTTCCGGATGGAGCACGGTGAAGAATCCCTCCCCACGCATCTCCTCTATCGAGTTCCCTGTATAGGCAAGCAGATGTTGATTGCAGTACTCCACTCTCCCATCCGTTCCGACACTCCAAATCTGCTGGGGAATGGCCTCTGTCAGCAATCGCAACCGGCGTTCGCTCTCCAGAATGCCGGCGTTGGACCGCTGAAGCTCCGCCGTTCGCTCTTGGACTCTCTGCTCAAGCTGATCGCGCGCCTCGCGAATGGAAGTCTCGCTCCGCTTCCTGGTGGAGCTCACCCAGCTCACCGCGGAGGCGCAAACGATAAACGCTACAAAGTAGGTCTCTGCCGTTGCCTCAATCGACCAGGAGAAAAAGGGAGGAACGAAGAAATAGGCAATCGTCAGTGTGGAAAAAATGACGGATATGAATCCCGCAACCGTTCCACCTAGCCATGCGCTCCCCATCACCGCGCCTAAAAAAAGAAAGAGAAATGGATAGGCGAAAGTATGCTGCAGGAAAAGCGTCCATAAGAACGCCAGAAGCACGAAAAAACCCGCGACCGCGAAGGGCTTCACGCCAAATTCCACAAAATGGCGGGAGAGACGGTCTGCGCTTTCGGCAGTCATAACAAATAATGATAATGGTCGAGGCGGCGCGTGTTATCCAAGATCCCTTTGAAACATGCCGGAAATAGGCCTTCTGTGTTCGCAGTTGCTTTTTTGTTTGTCATTCCAGCAGGGAATCTGCTTTTTTGTCTCTCGGGCGAGGATACTCCGAATATCGTTCCACTCTATGTAATACCGAACGGCCATATGCTCTGCACTGTTTTGTAAAGAATCTGCCTTCGGTCTTCGCAGCAAATAAAATCGAGGTGGTCGCGAAACAGCTCGACCGCCTTGTTATACGGAAGCTCCTTCAGCGAAACAGGCCAGTCGGTTCCCCACATCAAGCGCTTGGCTCCGAAACGGTCGTAAAGCCGCTTCACCTGCTTCGCTGCGTCGGGATAGGGATAAGCATCTTTTGAAAGCGACCACATGTGAGAGATCTTCACAAAGACCTTTGGATAGCGCTCTAAGGCCATCAGCAAATCCAGTTTTTCCGGCTCATTCAGGGGCGAGTCCGCCATGTGATCGATCACCACGTTCAAGTTGGGATTTTGTTCAATCAGAGGCGTCAGATCGGGCATACGGGTAACCGGAGCCAGGACCGTCATCGGAACTTTGAGCTGGGCGCACCGCCGCCATAACGGAGGCATCAGAGGACCGCGAATCCAGTCACCATCCGCGGCGGCCGAGGGACTGATGCGCACCCCGTGAAAACCCTGCTCTTCGGTAAGCCGGCTCAGATGATCGGGCGCCGCGGGATCTTCCGGATTAACCCGGCAGACGCCTTTGAAATACCGTGGATAGCGCTTCAAGACATCGGCCAGGTAGCTATTATCCCAACGGTAGTGAATCACCTGGATGATAACCGTCCGGGAGACGCCATTTGCCTTCATCAGAGCCAGCAGCATCTCGGCGGAAGCATCTTCCGCCGGCGGATGGGAGCCTTGCGCAAAAGGAAAAGCTGGATCGTGTTTCCACACGTGGACGTGCGAATCGACCAGCGGCGTCGCCACATCGGCGCCCAGAGCCCGTGAGGAAGGAAAGGATTCTATAATCGGCACAGCCAGTGAATTGGCCAGCGATGCAGCAAGAAAGCGGCGGCGGCTCAGCATGACGATCTCCCCGAGGACCCGAGGCTTTGGGGGAAGATCTCCGGACAAGCCCCGTCTATCCCCGGCTCCCACCAAAATATCCGATGACGCATCTGAGCAATTATGAACCATATAGTGATTGTGGGCGGCGGTTTTGCCGGATTGAACTGCGCTCAGAAATTGGCTGCCCTTCCGGACATACGGATCACTCTGATCGACAAGAATAACTACCATCAGTTCCAGCCCCTTATGTATCAGGTGGCAACAGCCGCGCTCGACATCGCTGATGTCGCATTCACGCTGCGCAGCGTGCTGAAGGAGCATGAAAACGTCGACGTAAAACTGGCCGAGGCATCCTCGATCGATCTGAAGACACGCACGGTTACAACATCGCAAGGCCAGAGTTATCAGGGTGACTTCCTGGTGCTGGCCGCAGGCTCGCGTCCGAATTTCTTCGGTACGCCCGGCGCGGATAGAAATACCTCTCCGCTCTACTCGCTGCGGGACGCCGAAAAACTGCGCTCCCGGATTCTCGCAGTATTTGAAGCAGCCAGCCGTGATCCATCGCTGCTCGAAAAGGGCGCGCTGAACCTTGTAATCGTGGGCGGCGGCCCCACCGGCGTCGAAATTGCCGGAGCGCTCAGCGACATGATCGAAGACACTCTCAAGCCGGAACATCATGACATCCCGGTGGACCGGGCCAGGATATATCTCATCGATCAAGGCAAAGTCCTACTGTCGGCATTTACAGAGAAATCTCAAGTCTATGCCGCAAAAACTCTTTCGGATCGCGGGGTGCAATTGCGTCTGGGTCTTGGAGTGACCGAGGCCGGACCCGATCATGTTCTGTTGTCCGACGGGACAAAGATCCCGAGCCACTGCATCATCTGGGCGGGCGGTCTGAAGGCCTCAGCGTTATCGGAGAAGGTGGGCATCCAGCCCGGCCGCGACGGCCGTATCGACGTACAACCGGATCTTACCCTCAAAGACCACCCGTGCGTCTACGCTCTGGGCGACTTTGCCAATGTTAACGGCGCTGACGGTAAGCCTCTTCCCCAGCTCGCCTCGGTGGCCGAGCAATGCGGCAAGTGGTGCGCTAAAAACATCGCCGCCGATATTCAAGGCCGCCCGCGAGAACCATTCCAGTACAACGACCGCGGCATCATGGCCATGATCGGAAGAAACGCTGCCGTTGCCGAAGTAGGAGAGCGGCGGCACGAGTTGGAAGGCTTTATCGGGTTCGCCGCGTGGCTGGGGGTGCATGTCGCCCTCCTTTCCACCAACCGCGCCAAGGTCGAAACCTTCTTCGAATGGGCATGGGATTATTTTGGGAAGAGACGCGGTGTTCAAATACTCGACCGCACCATGGAAGCTCGTATCGATTGGGATGGCGTGGCTCTCCCGGTTGCACCGAATCACACGGAACCGACGCCTGGACAATAAGGACTTCCATGTCACTCGCGAATAAAGTTGCAATCGTCACCGGCGGCAATAGCGGTATCGGCAAAGCCATCGCACTCGAGCTCGCCAGGCAGGGCGCAAACATAGTTATCGACTACGTTTCTCACCCGGACGCGGCGGAGGCAGTGGAAAAGCAAATTGCAGAGTTCGGCGGCCGGGCTATCGGCATTGCCGCCGACGTTAGCAAACTGAGCGACCTCGAAAAACTGATCAATTCCGCCGTAGACCACTTTGGCCGTCTGGATATCATGGTCAACAATGCCGGGGTAGAAACCCGCACCTCCATTCTCGACACTACCGAGGAACAATATGAGAAGGTGCTCGACGTTAACTTGAAGAGCGCATTTTTTGGCGCCCAGATTGCCGCCCGGCAGATGATCAAACAGGGCGGCGGCGGCCGGATTATCAATATCACATCGGTCCACGAAGACTGGCCCATGCCGGGAAACACGGCATATTGCGTCTCCAAAGGCGGCATGCGCATGTTGACCCGCACGGCAGGCGTGGAGCTCGCTCCCCATAACATCCTGGTTGTGGGCGTAGGGCCCGGAGCGGTCGCAACACCGATCAATCAATCCACCATGAGCGATCCCGCGCAGCTAGCGAAATTGAACGCCGCAATTCCCCTGGGACGAATGGCGAAACCGGAGGAGATCGCCAGCGTAGTCGCATTCCTCGCCACCGACGGAGCCAGCTACCTGACGGCGACGACAATTATCGCAGACGGCGGCATGATGCAGAGTAGCCCTGGCCTTTAGGCTCCCCAGGCAGGTCCTTTACAGAGGCGGGTGCCCCAGGTCCCGATTCTGGGATCTCTTCGTCCAAACTGGAACAATGGTTAGCGGGGTGTTACCTTCTAAAGCGTGTTTCTTGACCAGCCCGGGAAGTAGGACAAAGCATGAGTGTGATTCAGGAAAGAGTGCGAGCTTCGAGCGTGCCCATACGCTACCTGCTGGTGCTCTGGCTGTTTGCCTTGAGCGCCGTTTCGTTTCTAGACCGCACAAACATCTCCATCGCCGGCGTCCAGATCGGCCGGGAATTCAGCATCGACAATACCCACCTGGGTTGGGTCTTCAGCGCATTCCTTATTGGCTACGCCGCCTTTCAGGTTCCCGCCGGGGCTCTTGTCCGGCGGCTTGGGCCGCGTCGAGTGCTTACCTTTGGGGTGCTGTGGTGGGGAGTTTTTACCGCTCTCACCGCGCTGGTTCCTCCGGGGATGCGCTATGCGGTAGTGGCCCTGGTGCTGGTCCGCTTTGCCTTGGGCGCAGGCGAATCGACCATGTATCCGGCCACCGCCCAATTTGTCGAGCGATGGTTTCCTGTTCAAGAGCGGGGCAAGGCCAACGGCCTGATATTTGGAGGAGTGGGCATGGGCTCCGGCCTGACCCCTCCGCTGGTGACGGCGATCATTCTGCACTTCGGATGGCGTGCGTCCTTTTGGTTCAGCGCCCTGGTGGGCTTGTTGGTGGGAGCCGTATGGTACGTGGCTGCCCGCGATACCCCCGAAGAACATTCCCGGGTGAGCGAGGCGGAGTTGGCGCTCATCGAAAAAGGCCGTGGCGCTCCTCCTGAAGTCTTGGCCGGCGGCGATCAATCCCGCAAGACTCCGGTGCCCTGGGCAAGAGTCTTTGGCAGCAAGGAGATTCTGGCTCTTACCGCCAGCTACTTCTCTTTCTGCTATGTGGCCTGGATTTTCTTTGGCTGGTTCTATATCTATCTGGCCCAGGTGCGCGGGCTCAACCTGAAGACCAGCGCCCTATACTCGATGCTGCCCTTTATCGCGATGACCATCGGCTGCCTCGGCGGCGGCGTGATCAGCGATTGGATCGCGCAGCGCTACAGCCATCGCCTGGGACGATGCGGTCTGTCCGCCTTTTCCCTTGGCCTGACGGCAATTCTTTTAGTGCTCGGCTCGCGCGCACACCAGGCGGAGTCGGCAAGCATTGTCTTAGCTTGCGGCGCCGGAGTCTTATATATATCGCAAAGTTGTTTCTGGGCGGTGACGGCTGACATTTCCGGGCAATATTCCGGCGTGGTCTCCGGCCTGATGAACATGGGCGGCCAGATCGGCGGCGCTGTCACCGCCTCGCTCACGCCCCTGATTGCCGCGCACTTTGGATGGGAGATGTCATTTTTGACCGCCGCTATTCTAGCGGTGGGAGGAGGGCTAGCCTGGTTTGTGATCGACCCCACACGAAGTTTGGATGAAACCAGGGCCATGGTTGTCCCTCTGCCGGCGGATTGATAACCAGAGGGCTCCACGAATCCACGAATCAGAACCGCGAATTAAATGCACGAATCCCGGCGCACCCGCATCAGACCTAAAGGCTCTGCGCAGAAGATGCGCTTGGATAAATAAAAGGAGAGCAACACGTGGCCAAAGTAAAGTACCAGATTGACCCCGCCCATTCGTCAGTGCAGTTCAGCGTTCGTCACATGATGATTTCCAATGTACGCGGTGAATTCAGAAAAATATCCGGCACGGTGACTCATGATCCCGACCGCCTGCAGGATTCCGCGGTTGAAGTGACTATTGATGCCGCCTCCATTTCAACTGGAGACGCTCAGCGGGATACCCATCTTAAGAGCGCCGATTTTCTGGACGTCGAGCAGTTCCCGACTATCACCTTCCGCAGCAAAGAGATCACCCAATCTGGCGATGGGGGAAAGATCAGAGGCGATCTGACGGTTCATGGTGTAACTCGCGAGGTCGTTCTGAATGTGGATGGGCCATCGCCGGAAGCGAAAGATCCCTATGGCAATCTGCGCATTGGCGCCTCTGCCGCAACCAAGATCAGCCGCAACGATTTCGGCTTAAAGTGGAACTCGGCTTTGGAAACCGGAGGCGTCCTCGTCGGAGATGAACTCAAAATCGAGATCGACGTTCAGGCCATTCGCCAAAATTAAAGAACGATAACCGCCGCTCCATCGATGGAGTCGTTCTTAACCGCGCGTAACGCTTCATTTGCTTGCTCCAGCGGGAATACGGTCACTTTCGGCTGGATCCGGATCTCTGCGGAGACCTTGAGGAAGTCGCGGGCGTCGGTCCTGGTCATGTTTGCCACACTGCGAATTTGCCGCTCCCCCCAAAGCAGCCGGTCATAGCTGAATTCGGGGATGCGGTCCATGTGGATGGCATTGATGGCGACGACGCCCCCCTTTCGCAGGCTTTCGAGAGCCGCAATAACGACATCTCCGCTGGGCGCAAAGGTCACCGCGCGGTCAAGAACCGCCGGGGGGCTCTCCCGCTCCGTGCCCACCCAAGCCGCCCCCAGCGAGGCCGCCAACCGGCGATGTGACTCACCTCGCGTCGCCACATATACTCTGCAGTTCCAGGAATGCAAAACGGCGATCGCCAAATGGGCCGAGGCGCCAAAGCCGAATAGACCGACCGTCTCCCCACGTTGAACGCCGGCGACACGAAGGCTGCGAAAACCGATGATACCGGCACATAGCAAGGGCGCCACGTGCAAATCGTCCAATTCCGCCGGAAGCGGAAAGATGAAGTCATTTCGCGCTGCGGCGTATTCCGCATATCCCCCATCCACCATGTAGCCGGTAAATGTCGGCGAATCGCAGAGATTCTCTTCTCCGCGCCTGCAGAAAGGACAGTCGCCATCGACCCCACCCATCCAGGATACCCCAACACGGGACCCAAGTGGAAAATCTGCCGTGGCGCCCTCGACTACATCTCCCACGATCTGATGGCCCGGCGTCAACGGGTCGCGCCGCGAAGGCAGCTCGCCCTGAACGATGTGCAGGTCCGTACGGCACACTCCACAGGCTCGAACCCGGAGAAGAACCTGATTTTTATCGATCTGCGGCCTTGCCGTCTCCTCAATACTCAAAATACCTGCCTGAGTTCCCGATCTCAGAACCGCTGCTCTCATATCTCCTCTGATGCGCAATTTCCTAACAGAGTTCTTATGGGCCTGCGGCCCACCCATGGGGATGAAAACAGGGGACGCATACATTTGTAGTCTCCCACCCTTCGCACGGAACACCACCGTGCGAAGGATGGGGCACCCTCGATTCGTAGTGGTTTTGGATCCATAGTTCAGATTTAGGGTGCCCCATCCTTGCGCAGCAAGGGTGGGAGACCACAACTGTATGGGAGAGGAGGCGTCCCCGGGATTATTTTCGAGAGACCGAAACGGAGTGGAGAGAGATTTGCGGTTTCCTATATCTGGCGCAAATCCACACCCGCCCCTACGCAGCCACAGATGCTCTACCGCTGCCCGGTTGCTTCCGCGACAGCGTCTTTCGCCCAGGTTGCGTAGACAAATTTCTCCCGCTGACGCTGCCATTCCGCGGCTGACAAGACATTGAGTTGATCCTCGCTCAGCTTCGGCACACCCACGTCTATCGCAGGGATGCCGGCGTCGCGATCTTCTCGCATCTCACTCTTGCTGAGCGATTGTCCTACTCTCGCAGCCCAATCGCGAATCGAAATCACCGGCAACGCTTCAATACGAGCCGCCGTCCAGTTGGGAAAATGCAAGTTCTCGTCCAGCCACAATGCCGCCACTTTCATAATCCACGCCGGACGGTGACTTGCCTTGGGAACAAAATACGCTTCGAACACATTTTTCGTTCCCTGGATCGCGATTACTCGCTGGCGTAGCGCGCCAAAGAAGTCCGCCTCATGATGTGGAATATCCACCACCGTGTCATCCGTGCCGTTCAAGATGAACGTGGCGCCGCGCTGCGCATTGAGCGAATAGATGACTGCCGGCCGATCCCCCAGGAATCCGAGCGCCTTGTACGGACCCGATTGGCACATCACTCGCGCGCTGGAGTCCCAATAGCCGCCGGGGCCGTCTAGATCGCCTCCTCCAGTCAACAGCAGTGCGTGCACCCGCTGGTCCACTGCGCCGGCTATCACTGAGATAAAAGACCCCATCGAAAATCCCATTACGGCGATGCGATGCGGATCTACGTCTTGCCTTTGCGACAGGTAAGACACCGCCTGCATCACGTCCGTCACCATCAGGCCGCCCATTCGGGCCGGCACCCCCGGTACGTCGATCTCCTTATCGTGCTCGCTCGTACCCGATTTTCGGTCGTCGTTACGCTCACCCTCCCCGATCGGATCGTAGGTCAACACGACCGCCCCTGCGCGCGCGTAGAGAATGCCGGTGTAGTAGGAGTACCAACTCGACTTATCGCCCGCATGTCCATTCACGACAACGATGGCCGGCAACTTCTTGCCGCCCTGAGCGGGCCGGTAGACAATCGCCGGTATCCGCATGCCAAACTCTGTGCCATAGGTAACCCGCTCGGCCGCCACTCCAGGAGCCGGCGCAAACGACCGGTACGCTTTAGGGGAAAGTGGTGGCAGCGGATCCGGGATATAGAGCGCCTTGCGAATGCCGGCCCGCCACTCCGCCGCCTGCCTCCGGGTTAGAGCCGCAGAGCAGGGCTGCGGCGCAATACTCAGCACCGCCAATGCAAGGCAAAAGACTCGTGTCATCGCTTTAGATTAAGGCTCAACCTCGAAGCTGTGCCAACTGGATGTCACCTTGATGGGATAAGGAAAAAGGCTTCAGCGATCCGGTAGAGTTTTCGAAGGTTGTTTGGGACCCGAAAACCCTGAGGACCAGGAGAAGCCTTATGAAGATTATAGGTTGTGATTTTCATCCGAGCTGGCAACAGGTAGCAATTTTTGAGAGCGAGACAGGAGAGATCAAGGAGCGCAAACTGAGTCACACAGACGGACAGGCGGAGCGGTTCTACCGCGAGCTGCTGGAGCCGGCCTTAATCGGGATCGAGACGTGTGGCAACAGCCAGTGGTTCATCGATCTGGTGCAGCGGTTGGGCCATGAGATCAAGGTAGGAGATGCGGCCAAGATCCGGGCCAGCTATGTGCGCAAGCAAAAGACGGACCGGCGGGATGCAGGCCATATTCTGAAGCTGCTGTTGGAGGAGCGATTTCCGCAGTTGTGGACGCCAAACGCGGCGAACCGGGATCAGCGGCAATTGCTCATCCACCGGCACAAGCTGGTGGAGATGCGGACGCGAGTGAAGAACAGTTTGCAGCACCTGGCGATGAACCGGGGGATGCAGCAGAAGAGCCGGCTGTGGACTTCGAAGGTCTGGCGGAGTTCCAGCAGTTGGCTTTGCCGGGCTGGGCGGGAGAGCGGCGGCAAGACCTGTTGCACTTGCTGCAAGAATTGGACAGCCAGATCGAGGAATTGGATAAAGCAGTGAAGCTGGCCGCCGGGCAAAATCCCCAAGCCAAGCTGCTGATGACTCAGCCTGGAGTAGGAGCAGTGACTGCCCTGGCCTTCGTGCTGACCATCGGGGAGGTGTCGCGCTTTGAAGGGAGCAAGCAACTGACCAGTTACCTGGGCTTAATTCCCAGCGAATACACCTCCGGGGACAAGCGCAGATTGGGGGCCATCAGCAAACAAGGCAACCGCTTTCTGCGCATGCTGCTGGTGGAGGCAGCGCAAACCGCTGTACGCCGAGATGAAGGTTTTCGCAAAGAGTATCAACACCGTTGCCATCGCCGGCCCAAGGGAGTGGCCAAGGTGGCGGCGGCACGGAAATTGGCTGTGCGACTCTACTGGATGCTACGCACCAAGGTTGGCTATCCGGAGATCGCTCATGTCGAGAGCAACCCGCGGGTGCCCCTGGGCGAAGCTTAGCCCGTAACTTTGATTGGGTGCTCTCGCATCCAGGTTGTTGGGCCTATGCAGAAGACGGCGCAAGCGCCTTGGAAAACGCCTCCGGCGTTTCCCACTTCCGCACAGGCCCGGCGGCGGCTGGATGTCCGCATAGAAACATCATGGATCGTAGTTGCGGTCGTATCGATGGTTGGGTGGAGCGATCTTACCCGTTGGTGATGCAGCGGTGATATCCCAGAGTTTCGGTCCCAACAACCTTCTCTGGCTATACCAAGCGCTGCTCCGCACCGCTCAGGATATTTTTGTCCTTGACAAAACCTTTTTCCTTATCGAGGGGCACCCATGTAATTGCTCTAATTAACCCTCCTGCTCGCAGTTAATCAACCACGGTATGCCGAATCGATCGACCAACATGCCGAAGCGGGCCGCCCAGAAGGTCTTCGCCAGCGGCATCCGCACTGACCCATTTTCCGCCAATGCCTGGAATATGCGTTCTGCATCTGCCGGTTTGTCGACGCCCAGACACACGGAGGAGCCCGTCATCTTTTCATAGTGTTCAGGCGGGGCGTCGGCGCCCATCAAATCCTGCCCGCCCACAACCAGGAGGGCATGGATGATCTTATCCTGCGCGTCCGGTGGCATTTGTTTCGCGGCCGGCGTCTCGCTGTATTTCGTCATCACTGCGATTTTCCCGCCCAGACACCGCTCATAGAACGTGAACGCCTCCGCGCAGTTGCCGTTGAATAGAAGGTAGGGATTCAGTTTCATAGTGCACTTCATTGCCTAAATTGATTTGCCTGGTAACAACTAACCCCCGGCGATAGCTCCTATGATGAGCAAAGGCTCGGCGCCTGACGCGACCGCGTCCGGAAGTGGAGCGTCAGGCGGTTCATGGGACAGGTCCTCTTCGCAAGCGAAGAAGCGCAGGAACGGACGCCGCTGCTGCGTGACGTGATCGCGGATCGTGCCTCGCAGCATGGGATAGCGGGCCTCCAGCGCATCCAGCACCGAGCGCTGCGTGGCCTGCCCTTGGACATCGATGGTCGTCTCGCTACCGACTTGGGCCAGAGTCCGCAGATGTGCCGGGAGCACGACGCGGATCATGGCAGCGTCTGAACCTCGACCGAAAGCACCGCGGGAAGATCCCGGACGATGGGAGCCCAATTGTCTCCCGCATCCGCCGACGCGTACACCTGCCCGCCGGTAGTGCCGAAATACACCCCGCAGGAGTCCAGCGAGTCGACAGCCATCGCATCGCGCAGCACGTTCACGTAGCAGTCCTGCTGCGGCAGACCCCTGGTAAGCGCCTCCCACTCGTTTCCCCCTGTGCGGCTGCGATACACCTGTAGCTTGCCTTCGATGGGAAAATGCTCCGAATCGCTCTTGATCGGGACGACGTAGATAGTCTCCGGCTGGTGCGCGTGAACGTCGATCGCGAATCCAAAGTCAGTGGGCAGGTTTCCGCTTACCTCCCGCCATGAGTCGCCCGCGTCGTCGCTGCGCATTACGTCCCAATGCTTCTGCATGAACAGCACTCCGGGACGGGAAGGATGCATCGCCAGGCGGTGAACGCAATGCCCTACATCTGCATCCGGATCGGGAATGCTCTGCGACTTCAGCCCGCGGTTGATCGGCCGCCACGTCTCCCCGGCATCGTCGGAGCGGAAAGCGCCCGCAGCCGAGATGGCGATGAAGATCCGCCCCGGATCGCTCGGATCGAGAAGGATGGTGTGCAGGCACATTCCGCCGGCTCCTGGCTGCCACCGCGGCCCCGAGCCATGGCTGCGCAGTCCGGCGAGTTCCTGCCAATTGTGTCCACCATCGGTCGAGCGGAACAGGGCAGCGTCCTCCGCTCCCGCGTAGACGGTCTCGGGATCGGTCAGCGATGGCTCCAGATGCCAGACCCGCTTAAACTCCCATGGGTGGGGAGTGCCGTCGTACCACTGGTGAGTGCCCGCCACACCTTCGTATTTGAAGGCGTTACCCACCGGCTCCCAGGTCTTGCCGCCATCGTTCGAGCGCTGGATCAGTTGCCCGAACCAGCTGGTGGATTGCGATGCATACAGCCGATTCGGATCTGCGGGTGAGCCCTTGAGGTGGTAGACATCCCAGCCCGCAAAGAAAGGCCCGCTTACATCCCACTGCTTGCGCTTGCCGTCCGACGTCAGGACAAACGCGCCTTTATGTGTACCCACCAATACTCGTACCTTGCTCATCCTTGCTCCCTCCTAAGATTTGCTTCGGCCTTCCCCGAATTTGGGGAGAAATGGAGTTAGATCCCGCTCTTGCCATCGCCGCCGGACTTCAGCAAGAACTTCGCCGCGATTCTTCTCCATCTCTGAAATCAGAGCGCAGGGCGCGCCCGTCTCCTCATGCCGCGCTCCCCAAATCAGCAACTCCAAAAGCACCGGCGCCAGATCGATCCCTTTCCCGGTCAACCGGTAATTCACCTTTCGTCCGTCCGTCTCCTCGATCTCGGACATAACGATGCCGGCAGCCTGAAGCTTGCGCAGACGGTCGGCCAGGATGTTGGTGGCAATCCCTTCGCCCGACTGCTCGAACTCTTTGAAGCTGTGTAATCCTCGAACCATCAAGTCGCGAATGATCAGCAGCGACCAGCGATCTCCCAACATCTCCAGGGAGATACTTACAGGGCAGCCGGAACGGCGTTTTGAGCGGGGCTTCCCAGGCACACCGGACACCTTATCAACATCGCTTGCGAAGTGCAAGCTATATGTGTTTCCTAGGATTTATTTCCCAGGAAGTTCACCAACTCACGGTTTACTTCGTCCGCGTGCGTCCAGGTTATGCAGTGCGGCCCATCCTTGACTACGACCAAGCGGGCCCCCTTGATAAGCTTGGCGGTCCTCTCTCCTGAAACTTCAATCGGCACGATCCGGTCGGAATCGCCGTGGATGACCAGCGTGGGTACGTCGATGCGGGAGACGTCCTTGCGGAAATCCTCATGCCAGGTTGGCACGCAGGCAAGACTGGCTCTGGCGGAGGCTCCGGCTGCGAGGTTCCAACTGGACCGGACAGCCTCCTCGCTGACAAGCTTACCGAGCAGGAGGTCCGTGTTGTAGAAATTCTTGAAGAAACCGGTGAAGAATGCGTAACGATCGGCGGCAACCGCCTTCTGGATGCCCTCGAAGACACTGCCGTCCACGCCCTCCGGGTTATCCGCCGTCTTCAGCAGGAACGGTGGAACTCCCGAAATGATCACCGCCTTGCTTACGCCCTTCGAGCCGTATTTCCCCAGGTAGCGCGCAACTTCGCCGCCGCCCATCGAGAAGCCAACCAGGGCAAAATCGCGCAGTTGGAGATGGCCCAGCAGCTTATGCAGATCCTCAGCGAAGGTGTTGTAGCTGTAGCCCGCCGTTGGCTGGCTCGACTTGCCGAATCCGCGCCGGTCATAGGTGATGACCCGGTGACCTGTCTCCAAAAGAACTGAGACCTGCTTCTCCCAGGAGGCGCCGCTCAGTGGATATCCGTGGATAAGGACGACAGGCTTACCGCAGCCGTGGTCCTCATAATAGAGATCGATATTACTGGCGTTTTCTTTTCCGACAGTAATGTGTGCCATTCGAGATTCTCCTTTTTTAGTGTGATGTTATTTGCCGGCTGCTTGAGGCTCGCGAATCTGATCTCGGTCTAGTGTAGTGCGTTATTAATCACGGCGTTGAACCCTTAGAATGGGCTCATGTCCAACCGGCAAAGCCTGCAACGCGCGCTCGAGTGCTTCGCTGACCCGAGTAAGCGGCAAGACTATTTCCATCTCTATTCCGATGACGTCGTTTTGCATGGATATCAGGGAGTTGAACCAGGACTGGAAAGTGTAAAGCAGTTCTACAACGCTTTCTGGGAAGTGTTTCCGGATGCGCAGGTGACGGTTAAGGAACTCATCGAGGATGGGGATACGCTGGTCGTTCGCTATGTAATTATAGGAACGCAGCAGAAGGCGTTTATGGGTGTGGCTGCGGCTGGAAACAGGATTGAGCTCCCCGGCATGAGCATCTTGCATTTCAGAGAGGGCCGGTGCTTTGAGCGATGGGCTTGCTCAGACTCGCTATTGCTGTTGGATCAGATCGGCGGATCTATTACCCCTCAGAACTGCCCAAATTAAACTTTTGGTTCTTGAGGCTCCTTCTTTCAGCAAAGTGTGGGATTCCATAATTCTCGATGGACCAGTGGCCTGATCAGGCTTGCAGCGCAAAGGATTGCTTGTAGTTCGAAGAAAAAGGACCCAGGCAGCTGCCAACGTGCCGCTATTTCGCTGACCGCTTTTTAGCTGACCGGCTTTTAGCTATCCGGTTCTTAGCTGACCGCTTCTTAGCTGGTGTAACGCCCGGCCTCAATGATCTCCTCTGCGATTGCTCGCCCCAGTGCCACTGTGTTGACCGGCTCGTGCTTGGACAGGCGGCGGAAGATAGCCATTTGCGTACGCAGCGTATCGCCCTCCGCCACGGCGCCGATAACCCGCTCGGCCGCGTCCTCTACGATGCGGAAGCTGCGGGCCGTGTAGTACTGCGCCAGGCGGACGGCCGTCAGATTGCGCGCTTGCATCTTTTCCGCCCGCAGGATCGCCGACTCCATCACCAGCACCTCGATGATGATATCGGCAAGCGCGCCCATGATCTCCTGCTGATCGGCGAGACTGGCTGCGTATTTCTGGCTCGCCGCTCCGGCACAAAACAGGCCGAGCTTTTTAGCGGCCGCCAAAAGGCCCCTCTGTTGCGCCAACTGGCCGCTGCCCTGTTCGCCCGCTACCGGTCCAGCTAGGACCTCATCCATCACTCGCTGAATGGCGGGCAGCAAAGCCAGCCGCCCCTGCATCGCCCGCTTCATCATCCAACCGCTAATGATCAGGCGGTTGATCTCATTGGTGCCCTCGAAGATCTTGTTGATACGCGCGTCCCGATAGCCACGCTCCACGGGATATTCTTCCGTGTATCCGTAACCGCCATGGATCTGCAGCATCTGGTCGATCACGCGCTCCAGCATCTCCGAACACCACACCTTCACAATGGAGCACTCGATGGCGTATTCCTCGATTCGCTTCTGCACCTCCTGGCTCTGCTTCGGACTGCTCTTGTCAACATCCGCCAGGGCTGCGTCGATCGCTCCCACGACGCGATAGACCAGAGCTTCTCCGGCAAAGATCAGCGCGGCGCTCTCTGCGATCTTTTCCTGTACCAGGCCGAAAGATGTGACCGGCTTGCCGAATGCGATGCGCTCCTTGCCGTAGCGCACGCCGTTGCGCAAGGCGTAACGCGCCGCGCCGACAGCAGCCGCTCCGAGCTTGTAGCGCCCGACGTTCAAAATATTGAAGGCGATGTGATGACCCTTCCCCGGCTCACCGAGCAGGTTTTCGACCGGAACCACGCAGTCGGAGAGGACCAGTGGACAAGTGGACGACCCGCGAATGCCCATCTTGTGTTCTTCCTTACCGATAGTCAGACCCTGGGTTCCGGCTTCGATCAGGAATGCGGAAAATTTCTCGCCATCGATTTTGGCGAATACCGTGAACAGGCTGGCGATTCCGGCGTTCGAGATCCACATCTTTTCGCCGTTGAGGATGTAATGCTTCCCGTCCGGCGAGAGCCGGGCCTGGGTGCGGATGTTCATCGCATCCGAACCCGAGGAAGCCTCTGAAAGCGCATAGGCTGAGACCCATTCCCCCGAAACCAGCTTCGCCAGGTATTTCTCCTTCTGCTCGCCGGCGCCGTACCAGACGAGCGGCAGCGTCCCAATACCGGCATGAGCGCTGAATGCGACGGAGAAGCTTCCGCAGACGGCAATCCTATCGGCCACAATCGCCGAGGTGACCTTGTCCAGCTCGAGGCCGCCGTATTGCTCGGGAACATCGACCCCCAGCAACCCCAGTTCTCCGGCCTGGCGAAGGAGAGCGCGAGTGACAGCGAAGTCCTTTTCCTCAATCTCGGCAACCCGGGGCAGCACCGCTCTCTCCGCGAAATCCGCCGTGGCCTGAGCGATCTGCTTTTGCTCCTCGGTGAAATCCTCCGGAGTCAACACATCCTCAGGACCAGCATTCTCGATGAGAAAGCTCCCGCCTATAACTCGCTTCGCCGGGCCCGCAACCGCCGTAGTATTCATCATCTCTATGCTCCTCTGCTCAATTCTGGAGGTTCTCGAAGATGCCCGCCGCGCCCATTCCGCCGCCCACGCACATGGTAACCATCCCGTACTTGGCATTGCGGCGCTTGAGTTCCCGCAACAGAGTTGCCGTCAGCTTGGCCCCGGTGCATCCCAGCGGATGGCCGAGCGCAATCGCTCCTCCATTGACGTTGACCTTGGCGGGATCCAGTCCCAAGCTGCGAATCACAGCCAAAGACTGCGCCGCAAAGGCCTCGTTCAACTCGATGATGTCGATCTCGTCGAGCGAAAGGCCGGCTAGCTTGAGCGCCTTCGGTACGGCATAAACAGGGCCAACTCCCATCTCCTCGGGCAGGCATCCGGCATAAGCAAAAGAGACGAAGCGCGCCAGCGGCTGGATGCCCAGCTCCTTGGCGCGATCCGCGGACATCACCACCGCCGCCGCGGCGCCATCGGAGGTCTGCGAGGAGTTTCCCGCGGTGACCACGCCGTTCAAGTGGAATGCGGGACGCAGCTTGGCCAGGGCCTCATACGAGGTATCGGAGCGCGGCCCCTCATCCAGGCGAAACTCCTGCTCTTTCGTAGATGGACGTCCGCCACCATTCGCAACCGTAACCGTCACTGCGACCGGTACGATCTCATCGGCGAAGTTGCCGTTCTTTAAAGCAGCCAGCGCCTTCTGATGGCTGGCCAGAGCAAAGCAATCCGCATCCTCACGGGATATGCCGTAGTGTTTGGCTACACGCTCCGCCGTCAGGCCCATGGACAAATAGGAATTGGGGTAGTTCTCCACCAGCCAGGGATTGACCGCAATCTTATTGCCGCCAAAAGGGACAAAGGACATCGACTCCGAACCGCCGGCCACGATAGCCTCGGCGCCGCCGGCACGGATGCGTTCCGCCGCCAGAGCAATCGTCTGCAGTCCGGAGGCGCAGTAGCGGTTGACCGTCATAGCCGCCGCTTCCACCGGCAGCCCGGCGCGCAGAGAGATAACCCGCGCCATGTTCATTCCCTGTTCGGCTTCGGGCATGGCGCAGCCGATAATCACGTCTTCGATTTCCTTCGCATCCAGTTGCGGCACGCGGCCGAGCGCTCCGCGCACCGCAATCGCCCCAAGATCGTCGGGCCGTGTAGCGCGCAAGGCGCCGCGGGGCGCTTTCCCCACCGCCGTTCGTACGGCGCTTACCAGCACTGCTTCTCTCATCATCGACTCCCTTTAAAATTTGCCGCAAGCCGGGTGCCCCATCCTTCTATTCCCTCTCTAATTCCTGAGAGGCTTGCCCGTCTTGAGCGTGAAGGCAATCCGTTCCTGCGTCTTGCGCTCGCCGCAGAGGGAGAGGAATGCCTCCCGCTCCAAATCCAGCAGGTAATGCTCACTCAGTGGAGTACCCGGCGTGACCGCTCCGCCACACAGCACGTTGGCCACATGCCGGGCAACCGCTGCATCGTGATCGCTGATGTATTCCCCTTCCCGCATCATGTGAATGCCCAGCTTTAGCGTCGCCAGCACAGTCTCGCCCGGCGCCGGAATATCGCGCCTTGGCTGCGGCGGGGTATAACCTGTCTCCGCCAGCCGAAGCGCTTGCAGCTTGGCGTCAGTCAGCAACCGGCCGCGGTTCATGGTGATCGCGTCCGAATCGCTCAGCAGGCGAAGGGCGCGCGCATCAACCGCTGAGGTCGAAACCTTGGCCATGGCGATAGTTTCAAAGCCGCCGCGAACGCTGTCATGCACCTCGACCGATTCGCCGCGCGGATCGCGGCGCACCTCGCCCGCCGCCTCGACCGTTCGTATCGTCATCTCCTTACAGCCGCCGCCCGCCGGCAAAAGCCCGACGCCTGTTTCCACCAGGCCCATGTAAAGCTCGATATGCGGCTGGCGCACCGCGGAGTGCATGCAGATTTCCGTTCCTCCGCCCAGGCACATCCCGAAGGGAGCGGCGACCACGGGACGGGGAGAGAACTTGATCGCCTGGGTCATCTTCTGAAAGGCCCGGATATACATATCGATCTCATCCCACTCCTCGTCCTGCGCGGCCAGAAGCAGTAGCATGAGATTCGCGCCGACGGAGAAGTTCGCCGCATCATTGGTAATCACGAAACCGTCGAAGGCCTTCACCGCATCGCTCCCGGGAGAGAGCGCGTCGCCAATAAACGCCACGATGTCCTGCCCCAGGGTATTCATCTTGGAGTGGAACTCGATACAGGCAATGCCGTCCCCCACGTCGATCAGTGAAGCACCAGGGTTGCTGCTCACCACGCCATTGGCCCGCTTGGCGGTGGAAAGTCTCGCGATTCCCGGCTCCTCCTCAAGAGGAACATAACCGCCGGCGTCCAGCCTGAAATATTCCGTGCCTTCCTTGCGATACCACGAGGTCCCGCCGGCTGCCAGCAACTGTTCCGCCGCGCGAGGCACGGCTTGGCCGCGCGCACGCATCCTGGCCACCGTGTCCCCGACTCCCGCCGCATCCCACATCTCAAATGGGCCGAGTTCCCAATTGAAGCCCGCGCGCATGGCGCGGTCGATATCGGCGATGCTGTCGCTGACCTCGCCGATGCGGTTGGCGGCATAGGTCCAGAGCGCGGGCAAAATCTCCCAGTAGAAGGCCGCGGCCTTCTCTTTCTCAGGATTGCCTGCGAGCAGGGCTCGAATGCGCTCCGCCACAAGCTCGATATTTTTGGCCATCTCAAGCTCGCCGAGCTTCGGCCTTTGCGCCGGATGGTATTCGAGAGTCGTAAGATCGAGCGCCAGACGCTCCTCAACTCCGCTCTTGCTCTTGCCCGCCTTCTTGTAAAAGCCCTGGCCCGCCTTATCGCCCAGCCACTTCCGCTCCAGAAGTTCGTCAATTACCCGAGGCAGTTGAACATCAGAGCGCTCATCCTTTACATTCTCAGCGAAGTTCCGGGCCACGCTTGCCAACACATCGATTCCAACCATGTCAGCGAGGCGAAAGGTCCCGGTCTTCGGCCAGCCCAGCGGCGAGCCTGTCAGTGCATCCACTTCCTCGATGCTAAGACCCATATGCTGCATCACCCGGACGGTGTTCAGCATGGCGAAGGTTCCAAGGCGATTGGCGATGAAGTTAGGACTGTCCTTCGCCGGAACAATCGTCTTACCCAGATGCAGCGCTGCGAACCGCGAGACCGAAGCGATGGCCTCCGGGTCCGTCTCCTGGGTGGAGATAACCTCCAGAAGCTGCATATAGCGCGGCGGATTGAAGAAGTGGGTTCCGAACCAGCGCCGCCGCAGGCTTGCGGGAAACTCCTGCGCAATCATCGCCACGGGCAAGCCGCTGGTGTTGGTAGTAAGAATGGCGCCGGAGCCCAGGTGTGGGACTATTTTGCTCAGCAAGCCGCGCTTGATCTCCATTTTTTCGGCAACCGCTTCTATTACCCAATCGCAGTCCTTGAGCTTGCCCAGATCATCCTCAAAGTTCCCTATGGTGATGAGCGCGGCAGCGGCAGGGGCGGTCAACGCGGCAGGTTTAGCCTTCCCCAAGCCTTCCAGCGCCTGGGCGGCGATACGATTGCGATCGCCCTCGCTTGGCAGGTCGAGCAAAAGCACTGGAAATCCGGCATTTGCAATGTGGCCCGCAATGCGCGCTCCCATGACGCCCGCGCCTAGAACAGCGGCGCGCCGGATAGGATAGCTCGCTCGGGGACAGGCCGGCCTTTCAGGGCGAACAGCCATCTCGTGAACAACTGAGGTCATACGCTCTCCTGCAATCGAAGCGCTCTGGTCTATTATCGATCTTTTAGAGCTCCCCTATCGTGCCTACTCGTACACTGCATCAGTATCGCTTTATAGTATTCACACCAACTTGGGCGGTGGGATCGAACAATGACAATGGAGAATGACGGGCCGGTTAAGTCCCTTCCCGGTTCCCCCATCCAACACGAAGGCGCCTGGATCCCCTCAAGCGAGCTGCCGCTCCAAAGAATCTACTTCAATGAACGCGAGCATGGGTCGAGAAGTTTTTTGACCCAGCCGCTGCGGAGCGGTACGGTTCGCGAATGGGACTGGAGCGCGGCTGTAGGCGAGGCGCGCCGCATCGCCGCCTACATCACCGCGCAAAACTGGCCACCCGGATCGAGGATTGTAATCCTCTCCAAAAACTGCGCCTGGTGGATCATGGCTGATTTCGCCATTTGGATGGCGGGTCACGTCAGCGTCCCGATCTTCCCCAGTCTCCGCGAGAGCGCGCTCGCATCCATTCTCATCCACAGCCAGCCGGTCGCCTGCTTTATAGGATTACTTGAACGGGCGCCGGAGGTCGATGACCCGCCGCTCAAGCTCCTCCACCGGATCGCCTTTCCCGGCGCCCCTCCCACCGCCGGCACGATCGGCTGGGAGGAAATCCTGCGCCAGCAGGCGCCGCTCGCTGAAAACCCGGTCCGCGAAGCATTGGAGATCGCTACCATCATCTACACCTCCGGGACCACCGGGGAGCCGAAGGGTGTGATGCAAAACTTCCAGTCGCTCGCGCTCATGGCTAAATCCATGATGCCGCTACTGGACGGCGACGGATCGCTCGATCGCATCCTATCCTATCTTCCCTTGGCGCACGTCGCAGAGCGGGCCATCGTCGAGCTGAACTGTCTCTACATGCCGTTCCACATCTTCTTCGCGGAGAGCCAGGAGACCTTTCTCAAGGATCTCGGACGGGCCCGGCCCACCATCTTCTTCACCGTTCCGCGCCTGCTGATTCGCTTCCAGCAGGGCGTCTGGGAAAAGCTTCCGCAAAAAAAGCTGGCGAGGCTGCTGCGCCTTCCCTTTGGTTGGCGCACTGGTGCGAAGACGCATCCTCAAAACCCTCGCTCTGGATAAGGTCCGGCTGGCAGCGTCCGGGTCGGCGCCTCTGCCGGTTGACCTTCTCGACTGGTACCGCCGGTTGGGGCTCAACCTGGTCGAGGGCTATGGCATGACTGAGACCGGCATCACCCACGTTCCGCTGCCTGGGAAGGTGCGCCCCGGCTATGTCGGACATGCGAGTCAATTTGCGGATACGCGGATCTCCGGCGAGGGCGAAATCGAGATTAAAGGGCCGATGAATCTGGCCGGCTATTATCGCAATCTCCCGCTGAGCAACGCCTGCTTTACCGAGGACGGCTACTTTCGCACCGGAGACCGCGGCGAGATAGATGCGGAAGGAAGACTCCGCATCATAGGTAGGCTGAAGGAGGAGTTCAAGACCAGCAAGGGGAAATATGTCATTCCCGCGCCTATCGAACAGAAGCTCTCCGCCTGCGGCCTATTTGAAGCGGTCTGCGTGCTCGGGGCTGGAATGACAGGTCCCTTTGCCGCCGTGGTCCCAGTGGCCGAGAAGCGGGCCATGAGCAAGACGCCGGAGACGCGAGCCCTGCTCGAGCACCAGCTCGCGCAGGAGCTGCAGCATATCAACCATGAACTCGAGCATCATGAACAACTCCGCTTTCTGGTCATCGCCCTGGAGCCGTGGACCATAGACAATGGCTTGCTGACGCCAACCATGAAGGTGCGGCGCTCCCGGGTGGAGGATTGGCTCACCTCCTCCTTCGAGGATTGGGAAAAGTCAGGAAAGAACGTTATTTGGCTAAACACATGAATCTATTTCGGGAGAGCTGCATTGAAATCGGTTTTTCTTGTATTCACGCTTCTTCTTGCGCCAGCCGCGAAGAGCGCCAACCCGTCGCCTGCGGATAAATGCCTGCTGCGTATCCATGCCACGGGCTTTCGCAATCAGAAAGGCGTTGCTGGAGGGGAGCTCTTCACCTCCCCGGATGGCTGGCCGGAAAAGAACGATAAATCGTTTGCGGACGACGAAGTCCCTATTACCGGAACTCAAGCGACTCTTTCCTTTCATGTGCCGCCGGGCAGATATGCAGTAGTAGTGCTTCACGATGAGAACCGAAACAACAAGCTCGACCGCGGTTTTCTCGGTTTGCCTACGGAGGGCTTCGGCTTTGCCAACAACCCTAGGGTCCTGTTGAAATCGCCGCCTTTTCAGGCTGCCGCCATCAACGTCGCCTGCCCGGTAACCGATATCAACGTCAAAATGATCTACAAGTAGAGGCCCGGCGAGAGCTGCACTTCAGGTTTTGGTGGAAGGGGCTTCCACCAAAAGGCTCCCGTGCGGCCTTCAGACAGCATATGGCGCGGGACAGCAAAGGCTTGATCGGCAACTGCTCCTAATTTGTCATCTCGACCGGAGCGAAGCGAAGTGGAGAGATGACAAGCTAAGAAACCGATGCTCGGCCCTCAGAATAATTTTCGCTCGATGCGTCCTACGGAGCCGGTGAAGGATAATAGCCGGTGCGGTTGCGGACGGTATAATTCACCCCGGAAGGCGCGTTGCGCAAGTGAACCGAGATGCTGCGAAAGCTGCTGCTGGCGGACTTGCTTTGGGGGTAATAGCCCAGCAGATACTGGGTGCGCAGATCTTCTGAAATCTGGTCGAATGTGCGATCCAGTGAGGAAGCGTCGGCATAGTAATATTTGCCGCCAGTTTCCTGGGAAAGAGTAATCATAGCGTGCTCGCCGGCCAGGTCGCGGCCGGCGCTGGCGGCGATGGGAACGTCGATGATGCTGTAGACGATGACTTCGCCCCGCACCGCCTGTTCTAGCGCCATATCGTAGGTCGATCCATTCACCGTGTTGCCTCCATCGGAAATGAGCACCAAAACCTTGCGCCCGGAATAGGGCGCAAGGTTCTGCGACGCCAGATAGATTGCGCTGTAGAGCGCCGTAGCAGATCCGACATGGATGCTATTCAATCCCCGATCAATGCGGCTGAGGTTGTTGGTAAAGCCCACCACTTCGCGCACGTTGTCGGAAAACTCCATCACATCAAACCGGTCCACGGGGCGGAGCAGCGCATGGACAAAACGATGTGCGGCCTGTTCCTCCAGCGGAAAATCCTTGGCGACACTGCCGCTCGCATCAATGGCGAGGACAATATTCAAGGGCAGCTCCGACTGGCGTTCGAAGACGGCGATTTTCTGCTCGCGTCCATCTTCTGAAAGTGCAAAGTCGTCCTTGGTAAGTCCCGGAACAGGCGCTCCGTCGCCCTCCGTAACATTGACGAATACATTTACCAGCCGGACGTTAACGCTGATGGTCGGTGCTTGGCTGCCTTGCGCCGGAGCTTGACCATGAGCGTGCGGAGCGGCCACGCAGAGCAGAAGGATCAAGCAGGAGAGCGCTTTCATGAGCTTCCTTCGGGGCTGACTTGCGCAGGAAACGGCTCCCCATCGGCCCACACCGAGCCGTCTTCGAAATGCTCCTTTTTCCAAATCGGTACTTTCGTTTTGAGCGTGTCAATGAGCCAGCGGCAGGCATCGAAGGCCTGGGCGCGATGCGCGGAGGCAACGGCGATGAGCACGCTCGTCTCCCCCACTTCGAGCTTGCCCAGACGATGAACGATGGCCACTTCGCGAACCCTGTGCGCCGCTACTGCTTCGAGCGCGAGCGAGTTCATCAGCCGCAGCGCCATCTCCTCGTAAGCCTCGTAAACGAGGTACAGCGTGCGGCGCCCGCGTGTGTTGTTGCGAACGATCCCATCGAAGACCACTACAGCGCCGTCTTCTCCCTGCTTCACGGCCGCCATAATCGCTTCACTATCGATTGGCTCGCGCACCAGGGCAATCCGCGTCTCTTTGCCGCCGCTCACAGGAGGCAGGAGCGCGACCTCATCCCCCTCGTCGAGCGCACGCGTAAGGGAGGCGTATTCCCGATTGACCGCCACGGCAAGCACCGCCCAGAGCTTCTGCTGCTCCGGCGCGATGGCGCGATAGTGGCCGAGCAGCGTCTCGACGGTTGAGCCCTGAGGCAGCTCAAGCGTTTGGCCCTCGCTCGAAAGCACATCCTTGAGCACTCCGAAAAGCAGAACCCGCACGCGCATAGAGAGAGAATATCCGACGGTAGCGATCTTTCTGCCTGTTTAGACGCAGTCATCTGGAAAAAGGGAAATTAGAGACTATCTGGTTTGCTAAAGAGGTTGGCTTCGCCGGGATACCAGACGCGGGTCCCCTCCACCTGCGCAAATTGAGTGAGGTGATGAAGTTGGCGATGGCTGGCGCCTTGTTTTCCGTAAAGGATGTGCTCGACCGGACAACCGCGAACGGTGAGCGCATCAGCCACCATGGACCGGTGACAGCGCCAGGGCACGGCTTCCGCGCACATGAGCACCGTTTCAGAGAGCGACTGCCGTTCCAGCAGTTCCTCGATAGCCGCGGCGAATTCGCGGGTTTGCATGTAGTCGGCATAGCCGCGAAAACTGTGATTAAGCCAACCTGCGTTCAACAGGCTGTCTTTTCTGGGTTTGCGTAGGCCGCCGAGCGAAGGCTGCCAATGGTATCCCATCGTTTTCGCCAGTAAGGCCGCCGAGAGCGTCTCTTGCGTGAATTGCGGATTGTGACGCGACTTGGGAATGGTGCGTATGTCCACAACGATGCGGACCCCATTGTCCTGCAGTATGTTGAGGAAAATCTCGATCGGGAGCGTGGAATGACCGATGGTCAGCATCTTCTGTTACACCATCACAGGAACGTTGGCCATACCTGCGGTTCCGAAGATCCTCTTGTAGCGCTCAATCTCCGCAGCCGGGCCGGTTGCCTTGAGGAAGTTGTCCGAAAGCTTGACCGCCGGCCGGCCCTCGGCAGAGGTCAGCTTTAAAACCAGACTGATGGGATCGAATCCCTCGCCTCCGTCCGGGTGGCAGCCGCGAAAATCGTTGGTCAAGAGTGTTCCCCAGCCTGCGCTGAATCGGGCGCGCCCGGAGAAATAGGCGTGCAGGGCTAAAATCTCCTCGACGTCAAGAGCGTCGGAGGCGATGATGCGCTTCTGCCGCGGATCCCGGCCTCGTTGCGTAAGCCATTCGATGTATTCGTCGCCCGCCACATAAGGGTCCTTGCTGTCGATGCGCTGCCCGGTCCAGTCCGCTACCCAATCGGGAGCGTCGGCCAGAAACTGCGTTGTTCCGAAAGTATCCGGCAGCATGATCAGAATTTCCCCTTGGTAGGTTTGCTGCCACAGTTCGAGCACGCGGTATTGCGCGGCTCTCAGCTCATCCTCTGAATTCGCCAGCGCCGCCAGCGCCATGGGCAGCTCATGCGCGTTGGTTCCCACCGCTTCCAGGTCGTGCTTGTACGCAAGATAGGTGTTGGAGGTGCCGGAAAAGCTGTCGCCTAGCGCCGTGCGCATGGCGCCGACGACATATTCCTGCCATAGAAAGCTGTGCCGCCGCCTGGTTCCGAAATCCGCTACGCGAAGCCCGGGCACATTGCGCATCCGCTCGATCTTGCCCCACAGCTTGGCCTTGGCTCGCGCGTAAAGAATATCCAGCTCGAACTCGCTCATCGCCCGGAAAGCGGCCCGCGACCTCAGCTCGCTGACAATCGAGAGCGCGTAGACTTCCCACATCGTGGTTGCTGTCCAGGGGCCCTCGAAGGTCAGGCACAACTGGCCGCCCTCGACCCTCAGGCTGTATTCGGAGAGTTGGAAATCGTGCTCCAGCCATTCGAGAAAAGAAGAGGTGAAGATTCCCCGCCGGCCGAAAAAAGTATTACCGGCGAGCCAAACCAGCTCCGACCTGTGAAAACGCAAGCTGCGCACGTGGTCCAGCTGTTGCCGCAGTTCCTCGGGCGAGACGGCATCGGCAACACGCACGAACACGGAACGGTTGACCGATTCCCAAGAGGTTTCGACCGTCGGAAAATGCTTCCAGATGAACTGCAGCATCAGCAGCTTATAGAAGTCGGTATCGAGCAGAGACCGGACAACCGGGTCCAATTCCCAGTTGTGGTTATGCGCTCGCTCTGCAAGATTGACGATCACGCCGCCTCCAGACCGGAATCTTTGCCTTTCTTTCCGTCATTCTGTCATTCCCAAACGGAATCTGCTTTTGCCCTTGCCTTTCTTTCTGTCATTCCCGAAGGGAATCTACTTTTGTGTCCAACAGCTCGCGCAATTGCTACGTACGCAGCGCCATCGCACGCGAGAAGCAGATTCCCTGCGGGAATGACAGAAAGAAAGGCAAAGACGAATTCAGAAGGCTGGGGTTGGCAACTCCACCTACCTTTGTCATCTCGACCGGAGCGAAACCGGGGTCCCCGGCAAGCGAAGCTTGCTGGGGTGGGAAGCGGAGTGGAGAGATCTGCGGTTTCCCACTCTTTCACGGAAGAATCAGAGACGAGGATCCCAGATGCTGGTTGACGACCCGGGTGACGACCTCTTTCAACGTCTCACCGGTCGCAGGGAGAACAAAGCTCTCCTGGGCCGCCGACCAGTCGAGCTTGAAGCTGGTGGAGAGCGCAGAGATCCAAATCTGCCGCACCGGAGTATTTGGCGTAATCACAAATTTCCCCGGCGGCTCGTCGAACTGAATACTAAGCACTGAGCTCTGTTCTTCCACTTCAAAGCCGGCCTCCTCTTCCACCTCGATGAGGCTTTTCTTCAGCGCCTCAATCGAGGCATCTGAATGGCGGCGGAATGTGGTTTCATCTAGCATGGTCTGAGTGTAGCAAGACTCAAAAAGGAAGCATGAAGAAACGTTTCAGGTTTTTGGCTATTGCCTCGCTCCTTCTCTGCTGCCTGCCTGCTACTTTGGCGCAACCTACGCTCGAGCCTGCCCATGAACTGCTCAAGGACGTCGTTTTCAACGAGCTGCGCGGCCGCCAGCAAGAGGGCTTTTGGGAATACCGGATACAAAAGCGCGTTGGCCAGAAGACTACGGAAGAGCTGCAGATCGAAACCAAGTCTGGGCCCGTCTACCGCGTGCTCGCGCGCGACGGAAAACCGCTCACCGCCGCCCAGCAACGGGAAGAAACCACCCGGCTCCGGGAATTGTTGCGTGATCCCGCCAGGCAGGCCAAAGTTAAGCAAGAACATGAGGCGGATGAGCAGCGCCTGCAGCGGCTCATGCGCTTCATGCCGGACGCATTTCAATGCACCTACGACGGCATGGAAAACGGCAATCTCAAGCTCAAGTTCCAGCCCAATCCATCCTTCAATCCACCTACTTACGAGGCACGGATTTTTCACGCTCTGGCCGGTGAAATCTGGGTCAACCCCAGCCAAAAGCGCCTGGTAAGACTCGAGGGCACCATCATCGAAGAAGTCGATTTCGGCTTCGGTTTGCTGGGGCGGATCAATAAAGGCGGCGAGTTTGAAGTCCGGAGGGAACAAGTCGGCGCTACCGAGTGGAAGACCGACATGGTCTATGTCAAGCTCACCGGACGCTTGATCCTTTTTAAGACCCTCGCCAGGGATGAGCGTGAAGCGCGATCGGCTTTCAATCCCGTATCTCCCAACCTCAGCCTGCAAGATGCAATCAACATGATCGATTCTCAAGCCGCACAGCAGCAGCAAGCGTGGGTGCCCCAGGTCCCGATTCTGAGACATGGGATTCCACGGCGATCTCTGACTCAGCCCCTGACCGCGGCCCGGATCTTGGGAAACCCCGAGATGGCTTCCTTCAGACCAGATTGCTGCTCCATCAGCTCGATTAATTTGCGAATGACTTTGTTGTCCATCTCCGCGACCCGGTCCAGCCCAACGGGATAACGGACCACGGATTCGAGACCGGTGTCTGACGACTGCAATTGTGCATGAGGTTCAGGCAGCCTTACCTGGATATCGATTCGCCGCTCCGCATCGCCGTGCTGCCGCGCAAAGTAGTCGCGATATTGTTCGTAGACCGAGCGGACCGCTTCCAGGATCTTCTCTTCCGCCAGCTTGTAGTCTCCGCCCGGGTGTAGATCCACGACTACTTCATGCCATGCATATTCGGTTCCGGGAAGCTGTTTGAAGAGAGGGGTGGTCGGCTGAAAAAGTACGGAATTGGCAAAGACGACGATTCGTCCAGTTTGATAGAGATCCACGCCTGTGCCGGCCAGCTCCATCAGATACAGACGCACCAGGCTGACGTCCACAACATCCCCGGTCACGCCGGCGACGCTGATGCGATCGCCCACCCGTATTCCCCACCTTCCCACCAGGAAGAAATACGCTGCCACGGAAAGCAGGACGGTTTGCAGGCCGACGGCCAGACCGGCGGTAATGAAGCCGGCGAAAGTAGCAAGGGAGCTGAATTCACTGACAAAGCCGAGAATCAGCACCACGCCCATGCAAAACCCGACCACGATCCTGCGCACGATCAAAAATTGCCTGCGCCGGCGCACATCGTGGACATAGCGAAAGGTAATACGCCGCCATATCTCCGAAAGCAGCAGAACAATGCCGATAGCTATGGCAATGCCCACGACGTGGATTAAAACCGATTGCAGAGTACGGCCTGACTCCAGTCTGATGGAGTCGCGCCACTGTTCCAGGTTGGAACGGCTTTGATCCAACACCGCGGCCTCCTGGCGCAGTGGAACCTCTGCGTCGGCGATCTGCCGGAACCTGGCCGCCAGCGCGTCGAATTGTTGACGCGTCGCAATCGCTGGCGCCGGAGCGGACGTTTGCGGCGAAGCGGGAGTTTGGGGCGAAGCGGCGGGGGCCTGTGCCTGACCGGCTTGAGCCGCCATCTGCCGGCCCTGTTCAAGCGTCGCTCGCAGCGTGGCCTGAAGAGGCGCGCGGAGCGCGGCCACGGCGGATTGAACATGGTCGCCTTGATCGATAAGCTGGCTGATCTGGCGGATGCTCTCAAGCTGCTCGTAGAGCAGCTCCGATTCACCGAACAATCCCGTCGCCTGCGATGGCGGCGCCTGCTTGTTTGCCGCTTTGGGAAGGCCCCCGCCGGCTAGCTCAGGAACAGTGCCCTCGAGTTGATTGATACTGGCGAGCAGGCTGCCTGCGCCCGCTTCGCCGTTGGTCTCTAAGCTGGTGAGGATCTGTTCCATCACCCGCTTCATGGCCTGGTTCAGATCCAATTCACCGGCCATGGCCTCTTTCTGCGCGGTCAAGTCCTTGACCAGCCGTTGCGGCGACTTGGCAATCTTGCCGTTGACGGCGGCAATTTGAGATTGCAAATCGTTAATATGGGCGTTCACCTCATCCAGTCTTTTTTTGATACTCTGCGCGGATGAGGCGGCGTCCGATGCGCCGCTGGAACTCTGCTGAACTGCAGGGAGCAGCGCCGCTTCCGCCTTGGCGGATTGAAACGCCAATTGCATTGCCTTGGCCGCCAGACTCTGGGCATTCGAGGCGTAAATTGCGTCGCTTGGCTCTCCGCCGGACTCCACCTTGGTGGATGTTTGTCTGTACCAGTTGATGACAAGGTTCAGGTGGTGGAGAATTGCGCCGCTATCGAGTGACAGTGCGGACGCCGCCGGCTGGGCCAGAATTTCATAACGGCTGACCCATAGGCCGCTAAGCAGCAAGCCCAGCAGGAGGGGAGTTTTTAGAAAAGAGCCCATTCTTCCAAGTAAAGCATTTTTAGCCCGCTATGAAATCTCTCAGCAGAGTTGAAAAACCGGGTACCCCGGCAAGCGAAGCTTGCTGGGGTGGGAAGCAACCTGGGTCTTGGGCATTACATGGGACGCCGGGTGCCCCAGGTCCCGATTCTGGCTTGGGATTCCACAAATCGTTACGTGCAGGATGTCGCAAAAGCTACTCCAGCGTATTCCCGCCATTCACCGAGATCTTCTGCCCCGTAATGAAGCCGGCCGCGTTACTTGCCAGGAAAGCAACCGCCTTGGCGACATCTTCAGCAACTCCCATGCGCTTCATGGGAACGTTCGCCGCGTAGGCTTCCATTTCATCCTTGCTCACATCCGCATGGCGCTCCGTAGGAATCCAGCCGGGCGCCACCAGATTCACGGTGATACCCGCCTGCGCGAGCTCACGAGCCCAGGAGCGCGTCTGTCCCAGTTGCGCGCCTTTGGCGGCGACATAATTCGCGAATTTCGGGTTTCCCAGCTCGACCACTTCACTGCCGATCTGAATAATCCTTCCCCAGCGCCGAGACCTCATACCGGCAACGACCTGCTGCAGAATCAGCAGGGGCGACTTCACGAAAAATTCCAATTGATCGAGGTACGCCTGCCAACTCTGCTCCTCTATTGAAAGAAACGGCTGCGGACCGGTGGCGTTGATCACCACGATATCCGGCTCGCCGTATGCCGCCTTGATCTTCGTGACTAGATCGGCTACATCATCCTCGCGGCGGACGTCGGCGCGGAAGGCGCAAGCCTCTCCTCCGCCCTGCTTGATCCGCGCGCATACCTGCTCGGCGCCGCTTTGATTGGCCCAGTAGTTGACCGCAACCTTGGCTCCGCACGCGCCCAGCTCAAGCGCGATGGCTGCGCCCAGGCCGCGCGACGCTCCGGTTACCAGCGCGGATCGGTCTTTCAATTTATCCATCGGAATGCCGTTGCCCGCTTAGAAAGGAATGTCGTCATCGGTAATTTCCGTGCCCGCATAGTCTTCTGCGGGAGCGGGAGGATGCTGGTCGAAGGAACTGGTGTTCGAGCGGGAATAGCTGCCGCCGCCTTCCCCTTCGCCGCGGCCCGTCAACAGCACCAGGTCGCTGATGATGATCTCCGTGCGGTAGACTTTCTTGCCCGAATCCTTGTCATCCCAGGAGCGCGTCTGCAGGCGCCCTTCAACATAAAGCTTCGATCCCTTTTTAACGTAATCGCGAATGATCTCCGCCAGGCGTTGGAAAGCGGTTAGGTTATGCCATTCTGTGCGGTCCTGCCATTCCCCCGCTTTATCTTTGAATCGCTCTGAAGTCGCTATCGAGAAATTAGCGACAGCGGTGCCGCTGGGCAGGAACTTGACTTCCGGATCCTTGCCTACGTTTCCCACGAGAATGACTTTATTGACGCTCTTTGGCATGAGTTGTCCTTTGACCGGAGTAAGCGAAAGGATAGCAGAAACCAGCCTCCATTTCTCTCAGCGATCATGGGAGCGGCCCTTCAGCCACTTGGCCCCGCCCAGCAGGGAAAACAGCGTCCCCAGCGGCAGGCAAAACATAGTCAAGATGAGCAGCATCCAGCCGTCATTGGTGCGCGGACCGTGCTCGGAAATGCCCCCGAAGACGGTCCGCACCAGCAGCACGGAGATAATACCGACAATGAGCAGCCCCAGCCCCATCGCCAGGAGCAGCCGGGTGTCCCCTGCCACGGGCTTTCCGGATTGGCTCAAGACCAGACCGCGAGCATCGCGTATACCACCACCCCGGTCACCGAAACGTACAGCCAGATAGGCAGGGTGTAGCGGGCAAGCGCGCGATGCTGCCGGAAACGCCGGCTTAAGGAGAAGAAAAAGGTGACGAGAATCAGCGGTAAGGCCACTGCCGAAAGCACGATATGGCTGACCAGGATGCTCAGGTACGCCGTCCTGATCGCGCCGTGACCGGGAAAAATCTGGTCGCCGTGCAGCGTGTGATGAATGATGTAGCTCACCAGGAACAGCGAAGAGAAGACAAACGCCGCGATCATCGAATTGCGGTGCGCGGGAATATTGCGATGCCGGATGAAGTAAAAACCGGCGAGCAGAGCGATGGTGCACAAACCATTCATCAACGCCTCCAGAATAGGGAGGAAGTTGAGGCGCGTGGTAAAGCCCGGGGCTGCCTGGTGTACAAACAGCAGCCAGCACAAAAAGGCTATGGCAGCCACGCTCACGGCCACAAGCCCGGCAACGGGCAGAGCAGCCGAAGAGGGCCGATTGGATTGCGCGATGGGCACGTCAATCACTCCTTAAACATTTGTTGTTGCACCTGGGCGGGTGCCCCAGGTCCCGATTTTGGGACCTGGGATTCTCCGGCCCTCAGCCCAACGGAAAGTGTTCAATCTTAAAATGGGCTTTAGCCACTGAGGCAAAGAGCCCGAACCACATGGCAATCATTTGTTGAGTCCCGCAGGGACGGCGTGAAAATAGCCCAGCACGTCAGTGCTGGGTGGCGGCGGAACAAACTCCAGTCCCGTAGGGACGACTGAAATCTCTTTCGAGGAATGATTCAGCCGTCCCTGCGGGACTCGTTTGCACGCCAATCTCCCAAGTCTCGTATCAGCGCACGAGTAGTAGGTCTGGGCTTCTAGCCCGACTGCCGTAAGTGACTGAAATTCGATCGGCTTTAGCAGCGCTGTTTTCGCACTCTGTTCGACCTTTTCCGCAGCCTGTTCAGCCCCTCCAAAATGTAGAAACTCCCGGGAGCGCTCCTTCCCCCGCATGAATGCGGGGGCTTCCACCAAACAACCACGCTCTCAAGCGGCCGGCCGGTTAGTGCGCCGATTCACAATGGCCCACGATGCGGCAAAAGTCAGCAGGCAAAAAAGCACCGTCACGGCAAGGTTTACTGGCATGCTGAATGCCATTCCGCTCCCCGGAAAAAGGCTGCCGCGCAATGCTTCTACTCCGTAAGTCAGCGGGTTCAGCAGCATGCAAAAACGCAGCCAGCCCGAGGCCCCGTTCAAGGGAAAGAGCGCGCCCGAACCCAACCATAACGGGATGAGCAGCAGGTTGATGATGGCGTGGAAGGCCTGCGTAGAGTCCATCGGCCAAGCGATGGCAAAGCCGAGCGCCGTCAGCTCGAAGCTGATTAATACGATCACCAGCACGCTCATTCCGATGGTCTCGGGGGTCATGCGGACTCCGACCAGGGGTCCAAAGACGAGGAAAATAATGCCCTGGATCGCCGCCAGCGTTGCTCCGCCGAGCACCTTGCCCAGCACGATCGACGACCGGCTCACCGGAGCCGCCAATACGGAAAGCAAAAAGCCCTCGTTGCGGTCGGTAATCAGCGACATCATGCTGAAAATCGCGGTGAACAGCACGATCATCACCACCGCTCCGGGGAAGAAATAGGCCATGTAATGTTCAGAAGAGGAGCCGCTCGCTCCGCTGCTGAAGCTGTGGGCAAATCCCGAGCCCAACACCACCCAGAAGAGGAGCGGTGAAGCGATCACGCCCACCACCCTGGCCTTTTGCCGGTAAAAGCGGACGATCTCGCGCAGCCATAAGGTGTATGCCGGTACCAGGATGCCCGGCGAGGCGGCATTGGCGGTGCGCGGCGCTGGTGCGGCGATGGTCGCCATTTTATTCCTCCTCTTTCGCTTCGGCCCAGAAGCGGTGTCCGGTGCGCTGAATAAAGACATCTTCCAAGCTGGGCTTGGCAACCGAGATTCCGTCGATTTCACCCGGGAAGGCCTCGACCACGCTGGTTACGAAGCGATGTCCGTCGGGGCGCTCCAGCCGCACGGTGCGGCCCAGCACTGTGGGATGTACGCCGAAGCGCGCCGCCATCCGCGCCGCCAGATCGGATGCGCCATCTTCGCTCCCGGTCTCAAAGAGCACCACGTCTCCGCCGATAGCCGACTTTAATTCCAATGGCGAACCCAGCGCCACCAGCTTGCCCTCGTTCAGAATGGCCAACCGGTCGCAGTGTTCGGCCTCCTCCATCAAGTGGGTAGTAACTAGAATCGAAACCCCCTCTTGATCGCGCAGCATGCGCAAATACTGCCAGAGATCGCGGCGGGCGCCCGGATCCAATCCCGTCGAGGGTTCATCGAGCAGCAGCACCGAAGGCGAGTGAATCAGCCCTTTGGCCAACTCCACCCGGCGCTGCATTCCACCGGAAAGGGATTCGACAT
Organism: uncultured Acidobacteriaceae bacterium; assembly: GCA_963774255.1. Lineage (GTDB taxonomy): Bacteria > Acidobacteriota > Terriglobia > Terriglobales > Acidobacteriaceae > PALSA-350. The sequence continues at coordinate 112,329 of CAVZEH010000013.1, forward strand.
AATCGCCGGCGCGATCGCTTAGGCCCACCCGGCCGAGCACCTCCTTGATACGGGTCCTCAACCGCGGACCGCTCAAACCATAGAGGTGACCTTGATGCTTGAGATTTTCCGTCACCGTCAACTTAATATCCACGCTCTTAGCCTGGAAGACGATTCCGGTCTGCTGGCGGACCTTATTCGGCTCGCGGGCGGCATCGAAGCCCAGAATTCGCGCGCTTCCTCCGGTCGGGGTCATCAAGGTCGAGAGGATGCGGAAGAGCGTCGTCTTACCGCTACCGTTGGGACCAAGCAAACCGAAGATCTCCGCCGGATGAACAGCAAAGCTCAAGTCGTCCAGCGCCAGCCGGCTGCCATAATTGTGGGACAGGTGCTCTAGCTGGAGAGGCATGACGGCGGTCACGCCGTTCACTATAGCGTTCGACCTTGAACGCGCAGGAGGTTCGCTCAACGTCACCATGCGCTTATCTCCTTCCGGTTGCATCCAGCATCATGATGGTGAGCAGGAGCGGCAAATAAGTCACGCTGGCTTTCAATAAACTGCGGGCGTAGCCTCTCGATTCAGCCTCCGTGCGCGCCCTGGTGACACCCGAAAAGCGGACGGTATAGGCAAAATAACCCAGGCCGAGGAGTACTGCCGCCACTAAATAGAAGCGCCCGGCAATGTGCAGAAAATATGGAACCAAGCTCACCGGGATCATGAGAATGGAGTAGATCAGCGCCTCCGACACGGTCGACCAGCCATCCGGAGCCACTGCCGGCAGCATGCGGATACCCCCGCGTCTGTAATCTTCGCGATAGAGCCACGCGATAGCCATGAAATGAGGAAATTGCCAGACGAAAAGGATGGCGAAGAGAGCCACCGCCGGCAACTCGATCATCCCGCGCGCGGCCGTCCACCCCAGCAGCGGAGGCATCGCCCCGGGGAAAGCTCCGACAAACGTCGCCAGCACCGTAAAACGCTTGAGCGGCGTGTAGACCGCGACATAGCTGAGCGCAGTCAGCAGCGTGAGTGCGATTGTGACCGGATTGGTGAAGTAGGCCAGGATGAAGGCGCCCCCCGGTAAAGCACGCCAGCCCCGCTGCCAGTCCGTGGAAAAGGCTGATGCGGCCCGTCGCCAGCGGCCGACGCGCCGTGCGCAACATCTTGGCGTCGATTTTGCGCTCTATAACTTCGTTCATGGCCGACGCGCCGGCAGAGACTAATCCAATGCCTAGCAGCGCCTCAAGCAGGCTCCAATGCATAGTGGCAATGCCGGAGCGCATCGATCCTAAATAAAAGCCTGCCCAGGCGGTTACAACCACCAGGGCAGTCACCCTCACCTTGAAGAGCACCTGGTAATCGGCCAGGAGGGTCGGCACCTCAACCGCAGAAGCGGCGCCTGTCGGCACTAATTCCAGATCGTGGCTTGGCAAAACACCGGCTGCGCGCGTGGTTGCATGGGCGGTGGGCGTCACGGCGATACGGCCCCCGTTGCATACTGGCCGAGATGGTTTGGGGTTTTTGACATCGGGTGCGGTGACTCTCTTTTATGATAGCAAGCGAATCCGGTAAGGGAAGCCCGGCTCCCCCAGTCGCGAAAAGATTCCTGGCCTAGGGCGGGACGCGCTCTTCGTCGGCCATCGCGCGTAATTTAGTGAGTCCCGCGAGGGACGGCAAGAAAATAGCCCAGCAGGTCAGTGCTGGGTAGAGTTCCGTAATGGGAAAGTCCCGCAGGGACGGCTGAACGGGATAATCTCTCAATGCCGTTTTTCAGTCGTCCCTACGGGACTGGAGCCGGTTCCAGCCAGAAACCCAGCACTGCGTGCTGGGCTATTTTCTTGCAGAACTGTCCAAATTAGCGGCGGATATCGATTTTAGACAGTCGAAGAATTTCAACAAATCCTGGGTGCCCCATATCTGACGCGTTCTCTGCGTTGTTCAGTCTCACCACATACTTTACAGAATGTCCCGTCACATCCTTTACACTGCCAAGCGAGCAAAGCGCGCAGGGGGTGGGGAGGAAATGGCGTGGGGGACGATGGATATACAAGAGCAGCGGGTGAGATTTGTGGTGGCAGCCAACCGGCGGGAGAAGCCGCTGCAAGCCTTGTGCAAGGAGTTCGAGATTTCTCGTCCCACAGGTTATCTGTGGTTGAAGCGATATCGGGAGCAGGGTTTGGCGGGGATCGCGGAGCGTAGCCGCCGGCCGCACCGGCAGGGGCAGCAAACGGACCCGGAACTGGAGCAAGAGGTGGAGCAGCTGCATCAGAGGTATCCGGACTGGGGGGCGCGGAAGTTGCAGAAAGTGCTCGCCGAGCAGGGGGTAGAAATGACGCGCAGCACGGTTCACCGCACGCTGTTGCGCCGCGGACTAGTGCAGCGGCAGAGCGGGGGAAAGCGGACTTGGCAGCGTTTCCAGCGGGAGCAGCCCAACCAGTTGTGGCAAATGGATTTCAAAGGACCGAAGAAATGGCCGCAAGCCGTGGGTCCGCTCTCTGTGCTGGATGACCACAGCCGCTATCTGATTGTCTTGCATGCCGGGCAGAATACGCGCGGAGAGATGGTGCGGGAGCAACTGGAAAACGCCTTCCTGCAATGCGGGGTACCGGAGGGGATGCTGATGGATCATGGCTCGCCTTGGTGGGGAATGCAATCGCCTTGCGGGCTGACACAGCTATCGGTATGGTTGATGCGCCAAGGCATCGGCTTGCATTACAGCGGAGTGGGCCATCCTCAGACCCAGGGCAAGGTGGAGCGCTTCCATGGCAATCTGCAGCGTGCCGCGGAGATGCGCCAGGCTCCTGCGCAGCATCTGCAGAAATGGCTGGATGACTATCGCTGGGAATACAACCATGTCCGTCCCCATGAGGCACTGGGGATGAAAACTCCGGCTAGCTTGTGGCGGCCCAGCACGCGCCGTTACGATCCTAATCCTGCACGCTGGGAGTATGCTCCAGGTGCTTGGGTGCGCAAACTAGATGGCGAAGGTTCGCTGGAGATCCAAGGGCAGAAGTGGCATATCAGCGCTGCGCTGCGCGGGGAGCATATTGCAATCGTGCCGGTCGAGCAGCGTCTGATGATCTATTACTGCTCCACACTGCTCCGCGAACTCCATCCAGCTAGCCAGCAATCCACGGTGGTAGAACGCTGGGTTCCCCAACACGGAGGCATGAGTTTTCTGAGGCATGGCGATCTATCACCCGATGTCTCTCCCCAGCACCAGCAAAATAAACGGGAACCCTCAGCGGAGTTCCCGTGGTGACGCATCGGTACGATGAGTCGGGCCGAGTATTCCTGGCAGGTTGCTCTCCAGCAGAGCCTGCTTCCGCTTCCTCGACTCTTCTCAGGCTAACAAAGACGGTCCACTTTCCGGTCACCAATCGTTGGCGGCAGAACCCTCGAAGGTGGCAAACCGAGAACGATTTTTTCACCTTTTCTTCACTCCCGGCCGAGGCCAAAGTGTAAAGGATGTGACGGGACATTCTGTAAAGGATGTGGCGGGACTTGACAACGCGTTCTCTGCGTCAGATGTGGGATTCCACAAATCTCGATGGAGAGAGTTCTAATCACGCCGGCTGCGCCAAGAATTGCTTGTAGCTCGGGAAAAAAGACCCAGACTAGCTTCGCGAGCCAGGGGCACCCGGTTCTGCATCAGGGACGAAGAGGCTCTAATTTGGACAAGTCTGATTTTCTTGTCGTCCCTACGGGACTCTTTCAACATCTTATTACGCGCACCCTAAACCGATGCTTCGTTATTTGCTTTTCCTCTATCGTCCTTTACCAGATATTCATCCACTAGAACCGCCACCAGCACTGCCGTGGGCACTGCCACCAGAGCCCCTACGACTCCTGCCAGCTTCGATCCCATCAGTAGCGCCACCAACACCGTCAAGCCAGCCAGGTCCATGCTGCTTTGCATGATCCGCGGGGTTAGAAATGAGGTCTCCACCTGGACATAGACAATATAGAAAATCAGCGCGCCCAGGACCTTACCCCAGGAATCGATAGCGGCCACGAGCAGAACTAAAGCCATGGAAACCATGCCGCCCACCACGGGCACGATATTCAACACTCCCATGAGAACACCCAGCGCATAGGCATAGCGGATTTTCAGCAGTTCAAAGACAATAGTGCTCAGAACGCCCAGGATGCACATCAGCGATGCCTGGGCCAGCAGCCACTTGCCCATACGCCGGTCCGCCCTCAGCAGGGTGCGGTCGAGCCGCTTTCTGACGCCCATGGGAAAGAGGGAGAGGGCCCATCGGTATGCGATATCTCCCTCCAGCATGAAATAAATGGCCAGCACGACAACCGACAAGATATCCGCGACTTTTTTTGCCCAGTCGGTGATCGACAGAAAAATATATTCCGCGATATTGGAAGCAAAGCCCTGGACCTTGGCATTGAGCACAGCGACATTCAGATGCGAAGCGAAAGGCAGATTTCTCAGCCGTTCCAGTAATTGGGGGCCGCGCCATGGCAGATCTTTCATGAATTGCCGCAGGTCATGCACCACCGGCGGCAATGCGAAAGCAAAGAACACGGCCGCGCCGCCGCCCACCGCCAGCAGCAGCAGCGCAATCGCCAGACCCCGGTTAGGCCCCCAGCCCTTGATCCTCAACGCCATGATCCCGCGTATGACCGGCGTGAGCACTACCGCCGTGAGCGCGCTCACATAGAGCAGCAGCAGAATCTCCCGCATGACATAGGCGAGAAAAAGCGCCAAAGCGATGGCAAAGGCGAAGAAAATATTGCCGCGCGTAAACTGCGTGCGGCTCTCCGTCTTGCGGACCGCCTCCGGTGCGCCGTTTTCCACCAGGACCTCTGGACTACTCATCGTTTGGCCCCACTCCCTCAACCAGCCATTGAAGGCTTACGCGCTCGATCACCTTGAGAGCCACTTCGCGCGGCGCCAGCCCAGTGGTCACGACGGTGAGATGCGCCGCGCGATAAAGAGGTAAACGCCGTTGATGCCGCATATACAGATCTTCAGGCGTAGTCAACAGCGGCCGGGTTTCGGCTTCCCCGCCAATGCGCGCCAGCAGTTCCGGCAGCGGAGCATCGAGAAATACCATGCAGGACTCTTCCCACTTCAGAAGATCGGCAAGAACGAGCTGGTCCTCAATGGACCCTCCCCCAAGCGCCAGCACTACCCGTCTCTCCCCGCTCAATCTCTCTAATTCCTGCCGCTCTCTGGCCCGGAAATAGGATTCGCCGTGCTCGCGAAAGATCTCCGGGACAGTCTGCGCGCAGCCGCTCTCGATTACGTTGTCCAGGTCGAGAAAGCGCCAGCCGAGGATCTCAGCCAGGCAGGCGCCGACAGTAGATTTGCCTGCCCCCATAAAGCCGGTCAAGAGCAGGCGGGAGAGCCTTTGGCCGGCCCCACTGGCGGCTCCGCTTCGTTGATGGTCCTTTTGGTTCAATCAACTGCATTATAGAGAGCGGCAGGAGCGTTTGTTCTTGTACCTGCGGGGGATGCGCCAATCTCTATTTTGTGTTCGAAGACTCGTTTTTCAGGGCGGACTGGATATTGTCCCAAACCTGCGGGCTGGGGTCGTGCAAGGGAAGCAGCAGCTTGGCTTGCTGCGCAATGTACTGCAGGTCCTCAACCAAGGCGGCACAATTCTCACACGAGCTGAGGTGCGGATCGCTGCTCAAATCCTCCCCCGACTCGAACAATTCCGGCAGCCGCTGCTGGAACTCCGCGCAGCTCATGGACGGCGCTTTATTGGCCTTTTTTTCCGCGTCAATCATAAACTGCCCGTCCCTTTCCGGTGTCCGGACTTCAATAAGTCGCGAAGCTTCATGCGAGCCTTGTGCAATTGCGACTTGCTATTGCCGATGGAACACTCCAGCATTTCGGCGATCTCATTGTGCTCATATCCCTCCACATCATGGAGCACGAATACCAGCCGATAGCCGGGCGGAAGATTCTCCACCGCGCGCTCCAGCGTAACCCGGTCGATGGAACCGGAAAGCGTCAGGTCGCGGCCCCCAATGTCCTTGCGCGGGCCGTCCGCCTGCGCAGGCTCGAGCGTCTCCTCAAGTGAAACCTGGGGCAGCCCCTTCTTGCGCAGATGCATCAGCACGACGTTGACTGCCAGCCGGTGCAGCCAGGTGGAAAAAGCCGAGTCTCCGCGAAAGGTGCCGATCTTGCGGTAGAGCTGCAGGAAAGCCTCTTGGGTAAGGTCTTCCGCCTCCGCTACATTGCCCAGCATGCGTAGGCACAGAGAGTACACACGCCGCTTGTGCAGCGCGTACAGAACTGCAAAAGCCGCGCTGTCCCCAGCCTGCGCATCGCGGATCGCTTCCGCCTCGCCCGCTATCGGGGGATTGCGCCGTAGATGCTGGTTGGGAGGCTTGGCGGGGGCGGTTGGTCCAAGCGAGATCGGGAGATCCTTGTTGGTGGAAGACATCGGTTCCTTTTTTTTTGACGGGTTCCCACTGTCGATTGTACGCACAGGATAATGGGCAGCGGCTTGGGTCATGAAAGCAGCAATTGATCCGCATACATATCGTGTCAGAAGTTAGAGCGCAACCACCTCAAGAGAGTTGCCTTACCGGGCGCGACGATCCCTAATCCCCTGGTAAATCGTGCAGCTAGTCGAGGTACGCCGTATCTGCTGCGCTTTGCGGCAGATGCGGGAAGCTACCGATGCCAGTCGAGCCGCTTCCATCCCTTCACATTCCAATAAACCGGGCGTATAAACTCCTGGCCAGCCCAGGATCGGTCGTCCCCTGCACGATGGCCCGCCCGTCTCCGAACAGGGTGACGGTGTAATCTCCTCGCTCGAAGCGCAGCAGCAGGCGATTGAATTTCACCCGTGCCGTGGGGCGCCAGGCGGCGCTCAATTTCGGCGAAATCGACCGGCCGGTGCCGCTCATGGATCTGCACCGAGTTGCGGCCGCAAAGTGTGACCTGGGGATGGCTTTCGCCCCGCAAGTGGATAAATTCCCGCTCCTGGCACACTGTGCACCCGGACCTCGGCGTCCCTGCCGGGATCTCCGATTGCTCGTTGGTCCACAGATCGCGCGAGAGCAGAGTACGCCGCATTTTGTCCCGCGCTCCCACCAGGAATTTCAACGCCTCGCTCACTTGAATCGAAGCGGCAAAATTGACCGCTGTATTCAGTATGCCGGCCGTGTCGCAGGTGACCAGTGACCCCGACGGCGCCTGGGGAAAGAGACACGCCAGGCAGGCCGTCTCCCCGGGCAGGATGTTCATGGTCACGGCGTAGGCCTCTACCGCCCCTGCGTAGATCCATGGCCGGCCTTGCTGGACGGCATAATCGTTCAGCAGATAGCGGGTCTCGAAGTTATCGGTTGCGTCTAAAAATATCTCCGCATCGCTCAAAAGCTCGAGAATATTGCCCGGTACAAGGTCGGCCACATGGGCCAACACGCGGATTTCGCCGTTGAACAGGGCGATCTTCCGCCGCGCGGCCTCCGCCTTGGGAAGCGCCTCCCGCGCATCCGCCTCATCGAAGAGCATCTGCCGCTGTAGGTTGCTTTCTTCGACGAAATCTCGATCGATCAACGTGATCGTCCCCACGCCTGCTCGCGCCAGCAAACCGGCGGCGGCGGCTCCGGTCGCCCCACATCCCACCACCGCAATATGCGACTTGGCCAGTTTTTGCTGGCCTTGTTCGCCGATACCCGCAAAGAGCACCTGACGCGAGTACCGCTCCGTGATTGAATCCACTGGGGACACTTCTCAACATTTTAATCTCTCCGGATCGCAAGCCTCATAGAGCTGAAAAATCACGGGGCATATTCAACGGAGCATATACATTTGTGGTCTCCCACAACCCATGGCAGCAGGGGATGAAAATCGGGTTGAGGAAGCCTAGGTTGGCAGTTACACCTGACTTTGTCATCTCGACCGAAGCGAAGCGAAGTGGAGAGATCTGCGGTTAAAGCACCCAAATCCGCATCCCTGCCATTCGAGTGCGCAGGGACGGCTGAAAAGAGGGGTTGAGGAATGATTAAGACGTCCCAAAACAACCGATGGACTATCTCTACCACCGGCTGCTGTCCTATAACCTATGGGTAGTCGACAGCCTCCAAGGGCGTGAGCCGGTGATCCTCATGAAAGCAACCGCCGCATTTCCCTAGCCGGCTTCTAATGCCGTCGTTTGGCGCTCGTAAAAGCAATCTAAGTTGCACAACCGAGAGGTTATTTGCCGGTTCTCATCCCATCGTTTAAGCTTGTCCGGCTCGCTCTGCACTTTTCGCTGGCGTTGAGCATCGCCGTTGCTTTTTCGAGTCCCGGCCAAGCCCAGGCCGGTGCCCCAGCGCCGCAATCGGCCCCATCGGCTGAGCCGCCGGCCGCCTCTTCGGGCTCTCCCCAGGGGAGCCTAGCCGCCTGGGCCGGACTCCACGTGGTCAGCATCCAGTTCGAGGGCGTTCCCAAGTCCACTCTAGATCCCCTGCCCGCCCATCTCCAGCAGCAGCCCAACCAACCGCTTGAGCCGGTTAAGGTACGCGACAGCTTGCGCCGCCTTTATGCGACGGGTCTCTACCAGACCATCGAGGTCTCCGGGGTTCGCGCCGGTGACGATGTAACCATCATCTTCTCCGGCGCTCCGCGGCTCTTCATCGGCCGGATCGACGTCAAGGGAATCAAGGACGATCGCCTTACCTCCGTCCTTCGCAGCTCTGCGCAGTTAGAGTTGGGCGCTCCTTATTCGCCCAGCAAAGTTGCCCAGGCGGATACGGCAGTGAAGAGCACGCTTCAGGATAACGGCTTTTACCAGAGCTATATTTCCGGCGACTCGGTAATCGACAAGGCCAACTCGCTTATCGATCTCAACTACACGGTCACGACCGGCAACGCCGCCCGCGTAGGCGACGTCAACGTACAAGGAGACAGCGGGCTCACCGAGCAACAGTTTCGCAAGCAAGCCAAAATCAAGCGGAACTCCAAAGTGAATCGCAACACCATCAACCGCGCATTGACCAACCTGCGCAAAAATTATGCCAAAACGCAACATTTGGCCGCGACCGTAAGCCTAACCTCCAAACAGTACCTGCCCGCGCAAAATCAGCTGAACTACGGCTTCGAGGCGAATGAGGGGCCGGTCGTAACCGTCAGCGTCGAGGGGGCCAAAATCAGCAGAAGCGAGATCCAGAGGCTGGTGCCGGTCTACGAGGAAGGGAGCGTGGATGAAGACCTGCTCAATGAAGGAGCGCTAAATCTGCGCAGCTTTTTCCAGGCCCAAGGTTACTTCGACGTTCAAGTCTCCCATAAGCAACTAAGTGAGGATGCGCATCATGCGACCGCTTTGTACACCGTCAGCCTTGGGCCGTTGCATGTGGTGGATTCGGTGACGGTTACCGGAAACAAATACTTCAGCAGCTCGATCATCGATCAGCGCATCAGCGTTCGTCCGGCAACTCTGTTGGATCGGAATGGCTCTTTCAGTCAGCAGCAGATGAGCCAGGACGTGAACAGCATCAAGGCGCTTTATCAGAGCAACGGTTTTAGCAGTGCCAGGGTGACGCCGAAGATCATCGATCTCGGCGCCGGCACCAAGGGCAAGGGCAAGGGCAAGAAAAATCTGGCCCACCTCAAAGTGATTTACGAGATCGACGAAGGAACACAACAGCGGATCGGCAAGTATGAGATCGTTGGCGCCAGCGCCGCCCAGATCGCGCAGTTCAAGCCCTACTTAAATACCCAGACAGGCCAGCCCTACTCCACCGTCAACATCAGTCAAGACCGGGACCTGGTGCGCACTTACTATCTGGACCGTGGGTATGACAACGTTCAGGTCGAGTTATTCCAGGAAACCGAGCAAGATCACAAGGACCTGGTCGATCTCTCGATGAATATCACCGCAGGACACCAGTTCTTCGTCAGGAAGGTCATCACCACCGGTTTGCATTACACCCGGCCCTCGGTCGTGGATGACCGGGTCCAGCTTCATCCCGACGAGCCGCTCAACCAAACCGCGCTGCTTGAAACCCAGCGTAAGCTCTACGATCTGGCGCTCTTCAATGAAGTCAATACCGCCATTCAAAATCCGGACGGCAATGAGACTTATAAGAACGTGCTGCTGAATCTGACCGAAGGAGAACGCTGGGACATCAATTACGGCTTTGGCTTTGAAGCCCAGACAGGCACTCCGGCGCACAGTTTCACCCCCAACGGGAAATTCAGCGCCAGCCCCAGAGTGCTGTTCAATATCAGCCGCATCAATCTCAGGGGAACGGACCAGTCCATCACGTTGCGCACCAACTTCGGGACCCTCGAACAGCTGGCGCTGCTCACCTATCAGGATCCGCATGTAATCCTCTTTCCCAAGCCGGACTTCAATCTCACGCTCTCCGGCGGTTATGACAATACCGCGAACATAAGCACCTATCAGGCATCTGTCGTCTCCGGCGCGCTGCGCCTCGCCCAGCGCGCAAACAAAGCCAACACCCTGATCTACTCCTTCGCCTACCGCCGGGTCGCAGTCAATCCCAGCACGCTTCAGGTGAGTCCAGCCCTGATTCCGCTCCTGTCTCAGCCCACGCGCGTGGGAGGGCCCGGCTTTACCTGGATTCGCGATACCCGCGACGTGGCGCTCGATGCTCACCGGGGCAGCTTTACCTCCGTGGTACAGTTCCTCGCGGACTCCGAGTTCGGATCGCAGTCTAATTTCAATCGAATCGATATCACCAATTCGACATACTACGAATTTGGCCGGGATCATTGGGTCTTCGCCCGGGAAACGCGCTATGGCCAGGAGCGCGCCTACGGTAACGGCGACGAGCAGCTCATACCATTGCCGGAGCGTCTTTACGCTGGCGGCGCTACTTCGCACCGCGGCTTCGGCATCAACTCCGCTGGCCCCCGCGATCCCCAGACCGGCTATCCCATCGGCGGCTCCGGTGTCTTCGTCAATACCTCCGAGATTCGCTCGCCGGCCCCCCAACTCCCATATTTCGGAAACAATCTAAGTTTCGTTCTCTTCCACGATATGGGGAATGTTTATGAGAATTCCTCCGATATCTGGAGTAGTTTCTTCCGCATCAAACAGCCGCACAGCTATACCTGCCGCGATGTTTCCAAGACCTACAGCACCTACAACACGCCCGATACCTGCGACTTCAACGATTCCTCCCACGCCTTGGGCCTGGGACTGCGTTACCACACTCCGATCGGGCCGGTCCGTGCCGATTTCAGCTACAATCTCAATCCACCCATCTACCCGGTTATTTACGATTACGCTAGCACTTCACCTACGCCGGATCCGCACGTCGGCTCGGCGGGACACTTCAATTTCTTCTTCAGCATAGGGCAAAGCTTCTAGAGCGTTGTCGGAGTTACTGCGATGTGGTCATGGCGGATTGTTGTTGTAGCTACGGCGGGTGCCCCAGGTCCCGATTCTGGGACCTGGGATTCGCCGGCTCCGCTACGCAGGGCGGGCTCAAATTCGGCATTCTCCTCCGCGGCTCTTGCGGCGCTGCTGCTTCTTGCCGGGACCTGTGCTCCGTGGGCTCCCCGCGCTCATGGACAGACGCCGGCCGCGGCGGATCCCCCGGGGCCTTTGAACGCTGCTTCTCCAGACGTGCCCACAGGCCGCCCTGTCCTGCTCGATCATGTGGTCGCTGTAATCAACGGCGATGTCATCCTGGAGAGCGACGTACAGGAAGAAATACATTTTGGCGTCCTGCAGCCGGACCGGGCGAATCCCGCCCGAAACACTGCCCAGCGCGCGCTGCAGCGGCTGATCGATCGTGACTTGATCCTGCAGCAGATCAGGGCCACACGGGCGCAGATAAAGCCGCCCACGGAACAGCAGGTCGAGCAGCAACTCTCCGAATTGCGCCGGCAGATTCCGGAATGCGCGCAATTCCACTGCGAGACGGACGCCGGGTGGCGCGCTTTTCTCGCCGCGCACGACCTCACCGAATCGGCGGTCTTGACCCATTGGCGCGAGCGCACGCTCATTCTCTCCTTTATTCAATCCCGCTTCGGCGCCGGCATTCGCATTTCCCAGGCGGAGATAACGGACTACTACGACAAGAATTTCGCGCCGGAATTTATTAAGCGGCATCTCAAGCCCCCTCCTCTCCAGGCAGTTTCCAGCCGTATCAGTGAGATTCTGCTCCAGCAGCACGTGAACGTCTTTCTGCAGGACTGGCTGCAGAGCCTCAAGGATGAAGGCAGTGTGAGCATATTGAGCGCGGCCTACAGCGACGTCGGCAATCCCACCGGTCCGGAAGGCAACAATACCGGCAATCCAAGCAATTCGGGAGACCGGCCATGAAGCGTGCTCCGGCGCCTCCAGCCGCGCCCAATCCGCCCCGGCGCTCCCCCTGGACTTACGTTTTCCAAGTTGCCGGTGGCTTCCTGCTCCTGCTCGTCCTGTTGGTTGCTGCCCTTCTGGTCTACGCTTCGACCTCTCGATTCGCCAACACTGTCAGAAGGAAAATCATCGCCGTGCTCGAAACCTCAACCGGCGGACGAGTGGAGCTGCAGGCGTTCCACTGGAGCCTCTTGCACCTGGCGATCGAGGCGGACAACCTCACGATTCACGGCCTCGAAGGCCCAGGCGAGACGCCTTACGCGCATATTGACCGCCTCTATTTGAGGGCTGAGATCCTCGCTTTCATTCGTCCCAAAATCGCCCTGAACTACGTTGAAGCCGACCGCCCCGTCTTTCATCTGATCGTCTATCCCGATGGCAGCACAAACCAGCCCCGTCCGAAATCGGCCGCGCCCAGCGGCGCCGGGCTCCCCGATACCATCTTCGATCTCCAAATCCGGCGTCTGGAAGCAAACCGCGGCCTCGCGTTGATCAATCAGCGCGCCATTCCCTTCAACATCAACGCCAATGATTTGGCCGCCGTGGTGACCTATGCTCCCACTACCGATCATTACCTGGCCGATCTTCAAGTCGCCGATCTCGACCTGGAGCACGGCACGGCCCCGACGCTCAGCAGCAAGCTCCATCTTCAGGCCGAGATAGCGCGCACCTCAGCCCAAATCAAGGCGCTCGACTTCTTGAGTGGAGGGTCGCGGCTGGACGCCTCCGGATCGATTCAAGACTTTGCCCATCCACGCTGGACGCTTGCCGTCCAGGGCCAGATCGATCTGCGCGAGTTCACCGCTTTGGCTCCGGTGGACGGCCTGCGCGGGGGCACGGCAAACCTCGATTTGCAGGGGCGTGGAACAGGCGGCGACCAGTTCCTCATCGACGGCAATGCCCGCTTGAGCGACGCCAGCTATCAAACCGACTTTGCGGCAGTCGACGGAGCGAGTGCGACCACCCGCCTGCGCATAACTCCCGACGAGATTTCGCTCGACGGCCTGCAGGCGCGCTTGCGCGGCCAAGCCGGAAGCCTGGAGGCCGCTCTCCGCTTCTTGCATTGGAACGCACCTGAACCGACAGCCGGCCGGCCGGTGAAGAATGCAGCCGCAGTCAGGCCGGCAGTCAGCATCCGCGCACGGGTGCGGGGGATGCGTCTGCCAACCCTGCTGCGGGTTGTAGCCATTCGCAGGTATCAAAACCTCGGATTTGATACTGCGGCCGACGGACCTGTCAATGTCGAGTGGACCGGCTCGGGGGCCGATCTCACCGTCGCGGCGAATCTTCAGCTCAGCGCACCGAGCTCCCCCGCTCCAGGCCAGTTGCCGCTCAGCGGCGCGGTCGATGCAAAGTACTTTGAGCGCAACGGAACCGTCCAGATCAATCGCCTCGAAGCGTATACGCCCTCCAGCCGGGCCAAGGTGGCCGGGGCGTTGGCCGTGTATCCCCTCACCAGGCCCTCCGCGCTGCAGGTGAATTTCAGCACCACCAACCTCGCCGAATTCGACCATGCACTTATCGACCTTGGCCTGGCGGCGAACGGTAAACAGGGAGTGGCTGCGATTCCACTCAAGCTTCGCGGCGAAGCCGAGTTTACCGGTGCGGTAACCGGCTCCCTGATCGATCCCGATATCCTGGGCCATGTGACTGCAACCAATTTCTCGACCGACCTCAACCTCGCCGGCATCGCTACTGAGCTCACCTCCGGCTCCTTGCAACCGGTGTCCGCATCGCACCCGCCGGCAGCAAACAACCGCACTATTCATTGGGACCACCTGGATGCGACAGGCGAGTATTCCTCCTCGCGTATCTCCATTCAACAGGCGACCCTCAACGGCGGCGGGGCGACGATTCGGGCCCATGGTTCAATCCAGGCTCATCGCATCGGTCCGCGGCGGAATGCGTTTGACGGCCTTTCGCCCATCGATGCGACGGCAAGTATCGAAAAGGCCTCGCTGACCGACCTGATGGCGATTGCCGGCCAATCCATCCCGATTACGGGCACAGTTACCCTTCAGGCTCACGCCGGCGGAAGCCTGGACAACCTCAACGGCGGCGGCGAGGTGGTTGTCCACGGCGGCGAAATCACGGGTGAACCGTATCGCAGCCTGACCGCCGATCTCACCCTTACCGGCCATCGCGTCGACCTGGCGAAGTTGACTCTTCTGCAAGACGGCGGCTCCGTGGTTGCCAATGGAACTTACGATTTCCAAAACAAATCGTTCCTCGTGAACTTGGATGGCTTGAACTTCGAGCTAGCCCATTTCCATCGCCTGCAGACTGCGGGCTTTCCCGTTACCGGAAGGCTGAAATTTGACGCTCACGCTTCGGGAACGCTGCAATCGCCCTCCATCCTGCTGGGCGTGCATCTGACCGGCATAACGGTACAGGGTCAGCCGCTCGGCGGAATAGAAGGCATAGCCCATACTACGGGGGAGATTGCCCGGTTTACGGCGCATTCGACGCTGATATCCGCACAATTCGATCTCAGCGGCCAAACTGTGCTTCGCGGTAATTTGGAGACTCAGGCCAAACTCGCCTTCGACGGCTTGGATGTCGATCCGCTTTTGAAAGCCTTCCATGTAGAGAACGTGCCTGGGCATTCGCTGATCGGGGGAACGATCAATCTTGCCGGTTCAGCCAGGCAGCCGAAGCAGTTGAGCGGCGACGCCGTATTCAACCAATTCTCGGTTACCCTCGCCAGCCTTACGCTCACCAGCCAGGGGCCGCTGCGCGCCTCAATCCGCAACGGCGTCTTCCGCCTGACCCAGGCCCACATCACCGGACCCGACACCAACATGACTATTACCGGGGCCGTGGATCTCATGGGCGATAGAGACCTGAGTCTTAACGCTAGCGGCTCGGTAAATATGAAGCTGGCGCAGACCTTTGACCCCGACATCAACTCCTCCGGTCACGTTGACTTCGGCGTCCAGGCTGCCGGCACTCTGACGAAGCCCTCCCTGACCGGCCAGGTGCGCCTTACGAATGTCGCCATGGCGCTCAATGACGTGCCCACGGGCATAAGCAAGCTGAACGGCACTCTGGTCTTCGACCAGGACCGCCTCGAAGTACAAGACCTCGCAGGCGCGACCGGGGGCGGGCAAGTCAAGCTCTCCGGTTTTATTACCTACCAGAACGGCATCTACGGGGACCTTGCGGCGACCGGCAAAGACATGCGAATCCGCTATTCCGGAATAAGCGCCACCACGGACACCACTCTGCATCTGCAAGGCTCTCAGACCAACATGCTGCTCAGCGGCAGCGTGCAGATTACCCGGTTTATCATTGGCCCAAATCTCGATTTCGCCATTTTTGCCAATTCACCGGTGGCCTCCGCCCCGCCCAACCCCAATGCTCCATCCAATCATGTGCGTCTGGATATTCGTATCACCTCGGCGCCACAGTTGGATTTTCAAAACTCCTACGCACAGCTAGCCGGCAGCGTGGATCTGCGTATTCGCGGAACTATCGCCCAGCCTGCCGTTCTCGGCCGCATCAATATCACGGAAGGCGCGGCAAACTTTGCCGGCACCACCTACCAGTTGCAGCACGGTGAAATCTACTTCAACAATCCGGTGCACATAGAACCCATCATCGATATCGACGCCACCACCCGGATCGAGGAGTACGATGTGACCGTCGGCCTGCACGGCAGCGCCGCCCATCTAACCCCAAGTTTTCGCTCCGAACCCCCGCTTCCCCAGGCTGACGTCATCTCTCTGCTGGCCCTGGGGCGCACCCAGCAGGAGCAGCAGCTCTATTCCCAGCAGCAGCAGCAACAGGCCGGAATAGATTCCACTACCAATGCGCTCCTGGGAGGGGCCCTGAATGCTACCGTCAGCAATCGCGTGCAAAAGCTCTTTGGCGTCGGCAGCGTGAAAATCGACCCGACCTACCTCGGCAATCTGGGCGATTCAAGCGCCCGCATTACCGTGCAGCAGAATGTCTCCCGCAACGTTCAGCTCACCTATGCCACCAATGTGAACGCCACCGCGGAGCAGCTCCTGCAGGCGCAGGTGAATCTCACGGCGAATATATCGATCCTTGCCGTTCGCGACGAATCGAACGTTTTTAGCCTTGTCGTGAAAGTTCATAAACGATTGCGTTGACTCTAACTTAGAGTCGTAGTATCTCTGGAGTGGCGATTCTGCCCTTGATTTGTTCCGCTTACGCTTACTTTAAGGAGGGTGAAATGAAGAAGGTAAACCTCGCTGTCACCTGGGTCATGGCGTCTTCCATGCTTCTCTTAGGTTCTCAGACTCTTCTCACCAACGTTCCCTGGGCCAACGCCCAGGAAGCGAGCGCGCAAAGCGACAACAACATCCGCGCTGCGGTTGCGAACGCACTCAAGAAATCGGATTTCAAGAACGTGCAGGTTAGCGTTAAAAATGGAGTTGTAGACCTGGAAGGGACGGTCAAGGATTTTGCCACGAAGGAAGAACTGGATAAGCGAGTACACCGCATCAAGAATGTTGCCGCCGTTCGCAACAAAGTGACCGTTGCCCGCAGCGAGAACATGACCGACCAGCAGATCCAGAACAATATCGTTAAAAACCTGCAGTATGATCGCGTAGGTTACGGCAACGCCTTCAATGCCATCAGCGTCAACGTGCAAAATGGCGTCGCTACCCTGAGTGGTCATGCTCTCGGCCCGGTCGCCAGGGATTCCGCTCTTGCGCTGGCCGCACGTACTCCGGGCGTACAGGATGTAGTCGACAACATCCAGGTCGATCCTCTGTCTCCCATGGACGACCGAACCCGTTTGCAGGTCTATCGGGCGGTCTATGGCTTCCCCAGTCTCAACAAGTACGCCATCAATCCGGCCCAGCCCATCCGCATCACGGTAGTGAACGGTCACGTGATCCTCAACGGCGTAGTGGACAGCCAGGCCGATAAGAATGTCGCCGGCATTCGCGCCAATGGCGTGCCCGGCGTCTTCAGCGTTACCAACAACCTCCAGGTAGCGAACCAGGGGAACGAAAAGAGATAACGGCCGCGAGTCCCCTGCGTTACCAGGGGACTCGCTGAACTTCAGTCCAGCGGAAAGAGGCAAGTCCCGCGGAGACGGCTGAACGAATCAGTAAATTAGCTACCGCGATAGTTCCGAACGTCGAAGAGAGTTTTTATAGATCAACGTACGCTGGTGCGAATGCGGACACCCGCACTCTTCATACCTTCGAGATCTGGGCCACCCGCCGTCCTGGAGCGTAAAGTTATAGACCAAGGACGACAGTGAGCTATATGTGTACAACTGGGATCGGGGAGTTCACTTCTTCGAAGAAATTATGCTGAATTCCTAAGTTGAACCTCTCAAAGGTCTCTCCTGTTTTGTCCAGAAATGGAGCACTTATCCACCTATCTTTGTCCTCCCGACCGGAGCGAAACCGGGGTCCCCGGCAAGCGAAGCTTGCTGGGGTGGGAAGCGAAGTTGAGGGATTCTGTGTTTCCATCTCGCCTTACCGATGCAATTCAGGAGTGTCACAAAACCAAGCGGTCGAGATGACTCCTCCGTACCCGGTACACTGAATATCATGTCTATGCTGCGCAGCTTTGGCGCCACGCTTGAGATGATCAAGTGGGAGCACTCTATTTTTGCGCTGCCTTTCGCCCTCACCGGCGCAATGCTGGCCGCCGCCGGATGGCCTTCGTGGAATAAGCTCTTCTGGATTGTGGTCTGTATGGTCACCGCCCGCTCGGCAGCCATGAGCTTCAATCGCTGGGCCGACGCCAAGCTCGATGCGCTCAATCCGCGCACCGCGCGGCGCGCCATTCCCGCGGGCACGCTCAGCCCGCGATTTGTCGCCGCTTTTGCCGTGTTCATGTCGATCGCTTTCATTCTCGCGGCAGCTCAGCTCAATCGGGAGACGCTTCTGCTTTCTCCCTTTGCCCTGGCCCTCGTGCTCTTCTACTCCTACACCAAGCGATTCACGCGCTGGTCGCATCTGGTGCTCGGGCTCGCCCTGGGCATCGCTCCGGCCGCAGCCTGGGTCGCCGTTCGCGGCACTCTGGACCCGCGCATTCTCGTGCTTACCGCCGCCGTCGCGTTTTGGGTGGGAGGTTTCGATGTGCTCTACGCCTGTCAGGATGTTGAACACGACCGCCAATACGATCTCAAGAGCATTCCCCGATATCTGGGTATCGCAGGAGCCTTTTGGGTCGCCCGCGCTATGCACCTTGTCATGCTGGGTCTGTTGATCTGGCTGCTTAAGCTATTCTCATTGAGCAGTATTGCCTGGGTAGGACTGGCGGCAGTAGCCGGTCTCCTGCTTTATGAGCACCTCATCGTTTCGCCCAAGGACCTTACCCGCTTGAATGCGGCCTTCTTCACCATGAATGGAGTAATCTCCTTCGTCTTCTTTTGCGCTGTTGCCGGCGCCCTCCTGCTTCGCCATTGAGCAAGGGAGCGAAGCGGTTGTGGTCTCCCACCCTTGCTGCGCAAGGATGGGGCACTCGAAATCTGCTTGAAGTACGGATCCAAAACCGCCACCGATCTGGGAAACCCGATCTCCCCCTCGCTTTGCTCCGGTCGAGATAACAAATAAAGGCTTTGCAATTCCCACAACCAATCGAGGGTGCCCCATCCTTCGCACGGTGTTGTTCCGTGCGAAGGGTGGGAGACTACAAATGTAAATGCGCTGCGGGCAAAAGAAATGCGCAGCCGCTGCTGAGCCGGCTGCGCAAAATCCGTGGACAGATTGCTTTAAGCGGTGCGGTCCTTGGCGCGCTCATGCTCCTTGTAAGCGTCGATCTTTTCGTTCACCTTGTCCTTGGCGTTTTCGATGGTGTTCCGCGCTTTGGACCGGCTATCGTCGGCTTGGTGCTTGGCTTCATCTTGATGGCGCTTTGTGGCTTCGTTGGCCGCGTCCTTCACATTTCCCCAGGTCTCTTTTGCGGCGCCCTTGGCTTGATCCGCGACTCCCTCGTTGGCCATCCGCTGATTGCCCACAGCCTCGCCAACTGCTTGTTTGACGTGGCCTTTTGCCTGATCGACCTTACCGCGAACTTGATCCTTATTCATATTTCTCTCCTTTGTTCGACTTCGCGTGTTCAACGCTTTCAACTTCACGCGACTGATAAATTTAGTTCAAAGTAAATGTCCCTGAATAGTGTTTCCTCTAGTGTTTCCTTGACTCGGGCGGGATCGAAACCCGGACCGCATGATCTCCGCCTCTCAGGGTCGCAACAGGGCGGAGAAACGATCTAAACCGCTCGCCTGCCGCTTATCAACTGAATGACCAAAACCACCAGCGCAATAATCAGCAAAAGATGGATGTACCACGCAACAACGTGAAAACCGATAAATCCAATGAGCCAAAGCACTAGCAGGATGACGAATATCGTCCACAGCATCTGTAAGTCTCCCTTCAAAAGTCGTGCCACTACGGTGTGATATGTTGCGTTTGTACCCCCGGAGGGTTGCCGGGAAACAAAATATAGGCGTTCGGAGAGTTAATGCGGGTCGCCATTCAGGGTGAATTTGGTTCTTTCAGCCATGAAGCCGCTCTAAAAATGTTTCCCCAGGCGGCCATTCTCCCTTGCGCGTTTTCAACCGATGTTTTCAATCTGGTGGAGCAGCAGGATGCCGCCGCCGTCATTCCCATTGAGAACTCGCTGGCCGGCTCTGTAACCGAACACTTTGACCTGCTCTTTCAGCGGGACGTCCGCATCGAAGCCGAGTCTCTTTTGCGCATTCGTCATAACCTGATCGGCATCCCGGGCAGCGCGCCCGGACAGATCCGGCGCGTCTTCTCGCATCCTGTTGCCTTGGCCCAATGCCGGCTTTTCTTTACTCAACACCCACAGATGCAGCCTACCCCCGCCTACGACACCGCCGGCAGCGTCAAGCGGGTGCTTGAGAGCGGCGATCGAAGCGATGCTGCCATTGCCAGCGCACAGGCAGCCCTGTGCTACGGAGCGGAGGTGCTCGCAGCCGATATTGAAGACAATCCCGCAAACTTTACCCGCTTCTTCCTCATCCGCAAGCGCAGGGACGAGCAGCCGCAGGCAAATGCCGATAAGGTGAGTATTGCCTTCACTCTCGAAAACCGCCCGGGAACGCTGGTATCGGCTCTCCAGGTTTTCGCGGAACACGGTACCAATCTAAACAAGATAGAATCACGTCCGGTGCACGGCCGCCCTTGGGAGTACATTTTCTATGTCGATTACCAAATTTCCTCGGCCATAACGGCCAGCGATGTTTTCCATCAATTGCAGCGGGAATGTCTTGTGGTCAAGGAGTTGGGGCGCTACGCTGCCGCCAAAGATGCTCTCTGACCGCTCGGAACCTTGGGTGGAAGCCCCCTGCTTTAGCAGGGGGGAAGCTGGACTTCAGTCCAGCGGAAAGGCCCTCGATCCTGAAACGGGCTTTAGCCCTGGATTTCGCGATACCAGCGCTAAAGCGCATGATCGAACCGTTCCCGGAGCACTGAAGCGCTCCTACCCCCCATGAATGCGGGGGCTTCAACTAAAACAAGTACAGTTCCAGGCTCTATGCAGAGCTGTGCATCCAAGCAATTAAGGGCCGGTTCACAAGCTGGGCCGTGCGACGCTCACCTCTGGAAAGCCGTCAGAAGTTTGCAACTTTCCATAATCTGTATCATCTTATGTCTAATAATTTGATAAAGAGGGACTCATGGCTAGCGATTTCTTAAGCGTAATCAACCCAACAGACCCTAGCCGCCGGGAGCGAAGCGGTTCCAGCGGACGTGTCTTACCTATTCTTCCCGTCCGCAGCACAGTTCTGTTTCCCCACGCTGTACTGCCCTTGACTGTCGGCCGTGAAAGCTCGATTCAGCTCATTCAATCGCTGGGCGAAGAGAAGACCATTGTCGTGGTCGCTCAACGCGATGAACGGCTGGACGACCCACAGCCGAGCGACCTGTATTCCGTAGGCACCATGGCGACGGTGCATAAAGTTGTCAAAATGCCTAACCAAAGCCTCTTCGTCTTTACCGAAGGCACGGAGCGGGTCAAACTGGGCGAATTCAATCAGATTGAGCCGTTCATGACCGCGAGCGTCGATCACGTTGCCGAGGTTCATGCGGAGAAGAGCGCCGAACTCGAGGCGCTGCAAAGGAACGTGACCGCGGCATTCCAGCAAATTGTCACCTCCTCGCCGACACTTTCCGACGAGTTGCAGACCATTGCGCTCAACATTGAGGATCCGGGGCGCCTGGCCGATTTCGTTACGTCCTCCCTGCCCTTTTTGTCGACCACCGACAAACAGGAACTGTTGGAGACGCCTGACGTGGTAGCGCGCCTGGAGCGGATGAACAAACATCTGGCCAAGGAAGCCGAGGTCCAGCAGCTGCGCAACAAGATTCAATCCGAGGTTCAGGATCAGGTCCAGCAATCGCAGCGCGATTACTACCTGCGCGAGCAGCTCAAGGCCATCAACAAAGAACTTGGGGAGATGGATGAGGGCCAAAAGGACATCGAAGATCTGCGCCAGAAGATAGAAGCCGCCGGCATGCCGGAGGAGGTCAAGAAGGAGGCCACGAAGGAATTGAATCGTCTTTCGCGTATGTCTCCGATGGCCGCCGATTATTCCCTGACGCGCAACTACATCGAATGGCTCGCCGTACTTCCCTGGGCCAAATCCACCGGGGGCGAGGTCGATATCACCAAGGCGAAAGAGATCCTCGATGAGGACCACTACGACCTCAAGAGGGTTAAGGACCGCATTCTCGACTACCTCAGCGTTCGCCGGCTCAAGCCCGACATGAAGGGGCCAATCCTCTGCTTTGTCGGACCTCCGGGAGTGGGCAAGACCTCGCTCGGACGCAGCATCGCGCGCTCCCTGGGCCGCAAGTTCCAACGCATCTCGCTTGGCGGCATGCACGACGAGGCCGAAATCCGCGGCCACCGCCGCACTTATATCGGCGCGTTGCCCGGGCAGATCATTCAATCGCTGCGCCGCGCGGATGCGAACGATCCGGTTTTCATGCTGGATGAGATTGATAAGCTGGGCCGCGACTTCCGCGGCGACCCGGCTTCGGCTTTGCTCGAGACTCTAGACCCGGAGCAAAACAATACCTTCCGGGACAACTATCTCGACGTGCCTTTCGATCTTTCCAAGGTGCTCTTTATCTGCACTGCGAATATTCTCGACCCCATTCCCGATCCGCTGCGCGATCGCATGGAGATCATCGACCTTTCCGGTTACACCGAGGACGAGAAGACGCACATCGCCTTCCGCTACCTCATTCCCCGGCAGATCGAGCAGAACGGCATCCCAAAGGGTGAGAAGGGCGAGCCTTCAATTGAATTCCCCGAGGAGGGCATACGCTACATCGTGCGTCACTACACCCGCGAAGCGGGCGTGCGCAAATTGGAGCAGCTCATCGGCACGGTTTGCCGCAAGCAGGCCCGGCGTATCGCGGAAGGCAAGAAGGAAAAGCTGGTCGTGACCGTGGACGTCATCCATGAATTCCTGGGTGGAATCAAGGTCCGCGTCGATACCGAGATCGCCGAGCGCACCAAGCGTGCCGGCGTGGCTGTAGGCTTGGCCTGGACTCCGGCCGGCGGAGATGTTCTGTTTATCGAAGCCAACCGCATGAAGGGCAAGGGCGGCTTCACCATGACCGGACAGATCGGCGAAGTGATGCAGGAATCCATGCAGGCGGCTCTGACCTGGGTGCGCTCCAATGCCGCCAGCTTGGGCCTCGCGGAGGACTTCACCAAGGAACTGGACATCCACATCCACGTTCCCTCCGGAGCCATTCCCAAGGATGGACCATCCGCTGGCGTCACCATGGCGACCGCGCTGGTTTCATTGATGACGGATACGCCTATCCATCCGCTGACCGCGATGACCGGCGAGATCACGCTCAGCGGCAATGTACTCCCGGTGGGAGGAATCAAGGAGAAGTTCCTGGCCGCCAAGCGAGTAGGCGTTCGCGATGTCATCCTTCCGGCGGAAAACCGCCAGAATGTCGAAGAGGACCTGACTGCCGATCAGATCGAGGGCATGACGATTCACTACGCCAGCCGGATCGAGGACGTGCTCGCAGTCGCTCTGCCCAAATCGGCCAGCGACGCCAAACAAGACGAAACCGTGCGCGAGGAAATCATCGCGCACGCCTCCGTCTAAGACGTTATACTTGTATATGTATATCTGAATAGTGGAAGAGAGCTAAAGCCCGTTCGGTGGGTTGGATCGTCACAGAAGGATATACGGTCCTTTCCACCGGCGGTACGCTTGGATATCGGCCATGCTCCTTATGCGGCACAAAAGGGCGAAACCCACCCGGCCGCAAAACCTTTGAAAGGCTTCGGTGGCGGAGCTGTGATGGAGATTGTCGCGTCCCTTGACGGGAACACCTGGCGAGCAGTCTATACGATCCGCTTTCGTCGCGTAGTCTATGTCCTGCACGCCTTCCAGAAGAAGTCAAAATCGGGAATTACTACCCCCAAAGCTGAAATAGATCTCATTCATCAGCGGCTGGCGGCGGCCGAACGCGACTATAAGGAAAGACCGCTAACATGAAAACCAAAAGCAAAGAACCCAGGACCAGCCGCGTTACCGAGGGCAGCGGCAATGTGTTTGCCGACCTTGGTTTGCCTAACGCGGATCAGGAGCTAATGAAAGCACGGCTGACACTAAAGATCGCTTGCATCATAAGAGATCGTGGCCTAAGGCAGGCGGAAGCCGCGAAAATCCTTGGCATCCAACAGCCTCACGTTTCGGCCCTGATGCGCAATCGAGCCGGCAATTTTTCAGTTGGCAAATTGATTGATTTCCTGACTGCCCTTGGGCAGGACGTTGAAATCAGGGTCATGCCGGAACGCAAGGACCACGGCTCAATGTCCGTTATCATTGCCTAGATGCTCCGCCCTGTATACATCCGCATTACAGCTTTTCCGCCACCGATTTTGCCTGGGTGAACAGGTACAGGTAATCGGGGCCGCCGGCCTTGGAATCCGTGCCCGACATGTTGAAACCGCCAAAGGGATGTGCTCCCACCATGGCCCCTGTACATTTGCGGTTGAAGTAGAGGTTTCCCACATGGAATTCTTGCCGGGCATGATTCAATTTTTCCCGTCCCCGCGAGTAGACTGCGCCCGTCAACCCATATTCCGTGTTGTTCGCAATTTCCAGGGCGTGGTCAAAGTCTCTGGCCCGGATCACCGCCAGAACCGGCCCGAAGATCTCTTCCTGGGCAATGCGGGCATCCGGAGCCACATCGGCAATCACCGTCGGTTGCAGATAGTAGCCACCCTCCGGAGTCTCAATCGGATGACCGCCGGTCAGCAGCCGTCCCTCCTGCTTGCCGATTTCGATGTAGGAGAGAATCGTCCGCATCGCGGAGCGGCTTACCACCGGTCCCAGATTCGCATTTTTCACCGGATCGCCAACCTTCAGCGCTTCGACGCGTTCCTTAAGCTGCTCCAGGAAGGCATCGTAAATTGCGTCTTCAACAATCGCACGTGAGCAGGCGGAACACTTTTGGCCGCTAAAGCCAAATGCCGAGCTGGCCACGCCCTCAACTGCGGCCTCGAGATCGCAATCGGTGCTCACGATGATCGAGTCCTTGCCGCCCATCTCCAGAATGGTTCGCTTGATCCAGATTTGTCCCGGCTGGTTTTTCGCCGCCTGCGCGTGGATTTCAAGTCCAACTTCCTTGGAGCCGGTAAAGGCAATCAGGCGCATCTTAGGATGTTCCGCCAACGCATTGCCAAAGCTTGCGCCCGACCCCGGACAGAAATTGACCACGCCGGGCGGCATGCCTGCTTCTTCAAGCACGTCCATGAAGCGGGCAGCGATGGTCGGCGATTCGCTCGACGGCTTCAAAATCACGGTATTACCGGCAACCACCGCGGCGCTGGTCATCCCCGCCATGATGGCGAAAGGAAAGTTCCAGGGCGAGATTACCGCGCAAACACCCAGCGGGATATAAAGCAGCTGGTCACGCTCTCCGGGATATTGGATCGGCGGCGTCGCCTGAGCCAGACGCAAAGCTTCGCGCGCATAGAATTCCAAAAAGTCGATAGTTTCCGCGACGTCGGCATCGGCTTCAACCCAATTCTTGCCAACCTCGTAGATCAGCCATGCGCAAAATTCAAATTTGCGCCGGCGGATGATGGCGGCTGCCTGCAACAGCAGCGCCGCGCGCAGCTCAGCCGATACGCGCCGCCAGCTTTCGAAGGCTTCGAGCGCCGCCGCCATCGCGTCTTCAACCTGCTCTGCCTCCGCCTTCTGGTGAATACCCACCACTTGGGACGGGTTCGCCGGGTTCAGAGAGCGAATCTTCTCTTTGGTCCGCGATCTTTGTGCGCCAATGATAAGTTCGTATTCGTGCCCCAACATGTCGCCCACGCGAACCAGCGCCTCCCGCATCGCGCGTACGTTCTCATGGTTGCTGAAGTCGATCGGCGGCTCGTTGCGAAACGCGCCCTTCGGAGCAACGGGCTGGATTACGGTGCTGAGCTCCACGGTAGCCATATCAGCTATTTTACTTCCGCTCTGCTTGTCCGTCTTTGCCTTTCTTTCTGTCATTCCCGAAGGGAATCTGCTTCCGCCCTTCTTAGGCCGCGCCCGCAGACCTCAAAAGGGACCAGCCGAATCAGCGCATGGCCGTGATTCGCTCGGCTTGGCTGGACATCTCCGCTGTACGCTCTAATTTCTCCCAGTTGAAAGGCCTGCCATCGATCGCCCGCTTGACGGTCTTGAACAGCACCAGCGAGAACAGTTGCCGATAGGCAAAACGCTGCAGCCAGATGTGGAAGAGTAGCCATCCGTCGCCCTTGTTACCCGGATGCCGCCGCTCCAGCGAAAAAGCCAGCGCCGAAGTCACAAAATCGATCACCAAAAAGGCGAGGAAGTAGGTAAGCAGCTTTTCGAAGCTGGTTGCGCTCGCCGTCTCGGGATGGAAATGCCGGTCCAGCAGATAATTGACCACCCCCACAATAAACATCAGATCGATGAACGGGGATACAAGCGGCAACAGAATCTGAAAGATCAGGATGTTAGGCAAAGCAAAAAATCCCATGGCCTTATTCCTGAGGAAAGCCCGCTGGTGCTTGTATACGGACTGCAGCGTTCCGAAGGACCAGCGGAAGCGTTGCCGCATAAGCCCGCGGGCGGTCGACGGGGCCTCGGTAAAGGCCAGTGCCCGGTCCTCGTAGATCACTTTGTAGCCTTGCTCCAGCAGGTTCATGGTCAGGTCGGCATCCTCGGCTACGGTGTTGACCGGATAGCATCCGCCGTTGCGCACCGCATCGGTGCGCCACGCGCCGATGGCCCCTGGAACCACGGTCACGACGTTGAACAGGTCCAAGGCGCGCCGCTCGAAGTTCTGGCTGGTGATGTACTCCAGCGCCTGCCAGCGCGTCCACAGGTTCACGCGATTGCCTACTTTCGCGTTGCCCGCCACCGCTCCTATCTCGTCATCTGCAAAATGGCCGATCAGTTTCGACACAGCGTCGGGCGCGATCACCGTATCGGCATCGATGCCCACGTAAAACTCCTCCTCGAGATCTTCCACCGCGAAATTCAGCGCCTCCGCTTTGCCGGTGTTGCCTTTGCGCAGGACCGTCAACTTCCCCGTCGCCACCTCGCCGGGAAAAGCTTTGCGGGCCGCCTCATAGGTGCCGTCCTGTGAGCCGTCGTCGATCACGATCACCCGTAAGTTGGAATAGTCGGAATTCAGCACCGAGCGGATCGTGCGCGCGATCACCTTCTCTTCGTTATAGGCGGGAACCAACACGGCAACCGCCGGGTGGAAACCGCCGATCGGCTCGGGTATCGACCGTTTGCGCAGCCGGTCGATCAGGGCGAACAGGCCTATCAGCAGCAGACGCGCGCTCATCAAAACGTCGCCGGCGAAGAACACCATCACGATGGAGTGGGTCAGGAGCGCAAACATGGAGAAGGCCAGCGAATCCACCCGCGCCTGCCAAATCTCGCTCGGTTTGATCGCCGGCATCACTTCCGCGCGCGTGCTGCCCATCAGGTCGGATACCTGCACGATCTTATAGCCGTGCGCGCGCAGGGTATCGATCAGCACCGGCAGGGTGGCAATCGTCACCGCGCGGTTTCCGCCCCCGTCGTGCAGCAGAATGATGCTGCCCCGGAACTGCGGCTTGGTCTTCATCAACTGCAGTTGGTCGAGAACATCCTGACTGATGCCCTCCGGCGTTTTCCTTTGCCGCTCATCCCAGTCATCGGTGTCGATCTTGTTGCCGACGATCGTATATCCCATGTTCTGGATCACATAGGCAGGCGCAGCCTGGTCGTTGGTGTCCGGCTCCTGATCGATCGAATATGGAGGACGAAAGAATAGCGGTTTGATGCCCAATTTGCTGGCGAACAGGCGCTCCGTAAGGTTCAGTTCCAACTTCAGCCGGCGGCTGGAGATTTCACTGATGTCCGGGTGCAGCCAGGTATGATTGCCGATCTCATTGCCTTCGTTCACCACTCGCTTCAACAGAGCAACATTGTCCTCTGCCTGCTGTCCGATGATCATGAACGTCCCGTGAGCGTGTTTCGCCTTCAGGATATCGAGGATCTTGGGTGTCCACTGCGGATCGGGGCCGTCATCGAAGCTCAACGCCACTTCCCCTGGCTTATATCCGGAGTATTGAATGGTATAAGGCTGGGGATAGGTCTGCATGCGCTCGTCGGTCACGGTCCAGTTCTCGGAGTCCATGTCGATGGTCCGCGCGCCAGGATGCGGAATTCCTGTAATGCGCAGGATATCGCCTTCGCCCTCCGTGTCCACATCGTCTCCCGGCGGAATCTTGCGCAAGAGTTGGGGGGCATTCTTGTTGCTCGGATAATCCCAGATCGACCAGATCGAGGGATCTTCTTGACCCAGCCGCCATAGTGCGAAGGTCTGCAACCCCATTTGCCGCGCGGCGCGCAACTCATTCAGAGCGGTCACCGCATCCAGCATCCAAACCTGATGGCGAACATGGTTATCTTCATCGTCATAGGCGAAATGGGCATTCAGCTCATCACCTTCCAGGTGCACTTCGGCATCCGCATCCGACGCCGCCTGCCATCCATCCTGCACCGAGATGCTGTCTACATTGAGCACCTTCGGCGGATGGTGTTTCGCACCCAGCGACAAGGTCCAGTCATAGCCGTAATTACCGATGGCGCAGAGCAGTTTCTCCTTGGGCACAACCTTGAGCACCCGCCTCAGGTTGTTCTCGAACCAGTCCTGGGCGGCAATAGGACCTGGACCGCTGGTGACCTCATGCTGGTCATAGTTCATCAGCAGAATGCCGTCGCTATTGTTGGCCAGAAAAGCCATCTCGTCGCTATCGCCGCCCACGCTCTCGTTCACGTACAGGCGCAAATTCTTAGGGTGCATCTGCCGGTACAGTTCACCGGTCAGGGCGTGATAACCGGCAACGGCGTCGTCCGGAAGCTCTTCGAGATCGAGACTTAAACCGCGATAGCTTGGGTTCGCGGCAAAGAACTTGGCCAGTTGCCGCTCCAGATTCTGCCGCGCTTGCGGATTCTGCAGCATGGCGCCAACCGTCTGATCCCAATCCTGGGTGATCACGTTGTAATTGCTGAGCAAGGGAAATATTTCGAGATCCGCATGCGATGCCGCGATCAGGTTGTGCACCTTATCCTGCGGATCCACGCTGCGCACCCCGTTGGCGTCGATGACGTTATACATGCGCGCCGGGTATTGCACGGCTGATCCGCCCTGGAGTGTGCCCTGGGGAGAAACCACATACAGCCATTGCGGGAAGAGTATGTCTACCTGGTGGATATGGCTCTTGAGCGAGGAGTAGCTGCCGGGGTCGTCATCGACGTAATATGCGGCCCGCAAGCCTTCGCGTGAATTGACGGGAATCACCGAGGGCTTGCTGTAGGTTTTCCGCTTCAGGAGCCGCGGGGTCTTTCCCTTGAGAGAAGCTGTCTCCTGCCGCGAGGAGAGCGCCCTATAGTTGCGCTTGGGTGAGGGTAGTAACAACTCCGGCAGTTGCTGCTTGCGCACCACGTTTAAGAAAAACAGCACAAGAATCACGGTGGAAACCACCGCGGTAGCGTCCAAAATACGTCTCAGACGCCTCCAGCGCTTGCGCTGCGGATCAAAAAAAATCTGCCGGGTCATTGCCTATTCAAAGCTTACAGGATTGACTGTCGCGGCCGCCGGTTAGGTAGCTAAGCCGTTCATTTGTAAGATGCGGCTCCGCCCCAATAGCCGATCCACTATTCTGGCCCCTGACAACAAATTTGTCATCCCGGGCCGGAGTGTCAATGGCCTTCGGGGATGAAAATCGGGTGGAGGAAGGCTTGGTTGGCAGTTACACCTGATTTGTCATCTCGACCGGAGCGAAGCGGAGTGGAGAGATCTGCAGTTTCCTACCCTGATGCAGGCGTCCCGGAAAGCGAACCATGGCAGATGCGGCGCTATGCTTCCCCGGCAATTACTCCTACCTTTGTCATCTCGACCGGAGCGAAGCGGAGTGGAGAGATCTGCGGTTTCCTACCCTGATGCAGGCGTCCCGGAAAGCGAACCATGGCAGATGCGGCGCTATGCTTCCCCGGCAATTACTCCTACCTTTGTCATCTCGACCGGAGCGAAGCGGAGTGGAGCGACTGTCTGTTTTGTCAAGTGAGAAAGGTGGAGATTGTGGAAAAGACGGCGGCTTCTGCCGCCTTGGAAAACGCTCGTGCGTTTTCCACTTTCCCCCAATCCCGGCGGCTACGGTCAACTGGTCACGAGAGGGCAAGCGGTAGTAGCGGCAAATTGATGGCGCACCTCGCGAGCCTTAGCATTGAGCCGCACCAGCAACTTGTGCGCCAGGGCAACACGGATAACTTTTTTCGGCTTGCCCGCTCGAAGCAAGCGCTCGCGGAAGGCGATAAAATCCGGATGATAACGGCCAACTACGCCAGCTACCACAAAGAGAATGTCGCGGATGCTTCTCCGTCCTCCACGCACCGGACGTTTGCCCTGAGTCTTGCCGCTGTCGCAGGCCAGCGGGGCCACGCCGGCCAGTTTGCCAATCTTCTTGTTGGAAAGCATACCTATCTCCGGCAGCTCGGCCATCAGACGGGCGACCGTACGATCGGCCACCCCCTTGATGGTGCGGAAGCTTTCATCTAGCTTGCGCCAGAGAGGATCGACGGCAAGCATCTGGGCGATGGCCACCTCCATGGCGCGGATCTGTGCCCCCAGAAAGGTGAGGGCCTGGCTAAAGGAATCCAACACTGTAGCCTCGGTGACCAGACGGCGCTGGTTGCGCTGCGTGGTCCGCAGGTCGGTGAGCTGGCGCAAGCGGATGACCAAAGCCTTCAGCCGTTGCTGCTCGGCCGAGGCCGGGTGACAGGCAACGCATTTTTTGGTCTCTGCAAACCAAGCAATCACCCCGGCATCGATGGCGTCGGTCTTCTCCAAAAAGCCCATGGATTTGGCAAAATCGCGCACTGCCCGAGGGTTGAGGATGGCCACTGGAATGTCTCGCGCCCAGAGCAGGGCGAAGGGTTGTTTCTCGTATCCCCCGGTGGCCTCCATGGCGACCAGATGCACCTGCTGCGCCTGACAAAATTCGGCCAGCGCGGCAATGCCTTCCGGGGTATTGGCAAAGGAAGCCGCCGGTCCCTGCGGGCCAATGCGAACATCCAGAGAATCTCGCGAAACATCCACTCCACAAATCATGCGATTCGCTCCACAATAAAAGAGTAGGTTGCTGGGTCACGGTAACCTGCCTTGTACGTGCGACTGGAAGTCAGGCGACTGTTCGGTTGTACGTGACAGCGGCGGCGGTCCCAAAGCTCCACTGCGGTTGTTGCCGGAGAGATTGCGGGCGCCGTCCACCGCGCGAGAGGGCCGATGGCCATCGGCCCTCTCACTACGACATTTTCACCAAAAATGCCGCTACCATCTAGATACAAGAGATCTGCAGTTTCCTACCCTGATGCAGGCGTCCCAGAAAGCGAACCATGGCAGATGCGGCGCTATGCTTCCCCGGCAATTACTCCTACCTTTGTCATCTCGACCGGAGCGAAGCGCAGTGGAGAGATCTGCAGTTTCCTACCCTGATGCAGGCGTCCCGGAAAGCGAACCATGGCAGATGCGGCGCTATGCTTCCCCCGCAATTACTCCTACCTTTGTCATCTCGACCGGAGCGAAGCGGAGTGGAGCGACTGTCTGTTTTGTCAAGTGAGAAAGGTGGAGATTGTGGAAAAGACGGCGGCTTCTGCCGCCTTGGAAAACGCTCGTGCGTTTTCCACTTTCCCCCAATCCCGGCGGCTACGGTCAACTGGTCACGAGAGGGCAAGCGGTAGTAGCGGCAAATTGATGGCGCACCTCGCGAGCCTTAGCATTGAGCCGCACCAGCAACTTGTGCGCCAGGGCAACACGGATAACTTTTTTCGGCTTGCCCGCTCGAAGCAAGCGCTCGCGGAAGGCGATAAAATCCGGATGATAACGGCCAACTACGCCAGCTACCACAAAGAGAATGTCGCGGATGCTTCTCCGTCCTCCACGCACCGGACGTTTGCCCTGAGTCTTGCCGCTGTCGCAGGCCAGCGGGGCCACGCCGGCCAGTTTGCCAATCTTCTTGTTGGAAAGCATACCTATCTCCGGCAGCTCGGCCATCAGACCGGGCGACCGTACGATCGGCCACCCCCTTGATGGTGCGGAAGCTTTCATCTAGCTTGCGCCAGAGAGGATCGACGGCAAGCATCTGGGCGATGGCCACCTCCATGGCGCGGATCTGTGCCCCCAGAAAGGTGAGGGCCTGGCTAAAGGAATCCAACACTGTAGCCTCGGTGACCAGACGGCGCTGGTTGCGCTGCGTGGTCCGCAGGTCGGTGAGCTGGCGCAAGCGGATGACCAAAGCCTTCAGCCGTTGCTGCTCGGCCGAGGCCGGGTGACAGGCAACGCATTTTTTGGTCTCTGCAAACCAAGCAGATCACCCCGGCATCGATGGCGTCGGTCTTCTCCAAAAAGCCCATGGATTTGGCAAAATCGCGCACTGCCCGAGGGTTGAGGATGGCCACTGGAATGTCTGCGCGCCCAGAGCAGGGCGAAGGGTTGTTTCTCGTATCCCCCGGTGGCCTCCATGGCGACCAGATGCACCTGCTGCGCCTGACAAAATTCGGCCAGCGCGGCAATGCCTTCCGGGGTATTGGCAAAGGAAGCCGCCGGTCCCTGCGGGCCAATGCGAACATCCAGAGAATCTCGCGAAACATCCACTCCACAAATCATGCGATTCGCTCCACAATAAAAGAGTAGGTTGCTGGGTCACGGTAACCTGCCTTGTACGTGCGACTGGAAGTCAGGCGACTGTTCGGTTGTACGTGACAGCGGCGGCGGTCCCAAAGCTCCACTGCGGTTGTTGCCGGAGAGATTGCGGGCGCCGTCCACCGCGCGAGAGGGCCGATGGCCATCGGCCCTCTCACTACGACATTTTCACCAAAAATGCCGCTACCATCTAGATACAAGAGATCTGCGGTTTTCTACCTCTGACGCAGGCGTCCCGGAAAGCGAACCAAGGCAGATGCGGCGCTATGCTTCCCCGCAATTACTCCTACCTTTGTCATCTCGACCGGAGCGAAGCGGAGTGGAGAGATCTGCGGTTTCTACCCGAATGGCCAGCGCCACACGCGCGGTTATCCGCTTTTCGAGCTAGAACAGGATCTTGACGCTGAACTGCATCTCTCGCGGATCATCTCTCGCGGATCTTGATGATGAAGAGCGGTGTGATCTACTCGACCAAACAAAGTCTTCCACTGAATGCGGTTGTGATTAAGAGGAGAATCTTCGATGCCAGTCCAAATGTTCATCTTGCGCCGTTTGCCGGCACCGACGATAGTGCTGTCGTGCCTCTTTCTAGCGGCCAGCGCCGCAGAGTGTGCTCCAATGCCACAGCGCGCGGCTACCGCTGTAACCGTGGTCCACTGCCCCAATCTTGTCGACAGCGTGGCGGGCAAGATGCTGGGACAAACTACGGTCGTCATTACCGGAGCGAAGATCACAGCGGTTGAATCTGGCTTTCAAAACCGGCCCGGAGCTCAGACTATCGAGCTGCCCGGTAAAACCTGCCTTCCAGGTCTCATCGACGACCATGTTCACCTGGATATGGTCGTCGATAAAGCATCCTACGCCGAGCGGGCACATCTGAATCCCGCCGACTACTATTTCCGTTCAACGCTGTATGCGAAGCGCACGCTTATGGCGGGATTTACCACCGTGCGAAATGTCGGCGACATTGACTACGATACGGTCGCGCTACGCAACCAGATCGCCGCAGGCTACGTGATCGGACCGCGCATCTTCACCGCCGGTCCACCAATCAGCACAACCGGCGGCCATGCCGACGAGACCAACGGTCTCAGCATGGAGCTACAAGGCGACCCAGGCCCGCTCCAGTCCATCTTCAACGGCCCGGATGAGGCCCGTAAGGTGGTCCGCCTGCACTACAAAGAAGGCGCAGACCTGATTAAAGCGATGACTTCCGGCGGCGTAATGGACTTGGGAACAAACGACGCTAATCCGCAGATGTCGGAGGAGGAAATCAAGGCAATTGTAGATACTGCGCACGACTACGGCATGACAGTAGCCGTGCATGCCCATGGGGCGGAGTCTATCCGCCGCTCCGTCGTTGCCGGCGTGGACTCAGTCGAACACGGAACCTTCATGGACGATCAGGATATCCAGCTCATGAAGGAGCATCACACCTTCTATTGCCCCACCGTTTATACGGCAGTCTTTGTTACCGAAGAGGCGAAGAAGGGCGCCTACCCTCCTGCGGTCACCGCAAAAACCCTCATGGTTGGTCCGCAAATCATGGCTACCGTAAGTAAGGCGTATAAGGCCGGGGTGACGTTTGCCTACGGCACCGACGCCGGTGTCTATCCCCACGGAGAGAACTGGGAAGACTTTATCTATCTGGTCAAAGACGGCATCCCGCCGATGTACACGCTCGAAATGGCCACCATCAATGCGGCGCGCCTGCTTAAGCATGACCAGGACTTTGGCAGCGTCAATGTCGGAAAAGACGCCGACATAGTGGCTGTTCCTGGAAATCCGCTCGAAGACATCAGCCTGATGTCCAAGGTGGATTTCGTAATGAAGGACGGCGTCATCTACAAGCAGGACGGGAAGGAAGTGGCGCTCCCCTTTTAGCAAAGCTGACGAATGAGTCCCGCAGGGACGGTAAGAACCCACACTTGTCCAAATTCGAGATTCTTTGTCTCTGGTGCAGAGCCGGGTGCCCCCAGGCTCGCGCAGCTAGCCTGGGTCTTTTTCGCCGGACTTGACGCAATCCTTTGCACACCAAGCGTGACGACGACACTGTCCATCGAGAGTTGCGGAATCCCATGCCCTAGAATCCCGGGCACCCAAGATCGGTTGAAGAAGGAGCTTCAAAAACCAAGCCAGTTCTGGTAATAACCGAGACCTAATCGCCGGTTTCAGCGGGTGTCTTCTCTATCTTCTCTGGATTGTTGTGCCCGGGGCGGTTTTGATGTGAAAAACACCCTCGCTGACCGGCTGGTTGTACTTGATATTCGTATACGTACAGATACGCTGGTCGCCCGAAGGCTGATAGAAGATCTGCTTAAGACTGACGCCTCTGGCTGGATCGAGCCATACGGTTACGTGCGAAAACATGTTTTGCACATTCTGCGCCTTGGGTTTCAGGTCGAGTTTCACCACCTGGAAGCCGTTCATGGCTTCCTTGCCCATAAGCGTCACGTTCCAGGTTTTTTTGAGGTCGGAGCCGCTGCCGCCAAAGCCAAGCGTGATAAAACTCTCGTACTGCCCGCTATTCGCCCCGGCGCGGAAAACCTGCATCTGCTTGATCGAGGGCTGATAAAACTGCAGTTGACCTCCGTCGTACACCACGACTTTGGCTGCAGAGTCACCACCCTCAGGCTTGAAGTAGCCGGCCATGCGCGTTTCGCCGTTCCGCTTCTCAAAATAAATCTCGCCCGTCTGTACATCGTGTTCTTGAACTACCGCCTGATAGGCATCCCAACTGAAGTCTGCCTGCGCACTCTTGAACTTCGCCGACGCGGCGTCCAATTGCGCCAGCACCTTTTCGAGGTCGCCGCCCGGCGCCGTTTGCGCTGCGGCTTGACTCTGTCCCATGCCCGCGATAGCAACCAAAACCAGCGAGATAACAAACGTTTGTAGTCGACTCATGCGCTCCCGTACCATCTTCCTCTTGGAGGCCGGCGAATCCGCCCTCTTGCCGTTTTTTTCAAGCATGCTCAGCGGTGCGCCCAGACGCGATACTCGGTTATCCGCCCGCTGGCATCCTTCTGCGCGCTATAGCGGTCCATCTGTATCGGGCCTGAGATGGCCTGGATACGTTCCAACAACTGCGCCGGCAAGGCCCCTGGCTGACCCGTGTCCTTGATCTGGCTGGCTCCGATCTCATAGATGAAGGCGCCCGCTCCATCCATCTTCACCAGCACTTCCCTGTCGGCGGTGCCGGTCTCCTGCGGACGCTCGCGATAGTTGATCAGCCGCGGGGAAAGAAAGAGAAACGCTAGGATGAGCGTCACCATCACGTCATAGTGGAAACTGCCCCGCGGATAAGTCCAGAATAAGTAGCTCTTTAAGATCTTTCGCATCCTGCTTCCCTTTGCTTCTAGCTCCGTTGCCGGATCACGCGCTCGCCGTTCATATACGGCGTCAACGCCTCCGGTACACGCACCGACCCGTCGGCCTGCTGGTAATTCTCCAGAATAGCCAGCCAGGTACGGCCTACCGCCAATCCGCTCCCATTCAATGTATGGACAAACTCCGCTTTGCCCTTTCCTCTGGGCTTGTAACGTATATTCGCCCTCCTCGCCTGATAGGCTTCGAAATTCGAACAGGAAGAGATTTCCCTGAAGAGTCCCTGCCCGGGAAGCCATACTTCGAGGTCATAGGTCTTGGCCGAAGCTGCGCCTGTGTCCGCGGAGCACAACAGCACTTTACGGTAAGGAAGCTCCAGCCGCTGGAGAACCGCTTCGGCATGCCCGGTCAACCGCTCATGCTCTTGGTTCGATTCCTCCGGACGTACGAACTTCACCATCTCGACTTTCTGGAATTGGTGCTGCCGGATGATGCCGCGCACATCCTTGCCATAAGCCCCAGCCTCGGAGCGGAAGCAAGGCGTGTAGGCAGTGAGGCTCAAAGGTAAATCGGCCTCTTCGAGGACCTCATCGCGATAGAGATTGGTCACCGGAACCTCGGCGGTTGGAATCAGCCAATGATCGCTGCCTTCGCACTTAAACAGATCCTCTGCGAACTTAGGGAGTTGCCCGGTGCCGAACAAAGAAGCGCTATTGACCAGAAATGGCGGCAGCACTTCGCGGTATCCATGCTCCCGGAGATGAAGATCCAGCATGAAGTTGGCCAGCGCCCGCTCCAGGCGCGCGCCCAGATCCCAGTACACGGCAAAACGGGCGCCGGAAATCTTGGCCGCTCTCTCCAGATCCAAAATACCCAGCTTGGCTCCAAGCTGCCAGTGCGGCTCAGGTTGAAAGTCAAATTCCTGCGGTTGTCCCCAGCGTGAGACTTCCACGTTGTCCTGCTCGCCCCTTCCCGCCGGCACGCTCTCCTGCAGCATGTTGGGGATGCGAGTCAGGACGGACCGCATGGACTCTTCCGCCTCGGCTGCGCTTCGCTCCAGAGCCTCCATGGTGTCTTTGAGCGAACGCGTCTGCTCGAGGATCGCCGTCGCGTCTTCGCCCATTCTCTTGCGCCGGGCAACTTCCTCGCTCAGCTTGTTACGCTCCGCCTTGAGCCTCTCGGCCTCCGTAATCCGGCCGCGCCGCACCGCATCCAGGTCGCGGAAGCCGGCCAACAGCAATTCAGGGTCCTGTCCCCGGGACCGGATATTCTCCTTAACCAACTCCAGGTTGGCCCGCACGAAATTGAGATCGAGCATAAGACCTTACTTTATACCGTTTTGCCCGGCCTTCAGCTCCGATCTGGGCGCGCCGCTGTGGGCGTGTTGTCAAGGCCGGCAGGGACGGCCACGAAAACCAGGCGTGTGCAAATTACCGGAGGACTTCGATTTTAGACCGTCTAAGTTGCTCAATTGATTGGAACGACATCAGTGTCCGGAAACTTTGGTTCTTGAAGTTCCTCCGTTCAACAAACCTTGGGTGCCCCATATCTGACGCCTTCTTTCCGTCAGATGCGGGATTCCCCAAAATCTCGATGAACAGCGTCGTGATCACGCCTGCGCTGCAAAGGATTGCCAATCAAACGCCCAGAAACCCCAGGAGTCTCAAGTTTTCTTCTTGACAATTCTATCGTCTGCTTCATAAATTGCTTGAGGTCTGAGGTCTGACCTCATTGCGAGGGATAGACCTATGGACTGGAAGGCTTGAGAAAATGCCTACCCGGCAAAAATCAGCGCTCGCTAACGTAAGCCCGGGATGGAGGATTGGAATGCAAAAACATCTGTTGACAAGAAGATGGATAGCCAATTTTCGCCTGCGAGCGATGTTCTTCGTCGCTGGACTCTTTTTTGCCGCAGCGGGAAACTCTCAGCTTGCAGGCACAGGAAATATTCAAGGCACGGTCGCCGATCCAACCGGCGCGGTCGTTCAGAACGCCTCAGTCATTCTCACCAACACCGCAACCGGGGTCGAGCACAAGACAAACAGCGGCGCGGACGGCCTCTATAGTTTCCCCAACCTGCCTATTGGAAGCTATATCCTCGAGGCGTTGGCTCCGGGTTTTGAGCATTACACTCAGGCGGGCATAGTTCTTGAAGTGGGCAGCAGCATCAGTATCAACATAAATTTGACTGTGGGCGCGACCGATCAAAAGGTTGAAGTCCAGGCAAATGGAATTGCCCTTCAAACGGAAGATCCTTCGTTCAAGCAGACGATTGACCAGCAGACTCTCACCGAGTTACCTCTCAACGGGAGGCAGGTCTCTTCCCTCATTACGCTTTCCGGGGGTTCGGCGCCCGCTCCGGTTACCGACCTTCAGGGAAGTAAGACCTTCTACAACTCCGTTGTAATCTCGGTGGCCGGCGGCCAGGGCGATGCAACCGACTATCGCCTGGATGGCGGCGACCATAACGACTACCAGACCAATGTCAATCTTCCTTTTCCCTTTCCTGATGCGGTGAGTCAATTCAGCGTGGAAACCTCGGCGCTCGGGGCGCAAAGCGGGCTTCATCCCGGAGGCTTGGTCAATGTCGTCACCCGGTCGGGGTCCAACCAATGGCATGGGTCGGTCTTTGAGTTCATCCGCAACAACTTCATCGACGCAACCAACTTTTTCTCCAGCACCAAGGACACCCTGCACCAGAACCAGTATGGCGGAACGCTGGGTGGGAAAATCATCGCCGACAAGCTGTTTTTCTTCGGCGGATACCAGCGCCTGACAGCAAATCAGAGCCAGTCTTTGACCCAGGCATTTGTGCCCACGCCGGCAAACCTTCAGGGAGACTTCTCGGCCACCGACGGCGCCGGCTGTACATCGAGCGGCAAGGCAATTCAGCTCCTCAACCCGCTAACCGGGGCAGTCTTGCCCAACGACCGGATAAGCCCATCCTATTTTGTCGCCCCTTCACTCGCCTTACAAAAGTATCTGCCCGCGACGACCAATCCCTGCGGCCTGGTCTTTTATTCGATCCCCTCACAGCAGACAGACGAGCAGATCGTTGGGCGTGTGGATTCCACCATCAATCAGAAGCACAGCTTGTATGGCCGGTATTTGCTCGATGACTATACCAGCCCGGCATTCTTTTCCCCCACCAACGTGCTGATCACGACCCAGGCGGGTAACTCGGAACGTGCTCAATCTCTTACCATCGGCGAGACCTATGTCATCAACTCGCACATAGTGAATTCGTTCCATGCGACCGGAACAAGAGTACGCAACAACCGCGGGCCCACCTCCCAAGGCATTGGTCCCGGCGCCATCGGCATCGACTCCTACGCGCCCAGCAGCAATTTTCTGGAGATGGCCCTCACCGGCAAATGGAGCACCTACTGCGGCGCCTGCGCTCAGTCCCACTTCAACATAAATACTTTCTCTTTTACCGATGATATGAACGCCGCGCTCGGCAAACATCAGCTTGCATTCGGAGGGGAATACGTCCGCTCGCAGATGAACGTCTACAATCTCTACGAATTGAATGGATACTTCATTTTTACCGGTGTCTACAGTCAAAAAGGACCGGCGGGCACAAGCGCCGGAGGCAATGGCGCAGACGCCAACTTGGACTTTCTAACCGGCGCCATGAACAGCTTCCAGCAGAGCGAGCCGCAGCAGAATGCCATGCGGTCGCCGATTCCAAGCCTCTACATTCAGGACGTCTATCACGCAACCAAAAGGCTCGTACTCTCCGCCGGACTGCGCTGGGATCCGTGGTTCATGCCCATCGACTACTTTCATCGCGGCTCCGTCTTCAACATGAGCGACTTCCTGAACAATACGCACAGTACCGTGTTTCCCAATGCTCCGGCTGGGAGTCTCTACTATGGCGATCCCGGAGTGCCGGCGGGATTCACCCAAAACACGCCTTGGCAGTTCTCTCCCCGGCTTGGAATCACCTTCGACCCTACAGGACAGGGCAAGACGGTTGTACGCGCAGGCTCAGCGCTGGTCTATAACCAGGCGAATTTTTGGACAGCACAGCACGTCGCCCAGAATCCCCCTTTCGCAACCGTCGTTTCAAACGTACCCGTCAATGTTCCTTTGAGCTTTGCCAGCCCGTGGTCGAATGGCAGCACACCTGGCAACGTATTTCCCCTGCCTTCTAAACCGCTGCCTTCGAGCGTCTTCTACAACCAGTCTCAGTACATCGTATTGCAACCGCATTTCCATCCCACCTACATGTTCCAGTGGACCGCCAGCCTGCAGCAGGAGCTGCCTAATGGCTGGCAATTCCAGCTCGACTACGTCGGGAACCAGTCGAGTTTCGTTGGCGTAGCTCTTCCCCTCAATCCGGCCGTCTACATTCCGGGTAAATCCTCCCTCGGCAATACCTCCTCACGCTACTCACTTACTCTTGCCAATCCGTCGCAAGGTCCAAAATACCTCGGCGGCGGAGGCGGCTCGGCCCTGATCAGTTCCGGAGCCAGTGCGTCTTACAACGGAATGATCGCAACCATTCAGCATCGAATGTCTTCGAATTTTAGCTTTTTCGCCAACTACACCTGGTCGCACACCTTCGATATCCAGGATGCACCAGGAGATTTTTCTACCACCACCGTGGAAAATCCTTACAACATCAGGATGGACCGTGCGAACTCTGGATTCGATCATCGCAACATGTTTAACAGCGCCCTGGTGGCGGAAAGCCATTTTCCTCTGACCGGCTGGAAGTCGGCGGTCGTTAATAACTGGGAACTTGCTCCCCTTCTGCAGATTCGCGATGGCCTTCCATTCACGGTGACGACAGGCGTGGATAACTCTTTGACCGCGGTCGAAAATGACCGCCCGAATTTGATCAATCCCAACGGGATCTATACCCATCAGAAGATCACGAAAACAAGCGCGGGTAACCGTAACTTCATCAACGCTTCAGCCTTCACTCCGAATGCGATTGGGAGCTATGGCAATGTGGGACGAAATTCTCTACGCGGCCCAAGCTATATTCAGTTGGACAGTGAGTTGAGCCGCTGGTTCCCGATTGGGGAGCGGTTCAGGCTGGATTTCCGATTAGAAGCCTTCAATGCATTGAATCACCCGGACTTCAACACTCCCAGCAGCACGTCGCTGGCGTCATCGACCTTCGGTCAGATCACCAGTACTGCCTACGGAGCCAGGATTTTTCAGGGCGCGCTCAAGCTCGTCTTTTAACATGCGCCACGCCGTACCCGAGCAGATGCCATCCTCCTCAAAACCGGGTCAAGACAGGGAACTCTATGTGTTCAGCTCCTAAATATTGCTTTCTAGCCGCGTTCATTCTCTTTTCCGCCGCTGCTCTAAAGGCGGCTCCCGCCGCCTTGGCTACGTCAGGACCATTCTTCAACGTTGTCGATTATGGAGCGCGCAACGATGGTTCCACCAGCGCCACGGAGGCTTTTCGCGCGGCCATTGAGGCAGCCAAGAAAGTGGGCGGCGGCACGGTCTATGTCCCTGCCGGCTCCTATGTTAGCGGACCGATTGAGCTGATAAGCAACCTCACTTTATATATCGATGCCGGGGCGACCATTCGCTTTCCTGCGACACCCCTTCCCTTCACTCGGGGAAGAGAACAGGGGATCGAATGCCTGACGCCGGTACCCCTGATTGGCGGTCACGATCTCCAAAATGTTGCGGTGATTGGGCGGGGTACCTTGACCTCCAGCAATGCGGACTGGATAAAGCTTCATGGCCGCTCGCAAGCGAAAGAGGACGACATCGGCACCGCATTTGGAGCCAACTGGGAGACGCTGCTGCAGGATTTGGAAAAGCATAAGACGGTATCTCAGGAGCAATATCTCCGGGTTGCCGCGGAGTTGAGGCCATCGTTCCTTCGTTTCATGAACAGCAAGAATGTGCTCGTCGATGGTCTGCACTTTGCCGGCTCACCTATGTGGACGATTCACCTGCTCTACACCGAGAACGCAGTCGTCGAGAACGTTGTAATTGAGACTTATCCCGGGGTGCACACCGATGGCATCGTGGTAGACTCCAGCCGCTTCGTGAAGCTGGCCAACGACTATATCGATACCGGAGATGACGGGATTGTGCTCAAAGCGGGCAAGGATGCCGATGGCCTCCGAGTGAACCGTCCAACCGAGAACGTGGCCATCACCAATTGCACCGTGCATCACGCACACGGTGCAGTCACTATCGGCAGTGAGACTTCGGGCAGCATTCGAAATGTCGTAGCCGCCAACATCACCGCCAAAGATACTCTGAATGGAGTTCGCATCAAGAGCCGCCGTGGACGCGGCGGGGTGGTCGAAAATCTTCGCTTCGACAACTGGACCATGGAGAACGTAGGCGAGGCTATTACGGTAACGAATTACTATCTGATGGAAGGAGAGACAAAGACCTCCGAGGAGCCGGTTTCAAAACGCACGCCCATCCTCCGCAACATTGCCATCAGCAACATGACCATCAACGGCGCAAAGGTCTTGATCGATGTCGACGGTTTGCCGGAGATGCCCATTTCCGGCCTGCACATCAGCGACATCATGGGCACAGGAAAGATCGGATTAGAGGCCGACCATACCGACGGACTGGAACTGCATAACGTGCAGCTCAACCCGGAGAGCGGACCGGCATTCCAGGTGAAGAATTCGACTGATCTGGAGCTTGATCGTGTGAGCACCCGTAAACCTCTCTTGGATGCACCAGTCGTCCGCCTGGAAAAA
The DNA here is from genome assembly GCA_963774255.1 of uncultured Acidobacteriaceae bacterium. Taxonomy (GTDB): domain Bacteria; phylum Acidobacteriota; class Terriglobia; order Terriglobales; family Acidobacteriaceae; genus PALSA-350. The sequence goes on from CAVZEH010000013.1 coordinate 154,861, forward strand.
ACGCCCGGCGCGATCGTCCGCGACAGCACAGCCTTTCCCGGTACCAATACTTTTCTTTCCACCCTGCCAGGCGAGATGAAGAACGTAATTCTCCAAGAAAATCTGCTGGGCAATGCACGAACAGCGGAAAAGGAAAACCGGTGAGCCTGGCAGTCTCTTCAAATATCTTGATTCGCGCCGGAAAAGATAACGCCGGTCTATCCCTGGGATTAAAGGTAAACTCCATGCGTTCAGCTCTTAGATATCGCTTGCTTGCGGCATCCGTTCTTTTTTTCGCTGCCGGTGCGGGAGCAGCTCCGGCCAATTTGCGAACGGCGCCGGGACCATTTTTCAATGTTATCGACTATGGAGCGCATAAGGATGGCTCCGCTAGCTCTACGGAGGCTTTCCGCGCCGCAATTCAAGCGGCGAAGAAGACAGGTGGAGGAACAGTCTATGTCCCTGCCGGCAACTACCTTTCAGGGCCGATTGAAATGGCGAGCAATCTTACCTTGTATATCGATGCCGGAGCGACTCTGCGTTTTCCCGCCACGGCGCTGCCGTTTACCAAGGGCCGGCAGCAGGGTATCGAGACCTTGACACCGGTGCCATTGATCGGCGGCCACGACTTGGAAAACGTGGCCATCATCGGGCGTGGAACGCTGACCAGCAACAATGCCGATTGGATGAAGTTACATAACCGGGCGCTGCGTTCCGTCTCCGACGCGGGCAGCGCGAATGGGGAAAATTGGGAACACCTGCTCCAGGCCCTGAATGCGGCAAAGCCTGTATCTGAGGAGGAATACAAAGCGGCTGCCTCGGAGTTGCGGCCATCCTTTATCCGCTTCATGAACAGCAAAAACGTGCTGATCGACGGTCTCCACATTGTGGGTTCCCCGATGTGGACGATTCACCTGCTCTATAGCGAAAACGCTGTCGTTGAGAATGTGGTGATTGAGACCTATCCCGGCGTTCATGCGGATGGAATTGTCATGGATTCCAGCCGCTTTGTGAAGTTGGCCAACGACTATATCGATACCGGCGATGATGGCATCGTGCTTAAAGCCGGCAAAGATGCAGACGGCTTGCGGGTGAACCGTCCTACCGAAGATGTCGCCATCACCAATTGCACGGTGCACCACGCGCAGGCCGCTTTGGCTATCGGCAGCGAGACCTCGGGCAGCATTCGCAACATCGTCGCCAGCAATATCACCGTAAAGGACACCGTCAACGGTATCCATATCAAGAGCCGCCGTGGCCGCGGCGGAGTGGTCGAAGATGTTCGCTTCGATAACTGGACGATGGAGAACGTCGGCAAGGCAATTGCCGTGGTCGATGCAGGTTACCAGATGGAAGGAGAAGCGTCGGATCCCGGAGAGCAAGCGGTATCAAAGCGGACGCCCGTGTTTCGTAATATTGCTATCAGCAATATCACTGTGAATGGCGCCCAGGGCCTGATTGATGTGGATGGTATTGCGGAGATGCCTATTTTGAATCTGCGCATCAGCAACGTAACTGGCATAGGAAGAATCGGTCTAAGAGCAAATTACACCGACGGCTTGGAGTTGACTAATGTGCAGTTAAATGCAGCTTACGGCCCAGCCTTCCTGGTCAAACACTCAAGCAATCTGGAGCTGGATCATGTGAGCACGCAGAGACCTATTGCGGAAACTCCTGTGATCCGCCTCGAAGCAACTCCAGGCGCAATCGTCCGCGACAGCAGAGCCTTGAGAGGTACAGGCACCTTCCTTTCCACCGCCGCAGGTGAATTGAAGAGCGTGCAGCTTGAAGGTAATGTTCTGGGCAATGCGCTCACGCCAGTCAGCATGAGTGCGGCGGAGGACTGGCCTGCCAGCATTCCTGCGACCAGGGAGCTTTGTCTGATCACGTTCGATAAGGATGGCGAGCACCCGGCGCAGGTGGATAATCAGAGCCGGATATGCCTGGATATCATCGCTTTGGATCTGAAGCGGTCTGCCGGCGCCGGCATTGCGCTGGTCGGCAACACCGGGACAGCCCACTCCACCAACGGGCGATCCGCGGGAATGAACCGGAAATATGCCGCCGAGCGGGCAGTGAACAGCAGGAACTATCTGGTTCGGGAAAAAGGCATCGATCCGTCCCGGATAAAGATTTATATCGGCGCCATGGAGACCAAGGGAGCTGAAGACATCGACCAGATTGAGGCGCAGATGGTTGCGGGCACAACTGTGGACGAAAATGTCGAGACGGTGCTGGTTCCCCCGCATGCAGTGATGGACAAGGCCGGCTTGACGCAAATCGAGTAGCTTGTTGTTGTTCCTACCGGGGAGCGCCAAGCGCGATTGGTATGGTCTGATAGCTACTGAACGAGTTTTCTCGCGAATGACGAGGGCGTTGCGTTGCTAGCATGGAATTACGCATGGTAAATACAGCCGTCAAGAGAATTCCAAGGGCCCGATTTGGAGCCATTGGCAACAAAAGCGCATTGGTTAACCGGGTTGTCCAATCAATTCAGGAGCAGATTCTCTCCGACCGCCTGGTGGTGGGCACCAGGCTTCCCCCGGAGAGAGAACTCGCCAGCCGCCTGGGTGTCAGCCGCACCGTTGTGCGAGAGGCTGTTTGCATTTTGGCTGCGACCGGCTTACTCGAAACACGCCACGGAGTTGGCACCACAGTCCGCGCGCTGAGCCGCGATGAAGTCGTCAAGCCCCTGAACTTATTTCTGCGCACTTGGGGTAACGCCGTCAGCCTCGAGCATCTGCATCAGGTTCGTTCGATTCTCGAGGTGGAGAATGCCGGCCTGGCTGCCGGGCAAGCTTCAGAGGAAGATATTCAGGATCTCCGCCGCATCACCGTGGAGATGACGGCGGCGGCGGAAGATCCGGTATTATTCGCCACAAAAGATTCAGAATTCCATCGCCGGCTCGCCGAAACTACGCATAATCCCCTTTTGACACTGTTGCTGGATTCGATCCAGGACCTGATGATCGAGATTCGCAGGCTTGTCGCCAAGGAGAGTGATCTCTTCGAACGGGTAATGCCCGAACATCTCGAGATATTTGAATGTATTGCTGCACGCGACGCCGAAGGTGCGCGGCAAACAATGCGCGAGCATCTCGCAACCGCGCTCAATGTCCAAAGAAAAGCACTCGCAACGGCGCCGAAATCGACCATCCCAGGAGCCAAATGAAAATTGGACTTGCAGTTGCCGCCAGCGATGCACCCGCCAGCGCCTTTGTTGTATTTCGCGATGACCTCTGCCGATGCGTGGATCGATGCGCCGATCTCGGCTTTCACGGAGTAGAGCTCGCGCTGTTGCACGCAGGCCAAGTGAACATACCTGAGATGAAGCGGCGCTTAGCCGCCAGGAAGATGGAGATTCCCTGCCTCTCTACTGGGCAGGTCTTCGCCGTGGATCGACTTTATTTCACTCATCCGGATGAATCTGTCCGCAATGCCGCAGTGGAACGGATCATCGAGATGGTGCGGCTGGCCGCGGAATTCGGCTCCAAGGTGAACACCGGCCGGGTTCGTGGGCTGATCCATGACGGAGAAAGCTTCGAGGTTGCCAAACAGCGATACTTGGCTTCCCTGAACCGCTGCGCCGATGTGGCTGAGCCACTCGGCGTCGAACTTATCGTCGAGCCGGTAAATCGATACGAAATCAACTTCATCAATAACTGCTCTGAAGGCTTGCGGCTGGTAAAGGAGTCAGGCAGGAAATGCGTGAAGCTGATGCCCGATCTCTTCCACATGAACATAGAAGATGCATCCTTCCGTGATGTTTTTGAGCAGGGCATCGAATATATCTCGTACGTCCACGTCGCGGACAGCAATCGCTTGGCTCCAGGCTGGGGGCACATGCCTTTCGATGAGGTGTTCCGTATCTTTGAGGACAGCGGTTATGACGGATATCTCACAGCCGAGATTTTACCCAAGCCGGATCCCGATAGAGCAGCACAACAAGCCGCCGAATATCTACTGAATCGCCTTCGTCAGATGACCCCTGCGTAACATGAACCGCAGATCTCTCCACTTCGCTTCGCTCCGGTCGAGATGACAAATTAGGTTTGGTTGCGGAATTCGGTTCTGCCCGTCTTGTCAGCCTTTGCCTTTCTTTCTGTCATTCCCGCAGGGAATCTGCTTCCGGCCGTCTTCCCCTCTTTGCCTTTCTTATCTGTCACATCGCCATCGCACGCGAGAAGCAGCTCAAGCAGATTCCCTGCGGGAATGACAGAAAGAAAAGCAATTGCCAATACAGAAGGCCGGAGCATCGCAAATTTTCACAGTGGAGGCTTAGGCGGCTTGACCGGGGTTTCAACTGCTGTGCCGGTGACTTTGACTGGGCGGCGAAAGAGTTTGCCGCCCTCGGCTACGTAGAGCCAATCCAGATGGCTGCCGCCGAAGATCACTCCGGAAAGGCTTCCGTGTTCGGGCGGGTTCAAGATCTCGGCCACCCGGCCGTTGGCCTCGCAGATTTGCAGGCCGGCCGCGGTTGCGAAATAGACTTGGCCGATCGAGTCCTCGGTGACTCCCTTGGCCCCGCTCATCCACCCCGCTTCGGGCATTTCCAGACGATAGAACGGCTCTCCATTGATCAGCGAACCGTCGCTCGCGATCTGAAAAGACCAGCTGAATCTTGACTGCGCATCGGCCACGATCAGCATGGCCTGGTCCGGGGAAAGAGCCAAGGCCGACGGGAGCGCGATCTCCCCATCTTGAGAGGCCTGATACACAATGCGAGTCCTGCCTTTGGCATCGACCAACCCTACTGTTTTCCGGGCTGCATCCACAAAGTAGAGCGCGCCCTTGGAGGTGATGACCAGGTCATCGGCTTCTGCGTTCCGCGCCACTACTCTCTCTTCGCCATTCGCGCCATAGGATACGATGCGCTTCGCAGCCGGCTGCCATGCATACAATCGGCCGTCGGGGCCGGCCCGCAAAGCCGTGGCGCCGGATGAGCGGCCGTTGAACAAGATCACCTTGCCCTCTGCGTCCGATTTCAAAATGCGGTTGGCGGTTGGGTCGGCGAAGAACACATTGCCCTCCCTGTCGGCCGCCAAACCAGTGACGGAGCTATAAGCTGCACCTACCTGCTGCCATGGTCTATCCGGCCAAACGGTGGAATACACTTTACCCCTGGGATCCCATCCCGGCTCATGCATAGCCGCGGGTTCATGGACCACGATGGGATTGGGATAATCGCGCCACAGCCAGCGTAGGGCTTCGGGCATGATGGCCGCTCCCTGTTTCATGTTGTGGCCCTCGTCTCCCATCACCAGCTTGGCGTCGTAACCGGAATATTCCAAAGCCTGGAACATTACCTGATTGTTGATCGGCCAACTGCCGGCATAGAAGAATCCGTAGGGCTCGGCCGGAACGATGTGGTCGTTGGTTCCGTCTTGCAGAAAGATGCGTATCGGCTTCGGCTCGGTCTTGCGCACCAGGGCGGGCAGCCCATCGGCGCCTTTCATGGCTACATACGTCCCGATAAAGCTGAGCACCCGATGGAATTGATCCGGACGGTTCCACGCGGCCATGAAAGCGCCCACCGCTCCGGTGCTGACGCCGCTGATGGCGTGGTCGTTGGGATCGTGCGAAAGGTTGTACTTCTTCGCCACTTGAGGAATCAGCTCCTCCAGCAGGAAGCGTGAATAGCGGTCGCTCAGCGAATCGTATTCAAAGACCCGTTCGTAGCGATGCTGCGCCTCATCGGAAGTCGCGGGCAGCACTCCCGGATCGACAAAAATGCCGATCAGCGGCGGCAACTCGTGTTTAGCGATCAGGTTGTCGAGCACCACCGGCACGCGCACGTTGTTGCTCAAAAATCCGCTGCCGTCCAGGAAGACCATGAAAGGCGCCGGCTTTTGCGCGTCATACTGCGCCGGCACATAGACGGAATAGTGATGTGGAGTGCCGGGATAGAAAGCGCCAGGTGCAAGCGTATAGCTGGTGACGATACCGTGGGGAACTCCGTTCTGAGGCTGCGAATCCGGGCCGAGCGAGTAGGTCTCGGCCTGTAGCAGAGTAGCGGCGCAGAAGAGGGCGGCGAAAGCGAGTCGTCTCATGGATGAAAGCCGCGGAAAGTATACCGTGCGGTGCCTTCCCCTTGGGCATGGAATCGCACGATGAATCCCCCAAGCTACAACGATCCGCAATCCCACCCAATTTGTCATCTCGACCGAAGCGAAGTGGAGAGATGACAAAGTTACGGCACGGCTAGAAACTGCTGATCAGGCAAGCCGAGTGATTTTCGACAGGAATGTTGGAGAATCCCAGGTCCCAGAATCGGGACCTGGGCCACCCGCCGCAGTTACAATGACGAATCGCCAGAGGACCTGGAGCCTTTGCACGGCAGAGATCCGGCCGCTATCGGCCATCGTCGCCATTTGCGATACTGTTAGCGGTCATGTCGAACTTTAAGCAAAACTTCTGCCGGTTGCTCATCGCATTATTGATCTTCACTTTGCCTCCGCGAGTTCAAGCCAGCGCCTACGATGCCCATCCCAAGCTGGTCATCCTGCTGGTAATCGACCAGTTTCGCGCCGACTATCTGGACCGGTACCGCGCCGACTTCAAAGGCCGGGGGTTCCGTCTCTTCCTCGACCACGGCGCCTACTTTGAAGATTGTTACTACGACTATGCCAACACCAAGACGGCCCCGGGCCACGCTACCCTGGCCACCGGCGCCTATACCGACGGGCATGGCATCTCTTCGAACGCCTGGTGGGACCTGACCCGCAACAAGGAGCGTCCGATCACCTCGGTCGAGGACCAGCGCTACAAACTGGTCGGCATGCCCGATTCCGCCCACGCAAGCCCAGGCGCTTCGCCGTTCAATCTTCGCGCCTCGACCATCGGCGACTCGCTGCGCCTGGCCACCCAGGGCCAAGCCAGGGTCTTCGGCATCTCATTGAAAGATCGCGCCGCGATTCTGCCGGCCGGCTACTCCGCCAACGGCGCTTATTGGATCGACCCGGCCTCCGGCGTCTTTATCACTTCCAGCTACTACATGGCCGCCCTGCCCGACTGGGTCAACACCTTCAATACCAGCGGGCGCATCGCCCAGGCCGAGCAGGAAGCCGGCATATCCGATACCAAGCAGTTCTACAACACTGTCGGCCCAACCCCTGCCGCAAACGCCTACGAACTTGACTTCGCCCGCGCGCTCATCCAGAACGAGCAGCTCGGCAAGCACTCGGTAACCGATCTCGTAACCGTCAGCCTCTCCGCCACCGACATACTCGGCCACGAAGTCGGGCCGGACTCCCCGGAGCAGCGGCAGATGGTCGATACCCTCGATCAGCAGCTCGATGGCTTCACTGCCTGGCTCGAAAAGAACGTTCCCGGCGGCTTGGCGAACGTATGGATCGCGCTCTCCGCCGATCACGGTGTGGCTCCGGTGCCGGCGCAGGCTACCGCCTTTGGCCTTCCGGCCGCCGCCTTTGACATGAGCAAGTTCACCGCCAGTCTGAACGACTCCATGAACGGAAAATTCTCTCCGGGTGAGAAAGTGCAGTACCTGCTGCCGGATCAGGAGCTACCGTACCTGGCGTTGAATCAACCCTCTTTTGAGGTCGCCGGCATCAACGAGCATGAGGCTGAGCAGGCCATCGAACAGGCGGTGCCTGCTGCCGTCGCCGCCCTGGCTCCGCCAAACGGCCAGGTTAGCCCGGTCAGCAAGGCAGAGCAGGCGCCTGCGCCTGCGCCTGCGCAGACGGTCCCCGCCGCCACGCCATCGCCTGCTCCCGCGCAGACCCCAAAAGCCAAGCTCAGTGGCAAGCCTTCGAAGCCGGCGCAAGTCGCCAGCCATGCGGCTGGCGCAAACGCGGCTGCGGGCGCCGGTCCGAGCGCGCCGGCAGAGAATCAGAGCGTTGTTGAACCGCCTCCAGTGCGCCTCACACCCACCCCGGCAGTGGTCCACGCCTATTCCCGCGAGCAACTCGCTGCAGGCCAGTTCCCAGCCTCGGAATGGGGGCTGCTGCTGGCCCATAGTTACAGCCCGAACGGCGGCTGGTATGTGATGGTGATTCCCGAAGCTTTTCAGATGGAGGCTCTGGGGCGCGGGACCACCCACTTTACTCCGTGGTCGTACGACCGCCACGTGCCGCTCGGTTTCTACGGAGCTCCGTTCACTCCCGGAATCTATCATGGCCAGGTTCAGCCGGTCGATCTTGCGGCCACGCTTGCATCCTTGCTTGGCGTCAATCAACCCTCCGCTTCCATCGGCCGCGTGCTTACCCAGGCAATTCACAACCTGCCTCAGCCTGCCGCGGAGCGGACCGTGGGCCGCCGCACCCGGCATCCCGCCAAGCAATCCTCTTCGGAGGAACGGCGTCCCCAGTGAAGCCACCGAAGCCTGAGATGAGCGTTGAATTCGCCGGTCTGCACCTGCGCAATCCGGTGATCGCAGCCAGCGGCACCTTCGGCTATGGCGTCGAATTCGAAGATATTGTCTCGCTCGACCGCATTGGCGGTTTTGTGACCAAGGGCCTGTCCTGGGAAGCAATGGCCGGCAACCGGGCGCCGCGTCTCATCGAAACCCCGGCCGGGATGATCAACGCCATCGGGCTGCAGAACGTTGGCGTCCACGCCTTTATCGAAAAGAAGCTTCCCGCCCTCAAACGCTATGCCGGCACAGCGTGTATTGCCAATATCTTTGGCTACCAGATCAGGGATTATATTGCCGTCATTGAGGCGCTCAACGAAGCCCAAGGAATAGCCGCTTATGAATTGAACGTCTCCTGCCCCAACACCCAGCACGGCGGCATGGTCTTCGGTACCGACACCGGAATCCTGGATCAACTGGTCACCCGCGCCAAGGCCGTGGCCAAGCGCCCCTTGATCGTAAAGCTCTCCCCAAATGTCACTTCCATCGCGGAGATGGCCCGCTGCGCGGAGAATGCCGGAGCCGACGCTCTCTCGCTGGTCAATACCTTCCTGGCGCTCTCGATCGATGCGGAAACCCGCCGTCCGCGCATCTTGAACGTTACCGGCGGACTCTCCGGGCCGGCCATCAAACCCATTGCCCTGCGCATGGTTTATGAGGCCTCCTGCGCCGTCTCCATCCCTATCTGCGGTATAGGCGGCATCGCCAGCGGCCAGGATGCAGTTGAATTCATGCTTGCCGGGGCAGCGGCGGTCCAGGTGGGCAGCGCCAGCTACGCCGACCCCCGAGCCGTTCAACGGGTAGCCGAGTCTCTGGAACGCTGGTGCGCCCGCCACGAGATAGTCCGGGTCAGCGAGCTCACCGGCGCCATGGATCTCAAGCCGCCGCGCACCTTCGGCGACGCCGGAGAATAGGACTCTTCCACAAATATCAATGGAGGGGCGGGAGCTATATCGAAGGAGGGAACGCGATTATCAATCGCCACCTAGGCGCGTGCCCCCAGGCTCGCGAAGCTAGCTTTAAGCTAGCCTGGGTCTTTTTAACTCAAGGACTGATGCAAGCCGGATTTCCGTCTCTATCGGCGCAATAAGCAAACAACCCCAGGTTAGCTTCGCGAACCTTGGGGCACCCGCGTTCGCTTCAATCCCTGCCTCTACAACTTCGCAGGCCATCTATGCGACGGTCCGCGTGAGCCGCTCCCGCAACTCTTCGGGAATATGCTCTTGCAGCATGCGCGCCCGGGTCAGAGCTACTCCAGTCAAATACACCGGCGCGGGAGTCGCCACTGCCACCAGGACCCAGGTGATCAGCGAGACCAGCAGACCGGCAATTGCCGCCGCCTGCAAAGTGAGCACGATCGACATCCGTCCCAGATGCTCCACCAGTTCCCAGTGATGCGCAGGCTGCAAGTGATGGATGACCGCCAATGCCAACAAAAACACTGCGATCGAGAAGGTACTCAAGCCCAGCAGAGCTACGTCGATCGTCCGATGCAGCCGCTGCCGCGAACGGCAATGGCCGCACTCCGCCAGATGCTGCTCGTAATCGTGGCGCATTTCCGGAGTAATCCCGGAAATGTCATATCTCCAGCTTGAAAGAATGTCGCCGACTACCCGGTCTCTACAGCTCTCAATTCGCATTTTTCTCTTTGTCCTGTTCTCCACTGTTCAGCGCTCACTGCCCGAATTAAGGAATAGCTCCAACTCAAGGCGTCCCGGAGGCAAGTCCAGTACAACAGTCAACCCTATAGTAACAAGCTAAGTCTTTTTTTTCCAGCAGCTTCACCCCTCGACAGCCAAGAGCCTGCCAGCGAAACCTTGTATTACAGGCAGATTGCCTCAAGCGGCGAGTTTTGTTCGGCCAGCACCAGCTTGTTGGCCAAGAGACTCATACGGTCCCGCAGAGCCCTCTCGGCCATCACCCTGGCCAATTCCGGTAAATTGTTACACTCTGAGAGATGCGCCAGAACGACATAAGAGGCATTTCCATCGTAGTTTTTCTCTAAAAAGGCCGCCGCCGCCTCATTCGACAGGTGACCGACCCGCGACATGACGCGCTGCTTCACCGACCAGGGATACGGCCCATCGCGCAGCATTTCAAGATCGTGGTTACTTTCCAGCATCAGCACGTCGCATCTTCTAAGAGCCATGGTCACATTCGGCGGCATGTATCCCAAATCGGTGGCCACGCCGATGCGGACTCCCTCCGCCTCGAAGACGAAGCCCACTGGATCGGCGGCATCATGGGGAATGGTGAATGAGGTAACCGCGATATCGCCTATGGAGAATCCGCTGCCCGCGGTAAAGTATTCCACCGCCGGCAACGCGTAGGGATCCGCTTTTGCCGGCGGCTCCTCGCCGCTCTCTTGAAGTTCCCCAGCACTCTGCGGCTCATTCTGTAATTCAGTCTCGGAGGCATTCCGCTCCTCTAAGCTTTGCCGCCGCTGCTCCAGCCACTCCGCATAGGTGATGCGCTTGTGCGGCATCATCCAGCGCATCCAGGCGCGATGCGTAGCTTCTGTAAAGTACACCGGCACGCCCAGCTTGCGCGCCAGCACGGCCACACCCTGCACATGGTCCTGGTGTTCATGGGTAATCAGCACGGCATCGATCTGGCCGGGATCCTCTCCGGCAATTTGCATCCGCTTGAGCAATTCTCTCGACGAGAGCCCGGCATCCACCAGGATGCGCGTGCGGCTGCTGGCCACAAGTGTGCTGTTGCCCTTGGATCCCGAGGCCAGCACCGTCATCCGCATCATCCGTTCAGCATACGCCTGCTGCCGCCTAAAGAGACGTACCTACGCAGGCGCTCCCCCCTCCCGGTTCTTGAAGCTCCTCCTCGCAACAAATCCTGGGTGTCAACAAATACTGGGTGCCCCATATCTGACACGCTCTTTACACGCTCTTTGCGTCAGACGTGGGATTCCACAAATCCCAATAGACAGCGTCGTGACCAACGTAAATTCGCACCATCGTGGAATGGACGTAGCTACCGTTAAACGGCGCGCACAACTCTACCTAACGTTGCCATCCCGCTGGCTTCTTCACTAGTGTGTTTTGAGCATGTAAACGCTCTCATTTTCGCCCCAAAAAAACTAGCGCATGCCTTCATTTTTTGTGAGAGGAAGTGACCGATGCAACCGAAATCCATTCATAGAGATTGCCACCAGACTCGCCCCGCCGCCTTAACAATCAAACCCCGCATCCATTGCATTTATGGAGTACTCCTACTCTTGCTCTGTGCAGGAGCCGTAGCGCGTGGCCAGAACGACCGCGCTACGGTCACGGGAACGGTCACCGACCCGACCGGAGCTGTCATACCGGGCGCCAACATCACCCTCACCGACACGTCTACGGGAACGAGTATTTCAGGGACCACCAACGCCGACGGCATCTACACTGTTCCCGGCTTGCCTGTCGGAACCTATGCGCTGACCATCAGCCGCTCCGGCTTCCAAGACTACCGGCAAACCGGGATCATCCTGGTCGCAGCCCAAGTCCTACAGGTCAGCATCCACATGACCCTTGGGTCCAGCGCACAAACGGTAACCGTCACCGGGGGCGCGCCGCTTCTCGAGACGGAGACATCCGCCGTTTCCATGACCATGGAACAATCGGCCATACGGGATCTGCCGCTCAACGCGTTTGGCGGTCAAGACGCGATGAACCTGATGCTGGCCGTTACCCCCGGGGTAACGGGAACCAATGGCTCCAATCAGGACTTTGTCGCTTTCGCGGGCGCGCAGGCGCTGACCAATGCGGTCTACCTCAACGGAGTTGAGTCCACTTCCGGACTGCAAGGCAACCTTGCCACTCCGGGTAAGGACGCGTTGCAGGAGATGCAGGTCATGACCAACGTCTCCGATGCGGAATTTGGAACCGGGTCAGTAGAGATGTTTCAAGTCAAGTCCGGCAGCAACCGTTTCCACGGTAGCGCCTTTGAGATGCTGCAAAACGAAGACCTGAACGCCAACACCTGGGCGAACAAGTATTTTCTCTCCCGGTGCGCGCCTGGCGACGCAACTTGTATCCACCCGTACGGCAGGCCCCTGGACCGCTTCAATGACTATGGAGCCACCGCCGGCGGCCCGCTTTGGAGGAATCGCGCCTTCATCTTCGGCTCCTACGAATACTACAGCAATACCGATGACACCCTTGTCCCAAATTCACAGACCGTGCCTACGCCGCAAATGCTGAAAGGCGATTTCAGCCAGCTCTTGACCCAGGGCACACTACAAGGAAACATTCCCGGAACCAACAACCCATGCACGGGCCAAGCATACCAGTATGGACAGATCTTCGACCCTCAGACGCAAAAGATAGTGAACGGCGTAACCTGCGCCACTCCCTTCCCGGGAAATATTATCCCTGCCGGGCGGCTCAGCTCGACAGCGCTGAATGTGGCTAAGATCTATACTCAGTATTATTCGCCCACCCTTTCCACCAGAATCTATAACAATTTCCCCACCATGTTGGCAGGCTCAGCGCAAGCACAGGGCGGCAGTACGCCATCACAGACGAAACGATCTTACGATTTCAAGTTTGACCAGACTCTCTCCCAACGTCAGCATCTCAGCGCCTCTTTTGACCGCACCACCTGGCACGGTTTGGGCCTGAACGGAGGAATGAACTATATCTACGGACCGTTCAGCTCCTACTGGGTGCAAAATCTTCCCAGCATTACATATCAGTTCATCCACAGCTATTCCTTCAGTCCAAATCTGCTGAACACCTTTGCCATAGAATTTGTCGAGCAAAACAACACTCAGGTGCCGAGCATAACCTCGGCCAACAACGCATCCACCGGCTTCAACGCAGATAGCACAAACTTTCCAGTGCTGAATTTCGGCACCGCCAACGCCAATGGCATTCTTGTGAACTCCGACTCCACCAGCATCCATGCATATTACGGATATTACGCATACCATTATCAGGACACCTTATATTGGAACACAGGGCGCCACAGCATCAAGTTTGGCGGGAGCTTCGCGGCCCGGGGGATGAATGCCACCTTCGGCGGCAATGCTGAAACCTACAATTTCGCCAACGATACCGGTGGTCCGACCGATCCCAGCGTTACCCCATACGTCGGGTCCAGCTTCGCTACTGAAATGCTTGGCGACGTGCAGAGCGCGAACAAGGCAATCACTCAACGCAACTATCCCCGGCAAAAGGGCCTGGCGCTGTTTGTGCAGGACAACTATAAGGCCACACCCAAGTTGACCCTGAATTTAGGCCTTCGTTGGGATTTCAACTTTCGCGGACATGAGCAGGCGGGCCGCTGGCAGAACTTCGATCTCACCGCGCAGAACCCGCTGTGGGGCGCTTATCCCGGCGCATGGGTCTTTGCCACCAACTCCGGACAGAGCTTTGAGACAAGCGAGGACTATCTTCAGTTTGGTCCTCGTCTTGGCGGCGCCTATGAGCTGGACCCGAAGCTGGTTGCCCGCGCCTCCTACGGCCTGTTCTTTGTTCCAGTCAACACTTTTAACTCCGGATTCGGGTCCAGCTTCCCGGCCAACCAGAACTCCCTCTCTTTTCCAATCAGCCAGATTCTCAACAGCGTTCCCGGCTCCGTTGCTTTCAACTGGGATGGAGGATTTCCCGGCACGCCGGTTATTGGTCCGCAAAACAGCACGAACACGAGTCTGGGATCGCCCAACGATCCACTCTACATCCACCCCAATTACTTGCATCTGGGATACACACAGAACTGGTATATCGGATTCCAGTATGAGCTGTCGCAGCATTCCGCTCTAAATTTTTCCTACATCGCAAACCGGGGGCGCAATCTGCAAAGTGCTGGGCTATCCTCCGTCCAGAACTATCCAAGTTTCGGTACCTACCAGCCAGTCTTACTGGCAGGAAAGATAAATTCTACAGTCTCAAATGCATCCCAAGCTGCCGCGGCAGGCGTGCCCTATCCCTATCCCGGCTTCAGTGGACCAGCTTACGCAGCGATCTCGCCATTTCCCCAGGTAGCCAGCTTTAATGACACCGTCAGAACTTATGGCAATCCGTTCTACAGCGCCGTCAGTGCTTACAACTCATTCATAGTTGAGATAAAGGCGCGTGGTGCTCGTGGTTTATATGCCGACTTCAGCTACGATCTTTCTAAGCAGACAGGAAACTACTCCAGCACTAATGGGAATTGGGCCGGAGGTACGAACTCCTACGGCCAGAACCTGGCCGACTGGCAGGACTCCAGGCATTGGATACAGCCTAATGACCAAAGGCAACTGTTTAAAGGTTATGCGACCTACCAGCTGCCCTTCGGCAGGAACCGCAAGTGGTTCTCCGGAACTCCCTGGCTGGCCAATGAGTTTGTGAGCGGTTGGGAGCTGGGCTATTACGGGGCTTATGGGAGCGGTTTTCCAATGAAACAAATTAGCTCCTCGTATCAGCTGCCGTACTTCTTTAGCACTGATAGGGCTTCCCTTGCCCCGGGGCAGACTGCTTATAGCATCCACAATCATTTCAGCGGTAAATTGAATTTGGCCAACTTGAGCGATTCACAGAATACCGACTTCAATAAAAATCTTTTCACAGTTACAACTCCGCAGAATCCCTTTGGCAACACGCCGTTCATGTGGAATCACTGGCGTTGGAACACCATGCCTGCGCAGGAAAACGTGAGCATTGTGAAACACTTTGGCTTTGGTTCAGAAGGTCAGTACCAGGCGATTCTGGCGGCGCAGTTCTTCAACTTCTTTAATCGCCATTACTATGCCGCGCCTGACCTGGGTCAGTCTGATACCACCTTTGGCCAGGTAACTACGGTCTCCGGAAGCCGCGTCGGCCAGGTTAGCGCTCGTTTCGAATGGTAAAGCCTGCCGCTCGTCTTATCGGCGCGCACCTTGTGCGCGCCGAAGGACACAGGTTACCTGTGCGATCGCTTCGGTGCGCCTTCCGCAACCTGCTGGGGAGTTCCCTGGCGAGACCGAACGATAACTGTGACGGATCTTCGACCTTGACCAGGATGGCGGGCGCCGGCCGCCTGATCTCTGGAGCGTTTGTTCAATGATTTGTTCAATAACTGAGGAGCCCTGCATGCCGATTGAAAGCAAGTTGCGATCCTGCCGCTTTTTGTTTGCCGTGATTCTGATCTTCAACCTCTTCGCTCACTCACAAAGCAGAAAAGCGGCAAAGGATCCGGTCGACTATGTCGATCCGAACATCGGCGGCATTGGGCAGTTGCTTACCGCAACCATCCCCTATGTGCAGTGTCCTCACGGCATGGCGCGGCTTGCTCCCATCACCACTCCCGGTATCACCGACCGCTTTCTGGCGGATAAGATCTATGGCTTCCCCGCCGGCCCGGCAATGCTGATGGCCTCAAGCGGCGCCGTCAGCACGCTTCCGGAGAGCTATGCATCGGATTTCGATCACGACTTCGAGACCGCCACTCCCTACTATTACGCCGCAGACCTCGAGACCTGGGGGATCAAAGCCGAATTGACGGCAAGCGAGCAAGCCGCATTTTACCGTTTGACCTTCCCCGCCAACCCACATGCTCATCTGGTGCTGAGCCTGAGGCGGGACGCCGAGATTACTGTGGTGGGAAATAACGCCGTTGAGGGCAGCCAGCGCGTCGCCGGCCGTCGTGCGTCCAAGGCAGACACCGGCCCAGAGACCAGGGAGTACTTCTATGCGGAGTTCTCCCAGCCCTTCACTACCTACCAAACCTGGCAGAACGACGTCCTCTCCCATTCGGCGAAGCAGACAGGTGACCACATCGGCTTCGTCACCGACACCGCCACCACCGCGGGAGAGCAGATTCAACTCCGCGTTGGCCTCTCCTACATCAGCGCCGAGCAGGCCCGGCGGAATCTCGAGCGGGAGATCCCCGGCTGGACCTTTGACCGCGTGAAGTCGCAGACGCGCGATCTCTGGAACCATGCCCTGGACGGTATCCGGACGGTTGGCGGCACGGAGCGGCAGCGCACCATCTTCTACACCGCGCTCTACCGCTCCTTCGGACGCATGACCGATATTACCGAGGATGGCAAGTACTTCAGCGGCTATGACCATGCCGTGCATGACGCCCAGGGGCATGACTTCTATGTAGACGACGGACTCTGGGATACTTTTCGCTCCCTCCATCCGCTGCAGCTTCTGCTCGATCCCAACCGGCAGCAAGACATGATCCGCTCCTACCTACGCATGTATGAGCAGAGTGGCTGGCTGCCTTCGTTTCCCTCCGTGGCCGGAGAGCGGGCGGTCATGATCGGCCACCATGCGGCGCAATTCATTCTCGACACCTATGCCAAAGGCTATCGCGGCTTTGACGCCAATGAAGCCTACGCTGCCATGCGCAAGAACGCCACCGAGACTACCATGCTGCCTTGGCAAAGGGGCCCGCTTACCAGCT
Source organism: uncultured Acidobacteriaceae bacterium (assembly GCA_963774255.1). Lineage (GTDB taxonomy): Bacteria > Acidobacteriota > Terriglobia > Terriglobales > Acidobacteriaceae > PALSA-350. The sequence continues at coordinate 171,581 of CAVZEH010000013.1, forward strand.
TGGATCAGGTTTACTTTGACAAAGGCTTCTTCCCCGCACTGGCTTGGGGAGAGAGCGAGACCGTGCCCGAGGTGAACCCGGCGGAGCGGCGCCAGGCTGTATCCGTCACACTCGAGAGCAGCTATGACGACTGGTGCGTAGCCCAGCTTGCCAAGGCTCTGGGCAAACAATCGGATGAAGCGTATTTCACCAAGCTTGCGCACAATTACGAGAATGTCTTCGATCCCGCGATCGGGTTCATGGCTCCCAAAAGCGCCGACGGGAACTGGGTTGCGCACTTCGATCCGAAGCTGGGCGGCGGCCAGGGCGGCCGCGACTACTTTACCGAGGTCAACTCCTGGCTCTACACCTTCAGCGTGCAACACGACGTTGCCGGCCTGATCCGTCTTATAGGTGGCCGGGACGCATTCAACGCCAAACTGGACCGCCTGTTTGTCGAGCAGTATGGCACCTCGAAGTACCACTTCCTCGCCCAATTTCCCGATGCTACGGGGCTGGTCGGCCTCTATGCCCAAGGCAACGAGCCCAGTTTTCACATCCCGTACCTCTATGACTTTTCAGGGCAGCCCTGGAAGACCCAGCGGCGCGTACGCCAACTGATGGATATCTGGTATGGAGACGGACCATTGGGAATACCCGGAGACGACGATGGCGGCGAAACCTCATCGTGGTTTGTTCTCAGCGCCGTCGGCTTCTACCCGGTGTGCCCGGGAAGTCCGGTGTATGAGATCGGCAGTCCTATCTTCGCCAAGAGCACTATCCGCTTGGGCGATGGCAAGGAATTCACTATCGTTGCCAATCATGTCACCGCCCGCAACAAATACATCCAGTCGGCCCAGCTCAATGGCAAGCCGCTGAACAAGCCGTGGTTTCAACAATCGGATATCGCCAATGGTGGGAGCTTGATTCTGGAAATGGGAGACAAGCCGAACCTGCAATGGGGAAGCGCCGACGGGGATGCTCCGCCATCGATGTCGGCGGAATAAGCGGAAAGGATCAATATTGATAAAATCCGCGGCCCGACTTGCGCCCTAGCCAGCCTGCATCCACCATGCGAATCAGCAGCGGACATGGCCGGTACTTGGGGTCGCCCAAGCCATCCTGCAGCACGCGCATGATATCCAGGCAGACATCGAGGCCGATAAAGTCAGCCAGCGCCAGCGGTCCCATGGGATGCGCCATGCCCAGTTTGAAGACCTCGTCCACCGCCTGGGCGCTCGCTACCCCTTCCATGACCGCATACATGGCCTCATTGAGCAGCGGCATGAGCACGCGATTGGAGACGAATCCCGGCGCATCGTTGACCTCGACCGGCGTTTTGCCCAGCTGTTCGGACAGTAATTTCACCCGGACGAAGACTTCCTCCGCCGTCTCCAGGCCGCGGACCACCTCGACCAGCTTCATCACCGGCACGGGGTTAAAAAAGTGCATGCCGATCACCTGCTTTGGCCTTTTCGTCTGCGCCGCCAGCCGGGTGATGGAAATAGAGGAAGTATTCGAAGCCAGAATGGCCTCCGGTTTAAGAATCCGGTCGAGCGCTTGAAAGATCTCCTGCTTTACGTTGAAGCGTTCTGTCGCAGCCTCGATGACGAATTCACACTCCGCCAGCGACCGCCGGTCGAGCACACCGCGGATCGACACCAGCGCCGCTTCAGCCTCAGCCGCCGTCGCCTTACCCTTCGCGACCGCGCGCTCTATGTCGGTCTTGATGGCCGCGAGCCCGCGATCCAGGTATCGCTGCTCTACCTCGCACAGCAGCACTTGAAAGCCGCTGCGGGCGAAGACCTGCGCAATCCCGCTGCCCATAGTCCCCGCGCCAACCACCCCGACATTCTTGATAGCGTGCATATCAACCTTCGTAGCCAAAAGTATGGTTCTGTTTATCAGGGCACAACTGGTAGGTCAGGGTTTCAACCCCGACTGCCGTAAATTGACTAAAATTTCGATCGGCTCTAGCCGCTGAGAGAATACTTTTTCACTCTCTCTTTCGATTTTCCCCCAGTCTGTAATTGCACCTAATTTTGTCATCTCGACCGAAGCGAAGCGCAGTGGAGAGATCTGCGGTTTCCCACATCTGGCGCAAAGAGCGCGCCAGATATGGGAAACCCTCGATTCGTGGCGGTTTTGGATCCACAGTTCAAACAGATTGGGTGTGACCACTAATCGAGCCTTACTCAACCTATTGGGTTACGCAGAATCTCTCCGCCGGGTGCCCCAGGTCCCGATTCTGGGACCTGGGATTCTCCATCACCTACGAAACCAGGAAACCTAGCTCATGCGCACCAGCACACAGGTGATGTTGTCGCTGCCGCCCGCCAGGTTGGCTGCATCGATCAGCGCAGCACAAATCTCCTTGAGTTGGTCGGTCCGGCGCGTGAGCTGCTCAATCTCCGCATCGGATACTTCCCGGGTCAGTCCATCGGAAGCTAGTAAATACAGATCCCCACTCACGATATCGATTCCGGTTATGTCGGGCTCAACCTCAGGCGCCGTTCCTATGGCCCGGGTAATCACGTTGCGCATGGGGGACGCTGCCGCCTGCGCGGGAGTTAGCTCTCCGCGGCGCACCTGCTCATCGACCAGCGAATGATCCTGCGTAAGACGCTCAAGATGGCCGCCGCGCAGCCGGTAGCAGCGGCTGTCCCCTACATTGGCGACCCATCCGTGAGAATCTCGCGCGCCCAGAGCGACCAGGGTCGTTCCCATGCCCGCCAGCGACGGATCGCCTTCCGCCCGCGAAAAAACCTGCAGATTCGCCTCGCTTACAGCTTCGCCGATTCGCTGCGCGCTCAGAACCCCTTGGCCCATGGCGCGCACCATGGTTTCGGCGGCTACGCGGCTGGCGATTTCCCCCCCGGGCGCTCCGCCCATGCCGTCGCAGACTACAAAATCACCTCCGGACGCATCCCGCTCGATGAACAGCCCGTACGCATCCTCATTCCCGGCGCGCTTTCTCCCGGTATGCGAAGCGCCGGCTGCCTCGTATCCCGTCTTCAAACGCAAATCCCCCGTAAATTCAATCCTGTTTGCAGGCATACTGGACGCGTGTGGGTTGAGCTTTTGTGCTGACCGGCCTTTAGCTTCTGGCTAGAACTTGCTGCCGTGGAGACTGGCCAACTTTGCCTCCGCCTCGTGGATTACCTCGTTGGCCTGGCTATACTTCTCGGCATCTTCACCCGCCTCGTTCCACATCTTGCGTCCCCGCTCGAGTTCGCGCTCAGCTTCCCCGGTATCGAGCTCCTCCGGCTTCGAGGCGCTTGCCGCCAGGATCGTCACCCGGTCCGGCAAAACTTCACAGAAGCCCCACGCAACCACGAAAAAATCCTGATCGCCGCTGCGCGCGCCGCCATGCAATCGAACATGGCCCACTCCAAGCTCCGCCAGCAGAGGAGCATGTCCGTAGAGCACCTCCAAATAGCCGGACCTGGAGGGAAGCTCGACGGCATCGGCCATCTCGTCCACCAGAACCTTCTCCGGAGTCACCAGCCGGACTCGAATTTGATCGCTCTCTGCCATAGTTCGTCAGTCTAGGTCATTTCTCCCTGTTGTTGGAGTACAGATCTAAAACCGCTACAAATCGAGCGTGCCCCATATCTGGCGCGCTCTTTGCGCTGTCTCTTTGCGCCAGATATGGGGAGCCTAAAATGTTTCTAGCTCTTCATCTTTGCGGCCGCATCCAATACTTCATCGATTGTGCCCTTCATGTAAAAAGCCTGCTCCGGCACGTCGTCGTGCTTGCCCTCGATAATCTCCTTAAAGCTGCGCACGGTATCTTCGACCTTGACATATTTTCCCGGCATGCCGGTGAAGACCTCCGCCACGTGGAAGGGCTGGGAGAGGAACCGCTGCACTTTGCGTGCGCGGCTCACGGTAAGCTTATCCTCTTCCGACAGTTCGTCAATGCCCAGGATGGCGATAATATCCTGCAGATCCTTAAGCCGCTGAAGAATGCGCTTGACTCCCTCGGCAACATCGTAGTGTTCCTGGCCCACCGCCCGCGGATTCAGAATGCGCGATGTAGAGCCCAGCGGATCCACCGCGGGATAGATCCCAATCTCGGTCAGCGCGCGGGAGAGCACCGTGGTCGCGTCCAGGTGAGCGAAGGTGGTCGCCGGAGCCGGATCGGTGAAATCGTCTGCGGGCACGTAAACCGCCTGCACCGAAGTTATCGCGCCCTTCTTGGTCGAGGTAATCCGCTCCTGCAGCTCGCCCATCTCCGTGGCCAGGTTTGGCTGGTACCCTACGGCCGAGGGCATGCGGCCCAGTAGAGTCGAGACCTCGGAGCCTGCCTGGGTGAAGCGGAAGATGTTGTCGATAAACAACAGCGTATCGCCGCCCTGCTCCTCGCGGAAATACTCCGCGATGGTGAGAGCGCTCAGAGCCACGCGCAGCCTAGCCCCCGGTGGCTCGGTCATCTGGCCGTAGACCAGCGAGGCTTTGGACTTTTCCCGCTGCTTCGCATTGATTACCCCTGATTCCTCGAACTCGTTCCACAGGTCTGTGCCTTCCCTGGTGCGCTCGCCCACTCCCGCAAAGACAGATACGCCCCCATGCTTGCTGGCCACGTTGTTGATCAGTTCCTGGATGATGACCGTCTTGCCTACTCCGGCGCCTCCGAAAAGGCCGATCTTTCCCCCTTTCAAAAACGGCTGAATAAGATCGATGACCTTTATCCCGGTTTCAAACATCTCTTCACCGGTAGCCTGATCCTCAAATGAGGGTGCGGGACGATGAATCGGCCACCTGATCTTGGCATTCACCGGCCCCAGCTCGTCGACCGGCTCGCCAATTACATTCAGGATGCGGCCCAGCGTGGCCGCGCCCACGGGCACGGTAATCTGGCTGCCGGTATCGATGCACTTCATGCCGCGAACCATGCCCTCGGTCGACTCCATGGCCACGCAGCGGACGCGTCCTCCGCCGATCTGCTGTTCGACTTCCAAAACTACGTTAATCTCATGCGGGACGTCGAAGCCATCACTAGTCACGCGTAGCGCCTGATAGATGTACGGCATCGCAGCTTCTTCAAACTGCACGTCGACCGCCGGCCCGGAAATTTGCACAACTTTGCCTATGTTCTCTGCCATAAATTCTTTTCTAGAGCGCAGCCGCGCCGCTCACGATCTCGATGATTTCCTTGGTAATCGCTGCTTGACGGGCGCGGTTCATGATAAGAGTCAGCGAATCGATTATTTCAGACGCGTTGTTGGTTGCCGCATCCATTGCCGTCATGCGCGCTGCCTGCTCGGCGGCGACCGATTCGGCCATTCCGCGATAGATCTGCGTGGTTACGTACTGCCTCAACAGCCCATCCAGCAGCTCCGAGGGAGGCTGCTCGTAGATGTAATCCACCTCCGCGGTCCCGAACTTCGCCGCCTCTTCCTCGGCTTGACCGATCTCCGGCTCGCGCAGGCTTATGCCCGCGGAGGCCGCAGCCTTGGCGGCGCGCTCACGCTCATCGCGGTTCATCTCCTGGGTTTGGGCAATATCCCGCTGGCCAACCTCAAGAATCGGGAGAATGCGTTCCACCAGCACCCGCTGCGCGATCACCGACTTGAATTCGTTGAAGACCAGGTAAGCCGCGTCGATCTCTTCGTGAATGTAGCGATCGACGATCTGCCCCGCCAGCTCCGCCACATGGTCGAAGCCAAGCTTATCCAGCATCTCGGGATGATCGCCAGTGATCTCAACCCGGCCCTTACGCTCCCGCCGCCGCGCCGGCCGTCCGCCACCTTCCTGATCTTCGCCGTGCGCTTCCTCTTCCGCTTGAAAGCTGGCCGTCCCGTAGCGGCGGCGAAAGAGGTCGCGGCCCTTGCGGCCGATGGCTTCGATATCGATCCCGGCGTCACCCCGCTCGGCGATGAAGCGCTGCGCCGCCTTGAAGATATTTCCGTTGAACGCTCCGGCAAATCCTTTGTCTCCGGAGACTACGATCAGGGCTACGTTCTTCTCCGGACGGGAAAGCAGCAGCGGGTGGCGAACGTTCCCGGTGCCGGGATCGTACACCTCGATGCGCCGCACCATGGATGCGATCACGCTGGTCAGCATCTGTGCGTAGGGACGCCCGGCGATGGCGCGCTCCTGCGCCCGCCGCAGCTTGGCCGCGGCCACCAGCTTCATGGCCCTGGTGATCTGGCGCGTATTTTTGACGCTGCGGATGCGCCGCCGTAAATCGAGTACGCTTGGCATCTTCCTGCTTCTTCTCTAACTCGTTTCCTAATCTATAAAGCGCTTCGAAACCGGGTGCTGAAAATTAAAGTTCTGTATCAGGACACGACTTCAGTCGTGCACTAAATGATTGAAGATCGAGCGGCTTTAGCCGCTGAGGGAAGTTCTGTCCGAAACGCCGGGTGCCCCAGATCCATATTCTGGGACTTGGGATTCTGTACCTTACACCGCCGCTTTTGCTTTCGCCTCTTGATCCTTAGCCTCTTGTTCCCTGGCGCCCTTATCCTTGGCGCTCTGATCTTTCCCGCTCTGGCCGTTGGACTGCGATTGATCTTTTTGATTCTTCGCTTCCTGATCCTTTACTTCCTGCTCCTTCGCATCCTGATGCTCAGAGAGGAAGTTCTGCTTATACTCCTTCAGAGCATCCTTCATGCGCTGTTTCAGATCGTCATCCAACGCCTTCTTGGCCACGATATCCTTCAGCAAATTGGAGTGCGCCGAATCCAGATACGGATAGAGCCCTTGCTCAAAAGAGTGGATCTGCTCCACCTTCAAATCATCCAGAAATCCATTCGTGCCGGCAAAGATGATCACCACCTCCTTGGAGGTGGGCAAAGGCGAGAACTGCGGCTGTTTCAAAATCTCCGTCAGGCGTCGGCCGCGATTCAACTGGTTCTGCGTAACCTTGTCCAGGTCGCTGCCAAATTGCGCGAATGCCGCCAGCTCGCGGAACTGGGCCAGATCCAGTTTCAAAGTTCCCGCTACCTGGCGCATAGCCTTGATCTGCGCGCTGCCGCCGACACGGCTGACTGAGAGACCGACGTTCACCGCCGGCCGCACTCCGGAGTTGAAAAGATCCGTCTCCAGGTAGATCTGCCCGTCGGTGATGGAGATGACGTTGGTGGGGATATAAGCGGAGACGTCTCCCGCCTGAGTTTCGATAATGGGCAGCGCGGTCAGCGAGCCCCCGCCTCTCTCATCTGATAACTTGGCCGAGCGCTCGAGCAGGCGCGAATGCAGATAGAAGACATCGCCGGGATAGGCTTCGCGGCCGGGTGGCCGGCGCAAGAGCAGCGAGATCTCACGATAGGCGATCGCGTGCTTGGAAAGGTCGTCATAGATGATCAGGGCATGGCGGCCCTTGTCGCGAAAATACTCGCCCATCGACGTAGCTGCATAGGGAGCCAGATACTGCATGGGCGAAGGCTCGGAGGCGGTTGCCGCGACCACGATGGTGTAGTCCATGGCCCCATATTCCGTCAGGGTCTGCACCACTTGGGCCACCGAGGATCGCTTCTGTCCGATGGCGCAGTAGATGCAAATCAGATTGTTTTCGCGATTGTTGATGATGGTATCGAGCACCACCGCGGTTTTGCCCGTCTGACGGTCGCCGATAATCAGCTCGCGTTGCCCGCGGCCGATTGGGATCATGCTGTCGATCGCCTTCAGGCCGGTGGCCATCGGCTCGCGCACTCCCTGGCGATCCACCACTCCGGGAGCCAGACGCTCCACCGGGGCGAGCTCTGTGCCCTCGATGGGGCCCTGGTTGTCGATCGGCTGGCCGAGTGCGTTGACCACGCGCCCGATGAGAGCGTCTCCCACCGGCACGCTCATGATCTCGCCGCTGCGCTTGACCGAGTCGCCCTCGCGCAACTCGGTATAGTCGCCCAGAAGAACGCAACCCACCTGGTCCTCTTCGAGGTTCATGGCCAGACCATTCACTCCATGGGGGAACTCCAGCATCTCGCCCGCCATTACCTTGTCCAGGCCGTGGAGACGCGCTATCCCGTCACCCAGGGTGATGATCGTTCCTACTTCATCGACACGAATCTCGGAGCTGTAGTTTTCAATCTGCTCCTTGAGAATCGCCGTTATTTCGTCTGCATTGATTTGCGCCATACCTTGCTTCCCATCAACTCTTAATTTGTGCCGCCAGGTCCTCTCAGGGACTCAGGCCGTGCTGTTAACACTTCTACGCTTTTACTTGAGTCCCGTTAGGGACTGGGTGAAAACTACCAAGCGAGAAAAATCCCGTAGGGACGGTTGAATCATGCCTAGATTATTTCAGCTATTTCAGCCGTCCCTACGGGACTGGAGCCTCTTCCTCCAGAGGAGACCAGCACTGACGTGCTGGGCTATTTTCGTGCCGTCCCTGCGGGACTCTTCACAACCGATCCTCAAAACCAACTCCAAAACCAACTCCGATTCTTTTCAAGCTGGGTGCCCCAGGTCCCGATTCTGGGACCTGGGATTCTCCGATCCTTAACCACCACGGTGGCCATTACCCCCTAATTGGCCACCAGCCGTTCTCTCAATTGCTCCAGACGGCCCCGGATCGATCCGTCGTAGACCATGCTTCCGATGCGCACGATGCCTCCTCCAATAAGCGAGGCGTCTTCGCGGAAGGTAGCGCGCACCGTGCTCTTCGCCATTTCGCCCACCTGGTGCTCCATCTCTGCGCGTTCTGCGCCGTCCAGGCTGCGCGCGGTGATCACTTCGGCCTCGGCGATGCCCTGCCGGCGGTTCATCTGCAACCGGTAGCTTTCGACAACCTCCTTGAGCGCGGCCAATCGTCCATGCGCCATCAGCACGGCGAGAAAATTTCTAACCTTTGCGTTCAATCCGATGCGTCGATTCACGGCGTCCAGAATCGTCACTCGTTTTTCGAGGGGGATGGCTGGATTGAGCAAAGCTTCCCGCAGATCTTTGCTGCCGGCGAAGATAGTCGCGAAATCCTCCAATTGTTGCTGTACTTGAGCGATGTCCAGTTTGTCCTGGACGACGACGTCGGCCAGAGCATTCGCATAGCGCGGAGCGAAGGCTGACATTAACCTTTGCCTCCATTCCGCGGCTGCTCGACAAGCTCCTGGGCAAATTGGTGAACCAGAAAGCGATCGTTGGCATCGGTGAGTGAGATCATCTGTGCGGCGCGGTCGACAGCAAGCTCTCCGGCAAAGCGCTTGAGCTCGCGCCGCGCAGCCGCTGCCGCCGCCCGAATCTCCTGCTCAGCCGATTGCACGATGCGTTGCCGCTCTTTTTCAATCAATGACTTGATGCGAGCCTCCTCGGCAACGCTGTCCTGTTCCGCCTGGGTGCGAATAGCGGCAATCTCCTCATCCAGCCGGGCAAACCTCTGCTCCACCGCCGCCAGCCGCTGATTGGCCTGCTCCGTCGCCGCTCTCGCCTCCACCAGCTGCTTTTGGATCGTCTCCCGGCGCGCACGCATCATGGCGGGTAAATACTTCCGTAGAAAAAACAGAATCCCCCCAGCCAAAATAGCGAAATTGAAATATTCGAAGAGCCTGGCCGACTGCTCCTGATCCAAATGCAGCCATCCGCCGATGGTGCGCACCGCCGCGGAATGACGGTAGACAGAATGGTCGTCTTCATCCTCCGCGGCGGCCAGATTTCCCGACCGCGCCGTCTGCGGAGTAAGGAAGGTCGACCTTGGGTAATTGCCTTTCTGCTTCTGTTGCTGCGCATCGCGCTGCGGCGCCGCCGTGCTCCCCAATGCTCTTGCCGCCCCCAAGGCGAATGAGCCGGCCAGGACTAGGCTGACCAAGCTTAGGACGAAGCCCGGAAACCCGCACTTGAATGCCCCCTTCAACGCTCACCCCCCGCGACCGCCATGCTCACCGGCACGACCGCTCGCAGAACCTCTGTTGCCAGCTCCTCCCCGGAGCTGCGAATGGTCTCGAGCGCCGTCTCTTTCTCCCGCTCGAGAGCGGCCTTGCCTTCTGCGACCCTACGCTGCGCGGCTGCGCGCGCCTCCTCGATCATGCTCTCCCGCTCCCGGTTCCAGCGCGCCAGCCGCTGCTCGCGCGCATGAAAGATCTCGACCCGCGCCATCCGCACTCTGGCTTCGTATTCCTGGGCCTTGGCATCAGCCGCCGCAATGGCGTCATGGGCTTGCTCCATGGCTCCTTCGGTCCGCGCCCGGCGCTCCGCCAAGACTCTCGTCAAGGGACCGTACACCAGCACCCGGTAAAGGATAACTACAAGAAGAAAAAGGAGGATAGTCGGCACAGAGCCGAGTAGAAGTCCGCCGAGTTGGTGCAGAATTTCGTCCATGCAGTCACAAGTCTAAAGATATATTGGGTCGAGGATCAGGAAAAGCGGCCAGATATACGCTGGACCTCTGTTTTTAACAGAGGGCAAATTTGGGTGTCAAACCGGTCAAACCGGAAGAGGAATTCTCTCCATCTCTTTTTAATGGCCGATTCCGATTGACGCCCCGATTTTCAGGCGTACACTAGAAAATATCATCCGACCCGGTTCAGGGTCAGACGGGCTGGCAACGCGGGACGTCGCACCGCTCCCGCGTAGTTGGCCCGTTTCTATTTTGACGAGATCTTCGGCTTCCCCTGTTGTTTATTCAGCTTATCTAGCTGATCCAGGGCGGGCAACTCCAATACCCTGCGGTATCGTTGAAAACGCCCCAGAAGCGAGACTGGTCCGGCAACCGCCAGATGCACAGACTCTCCGGAAAATTCCCGCATCTGGACCAAGGCTCCGGCATCCAGGGCGGCCAGTACAGCTCCCTCTTGCTGCGGCACTACGAATTTTTGCTCCACAATCGGGTCGGCAGTGAGGGCGCGGTCCATTTCCTCCAGCAATTGAGCGATTCCTTCTCCGGAATGGGCGGAGACGGCGACCGAGGCAGCCGCCGGCGGGAGGCGCGTGCCGGCCAACAACAATCGCTCCTCCGGGGGCAGCAGATCGATCTTGTTCCATACCGCAATCCTCGGCTTGCCGGCCACGTTCAGTTCGCCTAAGACCTTCTCCACTTCCTCCGCCTGCTGCTCACGCATGGGAGTGGAGCAATCCTGCACGTGCAGCAAAACCTCCGCCTTTTCGACCTCTTCCAGAGTCGCGCGGAACGAGGTGATCAGGGTATGGGGAAGATCGCGGATGAATCCAACCGTATCGGAGAGAAGAATCTTGCGCCGGGAAGGCAACACCATGGCGCGCAGCTTAGGATCCAGTGTGGCGAACATCCGCGAGGAAGCCAGAACCTCCGCTCTGGTCAACAAATTGAAGAGCGTGCTCTTGCCCGCATTTGTATAGCCGACTAACGCGATCGTAGGGACGGGAACCGCCTCGCGCCGCTGACGCTGCTGGGCACGGACCCGGCGAACCGCCTCCAACTGGTCCCGGAGCTGCAATAACCTCCGTTGGATCCTCCGCCGGTCGGTCTCAAGCTGCGTCTCCCCTGGTCCTCTGGTGCCGATGCCGCCTCCCAACTGGGACATGGCGGAGCCGCGTCCGCTGAGCCGGGGCAGCATGTACTCAAGCTGCGCCAATTCCACCTGAAGCTGGCCCTCGCGGGTGCGCGCATGCCGGGCGAAGATATCCAGGATCAGTTGGGTGCGGTCGACCACCCGGACCGGCAGCGCATCCTCCAGATTCCGAAGCTGGGTGGGACTTAGATTATGGTCGAAGAGAATAACGGATGCACCGGCCGACTCCGCTAAAGCCGAAATCTCCTGCACCTTCCCTTGGCCCACTAGTGTGGCTGGATCCGGTTTGGGCCGTCTTTGGAAGATTTCCGCGGCGATCTCCGCTCCGGCGCTTCTCACCAGTTCGCGAAACTCGGCAAAGGTGGAATCGGAATCGTATTGGGCGCGATTTGCAGCGCTGGCAATGCTGGCCGTGAAATCCTCGTCTGAGGTTGGGCCGGCTCCGCCCATTCCCGCTGCAAGACTGGGCGATTGGGACGGCGAGTCTCCGTCAGCGCCGCTCAGCCGGGCCGCCTGCCGCGCTTGCGCGGCGGAGCGCGGAAGAGGCCTGGGCCGGACCGCAAACTCGACCCCAACCAAGAGCGCCCGGTCCATTTGAGGAGAAGTGTTGCTCAGGCAAACCTCACCCTTGGCGCGCAACCGCCGCGCCAGCCGCGATCTTTCATTACCCTGGGCAAGGGTACGTACTCCTGCAAGCGCAGCCAAATGCACGCGGGATCACTCAATCGTCGCCGAAGTCATGACCGACCGGTCTCTATGTCTCGGCCGCCGGGATTTCGACGTGCGCGGCCACGGCATTCGCTACCGCTGGGCTCCCGACCGAAGCCGGGGCATGCCCGGCGGCTATCCCCGGTCGATGGTCCGGGTGCAGCACCGATCGATTGCTTACCACGGTAGAAATGGCATGCTTGAAGATCAATTGCTCCTGGCTATTGTTCTCAAGCAAAACAGAGTACTTGTCAAAGGAGCGAATCTTGCCTGTGAGTTTAACTCCGCTGACCAGGTATATCGTGATCGGAGTCTTGTCTTTCCGGACCGTATTAAGAAACGTGTCCTGAATGTTCTGTGCCGGCTTATTGTCCATGTGCCGATCTCCTGCTTTCGAATTAATGTTTAGATTTGAAAAACTGAGCCGGTGCCCATCAAAATGGAACAGAAATGCACCCGGCAAAAAACCGCTTAAGAAAAGTCTACAACGCTTTCCGGAATTTACGCTTGTCCCCGGTTTTCGCTGGTGCGAAATTCCCGCACTCGTTCTTAGATGCAGTAACCGGGTATCGCGGCGCCCGAAAGTGTCTTCCCACAAGGAATAACCGTTACCCTGGAGCGTGACCAATCTGAAGATTCCAACTCTGGACCTTTCCCGGGAATACTGCCTTCTTCGCCCCCTGCTTCTGGAGGCGGTCGAGGCCGTGTTGTCACAGCAAAAATATATTCTCGGAGAGCAGGTGGCTGCGTTTGAGAGCGCCGCCGCCGCCAAATGTGGGGCCGGTCACGCCGTCGGCTGCGCTTCCGGCACCGATGCTCTTTGGCTGGCTCTTGCCGCAGCCGGCATCGGCCCGGGCGATGCCGTCATCACCACGCCCTTCAGCTTCTTCTCCAGCGTCAGCTCGATCCTGCGTGCCGGCGCCAAGCCGCTCTTGGCCGACATCGATCCTGAAACATTCAATCTCGCGCCGGCCGCGGTCCGTGCCTGTTTTAACTCCCAGCAATCGCATGCCATACGCGCCATTCTTCCCGTGCACCTCTTCGGGCAAACAGCGGATTGGGATAGCTTTACCTCTCTCAAACAGGAATATGCCAGGGAGGATGGCCCGTTCCTGATTGAGGACGCGGCTCAGGCCTTCGGAGCCTGCTGGGACTCGCGCCCCGCCGGGTCCCTGGGAAATGCCGCGGCCTTCAGCTTCTATCCGACCAAGAACCTCAGCGCCGCCGGAGATGCCGGCATGGTCACCACCTCCGACGGCCAGCTTGCCGAACGGCTGCGAGTATTGCGCTCCCACGGGATGCGCCGCCGCTACTACCACGAGGAAGCCGGCTGGAACAGCCGCCTGGACACTCTGCAGGCGGCCGTTCTTCTGGTCAAGCTTGGCTTTATCGACCAGTGGAATGAGCGGCGCCGGTCTATCGCGGCCACCTATCAAAGCCTGTTCGAACAAGCTGGATTGGCTGACCCTGGCCCCTACCCGCGCCAGGGAGTGGTCTTGCCTAAGACGCTGCCCAAGGCAACCCATGTCTACCACCAGTATGTTATCCGGGTGCGCCGCAGGGATGAGCTAAAAGCCTTTCTGGAGCAGCATGAAGTCGGCTCGGAGATCTATTATCCAATTCCCCTGCACCTGCAGCCGGCCTTGAAGAGCCTGGGATATCCGGCAGGGGCTTTCCCGGAGAGCGAGCGCGCCGCAGCAGAAGTGTTGGCCCTACCCATCTTCCCCCAGCTCACCGGTGAAGAGCAGAACACCGTAGTTAACCGCATCGCCGAATTCTTGAGCTGAAACAGCGGAGCAGCGAAAACAGGTTTTGCGGGACGATTTTCGACCGGAGTGTTCATGGGCCCGCGGCCCACCCAAGGGGATGGAAATAGGGTTGCGGAAGCTTGGTTGGCAACTACACCTAACTTTGTCATCTCGACCGGAGCGAAGCGCAGTGGAGAGATCTGCGGTTTCCCACATCTGGCGCAAAGAGCGCGCCAGATATGCGGCACCCTCGATTGGTGGCAGTTCTGGATCCATTTTAAAAAAGATTTTGAGTGCCCCAGGTCCCGATTCTGGGACCTGGGATTCCACAAGAATGACGGGTTATCCGCCTCCGTGCCCTGCGTGGTGATGAGCGCGCTTGGTGTTCCTCCGGCGAAGCGGATGGCTAGGCGCAACCGCCGCCTCTGCGCCGGGAGCTGAAAGCTTTTTCACCATCTGGCCTTCCAAGGCAAAGCGCAGTATTTCCGACGCGGCAGGACGAGCGGCGCCGGTCGAAGGATCTGCGGTAACCGCATCGCTGGTGGCCACGCGAACGGAAAACACGGGCACCGGTGTTGCGCCGTCTATCGCCTCCTGGGTGACCTGAACCGGTAAGTAGCCTTCAAGATCGCGCTGGCGGTAAGCGGTCTCATAGCGGTGCTTCTTCAGATTCCAGGTGAAGACGCGTATCTGGTTAAAGTCATAAGGAAGACCGTCTTTATAGGGATTCAGAACGGTCAGGTAAATGGGCACCTGTTTATCGGGAATATTCGAGGCGGGGTCATAGACGTGGGTTAGAACATATGCGCCAACCATCTTTTGTCCCTCGGAGTATTGTGCAACTTCGTCGGGCACATCCAGGTCGAGCCGGCGAGCCAACAACCAGCCGGCATGACCCTGGCTGTCGCGCACCAGCCACCAGTCTTCCATGGCAGGCGGAGGAGCACCTTCAGGCTGATTCTTGGCGGCGTGCGGCGCCGGCTTGGGCGGAGGCAGAAAGCCCGCGCCCGGAACCGGCTTGGGAACCGAAGCGCGAACCAGCAATTGCACCTTATCGTTCTCCGGCAGCAAATAGAAACGCTGCGTCTCGCGTCCCGGTTTCAGGTGCAGGTAGAGAGGATCGGCCAAGATTCCCCTGGCGACTACCGGATCGTGCCGGTGCGATTCTGCCAACTGAATAAATTGGTCATAGATTCCCTGGTCGATCACCATGTGATCCTCGATCCAGCCCACTGCGCCTTGAGCGGTCTTCACCCTGACAAAACGGCGCCCGTGTTCGACCACCTGAAGCGGCTCTCCGTTAGTAACAGAGGCCACGCGATCCGCGACTGGGGCGACGCGATCGCGAAGATAGGTCTGCTCCGCGAAGACATAAACCATCTCTGGCTTGGGATGTTGGTTGAGGCGGCTGCAACCGTTCAGGAGGGGAAGAGAGGCAACCAGCAGCGCCAGGCCGGAGAGGTAGCGCGGGCCGGACAGGCAGCGGAAGCGGACGGTAAATCTAGCCAAAGAGGAAGTCACTATACCGTTCTACTGAGACTGTGACGGCGTAAAAAGAATACCACTCCCCCAAAAAAGACGGGCTTGCAGGCCACCTAAGCGGATTGGGTGAGGTAAAGCAGATTCCCTTCGGGAATGACAGGCAAGAAAAAAGAGGATAAGCCGAAATGACAAATACAAATTAGGTGTAAGTGGCGATAAAGCCTTTGCAGTCCCACCCTAAATTTCGTATTTCTGCCCTTCTTGTCTTTCTTTCTGTCATTCCCGAAGGGAATCTGTTGCACTTGGATTTTGAACCGACCCTGTTCTGTCTATCGCAGCGCTCACCACAAACACATTCCCAGCGGGAATGACAGAGCAGAAAAGCAAAGGCCGGAGTTCTATTGAGCGGCCGGCAGAGTCGCGGCAATTGCCAGCGGACCGGTGGGATCGGTGCCGGTGGTTGCCGAAGCGCCGGCTACCAGCGCGCCGGGAGTTGTCGTCGAGAAACTGAACATTTGCAAATCCGGGTTGCCGCCGTTGTTAACCACGGCCAGATATTTTTTCGAGCTATCTGTCGCCATGGCGATTGGCAATGCTCCCACCGAACTAAAGGGCGAGCCTGTTATGCCCGTTAATTGGCCCGACGTCGCGTTCAAATTAAAGCCATATATACCATTGGCGTTGGCCTGCTTGTTGGTGACGTAAACATAAGCCCCGGTAGGATCGAGCATAACCGCCGTAGGTCCGGAGCCTGCCGTGTAGGGCGAGCCCGATATCTCGTTCAGAGCGCCACCGGTCCCGATGCTCAACACCCGAAGTCCGGTATTGATCTCCGCCACAAAAAGAAATTTCGAGTTTGGATCGCTGGCCAATCCCGTGTCGCTGGGGCTGGTGGATTTGCTGTAGGGCGGGAGAATGGTACCTGTACCTGTGCTCAAGGCTCCCCCCGTGCCTAGAGTGAGAACCTGCACGCCAAGATTTCCCAAGGAGACATAGACCTTGGTGTTGTCGGGAGTAATCAGCAAACCGGTCGGCGTGGTCAGAGGCGGAGGCTTGGTGTTTCCCAGGAAGAGCGTCAGAGGCGAGCCGCCTAACGCAGTCAACACTCCGTTCGAGCTGTTGATCTGGTAGATACCGATAGCTTGCGCTTGCGCGGCAACGCCCACTCCTGCCGCCAGGAGATAAGTGCCGGTCGAATCGACTTGCATGGCGGTGACGATGACATCCTGGACCACCGGGCTGCCGTTATTCTGTACAGTGATCGAACCGTCGCTATTGATCAGATACTCGTATATTCCGCCCAGCGATCCGGAGGCATAGAGATACTTGTCGCTAGGAGTTATGGCCAGAGAGCTGGCCGCAACTCCATTGTTATAGGGCGAGTTATTGAGGATGGAAAGCCCTCCAGTGCTGCTGACGGCGAATCCGGCAATAAAGGTATTGCCGCCGTTGGCCACGTAGAGAGAGTCGCCCCCGTTTGCGGGAGGATTGGGATTCACCGGCGTGAAAAATCCATTGCAGCCGGTCAGCCCCGGGAGCGCTAGCAACAGCCCCAGAGCAGAACCAAGAAGCGACCAACAGCACCAACTCCCTATCGCCCGTGAGCGCCTTCTCTTACTACGCATTCTTCTTCCCTTTGGACTGTCTGTTTGACTAGACGGAGGAGCGCGCTCATTCGCTCCAGGCAAAAAAGAGATCGAAAAAACCGATTATACTTCGCCCCATGGCTTGGCTTTCCCGACTCTTCCCGGTCGCTATCCTGCTCGCGATATTCGGTTTCCACGCTTGGAACGCGGAACCGATAGCCAGGCCGGCGGCGGAGCCGGCCATCTGTTTCCGGTGCATGCGCTCCGATATGGAGTTTCTCGCTTCAGATGAGCTGCGCGGACGAGCAAGCGGCACCCGCGACGAACATATTGCCGCCCTCTTCGCCGCCTCCCTCTTTGAGGATTTCGGCTTGCAGCCGGCAGGCGATGGCGGAAGCTTCCTTCAAAAGGCTCCCCTCCCTGATCCGCTGCCCCGCAGCGCGCTCGAAAATCTCAAAGGCTTCCCGCCCCAGCCGCGAGTGGAAACCTGGAATGTAGTCGGCCTCCTGCGCGGCTCCGATCCGGCTATGAGAGAGGACGCCATCCTGCTGACCGCCCATCTGGACCACCTGGGAGTAGGTCCGGCGAAAAACGGCGATGCCATCTATAACGGCGCCGATGACGATGCCTCGGGGACGGCGGCGGTAATCGAATTGGCCAGAAGCCTTGCCCGCGGGCCTCGTCCAAGGCGAACCGTTCTTTTTGTGCTCTTTGACGCGGAGGAGATTGGGGGTTTCGGTAACCGCTATTTTCTCGCGCATCCTCCGCTGCCGCTCCAACGCATCGTCGCCAATTTGGAGTTTGAGATGATCGGCCGCCCCGATCCGGCGATACCCCGCGGCGATCTGTGGCTGACAGGCTTTCGGCGCAGCGACCTGGGACCGGAACTCGTGCGGCACGGCGCGCCTCTGGTCGCCGATCCTCATCCCGCGGAAGACTTCTTTAGGCGTTCCGACAACTACAGCCTGGCCCAGCGCGGCGTCATTGCCCAGACTATCTCCAGCTTCGGGCTGCACTCCGATTACCATCAACCAAGCGACCAGATCGGCCGCATCGATTTCGTCCATATGGATTCAGCTGTCGCGGCCATGCTGAAACCCATCGACTGGCTTGCCAACACCCAATGGAAACCGCATTGGCGACCAGGGGGCAAGCCCTGATTTGTCATCTCGACCGGAGCGAAGCGCCAATACAAAAGCCCGCAACAGAAATGATCTTAGTTGGGCTTTTCCGGCCAAGTCTCAGGAAAACGCTCGTCTAACGGCTTCCGGCCTGGAAATCCGGCTTCCATGCTGTGCCAATGAGTAATCTTGGACTCACCCAGCTTCCAGCACAACAGCACGATCTCTTCGCCACGCTGGCAAGGGAAATCGAGCAGTCCGCTGTCCAGATCCTTCACCTGCACACCGATGGAGTCGATCTCCTGAACCACATCCTTCGCCTGCTGCACGGCAGCTCCCAGGGAGGCGCGCTTGCGCGCCACTTGAGCGGTATCCACCAGCATGCCGCCGGAGAAAAAGATTCTTTGACCGAGTTGCTGTAACTCGAATTCGAGTTGTTCGGCCGTGCTCTTCGCCTCCATCGCCCGGCGAAGCAATGCTTCAAGCACGGGCAGGAGAGATTGCGCCTCGCCAAGGGTAAAAGTTTTCATGGATGAGCCTCGCAGCTTGTATCCAGAATAATCTATACCTCCAGCATACGGTCCAGGGCCACACGCGCCCAGTATTTCACGTCCTCGCGAACCTCGATCCGGTTGACCACCCTGCCCTCGATCAGATTCTCCAGCGCCCAGGCAAGATGCTGGGGAGAGATGCGGTACATCGTAGTGCACAGGCATCCGGTATCGTCCAGCGTGATCACCGTCTTGCCGGCGGGAGCAAAGCGCTTGGCCAGCCGGTTCACCAGGTGAATCTCAGTGCCGATGGCAAACATGCTCCCGGCGGGCGCCTGCTCGACCATTTTGATCAGCCCTTCGGTCGACCCCGATGCATCCGCCTTCTGGCAAACCTCCCACCGGCACTCGGGATGCACAATGACCTGGATTCCGGGATACTTTTGCCGCACCGCATCGACATGTCCGGGCAGAAAGCGCTGGTGAACCGAGCAGTGCCCCTTCCACAGGATCACGCGGGCCTGCCTGAGCCGCGCGGGATCGACGCCGCCGTTGATCTGGTACGGATCCCAGACCACCATCTCGGCCAGCGGGATACCCATCTTGAAGGCGGTATTCCGCCCCAGATGCTGGTCCGGCAGGAAGAGAATTTTGGGCCGGCGCGCGAAGCCCCAGGCAAAGGCCGCCGGAGCATTCGACGAGGTGCAAACCAACCCTCCCCGCTCTCCGCAAAAGGCCTTGATGGCCGCCGTAGAGTTCATGTAGGTCAAGGGCATGATCTCGCCGGGATCCAAGCCTGCCCGCTCCAGCGACTCCCAACAGTCCTCCACCTGGCCAATCTCCGCCATGTCGGCCATGGAGCAGCCGGCATTCAAGTCGGGCAAAATCACCTGTTGCCCGCTTGCTCCCAAAATATCCGCGCTCTCCGCCATGAAATGGACACCGCAAAAAATTACATAGCGGCTGCGCGTTTCGGCGGCAATCTTCGAGAGTTTGTAGGAGTCTCCGGTCACGTCGGCAAAGCGGATGACTTCATCGCGCTGGTAGTGATGTCCGAGAAGAATCGCATCTGTCCCTAATTTTGCGCGGGCCGACGCAATCCTCTGGTCCATGCTGTGATCGGGGAGAGCAAGATAGTTTTCAAGCGAGCAACTCGTCTCTGCCGCAAGGCTTGCCGAGTCGCTCTCTGGCGCGTCGACAACGCGCGCCGCTTCATTGACGCCGTACACAAGTACACCCATAGAGTCCGCCTTCAGTCCTGCTCCCTTTTCATGAAAGAGTGGGACGGGGATGTTGAAAGCAATCACCGGGCTGCAGCGGATTCACTACGGTCGAACTTTTCGACCGCCCAATCCGCGGGGATGTTGCTGCCCTGTAACAAAGATGCGCATGGCAGGGGTTAAGACCCAAACTTTAGGGCCTCGCACCCAACAAGACGCAAACAATCATTTTAATGCATCCGGCATCGCCTCAGAGAAAAACTCTAATTATGGGCCCTTCGGGCCCATCCGAGAGGACGAAAATCGAGGACGAAAATCGGGTTGAGGAAGGCTTGGTTAGCAACTACACCTAACTTTGTCATCTCGACCGGAGCGAAACCGTGGTCCCTGGCAAGCGAAGCTTGCTGGGGTGGGTAGCAGGGGTGGGAGACCCACAACCGTTGGCTATTTTCAGAGCAGGGCACGACTTGACGCGGCTCTCCGGCAAAGAAGCAGGCTCCCAGGCTTCGCGTATCCAACCCGCTCTTATGGACCTGATTTGTGGCCCCTGAGCGCGGCAGGTATCATGAGGTTGCATGAGTTTGCCGGACACAATCTTCATTTTCGCGTTGGCGCTGGTCATTTTCGGGCCCAAGAAGCTTCCCGAGATCGGACGGCAACTGGGCAAGCTTGTGCTTGAATTCCGGCGCGCCAGCAACGAATTCAAAATGCAGATTGAAGAGGAGTTGCGCTCCGCCGAGGAGGCGGACCGGCAAAAGAAGATCGCCGCTGAGCGTGCCGCCGAGGCCGCTCCCGCCGCGGACACCTCGGGAACTCCGACCATCCGCCCGCCGAGTACCGGAGCCACGGAAAGCGCCGAAGCCCCTTTCAAGGGATATTTCGACCAGGAAGACTCCGTGCAGGCGGAGCCGGTTCAACCCGAAATGCAAGCAGCAAAACCGGAAATACCGGAGCAGGGACCGCCGGAGCAGGAGCTTGCTCCCAGCGGAGAAGCATCGGTGATCGTCCGCGATTCCCCGGTGACCTTGGGCGACTACGAGAGCATGGTCAGCAACCAGGAGAGGACCGTCAACGGCCACGAAGGCCTCGAGGAGCAAACGGCCCAGCATCATGGCTGATATAGTCGATCGCGCCCGGACGGCGGTAACCGAACGAGCTGACCTTCCAGGCATGAGCCTGCTTGAGCACTTGGAGGAGCTGCGCAAACGGCTTATCCATTCCGCACTCTATCTGATCGTCGCCTTCTTCGTCGCCTATACCTTCCGCGTGCAGATCTACCAGTTCATGCAGAGGCCGATCACCATTGCGCTGCGGGCGCACCATCTGCCCACGCAATTGGTCTATTTGAACCCCGTAGATATCTTCAATTTGTATATCAAGGTCAGCTTGGTGGCAGGGGCGATTATTGCTTCCCCTTTCATCCTGTATCAGGTCTGGCTGTTCATTTCTCCAGGGCTCTATCAGAAGGAAAAGCGATACGTAGTGCCCTTCATGGCGGCCACGGTGGGACTCTTCCTGGCCGGCGCTTTTTTTGGATACCGCTACGTCTACCCAGGCGCACTCAATTTCCTCATCGGCTACAGCAAAGAATTCACGCCCATGGTGACGGTGGGTGAGTACACCGAGCTTTTCACAACTGTGATCCTCGGCCTGGGGATTACCTTCGAGCTGCCGATTGTGGTCTTCTTCCTCGCCCTCTTCGGCTTGGTAAGCGCTAATTTTCTATGGAAAAACATGCGCTACGCCATTTTGATTATCTTCGTCATCGCCGCCATTATCACTCCAACGCCCGACGTCTTGACCATGTGCGTCTTCGCCGCGCCGATGCTGGGTCTCTACCTGCTCAGTATCGGAGTCGCCTACATGGTGCACCCCAGCCGCAGGAATCGGCAGCAAGAGTCCTAATCGAATGCGCCTCCGGCTCTCCAATTTTCCCCGCGTTGTCTTGGTTTTTTTCGCGGCCGTTCTGCTCTCTTCAAGCATAGCTAGGCGGACAAGCCGCCCAATCGCTTCCCCGCTTCGACGGCAATCGTGCGCTGACCTATACTCGCGAGTTTGTTGCCGTGGGTCCGCGCTGGGTGGGAAGCGAAGGACATGCCAAGGCCGAGGCCTTTTTGCGGCGGCAGTTTGCCAAAGACCATCTCGAGAAAGATACCTTCACTGCGTCAACCCCGGTCGGCGTGAAGGAAATGACGAACTACATCGTCAAGTTTCCCGGCGCCAAAGACGGCATCATCGTTCTGGCCAGTCACTACGACACCAACTACCCGCTGAAAGATACCGGCTATGTGGGCGCAAATGACGGTGGCTCGAGCACCGGCCTATTGCTGAAGCTGGCCAACAGCTTTCGCGGTAAAAAGCTCGACGGCTATAGCGTCTGGCTGGTCTTCTTCGATGGAGAAGAGGCCTTCAAGGGATGGACGGATGCAGACTCCGCTTATGGCAGCAAGCACCTGGCGGCGAAGTGGCAGGCCGATGGAACACTCAAGCGGATCAAGGCTTTTCTCTTAGCCGATATGATCGGCGACCGTG
Source organism: uncultured Acidobacteriaceae bacterium (assembly GCA_963774255.1). Taxonomy (GTDB): domain Bacteria; phylum Acidobacteriota; class Terriglobia; order Terriglobales; family Acidobacteriaceae; genus PALSA-350. The sequence continues at coordinate 193,877 of CAVZEH010000013.1, forward strand.
ATCTGGACATCGATCGCGATACGACCTCCACGGCATGGCTCCTGGACGTGATCGATCAGGCGGCGGCAAAGTATGGCGATCAGTCCTATTTCTTTCAGCGCCAAAACGAGGTAGGCGACGATCACACGGCATTTCTCAAGCATGGCGTCTCTTGCGCCGATGTGATCGATTTCGATTACGGATACCGTAACGAATTCTGGCACACGCCCCAGGACACTATGGACAAGCTGAGCGCCCAGAGCCTCACTATCGTTGGCGACGTCTTTCTAGAGACCATCCGGCTCCTCAATCAGCGTTGATTCTGCCACCGTTGGTATAGTCGCAGCGGAGTGGAGAAATCTGCAGCAGCGCTTTTGCCTTTCTTTCTTTCATTCCCGAAGGGAATCTGCTTTTTCGTATGTCCCGGAGACCAGAAGCAGATTCCCTTCGGGAATGACAGAAAGAAAAGCAACTGCGAATACAAAAGCCGGAGAGGGTGCACCGGTTCCGCACCAAGAGTGAAATGATGAAAGTTATGCTCGCCGGCACACCGCTCGCGTACTGGATAGGCTTTCACGCCATAGCGCTGGCGCTGATCGTCGGCGATCTCGCTCTCTTCAACCGGGAACCGGGACAAGCCGCATCCAAACCACGCAGCCACACCCGAACCAATCTGCTTTTCATCTTGTTTTTATTCGCGGCCGCAGCCGCTTTTGGCATATGGCTTAGCCACGTGCGCGGACGCCAGACCGGCCTGGAGTTTGCCTCCGCCTACCTGATTGAGCTATCGCTCAGCGTCGACAACCTCTTCGTCTTCCTGGTGATGTTTCGCGCCTTTGGCCTCCAGCCTGCGGAGCAGAGAAAAGCCCTGCTCTTCGGCGTCCTAGGCGCCATCGTTATGCGCGGCCTCTTTATCTTTGGCGGGATTGCGCTGCTGACACGATTGAGCTGGATTCAGTATCTCTTCGGCGGCTTGATTCTAATTGCCGCCGTGCGCCTGGCGCGCGAAAAGGCCCCCGGCAGGCCCAAGCGGTGGATGGCGTGGTTCACTCAGCGGGACACCGGCAGCCGCCGACGGCTTTTGCTCTCCGCGGTACTCGCCATCGAAGTCGTCGATCTCGTCTTCGCCCTGGATTCCATTCCCGCGGTGCTCGCCATAACCAATGAGCCCTTCGTGGCCTACACATCCAACATCTTTGCCGTCCTCGGATTGCGCTCGCTTTATTTCCTACTGGCGGATCTGCTCGAGCGTCTGCGCTTTCTGCATTTCGGATTGGCGGCAATTCTGGGCTTCGTCGGCTGCAAGATGATCCTGGCGCGATGGATACACATTCCCATCGAAATCTCTCTCGGGATCATCCTCGTGGTGATGGCTATTGCGACGGCGGCTTCCCTGCTCTATCCGGCGAGAAAGCCGCGAAGTCAGGAGCAGTTACACTAGCGTCAGTGCCGCTGAAGCCCACAAAGCGAAGCTCGCCGTGCCGGATCACCGAATGCTTCGAAAAGTGAACGTCATCCCTTCGCGGAAAATCATTGCGGAAGTGTGCTCCGCGGCTCTCTTCACGTCCCAGAGCCGCTTGGACGATTGCCGCGGCGATCACGTGCAGGTTGTTCAGCTCGATTGCCGGTCGCGCGATGGGCGCAGGGAGCTCCTCAGCAATCGCCTCCAGCTCGACTGCCGCAGCGCCAAGCCCCTCTGCGTCGCGCAGCAATCCGGCCTTCTGCCACATCAGGGCCTGTAAACGGGCGCGCAGCGAGTCAATGGCAAAAGTGGAGCCATCCTGCTCAGGCTCCGGTTCCCGGCGGTCCGCCGCCCTTATAGTCTTTACCCAGGCTCGAATCCTCTGGCTCCTCGCGCATGAATGTAGCCGCTCGCGCCCCAAACACCAACCCTTCAAGCAGCGAGTTGCTGGCCAACCGGTTGGCGCCATGAACGCCGGTACACGCGGCCTCGCCCGCGGCATAGAGGCGGCCGAGCGAAGAGCGTCCGTCGATGTCGCTGCGAACTCCTCCCATGAGGTAGTGCGCAGCGGGGCGAACCGGAATGAGGTCCCGGCTGAGATCGAGCTCGTGCTGGTTGAGGAAGGCTGAAATTCCCGGGAAGCGCGCGCTCAGGTCGATGCCGGTAACGTGGCGCATGTCCAGATAAACCGGCAGAGTCTCGCCGGAGCCGGCCGCCAATCCCTCGCGGGTAATGGCCCGGGCCACAACATCCCGGGGCGCGAGTTCAAGCAAAGGGTGGTAGCGGTCCATAAACCGCTCCATGCGAGCATTGCGCAGGTATGCCCCCTCTCCCCGCAGGGCCTCGGAGAGCAGGAAGCGAGGGACTCCGGGAAGGCTGAGCGCGGTGGGATGGAATTGATAAAACTCCATATCCGCGATCTCCGCGCCGGCGCGGAATGCCATTGCGATTCCATCCCCGGTAGCCACGCTGGGATTGGTGGTATCGCTGTAGACTTGGCCGGCGCCGCCGCTGGCCAGCAGGACCGCGCGGGCAAAGGCAGCCCCCACCTGGCCGTCGGGGCGGAGCATTGTGACGCCGCGAACCGCACCTCTGTCGGCGATCAAATCAATCGAAGTAGTGTATTCGCGCAAGTTCGATCTGGGGCAGCCTGCGCGCATGCTCCAGCAGCGCCCGGGCAATCTCCCGCCCAGTGGCGTCGCCATGAGCATGCAGAATGCGCGAACGGCTGTGAGCGCCCTCCCGGGTCAGCATCAAGTGGCCCTCTTGGCGATCGAAATCCGTTCCCCAGGAGAGCAATTCCTCGACGCGCTCGGGACCCTCTTCCACCAGCACCTCGGCGGCGCGGAGATTCACCAACCCATCTCCCGCACTGACCGTGTCTTCAAGATGCAGGTGGACGTCCTCTTCTCCTCCAAGGGCCACAGCTATTCCGCCTTGGGCGTATTGCGTATTCGATTCGCCCAGTTGCTCCTTGGTCAGAACCAGCACCCGGCCCGCCTGCGAGAGCTCGATAGCCGCCCGCAGCCCTGCGATTCCAGCGCCGATAACGAGAAAGTCCGTGACTTCCGTGAAGCCCATCGTTCGAGGGTACCTCAATCCGCCGCTCGCCGCCTGACCTGACGTTCTGCCTCCCGGCGTGCGCTACGATGGACATAATCGTGCGCACAATCAACGTCATAACCGGCTCTGGCCAATATACCGTTTCGATCGGAAGCGGTCTGATCGATTCCCTCTCAACACGTTTGCGTAAAACCTTCGGCAAAGAGCAAACGCGTATCTACGTGCTCACTTCGCCGGAGATCTGGTCGCTCTGGGGCGAGCGCTTTCTGTCTTCCTTCGGCGAACAGCAGCCGGTGATTCTCTTTCTCCCCAGCGGAGAGCGCCACAAGCGTTTGGCCGAAGTCGAACGGCTGGGCTTGGAGCTGCTCCGCGCCGGGGCTGACCGCTCCTCTCTGCTCATCGCCTTCGGCGGCGGCGTCATTGGCGACGTGGGCGGCTTTCTCGCCGCCATCTACATGCGCGGAATCGAATACGTGCAGATACCGACCACCTTTCTGTCCCAGGTTGATTCCTCCGTCGGCGGCAAGACCGGGGTGAACCTGAGCGCAGGCAAAAATCTGATGGGCTGCTTCTATCATCCGCGGGCCGTACTCGCGGACATCGGTCTATTGAGCACGCTGCCCCAGCGCGAGCTGCGGGCAGGCCTCTATGAAAGCATCAAGGCAGGACTGATCCGGGATGCTGCCCTCTTTCGCTCCATGGAAGCTAATTGCCGGCTTCTCGATCAAAGGGAGCCCGCGGCGATGGAAAAAACCATCGCCGCATCGGTTCGCATGAAAGCCGAAGTCGTCGGCCTGGACGAACGGGAATCGGACCTGCGAATGATTCTCAACTTTGGGCACACCATGGGTCATGCGATTGAAGCGGCCGCCGGTTTCGGCGCCATTCTGCACGGCGAAGCGGTCGCCTGGGGCATGCTTGTGGCGCTCCACATCAGCCGGATGCGGAAGTGGCTGAGAGCCGAGGATGCAACGCGCGCGGAAAAGCTGATCCGCTACTTCGATCCTCCGGCTTTGCCGCGGCTGCGTCCGCAGCGACTGATGGAGGCTGCATCCAAGGACAAGAAGAATCGTGCCGGAGTGCGCCGCTTCATCCTGCTCAAGGGCATAGGCAAGGCCCAGGTGGCCGAGGATGTGACCGGCGCAGAAGTCATGGCTGCGCTCGACTCAATCAATTTGTCATCTCGACCGGAGTAGCCTGCGGCCCACGCAAGGGGATGAAAATCGGGTCGAAGAAGGCTTGGTTGGAAATTACACCTGACTTTGTCATCTCGACCAGAGCGAAGCCGGAGTCCCGGCAAGCGAAGCTTGCTGGGGTGGGAAGCGAAGTGGAGAGATCTGCGGTTTCCCATATCTGGCGCAAAGACCGCCCCAGATATGGGGCACCCTCGATCGGTCGCCGTTTCGGATCCACGCTTCAAGCGGATTCAGGGTGCCCCGGGTCCCGATTCTGCGACCTGGGATTCCACAAACCGGTCGTGATGCTAACGTATTTCACATCAGATGTGTAGAAGATGACAACGCCCGAACATCTATCCACCGGCACCAGCCCCGCCGGAACCTATGACGAGCAAAGCGCGGCAATAGCGGTTCGGGAGATGTTCGATCGAATTGCCCCCCGCTACGATCTGCTGAATCACGTTCTTTCCTTAAACATCGACCGGCTTTGGTGGTGGAGAAGCGCACGCCGCTTCCGCTCCATTCTCTCCCGACCAGAAGCGCGGATTCTGGATATCTGCTGCGGAACCGGACAGATGACTCTGGCCCTTCTTGAGCGCAGGCCAAAGAACGCGCAGCCAATTCTGGCCGCCGATTTTTCTCATCAGATGCTGCTTCGCGGAGCGTCCAAGCTGGCCTCGCACGGAGCTATTCCTTTTGAGGCCGATGCCCTGCACCTGCCCCTGCCGTCGAATTCGCTCGACCTGATCACCACCGCCTTCGGCTTTAGAAACCTGGCCAATTACCGCCATGGTCTTGAGGAGTTTCACCGTGTCCTCAAGCCCGGCGGCGAACTGGGAATCCTCGACTTCAGCGAGCCCAGAGGCCTCCTGGGAAGGCTCTACTCTTTCTATTTCCGCAGCGTGCTGCCTAAGATTGGATCGCTTGTTTCGGGGGTTTCAGGAGCCTACGAATACCTTCCCTCCTCCGTCCACAATTTTCCTCCTCCCGCCGGGATGCTCCTGACGCTCGCATCCGTAGGATTTACCGAAGCCTCCTGGACGCCATACAACTTTGGCGTCGCCGGGCTGTACCGGTGCCTAAAGCCGTAGCATTTTCAATGCCCGCGGTTGTAGGCTTTTGCTAGGAGAGAGCCCATGTTCATCTCGGCTACCTGGAAAAAAGAGCGGCAATTCGATGCGCTTTCCGAAAGCGGTCAACATGTAACCGTGGACGCGGAGGCAGCGCATGCCGCGGGCCCGGGCCCTATGGAGCTCGTTCTGATGGGGCTGTGCGCCTGCACTTCGGTGGATGTCGTCTCCATTCTCCAGAAGAAGCGGCAACCGTTTACCGCGCTCACGGTTTCCGCAACCGCTGAGCAGGCCCAGGAAGCGCCGCGTGTCTTCACTCGCATTCAGCTCACCTATCGCGTCTCAGGCAAGGTATCTGCCAAGGCGATGGAGGACGCGGTAACACTGTCCAAGGACAAGTACTGTTCGGTTTCGAAGATGCTGGAGAAATCTGCGCAGATTGAATTCATGATCGAATACTCGGACCCATCATGATCAAGTTCTTCCGCCTGGTTCTCGCAGTGATGTTGCTGGGCATTGTGGCGCTGGTGGCAGCGGTCACGACCATGCAGTTCGCCATCCATGGAGCCGAGGTCCGGGTTCCCGATCTCGCAGGGTTGACCATTGCCGAAGCTGTACGCAAGACGGCGAGCGAAGACCTGAACCTGGGCGTCGACAACAAATACTACAGCGCCGATCTTCCCGCCGGCCGGGTGCTCTCGCAGTCGCCTGCTCCGGGCACGGTGGTAAGGCGCGAATGGCGCATGCGCGTAACCGAGAGCCTGGGACCGCAGCGAGTCAAGATCCCCGACGTAGTCGGGCAGCAGGAGCGGGTTGCGGCCATTGAAGTCCACCGGCTCGGACTCGAACTCGAAGAGACCTCGGAGATGCCCTACGCCAGCGTCGCGCCAGGCACGGTGATTGCGCAGAATCCGCAGAAAGGAGCCGAGGACGTCGCCCGCCCCGGCATCAGCTTGCTGGTGAGCACTGCTCCACCGGATACCGACAAGGCATTCGTCATGCCGCGGCTGGTAGGCCTGCCCTACTCTACGGCGGCCGCCCTGATCGCACAGGCCGGCTTCAAGATCGGACCCATGCAGGACGACAACAGCGCACCCGAAGATGACCTCGCGCCCTCAGGTCCCCCGCCGCCCCCCGGTATCATCGTGACCCAAACGCCACCGGCCGGACATCGCGTAGACGGCTCGACCTATATCGCCCTCACCATCTCGCAATGACACTTCGCGCGTGCCCCATATCTGTCTCGCTATTGGCGACAATGTGGGAACAAGAAACCGCAGATCTCTCCACTTCGCTGCGCTCTGTCGAAAATCATCCTGGAGGCCGTTCTGCCAACGGCTGTGAGTCTCCCACCCTTGCTACGCAAGGATGGGGCACCCTAGATCTGCTTGCAGTGACGATCCAAAACCGCCACCAATCGAGGGTGCCCATATCTGGCGCGCTCTTGCGCCAGATGTGGGAAACCGCAGATCTCTCCACTTCGCTGCGCTCCGGTCGAGATGACAAAGGTGGGCGGAGTTGTGGATGAAGTCTTTGCTTTTTCTTTCTGTCATTCCCGAAGGGAATCTGCTTTCCCTATTCGAGGCGAAGAACTCAGTCATCACGCGTGATCAGCGCGGCAAAGAAGCCGTCCAACGGATACACGCCAGGCAACGTTCGCAAAAACCGATCCGTACCGCCGCCCGGAAGCAGTAGTTCAGCGCTTCCCGCGCGCAGTATGCCTTCGCCCTCCAGGGCGCGCATCCGATCCACCCACGAGAGCACTCGAAAACCCTTGCGCGACTCGACCGATTGCTTCACCACCACCTCATTCTCCTCCCCTTCAAGGGAGCACGTGGAGTAGATCAGATGTCCGCCTTTGGCCAGCGACCTCATCGCCGAGGAGAGAAGCCGGACCTGGCGATCGTGCTGCCGGCCAAGATCGCCATAGGCAAGACGGTGGCGTATCTCGGGATTGCGCGCCAGCGTCCCGCTCCCGCTGCACGGGGCATCACACAGGATCAGATCGAATTGCCCATCCGGATCCAGCTCCGCAGCATCGACGGCGCGGTATGAAATATGCTCCGTCCCCTTCTGCCGGGCAAGAGAGCTCTGCATGGCCTTAAGGCGGCTGGGGCGAACATCGCAGGCAAGAATAGGAACTTGAGGATTACGCTCCGCTAGAATTGCCGTTTTCCCTCCAGGCGCGGCGCAACAATCCAAAATCGCCGTTCCCCGCCCCGCCAACTCGGCGATCAACTGGGATCCCTCGTCCTGGATGCGTATTAGGCCCCGGGTGAAGGCCTTGGTTGCGGTAACGTCGCCCTCTGTCACCCGCCTCGCCCGCTCCACAAAAACTCCCCCTGTCAGATGCACCCCTTCTTCCGCCAAAGCCTCTTCCGCGTGCGGCTCCATCAGCCGGATGGTGGTTGGCGGAGGATATTGATCGAACTGACAGATCGCCGAAGTTGTGGCCATGCCATAGGCCCGCACCCAGCGCGCAACCATCCACAGAGGATGGGCCCAGACGCGGGCAATCTGTTCCGCGGAGCGAAATCGAAGAGGCGCTGCGGCCAGCTTGGGCGAGTCGATCATTTTGCGCAGCACGGCGTTGACCAACCCCGCCGCATGGGCATTTCCAGACTGCTTAGTAAGCTCGACGCTCTCGAAAATTGCCGCGTGCGCAGGAATACGATCGAACAGGAGCAATTGCAGCGCCCCCATTTCGAGCGCTACTTCGACCGGCTCGGGAAGCACGCTCTCCGGCCGCGTCAGCGCCGCCGCGATCCGCTCATCCAGAGCGAGCTGCCAGCGCAGGACTCCCATGACCAGCGCCGTGGTAAGGTTCCGGTCCGCGGGGGATAGTTCATTGACGCGCTTAGAGCGCAGCAATTCGTCGCTGTGCGTCTGAGGTTTTTGTCTCAGCTCGCGCAGCAGATCGAACGCTACCCGGCGGGCTGGAGCAATCCGGCTATTCAAGAGCCAAGGCTCTCATCCAGGCGAGGAGTGGCGCCGCGCAGGAATTCGGCCGCCATGAGCCGCTTCCTGCCTTCCAACTGGATCTCGATCAGCTCCAGCCAACTGCCATCTCCGGCGGCGGCAAACATGCGCCCTCCCTCGACCAAAATCGCGCCGGGAGAAGTATGCGCAGTCAGTCCATCCACCGGCATAAGACGATGAACGGTAAGCTTCTTTCCCCGGAAGTACGTATAGGCGCCGGGCCAGGGCTGAAACCCTCGCCAGCGGTTGTAGATTTCGTTGGCGGACCGGGTGAAGTCGATCAGCGCATCCTCGCGCTTCAGAATCGGCGCCAGGGACGCAGCGGAATCGTCCTGGCGAATCGGCAGGATCGAGTTCGCCTCCAAGCCTGCCAGGGTGTCGAGCATAAGGCTCGCCGCGGATTCAGCCAGCAAAGGGAAGAGATCTTCCGCCGTCTGGTCGGGAGCGATCGCCAACTCGCGCTGCAAAAGAATGTCGCCCGTATCAAGGCCCTCGTCGATCCGCATCGTGGTCGTGCCCGTTGTCGGCTCCCCATTGGCCACCGCCCACTGGATGGGCGCCGCGCCGCGATACTTGGGCAGCAGGGAGGCGTGAAGATTGAGATTGCCCAAAGGCGGAAGATCGAGCATCCACTTGGGAATAATGCGTCCGTAGGCAACCACGATGATGGCCTGCGGATAAATCGCCTGCAGGCGCGCGGCAAAATCGGGATTGTTCCTGATCTTCTCCGGCTGGACGACCGGCAGTCCCAACTCGTTCGCCAGCAGCTTGACCGGGGGCGGCGCAAATTCCCTACCCCGGCCGCTGGGCCGGTCTGGTTGGGTGACCACCAGCTCGACGGAATGCCCGGCGCGCTCGAGTTGCGCGAGCGTAGGGAGCGCGAAGCGCGGCGTGCCGCAAAAAACCAGCCTCATTCCGTTACCATTCGCCGGCGCGCTGCAATTTGCGGATCTTCCGCAGGGCAAAATCCCGTTTCAGCGCGCTGATGCGAAAGATGAAGAGGATCCCGTTCAGGTGGTCGATCTCATGCTGGAAAGCACGCGCCAGCAGATCTTCCCCTTCGCGCTCAAACCAATTGCCATCCACATCCTGGGCGCGGATCTTCACTTTGCTGGCGCGCGAGACTTTTTCCCGGATGTCCGGAAGGCTGAGGCAGCCCTCCTCCTCCACCTGCTTGCCCTGGCGCATGATGAGCTCGGGATTGATCAGGACAATCTTCTCTTCCGGATTCTTCTGAAAACTGAGATCGAGCACAGTCAAGCGTTTGGGTACGCCAATCTGCGGGGCGGCGAGGCCGATTCCATGGGCGTCGTACATCGACTCGAACATATCGTCCACCAAGGTCCTCAGCTCGCGATCGAACTGCGTGACCGGTTCGCTCGGCCGCTGCAGGACCGGGTCGGGAAATTTAACGATAGGATGCACCATGCGGCTCGGTATCTTTCCTGGTAAAACAGGCATCAAAAGCTGCGGATTTGCTCGATGTAACCCTGGTAGTTCCGGCACAATTCCCGGGTGGAGTCTCCGCCAAACTTCTCTAATGCTAACTTTGCAATTACAAATGCGACCATTGCCTCCGCCGCCACCCCCGCGGCCGGAACTACACACACATCCGATCGCTCGTAAGCGGCCTTGGTTGCTTCCCTGGTGGCATAGGAGACAGATGCCAACGGACGGCGCAATGTGGATATCGGCTTCAGGTAGCCGCGCACCACGATCTCCTGCCCATTCGAGACACCGCCCTCGATGCCGCCAGCATTGTTTCCCTCACGCGTGAACCGGGTGGGCGCGCCTTCGACTGGCTCCGGCGCATAACCGATGGCATCGTGGACCGTGGAGCCAAAAGACTCAGCCGCGGTTACTCCCCGGCCAATCTCCACCGCTTTGACCGCCTGCAGCGACATCACCGCCCAAGCCAACAAGCCGTCCAGGCGCTCATCCCAGTTGGCATACGTGCCCAGGCCGGCAGGAGCGCCATGAACCACTACTTCAAAAATTCCGCCGATCGAGTCGCCGGTGCGCAGCACCTGGTCGACTTCCGCCTTCATCCGCGCCTCCGCCTCCGCATCGACACAGTTGAGCAGTACTTCGCCCCGCTGTTGCAGGGCTGAGATCTCCTCCCAGGAGGCCTCACGTTCCAAGGCCGCATGACCTACACGCACCACGTGACTCGCGATCTCAATGCCCAGCGGCTTCAAGAGCAGCTTAGCCAGCCCTCCGGCCGCCACCCGAGCGGTCGATTCACGCGCCGACGCGCGCTCCAGAACGTAGCGGGCATCGGGGAAATCGTATTTGAGGGAGCCTGCAAGGTCCGCGTGACCGGGGCGGGGCGAGGCCACAGCCTTATGTTTGGTTGGATCGCCCGCGGCTACAGGGAGAACCTCGGTCCAGTTCTTCCAATCGTGATTTTCGATTTCAATGGCCACCGGCGATCCGATGGTCTTGCCGTGGCGGACGCCGGAGAGAATGTGCGCCCGGTCCTGCTCAATGCGCATACGGCCGCCGCGGCCATAGCCCTGTTGGCGCCGCCAAAGCTCCCGGTCGATGAAATCTAAATCGACTTCCAGCCCAGCAGGCAGGCCGGAAAGGAGCGCGATAAGGCTTTCGCCGTGTGATTCACCTGCTGTGGAAAAACGTAGCATTCGACGTGGTCTGAAGTTAGATTGTAGACCATCCCAGCAGAGCTGAATCTCGAAACCAATCCGAGCGCCCCTGCTCCCGATTTTGGGACCTGGGTTTTGTCTGTTTAGCCCGCGATCCAGTCGTACTGCGCCTTGGTCAGAGGCGCGACGGAAAGCCGCCCCTGGCGCAGCAGAGGTGACTCTCGAAACACTGCGTGCTGCTTGATATCGGCCAGCGTCTTCGGATGGGCGAGGCGCCCTCTGGCGGCGATGCGCACCAAAGGGTGCTTGGCATCCGCCAGATCCACGGAGACAACTCTGGCTAAGCCCACGGCTGTTTTCTCCTTGCCGGTGTGGTAGATCACCAGCTCGTCCCCGGGCTTCATGGCGGCCAGATTCTTTACCGCCTGCGGGTTGCTAACGCCCGTCCAGTCCGTCTCGCCTTCCCGTTCCAGGTCTTCGTAGGAATATGCTTCCGGCTCGGTCTTCAGCAGATAGTGCATGGCTCATTCCTCTGCTTTCAATTCCTCTGCTTTCAATTCAGGTGCTTTCAATTCAAGTTCCGGCCCCAGATATCCGACTGTATTCAGCAGGGCGCGATCCATGGCGCGCACCCAGTCGGTGATCTCCGCCGCCGATCGTCCTTGCTCCTGATGGCGCGCAAACTCATTGCGCATGGTCTGCATCTTGGCGTCGAGATCATCCAGGTAATGCAGCAGCACTGCTTCGGGAATCATGGGCAACTTGGGAGAGCCGAACTCCAGCTTGCCGTGGTGGCTCAGCACTATGTGCTCCACCAGAATGCGAAGCTGAGGCGGAAAATCGGGCAGCTTTGCCAGCTTTTTTTCGATCATGCCGATCCCGATGGTGATGTGTCCGAGAAGCTGCCCTTCGAGGGTGTAGGCGAAACTGGTTCCCCAGCTCAGCTCTTCCAACTTGCCGATATCGTGCAGGATGGCGCCGGTAAGCAGCAGATCGCGATTGATTTCAGGATAATGTCTGGCCGCCGCGTCACAGATCCCAAGCAAGGAAACGACGTGCTCCAGAAGGCCCCCCAGCCACGCGTGGTGAAGACTCTTGGCGGCCGGCGCGTGACGAAACGCCTTGGCCATTTCCTCGTCATCGAGAAATGCCCGTAGCAGCGCCTTTAAGTGCGGATTGAGGAAACTCTCGACATAGCCATCCAGCTTCGCCCACAGTTCATCGATATTGAGGAGTGTCCGGGGAAGATAATCCGCCAGTTCAATCTCCTCATCGGCGGCGCGGCGTATCTTGTCGAGACTGAGCTGAAAGCGCCCATTGTAGCGGCTGACCTCCCCGCGGATCTTGACGATGCTTCCCTGCTCGAATTCGCCGGCCGAATCGGCGAAGTTCTCCCACATGCGGCACTCGATCAGCCCGGTGCGGTCGGCCAGCGTCAGCGCCAGGTAATGGCCGCCATCTTTCCGGCTGCGCAATTGCTTGGAGGCGACCACGAAATAAGAAATGATCGCCTGGTTTTCGAATCTGCCTACATCCGCAACATAAACGTCTTTCATCTTGCCTGCCACGAATCCTTCGGCGAAAACGGTCTACTGGGGCGGAGTAGCGGCAGGCGCATTGGGCGCTGGTTGAGAGCCGGCCGGCGCCTGGCTGCTCGTATTCGGTTGCTGATATGGCTGTGGAGTCTCTTCCGGTTGTTTTGGCTTGGCCGAATAACGGGTTTTTGGACCCTTTACCTTTTTCTTCTTGGCTGCGTTCTGGTCGGCCAGCCCGAGCGGAGCATCCTGTACCTTCTGCGTCGCCAGCTCGTCGGAGCTAGCCGGGGACGGAGAGTTTGCCAGGGCCTCGGCTTCTTTTTGTTGTTTCGTCTTATGCACCACCGGCCGGTCGCTGAGGCGGGTCTTCTTCTCCTTTACCGGCGCCTCCGTCTGCCCGGCAAGCGTTCCGTCGGGATTAATCGCCTGCACCTCGGGATTGGTGACGCTCGCCCTCTGCGTGGCCGCCGAAGTGGAGACGTCATTCTGCGCCGGGGGAAGCGACTCGCGCGGCGCCTGTCCGAAGCGGATCTTCTCCTTCTTGCCCGGCTTCAGGACATTTTGTTGGTGATTGCTGGCCACCGTCTTGGTCTTGCCTTCAGCGGCGGTTCCGGCTGCAGCAGTTCCGGCATTCGAAGCCCCGGCCACCGTTTTGCCCGCAGCCGGCGCCGCGGCGCCCGCCGCTTGAGCTTGCGCGGGCTTCGTTCGTGTGAAGCGTCTGCGCGGGAATACCTGCTTCTTCTTAGGCCCGGGCGGCACGTACGCGCTGAACGTGGGGTGTATCTCGTTGGGGCTCGCTGCGGAATCCGCAAAGCCCGGTTTAACGAAAATAGCGGCTCCCTCGCGCAGTTTGGTGAGGTACGCGCGCAGAGCGGGCTGCATGTGCTGCATGAAGACAGCCTGCTCGACTTGAGGCTCGACTTGCTTGAAAGCGGCATCCCCGCCCTCGGTGTGCTGAGTGACCTGAAGAATTACGAAGCCCTGTTTGGTACGTATGGGATTGGTAAACTGGCCCGCCTTGAGGCTGAATGTCTTCTCTTCCAATTGTGGGGCCAACATGCCGCGGCGAAATTCGCCCAGATCTCCGCCCTGAGCCGCGGTCGGTCCGCTGGAGGAGGCTTTGGCCAAGTCCGCGAATTTCCCGCCGTCTCGCAGCTTTGCCGCGATAGAATCGGCCTTCGCTTGCGCGGCCGCAACCTCGGCTTCATCCGCGTTCGCTGGAGTGGCGATGAGGATTTCGCTTAGGTTCACCGACTCCGGCTGGGCAAATTCGCTCTCATGCGCCTTGTAGTAGGCCAGGACATCGGCCTGGGTCATGTTGAGATGGCGGCCAACCTCATCCCGCACCACTTCCTGGGTAATGATGCTGTTGCGGATGTTGGCCTTGAAATCCTCGTAGGAGACGCCCTGCGCCGCGGCTGCCTTCTCCAGATCTTCCATGGTGGCCAGATGATTCTGCTTGCGGATCTCGTCCAGCCGGCGCACCAATTCGGCTTCCCCGGTAATGCCGAGGTCCTTGCCTTTGGAGAGCAGCAGTTGCTGATCGATCAGGTCGCGCAGGAGATTTTTTTTGCGGTCGTCGAGTTCCGCAGCCGGTATGTCTTGCTGCTTGGCCTCCGCTTCCAACTGCTGCAACGAACGATCGTAGTCGGATTGGGTAACGATCTGGTCGTTGATCCGGGCGACGATGTCTTCGACAATTATTCCGCTCGATGGACTTGCCTGCGAAGTGGAGGTCGTCGTCTCCGCTGGTTGCGCCAGCGCGGGGCCGGCGGTCAAGCCTGCGCCCAGTAAGAAAATTACCGAGAAATAGAAGGATCGTGAAAGGGTCATTGGTCTCGACATCTCGAAGGGGCCTCGCTTGGCGCCAGCTTGATCAAGTGCGAGCGCGTCTCGACGCCCAAGCCTTACCCACCTGACCGATCCGCTCTACCTAAGTTGCATTACTTCCTCAGGCCCGCTTGTGACATTCTAATCGTCTCACAGGTCAAATCCAATGCCGGACTCCCAGGACTTGAGGGATACGCCAGATATCCCAGGACAGAATGGCGGCGATGTATACTGGCGGGGAGGCGAAAGCCGGGCTGGGCCGTGGATTTTGGGCATTTTTCTCGTCGCTGACGATTAGGCATCGAGCGGCAGAAAGTGAACTCCAGAAATGACCACCAGGAAAATCGCCGGGCCCTGCACCTCTGGATTTTGAGGATTTCCGTACAATGGCCTCCCGTACTAGACATACTCTGTTTTCCGTCCTGGTCCTCTTTGTGACTTGTGGCCTTTTGGGAACGATCGTCAACCAGAAGGTTGGCGCGCAATCCAGTTCGGATGAGTCCACGCTGCGCGACAATCTCCGCTCCTTTGCCAGCGTCTACGACTTGGTAGAGCAGAACTACGCGGAGCCGCTGAACGGCGATAAGGCGGATAAGGCCATCTATGATGGCGCCATCCCCGGCATGCTGCGCGTGCTCGACCCCCACTCCAGCTTTTACGATCCCAAAGCGTATGCCAAGATGCGCGAAGACCAGCATGGCAAATACTATGGCGTAGGCATGCTGATCCAGCCGCAAAATAACAAAATAGTCGTCGTCAGCCCGTTTGAAGGCACCCCCTCCTATAAAGCGGGCATACGCCCCGGCGACATCATTGCCGCGGTTGACGGCAAGTCCACCGACAACATGAGCTCGGAAGATGTGGCCAATCTGCTCAAGGGGCCCAAGGGCACTCATGTGCAAATCACGATGGTGCGAGAGGGATCGACGAAACCTCTGGTGTTCGATCTGGTCCGCGACGAGATCCCGCACAACAGCATCGATCTGGCCTATTTGATCCGTCCCGGCATCGGCTATGTCCATATCACCAACTTCCAGGAGACCACCGGCAGGGAGCTTTCCGATGCGCTGGATAACTTCGGCGACATTCATGGGCTGGTGCTGGATCTGCGCGGTAATCCCGGCGGATTGCTGAGCGAGGCGGTCGCGGTCTGCGATAAATTCCTGCAGAAGGGCCAGGTGATCGTCTCCCAGCGCGGCCGCGCTTTTCCCGAGCAGGTGTATAAGGCGACCCACGGCAATGGCGGCCACGACTATCCCATCGTCGTGCTGGTGAACCATGGCACCGCATCGGCCGCGGAGATCGTTTCCGGCGCCTTGCAGGATCATGACCGCGCCATCATTGCCGGCGAAACCACCTTCGGCAAGGGGCTGGTGCAAACCGTATACCCGCTATCTGAGGATACCGGCCTCGCGCTCACGACCTATCATTACTACACCCCCAGCGGACGCCTGATCCAACGTAATTACAACGGCGTTTCGCTCTACGACTACTACTACAATCACGACCAGCCGCAGTCGAAAGACCTCACCAACCGCGAAGTCAAGCTCACCGATTCCGGCCGAACCGTCTATGGCGGCGGTGGAATCACTCCGGACGACAAGATCACCACGCCCAAATCCAACGATTTCCAGGATTCGCTCCTGGAGCACTACGCCTTCTTCGACTTCGCCCGCGATTACATGACGAATCGCACCGTGGGCAAGGACTTCCAGGTAGACGACGCTGTCATGCAGTCGTTCAAGAAATTCCTCAACAGCCAGCAGATCGCTTATACCGATCAGGATCTGAACCAGGTGATGGACTGGATAAAAGCGAATATAAAGGCGGAGATCTTCACCACCCAGTTCGGTCAGGCAGAGGGGCTGAAGGTCCGTGCGTCCTGGGATCCGATGATTAACAAGGCGCTCGACTATCTTCCCCAGGCACAGGCCCTGGAAACAGCGGCAAAGCATGCCGATGGCCAGCGCGCCAGCGTACGAACCACCCCGGAATAAGAGCTCTCAATAGATGGTCACAAAAAGCGGGTGCCGCAGCTCTTTGTCCCTTTGATTTTGTTGGACAAACTACTGCAGCACCCCACTTTGTCATCTCGACCGGAGCGTTGATGGGCCTGCGGCCCACCCAAGGGAATGAAAATCAAGGGCATATACATTTGTGGTCTCCCACCCTCAATTCGGGGTGGTTTTGGACCCCTACTTGAAACAGATTTAGGGTGCCCCATCCTTGCGTAGCAAGGGTGGGAGACCACAACCGCTGACAGAGCAGGCTTCCCAGGATGATTTTCGACCGGAGCGAAACCCGGGTCCCCGGCAAGCGGCGATCTCTATGAATTTATTCACGAAATTTGTTGCACTTGGATTTTGAACCCAAGCAGATTCCCTGCGGGAATGACAGAAAGAAAGGCAAGCGAAGCTTGCTGGGGTGGGAAGCAGAGTGGAGTTGGGAGATTGTGGGATGCTACGGCTCTCCCTCTACGCGGAGCCGGGGAGGCTGCTGCCGTGCCGGAGCATCAGGGTGAAAAGCTTGCGCGCTTCCCAATAGCGCGGCAGATACTGTCTGGGATCGGAGAGACAGCGCAACAACCAGCCCAGATACATCCGGTCCACCCATAGAGGGATATGCACTTGGTCGCCGCTCAAGAACGCGATCGCCGCCCCAACACAGTGAATGGACGGAGAATAGCCCAGTTCATGGCGCAGATAAAGTCCCAAGCGTTCCTGCGTCCCACCGCCAATGGTGACCACGATATGTTTAGGACGCCTTTCCCTGATTCGTTCGAGCAGGGCGGGATCATAAACCGTCTTCCCGTAAAACGGAGCCATGTAGATGTCTTCCGGAGAGAGATCGATTCCCCGCCGGCGCAGCCAGGCACAATTGATTTGCGCGCTTCGCCGGTTGGCCATAATCCAGAAACTGGATTGAGGTTCACAGAAACTCTCCTGCTTTAGCAAAGCGGAGAGATATTCCAGACCAGAAACCCGGCGAATGGAGTCGTGCTGCAGGTAATTCCAGATCAATACCATGAAGGCGCTGTCAGTAATTACCAGATCAGCTTCGAGTAGAGCTTCGCGATAGGCGGCGTCGTAGGGAAGATTTTTGAGTGCGGGAGCGGCCGGCACTACCAGAAGACCGCCATTTTTCATCCGCTGAACCGCCTGGAGGGCGTCACCGACAAAGAAGTTGATCCCTAAAATCGACCGGAACTGGGGGGATTCCGTTGCCCTCATTACATACTCCGTAATGCTGAGTTTTTTTAAGAAGGGGCCAAACCGTGGTCGCTGATCCTGCGTTCTCGCGGGAGCAGACTAGGTACAGCCAATCTTTGATGGATCGGCTGCGTGGGGCCCTGATACCGCGTCTAACATCTGACTCTCTATCCAGCCGTAGGTCTGCGTCAATCCCCTTTTCAGGGGAGTTGACGGTTCCCACCCCAGGTGACGCCGAATTTTTGAATTGTCACTATTCCGGCCGTTTACGCCCTTCGGGGCACTCAAATTGTATGTACGGACCAGTTGGATGCCGGCAATCTCTTCGACGATGTCTACCAGTTGATCGATTGTAACAAGTTCGCTGCTCCCCAGGTTCAGCGGCTCATGGATTTCGCTCTCGATGATGGCCTGAGTTCCGTAGGTGCAATCGTCGATGTACATGAAGCTGCGAGTCTGCTTGCCATCTCCCCAAATCTCGATCTCATGCTTGCCGGAGATTTTGGCTTCGATCACTTTGCGGCAAATGGCCGCGGGAGCCTTTTCTCTGCCGCCCGTCCAGGTGCCTAGAGGCCCGTATACATTGTGGTATCGCGCTACCCTGCATTGCAGGCCGAAATCCTCTTCAAAGTGCCGGCACATGCGCTCGCTGAAAAGCTTTTCCCAACCGTAACCGTCTTCAGGAAGAGCCGGATAAGCGTCTTCTTCCTTCAGTGGAACCACTTTCGGATCTCTTTGCTTGTCGCCATTGTAGACGCAGGCCGAGGACGCATAAAAAAAACGTTCCACGCCCTTGTCTCTGGCCGCCGTCAGCATATGCGTATTGATTAACACGCTGAGCATGCAAAGCGCTTTGTTGTTCTCGATAAAGCCCATGCCGCCCATATCCGCGGCTAGTTGGAAAACTACCTCAGCCCCCTCGGCCGCCGCCAGGCAACTCTCCCTTTCTTTCAGATCCAGAACCTGGTTGTGCACTCCGGGCGCCGTCTGGTACCACTCCTCTAACGGCCTGATATCGACAGCGCGAATCACATCCGCACCATTTCGAAGCAGGCTCTTCACCAAATGACCGCCGATGAAGCCCCCGGCACCGCAAACCACGATCCTTTTTCCACTGAGCTTCATGTGTTTCCGAGGTTACCCGAAGTCGGTTTGGAAGATCAAACTGGCAACTGGGACGGCTTTTGGTGGAAGTCCCCTTGATTCAGCAAGGGAAGCTGGACTTGAAGTCCAACGGAAAGCCGTCGATCGTAAGATGGGCTTTACAGGCTGCCGAAAAACTCTGGAGATTTGAAGGGTACAGCCTTCAGGCCGTACGTAAGTGGTTGAAAAAATGGTTCGGCTTTAGCCGCGGAGGGAACAGTTTTCGTACTCTGTTCGACTTTTTCCGCAGCCTGTTTAGCCCCCGGATCTACCCATGCCAGCACTGAAACGCATCATGATCAGAGTCGAAGTTGCCGGAGCGCCGAAGAAAGACAAGAAGCAGATTCCCTTCGGGAATGACAGAAAGAAAAGCAAAGACAGACGAGAATGCCTGCGGCCCTTCGGTCGTTTCGTATTCGCAGTTGCTTTTCGTTCTGTCATTCCCGAAGGGAATCTGCTTTTCGAGTTCTGAAGCTCTCCTATCCCCGCATAAATGCGGGGCTTCCACCAAATCGGTAAGGCAACTGGCGTGCTCTCAAAAGAGATCTCCAAACGCCTCGTCGTCAAGTTCGCGAAGAAATTCTTCAAGCAGGACGATTCTCGGGTGGGCGAGGGTCTTTGCCTTCTCCAGGTGAAGTTGACCCGGGAGCTCAGCCAGGTTCTTGCTCAAAGTTGACCGGGCATCCGTAAATGTCCGGTAGCGCGTGTCCCGGCCGATCTTGGCCACTACGCGCAAAATGCCTATCGACCCTAGCTGTTCGAGGATATCGGCGTCGCGCAGAATGATGCCTTCAATCTCTTTGGGAGTTGCCTGCGGTAGATGGCCGCGAATCGCCTCGAGGACCGCAGGAATCTTCTCCTCCGGGAATCCAACGCGGAGAAGAACGGGGGGCGCGTGTTCGATTGTATAGCCGACGTGATCCCAACCCGCCAGGGCGCGAGGTTCCTCGGGACGGTGCCCGATGAATACGCCGAGGTCGTGCAGCCACGCCGCAGCGTAGACCACCTCGTCGTCGTAAACCTCGCCTTGGCCGATCAAGCTGGTCAGCCGATAGAGACGTGGCTGGTGTCCGATCTTATCGACCGGCAGGGCCTGGCCGCGGATATATTCGGCTAAGGCGAAACGAAAAGGATGAGGCGGCATGGAGGATTGCTCTAGTATAGCCAGGTATCCCGCTGCCTTCAGTCAGGAGCTTCAGGAAGCGTCGGCAGACGGAGCCGCTTGCCGGGGCCCATTGTTTCCGCTATCGTTAACCCGTTCTGTCACAATAGTTCTGTCACAACATTGTTTCTGCGGTTCTCTCTAGCGGCGGCAAAGGCCGAAGTCTAGCCGCATGCCCGCTGGGCCGCAGTACGGACAACTCCCCTGAGGTGAGAGAAACTCGTGCAGCAATTGAATCGCAGGAACTTTCTTAAAGCTGTAGGCGTGGCTACGGCGGAGACCATCGCCGGAACCAGGATGCACGTGCTGGCGCAAGTCGAAAATGAGCCGGCCGCACCGGTTGCGGCGAACGACCACATCCAAATCGCTCTTATCGGCGCCGGCGGCCAAGGCCAAGGCGATACCAAGGTCGCGCTGCAGGTGCCGGGAGTGAAGCTGGTCGCCGTGGCGGACTGCTACAACGGCCGTCTGGAGCATAGCAAGGAGCTCTGGGGCAGCGATATCTTCACCACCCGAGATTACACCGAGATTCTGGCGCGCAAGGACGTGGACGCCGTGATCGTCGGCACTCCGGACCATTGGCACAAACAGGTTGCGGTGGATGCGATGAAGGCGGGCAAAGATGTTTATTGTGAAAAGCCCATGATTCACCTTTATTCCGATGGGCCTGAGATTATCGAGACGGCCCGCGCGACCAAGCGCATCATCCAGATCGGAAGCCAGCGCGTCAGCTCGGTGGTTTATCTCAAGGCCAAGGAGCTGCTCGCCGCCGGGGCAATCGGCGAGCTCAACATGGTGACCGCGCGTTGGGACCGCAACTCCTCGATCGGCGCGTGGAATTATACTGTGCCTCTCGATGCCGATACCGAGACCTGCGACTGGCCCCGCTTCGAGGGCACAGCGCCCAAGGTCCCATTCAACGGGGAGCGCTTTTTTCAATGGCGCAAGTGGAAGGCATACGGCAGCGGTGTAGCCGGCGACCTCTTCGTGCACTTGTTCAGCGGAACGCATTTCATCACCGGCTCCCACGGACCTACGCGGGCCATGGCCACCGGCGGGCTGCGGTTCTGGAAGGACGGCCGGGATGTGCCCGACGTGATGTTGGGCCTGTTTGACTACCGGGAGGGATTCAACCTCAGCCTCCACGTCAATTTCGTCGATGGAGGGCTGGAGAGCGAAGGCCTGATCTTCACCGGCTCGGAAGGCACCATGGAAATCGCCGGCAACACCGTCAGCATCAACCGCACCCCGCGGGAGAAGGAGCCCGGCCTTATGATCGGCACCTTCACCGACGCCATGCAAAAGCGCATCCTTGAGAAATACCGCGAGAAGTATCCTGTCCCCCACCCCACCGGAGCGCCACTGCTCGGAGATGAAAAGTATGTAGCGGCTAAGGGATACAGCGACAGTTACAGTCATTTTCTCAATTTCTTTGAGGCCATTCGCACTCGCCGGCCTGTTGTCGAAGACGCAGTCTTCGGCTTCCGCGCTGCCGGAGCGGCCTTGCTGAGCAACCTGAGCTATGAGCGCGGAGCCGTCGTCCGCTGGGATCCCGACACCATGAAATTGCTCTAAATTTCAAACCCGTTCTTCCCCGAGGAGACTATGACGACTTCCGCCAACCCGCAGGTGACACCTGAACGCATCATGCAGCTCGCTTGGGGATATGTGCCTCCACTGGTTCTGGAGGCGGCGATCCGGCACCGCGTCTTTGATCTTCTGGACAGCGGTCCGAAAACCGTGCTCCAGATCCATAAGGAGACAGGCGCGTCGGAACGCGGACTGGCCGCCATTATGAACGCCCTCGTAGGCCTCAATTTCCTGGCCAAGGACAAGCAGTGCTCCTTTTCGCTCACGCCCGAGAGCGCCGCATTTCTGGTCAGCACCAAGCCTGGGTTCCAGGGCGGATTACTTCGCCACGGCAGCCAACGGTTAATCCCCAAATGGCTTGACTTGAACCAGATTGTAGCCACCGGCAAACCCGCCGAGTCCGTCAATCAGCAGGAGGCGGGCGCCCACTTCTTCCAGGAGTTCGTCAACGATATCTTCCCAAGAAGCTATCCCGCGGCGCAGGCGCTTGCCCAACATCTCAATATCGACGGCGCCGGGCGGCCGGTTCGCGTCCTTGACCTTGCGGCAGGATCGGGAGTTTGGGGTATAGCGCTTGCCCAGAGATCTGACGACGTCCGCGTCACCGCCGTCGACTGGCCGGAGGTGATTCCCGTCACCCGCAACACTGCCGCGCGGTTTGGGCTGGCCGATCGCTTCTCCTACATTGAAGGCGACCTGCTTCAAGTTGACTTCGGCGGCGATTACAACCTGGCAACTCTGGGGCATATCCTTCACAGCGAAGGCAGGGAGCGCAGTTGCGCGCTGCTTGCAAAGACGTTTCATGCGCTTGCTCCCGGAGGAACCATTGCCATTGCGGAATTCCTGGTGAACCCGGACAGAACCGGCCCTCTGAATGGACTATTCTTTGCGGTCAACATGCTGGTGAACACCGACAACGGAGACACCTACTCCTTTGAAGAAATAGGCGCATGGCTGACGCAAGCCGGTTTCATCCATGCGCGCACCCTCGAAGCGCCGGGACCATCGCCGCTCATCCTGGCCACCAAACCCTAGCCGCCCCTCCGGCGTTTGTTGTGGTACTTCGGCCTGGGTGCCCCATATCTGAGCAGTTCGACGAGTACGCGCAGCAAACACGGAAATTAATTCCCTTAGTCTATTGAGCGAAAAACCAGCAGCAGATTCCCTGCGGGAATGACAGAAAGAAAAGCAACTGCGGAAGAATACGAACCGGGGCGCGCCCCCAGATCCGCCTTTGCCTTTCTTTCTGTCATTCCCGCAGGGAATCTGCTTTTGTCTCTGCACTGGCGGCGCGCTCAAGCTCCGCGACGACGTTCTTGTTGCAACTAAGACGGGTGCCCCAGGTCCCGATTCTGGGACCTGGGATTCTCCGAATCTTCAAACAGACTTGTCTTCTGATCCCTCGAACGGAGTTCTAGAATTACCCAATGCATCCGCATCTCAGCCCCATCCAGAATTTTCGCGCGGCCCAAATGAAGGCGGACTTCGATACTGTCGCCAATCTGCGGGCCGCTTTAGCTCGGGCAAACGGAAACCTCAGCCGCAACACCTACATCACACTCGATCCCGCGTGGAGCATCGCGGAGGCCCAGCGGCAGCTTGAACGCTGCTCCGGGGCTGAAGCTCTTCCGCCGCTCTTCGGAGTTCCGGTCTCGCTCAAAGACCTCTTTGATCTCCAGGGCTTCAAGACCAGTAGCGGTTCCAAATTTTATGCCGCCCGTAATCCAGCGGCATCACAAGATTCCGCGCTCGCCGCCCGGCTGAAACATGCTGGAGCCATCATCACCGGCAAAACTCATCTGCACCAGCTCGCCTACGGAATTACCGGAGAGAACAGCGACTACGGCAACTGCCTGCAGCCCGCCGACCCCAGCCGCCTCACCGGCGGCTCCTCCAGCGGGGCCGCTGCCTCCATCCAGGAAGGCTCCGCGCTCGCCGCCATCGGAACCGATACTGGCGGCTCCATTCGCGTTCCTGCTGCGCTCTGCGGGCTGGCGGGATATCGCAGCTCCCATGGAGTTGGCGACTGGCGCGGCGGCGCACACCTGGCTCGCTCCTTCGACACCATCGGCTGGCTCTTCACAGATCTGCGGGACGCGCCGCTGCTGGCCGAAGCCGTCTTCGATTTGCCATCCCCGATTGACCAGGACTCGCCCGCCGCAGCCCCTCTTAGAGTGGGCGTCCTTTCCGGCCCCTTGCTTGAAGACTGCGACCCGGCGGTCGAGCGTTCGCTCGAAACTTGGAGAGACCGCCTGCTTCGCCAGGGAGCACAGGTCGCCTCTTTTGATGCCCCGTTCTGGTCCGAGGCATGGGACATCTATGTGCCCATCCAGGCGTTTGAAGCGGCGCAGTTGCACGCCGGCTTCTTTCACCACTTCGAGCCTGCCATAGCCGCCCGGCTGGAGTTGGGCGCCACGATTGGCGAAGCGGAGGTCCACTCTCTGCGCGAGCGTAATCTGACCTTTCGCAGTCAAATGGACCAGCTTTTTCGCCGCTTCGATTTCCTGCTCGCGCCGGCGACGCCGGTAAGCTTCCTCGATGCCGCCCAGGATCAAACCGAGGCACGCCGACATATCCTGCGCTTCACTCTTCCCATCAGCCTCGCGGGATTGCCTGCCGTAGTTCTTCCTTCACCCGAATGCGGATTGCAGCTTGTAGCTCCGCACAACAGCGACCGCAGACTTTTGCGCTTCGCCTCCCAGCTCGGCGAACAATTGGCGCAATAAGAACAGCTTCGCGTTCAACTTCTGATGCTGATCGCGAAGAGAAAAAGATTTTTTCTTGTATTCTGAGGACTGAGGGTTTATCCTGATGGAGCGTGGAATACGATTTTGGTTCTCAGCTCGTTCTGCTTTTGTGATACGCACTACCAGCAGATACCCCGATTGGATTCAGCGTTACTTCTACAATTAAGGAAAGAAAAATGGAACAAGGTACAGTGAAATGGTTCAACGACGCTAAGGGGTTCGGCTTTCTGAGCCGTGCTAATGGCGAGGACGTATTTGTTCATCACACGGCGATTCAGGCGAACGGATTCCGGACCCTGCAAGAGGGTCAGGCAGTTCAGTTCAACGTGACGAAAGGTCCAAAAGGCTGGCAGGCTGAGAACGTTCAGGTTCTGTAATCGGGTTGTAACGAACCGTTAAAGCAGCAAAGCAAAAGACGGCCTATGGTCGTCTTTTGCTTTGCGCGCCTCGATTTCCATCCGGGGTTGTGAGCGGCATCCAAACCGGATAGGCTAGGTTGCATAGGAGAGATAGAGATCATGTTTAGAGCTTCCGTTATCTTGCTGCTGGCCCTTTGCGGAGCAGTTGTTGGCTGTGAAACCGGAAGCACTACGGAGAACGTCAGCACAACCGGCTGGCAGGGACAAAAAGTCGGCCAAAGCTCGAACGACGCTTCGGGACCTGTTCCCGGTTCGACCACGGGCACGACGGGAAATTTGCAGAACCCACAGCCCAAGCCGCCGCAAGATCAACCCCCCGCCAGGCAAAATCTCGACAGCAACTAGCTCTGCCCTTTGCTTTTCTTTCTGTCATTCCCGCAGGGAATCTGCTTCTGCCTTTCTTACGAGGAACGAACAGATTCAGGGTGCCCCATCCTTGCGTAGCCGGGGGAGGCCACAACCGATGGCAGCAGGATACCCTGCGCACCTATGACACATTTGTTGTAGACGAGCTATTGCCCGAAAGCGCGCCTGCAGTTCAGCAATTCCTTGATACTATTCGAGCATGAAAAAAACCCTGCTGTTCTCCATGCTCTTATTGATGACCGTTTCTGCCTTGGCAGCGCCAACTCATCATCATCGCCACCGCCGTTATCATCGCCGCCATCACACCACCACCCATGCCAACCCCGGGCCACACCGCTAGACGACTGATAGACTCATATACGAATTTAAATTTTGTTAAGGGTGAGTGTTGAATGTCTGACAGTCCGGTAACAATTACTGTGCGGCCGAATGGGCCGTATCGCGTCGAGGGGCCGGTTCGTTTGGTGGATGCTGAAGGCAAGGAGTGGGATATTACTGGAAAGCCGGCCATCTCTCTCTGCCGCTGCGGCGGCTCCACCAACAAGCCGTTTTGCGATGGAACCCACTCTAAGCTTGGTTTTCAGGCTGCGGAGGCGGCTGTCGCCAAAGCCGATGGCCAACAGAAGTAATAGCTTCTGGAAAATTCACTAAACTGCCCTGAGTTCTCCATGAAAGCTTTGCTTCTCTCCGAATACAAGCAATTGGATCTCGCCGATTTGCCCACGCCTGTTCCCGGCGCGGACGAAATCCTCATGAAGGTGACGGCTTGCGGAATCTGCGGCAGCGACGTGCATGGTTTCGACGGCTCAACCGGCCGGCGAATTCCACCCATCGTAATGGGCCATGAAGCCGCCGGAGTAGTGGCGGCCGTGGGCTCGTCGGTTAAGGATTTTGCTCCCGGCGACCGGGTGACTGTCGACTCCACTGTTTATTGCGGCAATTGTGATTACTGCCGCAAGGGAGAGATTAACCTGTGCAATCATCGCCAGGTGATTGGCGTCTCCTGCGCAGAGTTCCGCCGCGCGGGAGCCTTCGCCGAATATGTTGCCGTCCCCCAGCGGATCGCTTATCGCTTGCCCGATACGATGTCGTTCTCCGAGGCTTCCATGCTGGAAGCGGTTTCGGTCGCGCTGCATGCGGTGCGCGTCTCCCAGGTTCACGGCGGAGAGACCGCGCTGGTTATTGGCGCCGGGATGATCGGATTGCTCACCATGCAGGCAGCCTACTCTGCCGGCGTCTCCCGCATTTTGATCGCCGATATAGACCAGTCCCGGCTGGAATTGGCGAAGAGAGTCAGCCCTCAAGGGGAAATGCAGCCGTCGATACTGGAGACTCTGCTCCTCTCCGGCGATGAACTTGTCTCTGAGGTTTACCGCCGGACCGACGGCCAGGGCGTAGATCTCGTTTACGAAGCTGTGGGGCTTAACGCGACAGTTGGAGCCGCTATCTCCTGTGCGCGTAAGGGAGGAACCGTAACCTTGGTGGGAAATGTCTCCCCCGAGGTCACTCTCCCGCTGCAGAAGGTTGTCTCCCGGCAGATTCGTTTGCAAGGCTCCTGCGCTTCGTCGGGCGAATATCCCGAAGCCATGGCGCTGATAGCCAGCGGAAAGATTCAGGTGGCGCCGCTGATTACAGCGGTCGCTCCTCTGAGCCAGGGCCCGCAATGGTTTGCCCGGCTCTACGCGCATGAGCCCAACCTGATGAAGATCGTGCTCGATCCTGCCCAATGAAAGAACAACTCTTCGACCTGACCGGACAGACAGCCATCGTTACCGGGACCAGCCGCGGCCTGGGCCAGGGATTCGCGCGTGCTTTGGCAAAGGCGGGCGCCAATCTGGTGCTCACCAGCCGCCACCGCGAGACCTTGACGCCTTTTTGCGCGGAGATCGAGGCGCTTGGCCGCCGCGCCGTCGCACTGGAGCTCGATGTTCGCAGCCAGCCCAGCATCGAGCGCATGGTTTCCGAGGCGGAGAGCGCCTTCGGGCAACTGCACATTCTGGTCAACAACGCGGGCTGCAATGTTCGCAAGCCGGCGCTCGAGGTGACCTGGGACGATTGGAATCT
Source organism: uncultured Acidobacteriaceae bacterium (assembly GCA_963774255.1). GTDB lineage: Bacteria > Acidobacteriota > Terriglobia > Terriglobales > Acidobacteriaceae > PALSA-350. Next base: position 220,776 of record CAVZEH010000013.1, read on the forward strand.
GGTATTAGAGACCAATCTGCGAGGAAGTTTTTTCGTTGCCCAGGCAGTGGCCCGGCGCATGATCCCGCGGGGATATGGCCGGATCGTCAACATCGGTTCCGTAACCAGTGTTTTCGGGTACGCGGGCTTGGCGCCCTACGGCGCCAGCCGGGGCGGCATCCGTCAACTGACCATGAGCCTCGCCGACGATTGGGGCAAACACGGCCTCACTGTCAACTGCCTGGCTCCCGGATGGTTCCACACGGCGCAGAACAATGTCCTTTACCAGGACCAGGAGTGGGTCAACTACCTGACCGACCGCATTCCGGTAAAGCGGCCAGGACGGCCGGACGACCTGGATGGCGCGATTGTATTCCTGGTGTCGGAATCGAGCCGCTACATCACAGGGCAGACTCTGCTGGTCGATGGAGGCATCTCCACAGGCGCGATGCGCGCAACCATCGAGCGCCGTCCAGACTAGAGATTCGTCCCTTCTGGTGCATATTCGGGTGCCCCATATCTGACGCGTTCTTTGCGTCAGATGTGGGATTCCGCAAAATCCCGAGTGACGGTATCCTGATCACCGCCCTTGGTGATCACCGCCCTTAGTGCAAAGCATCGCCTTCTTGCGGCATGGGCTCGATGCGGCCCAGCAGGACGATATAGGAAGTGATGCCAATCAACAGGTAGGCCGCGGAGATACCGAAGGCCCACGCGTAAGAGTGCAGCGCAGCGACAACATAGCCGGTGATAATGGGCGCGGCGAAGCCCGAGATTCTGGTTGGAGAAATTCAAGATTCCGGCCACGCTGCCCACGCTGCGCCGGGGAGCGATGAGCGAAGGAACTGTCCAGCCGATTGGAGCGGCGGCGGAGAGGCCGCCGATGGAAATACTAATCCAGGCCAGCGCCTGTGCCGGAGTATGCGCGAAGGCCGCGCCCAAAATGCCGAGTCCCAGCGTTGTGCCTCCGATGAGCACCGCCCGGCGCAGCCGATTCGCATCCCATCCTCTTTGGATGAGCCTGTCAACCAGCCACCCTCCGACAAATACATCGGCGAAGGTGGCAAACAGCCAAGGCACCCCGGTGTAAAGAAACGAGTGCAGCAGATTCACATGCAGAGCGAACGAGAGGTAGCTCGGCAGCCAGGTCAACAGCAGATAAAAGACATAGTTATAGGAGCCGAACCCGACCGCGAGCCCGAGAACTTTTCGCTGGCGGAGCAGATAGCCGAGCGATGCGGTTCCTGAAAGCGAAGGGACATCCACGGATGGCTGGGAATGCTCTGAGAGAATATATTCGCGCTCGCGCTCGCTGAGCCGGGTGTCTTCCTCCGGTTCGCGATAGATCCAATAAAACAGAAGGAAGTAGAGAAAGCTGGCGGCGCCGGTGGCGGCAAAACTCCAGCGCCAACCGGCGCGGAGCAACAACAGGCCAATCAGCGGCACGCCGATGGCGGGCGCGAACTTCGCCGCTCCATCGAAGAGACCCGTAGCTGTGCCCCGTTCCTTCGAAGGGAACCAATACCCGACGGCCTTGGCATTGGCCGGAAATGTGGGAGCTTCGCCCACTCCCAGAAGAAAACGCGCGGCAAAAAAGCCGGGGAGATTCGGCGTAACCGCCGCGCCGAAGGAGGCGGCGCTCCACACCAGAGTGCTGATACGCCCGATCCGGCGCACGCCGAATTTGTCCAGCAGAACGCCGACAGGGATCTGGCAGAGCATGTAAGTCCAGTTGTATGCCGCGGAAAGATAGCCGAAGGTGACATTCGAGATGGCGAAAGTCGTGATCAGCGCTTGATGCGAGACAGAGAGGTTAATGCGATCGAAATAGTTGACGAGCACGCCCAGGCCGAGCAGGAAAGCAATTCCCCATCGCCGGTTGGGCACGCCGATCTGGGATTGGGTGGTCGCGCTGGACATGAAGTGAAAGGCCGCTCGCCCAGACTATCCTGTTTTCCTAATCGATGGAACGCGACCTCTCCCAGGAGAGCGCAAGAATTACAGCGAACTACCTCCAAAAGGTCCTGAAGATTCCCTTCTAGAGGTGGACATATAAAACAGCCCCAAATTCGCGGTGGTGGTTTTGGATCCACACCTCAAACAAATCTAGGGTGCCCCAGGTCCCGATTCTGGGACCTGGGATTCCTCGCAAGCCTATCGTGCCTGCGTCGCCTCGACCAGCTTAGTCACACCCGGCACCAGCATATCCACCAAAACGGCACGCGGCTGTCCCGCCTGCTTGAGAAACGCCAGTTTCTGCGTGCACCATTGATCCGGCGCTCTGTGATGAGCCTCCAGATAAGCAACTGCCTCCAATCCGATCTCCGCTACCTGCCGCAGCTCACTCGAGACCGGACGCAGCTCTTCGGTCAGGTAAGACCTACCCAGCAAAGGCTGAAGCCTGGCATCGTTCTCCCGCCACAAGGTTAGTTGTTGCTGTGCCGTGCTCCACTCTTGTGCAGTGGCCTTTCCGGAAATAAGTGTATTGGCCAGGTCGAGAAAGCGGCGGCCTGTGCCGCTTTCCGGCGGTACCGCATCGACCAACCGGTTCAACGGCGTAAAGGCATCGTATTCCGCAAGCTTGTGGCGCGCATATCCTTCGGGCGGCTGCATCACGTCGCCCAGAATGCGCAGTGGAGCAGTGTCGGCATCTGCCGCCATGCGGCGCAACATCCGCGGATAGCTGGCATTGTGCTCGAGGCCGTAATACTCCAATTCTAGTGACACCACGTCCATGCGGGCGTACATCGAAGCAACATCCTGGACACTTTGAGGCGACCAGAAGCGTTCCGCGATTGCCGCGGTGCGCGGCCAGATCCGGCTGTCGATATTCTCCGGAGCTGACATATTCCGACCACATCGTAGCTTCGCCGCCGAGGATGTTCTGCTTCTGCTCGGGAGAGAGCGCCGTCGCGCCCAGGCCCATGGGGTCTACGGCGTAGTGCTCCGCCGCCGATTGGTTCAAGTCAATGTAGTAACCGGCGGAGAGCAGCCCGCGATAGCCTCGGCTGGCGGCCTCGGCGAGCGATTGCTGTCCGCGCCAGGATTGAATCACAACGTCCTTGGGCGTATCCGGCTGCAGGACCTCATCCCAGCCTTCCATGATCTTTCCGTGCCCGGCGACGATCTTCTGCACTCTCCCGGTGAAGTATGCCTGCAGAGCCGCGTTGCTCTTGATCCCGTGCGAGCGCATGAATGCCTGGATTCGAGGGTTGGCATCCCAGTCCTTGCCATTGCATTCGTCGCCGCCGATATGGAAGTAGGCGTCGGGAAAGAGAGCTGCCATCTCGCCGATAAAGCTGTCGATGAATGTATAGGTGCTCTCCCGCGTCGGATCCATGACCGGATTGAAGACACCCCAATGGCGCTCGATCTGGTATGGTCCGGGCTTGCTGGCCAGATCGGGATAGCCGACGAACCATGAGGTCGTGTGTCCCGGCATATCGAACTCGGGTATCACCCGGATGCCGCGGTCGCGGGCGTAGGCGATGATCCCCCGGATCTCATCCTGGGTGTAATAGAGGCCGTCCGATCCCTTCTCCTGGAGCAGCGGAAATCGCTTGCTCTCCACCCGGAAGCCTTGATCCTCCGAAAGATGCCAGTGGAAGACGTTGAGCTTGACCGCCTCCATGCCGTCGAGATTGCGCCGGATCACGTCGAGCGGCATGAAGTGCCGGCCGGAATCGATCATCAGGCCCCGCCAGGGAAACCGCGGCTTGTCATCGATGGTGACCGCCGGCGCACTGAACCCTGACGGAGTAACCCGGACCAGTTGCAGAAAGGTCTGCAATCCATGCAAAATACCCAGCGGATTGGCGGCCCTCAGGTGAACCTCCGAGGGCGTAACCCGCAGTTGGTATGACTCGTCTTCGCCGAGTTGTTCGACTGGAGCACTGGGTCCTTTGGTCTCGATGAAGAATCGCGGCTTGTTGAGGATGGCTTCGTGCCACAGAGGAATCCCAGTTTCCCGCGAAAGCGTGACCAGAAAGCGCTGCTTCGCCCGTTCCAGGCGCGGCTCCTGGTAGCCTTCGAGAGAGACCCCGAATCCATTGTTGATGAGAAATTCGCCCGCTCCCAATCTGACATCCGCCGGCATCGGCATCAGTGGCAAGGATGCCGGAGTCTGGGCTTGAGCGGCGGCAACCCCGAACAGTATGTTGAGGAGAGAACTCATAAACAGGATTGGAAACGATGGATGCTGCAAAATAAGCTTCGGCAAACGCAACTCCTCTTCCCCGTGTTCTACAGCTTAAGATAGCGCAAGGTCTCCAGGAGAGAATTGAAATGCCCATCTTCGAGCACGCGATGCTGCGTGAGATCTACGAGCAGCCTAAGGCGCTCGCCGATACCATCGAGCATTATGCACCCCAGGGGCGGCTGGCAAGCGAAGTTTTTGAAGCTGCAGCCGAGGCTATGCAGGGACGCGAACGCCTGGTGATCGCGGCCAGCGGCTCCAGCCGCCACGCCGGGTTGGCGGCGGAAATCATGCTGGAGGACCTGGCCGGCCTGGTAGTTGACGTGGAATATGCCAGCGAATATACCTACCGTTCCAGCCAGACCATCCAAAATGCTGCGGCGCTCGTCATCTCCCAATCCGGGGAGACGGCTGACACGCTGGCCGCCTTGCGCGAGGCTAAAAGCCGCGGCTGGCCGACCCTGGCCATCACCAACAATGCGCAATCCAGCATGGCTGTCGAGGCGGACGCTTCCCTGCCCACCTTTGCCGGGCCGGAGAAAGCCATCCCCGCCACCAAGAGCTTTACCACCCAACTCGCCGTTCTCTATTCGCTCGCGCTGTTTCTAGCCCGTCTGCGCGGCAGGATGACTGCGGACGACGTGGAAACGCATTGCCGGAACCTGCGCCGGATTCCATCGCAGCTTGAGCCGGTCATCGGCCGGTGGAGAGAGCAGATCGCCTCGCTGGCGCCGGAATTGAAAACGTCGCGAGCCTTTCTCTATCTGGGACGTGGTGTGCATTTTCCCATCGCGCGCGAGGGCGCGCTCAAGTTGAAGGAGTCGGCCTACCTGCAGGCGGAGGGCTATCCGGCCGGCGAATTGAAGCATGGTCCAAACGCGCTGGTCAGCGCGAATGCGCCGCTGGTAATCGTCGCCACGCGCGACCCTTCCGACGCCGGCGCAATGGTGCGTTATAAGAAGGTCATCCAGTTGATGAAGGAGATGAGGGCGCAAGGCGCAACCATCCTCTCCATCGTCACTGAAGGCGACGAGGAGGCGGCCGCCCTCAGCCGCTGGTCGATTCAGGTTCCACCCACCGAGGATCTGCTCTCCACCATCTTCGAAGCCGTGCCCTTGCAATTGCTGGCCTTCCAGTTGGCCATCGAGAACGGCGTCAACATGGACAGCCCGCGCAATCTGGTCAAGGCAGTGCTCGAAGAGTAAGTCTCTGCGTAGTGCTACAAATTCGGGTGCCCCAGGTCCCGATTCTGGGACCTGGGATTCCACGCAACTGCACCTGATTTGTCATCTCGACCGGAGTGTACATGGGCCTGCGGCCCACCCAAGGGAATGAAAATCGGGTTGAGGAAGGCTTGGTTGGCCACTACACCTAACTTTGTCATCTCGACCGGAGCGCAGCGTAGTGGAGAAATCTGCGGTTTTCCCACATCTGCCACCCAAGGGAGATGAAATTTAGGTCGAGTAGAAGGTCGGCGCGCCGTCACAACCTAGCCCGCGACGAGCAGACGTTGTCGTGCAGAACGGAGCGCAGCGTAGCGACGAGCTCTTCGGTCCTTCGCGCAGCAAATCTCACCCGCTGCTCTTGTATATCCATCGTCCCCCACGCCATTTCCTCCCCACCCTCTGCGCGCTTTGCTCGCTTGGCAGTGTAAAGGATGTGACGGGACATTCTGTAAAGTATGTGGTGAGACTGAACAGCGCAAACAGCACGCCAGATATGGGGCACCCTCGATTGGTGGCCGATTTGGATCCATACTTCAAGCAGATCTAGGGTGCCCCATCCTTGCGTAGCAAGGGTGGGAGACCACAACCGTTAGCAGAGCAGTCCTCCCGGGAGGAAGGCTTGGTTGGCAATTGCACCTAACTTTGTCATCTCGACCGGAGCGAAGCGTAGTGGAGAGATCTGCGGTTTCCCACTATCTGGCGCAAAGAGCACGCCAGATAGGGGGCACCCTCGATTCGTGGTGCGCGAAAGCTATAATTGAGAAGGAACAACCTGCTCATGGCTACCAAAATTCTGCAATCGGAATCTGCGTCTGACGACCTGCCGATTCCCTACCGCGATCAAATCTTCGACACCTTCCGCCGTTGGGGTTACCTCGAAGCCCACCTTGACCCGCTCGGCCAATATCTGCTCCCGGAAAACCTCCCCGAACTGGAAGGAACCAGCGATCTCGCTCAAGAGGCACGGCGCTATTACTGCGGAACCATCGGCGTCGAGTTTATGCACATCGCCGACCCCAAAAAGCGGCAGTGGATTCAGCAACGCATGGAGCAGGAGCAGCCCAGCGCCGAACATCAGCACATCCTCGAACGCCTCATTCAGGCCGATGTCTTCGAGCAGGTGATTCAGTCCCGCTATCTCGGAACCAAGCGCTTCTCGCTCGAAGGGGTCACGGTTCTAATTCCCTTCCTCGACGAAGTATTGAACCGCGCGGCCGAACTCGGCGCCGTGCAACTAATGATGGGCATGAGCCACCGCGGGCGGCTTAACGTCATGGTGAACACCATCGGCCGGTCGCCGGTCGATATTTTTTCGAAATTTGAGGATGTGAACCCGCGTAGCATTCTTGGCGGCGGCGACGTGAAATACCACGTAGGCGCCACCGGAAGTTTTTTCGCCAGAAACGGCGTGGAAATGGGTCTCCACCTGGTCTCCAATCCCAGCCACCTGGAAGCGGTCGACCCGGTGGCCATGGGCCGAGCCCGGGCCAAGCAAACGCGCTTCGGCGAGGCCGGGCAGCAGAAGGTGCTGCCGGTTGTCGTTCACGGGGACGCGGCATTCGCGGGACAAGGCATCTGGGCGGAAACGCTGAACCTCGCCAATGTGCCAGGGTTCACTGTGGGCGGCGCTATTCAGGTCATCGTCAACAACCTCATCGGCTTCACCGCCGAGCCTGACGAGGAGAACTCCTCCCGCTTCACCTCCGATCTGGCCAAGCGCTTGCCTATTCCCATCTTTCACGTCAACGGGGAAGATCCCGACGCAGTGGTTCGCGTGGCCGCATTGGCGGTTGAGTACCGCTACGCCTTCCATAGCGACGTGGTCGTTGATATCGTCGGTTACCGCCGCCATGGTCATAGCGAGGTCGACGACCCCACGGTGACACAGCCGCTTCGCTACGCGAAAATCAAAGATCACCCTCCGCTCTATGAGCTCTACGCCAAACACATCGGAGTAGATGCTTCGATCCGGGCCAAGGAGATTCAGGCCGACCTCGCCGCGGCGCAGAAGCAAGCTACCGGCGTAAAGAAGATTGCCCTGCTGGCGCAGCTTCCACCATATTGGTCGCCCTACCACGGCGGGCCCTTCAAGCCCGAATACGAGGTCGATACCTCCTTGAGCCAGGAGCGCATCGAGGAGATCTGCCGCGGCCTCACCGCTTATCCCAGCTCCTTTCATATCCATCCCAAGATCAAGAAATTGCTCGAGCAGCGCGCGGAGATGGGCAGAGGGGAACGGCCCTTCGACTACGGCATGGCGGAGGCACTCGCTTTCGGCTCTCTGCTCACAGCGGGCACGCCGGTGCGCTTCAGCGGACAGGACAGCCAGCGCGGCACCTTCAATCAGCGCCACAGCGTGCTGATAGATATAGAAAACGAAAACAGATTTGTCCCCTTGGCCAATCTGGCCGCGGACCAGGCGAAATTCGAAATCTACAATTCAATTCTCTCTGAAGCCGGCGTCTTGGGGTACGAGTACGGATATAGCCGCGACTACCCGGAGACGCTGGTGCTATGGGAGGCGCAATTCGGAGACTTCGCCAACGGCGGGCAAATCATCATCGACCAATTCATTTCCTCGGGCGAAGACAAGTGGGGGCTTCTCAACGCGGTGGTCCTGCTGCTTCCTCACGGCTACGAAGGCCAGGGTCCGGAGCATTCCAGCGCCCGCGTGGAGCGCTATCTGCAGCTGGCGGCGCACGACAACATGCAGATCTGTCAACCCTCGACCGCCGCGCAATATTTTCATCTCTTGCGCCGCCAGGCAATGCGGCCCTGGCGCAAGCCGCTGGTCGTCTTTACTCCCAAGAGCATGCTGCGCCACCCCGCCGCGAGCTCCCCCAGAGAGAGCTTTTCCGCGCCCCGGTTCCAGCCCGTCGTGCCCGAGACCAAGATTGAAAACGTAAAGCGCTTGCTGATCTGCACCGGCAAAATAGGTCATGAATTGCATGTAGAACGCGCCAAGCGCGAAGCCAGCACCACGGGCATTGTTTTCATGGATCAGCTCTATCCCTGGCCGGAGAAGGAACTGGCGGCGGAGATCGCCCGCCATCCGGCCGCCCGCGAGATCGTCTGGGTGCAGGAAGAGCCCGCAAACATGGGCGCGCTTTCCTTTGTAGCTCCCCGTCTGCGCCGCCTGGCGCCGGACCACACCGTGCTCAGTGTCAAGCGCTCAGCGGCGGCCAGTCCCGCCACCGGCTCCGCCAAGGCCCATGACCTGGAGCAAAAAACCCTCATCAGCCTGGCCCTCCGCGAAGACGCGCACTGATCCAAAAGCGAAGTGGAGAGATCTGCGGGTTCCCATATCTGGCGCAAAGAGCGCGCCAGATATGGGAACCCGCGATTCGTGCTGGTTTTAGATCCATACTTAAAGCAGATCCTGGGTGCCCCAGGTCCCGATTTTGGGACCTGGGATTCCACAAAATTTCGAAACAGACCTGGGTTAGCTTCGCGAACCCACAAATCCGTGTCTTCTAAGCCAACCGGAAGCACTCGACCTCGGCATGAGGGCTGCCGGCTGCTAACGCGCCGGCTGTGCCTTCGGCGGGCGATAGGTCATGGAGCTTCCATGGGCGGCGCAGAGTCAAATGTGGGCGCGTCCCCAGCAGTTCCGCGGGCACGCCGGGCGTGAGCGAGACATCGAAGGCGTCGAGCGGAAAATTCAATCCCACTCCCTCCGCTTTGAGGATGGCTTCCTTGCGCGTCCAGCATTGATAGAAGCCGCGAAGCCACTGATCGCCCTCCAGCCGGCTGAGCGCGGAGAGCTCCGCGGGAGAGAAGGAACTCCTGGCCACCTCCGGCTCGATAGGACGGATATCTTCGACGTCAATTCCAACTTCCACGCCGGGCGAAACTGCGAGCACAGCGATGCTGTGGCTGTGGCTCAGATTGAAGTAAATTCCCGGAACCGCGGCAATCAACTCCGGCTTGCCGAAAGGATTGGCCGCGAAACGCAAGGCGGCGGGCGTCTGACCGAGATAGGCGCCTAGAATCCTGCGCATATTTCCATGCGCCATGGCAAAGCGAATGCGGTCGCGATCGAAGTGAAAGCGATGGAATCGCTCCAACTCATCGTCATCGAGCAGCGCAGTGTGCGCCGCTAAATCGGCCTGGGGAGAATTCAGCAACCAAGCCCAGACGTGGACTTGCTCCGGTGCAATCTTCTGGGGAGGTTCCGAACTCGGCCAAGCCAACGCGAGCGACACAATTCATGGTACAAGGGACGCGGCAACCTGCGGCCCAGTGTCCGGATTCGGACGCTGGGCCGCAGGAATGAACACCGGAACCGTTCCTTAGGGTTCGCTCTATAGCGCCAAGCCCCTGATTCTAAATACCAACCGCACGTCCAAGTTTGGCCGTGCGGATGCTTCTAGGATGACCAGCATGGATATTTCCCGCCCAGACCTCAAGGCCAAGAGAAGACGGCGCCAGATCTTCACCGTCGCCATCGCCGTCGTAGTGCTCGCCGTGGTTACACGGCTGGTGATGAAGCTCAAGCCGGCATCGCCCACCATGGACCGGTCCACGGTCTGGACGGATACGGTCAAGCGAGGACCTATGCTGCGACAGGTCCGCGGCCTTGGCACCCTGACCCCGCGGGAGGATGCGATCCGGCAAATTCCGGCGCAGACCGACGCCACCGTAGTGCGCATCCTCATGCTGCCCGGATCGCAGGTGAAGGCGGATACTGCCCTGGTGCAATTGGCCGATCCTCAGGTGACACAGGCCGCGATCGATGCTCAGTTAGCCCTCAAGGAAGCGGAGGCAGACCTTAAGAACACGCAGGTCAAGGTGCAGAGCGATCTGATGGCGCAGAAATCCAGTGCGGCATCGGTGAATGCCGATTACCTCCAGGCGCAGAGGCAGGCGAAGACGGACCAGGCTCTCTACAAGCTGGGCGTGATCTCCGGGCTCGCCTACGAGGGTTCTCAAGGGAACGCCGACCAGCTCAAGACGCGGAACGGCCTTGAAAAGCAGACGGTGGATATCAATGAGAAAGCGATCGAGTCCCAGCTTGCGGTGCAGCAGGCAAAGGTCGCACAAGCCAAGGCGATGGCGGATCTCAAGCAACAGCAGTTGGCTGCGCTCACCGTGCGGGCCGGCATCGATGGAGTGCTGACCGATCTTCCCTTGGCCGTCGGCCAGACCGTAACCGTTGGAACCATGCTGGCCAAGGTCGTACATCCGAACCAGTTGAAGGCGGAGCTGAAGATCGCCGAGACCCAGGCGCGGGACATCGAGATCGGGCAGCCGGCCTCGGTCGATACGCACAACGGCGTCATCAGCGGCACAGTTTCAAGAATTGATCCGGCGGTACAGAACGGAACGGTCACCGTTGACGTACAGCTGAGTGGGGAGATGCCGCAAGGCGCCCGGCCCGATCTGAGCGTTGACGGCACCATCGATCTTCAGCGGCTGGCCGATGTGCTCTACGTGGGACGGCCGGCCTTTGGAGATGAAAACAGCACCATCAGCCTGTTCAAGGTCGATCCCGACGGTAAAGGCGCCGTGCGCGTGCCGGTCAAGGTAGGCCGGGCCTCGGTGACCTCGATTCAGATTCTCCAGGGCCTGCATGAAGGAGATACGGTGATTCTCTCGGATATGTCGCGCTGGGATAACACGGATCGTATCCGTTTGGACTAAGGGGTAGAGAAAGGTTTGGTTGGTAATTACACCTAATTTGTCATCTCGACCGGAGCGAAGCGGAGTGGAGAGATCTGTGGTTCACGCCCAAGATCGAATAGACCGCAGATCTCTCCACTCCGCTTCGCTCCGGTCGAGATGACAAATTTTTACTTGACTTACACCAACCATGGCCCCGGAACGCGTAGCAAACGAGGAGGAGCATGACCACAGACCTGCAGCCGCTCATTCAGATAGAAGACCTCACCAAAATCTTCTATACCGACGAGATCGAAACCCACGCGCTCGCGGGAGTACATCTTGCGATTCAACGAGGCGAGTATGTCGCCATGTCCGGGCCATCGGGGTGCGGCAAATCGACTCTGCTATCCATCATCGGGCTGCTGGACACGCCGACTAATGGCAAATATCTGCTCAACGGGCGCCCGGTCGAAAACCTCAACTTCGCCGAGCGATCTCGTATCCGCAATCAGGAGATCGGCTTCATCTTTCAGAGCTTCAACCTGATCGGCGACCTTACGGTCGCGGAAAATGTCGAGCTGCCCCTGACCTACCGGGCGGGGATGCCCTCCGTCGAGCGCAAGCGCCGCGCCCAACAGTCGCTCGAGCGCGTGGGAATGGCGCACCGCATGAGGCATTATCCATCGCAACTCTCCGGCGGCCAGCAGCAGCGCGTGGCTGTGGCCAGGGCTCTGGCCGGTTCTCCCTCCATCCTGCTGGCTGACGAGCCCACCGGCAATCTCGACTCAAAGAACGGCGAAGCGGTGATGGAGCTGCTGCAAAACCTCCATCAGGAAGGCGCAACCATCTGCATGGTAACCCACGATCCGCGCTTTGCCCGGCACGCCGAGCGCAACATCCACCTCTTCGACGGCAAGGTTGTCGCCGAAGGGGATGCTCTGGAAGAACTCCTAGAGCGGCGCTGATGGAGCGGCGTTGACGCTCGTATTTCGAAGGAGACTTGATCGACATGTTCGCCTCGCTGCTGAATGATTTCCGTTATGCCTGGCGCCAATTGTGCAAGAGTCCTGGTTTTACCATTACCGCGGCCCTGACACTCGCCGTCGGCATCGGCGCCACCACGGCAATCTTTTCTCTCATCTGGAACGTGATGCTCAAGCCGCTCCCGGTCGAGCATCCCCAACAGCTCTATAAGATCGGGAGAGAGAACGAATGCTGCAACGATGGCGGGATGCAGGGTGACTGGCGCATATTTTCCGTAGATCTCTACGACTATTTCAGGGACCATACCAAAGGCTTTGAGAGTCTGGCCGCCGTGCAGTCGGGTCAGGACAGATTCACTGTGCGGCGCGCCGGAGACAAGGGTCTGCCCAAGGCCGTAGGCGCGCGCTATGTATCCGGCAATTACTTCTCCACTCTGGGCGTTCCGATCCTGCTCGGGAGAGCCATTACTCCCGCGGATGACAACGAGGGCGCGACTCCCGTCGCGGTGATCAGCTATCGCTTCTGGCAGCAACGCTTCGCCCTGGACCCATCGCTCATTGGCAGCACCGTATTGATGAACGGCAGAGGCGTCGCCATCGTTGGGGTAACGAGGCCGGGCTTCTATGGCGAAAAGCTGAGCAGCGATCCTCCATCCCTGTGGGCGCCTATTCATCAGGAAATGAATCTCACTACTTCGCAGCCCCACACAGGGCAGCCGGAGAGGCACTGGCTAGACGTGATCGGTCGCGTCCCATCGGGCGGGAATCTCCAAACCATTGAAGCGCAGCTCAATGTGGAGCTCAAGCAGTGGCTGCGATCGCAAGCCAGCCAGATGTTACCGAACGACCGTGCCGCTATTGGCCAGCAGCGGACCGAGCTCGCGCCGGCCGCGGCGAGCGCCAACAATATCAGCGACCGCTACGGACGCGGCCTGATACTGCTGTTGTTCGCGGCACTGGCCGTTCTTTTCATCGTGTGCGCCAATGTCGCCAGCCTGATGCTGGTACGGGCAACGGCCCGCAGCCAGCAAACCGCGCTCTGCATGGCTCTGGGAGCACGCCGAGCCCAGGTGGTGCGGCAGACGCTCGCCGTCAGTATCACCGTGGCCCTTATGGGAGGCCTGGGAGCGCTCGCCGTCTCCTATGCGGTGACGGATATGATGCTTGCCCTGGCCTTCCGCGGAGCGCAATACATACCCTTCGACGCCTCGCCTTCTCTGCCCGTCATGGCGTTCGCTTTGGCCGTTTCGCTGATTACCGGCATCGTCTTTGGCGGAGCGCCTGCCTGGTTTAGCTCGCGGGCCAATCCTATCGAGGCCTTGCGCGGCGCCAACCGGACGAGCAGTCATGATGCCAGCTCCACTCCGCAGCGCGCACTGGTCATTCTGCAGGCGGCGCTTTCCGTCGTACTGCTGTGTACGGCCGGATTGCTCATCCGCAGTCTTACTAATCTCGAGCATCAGCACTTCGGCTTTCAGACCCAGGGGCGCGTCGTCGCCGGTATCGATCCCGCCCTGGCTGGCGTCAAACGCGCGGACCTCGACCCGTTCTACCGCCGCCTGCGCGAGCGCCTGGGCCGGATCCCCGGTGTAGAAACGGTAAGCTATGCCCTGTACTCCCCAATGACATTTGACAATTGGAACACCTCTCTCTTCATCTCCGGACAACCTGATCCGATTCCCGGTAACACCTGGTACCAGGCCTCATATCTGACGGTGGGTCCGGGTTATTTCAAAGCCATCGGCGCGGCCATCGATCACGGCCGGCCGATAACCGAGCAGGACGACGACCATAGCCGTCATGTCGCTGTCGTCAATGAGGCCTTCGCTCGCAGGTATTTTAACGGCGACGCGATCGGCCGGCATTTCGGCCTGGAGCCGGAGCTGCGTTCGCAATTCGAGATTGTGGGCGTTACGGAAGACACCAAGTACCGGGATCCCGACCAGCCGGTCCCTCCTATGTTCTTTCTGCCCATCGCACAAACGGCCCAAGTTGTGAACCAGGCCTATCGCAAAGGCGAGGAGTCCATGCACTTCGCGGGGAACGTCGTCTTCGAATTCAAAGGAAGTGGCGAGGGGATGGAAAACGAGCTGCGAGCTGCCTTCGCCGATGTCAATCCCAGTCTTGCGCCGCTCTACGTTCACACCTTCACCGAACAACTGAGTGAAAATTTCACTCAAGACCAGCTTATCGCTCGCCTCACTTCGCTCTTTGGCCTGACCGCGCTCATCCTGGCGTCGATCGGCCTCTATGGCGTCACCGCCTATTCCGTCGAGCGGCGCACCGGGGAGATCGGCATCCGCATGGCGCTGGGCGCCGATCGCGGGCGCGTTCTCGCCAATGTGATGAGGCAGGCATTGACGCAGGTGCTGATTGGCCTCGCTCTCGGCGTCCCACTGGCTTATCTGGTAGGGCATTTGATGGCAGGCCATATCTACCAGGTACCTGTCTTCGACCCGCCGAGCGTGGCTATCGCAGTTGCCGCTTTGGCCATCTCGGCCACGGCTGCCGCGCTCTTGCCCGCGCGCCGCGCCGCCACCCTGAACCCGGTCCAGGCGCTGCGCACCGAATAAATAAAAAAAGGAAGCCATGATTCGACTTAAAAATATCGAACGCAGTTACAAAACCGGCGCGGGACAAACCTGGGTGCTGCGGCGCATCGACCTCAAGATCGAGCCCGGAGAATTTGTAACTATCATGGGTCCCTCCGGCGCGGGAAAGTCGTCCTTGCTGAATGTGCTCGCGCTTCTGGACGACCAATGGCGCGGCGAGTATTGGTTCAACGACCAGGCGATACACGCCATGAACCGCAAGCAGCGCGCCGAGGTTGCCAAGCGCAATATCGGCATGGTCTTCCAGAGCTACCATCTGCTCGACGATCTCACCGTGCAGGAGAACATCGATCTGCCTCTTTCCTATAAGAACATTCCTCGTCCCGAGCGCCAGGGGCTGGTAGCCGATACCCTTGACCGTTTCAACATCGTGGGCAAAAAAGACCTTTTTCCCAATCAACTCTCCGGCGGCCAGCAGCAACTGGTGGGTATCGCCCGCGCCGTGATCCACCGGCCCGTGCTGCTGCTCGCCGACGAACCGACCGGCAACCTGCACTCCTCGCAGGCCAAGGAGATCATGGAACTCTTTCGCAGCTTGAATCAACAGGGGACAACCATCGTGCAGGTCACTCACTCTGAAGTGAACGCAGCCTATGGCTCCCGTGTGCTTGAAGTCCGCGATGGATGGATGGTCAGTGACAGCGCAAATCCAGGACTGGGCCAGACAGTCGAGGCCAAGGCATGACCCAGGTGCACAAAGAGAACGTTCTCAGAGCACAGCAGAAAAATGGCTTCATATCAGGGCCGGGTGCCCCACGTCCGGATTTTCGGACGTGGGATCTAAGAATCCACCCCCGCCACCAGTCCAGGGTGCCCCATATCTGGCGCGCTCTTTGCGCCAGATGTGGGAAACCACAAACCTCTGTGGCGGGAGAGGTAGGCCCCGCGCGCAAGCTGATGGCCGTAGTTTGCGTGATCGGCCTGTTGAGTTCAACCGTCTCCGCGCAATCCAGCCCGGCAACTCCACCGCCCAACGGACCCCAGCCCGTCAAGCCCTTTAAGATACAAATGCCGAAATCGCTTAACCCACTGGCGCCATACCGCCCCGAAAACGTGCCCGAACCCGATCTCGGCAACTCGCCCCGTCTCGATCAATTGATCCGCGGCGGCAAGCTCTATCTATCTCTGCGCAATGCAATCGCGCTGGCCCTGGAGAACAACCTCGACCTGGCGATCGCCCGTTACAATCTGCCCATCGCGGATACCGACATACTGCGCACCAGGGCCGGAGGAATCCGTGCGCGGCGTCAACACCGGTGTGGTGCAAAACACGCCCGGAGGCGGAGTCGGCGGTCTCGGTTCAGGTGGCCCTGGGGCCGGCGCCGGTGGCACTTCAAGCGGCGCCGGCGGCGCCGGCGCCGGCGCCGGCGGCCTGGTGACATCTACCCTGGGCAATGGCACGCCGGTCAGCTCCTACGATCCTGAAATCCTCAGCAGCATGTATATCGAGCACCAGGCCCAGCCCGAGGTCAACCTGGTCAACTATGGCGTGCCCACTCTCAAATTCAATACCGCCACCGTAAACGGGAGTTTTCTTGAGGCCTTTCCCTCGGGCACTTCCTTCGAGTTCGACTGGGACAATAATCGGCAGACCATCAACAGCCCCTACGTCAACGTGACGCCGGCGCTGAGTTCCTACTGGCAGGTCACTCTCCGCCAGCAGTTACTCGCCGGCTTCGGGTTCGGGCCAAATCTGCGCTACTTGCGGATCGCGAAAAACGACAAGAAGATCTCCGATGTCGCCTTCAAATATCAGGTGATCATAACTGTGACTCAAATCGAGGATATCTACTGGGATCTGGTGAATGCCTATCAGGACGAACAGGTCAAGACTTCGGCCCGCGACTTTGCTCAGAAAACGCTGGAAGACACCAGGAAGCAGTTCGATCTGCGCGCAGTTCCAGCCATGGACGTGATGCGGGCTCAAGCGGATGTAGCCAATCGCGATCAGGATTTGACCGTGGCCAGGACCACTCTCCAACTACAGGCTTCCCTGATCAAAAACGCGCTGACCAAGAACCTGGATGATCCGGTTTTGGAAGAGATGCCGGTGGTCCCGACCGATGCGGTGGGCAATGTGGGGCAACAGAGCTTTCCTCCGGTCGAAGACCTGATCGCCCAGGCGCTCAAGAATCGTCCTGAGATCTATGAATCCAGGATCAACCTGGAAAATGAGCTGATCAGCCGCCGCTCGGCCCGCAACAATCTGCTGCCGACGCTCACCCTTCAGGCCTACTATGCGGGGCAGGGTCTGGCCGGCGAGCCCAATCCGGACTATAGCCGAGGCCCCAACCCGGTCACCGTCCCGCCTGGGGTGGGCGGAGCCATGGAGACAGCCTTCAACAATTCCTCGCCCAACTATTATGTCGGCTTGAATCTGCAGATTCCGTTACGCAACCGGGTGGCCAAAGCGGACCAGTTCCGGTCGGAGCTGGAGTATCGTCAAGGCGAGCTTTACGCGCAGCAATTGAAGAAGCAGATCCGCATCGATGTCCGCAACGCGGAATATGCTCTGGAGCAAAACGCAGCCAGGGTTCAGGCAGCTACTGAAGCTCGCGATCTGGCGCAAAAGACATTCGATATCACCAAGCAGGAGCAACAGCTTGGCGCCGGCTCTATCTATCAGACGCTTACCGCCCAGCGAGACCTTTCGATCGCGGAGTCTAATCTGGTCGGAGCCAAGACTACCTACGAAAAGGCTAAAGTGCAGTTAGACCAAGTGACCGGCACTACCCTCGATCAACTGGGAATTTCAATCGACGAGGCGAAGACCGGGGTAGTAGCGAAAAATGGCCTCTAATATAAAAGGGATGCAGGGTCAATCTCCGTTGCTACGACGCGGGTGCCCCAGGTTCTACACCAAGTTTGAAAATGCTCTATAAGGGCCCCTATGGCAGTCCTCCCGCAACCCGCGAAGAAATCCCCGGCGAGCCGCTCACTGGCTGAAGCGCCGCGCATCCTTACCGCCGACGACCAGACTCACATTCTCGAAGCACTCGACCTGTTGTTGCAGCCCGAAGGCTACAGCGTGGAAGGGGTGCAATCGCCCGCTGAGGTCCTGAACGCCATCGTCAGCGAGAGCTTCGACGCCCTGCTCATTGATCTCAACTACACTCGCGACACCACCTCCGGCGAGGAAGGGCTGGATCTTCTGGCGCGGATCAATGCTCAGGACAGCCGCTTGCCGATCATTGTTATGACCGCGTGGGCGAACGTAGACCTTGCCGTCGAGGCCATGCGCCGTGGCGCCCGCGACTTCATCCAGAAGCCTTGGGACAATGCCCGCCTCCTGACCATTCTTCGCACGCAGGTTGAACTTCACCGGGCGGTGCGGCGTACGGAGATTCTGGAAGCGGAGAACCGCCTGCTGCGCGCGGAAAAAAAGCCGGTGTTGATCGCCCAAGCGGCCTCCATGCAGCCGGTGCTGGAAATGATGGCCCGCATCGGTCCCTCCGATGCGAATGTTCTCATCACCGGTGAGCACGGCACCGGCAAGGAGATCGTGGCGCAAACCCTGCATGCGCTCTCCTCCCGTTCCGGCCGCTTACTGGTGGCCGTGAATACCGGCGGATTGCCGGAAGGCACCTTTGAAAGCGAGCTCTTCGGCCACGTAAAAGGGGCCTTCACCGACGCCAGGACGGACCGCATCGGGCGCTTCGAGCTTGCCGATGGAGGGACGTTGTTTCTGGATGAGATCGCAAATGTGCCTCTGCGCCAGCAGGCCAAGTTGTTGCGCGTTTTGGAGACCGGCGAACTGGAGCGGGTTGGCTCCTCGCAGACCCGGCGCGTCAATGTGCGCTTGCTCTCGGCCACCAACGCCGATTTGCACGCTGAATGCGCCGCCGGGCGCTTTCGCGAGGACCTGCTCTTCCGGCTGAACACCGTGGAGGTGCACCTGCCCCCCATGCGCGAGCGCCGCGAGGATCTCCCTCTGCTGGCCGCGCATTTCCTCGATCGCTACTCCGCGCGCTATCGTAAGCCTGTTACGGGATTTGAGCCCAGCGCTCTGCAGGCCATGCTCAACTACAGTTGGCCGGGAAATATTCGCGAGTTGGATCACTCTGTTGAACGCGCCGTGCTCATGGCCCGAGGCTCCAGGATAGAAAGCGCCGATCTCGGTCTCACCCAGATGCGCCCGGCGGCGCAAAGTCTTGAAGAGATGAGCTTGGAAGCTGTTGAAAGCATCCTGATCCGCAAGGCCTTGTCCCGCGCCGGCGGAAACGTCAGCCATGCGGCCGAGGCTTTAGGATTGAGCCGGGGGGCGCTTTACCGGCGAATGGAAAAGTATGGCATCTAACATTTTGCTGGCGCGGTGAAAAACTCTCTATGCATAGCCATGCGTTGATCGAACGGCTGTGCCGGGGTCTTGCTCTCCACTACTCAGGAGAAGAATCAACCCCATCGCCCAGGACCGCGCGCAAGATGCTGAGGCTCGAATACCGGCTGCGCATTCTCTGTTGGCTACTCTTCGCTCCCGCGTTTCTGTTGTCGCTCTTCCTGCTGATCAGGGCGCACACGCCCTGGGGAGCGATCGCCGGGATCCTCGGCTTTCTCGTCATCCTATTCCTGATCGCCATGGGAACGCTGGTCGAGCAGATCGTGCGCCCCTTGCAGACCATGGCGAATGTAGTCTCCTCGCTTCGCGAGGGAGACTATTCGTTCCGCGCTCGCGGTTCACAGGAAGTCGATGCGCTGGGGGAGCTTGCCCTCGAAGTCAATGCTCTGGCGGACATGCTGCAGGAAAAGCGGCTCGGCGAATTGGAGGCCACCGCGCTATTGCGCAATGTCGTGCTGGCCATGGATACGCCGGTGCTGGCATTCGACCGGGCCAATGAACTGCGGCTCATCAATCCTGCAGCCGAACGTCTGCTCGACCTCGCTGCCGAGAGATCTCTCGGACGGAACGCATCCGCTCTCGGTCTCGGTCAACTTCTCGATCAGCCCGATCATGGCGTCCTCTCCCTGGGAAAAAAGGACGGCGCCGGCCGCTGGATGGTGCGCCGGTCCAGCTTCCGCCAGCAGGGCGTTCCTCATACCCTGCTGATTCTCTCCGACGTCGATGCCGCCTTGCGGGAGCAGGAGCGGCAAGCGTGGCAGAGGCTGATTCGCGTGCTCGGCCATGAAATCAATAACTCGTTGACTCCCATCAAATCCATCGCCGGCACTTTGAGATCGCGCCTGCGGACCAGAGAGATGGCCGACAACCCGGATCTGGATCGCGCTCTCAAGATCATCGAGAGCCGCGCGGAGTCCTTGAATCGTTTTGTGCAGGCCTACCGGCAATTGGCCCAACTGCCCCAACCGGTCTTGCGCGTGGCTTCTTTGCGGCCACTGGTGGAACGCGTGGCGGGGCTGGAGACGAGAGTTCCCATCCTACTCGATGGAGGTCCCGATCTGCTGCTGGAGATGGATCCCGATCAGATGGAACAATTGATGATCAACCTGATTCGCAATGCGGCGGAGTCGAGCCGGTCCCGGACTGCCGCCGGCGTACAGCCGGAAGTGAGAATAGCCTGGGGAGCGGATCACGGAGCAGTCGAGATTTTGGTTACCGACAATGGAGACGGGTTGAGCAATCCATCGAATTTGTTTGTGCCCTTTTACACCACCAAGGCAGGAGGCAGCGGAGTCGGCCTGGCACTGGCGCGGCAAATCTGCGAAGGACACGGCGGCACCATCGAGCTCACCAATCGTCTCGACGGCCCGGGATGCCAGGCTCACGTCCGATTGCCTCACCGGCTAGTGTCCTGAGTATTCACGGGCCTGCGGCCCACCCAAGGTATGAAAATCGGGTTGAGGAAGGCTTGGTTGGCAACTACACCTAACTTTGTCATCTCGACCGGAGCGAAGCGGAGTGGAGAGATCTGCGGTTTCCCACATCTGGCGCAAAAAGCGCGCCAGATATGGGGCACCCCTCGATTGGTAGCGGTTTTGGATTCATACTTCAAGCAGTTCCAGGGTGCCCCATCCTTGCGTAGCAAGGGTGGGAGACCACAACCGTTGGCAGAGCAGGCCTCCCAAGAATGGTTTTCGAAGAAAGGTATAAGTTCAGGCTGGGCGGATGCTCTCCAGTTCCGGCAGCAGGACTACGCTCTCCTGCTCATTCGGATCGGTGCGCGCGATTACCGCAACCACGGTCTCGGTCATGCTGGGGTTGTAGGGCAAATGGGGAACGTCGGCCGGGATGTAGAAAAAATCGCCCGGCTTAACGATCGTGTGTTGCTCCAGGCGCTCTCCGTGCCACACCCCGGACTCGCCGCTCAAGGCATAGATCGCCGTCTCGTGTGTGGCGTGCTTATGGGCGCGGGCTCGCCCTCCAGGCGGAATGGTCACAAGCTGCATGTGGATCGCCTCCGCGCCGGTCGACTGTGCCGAGATACCTACAGCGTATTGCAGGTTTTGCTTGCCGATGAAAGGCTCGGCCGCTTGCACCAGGCGGCATGCCCGAAGCGCCGTTTCGCCTCTCGTAGCATTCATTGAAGGCACCTCTGTGTAATTGAGTCTCAGTTGGCTGTGAGCTTCTCAGCGCGTTCTATGGCCTTCGCTTTGCCGGGACGGCAACATTAGATGACTGCGCGGAGGGCAACAGTCAAGCTCTTACGTACAGCCCTGACAGCAGTCTCACCTGCGCCGATCGCATGCGCGAGTGCCGGCCTCTTCCGTGTTCCGCGGTGCTCGAAAGCGACGGTCTCGATCCCACCGCCGAAAAGTGTGTGCCTCTCTTCCATCCGATCGAGCGCAGCGTCCAACTCCGCGACAACCGCCTCGGCCTCATCAGCGACCACGATCAGTTCAACATTGATCTTTTGGTATAGCATCCGAATACCTCTGGCCTTCAATCTTATGCCTCCTCCACTCCAAAGCACACTCCGTTCCCGGCTCACGGGCAACTCTGACGTTATCGGATTGGGGAAGAGTAGCCGACAACTCGGGAATTATCCTCCGGCTTTCTAATCGAATGACGTATGATTTCACCTGCTTTCGTCAGATGACTTTGAGCGATCCTCCCGGTTGATTTCGAATCCTGCTTGGATTTTGTCCTCTACAATCTTTCAAACGGAGAGGTAGAGCGCATGCCGCTGAAACACAAAGGCAAAATTGCTCTGATAACAGGGGCGAACAAGGGCATTGGGTTTGAAGTGGCGCGTCAGCTTGGTGCGGAGGGCATCACAGTGCTCCTAGGTGCACGCAATCCACGCTTGGGGGAAATTGCTGAAGCGAGGCTGAAAGCAGATGGAACCGATGCGCATTTCATTGAGTTGGATGTCACCCAACGGGAAACCATCGCGAAGGCCGCGGAAGGAATCCGCGCGCAGTTTGGAAGGCTCGACATCCTCGTCAATAACGCGGGAGTGCACGCAAAGGGCGATGGTCCGCCTAGCGTCGTCGATCCTGACACGGTGCGCCGGGCCCTCGATGTCAATTTCTTTGGCGCGCTGGCGGTTACGCAAGCGATGTTACCGCTGGTGCGGAACGCCGCATCGGGGCGCATTGTGATGGTTTCAAGCGGACTCGGTTCGATCACCTGGAACTCCGATCCGAACTGGTCGTTCGCTGCCATCAAACGGCTGGGTTACAACGGTTCCAAGGCGATTCTCAACATGATGACCGTGCAACTGGCTTGGGAGCTGCGGGATACTCCGATCAAGGTCAACACGGTCAATCCCGGTTATACAGCTACTGATTTGAATGACAACAGCGGCACCCAGACCGTTAAGGAAGGAGCAGCGGAGACGGTCCGCCAGTCTCTAGTTCCTGATGATGCTCCGACCGGTGGCTTCTACGAGACGGGCGGCGTCGTTCCCTGGTAATTCGAGGTTCGTGCGGTGACTTGAGGTTCGTACAATTCTTGCCTTAGTGTGCTTTGTCGAGTAACTTGGTGTCGAACGTAAAGCGGGCTGATGCCGCGCCCAGAAGACAGATCAGCGGAGGTCCTCCGTGAAACAGCGAGCATTTATCCTGTTATGCCTAATGCTGAGCGTTGCACTTTGGGCCAAGGCACAGAACCGAAACTGGCAGACGGGAACGCTCAGCAGGACAGAACGTATAAAGGTTCACGAGGGAAGCACAGAGACTACCACCATAGATGGCTATCTCAACGCTAACCGGAACAGTTATTCGCCGGCCAACATTCCTACCACCACGACCCCTGATTTCGAGACCTACCAGGAATTCACAATCGAAGCTGGACAAGAAACATATGTAGTTCGCGAGCATCTCGTCCACCCGTGGTCCAAGCCAGCACTTTCAACTGTAGGCGAAAGCGTAAGGTTTGCTGTAGAGCGGAATATTCTTTACCTCATTGGTGGAGATGGAAAGCAGCATAAGGCAGCCATGGTCAAGTCAACTTCAAGACGGACCCCGGTTGACCAAAACCGGCAGCTCCGTATTCCCGCGTAAAACTGGATGCATCAGCCTTAGCTTCTTTTTCTATCTTGCTTTTCAAGTGATACGCTCATAGCCTCAGCGCAGACCCACAGATTCATTAGCATATCTCGATCTGGAGCCTCGCCCGCATGATCGCACTCAGGCCTTCGGTCATCTTGCTCGTTTTCCTATCCGCCACATTCAACCTGTCCGCCCAGGACCGCTCCTACGGACGCTCGGTCGTCGCCACAGAGTACGGTATGGTTGCCACCAGTCAGGTTTCGGCCTCACAAGCCGGGGCGCTCATCCTCGAACGGGGCGGCTCCGCCATCGATGCGGCGATCGCAGCCAACGCTGTACTCAACGTCACGGAACCCACTTCCAACGGCATGGGCGGCGATCTCTTTGCCATTTATTGGGAGGCGAAGACAGGCAAAATCTACGGCCTGAACGCCAGCGGCTGGGCGCCGAAGGCTCTCACAATTGAGCATCTTCAGCAAAAGGGCATCACGGCGATGCCCCAATACGGTATCGATTCCGTCACCGTGCCGGGCGCGGTCGACGGATGGACCAAGCTGCATGATCGCTGGGGGAAACTCTCCTGGCGCGACCTCTTCCAACCGGCGATCTTTTATGCCGGGCATGGGTTCCCAGTGGCGGAGATCATTCACGACTGGTGGGACGGAGATCACGATGGCTTGTTGACGAATCCAGAAAGCCGCCGCGTATTTCTCCCCGGCGGCAAGGTCCCCGAGACCGGCGAGATCTTTCGCAACCCCGATCTCGCCCGCGCACTCACGCTGGTCGCCGACCAGGGCGAGCAAGCGTTCTACAAGGGAGAAATCTCGAAAGCTATCCTCAAAACCTCTGAGAGACTCGGCGGCACCATGACCGCCGATGACCTCGCCTCATACTCCGCCGAATGGGTCGAGCCGGTTTCGACGAAATACCGCGATTGGACCGTATACGAGCTCCCGCCCAACGGGGACGGCATCGCAGCCCTTGAAATGCTCAATATTATGGAGCAGTTCAAGCCCGATCCCGCAGGTCCGCACAGTCCGGGTGAATTGCACACTCGAATCGAAGCCATGAAGCTCGCCTATGCCGACGTGAAGGCGTACGACGGCGATCCGCGTTTCAGCAAGATTCCCGTCGATCAGCTTCTCTCGAAAAATTTCGCCGCAAAGCGTGCCTCGCTCATCGATCCGGCCAAAGCCAACTGCACGGTTGCCCCCGCGGCGCTCGGCACCAGCGATACCACCTACTTCACCGTCGTCGATCGCGAAGGCAATATCCTTTCCATCATTCAAAGTAACTACAACAACTTCGGATCGAACGTAACCGTACTAGGCATGGGATTCGCCTTACATGACCGCGGAGGCCTTTTCTCGCTCGATCCCGCGTCGCCCAACGCACTTGCCGGCCGCAAGCGCCCGTTTCATACCATCATTCCCGCATTCATGCAGCGCGGCGGCCAACACATTGGCTTCGGCATCATGGGCGGCCTTAATCAGCCGCTCGCTCATGCGCAATTTGTCTCTAACGTCGTCGACTACCATATGAATATCCAGGCGGCGATGGAGGAACCGCGTTTTACCGATCGCGAGCAGCTCGGCTGCAGAATCGTGATCGAGTCGCGGGTTACGCCCGCCACCCTCGAAGCGCTGAGCAAGATGGGACATGTGCTGCAAGTGCACAAGGGCTACACCTCACTGATGGGGCGCGGCCAGGCAATCCTTCACGACAGCAAAACAGGCGTCAATTTCGGTGCATCCGATCCACGCGCCGACGGAGCCGCGATCCCGGAGCAGCCAACCTTCTTTGGCGCATCGGCCAAGCGTTAGCCGGCATTACTCCGGCGAGGGCTCATTTCTATTCCAGGCCGCAGCTACGCAATTGTTCAATCACTTTAGGGGCGGCGATGTGTTTGTAATCGGGGCCCAGCAATCCGTAGCTCTCTATCGCATTGTACTTGCGGCTATATCCGGATGATTGCGTGCCGTTCAGCGGCCAATAGCTCCAGGCGAGGTGGTTCTCTTTGAGGTATCGGACAAACCAAGGGAACCAGTTGCCAAACTGACTGCACTTTGCGGGGTCCTGGCAAATGCCAAATTCACCTACCCACAAAGGCGGCGCTGAATCGCTGTGCAGCAGAAATCCCCAGCGCCGGTCGACCAGTTGCTCAAGGTCCTGGTAGCTTTTAGGCGGCGGTTGGGACATTCCGTAATCGTGCGGCGAGTAGACCAGGCGCCCGGGGACGGTGAGCCGTACCGGATACCTCGATGCGTTGTGAAAGTCCGTGGAATAATGCGTGCCCTCTACCATGATGAGCAGCCGGGGATTGACTTGAAGAACGGCATTGCCGCCCCGCTCAGCCGCGGCGCGCCAGTCGTGTGCCGGGTCGCCTTCTCCCCATGTGGCCCCGCTGCGCAACTCATTCCGCAGGTCCGCACCGATGACGTAGAACTGATTCTGGTAGCGCTTAACAATCGTTTGCCAATCACTCAGCCAACTGGATTCGGGAAATTCCGCATTCGCCCATAGACCATTGCCGTCATTGTCTTTGCAGCACCAATCGGCGCGGCTTACGTGATTGTCCAGAATGACCATGATGTGCGCGGCGGCCAAGTCATGAATAACACCATCCATTACTTCCATCGCGTGCTTGCCCCTGAACTGCGGGTTGGCGGCAACTGCGTAATCCGGCACTATGGGGTCGCGTTCAAGCGTCTCATTCGCCCAGGGCAGGCGCACGGAGTTGAACCCCATCTTGCGGATCTCCTGAACAATTTCCTCGAGAGGAGCGTGATCCAGACCGCCCACGACATACTCCTTTTCGTCGAAGCCATACCAGTTCACCGAGATGAGCCGCACTGGTTGGCCCTGCGAATCGAGGATCGAATGACCGCTGGTATGAAGCGGGAGCGCGGCCGGCGGCAGGCTGGAAGCAGCCGCAACTGCCGGGCACGAGACGAACGCCGCCAGCAGACACTTCGCGAATTTCCGATAGAGGTCCTTGCTCATTATTGCCCTAATCCAGCCTCCATTTCTCATCAGGATTGAAAAGAGGAGCAGAACATGGAGCGCCGCGAAACCGGGTGCCCCAGCTTTTCTGGTCTGTCATTCCCGCAGGGAATCTGCTTCTAGTCTTTCTGGAGCGACGGGAATGGATTGGAAAAGCGGATCCCCTTCGGGAATGACAGAAAGAAAGGGCAAAGACCCACCTGCGACCTACCTTGGGGATGAAAATTGGGTTGAGGAAAGCTGGGTTGGCAGTTACACCTCATTTGTCATCTCGACCGAAGCGAAGTGGAGTGGAGAGATCTGCGGTTTCCCCTTTAGGTAAGGTTTCTTTGCCCGGTCTTCTGTATTCGCACTTGCTTTTCTGGTCTGTCATTCCCGCAGGGAATCTGCTTCTGGTCTTTCTGGAGCGACGGGAATGGATTGGAAAAGCAGATTCCCTTCGGGAATGACAGAAAGAAAGGCAAAGACCAACCTGCGACCTACCTTGGGGATGAAAATTGGGTTGAGGAAAGCTGGGTTGGCAGTTACACCTCATTTGTCATCTCGACCGAAGCGAAGCGAAGTGGAGAGATCTGCGGTTTCCCCTTTAGGTAAGGTTTCTTTGCCCGGTCTTCTGTATTCGCACTTGCTTTTCTGGTCTGTCATTCCCGCAGGGAATCTGCTTCTGGTCTTTCTGGAGCGACGGGAATGGATTGGAAAAGCAGATTCCCTTCGGGAATGACAGAAAGAAAGGCAAAGACCAACAGGGTTAGAGCGAAAGCATTGATTTTGATCATGCGCCAGATATGGAAACCGCAGATCTCTCCACTCCGCTTCGGTCGAGATGCAGGAAGGGCAGAAGCGGATCCCCTTCGGGAATGACAGAAAGAAAGGTAAAGACGAAGCTACTCCGGAAAGAGTGCCTGGCAGGCAGCACGCAACCAGATGGCGATTGCCTTCGCTCCCGGATCGGGATAGCCAAGTACTCGATCACCAAGATAACTCGACCGGCCCAGACGGGGCTTCATTTGTGCCGTCGCTTCGGCGCCACGTTCCGCCGCTTCAACCGCACTCAGCACTACTTCGCGCGACGCCTGCCCGTCTCTGCCTTTGTTGAGTGCCTTCACGAACGGATCGAGCGCGTCCAGCATGGTCCGATCGCCAGGCTTCGCGCCACCCATTTGCCCGATCGCCCGGCAGCCCCGATCGAGCGCTTCGGCCCACTGCGCCAGCCCGGTTGCGCCGGAGTCTTCCAGAGCGCTGCCGCAGCGCAGGAAAAGCACCCCATAGAGCGGCCCTGACGATCCACCCAACTCCCGCCGCAGGGTATGACCGAGCGATTTAAGAGTAGCGGGAATATCGTCCAAGGGATACGAATCCACTGTGCCTTGCACAGCCTTGGCAGCGCGCTCCATGCTGGCCCCCAGGTCGCCGTCTCCTGTAATGCGGTCCAGCTCGGTAAGCTCGGGTGCGGCCCCGATCAGCGCCCTGCAAGCGGCCTCGATGGCCTGCTTTATTTTTATGCCTCGCGCCGAATGCGCCCCTTTGCCACTCGGCAAACTCACTTCCGCACTGGCTCGAAGCTGCGCTTCCGGTTTGCCCGGGCGTTGTTTCGCCGCATTAGGCCATGCAGGAGCCGTGGTAGCTGCATCGAGCCAACGCAGCCGTTGGTCGTTTATCCCGAGGACTGAGATCGAGATCCCCGCCATATCCAATGATGAGAGAAAAGTCCCGGGATAGATTCGCTCGACCGCGAATCCCCTGCTTTCAAGAAAGGGCACCGCATGCCGCGCTACAATCGCGAGTTCCATCTCCGTGGTTGCCCCCATATTGTTCACCATCACTGCCACACGCTTTTCGGCGCCGAAGTTGCCGCGCTGCAAAATTTCGCTCAGCAAGGTCGCTGTTAACTCGTCCGCCGGCTGCAGTGCGGTACGCTGCGCGCCGGGTTCTCCGTGAATACCGAGGCCAAGCTCCATCTCTCGCTCGCCGAGCTCAAAGCTGGGCCGTCCCACGGCAGGCGAAGTTCCCGCGGAAAACGAAACACCCATGGTCGCCAGGCGTTCAACGGCCGCTCTGCCCGCTGCGGCTATCTCGGCCAGGCTCCCGCCCTCAGCCGCGGCAGCCCCGGCCAGCTTGTGAATGAAAACAGTGCCCGCCAGGCCGCGCGCGCCGGCAGCCTGGTCCGTTCCTCTCAAGGCGACATCATCATCCACGATAACCATTTCCACCGGAATGCCTTCAACACGCGCCATCTCGGCAGCCACACCGAAGTTCAGCCGGTCGCCGGTATAGTTTTTGATCACCAGCAGTGCGCCGGGCTTGCCTGAAACCGCCTTGATGGCGGCGAAAACGGAGTCGCTGCTTGGCGAGGTGAAGACCTCTCCGACCACCGCAGCGCTCAGCATGCCGGCTCCAATGTAGCCGGCGTGCGCCGGCTCATGGCCGCTGCCTCCGCCGGAGAGTACCACAACCAGTCGCTCACGGGCCCGCTCCGCATCGGCGCGGATCAGAACTTTGTGTCCCCCCAATCGGGCCGACCCCGGGTGAAGCACGGCCAGTCCTTGCAGCATCTCTTCCACAACGTTCTCGGGACGGTTGATGAACTTTTTCATGGGATTCTCTATCTGCGCCTTTCCCGCAGCACCTGATCCAATTGCGCCATGGTGGAATTGCCTTCCATTGGGCCTCGCGCCTCGACAGCAAGGGCGCCCGCGGCGTTCGCCAACTCGAGCGACCGTTCCAACGGAAGCCCCTGAATCATAGAGGAGAGAAAGGTTGCGCCAAAACAATCTCCCGCGCCGGTGGGATCCATTTCCCGCGCAGGAAGCGCGGCGGTATCGATCCTCTGCTTAGCATCGAAATAGGTGCTTCCCCGCGCTCCTCGCTTGAGCAGGACCATACGTGCTCCGCGCGCCAGGGTAGATTCCACAGCCGCCTGCTCGGCCTGACCCGGAAAGAGATAATCCAGATCGCTCTCGCTGGGCAGAAAAATATCCGTGAGCGCGAGTATCTCCTCCATTGCTACACGCACGGCTGCGCTGCGCGCCAGCTCTTTCCTCACATTGGGGTCGAAGGAGATTTCAGCGCCCGCCTTTTGCGCCAATTCGATGCCATGCCGAATCACATCGGATACTCTCGCATTGATGAGCGAGGATCCCATCACATGGAAGACGCGGCAGCCCCGGAATATCTCCGGCTGCAGTTGCGGGATATCGAGCATTCCTGCGGCGGATTCGGCAATATTGAAAATAAAGTCGCGATTGCCGTCCTTGTCGTACGCTACGAAGGCGGTTCCCGTAGGCCGCTCGGGGATCGACCGTACGGCCTGCAAATCCGCGCCGCTCGCCCGGAGACGATCGAGCGTCATCCGGCCAAACTCATCTGCGCCAACGCAGCCAATCAATGCCACCGCAGAGCCGGTACGCGCCGCCTGATCGGCGAAGATCGCGGGTGCTCCACTGGGATACGGTCCGGCAAAAAGCCCCGGCCGGCGAAGGCTCTGACCGGCCTCCGTAGCCACCATTTCCACCAGGATTTCTCCAATCGCAATCAGTTCCAATGTTGACAAACCTCACTGGAAGGGTACGGCCTTCATGCCGTACGCGACTGACTGAAAATTCGATCGGCTTTAGCCGTTGAGGGACCGTGTTTTAGATTATGGGAAAGCCTGGGGTGCACCATCCTTCGCACGGCGCTGTTTCGTGCGAAGGGTGGGAGGCCACAAATTTCGATGCACGCCAAGCGGAATCCCAGCATAATTGTGTCACGCCAAACGGGACTCGGTCCCATTTGCAGCCGCAAGGGCCTGCGCTGACGTATAGTTTTGAAATCGAGAGGCCAACCACATGGTCAAGAGACGGTCAGGATTCATCGCAGTTCTGCTGCTGATTTCGCTCCCATCCCTTACCTTGCCGCTGAGCGGCCAGACCAACACCCCGCAGCAGGCGAATAATTCCGCCGTGCCGGACAAACCGCTTCCCGGAGTGGACAAACGCTTCATCGACTCTAAAGCCGACCCTTGTGAGAACTTCTTTCAGTACGCATGTGGGAACTTCATCAAGCTTTATCCCATTCCGCAGGATCAGACGGGCTATGGCGTCACCACCATGGTCTTCGATCATACTCAGAACGCGCTGCACACACTGCTGGAGAAGGCGGCTGCAGAGAGAGCGCAGCGTACTGCGAACGAACAAAAAATAGGCGATTTTTACGCCTCCTGCATGGACATGGACGCGATCCACGCGAAAGGACTCCAGCCGCTCCAGCCGGAGCTCGAGCGCATTGCGGCGCTTAAAAACAAGCAGGAGCTAACCCCCTTGCTGGCGCACTTCCAACTGATCAATGTGAATGCGCTCTTCGGCTTCGGCGAGCAGCAGGATTTCAAGGATGCGCGCAAGCAGATCGCGGCTGTCGATCAGGGTGGCCTGGGCTTGCCGGAGCGCGATTATTATCTGCGAACCGGAGCCGCAGCAGAAAAGATCAGGCAACAATACGTCCAGCACATAACCAACATGCTTAAGCTGATGGGAGAGTCCGACGGCCAGGCGGCAAGCGATGCCGCCCGCATCATGCAACTGGAGACGGCTCTGGCCAAAGTGTCGATGGATGTGACATCGCGGCGCGATCCGCAAAAGATTTATCACCTGATGCCGGTTGCGCAACTATCGGCCCTGGCTTCGGAAATTGCCTGGGGACCCTTTTTCGAGCAGACAGGGACGCCTCCCATAGCCGAGGTCAACGTAGCCAATCCCGATTTCTTCAAGGGCTTGAACGCGCTCTTGGACACAACCGATCTCGATACGCTGAAAGCCTACCTGCGGTGGCAGTTGTTGCTCTCGACCCCGAGCTATACTCTGCCCCAGGCCCTGGATGAGGAGCAGTTCGATTTCTACGGTCACAAGCTGAGCGGCCAGCCGATTCAGCGCCCGCGTTGGAAGCGGTGCATCCAGGCGACCGATGTAGCCCTGGGCGAGGCCCTGGGGCAGGTCTATGTGCAGGAGCAGTTCCCTGCGGCCAGCAAGGCCGCGACCTTGCAAATGGTCCACGACATCGAGAACTCGATGGACAAGGACATCGACACGCTGGAGTGGATGAGCCCGCAAACCAAAATTAAAGCCAAGGAGAAGCTGCACCTGGTCGCCGATAAGATCGGCTATCCGGATCGTTGGCGGGATTATTCCAAGCTGGTCGTCGTGCGCGGAGACGCCATCGGAAACGCCACGCGCGCGGCTACCTTTGAGAATCGCCGCCAGCTCGCCAAGATCGGCAAACCGGTCGATCGCGGCGAGTGGGCGATGAGTCCATCCACGGTGAACGCCTATTACGACCCGCTGATGAATGACATCAACTTCCCCGCTGGGATCCTGCAACCGCCACTGTACGACCTGCATTCGACTGATCCCGAGAACTATGGACACATAGGCGCCATCGTAGGCCATGAGCTGACCCATGGATTCGACGATCAAGGACGGCAGTTCGATGGAAACGGCAACCTTTCCAACTGGTGGACCGCGGAGGATGAAGCCGCCTTCAAGCAGCGGGTCGGCTGCGAAGTCAATGAGTATGACAACTTCACCGCGGTGGATGATCTGAAGGTGAACGGCAAACTGACGCTGGGAGAAAATACGGCGGACAACGGAGGATTGCGCCTGTCTTATCTTGCCTTTCTGACCGATGCTGCCCGTAAAGGAACCAACCTGACCAAGCCGCAGGATGGCTATACGCCGATCCAGGAATTTTTCGTCGCCTACGGACAGAACTGGTGCGGAAGCGTGCGTCCGGAGCGGCTGCGGCTGCAGGTGCAGACCAACCCCCATTCGCCGCTCGAGTTTCGCGTCAATGGCGTGGTCCAGAACCTGCCTGAGTTTGGCAAAGCCTTCGGATGCAAGGCAGGTCAACCGATGATGCCGGTCAACGCCTGCCGGGTCTGGTAACGCCGCCGGTAGAGTGGAATCCCAGGTCCCAGAATCGGGACCTGGGGCACCCAGGCCTTTGCACCTGGCTGTGAAGCGAGTCCCGCCGAGACGGCATGAAAATAGCCTGGGTGCCCCATATCTGACGCGTTCTTTGCGTCAGATATGGGATTCCACAATCCTCGATCTTCAGTGCTTCCCCAGATGGCTATCAAAGAAGTGCGCCATCATCTGGTCGGCTTCCCGCGCCTCAGGCAGATTGGAGTCATACCAGAAAGCGTGGTTGAGAGCGTCGAAGACAACCAGCCGGGCGTCTACCCCAGCATTCAGAAACGCCCGGTGGAGATTAGCTGTGCCGCTGAGCAGCAGATCTCGCGTGCTAGTGACAAAGAGCGTTGGCGGCATGCCATGCAGATCCGCGTAGATGGGGGAAAGCACCGGATCTTTGCGATTGGTTTTGCCCACATAATCCGATAGCCATTGCACTCCCGGAACAGGCGGCTCAAGATGCCCTCCGAATCCGCCGACGGTGTAGATCGCCTGGGAGTCACCCCGCCGGCTAAAGTCTCCCGAGCCGGTAAAGACGCCAAGAGCGGCGGGCAGCGGCAGGTGAAGCTGCTTGAACCTGACCGCAGCTTCGGCGGTGATGATCGCTCCGGCGGAGGTGCCGTAGAGCGCGATATTTTGCGGTTTGTAGGTCTTGAGCAACTCCCGGTAGACGGCGACGGTGTCGTCTATGGAGGCGGGAAACGGGTGCTCCGGCGCCAAGCGGTAGAGCACCGCAATCACCTTGGTCTGGGTCAGGTTGGCAATAGGAATGGACTCAGTCAGCGAGCCCGAGTCGGTGGTGAATCCTCCGCCATGGACATTGATGAGAACGCGATCCTGCTTACCGGCTGGAATAGGATGGATCGGCGTCACAATGTAGACGGGCACCCCGGCGATGCTTGAGGACGAGATATTCACCGGATATACGGTGCGGTACCGTTCGGCGTTTGCCTTGGCTGAGGCATCCGTTTGTGCGCGCTTTTCGGCGAGCGTCTGATGCGGTTCGGCGTCGGATCTTTGCCGTGCAAGATACTTCTGGGCTTCCGGGCTGATGGTCTTAGGCACCGGGACAACCCGGGTAATATGCGCCGTGCCTTGCGCATCGATGTAGGTCGAATCTTTCTGTGGCGCCATTGCCGCGGTTGTCTGGGCGAAGATGGAAGATGCAGGCAGAGTAAAGGCGGCGAGAGCAAGAGTTAAGGCGCGAAGCGTAAACCCGGTCATGCGTTTGAATCTCCTCTTTTAACAAATCAAATGGTAGAAGCCGGGTGCCCCAGGTCCCGATTCTGGGACCTGGGATTCCACAAATCCCGGTGTACGTTATGGCAGGCCGTTAGACTCCGAGAGACTCTTCGTTTCTAACGCAGATCCGGTGCGCCAGGCTCGCGCAGCTAAGCCTGGGTCTTTTTTCTCCATAAAATCCTCTAACTCACGTGGCCGACGTAATCGGGCCCGTTCACCTGAACCTGGAATCCATCCGGATCGTAAAACTTGAACGATTCCTTTGCAGTTTTGTCCTCGAACTTCAGTCCAAGCTCCGACAATCTGGCGCGGACTTCATCGGCATTGAATCCCGCAATCCCGAAATCGTAATGATCGACGGTAGCTGTCCGATTCTGGCTCTGTTCGATACCAAAGAAAGAGTTGCCGACGCCCAGAATATGTACCGTCGCCGAGTGCTGCCGCAGAGGCATCCCGAAGAACTGCTGATAAAACTGCGAGGTGCGCTGCAGGTCAGGCACGCGCACGGTGACGTGATTCAGGCTGACAGCGCGAAAACCTGCGGGCGTTGGCGGAGCTGCAACTGCGGCCGGGGCCGCGAACGCACCGGCGGCCAGAGCAGCGATGGAAACCGCGAACTGGCGGCGGGTCAGTCTGCCGCGTTCCAGCTCACCCAGCATTTTTTCTATGGTTTCAATCATAAGGTCCTCTTCGTAGTTGCTGATTTTCAGGATTGTGTGATCAGCCTCAGTCCCTTTCCTTCCGGATCGTTGCGCACCTCGCAGACCGCATCGAAGCACATCGTTGCGCGCCTTTCCGCGGTGTATGCGGGCCAGTGCGGCAGGCCGTCATGATTGGGATTTCCCGTGCGCGCGAAGTTTACCCATGCCGCGCTCATCTGCTTGGACAATGCAAAGGCCTCCGGAGAACCCGCGCTGTAATGATCACAGATCTCCGCATTGTCGAACACAAACGAGATCTCCGCGGCATGGAATGAGCCGGGGCGGTTGTCCAATGTGGGTGTTCGCCAGGAATAGATGTAGGCATAAGCCGGCGCCGCGCCCAGCGCCGCCTTTCTCTCAGCCTGCGCCACCGCCGGGACGCGCATGCGGGAGGCGGCAATGGTCGCATACAGATCGAATGGACTGGCTTTGGGATAATCCTGCCGGTAGGCTGCTATGATCGCCGCGCTGTTCTCGCCAAAGTCCTCATGAACCTTCTGGTTCAATTCCTCGACGGTCATCGCCTGGGCGTCGGGACGATCGACCCCGTTAACGAACTCGTGCAGGTTTGTGCCGGTAATCAGGGGAACCTTTGCGGATATCTCCGGTGCGCCCGGATCAAAGGCATGATGGGGAAGCGTGCGGCCATCGACCGTCGGACCCCAGCCGGTCTCTCCAAATGTGTCACGAAGCGAGGGCTTCGTTTGCGGCATCTTCTTCAGCGCCTCGACAGCGGCGCCGTTGAGCCGTTCCGTGGAAACATTTTGCAGTTGGCTCAACTGTGGTCCGGATAGGCCAAGCTCTGACAACACCAGTTCAGCCACCTGCTGCGAGTAGGCCGGAGATTGTGCTTTCAGAAAGGGGCCGCTTTCGACGATAGCGCGATGAAACAGGCCCTCCGCCGCGGGCATGCCCATCAGCGTGATCACCTTTCCCCCGCCGCCCGATTGCCCGAAAATGGTTACGTTGCCGGGGTCGCCGCCAAAGGCTGAGATGTTATCGCGGACCCATTCAAGAACCGCAACGATGTCGAGCATGCCCACATTGGCCGACAGGGCAAATTCTTCTCCACCGATTCCGGCAAGATTGAGATAGCCGTACACGTTCAGGCGATGATTGTGATTGATGACGACCACATCGTGATTGCGCGCCAGGCTTTCACCCTCGTAGGAGAGAAGATCGTGCCCGCTGCCGCCGGAATATCCGCCGCCGTGCATATAGACCATAACCGCGCGTCTCCGCGAAGCCCTGATCTCCGGTGTCCAGAGATTCAGCCGCAGGCAGTCTTCACCTGGCACATGTGCGGCCGAAGCGCGATGAAGCAGGAACACGTCTTCGTCTCCGGAAAGCCCGGAGCTGGGCGGCGAAGGGCAGACCAGGCCATACTGAAGCGTGTTGCGGATGCCGGTCCATGGCTCGGGCTTCGCCGGCGGCATAAAGCGCTTTGCGCCCGACGTCGATGCGCCATAGGGCACGCCTTTAAAGATGTATATGCCGTTGCGCTTGTAACCGCGAATCTTGCCCGCGGCTGTTTCTACTACCGTCTCGGTGTCAGAAGCAATTACCTCGCTTCGCCCACAGGCGGCCGCTGCTGGCTTTGTATTCGATGGCGCCGGGGAAAGTCCTCTCATGTTGGCGGGCGCGATGAGCGAGCCGGCTAATCCTGCTCCGATGGTTGCCAAGCCGCCGATCAGGGCTCGTCTTTCTTTGGATTTTGGCTGCGATTGCTCCTCACATCCCTTCATGGTTCACCCCGCTCGGCTCTTCACAAATTCCGACACGCCATCTTAGTATCCGCAACCGTGCAATAACAACTGCATATTGTGCAAGAAGAAAGGCGGAGAGCTGAGGATCATATATTGGTCATCTCGACCGGAGTGTTCATGGGGCTGCGGCCCTCCCAAGGGGATGAAAATCGGGTTGAGGAAGGCTTGGTTGGCAACTACACCTAACTTTGTCATCTCGACCGGAGCGCAGCGAAGTGGAGAGATCTGCGGTTTCCCACATCTGGCGCAAAGAGCGCGCCAGATATGGGGCACCCTAGATCTGTTTGAAGTATGGATCCAAAACCAGATGTGGAAGCTTTACTTGGCTCACTAGCGGCAGCGCAAGCGCAAAGATTCCCAGCTTCCATCCGCCGTCCAACCACCGTCTACCGTCAAGGTATGGCCGTTGACGAATCCGCTTTCCCGCTCATCTGCTAAGAATGCGATGGCGCGGGCGATATCGTCCGGGCTGGCGAACCGTCCCATCGGCACGCGGCCGGTGATGTCCGCATCCACGTAACTGCCACCGGCCTGATCGGCCGCATCCATCTCCGTCTTGACCCAACCGGGACAAACGGCATTGACCCGCACCCCGCGGCCGCCCCACTCGGCAGCCAACGTTCGCGTGAGTCCAACCAAACCATGCTTGGAGGCGTTGTACGCCGCCCGGTCGGAAACCGCGACCAACCTGGCGACCGAGGCCACGTTGACGATGGAGCCGCTTTTGGCGGCAAGCATTCTTCCCGCAAAGGCCTTCGCCAGCAGAAATGGCGCCACCAGGTTGACTTCCAGCACGCGCCGGTAGTCGATCGCCGAGGTCTTCTCGGCGGGTGAGATCAGGCTGATACCCGCGTTGTTGACCAGGACATCGGCCCTGCCCCAGCGGCCGAAAACCTGCTGCGCAAATCTCTCCACTACGGATTCATCGGTGATGTCCCCTGGAAAGCCCCACGCTTCCCCGCCGCGGGCCTCAATCGACTGCAGCGTCTCCGCAGGCATACACAAATCCACCACCGCCGCCCGGTGGCCGCGCTCTGCCAAGAGCTCGGCCGTCCGCCGGCCGATCCCCTGTGCGCCTCCAGTTACCACGGCGACGCGCTTCTCGCCTTCTCTATCGCTTTTCATCGGTTCACCGGATGCGGGTCCCAAGAGGCTCTAGGTTTTGGGAAAGACTGCCGCGAAGGCAATAAAATTACCCAGCACTGACGTGCTGGGTAATTCACTCACCGTCCCTGGCGGGACTCACGCCAGATGTTAGGCCTGAGCAGCAGCTGGACTGTCAGTCGAGGCGGCCACCGGCTCCACCGCGACGAAGCGTCCGGTTCTGCCCCGATCGATAAATTTGACCCGGCCATCGATCTTGGCGAAGAGCGTGTCATCGCTTCCCCGGCCGACGTTCAGGCCGGCCTTGAGCTTGGTGCCGCGTTGGCGAACAATGATGGAGCCGCCGGTCACGACCTGGCCGGCGAAGATCTTCACTCCAAGCCGCTGGGCGTTGGAGTCGCGGCCGTTTTTCGAGCTGCCTAAACCTTTTTTATGCGCCATTTCACATCCCTCAGATACGAATTACTTCGCGGCCGCGAAAGTCTCGCCATCGACTTCAATGGACTCGATGCGAACTTCCGTATAGGCCTGCCGGTGACCCTGCAGCTTCTTGTATTGCTTCTTGCGCTTGAAATGAAAGACCAGAATCTTATCGCCACGGCCTTCGCCGAGCACTTTGCCGGTCACTTTGGCCGATGCGGGCTTGGCTACCGGCCGCTCCTCACCGGAAACGGCCAGGACGTCGCTGAACTCAATCGCGCCGTTGTCGCCTCCCGTGGCCTTCTCGATCTTCACTACGTCTCCGGGAGAGACGCGATACTGCTTACCACCGGTACGGATCACCGCGTACATAAAACCTCCAGACACCGGGGGTCAACCCAGCGCTAAACCTAGGCGGATGCATGCTTGTTTTGCTGAATATGCTCGGACCCTCGAATGGCAGGGGAGCAGATCGCACACCAATCTTTGCCCGGGCTGCGCGCATTGAAAAAAACGTGCGCCCGCTGCGTGCCAGACGCAGAATCGCCAAACTCTCTAAGTCTACTTGTCTTAGCTGGTTTGGTCAACGGCAACCGGGTCCATTTGCGAGCCGGCGGCATCGGGTTGAGAAGCCGGCGATTTGTCCCGCCGCTCCGCCGACTGAAACAGATAAACTCCCAGCACCGCGATCAACGGCTCCAACGGATGGCGGAACCGGGCGTGGACGGTCACGAAATAATAGACCAACGGCAGGAGCAGGAATGCCCAGGCAAAGAGCCCCGCGGCCGGCGCCTTTCGCTGGATCGCCAAGGCCAAGCCCAACAGCCCGCAAACGCTGACGAAGACAAAGTTCAGGTTACGTCCATATTCCACCCATGGCGCGTCATCCGGTGGGTGAGGCACCGACGCCCAAAAGAAGAACACCCGCTTGAGGACATCGGCGGCAAAGTGCCCTGGATTGGCGCGAATGATCTTCATCGTCTCCGCGCCCCGCATTTTGGCGTATGCGATCTCCCCCATCTGCGCGTACAGCCGCAGTTGGTCTGGAGCCTGCATCGGTTGGTTGTACTCCATCAGCAGCCCGTTGGCTCCCGGCCCGTTGCCCAGATAGATTTCGGCGCCGAAATTGCCCCGCATGGGCACAAAGCGGCCAAAGGCGAGGTAGTTTCTCACGATCCACGGAGTCAAGCAGGCGGCGAAGAGAAGCGTCGCCAACAGCGCGCCACTGAGCTGGTCCCGCCAATTCACCGCACCGGCCAACACCCAGAGGCCGCAAACCGGCAAAAAGATCAGCAGCGTCGGATTGCTCAGCCCGATCGCGGCCCAGAGCAGCCCAAAAGCGAGCCAGCGCTTTTTGCTCATCGCCGCCGGCTTATCGGCCGCACTTCCGCCGATATTGCGCATGCGCAGCGCCAGCACCAGAACATAGGAGAAGAGAAGCGTGGTGAGCGTCATCTCCCACACCCAGCGCACCGCGTATTGCATGGCCGCCGGGTAGAGCGCCCATACCCAGGCCGACCATTGAGCCACGCGCAGGTTGAAGCAGCGCGCTCCGATCTCCCACACCGCACGCGCGGTTAGCGCGGAGAAGAGGCAGTTGATGGTCAAAATCACCCACGCCGATTTGAGCGTCAATACCCCGAAGATCTTGAAGACTGCAGCCAGCAGCAGCGGGTAGAGCGGCGCCACCCAGGCGGTCGGCCCGGTGTGCCCGCGGAAGGGGTCGGCGAAGCCGTGCCCGGTGACCAGCGCCTCGGCAATTCGCCCCATCTCCCAGCCGAATTGGAAGAGCCCATCATAAGGCCGGAAGCGATAGGTGTGCGCCAGCGTCATGTAGGCGACGCGAACGGCGAAGGCTACCCAGACGACCAGCCAGGGCGCCCGGAAGCGGCTGATTGAGGTTTGGCGCAATTTTAGACCGCCCCGTATATACTAGAACTTCGCCAACACAGTGAGCGTGTCTCTGCCGCTCTATTTGCGCGAATACCTTCAATACTGGAGTTCGTCATGGCACAACTTTGCGAGATTTGCGGCAAGGGCCCTCAGTTCGGCAACAAGATTTCTCACGCCCATAACGTCAGCAGGCGCCGTTGGAACGTCAACTTGCGGCCGGTAAAGGCCAAGATCAATGGCGCGCCAAAGCGCATTCGCGCCTGCACCAGCTGCATCAAGGCAGGCAAGGTCGTCAAAGCCTAGTCAAATCCCACTCGAATTCCACTCGAATTCTAGACTGGCTCTATCCCTTCTTCTGCGGATCGAAATCCAGCGACAGCGAGTTGATGCAGTAGCGGAGTCCTGACGGCTTCGGCCCGTCGGGAAAAATATGCCCGAGATGCGCTCCGCAACGGGAACATGTTGCTTCAATCCGCTTCATGCCATGGCTCGTGTCCTCCTGCGTGGCCACGGCCTGGTTGTCTACGGGAAGCGAAAAGCTCGGCCAGCCGCTGCCGGATTCAAACTTCGCATCGGACGAGAACAACTCCGCTCCACATGCCCCGCACCGATACGTGCCATCGGCGTGGTTGCGATAGAGGGCCCCGGAAAACGCCGGCTCGGTGCCCTTTTGGCGCATGACGTGATATTGCTCCGGAGTCAATTCGGCACGCCACTCGGCATCACTTTTCTCGAACTTGTCCGCTTTCGCGGTTTGGTCGCGCTCCATATGGTTTCTCCTTAACTTTTTGGATGCTATAGCCGCGCAATCACTTCAATTTCAACCAGCGCGTCCTTGGGCAGTCTCGCCACCTCCACCGTGGAGCGCGCAGGAGGAGTCACTCCCTCCGGCGCCAGATAAGCCGCATAGATCTCATTCATGGCCGCGAAATCCTCGATGTCCTTGAGAAACACGACTGTCTTGATGACGTCCCGCAGGTCGCTTCCGGCCGCGGCCAACACCGCCTGAAGATTTTCCAGCACCCGCACGGTTTGCTCGCGAATGCCGCCCGCTACCAGTTGTCCCCCTGGCAGATCAAGCGCCACTTGCCCGGACGCGAAAATCAGATCGCCGCTGCGCACCGCCTGGGAATATGGACCGATCGCCGCCGGCGCCTCTTTCGTCGAGACTGCTGTTTTCTCCACTTTGCTCATAGACCGATTCTCGCAAATTGGCATCGCGTTGTCAGCGCCGGCTATTTGTCATCTCGACCGGAGCGAAGCGGAGAGATCTGCAGTTTCCCAAAAGATGACCACAAATCCTGGGTGCCCCAGGTCCCGATTCTGGGACCTGGGATTCCACAAATCTCGAAAAACCCAGGTTAGCCGGCCTCCGCAAATACCAAGACGCAAACCGCCCTACAGCTTGAGCGACTTCAGATATTCACGGAATTCCGGCCCGAGATCCTCGCGGTTGAGTGTGAATTCGACCGTCGCCTTCAGCATGCCGAGCTTGTCGCCCGCGTCGTGGCGTTTGCCTTCAAAGCTGTAGCCATAAACCTTCTCACTCTCCAGCAGGGCCTTGATCCCATCCGTCAACTGCAGCTCTCCACCCGTGCCCAGGGGGGTTTTCTCCAGCACCTCGAAGATATGCGGGGTAAGAATGTAGCGCCCGATAATGGCATGTTTCGACGGGGCCTCGGCCGGCGTTGGCTTTTCCACCATGGCCTTCACATCGAACAGACGCGGGTTGTCCTTGTCTTCAACGCAATCAAGCACACCGTAGGAGGAGATGGCGGCGCCTTCGACCACCTGAGTGGCCAGAATAGAAGACTGCGTATGCTCGAAGACGTCGATCATTTGCTTAAGGCACGGCACCTTGGCATCGATGATGTCATCGGGCAGGATCACCGCGAACGGCTCATCGCCGACCAGATCGCGGGCCATCAAAACCGCATGGCCCAGGCCCATTGCCTCTTTTTGCCGGACGTAGGCAATGCGCGCCATATGGGAGATCTGGCGCACCATGGCCAAGAGATCGGTCTTCTTGCGTGTCTCCAGAAGCTGCTCCAACTCGAAGCTGATATCGAAGTGGTCTTCAATTTCCGCCTTGTTTCTGCCCGTAACGATGATGATCTGCTCGCAACCCGCCGCGATGGCTTCTTCTACGCCATATTGAATTAGCGGCTTGTCCACCAACGCCAGCATCTCCTTGGGAAGCGCTTTGGTCGCCGGAAGGAACCGCGTCCCCAGGCCCGCCGCGGGAAAAACTGCTTTACGAACTCTATTCTTCATCTGTAGAAGTCCTTCGCTCTCTGTGAAGTGTATTGCTCAGATTTGAAACCGGGCGCAGGCTCTAAGGAAACCGACCCCGGTTCTTGGATGCGCGAATCGCTAAACGGCGGATGAATTATTGCAGCAAATTGCAGCGTGCAAAGCGGTCTAGGCATGGCTTCTCCCCAGGGCGGCCGTCTCCGCTTCGCGTGGGATAGCCAGGTCATTCAGAAGCTTGCCGATCTCAGCGAGCACCGCTTGGGGCTCCGCCGCTTTGAGGGGAAGACGCAGTATTCCCTGGGGAGAGAACTGGGCCCCTTTCTTGGCGTTTTGCGCCACCATCTTCATCAGGCGCCCGGGATCGACGCTGGCCTGGTCGGTAAATCGTATCAGCAATTGATCGCGTTTACGGTCCACCTGAGAGACGCCTACGCGCTCGCACGCCAGGCGAAGAGAGGCCGCTTCGAGCAGGTGGTGAACGCTTGGCGGCAGCTCGCCGTAACGGTCCTCCAGCTCCGCGCGCATATCCTTGACCGCGGCCTCATCCGCTGCCCCGGCAATCTTCTTGTAAATACGCAGGCGCTGGTTCTCTTCCGCGATGTAGTTTTCATCGATGCGCAGGCTGATGCCGAGATTGAGCTGAGTGGTTGGCCGCTGAGGATGTTCTTCGCCCTTAAGCTCATTCACCGCCTGCTCCAGCATGCTGGTATACATTTCAAAGCCTACCGCCTCGATGTGGCCGCTCTGCTCGCCTCCCAGCATGTTGCCCGCGCCGCGCAGCTCAAGGTCGAGCGCGGCGATCTTGAACCCCGCGCCCAGGTCGGAAAACTCCTTGAGAGCGGCCAGGCGCCGGCGCGCGATTTCGGTGAGCTCCTGCTCCGGAGGAATCAGCAGGTAAGCATAGGCGCGGCGATTGGAGCGGCCGACCCGGCCCCGCAACTGATAAAGCTCGGAGAGCCCGTGGCGGTCGGAGCGGCTGACGATGATGGTATTGGCCAGCGGAATATCCAGGCCGTTCTCGATGATAGTGGTGGCCACCAGCACATCGTATTCGTCGTGCATGAAGCCCAGCATCGCCCGCTCCAATTCTCCTTCACTCATCTGGCCGTGACCTACGGCCACCCGCGCCTGGGGCACCATCTCGCGGATCTTCGCGGCAATCTCAAAAATGGTTTCGACCCGGTTATGCACAAAGTAGACCTGTCCGCCGCGCTCCAATTCGAGTTCGATCGCGGTGCGAATCAGCTTCTCGTCGAACTTGGCCACAATGGTCTGGATGGCCATCCGGTCCTTGGGCGGAGTTTCAATCACGCTCATATCGCGCAGCCCAACCAATGACATGTGCAAGGTGCGCGGAATCGGCGTTGCCGACATGGCCAGCACATCGATCTCGCGGCGCATCTGCTTCAGCCGCTCCTTGTGGCGCACTCCAAACCGTTGTTCCTCATCCACGATCAGCAGCCCGAGATCGTGGAATTTGAGATCCTTGGACAACACGCGATGGGTGCCGATCAGGATGTCGATCTTGCCCGCCTCCACCCGCTCCAGAATCACCTTCTGCTCCCGCGGAGAGCGGAAGCGCGAGATCATCTCGATATTGATGGGAAATTGTTTGAAGCGGCTCTTGAAGGTCTCAAAGTGCTGAAAGCTGAGCACCGTTGTGGGCGTAAGCACAGCCACCTGCTTGCCATCCTGCACCGCCTTGAAGGCTGCCCGCATGGCCACTTCGGTTTTGCCGTAGCCCACGTCGCCCACCAGCAGCCGGTCCATAGGCATGCTGGATTCCATGTCCCGCTTGATGTCGGCGATGGCCGAAAGCTGATCTTCCGTCTCGTTGTAATCGAAGGCATCTTCAAACTCGCGCTGGAATTCGTTATCCGGAGGGAAGGCATGCCCCTCGGCCGCCTTTCGCTGGGCATAAAGCTTGAGCAGCTCATCGGCCATATCCTGCATGGCCTTATGAACTCGCGCCTTGGTTTTTGCCCACTGCTGCCCGCCC
The DNA here is from genome assembly GCA_963774255.1 of uncultured Acidobacteriaceae bacterium. Classification (GTDB taxonomy): domain Bacteria; phylum Acidobacteriota; class Terriglobia; order Terriglobales; family Acidobacteriaceae; genus PALSA-350. Next base: position 264,086 of record CAVZEH010000013.1, read on the forward strand.
ATGCGGTTGAGCACGGGGACGGGGCCTGCATCGGTGGAACGATACTTCTGGATCAGATCGAGCCGGGTAAGCGGAACGTAGAGCCGCGCCTGCTCGGCGAACTCCAGCACCATGAATTCAATCTTGAGGCCGTCCTGCACGATCTCCTTTAATCCCAGATAGCGCGCGATTCCATGCTCCACATGGACCACGTAGTCGCCCACGCTGAGGTCGCGGAAGTCGGAGATGAAGGCGGCCGTCTTGGACTTGGCCCTCTTGACCGCGGGGCGCGCGGTTACATCGGCCTCATCGGAAAAGTCGTTGGCCCCAAACAGCGCCAGGTTGCTGTCCGGCAGGTCGACGCCATTCGATATCGCGCTGCGCACCAGGATCGGTATGCGGAAATCGCCTGCCAGATAGCTGGTTTCGTCGTAGATGTTCTCGCTGCCCGGATGCTGAACCCGGCTTCCCAACCGGTAGGGCTGGCCATATTCTCGCAGCAAGCCCGCCAATCGCTCCACTTCGCCCTGGTTCGGCGCCACCAGCAGCATCTTCGTTCCATTCTCGGCCAGAGACTTGATCTGCTGCAGAAATGCCGGGATCGAGCCGTGAAAGCGGAGGGTAGGGCGAGAGGAGAAGGCGATCTCGCCCAGGCTGGCCGTATCCTCCTCCAGCACATCGACCGCTCCTAATTGATCCAGGTCGAGGCCGGGTAGAGAAGCAATCTTGGACAACAGCTCATCCGGCGAAAGATAGATGTCCTCCTGCTCAATGAGCGAACCGATCCCGCTTCGCTCGTGCAACTGTCCGACCTTGCTCCACCAACGCTCCGCCTGGTTGCGAATCATGGCCGGCTCTTCCACCAGCACCTGTACTTTTGGAAAGAGGTCGAAGAGGGTCCGGTCGGCGCCGGCCACCGCCGCGAAGAATTCCCAACCGGGAAAGACGCTAACCCCGGCCGCCGCCATCGCCTGGACCACGAGCTCGGGATCCTCCCCGGCTTCAACCCGGCCGCCGCTCAGGCGCGCATGAATCGCGGCCAGCAGATTTTCCGAGATCGGGGTCTCGGTCAGGGGCAGGAGCAAGGCCTCGTCCAGAGGCGCCGAGGAGCGCTGCGAATCAGGTTCGAATTTACGGATGGACTCGATCTCATCGCCAAAAAGCTCGATACGCACCGGCCGGTCCATCTCCGGTGAATAAATGTCGAGGATGCCGCCGCGGCGCGTGAACTGGCCCGGCATCTCCACAATATCCATTCTGTTGTAGCCGACGCTGGCCAGGTGATCGATCAGATCGTCCGCATCGATCTCATCCCCGCGGCGCAGCACCCGCGCCAGCCGTTCATAGAATTGTGCCGGGAAGACACGCATGCTGGCCGCTTCCGCCGGCGCGATGACGATCGCAGCGGCGCCGGCCGCGATCTTCCACAACACAGCGGCGCGCTGCTCTTGCACGTCGGGGTGGGGCGATAGGTTCTCGAACGGCAGCACGTCATGCGCCGGCAAACGGAGCACCCGATCCGGATCGATAGCCCCGGTGAGGTCACAAGTAGCGCGCAGGGTAAGTTGCAGCGAGTCAGCAGCCTTGTTATCCGGCACAATCACCAGAACCGGGGATTTGGCGGCCCGGGCAAAGAGCGGCAGATACAGGCTGCGGCCGGTAGCGGTCAGGCTGGAGACACGCCTTCTCCCCGCAGCGAGGGCCAAGTGCCGTCGCACGCGCTCGAAAGACTCAGTATGTTCCAGGTCCGAGAGCAGCTCGCGGACGAAAGGAAGGATCATGCCTGCTTCTGATTCTAGAGCATTTCTCTACTAGCTGCCGGGGCCGGTCAGAGCCGCGGCACTAAATTGGGGAGCCGTAGTACGAGCCCGGTGCTTAAGGACTTGGGATGAAAGCTGTCGGTGTTCAGCCCGGAGAAGCCTCCATAACTGAACTCAGCGATGCGCCAATCCAGACGGGGGAAGACGGTGAAATCCACTCCCCCCAAAAACTGGTATTCGAACTTGGTAATGTTATTCTCCGGCGCGCCTGCGAAAGTGGCGTGGCCTACGCCGGCCATCGCCTGTACATAGGGGTGAATTGGAAGCATGGGCAGATTAAAGGCGATGCGTGGTCCGATCGCGCCACTGTCGAACCTGGTTCCTCCGCCGTTCTGAAAAGAACCGCGAAGGTCCACGCCCGCACTCAGCAGGGCCAAGGTTCCGCTCGCCAGATAGGCGCCGAAAGTGCCCCCATATATGTAGTTGTCGTTGTTCACGGCGTTGAGTCTGGACGCCGTGAAATTGCCGTAAAGACCAAGCTGGGCGTGCAGGGAGGCTGGCAAGAGAAGGAAAAGAGGCACTGCGAGCAGCCGGAGCAATTTCACGGGGGAACTCCTCTCGGACTTATAAACTGACTCGGAACAATTCGGCTTTGCAGGTTGCGGAAAACCGGAAATTACATCAGATATCAGTCGTCAAGTCCCGGAGGGACGGCCCGACAACAGCCCCGCACGTGAGTGCCGGGAAGGTTCGGCTAAAAGGTGAACTCCCGCAGGGTCGGTTGAACTCGCTCAATCATATTCTTTCACTCGGCAGTTCAAAAAAACAATCGGAATTCGACATACGTAACAATGTCATACATTTCAGTTGACCTCGAGGACCCTAGGTCCCGTATCCCCTATGCTTCATTGCGCGCAGATCGCTGCTCTTAGGCCAGGAGATAGTCAACAGGAACGCGGAATCGCCTATCGACTCCACGTCATGCTTAATCGACGCGCCCAGGGTAAATAAGTTTCCCGGCCGCAGGTCATATGTTTGTCCTTGCGCATGAACGCGTATTTGCCCCTGCAAAACCTGCACCGATATGGTGCCGTCGGCATGATGCTCCTTCATCTTAGCCGAATTCTCCATGGCAATCAGGACCACCCTGAAATCATCGTTCTTGAAAAGCGTTTTCGAGTACAGGCCCGATTGCCAGGGCTTTTTCCGCTCACAAGCCGCGATCTCGTGCGCCAGGTCGAAGCTCCCGCACTCCTCCGTCATGTTGCCGTCGTCACCTGAGATTGACATGATTGTTCGCACCTCGCTTCAGCAAGCTATGTCCTTCGCCGGAACACCGATTCCCGCAACATCTATACAGGCGGCAGATGCTTATTTAGACTCGCCCATGAGATAAACCCTCCACGAACCTCTATCTGCACGAGGAGAAGACGATGAAATGTGTGATGCTCGCCGCGTCGCTTTGTCTGCCCACATTTTTGGCCGCCCAGCAATTGCCGCCTGAAATCACTGTCCGCGCCTCCACCGATTTCCTCAAGCTGCCTGCGGACATGTATCTCGGAGAGGTGGCGGGAGTAGCGGTCAATTCCAAAGGGCATATCTTCGTTCTCTCTCGCGGCAATACCACCGGTCCGGCGTATGGCGCCGCTGCCGCCCAGCTCCTGGAGTTTGACGGCGGCGGAAATTACCTCCGCGAAATCGGCCATAACCTTTATGCATGGAGCTTCGCCCATGCGGTTAAGGTCGATCGCCAGGACAATATCTGGGCGGTCGATAAGGGGTCGGACATGATCGTCAAGTTCAACCCCGAGGGACGCGTGGTCATGGTCTTCGGCCGCAAGCAGGAGGCTTCCGACGAAGGGACCGGCCCGCTCAAGCATGTCTGGCCTCCCCTGCCTCCCGTGGACGGCCAATTTCGCCAGGTCACCGACGTTGCCTGGGATGCAGCGGGGAACACATATATCAGCGATGGCTACATTAATTCGCGGGTGGCCAAAGTGGATAAGGACGGCAACTGGATTAAGTCCTGGGGCGATTTGGGCAGCGGTCCGGGCCAGTTCCTACAACCGCACAGCATCGCCACCGACGCCAAAGGCAACGTATACGTCGCCGACCGGGGCAACGGCCGGATACAGGTCTTCGATGGCCAGGGAACGTACCTCCGCGAGATCCACATCGACGTTCCCTACGATCACAGCATTCATCCCTGGATGGGAAATATGCCGGGGAACATGCCGAAAACCAGCGCCAGCCCCTCCAGCCCCAAGCCGGAGAATCATGCCCCCTTCAACAAGCTGATGCAGAACGGGTCTCCGTGGGCGATCTGCATCACCCCCGGACCCCATCCGGTCCTCTTCGCTTCCGATGCCTATCCCGGCCGTATATACAAATTAAGCCTGGATGGGACGGTACTGGGAGTCATTGGGAGAACCGGCCGCCAAGCCGGCCAGTTTGGATGGATTCACGAGATCGCCTGCCCGTCGGAGAATGAGCTCTACGTTGCCGAACTGCTGAACTGGCGCGTGCAACGGCTGCTTCTCCAACCAGCCAAGTGACCGTGGGGGTCTCCGCTTCGCTTTGGTCGAAAATCATCCTGGGAACTTCACGAGGATCAGTTTCTGGCCACTACCATAACCTTGTCATCTCGACCGGAGCGCAGCGAAGTGGAGAGATCTGCGGTTTCCCACATCTGAGTGAGAGTAAAGCGGAGTGAAGGGGATCCGCGGTTAGGTACCCACAAAACCGCAGATCTCTCCACTTCGCTGCGCTCCGGTCGAGATGACAAAGTTAGGTGTACTTGCCAACCAAGCCTTATTCAACCCGATTTTCATCCTCTTGGGTGGGCCGCAGGCCCATGAACACTTTGGTCGAGATGACAAACTTGCGATGCTCCGCGCTTCTGTATTCGCCTTTGCCAACGGTCGTGGTCTCCCACCCTGGATCTGCTTAAAGTATGGATCCAAAACCGCCACCAATCGAGAGTGCCCCATATCTGGCGCGCTCTTTGCGCCAGATATGGGAAACCGCAGATCTCTTTTTGCAGGAAGTGCTGCGAAAGAAGCTATCGCACAGTTGTGAACCAGTACTTCTGTTTAACTTTGGTTCCCTTTTTCATCGGCGGCGGAGTCGCCTTTCCCCATTCGGCGTGATTCCAGGTCACCGCCTGGAGTCCATCGTGCGCGGCCTCAAAGACCATGGGAGGCTCGGTCTTCCCGTCCATGGGATCGAATGTGACCGTGACCTGGCTGCCGGAATCGACCCAGTGGCCAAAAAAAGTGGTGGCGCCTTTCCCGGTATCCTCGGTAACGGTTGCGCTGCCGTCCGCGCCCAGGCTTACGCTGATGGAGGGATCCTTCTTGCCTTCGTGGGATAAATAGACACCGACAAGATTTGAATGGCTGGTCGAACCGTCAGCGAGTGCGGCCAGCGGCAAGAGCCACAACATTGCGCCGGCCAGCGGGACATGAAGGCGGAAGTAGCCGGCAACTTTCATACCCCCATCATGCAGCCCGCAACTCAACCCTTGCAAGGCGGAAGACTCTTTTCAACTCCGATATCGTGCTGGCTCAAGCTGCCCGATAGGAGCGGAGGGTAGCTTCGATTTCGCGGCGGAGATCGTTGTTAATTTTGTTTGAATTAATCCAAAATGGCGCGCTGCACTCTACCTCGAGGAGTTCCGAGGCGGGGTCATAATTCCATTGGATTTGCACTCCGTCTTTCACTGCTTTTCCGACAGGGCTGGCGACCTGGATACCCTTCTTTGAAGCCTTCTTCCGCAAACGGGCGAAAACCGCCCGCGTGATTCCGCGAAACGTCTGCTTGGGATTAATCGACATCAGATATTCACCTTTTGGAGATGCTGAATTCCGGACTGGCCAATTCAGCGAACAACTAGACACTGGACGCAAGAGGAATAGAAATTGTTCTGCGGCCGTCCACAGGTTATTGCGAAATTTATTTTTACCGTTCAAGATCTTCGGTTTCCTCCCGAGATTTCGGGGGCTTTAGAAGCCATCACCAAATGCCGGCGTCCCGCACCACGAGAATTATAATCGCTGCTGAGCCGGGACGGCTCAGCAAACTCATGAGCGAGATTTACGTATGAGCGCCGCAGACAAGAGTACAATTCATCGCTGCTCCTGGGCTGACAGCGATCCGCTGCTACGTGCCTATCATGATGAAGAGTGGGGTGTCCCGGAGTACGACAGCCGAGCCCTGTGGGAGCTTCTGATGTTGGAGGGTTTTCAAGCCGGGTTGGCTTGGATCATCGTCCTACGAAAGCGGAACGCATTTCGCGCAGCCTTCAAGCAGTTCAACCCGGTGAAGGTAGCTCGCTTCGCAGAAGACGATATTGAAGGTCTCCTCGAAGATCCAGGCATCATCCGCTCCCGCGCCAAGATCGAAGCGACCATCCAGGGTGCTGGCATCTTCCTCGCAATGCGCGATGCCGGTGAGGACTTCTCATCGTTCATCTGGAAGATGGCGGGAGGAAAGCAGATCCAGAACCATGGCTTGGTGCCTGCGCAAACTCCTCTCTCGGTCGAGATCTCGAACGCGCTGAAGAAGCGAGGCTTCAAATTTGTCGGCCCCGTCATCGTCTATGCCTGGATGCAAGCTGCCGGCATTGTGAATGACCACGCGGAGAATTGCTTCCGCAGGAAGGCAGTTATGAAGTCCGCCTCCTCCCCAGCTCCCCGCTCCAATTAAGAGTTCATTCGGCGCCGGCGGGGGGAAATATCCTTGACACAACTTCACGGCGAAGATATTAACGTGGGGGTGTCTCCCACTGAGGAAGTTCTTATTGGAACTAATACGCTGGGAGAGCCTTGGCTAAGCTTAAGTGCTGAGAGAACAGTCCTCGAAAGGATCTTCGGTGACATCCAAAAATACCTACACACCTCCGAATGAGATGCCGCCGGCGCCTATACATCGAGTGCTGGAGGGGCAAAAGGCTCTGGTTACAGGAGCAAGTAAGGGTCTCGGCCAGGCCATGGCCATCGGATTTGCTCAAGCCGGCGCAGATGTCCTGGTCAACTTCAGCACGGATGAGGAAGGCGCCCGCCAGACTGCCCGGATTATCGAGGAACACGGCGCAAAAGCTGTAGTCTTCAAGGCCGATGTCTCGAACGAAGACCAGGTGAGAGCGATGTTCGACTGTATGCTCCGGAGCTTCGGCCGGGTGGACATTTGCGTCCCCAACGCGGCCATACAACTGAATGCTCCGGTCGACGAAATGACATTGCAACAGTGGCAGCGCGTGATAGATGTCAACCTTACAGGCATGTTTCTCTGTGCCCGGGAATCGGTCCGAGCCTTTAAACGCCAGGGCATCAACCGCTCCATTTCTTACGCCTGCGGAAAGCTTATCTTCATCAGCTCGGTGCATGACATCATCCCCTGGGAAGGGCACGCCAATTATGCCGCGGCAAAGGGCGGCCTGATGCTATTGATGAAAAGCCTCGCCCAGGAGGTGGCTCATCTCCGCATCCGTGTGAACGCCATTTCGCCGGGCGCGATTCGGACTCCCATGAATGTTGAGAAGTTAACCAGCCCTGAAGCATTTGAGTCTACCCTGCTTAAGCTCATACCCTCCAAACGAATCGGCGAACCGGAGGACGTGGCGCGCACCGCGGTGTGGCTGGCTTCCGACGAATCGGACTATTTACAGGGAACAACCATCTATGTCGATGGAGGCATGACTCTGTATCCCGGCTTTATCGGAGCCGGATAACGAAGACCTCATCGGCAGCTCCACCTAATTTGTCATCTCGACCGGAGCGAAACCGGAGTGGAGAGATTTGCGGTGCCCCATCCTTGCGCTAGCAAGGGTGGGAGACCACAACTGTTGGCAGAGCAGGCCTTCCCAGGATGATTCTCGGGCGCACCAGCCCTTGTGCCCGAATTCATACTGGAACTCTGTTCAAAACAGCCCTGACAAGTGCTACTATGTGGTCGCGGCATAGGCGCCTTCAAAAACATGAAGACCAAATCTGACGGCAAACGGCTGGAAGCCTCTCGCAAACAGGAGACTTCACGCAAGACTGACAAGTATTGGGTTCCCGTCATCGCAAGAACCATCGATCTGCTGGATTGCTTCGGGTCTGCCGCTGAGTCGTTGACGCTGGAAGAAGTTGTAAAGACAACGGGAATTCCACACACCACTGCCTATCGCATTCTCCACACGCTGGTGCTCCGGGATTACCTCAATCAGTCGGGCCGTCACTACCGTCTAAACCGCTTGCGCAGAAGGCTCAAGTTCGGCTTCGCCAATCTCTCCAAAGGCATCTGCATCGCGGTTGAAATTCAGCGCAGCCTTGAAAAAGCCACGGCCGCGGCTGGAATCGATCTTGTGGTCTGGGACAATGACCGGAACGCGGATACGGCCATCCGCAATGCTCAGGAGATGGCCGAAAGCAAGGTCGATCTGGCCATAGAATTTCAACTCTTCGAGCACGTCGCTCCGGTTATCTCCGACATCCTTTCAAGATCCGAAATCCCTCTCATCTCCCTGGTCAATCCCCACCATGGCACGGTGTATTTTGGCGTGAACAACTACCGGGCGGGCTTCTCCGCCGGCGTCGCTCTGGCCGAATATGCAATCAAACATTGGAAATCCCAGATCGACGCACTCTTGCTGCTTGAGTCTCCACGCGGCGGCAGAACCATCCAGAGCAGACTCATCGGCGCTCTGCAGGGAATCCAGGACCGGTTGGGAACATTGCCCGATAAGTCGATTCATCACCTGGATGGCGGCGGGGACAAAGCAACCTCGGAAGCGGCCGTTGCGGGCTTTCTAAAGTCTCGATCGCGAAAGAGGATTCTTGTCGCCGGAATCAACGATGAAAGCGCCATCGGAGCAGTTCAGGCAGTAGAACAGACGGCAGGCGGGGCGGATATCGCAATTGTCGGATATGGAGGCAGCATGGAGATCCTGGATATTGCCGCCGATCCCAAGAGCACCTGCATTGGCACTGTCTTATTCCATGCAGAAAGGTATGGACCCGATCTATTGAGCTTCGCCTTACCTATTGTGCGCGGGAGATCGGCGCCGGTTGTCCACTACGTCCCTCATGAATTCCTGGGAAAAGATACTTTGATTCGAGAGCGCCGCGACCGGGCAATGGTCCGTTCGTCGTAGATAGATCGTAGACAGAAAGAGTGGCCGGGTTTCCCATATCTGGACTTTCGTACGTGGGATTTAAGGATCCAATCCCCTCCACCAATCCAGGGTTTCTCATATCTGGCGCGCTCTTTGCGCCAGATATGGGAAACCACAAACCTCCGCAGCAGGACACGATCTTCACTCGTGCCGCTAACTACTGACTAGATATCCTTCGGTTCTGGTACAGAGCCGCGTGCCCCAGGCTCGCGTACCTAGCCTGGGTCTTTTTCTCCGAACTCGAGGTAATCCTTGTGATGACACTGTCGAGATTTGCGGAATCCCACGTCCGAGAATCCGGACGTGGGGCACCCAAGTTTGGTTGGGTTTTTAAGGATTAACGCCGTTCCAATCAACTCGACAACTTATGTCGGCTGTAACCACGCCTGCTTGATGACGGGATTACCGGCCGCATCCAACCGGCGCATCTGATCGTCCATAAGGGTGATATCGAGCCCCGCAATATTCTCGCGTAACTGCTCGATCTTGCTGCCGGCAATGATAGGAAGTATCGGCGGATTACTCTGCCGCATCCAGGCAATGATTGCCTGGGCCACGGTACACCCCGCCTGGTGGGAGACAATTTGCAGCGCATGCGACCGTTCATCGGAGTCGGGACCCGCAAACTGAGCCGGCATCTCACGATCGGAGCGCATGTATGCTCCTTGCAGGAGAACCGAATAGCCGATCAGCGCGATTTCATGACTCCGCGCATACTCCTTCAAGTCTTCCCCGATAAAGATCTGCGGGCCGAAATCAGCGCCATGGCGCGGGCGGAGATAGGTATATCTCTGCTCAACCACTGAGAAACTGGTCCAATGATTGATCCGGCTAATGGTGTTAGCTTCCGCGATGCGCCAAATGGGCAGATTACTGGCGCCGATGATATGCACTTTCCCAGCTTTGACGAGCCGGTCAAATGCCTCCATGATCTCCTCAAGCGGAGTCTGGCGATCGTCCCGATGCGCCTGGTATATCTCGATCCTGTCGGTTTGCAGCCTTTTCAAGCTCTTTTCGCACTCGCGCTGTATCTCCGCCGCGCTCAGGCCGCCCGAACACCCGGGATAGTCGAATGCGAGCTTGGAGGCCACCACCATCTGCTCCCGATTCTTCCGCTCCTTCATCCAAAGGCCAATGGTGGTTTCGCTCTCGCCGCCCTCGCAGCCGGGAATCCAACTGGCGTAGAAGTTGGCGGTGTCGACCAAGGTTCCGCCCTCGCCGGCATAGTAATCCAATAACCTGAACGAGGTCTCGCGATCGATCTTGCTCCCGATCAAGTCCGCTCCCAGCGCCAGGGCGCTGACCTCGAGCTTCGATTTACCCAGCTTTACTCTTTTCACGTTCTCGAAGTTCCTCTAATTAGGAGGGTAAGTCACAAAAACCCTATCTCCCGGTTAAGTGCTGTGGGTCGCCAGAACGACACCGCCGATCATGACCAGCGCTCCGAGCACGTTGATGATAGAGATCCGCTGCACCGGAGAATCAAGCCAACCGAAGTGCGAGAGAATCATTCCGCCGAGCACCTGTCCGGCAATGAGAGTAATAAACATCGCTCGCGCCCCGACTTGAGGCAGCATCCAGGCAATTGCGAAGACAAGACACGCCCCTAATGCCCCGGCAGTGAGCAACATGGGATGAACGTCTCTCAACCCGCTGAGGACCCCTGAACGCCAACCGGTAAGCCCGATCGCCAAGGCGGCCAGCGCGCCCACACACCAGAAAAGCGCGTTGCCTACTCGAGGGTTGTTTAACATGTTGCCAACCTTGCCGTTCATAGCCAGATGAACTGCCAGAACAATGCCTAGAAATATAGTGAAGATGAAAAACGGAACCTTCATTGTCGTTCTCCAAAACTACAGAAGCTTGCTCATCTGGCGAAGCAGAATTCAGGATGAGCTGTAAGCTCATCTAGTTCCCTAGTGAACTACTTTCAGGTCTAAACTGTCAGAAACGCTATACCGTGTCATCCTAGCCTGTCAAGAAAATCGGAAATCAGCACATTCTTAAAAAAATATGGTTATAGAATTCTCTTCCAAGGCAGCCGTGCATCCTCTGTCTGCCTTAAGAGGGGCTTGTGCGGATAGGAGCGTCATTCATTCTGGCAGCGGCGCTTTTGACAACGGCAAGGGCCTCCATCATCACAATAACCATCACCGGAACCACGAGTGGGGTCCAGGTCGGAGAGGGGCCGGTATTCGGATACGGCTCATACCGGAAAATACCTGACGGTACGGCCTTCACGTTGATCTATACCTTCGACGACACCAAGGGAAAGGGCGGAGTTTTCGAGACGGACGGCGGCATTATTACTCAATCGGAGATAGAAGCTGCCGGATCATCGTCTCCGGGAACGAACGCTACTCTTCAGATCGGAAGAGCAGTATGGGAGTTTGGAGCATCGACTGATTCTCAAGTCAAATTGAGCACCGCGGCAAACAAGAAAGACGAGCAGATCGTTTTTTCAAATCCCGCGAGCGGCAATCGCGTCTCCTCATACATTTGTCCGGCTGAAAGGGCCTATTGGCCGCGCAACGGCGACTGGAGGGCTAACTTCACCGCCAGTGCCCTCAGCGGCAGCACTGGCTCCTTCTCGGCGAACAACGGCAGCGTATCTGCGAAAGGGAGATTGGCGCCGTCCAGTATCACCGTTACTGGACTCAACCTCGATGGGCAGTGGCTGAGCTATACCACCACCGCCGGAGGGCCGGCCGATCAAAATTGGGAGAGAGAGTGGCATTTGGCCCAAGCATCGCCAAAGGGCGGCTACGTCGTTCAACATGTAAGCAGAACAATCATAGGAACAAAACCGGATGGCTCCCCAATTATGCCTTCGTCCATCGAATACTGGGAGGCGTGGCCGGTTCCCCCTGGATCGCAGGTTACAGTCCCGGCGATAGATAGGTTCGACAGGTTCATGAATGCCGCTCCCGCCGACAGCTCTGGAAGCGATACGGTCTCCGCGTCAGCCCGTTTTTATGAAGGCTTGATCCTGCCGCCCGTCTTTGCCGCCGGTAATAACCCTTATGCGGCTTCACCTCTATCATCGAACTCAGACCCGAATCTACCCACAAGCAGCGCTACTCTGCCGGTGGCGCTTAACGCGACACTGCACTTCTGAGGCTGCGAAAAAACTCTGGAGCTTTGCGGGGTACGCCTTCAGGCTTGAAGGGTACAGCCTGTTTAGGCCATACATAAGCGCTTGAAAATTCGATCGGCTTTAGCCGCTGAGGGAAAATAGCCGGAACACATGGCAATCAATTGTTGAGTCCCGCAGGGACGGCGTGAAAATAGCCCAGCACGCCAGTGCTGGGTGGCGGCGGAACAACCTCCAGTCCCATAGGGACGACTGAAATATCTTTTGAGGAAGTGATTCAGCCGTCCCTGCGGGACTCTATCTTATGCGGAACTTTACCCAGCACTAACGTGCTGGGCTATTTTCAGGCCGCCCTACGGGGCTGTTCCCGAGTTTCCGCAGCCTGCTCAGCCTCTTCCAAGCTTGGAAAACTCTTGACAGCCCCTAAATAGCGAGTGTACTGTCGCTGACGGATCAGCTCTGGAATTAGTTCATATGGGAACAGCCCTGGGATTTTGGCAAGGTCCGTCCAGCTCGGGCAGGTGCGGATGCAATCAGCGGCTGCGGGAAGCTATGAGAAAAGGGCTAACTATCGCGAGGCTCGCTAAGCCGCTCCTTTTATGCTTCGGAATACTTCTAATGGGGATGGCCGAGATATCCTTCGCCGCCCAGGCGCCGTTAGCCAATCAGAGTTCCCATCCCGATCCGGCAGCCGCTGCCCGGGGCAAAGGGGATTTTGCAGCAAATTGTTCATTTTGCCATGGCGCTCAAGCTACAGGTAGCGAACAGGCCCCCAATCTCCTCCGCAGTCCACTCCTCTTTCAGGACAAAAACGGAGATCTGCTGGTCCCATTTATAAAAGGCGGACGGCCAACCCTGGGCATGCCTTCTTTTGCTTCTCTCCCTCCACAGCAGCTCTCCGACATCGTCGCATTTCTGCATACGCGGTTTTTGGAGACCCGGGGCAGGAGACTCCCGCAGACCGCATTGCTGGTCGGCAATGCCAAGGCCGGCCAGGCCTATTTCAATGGCGCGGGAAGATGCAGCACATGTCACTCTCCAACCGGCGACCTCGCGGGTATCGGCGCCAAAGATCAACCACTCGCTCTGACCACAGCCTTTCTGACTCCTCCGGCTAAACCGCTGCAGGTGAAAGTCGCATTGCCGTCGGGCGAAATTGTCTCCGGGAAACTGGAGTATCTGGACGAGTTTACGGTATCCATGGTCGACTCAACGGGAAGCTATCGCTCCTGGCCGCGCGACTACCTCAAATCTGTAGCTGTAGCTGACCCGCTGGCCGCTCACAAGCAATTGCTTCCGGTGTATACCGACAAAGACATCCACGACTTACTAGCGTACCTGGTGACCTTCAAATGAATTACAGGTGCTTTCTGTTCACCGTCTCGCTGGTACTTTTGCCCGCGTCTCTCCTGGCGCAGACGTTGAACCCGGAAGCTCTACGCAGGCCGCCCACGGATACCTGGCCCACCTACAACGGCGATTATTCCGGGCAGCGGTATAGCACGCTTTCTCAGGTCAACGCCGCCAATGTCAACACCCTGGCGCTGGTCTGGACGCATGAAGTAAACTTTGGCCCGGAATCGTTTGCCCAGCAGGCCAGTGAAGGACGCAGGATCAAAGCGACCCCGCTTCTGGTAGACGGCGTGCTCTATTTCACCATCACCGACAATGTATGGGCGATGGATGCGCTAACCGGCCGCGAGCTTTGGCACTATGCGTGGCCTAACAATAAGGCCATCCACGTAGCCAATCGCGGCGTCGGGATGTACAAGAGCTGGCTGTTCTTTATGACGCCGGACGACTATCTGGTCTCATTGAATGCCAAAGACGGCGGCGAACGCTGGCGGGTGAAAATCGCCGACGTCGACCTTGATTTCTTCTCCGCAAGCTCTCCGCTGATTATTGGGAATCACGTCATCGTCGGTCCGGGCAACAACGACAACATACGGGCGTGGCTGGAGTCGAGAGATCCGGAAACGGGGGCGTTGCAGTGGCGGTGGTGGGTCGATCCGGATCCCGGGCAGCCAGGATCGGAGACCTGGACTGACGCCCAGACCATGGCGCACGGCGGAGGCTTTCCATGGTTGAATGGAACTTACGATCCCGAGCTCAATCTCTACTATCTCGGCACTGGAAACGGAGTGCCGCAAGACCGGGCTCCCCACCCAACACCCCAGGGAGACAGTCTTTATACCGCCTCCATCGTCGCCTTGAATCCGGATACGGGAAAGCTGGTGTGGGCCTATCAGGTGACGCCGCACGATACGCATGACTACGACGCCGCTCAAACTCCTATCCTTTTTGATGGGGAGTTCAAGGGAAAAGAACGCAAGTTACTCGCGCAAGTCTCGCGAAACGGCTATTTCTTCCTTCTGGACCGCGTGACCGGAGAACATCTGCTAACCACCAAGTATATGCCGCAGACCAATTGGGCAAGGGGCATCGATGCCCAAGGCCGTCCCATTCCGGATTACACTAAGGACGCCAACCCCCCGGGAGCCCTTGTCTCCCCTTACCCTATCGGCGCCACAAATTGGTGGTCGCCATCCTACGACCCACACTTAGGCCTCATCTTTGCGAATGCAGCCCGAACCTGGGCTTACTTCACCACTGCGGGATACGGCCGCTTCCGCTCTCCTCCTGACTACGTGCTCGATGCAATCGACTACAAAACAGGAAAGGTGGTCTGGTTCCATGAATTGGGTGACAAGAGCGGAGTACTTATCTCCGGCCTGCTAACTACCGCTGGAAACCTTTTGTTCGGAGGCGACTCTTTTGGAAATTTCCTGGCGATGGATCCCGCCACAGGTAAGACCCGCTGGCATGTCGGTCTGGGCCAGTTTGTTACCAATGCTCCCATGACTTACGAACTCTATGGACGTCAATACGTCCTGGTTGGCGCCAACGACACATGGTATGCGTTTGCCTTGCCGGAACCTCCGGTCAAGATTTCCACCGTTGTCAAACGACCGTAGCCGCTTGGACATTATTGTACTTAAGAGATTTTTCGTCGTTAACGTAGACCAAGGATAATAAGTTTGCCATCTCGACCGAAATGTTCATGGGCCTGCGGCCCACCCAAGGGGACGAAATTAGGCTGAGGAAGCCTACGTTGGCAATTGCACTAACTTTGTCATCTCGACCGGAGCGAAGCGGAGTGGAGAGATCTGCGGTTTCCCACATCTGAGTGAGAGTAAAGCGGAGTGACAGGGGATCCGCGGTTACACACCGATAAATCGTAGATTTCTCCACTCCGCTTCGCTCCGGTCGAGATGACAAAGTTATGGTAGTGGCTAGAACTGATCCTCGGGGGATTCCCAGGATGATTCTCGGCAGAGCGAATCCGGGTGGAGAGACGACAACATTTTTCTCTTCGGCCTACACACACGGTGACAATGCTCTAGTGAAAGTGCCATTTTCTGTATCTCATTGGAAGGAGCAGCGCGATGGATCGGCGTGAACTCTTGAAGGGAATAGCTGTCGCGTCGCTTGGCCCATTTTCCTCTAAGGACTCTGCACGCTGCGCAGGCGCCCCCGGACAGATCGCAAATAAGGCGGCCTGACGATCCTTGGCCGGGGAAGAAGAGGATTCTCGCCATTGCCGATCCCCAGGAGTGGTACTCTTCGCCCGGCTATCACCACGATGCGGCTTCGCACACCCTGGCCACGGTCGAACGGCTCGGCCGTGAATCGGGCGCCTGGATAACCGTCATTCGCACCGACATGCGTTTGATTACCAAGCAACCGATTGCCGGTTTTAATGTGAGAAATCTCAATGATTTCGATGCGGTTTTTTATATGGGGGAAGGCCCCTGGAATATAACCGATCAGCAAAAGGCCGATCTCCTGTCCTTCGTGCATGAAGACGGCAAAGGATTCATCGCCGGTCACGCCGGCAATGGAGGGCATCTCCTCCTGTGGCCGGAATACGCCAAAATGATAGGCGGCAATCTGGTCGGTGAATTCCCTACCGCCGCCATGCCGATCATCCTGGAGGATCCCAAATTTCCCGGCGTGCAAGGCTTTGCTCGCGAATTTACTTTCAAAGACCAATTCACTCTGGTGGGACCGAACTATTCACGGGATATCGATCACGTCATCATGAGAATGGATCCAAGCAAGTTCGAAGCGACCTTCGCCGAGCTGCGCCCGGAAAGCGATTCCAACCGGCCTACGAATCTGGAACAGTACCGGGCGCACTTCCGCCAACTTGCCGCCCTTCGCACCGACGGTGACTATCCCATCGTGTGGGCCAAGAAGTATGGCCGGGGCCGAGTCTGGTACTCGACCTTCGGGCATCTCGAACAAACCCTGGACGACCCCCGAATCCAGCAGATGTATGTCGGAGCAGTCAAGTGGGCCCTGGGGTTGGTTGATGCCGATATTACCCCCCGCCCCCTACCTGCGGCGAGCTCTTGAATCCCGAACCATATTGAGGTGTGGAGTCGACATGAAAAAAATTCTCATCGTCTGCTGCTTAACTGTCTTCGCCGCCGCCGCGCGGCCAACCTACGCCCAGGGAGCCGCTCAGCCATCTACCCCTAAGATTCGCGTCCTGCTGCTTACCGGCAACTCCGACTGGTCTCACCCCTGGCAAGGCACGGCGCCGTTTCTGCAGGGCATCCTTATGAACACCGGAAGGTTCGACGTAAAACTCGAAGAGGAGATGCGGGGAATCACCTCTGCCACTCTGGCCAACTACGACGTATTGGTGGACTACTATTACGGTCCCCGGTGGGGTGATGCAACGGAACATGCGGTCGAGGATTTTCTTCGCTCCGGCAAAGGCATGATCACCGTTCATGGCGTGACTTATGGTCCCTTCTTCGGCCAGGCCGGCGGAAGCCCGACGGAACCGCGCCGATTGGAAGGTGAGCCGTGGGCTGCCTTTTCAGAGATGCTCGGGATGAGCTGGAAGCTCGAGAACATCGGCCATGCCAAGCGTCATGTATTCGTAGTGCAGTGGGTCGATCGCGACAATCCCATCAGCCGCGGGCTGCCGCCGACGTTTGTAACCAACGATGAGCTCTACCATAAGATAGATCTCAAGCCGAATGCTCATGTCCTCGCCAGCGCCCTCGATGTTCCCGTAACTCAAGGGGGCACGGGAAAGGAAGAACCAGCAATATGGACCGTGCCCTATGGACAGGGAAGAGTGGTTGTCATGGTGCTTGGACACGATCTTCTGGCGATGAGTCAGCCGGGATTCATGGATGCTTTCGCGCGCGGAACCGAATGGGCCGCAACCGGCAATGTGGCTCCCGGAGCCAGCACGTTAGAACCCACTACCAGCATGCCCGGACCGGCGCCAAAACCTTGAAGGTGGAAGCCCCGACTGGGCGGTCTTTGCTTTTCTTTCTGTCATTCCCGAAGGGAATCTGCTTCTGCCCTTCTTGTACGGCGCCGCGAATACGAAAAGCAGATCAGAGTCGAGCTTCCCGGAGCGCTGAAGCGCTCCTTCCCCCGCATGATGCAGGAGAAGGACTTGAAGGGTACGGCCTTCAGGCCGTACGTAAGAGACATAAAACTCCATCGGCTTTAGCCGCTGAGGGGACTTTGTTCCGCAGCCTCCAATCCTCGGGGGCGTTACGCCTCGGAATTTCTCGACGCCCGCGCCAAGGCGCGCATAAATGCCGCCTTCCACCACTAACTGAAGCTGCTCTATTCCGTACAATCGGGGAATATGAAAATTGCAATTTTTATGGTGTTATCGCTATTGACTGCATCTGCCGCATTGTCTCAGCCGAAAGCGGCCCATCCCCAGGCGGAGATTTCAAACGGTAAAATACGGGCCAAACTCTACCTGCCGGATATCAAGAACGGCTATTATTTGGGCGCCAGGTTCGACTGGTCGGGTGTCGTCGGCGATCTCGAGTATCAAGGACATCATTACTACGGCCCGTGGTTCACCAGAACCGACCCCCATGTCCGTGACTTCATCTATGACGGCCCGGATATCGTTGCCGGTCCGGCTAGCGCGATCTCCGGCCCGGTCGAGGAGTTTATTCTCCCGCTCGGATATGAGGACGCGAAACCTGGAGAGACCTTCGTCAAAATCGGCGTTGGCGTGCTTCGCAAACCGGACGACGCGAAGTATAGCCCCTACCGGGCTTATGACCTCATCGATTCCGGCAAGTGGAAGGTTACAAAAAGTTCAGATTCCGTCGAGTTCACGCAGAGAATTCTTGATTCCGCCTCCGGCTACGGCTATATCTACCGGAAAACGGTAAGGCTTGTTCCCGGCAAACCGGAGATGGTAATCGAGCACACGTTGAAGAATATCGGCAGGCGCCCCATCCGGAGCAGTGTTTACGATCATAATTTCCTGGTGCTCGACAAGCAGCCGCCAAGCCCGGGCTATGCCATAACATTTCCCTTCCAGGTCTCGGCCGACGAACATCTGGATAAAAACCTGGCGGACGTCCGCGGAAAGCAGATTGTTTATCTGAAAACGCTCCAAGGAAAAGACCGCGTCTACACAACAATCGAAGGCTTCAGCCAGAGTCCCGATGACTACAAGATCCGTATTGAAAACACCACGGTCAACGCCGGGATGACAATCTCCGGCGACCGTCCTCTGCAGAAGATAGCGCTCTGGTCCATTCGTTCGGTGCTGGCGGTCGAGCCTTTCATCGATGTCTCCGTCGAACCTGGAAATCAGCTTAAGTGGATGTATACCTATCGCTTCTACACCCTCCCTCACACGGAGGAAAGCCGGAATTAACGATTGCCTCGAGTTATACCTCGCCGCTTTTCTGTATGTTCCACAATTACTGTAGAAACGAAGAGATTGCGCTATCGAACAGTTCCCTGTGGAATATTTTCTACCCGCCCCTGCCCGCTCCCGGTGAGCCTTGCAAAGACAACTGTGCGAGACTTATAGTTGCAAAGGCAGGGTTGGGAAAATAGTTCATATAGGAATTTTAAACAAGGAACCCGGGAAACGCTGCATGGTAGAAATTCCGGCTCCGCATGGCTCTTGGAGTGATGTGCCTGGTTTTACATAGATGAAATACAAAAAGCCCTCCAGCCAAAGTGCCTCTCGCAAAAAAGCGCTGCCAGACTGCTCGGAAGGAAGCTAGAGCCACTACAAGGACCTGCGAATGAAAGCTCTTGTGAAGTATGCGCCCGGTGAGGGAAACGTTGAGATCCGGGATGTCGAGGAGCCCCGCTGCGGGGATGATCAGGTCAAGCTCGAAATTGCTTATTGCGGTATCTGCGGAACCGACCTTCATGTTCTTCACGATACATTTCGCAACTACCCGCCGGTCATTCTAGGGCACGAGTTTGCAGGTACGGTTGTCGAAGTGGGCCGGAACGTACGCTGTGTCGCTTTGGGAGAAAGGGTTACAGGCCTGGGGGCCACGGCAGTTACCTGCGGAAACTGCCGCTACTGCCGCTCAGGATACTTCGTCTTCTGCTCCGAACGCCGCGGGATGGGTCACGGCGTAAATGGCGCTTTCACACGTTACGTGGTAATGCGCCCGGAACAGTTGTACCGAATCCCGGACCATTTCACTCTGGAAGAGGCGGCCATCAGCGAGCCTTTCGCGGCTGTCGTACAGGCAGTTACAGAAGTTTCTAATGTGCGTATCGGAGACACAGCATTGGTTTCCGGGCCTGGTCCCATCGGGCTTCTGTGCCTCAAGCTACTGGTTGCCGAAGGTGTGAAGACGATCGTCGCCGGCACTGCCGGAGATGATGACCGGCTGAGCGCAGCGCTCCGCTTCGGCGCAGCCGCGGTTGTCAACGTCGCCGAAGAGAAGATCGCAGATGTGATTGGCGAACATACCGGCGGAGCCGGTATCGATGTGGCCTTTGAGTGCGCCGGCCATCCCGATTCAGTGCGCGGATGCCTGGAGTCGCTTCATCCCTTGGGACGTTACACGCAAGTGGCGATTTGCGGGCAGGAGATCCAATTTCCCATCGATCACATCTTTTACAAGCAACTCACGATCTCCGGCTCAGTCTGTTACACCGCTCAAACCTGGGAGCGCATGATGAGGATCTATGC
This sequence comes from uncultured Acidobacteriaceae bacterium, assembly GCA_963774255.1. GTDB lineage: Bacteria > Acidobacteriota > Terriglobia > Terriglobales > Acidobacteriaceae > PALSA-350. The sequence continues at coordinate 284,092 of CAVZEH010000013.1, forward strand.
CGAAGGCCGTGTCCGGCTGGACGATCTCATCTCGGCCAAGCTTCCCATATCCGAGTGGCGCAAAGCCTTTGGCTTGTGCCGGGACAGAGCCGCCATCAAGGTCCTGATGTATCCGGAGCTATAACCGGCGATAACTCACGGCTTGGAGCAGGGCATGGGTGGGCCGCAGGGCAGTCTTCTGTATTTGCAGTTGCTTTTCTGGTCTGTCATTCCCGCAGGGAATCTGCTTCTGGTCCTGCGGTTAGAGAAAGCAGATTCCCTTCGGGAATGACAGAAAGAAAAGACTCCTGGGTGCCCCACATCTGGCGCGCTCTTTGCGCCAGATGTGGGAAACCACAAACCTCGCGGCGGGAGAGGCCATTTTCAGAGTAGGGCATGGCCGTAGCCTTGCCGTAGAACTTGCTGAATCAATCGGGTTTTTAGCCGCTGAGGAAACAGTGGATGTGAGTTGGAAGCGCGAAAGCTTCATCTGGAAAGATTATGAGCGAAACACTTCAAGACCGTGTCTCTTACAAAAGTCCGCTGTATAAAATGACCCGTACCACGCCTACCTGCTTGTGGAACGATTCGGCGGCTCTCTCCGAGCTGACCTATTCGATTGATCACGGCGCAGTGGGAGCTACCTGCAATCCGGTTATTGTTCTGGATGTGCTCAAGCAGGAGGCCCATCTCTGGAACGATCGAATACGCGCCCTTGCCGATGAGATGCCGCGCGCTACGGAGGAGCAGATCGGATGGAGACTCGTTGAAGAGATCTCATCGGAGCGAGCCGGGTTGCTGCGCCAGATCTTCGACGAACACAAGGGCAGGAACGGGCGGCTTTCGATTCAGACCGATCCCCATTTCTACCGCAGCTCCCCATCTATCCTGGAACAAGCGTTGCGTTTCGATGCTTTAGCGCCAAACATGATCGTGAAGATTCCCGTCACTCGGGCCGGAGTCGCGGCAATCGAGGAGGCGACCTACCATGGCGTGAGCATTAACGCGACCGTATGCTTCACCCTTGCTCAATGCATCGCCGTGGCCGAGGCGGTCGAGCGCGGCCTAAAACGCAGGGAGCGGGAAGGCAAGGATATCTCCAGGATGGGTCCGCTATGCACAATCATGGGGGGCAGACTGGACGATTGGCTAAAGGTAGTGACGGAAAAACAAGGAATTATTCTCGATCCCGCTTGTCTGGAATGGGCTGGCGTGGCCGTTCTGAAGAAGACCTACAACCTTTACCGCGAACGTGGATACCGTCTTCGCCTGATCTCGGCGGCCTTTCGCAATCACATGCAATGGAGTGAACTAATAGGAGGCGATCTGGTCATTTCTCCGCCTACCAAGTGGCAGGTTCGCTTCAATTCGAGCGACGTAAGTGTCACGTCGAGAATCGGTAAACCGGTCGACCCCGGGATCGTTGCCGAGTTATTGCGAAAGTTTCCCGACTTTTGCCGGGCCTACGAAGAACACGGTCTCTCTCTCGAGGAATTTGATACCTTTGGTCCGACGGTCCGAACCCTGCGGCAATTTATCGCGGCCTGCCATGAATTGGCCGTGCGAGTCAGAGATCTGATACTTCCCAACCCGGATTGAACCTGCCCAGCGTATCCATAGGGCTTGATTGGCAGTCACACCTACTTTGTCATCTCGACCGAAGCGCAGCGGAGTGGAGAGATCTGCGGTTCCCCACATCTGAGTGAGAGTAAAGCGGAGGTAAGGGGATCCGCGGTAACGCATAAACAGGCTGCGGAAAACTATGGTTCTGTATCAGAGCCTTCTAGCCCTGACTGCCGTAAGTGACAAAAATTCGATCAGCAATCAGTTGTTGAGTCCCGCAGGAACAGCGTAGAAATAACCCAGCACGCCAGCCCTGGGTGGCGGCCTGCTCTGGCAACGGTTGTGGTCTCCCACCTTGCTGCGCAAGGATGGGGCACCTGAATCTGCTTGAAGCATGGATCCAAAACCGCCAATCGAGGGTGCCCCGCAGATCTCTCCACTCCGCTTCGCTTCGGTCGAGATGACAAAGTTAGGTGTAATTGCCAACCAAGCTTTCCTCAACCCGATTTTCATCCCCATCCCGGCTGAACGACGGGCCCTACCGCTAAGTCACTGTGGCAGTTATCTTTAGACCATGCGGTAGTTATTCTTTCTCCGCCTTGTCTCCTATAAGTTCGTCTGGGAACTGCGGATTGAAAAAATCCTTGACACCTGTTGAAGCAAAACTATATGAAGTTACCGGTACCTGAAAGCATGTCATTCATTAGTGATAGTTCACAAGGGAACTATCAGCTCCGAGTAACTCGAATGACGCGCTACAAAGATGCGCTTAGCAGGCACCAGGGCCTTCTGCGAGTCTTCACAAGAATGAAGAACTCGAAGACTGAAGAATCACTCACTCTAAGGAGAGGTCAATGGCCAAAGACAAAGCAAGATCAAATAAGCTGGGAATGTTGGCGCATGCCTTGCAAGTATGCGGGCTTCTGCTAGCAATGTCGTCTTCCTTATGGGCGCAAGCCGGCCGCGGATCTCTGACAGGAACGGTCCACGATTCCACAGGAGCCGCCGTTGCCGGGGCTCAGATCGTGTTGACCGCCGTCGGCACACACACCATCTACAGGACGGTGACAGGCTCGCAAGGCCTTTACGTTTTCCCTGAGCTCCAGGTCGGACCCTACAATCTCAGCGTCACCTCGACCGGATTTAAAGAGTACATTCAGAATGGAATCACGATCTCGGTGGGCAGCCGATTTGTCCAAGACATAAACTTGGAGGTTGGGCGAGCCACAGAATCCATCTCCGTCCATGCGGACGTATCGCAACTCCAGACGGAGACCTCCGACGTAGGAACCACCGTCTCTCCAACCTTCATGCTCCAGCTCCCCTTGAACTTCTCAGGACTGATCCGCAGCTCGATTGCGTTTACCACGCTTACTCCGGGCTTTGAGGGGGATGCCAGCGGAAACCCTGGCAAACAGACGGGATTCAAACTGAACGGCGCGCCCACGGGAGCGACGGATGTCTACCTCGACGGGGCTTCAGTTCTCTTCGCATCGCCGAACTTGCAGACGAACTATGGAATGAGCATCGACGCCGTCACCGAGTTCAGGGTGCAGACCAGCACCTTCAGCGCGGAGTACGGCCGGGTCGGCGGAGGCTTCGTCAACCTGGCCTCGAAGTCCGGAACCAACGAGATTCATGGCGGCGTCTACGACCTGCTGAAGAACAGTGCCTTAGACGCCAACGGCTGGATCCGAAACCACAGTCCCCTCACAATCGGTAAGAGACAGTACGATACGCAGAACGATTTCGGCGCCTTCGCCGGAGGGCCTGTTCGCCTCCCCTGGATCTACGACGGCCGGAACAAAACGTTCTGGTACTTCGCCTATGAGGGGTTCCGATTCAAGCAGGGCGGCGTGGGAGTGGCAAGCGTGGCCACGCCCCAGATGTGGAACGGCGACTTTTCTCAGATTTTGAACACGCAGACCGTGAATGGGCAGACCTACAGCGGCCGGCAGCTCTACGACTACACCACCTGCTCCGGCGCGAACCTGGGCAAGCCCTGCCAGAAATTTGTAAACAATCAGATTCCCACCAGCCGGCTCGATCCGCTGTCAAAGGCCGTTATTCCGCTGTTCCCAGCGGCGAAGATCACCACGCAGGCTTACCAGAATCTGCCTTACGTATCTCTGAACCCCACCAACAACGATCTTTATTCGTTCAAGATCGACCAAAACATTGGGGACAGGCAGAAGATCTCGGGCAGCTATTGGGTGGCGAAGATGCCGATTCTGAGCGAGAATCTGACCTACGGGCCTCTCTACACAAACGAATTTGGCGGCACTAACAGCCACTATGTCCGGCTGGCGCACGATTACACCATCCGTCCGAATCTGCTCAACCACCTCAACTTCGGCTTCACACGGCGCTTCCGCATCGAGACCAGCCCCAACACCATCGGACCGTGGGCCTCAAAACTCGGCTGGCACGGAGGTTTGTTGGACAACGTCATCCCTTGGTTCTCCGTTCAGTACGGTCAGGCCGGGAACGAGCCCAATCCGCCGACGAATAACAGCGTCTTTGCCGATAACACTTACCAGTTCGACGAAGACCTGTTCTGGACCCACGGAAAGCACAGCTTCAAGTTTGGCGCCGAACACCGGCGGCAGGAGTTCAATGTACGGTACTTCAACAACAGCAATGGAGTGCTGAACTATAACAACGTCCTGACCTCGGCCGGGAACGATGCGAACGGGAATCCGATCGACTCTAACTCAGGAGTCGGGTTGGCGTCCTTCTTCCTGGGAGCGATCAGTACGGGGAATATACCCGCCGGACAGGGGGTCGGAATGCGCGCCAACTACTACGGGTTCTACGCGCAGGACGACTGGAAGGTGCGTCCTAACCTGACGTTCAACCTGGGACTGCGCTACGAGGTTCCCGAGCCGGTCTACGAAACCCTCAGCAGGACCTCTCAGGTGAATCCGACGCTATCGAATGCCGCGGCTGGCGGTCTTCCCGGCGCGCTCGAGTTCCAGGGGAGTGGCGCCGGGAGGGATGGCAGACGATCTCCTCAAAGCACCTACTTGAAGTCCTTCGGGCCGCGAGTAGGATTCGCCTATCAGGCGGATTCCAAGACTGTCTTTCGCATGGCATACGGCATCTACTACGAGGCGCTAAAGGTGTCGAACTTCGCCAACACCGACTCGGCGGGCTTTTTTGCGCTGAACTACACCTTTCCCACGCAGACAAACCTTCAGACGGCGGCGGCGATCCCGAGCCAGATCTCAAGTTACCCGGGGCCGTTGCCGCCGTTCATTAATCCGTCCGGGGTCAACGGCCAGAGCCCGGTCTTCATCTTGTCCAGGGTTGGCCGGCCGGCGCGGATTCAGAACTGGACGTTTGATATTGAGCGGCAGCTCCCCGGCCAGTGGCTTGTAGACGCAGCATATGTCGGAGCACACGGAGACCACCTTCAGGCCCTCATGCAGGATCCGAACGTTCCTCCGCTCAGTGCAACGCAGCGCGGCCCCTGCTTGGCTGTGCTGGTCACGCAACAAACCACCAACTCGGCGTGCACGGGGCAGACGCCGGTTCCCATTCCCTATTCCAACTTCGTGAGCGATTTCGGTAACAAGGCCACAGTGGCGCAGGCCCTGCGTCCCTTCCCGCAATACGGTGACGCCAATCTGGACACGGCGCTGGACGGCTCGCCTTTTGGCGACTATACCTACGAAGCTCTCCAGGTGCAGATCAACAAGAGATTCGGCTCCGGGTTTACCATGCTGGCCAACTATACCTGGTCGAAGAACCTCACCAACTCCGATTCGGACTACGCCCCTGAGGGCGGCTGGAACGGCGCCAATAACGGCATGATCAACCCGTACAATCCGAAGGCGGAAAAGTCCTACAGCAACTTCGACCAGCCGCAGATTGCAAAAATTGCTTACACCTATGAACTCCCGTTCGGCAAAGGGAAGCCGTTTCTGAGTCACAACGCCGTGGTCGATACCATTGCCGGCGGCTGGACGCTGAGCAACATCAACCAGTATTCGAGCGGAACACCGTTGTGGATCAAAGAGCCGAATTGGACCTCCGGGATCTTCGCCGGCGAAGCGACTGCAAATAATCTGGGCGACGGATTGAATGCCCGGCCCAACGTCGTGCCGTTCACGAGCCCGTCAGGGTACCATGGTCAGGGCTGGGCCTTCGGACAGAGCCGGAAGTTCAACGCCGCCGCCTTCTCGTATGCGCCGAGTTATACCTTCGGCAATGCGCCCAGGCTCCTGGGGAACGTGCGAAACTTCGCGAACCTGGAAGAAGACGTGGCCGTGTCGAAGAAGTTCCCGTTAGGAACGGAACGAGTGAATTTCTTTTTCCGCTTCGATGCGTTCAATGTGTTCAACCGCCACGTTTGGACGAACTTCGATAATACGCTTCGCGACTTAAACTTTGGAGAATCGACAAGCACCTCGGGGAATCGCACCATGCAAGGCAATTTCCGCATAGCTTTCTAATTCAGACGGTCTTCAATTTACGGTAGACCGAGGGGATGAAAATTAGGTTGAGGGAGGTTTGGTTAGCAATAACACCTAATTTGTCATCCCAAAGATCAACCACAGATCCTGGGTGCCCCAGGTCCCGATTTTGGGACCTGGGATTCCACAAATCTCGAAACAGCCCCAGGGTGGATTCCCGAAACCGCAGATCTCTCCACTCCGCTGCGCTCCGGTCGAGATGACAAATCTGTAGTCTAGGTCAGCAGTGAAAACGGCATAAGCTTCCGGCCGCAAAACTTCGAACGTGAATCGGGAGATGGACCACCGCCGCCCTATAATGACCAAGAACGCCGCAAAGCCACCTCGCTTTAGCAGGCTCATCAGGCATATTTCATGCTGGTTTGTAGCAAACACCGATTGGTTTCCCTGCAATATGCCGCGTTTGCTACTTTCATCCTTCTAGCTTCCACCACACCTATATTCGGTCAAGACGCCGATTCTGAGGCCTTGCAGCATTTTAGTGCTGCACAGAGCGCTCAAGAGGCGGGCTCTCTCGACCTTGCCGCCAGGGAATACTTGAAAGTCATCCAACTCCGGCCCGACGCAGCGGAGGCCTATGCAAGTCTGGGCCTTGTCTACAACGCCGAAGGAGAATTTGCGGAATCAGCCCGGACGCTTAGTAAAGCCGAGAAGCTAAAACCGGGATTGCCGGGTGTCAGCCTCTACTTGGGTGTCGACTATGTAAAACAGCGCCAAGCCGCTCGTGCAATTCCCTATCTCAGAGAGGCTGTTCGCCTGGAGCCCACGAACAAACAAGCGCAGACCTGGCTCAGCACCGCGTTGTGGGAGGATGGCCAAACCAAGGCAGCGCTGGCACAGTTCCGCAACGCAAGTCTGCGCTCTCCCTCCGACCCGGTCCTTCTTCTGGATTTAGGCAAGGCCTATCACAAGGCGGCCGACCAGGGAATCGAACGTGTGCTCGCTGGGGCGAAAGGCGGCCCGCTGCTGCACCAGGTCTATGGCGACATTTATAAGGATGAGCGCACGTGGCAGAACGCCAGAGCACATTATTATCGCGCCCTCGACCAGGATCCCCGCTGGCCGGGCGCGCGTTTTGGCCTTGGGGAAGTTGACCTGCGCACCGGCAAGCTGGATGACGCCGCCCAACACTATCGGCAGGAATTGCAGTCTAACCCTGGCTCCGCTGCTTCCCTGGCGAGGCTCGCTGAAATTGCGCTGCTCCAGGGTAAACCGGAGGACGCGCTGGCTCTCTTCAGCTCGGCGATTCATATTGCGCCGGAAGAGGCCTCGAACGCGGTGGGCCTGCCTCATTCATATCCGGCCTCCGGCGAGGTTTTCAATGAACAAGCGCAAGATCGGCTGCGCACCGTTCTGCCGTCACTGGAGAGCTCTCCTGCAGGTCCTTCGCGGAGCTTGGCGCTCGCCCTGGCCAACTCACTTCTTGGCAATAACGATGCATTCGCCGCAAACTGGACTGACTTTGAAAACACCGCGCCCCATTCCACTCCGTCCAACTCATACCTGCGCGGCGTGATGAACTTCAATCGTCAGGATTTCCCTGCCGCCGAAGCCGATCTGGACGCCTGGCTCAAACTGCATCCGAACGACCTCAAGGCCGAGTATTTGCTGGCCAGAACCTATCAGGATCTCTCCTCGACAACGTTTGCACAGCTACTTGCCATAGCTCCCGATTCCTATCCGGCGCACCAGCTCTTAGCGGAGACTTATAAAAACGCAGGCAAAGACGAAGAGGCGCTTAGGGAATACCAGATAGTTGAGAGTCTCGCCCCTAACCTGCCCGGGCTACATTTCTCTATCGGCAACCTCCTTCTGAAGATTGGGCGGCAGGATCAGGCTATAGGGGAGCTAGAAGCCGAGCTGCGCTTGAATCCGGACCATGCCGAGGCAAATGCGGCAATGGGACAGCTTCTTCTTGCCCGCTTCGAGCCAGCCAAGGCTGTGTCCTACCTTGAAAAGGCTATCCAGGTAGATCCGGATCAATGGGCTGCAGATCAACAGTTAGGCAAAGCATATTACCTGCAAAAAGACTTTCCTAGGGCGGAAGAGGTACTGCTTAAAGCCATCAAGCACGATCCTGACGGATCGGTTCACTATCAATTGGCTCTGGTATACCGTGCCATGGGCCGGACGGAGGCCGCAAACGGGCAATTTGAAATCTCTCGCAAGCTCAAGCTGGCAAGCCTCTCCCATTCTGAAGCAGAAATGACCACGCTGGAAAGCTTGCCTCGATGATTGCCTATCGCCGGGTCGCTCTGCTGGCCCCTCTTCTCCTGGCGTCGATGATTTTCGCGTCGACTGAGATTTTCGCACAGACCAGCGCCCTGCAACTCGGACTAGAGCTCTTTCACCAGGAAAGATATGAGGCTGCGCTGCAGCAATTTCAAGATGCGGCGCGTGAACACCCAACGGATGCCTCGATCAGAAATTTCATCGGAATTACCGAGACCAAACTTGGCCGCGTTGAGCAGGCCAATACGGATTATCAAACTGCCGTCCGCATGGATCCTAAGCTTCCCGGGCCGCATAAAAACCTGGCATTCAATTACCTCAGCGCAGGACAGTACGAACCGGCGGAAAAGCAGTTGAAAACAGCCTTGTCCCTCGACCCCAGCGACCCCTTTGTACACTACTATCTCGCCATCGTGTATCTGTCTACCTCCCGGGACAGGGAGGCGATCGCACAAATAGCGCCTGCCCAATCGCTTCTTGAAAACGATCCGCAGACTGCCTTCCTGGCTGCCAAGGCATGCCTGCGCTTGAATGCCGCCCCTGAAGGAATCAGGCTAACCGAATCCCTTGAACGGCATTCCGCTCTTTCTGCCGCCCAGGAATACGAGTTAGCCAGGTTACTGGACGGCCGGCAGATGTATGTCGAGTCGGCGCAGCGCTTCCGGCGTATCGCCGACCTCGAACCCGGCTCCTGGGAAAGCAAATACAATCTCGCGATCGCATTAGTGCGAGCTAAGCAGGCAAGCGAGGCTCTTCCCTTGCTTGCGTCTTTGACTGCGGAGCATGCGAATGACGCCAATGTCCTTGCTATGGCCGCATCCGCCTACGAGTCCGCGGGAAACTCCACACTAGCTCTCGATGCATATCGGAAGGCGGTTACGGCCGATCCCGGCAATCCCGATCGCTACCTCGACGCCAGCCGGCTGCTGATGGATCTGAACCGCTATGACGAAGCCGTCGATCTTGTCGAGCGAGGCCTCTCAAACGCACCCGATAACTATGCATTGACGGTGCGTCTGGGCGCGATCGAGATGATGAAGGGCGACCATGACAAGGCTCGGGAAGCATTCCGCAAGGCCATAGCGGAGCATCCGGAAGCCGCTCTAGGGTATGTCGCCTTAGCTCAGTCGTACATGAAGCAAGGAAACGATGACCAAGCTCTCAAGATATTGACCGGCGCCCGCGAGAAGGTCGCGCGCGACTTCGCACTGGAGTATGTCTTCGGCCTCGTGTCTTATAAGCTCGGACAACAGAAGCAGGCTATGGAGGCATTGAAGAATGCGGAGGATCTGGGCCCGAACGTGGTCGAGCCGCACTATCAGTTAGGAGTCCTCTACATGCAAATGCAGCAGTGGAAAACTGCTCAAACCGAGTTTGAACGCGTTCTTCAGATAGATCCGCATCGCGCGGCTGCCTATTATCAGCTTAGCCGGGCATACGCCCGGACTGGAGATATAAAGAGGGCCCATCAGATGGCGAGTGAGGGGAAGCAACTCGCCCAAACACAGCAGGATAGCGCAATCAAAGCGGAAAAGGCGCTCTTAGGAGTCCCGCAGCAGTGAACGCCATGCGGCAAGCCCCCTCCGGTAAGTCCGAATACAGATAAAAGCTAGATGTTGGCCGCCGGTACCTTAATATCAGCAGGATACCGGTCGCTTGCGCAATGTCGAGGTGCGGTCGCGCCTGTAGCCAGGGGAGGAATCGATCATGGCTCACGAAGCTAGGAATCGGCCGCTTAACTGGAGCAATCTCAGAAGCAGCAAGCGGCAACGATGGACGATGCCGTTCGCTGCATTTGAGTGGACATCGCAATGGCTGGCGTTCTGGCTGAGCAACTGGAGCTTTCTCGAAGTCCTGGAATATATGAGTAGTTTCTCGGTCCTGCTGGCCGTTATCTTTTATTTCAGCGAATCCGGAGACCGCATCAAACAAAGGCATTATCAAGCCTGGCAGGTAATCAACACTGCCCAGGGCAAAGGCGGCAGCGGCGGCCGCATTGAGGCTCTACAAGAGCTGAATGCCGATCGGGTTCCCCTGGTTGGCGTGGATGTCTCTTCCGCCTTCTTACAAGGTCTGAAGCTTGAGCATGCGAATCTGTTGAGATCCAGCTTCAGCGCCGCCGATTTGCGAGGCAGCGACTTGAAGTCGGCTGATTTCACAATGGCCAATCTCCGTGCAGCGAATTTTCGCGGGAGCAATCTCGAAGAGGCGTCTTTTGAAGACGCGGAGATGAACGACGTCGATCTATGGCAAAGCGATTTGAAAGGCGCCAAGCTAGATGGGGCAGACTTAAGCGGGGCTGATCTCAGATTTGCCGATATTCGCGATATTGTGTGGAAGCAACTGAAGAGCATCAAAGGTGCAAACATAGCCGGCGTGAAGAATGCTCCATCGGGCTTTGTCGATTGGGCTCTCAAAAACGGTGCGGTAGAAGCAAGCTCCGGTGACAATTAGAACGATTACTTTTTATGCACAGGTTGCGGGAACTCGAACGCTCGCTCTGTCCAATGCAAAAATCAACCTGACGGAGCCGCCATAATCAAAACTACAATTTGTTCATGGAAAAGTCGGCAGAGCAGGATCCTAGAGTTTATTTCGCGGCGGAGAGAACGTTTCTAGCTTGGATTCGCACTGGACTCGGATTGATGGGGATTGGTTTTGCGGTCAGCCGCTTCAGTTTGTTTCTCCGGGAATTGAGCGGGGGGAAGTCGCACCTGCCTGGCCACTCGAATGGCATATCCGAGTGGTCAGGCGTGGCCCTGGTGGGCTTGGGTGTAATCGTGATGCTCAGCTCGGTCGTGCGCCACTTTCAGTTGGTGCGCGAATTAAAGTCAGGCGCATGGATACCCGGACGAGTGTCGAGAGACGCCGTCATCCTTGGCCTGCTGCTGGCTGTCGCCGGGATCGGGATGTGTTTGTATCTGATTTTTGTGCCTTAGACTAGACGAGTCTCACGGATCGAAATGAGCAGCCTATGAAGATTACAGAGATCACGACATTTATCGTCCCCCCACGTTGGCTCTTTTTGAAAATTGAAACGGATCAGGGCATTTGCGGATGGGGCGAGCCTATTCTTGAAGGTCGGGCACATACGGTCGCCACGGCTGTCTCAGAACTCGCCGATTACCTGATTGGCCGCGACCCTTCCCCCATCGAAGATCACTGGACCACCCTCTATCGCGGCGGCTTTTACCGTGGGGGCGGCATTCATATGAGCGCCCTGGCCGGCATCGATCAGGCGCTATGGGATATCAAAGGCAAGGCACTCGGCCTCTCTGTCTGTGAGCTTCTGGGCGGTCCGGTGCGCAGCCGTATCGAAGTCTACTCCTGGGTCGGCGGAGATGGGATCGGCGGAGACCGGCCGGCCAGTCTTGCCCAAAACGCCAGAGACGCCATGGCCCGAGGCTTCAGGTCGGTGAAGATGAACGGCTGTGAGGAGATGCAGTTTATCGATTCCAACGCGAAGATCGATGCTGCGGTCGCCAATGTATCGGCGGTACGCGAAGCGATAGGAAGCGCTGCCGGGGTCGCCGTTGATTTCCATGGACGCGTACACCGCCCCATGGTCAAGAGCCTGATCCGCGCGCTGGAGCCGTTCCGGCCGATGTTCATTGAGGAGCCCGTGCTCAGCGAGCACGCCGAGGCTCTCGCCGACATAGCCAACAACACCAACATTCCCATCGCACTCGGCGAGAGGCTGTTCTCCCGCTGGGATTTCAAGAACATACTGCGCGATGGTCACGTGGATATCATCCAACCCGATCCGTCGCATTCCGGAGGTATCACCGAAACCAGGAAGATCGCCGCCATGGCCGAATGCCACGATGTCGGGCTGGCACTGCATTGTCCTTTAGGCCCCATTGCGCTCGCGACCTGTTTGCAACTTGACGGTATCTGCCAGAATGCGGCCATTCAAGAACAATCCTTGGGCATCCACTACAACCAGAGCAACGATCTATTGGATTACCTCGTTAACCCGAAGGTCTTTGACTATGTCGACGGCTATGTGACGATTCCCCAGGGCCCTGGACTGGGCATAGAGATCAACGAAGATTACGTGCGCGAACGTGCGCGCATCGGCCATCGCTGGCGCAGTCCTATCTGGCGCCACGCCGATGGGAGCTTTGCGGAATGGTGACCGCGGAAGCTCCGAGCAATCGACGCTTCCTCATCTCGGCCATGCTCTTCGTTATCGTGGTCATCAATTTTCTCGACCGCAGCAACATCTCTATCGTGGGGCCGCAGCTCGCCGGCGTTCTGCATCTGGACGCTGTGAAGATGGGCCTTGTGTTTTCCGGCTTCGGATGGACTTACGCAGCGCTGCAGATTCCGGCCGGCTGGCTGGTTGATCGCCTGCATCCTCGCTTTCTCTATTGCGGAGTCCTTGGGCTCTGGTCGCTGGCTACGCTCTCTCTGGGTCTTGCCAGCACCTTTGCCGCCTTGTTCGCCCTGCGTCTGGCGGTGGGCGCCTTCGAGGCTCCTTCGTATCCCATCAACAACCGGGTTGTGACAACTTGGTTCGGAGAGAATGAGCGGGCCGGTGCGATCGGCTTCTACACCTCGGGGCAGTTTGTCGGTCTCGCCTTTCTGACTCCGCTGTTGACGTGGATTGATTTGTCTTTTGGCTGGAGATGGGTATTTGCTTTGACCGGCCTGATCGGGTTGGCCTGGGCTATTGTCTGGTTTTGTTTCTATCGCGATCCGCAATCCTTTCGCGGGGTAAATAAGGCGGAGATCGATCGCATTGCCGCCAGCGGCGGCATTCCCGATCTAAGCCAACGGATAGTCCGGAGCAGGAAATTTGCCTGGGCTGACTTAACTCTGGTCTTGAGCCGGCGCAAGCTGTGGGGAATCTACATTGGCCAGTTCGGGCTCGTATCTACGCAATGGTTCTTCTTGACCTGGTTTCCGACCTATCTGGTCAGCTATAGGCATATGGATTTCATGAAATTTGGGCTGCTTGCCTCCATTCCATTCTTTGGCGCTTTCCTTGGAGTGCTCGCAGGCGGCTTTCTCTCCGACTGGATGCTGCGCCGGGGCGCAAGCCTTACGACGGCACGCAAGGTTCCGATCATCCTCGGGCTGCTGCTTTCCAGCCTGATCGTCGGCGCCAACTACGTCAGTAGTCCCACCTATGTGACCGCGTATCTCACCTGCGCTTTCTTCGGTAGTGGCTTTGCGTCGATTACCTGGTCGCTAGTCTCGACCATCGCACCGGAACGGCTCATCGGCCTCACCGGCGGAGTCTTCAATTTCATGGGTAATCTGGCCGCGATCGTCGTGCCGCTGGCCATCGGTCTTCTGATTCGAGGTCGCGACTTTACCCGGCCGCTTCTATTCGTATCCGCCATGGCATTGATGGGAGCGCTCTCCTATATCGTATTGGTCGGCAAAGTCGAACGAATCGCCGCTTAGGGCGGAAGCGCCAAAAAGGCCGCGGAAAACTCCGGAACAGGTTGAGAATCGGATTTAAAAGGTCCCGCAAGGACGGCAAGAAAATCAGACTTGTCCAAATTAACGGCGGATTGGCACGACATCAATGTCCACGAACTTTTGGCTTTTGAATCTCCTCCTTCAACCAATCTTGGGTGCCCCACGTCCGGATTCTCGGACGTGGGATTCCGCAAATCTCGACGGAGAGTGTTGTCATCACGCAAGAGCGACCACGCTGTCCATCGAGAATCCGTGGAATCCCAGGTCCCAGAATCGGGACCTGGGGCACCCAGTATTTGTTGACGGGACGAGATCCAGGAACCGAACGCTATCGGACATTGATGTCGTGCCAATCCGCCGTTAATTTGGACAAGTCTGCAAAAAAATAGCCCGGCACGTCAGCCCGAAGGCCGTACCCTTCAAAGCTCCCGAGCTTTTCCGCAGGACCGGAATCCAGCTCCTCCCCCGGATTTATGTTTCACGCGCCAATTCTAGATCTTGAAAGGGAATGCTCCGCCTGATTCCACCCACTGGTAGCGAACGCTTTCCTCGCGCTTCCCTTCGCGCCACTGCTCCGGGGTGCGCGAGTCCAGCCAGTCTGCCGGAAATGCGCCTGCACCCCGGCCGGCGGCCGAGCGGTCGGCTTGTTTCCCTTAGAACTACAAACTTTTGTCACCTCGACCGAAGCGATATATCAGCGGGCGGCCGATACTCAAGTAACAGTGAAACCAGAAAGCCTTGGTAAAGTAGATAAGGATGCTCGGCAAATACTACGCACGCTGGATGTATGCCTGGGAGACAGCGCTGACCACGCGCGACACCAACCGCATTGTGCGCCAGGTGGAGTGGGGATTTGATTGGCTGGAGGAGTTCAGCCAGAAATACGGACTCCGCTGCCAGCATTTGGCTGGCCACGATGCAAGCGAGCGAGCAATGCTGGAGTTGAACGAGTTCATCCTGCGCCACAAGCAGGAGTTCTTCGCCTACACCACGCCGGCGGATTACGTGCTGGAAGAGCGGTACCCGCTCTTGTTTCCGACCAACGTTCGTCCCGAAACCCTGCAAAAAGACGCCAAGCTTCGCCAGATGGCGGAAGAGGGCAAGCTCCCCAAGAGACAATTTCTACGTTTTACTTCGCCCGTGCGCACGCCCTACCCGGAGAACGACCGGGTGAACGCGCGCTGGTATCCAGCACCCCCGGACAAGGCGGCGGGTAAGCCGAAGCAGGCTATCGTGGTAATGCCTCAGTGGAACGCGGATGCTTTCAGCCACAATGCCCTGTGCTCCGCGTTCAATCGCTTTGGGGTATCGGCTCTGCGCTTGAGCAAGCCGTTCCATGATATCCGCCGCCCCGCGGGACTGGAGCGTGCCGATTATGCCGTAAGCTCTAACGTCGGGCGCACGATTGCCGCATGCCGCCAGGCGGTTATCGATATTCGCTGTTGCATCGATTGGCTGGCGCAACAAGGCTACGAGCAGTTCGGAATTCTGGGCACCAGTCTCGGTTCCTGCTATGCCTTCCTGGCCAGCGCCATGGACAGCCGCATCCGCGTGAATGCCTTCAACCACGCTTCTATGACTGTGGGCGATGTGGTGTGGACCGGCCAGAGCACGCGCCACATTCGCGAGGCCTTCGCGGGTTTAAACATGACCCGGGAGCGGCTGCGCGACATCTGGGCCGCCATCAGCCCGGGAAACTATATGGACGAGTTTGCCGCAAACCCCAAGAAGGTCCTAGTGGTCCATGCAACCTATGACCTGACCTTCCTGCGGGAATATTCTCTTCAGGTGCTCGAAGACTTCCGGAAGCGAGGCGTGGATTATGTCTCTAAGGTCCTGCCTTGCGGACATTACACCACCGGCGAGACTCCCTACAAATTTATGGACGGCTGGTACCTGGGGTCCTTCGTCTACTCCGCTTTTAAGCAGTTGGCCAGCGAGCCTATCGTCCGGCCGCGCTCTCGCCAGGACGAGCTGGCGGTTCAGTAGGCGAAACGAGCTGCTGCGGAGAATGCTATAAAATCTTGGGTATGTCCGACCAAATGGAACTACCGCTCGCCCAAGCCGATCCTGAAATCTCCGCGGCCATCGACCAGGAGGTACGGCGTCAGCACGAAGGCCTGGAGATGATCGCCTCGGAAAACTTTGTCAGCCGGGCGGTTCTCGAGGCAGCCGGATCGGTATTCACTAACAAATATGCCGAGGGGTATCCCGGCAAGCGCTACTATGGCGGTTGCGAGTTCGCGGATGTAGTGGAGAACCTTGCCCGGGACCGGGCCAAACAGCTCTTTCACGCCGAGCACGCCAATGTGCAACCCCATTCCGGCTCGCAGGCGAACGCAGCCGCGTACATGGCCGTAATCCAGCCGGGAGACACCATCCTGGGTCTCGACCTGGCCCATGGGGGGCATCTTACCCACGGGCACAAGCTGAATTTTTCCGGCAAGCTTTATCGCGTCGTATCCTATGGCGTCGATCGTGCGACCGAGCGGATTGACTACGATCAACTCGAAGCGATTGCGGTGCGCGAGAGGCCGAAGCTGATCATCGGCGGCGGAAGCGCATACTCACGAACCTTCGACTTTCCACGCATGCGGCAGATCGCAGACAAGGTCGAGGCTCTGCTGCTGATCGACATGGCTCATTTTGCCGGCCTGGTGGCAGGAGGGGTTCATCCCTCGCCCGTGCCCCATGCCCATATCGTTACCACTACCACACATAAGACCCTGCGCGGACCGCGCGCCGGATTGATCCTCTGCGGACAGCAATTCGCCGCGGCCGTCGACAAAAGCCTCTTCCCCGGCCAGCAGGGCGGACCGCTGATGCATATCATCGCGGCCAAGGCGGTGGCGCTTCGCGAGGCAATGGATCCTTCGTTTGCCCGATATGCGGCACAGGTCGTGAGCAATGCCAAGATCCTTGCCGAAACGATGGCTAGCGAAGGCTATCGCGTCGTCTCCGGCGGAACCGACACACATTTATTGCTGGTGGATGTCTTCGCCAAGGGGATCCTGGGCAGTGAGGCCGAGCTCGCGCTGCACCAGGCCGGAATCACCGTCAACAAGAACGCGATCCCCTACGACGTCAACCCGCCGTTGAAGCCGAGCGGCATCCGCATCGGTTCCCCAGCCTTGACTACACGCGGCATGCGCGAGGCGGAGATGAAGACCATCGGCAAATGGATCGCTGAGACGCTGGATCGGCGGAACGAGCCGCAAGCGCTCGAGCGCATCCGGCGGCAGGTGCTCGATCTGGTGGAGCAGTTCCCTCTCTACGGCTGGCAGCGCCTTAGCGTTCCTACCCCGGCATGAATGCCGATAGGAAACCAGCTTCTGGTATCCGGGACATACGAAAAGCAGATTCCCTTCGGGAATGACAGAAAGAAAAGCAAAGGCCGGATCAAGCTTCCGGCCCACTCAAGACCGGAGCGAGCTGGAGATCGGCGGGTGGGTTCCAAATTTGTAAACTTCCCCTGGTAACCAACTTCCTGCAATCTTCGTCCAAATGAGTTGAGCGATGATCACCGTAAAGGAACTCAGCAAGAGATACGCGCACACCGCTGCCGTTGATCAAATTTCGTTCACCGTGGGCAAGGGTCAGATCGTTGGATTCCTGGGACCGAATGGAGCCGGGAAAACGACGACCATGCGCATGTTGACGTGTTTTTTGCCGCCATCGGCGGGTACGGCCAGCGTGGCCGGCTTCGATGTCCTCGAACAGCCGCTGGAAGTGAAGAAGCACATCGGCTATCTGCCTGAATCCCCGCCGCTTTATCCGGAGATGGAGACAGCGGAATATCTCCGATTCGTGGGCCGGTTGAAAGGGTTGTCGGGCACGGAACTGGATCAGCGAATAAATTACGCCTGCGAACGCTGCGCAGTGGCCGATGTCAAAAAGAAGCTGCTCGGCAAGCTGTCAAAAGGCTACCGGCAGCGGGTCGGACTGGCGCAGGCAATCCTTCACAACCCCGACGTGCTGATTCTCGACGAACCCACGGCGGGGCTCGATCCCAAACAGATCAACGAAACGCGCGATTTGATCAAGAGCCTCGCGGGCGCCCACACCATCATCCTCAGCACGCATATCCTTCCCGAGGTCGAGCAGACCTGCGAGCAGGTGATCATCATCAACAAGGGCAAGCTGGTCGCGACCGACTCGGTGCACAACCTGCAGACGCGCGCTCGCGGCGTCGAATCGATTCTGCTCGAAGTGTCCGCACGCGATGGCCAACTGGAAGCTTCCCTGCAAGCCTCCCTGGTACAGGAGAAGCTCGAACGCATTCCAGGGGTGGGCCGGGTCCTATGCAAAGGACAAACCGACCAGGGGATGGTCTTTGAAGTCGAGAGCCGCAAGGCAGGTCTGGTTAGGGGGGACCTGGCGCGAGCCGTGGTCGAATCCGGCTGGGACCTGAACGAGCTGCGCGCGGCTTCAATGAGTCTGGAGGAGATCTTTCTCCAGCTTACCGGGAGCGAAGCCACGGCTCAGACAGGGGAAGCGCAGTAGACAGGGGTCGACAAGGTTGAGAGAAATGAGAAATACCTGGACTATTTTGCGAAAAGAACTACGCTGCTATTTTGTTTCTCCCGTGGCGTATCTTCTGCTGACCATGTTCGGTCTTATTTTTGGGTTCTTCTTCTGGAACGCGCTCGGCTATTTCGTGGTCGAAAGCATGGAGATGCAGATGCGCGGGCAGACCTTCCCCATGAACATCAACGAACAGGTCATCCGTCCCCTGCTTTCGAATGTAAGCGTACTGGGACTCTTTTTCATCCCCATGATCACCATGCGCCTGTTCGCGGAAGAGAAGCGCACGGGAACGATCGAGCTTCTGGCCACCTCGCCGGTCCGCGACATTGAGATCATCCTCGGCAAGTGGCTGGCGGCGGTAGCACTTTATGCCTGCATGCTGCTATTCACCGCGCTTAATTTCGCATTTCTCTTTCGATATGGCGATCCGGACTGGAAGCCGCTGGCGATCGGGTATCTAGGGCTGCTGCTGCAGGCAGGGGCGCTGTTGGCCATAGGAACCTTCATCTCCACCCTGACCAAAAACCAGATCATCGCCGGTGCTGTTACCTTTGGAGTTTGCCTGCTGCTATGGATACTTGACTGGGTCAGCGGTTATAACTCGGCGACCTGGGCACAGGTTCTTGCTTATATGTCTGTAATCGCACATTTCGATTCGTTTGCCAGAGGCGTGATTGCCTCGAAAGACACAGTTTTCTATCTCACTCTGATTTTCTTGGGCCTCTTCTTCACGGTACGTTCGATGGAAGCTCTGCGCTGGAGGTCGTAAGTCATTTATGGCAAGTCAGTGGCTTAAGGCAAGACAGACGAAATACGCGGCATATGCGGCCACCTACATTCTGGTGATTGTGGCTGGAGTAGTCGCCGCCAACGTCCTCGCCAGCCGTTACAACAAGACTTATGATGCTACGGCGAACAAGCGCTACAGCCTTTCTCCGCAGACGGCGAAGATGATCAAGGGCCTGAAGCAGAACGCAACCATCACATACTTCAATCAGAGCACTCAATTCCGGGCGGGAAAGGACCTGCTCGATGAATACGCGAACCTATCGCCTAAGATACGAGTGCAGTACGTAGATCCGGACAAGGAGCCGCAACTGGCCCGGGCAGACGGCATCCGGAACATGGGCACGGCGATGGTCGAGATCGGCTCGAAGAAGGAGCAGGCAAAGAGCCTGACCGAAGAAGGCATCACAGGCGCCTTTATCCGCGACATTAAGGGCGGAGCGCGCACCGTCTGCTTCGTGACCGGCAGCGGAGAGCACCAGATCGACAACAGCAACCGCGATGGCCTCTCACGGCTGAATGGCCTTCTGTCAGGGGAAGGCTATCAGGCCAAATCCATCGATTTGCTGCAGAAGGCCGAAGTGCCGAGCGACTGTACGACGCTGGTGGTTGCCGGCCCGACACACGACTACGAACAACCTGAGGTGGACGCAATTGGGAAATACATTCAAGGCGGCGGCCGGGCCCTGTTCATGCTCGATCCGCCCTTAAGCGCGGGCCGTTCGGAGATCGCGGACAATGACGCACTGGTAAAGCTGCTCGATGGCTGGGGGGTGACCATGGAGAAGGACCTGATCCTCGACCTGAATCCCATCGGGCAGATGGTCGGGCTCGGTCCGCAGGTAGCGCTGGTGACCAGCTACAGCTCGCAGCCCATCGTCAGCGAGATGCGAGGAAGCGCGACCGGCTTTCCTCTCTCCCGCTCGATGAAGATCAAGAACACGAGTAAGACCAGCGTCCAGAAACTCTTCGCTACGTCGAACAGCAGTTTCGCGACTACCAATCTCAGTTCGCCGGCGGTGAAAGTCAACGATTCGCAAAACCAAAAGGGACCGTTTACGATTGCCGCCGCGGGTAGCTACGAGACGGGGAAAGCTAATTCCCAGGGACGGTTCGTGGTGATTGGCAGCTCCACCTGGGCCAGTAACCAGTTCCTCAACTTCAACGGCAACAGCGATCTGGCATTGAATGCGATCAACTGGCTTTCTTCCGATGAGGACCTGATATCTATCCACCCCAAGCCCCCGGAGGACCAGCGCCTTACGATGACCCGAGCGCAGTTGACTATGGTGCGGGCCACCAGCCAGTTTGTGCTTCCTCTGCTGGTGGTCGCCATGGGCGGTCTTGTGTGGTGGAAGAGGAGATAATAAATTCGACACGGCTCATTCGAACCGTATCGCGACTCGCGCTATGAAATTCCGCGGCCCAATTATTGCAGTTATTGTTCTCTGTGTGCTCGGTGGCGCTCTCTATTGGTCGGATCATAATAAGTTGTCCGCGAAGAGCGCAACGGCGGCAACATCTATTTCACCGGCTCTCCTGAAGATCGACCAGCCGGGGATTACCAGCGTTACGCTCAATGAGCAGAATTCGAAGCCGATTACTCTCGAGAAGGGCGGCACAGACAAGTGGCAGATTACCGCGCCTGACAAATACAACGCCGACCAGGACGCCGTCTCCAGCCTGCTTTCTACCCTGTCTGCGCTCGATTCACAGCGGGTAGTCGAGGATAAAGCCGTCAACCTGCAGCAATATGGGCTGAAGCGACCGGTCTTCGAAGTGGAGGTTACAGAGAAGAATCATAAGACACAAACGCTCGATTTTGGCGACCCGGCGCCCACGGGGGATGCCGTCTATGCGATGGTTGCTGGCAATCCGAAAGTGTTTACGACGTCCAGCCTCAACAAGAGCAGCCTGGACAAGAGCCTGAATGACTTGCGCGACAAACGGCTGCTGCCGGTGAACACGGACAAGGTCAGCCGCCTGGAATTCACCAGGGACCATCAAGACATCGTATTTGGCCGCAGCAAAAGCGGATGGGAGATATTGAAGCCGGGACCGCTGCGCACCGATAGCTTTGCGGTCGACGATCTGGTAAATCACCTGACGGACGCCAGAATGGATCTGAGCGGACCGGGCACGAGCGACAGCGAAAAAACATTTACCCATGCTGTTCCGATAGCGGTGGCAAAGCTCACCGACGATTCGGGCACGCAGGCGCTTCAGGTGCGGAAGAGCAAGGATACCTACTACGCTGAATCGAGTCTGCTAAAAGGCGATTACAAGGTGGACTCCAGCATTGGAGCGGCTCTCAACAAGAACCTGGACGACTTCCGCATGAAGAGACTCTTCGATTTCAGTTACAACCAGCCGAACAGGATCGAATTGCACAATACTTCCAAGGCCTGGCTCTTCACCCGGAACGGCAACGACTGGTTATTGGATGGGAAGAGGATGGATGCCGCCGCCATGGACTCGCTGGTTTCAAATCTCCGCGGCCTTACCGCCAGCAAATTTGTGAACTCCGGTTTCGCCAAACCGGAGATCACCGTAGCGGTCACCTCGCAGAACGGTAAAGATATCGAGAAAGTGCTGATTGCGAAATCGGCCAAGGACTACATCGCGAAGCGCCAAGATGGAACGTCCTTGTATGAACTGAACCAAGGAGCTGTGACCGGCCTGCTCCAAGCGGCGGAAAACGTAAAGCCCTCCACTTCTGCCCCATGAGCTTCTCGTGGCTTATCGCAGTGAGAATACTTAGCCTGCCCGGGTTCTCGACAGACGTCTTTGCGTGCTAGGGCAAAAGACGGCTCCGCATAACGTGTCCTGCAGGGACGACTGACACATATCACTCTGAGGAATGATTCAGCCGTCCCTACGGGACTTGACGACTCATTTTCACCGTTGCTCTAGCTTCGCATTTCTCACCATATACTCCGGACAAAGCTCCACTACCTAACTGTCGGAGAGACACTCACACCAGATCGCGTCAGGAGAAGCAAACAGGCCCAGGTTAGCTTCGCGAACCTGAGGCACCCGGCTGTGGACTGGAAACGAAAAGTTCTAATGATCCTACTTGCGTTGAAGTTCGATGACCACCACACTGGCATGGGGAAAAGTGTAGGAGAAGGTGTCTGCCGCGCTCGCCTGGCTGACGCGCAGCGTGACCGCCTCGGGATTCATGGCGTCGTTTTCGGAATAGATGCTGGGCGCGGCGAGGGTCTTTACCTGAGCCGCCGCTTTGGGTGTGAAGCCATCGAGCGCGATATTCGCCGGCAGGTCGCGAGTGAGACTGCGGTTGACACAGAAGAGCACCAGCTTATCCGGAGCCGATCCCTGGGCGGCCACCACTTCCAGCCACGGAACATTGCCGATCTCCGGCAGCCGGGTCGATCCATGCTCGACGGAATAGACTGGCGACGCGTCCTCCACCTGCAACAGCCGCGCCGGGCGCTCATTCGCGTACATGCGCAGCACCCAGTAGCCGGGCGCTCCATAGGCCTGGCCGCGATCCTTGGAAATGCCGGCGAAATCAATGATCCCCGTCATATCGGAGATGGGTACGATGGCTGCATTCTGCATTAGCATGTCGAGGAATCCCGCTGTATCGATTGCTCCTCCCATGTTGGAAAAACTGGGTGCAGCTCCTCCTCTGCCCGCGAAGAGCCATTCCGTGAAAGCAATCTTCACGTCCTTATGGCTGCTTTGCCGAATCTGCTGCGTCATCTCCTTGAGCCGGCCGCCTAGTCCTACGGGCAGCGCGAAGTCAGCCAAGGCGATAAAGTCGTTCGATGGATTGTGGAGTTGGACCGAGCCGGTGCGTACTACAAAATGTGTGGAGATGTAATCAAAGGTATTTGGAGCAGTGGCCAATTGCTGCGCATTCCAATCGCGATAGTGGTCCTCGTCCGCGCCGGTGGCGATCAGCCTGGCCTTGGGATCAGCCTCGCGGATGGCTTCACTGAAGCGTGCGGTGCGCTCGCCTATCTGTTGCAGCGAGGGATAGCCCATGTTCCAGTTGCCCCACAATTCGTTGCCCAACTCCCATAGCAGACCGCCCTGGTGATTGCCCCAGTGTTGGTTGACATAGCGCACCCAGCCGGCCGCCTCCTCAGGGCTGCCCGAGCCGAGATTGAGCGCGACCTGTGGCTGCGCGCCGACTAACTCGCAGAAGCGAAGAAATTCATCTGTGCCAAAAGTGTTGTACTCCGGCATGCCCCATGCCAGATTGAGCATACTCACCCGCTTATCCAGCGGACCGACTCCGTCACGCCAGTGATAGGACGAGGTGAAATTGCCACCGAAACGGATTAAAGGCGAATGAAGATCCTTTGCCAGCCGAAGCACGTCGGGGTCCATGCCGTCCACATTGTCGGCCGGCATCAGCGAGACCTGGTCGATCAGAGCGCGCGCATCGTTGCTGAATGCAATTACAAAATCAGCCGGCTCGAGCTGCTGCAACTGGTTTGGCTTGAGTTGCAAGCTGAAGGGATACTTCGTCCACTCTCCATTTGGCGCGGTGATGACCGCATGCGCCAGGACGTTTTCCGGATGGTCCCGCTCACGCAGAGAGACGTCGAGGGTCACCGGTCCAGCCACATGCTTGACCCACAGGCTGCCCTGGTACGCAAGTTCCCGGCGCACGGGCAGATAAACACGCTGGCGAATGCCCACTTCGCCCTGGTGGGCGTCGCCTTGCGGGAGGGCCATGATGAGCAGCGACTGATTGGAGTTGGCGGCATCGCCGCGGCGAGGCTCATAACGGTTGCCCTGCCCCGGGTATAGAGGAGCCCATGGCAGCGGCAGATCGAGCTGCGAGGCGCGCGCCAGCTCCGGCTGGTCGTGAATCATCATGGCAACGTTGGGCGCCGTCCATAGGCCGGGCTCGAAGGATGGATTCTCCAGCACTTCGGCCCACAGGCCGCCATAGGTGGAGTTGTCTATCGGCTCCAGAAAGCTGCCGAAAATCGTTTCCGGAATGGGAGTGGGTAAAGCGGGGCGGGCGTGTATGCGAATCTCAATCGGGGCGGCGCCCTGTGGAATTTCCCCGGTGATTTGCGCCAAGGCGATGCGCGGGAGCGGCAACAACAGAAGCATGGACGTGAGGACGACTTTCACGATCGACATAGATTTCCTTTGCATTCGAAGCGGG
>CAVZEH010000014.1:0-75421 GCA_963774255.1 uncultured Acidobacteriaceae bacterium
AGATAAGCGGTTTAGCCGAAATTGGGCTCGATTCCGGTTCTTGCTTTTCTTTCTGTCATTCCCGCAGGGAATCTGCTTTCCCTATCGTGCTGTTACCATGCCAACGAGAAACCAGAAGCAGATTCCCTTGAGGAATGACAAACCAGAAAAGCAACTGCGAATACAGAAGGCCGCGCAGATCTCTCCACTTCGCTCTCTCGAAAATCATCCTGGAATCGCCGTTCCGCTCTCATCATTTGTGGTCTCCCACCCTTGCTACGCAAGGATGGGGCACCCTGAATCCGTTTGAAGTATGGATCCAAAACCACCAATCGAGGGTGCGCCAGATGTGGGAAACCGCAGATCTCTCCACTGCGCTGCGCTCCGGTCGAGATGACAAATCAGGTTAACCGCCAACGAAGGCTACCTCAACTCAATTTGTCTGGCTTTGGAGCAGAAAGAAAGGCAAAGGCGGAGAAGCAGGACAGCTTAGAAGGGTTTTGAACGGAGGATTGCTGCTGCCTCTGGGACAGTTAGATCGCGAGCTACTGCTTTGAAGTTGTAATGCGAAGCGTCCTGATTACGGGAGACGCTCTTTAGAAGCAGGATGCTTCCATCTACATGGACGCCGATCTTTGTCATCTTCCATTGGCCGGGAGTGACTTCTTGACGCGCTAAGGAGAAATGACTCTCGTCGCTGACTTGGCCGAGGAGGCCGAAGCCGAACTCCACTTTATGGTCGAGGTGTGCACGAAGACCGCAAAGATGCATGTCAGGCGTATGAATGAGCAATACCCCTGACATGGCGTGAAGGACGCGATCCTGATAACTCTGCTCTTGAAACGATGGGTTGGGTTGAAAGGCGACGCTGGCGCAGCCGCCGCTCGACTCAGCAGTCTTGAAGAGAAAGATTTTCGGGAGTTCCCTCAGCAGCTCCGCCATGCGTGTCTCATCATCCCCGCGCGCCTGGGTTTGCCGGCGCAGCTCGTCCGGGTGATTCGCCAGATATGCGATGCGGCTATCCTCGGCTTTGTCCCGGCTGTCGGACAATGGTTTGCCATCCTCTGAGATAAGACGCTGTATTCGCCCGGTGGAGGTCTCGACCACCAACTCATCCCAAAGCCTCCCTTTGGTGCGGGTTGATCTCTCCTCCATGCGGTACATGAAATGCTGGCGATTTTCCTTGGCCGCCGTTTCCGTCTGCACCATCCGGTTGACGATTTGTATCGCCGAGAGGGGCTGCCATACCTGGGCAGATAGAGTCGCGCTGCACCCCGACAACTCCAATAGAATCAGGACGGAAGCGATAAGAACGCCGGGCAGGGCGGCGGGTGAACCGCAATCCTTTTCAAATGACATAGATAGCCATGGGTAATAACTTACTGCGCCGGGGCTGGGGACAAATCGCCGACAAGCGTAATGTCCATATCGACTTGTTTGCTCACGTGCAGCAGGAACGTGCTGGGATCCTTCAATCCCCACTTTACATAGGGAATAACGAAGTGCGTCTTGGCAGTGCAGTTTTGACCCATGATATGAAGCTGCATAGGGACCGTCAGATCGTGCGGCGTGCCGTCCAGCGTCAACACTCCATCCACTTGAACGGTAGAATCGCCGCTGGGCGAGATTGACCCATCCATATGCTTCGGGCTGAAGGTTACTTGGGCAAACTGCGGCGCCTTGAGCACGTTCTCGCTCATGCGGCGATCGCGCGTGTCATTGCCGCTCTTCCCGCTGCCTGCCGCCACCACGATGGAGCCGGAGATCAGCGGAGATGAGTGGTCGAACTGCACACTTCCACTCTCAACGTGAAACGTGCCATGTACGGAATGAAGGACATCGCCTAACGAGAATGCAACCTCGCTGGGGTCAGGATTGACAGTGAATGTCTGGACTTGTGCAAACCCCGTAACCGTACCCAAAAGCACAAGAAAAAAAGCTGCAAAAAACGCTCGCATAACACACTCCCATTCAGCTTCTGTTGGTTGAGCCTCTGTCCGTAGCGGCTCTTTCGGAAAATCATTCGAAAATCATTTCGCTTTCTCAAATATCTTAAACCCTTAAGATATCTTGACAATATAAATCTTAATCAGTTAAGAGTTATAGAGCGAGGCTTTTCCTAACCGGCTGCAAGCCAGCGCAGCCTCGGTTGGAGCGGATTGACACTGGATGCGGGGGAAATCCGGCTACCATGAGTCCAAAGTAACGGTGGAGCGCTCTAACCACGCAAGAGTAGCCGTTTCCTGACGGTGGCTTGAGACTACTGCTCGTGAACCACAGTCAAACACACATCGGGAAACGAAGAAGAGAGAACCGCAGGCATGGGACTGCACTTCAGTGCATTAGACGTTGTGGCTCTCCATCCGGCGGCATTTCCAGGATCTCCGGTGGATATAAATCTCACACCCAGTAGCGTTGCGCTGAAGGATCAGCTGCTGCGAGCTTTCTCCTCGAGCTTACCGCTGCCCGACGGGACCGAGTCTCAACTGCTGGGCGCGTTAAGCCAGACCCTGCGATCGCCTGGAAGCATGGTCCGAGCCCATCTGGTTTACCAGGTGGCCACGGCATACCGACTGGCGGACGGAGATGCGCAAGATTTGGCGACCGCTGTCGAATATTTTCACACTGCATCTTTACTCTTTGACGATTTGCCCTGCATGGACAACGCGCAGCAACGACGCGGCGAGCCATGTGTGCACCAGGTCTATGGAGAAGCGGCGGCTATTCTTGCCGCTCTGGGGCTCATCAACCGCGCCTATGCGCTGCTGTGGCGCGCGCTTGCAGCCTGTCCTCCGCAGCGGCAATCCACCGCACTGGGTTATGTTGAAAAGCACCTCGGTGTCGAAGGGCTGTTGAACGGGCAAAGCCAGGACCTGAATTATGCGGCCCTGTTCCACGACGGTCTCTCTTCAGAAAGGGTCGCCCTGAACAAAACCGTCTCGCTGATCCGGCTCTCGCTCGTTTTGCCTGGGTTGGCCGGAGGCGCGGAAGGAATCGAGGTGCAGATGCTTGAGCGGCTTGCAGCGTTCTGGGGCCTGAGCTACCAGATCCTCGACGACCTCAAGGATGTTCTTCAGGGACCCCATCAATCCGGCAAGACAGCCGCTCGCGATGCCACCCTCAACCGTCCCAATGTCGCGCTGGCTTTTGGCGCCGAGAACGCTTTGCTGCGCATCAAACGCTTCATGCGGCTGGGAAATCGAGTTCTCGCGCGGTTGACGCGGCTGCGGCCATCTCTGTCGTTCTTGGAAGAGCTCCCTCTTCGCTTTGGTGAAGAGATTGCGGAGCTCGAAGTGAACCGGCCGGCGCCGAACGCATGATTTTTTTTAGACTGATCGTCACCAACCTCGGACGGCACCGGGTCCGCACCCTGATAAGTATTGCCGGCATTGCATTCAGCGTCGCCGCCATGCTCACCGTAGTCACCATTCTGCAGGGAGCGGTCGGGATGTTCTCCGGCATTCTATCGAAGGATAGCCAGTTGATAGTTTTCGAGCGGAACGTGTCGGATTTATTTTTCAGCAATGTGCCCGATGAGGCGGTCAAGCGGATCGGGGAATGGCCCATGGTCGAACATGCCAATCCGGTGCTGTTCGGGATCGTGTCCAGCTCCGATCATCCAATCATCACCTGCTTCGGAGTGACGCCTTCCGATGCCCGGATTCACAGTGCAACCTGGCTGTCGGGCAATCGCGATGAGTTCGCGAAATCGGGCTCAGAAGTCGTGCTTGGCCAACGCGCCGCCGAGTTCCTCAACGCCAAAGCCGGCAGCCACGTTCAGATCGGACACGGAAGCTTCACTGTCCTGGGGGTGGTAAGGACTGCGAACGGCTTCGAAGATGGGGGCGTGTTCATGCCGCTCGAAGCCGCGCAGACGTTCTTCCACAAACAGGGCGTCTCTTCGGTGGCGACCATCAAGCTCAAGAATAAGGAGGATGCGGCGGCCTTCGAGCGCGCGGTCAAAAGCGAATTCCCCAACCTGATCGCTCTCGAAGACCAGGAATTCAATCGGTCTTATTCGCAATTCAAGATTCTAACCGCGACAGCCTGGGCGGTAGGAGGATGCGGCCTGTTGCTCGGCGGCTTAGGAGTCGCGAATACCATGATCATGTCGGTATTTACCAGAATCCGCGAGATCGCCATCTTGCGGGTCAATGGTTTTTCCAATGGCCAGATAGCCGGCGTAATCTTCGGCGAATCGGCACTGGTATCGGTTACCGGCGCGGCGGCCGGGCTGCTGGTCGGCTTTATGGCCATCGTCGCGCTCAAACTTGTGCCTGCGCTGGATGGCTACATAGACGCCCATGTGAAGCCGTATGTCGTTTTCGCGGTGGTAGTGCTCGCCTGCATCACTGGTGTCGCGGGAGCGCTCTATCCGGCGTTCTACGCTATACGCATACGTGCTGTGGAGGCGTTGCGCTTCGAATGAGCCAGGCCACGCAAATCTCGTCTCAACTTGCTGTTCTGGGTGCTGTGGACGTGTGGAAGAGCTATGACAAGGGCAGCATCAAGGTATTGAATGGAGTTGACTTTCAAGCCCAGGCCGGCCAGACCGTAGCATTGTGCGGCCCATCGGGCTGTGGCAAGAGTACGTTGCTGCATCTGATGGGGGGACTGGACGAGCCCGACCAGGGCATTATTTCGGTAAACGGAGTGGCTCTGCGGCAAGGCGCCAACTCGCTGCGGCTATTGCGGCATCAGGTGGGCTTTGTCTTCCAACTCCACAATCTCATTCCCGATCTCACTCTGGAAGAGAATTGCCTTATTCCCACCATAGCCGCCGGCATCAAGCGGCGCGATGCGCATGCGCGGCTGACGCAGTTGGCGGAGCGGACGGGCCTAACCCTTCGCCTGCGTCAGCCGATTCAGAAGCTATCCGGCGGTGAACGCCAGCGCACCGCGCTCTGCCGGGCTTTGATGAACAGGCCGCGCATTCTTTTGGCGGATGAGCCGACGGGATCGCTCGATGAACGCACCAGCGGGCAGGTCTTCGAGCTGCTGCTTGAACTCGTCGAAACCGAAGGAATCACTCTGGTGATGGCGACTCACGACCGGGGGCTCGCCGAGCAATGCGACCGCGTGGTCGAGATGCACGACGGACGGATTTATGAATCGGACGAATCCTGAAAGGCTGCCGCCTGACGCTCTAGAAAGCCGTAGGCAGCAAACATCGTCCGGCGTGTTTGTCACTGCCGCATGGCACAGCCTCGCGTGGCTGGTCACAGCCAACATGGTCGGCGTGCTCCTGGCCACGCTCTTGTTGCTTCCGGAGTTGAACCACTGGCTCGGGGAATGGACCTACGGCCGATGGATGCCGGTGCACATCGACCTTCAGCTCTATGGCTGGTGCAGTCTGCCGCTGGTTGCATTCCTGATGAAGGTGTACCAGGTCGACCGCGAGCCGGGAGCACAGTGGAGCCGCACCGCCTTCTGGGCATGGTCTGCCGCGCTCACCGTGGGATCGATTTCATGGCTGACCGGCCACTCCAGCGGCAAGTTGTTTCTCGATTGGACGGGGTATGCCCGTGCGGTCTTTCCCCTCGCCATTGCTTTTCTCTGGCTCCTGCTGGCCTGGTCACTGCGCCGCCATTGGAACGACAAAGAGAATTCCTTGCGCCTGGCGCGTACTGTCAAGGTGGCCGGACTTGCGTTTCTCTTCTTGGTGCCGGTTGTGCTTTACTGGGCCTCCGGTGCCAAGGTTTACCCTCCCGTCAATCCCGATACCGGTGGCCCCACCGGAGCGAGCCAGCTTGAATCGACACTGGTGATCGTTGCCATACTGCTGATGCTGCCCTTCGGGCTGAGCCGCAAAAAGCCCGTCAAGCGGCGTTGGCTCCGCCTCTCCGGCATTGTCTTCGCGATAGAAACGATTCTTTGTCTCTCGCTCGGCCGCGGCAGTGTGAGCCATCATCGTCCGGCACAGTTTCTGGGGTTAGGCGCCGTTCTGCTATGGGCGCCGCTGATTCCCGCGTACTATCGCTCCTTCGAATGGCCTGAGAATACCAGGCGATGGCGGGCCGCCATGCTTTGCTGGTGGGCGGTCCTTGTGCCCAGCGGATGGTTCCTTTTCCTGCCCGGAGTGCTCGATCATTTCAAATACACCGACGGATTGGTGGGGCATGCGCTGATGGCGATGGCTGGTTTTGCCACCAGCCTTCTCATCTTCATCCTGGTGGTGCTGCTGGGCGAAGATGGCGAGATCTTCGGGGCAAAATGGGCCTTCGTCCTATGGCAGGCGTGCACCCTGGGCTACGTGACCATCATGCTTATCTCCGGTTGGATCGAAGGCAACAGCCCCATGTTCACGATCGTCCCCGGCACCGGACGCAATGCGATCTATGGCGTGCGGCTGCTGTTGGGGAGCCTGATGACAGTAGCGTCTCTTGGCTGGTTTTGGCGCGTTTCACGCTTGGCCTGGGCTCGATCGACGAAAAACACTTCACAGGCACGAATCGACTCGGGCGCGGCCCAAGCCCTCACCACAACTAAGGCGATATGACCAGGCATCGCGCATCGCTCTGGCTTCTTCCCTATCAGTATCTTGCCGGCTTCAGCGACGCTTCTACCGGTCTATTGCTGGTGTTCGCGCCGCAATGGACGCTCACGCTTATGGGCGTTCGCCGCCTTCCGCAGCCGATCGCGTTCGCATCCTTTATCGGGTTCTTCGTGTTTGCAGTAGGCGCAGTCTATTTGTTGGCTACGCGTATCCCATTGAATGCGGCTAATACTCCCCGCTGGCAGACGGTCTGGGCTGTGACTGCTCTCATCCGCAGCTCGGTGGCGGTATTTCTGCTGGGGGAGATTCTCGCCGGGCGGATGGAAGCCGCATGGCTCACAGTCGCCATCGTGGACGGCGCGCTAGCCCTGGTTCAGTGGATTGGCCTGGCTAGAGGGTGGTTGAACTTTGCAGCTTAAGCGCCTAGAAGGTTGGCGGGGTGCCGCTCTTGTCGCTATCACCTATGTCTACTTTTTAATCTTCGCTCAGTTCGGCTTTCTCAAGCGTCTGGCTGCTCTCGGTATCGAGGGCGATGGCTTAAAGGCGGTAATGGGCGCAATGGCGGCAGGCGGCATTCTGGCCAGCCTGCTTGCTCCTCGTATCGGTCGCGGCGGCTCCGCCCATCGAAGATTGCAGATCGCCTTCTCCGGCTGCGCTCTGGCTGCGGGACTGGCAGTCGCGCGCATGAGTTTTATCGAGAGCTTGACCGTAGCTTTTCTCATCGGCAGCGCGCTGGGCCTGCTGACCGTCACTTTGGTGACCCACCTGCGGTTATGGATCGGCGGAACCCGTCCGCTGCTCAAGATCGGGTTAGGAACGGGCATCGGCTACCTGGCGTGCAACTTCCCTCAATTGTTCGATGCCTCGCCGCGGACCCAGGCGATCGTCGCCGCCGCGGCCTGTGTCCTGGGAATCGCGATTGCCAATCGTACTCAGGTGGAACTGCCGGATAAAGTTCCTCCTGTTATCCCTCCCGCGATAAGGACCGGAACGCCGCCGTTTGTTCTGGTGCTTGCCTGCTTCACTGCTCTGGTCTGGCTGGATTCCGCCGCATTCTCCATCATTCAAAGCACCGCGGCGCTGAAGGAAGTTACATGGAAGGGTACGCTTCACCTCTGGCTGAATGGCGGACTGCACTTCATTGCCGCCCTGGCAAGCGCCTGGCTGCTTGGACGGCGTGGATTGACGGCAACTCTGGCGGGAGCATTTGGAGTTCTGGCGTGTGCCTGTTTGTTGCTCTCTGATCCTGTACACGCAGCATTGGCTTCCGGTTTTTACCCGATCGGCGTCTCGCTTTATTCGGTGGCCCTGGTCGCCTACCCCTCCTTCCTCGCGCCGGCGGCTACTCTGGTGGAGCGCGGGCGAATGGCCGGCTGGATTTACGCTGTCGCCGGTTGGATCGGATCGGCCTTGGGGATCGGCATGGCGCAAAATCTTGGCCATATCCCGCTGGCCTTCGTATCGGGCGCAACCGCGCTATTCCTCTTCCCCTGGCTCTGGCCGTTCTTTAAAGAGCGTAAGCGAGAATCGGTCGTGACTGCCGCGTTGCTGGCCGCCGCCCTTGGCGTGCACCGGGTCACGTCCACCCATGTCCCCATGTCTCCATCGCCGGATACTGCATCGTCGATCGATCTCGGACGCCGGACTTATATCTCCGAAGGCTGCATCAACTGTCACTCGCAATATGTTCGCCCGAATTCCCGCGATGTACCGATGTGGGGACCCGCGGAGAGTGTTGCTACGGTGCGGCAGGAGCAACCGCCGTTGATCGGCAACCGCCGCCAGGGCCCGGACCTTGCCGAGATCGGAGACCGGCGGTCGCCTCTGTGGCTCAAGGCCCACTTGATCGATCCGTCTGCGGTAAGTCACGCGTCTTTCATGCCGTCCTACGCTTACCTGTTCCACGACCGGCGCGGCGATGCCCTGGTTGCTTACCTGGAGAGCCTGGGCAGCGCACGCGGCCGTGAGCTGCGCATGCAAGCGGCGGAAAACTGGAGTCCTTCGCCTCAATCAATGGAAGAAGCGGGGCGGGTCTATCGGATCGATGGCTCCATCCTATTCAACAAGTACTGCGCTACCTGCCACGATGCGCAGGGTGCGACACGTCTCGGTTGGCAATCGAGTTTCCGGCGGCTGCCGCCGAATCTCGCCATCGGTCCGCTGCTCTATGTACCCGCGTCGGAAACCCAGGCTTGGCGAATCAAGCGGATCTCCCAAATTGCCAAGTTTGGAATACCCGGTTCCGACATGCCCGGACACGAGTACCTGCCCGATGTTCAGGTAGCGGCGTTGGCCGAGTGGGTAGCAGGGCTTGCCACTGAGAAGCCGGGCCGCAAGTGATCTAAGTGGGGCACCCGGTTTCGTGGTTTATCGATACATTGCTACCGCGGCCACCAATACGATCGATCCGAAGAGGACAGCCACGGTGTTCATCTCCAGTTGGAAAATCCTCCCGCGAATGCTTAGCTTCAACGGCAGAATTCCGTTTAGATCGAAGAGAGCGCCGGAATACAGGCGTCTGGACGCAAGCGCGCCCCAAAAAGAAACCATTGTTGTTGCAGTTAAGCAAGCAGCCAAATAGAAGTGCTCCGCTCTATTCCGGCCGGGCCACCAGATAAGCACGAGCTCGGCAAGCCCCAGCAGACTCAGGTTCAAGGCCTGCCACACCACGTGGAAGCGGGCATGGGGCAGCCATTGAGGATTGTTGGCGTGGCTCCGGCCAAGATCGATTTTCAGGGCGATCAGGCTATGCGCAGCCACCAGACCGCTCAACAATAAACGGGAAACAAATGGGTGAACCAACTCCGGTTTTCCCTCATCGCGGCAATTCCATACTGCCGCCAAACCGTCCGGCTCTATTAGAACATTTTCGGACGTGGCGCCCAGTCCATCGAGCTTAGTGGAATCCCACATCTGACGCAAAGAACGCGTCAGATATGGGGCACCCGGGATTGCTCTAATTCGACGAACCTCCTGAACGGTTGGCCGATCCTTGGTTCTTGGACTGGTTCTCGGACTGGCGGGCGTGATCGAACTCCTTCAGCAATTGCGCCCGATTGGATCTCAGATCAGTTCCCGAACGGAACGTGGGATATGGCCTGCTGCCCATGATTCCCTCCCAAAGCACGCGGTTGAACTTGGGGGTGTCGAGGTGATCTTCGACAGAGAAGTCCATGCCTTTAGTCTGCTGGGCCCACCAGGCGGCGTTGTGCAGCGGACGCCAGGTCAGATTTGCCGTGTTCTTGAACTTGCTGGGATCGATGGGCAACGTGGTCTGCTGGAGATAGGCAGACGGCGTCGCGGTGTAGTTCCATTTCTTCTGGTTGACGTCGAAGGCATTGGCCATGGGAACGGAGCTTGCATCGTTCAAATTCAAGTGCGCGATTCCCAGGATGTCTTCCATCGTGCGCAACATACTGACGGTGTTGTAAAGAGTGGAGTCGACGAAGTTCTGCTTGACATAGGGGCCGATGACGAAGGCGGTGCTGCGGTGCGCATCCACGTGATCTCCGCCATCCTGCGAGTCGTCCTCGATTACGAAGATAAGCGTGTTGTCCTTGTATGGGCTATGGGCGACCGCGTCGGCCACCAGACCAACGGCATAATCGTTGTCCGCGATCTCGAGCTCCGGCGTGTTGAGGCCGTTCAAGGCGGCGCTGAAGCTGCCGAAGTGGTCGTGCATGAGGCGAAGCAGAGTTAGGTTAGGGAGATTTCCATTGCTGACGTACTGTTTGAATTCGCGCCGCCATTCGGTGAACCGGAAGTAGTCGGGGAAGGTATTATCGAAGCCGCGGAAGTATTTGTCAGTATATTTCCGCAGGACTTTGTTTGTGGAATAGGCGACCTGCACGTGATCGGCATAGGCGTTAGGATCTTCCGGAATGTTCAGCGAGCTATATTGAGCAGGAAGGTTATAGCGCGCCAGGTCGATGAAAAAGCCATAGTCGCGAATCGTCAGGCCGGCCTTGAGCGCGGCATTCCACAAATAGCCTTCGCCTTGGCCGCCCTCGGCGCTATCCGGAGCAGCAACATCTCGATCTCCAGGGAGCAGGTTCGGGTCGGTGCCGATCAGCGGTTCCGCCGCCTCGCGCTTGGCGACGTCGGCATAGCCGATGTTAACGTTCCGGTTGGTGCCTTCGGAGTCGTCATTGAGGCCGCGGCCGGCATACTCGGGCGGAATTTCCTTCTCGATTACATCCGTAGTGCGCGCTGACGTAGACCACGGCCAGCCATCGCCGCTTACATCAGATACGTCATAGAAGTTATCGAAGTCCACAAAGTTACGAGCGAAGTTGTGAAAGTTAGGGGTATTCGCTTCAGGAAACTGAACGATGCTGGGATCACCGTTGCCGACTTCGAGATCTCCCAGAACCTGGTCGTAGGTGCGATTTTCTTTGATGATGTAAATGATGTGATGAATGCTGGAGTGCAGCGCCGCCATCGTGCTCTGCTGATCCGGCGTCAGCGTTCTAAGGAAATGATCGTTGGCGATCACGTCTTCGGTCAGGTTGCCGAGCTCCCCGGCGGTCGGCGTAGGCACCGTCTGGAAGCCGGCCTTAGTCAGTCGGAAGTCATATTGATTGGAGGCTTCGCAGGCGATAGCTGAAGGCGCATTCGGAACCGAGGTATCGCAGAATTGCGGATTCGGTCCGTTGGCGCTCTTGCCGTTCACAATATAAAGCAGCTTGCCGTCGCTGCTGGTGCTCAGCGAGTTGGGGTAGAAGCCTGTGGGAATGAGGCCTGCGACATAACTGTTGCCGGCCACATCGCTCAAGCTGACAACCGCGATGGCGTTCTCACCCCCATTGCTGACGTAGAGAGTTTTCTCGTCTGGCGACAACACAACATCGTTTGGATTGGCGCCCTTATAGTTCTTTTTGTTGGGATAGACGGAGACCGGAGCGGTTACTTTGATTTCATCAAAGATCGAGTTGCTGGTGGCGTCGATCACCGCGACCGAATCGCTATTGTCCTGGGCGACATAAAGCCGGGTTTGCGCCGCGTTGAGCACCATCTTGTTCGGTTGACCGTCGAGCTTGATGCGCTCGGTTACCACGGGGTTTCCGCTGATGTCGGCCATCACGATCTGGCGGTCGCGTATGCTCGAAATGTAAGCAGTGCCATTGCCCTTGATGCATATCCAGAAGGGGTACTCGCCGCCCGCGAGACCGGTTGCATTGGCCGGGTCTTCGACGCCGGGGCGAAGATCCAGTTCACCGGTCTTTGTCCAGCCCGACTTGCCGGCGGTGAGGATGCTGATCGCATCGTTCTCGTAATCGGCGACAACGAGTTTGGTTCCGTCCTGTGTTACCGCAATCCCTGCCGCTGCGGGATCCGTTTCCAGACCGAGTCCACCATAGTTGCCGGTAGCGGAGTTGGCCTTCGCGAGATGCCCGAGCGCGATGGGGCTGTTGGCCTCTTCCGTCCACACACTATTCGCCGGAGCGTAGAAGTGTACATTGTCGTCCTTCCCGCCGGAGACGTAGAATTCTTTGCCATTGGGATTGAAGACGACGCCGGAATACGTGTTAGGCACGGGAATCGCCTGCTTCTGCACGGCGGTGCCGCTGGAGATGTCAAAGACGAAAACGAACTCGCTGTTGCTGAGGCCGCCGGAGGCGTACGACCAGAGGTTATAGCCGCTGGTAAGGATGAGCAATGTTTTATGGTCGGGACTGACGACGGTTGAGACGGCCTGACCAACTGTGTAATCCGGAGCGTTAGCCAATCCGGGATTCAATTGCAGATAGCTGGCTCCGGAAGGCACTAGCGGCGTAATTCGCTGCCCGGTGCTGAGGATCTGCGGTTGACCGCTATTCAACTGGGCAAAGGCGGAAGGTGCGGCGAAGAGCGCGGATGCGGCAAGAGCGCTCGCGAGAACCCTGCTTGGAAGAGTGTAATTCCAGTGCATAGAGGGACCTCCGTCTTTAGCTTGGATGACAAGATGGGTTGTCGCGCGTGCGGGC
Source organism: uncultured Acidobacteriaceae bacterium (assembly GCA_963774255.1). Taxonomy (GTDB): domain Bacteria; phylum Acidobacteriota; class Terriglobia; order Terriglobales; family Acidobacteriaceae; genus PALSA-350. The sequence continues at coordinate 12,442 of CAVZEH010000014.1, forward strand.
AAGCTCACCGTTTGTTTGTAAGAAACAGAGATGCATTTCTTTGCTGCGAGTAACCGGTTTGCGGCCCGACCTTGACGAGAGCACACGTGCAAATCAACGTCTCGGCGCATTCTGTTGTCTCACGGATTTTAGTCTTGTCGGAACGGGTTAATTCTTGATCACTAAGCAGCTCGTTTTCACGACATCGATTCGTCGGGAAACGGCTTGGGAACGCGTGGCCGTCTGTATTCGCAGACGTGCGCGAGAAAATGCACGGGATCGGCCAGCGCTTCCGACGGCGGCTTGAACCAGACCACGCGCTCAGCCACGGCCAGTAATTCGGGTGTTTCCGGTAAGTGCCTCACAGCATCATTCCATTTCGCCTGGGCGCTTAACATAAGGCGTCACCGTCGGCAGGCGGGTAACGTCAACTGCTCTAATGGCATTACTGAGGCGCTCCCGTACTTCGACTGGCAACGCAGGCAAATCGTCAAAGTAACTCAGCGCCTTCAACGTTATCAGCGGATTGAATTGGCAGCCGTAAACGATTATCCCTGCCGCAAGTACCGTGGGTAAATCAATTCCTTGCCGCAGGAGAGCATCTAAATCGAGGTAGTCTTTGGCTTCTGCCCGCTTCTGCACTGCAAGCTCCGGCCACAGGGCCCGTAGCGGGGCCGGCAAAGCGCTCAGATTCGGGATGAATCCCTGCTGCAGATTAATAATGAATTCCCCGCTAAAGCCCACTTTGAATCATAGGCTGCGACTGCCGCATCTCAACCGTGGAGAAACGCGTCCAGGCTCCCCCGCCGTGTTCTGCGTGATAGAAGCATATCTATGGGATCCACTTTCCGGCAAAGGTCGATATTCAATGCACCCAGCGGCATGGCCCGATGACACCGCTCGGGCATTATAGGAATGGAAGATTCTTTAATCCCGGCGTGGCGCCGCAGCGCTTCCGCGATTTTCTGCGATGGATAACGCACCGCCGCCCCGGAGCCTGGAGGAGTTTCAGCCCTTCCCTGCCAGGCGACAGGCCTCCTGAGAGAGTGGCTGGAGAGTGCCTTCGCGTCACTTTCGTCAACCATGCAACGGTGCTCGTGCAGACGGAAGGCTGCAATTTCATTACTGACCCGATGTGGTCCCAGCGCGCCAGCCCAGTCCAGTGGATCGGCCCAAAACGGCATCGCGATCCGGGTATCCGGTTCGCGGATCTTCCGCATATCGACTGCATCCTCATTAGCCATAATCATTACGATCACCTTGATGTCATCACTCTGCGCCGCCTGTTACAACGTGACCATCCGGCGATCTTCTGCCCTTTGGGGGTGCGGAGGATGCTAAAAAAAATCGGCTTTAAAGAGATTTACGAACTGGATTGGTGGCAGGACCATACCTGGGGCAAATTCAGAATTCACTGCGTGCCTGCCCAGCATTTCGCGGCGCGAACACCCTTTGACCGTAACCGTACGTTGTGGTGCGGCTGGGTCGTCGAATGCAATCCGTCCAAACGCGGCCTGGGAGATATCTACTTTGCGGGCGATACCGGCTTTGGCGAGCACTTTGCGGCGATTTCCAAGCGCTTCCCCAACCTGCGTCTCGCGCTGCTTCCGATAGGCGCCTACCAGCCGGAATGGTTTATGGGTTCCATACACATGAACCCGGAGGAAGCGGTGAAAGCTCACAACATTCTCGGCGCCGGTTCATCCATGGGCATTCACTTCGGAACTTTCTCGCTGGCCGATGACGCGGAGGCGGAAGCTATAGACCGGCTGTACGAAGTCCTAGATCTGCTAAGAGAACCAAACTCATTCTGGATCCTGGACAATGGAGAGGGCCGCAATGTACCCGCCCGCCGGGCGTAGGTCTTAACAGTTACGGATTCCACTTGACACACAGTCTTAAATGGCTAAGACTTGAGATGCAGCTGAGCTGGATATGGCATGAGACGGCGAAGGCTTCGTCGGCAACCGCACCTGATTTGTCATCTCGGCCGGAGCGCAGCGGAGTGGGATCTTTCCTATATCTGGGCGCAAAAAAGCGCACCAGATACGGGGTCCCTATTATGTCCGAGGATGGTGTTCGCGAGGGTAAAACCGCGGGGACCCCGGTTTCGCTCCGGTCGAGATGACAAATTTGTGGCAGGGCTAGGCGCCCAGTTTCCTGCTGAAGGCTGGTGGAAAGCCCGAGATTAGAGAACTCCAGATGGTAGCGGACGATGAGGACCTTCCGGTCGCGTACTTACTCTATGCAGTCGTGGTCATTGTCGTCATCGCGGCCCTGGCAATCAGCACTTTCTTCGTCTTCTTTTGACAGCGGGGGAACAATCGTTTTATCTGTCCGGTTTGACGTCCGCCAATCGCCTATAGATACTCCCGGCTAAAAGAGCCGATTGCTGAACGCTCTTGCCGCGATCGGGATTGGCTTTGTTGCCGCCATGGCTGGCGGATCCCGGATCTATGAGAGTGATGGATTGTTGCGTCGCCCGGCTATCGCCGGCCGCGCCGCGGGCGCCTGGGGGCAAATGCCGGCGGATAAGGCCGGGGACAAGCTTTGGTGTTGACGGTGTGTCCTGAACCTGCTGGTGGGCGGACTCTGGCGCGGGTTGCGGGAACTGACCCGCTTCGACCGGGCTCGGAAGCGCTCGATCTATGCTCGCGGCGGCGGCGGCCGGCCGCAACGACCGGACTCTTCGCTCTGCTCTCCGTCCATTCTCCGTTCCCGAATCGCGGAGGGTCGAGGACAATGGTTGTGACATTTCCGGCTGCGACATTTGCCCGGGCGCGTATGAGAGCAGGACCGCCATCGATGGCGCGAAGCTGAGAAATCCGGCGAAGAGACCAAGCCCGCAGGCGGCGCGCAAGCAAACCAACCAAACCGAGGGCTTTTTTGACCCGGTCAAGATTGAGCGAACACGTGCCTTCAAATGCTCAGAGGATGCGGCGAAATCCACACCCCAGGTCCTGGCGCCTTGCGATAGATTCAGCCGGGCGAAGCGAGTAAGACATTCCGCATACTTCGCTCTTCGTCCTGGAGAGTGGGAGACGACAGCAAGGTCGCATGCGAGCTCACGATCGAATTGCATTCTTTTGAGCGCATACCAAGCCGCGGGATGAAAGAAAAGAAGCGCGCGGCAAGCCGCGGCAACCCCATTCCAAAAAAAATCGCAGCGGCGGACATGGTGCAGCTCATGGAGGAAAATATCTTCGAGATCGGAGCGATCCTGTTCCAGGCAGGCCTCAGGCAACAGGATGGTTGGCCGAACCCAACCGAAGGTTGCCGGGGATGTGGCCCCCGCCAAGACCAGCAATCTTGAGCGCTTGACATGCAGGCTCTCCGCCAGCGGCTGAAAAGCTTCTTCCAGTTCAACCGGCGGCTTGGAGGAAAATCCCAGCACCCATTTTAGCTGCCGCTGCCTTTTAAGATGAGCAAGGAAGATGTAGCTCAAAACCAGCAGGTAAGCGATGCCGAGCGCGCGGAGCGCGATACCGAGGGGAAAGGCCCAGGAGCTGGGAATTGTCCAGGACCCGGGAGTCATCCAAGAGTTGGAAATCCAAGAGTTCGAAATCCAGGAGCTGGAAATCCAGAATGCGGGAATCCCGGCGCCGGCGGTGGGAATCACCGGCTGAATCCCAGGTTGAATCAGGGCGTGCGCGACAGTTGCAGATATCCCTCGAGCCGCCTTCTCCGCCAGAAAGCCGTTCGCCAGCCAGAGCCAATACGCTCCCGCTCCAGAAAGAAAGCCGAGCCAGACCAGGAACCTTGAGTTTGGCGAATCGATGAGCCTGCTAAAAGCCAGACACATAGCGAAAGCAAGCGTCGTTTTCAACAAAAAACCCGCGAGCGCGGCTACAATACTGAGCAGAAGATCTGGATTCATAGCATCCTTGCGCTACCCGGGGTCGAGATCCCCGAGGTCATGCTTTTTACGATACTCCCGGATATACGCTTCGACCTCATCCAGCTCTTTCTTTTTGATGGGACTGGCTTCCAGCAAATTGATCAGCAAACCGGCCGAGGACCCGCGAAAATTCCGCGATACCAAAGCCTGTACAGAGAGGCGATCTATGGTTTTGCGGGAGACCAGGGGCGTAAAGACGAAGACGCGGCCGCGGCTCTCATGCTCAATGAAGCCTTTCTGTTCCATGATTCGAAGCAGAGTCTGGGTAGTCTTGTAATTGGGCCGTTCTTTTTCAGGATGCGCCTGCACGACATCCTCGACTGTGGCCTCTTGCCGGTCCCACAGAATCTGGAGAAGGCGCATCTCTGCCGCGGTCGGTACAGAGATCTGCCTCTTCCCTCTTGGAACGGTTAATAGTTTGTTTCGCATAGGAGCCTCACAAAGACATCTTAACGGTTTAAGATCATAGTTGACTTCACTTTTTTACAATGAAGCCCTTTAATTTTACATGTGGATGCGAAGAGTTAAGCATCTTGCACGAATTGCGCTCGCTCGAAGCATGGTCAAACAGCAAATAAGCGCGAAATTTCGGGGGGGCCGGCTTGCGCGGATGCAACGGGCGGTTACTTCTTTCGCCCTTGCGTCATTTGTAGCACTCTTTCCGGTTTTACTCCATGGTCAAGCAACATCTATCCAGGTTCCTTCCGGAACTCCACTTTCCGTCGAATTGCTTCGCCACGTTCCTATGAAGGACGGGGAGCCCTTGGAAGGGCGCCTGCTGTATCCGGTCTATGTCGACAATCACATCGCGATACCGGAGAAATCCGTGCTCTACGGCAGCGTAATCCGGCTCAATTCAGACCGGGGCCGCCGGATTCGCTCGCGTCTCAGGGGGGACTTCACGCCATTTCACATTCCGGTTGTGCGATTCGACCGGTTAGTTCTCCCCGACGGCGAGGTGATAACCATTGTGAGCGATCGCGCCACGGACGGAGTCCCGATTTTACGCCTGTCACCTCCGCCAGCGAAAAAAAAAGGCTCATTCATCCACCGCCAGATAGCGCAACAGAAACAAAGATTGAAAGATGCGGCCACTGTGTTTACCGCCCCGGGGCGAGGCGACCGGCTGCTTCAATTCCTCTATACGCAATTGCCCTATCACCCGGAAAGGATCGACACCGGAACCTCCTGGACGGTTGAATTGGCTAAGCCCCTGACGCTCGAGCTCAAGAAGCGTCCGGCAGATGAGGAGGAGACCGCGAGTGAACAGGACAAGCAAGCACCCGCTAAAAAGGCGGATGCCGTCGATCCGCCTTTGGAACCAGCGCAAGAATGGCGGCTACACGCCTATCTGGAGCAAACCATCAGCTCGGCGAAGGAAAAGCCAGGCGACACTTTCCAAGCCCGGGTCGCGCAGCCGATTTTCGATGCCCGGCACATCCTCCTGGTTCCTGAAGGCTCCCTCCTCATTGGAGAGGTCACGCAAAGTAAACCGGCTCGTTCTTTTGGACGACAGGGAAAGCTACGATTTAGTTTTCGGGAGTTGAGGTTCCCCAGCGGATTCTCCGAGCCGGTTGAAGGGGTGCTCGCCGGAGTCGATTCAAACAAATCGGCAAATCTGCAGATCGACTCCGAAGGCGGCATCCAACCAAAATCGCAAAATCGGGTGATCATACCACTGGCGCTGACCCTGCTTGCCGGGCGCGCTTTGGATAACGACGGCAGCCGGGCAGCCCACGGCGCTGTGGCCTCCAATGGTTTTGGAATTGTAGGCCGGGTAGTGGGCATAGTGGCGACTTCACGGAACGTTGCCGCCGGCATAGGCATTTATGGAGCCGCGCTCTCCTTCTACGATCTTTGGATAGCGCGCGGCCATAATGTTGTCTTTGTGAGAAATACACGCATCGAGGTAACAACCACGCCGAGCCACAACCGCCGCCTCGCTCCGGAAACTAAGGGTAAGCCCCCTGCGTCTCCATGACCGGATGGAGAAATGCAGCGCAGGTTTTTCCCGGCCGAATGCTGCTGATTATTTTGGAAAACATTAGAACGCAAGTGCTTTGCGCCGAATCCAATGGAAAATGAAGCATGAGGTTTGTATGAGGCGTTTTGGAATTTGCTCTGTTCTAATTCTGGTAATTTTCTATTTTGCGGAGGCAAAAGCGAATGCGCAGCAGTCAAGCGTGGCGGCAACGGAGGCTCAGGAATATGCGGCGCTACCCGATGAGCCCAGTACGGCGTTAGAGCAGCAAACCGATCAAACCCGGCCAGGCGCATCATCGGGAGCTGGAGCAACGGCGAATGCGCAAGCACCCGCGGTCGTGGGAAGACAAACCAAGCGAATTCTATTCATCATTCCTAATTTCCGCGCGGTAAGCGCGGATCAACATCTCCCGCCGCAGACAGTGAAGGACAAGTTCAAGACCGCGACGCTCGACAGCTTTGATTATTCGTCGTTTATCTTCGTAGGCATTCAGGCTGGGATCGCACAAGCGCACAACTCATACCCCGAGTTCCGCCAGGGCGCGGCAGGCTATGGCCGGTACTACTGGCACACGTTCGCGGATACGGTTGACGAAAATCTTTGGGTAGAGTTTCTCCTCCCAACGGCCTTCCATCAAGATAACAGGTATTACACGCTGGGCCGAGGTAATCCGGCAAAGCGACTGGCGTATTCCTTCTCACGCATCGCAATCACGCGCACCAATGGCGGAAGTGAAACCTTTAATGCATCGGAAATTGTGGGCGCGGGGGCCGCTGCCGGTATTTCCGGGCTCTACTATCCCAGCCAGGAGCGCACATTCACCAAGACCTATCAACGTTGGATCACTAACGTCGTGATCGACGGCTCAACCTTCGTTTTCAAGGAATTCTGGCCGAATATCAACGACAAGTTCTTCCATCAGAAAGATTAGAGCTTTTTCAGAAACTCGGTGTTAGACATTTGTGGTCTCCCAGCCTTCGCGCGGAACAGCGCCGTGCGAAGGCTGGGGCACCTCGATTGGTGGTGGCTTCGGATCCATACTTCAAGCAGATTTAGGGTGCCCCATCCTTGCGCAGCAAGGGTGGAAGACCACAACCGTTGGCAGCAGGATGCCCCAGGATGATTTTCGACCGGAGCGAAGCGGAGTGGAGTGGAGAGATGACAAAGTAGGTGTAATTGCCAACCAAGGCTTCCTCACCCTATTTTCATCCCCATGGGTGGGTGGAACGGATCGCCTGCCGTTCGCAGAAAAAGACCCAGGTAGCTTCGCGAACCTGGAGCACCCGAATCTGTAGCGGAAATGAAGTGTCTCTAGGCCCTTAGCTGACGCGCGGCGATGGCGCGGATCTCCGGCAACACATCGCCCAGGCTCGCCGCCTCCGCGTCCCGCTTCCCAAAAGCGAAGTACACCTTGCGGTAAAGCTGAAATAACTCTTCGTAGACCACCACTGCGTTTGCCTCCGGGTTATAGGTTTTGTGCGGCAGGCACATCGCCTGCTGCGCCTCCTCCACTGAAGAGAAAGCTCCAGCCGCGAGCGAGGCGAAGATGCCGGAACCCAGACTGGTTGGAACGCCGTCGGGAATCAGCACCGGTTTACCCAGCACATTGGCATAAACCTGATTGAGAACAGGATTGTTCTGTGGCACCCCGCCGGCATTGATAACGCGCTCGACTGGAGTTCCATATTCGGCCATCCGTTCGAGGATAATTCGAGTATGGAATGCGGTGCCCTCGATGGCCGCGAACAATTCATCCTGCGCGGTGTGGATTAGATTCCATCCCAGCGTTATTCCACCCAGCTCTGGATTGACCAGAACCGTGCGGTCTCCGTTGTCCCAGCTAAGGCGAAGCAGTCCTGTCTGGCCGGCGCGGTAGTTTTCCAAGCCGCGGCTGAGATCGGAGATCTTCATATTGGCGCGGCGAGCGATCGCCTCGAAGATGTCGCCAGTGGCCGAGAGCCCCGCCTCAATGCCGGTGTACTTAGGATGAACGCTGCCCGGGACCACTCCGCAGACTCCGGGAATCAGAATGGGCTTTGGCTCCATGGCCATGATGCAAGTCGAGGTGCCGACCACGTTGACCACGTCCCCTTCCTTGCAGCCGGCTCCGATGGCGTCCCAATGGGCATCGAAGGCCCCGACCGGAATGGGAATACCCGCGCGCAGCCCCATGGCATCGGCCCACTCTTGAGAGAGCTCTCCGGCGAGCGCGTCGGAGGTGTGATACTCCCCTGCTAACTTGTCCCGGATGCCATCCAGCAGCGGGTCGACTTTGGATAGAAAAGCCTGCGGCGGCAGGCCTCCCCACTTGGGATTCCACAGCCATTTATGGCCCATGGCGCAGATACTGCGCTTCACCTTTTTATGGTCGGTGATGCCGCAGAGTGTTGCCGCCACCATGTCGCAATGCTCAAAGGCGCTGGCCAGCCGGGCGCGCTTCTCCGGGTTATGCCGCAGCCAGTGGAGCAGCTTGGCGAATCCCCACTCGTGCGAGTAGACACCGCCGCACCACTCGATCGCCTCCAGATGCTCGCGGTGAGCTAGCTCGGTGATCTCCTGCGCTTCCCGCCCGGCGCGGTGATCGCACCAAAGATAGTAATCGTCCAGGGGCTCCAGGTTCGCGCCTACGGGAATCACGCTTGAGCCGGTGGTATCGAGCGCCAGCGCTTCAACCTGATCGCCTGGGATACCGGTCGCGGCCAGTACCGAGCGCATCGCCCTGACCAGTCCGTCCATCTGATCCCGGTGCGACTGGGTGGCGAAATCGGGATCGTCGCGCTTTCGCTTCAAGGGATACTCGGCCGACGCGGTGCCCAATCCGCCGTGACCCTTTTCCTTCGCGGCGCGTGCACTGTCGAACAGGGTTACGCGGACGCTCAGTGTGCCAAAATCGACTCCTGCGACAATCGCCACAAACTTGCTCCTTCTGTGTGAAGATCAGTTGTTGAGTCCCGCAGGGACGGCATGAAAATAGCCCAGCACGCCAGTGCTGGGGAAGTTCGACTGTAAGGTGAAGTCCCGCAGGGACGGCTGAATCATGCTCTTTTGTAAAACATCGCCTGCATCTATTGGACATATTTCAGTCGTCCCTACGGGACTGTAGCCTGTTTGCCCGCCAACCCAGCACTGACGTGCTGGGCTATTTTCAGACCGTCCCTGCGGGACTTAACTCACGGCCAATCTTTACCATCGTCCAAAATTTTTCCGCATGCCTGCAGCCCTGCAAAATACTCTACAGTTCCAGCTTCACTCCCGATCGTGAGAGTACATCTCCCAGCCTAGATAACGGACGGCTGCCTCGTGAACCGCGCTGCCGACCTGGGAGAAATTGGCGGCGACATGATGCTCGAAGCCCTGCTCGCAGATCATGCGCAGAAGCTTTTGCAGGCGAGGGATCTTAACCACCCCGGCGCCGCCGAAGGTTTCCAGCGGATCATTGGTGAATTCTCCCTCGCCTACATATCCGCGGATTTTGCCGTGAAAATCATCGGTGGAAAATCGCAGGTAGGTCATCGCGCCCGCTTTGACTCTGCCGACCACGGTGCCGAAGGTGTTCTCCTTACCCACGGTGCCGGCGATGATCGCCTGAAAGTCCATGATGAAGTCGTTGAAGAAGTGCTTCGGCAGGTTGGAGCAATGGAAGCAGACAGCCTTGTCGGGATCGGAGCCGTAGTTGTTATTCCAATCCAGCAGTGCGCTGGGGGTCTCGGAAGCAAGGGCCAGGGCGTGCATGCTCAGGGTTCCGCAAATGTCCACTTCACAGGCGCTGGGCAAGAGGTTGTCGCTCATCATGCTCATCACCGTGCAAGGCACGACGCCGAAGTATTCTTCCAGCGCCGTCCAGCACTGAATGGCGCTCACCGTGCAATATGTCTGCTGCATCCAGTGCTCGATCACCACTCCCAGCTTGGACATTTTGATCAAGGCCGGGAGGGGAATGTTTTTGGTCGATACATAGGCCTGGATGGCGGCCAGCTTGGTCTGCACAGCGTCATCATTGTCCTTGAGGCGCTCAATGCGGCCCAGAACTTCGGAAAGATCCAGCGGCTCAACGGAGATCCCGCTGCGCTCCAGCAGTTTCTCGCTATAGCGCACGGTGTTGAAGGCCGCGGGCCGGGCGCCGAGTGAGCCGATGCGCAAATTGGTAAAGCCGCGCACCACGCGGCAGATCGAAGAAAACCACGCTAGGTCCTTGCGGAAGCCGTCGGAATCGGGCTGCACCGTATGCTGCGCGGTCAGGGAATAGGGAATGCCGTACTGCATCATGTTGTTGCAGGCCGACATCTTCCCGCAGAAGCTGTCGCGGCGATCGGAGATCTTCATGTCCGCGGCGCGGTCCGGAGTTGCCTGAACCAGAATGGGGACCTTCAACGTAGAGTGGCGTAAGGCATCCACGATGCCCCGCTCTTCGCCGAAATTGGGAAGTGTAACAATCACTCCATCAATTTCGTCGCGGTGCTTGCGGAAGAGATCGCCGCATAGACGCGCCTCCGTAGGGGTCTCGACCGCCCCGAACTTGGATTCTTCCGGGGTGAGCGCGATGGCGCGCACTCCGGCCTGGCTCAGAACCCTGAGAATCTCTTCGCGGCCGGTCTTCGCCAAATGATCGGGGAAAAAACCGCGATTGCCTACAATTACGCCGAAGGTCATCTGCTTGGCCATACGTACTAGTCCTTTGAGTGCGTTTGCCCCGCGTTTTTTCGCGGGCGAAAGTGAATGAGATACCACAGTCCCGCTACAACCAGCAGCCCGCCCCACCAGATCGGGGCATGGAGTTGATGCAAGACGGGAGGATTCAAAAGCGGGTGAGCCAACTCCCAGAGACCCGCCGCCAAAATGATGACGCCGTAGATCGACAGCAGCAGCCCGGCAAACCACCAGATGGAAATAGGCTCGCGCATTTTGGATACCTCGCTACCAGAAGATAACGTTCAATACCACGAAGACCGCCATGACCGCGCCCGCCCATACGATCGGGCGTTGATACCAATGCTGATCGTGTTCCTCGGGTAGCGGAGTAACGCCATAAACCAGATCCTTGAGCTCGGCCAGGGGACGCGGCTCAGTCAACAAGCTGACGACAACGGTGACCAGCACGCAGACCAGCCATGCCCAGAGAGCGCGGAAGATATCTTGAGCCATGGCCTTGGCGTCCGGGGAAAGGGCGACATAGCGAAGCGCGGAGGGGTCGCTCCGCACCCACTCCCAAAGACCGATGGAGGTCGCCGTGCCCGCCAGCAGGCCCCAAAATCCGCCGGCCTTAGTGGCCCGCCGCCATAACATACCGAGCAGCACAGTTCCGAAGAGGGGCGCGATGAAAAAGCTGAACAGCGCCTGGACGTAATCCATGATACTGGCCGCATGCTGCACCAGGTAGGCGGTGCCGACGGAGATGAGCACGCCTATCAGCGTGGACCAGCGGCCCATGGCTACGTAATGCTCGTCGCTCGCGTCCTTGTTGAGGAACGCCCCATAAAGATCGTAGGTCCAGACAGTGGAGAAGGCGCTCACGTTGCCCGCCATGCCGGACATGAAACCGGCGATCAGCGCGGTCACGCCCAACCCTAACAGGGCGGGCCCGCAATAGCGCACCAGCATCAGCGGCAAAACCTCATTGTAACTATGCTGCCCGGTTTGCACTGCGACATCCTGCGCCACCAGGTGAAAGGGCAGCACGGCAAGCGCGAGCAAACCGGGCAGGATGACGATAAAAGGCACGGCCATCTTAAAGGCGGCGCCAATCACCGGGGCCAACCGCGCGGAGCGAAGATTGTCCGCGGAGAGCACCCGCTGCACCACTAGAAAGTCCGTCGTCCAGTAGCCGAAACTAACCACAAAGCCCAATCCGAAGACGATCCCAAACCAGTTCACGCCCATCGGGATTGGTATTGAAGTGACCTAAGGTGCTCCATAGATGCACATAATCGGAGCGGCCTAGGTTGGTCTCGATCTGCCGCCGCAGATTGCTCCATCCGCCGACTTCAATCAGGCCCAGGATGGGAATTAGTAGCGCGCCCGCCCAGATGAGCAGGAATTGCAGCACCTCGTTGTAGATGGCGGATTTGAGACCGCCCAGCGCGACATATACGGCAACCGTGAGCGAAGAGACCCAGATGCTGAAGTTCAAGTCCCAGCCCAGGACCACCTTCATCACCAGGGCCATGGCGTACATGTTGATGCCGCTCATCAGGATGGTCATCAGAGCGAAGCTGATGCCGGATATTGCGCGCGTGCCGGGACCGTAGCGGAGGTTCAGATAACCGGGTACGGAATTGACCTTGGAGATGTAGTAGAACGGCATCATCACGATGCCCAGAAAGAGCATGGCGGGAATAGCGCCGATCCAATACCAATGGGTGGCGAGGATTCCGTACTGGTACGCCGAGCCGGCCCATCCCATCAGCTCAAGCGACCCAAGATTGGCGGAGACGAAGCTGAGGCCGGCGATCCAGGCGGTCATCTGGCGCCCGGCCATGAAGAACTCTTCGCCGGTATTCGCCGATTGCTTCAGATAGAAGCCGATGAAGATGACCAGCGCGAAGTAGATCGCGATCAGCAGGATGTCGAGCGAATTCAACCGCACCAGCTGGGGTGGGCTAAAGGCGACAGCGCTCACTTGCGGATGTTGAAGCATGCCGCCGGCAAGACGAGCAGCCGCACACCAATTTGTCCCTGGGATCATCGGCTACTTATGCCTTTCCGTCCGCTCTCGAAAATCACTCCGGGAAACCTGCTCTGCCAACGGTTGTGGTCTCCCGCCCTAAATCCGCTTGAAGCACGGATCCAAAACCGCCACCAATCGAGGGTGTCCCATATCTGGCGTGCTCTTTGCGCCAGATCGGAACTGGAATATTCCACTCCGCTGCGCTCCGGTCGAGATGACAAACTTAGGTGTAGTTGCCAACCAAACCTTCGTCACCCCAATTAGTGGAAGCCCCCGCTTTGCAGGGGGGAACTTGGACTTCAGACCATCAGAAAAGGGCCAAATCTCGAAATGGGCTTCAGCCCTGGATTTCGCGTCCGGTCGAGATGACAAATTGATCAGAGTCGAACTTTTCCGGAGCGCCGAAGCGCTCCTGCCCCTGTATGAATGCGGGGGCTTCCACCCAAAAGCCAGTTCATCTTTCAATTGAACGCTCCGTGCGAGATTCTCATTTCTCCTGCCCATAGGTCGCGGCCGGCCCATGCTTTCTAAAGTAATGGCGGTCCAGGAGGGCCTGCGAGACTCCGCGTGATTCGGGATGCAGGTTGGCGGTGAAATAAGCCATGCGAGCCACCGCCTCGAGCACCACCGCATTGTGGGCGGCATCCTGCGGACTCTTCCCCCAGCAAAACGGCGCATGGCCGGCCACCAGAACAGCGGGCATCGCCTGCGGATCGAGATTGCGAAAGCGGCGGCCGATCGCTGTTCCCGTATTCAAAACGTAATCGCCGCCTATCTCTTCGGCGCTGAGCTCCTCGGTGACCGGCACGGGACCGTAGAAATAGTCTGCATGGGTGGTTCCATAGGCGGGAATCTCCCGGCCGGCCTGCGCCCACGCCGTTGCATATTCGGAATGGGTGTGTACAACCGCGCCAATCATGGGAAACTCCCGGTAGAGCACAAGGTGCGTAGCCAGATCGGAAGACGGCCGAAAGCGGCTTTCCACCAGCCTGCCGCTCAGATCGCTGACCACCATATCCTCCGCTTGCAACGCCTCATAGGGTACTCCGCTAGGCTTGATGGCGACCAGCCCGCGGGCGCGGTCGATCCCGCTGGCGTTGCCGAAGGTATAGAGAACCAGCCCGCGGCGAACCAGTTCAAGGTTGGCCTCCAGCACCTCTTCCTTGAGCTTCCTGAGAGCTGCCGCATCGTCTTCAAGATCGTGTAGGTCGGGCATAGTCGGGCGTCCCATATCCGGCGCATGCTTTGCGTCAGAGGGGAGAAACCAGCAATCCTATAGAGTACGCGGAAAGACGCTGCATTAGAGTAACAGGGAGAAGCCGGTAGAAACGCGCTCACGCAAACGTTTACTTGTATTTTCGACCTTATGGGAATTACGCTTAAGTTGTCAAGGAACAGGTTATGAAACTCTTTCCCGGATTATGGTCCCGGCTATGACTGGTTCGCCTCGAAAATCCCGCGTCAAGAAGAAGCGGTTGGATATCCGCGACGTTGCCCGCCTGGCCAGCGTCTCCATTGCTACCGTCTCCCGCACTATTAATGGCATTCCTACCGTCGATAAGGAGCTCGCCAAGCGGGTTTGGAAAGCTATCGAGAGCCTGAACTACTATCCCAATACCCAGGCGCGGGCGCTGGTGTCCGGGCGCAGCAAGATCTTCGGACTCCTGATCTCGGAGATTACCAATCCTTTCTTCCCCGAATTGATCCAAGGGTTTGAAGACGTGGCGGTTGAAAACGGCTATGACATCATGATCAGCTCGACCAATTACGACGTAGCCAGGATGCGGACGTGCATTCGCCGCCTTCTGGAGCGGAGCGTTGAAGGCGTGGCCGTCATGACATTCGGCATAGAAGCGCCGTTATTGGACGAGCTGGCCTCGAGAAACATTCCCATGGTCTTCATCGACGTCGGCCCGGACAATCCTCACGTCAGCACCATCGGGGTGGACTATCACCAGGGCATCCGGGAAGGAGTGCAGCATCTGGCCGCGCTAACCCACCGCAAGATCGCATTCGTGAGCGGTCCCTTGCAGCAGTCCTCCTGCCAGCTTAGAAAACAGGGCTTCCTCTCGGCGCTCCAGGAAGTCGGCATCGCCCCCGATCCGAAGCTGCTGCTCGAAGGAGACCATACGCTCGAAGGCGGCATGCGGGCGGCGGATCAGCTTTTGAGCCTCAAGGAACTGCCCACCGCGGTGATGTGCTCGAATGACATGACGGCGATCGGCGTGCTGCGGACCTTTACTCGCGCCGGGCTGCACATTCCCGAAGACGTCTCGGTGATCGGCTTCGACGACATCCATCTGGCTGAGTTCGTCTATCCTCCGCTGACCACGATACACATGTCGCGGGATGCAATTGCGCGAGCGGCTTTTGAGGCCTTGCGCGCCGACGTGGAGAATAGGTCTCCCGTGGCTAAGCAGCGGGCCAAGGTCATTCCCACCAAGCTCACTGTCCGGCAGTCAACCAGCTTCCCACGCGGCGCGATGCAGCGTCTTAAGCGCAAAGCGGAGGGGCCGGCGGCCCCGCGGCCGCAACGAAGCCCGGGCCGCGTTTCCACCCGGAAATCCCGCTAGGAAGTCGAAGTTTTTCTGCAGCTCGTAGATAGCCCGTCCCGCTGCGCGGAGGTTTGTGGTTTCCCACATCTGGCGCAAAGAGCGCGCCAGATATGGGGCACCCGGCCGTCCGCAAGGGTTATGAAATGATCCCTCAGCAGCTAAAGCCGATTGATTTTTCAATGAGTTACGTACGGCCTGAAGGCCGTACACTTCAAAGCAGCCTAGTTTCTTCCGCAGCCGCTGAGGTTTCAGAGTCCCGCCAGGGACGGCTGAATCACGGCTTTCCAAAGCTCTCGATCGCCTGGGCGACGCGAAAGACCGTAGATTCGTCGAAATGCTTGCCCAAAATCTGCGCTCCGATCGGCAGCCCTTGCCCGGACTGCGCCACACGGTACGGAGATGCCGCAAATACCGGCAAGATTCGCCGTCACCGTATAGATGTCGGCCAGATACATTGAGAGTGGATCATCCGTCTTCTCTCCCAGCTTGAACGCCGGGGTGGGCGCCGTCGGTGTCACCAGCACATCTACTTCCTCAAAGGCGCGGACAAAATCCTGGGTCAACAGAGTCCGCACCTGCTGCGCCTTCTTGTAATAGGCGTCATAGTAGCCCGCGCTGAGCGCATACGTTCCCAGCAGGATGCGCCGCTTCACCTCGGTGCCGAAACCCCGATCGCGCGACTCGCGATACATGGCTGGAGAGCGAATTCGCGTCCGGTGCGCGGTAACCGTAACGAACACCGTCAAACCTTGCCAGGTTTGCGCTGGCTTCAGCAGTCGCCAGGACGTAATACGTCGGGATTGCATACTTGGTATGCGGCAGCGATACCGGTTTGACACTGCACCCCGCCTCGCGCAATTGCTCGATGGTCTTTTCAACGGCCGCGCGCACCTCGGCATCCAGGCCCTCTGCAAAATACTCCGCGGGAACGCCCACGCGCAGGCCCTTCACCGGCTGGTCCAGCGCTTCCGTGTAGTCCGGCACCGGTAGGGTCGAAGACGTGGCATCGAGAGGGTCATACCCGGCGATCACGCCCAACAGAATGGCCGCATCGCGCACGGTGCGGGTGATTGGGCCAACGCGGTCCAGCGAAGAGGCATAAGGCGATCAGCCCGTATCGTCGATACGCGTCCGTAGGTGGGGAGCACGCCGACAACCCCGCAAAAAGATGCCGGCTGGCGAATGGAGCCGCCGGTATCCGTGCCGAGAGTCGCAACTGCCAGTCCCGCAGCCACCGCCGCAGCCGAACCGCCGCTCGAGCCCCCGGGCACCCGGTCCAGCGCAACCGGGTTGTCGCACCGGCCCATAGGCGGAATTCTCATTCGACGAGCCCATGGCGAACTCGTCGCAGTTGAGCTTGCCCAGCAGGACCGCGCCCGCGGCTTCCAGACGCGGCCACCGCGGTCGCATCGTAGGGCGGACGGTAACCGTTGAGGATCTTGGACCCGGCCGTTGCGGGCAACCCTCGCACCACCAGGACGTCCTTGATTCCGATGGGAACACCGGCCAGAAGGGGCAGCGGACCGCCCCTGGCTGCGAGATCGATCGATTTGCCGGGCTGAATGTAGCGCTCGCTCGCGGCCTACAGCCAGGTAGGCGTTGATCTTTGGGTTTTCAGCGTCGATCTGACGGAGAAAGCTCTCCGCCCAATCCGCCGCTTTGGGGTTTCCCCTCTGGACGGATTCCCGAATCTCGGATATACCAATTTCGTTTCAGATTCATCACGAGTATTAGAGCATTTCTCTCTTGAAAATACAGGGGGTTGGGTGGCAGGGTTGCGCACATAAACCGCAGATCTCTCCACTGCGCTTCGCTCTGTCGAAAATCATCCTGGAGGCCGTTCTGCCAACGGCTGTGGTCTCCCACCCTTGCTACGCAAGGATGGGGCACCCTAAATCTGCTTGAAGTGAGGATCCAAAACCGCCACCAATCGAGGGTGCCCCATATCTGGCGCGCTCTTTGCGCCAGATGTGGGAAACCGCGAGATCTCTCCACTTCGCTTCGCTCCGGTCGAGATGACAAAGTAGGTGTAATTACCAACCAAGCCTTCCTCACCCGATTTTCATCCTCTTGGGTGGGCCGCAGGCCCAGGAACACTCCGGTCGAGATGACAAAGGCTTAATCTGCAACCCCACCAAATTTGTCATCTCGACCGGAGCGAAACCGGGGTCCCCGGCAAGCGAAGCTTGCTAGGGTGGGAAGCGAAGTGGAGAGATCTGCGGTTTCCCGCCCTCGGTTGGTGGAAGAGCTTAGCGTTCGATGACTTTGGGGACCTTGAAGAAGATCCCGTCGGTATCGGGAGCGGAGCGGAGAACCTCCGCCCGGCTCAAGGATGGAAGGACGGTGTCGGGCCGCAACTCAGTAACCGCTGAGTCTGAAGCCTGAACCATGGGAGACACCGAACTGGTGTCCAACTCATTCAATTGGGCGATGTAGTCGAGAATCGAATTAAGATCGTGCAACATCCGAGACTGCTCATCGGGCGTCAATTCAAGATTGGCGAGCTCAGCGACTCGCTCTACGTCCTTGCCGGTAACGATCACAAAGCACTCAGGATAGGTCGATCATAAATGTATTCGGGCGGCCGGAAATGCAGCAGGCGGCGGTTTCGTAGAGCAGAGCGAGATCGCTGCCGAAGGTCGCCTGGCCCATGTAATCCCAATCGAGCTTCCCCTTCAGGGGAATGATAGTGCTGCTGTTATAGGCTTCCAACTCGTGGTCGGGAATATCCTTAAGCATTTCTTCTTCGCAGCGGAAGGCCAGGGTCGCAGCGCCGGTGAGACCGGGCCGAAAGGGCAAATCCTGCACTTCCATGTGATGAGGCAGCCTGGGCCGGGGACCAATGAGGCTCATCTCTCCGCGCAAGACATTGAATAATTGCGGCAGCTCATCCAGCTTGTGCTTGCGCAAAAAGCGGCCGAACCTGGTGACCCTAGGGTCTCCCCGCTTGGTCATGGAAGGGCCGTCATTCTGCTTGGCAACTTCCATGGTCCTAAACTTATAGACGGTAAAGAGAACTCCGCCCAGCCCGACCCGCTGCTGGCGGAAAATTACCGGGCCTGCGGACTCCAAACGGACGATGAGCGCAGTCAGAAGAAGCAACGGCCAGGATAATAAGAGACCCAAAAAGGCTGCCGAAATATCCAAACACCGCTTGGCGGTCGAGACGCTCCAGGCGCTCGGCTCTGCGAAATCCAAAGTCATTTCGCGGGAGATCGTCAGAATGTGCGGTGTGGAGTTCTTTGTCGGAGCACTTCTACTGGAGACGGTTTCACTCCAGATGGGCGTGGTATTAGGCTGTGGGGTTGCGAAAGTTGTATCCATGCGTTTTTAGAGACCCGCTTCGTAGACTTGAACAAACACTCCGGAACGACCTGCATCTAGTGCTAATTTCCGGCGCTGCCCGAAGATCCGCCGTTTTGATTCAAGCTACAAGTGGATTATCGATGAGCCTTGGGAAATACATTAGCAAAAATCCGATCCCACTTTTGAGGCAGCGAGCAGACCCACGTCAACAACTCACGCCGCTTCCCGCCACCCGTCAACCCTACTATAACAACCCGCACCCAGGTTGAATGTCGCGGAAACCACAGTGCTTTACGCCTTCCTCATAAACCACCATAACAGCATTCGTGGCTTGGGGAAATCCAAAAGCTGATGTCAAGCAAGGTTCCAGATCTATTGATGCACTTGAAGATAGAGTCTTTTCCTGTTTCATCGGCCGCCGGCATTCTTGTCATGAATCCCTAAGTTTTCATGAATGTCTTAAGCCACAAAGACTTAATTTTTCGAGGAAAAAGCACCCATTCCTTCTTTTGATGCTTATCGCGCGCGCAAGGTTCCCTTGCGCGCCGCATTCCTCAGGCCGGAGCGCGCCCATTGCTGTGATCTTATTCACTGCCTGCACCTTATCACGATCGCCCCGCTCTCAGGTTAAAACAAAAAGGGTTAAACAAAAAACGCGGGCGGCAGATTGTCACTGCCGGCCCCGCGCCATGCCTTGCCTGGATGCTTCACCCTGAATGCTTACCTGGGTCAGGGATCAGCGTCTGCCGCTATTGCGAGACCCATGTCTCAGAATCGGGACCTGGGCCACTCGCCAAGCGATAGAGATCTTTGGTGGAAGCCCCCTGCTTTAGCAGGGGGGAAACTGGACTTCAGTCCAGCGGAAAGCGACTGATCCTTAGAATGGGCTTTAGCCCTGGATTTCGCGATGCGAGGGCAAAAGCGCTGCTGCCCCGCTTTATTTGCCCGTAAAGGGGCGGCGGCCGATATCGCGGCGATAGTAGATTCCCTCGAAGTGGATGCGGCCCATCGCCTCGTAGGCTAAACGAAGGGATTCGTCCAGGCTGGCGGCGGTGGCGGTTACCCCAAGCACTCGCCCCCCGCTGGTCACGTAATGGCCGTCGATCAAAGCCGTGCCCGAATGGAAGACTTCGACCCCCGGGGTCCCGCGCACCTCTTCCAGTCCGCTGATCCGCCGTCCCGTTTCATAGGCGCCGGGATAACCTGCGGAGGCCGCGACTATGCAGGCTGAAGCTCCCGGCTTCCATCTGAGCTCGGTATCGCTGAGCCGGCCTTGGACACACGCCTCCAGGGCTTCGGCCGGATCGCTGTCCATGCGGACCAGGATGGCCTGGGTCTCGGGATCGCCGAAACGGGCGTTGAACTCAAGCACCATGGGACCGCGCGCCGTCATCATCAGACCGATGTAGAGTACGCCCACAAAAGCCGCGTCCTCGGCAGCCATGCCGTTGACCGCGGGCAGCGCAATGTGATGCACGATCCAATCCTGCATCTCCCGGCCCAGCATGCTATCCGTCGAGTAGACTCCCATGCCCCCGGTATTCGGCCCCGTGTCGCCCTCGCCGATCCGCTTGTGATCCTGCGCCGGAACCAAGGGCGCGACATGTTTTCCGTCGGTGAGCGCGAGGAAAGAGATCTCTTCGCCCTTGAGAAACTCCTCGATCACGATCGTGCTCTCGACCGAGCCAAGCAGTCTCCCGCTGAACAGCGAGGAGATCGCCTCCACCGCCTCCCGTTTGGTTGTGCACAGGACCACGCCCTTGCCGGACGCCAAGCCATCGGCCTTGACCACCAGGGGAAGGTGAAAGAGATCGATCGCGTCTAGGGCTTCCTTCTCGCTGGTGGCGACGGCATAGGTCCCGGTAGGGATGTTGTGCCTCTGCATGAAGCGCTTGGCGAAGGATTTGCTGGTTTCAAGCATTGCCGCCTTCTGCGTGGGGCCGAAAACCGGGACGCCCCGCCTTTTCAACTCGTCGGCAAGCCCTAGGGAGAGCGGCATCTCCGGACCGACGACCACCAGGTCCGGCGCTTCGGCCGCGGCGACGCGAAGCAGGTCGTCGAGATCCTTCTGGCTGGCGGGCACACAGCGCGCCACTTGCGCAATACCGGCATTGCCCGGGGTCGAAACTACTTCCGAGACACGGCTGGATCTAGCCATGGCCCACGCCAGCGCGTGTTCGCGGCCTCCTGAACCAATCACCAGCACTTTCATCGCCAACACATCCTAAAGACTCCGGAGGAACTCTCAAGAGTATCGCAGCGCGGGCGGAACACAAAAAGCGCAGAACAATTAACTGCGGTTAACATTAAAATAGAAATGCAGGCTATAATTGGGTCATCTCGATGGCAGCCGCCGCTTGCGGCCAAGGCCAAGCGATACGACACAGCAACAGGAAAACAGGCCGCGAATTGCTATGTCTCTCACTTCTCCGTCTTCGCTTGAGTCCCAGCCCGAGACCCCCTCACGCCTGCCCAAGCTGAAAACCCGGCAACTCTGGTACTACTTTGGGCCCGCCTTCGTGGCCAGCATCGCCTACATCGATCCCGGCAACTTCGCCGCCAACTTCGAAGGGGGAACCCGTTTCGGATACAAGCTTCTGTGGGTTCTGCTGTGGTCGAATGCGATGGCCATTTTGATCCAGTATCTTTCCGCCAAGCTGGGAATTGCCACCGGGCGGACGCTGCCGCAGAACTGCCGCGACCACTTTTCACGAAGGACGTCGGTCTGCTTGTGGGTCGCCGCTGAAATTTCTGCCCTGGCCACCGACCTGGCGGAATTTCTGGGCGCGGCGCTCGGCTTCTATCTGCTCTTCGGCCCATATTTCCTCAACCTCGGCCTCAGCCGGATGACCATGCTGTTCTTGGCCGCGGCAGTTTCCGCGGTCTGCGTCTTCGCTATTCTGGCGCTCGAGCTTTGGGGCTTCCGCAGTCTTGAGCTCGGCATCATGGGATTCGTCTTCCTCATCGGCATCTGCTATACCATCGAGATCTTTTTCATCCATCCGGATTGGAAGCAGATTGCCTTCCACACCGCGGTCCCGCTGCTTGACCGGCAAAGCGTCTACATTGCCGTCGCCATGTTGGGAGCTACGGTGATGCCGCACGTGGTTTACCTGCATTCCGGCCTGGTCCAGCCGCGCATAGCCGCCGAAAAAGTGAGGTCGCCGCGCGGCCGCTACTTGGCGCGGTTGCGCCACATCAAGCTGGAAACGCTGGATGTGTTGGCCGCTATGAACGGAGCCTGGCTGGTCAATTCCGCCATGATCATCGTCGCCGCGGCGGCGTTTGCCGGCACCGGACGGACCAGCATGACCATCGAAGAAGCCCACCGCACGCTCGGGCCTCTCCTTGGTCCGGCTTCCGCGACCATCTTCGCCATCGCCCTTTTGTGCTCCGGCCTGTCTTCATCCACGGTAGGGACCATGGCCGGGCAAATGATCCTAGAGGGATTCATGCAGGTCCGCTTCAGCATTTTTCTGCGGCGGCTGCTCACGCTCCTACCCGCAATCCTGGTCATCGCATGGGGCCTCGATCCGCTCAAGATACTGCTCCTCTCCCAGGTGGTGCTTAGCTTTACCCTCCCCTTTGCGCTGGTCCCTCTGCTGATCCTCTCCGGTCGCCGTAACGTCATGGAGGATTTCACCAATGGCAAATTCACGCAATTTCTGGGCTGGCTGACGACTTCGATCATTCTGGTGCTCAATATCTTTCTGCTCTGGCAAACCTTCACTCCGGCCCACTCCTGAAAGGGTTTAACATAGTTTTCAGGATCATGAACGCTGCCCGTAGAAACCGCATTTCCCTGCTAAGACGTTTCCGCCACGGCAAACCGGATCGTGGACGGCTTCATCCTTCCTACCCCGTACCGGCTTCTTAGTCTCCCACGCAGTAGTTGAGAAACCGGGCGCTCCGGGTCTCGACTTTGAGCACGCGCTTTAGCGCTGGCGGCGGAAACCCCGGGGCTAAAGCCCAATTCCAGGTCGAACGCTTTTCCGCTGGACTTCAAGTCCAGCTCCCCCTGCTCAAGCAGGGGTCTTCCACCGGCAGAAAGGAATCTTCTGAATTATGAATAGCTTTGGGAACAGCTTTGGTAGCCAATCCACCTTGAAGGTCGGGAAGAACAGCTATGAAATCTTCCGCATAAGCGCGCTTGAGACCAAGGGCATTTCGCTCGAGCGGCTGCCTTTCAGCCTGCGGATATTACTTGAAAACCTGCTCCGGCAGGAAGACGGCAAGAGCGTCACTGCCGACGACATTGAATTTCTGGCCAAGTGGCAAGCCAAGGCGGAGCCGGCGCGGGAAATCGCCTTCATGCCGGCCCGCGTCCTGATGCAGGACTTCACCGGAGTGCCGGCCATTGTGGACCTGGCCGCCATGCGCGACGCCATGAAGAGCCTGGGCGGCGATCCGGAGAAGATCAACCCCCTGCAGCCGGCGGAGCTGGTCATCGACCACTCAGTTCAAGTAGATGAATACGGTTCGGCGAACGCCTACTCGCTCAATGCCGCGCTCGAGTTCCAACGCAACCGGGAACGCTATGCCTTTCTCAAATGGGGGCAGTCGGCCTTTCGCAACTTTTCCGCCGTGCCCCCGGGGATGGGCATTTGCCACCAGGTCAACCTGGAGCATCTAGCGCGGGTTGTCTTCACCTCAGCCGACGGCCGCGCTTATCCGGATACCCTCGTCGGCACCGACTCGCACACCACCATGATCAATGGGCTGGGCGTGCTCGGTTGGGGGGTGGGCGGGATTGAAGCCGAGGCTGCGATGCTGGGCCAGTCCATCTCCATGCTGGTTCCTCAGGTAGTCGGCTTCAAGCTGACCGGCAAATTGCGCGAAGGCGCGACCGCGACCGACCTGGTGCTGACAGTCACCGAGATGCTCCGCAAACTCGGGGTCGTGGGCAAATTTGTCGAATTCTACGGCTCCGGCATCGGCGAGCTTCCTTTGGCGGACCGCGCGACGATCGGCAACATGGCGCCGGAGTATGGCGCGACCTGCGGCCTCTTCCCCGTCGATCGCGAAACCTTGCGCTACTTGGAGTTGACCGGCAGAAGCCGCGAGCATATTCAACTGGTGGAGGCTTATTTCAAGGAACAGGGGCTGTTTCACACCGCGGAATCCGTCGAAAGCGACTATACCCAGACCATCGCGCTCGATCTTTCAACCGTTGAACCCAGCGTGGCCGGACCCAAGCGTCCCCAGGACCGGGTTCTGCTTTCGCAGACCGGCGCCGCCTTCCGGAAACAGTTGCCTAACCTTCTGGGACCGGATGCCTCCAACAAAAAGGAGCGCCAGGTGAGCCGTTGGGAGGGCGAAGGCGGTCATCCCTCGATCAACGGAAACAATGGCAAAGGCGCCCCTGAGCCCGGCCCCTCAGGCAATGGGTCGGCGACCACGGTGAAAGAGCGCTTCGGAGTGGAAGTGGACAGGTTTCTGGACCACGGATCTATTGTGATCGCCGCCATCACCAGTTGCACCAACACTTCCAATCCTTCAGTGATGGTGGCCGCCGGCTTGCTGGCCAAAAAGGCAGTGGAAAAGGGCCTCAGCGTGCCGCCCTGGGTCAAGACGTCGCTCGCTCCCGGCTCTCGCGTGGTGACCGAATACTATCAGCGGGCCGGCCTGCTCGATTTTCTTGATAAGCTGCGCTTCAACGTCGTGGGGTACGGTTGCACCACGTGCATCGGCAATTCCGGGCCTCTGCCCAGCGATGTCTCCGAGGCAATCGAAGAGCATGGGCTGGTGGCGGTCTCGGTTCTGAGCGGCAACCGGAATTTCGAAGGACGGATTAACTCCGAGGTGCGGGCAAACTATCTCATGTCGCCGCCGCTGGTGGTCGCCTATGCGCTGGCGGGCAGGATCGACCACAACTTCGACACCGATCCGTTGGGCAAGGATAAAGAGGGGCGGAATGTCTACCTTAAGGACATCTGGCCCACTCAGGAAGAAGTAAGCAGGACAGTCGCCTCGTCCATTGATTCCACAATGTTCCGCAAAGAGTACGCGACGGTTACAGAAGGCGACGCCAGTTGGAGGAACCTCCACTTCCCCACCGGCGGTACCTATCAGTGGGATACCGAATCGACCTACATTCGCCGGGCGCCGTATTTTGACGGTATGCCGGCCAAAGCCACGCCGGTTGAGGATATTCATGGCGCGCGCGTCTTGGCAGTGCTGGGAGACAGCGTCACCACCGATCACATTTCTCCTGCGGGCTCAATCAAACTGAATAGCCCGGCGGCGAAATATCTGACCGGACATGGGGTAAAACCCGCCGACTTCAATTCCTACGGATCGCGCCGCGGCAATCACGAAGTCATGGTGCGGGGAACATTCGCCAATGTGCGCCTGCGCAATAAACTTGCTCCGGGCACGGAAGGCGGCGTTACTCGTCTGCTGCCCGAGGGCGAGCCAATGAGCATCTTCGACGCGTCGGTGAAATATGCCGAGCGGGGAACGCCTTTGGTCATCCTTGCCGGCAAGGAATACGGCTCAGGCTCCTCCAGGGACTGGGCGGCCAAAGGGCCGCTGCTGCTGGGCGTCAGGGTAGTGATTGCCGAAAGCTACGAGCGTATTCACCGGTCCAACTTAGTTGGCATGGGCATTCTGCCGCTGCAGTTTGAGAGCGGCCAGAGTGCGGAATCTCTCGGACTTACCGGGGAGGAAGTCTTTGAGTTCCCGGGCATCGAAAAGTTGTTGCAGCAGAAGTTCTCCGGCGGCCGCTCATTGACCGTGAAAACGGCAGACCCGGCGGGCAAGACCGGCGAGTTCAAGACCACGGTTCGCATCGACACGCCACAGGAGATTCTCTACTACGAGAACGGGGGCATCCTGCAGTATGTTCTGCGCCAGCTAGCGGGAAGCTAAGCAATAGCGGCGGCCCTGTAGGATCGCCATGTTAAGCTGACTTAATAATTTCTTTGTGCACGCCCGCCAGCGAGGAGTTTCGCCGCATGGGAATTGCTCTTAAGACCGTAACTCCGATTGCGCGAACCACGCTCACCGCGAGTGCATTTGAGCAGCTCATCTCTCATGTGGTGAAGGGTACCTGGAAAGCGGGGGATCGCATTCCCCCGGAGCGCGAGCTGTGCCAGCAACTGGGTATCGCACGCACCTCTCTGCGCGAAGCTCTCAAAGCCATGGAATTGGTCGGCATGGTGGATAGCCGGGTAGGCGATGGAACGTTTGTCTGCCCCCGCTCCGAATTCCTCTCCCGTCCCCTGCTCTGGGCCTTCACCGGCTCCGATCAAACCGAGCTCCGTGACATTATGGAAGCTCGCACGATCATCGAGGAGAATCTCGCCGGATTAGCGGCCGAACGCGCCTCCAGCGAAGAAATCGCCAACATCGGTCAAGCGGTGCAGATGATGCGCGACAGCATAGCGCGAGGCGATTCCATTCTCGAAGCCGACATGGCGTTCCATCTGGCTATCTCCACCGCCGCGAGAAACGAAGTGCTGCGTAACGCGGTACAACTACTGCGCAACCTCACCCGCCAGTGGATCTATTTCAAGCTCCTGTTGCCCAACGTTCCGCCGACCGTTCTAAAGCGTCATGAGGCTATTTACCGGGCGATCCAGCGGCGCAAGCCGGCCGCCGCGAGGAGCGCTATGCGCCTCCACCTTGAGGAGACTATTACTCTGGTGACCCAGGTCATTCAGCAGCATCAGGCAGCGGAGAACACGGGTACGCCTTCCAAGAAATAACTGGGATTTTGTCATCTCGACCGCGGTTTTCCGGTTAGCGCGGCGCTTTTGCTTTTCTTTCTGTCATTCCCGCAGGGAATCTGCTTCTGGTATGCCCGAGGGAGCAAAAGCAGATTCCCTGCGGGAATGACAGAAAGAAAAGCAAAAGCGAATACAAAAGCCCGGAGCATCGCAACTTTGTCATCTCTACCAAAGCGAAGCGAAGAGATATGGGACACCCTCGATTGGTGGCGCTTTTGGATCCATACTTCAAGCGGATCCAGGGTCTCCCATACCTTGCGCAGCAAGGGTGGGAGACCACAACCGTTGGCAGCGCGGCGCCTTTGCCTTTCTTTCTGTCATTCCCGCAGGGAATCTGCTTTTCGTATCCCCCAGAGACCAGAAGCAGATTCCCTGCAGGAATGACAGAAAGAAAAGCAAAGGCGAATACAAAAGCCCGGAGCATCGCAACTTTGTCACTTGAGAGCAATCACCGCCGCATCCCGTCCGGGAATAGTCACCGCGATCTGCTGCCCGTTGAGCGTGACCGGTTGCTTTCCCCAGAGATCTTCGCCGGACGTGAAGTTACCCGCGCTTGACGCGATGCCTACTTTGACGCTGCGAGCGTTCCGCATCTGATTGGTTATCCAAAGATATGTCCCGCCCGCTCCCTGATGGAGCCTGGCCTGCACACTCTTATCGTCTATCGTGACTTGTGGAGTGAGTCCCGCCATTGCCGGCAGGCCGGCGAAGAGATCTTTGGTCCCGGCAGCATGGTGTAAGTAGTAACCCGCTCCAGGGAAGGAGCCCATCAACAAGGTACGGCCTTGTCCGAATGTGTGCTCTACCGCCGCGACCGCGCCATTCGAGTAATGTCCCACCGCATTGCCGCCGTGCAATTCATAATCCTGCCGGAAATAGCGACCGTAGATTTTGGAGCCTTTGACGTCCAGCATCAGATCGTTGGAGATATCAGGATCAAATTCGACGTAACTCTCCCGCGCTCCGAAAATCTCATCCAGGCCATAGTTCGGTTGAACTGCCCCCACTTGGCCATGATCGCCGAAGTAACCCGGCAGCCCTTCGCTCACCAGCGTACCGCCCTGCTCGACATAGTTGCGCAGCTTAGTAACGGTTTCGTTGGTCAACATCACGGGATAAGGCAGGTAGATGATCTTATACTCACTGATATTATCCAACGCGACAAAGTCCGGCTGTATATTCGAATCGAAAAATGCCTGATAGGCCCCGCGAACCGATTGCGAATAGAAATCTGTGCTGCCCTGCTGCACATAGTTAAAAGTCTCCGACTCCGGGACAAATACCAATCCGATATCGCCTTTGATTGGACTTGATTTCCATATCTCCGGGTGTTGGTTGGCCCACTGTGCCACGCGGCCCGCCATCTCCGCCCGAGGCGTGACCGAGCCATCCATGGCGAACGGGCCGAAAGCTCCAAACAATGGGCCATCGAGCAGCGGCCGCCAGCGGCAATAGAGAATGCCCTTGGCCCCGGCTGCACAGGTCACCATGTTCCAAATACGCACATCGTCAGGGTCAGGAATGCGCCCGTCATCTCTATGCCGGCCGATCACCTGAGGCTGCATCCAAAGTGGACCGCCCTGCGCCTCCGCATGCCAGAATGGCTTGCCCCGTGCTCCCGCGCGGACCAGATCGACAGCCTGAAACTGCTTCCACGGCTCGTCGCCCTGCCTGGCCGCGATCCAGGTCAGACCCCAGATATCGACTTCCGCCGCCGAGCGCCATTCGTTGTGCGAAGCGGAAGGCAGGCTGATCAGCGTCCCCGACACTCCGTGGGCGGTGATGTGATGCTTCGGATCCAGTTTGCGAAATAGCTTGACCCGCCAATCGAAGAGGCTATAGGCGTTGTCGATGCGGAACTGAAGCCAATCGAGACTATCGGGATATCCGGAAAATGAGCGCGGCGGCTCCACGTCTTCCCAGGTCTCGTAGCTGAAGCGCTTCCATGCCTTAGCGGCCTTATCAAGCGACCCATAGCGGAGACGCAGCCACTCTCTCAATTTCTGCTTTGAGGCGTCACAATAGCAGTACATCCGCTGGGGACTCCCGCCAAACGACGTGCCCTCGTTCCATATGTCATAGCCAAAGAGTGCGGGATGATTGCGGTAGCGCTCCACCAGGGCGATTAAAAAATTCTGAGCTATTGCCCGAACATCGGGATTGTCGAGGCACAGTCCGGGAAAACCTCCCGTCGCGCTGCTCTCCGATATAGTGCTATTGACGATGAAGCCATCGCTGCCCAGATAGCGGGCATGGCCGTACTTACGGAAGGCCCATTCCGGAGCGCATCCCACCAATTCCTCGACCACCACCTTGATTCCGTTTTTCGCCGCCAGGTCCATCATCCGGTCATAGTCGGCCCAGTCATACTTTCCCGGAGCGACTTCGATCGCCGACCACATGAACCAGTGGCGAAAGATGTTCATCCCCACATGCGCCGCGGTCTGATGGTCGCGGGCCCAATCCTCCGCCGGCGGATTGGTTTTGCGGAAGTAGACAGCGCCGTAGGGAAAAACAGGCGTAAGGGAATGCGGCTGCGCTGTAGCCGCTCCCGCCTCGCCATTATTTTGCGGTAACTCCGCCGCGTGCCCCAATGCGGTGCTGGCGGTTAAGAGAGCCGAATTGCGAATGAATTCTCTGCGTGTGATTCCCAGGATGTCAACCATATGCCTCTATATAACAGCTATCAATTTCACAAAGCCGCCTAACTGGCTGTGACGGGGCACGGCGTCAGCCGCGCCGTAAGACATAGAGAAAAGCGATTTACAGACTGCGAAAGTACCCGGAAGTGCTGAAATTCCGTTGTTGAGTCCCGAAGGGACGGCATGAAAATAGCCCAGCACGTCAGTGCTGGGAAAAAGTTCGACCATAAGGTGAAGTCCCGTAGGGACGGCTGAATCGTTCGTCGACTCTCTGGCCGCCCGGAACCTGCTGAATCATGTTCGCGCCTGCCGTTACAAATACCGCGCATAACGTGTGACATATCTTTCAGTCGTCCCTATGGGACTGGAGTCTGTTCTTCCCGTCAACCCAGCACTGACGTGCTGGGCTATTTTCGTGCCGTCCCTTCGGGACTCGTTCACCGCCACTCTTTACAAGATTCCAGAGTCTTTCCGGCGGCGGCCCAGAGCGAATAAGCGCCCATCCAGTTTGCCCCACTTTGCTTTTATTTCCTTGTGTGGCCCACTGTTCTATCGAATACTTCAGC
This sequence comes from uncultured Acidobacteriaceae bacterium, assembly GCA_963774255.1. Classification (GTDB taxonomy): domain Bacteria; phylum Acidobacteriota; class Terriglobia; order Terriglobales; family Acidobacteriaceae; genus PALSA-350. The sequence goes on from CAVZEH010000014.1 coordinate 41,766, forward strand.
CTTAGAAATAGATCTTGGCGGAAAATTGAATCTGCCTCCCCGTGGCGGTGCCATTCGAGAGCTTGCCGAAATTTGCATTCCCCGAGTTGCAGACAGCTCCGGGTGCTCCCTGACAGGTCAGCGTCGGGTCGCTCGCCGAGGGAAGGAAAAATGTCGGCGTATTGGTGGTATTGAAGAACTCGGTGCGGAACTGCAGATAGATTCGATCCGACTGAGTAAAGTAGAAGTTCTTGAAGATGGATGAATCGAGGTTCTCCGATCCAGGCCCGGTCGCGACCCGGCGGCTGCAGTTACCGAACTCCTGCACAACCGATCCCGACTGGCTCTGAGTTACCTGAGGCACGGTAAATGCCGCCGGATTGAAGAAACCGTCTACACCCGGATTCTTGACCTTCAGGGGCGCTCCGGCAACGCAACTGGCTACGTTGAACGTATTGAATACAGGAGGAAGAACATTGGTGCGGATATCGGTAGGGAAACCGGTGCGGAGCGTAAGGATACCGTTTGTCACCCATCCTCCAAGAAGCCGCGGCGCGAGCCCGTTTCCATTGAGGAACCGTCTTCCCGGTCCGAACGGAAGCTCATAACTCACGCTGGCGCTGAATGTATGTTTGATGTTGATCGGAGTTACAGCCCGTTCGGCGGCGAGGTTATAAGTATCCTCAGCGATACTGGTTCCCCCATTTTGCGTATAGGCGTCCGGTCCGTCCCCATTGGAGGATATATTTTTCTGCCATGAGTAGTTTGCCAGGAATTCCAGACCATGCGAGAGGCGCTCTTGGGCCTTAAGGTTCAAGGCATTATAGTAAGACCCCGCGTTCGAGAAAACGGTAAGTACGTTGGAGCCCATATAGTTGAACGGACGATTGACCTGGGTGTTTTTCCCGCTTAATGCGTAGGAAAATGGAACCTGGTTCTCATTGATAAACAAGGAGGCAAGATCGCTGCCCACGGCGCCGCTATAAGAGGCCTCAAAAAGCAGACTAGTAGTCGCCTGGTACTGCAAGTCGAGATTGTACTGGCTCAACATCGGCATCAGAGCATGATCGAGGCTCTGGGTCTTGATTTGAATCCCATACGGGTTCGCCGGAGTAAAGCCGGCCAGGGATGTACCTGAGGGGAGCACGATAATAGGCGTGTTCAGAGTGAAGGGCGGCGAAACAGTGTTGGTCGCGGACACCGGGGGCAGCGATACGGTAGGAATATTGGGAGTGTTTCCGGAGAACTGGGTTACGCCCTGGTTTTGGTCGCGCATGGAGTAGAAGATCCCGAAGCCGCCGCGAGCAACAAACCTTTGCGAGATCTGATAAGCGAATCCGAATCGCGGGCCGATGTTGGTGTGGTCTCCCTGAACCATGGCGCGGCTGAGGCCGTTCTGCCCAGGGACGGCGAACTGTCCGTTGCGCACATCAAAAAGGCTGCCTAAGTTATGGCTATCGATAGGCTGCGTGTATAGCTCATAACGGAGACCGAGATTGAGCGTCAGCCGGTCGGTAGTCTTCCAATCGTCCTGGGCATAGCCTCCGAAATAGATAGTGAACTGATGCCCTTCGGCGATCATTGGAGCGCCTTGAATGGTAGTCGGATCGCCAATCAGAAAATCCGCAAGAGGCAGGCCCGAGCCGGGAGCATCGGTGCTGGAGGAGAAAGTGGCTCCGAAAATATCTTCGCCGAAAAAAGGATCTCCTTTGAGAGTATCGAAGCGCGAGCGGCGAATATCCATGCCGAATTTCAGGGCGTGATTGCCGCGCGTCCAGCTCAAGTTATCGACATATTGTGTCGTGGCCAGGATGTTGACGTTGGGATTGCCGCCGCCCCAGGCGGTGAACTCCTGTGAACCGGATATCCCACCAGAGTAGGCAAAATTGATGGATGGAAACCCGGCCACCGGAGATGGAAAAAGGGCCAGCCCGGCATTCTTGCCAAAGTCCGCGCCTAACTGTCCGTTCCCCGGCTGCGTCCCGTTGTTGTGCAGATAGCCGACCCTGAATTCATTGATGAGGGACGGAGTGAAGGTGTGAATCTCAGATAACGTAATCTGGTCGGAATCATTAATAAAGGACGAACCGCCTCCTATAAAACCGGGGAAGACTCCCACGGGCGGTTGATAGTTGTTGGAGATAGAGAAGCTGCCGAAGGCCGTATCCCTGCCGGTAAGAGTTGCGTCGATACGAACATCGCCCTGATCGGTATTGGAGAACTGCGGCGGCTGATAGAAGTAGTTTCTGGAGACCGAACCCGGTGTTCCGAAATTGGGTTCCGGGATCAGACCCATGATTGCCTTAGAGGTCGAGTTGATGAGGCCGGCAGGAACAACGTTGCCGGGGAATGGCGAGGCAATCACTTTTCCCGACGGTCCTATATGGCGTGTTCTGGGATCGTAGATTTTGGTTGAGCTTTGCGAGAAGTCGCCGGTTCGGAACGCGGGCGGCGGAACATTTTCAATGGTAGTGGTAGAACCGACGCCTCCGGTGACTCCGCTCTGCCGCGTGCCTTGATAGTCGCCGAAGAAAAATACCCGGTTATGCAGGATAGGTCCGCCCAGCGTGCCGCCAAACTGGTTCTGGTGGAAACCCGGCCTGGGAAGTCCCGCCAATTTGGTGAAATAGTTGTTGGCGTCGAAGACGTTGTTGCGCAAAAACTCAAAGACGACTCCGTGATATTGATTGGTGCCGCTCTTGATGGTTGCGCTCACGATAGAACCTGCGGCGTGACCGTATTCGGCAGCGAAGTTATTGGTCTTTACTTTGAATTCCTGAACGGCGTCTACCGAAGGTATAACCGCGATGCCGTTACGCCCGATGTTTCCCTGGTAGGAGAAAGTGTTGTTGTCCACCCCATTGAGCGAGACGTCGACATTGTCGAACCGGCCGCCTCCGGCGATGAATGGCAGATTCGATCCCATACCGAAAACCGGCGTGGTGTTCCCCACCAACAGCCCCAGAGCAAAAGGATTCCTTCCGTTCAGAGGCATGTTCAGGACCTGCTTGTTGTCAATGACCTGACCCAGAGAAGAGGTAACCGAGTCAACCAGCGGCGCGGCGCTGGTAACTTCCACCGTCTGGCTCACCGCTCCGACATTGAGGGTGATGTGCAGGTTCGCGCTCTGATCCACTTGCAGATTGATTCCGGTGAGGGTCTTGGTCTGAAAGCCGGGCGCCGCTACCTCAACCGAGTAGTCGCCGAGAGGCAGAAAGGGCGCGTTGAATTGTCCATTTCCATTGGTCCGGGTCTGGCGCACCGTGCCCGTCGAGATTTGCGTAAGCGTCACCGCCGCACTGGGAACTGCTCCGCCGCTACTGTCTTCTACGACTCCGACTATCGTGCCGGTGGACATTTGCGCCCGGGCGGCGCCCAGCGCGAAGCAGACAAAGAGCGCGACTCCTGCGAGCCTGAAAGCTTTGAACATGACGATCCTCCAAGGAATTAGTGCATTTGGCTCCAAAAGCCTTTGGCCAGAATTCAACTCAAGCCGGCTTCTTTGTTTCATAGCAGCGGCAATGGTATAGCGGTCAGACCTATGTGTCAACTCACTTTTCGGGGCTATGTGGAGCAGCGAGAGGAAATGGAATCGAGGAGTAAAGGATGGCCGTGGGGACGGCAAGCATTGCGAGGGCGCCTTGACCCGAGAGGATGAAGATAGGCGAGGAAGGCTTGCTTGGCCGTTACACCCAACTTCGCTGCGCTCTGTCGAAAATCATCCTGGGAGGTCTGTTCTGCCAACGGTTGTGGTCTCCCACCCTCGCTACGCAAGGATGGGGCACCCTAGATCCGCTTGAAGTATGTATCCTTCTTCTATCTATTGAATATATGCTGGGTGCCCCAGGTCCCGATTCTGGGACCTGGGATTCCACAGATCTCGATGGACTGTGTAGTGATCACGCCTGCTGCGCAAAGGATTGCCTGTTTGTACAACAGAACCCAGGTTACCTTCGCGAGGCCTGGGACAGCCGCCTCTGTGCCGGAAGCTAAGAGTCTCTTGGCCTAGGTGGGATCGCCGTCCCAGATGGCGCGGATGGTCTCTTCATCCCCCATTCCATCAGGGACAGCAGCACTCTGGTTATTGGCGTGGTACCACGGTCTTCCAGCGGAGGGAGGTTTGGCTGCGCCGCCCGGCGCACGTCGGGGGGTGATCGTACGGCTGCCCGGCATCTCCAGGTAGCCGTTGGGGTCGGTGGTTCGCACCCAATTCCATGCGTAGCGCAGCCAATGAGCCCGATATTGCTTGTTCTGGAGTGCAAACCAAGTGATCTCGTCGTAGCCCCAGATCCAATTGAATCGCCCGCCATCTGCCCTTGCCTGTCCGGGTTGTTTGCTGACCCCGTAGTTGTCGAACTCGACCAGGTATGGCAGGTGGTCGCAGCTCCAGCCGCTAGGGGCGATGCCACCCTTGCTCCGGTTATAAATGCCGTCGGAAAATCCTAGTTTTAGGATCGCCTCCTCCGGCTTATCGGGAACTTCCATGATCCTGAGCGGGAAGGCGTGGAAATCCAGCAGCAGATGTCCATCTCTAACCAGCCCACCGTGAGGAACGTGCGCATCGCATATCAGCATATGCCTACGCGCGTGCTTTGCAGCATAGGCTCGGGCGAGGGTGAAGACCTGCGACCAGTTGGTCAAATCGGGATCGTTGCCGTTCATGATCTCGACCTGCCCATAGTGGATGGCCTCAAAGCCCGCATCGATAAACGATCTTGCCAGGAAATAGAAATAGAGCTTTGTCTCCGGCCGGCTCACGTCCGGCACAGACGAACCCGGTCTCCACTGGTCTACGCGCCGGCCGTCGGGATAAAGCATCTCGGCGTAGCGGAAATTCCGCTTTTCAACCGGCTGGCCCAGAGCCACAAAGGCCCAGCCGGGCACCGGAACCTGCTCCACCTGCGTGGTTACGATCTCGAAGATGCAGGCCTCAAGCATCATCTCCGGATCAGTCTTGACCGCCAGCGGGACCTGCCGTTTCGCCTTTTCCAGATTGCTCAGCAGTTCGGCCTCTCCGCCCCATAAACAAAGGCTTCGGCCAATGAACTTTGCGCCCATGCCGGTGAGCATGCGAAGGTCATCGTCAAGGTTCCCCTGGCCGGCAAAGAGGCTCTGCATGGTGATCGACCGGGAGAGATAGTTATCCAATACCGCTCGCGAAATGGTTCGATTGAAATGATAGTTGTGAACCTGAGAGTCGCGATCCGGGGAAGCCGGATGCGTTCCCAGCTTTTGAGCGAAGGAAAGCGCCTTGGATCGATCTGCCAGGGCGAGGAGCGAAGCGGAAAGCGAGGAGGTTAAGAATCTGCGTCTTTCCAAGAAACCCTCGATACTGTTTTCACAATAATGGAGCGGCAGGCCAGGGGCAACGTTAGCCGCAGTTCTAACCTTAGGCGTATCGAATTGAAAACAAAGGCCATTGGCTATTATGCAACGGGCTAACGGTAGATACATTCGCCGCAAAATGCGGGCTGGAGGCAGGTTTGCATTAAGGTCTGCCGGTGACCGGACCCGGGTGACGGAACGCCGGAGTACATCGCAGGCAGTGGAGTGCTAGAATCGGTCTCGCTGAATGCTGCTATGCGACAGACCACCCATAATGGCGCCCGGACAACGGAAATCGCAAGAATCGTCGAGACCCAAAAAAACGTTGCCGCGCTCCAGCAGCACCTGAAGGAGATCACCGACGGCGCCGCATTCAGAGCCAGCCATCGCAGCGGGCAGTTCCTGAAATATATTGTGGAACATGCAATCGCGGGTGACTTCGATGCACTGAAAGAGCGCCTGATCGGCGTGGAATTATTCGGGCGGTCTCCCTCCTATGATACGGGCGAAGATGCGATTGTCCGGGTGACGGCCAGCGATGTGCGCAAACGCCTGCTGCAACACTACGGCAACTGTGGCTCCGCCTCGGAATTCCGCATCAGTCTTCCCGCCGGTTCCTATATCCCGGAAATAACGCGGGACCCGCAGTATGAGAAGAGAGACACAGAAAACATTGTGCCGGCAGAAGCCTTCGCGGCTCCGGGAATTGTGCCCGCGATTCCCCCACTTGTCTCCATTCCTCTGGTCGCTGCGCCGCCGCTGGCAGCTCAGGCGGCTGAGCTGCGAACAAACAAGTGGCTCCTGCTCGCCGCTTTGTTGATTGGATTGAGCGTTGCAATCTGTGGTGTTTTCGCGTGGCTTTCTCCGCAAAGCGGAGCATCTCCGGCGTCTGCCTTACCATGGACGGCATTTTTTCATTCCCAGCATCCCACGTTTCTGGTAACCAGCGATCCGAATATCGCGGAGATTCAGGGTTTAACGGGATTGGCTATATCCGTCTCGGATTATGCGAATCAGAAATACCTGCCATCGTCGAACTCTCTCTCTCCCGAGATCATTCATTTTTGCCGCGACGTCCTACGCGGCGACAAGGCGGCGAATGTGGATACGCCGATCGTCGCCGGCGTGGCCGAGCTGGCGCAGGAGAATTCGGGCAAGGTCAACATCCGTCCCGCGCGGGATCTGCGGTTCTCCGATTTGGATACGGAGAACAACTTCATTTTTCTGGGAAGTCCTCGCTCCAATCCCTGGACAGCTCTCTTTGACGACCGGTTGGATTTCAGATTTCTCTTTGACAAGGCTTCGCAGCAGGACATTATCTGGAACGCTCACCCGCGTCCCAATGAAGCGGCAAAGTACGTGTCCACCGCAAAAGGGTATGGTACGGGTGTATCTTTTGCGACCGTCAGTTTTATCGGAAACCCGGACCACGCCGGACAGATTCTTCTCCTGGCCGGAGCAAACGCAGAGGGCACAAGAGCAGCAGGAGAGATGGTCACCAACTCACAGGTTCTATCCGCCGCACTCAAGCAATGTGGCGTCCGGCCTTCGACCCCGGCTCAGCACTTCCAATTACTGCTGCGCGTCAACATTATGGCCGGTTCGCCGAGAGAATTTGGCGTGCTCGCCTGCCACCTCCTGAAATGAGTCCACTCTGGAGACCTGCTCTGCCGCCGATTGTGGTCTCCCACCCTTGCAAGGCAAGGATGGGGCACCCTGGATCTGCTTGAAGTGAAGTCTGAATCCAAGGCCACTACCGATCGAGGGTTTCCCATATCTGGCGCGCTCTTTGCGCCAGATGTGGGAAACCGCAGATCTCCCACTTCGCTTCCCACCCCAGCAAGCTCCGCTTGCCGGGGACCCCGGTTTCGCTCCGGTCGAGATGACAAAGTTGGGAGCGGTTGCTTATGAAGTCTTCATAGGCTGCCCCAGCATTGTCACCACTGGAAGTCGTTTCAGCGTCATTCTTCGGCGGCTGCGGAGCATGTATCTACTTGGACCGCATCCAGAGAATCAAAGGTAGCTACCGTTAAGTCGTCCTATCCTTACATAAGTCCATGCTATACATAAACATAGCGCTATGTTAGGAGCTCATCCTAACGTTGCCGAGGCCCGCATGCGCCGCTTACCATGGGTGACGCTTTACAGATGGCTTGCATGCTGCCCGCTATTTGTGGGCAGACTGTATCCAACCCTTCCGAGTCTCACTTGATCCCTAAAAGTTCTGACCGGTCCGGACCATCATTCAATCGCTATCGCATTTAGGAGGCAACATGCGCACAGATCAGAAAACACGGAAAAGCAGGCGCTTATTCACCAGCAACTTGCTGGCATTCTCTATCTTCCTTTGCACCCTTGCTCAACTCCAGCCGAAGGCCTTCGGCCAAGCCGAGCAAGGAACCATTACAGGCGCGGTAAAGGATGCTTCCGGGGCGATGGTTAGCGGAGCGAAGGTAACCGCGACAAACACCGCCACCAATGTCGTTAGCACTACGGTGTCCGATCCCAGCGGATACTATACGATCCCCTACCTTGCCCCGGGAACGTATAACGTCTCTGCGGAAGCCAACGGCTTCTCCACAACGACTGTTTCCAACGCTCACATTACCGTCAATCTTTCGACGGCCATCAACTTCACTCTCAAAGTTGGGGTGGTATCGGAAAAAGTCACCGTGCAGGCAAACGCCATCCAGCTTGAAACCAACAATTCAGAGCTTGGCGGCTCGGTCTCGCGCCAGCAGATTATCGAATTGCCGGAATTGGGCCGGAACCCATACAACCTGCTGGCTCTGCAACCCGGAGTGCTGCCGGTCTATACCAATTCCGGCATCCAGGCCGAGATCAATGGCGGCATGGCCAATACCAGCAACATTCTCCTCGACGGCGCTACTCAGGTGAACACCTCCACGGGCGATCCGGCGTTTACTCCTCCGCTCGAATCCGTCGGAGAGGAGAAGCTTATTACCAACAATTATTCGGCTGAGTACGGCATGTCCGGCGGCGGCGTCCTGACATTGGCTTCCGAATCCGGAAGCAATCAATTTCATGGCAGCGCCTATGAATATGTCCGCAACACGGACTTCAACGCCAACGGATGGTACCCCAACCACGTAGGACAGCGCAGGTCCCCCTACCACGGGAACAACTTCGGCTTTAGCATAGGCGGTCCGGTGCTGATCCCCAAGCTATATAACGGGAGAAATAAGACCTTCTTCTTTACCAATATCGAATGGAATCCGACTGCGACTCCCGACGCGATCACGGCCAGCGTTCCCACGGCGGCAATGCGCGCCGGCAATTTCTCGGGGCTGGTCGATCAAAGCGGGCATCCGATTACGGTTTACGATCCGGCTACAACGACGCTGGTGCCCGGCTCAACGACTGTCTATACGCGAACCCCCTTTCCAAACAACACTATTCCCGCGAGCCGAATGTCGAATCCAATCGTGCAAAATGTTTTAAGCTACTACCCCGCACCCAACGCCCCGGGCATAGAAGGCATTTACAATAACTATCAAGCTACGCCAACCCGGCATACCTCCCAGGACACGCTGCTTGCCCGGGTAGACCAGACCTTCGGAAGCCGTCACAAGGCCTTTGTCAGCGTGGGCCGCCATTCCTCTCTCGGGTCCACGCCTCCTGTCAACATCGCCTTTCCGCAATCGGGGACAAACGGGGATCCGGGAGGGGCTGCGAGTACGGCCTGGACGGGCACGGTCAGCGATACCTGGACAATCCGCCCGAACCTGCTGATAGAGTTCCGGGGAAACTTTCTCCATAGTTTTTTTGGAACCATCATAAATAGCCAGGGTTTCGATATCGGCAGCCTCGGCCTGCCGGCCTCGTTTGTACAGCAAACCGAAGCCAAAGCGTTCCCTCAATTCAGCATCACAGATCAGACCGGCCTTGGCATTCAAAACTCCTCCATCGATTCGGATACGGAAGGCAGCGATCAAGGGCAGGCTCATCTCACCTGGGTAAAGAGCTCCCACACGGTGAAGGCCGGCTTCGAATACAGGTTCGTGATTTTCAATGAATATCGTCCACTGAACGGCGCCGGGTATTTCACCTTCAGCAGAAACTATACCCAGGGCCCGAATCCAGCGTCCGCCAGCACGGACGCAGGCTGGGGCTTCGCCTCTTTTTTGTTAGGCGCTCCCGATGGCGGCTATGTTACGCAGGACGCCGCCGGCGACAGCTTCGCAGAAGGATATTGATGCGTATGTCAACGACGACGTCAAGCTAACCAGCAATTTTACCCTCAACCTCGGACTTCGCTGGGATGCATTGACCGGATTTACCGACCGCCATAACAAGCTGACATGGTTTAATCCGACGGTGCCGGATCCGGTTACAAACCTTCCCGGCATTGTAGAGTTCGCCGGCGTCAACGGAAACCCGAGAGCGGAAAATGATACCGTCTGGACAAACTTCGCGCCGCGTCTTGGATTTGCCTGGCAGGTAGGGGAAAAGACGGCAATCCGAAGCGGCTATGGTCTTTTCTATGTCACGAACAGTGACGGCAATGTCGCAGGAACCGGATTCCAGGTGCAGACGAATGTCTTTACCGGGCCCCCTGTTGCAGCTCCGAATACTCCGCCGGCAGGCGCGAGTCTTAGTAACCCATTCGTGTCGGGTTATCTTCCCTACCCGGCTCCGGCAAGTGCATTGGTCGGGCCAAAGTGTAGGCGCTCCATTCCGGCCCGGAACATTACCCAATCACCAGGATTGGAACCTGAGCATCCAGCGGGCTCTTGCCACCAGCACGGTTCTGACGGCGTCTTATGTCGGCGGACGCGGGGAGCATATTTGGTTCAACCTCAATAAAGATACCCCTCCGATCGCGGATTTAAGCCTCGGCTCGAAGCTTACCCAGCAGGTTGCCAACCCTTTTGCGGGCAAGCTGACCGGAGCCTTAGGCGCGCCGACGGTTGCATACAGTCAATTGCTGCCGGCCATTTCCGCAATACAATGGCCTAAGTTGGTATCACAACGCGGTTGGGGATTCTTATTATCGAGGGATTCACGCTTCAGTTGCGGCATCAGGACACCCACGGACTCTTCGCCCAGGCGTCGTATACCTTTAGCAAGACGATTAGCGATGTACCGGAAAGATATGCGGGGCGGGGCGACGCGCCTGTAGACCCCAATAACCTCGGATTTAGCCGTGGCCTATCGGAGTACAACCGCCCAGAGTGGCTGGTAGTCAATTATGTCTATCAGCTTCCTTTTGGCCAAAGTCATGCCTTTTTAGGCCAAGGTATTGTCTCCCACATCGTTGGCAATTGGCAGATCAGCGGAGTAACCTCCTATGGCGCGGGACTTCCTGTCGTCATTACTTCTACCAACAACTCCAACCTTCCAGGTATTACGTCTCTTGCCGACAGGCTGCACAATCCTCACTTGAAAAATGGACTGCAGACTCCCGAGAGGTGGTTTGATACGACGGCCTATGCAGTCTCAGCCCCTTATACCGTCGGCACGGGAAATCGGGTCGAACCGGATCTGCGCGGTCCGGCTTTTGGACAGTGGGATATGGGATTGACTCGCAGACAGCAGTTTGGAGAGGGCATGAGTTTGGCGCTGCGCTTTGAAGCCTTCAACGTTTTCAATAACCGAAGCCTGGGGAACCAGGGAAACCTGGACGAAAAAGTTACAGACGGCACTTTTGGTGCAATCACCAGCAGTGGACAGGCTCGCAATCTGCAAATAAGCGCGCGCTTTGCTTTTTGATGACGGAAGTGGCGTTGATCCCAGGTCCCAAAATCGGGACCTGAGGCACCCATCATATTTGTCATCTCGACCGGAGTGTACATGGGACTGCGGCCCACCCCAAGGGAATGAGAATTGGGTTGAGGAACGTTTGGTTGGCAACTACACCTACCTTTGTCATCTCGACCGGAGCGCAGCGGAGTGGAGAGATCTGCGGTTTCCTTCATCTCAGTGCGAGTACAACGGAATGAAGAGGATCCGCGGGTTACGGAGGCGCGAATGATTCCAGGTCCCAAAATCGGGACCTGGGGCACCCACAAGGAATCAGTTTCAGAGCGGCTGTTTCCTCGGCAATTACACCTACCTTTGTCATCTCGACCGGAGCGAAGCGGAGTGGAGAGATCTGCGGTTCCCTACATCCGAGTGAGAGTACGGCGGAGCTAGGAGGATCCGCGGGTTACGCGCATATAAACCGCAGATCTCTCCACTCCGCTTCGCTCCGGTCGAGATGACAAAGTTAGGTGTAGTTGCCAACCAAGCCTTCCTCAACCCAATTCTCATTCCCTTGGGTAGGTTGCAGGCCCATGTACGCTCCGGTCGAGATGACAAATTTATGGTACGGCTGGAAACTGATGATCAGGCCTTGCAGAATGATTTTCGAGAGCAGAGGAGCACTAGAGCGATGTCCACATGCACGTCATAAGGCAACTAAAAACCGGGCATGGTAGGTGAATGACGAAAAGTGTATGCGGGTCAGTTTTTCTTTTGCTCTCGTCAGTCTTGCATCTGGCCGTGTACGCCGCCTCGCCGGAAAATTCCGCGGTGAGTACCGCATGGAAGCAGGGTCAGTTCCACGTCGACCTGGCGGGCACCATCGGCCGGTCCGATATCATCCTCGGCCGGCCAAATATGGAAGCCGGGCAGGCGATGCCGCTGGGCAATGGCAGGCTGGGCGTGGCCGCCTGGTCGGCCAATGGCCTCACCGTACAGCTTAATCGTGCCGATACTCTTCCCGACCGGCTTTCACCGGGCCAAGTTGTTATTCCCGGACTCGCGGCTCTGACCGCAGCAAAGGATTATGCCGGAAGGCTTGATCTCTACAACGGAGAATTTCAGGAGCACGGCGGTGGAATGACTGCGAAGGTCTATGTGCGGCCGCAGACCGATCTCCTGGTCATCGAGGTAACCGGCGCCAGGCCCGGAGAGACGCAGACCGCAGAGCTTGGGCTGTGGGAGCCGCGCACCGCTCAGGCCGCGGTCAAGGGACAGGTTGGCGCGCTGTGGCAACACTGGATCGATAACAAAAATCCTGGATATTCCGGCCGTCCCTTCGGTTCACTCTCGGCAATCACGGCGGAAGGCCGCGGCGTTTCAGCCTCGGTCACCGGCCCGCTGACGGTCACGATTTCCTTCAAGCCTTACCCCGACGGCCATTTCCGCATCCTGGTGGCGGCACCGCAGTACGATGGCAGGCAGGATGCGATGGCCGCTGCCCGCAGGACTCTCTCAGCATCTTCCACACCAACGCATCAAGATTGGTGGCACAGCTTCTGGAACCGGGCCGCCGCAATAAAGATTACATCCGAGGATGGGACCGGCGAATACCTTGAGAATCTCCGCAACATCTATCTCTTCGACGCGGCCGCCGAAAAGGGGGTTGAGTATCCCGGCTCCCAGGCCGGTGTTGCCGACATGCTCTCCTCGGGACGCGATTGGCATCGCTGGGATTCCTCTGCCTTCTGGCATTGGAATCTCCGCATGCAGGTGGCGGCAAATATAAGCGCGGGGGTTCCCGAACTCAATGCGCCCTACTTCAATCTGTATCGGGAGAATCTGACCAACATCGAGGAGTGGACCAGCCAGAATATGAAGGGCCGTCCAGGCGCCTGTGTGCCCGAAACCATGCGCTTCAATGGCCGCGGTATCGAATACGAATCCAGCTGGAAACCGGTCAGCATCGGCCGCGATTGCGATGCTTATTCCAAGCCCTACTACAATTCCCGCACTCTCTCTACCGGGGCCGAGGTCTCGCTCTGGGTATGGGAGCAGCATCTCGCCACTAATGACCGTGCATTCCTCGAGCATAACTACCCTCTTATGGCTGCCTCCGCGCGTTTTCTGCTCGCATACCAGAAAGCAGACGCTGATGGAAAACTGCACACCAGCCCCTCGAACGCCCATGAAACACAATGGGATGTAAACGACCCAACGACCGACATCTCCGCCGCGCTGGCTGCTTTTTCCTGCCACCATCCAGGCAGCGAAGCTGCTGGGAAAAGATTCGGATCTGGTCCGGCAGATGGATGCGGCGCTGGCTAACATTCCTCCCTTGCCGCGCACGCAGAGCACGGGTGAGCGAATTTTGCTGCCACCCTCCGCGGATGCTGAAGGGCAGGATGTGATCGCCGAGTCGTATCTTCCGGCAGCGCATAACCACAATGCGGAGAATATCGGCCTGGAGCCGGTTTGGCCCTACAACGTGATCGGTGACACCTCGCCGCTCTTTGACCTTGCCAAACGCACTTACGAGCATCGCTTGTTTTCCGCGGTAGCCGACTGGAGCTTCGATCCGATTCAAGCCGCGCGTCTCGGGCTGGGTAGCGAGGTCGGCAAGACCCTGGTAACAATCACTGAGCACTCTCAACATTCCGTAAACGGGCTGGCAAACTGGACCGAAAAGGACCCGGAGTTTTATATCGAGCAGGTGGGTGTTGTTGCGGCGGCCATCCAGGAAGCGCTGGTGCAGGATTACGATGGCCTCATCCGCATTGCCCCGGCCGTCCCGCCCGGATGGAACATTGACGGCAGCGTCTATGTGCAGGGGAAGACCAAAGTAGATGTGCAGGTGCACAACGGCGTGGTGACTACCGCTGTCATCGAAAGCGGAATGACGCAACCATTGAGAATACGCAATCCATGGCCGGGCCAGGCTGTCGATGTCGTCTCCGCCGGCAGCGGCGCAAAAGTAGTAAGTGAGAGTTCAGAGCCGGTCCTTAGTTTCCATGGCGTTGCCAGGACCAATTATCTGCTTGAGCGGCACGATGCTCCGGCAGCGGGAGAACGATTTCGAGCTTTGAGCGGCACGCCGGCACTTGCGGCGAAGAGACTGGGAAGAGTACAAATCGGCCTCTTCCCCAGCGGCCAATGAATTCTTGTGGAAGCCGCATTTATGCGGGGGGAGGAGCGCTTCAGCGCTCCGGAAAAGATTGGGATTTTAATCATGCGCTTTAGCGCTGGCACTGCGAAATCCAGGACTAAAGCCCATTTCAAGGGTCGAACGCTTTCCGCGGACTCAAGCCCAGCTTCCCCGCGAACCAGGGGGCTTCCACCAAAACTGTTTTGGAGCAATATCGATGACGAATAGATTATCTTTTCGCGGCGGCTTCTCGATACTATCAAGCGCTGCTCTAGCTGCCTTCCTGGTTAGCCACAGCGCCTCTGCGCAACAGTTCGGCAGAACATACTCGGCTTCGGCCCAGACTACGGCTGCACTCAACTCTCTTTCGCCCGATGCTCAAAAGGTAATGGACCGTTTGAACAAATTGTCGGAGCTGCCGGTCGCAGACTTGAAATACCACGCCGGTGATGTGCCCAATGGCGCTGCGCCCGATCTGGACGACTCCTCATGGCAGACGATCACATTGCCCTATAGGGCCTCAACGGATGTGGTGTGGCTTCGTAAATGGATTGAGGTGCCGAAGGCCTTGAACGGGTATGATCTCACCGGTTCCAGAATTTCGCTTCGAGGTCCAACACGAGGATCGGAGGCTGTCTATTTGAACGGAGAACGGGCTGCGCGGGGCGAGGATATGGAGCCCTTCATCCTGTTCAACGCTGCCAAATCCGGAGACAAAGTATTACTCGCGGTGAGGCTGGACAAGAGTGACAATCCCAAGTCCCTCCGCTTCATACAATTGCACGTTGAGTTTGCCGCAAATCGGCCGAACCCCGAAGACTTACGCGCGGAATTTCTAACCGCGGCCCTCCTGATTCCATCACTGAATGAGAACGTAGCTACCGAAAAAGCAACTCTGGAACAAGCCATCACAACCGTAGATCTGAAAGCCTTGGATGCGGGGAACCAGCAAGGATTCGACGCGTCCCTGCGCAGTGCGAAATCAGACCTCACGCCAATTGAGCCGGAGCTGAAGCAAGTAACCTTCCATCTTACTGGTAACTCTCACATCGATGCAGCCTGGCTGTGGCCGTGGACAGAGACCGTGGATGTGGTTAAACGTACTTTCGGCACCGCAGCCCAATTGATGGATGAATATCCTACATATACCTATACTCAATCGGCGGCTCAGTACAACGTGTGGATGGCGAATAAGTATCCCCGCATCAATGACCAGATCAAGGAGCGAATCAAGCAAGGCCGCTGGGAATTAGTAGGAGGGATGTGGGTCGAGCCCGACCTGAACATGCCGGATGGAGAATCGCTGGTGCGTCAATTGTTGATCGGTAAACGAACCTTCAAGCAACTCTACGGCGTTGACGTCAGAATAGGTTGGAACCCCGACTCTTTTGGATATACCTGGCAGCTGCCTCAGATTTATAAGAAATCAGGCGTGGATTACTTCGTTACACAGAAGATGGCGTGGAATGAGACCAATCAGCTACCGCTCAAACTATTCTGGTGGGAGTCTCCCGATGGCAGCAAGGTTCTTGGATATTTTCCGGAGGGTTACGGGAATACGGATCTCGGACCGGTTCGGCTGGCAAATGATTTTGTCCACTCTAGGAAAGTGGCGCCAGGTTTGACCAATATTATGGACCTCTACGGAGTGGGCGACCATGGCGGAGGCCCAACACGCGCAGTGCTCGACCAGGGACTTCACTGGATGGAACCTAATGAAACGGTTCCCAACATGAAATTTGGCATTGCCCAGACATACTTTGACACTGTACAGACGAAAATTGCATCCGACTCGCCGGTGTGGAATTACGGGACATTGGCCGCAGGACAGACCCAACTGCCTGTTCCTCCTGCCGGAGAAATCACCATTCCCACCTGGAAGGACGAGCTCTACCTGGAGTTCCACCGTGGCGTCTTCACGACCCAGAGCAATCACAAGCGAAATATGCGGGAGAGCGAAGAATGGGCTTTAAATGCCGAAAAATATTCTTCCCTTGCATGGCTGGATGGCCAGTCATACCCTGGGGCCGAGTTGACCGAGGCCTGGAAGAAAATCCTGTTCAATCAGTTTCATGATTTAGCGGCGGGCTCCGGTATCGGAGTGATCTATAAAGATGCGCAGCAGGATTACGATCAGGTGCATCTGGCAACGGATCAGGCTGCGTCCCAGGCGCTTCACACGATTCAGGCCTCTGTCGATACAGCTACGCCGGCAGGCTCTGTTCCTGTGCTCATTTTTAATCCGTTAGGGTGGCAGCGTTCCGGACTGGCGCAGGTGGATGTCCAGATGCCTAACTCAGCGGCCACCGGTGTTTCCGTTCTGGATGCCGAAAATCGCGTGCTGCCGTCACAGGTCTTATCCAGCAACGCCAAAACAAATACTTATCATCTTCTTGTAGACGCAAGAAATGTACCGTCCATGGGATACGAAGTCGCGCATGTAATTCCCGGGAAACGGGCATTTCCAACCGACTTGAAGGTGAGTGGCGACAGCTTTGAAAACTCCATACTCAAAGTAACTGTCGATCCGAAGACGGGCTGCATCACCAGTCTCTACGACAAGAAGGCCGGCTTTGAGACACTGGCCGCAGGTAGCTGCGGCAATGAGCTGATCGCATTTAAAGATACTCCAAAGCAGTTCGACGCATGGAATATCGATGCTGATTTCGACAAGGTGTTTACCAAGCTCGATACCGCCGATTCGGTTCAGATGGTTGAAAAGGGCCCGCTGCGCGTTATAGTTCGCGTGACCCGCTCATGGCAGAATTCAAAGTTTGTGCAAGACATAACACTTTACTCCGGCATGGACCAGGTTATCGTAACCAACGATATCGATTGGCATGAGACGCACATTCTACTGAAAGCGGCATTTCAGCTTTCCGCATCGAGTTCCATGGCCACCTATGAGATTCCTTACGGAACAATTCAGCGGCCCACCACCAGAAACAATAGCTGGGAAGACGCGAAATTCGAAGTTCCCGCAATCCGCTGGGCGGACCTGGGCAACAGTCAGCACGGGTTCAGCCTGATCAATGAATCGAAATATGGATATGACGCCGTAGGCAATACATTGCGGCTTTCCCTCCTCCGCTCTCCTGTCTCGCCCGATCCGGATGCGGATCGCGGACACCATCATTTCAGCTATGCGCTCTATCCCCATGCAGGAGACTGGAAGCAGGCGATGTCTGTACGACACGGCTATGAATTCAACTACCGGCTCAAGGCCATGCAGGTCCAGTCACATACCGGCATTTTGCCTCGCAGCCATTCTTTTATCGCGACTCCGGCGGACAATATCGTGCTCACCGCGGTCAAGAAAGCGGAGGACGCCGACGCCCTCATTTTGCGTTTTTATGAGTGGGAGGGAAAGGACGGCAATGCCCAAATCCAGTTGCCCAAAGGCGCCATCTCAGCCAGATTGACCAACCTGATGGAGCAGCCGGAAGGCGCGCCTCTGCCGATTGAGAATGGAAGCACGGTTGTGGTGCCGGTGCATCCGTTTGAGATTGTCACACTGGAAGCGACGTATCCAGCTCCTAAGTCTTGAGTATTGATTTGCGGTCTCCCACCCTTCGCACGGAACAGCGTCGTGCGGAGGATGGGGCACCCTCGACCCGTGGCGGTTTTAGATCGATTTTTCCAAACGTCGTTCAACCTGCAGAGTATGGAGACTGAAATGGATAGCAACAGCATAAAATTTGCGTCGCGCCGCGATCTGCTGTCATTAGGTGCAGCCGCGGGCATGGCGAGTTTGTTAGATCAGCCGCATACCGTCTACGCCGCCGAGCGGCATGGCAAGCCGATTCTCTCCTCGGAATCGCAGAATGTTCGCAGCTTCGGCGCTGCCGGAGATGCGGCGACCGATGACACCGCCGCCTTCCAAAAGGGCCTGGATGCGGTACATAAATCCGGCGGCGGAACCCTCTATGCGCCACCGGGAAAGTATCTTTTTCGCGGAACTCTCACCGTTCCGCCAGGCGTAACCCTGCGCGGCTCCTATGGCTGCGTTCCCTCCCATGTCTCCAGCCAAAAGAAGACGCCTCAGCCGGCAGTCGGAGAAGATGGAACCGCTCTATTCGTAACCGCGGGCCGGGGGAGCGAGGACGGAACGGCATTTCTCACCCTGGGCACAAATAGCACGGTGGCAGGCTTGTCGATCTACTATCCGGAGCAAGGAGTAGATGCCGCTCCATCCGCCTATCCGTGGACGATTGTCATGCGGGGGAAAAATCCGGCGGTCCTGGATGTGGAACTGCTCAATCCCTATCAAGGCATTGACGCCAGCCAGAACGAGCGCCACAACATAAGGAACGTGACCGGCCAACCGCTGCGACGCGGCATCTGGGTCGACGCAATCTACGATATCGGCCGCATCGAGAATGTCCATTTCAATCCATGGTGGTCGCACGGCAAGGTCTATGAATGGCAGCACGCGAACGGGGAGGCCTTTATCTTCGGCCGCTCCGACTGGGAGTATGTCTTAAATACCTTTGCCTTTGGCTATAAGACCGGTTACAAATTCGTGAAAACCCCGACCGGAGCATGCAACGGGAATTTTCTCGGAATTGGGGCGGATGATTGCAATCGAGCCATTCTCGTCGAGCAGAGCGCCGTCTTCGGCCTACTGATCGCAAATGGAGAATTTACTTCGTTTCATGGCGACGATCCCACCATGGTGGAAGTTCTTTCCAGCAACAGAGGGGTCGTGCGCATCACCAACAGCGCGTTCTGGGGACCGTGCAATCAGGTTGCAAAGATCGATGGAGTGGGAACGGTCGGATTCAGCGATTGCACTTTTGTTCAATGGGGCAAGCAGGGAGAGGTCGCGGCGATCCAGGCGGCCTCCGGCAGCGTGCTCATTCGCGGCTGCGATTTCCGGCAGAACAAGCCCCACATCTCTTTGGGGGCCGGGGTGACCCGGGCAATCATCTCCGGGAATATGTTCTCCGGTCCAGCCCCAGATCCAAAACAGCTCGGGCAAAGATGTCCAGATCGGATTGAACGCGTCCTCTTGATACGAGCATCCTAACCAAAGCGGATGTTTGTCATCTCGACCGGAGCGAAGCGAAGTGGAGAGATCTGCGGTTTCCCGAATCCCGAAATAACCGCAGATCTCCATTGCGCTTCGCTCTCTCGAAAATCATCCTGGGAGGCCTGCTCTGCCAACGGTTGTGGTCTCCCACCCTTGCTACGCAAGGATGGGGCACCCTAAACCTGTTTCAAATACGGATCCAAGACCACCAATCGAGGGTGCCCCATCCTTCGCACGGCGCTGTTTCGTGCGAAGGGTGGGAGACCACAAATGTATGCGCCCCTGATTTTCATCGCCTTAGGTGTAATTGCCAACCTAGGCTTCCTCACCAGCCTTAAGCCGTCATGCTTTCACGGCTTCAACTCCCTTGACCTCGCATCCGGCAAATTCTTCCAGGACGCGGATCGAGCCGCAGATATCCTCTTCTCCATACCCCTTAGCTTCGGCGGCACGATAGAGTTGCTGGGCGAGCGCGGTGAGCGGAAGCGGCACACCCACTTCCGATCCCAGTTCGAGGGCCAATCCGATATCTTTCGCCAGCCATTTGACGGAGAAGTTGGTGGTGAAATCCCGCTTGAAAACAGCCGGCGCCTTGATGGCAATCAGTCCCGAACGAGCAGCGCTGTTGTTAAGGATATCGAGCATCAGCTCAGGATCGACGCCGGACTTGGTGCTCAGCACGATGCCTTCGTTGAATGCCTGCAGCAGGTTTCCCAGGATGAGGTTCTGGGTAAGCTTGGCGCGCAGTCCCATGCCTGATTCCCCGCAATAGTAGAGGGACTTGCCCATGGCCTCGAAGTATGGCCGGACCCGTTCGAAGACATCCTTTCTTCCCCCGACCATGAAGGTCAGGGTGCCATTCTCCGCGCCCGCTTTAGAGCCGGTGCAGGGGGCGTCTAAGAATTCGACACCGCGGGAGCGCAGCTCCTCCGCTATCAGAGAGCTCTCGCGGGCGGAGACGGTGCTGCAATCGGCAATCGTCAGGCCCTCGCTGGCTCCTTCGAGCAGGCCGTTCTCACCCAGGATAACTTCTCGCGACATCGCGGTATTTCCCACGCAAAGGAAGACGCATTGAGCGTGTTGCGCTACTTCTTTGGGAGAATCGGCAAAGATGGCGCCCTGGGAATCGGCCAGTTTTTTCGCCTTCCGCTGGTCGTGCGACCACACGGCTACGCTATGGCCGGCCTCCACCAGCTTTTTGGCCATGGGACCACCCATGATCCCCAGTCCTAGAAACCCGAGCTTCGCCATGAGAACCTCTCTCCTTTGAGAAGAATAGAAATCGGATTAGATATTTGTTGAGATTGCAACCCGGATAGATGGTACAGAGGCCAGACCACTCGGGTCAAGTCCCGAATCTGCATTCACCAATTGCCACGCTCTCAATCCCGCATACCAATCATAGAGTAGCGCAGGCCACGTTCCCCGCCGGCATCGGGGAGAATATGGGAGGGGGAAATTGCTCTAAAATCGAAGTAATCATGGCAGCTTCAACCAGCGTTTCTCCTGAGGTTTTGGCCAAGTACGAACCTGTGATCGGGCTCGAGGTTCACGTACAGTTATTAACCAAGACCAAAGCCTTCTGCGGCTGCGCCAATAAGTTTGGCGGCGAGCCGAATACCCACATCTGCCCCGTGTGCCTGGGACTGCCTGGCGCCTTGCCGGTTTTGAATGAGCGTGCGGTGGAGTTCGCCACGCTAGCCGCCCTGGCCGTTCACTGCGAAGTGCGCCAGCAATCTATTTTTGCGCGCAAGAATTACTTCTATCCCGACTTGCCCAAGGGCTACCAGATCTCGCAGTTCGACAAGCCTTTGGCTGAGCATGGATGGATCGATGTTCCCGCGCGCGGCGCGCAGGGATGGACGACCAAGCGCATCGGTATTACCCGGCTGCATATGGAAGAGGATGCGGGCAAGAGCCTGCACGACGGTTTCCCCGACTCCGCCACTAAGACGTACGTAGACCTGAACCGCTGCGGCACGCCTTTGATTGAGATTGTCAGCGAACCCGATATCCGGACGCCGGACGAGGCCTTTGAATATCTGACCCGGCTCAAAGAGATCCTGCTCTATACCGGGGTAAGCGACTGCAATATGGAGGAGGGTTCGCTGCGCTGCGATGCGAATGTTAGCGTGAGGCCCCGCGGACAGGAAAAGTTTGGGGTTAAGGCAGAAGTTAAAAACGTGAACAGCTTCCGCTTTATTCGCGCGGCGCTGGAGTATGAGGTCGAGCGCCAGATAGAGCTGATTGAGGGCGGCGGCCGGGTGGTGCAGGAGACGCGGCTGTGGAACGCGGCCGAGGGTAAGACCTACTCCATGCGCTCCAAGGAGCAGGCGCACGATTACCGCTATTTCCCCGAACCCGACCTGCCGCCTCTGCTGGTTTCGCAGGAATTCAAAGAAGCTCTGGCGGCGCGCATGCCGGAGCTTCCCGAAGCCCGCCGCAAGCGCATGATTGCCGACTATGACATCACCCCGCAGGATGCGCAGACGCTGACTGCAACCCGTGAATTCGCGGACCGCTTTGAAGTGGCCGCCAAGCAGGCGAAGAGTCCCAAGCGGGTAGCCAATCTGATCCAGAGCGAGCTGATGGGGCGCCTGAAGGCCAAGGGGCTGGATCTGGAACAGTCGCCGATCAGCTTACAGGGATTGGTCGAGGCCGCCGATCTCGCGGAGAGCGGCAAGATTTCAAGCAAGCAGCTCAAGGGATTGTTTGACACCGCATTTGAGAATGGCGAGGATTTCGGCGCCGTTTACCTGCGCGAGAAGCCGCAGCAGATCAGCGATGCTGCATCCATCGAAAAACTCATTGACGAAGTCATCGCTGCAAACCCGAAGCAAGTAGAGCAGTATCGCGGCGGTAAAAAGACGGTAGATGCGTTTTTCATCGGGCAGGTAATGAAGCTATCAAAAGGGCAAGCCAACCCCGCGTTGCTAAAAGAACTGGTCACCAAGAAGCTGGAGAGTTAGAGAAGATATGGCTGAAGCCCCTCCCTTTAACAAATCTTGGGTGCCCCAGGTCCCGATTCTGGGACCTGGGATTCCACAGACCCTCGATGGACAGTGTCGTCGCTCTTGCCGTCGAACGGATTGCCTGTAGTCCAGAGAAAAGACTCAGGCTAGCTTCGCGAGCCTGGGGCACCGCCTCTACACCAGAAACGAAGAGTCTCCAATGCGGGGGCTTCCAGCAAACGTACATCAGCGGTTCACGCTGCGCCCTTTCCGCCAACGCAAGAAGCGACAGCCATACATCCCAAGGTTCAGCACACAAACAGCAACTCCGCACATAGTAATCAATTCGACGGAGAGATTGGGATAGACGATCCGGTCCAGGCAGTGCACGAGGAAGCTGGCGGAATAGGGCGTAATCCCCGCATGTGCTTCAAAAGCATTTTCCGCCAACGTCAGTGGACAGGGCCATGGACCGAGTTCGACCGCGATACCCCAAATAAGCGAAGCCACGTGCAGGATGGTGAGCCGCGGCCGGCCGCGAGTGACGAACGCGCCACCCATAACGAAGATGATCCATGCGAGGTGGATCAAGAGCACCAGCCCCGCCGCCATGGTGTCGAAGCGCTTCTCCATTCGAGGGACCTATTAGAGCAAGCCAAATCCCGCGGCGACAGACAGAATCCCGCAGGGACGGCAAGAAAATAAGACCTGTCCGGATTAGGGAGTATCCAAACCCTGCGCGTCGGCTGAAA
The DNA here is from genome assembly GCA_963774255.1 of uncultured Acidobacteriaceae bacterium. Lineage (GTDB taxonomy): Bacteria > Acidobacteriota > Terriglobia > Terriglobales > Acidobacteriaceae > PALSA-350. The sequence continues at coordinate 64,653 of CAVZEH010000014.1, forward strand.
GCTTCACTCTTGATTTTCAGGAATAGGCGACTACGCGTCGAGCAGACTTTCGATATCCCGCGCTCCGTGCATTACATGCACTATCTCCACGCCGTCGCGTTTTGCCCGATAGAAAATCAGCCAATTTTCGAATCCCTTTACCTGCCAGCGGCGAAGACTGCGGATTGCCAAGTTACCGAAACCGCATTGAACGCCGATCTTTGGCATGTGGGCCAGAACCTCAAAGCTGCTTATGAGTTGATCTAAAAAGCGCTCGGCGGTTTCCAAGCCGGCCTGTTCCTCCAGATATTCAAGATGCACATTGATTTCGCGCCATGCAAGAGGGCGCACAGTAAAACGGGGCATCTAACGCTTGGCCGGTTTGCGTTGCGCAGCCCGGACTCGGAGCCGTTGCCGTACGTCCTCGACCATCTCGGGAGTAACATCGATCGCGTCGCCGGAGTTGATTGCATTGAGCAGTATCTGCTCCAGCTGTTCTTTGGCATGCCGCTTCTGATCGGCACGCACCAACTCGCGCACATACTCACTGGCGCTGCTGTAGGCTCCTGCAGTGACCTGCTCCTCCACGTACCGCTTCATCGGGTCGGGAAGCGAGATATTCATGGTCTGCATGGCAAATTCCTAGAAAGAATCAGCATACTTTCTATGGCATTTCTTGTCAATTTTTGGCGCGCTCAAAGGTTCAGTTTCTTGAAGATGCGGCCGGGGACGAGGCGAATGATGAGCATGATCCCGGCCCAGAACCAGGGCACGTAGGCCACGTCCTTGCGCCGCTCGACTGCGCGCAGTATTCCCTGCGCAATCCGATCGGGCGAAGCAAAGAGGGCGTTTTGAGCAACGTGCGCAGTCATGGGCGTGGCCACGAAGCCCGGCTTGACGGTCAGCACATGCACTCCGTCGCGGTCCACGCGGTTGCGCACTCCGTCGAGAAAAATGTTGAGCGCTCCTTTGGATGCGCCATAGACATAGTTGCTCTTGCGGCCGCGATCCCCGGCCACCGAAGAGATCACCGCCAGAGTGCCTGCGCGCTTCGCCTGAAAATAATTGGCAAGCCATGTGACCAGGGAGACGGTGGACATCAGATTGGTATGCAGGATTGCGGCGGCGGTATCGAAGTCCTGTTCGGCGGCGAGCTGGTCGCCCAGCACTCCGTGCGCAATCAGAGCGAGATCGATTCCACCCAGCCGCTCTGCCGCCGACGCCAGCATCTCCCGGTGCGCTGCGGTGTCATCCAGGTCGAGCACCCAAGTATCGACGGAGGAGGCGCCCCGGGTGAGCAGATCCTGAGCTACGGCGGTCAGCTTGCGAGGGTTGCGCGCCACCAGCATAAAGCGGGCTTCCCGTCCCACCAGCCGCCGCATGGTAGCCATGGCGATGCTGGAAGTGGCGCCCAATACCAGGACTCGTGAGGGAACAAGCTCCGCGCGCCTAGCCAAGTTTTGTTACCCGCCGCCAGAAACTTGAATCGATTGCCGGATCGATAAATGCGGAGAACTCCTGCCATTGAGGATAGAAGTGTTGGAAATGCGTCGCGCTCATGCGCGCGTCCTTGGCCGGGTAAATGCGCCCGCCGAACTCGGCGGTAATATCGGCCAGCCTGTCCAGCAGATCAAAGCTGACCTCCTCCCGGATGGGAAAATCGAGCGCCAAAGTGATGCCCGGCATGGGGAACGACATCATCCCGGGAGATGGAATATCGCCAAAGACTTTGATGACAGCCAGAAACGAACCCAGCCCGGAGGCGGTGATGGCTTTCAAAACGCGCACGATTCCCATCTGATCGCTGCCCCAGGGAAGCACGCACTGGAACTGCAGGAAGCCTTCTTTGCCGTAGAGCCGGTTCCAATGCAGGATGCTGTCGAGGGGATAGAAAAATGGCTCGTAGTCGACCAGTCCCGTCTTCTCTTTCCCGAATTGCTTGTTGTAGTAGAGGGTATTGAAAGCCCCTATCGAAGTTCGATTGAACACGAAGCCGGGAAGATCGAAGGGCATGGTGAGCTTGGGTTTGGGCGAGGGCGTGAGCTCTCCGGGAATGTCCGAATGGTCCCCCTGCATGAAGATGCCGCGGGCAAAATTCTCGCCCTGAGCCACGCAGTCGATCCACGCCACGGTGCATTCGACATGGGTGCTTGCCCGGGAGAGCGCGACAAATTCGTCGATTCCCACGAACTTGGTGCCTTTGTATCGTATGAGCCGCGACCGGATGGGGCGCAATTGCACCTCCGCCCAAGTGATCAAGCCGGTCAGGCCCAAGCCGGCGATAGTAGCACTGTAGAGCTCCGGGTTTTCCGTGGGGCTGCACTGGTAAGACTGCCCGTCGGAGCGCACCAGCTCGAAACGCGGCACATGCCGGCCGAAGGTGCCGGCGACGTGATGGTTCTTGCCATGAATATCATTGGCGATGGCTCCGCCGATGGTGACGTACTTGGTGCCGGGAGTAACTGGAAGGAACCAGCCTCTGGGCACGGCGAAGTCGAGAATTTCGGCCAGGGTTGTGCCGGCTTCGCAGCGCAGCAGGCCGGTGGCCGGGTCGAAGGCCAGCAAACGGTCCAGGGCTAAGGTGCGCACCAGGGTTCCATCTTCGAGCAGGCACACATCGCCGTAACTGCGTCCCATCCCGACTGGCAGCATCTTTTCGCCTGCGGAGAGCTTGGGAGGAAACTCTTCAGCCCAGTAGAGGGGATGCAGGCTGGCGGAATGCCTGGGATAACGGCCCCAAGATTCGAACCTGGAGTCGAATTTCGGCTCGGGCCGGGATGCAGATTGCGGATTCTGGTGATTGGGCATTTGCGGGGATGCTCCCTATACTGTCCTACCACAACTTTGCGTCAGAGGTTAGAGGTTAGAGATCAGGGGTCAGAAGTCAGAGATCAGGGGTCAAATCATTTAATTCCAGGCGCACGGAGTTGAGGAACAAATTCAGTCGTGTCTACGGGACTTCACCTTTGGAGCGTTTCCCCAGCACTGACGTGCTGGGCTATTTTCGTGCCGTCCCTGCGGGACTCGTTTTTACCGCCAGCTTTTCCGTTAGCCAGAGTTTTCTTTCAGCTTCATAGGGCGGCCAGTGCGACGATTACGACCGCCGCGCCCATCAGCAGACTCATGCGGTCGGTCAGCGCGAAAACTACCGGATCCTCATCGAGCACCCCGCGCGAGGCCAGCAGCCAGACGCGGCTGACCCAGAGAATCATCAACGGGGTCACCAGCCACATGCGGCTGGGATGGCGATAGAGAGCGGCAGTGTCATGGGCATTGATGTACAGGGCAAAGATCAGGATCGACGCATATGAACTCGCCGTTCCGAAGCTGCGTAGCTGCTCGATATCGCTCAACAGGTATCCGCGGCCATTGGCCGGCGTGATTCCGCGTTCATGCAGGTTCTGCAATTCACTAAAGCGCTTTACCATCGCCAGGCTAAGGAAAAAGAATATTGAAAACGCGGCCAGCCAGGGAGAGACCATGGTGCGTGTTGCCGCGCCTCCAGCCAGCACCCGGATGGTATAGAGTCCCGACAAGACGATCACATCGACCAACACAATGCGCTTGAGCGCCAGCGAATAGGCGAGCGTGGTGACAAAGTAAAGCAGCAAATACATGAGAAAGTGCCGGGGCAGAAAACAAGCCACGGTAAAGGAGAGTGCCAGGAAGACAAGCGAAACCACCACGCCGGTGAAAACGGAAAGGTCTCCCGAGGCAAAGGCGCGGCGGCTCTTGGTGCGATGCCGCCGGTCGGCTTCGAGGTCGAGCAGGTCGTTGACGATGTAAGTCGCCGATGCGGTAAGGCAGAAGCAGAAAAAGGCGGCCACAGCGGCGACCACCGGGGCGCGGCGTAAGATGTGGGCCAGAAGCAGCGGAAGAAAAATCAGGACATTTTTCCCCCATTGATGAATTCGAATGGCCTTGGCCGCGGCCTTCAGGCGACTGGAGCGATCCACGAATCTCCTGCTCACCTCGACCTTTTGTGAGCGGAGGGCGGCGGTCAACCTTAAACCTGGATTGGCGAGCATGGCTTGCCGGGCGCCTTTGAGCAACGGCAGATCCGGCATGGCATTTCCGATATAGTCGAAGCCTTCCCCGGAAAAGCGTTCTTCCAGACGCCGGAGCTTGTCCTTCCCGGTCAGGTTAATTTCGCCATTGCTGGCCAGCACGCCCTCAAAGATGTCCAGGTGGGATGCGATGCGCCACGCCAACTCTTCATCCGCTCCGGTGGCGAGATAGAGCTTGCGGCCGGTTGAGTACTCCCGGCGCAGATAATCTAGCAGTGGGACATTGTAGGGTAAATGCTCCACATCGAGAGTGACCAGATCGGTCACCCGCGCCTTTAAACACGCCTTGCCGCGCAATGCCCACAGCGGGGTGGCCAGGCAGGCCCGGGGATTGCGCCGGGCCAGCACCAGCAGAGAGTCGACCAGCGTGTCGGACTTTACCAGCGTGCCGTCCAGATCCACGCACAATGCGGGTTCTACCTGAATCGAGGCAGGCGGCTCGAGAACTTCCTTGCGAAGTCTTGGGTCAGCCATGACACTTCAATTCTCTCAGGAAATTCCCTGCCGCGGGGTTGCCGCCGCCGCTTCCCCACCGCCTTTAACAGACACTTTACTGGATTCCGACTATCACCCCATCACAGTGACTGTGGCCTTTCTATGACCTTCGCTTCCCTCCCCACGTCATACAATCAGGTGGGCTTTGCTTTCTACAGCTCGGCTCTACCATGCATTGGAAGATGGGAACAACTAATCAATGATGAATCGATGGATGAAACGGATGGCGGCCTTCGGCGTCTGCTTCGGTATTTTTTCCGGCTCCGCAGCGCTGGCTCAGGAAACTGCCACCGCTCACGCTGTGGTCACAGCGGTCACCCCCGCGAAGGAAGTACTAACCACAGTTCCCCGAGAGACGGTCACCGTTCTCGAGAATGGCCGCCGCCAGGATCTTTCCGGATGGGTTCCCTTGCGGGGGTCGCGCGATCACCTGCAGCTTGCCCTGCTGCTGGATGACTCTTCGGGCTCCAGTCTGAGCCTGCAGTTGAACGACCTCAAGAACTTCATTAATGCGTTGCCCCCAAGCACCGAGATCGCCATCGGCTATATGCGCAACGGCATGGCCAACCTGGTGCAGCGGTTCACGTCCGATCATGCGGCCGCGGTCAATAACCTGCGCTTGCCTTCCGGCACCGGTGGGATCAACGGCAGTCCCTACTTTTGCCTTCAGGACATGATCAAGCATTGGCCGCCCGGAGCGCCGGGTCTCCGCCGCGAGGTGATCATGGTGACGGATGGGGTCGATCGCTACTCAGGTCTGCGCTACGATCCGCAGAACCCCTACGTACGGGCGGCGACCAATGACGCGCAGCGGGCCGGGGTGATCGTCTACTCCATCTACTATCGGGGAGCAGGCCGGTTGGACCGGAGCTTGGTGGTGAGTGATGGCGGCCAGAATTATCTGATCCAGGTCTCCCGGGATACAGGCGGCGAAGCTTATTATCAGGGCTTCGGGAATCCGGTATCGTTTGTGCCTTTCCTCAGCGACATCCAACGCAAGCTGCAGAATCAATATGAGTTGAGTTTCACCTCGACGCCTAAAAAGGGCTTGCAGCAGATCAAGGTCAAGACCACTCAACCGAACACCAAGTTACTGGCGCCGGCGCAAGTCTTAGTGAGCGGGACGCCCGTCCAATGATTCAAAGGGCAGGCTGAGGAAAAATTCAGGATTTACATGTCAGATGGTTGCGTCCGATTCAAGGTGGTGTTTTCAAACGGCTGCGCAAAGGATATGATTCAGCCGTCCCTACGGGATCTAACGACTCTTGCGGGTATTTTCCGCAGCCTGTTCATCTCTGACAATGCTTTAAATGGTAGGAAGAAACCATGCGAAAGCTATCGATCAACGCCCTGATCCTTTCCCTCTCCCTGATCGTTCCTTCCCTTTATCCGCTGCGAATTGCCGCTGCGCCGGCGCAGGATGCCCAATCCGGCGCGGCCAAAGCGTCCAGTTTCCTGGGGACCGTTCAGTCCATCGATGGCAAGCAGCTTACCGTCAAGAGCGATGCCGGCATCAGCATGCAGATCACGGTCCAGGACAACGCGCGGTTGCTGCGGGTTGAACCGGGACAAAGGAGCCTGCAAGGGGCCAGTCCCCTAAACTTGCCGGATCTCCAGGTAGGGGATCGCGTCCTGGCCCGCGGGGCTGTAAGCCCTGACGGCAAGGAACTCGCGGCCGCGATGCTGGTCGCCATTAAAAAGGCAGATATTGCCCAGAAGCAAGAGCAGGAGCGGGAAGACTGGCAGAAGAATGGAGTCGGCGGCCTGGTGCAGTCGGTCGATCCTGGACCCGGAACCGTCACCATCTCTCTGCCGGGCAAGCGGACCTTGGCCATTCAGACGACGAAACAAACCGTCGTCCGCCGCTATGCGCCGGGCTCGGTGAAATTTGACGACGCCAAGCCCTCGACGCTTGCCGAAATCAAGCCGGGCGACCAGCTGCGCGCCCGGGGTGCGAGAAGCACTGATAGCCAGAGCTTTTCCGCGGAGGAGATCGTCAGCGGATTTTTCCGCAACATCGCCGGTCAGGTCGTGGGGGTCGATCCCGGGGCCTCCACTTTGACTCTCACCGATCTCGCCACCAAACGCCCGGTGGTGGTTCAAATCACCTCCGAGACGCAACTTAAGAAGCTTGATCCAATGGTCGCCCAGCGGCTTGCCGCGCGCCTGAAAGGCGGCGCCCCTAACCCAGGGGGCGGCAACCGGAGCGCCGGTTCTGGTTCCGGTCGGGGTTCCGGTTCTGGAAGCGGTTCTGGAGGCGGTTCTGAAACCGCGTCCGGAGCGGGTTCTGGACCAGGTAATGGAGCGGGCCCTGGAGCAGGCAGTGGGGCTGGGCCCGATCCGCAACAGTTTCTCGCCCGAGCGCCGTCTGTCAGCTTGAAAGATTTCGCAAAAGGAAATGCTGTCATGCTGGTAGCCACCGAAGGCTCGTCGTCCGGACCGCTCACCGCGGTTACTGTGATCGGCGGCGTCGAGCCGATGCTCGAAGCTTCCGCCAAAGGCAGTCAGGCCATGCTTTCCTCTGCCTGGAACCTGAACGGAGGCGGCGGCGACAGTGGCGGCGGAGAAGGGTCCGCTCCGCAGTGATCATTTTTTGAATAAATCTCCGGGCGCATACACAGCACCCCGCCATGCCGTATATGCGCATCAAACCGAGGGTGGGCTTTATGTATCGATAACAGTTCCATAAACGGGAAATCCAATTCTGCGCCGCCGGCGTATCAAATGGACGGGGTGGCTATCGCAGCCGGTTATGTCACATCTTAGTTTCTATGAGCCCGGTCAAAGCACCCGCCAACGGTCAACTTTCTTTCAGGGGTGAAACAAGAGTAAAATCAAATTTCTGCGCGCATTTGCCTGAGCAAACCAGTAACTCGGCGCGCTTAATTTCGTTCTCCGGACTTTCGTTTGCCGGGAGATGAGCGATCGAAAGTCTTGCCGGCGCTATACGGCTGGATGTAACTGTCCTTGGTGAAAAAAGCAGTCGAAAACGACTGGGTTGAAAGCGGGCTGAAGACCGTTCCGGGACACCCCGCATTCACATTTTGGATCCCAGGCTCCAGGGACAATTAGAAGACTCGAGCAAGGGTGATGCAATGAGCCAGGAAACCGGTTACTTTTGCCGATCGTTCGTCGGAGCCGACGTCCAGGCGAATGTCACCACTCGTACGCTTCGTGAGGCCGAAGCCGAGATCACCCGCATGATTCGTGGGGGCGCCGCCAGCGCGCATGCGATTCCCCATGGCAGTTCCGATCACGAGCCGGTGCTGGTCGCCAGGGCCTCAAACGGAATCGCAACCGGAGAACTGTGCCGCTATCTCCGCCAAAGTTCGGGACCGGAGTTCGATCGTTGGCAAGTGGCCTTTCAATCAAAGAGCAAACTGCTCGACGATCGCTGGGCGGTTGTGGAGCTGTCGGCATCGGGCATCAAGGAGTATCGAGCCTTCGGCAAGGCAATCCTGGCAATATGGGGAAACACGACTCCCGCCGTTTAGAGCCCGGCTGTTCCTAGCGATCGAATGGGCATTTTTCTCACTCTCCTGCTCTTGCTGGGTGCTGCCGCGCTGCCGGCGCGCGCAGCTTCGCAGCGGGAGCTGAATGCAACCCGGGAGGCATTGCGCGCCGCTCTGTACCGCACGGCTGCCGTTGCCGTTGTGCTCGATCTCAGAAGCGGCCGCCTTCTTGCCTCGCAACGCTCCCAAGAGGCCGCGAGGTTCGAGAGTGCTCCGGGTTCAACCCTGAAGCCGTTCTTCCTCGCGAGCGCCCTCGAACAGCATCGCATAGACGCAGCGACCACCGTTGCCTGCCGCCGCGCGCTGCGCATTGGGAAACGCGATCTGGCCTGCACACATCCTCGCGCAGCCGGCGCCTTCAACGCCAGCCAAGCGCTGGCCTACTCTTGCAATAATTATTTCGCCGCTCTGGCTACCCGCTTCACGCCCGAGCAGGCAGTTCAGATATTGCGCGGCTACGGCTTCGCCGAACGGCCTCGCCTGTTTGCTCTTGAATCGCCGGGCGGCGTGCGTCTTCCCCAGAGTGAAGATCAGTTGCAGCTCCTGGTTCTGGGCGTGGAGGGTGTGACGGTCACGCCGGCACAGTTGGCGGTCGCCTATCGCCGGCTGGCGGCGGCATTCCCGGCGGCGCCTGCGGTAAAGCGTGGCCTTGAAGGTTCCGTCTCCTATGGAATGGCGCACAACGCCGCTGTTCCCGGCATCGTCGTCGCGGGCAAAACGGGGACGGCGAGCGATCCGGGAGAGGCGTGGACGCAGGGATGGTTTGCCGGGATCGCTTCCCATGGAGGCGAAGAGATCGTGCTGGTGATCTATCTTCCGCGGGGAAATGGGGGCGACGCGGCGGGATTGGCCCAGCGTTTTCTGCGCGCCTGGGGTGGTCATTGAGGAAGAGATACAGGAGCATGCTTTTGCCGGCGGCGGCTGTGCTGCTGGTGCCCCTTGTGCGTGCCCAGGAGGCGGCGCGGCCGCTGACCGTGGAGCTTTTTTCCGCACACGTGGTCGACACCGTCACGTTTACGCCGGCCGGCTCGCAAAACTGGATGAGCGCCTGCGCCGCCTGCGCGCGGACCGAGGTCAGGGCTCCAATCCATTTGACCCTGAATGCCGGTAAGCTGCGAACCGCTGAGGGTACATTGGCCAGGCCTCTCAAGCTCGAGGGTACGTTTCGCGTGGAATCCGATCCTTATCCGGGTCAAATCCAGGCCAGCGGTCTATGGGAGGTCAAAGCTCCGACGCGGCTTAAGAGCGATCGCAACGGACTGCAGATTCTGCTGACTATGCCTAGTGAGCGTTATGTCGCGGCGGCGCTCAATGGCGAAGCGGCAACCGATGAGCCGATCGAATCACTCAAGGCCATGGCTGTGGTCATGCGAACCTATGCCCTGACCAATGCCTCCCGCCACGCGGCCGAGGGATTCAACCTCTGCGACAGCACCCACTGCCAGGCACTTGGCTGGGGGAAGATCCGGCCGCGGATCGAAGAGGCGGTACTCGAGACCTCAGGAGAAACGCTGTGGTTCGGGCAGCAGCGGGCCGAGGTCTTCTATACCCAGCATTGTGGAGGAACGACGGAGGATGCTGCGAGTGTGTGGGGCGGAGCTCCCCTGCCGTATCTCAGCTCGCATGGCGACCCGTATTGTCTGCGCCGCTTCCCGGCGCGCTGGCATGCTGAGATTCCACTGAGTCGCATCCAGGCAATCGCGCAGGAGCAAGGATGGCGGCTTCCGCCGCGCATCCAAGACGCTCATATCGTCCGCCATACCGCCTCTGGCCGCGCCGCCCTGCTCCAGTTTTCCGGGACCGGATTATCGGGACAAAGCGAGCAGGCTGACATTTCCGCCGGCAGCCTTCGCTTCGCCGTCGACCGCGCGCTGGGATGGAACCAGTTGCGCAGCGATTGGTACACGGTAAGAGCTAGCAATGGCGAGTTGCACTTCGATGGCAAGGGTTATGGCCATGGAGTGGGTCTATGCCAGGCCGGAGCCTATGAGATGGCAGACGAGGGACGCTCCAGCCGCCGGATCTTGAATTTCTACTTCCCAGGCGCCCAGGTGCGCATCGGTCCGGAGGACAGTGGCTGGCAAAAGACAGATGGAGCCGGATGGACGCTGATAGCGGCGGATCCTCCAGCGGAAACTCAAGCGCTGCGCCGCGCCGGGGACACCGCCTGGCGTCAAGCTCAGGAGATCTTTCCCCCACATCTGCAGATACGCCCGGCAGTCCACGCTATGCCCACGACAGAGCTTTTCCGCCAGGCAACCAGCGAGCCGGGATGGATTCTGGGTACAGCGCGAGGCGCGACAATCTTCTTACAGCCAAGCGCCGTGCTCATAAAAAACCTTGGTGAAGCGGCGACGCTGCGGCACGAATTCCTGCACCTTCTGGTGGAGCGGGAAGCGGCTCCCGAAACTCCGCTCTGGCTGCGCGAAGGGCTGGTGGAGATGCTCTCCGGCGGCGTACCGGACAGCTCAGGGCCACGTCCGTTTGATCTGGCGGCCATTGAGGCCGTGCTGGCGCATTCCCAGAATCAAAACGATCGCAGCGGATCGGAGCGTGCTCACGCCGCTTGCGGAAAATTAGTGAGCCGCCTGGTGGAGCGCTACGGAATGAGCACGGTGCGCGGCTGGCTACACAGCGGGGTTCCCGAACAAGCGGTGGCGTCTCTTTCGCAGCCGCGGTAGCGAATCGAAAGAGCGAGCACATCCAGCCGCGGTTG
>CAVZEH010000015.1:0-460901 GCA_963774255.1 uncultured Acidobacteriaceae bacterium
CCACAATTAATAAGGCCTGAGCGACAAACAGGACGATGGCGATCACGATGTATTTCCGGTCTCGCTGCCAAAAGGTAAGCTGCCGGTACTCGACTACGGTGCCTGGCGGCAACGCCGATTCCGAAATGTGCCAGTGCTGGAGCGCCCGCCAGTCTACGTGGTCCTGAAGTTCGGAGTCGTGCACGATAGGAAATGTTCTCGGGCCGCTCCCCTGACAACACCCGGGCCACTATTTCTCCATTCAGCACAGCGTCTTTGCGCAAGTTGCGGTATGCTCCCCCAACGCCCCCACGATTCAAAGCGAGCCCTTGCCAAGCGGAATAGGTTGGCAAGCGCTGTGCGACCTTAGAGAGGATGTCGATCGGTTCGAGCGCCGGCTGAGTCAAGTCATCTGGCCTGAGCTGAAACAAGACCACAGTGGAAGGAGGAAGTTCAGCGACTTTCTCAATGATTTGATGGGTTGCAGGTCCGATGAGGTCGATCTCTCTCACCTTAATCCTGATGACGAAGAAGTTCAGAGTGTGCCACTGCCAGCCAGTACTTGTCCCACTCCGTTATGCCGGTGATGATGGCAATCGTATTTGTATCTGGATGAAGATGAAGGGCGAGATCGATCGTTTCCCGCATGCCCACAGGGCTGATCACGCCGGTGACTCCGGGCCACATCTTCTGCTCTTCGGGGCGGCCAACATCGGTAAAGACGATTGGTACCCCCGGAAACATCCTGTCACGGTATTGCATCGCGAATTGAAGCACCGGATAGGTAGCCGCAATCACAACGTCCAGCTTTACCCCACCGTACCCACGGCGGAGAGTCTTGCCAGGCTTTCGCGATAAACCTCCTCATCGAATCGCGGGTTTTCGACGGACGCGGTATAGAAGTTGATTTGGCCCGGAACCCGAGCGCGGACGGTGGATTCCGTCAAGGTCCAAGACTGAGGGAGATTGGCCCAGTTATGGAGCACGAGTACGTTCTTCACAGCCGGCTCTGCCGCGACAGCCGGACGGACCAGACGCACAAAAGAAGGCCAAGAACTAGCAACCATGCATATGCAGAAACCCTGTTGGGGCAATCACATGACGACGCAACGCGTGGGTGCTGCTTTAGACTGCTTTCGGATGTGTGAACATGCGTCCGGGAGGAGTTGCCGTTGAACGATAGTCTGGTCGCTTGTCCAGTCCACATTTCGATCACGCGCTGTTCATCGCCGTGGTGAGAGCCGAGGAGGAGTACGCACTTACTCCATCGAATGTCACTAAGGAGGGCCCAAAAGGTGGTGAAGGAATTGTAGCTCTTCGGGCGGCCTTTTAACCCAAAGCCAGTAACCCCGAGACATCAACTCGGATCCAGATTGAGCCGACCAAAGAGGTTGGTAGATTGTTGTCACGAGGTAAAAGTGCTCCGGCCTGTCGCAATTCGCAGATTCTGCGGACTGAATCTCGATCCCTGCAACACTGGACCGCGTAGATAAGTAACCGTAAGCGCGTTTGTGTTTACCAATCTGAGATGAATCCGGCCTCCGGCCCAAATGTGAACCACTTGGCCCGAGAAGTCTAGTCGGACAGATGACTGCGCAGAGGGTTTGTTCCCACATTAACGTTAGGTCTCTATCGGGACTGCCCTGGCAGATGAGGCGGGATTGAGACCGGTTCTTTCTGCCAGGGCAGTTTCGATAGAGTCGTTTGAACTGAGCCGCTGGGGTGGCGAACGCGTTGCGTCGCACACAGAACTCTGCAGCCACCCTGTCAGATGTGACAGTTGTAGCCTTGGACCTGCACTTCTACTCTCCACATGAGTGGCGGTCCTCTGGTGCCCCGCGGTGAGAATGGCCACCGACCAGGACAGCGAGGGAGGGCTGCCCGTGAGCCGCTGTGAGGAAGAACTCAAAATGAACCTCCCAAACTTTCCCGAACTCGACCTGTTTTCCGCCGGGCATCAACGCCCTCAATGGTGTACTCGTGGCCCGTAATCCGTCGCACAACCGCGGCTACACCGTCGCGGGCCTGCTGATCATGGCCTACTTCGGCGGTATCGGCGGTGGCGTTTCGCGCGACATACTGCTCAATGATGTCCCCCGGCCGCTTAAAGGTCCGATCTATCTTGTGGTTTGCCCTGATGGGTTTGCTCGGGCTTGCGATCTGTCAATACGCCGAATCGAGGGAGGGCAGTTCCGCACCAGGACGCTCGCCTACTTCAAGTCCTTTACATTGCCGTGGTTTGCGATCCTGGGCGCTCATAAGGCGCTCGACCACGGATTAGGGATCTTCGCCGCTATCGTTATCGGGCTCATATCCACCACCGCCGGCGGTGTGTTCATCGACCTCTTCTCCGGGGTGACGCCGGAAATCGTGCGGCCCGCGCAGCAACTCGTCACGAGTGCGGTGCTGGCAAGCACGGTCTACACAGTAATTGCGGTACAGATGAGTGAACGACACTTCTTTCCCGTAACGCTAATCGCGGTTCTGGTAGCGTTTCTCTTCCGCGTATTTGCTGTCCGGGAGCACTGGCCGTCGGTCGTGCCGCTCGCCGCACCTGCGGAAGGCCCGGTCCAACCCATATGAACACCTTCTGAAAGGAAAGGCGCTTTGCGCCCGTCACTTTAGGCTACGTAGTGAAGCCAGATTTCAGCACTATTGCAGATCACAGGTCTGAGGAATGGTCCCATGAGCATTGTTGAACCAGCGCCGAAAGACAGGGGCACGGTTCTTGCCGAAGAGCGAACCGATCTGGCCCTACAGCGCACGATCATCGCAGCGGAAAGAACACTCATGGCTTGGATTCCGGACCGCTCTTTCAATGATCGGATTCGGTTTCACCATTTACAAGTTCTTCCAATACCAGGCCGAAGAAATTGCCGCCGGCAACATCCGGCGTCCGGCAGGCGCCGCGGAATCTGGGATTGAGCCTCATAGCTCTGGGAACTCTGGCGCTAGCCGCCGCAACCTGGCAGCACAGGAAATTTCTAAAAGCGATTGGGGCATCCAAGAAGCAGAATATGATTTCCATTTCCGTCGTTGTGGCAATGGTTGTCATTCTGATTGGACTCGTGACTTTTTACGGCGTTCTGCTGCGCCACGGGCCGTTTTGGTCGGACAGGAGGAGCGTATTAGCATCACGCACGCACACAATCAAAAGTCCTTCGGCTTTCTCTTCTGTACAGTACAGGCGAAGAAAGTTTTAGGAGGGCACCCTTCGATAATCCACCAAGCTATGAGTGTTCCAGAGACCAGACTTTCTGGATGAGAGTGAATAAAAAAGCGGCGGTAAGCCCGAACAGAATCCATCCATCTAACGCCTCGAGCGGTCCCATGAGTTGCTAGCCCGGCTCAAGGTGGAGATTCGTGCCCCCCACAGTTGTCATCACGCTTATCGAGTAGAGCATAGCGTTTTTCCGGTCGCCGCCCAGTGTACCAAGCAGATGGTAAGCGACAGACCACATCCACGCTTCAAGACCATGCAGGCATATGGTGCAAAGTGAAGATCCCCCAACGATAAAGACAGACAGGCCATGGGTGAGACGTTTGTTCCGGTCATCTTTCAGGAGGGTAAGCAATCCCCGGCTGAGCAGCGCAAGACCAGAGGAGTGGAAGACGATCGTCACAACAATGAGCGGTATACTCCATAGCCAATCGGATCTCCATGGAGCAAGCGCGATAGAGGTCATAGATTAGCCACAATAGCCAGTTAACCAACTATGCGACGGTATCGATAACTGTCACTTAAGACAGGTACAGCAATCTCTTATAAGCGCTCAGACAAATGGCATGCGCACTAGAAGTTCTGCGGGCACGCTGGCTATAAACTTCTCTTCAGGCAAAGAGCACGGCTTTTTTTAGAAAGAGACGCTGATGGATGTCGTAGTTATTGGTGCTGGTCCGGCCGGGATGATCGCCGCATTCCGGGCTGCAGAGTTGGGTGCCAGAACGGTTCTTGTCACCCGCGGCGAGGTTGGGGGTATGGCGGCGAATGACGGCCCCATTCCCGTGCGGACACTTGCGCAGGCGGCGCGGTTGCTTCGAGAAGCTAAACAGCTCGGCAAGTATCGTATCTCCGTAAGTGAGCCGATCCTGGATTATCCTCGGCTGCTCGCGCGCACGCGCACGCGAAGTGTGTCTTGTCCTGAGGAAACGCCACGACAGGATTGGCTGATTTGTGGAACGTAACTGAAAATGCTCTAGAAAAGCGGGATGCCCGTCCGGAGCGAGAACACCGAGTTCGTGGGCGAAGCAGTCGGCGTCGTCCCCGTGAGTTCGTATTTCAAGGTAAGCCGGTATTTCCAGATCGTCCTCGCCCTGCTGATGGAGATGCTGGGTTGAAAGCCGTTGGCAGCGTTGTGTTGCGAAATGCCATTGATGTATGTCTCGCCGCCATTGTGGTAGCTCGCGCCGATTCCTGCATACCATCGCTTGCCAATGTTGTGACTGTAAAATGCCGAGAATATCCCCAGCGGATTTTGTGAGAACTGATTGTTTCCCTGGAACGCATTATTGTTCGTAAAGAAACGTCCCGCGGCGTATAGGTCGATCCATGACACGCCCTTATCCCGGGTGATGTCCAGATTCACAAGAGGGTAGAAGGACCAGCGATTCGCTCCCGTATTCACTGCGGAATTGCGATCGTACGAGCCGAGTGGAGCGTTAACTGTAAGGTGAACGCTCATGTACGATTGTGGAATCGCCGCAGCAAACTGATCCTTGCGGAGCGCCGGAGCTCCGAAAATATTTGCATGGAAGGTCATGCTTGGGTCGCTGAATCCCGTCGTTTCTATCTGGCCGAGAGGCCCGGTGAACTTGACCTTGACGTAGCCCCCAGTCAGCGCCACACCGCCATATCTGCCGTCTAGTGGAAACGACCACAGGAGGCTGGCCACCCCGAAGCGGCTGACCGCCAGGTTGTTCGGCAAGGGAAGGTCCGAGGCGGCTGCGGTCTCCGTGTTGCTGTTCAAGAAGTCGAGTTGAAGCACGGCTGCATCGACAGGCGTGTTGAGATAGTCGCGCGGTGATTGAGCCCTTGTGCTCACAGGGAAGAACGTTACGATCGCTACAACGACGGTCAAGGGCGTCTTTAAGAGCAGCGTCCAGCGTTTACGTTGGGCGATTAAGAGCAAGGTCCCCGCAATCTGCACGCGCGCGATTGGAAATGAATCCATGCAACAAAATACATGTTGTCTCGTGGCTCGGGAACTATCAAAAGTTTCAGGCTTATAACCCTGGCACTAACAGGGTAGATACTGGTCTATGTTTCCGCGCCGACCCTCAGCTTTGACGGTTGTGCTGGTAGCACCTTTCAGTGGAACAGATCAGCGTAAAGCTCACTAACTCCGCACCACCGTAAAGCGCCTGATAACTTCACGTTGCTGCAATTAGGGCCAGTGCACCCGTCTCAAGTTCCTGCGCGGCTGAATCCAGTCTGCAAAGGACCCAAGCGGCTATTTGCTAACGCATTTTTCATTTCCCGACTAGTACTTCTGCCAGTAGCAGCAAGGTGCTCAGGTTCGCTAGTCTTCTCGTGTTTGAAGAAACATAGTCGAAGGAGCGCATAAGATATGCGAATTGTGGTCGACCTGAATCGGTGCCTAGGATACGCGCAATGCGTTCCTCTTGCGCCGGACGTTCTCCAGCTAAAGGGAGAAGAGGCGCTGATGTACGATCCAAATCCCGACGATGCGCAGCGCCTCCACGTCCTGCGCGCCGCGGCGTCTTGCCCGGTGCAGGCGATCATCGTGGACCAGTTAGACGAATCGGAAAGTACGACAAAGCCATGACCAATAGCAACTCTGACTCATTTAAGGCCAAGGGCCGGATTGTTATCGTCGGCGCTTCGCTAGCAGGGCTCCGGGGCGCCGAGGCGCTGCGAAACGAGGGCTTTACCGGGCACCTGACGATCATCGGGGATGAGCCGCACGAGCCGTACGACCGTCCTCCCCTCTCGAAGCAGGTGCAAAAGGGATGGGTGAAAGCTGACCATACCAAACTGCCGCGTATGCGTGCGATCGATGCTGAGTGGCGGCTGGGCGTAGCTGCCACCGGTTTGGATCGAGCAAAGCGAGTGGTTCGACTGGCCAACGGCGATGAGGTCCCTGGTGATGCACTGCTGATCGCCACCGGCGTTCGATCGCGGCAGTGGCCGAACCCTGAGGAGGCGAAGCTCGAGGGAGTGTTCACGCTGCGCACATGCGAGGATGCGGCGCAGCTGCAGGGAGCGTTGGCCACCAGGCCGCGGCGGGTCTTGATCATCGGCGCCGGTTTCATCGGTTCGGAGGTGGCCTCGATATGCCGCGATCGCGGCCTTGAGGTGACCGTCGCCGAACGTGCCGCAGCACCGCTCGCCGGTGCACTTGGGAACGTGATCGGCGCAGTCGCTGCCGAGATGCAGCGGGACGCCGGTGTGGACCTCCGTACCGGCGTTTCTGTTTCGGCGTTAGAGGGAGACGCGAAAGGGCACGTGCGGCGTGCGCGCCTCTCCGACGGTAGCACGCTCGACGTCGACGTAGTGCTGGCATCGCTAGGATCCATCCGCAACGTCGAATGGCTGGAGGGTTCCGGGCTGGCGGCCGGCTTCTGGGGTGTCGCCTGTGACGCCGGCTGCCGCGCCTTCGATATCCACGGCCTCGTGACCAACCGCATCTTCGTCGCCGGGGATATCGCGCGTTCGCCCCACGTACTGTATGAGTATCAGTTTCTCGCCACGGAATTCTGGGGCAACGCCGTTCTCGGGGCGAAGGTCGCTGCGCATAACATGGTGTGCGCTGAAACCGAGCGCCGTCCCCATCTCATGGTACCGTCCAACTGGTCGGGCCAGTTCGGCGTCAATATCAAGACGGTTGGCGTGCCCTCCTTCGGGGACGAGATCGTCTTTACCCAGGGCTCTGCCAAAGAGCGACGGTTCGCCGCGGCGTACGGCCGACGAGGACGTATTGTCGGTGCGGTCACGTTCGACCACGGCAAATGGCTGCAGTACTACGAGGCACTCATCAAGCAGTCGGGTCCGTTCCCGCCGCCGCCCGCGGGATTCGATGTTCCCGCCGCCGCGCAGCCGATACCGGCCGATTTCCCACCCAGAGGCGTTCCGACGGGGACTCCCGATGTCGTCCTGACCGGTCACAACCCGGGCGAAGAGCAAGCCGAGTTCCGCCCGCGGGCACGCTAATGCATTGGAGGCAATGATGAGCACGACTGTACAAAACGAAGTGAGAGGCGCCGGCACCATGACCGCAGATCAGGCCTTTGCGGAAGCCATGAAATTCGAGAACCGCCCGAATCCGTACCCGTTCTTTGACGAGCTCCGCAAGACGCCAGTGGCGCGCCTGACGAATGGGATCTACGTCGTCACCGGGTACAAGGAGATCACCGCGCTGATCCATGACCCGCGGATAAGCGCGGATCTTCGCAACCGTCCCAACAGTCCCAAGGCTACCCCCGTGAAGGACGGGGGCGAGCCCGATTTTGAGGCGGACGTGATGGAAAAATACGGCAAGGACCCCATGATGATCATTGCCGACCCGCCCGACCACGATCGAGCGCGCCGGCAATGTATGCGGCACTTCGGCCCACCTCATTCGCCGCACGTGATTCCCAACATGGAACCGGAGTGCGTGCGCATCGTCAACGGATTGCTTGATAAGGCCAATAGCAAAAAACGGATCGACGTTGTCGATGATTACGCCTATACGCTACCGGTCAGCGTGATCTGCCGGATTATGGGAATACCGCTGCAGGACGAGCCCCTCCTCCACGCCTGGGTCGCGGATGCCATGGCGGGCAACGAACTAGGCCCGGACGCGGCCACGGAAGAAGGGCAGCGCCGCAAAGAGAAGGGCGCCGCGAGCCAGATCGCGGCTAAAAAGTACTTCATCGGGCTCGTCGAGAGCGCCGAGAAAAACCCCACCGACGGCATGATCTCGAAGCTGGTGCACGACGACGGCCCCGAGGGACGCATGTCCCCCAGCGAGATCGTAAACAATTGCATGCTTATATTCATCGCCGGTCATGACTCCACGGTCAACACGATCGCCCATTGCGTGCTCACCTTCCTGCGCAACCCCGGGACCATCGACCTGCTGCGCCGCCGGCCGGAGCTGATTCCACGCGCCATTGAGGAGGTGCTGCGCCTCCAGTCGGCGGTCAATTTTTGGCCCACCTGGACCGCTATGGACGACATCGACGTCTTTGGGACGACCATCCCAAAGGGGTCGCCGATCTTCTTCATGTATGGCGCCGCGAACCGCGATCCGGAGAAGTTCCGCGACCCGAACAAATTCGATCTCGAACGTGAGGAGAAAGAGAGCCTCGGATGGGGCGCCGGCATACACGTCTGCTTTGGCGGTCAGCTCGCGCGGCTGGAGGTTAACACCGCGGTTGAAGTGTTTCTTCGTCGCGTGGAGAACCCCCGGTTGGTCGTCGATCCTCCGCCGTACCGGAGAAACGCACTGTTCCGCGGCCCGCTGCATGTCTTGATCGATATCGACGGGATTAGAGACTAAAGGCTGATGGAGCTAATCATGAAAGCATATCAGTTCGTCGAGTTCCAGAAGCCGGCCGAGCTTCGTGAAGTGAAGGTGCCCGAGCCCGGGCCGGGGCAGGTCCTGATCAAGATTGGGGGCGCAGGCGCCTGCCACTCTGACCTTCATGTGTTGGAGGTCCCTGCGAGCAACACGTTTAAGCTTCCCTTTACCCTCGGGCATGAGAACGCGGGCTGGGTGGAGAAGCTGGGATCCGGCGCGAACGGATTTGCGGTCGGAGATCCGGTGATCGTCTATGGTCCATGGGGCTGCGGTAGTTGCACAAACTGCCGGGTAGGAATGGAAAACTATTGCGAGAAGTCCGCGGAACACAGAGCCGGCGGCCTGGGACGAGATGGTGGCATGGCCAACTACATGGTCGTTCCATCCACGCGCTTCCTCCTCCCGTTGGGCACATTTGACCCACGTGAGGCTGCTCCACTCACCGACGCGGCGCTCACCAGCTACCACGCCGTGAAGCGCTCAACCCACCTCCTCGGACCGGGATCCACCGCCGTCGTAATCGGTACTGGCGGTCTCGGCCAGATGGCGATTCAGGTGCTGAAAGCGCTGAGTGGTGCTGCAACCGTCGTCGCGGTGGACACTTCGCCTGTCAAGCTCGAAACCGCTAAAAAGATGGGTGCTGACGAGACGCTG
The DNA here is from genome assembly GCA_963774255.1 of uncultured Acidobacteriaceae bacterium. Taxonomy (GTDB): domain Bacteria; phylum Acidobacteriota; class Terriglobia; order Terriglobales; family Acidobacteriaceae; genus PALSA-350. The sequence goes on from CAVZEH010000015.1 coordinate 9,159, forward strand.
ATGTCGGGCGATGACGCCGTCAAGCGCATCAAGGACATCACGCGTGGACACGGCGCCGAACTCGTACTCGACTTCGTAGGTGTGAACCCGACTCTCGCGATGGCGGCGCAGATGTCGCGGGTGCTCGGCCATCTGACAATTGTGGGTCTCGGCGGCGGAGCGTTGCCCGTGAACTTCCTCAGCCCGGCAAAAGAGTGCTCTGTCGCCTCGCCCTACTGGGGCTCGATCCCCGAGCTTATGGAGGTCGTCAGCCTGGCCCAGGCAGGAAAGATCAAGATGCTGGTCGAGCATTTTCCTCTGGAGCAAGCGAGCAAGGCGTACCACCTCTTGCACGACGGCAAAATCCAGGGACGTGCCGTCATGGTGCCGAACGGGTAGGCGGGACCCCGTGAGCCTCGCGGCCTTCGACGATCTATGGGGTCTCCGACGCACTGGCTTTGGCTCGGCTAAAAGGACCTGGCGAGCGACGATTGAGTTTGTGTAGCCACACGTTGCTGAAATACGAGGCTGTCATCAAATCGGTACTGGTACTTCTCCGCGAGAGAAAGGAAATTATGGTAGTCGAATCAATCGGTTCTGTCCTGAAGAAGAAGGGGCACGATATCTACTCGGTTGCTCCTGGTGCAACAGTTCATGATGCTCTCGCGCTTATGGCCGCGAAGAATGTGGCAGCAGTCCTGGTCATTTCCGAGGGCACCTTGGTCGGCATCATCTCTATACGCGACTATGGATGGAAGGTCGTTTTAGAGGAGAAATCCTCGAGAGATGTGCGAGTGCAGGAGATCATGACAACTTCTTTGATCACCGTGACTCCGGAAACGACAGTCCTTGATGCCATGGCGCTAATGACTCGTCATCATATTCGGCACCTTCCGGTGTTAGAGCAGGGCAAGCTCGACGGGATTGTCTCGATGGCCGATCTTGTGAGCGAGGTAGTATCTGGGCAAGCGTTCGCTATTGATCAATTGCAAAGGTATATAAGTCAGACCTAGGTGGTGTTACGCCACTTGATCAGAAGTCTGCACAGACTGAGCAGTCCTCGTTTGAGGAAAAGATGACAGCGAAAGCCGTCCGATTAGAGGAAGCTCGCGCAGGCAAGGTCCCTTGGAAGAAATGGGGCCCGTACCTGAGCGAGCGGCAGTGGGGTACAGTGCGCGAGGACTACAGCGAGAATGGGAATGCATGGGACTACTTCAGTCATGACCACGCCCGATCGCGCGCCTATCACTGGGGCGAAGAGGGTCTTGCGGGCATCAGCGATGAGAAGCAGTTGTTGTGCTCAGCGTGGCCCTGTGGAATGGTAAACCAACCTAAAGGAACGGTTGTTCGGTCTGACCAACGGCGAGGGGAACCACGGCGAGGACGTTAAGGAGTACTACTTCTACCCTCGACAACACGCCGACACATTCGTACATGAAATACCTGTACAAGTATCCCCAGGTGGAGTATCCCTACGTCGGCAGCCCCAAACGCTGTGTACTCAGGCCGCAAGAACTTCGCAAACTGAATGAGGTTACATGTATGAGGGCAATCACGGTCGAACCGAAAAAGCCAGGCACTGCGAAGTGGGAAGAGGTACAAGAGCCAGACGGCCGGAGAACTTCGCAGGCGCCCTCAAGAGGAGAGATAACGATATCAAGGTCGTCATCCAATTCGTCGAAGCGTAGGAAACAAAACCTCCTACAGCTGATAGCCGACCGTTCCACCGGCAAAATCGTGGGTTGCCACGTCGTGGGCGATCGCGCCGTCGAGATCGCCCAGGTGGTGGCGATCGCCATTGCCGGAGGCCTGCGGGTGGACAGCATGGCTAGGATTCCGCTCTCGTTTCCCACTTATGCCGGGATCCTCGCACGAGCGGCATACCGTGCTGCCCAACAGATCTACCCGGAATTCCGCGGGCAGGATGCGGTCGTCGAGAAATAACCGAAAGACGAAGCAAGCATATTTCGGAGTGGTACCTGTGCCCCAATCCTAAAGTGTGAACGAGGGCAAGCCGCATGCATTCTTATTGAGCCGAGATTCGCGTTTCAATATCGTGATGCGTCAAACGCCACTTGATCATGCCACCAGAGCCGTTCAAAAAAAGTAAGCGCCATGTCCCGCTGGAGTTGTTCTGGATAGGATGGTGGCGTGCTTTTCAATATCTCGTCGATCGTGCGCTGGCCGTCAATAGCATCAAACAAACGTTTTTCTGTTGGACTTATCGTCAGAATAAGATCAGTGTAAGTGTGACTACGATTGATTAGAACAGCCGCGGCCCCAGGATGGACTCGCTCTTGAACACAGATCGTATCTGACATTCGAATGGGCACATATCGGAGCCATGCGTCTCCTGCAAAGCTGATCGGCTGGAAAAGGCTGGGACTATCGTCCCGATAGACGATAACGCTGTGGCGAAGCATCGTTCCGCGAAAGAGCTCCACACACGCGAACTGCTCTGTTGGGGAAAGCTCTGCCATCCGCAACGCTTGAGGGAGACGTGCCATCACGCCACATCGAGGGGAGTAGGGCGCTTGTTTTACCCACCGGCTAAACGTCAGTCCTGCCCCTTGGATAAAATCGAGCAATTGCGGCACAGAATAAGCGCGGTCCTGCGGATGCAGCAGCGCATCGGCCAGTGTCGCCTCCTGCCGGAAATCCGGGGCCTCGCGCAGCAAAGTTTCCAACGGGTGGCCCGGAGGCAACACGCGGAGCGCAGAGATGAGCTCCCCTATTCCCTTATCAGTGGCACGGATGCCGACCCGTCTGCAAAACTCCTGCAGCATATAGATACCGGTCCGTCCGTACGGCGCATACACCATCAGATGCATGGCTCCGTCCGGTTTGAGCACCCCCCGCAGGGCCGCGAGTCCGGCATCTGGGTCCGCGAGATGATGGAGAACTCCGGTGCAGACAATCTGGTCGAAGGTAGTCCTTAGTTCTGTTACCCGATCAATGGGTAGTTGATGAACCTGAAGATTCACTAAGTTGTATTTCCGCTTGAGTTCTTCGGTGCATCGCACACTCGTCGTGCTCATGTCGATACCAGTAATCTGAGCTTTCGGCCAGCGTACCGAGTGCTTGGCCGCCTGGGAGGTTCCGCAGCCGGCAATAAGAATGGAAAAGTCGTCCTTGTAAGGTCGATTTGGCCAAAAAAGATGGTAATCAGCGCGGCCTTTTCCGGGATCCTGCCAGGCCCGGCGATATTCATCAAGGCTGTCGACCGGGGCAGGGTAGGGGTAGCGGTCGTAGAAGTCCTGGACCTGCTCTGCTACATCGAGATATGGCGAATTTGCTGATTGAGTCATGGCGAAATGCTACCCGAAAAAAGTTCCCCCGGCAGACCCTGGGCTGCCGGGGAAATGTATTTACCAACGATTCCTAGGTGGGGTCGATCTCCCCTTAGCTAAGTGGATAAGTTGATAAGCACAACTGCTTACGCACATGCTTTGCTATCCGCTCGCCCTATTTGTGCCCTGCAACTGCGGTCTGTGTTTCATGCAACGAAGCCATCACCGAGTCGAGGTTGAAAGAAGCCGCTTTCTGGCGAGGCGGATACTTGACGAAGTTCTCTATCTGGGAAGCCACGATTGCCTGACATTGGTAGAGCTGTGGCACGTGATCGATCATCCAATCATAGTAGACGTTGGAGTTGTAGTCGGCGCGCTCGAACGGATCGCGACGCAGGTTAAAAATATGCGGAAGTCGCAGCTTCACCATTGGCTCTGCCCAAACCGCCGTTGAAAATGCACGCTGCACCTCAAACACCAGTTTATAGTCGCCTGTCCGGACCGCCATGACGCCGCCGTCATCGCTGACGTAGAAGAAGAAGTTTCTAGGGCTCTCCTTCACCTGACCCGTGATATAGGGCAGCACGTTAAGTCCGTCGATATGCACCGTGAAAGTCTTGTCTCCGACCTTGTAGCCGGTGAGGAGCTTCTTGCTTACGTCCGGATTGCCTGCCGCGGCCAGTAATGTGGGCAGCATGTCCTGGTGGGAAACGATGCCGTTCAGCACGGTGCCGGCCTTGATCTTGCCCGGCCAGCGGATGAATGCCGGCACGCGCCACGCGCCTTCCCAGTTAGTGTCTTTCTGGCTGCGGAACGGTGTATTGGCACCATCGGGCCAGGTGTCGTTTTCTGGGCCGTTATCGGTGGAATACATGACGATGGTGTTATCGGCGATGCCGAGTTGATCGACCTTGTTGAGAATTTCACCGATTTGTTCGTCGTGGGTGACCATTCGATCGCTGTAGTCGTCCTGGCCACTCTTGCCGCGGTTCTTGTCTGCAAGGTGGGTCCTGAAGTGCATAGCAGTCGAGTTGTACCAGAGGAAGAAGGGCTTATCCGCTTTGACCTGCTTCTCCATCCAGCCTAGCGCCGCTGCCGTGATCTCCTCATCGACAGTTTCCATGCGTTTCTTGGTAAGGGGGCCGGTGTCTTCGACGGTCTGCTTGCCTACGCGGCCCCAGCGGGGATCAGTTGTCGGGTCATCTTTGTCGGTTGCGAAGCAGTGAAGGACGCCTCTGGGCCCAAATGCCGCCTTGAACTTCGGATCCTTGGGATAATCGGGGAGTTCCGGTTCTTCTTCGGCGTTCAAGTGATACAGGTTGCCAAAGAATTCGTCGAATCCGTGCACCGTCGGCAAGAACTCATTGCGATCGCCGAGATGGTTCTTGCCGAACTGACCGGTGGCATAGCCGAGCGGTTTGAGCAGTTCGGCGATGGTTGGATCTTCCGGCTGAAGCCCGACCGTTGCGCCTGGCATGCCAACTTTGGTCAAGCCGGTGCGGAGCGGGTTCTGGCCGCAGATGAAGGCCGCACGGCCGGCAGTACAGCTCTGCTGGCCGTAGTAGTCGGTGAAAGTGACGCCTTCCTTGGCGACGCGGTCGATATTCGGGGTGGTGTAGCCCATCATGCCTCGGCTGAAGTGACTGATGTTCCAAGTGCCGATGTCATCGCCCCAGAGGATCAGAATGTTAGGTTGCTTAGCCATGGTTGTTCCTTTCTAGGTTGAATGTGTTGCGCTCAAGTTGTCGGCCTTGGCCGAGGAAAAATACACTCATTTCGAGCGATGCCATCATGGTGGGCTCGCAAGTCGCACTCGTACGAGCCGGCGTGCCTTCGTCACTGGGGGACCGTGGCCACTCTCTATGCGCAGCGTTCGGTAGTTGGTTAGCATGAGGCTCTAATCTCCCGCCAATCGTTCCTTTACTACTTTTCGTTGATGGCCGACGATTCGATTGACCGGTCCTCGGATCACCAGTCAGGCACAATGGCTAGAACAAGCGCGACCAGCACTGCCTCCCCCGGATAGACGGTCCACCGATGCTCGACGATCTGATAGACCACGTCGAGCACGATCGCAAGGATGAACACTTTTCCTACAGACTTCCAACCGTTCTCCAGCATCGACTCGCGTTCGCCCTTGTCGGTGAAGACGCCCCAGAAATAGAGTGGCCTGCGTTCGCGAGCCTTCTTTGAACCCACCTCGGATTGCGAAGAAGGTTGCCATCCCCGGCTGCAAAAGGAGCCAGAAATGCATCGGGACCAGTAACCCGAGCAACCAGGTTTCCCACGTCGCGCGCAATAACAGGACAGCGGCGATGGTACCGGAACCCCCGCCGCGCCTTGATCGAAGCGCGCCGCACAAATCACGCCACCTTCTGCTTTGATAAGTGGTATTCCAGCTCCTCCGCTAGGATCGGCAGGCTCAGGTTGAAAGTCTGAACCCCCTGAACAACACAGAGTTTCAACACCTCCATGATCTCCTCCATGGTCGCGCCTGCCTTCAGTGCGTTCTTGATGTGGCGGCGCGTACCTGGCGCATACATGTGCGTGACGGAAGCATCGAGGGCGATGCTGAGAAGTTCGACCTCTTTGGGCGACATGATCCCACTCTTGTAAATCCCCGCCCCCATGGCCATAAATTCGTCCGTAAATACCGGATCGAGCTCGAAGAACGAATCCCAGGCCGTGTTCCACTGGCCGATCTGCCGCATCGCATCGCAAGCCGGGGTCGGCTCCGTGTTGGCTCGCGGAGTCAATTGGACGTTGGCAGCGTTGGCTTCTTCCAGAACAATGGGAGCGGCCAGACTGCACGAATGAATGGACAGCGCCGACCCGCACTTAATGACGAATAAAACCTCCTCGCGAGTCGCTCCCGCTTCGAGCGCAGCCCGGATGTGGTGGCGCATTCCCTTCGGATCGAGATTTGTGCAGGCGGCGTTCAAGCTAACGCTGACCAACTCGATAAACTTACGGGGGAGAACAGGGTGGGTCCATGGATTGGTGCTCATCTTGAAGCAGAGCTCGGCCCACTTCGGATCCCATTCGCGTAGCATGTCCAAAGCCGAATCCCAAGGGCCTGCAGGCGAACCAGTCCCCCCACCCGCGCTTTTCTTATCTTCCTTCGTTTCGTTGCCCATGATTTCTCCTTCTCGAAGCGGTTTCACGTAGCCGAATTCACGGTTGCGTCTACGGCTACCATGATTGTTCCATCGACAACTTTGACCGGGTAAGCTGGAACGCCAAACCCCGGAGACACAAGCGTGCTCCCGGTGGCGACGTCATACTTCCAACCATGTCCGCGGCACGTTACGATCTTGCCTTCAAGCTTGGAAGTTCCTAACGACAGGCCCTGATGGAGGCAGGAATCGCCGATTGCATAGATTGTGCCGTCTACGTTGAAAATCGCGACGTCTTTGCCCTCGACCCTAACGACCGTGCCGTTCCCAGGGGGAAGCCGCTCCACACGCCCCACTTCCACAAAACTCACCATGAGTCACACCACCTTTTGGCATTGGTAACTGTCTTCGTTGTCTTCCCGTCTTGCTCCATGCGTCCGGCTGCAACAGACTATGCCACCACACGCTCTTCCTGTTCCAAGTAGACGTGTACAAAGTCCTGTGTCTTCTTTCGCGCCAATCTCGACTCCGGTGCTTCGGGAATCCTCGACGCGAAATTGTGCGGCATGCCTTCGTAGATATCCAACTTCACTGTAAGGCCGGCAGTATCGAGAGCTTGGTACAGCCGAATGAAACCGCTCAGAAGGATCTCCTTCGTGCCACCCTGAATCAGCGTCGGCGGAAAGCCTTTGGAGAAGTCGCCGTACACAGGCGAAGCATAGGGATGTTTCTGATCCTTAGGATCGGCGTAAGCACCAGCTGCGTTTTTCGAGTGCTTTTCGTATAAGTAGTTCGGCTCAGCATGCGCAAGAGTGAACTCCGTATCTCCCGTCCGCGTGACATCAACCCAGGGAGATACCAATACGGCGGCCACCGGCATCCCGAACCCCTTGTCACGCAGCTTTAAAATCACTGCAGCAGCAAGTCCGCCACCCGAGGAATCACCATAAATGAGGATGTCCTTGAGCGCATGGCCTTCCGTCCAAAAGAGATCGGATCACCGCGATCACTTCGTCGCTCATCTGGTTAAACTTAGCCTCGGGAGCCAGTGTGTAATCCGCGGAAATCACGCGCTGCCCAGTGTCATCGGCGAAGATAACGGCTCTGCCGAGCGTAGATTTCGCGCTGTAGAGCGTGTGAGCGCCGCCGTGCACATAGACGACGACTTTACGGTTTTCTTTCCAACCTTTGGGACGGACATCCAGGACCGGGACACCGTCAAGACGGCGCTCTCTGACAGTGGGGGCATAGCGCTCTACAATTGGCTCGGATTGGGTAAGTGCGTCTTTCTCAACGAATGCCTGCACCTTTTTCCAACCGGCGAGATCGGCGGGATCTGGAAACGCAGGCGCTTGTGCCGGGTCCTTTAGAGTGCGCAGAAATTCCTGCGCCTCCTTAGAAACGGTTTCTGGAATGTGTAAGAAAGGTTCTTGTTGAGTTGGGGCAGACGTACTCATCTTCCCTCCGTCACTGGTTGCTGATCGGCACCGCACCTTATCGTGGCCAGAATCCTTCACTGCGATTCTTCCTGGTTGTCCGCAAGGGTCCCGCCTCGGTTGTGAGACAGGACCCTCCCGGACTAAAGGAGAACTCGAGTCGAGCTTCGTTACTTGGCTGTTCCCGCAAGAACTTTCTCGTGAAGTTCCTGCCATGGTATGGGGTGCATACACGATGAAATCGCCGGCTCCGCAAGCCTTCCGTCGGTATCCTTGACGATGAAGCCTAGTTGACCGTCTTTGCGGTTTGGCGGCAGGGCAATGTTTGCAAGGGTTTCCTCGACACTGTCGTACCAGACTCCGATCTTGAGAATCTGTCGCGCCTCGTCGCCCGTCGCCACCTTGCGATTGAGCAAGTTCGCCATCTGCACGACCTGCTCGATCTGTTCCACCGTGGTCATACGCACGCCCTTCTTGCGCCAGAGATTGTCCTCGATGCCCACCCGGCAGTGGATCCCGAGAGCGATGCCCATGGCACAATACGGCGCCACCGTTCGCCACAGAGACTCGATCGACGCAGTAGAGCCGTGTGGGGACCGTCGCACGTATTCCATGAAGTCGAAGGGATTGCGGCTGGCCCCGACTCCGCCGCCAATTGCCACCAGGTTATGGTTCAACGGTCCCATATACACCCCCTGGCGGATGAGATTTTCGATCTCCTCGAGGGTGTGGACGTTCGCGAGCTGGAAATAGGGCTGGATTTGATGTTGGCGCAGTCGTTTCAGGTGCTCGATGTAGAACTCCGGTGTCGCGTCCGCCACCATATTCTGATAGGCCTTCTGCATCGCGACATTCTCTAGCTGCGTTCCCTTGACGTCGTCCGGGGTGGTGAGGGGCAGAATATTCATCTGGACCGAGCCGATAACGATCGTTATCTGATCCGGCTTGGGATCGATTTCAGTGAGCATGTGTCGCGTGTCATAGCCCTGCCAATGGGCCTCTTTTCCTGGCTCCGGCGCGAACGAGATCGAGCCGCCGATCTGCAGGACCATTTTCGGCACGGCCTGTCGCAGCCGCCCGATGAAGTAGGAATAATCGCTGAAGTTCTTTGAGATGTGGCCGGTCTTGGGATCGCGGACGTGGACGTGCAGAAGGGTTGCGCCGGCATTGTAGCAGTCGACTGCCTTCTGGACCTGCTCGTCCCAAGTGATGGCGATGTCCTCGGGGTAATCGCTCTTGAGCCATTGCGGGGCAAAGGGCGCGGCCGTGATGATCAGGGGCACCTGGTTTTCGGGAAGCAAAGAATCCTGTGTGAAAAACATGTCTATTCTTCTCCTGGTTATGATTTCCAAAGCCATGCATCGGGCAGAGCAAAACTTTCCTCTGTAGCGCACGTTACGGAAACGCCGCCGGGTCGGCCTGCCAGACGCCGAAAATATTTCCCTGTGGATTCGCCACAATCGTCACCCATCCGGTCTTGGGCACCGCTGTTCTTTTTGGCGGACGACTGTGCCGCCAAAACTACGAATACCCGCAACAACCCGGTTCCCACGGCGCGCAATAACAGGATCCATGGCTGTCTTTCTCCTCTCAGGCCGTCACTTCGGAGCCGGCAACAGGTGCCCGCTGCCACGGCCAACGGCCTTCCATCTCTACCGCGAGAGACCAGCTCAAGAAGGTACGGGTCAAAATAACTGCGGCTAAAATTCCAATGTTGGTAAACGTAGGCGCCAAAACTACTGTGCGGATCACATCTGCGGCAACTAAAAACTCCAAACCCAGCGACAACGCTCTACCCAACGAAAGCTTGTATCTCTCGTAGCACTTGCTGGCTTGTCGCCGTGTATGAATGACAAAGCGGACAGACGCCCCGAGGAATGCAACCACGATAACCGCGACAGCCATCGCTTCTATGGCCGTGGCCCCAACTTCGATCAATCTGCGAGCGGTATCCATGCTTTTTTGCGCTTTTGCATCGCCGTTTCATGTTGTGTAACGTTGCCTGGATTGCTCCCACTGCGCGATGGACAACATACAAGGTGGCACATAGCCATGCCCTAGCAGGCTGCGGAAAAAGGTCGAACAGAGTGCGAAAACAGTTCCCTCAGCGGCTAAAGCCGATCAAGTTTTCAAGCCATTACGGCAGTCAGGGTTGAAACCCTAACCTACCAGTCGTGCCCTGATACAAAGCCACAGTTTTTCCGCAGCTAGAATCCCTCCCATGGATCTCGCGACGAAACTCTTTCATGCTTCCTCTCAAGTCCACTCCGATCGCAAGCGATTGGAAACTGTCACTTGCGACAGGTGTCGGCGACGGTCTCGCGAGTTACGGAATCATTCCGCATTCGAACATCTTGTTGGCGATGGGGGCTGCCACTTTGTTGATGAACACAGTCCGCATCTTCGGATCGCTCTTCAAGAACTGGATTACCTTCACTTCTTGCGGCGAAGGCGGCTGAGGGTTGGCTTTCTTCTGCATCAATTCCTGGCAGGGAGTCGACTCGTATTTCTCAATAACCTTGGCGGCAACCTTGTCCAGGATCGGGTACTGATCCTGAGCATACGTTCCGGTTGCCAGGGTAAACGCCAGCGGGGAAAGCAATAAGACGGCCTTGCACATATGACTTAGCTGCATCATTTGTTTCTCCTCGTTTCGAAAATGTCGAAGACCTCGTTCCCGACATTAGCTGTTCACGCGCAGGCGTGCTTTCCTGCTGGCGGCCTCTCCAAAGCAGCGGGCGCGATTAATGCTCCCTAGGGGGGTGCTGTCGGCGGTCGAGTGCCCGGTTACATCGAAATAGATCACTTCGCCGATGTCTGGCCGAAGCTGCGATTGCGGCAGCAGGGTGAGCCGCGCGATCGTGTGAAAAGGCGTTTCCGCTTCCTTCCACCTGACACTCGCGTTTTCAATCCAGAAGTTGGCGTCCTGGTGTTTACCCCAGTAGGTCATCCTGTCGGCGTCGAGGAACTGAACGCCGAAGTCGAAGCTGCTCATCTTGCCGTCTTCGTTGATGTGCCGGATCAACTCGTCCTGCAGGCCTGCCGGATTACTCTTTTGTAAAGGACGCGCCAGATTGTCGTGAGATGGTGTAGCCGAATACTGGACAACATCGACTGGCCCGTGACGGAACGGGACGTTGCTCCAATAGCGCAGTTGCTGATAGGGTCTGATCTTCTGTCTGGCCTGCAATTTTGCCAGGGCCAGGACCCTCAGCACCCTCAGCTTATCCTTGACCGGCAGCGACCATAAGCCGGAGACGGGGCTCGATGCCGCCAGAACTTTCATGATCGCCGCGAATGCGGGAGAGTCGTTGATGGGCAGAGGCGGGGCATTTTGCAGCGAAAAATCCTGGCGGCCACCGTTTGCCTCAGCAACAGTCAAGCCATTCCGAGTGAGGTCGACCGAGAACGACATGGATCGAACGTCGGGCTTGAAGTCGGAGTTCTTCTTCGAATCAGCGTTCCCCCACCGCACCACCGCGGGATATACGCCTGGCGTCGCGAACATCCCCTTGGCGAGCCGCGCAGCCAGACCAGGATCCCGCCCGACCGTAACATCAAATACTTCGAATTGAGCCCGGGCGCAGACCCCCTTGGCGTGAGTTCCGCGGGCCAGCGCCCGGTTTTGTTGGGCAGCAGTCTTTGCCTGCACCAGGAGGGTTGTCTTGACGATCTCCTCGATGTCAGACCTTTCCCTGGCGAGGTTACGCTCGCTGTCGCTGCCGGTCACCCCGAACCATCTGGTCAGCCAAAGCATAAGGCTGAATTCTCCTCGGCGCTTATCTGTCCGTCATCCCAGTTTGGAAATAAATTTGACTGCAGTGATGCTCGGCAAGAAGCAGTAGGCCGCGGCTTTCGTCGTAGTAAAGCTTGAGAACCCGGTGATCTTGATCGAGGGCGCGCCATTCGCCTGGGGAATCACGAAGATGCTTTCCGCTGGATCCTGGCTGCCGATCATAGGATCTTTCGATTTAGGGTTCAGCCTGACCGCCCCGGCGAATTCGCTGTCATTGACCCAATGCCCCAGAACAAACTCATATTGATTCTCGATGCTTGAATTGATGAAGTAGCCGAGAAGCCCGCGCTCGACGCCGTCGTAGGGGAGAGCCGGATCATAGCTCGGCCCGTAGGGAAGGCCCCGGCGTATCACCCGGTGAGTGTTATTGCTGCCCCCGGGTTGGCCCTGGCCCGTTACTGGTTGGTCGCGCGGATTGACGCGGCGCATGTGCGCGCCAACTGGACAACGCAGTCCCCTTGGATCGCCTGATCCGTCTGCGTTTACGTATCCGTAGTTGTTCAGTTGCTCCTGTGAAATCCCGCCCGGAGGGCTATCCGTTTCTGGCGATAACTCCAGAGGAACACCGTTGCGCCAGCGTCCGCAGATTTTGGCAGCAAGCAGCTCGGGATCTATCTCGTCCTTGTGGGATTGCAGGAAGTTCTCAAATCCAACCACGTCCGTCATGATCATCTTGAAGACGGCGAAGCTGCCATTCAGACCGAGTTCTCGAGGCTCGGGCACGAAATAATTCTCAGCCTCATCCTGCAGGACAAATAGCCACGGTTCGCATGGCTGCTGGTGATCCGGCGTGTACCGTTCTGGACCGCCGCGAATGGTAGTCATGCTGATACCATCGGTATATCCAAAGGGAACCTTCGCACAGGGTTCGGGCTTGCCATCGACCATCTGCAACCACGCTGTCCCGTCGGCCCGCCAGATCTCCCGAAACGCGTCGCCTTCGGCAAACAGAGCAGACAACCGGTCGCTATAGGTCGTCATTGCCTCCGGGCTCATGGCATGCAGCGTCACTAGGACGTGATCGGTTCCCGTACCAAAAGCGGTGATCCAGTTCTGCGGTGCGCTCGCTCCGGTATCGCCCACCAGGCTCGCTCGTGCGGCGGCTCCGGCGATGAAGGCGCCGAACGAGTTGAAGGAGAGCGTTGGGACACGATCTTTGACCTCCAACGCGACCAGCCCGGGCCAGGTGATACCCAGGTTAAGGCAGTAGTCGGGCTTGCAACGTGGGGTGTCGGCGAGGTTGTCTCCTGGTCCTGGAGACAACCCTACGTGCCAGTCGTCTGCAGTAGTGATCTGCGGCGCATCAGACTCGTCTCCATTGACCAGCCGCCCAAGCAGCTCGCGTGCCTTGGCAGGAACGCCCACCGTAAATACGAAATGCCGAACCATTGGCATCCTGTAGCCGCGTAGGATGAATCCCTGAATATCACCCAGATCGAGTGTGTTCTTCGCCGGGCGGGACGGTGTATCAGGTTCTGCCTTGTCTTCCTCCTTGTCGCGGCCATGCGTAACGAGCCTGCGAAGGAACGTCTCTGCGGACCATGTTCTCTTGTCCCGGCTCACTGCTGGGCTCCTACTCGCTTCTTGAATGCGGGGGCTTAATGCTGTGCTACCGCCGTCTTGCTATCGGTGATGAGGGCGTGAATGTCCTGAACGCCCAGGCCCGGATACGCCTGGTAGAAGCCAATCGGCGTGCGGTTTGCTCCCGCTGCGAAGTCAATAAACTCCTGAAGATGTTTTCGGCAGGGCGACGGCGGAGGGTTTATGCAAAATTTAAATATCAGATCGAAGACCTCTCCGATGTTCTTAGTGAAGTCGGCGATGTACGTATCAAAGGTGCCGTCATACACAGTAAAAAAACCAACCTGATGGTCCTCAAGCGGCACGAACTGCGCAAAATGGGGCGTGCCGACCTTGTCCAGGTCGTGGGTGGTTCCGCGCCCTCTCGCGCGCAGCAGCAGTTTCACCTCGGTGAAGGCGAGTGCTGATTTGATAGGCAAGATCACCAGGAACGGATTGAGTACACCGGCGCCATTGAGGCCTGCGGCGGATGCCAGAGCCTTAATCTCCTTCGCCGTAGCCCCTGGATAGGCTGTGTAGAGATTCACCGGAGTGAGAAGATGCTTCTTGGTCCAATCGACGAACGCATCTGCGTGGTCGGCTACCGGGGTGGGCGGTGGATTGCCCACATGTTGGAAGATAAAATCGAACACCGGCCCCGCGTGTTTGGCGAACTCACCAAAAAGCTGATCGAATTCGCCATCGAAGTCGCCAAGAAACAGCAGCGTCTTCTCGCTGAGCACCGTGAAGCGCGAGTAGTGGATGGTGCCGATCGTATCCTCCACCTGGAAGAGCCCCGGCATCATCGCTGGAACTTGCTCTGCCAGCGCCTTTGCGTCCGCTGGCGACTTCAACGGAAAGCTAAGAGTAAAGTGACTCTGGTCTATCACGCAGGATCTCCTTGGTCTCCTTCGCTTGTATTGCTGTTATGCGGCGGGCCACTGTTTGAACATCTTCTGTACGGCTTTCGATACCATCTGCGAGTTTTTGTTGCCATTGTTGCTCAGCGTATTTTGAGCAATCCCCCGCCAAATCAGGGACTTGGTCTTGGCGTCGTATAGGTCGACAATCATTGTTCCTACCACGTTCTCCTGTGGAGTGATGGTGCCCATTCCTCCGCCGAACCCACGCATGCCCATTGCACTATAGGAGGTTTGCTGTTTCATGCCACCGCTTGCCGTGAGAATGACGTCAGGGTTCTGAGATTCCTGCACCAATTGCAGACCTTTGCTCTGCATGGCACTGTCGATGTCCGATTTGGCTTGTTGCGCCAGTATCGAGTTTTGGATTTTGTTGGCGTTGTCAGAAGCCCATGTGTAGGTGTGATACTGCGAAAAACTCTGGCTACGGTTGTAATTGACAGAGACTTGTTGCCCGAGAGCAACAGCGGACACCATGCATGCAAGCATGGCGCACAGTACATATTTGATCTTCATAATCGGTATCCTTTTCGTGAAAGCGCGCCGAAGACAAGGTTTACTGCGATCATTCTCCCAGCGCGACGGTCTGGCTACTGTCACTTATGACAGGGAGCCAGTGGATGATGTAGATAAGCCGCCTTTGCTGGTTCTTTTGTGACGTACTGACAGTTTTGCTAGTTCCGTACCCATCCTGTCCGCCACGATAATCGTGCACACTAAGAGTCCGGGCGTTGCCCTTTGACACGACGCTGAGCGTTGTTCGTTGCTTCGCAGTAGTTCTTTCCGGTACGCGTTTGATGACGTCGTGGCGAGTCTGCTCGGGATCGCTCTCTCCGCAGTCAGTGCTGGCTTTTCGCGAAATCTTCCAAAATGCAACATCAATTTGCGTCCTTTGCAAGGAGGACACCTCCATGCCACTCATTGCGCGACTTCCTGAAGACCGCTTTCGCCCGCTTGGCCGGAGACGGCAAACACTCGCGGCGACTCTTTCGGTTTTGTTGTTAACCGCGCTTTCCGGGCTTGCGCGGAGTGCCGCCAAGACGACCGTAAAGCCCGCTGCGAAGAAGGAACCAGAGGTTAAGGAAGAGCTCATCCTCAAGAATGACGACAGATTAACCGGCCAACTGCTGAATTCCACCGGAACAGAGATCAAGTTCAAGAGCGACCTGGCCGGGGAGGTCACGGTAAAGTGGGAGAACGTCAAGGAACTGAAGTCCAAACGTGAATTCGCCGTCGTTCCGAAGGAGATCAAAGATGCCAGAAACAGCGCAACGGTGCCTCAGGGTGCGATCAAGATTGGCGAAAAAGGAATCCTGGTCTCTCCTCTGTCCACGGCCAAACCGGAGATAAGTGCAGCGCCAACAGGGCCCAAAGCGAAACCCGGCGCCCCGACCCCGGAAGCTGCCGCCGTGAAAGAAATAGCTACCACCAAGATCGCAGTCATCGTCGACGATGCTACGTATCAGAAAGAGATACACAAGAGGATAGGCTGGAAATCGGGGTGGGATGGGCACATCACCACTGGCACTTCGATGATCTATTCCACCCAAAACAGCTACCTTTTTCAGGTAGACACAGAGCTCCAGCGGGCTGTTCCCACGGTCAGTTGGCTTGACCCGAAGCTCCGCACGACAACCCACTTTACGTTAAGCGCAGGGAGGACAACGCAGCCTGGCGTAGCCGAGACGGTCACCAACATCTCCCACGTAGATGCGGAGCGCGATGAATACTTCAGCCCGCGTGGCTACTATCTGCAGGGGCTTTCTTTCGATCACAACTACTCCCAGGGCCTGGTGCTGCAACAGGTCTACGGCGTCGGCGTTGGCTCGACGTTGTTTAAAAAGGAGAATTCTGAGTTTGACGTCACCAGCGATCTGCATTACGAGAAGCAGCATTTCAACGCAACGGCGAACGTTTCAGCGCTCAATCTTGACCTGGTTGGATCAGCGCTGACGGAGGCATTCACGGCGAAGTGGGGCAAGATCCATTTTGACGAAAAGCTTCTGGCGGACATCGCCTGGAACAACGCGAGCGCCTTCTCTGCATCCGGCAACAGCTCGGTAAGAATACCGGTGTACAAGAAGCTCTCTTTTTCTGTAGCGACGATCGATACCTTCCTGAATAATCCGCAAGTCGGATACAGGAAGAACTCCTTCCAGTTGACAACCGGCTTCGCGCTGAACCTGCACTGATGAGTCGATCTCTGATCGCAAGTATCCCGTGCATGGGTAATCTAGAATGCCACCGGTAAGAACGAGCGAATGACGCGAAGGGGGTATGTTTCGGCGGCAAACGTCGGCGCAATATGGCACGATGAGGAATTCCTCATCTCGGCATCCCAATTGCTAGAGGGGTAGAATTGCTAGAGAGGTTGGGCCGTGGAAATACCAAACGATCTGAACAAGTTGCTCGCTCGATTGCAGCAAGTGACCAGCCAAACCAATCCGTTGAGTGGGACCTGCGCATCTGGCTCCCGGCCCACTTCCGCTGAGATCCGTATGTTTCTGAGCCAGTACGACTTTGCCCCCGAAACCGAGATCGAACGGGTCGAGATCTCAAAGGATGGGGTTTTCGAGTTCTACATATTCGCAGTCTCGAACAGATTCAATGATGATTTATCGTTGCTGACGATGTGGCCCAAACAAAAGGCGTCAACGGATGAGGGTTGTGTTCAGAACGGCGAATAGTCACGGCCATCCGCTCGGGTGGCTAAGTTCGCCTTTATAAAAGATGGAAGTTTCCAGGAGCCCGTCCAAGTGCAGCTCTGATTGCCGATGCCGGCCAAAAAAAACCCCGCCCCAAAGGAGCTTGGGCGGGGCCTTAGAGTTGGGGGAGGAATCGAGTGAATCCTTGAGAGCGGATCTCTATTGCAATTCATTTTCATTGCCCAACTTCTTAAAAACATCGAGCGCGAATTCCAGGTGTGCTCGTGTATGCGCCGCCGTAACGCAGAGCCGGAGACGCGCCAAACCTTGCGGAACGGCTGGAAAGAGCACCGGGGCGGCCAGGATACCGTAGTCGCGGAGCCGTCTGGCGAAGAGCGCCGTGGTCACCTCATCCTTCAGGATAACGGGAATTACCGCGGTCTCAGAGAGGCCGGTGTCGAAGCCCAGGTTTCGCAGGCCGCAACGCAGAAAGCCGGCGTTCTGCTCGATTCGTGCCACGCGCTCAGGCTCTTGCGCGAGGATGCACAATGCTTCGCGGATCGCCGCCACCGACGCAGGGCTCAATGCGGCAGAGAAGATATAAGGTGAGGACGCGTGTTGCAAAAAGATGGCAAGCTCTTGCGAACCTGCAACGAATCCGCCCGTGGCGGGAATTGCCTTAGCCAACGAACCCGTCCAGATATCGACCTCGTTTGCTGCAAGGCCAAAGTGTTCATCGACACCGCGGCCGTGAGTTCCTAGCACCCCGGTGGCGTGCGAGTCATCGACCAGCAGGAAGCAGTCGAATTTCTTCTTGATCTCGATGATCTCCGGTAGAAGGCAAATGTCGCCATCCATCGAAAAGACGCCATCCGTAATGATGAGAGTGCGGTTGGTGAGTGGTCCGTTCTGGATCTCTTGCTGCAGAGACTTCATATCGTTGTGCTGAAACCGCTGCAACTGGACACCGGCAAATCTGCAAGCGTCGGTAAGGCTGCGATGGCAAAGTGCATCCATGATCACCCGGTCCGCCGGCCCGAAGAGCGCCCCGATGACAGCGAGATTGGCTAGATACCCGGAACTAAAGGTGATGGCCGCCTCGGTCCCTCGAAAGGCCGCCAGATCCCGCTCCATCCGCTGGTGCTGGTCGGTTGTTCCAGTAAGCAGGCGGGCTCCACCGGTGCCCGTACCATACTTTCGAATAGCCTCTGTGGCTGCTGCGTCGATGCGCGGGTCACCAATGAGGCCTAAATAGTCGTAGGAGGACAACATCAGCATGGAATGGCCGTCTGCCTGCACCTTTGGGCCAGACCTCGCTTCCAGCGGAATCTGGAAAGGATAGGCATCCGCATTGCAGGCCAGGGCTGTAGTCTCGAATAACCGCCGTCCGCGGGCATCGATCAGATCGCTCTTGCCGAACTTCCAGCTCCTCGCCGAGGAGAAATACCCGTCGAAGAGCTGACCACCAGAAGAAGGGAAACTAAGCGTTTCCCCCTGCGTAATCTTCGTTTCCGCCGGGGTATCCACCGGTGCAGATGTTTTCGGAACCACTATCGAAATCCTTCTCCTTTTATGAAACTAAAGACTTAACCAGTATTAGAGCGCGATGAACACCTGGTCGTTGCTCACGAGCAACTAAGGGAGAATTTATTTAGCAAACCTCTGCTCCAGTCTTAAGGTTTTGGGCATTCAAGAAAGGCCATTAGGTGACTAAGGAAGCGGGGGTGGTCATGCCGTACCGCAATAGCCGGCCAGGGAAGCGAAGCAAGATCTTCCCCCGGCGCTTGACGAGAATGCCCTCGCGCTGCCACGCGCTCAATAGCCGGCTCGCAGTGAACAAAGAAATGTTGGCCTCGTTGGCCAATTCCTCATTCCTGACGTCGAGCTCGATTCCTTCTGGGACCTTCTGACCAATTCCATCAGCGAGGTTAGCCAGTACTTGAGCAAGCCGTTGCGGAGCGGAATCAAAAATCAAAGAGGCGTGAGCGGCCCGATAGGCTGCCAGATAATCAAAGGAGATTAACAAAGCGTTGTCCATTAACCTCGGGATTCGCTCGCACAAACCGCGGATTGTGCTGCGGCTCCAGGCCAGTGTGCTGCTGTTCATCATCGCTTCCGCCCCGAGAAGGTAATTCACGGGTTTGGCCAGCAGCACTGCTTCGCCGAAGATATCCAGGGGCGGGACCCGAAGAAGCACTACTTTCTCCCCATCCTCCGTCAGGAAGAAACGGCGGGCGCGGCCGGTCAGCAGCAGATGTAGATGCTCGGCAGGATATCCCTGGCTTACAATCACTGAATTTGCTGAGAAGCACTGCCGGGTTCCGGCAGCCACAATCGTTCTGATGTCAGGCGTGTCCAGTCCTTCAAAGAATCGTGCCCGCCGCTCTCGTAGAAACCCCGCAACAGGGATATTCATTTGTAGCCTTCACTGGAAGTATGGCCCTCAAGCCGCCCCGCCAATAGCAGTTCTATCCTAGTGCGATGCGGTGTGCACCTCGCCTGGAAATCGGAAGGCGTTGTTAGCCCGTAGTTCGGTCACTTGCCGCACAATATCATTTGCTCTGTCTGCGTCGACGCCTGGGTCTTTGGATTGGTACGTTAGTCGCGTGGGCGCCGCAAAGCGGGTGCCGGCAGCCTCAACGATTCCAGCTATCTTAAGAATGATCTCCTGGCGAATACCGGTAAACTCACGAAAATCGCCGGTCTTGACAAACGCGAACAATTCCAGTTCGAAAGCCGCGCCGGCAAAATTGGTTACCCGCAATCTTGAGCTTCCAGATTCGATCGCGGGGTCCTCGTCCAGCATCTTCTGCACGCCGTCCAGTACGAACCGCAATTGTTCAACCTTGGTTTCAATGCGCAGCGAGAAATTTTGGTGGATGAGCAATTTGGGGCGTGCCCTCATGTTCTCAAACTGCATTTGCGCGAGTACGCCGTTAGGCACAACCAGCAGATTCTGGTCGAGCGTTCGGAGCTTCAGAGAGCGAAGCCCGATATCGACAACAGTACCAACTTGGTCGCCGATCTTGCAAAAATCACCAACCCGCACTGCTCTATCCAGAAGTAACGAGATTCCGCCTATCAGGTTTTCCAGTGTTTTTTGTGCTCCCAGCGCTATCGCGAGACCCCCGATACCGAGTCCTGCGAGCGTGGTAGTCACGTTCAGTCCAAGCAACGCAAGCGCGGCGACCAAGGCGATGATCAGTATCCCAACGCGATTGAGTTTCTGCATCAGGAGCAAGATCGACTCCCCGCCCCCGCTGTGCGCGCGCGTCTGGTTCAAGGCGTGGTCAAAGCCCTGGTCAGAGAGCCTGCTCAAGAGCCACCCAACACATCCCGCCAGGATAGCCGCCAATAAACGAGAATAGTAGATGCGATACAAAATCGGCGGCTGCAGCAAGTAAACGAAGAAGCCGTGCAGCAGGACCGCGATCATACACCTGATTGGCATGCCAAGTGGTGTATCCCAGACCGTGCGGAAAGGAAGGTGGCGCAGGTTATACCAAACTCGCCTGGGCGCGCTCAACAAAAAAGTCGACAGCCAGGCTAGTGACCACGCGAGCGGGATGGAGAGCAGCCAGCAGAACCATTGCGTAGATGACATCCCTAGCATTACGGGGCCGGTTAGCAGGGCACGCCTGATTCGACTAGCTTCTGTTGGCTTTTCGCTCTCCACCCGGGCGTAGAGATTCTGGATACTCGCCAGCGTCCCTTGCGAAATCAGCCAAATTTCCCCTGCAACAGGATCGTCTACTCGCACCAGGATCACGTCTGCAGTCGCGCCATTGACCGTCAGGACACCGGCACGTACCTGGCCAAGCGGAAGCCCGGCTTCCACGGTGCCGTTGGGATCATCACTCAGCAAATTGATGCTGCCTTGGAAGTCCGTGTGTAACGTCTGCATTTCCTTGGCGAGTTGGCTGAGGTTTGTGTCCTGGCCCGGAGGGAGCTGCAGGAAGCGAGCGGCGGTTGCGTAGTTGCCGCTTGTTTCGTATTTCAAGAAGCCGATCATTGAACTGCGAGGCGTTTGACGTCCCAGCGGATCCAGCGGCGCCGCAGGTTCAACTTTGGGTTTTGGTGGCAGAGCTTTTGGAAGTTGGGCAGGCGAAGATACAGCCCAGCCTCCGAGTAAGAGGAGGGTGAAGGCTAAGCTAAGTGTGTAGGTATGCTTGAGCAACCGGCCTACACCCTGTCGGTTCTTTCTTAGCAAGGACATGGCCGGTCACCCAAAACCGTTATCTTCTTCATCGAGGCCTTCACTACTCGACAAGTTTTCAGTTTGTCAGTGCGCCACGGCTTCTACTTCTTCGGTATGTTCCTTGGCAAAGGCGCCGGCTCTGCCGGCCTCCAGGAACTTCTGCCCGTCGAGGCGGCCGAATAGCTCGATCAGCTTTCCCACCAGTCCCGTCCATCCGGTCTGGTGGCTGGCCCCAAGGCCGGCGCCATTGTCACCGTGGAAGTACTCGAAGAACAGGATGTAGTCCTTCCAGTGGGGGTCAGTCTGGAACTTCTCCGTACCGCCGTACACCGGGCGCCGGCCGGATTCATCCCGCAGAAAGATGCTGGCCAGCCGGTGAGCGATTTCCCGGGCTACCTCGAAAAGGTTCATCAACTTGCCCGAACCGGTTGGACACTCAATCTTGAAAGTGTCTCCATAATAGCCGTAGTAGGAAAGCAGAGCGCGAATCAGCACCGCATTCACCGGCATCCAAACAGGTCCGCGCCAGTTGGAGTTGCCGCCAAACATGCCAGTATCCGACTCCGCCGGAAGATAATTCACCCGATATTCCTGACCATTCACATAGACGACAAACGGATGCTTGTCATGATATTTGGAGAGTGCCCGAATGCCGTGGGGCCCCAGGAACTCCTCCTCGTCGAGCATGCGCGTCAAAATCCTGCGCAGCCGTTCAGGGTTCACCAGTGCAGCGATGCCACGCCCGCCATACCCAAAATGACCGGGTCCGGTTGGATGAATACTCTCGAGCAGTTCGGGCATCCGCCGCAAGCGTTCACCCATGATCTTTGATAGTCCAGGTACCCTCTCGCGCTGCCACGGCTCGATTACCGTGGTGGCACACAAGGGAAGCAGGCCCACCATGGAGCGAACTTTGAGCCGCTGGGAGGTACCGTCGGGGTGGCGAAGCACATCGTAGTAGAACCCATCCTCCTCGTCCCACATGCCCCCAGGGCCGGTCTGATTCATAGCGCGAGCGATCCAAAGAAGATGATCCGCAAACTTCACCGCCATGTCTTCGTAGAAAGAGTCGTAAGACGCCAACTCCACGGCGATCTCTAACATGTTCTGGCAAAACATGGTGACCCATGCCGTGCCATCCGCTTGCTCCAGATGGCCGCCAGTCGGGAGTGCCGCGCTGCGGTCAAAGACGCCAATGTTGTCCAACCCAAGAAAGCCGCCTTCGAAGAGATTGTTGCCAAAGCGGTCTTTGCGGTTCACCCACCAACTGAAGTTGAGCATCAGCTTGGCAAACGACCGCTTGAGGAAATCGATATCGCCTTTCCCCGTAGCCCCCTGTTCCGTCCGGTACAGGAAAATGGTGGCCCAGGCATGCACCGGCGGATTCACATCGCTGAAGTTCCACTCATAGGCGGGGATTTGACCGGTCGGGTGCAGGAAGAACTCTTGCAGCATCAAGTCGAGCTGTTCCTTGGCGAAATCCGTGTCAACCGTAGTAAGAGCAATGGTGTGAAAGGCCAAATCCCACGCCGCATACCACGGATATTCCCACTTGTCGGGCATCGAGATGACATGCTGATTCAACATGTGGAACCATTCGCTGTTCCGCATGGCGCGCTTGCCCGGCATCATCGGGTCATCACCATGCTCCGAGAGCCATTTGTCCAGATCAAAGAAGAAAAACTGCTTGGACCAGAGCATACCGGCCATTGACTGGCGTAGGACGCGTGCCTCATCCTCGCTGAGGTGTGCCGGGGTGACCTTTCGATAGAACTCGTCTGCCTCGCCCTGTCGGCTCTTCATGGTCGTGGCAAAGCCGAGGAACGGGTCGCCGATGGCCGCAGGAGGTTTATCGCTGAGGCGCAGGCGGATGGTGGCCGTCTTTCCTGCACCCACATTCAAGTGATATTGGGCAGAAGATTTGGTTCCCGTTTTCTGGGAATTTACTCCGTGTTCATTGCCTTCAACCACGTAGTTGTTGATTCCGTCTTTGACGAAGGCAGAGACGTTCGGACTGCCGAAGATCCGTTGATTGTTCGTCTCGTTTTCTGTGAAGAGGAGCGGGACATCTCCCTCGCAATACAGATACCGGTCGCCGAGCTCAGCATGAGATGCGGCGATTGTCTTCGTGCCTTTCTGACCCGCCGCCTGTTTCAGTGAGGGTTTGGGCGTACCAGGCCACCATGTCCAGGTATTGCGAAACCACAGCGTCGGCAGCACTTGTATCTCGGCCGCCTCGGGGCCCCGATTCACCACGCTGATCTGGATCAGCATGTCCTCTGGACCCTGCTTGGCATATTCCACGAAGACATCGAAGTAGCGGTCGCCCTCGAAAATCCCGGTATCGAGTAGTTCGTACTCCATGTCGTGGCGGTTGCGGGCTCTGTTCGTCTCGATCAGATTGAGGTAAGGAAACGCCGCCTGGGGATATTTGTACAAATACTTCATGTACGAGTGTGTAGGAGTACTGTCGAGGTAGAAGTAGTATTCTTTGAGGTCTTCACCGTGATTGGCTTGGCTGTTCGTCAAGCCGAACGCACGTTCTTTGAGGATCGGGTCTTTGCCATTCCACAGGGCCACGCTGAAGCACAGCAACTGGTTGTCGTCGCTTATGCCGGCCAGACCATCTTCTCCCCAGTGATATGCACGAGACCGGGCCATGTCATGTGTGAAGTAGTCCCAGGCATTCCCGTCCTGGCTGTAGTCTTCACGCACTGTTCCCCATTGGCGCTCGCTGAGGTAAGGTCCCCACTTCCGCCACGGCGTCTTGGCGGTGCGCGCCTCTTCCAATCGGGCTGTTTCCGGATCGTGAATCATGCTGTACCTCTTCCTCTGGGCTGAGTCGACTCAGCGGTTTTTGCTGCGTGTCTAACTGTGTGGCTTTCAAAACCACCGGACGAGGAAAATTTTCGGCAGAGGGCCCTGCAACTGCCGGTCGAGCGAATCTCCGAACACGCCCAGTTGGCGAATTCGAAGATAAGGGAGCGGGAGCCGTCTCACCGGCGCTCCCTTAACTCTTCGCTGGAGTCCTTCAGTTGGCGGCTAATAGGATCATTCTCTTCGCGCGAGAGTCTGCCTACTGTCACCTATGGGGGCAGAAGTGGGCGTTCACCGGCTCCGGTTACTTTCTACGGGCAGCGACACCGGCTGTGCCAGCCGGAACTCCAATAGAGATTCGCTGGGAATCGAAAGCTGCTGCCCCTTTTTGGTAGAGGCGACAGCTGTTCCCGCGCCGGCGCCGGCGAGCGCGCCAATCCCCGCTCCCTTTCCTCCTCCTGCTATCCCGCCGATGAGCGCACCCAGCCCTGCGCCGCCGACAACCTTTTTGGTCGTATTGGAGCCTTCTCCTTTTCCTTGGATCTCGTACGTGCTCGTCATCAGCGGATAAGATGTGCCGTTGATCACGATGTCAGTCAGCTCCAGTCCCAGCTCGGAACTGCCTTTCATTCTTCCGGCGGATGACGCCGAACCAAGAACGCCATAGACAGGCGCGCCTCTTGGCGCCACCACCACATTGTCGACTTGCAGATTTGTCTCCAGGCTGGCGGTGAATCGATAGCCCGCCTGCTGTTTGCTGGAATCGATCGAATTTGCCGTCCGTATCAGGATCCGCGTTCCCGCTGGAACAGTGACCTTGTTTGTGTTCTGCGCAGCGACGGTCATGGCTGTCATAGCAGTTGTCAGCCCCACCAGTGTCGCGGTTCGAATCATTCCCTTCAGCATGTCCTGTCTCCTTTTTTTTGAAACTTACGAGCTCTGCCCAACCACCGGTAAGGAAGAATCGATTTGCAGGTCGATAATCAAAAGTAGCTGATCCTCGACCTGGACAAAGCGCGCTGCCGTAATTCCACCCAATGACTGCTTGACAAGGGCATAGTACTTTGCCAAGAGCTCAGATCGCTGTTTGCGGTAAGACAATGCTTTATGAATCAGCTCGTCTGCCTTGTCATCTGTCATTTGATCGTAGGTATTCGCGTACTCTTGAATATTGGCTACTCGTTGATCATTCAGTTTGGCCAATTCCGCGTCATACTGTTCGTAGAGAGGCCAGAACTTCGCTGCATCGGCAGCGCTTAGCTGCATCACCTGCCCCATCATCTCGGATTTCTGCTGCCGGACATCCGTGCGCAGGAGAGCAATGTATGCCTGGATATTTTGCGAGTCTGAGCCCGGCGATGTGCCGGCTTGCTCGCCGGTTTGGGCCCGTGCTGCAGGGGCAAAAAACAGCAACACCACAACCAGGATCCAAGCTGCGTTTTGTTTCTTCATCTCTCGTCCTCCATCGAAAATGTGGGCCAACCGCCTCCCACGATGCCAGTTAGCTTCGCTTGAAGTCCGAGGTAGGTGCGGTTGGCTCGGCTATGAGTGCACTCGGCAATTCCCTAGCATAAGGTTTGTTGGCAAGAGTGGATACTGTCTCTTGCGACAGTATGGTCCAGAGCGATCGCCGGCGGGGCCATTCATCGTCAGCACAATAAGAGAGCGGATGATCTAGCGGACCTGCAACCAGTGCAAAGTGCTGGATCGCTGAACTTTAGCTTAGGTGCTGGCCTCGCCACTGGAATGTGGAGTGAATCAACTGATAGACGATCGCACAGTCCGGCGCCCCGATATTTTCCCCCCATGCACTGCTAGTAATGCTAGGTGCCGAGTTTGGATCGGCAGATTACGCTTGGAGTGCCATCAGGAACTTCCCGGGAGTGACGATGACCGGCCTGGCGGTCGGGTTTTGCGATCGAGTGGCTTATGCGAAAGAAAGCGGCCTTAGTCAGGGGCGCCAGTGAATACTACGACCCGCGAGGCGCGAAGTATCTGGTGACGCGTTGGTCTGTGATGCTTTGCGTTCTTGTCCTGGCTGCCTCTGCCCATCTTTCCTTTGCTGCTGAGAGGCCCACCCCCAAGAATGTCTTGGTTTTGTATAGCTTTATCGACCGCAAGGCTCTGCTCCTAAAGTCAGTGCTCTCCGGAGCAGCGCCGGAGAGAATTCCCCTCCCGCATGGCCCTTCAGCGGTCGCTCACGTGGACTGGAACCAGCTTCGCCGCTGGACCATTCCGGAATCTGCTCTCCCGCCTGGCGTGACTACCTCGTACTGGCAGCCAACCAACTGGGAACGTTTCGTGAAGACTGCCGGCCTCATATTAATAGTGGTCCAAGCGTTGGCGATCGTTGGATTGCTGTTGCGGCGAGCACGCGAGCGAAAGAGTGAACTCAGGCTGCTTGAAAGTGAAAAACGCTTCCGGCTGATGGCAGATACAACGCCTGCTCTGGTCTGGATGTGTGACGCGAAAGGCGAAGTCATCTACTTAAATGAGCGGCGGATTAACTTCACTGGACGCGATCCGGCAGCAGGCCTGGGGGACGTGTGGACGGCATTCATACACCCTGACGACTTGCAGAGTGTCAGGGAGGTAAACGCATTGGCACTCGAACGCCAGGAGGGTTTTTCTAAGGAATATAGGCTTCGCCGGCGGGATGGAGTGTACCGATGGATGCTAGATATTGCAGCGCCGCGCATTAACGGCGACGGCGCATTCGCCGGGTTTATTGGATCGGCGGTGGATATCACAGACCAGAAACTGGCACGGGAAGCTCTCGAGAATATCGGTGGAAAATTGATCGAAGCTCAGGAAGAGGAGCGCGTCCGGATAGCCAGAGAACTCCACGACGACATCTGCCAAAGGCTCGCGCTCCTCTCGATGGAACTGGAACAAGCGAATCGGGATTCGAACGGTTCGAATAGCTCACCGAATCCAAAAATTGAAGAGATTCGGCAACATTGTGCGGAAATCGCTGGAGATGTTCAGGCGCTATCGCACAAACTCCACTCGTCTAAGCTGGAGTACCTGGGTTGCGTAGCTGCTATCAGGAGCTTCTGCCGCGAGTTCTGCAAGCAGTACGACGCTAGTATCGAGTTCACCGAAGAGAACGTTCCAAGCTTCTTGCCCCGGGATATTTCGTTATCCCTATTTCGAGTTACACAGGAAGCGCTCCAAAATGCTCTAAAACATAGCGGCGTAAGACAGTTCTTCGTGAGTTTGCGCGGCATGGCAAATGAGATTCAGCTTGAGGTGAGTGACGAAGGCACCGGGTTCGACCTAGAGGCAGCACTGCGGGAGAAAGGATTAGGGCTCGTCAGCATGCAGGAGCGGGTTCATCAGGTTCACGGCATCTTGACCATCAAATCGACAGAGAAGCTTCGGACAACAATTCTCGTCCGCGTGCCCTTGACTACAGAAATGAAGGCTTCGGCAACTACTGGCGAAAGCGCCTGAACTTTAGTGGAGGATGAGATGGGACGAACACGTATCTTGTTGGCCGATGATCACACGATGATCTGCGCGGGGCTGGTGAAATTGCTGGAACCCCATTACGAAGTGGTGGGCAGCGTTGAAGATGGCCGTGCGCTACTGAAAGCGGCCGATGCGCTCAAGCCAGACGTCGTGGTCCTGGACATTGGAATGCCCTTGCTCAACGGCCTGGACGCCGCCCGGGCGTTGAGGAAGAGAACACCACACATAAAGCTGATTTTCCTTACCATGGAGACCGATTCCTACATCGCAGCCGAAGCCCTTCGCGCCGGGGCCGCAGCCTATCTGCTCAAAACGTCACGGCCGGCCGAGTTATTGCAGGCTGTTCATGAGGCAGTGAGAGGGGGCTCCTACGTGACCCCGCAAATCGGCCGCGCGATCGAAAACATGTTCATCCGGGATCCCAAAGCGGAGGCGCCGAAGGAGCTCACCGGCCGCCAGCGCGAAGTTCTGCAAATGCTTGCCGAGGGTCGTTCCATGAAAGAAATCGCCTACATTCTGGAGATTGCCCACCGTACCGTACGGTTTCACAAGTACCAGATCATGGAGGAGTTAGGTATCACGACAAACTCAGACCTGGTCAAGTACGCCATGAGGCACGGAATGATCTCGGCCTGAGAGGGCAACGCCTAGACTCTCTTTGATCGGAGAACTGTCGCAGGTGACAGTAGGCACGTATCCACGGAAGGGAAATGATGTGATGTAAATATCTAGCGTGTTGGCCGCCGAGGGATCGCCATGGATAAGATTCGAGTGGTGTTGGCCGATGATCATCGGGAGGTGATCGCAAAGATTCGGGTAATACTCGGTGACCAGTTCGAGATCATTGAGGCAGCGGAGAACGGCCATCAAGCTGTGAGTGCAGTCCTGGCGTTGGATCCCGACGTCTTCCTGACCGATATATCGATGCCTCTGTTGAACGGGCTCCAGGCTGCAAGACGTATCCAGAACGTGAATCCCCGAGTCAAGATCATATTTGTGACTATTCATGAAGACCGGGATTTTATCGCTGCGGCCTTTTCGGCCGGCGCCACGGGCTACGTCACCAAGCGCCGCCTGTCGACCGACTTGGTCTTTGCAATTCAGGAGGCGTTGAAAGGCAACATCTTTGTGTCCAATTCGGTACAGAGTTAAGCGCGAGTTCCAGAAATGGAGGCGACCAACTTAAGGGAGGCGGAGTGCGCTCTCCTGGCTGTAGGATGTAGAGCGGCAGTCTTATAAGCCTAAGCACTTGATGATGCCGCGGTCGCACCCGTCCTCGAAGAAGTCTCGTGTTCTCGGCGAAAGGCGCAAAGGCATAAATATGAGACTGCTTCCAGCCTTCATCCTCTCGTGTTCGATGGCAGTTGCAGCATCTTCTCATAAAGCGCTTTTGGCCCAAGACCTCTCTCCTCGTGCCTACGTCATTACGCCACTACACTCCAATGCGATCAACATGACCTATTCTTTTTTCCACGGGAGTGTTCTGCTCGATGGCGCGGCTCCGATAACGGGAGCAACCGGAACATACAGCGTGCCGATTCTTTCCTTCTATCATTCCTTCAGCTTGCTGGGCCGCTCGGCCAACATGAATGTCTCCTTGCCCTACGCAGTAGGCAACTTTCAGGGCAACGTAGTCGGCCAACCGCTCCAGATTTACCGCTCTGGTCTTGTGGATTTCACGTCTCGGGTATCGGTGAACCTCAAAGGTGGCCCATCCATCCCGGCAGAAGAGTTTAGGAGATGGAGGCAAAAAACGTTGCTGGGCGTCAGCCTGAAGGTATTGGCTCCTACAGGGCAATATGATCCGACCAAGCTGGTGAACTGGGGCGCCAACCGCTGGGCATTTAAGCCGGACTTTGGCTATTCCAAACGTTGGAATAATTGGATTCTCGATTCCTACGCCGGAGCGTGGTTCTATACCACCAATCCGCGGTATTATTCACCCCCCGTACCTAAGCCGCAAACCGAGAAGCCCATCGGAGCCTTCGAAGGCCACCTGAGTTACGATGTGAAGCCACGTCTCTGGTTTTCCCTGGACGGAAATTTCTGGTTCGGCGGCGTTACCAGCTTAAGTGGCATCGCAAATCCCACCACACGCCAAACCAGCTCTCGCGTCGGTGTCACGGCTTCGCTCCCCTTGGGGCCGCACCAGTCGATAAAGGTCAGTTATAACTACGGCGCCTATGTACGATTCGGAGGAAACTACCAAAATGTCTCCGTCGGGTGGCAGTACTCCTGGCTCGGCAGGCCTAACTAGGGACTCGAGGCCAGTGATCCCTTATTCGGGAGGAACCCCTACAAGCTCACAACCAAAGATTCGCCGCGCTTGGCGTCTACGGATTCACCTTAGGCGGTTCCACAGGTTTGGGAATGCGGAGCGTGTATACCACCCCAAAAACGATAGTAGTGCCCTTCGGGGCGGCCGAAGCCTTATATTCCGCTTCGTATTTGAAGAATACGTTCCAAGCTCTCTTGAGATCGATATAATTGATTTGGCCGCCGCCGGCATGAGCGTAGTAGAAGGGCACTAGCCGTTGAAAGTCGTCCACTATTGAGTTGTTACTGTGATTGCGTGAGACCTGCTCCTGGTCGTACCCGATCAACCCAAGCTGAACCACCTTGGTGATCGTCTTTGACTTTAGGAACGGCCGATCCAACGGAATAGCTTGCCCAAAGCCCCACTCATCGCTGATGGCAGCCCCAGGGGTCACCTGAATATTAATGGGCAGCGTGCCGAACATCGTGCTGATATCTGTGCTACGGGTCGTTTTTGCTCCGTGGATCTCCCAATTTCCCATGAAGTTTGCAGTGGTTCCCTGGTCTTTGGTCAAGTAAAAGGTGCCCCCACCGTTGAAGTGATTGCCCCAGTAACCGGAACCGACATCTGCCGTCGAGCCTGGAGCGTATCCGCCGGTGGGTGCCATGAAAGCATATCCCACCCAAACGTCCGCCCGCGGCAAATGCCAGCCAAGGTTTAGGGGTTGAAACCAGGTATCCGCCAAAGCAAGGCTGCCGGTTTTGACGGTGACCCCGTTGCCCAGGAACGGCAGCGTAACCGAGCCGTTGGCCAGGGTGGGAAAGGCAACGTATGGAGCGAACTTTGCTCCAAGAATTTTGAACTTGGGAACATAAATGAAAATGTTCTCCATTACCCAAACGTTATACGTGCCGTTGATTTTGGCTGGTGTGCCATTGGCAAAATTCAGTCGGTTGGCGTTGTAGTTGAGGTTATAGTCCGCGTATGTGATCCCCGGATCCGGAAGGACGCCGGCGTTCAGGCCAAATTGACCAGGCTGATACTGGCCCTTCTGTTGCGCCATCAGCGACCAGCTGCCCGAGAGCAGAATGCAGAGAATAACAACAAGCTTCCACTCGCCACGTATGATCTGTGTCATTTATCGTTTCTCCATTTCACGAAGGTCGATAACTCGCAGCGAGCTCGTAGACTGCGAAGGTAGTATTGTTCAAGCATAAGGGAGGGAACCTTTAGCAGGAACTGGCAAAAGTATCAGTTACGCGCAAAATAGCATGCAGCGTTATGTTGGTTTGCGGAAGTCAAGTATGCGAGGATGTTGTACTTAACCCGATTCAATGGGTTTCCCTGGACATATAGATATTCAACGTCAGCCCCAGGCCATGTAGCTGCTTATTCGGCTGTTTGCCGGTATTGTTCTGGTGCTCATAGTAGGCCTTAAGCTGAAAGTGGTTTCCCATAGGGAAGAGAGAGCCCGCATAGATTTCGGTCGTACTGACCTTCCGGTACTGGCTTTCGTAGTAAAGCTCAGCGCTGGCGTAGGGTATGGGGTGATAGGAGTGAATCTCCAGTGTCCGCTCCAGTGAGAGCATATTACGATAGCGCCAGGTGAAGCTCCCGCTGCTCCAATCAAGATCTGCACGGTTTCTATCGGTTAGCAGCAGCTTGGCCTTTATGGGAAGGTGGGATGTCACCGCAAGTGGGACGCGATTTGTCGAAGGCTTGCCGGGTGCCGAAAGATAGCGGTAACCGGCTGTCAGGACAAGGGGTCGCGCTTTCGCATCGTCCAGATCGAAGAGGGTGATTTCCCTGAGCCTAATCAAGGGCTTCAGATAGACCTCCACGCTAGGGCCGACCTCGGCCTGGGTGGAGTCACCCCCCTCTCTTGTATCCTTTGCCTGAGCGCTCACCCGTACATGCGGATTGAGCTTTAGATATGCATCAATTTCCGGCAGAAACTGTACTTCCTGTGAGCTTTGTGCGCCGCCAGTCTTGCACAAGGGCAAAAGAAGGACCAGGGCCAGGCAGATGGTGCGAAAGGCGAGTGCGGGCTTGAGGTGTTTCTTGCAAGGTATTGCGTCTAGAAATGTTGCTATGCTGCGACAGCGTCTAAGGGAGCTCGTGGAAGGACCTCTCTTCCGCTCGGGGAA
Source organism: uncultured Acidobacteriaceae bacterium (assembly GCA_963774255.1). Taxonomy (GTDB): domain Bacteria; phylum Acidobacteriota; class Terriglobia; order Terriglobales; family Acidobacteriaceae; genus PALSA-350. The sequence goes on from CAVZEH010000015.1 coordinate 40,794, forward strand.
TCCAAAGCTCTAAGTCTCGGCTCTTGAACCAGCCTTGAATCGAAGTATCGCGGCTTTTCGAGTTTGATGTAATTGGCAAATTTGCTAGCGCACATTGATAAATGTGCGTAGACGCTAGCCAAGCTTCGTTACCTGAGCATCGCCTCCGGGGAGCGATTGTGGTCTTTGGCTGGACGTCGGGCGTGGGGGCCACGATCAATTCACAAATTTAAATCCTAAACCTATGATTTCTGCTAGTTTGCGGTCTACCAGCAAGTTGATAGCCTCTCTTGGAGAGAGGTTACTAGATGATGGGATCACAAAAACGTCGAGTGAATGTCCTCGTCGCCAGCCTGGCGATTGCTTTTCTTTGCGGCGCTACAACCCACGCCCAGACCGGCGAAACCGATCCGAATGTTCAGAAAGCGAAGGACATTCTGTTGAAGGGCGTGGCGAGCGGCAACCCCGACACGCGATCACTGGCTGTTATGTCCGCCAGCCTCATCGGGGACCGCTCCGAAGTCTTAAACAAGCTGTATTCTATGTTGGAAACGGATAAGGATGTCCCGACCCGCATAACAATCATATCCACCCTGGGCAGTTTCAATAATCCTGCCGTGGTCCCGAGCCTACAAAAAGCGCTCAAGGATCCGGTGCCTGAGGTCGATTTGGCGGCGGCGCTCGCGCTCTGGGGCCTTAAGCAGCCAGATGGGAAAGCTTTCCTCCTGGATGTACTGTCGGGAAACCAAAAGACCTCCTCCAGTTTCATGAGCAGCACAAAGAGGTCGTTGGTTCGAATGACTCACACTCCGACCACAACCTTTCTCGGAATCGTGGCCAACCAATTTGCGTTACCAGGCCTGGGATCCGGCATGGAATCAGCGGTCGGACTATCGGCAGATCCAGCTTCGATGGCGGCAGCCTCCGTGATATTCTCCCTCGCTGCTAAAGATAAGGACGATCCGACAATCTGGTCCGCGCTCGTGGCGGCCATGGGAGACAAAGAATGGGCCACCCGCGCTGCAGCAGTCCATGTCGTCGCCATGCATAACGATCCATCGTTGATAGACAAGTTTGTTCCGCTCATGGACGACAAAAAGGAGCAAGTGAGTTTTCGCGCGGCTGCAGGTTATCTTCGCTTATATATCATCGCCCATAAGGCCCAAGTAGCTGCAGGCCAATAACTATGGCATCGGGCGCACAGTACCAAGGAAGCGTATGCCCGGCATTTTAAATTAAGCCACCTTTGGTATCGGCCTTTCGGCTGAAAAAAGCAGCGACGTACTGTCACTTCTGCCAGTTCACTGGTTCCGGCACGCTTGCTAGGCTCGTGTCAGATCACAATGAATGTGAGGCGAAGCATGAGTTACCGGAGAGCATGCGAACATGTGGTCCTTGGGTCGATATTAGCGCTGTCCCTTTCTGGGACCTCGAGGGGGCAGGAGCAGCAGCAACCAGTAGAGAACGCCCAACTTCAGACACCGGCCAATAACGTTGTAGCATCGAGCAGTACCACTGCGGCTTCTCCCACAGCTGATAAGTGGCAGTTTGTGAGCCTGTCGTATCTGTGGTTTCCGGGGATACATGGGACCGTCGGAGCCCGGGGTTACTATGCAAGCCCTCACGTCAGCCCCTCCGACCTTATAAGCCATTTTAATTTCGGTATCATGGGGAGCTTTGAAGCCCACTATAACCGCTGGGGGCTGCCGTTCGATTTTGTGTGGGCCAAACTTGGCGATAACAAAACGTTTACGAATTATCCCGGCTACACTGCAAATCCCACTGCCAAAGAGGGCATCTTAACCCCGAAGGTAACCTACCTTGTGGTGGATGGCGAGAGAGTGCAAATCAAAGCTACCGCAGGTGTGCGCTACTGGCATTTGGGCCAGAACCTCAAAGTTACGCCACCGGCCGGGTCCAGCATCAGCTTTGGGACATCCCAGAACTGGGTTGACGTCATCGGGGGCGCGAATATAGTGGTTCCATTTTCCCCAAAGATCGCAGTCATGATGCTGGGGGATGCCGGCGGTGGGGGTGCGAACGTGGATTATCAGGTTGCGGGGCTGATCAACTATCAGATAAAGCCGAAGTGGGGAATCGGCTTGGGTTATCGGTACGTCGACGTAAACTATCGCAACAGCAATCAAATCGTTTTCGACACGGTACAAAGCGGAATAGCGTTCACGTTGCTTTATAAATACGGGAAACAAGCTCCAGTTCAGTAACCAAATTGGCGACGGATACACGGCTGTACTACCGGCAATTCCATTACGGAGAAGCGGGCGGTTACCGTTTAGGGTGCCGGCTACGTGATCTGTGGTTTGTGCACCGCCTCCTCCACTCCGCTTTAATCTCACTCAGATGTGGAAAACCGCAGATCTCTCCGCTCCGCTGCGCTCCGGTCGAGATGACAAAGTTAGGTGTAATTGCCAACCAAGCCTTTCCCAGGTAATTTTCATCCAATGGATGGGCCGCAGGCCCCATAAACACTCTCTCGAAAATCATCCTGGGATGCCTATTCTGCCAAGGTTGCGGTTTCCCACCCTTGCTGCGTAAGGATGGGGCACCCCCTAGATCGATCTGCTTGGAGTATGGATCCAGAACCGCCACCAAGGTTGGCGAACGTCTGTTGAAGGGTTAGATGAACCTTTCGCTCCACTCTGGGAGTTAGTTTCCGCTCTGGGTCCCAATGGCTTCGCCCGAGACAACGATCTCCACCCGCCGGTTCTGCTGCCTACCGAGGGAAGAATCATTGTTGGCCACCGGATCAGCGGCTCCCATTCCCATGGAACTGACCGTGTCAGGATTCAATCCCTGCTGCACCAGGAACATACGTACTGTGTCAGCCCGCTGGCCTGAAAGTTTTAGATTGAACTGATCGCCGCCCGTACTGTCGGTGTAACCCGTAATCTTTAGAGTCAAACCAGGATGGGCGAGAATCACGCCCGATAGCTTGGCCAGAGCTAGATTTGCGTTCTGGGACAGCTGGTATTTGCCTGAGGCGAACAATATGTCGGCCATGGTAACCACCAGTCCACGGGGTGTATCCACCGTTTGCAGCACCGCGTTCAATTGGGCTAAGAGCTGTGCGCGGAGCTGTCGCTGTGCCTCCACCGCCCGGGCCGCCTCTTCAGCCGATTTGCGGGCTGCTTCGTCAGCCTCCTTCCTGGCTGCGTCCGCCTCCGCGCGGCCCTGTGCCTCTTTGGCTGCAAGAGCCGCGGCCTCCGCGCTGCGTTGAGCCTCGGCCGCCTGCTCTGTCTTCAACTGCTCTTCGCGTTGAGCTGCTACTGCAGCTCTCTCTGCCTCAGCCTCTTTGGCTTTCGCCACTTTCTCTTCTGCTTCTTGTTTAACAGCGATGGAACGGGCATCCTCCGCCTGCTGCGTTGCACTCCGCGCAGCTGTCAAAATCGGATTCTTCTGCTTTCTGGCAATATAATCCTCCATCTGGGCTTGCGCCTGCTGCGCGCTGGCCCAGGCATTCGCGGCATATTTTTCCGCGCCTTGGAGTTGTGCGATACGCAGAGCGTTCCGAGCTTCATAGACGATCAGTGGAACTTTGGGATCGATGACGAAAGGCTGAAGCTGGCTCTCGTGGTATGCGCTGCGGCTGAGAAGTTGAGCCACGACCGGCGTGATCTGACCCTTGGTGTCGCTGCCTGGAACCCCCTGCAGCACGACCTCCTCACTCGCGTATGACACGGCAAAATAGGGTTCGGCGGTCACAACCATGGCAAAATTCGGCAGCTGAGTCGTTACGGTGAGTTTGCTTTTGTCACCGTTCAGCTGAAACTCTCCCAGATTGCGGGCGCGGCCTTCCGGAGTGATCGCCCAAAGCACGTAGGTCAGAAACTCCGCGCCTAAAGTACTGGCGGGTGACATTTTTTGCAGCTCAGCCTGGATCGTAATCACGCCCTTCTTGTTTTCTACCTTTGCCTGGCCCTTCGCGAAGGGCAGTAATGGCGTGCCGGTAAAGTTGATGCTGCTCGAAGTGTTGTTTGGGTAACTTACCGCCTGGACCGTTCGAGAGACGCTGATATTGATATTGATCACCGACGGCTGAGTTGCGGCTTGGTCTTGGGCAACTGCAATTGCATTCAACCAGCCGAGTAAGGCAACAAGAAAAGCTATCTTCTTCATACGGGTCCTTTTCACGACGCGTTAGTTCGACTGATCCGGACTCGTGGAGGCAATACACCTGGTCGACGGTCTCCGGTCAAGGAGGCTCCACTCTGAGTCTTCTACGCGTCGATACATGGATTTTTAAAGAGGCAAAAGAATTTGAATACTAGTAAAACTACGAGGGGCGCGTAAATTTTTTGCAACCCAGTATGATGCTTCGGCAAGCGGTACTCCGCGGTGCACTATAAAACTGCTCGAGCTGCTGGAAAGCAAGTCGCCACAGACGCATCAAGCTCTCTCTTATTGCGGATGGAGGGACTGAGAGAGGCTAACAAGGTTTTGCGGCTCCACCCGAATGACGCCGCCACGTGGGCTGTCGATGTCTGCTATGAGAAAGAACGAGATCGACACCACCAGGGTTAGAACCAGAAACACGACGAACTCCATACCAGTGCGGCGAATGCAATAACCGATCAGCAGATTGCAACAGAGAGCGATCATTAACATAAGGGCCCATGCTGAGGGTGGGATACGGTTCCACCATGCGGCCTGTGTATATCCCTGAGAATTCAGCACATCGTTCATGCCCGAAACCACCAACGCGGTCAGGGGTGTTTGCTGCTCACTGGCTGGCTTCACCACTGTGGACCACAGCTCCGTTTCTAGTTGAGCAATATCGGCATTCACGCGGCGAAGTTGTCGCTCATCTCTGGTCCTGTAGAACAGGATTCGCTGATCAGTATAGTTTGCCAGGAGGGCACGCACTTTTTGCGCGTCGGCGGCGGGCAACAGATCCGCCCGGACGTATTCCGTGCCAATAGCGTTCGCTTCCGCTTCTTCGTAGTTTTTGCGCTGCTCATATCGGTTGATGGCCATGGAAAAGGTGAATCCAATAATGAGCCCGAGCAGCGTCAGCGTAGCACCCAGGACGAGGCCCGCATCAGCACCGGAGGCGTTATCCGATAAGTGTCTTTTCTTACGAAACGAAGTGCCGATCCACCCTGACAGCCAGAGCAGGACGAAGGATACAACAAGGACAGCGACCGGAGAGTTGGTTGGGCGAATCATATGCATTTAAACCTGTTTCACATCGGCAGCTAAGGGCCCTTCCTCTAGTCGGGCAGTGCGGCAATTCCAGGCGAGCTTAGCCCTGCAGTCGCGCTGATGGTCAGGCCGGCAGCAGGGCTTCTTCACTTTTATCGCGCAGGAACTCGGTGTCGTAGGTGATGACTACCATCGCTAGCGATCCTTTCTTGTTGTCCTGCACCTTAACTGATCGCCCTTCGAGAAATAAGTTGCCGTTTAACGAGACTGTTGAGCATTGCCAGCCGCTGCCATTGCCGTTGCCGTAAGCAGGATGGTCAAAAATTGTTTCGACGACACTGTATCCGATTGTTGCACACGGATTTATTTGAATTCGTCCTCGTCCTTTGTTGGTTGCTGAATCGACCGTTCGCGATACTGCGCGCGGAAGCTAGGGCTGGACAAAGGTTCGTCCACGGCTCGAGCATAGTGGCCCAAGAATGCAAGAGATATTGGCAAAATTCACGGCTTCGTCACTAGAAAAGTGCTAAACTCGCTCGCAGTAAGCTAGGACGCCAACGCCAGTAGTCAGCAGGCGAGAGGGCATGCCCGTCTTCGATCCGCGGGCGCTTCTCCCAACAATCGGCGGAGGCCGATATGCCGTGACTGTCCGGAACGGCGCCTAGCAGCATTGGCCGGGAAGATCATCCCTTTTTAGGCTCGAAAAGCCTACTCTTCAGCCCAGCTTGAAAACTGCACCACGCGTGGTGGCAGAACTCAAGGTTTTCCGGGAAATCGGTCTTCAACAGCAATAAACTTGGCGCAAATATCAAATGGTGGCGTAATATTGCGGGTGCAGACCCCCCCAGGTCTTTCCGTTGACGTGTCTCCAGGGCTGTGATACAGGTCACAACTCAAGGTAGAAGACAATTCTATAGAGGGCGCCGAGTCCCATTTAGGGATTCTCCCTCGCTCACACGGGCCAAGTTCAAAGATCGCTTATCAGGAGCACTCTTGTGAGAGAACAAAAACCCGCAGCACGCATTTTGATTGCCGATGATCATCAACTCCTGGCGGATGCATGCAAGAGTCTGCTGGAACCTGAGTTTCAAGTGGTTGGCATTGTGACGGACGGCCGCCGTCTGATCGCGGCAGCGGCTGAGTTCAAGCCAGATATCATCATTCTTGATATCTATATGCCACACTTGAATGGCCTTGATGCTGGAAGCCAAGTGAAGCAAAACCTCCCAGGGGTCAAGCTGATCTTCCTGACCATGACCATGGAGGCCGATGTGGCGGCTGAGGCATTCCGTCGCGGTGCCTCCGCCTATGTTCTTAAACAGTCAGCTGGTGACGAGCTCGTGCTTGCTGTTCGTAAAGTCAACCAGGGAGCATCCTACCTCTCGCCGCTGATTGCCAAGGAAACAGTGACGTACCTTCTAAATCAGGGAGAAAATTTCAGCGAAGGAAAACATATTACGAAACGGCAAAGCGAAATTCTACAGCTGCTGGCGGAAGGATTGTCGATGAAAGAAGTGGCGAATGTTATCGACATCAAGCCCGGCACAGTCGCATTTCACAAGTACCGCATGATGGAGACGTTGAACGTCAAAACCAACGCGGAACTCCTTGAATACGCAATTAAGCGCCACATGACGCCCGCGTAATCAAATCTGCCGCGTACGGCGCTACCCAACGCTTCGACGAAGTGGTGGTCATCCGTTTTACTTCGCGCCGCGCTCAAGTGACTCCGCTGTGGCCACCAGCGATGGCTTCAAATGCAAATTAGCAGTGCTAGACCTCTTCAGGTTCTCATTGGACCATTCGTTATCCAGTCCACTTCTCCACAACGCTGAACATTCCGGGAGTAGGCGCAGACGCTCCCTTTTGCGTTGCTGCAAAAAGGGATGCCAGTTCTTAGAGTTACCGGCTGTGTCAGTTGAAACGACCAAACAGCCCGCCGCGGCCCACCTGTCGCAAGTGACAGTTACATCCAGGAAGCAGGCTCGATAGCCTATCTCTGCTCGGATAAATCCTGCACGTCTTCGGTGGTCGAGTTGTTGGTTTGGAGAGATGCGACTGGCTAAGCAGATCGATTGACTGTTGTCACTCCACATCCCGACCGCATCGGTACCGCCTCACAGATCAACCCTTTCGTGCATGGGGAGAGGAATATGACCCTCGTGAAACAGGTTTTGGCAACGGTTCTATCTTTTCTACTAGCCATTACGACTACACCGCTTGAAGTCGGAGCTCAGGAAACGGGATATTCGGGGCAAGGTGCGCCGCTGTCTGGCGAAGAGTTGCAACAACTAGTAGCGCCTATTGCACTGTATCCAGACTCGCTGGTAGCCCAGGTTCTTGGGGCCGCGAGCTTTCCAGACCAGGTCTCTTCTGCCGCCAACTGGCTTCAGCAAAACAGCAATCTTACGGGACAGCCTCTCATGTATGCCGTCGACGCGCAGCAGTGGGATCCCAGTGTGAAGGCGATGACACAATTTCCCTCCGTGCTCGAAAACATGGCAAAGAACCTTAGTTGGACTTCCGCGTTAGGAGAGGCGTATACCACCCAAGGCCCTGAAGTCATGTCGGCGGTCCAGGTGTTGCGTGCGAAGGCGCAAGCCGCCGGCAATCTGAAATCCAGCTCACAGATGGTGGTCGTGCAACAATCGCCGCAAGTCATCGTGATTCAATCCGCGAATCCGCAAGTAGTGTATGTTCCCATGTACAACCCGGCGGTGGTCTACGGTTATCCCTACGTGACTCCGGGATACAGTACTGCCGCGGTGGTGGGAACGGCCGTCGTTGCATTCGGGGTTGGAATCGCGATTGGCGCGGCGATGAACGGTGGATGTTGCGGCTGGGGATATAGCAGTTGGAACTGCGGCTGGCATGGCACCACCACGGTCGTGTACCGAGGCGGGGCGTACTATGGAAATACTGCCTGGCGCGGTGCTGCCTATGGTCCGAACGGCGCCGCGCACTATGGCGCTGGCTATAATCCGGCCACCGGCACATACGCACGCGGTGGCACGGTGTCGAACGGCTACGGCAGCGCAAGCGCCGGCCAGGCATACAACCCAAGCACCGGAACTTATGCACGTGGCGCTACCACTTCAAACGCCTACGGCACTACGAGCGCCGCGCAAGCGTACAACCCGAGAACCGGAGCATCCGCATCCACGGTGCAGAATTCCAATGCCTACGGCAGCTCGGGGGCCTCGACGGTCTCGAAGAACGGCAACACTGCCTACTCGCAGCACCAAACGAACGCTTACGGAAGCACCGGCTCGGTGACAAGCTCAAACGGAGGCAGGGCCTATGGCGCGTCTGGTGCGAACAACAGCGTTGCCGTTGGTCAGACGGCCAATGGTAACAAGTATGCGGCCGCGAACGGGAACACCTACAGCAACTCAGGCAGCGGTTGGAAGGGCTCGAGTTCCAACACTCCGAAATACAACACATCCAGCTACTCTGGCCAGAGCGCCCCGAAGAGCAGTTCAAGTTCCAGTGGGTGGGGCCAACAGGAAAAGAGCGGCGGATCGTCGGCCTTCAACAGCGGAGGCGGCGGCTGGCAAGCCAGGCAGGCAAGTGCTCGCGGCGCAGAAAGCAGAGGCGGCGGCGGTGGATGGGGAGGCCGTAGGTGAACCAACTGCTGAGAATACGAAAGATAATAACTTCGGTTAGCAGTGGTGTTGAGGCTTCCTACCGCGAGTTTGAGGGACTAGGTAGGCCACCGGAAACTCACAGAAATACGTTTACCATGCAGTTGATCCTTTTGGCGGTCATTGTTTTCTTCTCCGGTTGCAGCAAGACCGCGAAACCTTCGTTCACAGCGTTTTCTTCACCCGACGAAGCGGGCAATAGGCTGCAGGCCGCCGCAAAGGCGGGCGATCAGAATGCGTTACTAGCAATTTTTGGAACGGGTTCCAGAGACTTAATCTTCTCTGGAGATGCCGTGCAGGACAAGGCCACGGTCGGCGCGTTTGTGACCGGCTACGAGGAAATGCACCGGTGGCGCAAGATGCCCGATGGAAGCCAGGTGCTTCTGATCGGAGCTCAAAATTTTCCGTTCCCGATCCCGCTGAAAAAGAATGACCGCGGGCAGTGGTTTTTCGATACGGCTGCGGGCAGGGAAGAGATTTTGAGGCGTCGTATTGGCCGGAACGAACTGTCGGTCATCGACGTTTGTGGAGCATTGGCGGCTGCTCAGGAGGACTATTACTCACGGCGCCACGATGACGGAAGCACCAAGCAATTTGCTTTGAAGTTCATCAGTGACCCTGGCAAACAGAACGGCTTGTACTGGGAATCGCCTGACGGTCAACCAAAAAGTCCGCTCGGGCCAATGTTGGCCTATGCAACCAACGAAGGATATACCATAAAGCGTGACGCGCACCAACCTTTCCATGGTTACTACTTCCGTATGCTGTTCCGGCAGGGCAGTCACGCACCTGGTGGTGCGAAGGACTACCTGATCGGAGGGAAGATGGTGGGTGGATTCGCCTTCGTCGCCTATCCGGCAGAATACGGGAATTCGGGGGTGATGACATTCATCATGAACCAGGATGGTGTGTTGCTTCAAAAAGACTTGGGCAAGACCACCACAGAGACAGCATCCGCAATGACCGAATTCGATCCCGACGGTAGTTGGAACATCGTACAGGAGTGACGAGATAACAAGGCCAATAAGAGGAGAACTTATGAACGTCCGACTCATGCATCGTTCAAATAGGTCAGCACTCGCGCTCACGACAGTTGCCGTCGCCGCCGCGCTGCTTTCCGCTTTGCCATTTCATGCACAAAATCCGGAACTACAGCAGCGGCTCGGCGAAATCAAACAGGCCTCCGCAGCCAATAAGGCGGCGCTCGCTCATTACACTTGGCAAGAGCAGCAGACCACCAGTATTAAGGGTGACGTTAAAAAGCAACAAGTCTTCCAGGTCAGGGTGGGACCCGATGGTCAGCAGCAGAAGACCCAGATCGGCGGCTCGCAAGCTGCGCCACCACCCAGCGGAGGCAGACTCAAGCAGCACGTAATCGAGAAGAAAACAGCCGAGTTTAAGGATTACGGTGAGCAGATCGCGGACCTGGCTAAGCAATATACACAGCCCGATCCGGGGAGACTCCAAGCGGCCTTCCAGGCGGGCAACGTCTCGCTTCAGTCAGGCGGAGGGGAAGGCGTGGTCACACTCGTCATCAAGAATTACGTCAAGCCTAACGATTCGGTAACTCTTGTGTTCAACAAGCAGAACAAGGCAATCCAGAGCATTCAGGTTGCGAGTTATCTCGACAGCCCTTCGGATGGGGTGACCATCGCAGCGCAGTTCGCCAAGCTGCCTGACGGCACAAACCACGTTGCCAGCACGCAGATTAACGGCGTCAGCAAGCAATTAACGGTCGTGACTCAGAATTCGAACTATCAACAAGTCTAACGTTGGTGGTTTCCACTTCCGCCGTGAAAGATGCGGCGATACACAAGCCGATACAGTCCAGCCCTCCGGACCGTATCGGCTTGATCGCGTAAGCTAGGAATTTACGACCGCATCAGCAGGCCATTAGGGGAGTTTCTGCCCGGACCGGGACAACTACCATCATTGCTGTTGTGTCAAGCAAGAGCGAACGGCGCCTAACGTGTGGAAACAAATCGAACGCGATGAAGTTCTCTCTTTCTTGATCGATGGAACTCCTTTAGGATCTCCGCATCATCAATAGGAGCCACCCTGGTAGCTGGCAACTTTTGATCTCCTATCTACAAGATTTGACAGTACCCTGTACCCTCGTCTGCTTGGATACTGTGGAGTAATCATGATTCATCCTGAGCTCCGCCGTTTATCACATGGGAGGCAAGGGTTCTCGGTTGTTAGGGAGGGCCGAAGCGGGGCAGGAAATGGTTGCCGGCGCTTGGCGCAGCCCGCAGGTTCATCTTCCAAGTGTGCCGTTGAAACGACGCTCCGGCCGTTCAAGCCGTAGCCGTAAGGTCTGATACGCCGGTTATGACAGTACGTCAAGGGCAACCAACCATGAGACTTCGAGCCGTACAATCATTACTTCTATCTTGCATCCTGTTGTCTACCAGTGTTTGCGCTCCCCAAGAGGCAGCAAAGCCCGCTCCACCAGGGCACCCAAAGCTTGGTATTGTTCTCGAGGGTGGCGGTGCTTTAGGCCTCGCCCATATAGGAGTTCTTCAGTGGATGGAAGAAAACCGTATTCCGGTAAGCTATGTTGCCGGTACCAGCATGGGAGGTTTAGTCGGGGGCATCTACGCGACCGGAAGATCTCCCGCGGAGGTCAAGGAGATCACCGATACGATCGACTGGAACGAGGTATTGAGAGGACAAACACCTTTCCAGGATCTCTCCTTTCGACGCAAGCAAGACGCTCATGAAGTACCGAGCACTCTCGAGTTCGGCCTGCGTAAGGGTTTGCAGTTTCCCGGTGGCTTCAATTCAGGTCAACAGGTCTCTCTGATACTTGATAAAGTTGCCTTGCCATATTCCGACCTCAAGAGTTTTAACGATCTCCCCATCCCGTTTGCCTGTGTGGCGACCGACTTGGTTTCCGGCAAGCCGCACGTATTCCGCAGCGGTCCTCTGTCCCTGGCGCTACGATCGACCATGTCTCTACCGGGCATCTTCACACCTGTCCGGACCGGGGACCACATCTACGCTGATGGCGGGTTGCTCAACAATATTCCGATAGACGTTGCCAAGGAGATGGGGGCTGACATAGTCATCGGGATCCATCTCGAAACCCAGCCAATCAGTCCAACGGCACCTCTTTCCAGCTTCGCCGTACTAGGTCGATCCATCTCCGTCATGATCGCTGCGAACGAACTTCGCTCCATGGAGCAAGCGGACCTTCTCGTAACCGTGCCGCTGCAGAAGTACACCGCTCTGGATTACGGTGCCGCCGCCGCAATCATAAAGGCCGGATATGATGCGGCAGCTTCGAAGGCAAAAGTGCTCTCTGCTTTCTCGGTCAGCGAAGTCGAGTGGCAGCAATATCTGGCTGACCGGAATGCCCGGAAGAAAACAACACCTATTCCCGAGTTTGTCCAGGTTACCGGCACCGGTCCGGAGTTGGCCAATTCGATCCAGGAGAGACTGTCCGTAGACGTTGGCAAACCAGTGGATACAGCGACGTTGGATGCGCAGATGATGAGGCTCCAGGGTCAGGGTCGCTTTGCCAGCGCCACCTATTCGATGGTCGAAAAGCAAGGAACTCAAGGACTCCAAATTCAAACCGAGCAGAAGGCATACGCGCCCCCGTTGGTGCGTCCAATTATTCTCATTGACGGTTCTAATTACAACAACGTTCTGTTCAGTATTGGAGCGCGATTCACGTTTCTCGACTTCGGCAGCTACCGATCCGAGTTGCGCAGCAATGCGATCATAGGCTCGCAATACGTGGCTGATACCGAGTACTACCATCCCTTTACGCCGACCAGCAACTGGTTTGTTGCTCCCCGCGGATCGGTCAACAGCGCACAACAGTATGTCTACAACGACAATACTTGGCTCGCGGCCTACCGCAACCGGCAGGTCCTCGGCGGCCTCGACCTCGGGTACGGGTTTGGGAACACAGGAGAATTACGATTTGGATACGAGGGCGGGTATGAAAGGCTTTCTCCCCAAATCGGGAACTCAACGGTTCTACCCACGGTTACTGGAGGAACGGGTGATGTGAGGCTGCAGTATCAGCTGAACACACTGGACAATCCCGTGATCCCACGCTCTGGTGAAAGTCTTTTCATGTACACAAAGGGGTACAACGCGAATCCGGGGGCCCCAGGTCCGTTTCCTCTTTCTGAGGTGCAGACGCAAAGCTTCTTCCGTTTGAGCAAGCCGTCTTCCGTGTTTGTTGGGGCGTCCGGTGGAAGCAGTTATGGTTACAAAGCCGGAATACCTGCCTTCTCTCTCGGCGGGTCGCAGCGGCTGGTTGCCTGGAACACCAACGAGTTGTGGACCAACCAGTATTTCCTGGGGCAACTTGGGTATGTCCGGGAGCTAACGACATTGCCTCCCCTGGTGGGCAGCAATATTGAGCTAGTTGGGCTATATGAGGTGGGGAAGACCTACAAACTGGCTCTCGGTCCAAAGCCACCAAACCTCCCCATGGACGGGGCAGTTGGAATCGTCGTGAACACGATTTTCGGGCCGGTGGAGCTGGCCGGCGCCGTGGGCGATTATGGCCGCGGGAGGTTCTTCTTCCGGATTGGGCGGATATTCTAGCACCCTGCGCTGCACTCGCGTGGACGATTCGTCCGGGGGGCGAGTCAAAAGCGGTGCGCGGAGGCCTGACATACGCTATGAAAACTCGGGTCATCATTTTCAGCTTTATTCTTTCGTTCTGCTCGCCCCTCTTTGCACGCGACAACACCGATGTAATCGTGATGAGGAACGGCGATCGCATGACCTGCGAGATCAAGGGGCTGAGCGCCGGTGTGCTCTCAGTTAAACTCAGTTACGCTCAGGGCATCATCGGGGTGCAATGGTCGGCCGTGGCTCACCTGGAAAGCAATCAATTGTTTTTCGTGCAGACAGAGGACGGGAAGATATACACCGGTAAGCTGTCGACTGCCGTAACATCTGGCGAGCGCCCAATGAGCATTCAAATCGCCTCTGCACGAGAGAAAGAAGTAGAGATTTCACAATCTCAGCTCATCAAGCTGGATCAAACGGCCGAGAGTTTTCGGCGGCGATTCAACGGCACTATTAGCACCGGCATTCTCTATTCCAAGGGCAATGAAACGACCCAGTATAACGTCGCGTCCCAGGTGGAATACCCCAGAGAGCGGTGGTCGAGTCAGGCGAGCTTCAATTCCAGCTTCGCTTCCAGCAGTGGTGCCGCTAGCATCGCCACTCGAAACCAGGTAGACCTTGGCAGCATGAGGCTCCTGCGATGGAACAACTGGTTCTATTCGGGAACAGGGAATTTCCTGCAAAGTTCGGTGCAGGGAATCGATCTGCAGACGACTCTCGGAGGAGGCGTCGGACGGTATCTGCTGAATAGCAACCGGGAAAGCCTCTACGTGCTTGGTGGTTTTGCCTGGCAGAACGCGCAGTATAAGACTTATACAACTGGGCAAGGCGCGCAAAATGCTGCTGCCGGGCTGCTTGAAAGTGAACTCACATTCTTCAGATTCAAGAAGACGAATCTGGATATCTCTGCTGTCATCCTACCCGGAATCTCAGAACCAGGTCGTATCCGGGCAAATCTCAACGCGTCTTATTACATAAGGCTCTTCAGCGATCTGTCGTGGAATTTTTCGTTCTATGGCAACTGGGACAATCAGCCTCCTCCGACACTCTCGGGAAGCGACTACGGAACCAGTTCGGGGCTCAGTTGGAGTTTCGGCAACAGAGAACCTGCCGGGCGCTGGAAATGAATGATCAAGTCTTGGTTGAAATCTTCTCAGTAGGATCTAGCGCAAATAGGGCGCTCAATCATCTTCGTTGCAAATCCGTCCCTAAATTGGCTGATAGTTCGAATTTTGAGTCACCACCGCCAATTGCTTGCTGGCGCCGTTGATCTGCGTGCCGGTCACGTGGTTCGTGCCATCGGGTAGCTTGGCGAACTGGGCCGCGATCGTCACAGCATCCTTAGGGTCGTCGAGGTAGCTCGCAACCCGAATACTCTGGATCGCCTTGGTCTGCTTGTTGAACACGAGGGTAACCAAGTCATTTGGCTTGATATAGTTCTTGATGTTGAGGGTCATCATGGTTTCACCTCCGCCTAGCTGCAGGGAGATATTTCCCTGCTGGTAGGCCCGCTGCAGGCGATCGGGGTCTGGCTGGGTATATTGCCGTGCCAGGTCGGCAATCTGCTCGCCGTACTCTTTATATTCTGCCTTTTTCTTGGCGACGATATGGCGTTTTAGAGCGCCACCACTTGCCTGATCCGGCTGGGCATTTATCTCGCTTTTCTGCTGCTGCCCATCGGGCCCAACGCTTACCAGGAAGAGCTGCCGTTTCTTGACCTCGCCCTTGATGCTGGTAGTCACCGACTCCTGCCAGTTGTAATGCGAGAGAGCTTGCTTATTGGCCGCGGATGCCTGCTTGACCTGGGCGAGGCGCTCTTGCAGTGCCGCGTTCTGCGCTATGGCTGTTGGAGCACAGAGAATGAGGGCAACGAAGGTAGTCGTGAGAGAAAGTATGATTGTGGAAGTGCATACGCCATGCGCGAGCTGTCTGTTCATAGATGTCCCCATTTGTCGACTCTGACTGCCTCAGTAGTCCCCCGTGGAAGAGACGCCGCAGCTCAGTTGGAAGACCCTAGCGGCTACGAACCGGCTATGCCCTTATTCTGCAGAACCATCACCACCACGCGCCGATTCTGGGCCTGCCCTTCTGCTGTCTTTTCAGGACCTACTTGATCGGCCGTCCCCATGGCGCCGGGAGCAAGCATGTTCGTCAGGGGAACGTTGGCATCCTGCTCCAGAAACTGACTGACAGCGTTGGCCCGCTCCACGCTCAACTTCTGGTTCAGCGATGCAGAGCCTACCGCTGACGCGTATCCCTTCACTTGGATAACATAACCGGTGATCGTCAAGGCCTGCTCAGCCAGCTTCAGTAATTGGGGTTTATATTGCGGCCCGACGGTTGCCTGTCCGTTGCCAAAAAGCACAGTCACTTCATTCATAATGTTGTAGTCGCCCGACTCACCGAAGCGCTTGTTAGCTGCAGCGATGGCGGCCTTATTGGCGGCAATTTTCTGATCTTCAGCACTGAGCTGCGTCTGTTGTGCTGCCAGGGCTGCTCGCTGCTCCGCCAAAGCCTGTTCGCTCTTTTGCTGATCCGCTTGCTGTGCTTCCACTGTCGGCTGCAGCCCAGCCTGAGCATCCATAGCGGCCTTCAAATCGTTGCCTTTGAATTTGACACTGTCCGCCACCAGTTGGCCCTGATCATTTGTCGTTCCCCTGCACTTCTACAGGAAGACCTGGAATCAGCGACGTCATGGCCATCTGCTTTTTCCGTGCTTTTAATACGCCTTGTACTTCGTCCACTTCTGTAGTCGGGGTAAGCAATACGACGAGTTTGGGTGTGTCGACGGTCTGCAGTGTCATCGTGGCGCCATTTCGACCACTGATTACGCCTTTTACAGTCTGGCCTTGCATCGCCAAATTACCAGCCAAAATGATCATCAGTGCCGCAAGGATAGCGGGGATGATGTAAACGGATTTTGCTTGAAGGATGGCTTTCATGGCTTCCTCATTGTCCTGTGCGGCCTATTGCATCCACCACGATATTTGGCCATCAGGAGGGCCGGCGATACTGGCAAAACTACAAGAGACAGCACAAACGTTTGACAGGTGACAACGCTAAACAAAGACGGCACTCGCGGGCAAGACTCACACACGTCGGAGGAAAACCGGTCCGGCATGGTCATTTTTTACCTGGACTCTGGTAGTATTGCCAGTCTTTTAGTCCTCCGCCTTGGGGTCTAATCACTTCACCAGAAACAGAAAAGGAATCCGCGTGCCCCCGCATCCAAACCGCGAAACATCTGTTGCAGCCTGACCCTCTCATAACCATGAGGGAGCTGAACGAGGCCTTACTAGATGGGTTGTCGGACGGAGCCTCAATCGCAGCAGATTTTGCCGTTGGGAGCGAAAGGCACAAACGAGTCGATAGCTCCAAGGGGAGAAGCCAAATGCGACCACAAAAATGCGGTTTGTCTTTAGAAGCAATGTTTTGTTCGTCTTGCGACTGCATGGAATCTGTGCCGAGCCGCCGATGAGCACTACCGTGGCGCAGGCACACTCCAAGCGAGGACTGCTCGCCAGGTGGTTGACGGGATTAGGTCTTGCGCTCGTCTGGCTTCTTCTCGCTGTGCTCGCTTCCTGGGCGATGGCAGCTCTGTACATTGATGTCCGTTCGTCCGCACTGAGGGTACCACTGACGATTTTGTATGCAGTGATCCTGGTCGTGATTTTGGCCAGGTACAAACTGCACGTTCGATCGGCCCTGTTATGCTTCGGATTGTTTTGTGTCGTGCTTGCCTGGTGGCTCAGCTTAAAGCCGACGAATACTGCAGCCTGGCAGGCTGATGTGGATAGGCCGGCGTGGGTCGAAATAGATGGAGATCGAATGATCATCCACAATTTACGTAACTGTGACTATCGCACTGAGACCGACTACAGTAACTGCTGGAGCGACCGCACAGTGAATCTGTCGGATCTCCGCGGAGTAGACCTCTTTGTGACGACGTGGGGTGTGCGATGGATCAGTCATCCGATAGTGAGCTTCCAGTTCGGTGACGATCAACACGTTGCGTTTTCCATTGAGGCCCGCTACAAACGCGGGCAAGCGTACTCCGCTATCCTCGGATTCTTTCGGCAATATGAGCTGATTTTCGTGGTCGCGGATGAGCGCGACGTGATCCGCCTCCGGACGAACTTCAGGAAGGACGAAGAGGTTTTTCTCTACCGCGCGACGATGGGACCGGAATCGGCGCGCGCCATTTTTCTCACCTACGTCGAGTATCTAAACCAGCTGAAAGATCACCCCAAATGGTACAACGCCCTGACGCGCAACTGTACCACAACTCTTGACAGGAAAATCGCCTCAGAAGTCGCCCAGCCGCAACCTTGGAATTACCGAATTCTACTGAACGGTACATTGGACGAATTGCTATATGATCGCGGACGGCTGGTCACACGGGGCCTGGCGTTTAAAGATTTGAAGAGCATGGCACACATTAACGCGATCGCAAAGGCAGCGAATAATTACGCAGACTTCTCTGCGATCATTCGAACCAATCGCCCTGGTTTTGAGAATTTGCAGTGAATGGCTCAATGGAGCTCTAGATGTTCCGCTGCGCTTAACGGCACGTCCGCGGTACCGATCATTCAGTAAGCGCCGATCGGGGTCGCACTCTAGGATGGCTTGGACCCGCGAGAGCAGGAGAGTCAGAACTTCCCTCGAGCCGTGTTTGTCAAGGCATGCATTGAGTGCTTCTTGAAGACGTAGTGCCCGATTAGCCATCCGGCAGAGCCTCCCACCAGGACGTCCGTCGGGAAATGCTCCTGTCCCAGGACGCGCATCAGGCTTACACTCGAGGCCAGAGAATATACGCCCAATTGCACCCACTTCGATGGGTACTCTGCCGCGGTTACTCCCGCTATAGTCCAGGCCAACATGCTGTGTGAAGACGGAAACGAATTATTGTTACCTGCTTTGGATGAGAAAAAGTCACCCGAGGCATTGTTGTAGAGAGGCCGCTCACGCCGGAAGATGATTTTTGTGACCTGGTCCACCACTACGCTATCCGCAAGGGCCTCGCCGCTCAAAATGCCCGTTTCACGAGCGTGCGCATCGCCTTTGAAGAGCCCGACACCATACAACGTCACTGGAATGGCAATCTCACCGCCAAGCAGCGCGTTTGAAGCGTTTACACTGTCTTTGTTAAAGCCCGGGTTGTGGGATAGGTCGCGCATTGCGTCCGTGTCGGTTGCCAGCGTCACACCTGTTGCTGCGCCTAGGGGTAGCAGCCAAATCAAATCGTGGGGCCTGATCCGCACCGGGCTCGTCCAAATTGCTACCTGATCCTTGAGGATAGCTAGTGGCAGACCCTTTTCGGTCACCGGAATCTGCGCGTCTGGAGCGTCCGGCAAAGTATCTCCGGGCGCATCCAAAAGAGGCATTAAAGTGGTTGCGGGAGGAGTAGAAGCAAACGCAAAGCTGGTGGAACTCCCAACCGAACAAAGGCAGAGAGAAATCAAAAGCCATCGGAATTTATTATGAGTACAGATCGCGACCTCCACTTATCCCTGGGGACCCAGAAACCGTAGTTAGAGGCCATGTTATTTGGCAATCGCGAGACGGCGATACTAGCAAGACTACAAGAGAAAGAACAAACCTATTGCAGGCGGCGGAGCCGAAGTCCGCAGACGGTCCACGGCAAGATCCCGAACTGAGCCGGAAGTGGGGACGGGGCTAGGCTGATTGATTAAACTGTAGGCTGCGACAAAAGGGACATTGGGGGCCGAAGTGTACCTGGCGGCTATCTGACTGGTTGTGGACCCTCTTTTCAAGAGGCTACTCGGTAGCGATCCCGCGACGCTCCGCTAATTTGCATACGGAACTGCCAATTCTACTAGTATGCGTGGCGGCAGCTTGTTTTGTAGACTGCTCCAGTCGCGCAAATGTGTCAGTTTGAGGATCAGGTCAATCGAACTTGTGCGCGCAAAAATGGCTCAAAATTGTGACAATTCTAAAACCAACGCTCAAAACACATCTCGGTAGGTATCTCGTGGAAAACCATCGTGTCTGTTCCATCGGAGCCCAACTCGCCCTGTTCCTAACATTGATCTTGTTTTCCTTTGCTTCTGCACAGGATCGAAGCGGAACTGACTATACGCGGACATCCGGACCTGCGATGCTGAGCTATCAGGAACTCCTCGCTCTCGGTGAGCAGGAAACGGTGGATCCCGCCCTGGCAGCCAAACTCCACACCTTGTTAACGACCCCCTTTATCAACAATGAAGCCTATTTCAACGGGATAAAGCCGTTGCGGCCCGATCTCAAGGGTATGGGGCCCTCTCTGCGTGTGGTTGAATGGAACATCGAGCGGGGAATCGAATTCGACAAGATCAAGCTATTGCTTACCGATAAGCAAGGATTCATCAGCGAAGTTCACAGCGAAGCGGCCAGCGATACGAATGCCGAAAAAGCAAGTGACCAGGTGCTACGTGCCCAGATGGACGTGCTTCAGTCGGCAGACGTGTTGATTCTGAATGAGGTCGACTGGGGCATGAAGAGAAGTGACTACCGCGCCGTGGTCAAGGATCTTGCCGAAGCACTCAAGATGAATTGGGCCTATGGTGTGGAGTTTGTAGAAGTTGATCCCAAGATATTAGGTACCCAGTCGTTCGCGAATGTGGAGAATCAAGACGAGCGCAAGGAGTTGGATGACCTGTTTAGCGTCGATAAGACGCGCCTTCTGGGACTGCACGGCAACGCCATTCTCTCTCGCTATCCTCTTCGGGATGTGAAGCTCGTGCCCTTTAAGTATGAGGCTTACGACTGGTACAACGGCGAGAAGAAGTACGGAAAAGTGGAAGCCGGGAAACGGAAAGGCGCAAGCCTTCTCTTCGGAGAACAGATCGTTCGCGAAGTGCGCCGTGGAGGCCGCACTAACCTGATTGCAACCATCGACGTACCTGATCTTCCCGGAGGCCAGGTCACCATTGTTGCGGCTCACCTTGAGAATCGTACGACGCCGAAGGGTCGAGTGAAGCAGATGGATGAAATTCTTGACTTGATTAAACCAATCTCTCATCCAGTGGTCGTTGCCGGGGATATGAACACAACGGGAGCGGATGGCTCGATTACCAGCATAAAGTCGGCCGTACTGAAGAAGATAAATGATCCTTCGTTTTGGGCCACAAAAGGGGTCAAGTACGCGACCGGCGTGGGTTTCGGCATGGACATTGCCGGAATTGCCTTCAAGACGACGAAGTTTCAGGGCGACCCAACCGCCTCCGGCGTTCCGTTGCTGGCGGCCAATCCCGAACAGGGCCTTTTTAAAGAACTCAATAAGTATCGGTTTGATGACCAGACACAGTTTGACTTTCGTGGAGATGCCGAACTCTCGGTGCTTGGCCGTCAGGGAACCCTGGGGAACTCGAACGAGCGCGGCAGTAAGGGATTTATGACCACGTTCGCGTTGCCGCGAACGCTCGGCGTCGTAGGAAGATACCGGCTCGACTGGGTATTCGTAAAGGCCTATCTAAAAGATGACCCAAAATCGGCTGACTCTTATCGCTTTGCTCCTCACTTCGCACGTACCATGAACGAAGCCAATCAGGCATTCAACGACCCGCTGTCAGACCATGCTGCCATCAGCGTGGATCTCCCGATCATACAGTCGGCCGCGCTAAGCTCAACGAAGTAGGCCGGGTATGCGACCGGCATATCAGCCAGTGAACCCGGCCCAAGATTTGGAGTTTTATCCAGCGGACCGATCTTCCGGATCCGGTCCGCCGGCTACTGCTTCGACGCTTTCCCTGATGAGAGGTCCGCATCACCGCCGGTCACGCCAACCATTTGGGTCAGCAACAGCCTGAATGCTCCCGTACTTGGCGACAGATCACGGGCCTTCTCCCAAGTTGGCGATAAATTTGATGGCTGTGATGCTCGGCAGAAACATGTACGCAGCGGCTTTGGTCGTAACGAAGCTTAAGAGACCTGTAACCTCGATCGGCGGGCCTCCATTTGCCTGGGGTATCACGAAAATGCTTTCCGCGGGGTCCTGAGTGCCAATCAGTGGATCTTTCGACTTCGGGTTAAGCCTGACGGCCCCGGCGAATTCGGCGTCATTGACCCAACGTCGCTGCACGAACTCATATTGGTTTTCGATGTTCGCGTTAATGAAATAAAAGAGAATCCCGCGCTCGATGCCATCGTAAGGTTTGCTTGGATCATAGACCGGCCCATAAGGCAGACCGCGACGCATCAGCCGGTGAGAGTTATTGCTGCCGCCGGGGAGTCCCTGGCCCGCGACCGGCTGACCCCGTGGATTGACTCTGCGTATGTGTGCGCCGACGGGACAGCGGATCCCCTTCGGATCTCCCGAACCATCAGCGTTTACATACTCGAAATTGTTCAACTGTTCGGGCGAAATCCCTCCCGCGGGGCTATCCGTGTCCGGTGATAGGACGAGAGGAACGCCGTTGCGCCATCGCCCGCAGATCTTGGCCGCGAGCAATTCAGGATCTATTTTGTCTTTGTTCGACTGCAGAAAATTTTCAAAGCCAACGACGTCGGTCTCGATCTTTTTGAAAACTGCAAAGCTACCGTTTAAGCCAAGCTTTCGCGGCTCCGGCACCTCGTAGTTCTCAGCGTCTTCCCGCAAGACGAAGAGCCATGGCTCGCAGGGATGCTGGTGATCAGGATGATATTTTTCTGGGCCGCCGCGGATGGTGGTCATACTGATGCCGTCGGTATATCCGAAGTGAAGTTTGCTGGTAAAAACGGGTTGGCCATTTTGCGTCTCCATTAACGCCATCCCGTCTTGGCGCCAGATTTCTTGGAAGGCAGTTCCTTCGGCAAACCAGGCGCACAATCTGTCGCTATAGCTCTTCATCGCTTCCGGGCTGATGGCGTGCAACGTCACCAGGACGTGATCTTCTCCTTTTCCAAAACTGCCAATCCAGTTCTGAGGCGAACTTGCTCCAATATCTCCAATCAACGCCGCTCGGTGCGCTGCTCCTTCGATGAACGCACCAAATGACTTGAAAGACAACGTGGGGACGCGTTCTCTTATCTCCAGCGCGACCAGTCCAGGCCAAGAGATACCGATGTTGAGGCAATAATCAGGCTTACGACGCGGGGCATCCCCGAGATTGTCTCCCGGTCCGGGCGCGAACCCCACGTGCCAGTCCTCGGCAGTGGTGATTTGCGGGGCGTCAGCTTCGTCCCCGCTTACGAGCCGTCCTATTTGCTTGCGCGCTTGTGCCGGATCTCCTACCGTCAACAGGAAATGCCGCACCATCGGCATTCTGTAACCGCGGAGAATGAACCCCTGAATGTCCGCGAGGTCGAGCGCGGACTTTTCCAGGGGCCCCGAATCGCCATTAGTCTCTGGGCTTTCATGCCGCCTTCGATCAAACAGTCGGCGAAGAAGCCCCACGCCCTCCTTCACCGGTGCTGCTTCCGTTTTGGTCTCCTTCGCCAACGCGTTCCTCCTGCTTGATCCTGGTTCGCGACCAAGGGGACACAACTGCTTTTAAGCAGTGGCCCTTTGTAACTTGCGATCGGCCAGCAGGGCTCGAATGTCTTGAACCCCGAGGCCTGGATAGGCGCTGTAAAAACCGATAGCCGGATAGTTGTTTTCGATTCCCCACTGAAGGAACGCCTGGGCGTTCTTTGCTACTGGGGTTGGCGGCCCGCCAATGACATGTGGAAAGAGAGCATCGAAAGTGAACGACGTTTTTTCTGCGAAGTCCTGGAAGTACTTCTCGACAGAACCGTCGTAGACTGTGAAGAAGCCTAAGTGGTTGCCCTCAAAGGGCACAAAATGGGCGACATGCAGCGTCCCAATGGAATCCGACGCTTTATGTCCCTTCTCTCCCATCAAGGCCGGTCCGACCAGCTTCAACACAAAGCCTTGCACACGTGACTTGAAAGCCATGTATGTCAGCAAGTTGCTTTGCGACGTATTGCCCGTAAAGCCCGCGTCACGAGCGGCCGCCTTGATGTCCTGAACCGAAGCGTCCTCGTTAGCGAAATACATATCGATAGGCTCGCGGATATGATGCCTCAGCCATCTGATGACCCTCTGGGGGTTACTGGTCACGGGCGTGGCCGGAGGATCTTCCACGTGTTTGAAGATGGCGTCAAAGACCGGGCCAGCACTTTCCACCAGCCGTTCAATATGCTTCTCGACCTCGCCGTCAATGTCCGAAAGAAAGAGAAGCTTCTCGTCTCCCTTGACCATGAAACGGGAGAAATGCACCGTACCGAGCTCATCCTGCAGTTTCGCGAGATCGGGCATCAACGGGGGCAGTTCTTCGGTGAGCGCCTTGGCGCTGGCGGGCGCCTTAATCGGGAAGTCAATCGCGACATGATTTCGAATATTACGTTTCTCTGCTTCGCTCATATGGCGTTCTCCTTTGGGGGGTCAGAATGGTCAACGTGAGCGTCTCCGGAACCGGGCGCCCTAGTCTCAGCCGATTCTAAAATACGTTTTCCCCGGTGGCACCTGTCACAAGTGACAGGCCTGGAGTGGCTTCTACATTTTTTCCTGGTCGCAGCGTCGTTTCGAACATGCAAATTTGCGGAATGCGCGAATTGTCCGTGCGGTCACTGCTCCGATGTTTTGTATTAGGGCACGACTTTAGTCGGGCCGCTCAGGATGCAAAGAGAATTGGGCTTCAGCCCCTGCGCTTTTTTCTTTGCCAGTCAATGAAGAAAATCCGATCCAGAGCTAATCCGCAAGCGCGGACAGTCAATGTGCCGAACTGTCGCAAGTGACAGGTGCATTGGGAGGTAGGCGCAGGTACGCTCAGCAGTGTAGGAACCCGACAGGAGAAAAGCGATGAGCGCGGATGACACGATACGCAGCCAGGATTCCCTTCCTTTTCCACCCACACCATCGGCGAGCATCGCTGGCCGCACCATGCAGGAATCCGTCTACAAGCGGCGCGTTGAGCCGCGTCGCCTTCCCCCGGATGCACCCAACATTCTCATCGTGCTGATTGACGACACGGGTCCCGGTCTGCCTTCCACTTTTGGAGGTGAAGTCCGTACCCCCACGTTGGACCGCGTTGCCATGGACGGAATCTCGCTCAACCGCTTCCACACTACGGCCATGTGCTCGCCCACACGAGCGTCTATCCTCACCGGCCGCAATCATCATCGCGTCGGTTCCGGGCAGATCGCGGAGCTGGCGAACGACTGGGACGGATACTCCGGCCATATCCCCAAGAGCAGCGCGCTGGCGGCCGAGGTGCTGAAGGATTATGGCTACAGTACTGCGGCATTTGGCAAATGGCATAACACACCTGCCGAGGAAACAACCGTCGCCGGCCCCTTCCAGAATTGGCCGACCGAAGTAGGCTTCGAATATTTCTATGGATTCCTGGCAGGTGAGGCGTCGCAATATGACCCCAACCTGGTACGAAACACTACCGTCGTGTCCCCACCCAGAAGCCCGGAGGAGGGCTACCATCTCAGCGCGGACCTCGCCGACGACGCCATCAACTGGCTGCAGAAGCACAAGGCATTCCAGCCGGATAAGCCGTTTTACATGTACTGGGCGAGTGGCGCGATCCACGGTCCGCACCACATCATGAAGGAGTGGGCCGACAAATATAAGGGTAAGTTCGATGACGGATGGGATGCCTACCGTGAGCGCGTCTTCAAGCGCGCCAAGGAGAAGGGCTGGATTCCCGACACCGCCCAACTTACTCCCCGGCATCCAACGATGCAGTCTTGGGAGAGCATCCCCGAGGACGAAAAGCCCTTCCAGCGCCGGCTGATGGAAGTGGCCGCAGGGTTTGCGGAGCACGTGGACGCTCAGGCGGGCCGCATCATCGACGAGATGGACAGGCTTGGCTATGGCGACAACACGCTCATCTTCTACATCTGGGGTGACAACGGTTCCTCGGCCGAGGGGCAGGACGGCACAATCAGCGAGCTTCTGGCGCAAAACGGCATTCCGACTACGGTCAAGCAGCACATCGCGGCACTCGATGCACTTGGTGGACTCGACGTGCTGGGCTCGCCCAAGGCCGACAACCAATACCACTCGGGGTGGGCTTGGGCCGGGAGCACTCCCTACAAGGGGACCAAACTTCTAGCGTCGCACTTCGGCGGTACCCGGAACCCGATGGTCGTCCAGTGGCCGGCAAAGATTAAGCCCGATGCCACACCGCGTCCACAGTTCCATCACTGCAACGACATCGTCCCCACCATTTACGAAGTTGTCGGTATCACGCCACCGCTGGAGGTAAACGGAATTCCTCAGGACCCGATCGACGGCGTGAGTTTCGCCTACACCTTTGACGACCCAAAGGCCAAGGGGCGCCTGCTCACCCAATACTTCGAGATCATGGGCAGCCGCTCTATCTATCACGATGGCTGGATGGCCTCTGCTATCGGCCCGCGTGTTCCTTGGGAAAAAGGTATTCCACCAGGTATTCGGGAATGGACACCGGACAAAGACGTTTGGGAGCTCTACAACCTTGAGGAAGACTGGAGCCAGGCAAACGACCTCGCCGCAAAAATGCCGGAGAAGCTGGCCCAATTGAAGGATATCTTTCTCATCGAGGCTACGAAGAACAAGGCGCTTCCCATCGGCGGTGGCCTTTGGGTTCCCTTGCTACACCCCGAAATGCGCATTGCGCCACCCTATACGGAGTGGACTTTCTCCGGCGATACCGTTCGCATGCCGGAGTTCTGCGCGCCGGCGCTGGGCAACAAACCCAACCTTGTCACCATTGACGCCGATATCCCGGCCAATGCGAACGGTGTGCTCTACAAACTGGGTGCGAACTCGGGGGGCCTCACGTGTTTCGTAGAGGACGGCATCCTCTGCTACGAATACAATCTTTTCATCATTCAGCGCACCAAAATCCGCGCCCAGCAGAAGCTCCCCGTCGGTAGGGTAAAGATCGAGATAGAGACCACGTACGTAGTGCCCCGGCCTGGCGGACCGCTGAGCGTCACCATGAAAGTGAATGGTCAAGTGGTTGCGACAGGTCAAGTCCCGATATCCGCGCCCCTGATCTTCACTGCCAACGACTGCCTCGACATTGGCATGGCCCTTGGTTCGCCCGTATCGCTTGACTACTTCGATAAGGCGCCGTTCAAGTTCAACGGGACTATCGAGCAGGTGCACGTAGAGTATCGGACCCCCAAGCAGGTGCACGCGGAGGATATGACAGCAAAGGAGGAGGTTGCGGCTTCCGCTCGCTGATTCCGCTTTAACAATGACGGGGGGCAATACGGTGCTGATAGGCTCATCCATCGTTACAAATGCGGCATTGCAAAAGGTTCAGGAGAGTGCAATGCCGCCGGTACGCTACAAAGGGCCTGTCGCGTCGGCGAGCAGAGCGCTGTGGTATGAAAGCGGTTGTATTTTAGGCCACCGGCCGCCAACTGTTCTGCCGTCGGAGTGTTACACGGACCGCCAAAGGCGCTCGATGAGCCAAAGCCCGCGTCGTCAATCAAGACGATCAGGACGTTTGGCGCGCCCTTGGGCGGGCGAAGCGGCGTAATCGGAGGGAACTTGGTTTCCGGATCCTTCGCATCATAGGTGATCAGGCCTGTGCGCGGCTGATCGGGGATGGGAAGAACTGTTCGTTGAATCTTGTCCTGGTCATTCATTGAGAGAGAGTCCCTTTTCGTTAGAAATCTGGAATGTTCGCACGACGATGAAGAGAACGGGGGCAACCCGACTCTTTTCCATCAGTCTTTTTCCCATCGAAGACTAGGACCGCCGCTTCAACCAAACAACTGGCAAAACTTGCAGTATCCGGGCTAGAGTAACGCCTGTTCTTGGCGTTTCCGCCGGGAGCGAGAAACGACCAGTGAATTGGTTTCTTGGAAAAGGCGGTTGTTAGTATCCAGGCTTGGGTACGTGCTCGTCACAAACGGCTGCCATCATACGGAGCTCCACCGCGCATCCGAGCACGTGGGTAGCAATGTTAGGACATCCCGGGTGATCGCAGAAATATTCGGTAAGCAGTTCTTCGCGCCCGTCTGGAGTCTTGAGGCCCGTCTTGATCGTTACCTGAGGAATAGAGAATCCGCCTAACCGGATACTTCTATTATCGGATGCGTGGACCGCCTTTTGTGCAAGCCTGCGAGCCTCTGAATTCAGATGATTACGACTAGGAGTTGCGGCCACCCCTCAGCACACGGTGCCTACCTGTGATGCTCAGGGCGTTTTCTGTGGTGCTTCAACGAGCTCTGTGGCATTGGCAGCGCCGATCACCATCGGAAGTGATTGCGTTGCACTGATAAAGCTATGCCCTGCTGCATCCCGGGAGACTGAACCAAACAAGATGATCGCGTGGCTCGGAGTATTTCTGACCTGGGAATGGATTCGAAGTGACAAGGCGCCCGAGGAGCGGTGGCTGTGCCTCCAAAATCATCTTTTTAACCGTACATGAAGATATGGAGTCTGCGCTGCTATTGACCTCGGTGCATCTGGCTACATATTCAAATCCCGCATCGGTGCGGATCTCACCAGGGCGATCGACATTGTTTTCAAAGGTGGACATTTCACCTTCATCAGTTCTCCTTTGATGATAGAGACCTGAATTGCCCGCAGCGAGTCGCCGGCATCGCCACGATGTACCTGTCATCTGGCGGGCAGTGCGGGAAGAACAGGTGCGGTGGTGAGTAGCCTATTCGGATCTGGAGAGGGGCCCCTTAACAAGGAGCTCCTTGTCGACGCTGAAGACGCCGGGAGTGTGCTGCCCACTTGGGTCACGGACGGGCTTCTTTGAACCCATGGTCAGTTAAGCGTGTCGACATCTTTATTGCAGGGCGACTTTTTCGAGCTACCCTACTTATCGTCTGCCTTATTCTTGTGCAACATCCGCTTGATGTCGGGAGCAAACTCCGCCAGCGCGTCGACCACCACGCCCACCCAGGCCTGGGTAGTCATGCTTTGATAGCCCCTAGTCAACACGCTAGGATTGTTAGGCTCCCACGAGGCGACGGTCACCCCGGCCCCAAGCGCTGCCGCATACGACATGATCTGAGGCCGCATTGCCTTGTCGTCTGCACCGCCGTAGGTGATGAAGTTCCGGACGACAGCGTGGCGAATTCTTGGCCACGCGCCTTCGCATCGGCAACGGTCATAACGGGGCTCGAATCCGACTGCTGCATTGCCTAGAGCCGTTAACGAGTTCTGAATGATGTTCCCGGCCTGGAGCGAGCCAACTCGTTTGCCAAAACCTGAAACGCCATCTCCCCAGTCCGGCTGGGTTTCGTCGACTTGGTCGTGGATTGCGAAGAACCCGGTCTTCACGTAGATTCCGGGAGTTGTATAGGTTTGCCGAAGATAGAGCTTGAAACGCTGGTCGCCGGTGAGCGGCACAATGGGCGCCTCTTGGGGGATGTACGCACCATAGATCCAGTTCACAGGCAGGGTGGTGTTGACTGGAGTCACGTGAGCTTCCGGAGATGTGGATGGCTCTTGCCCAATACACGAGGGGACCAGAAGCGGCAGAGCGAGAATACTCACGCGAGCTGCGCGAAGTCTTGCCATGTATAGGCCGCGCGAAAAGCCGCAGTTCACTCTCCGAAGTGACCCGACCAGGCGCGCGAATGTCACTCCATGAACGCAGGGCATCGTACGACCTTAGCTTCAACAGCGAATCACCTTAGCGCTGGCTGGTAATTGGCGTTCTAGATCCGTCGACAGCACCCCCAGACGGGCGGTCGCTAGTCTCCTGCAAGGCTACCGGGCTGGCTGGGAAAGAAGAACTAGCAAAAATCGTAGCGTTTGGGCAGAAAAGCTACTTATTGGCGTCAAAATATGTTTGCACCGTGGAGAAGTTAGAGGAGAAACGCGCCAGCTCGAGGGCAGCCGAAACAGGCGGACGCTGGAACTGCCCGCCTATGTCGATCGTCACTATTACTGCCTCGCCATCGCCAGGTTCAGTCGCTCCTCCGGAGTGATGAAGTGGTCATGGGAGTCCTTACCTAGATCGATCTGCACCCAGTTGACCTTACCGTTAAATACGCTGGTATTGCGGGTGTAGTCTGAGCTGACCGGCGTAGCGGTATCGCGGCCAAGATCGGTCGTCTCATCTGCGGAAAACATCATCGGAACCGTGCGCTCAACCCGGCCTTCACCGACCTTCTTGCCGTCGTAATAAAGGCTAACATTGCCGCCCTTGCCGACCCCGCCGCCATCGTAGGCAAATTCCATTCTCACCTGGTGCTTACCGGCTGGAATTGGCTCGCTCGCCTCGATGGTAAAAGTTTGGAGCGCGAGGAAGTTGTAGGCGAACTTTGCTTTTCCGGCCTTGGCGTAAAGACTCATACCAGCGAACGCGCCACCCTGGTGAATGATGACGCCTTCCGCTCCTTTCGATGGCACCTCTACCTCGGCGGTGATCGAAAACGACTTGTTTTTCATGACCAGGACACTGTTCTCGCTCAACCTTCCCATCCCGCTAAATAGCAGTTGCGAGTTGCCCTTGACGAGCTGTGGCCGGCCAGCCAGGTCAGCATTGAAACGCTCGACTCTGCGGTCATCAAGTGGTAACACGTTGTACTTGGTCGCCTCGATCAACCACAGCCGCTGCAGTTCGCGCAGCTTCTCCGGCATCTCTTTCGCCAGATCGCGCGCCTGAGTCCAGTCCTTGCTGCCGTCGTACAGCTCCCACACATCGTCGTCGAAAGCGGGCAGGTTCGGCGTTATCACCCAAGGGGTCGAGTGCCGGGTCACAGCACTCCATCCCTTATGGTAGATTCCCCGGTTGCAGAACATCTCAAAATACTGCAGGTCGTGACGTTCTGTGGCCTTGGCATCGTCGAAGGAGTATGCCATGCTGACGCCCTCCATGGGCGCCTGCTGCACGCTGTTGACGATCGTCGGCTCAGGCAGGCCGGCGACTTCCAGCACGGTCGGGGCGACGTCGATCACGTGGCAGAACTGCGAACGAATCTCGCCTTTCGCCTTGATGCCCTTGGGCCAGTGGACAATCGTCCCATTGCGTGTGCCGCCCCAGTGCGACGCCACCTGCTTAGTCCACTGATAGGGTGTGTCCATGGCGTGCGCCCAGCCCACGGCATAATGGTTGTATGCCTCCGGACTGCCAAACTTGTCGATCCGCTCCATCATGAACTCTGGGGTCTCGAGGGCCAGCGGCCCCGTTGACCATGATCGTCTCGTTAAACGTGCCGTTCGGAGTACCTTCGGCCGAGGCGCCGTTGTCCCCGATGATTACGTAGATTAGGGTGTCGTCGAGGATCTGGAGGTCCTTGAGCGTGTCGATCAACCGCCCCACATGATGATCGGTGTGCTCCAGGAACCCGGCATACACTTCCATCTGGCGGGCCAGTACCGGCTTCATTTTCGGGTTGACTTCGTCCCAGGCCTGAATCTCCTTCGGCCGCGTGGTCAACTCGGCATTCTGCGGAACGACGCCCAGGGTCTTCTGCCGGGCGAGGCTCTCCTCGCGCAGCTTGTCCCACCCCTGGTCGAACTTGCCCTTGTATTTGTCCGCCCATTCTTTGGGCACGTGGTGCGGCGCATGGCAAGCGCCGGGTGCGAAATACATGAAGAATGGCTTGTCGGCCATGAGCGCTTTCTGCTGCCGTACCCAGGCGATAGCCTTGTCTGTCATGTCCTCGGTAAAGTGGTACCCCTCCTCGGCGGTCTTTGGCGGTTCCACGGGTATAGTGCCCTCGTAGATCGCGGGATCGTACTGGTTGGTCTCGCCACCCAGAAATCCATAGAAATATTCGAATCCTCCCCCGCCTGTCGGCCACTGGTCGAATGGACCCATCGGGCTAGTCTGCCAGACCGGCACTTCGTGGCACTTCCCGAACTGCGCCGTCGAGTAGCCGTTCAGCTTGAGCGTCATCGCGAGAGGCGCCTTGTTCTTCGGCAGTATGGAGCTGTAGCCAGGCGCAGATGTGGCGATCTCGGTAATGCCGCCCATTCCCACCGAGTGATGGTTGCGACCGGTAAGCAGCGCCTGCCGTGTTGGCGAACAGAGCGCAGTGGTATGGAAGCGGTTGTATTTCAGTCCGCTGGAGGCGAGCTTGTCAAAATTGGGTGTTTGACAGGGTCCACCGAAGGCGCTCGAGGCTGCGAAACCAACGTCGTCGAGCAGGACGACCAGTACGTTGGGTGCGTCTTTCGGCGGGCGCAGTGGCTCGATGGCAGGAAACTTTGCGTTGGGATCTTTAGCGTCGTAGGTGGTCAAGCCGATGTACGGCCGATCCGGGATCGGCAAAACAGTGCGTGCTACGTTTGCATCTGGCATTTCAGGCTCCTTATCATCGAAGTATTCTTATCTTTAGCTGCATCTGTAAGGCTGTTTTATTCCGTAGAGAACGACCAACACGGGCATTACGGCTACGAATGGCCATGAAGAGAAGCTTACTGAGTACATCTGCGACCATCCCGGCTGCCCTGTCTGCATACAAATCTCGCTGACCACGCCGGCCGACGACCATCTCACGCTGAAGGGAACGAATCAACGGACCCCGCAGGGTATCTCATGGGGTTGCTACTTTGAATGTCGCTCCAGGGCAGAACTTGAATATTTGCGCCCGCTGCCACATGGACACGGATCGTTGCGACCAGCGCCCACCTTCGTCGACTTCAATCTTGATTCTTCGGCGGAAAGGATCTGCATGACCTCGGCCGGAGTGCGATCGCGGCGCAACAACTCGGCCACAATCTTCGTCGGCCGATCCAGATGGTGGAAGAAAGCCTCCTGGATGGCCTGGCGGATGTAAGTTTCCAGCATCTCATCCGCCATCCGGAACTGACTTCCTGGATAGAGCATTTCCTTTGAGAGGAAATAGCAGTACTTACAGTCTAAATTGCAGATTGACCCGGTTGGCTTAGCCAGGATGTGGAAGCCTGGCTGTAGGTTGCACATCTCCTGTTGGCTATTCGGGGTCATTGCAAATGGAAGAGATCCTCTCTTGCGCCAGTGAGGGTATCTTATGAAAGTGCGATGGGAGCGGCAACTAGCAGAACTAACAGTAGATCGGGAAAATGACTACAGCTTCGATATACCAGAAAACCAGACTTTGCAGGCAGTACAGAGGATTATTTCCGGATTGTCCGTAATCCGACCACAATTGGCGGCAAGCAAGCCCGGACTGAAGCAACTCACACAATACATGATTGTTATTGATTGGCACGCTATGATTGTGGAGGTTCGGGCTCGGTTGTTTGCGGATGGCTAACGATGACCGATGCAAGCATCTCCCATTACCGTGGATTAGACAAAATCGGCGTCGGCGGTATGGGCGTTGGGTACAAGGCTGAAGACACTGTGCTTGGCCGGTTTGTCGCTCTCAAGTTCCTGCCGGATAACTTGGCAAACGACAGCGCTGCCCTGGAACGTTTCGAGAGCGAGGCGCGTACCGCTTCAGTGCTGAACCAGCCATGCCACGAGGAGCTTGGCCTATTCGCACACGATCGTGGAAACTCCGCTCGAGGAGAAAACCATGCTGGGCACACACTTTCCTCCTAGACTGAAATCCCGGCTTGTTTCATGGCCGATCTTTGCCATCGCACTTCTGGTAACCCAGGCGGCTCTGTCACTCGTCCTTAAGCGAGGGGCCGACTTGGTTGCATACTGCGAAATCAGCTATCTCCTTCTGCTTCTAACGGCCAGCGGCGTTGCCGCCTTGAATGCGGTTCAGAACCGGCAAACGATACGGTTATTTTGGTCATTCCTCGCGGTGGCATATGGGCTTTGGGCGCTGGTCCCGTGCTCCTGGCTCTACAATGTTGTCCTGCACGGCAAAATTCCCGCCTTCCTGTTCGACAACCCTCCATTATTTCTGCACATCGTCTTGATGATCGCGGCTGTGGTTTCCCGTCCGCACCTGAGGCTACCGAGTCACAGGCCATATCGCGCGACGTTAAACTTTCTTATCTTGCTTTTTGTTTGGGTTTTCGCATACGCCTACCTTCTGTTTCCATACCAGTACGGGCCCCAAGCGTCTGCTATGATCTTGCGCTCTGAAGCTCTCTACTTCACGGAAAACCTCTTCCTTCTTGGAGTTCTGGGCACACTGATTTTTCGGGCCCAACTTCCTTGGAAGTCCATCTATTGGCATCTATTCGGCGCGTCTGCGCTATACGCATTCGGTTCGATGGCCGCGAACGTCATTTGGGCCTTGAAAGACCCTTCCGGCGATTTAACCTCTTCCCCCGCTGCCAGAGGTTTGACAGGAATGGTTTTCACTGCGGTCATCGCCTGGTTTGTATGGATCGGTCTGCAGGGCCGAAGACTGAGATCGCAGCTGGCGCAAACCGTCCAGTTGGACACTACAGACACGAGGTACAGTTCTGCTTTGGCAATGCTCGCGGTGGTTGCGGTTCCGGTTGTCGGCGTGTGGGAGCTGCTTCGTACGGATGAGCCAATCAGGGCACATGAAATTCGCCTCCTTTTGGTACTTATCTCCGGAGTGCTCTTAGCCGTTGCGGCGTTTATCCAGGATTATCTTGCCGACCGTGAATTTACTTCGGATGTGGGCGTAGCACACGACCGGCTTCGTCTGTCAATGGAGTCCAGCAGAGCGGTTGGATGGGAATGGGATATGACAAGCGGACAAAGTCTTCGGTTTGGCGACCTGCAGACAGTGTTCGGAATCACATCCGATACTGATATTGGAAACATTGAAGACTTCCTTCATAGTGTTCATCCAGAGGACCGAGAACTGGTCGAGAAGACGATTGCTGATGCAGAGCTAAGCCGGCATCTGTACACCATCGAGTTCCGCGTCATTCGGCCTGACGGTACGGTGCGTTGGGTCGGAGCCCGCGGGAAATGTTACTACACAATGAACGGTCAACCCCAGCGCGTCTTCGGGATGGCGGTCGACATTACAGATCGCAAGCTGGCCCAGGAAGCGATACGCGAGAGCGAGGAGCGTTTCCGGTTGGTCGCCAATACGGCTCCTGTGCTGATTTGGATGTCAGGCGAGGACAAGCTGTGCACCTTCTTTAACGATACCTGGCTCGAGTTTACCGGCCAGTCATTGGAGTCGCAGCTTGGAAACGGCTGGGCGCACGCTGTTTACCCCGACGATTTGCAGAAATGCCTGGATATCTACACGGGTGCCTTCGATCGTCGAGAACGTTTCAGGATGGAGTATCGGCTCCGTCGCTACGACGGAGCATATCGATGGATTGTCGATATTGGCGTACCGAGGTTCAATCCGGATCGTTCCTTTGCCGGCTACATCGGGTCGTGCATAGATGTTACCGAGAGCAAGCTTGCCGAAGAGGCGCTTTCCAACGTGAGCCGCAGGTTGATCGAGGCGCAAGAGCAGGAACGTACCCGGATTGCGAGAGAACTTCATGACGACATCAATCAACGGATCGCATTGCTGTCGATCGAGCTCGGGCAAATCAAGCAGCAGCTAGAGAATTCCGCTCCTGAAGCTAGTAGCCGCATCCAAGTTGCAGCGAAGCGCACCGAGGAGCTTGGTAAGGACGTCCACGCGATCTCGCACCGCCTGCACTCTTCGCAACTGGAGTACCTGGGCATTACGGCCGCGGCGGCCGGGTTCTGCAGAGAATTGTCCGATCAGCAGAAGGTAGAGATTGACTTTGCCCATAGCGGCCTTCCCCCTACTGTGCCGCACGAGACGTCTCTGTGCCTTTTCCGGGTGTTGCAGGAAGCGTTGCAGAATGCGGTGAAGTACAGCGGTGTGAAGCGCTTTTCGGTTCAGCTGCAGGGAGCTGCCGATGAGATCCATCTTACGGTGCGCGATTCGGGGTACAGGTTTCGATGCCGAAGCAGCGATGAATGGGCGAGGTCTTGGCCTAATCAGCATGCGGGAACGGGTCACGCTTGTGAAGGGTACGATCTCGATTGCATCTAAGCCGAAGGGGGGTACTGAGATCAGTGTTCGTGTTCCAGTCGATGTGGGTAAGGATGCAGACCAAGTAAATCTTTCGGCCCTGAACCTACGGGAGTTGAAATGGGATGTCCGCGTATCTTGTTAGCCGATGATCATCACGAAATGCTCAAGAAAATTACCGAACTGCTCGAAAGTGAATTTGAGATCGTGGCCGCTGTCGAAACGGGGCAGCTCATTGAAGCTGCCTCCGATTGGACCCCGATCTCATCGTGCTCGACATCTCGATGCCGATCGCAACGGAATAACGGCTGCTTGCCACCTCAAAAGTCTGCTTCCCGAGCTAAGGTGATTTCCTACCGTGCACGAGGATCCTGTATTCGTGGCGGCCGCAGTTTCAGCAGGGGCTCTTGGGTATGTTCTCAAACACCGGTTTCAGATCTCATTCCGGCTGTCCGCGAGGTTCTGCGAGGCCATGCGTTTGCGTCACCGTCTGTGAGCGTGCCGTAAGAGCTATCGCTTATGCCCGGTGGGTTGGCCTGACGCGTGCCTGGTACTTACTGTCCTCTCGCGAAGGCGAGCCGGGAAAGGCGCGGTGCATGAAATGCGTTCTTTCAGTATTCCTTTTGTTCGTGTTGGACGCTGTCTCGCTCGGCGCGCAAACCTTCCGCGGCGCCCTCAACGGCACAGTGACGGACCCGTCCGGCGCGCTCATTCCAAATGCCCAAGTGCGTGCCACAGAAATTGCGACGAGTGTTGACCACAACACCGTCACAACAGCCGACGGGCAGTTCTCCGTTCAGGATCTTCCCCCTGGTGATTATAGGATCACTGTTAGCTCTTCCGGATTTGTGACCTATACCGCAGAAAACGCCAAAGTGGCGGCAGGGTCGATCTACACGCTTGCGGTGAAATTATCCCTAGCACAAGAGAGCAACTCACTCGAGGTCCAAGCTGCCGCGCTCGCCGTCGACACAACGACCTCGACTCAGAGCGACACGATCCCGGAAGAAGCTGTGCAGAACATGCCCCTGAACGGGCGGGACTTCACTCAACTGATCGCCATAGCGCCAGGTTATGGAGGCTACTCGATCAACGGGGGCGGCACGATCAACGGAGCCCGGAACAATGGAATCAACTGGCAGATCGATGGAACGGACAACAATGATTTCTGGTACAACATCCCCGCTATCAATCAGGGTGGTGTCTCGGGA
Source organism: uncultured Acidobacteriaceae bacterium (assembly GCA_963774255.1). Lineage (GTDB taxonomy): Bacteria > Acidobacteriota > Terriglobia > Terriglobales > Acidobacteriaceae > PALSA-350. Next base: position 77,161 of record CAVZEH010000015.1, read on the forward strand.
GTTGCCGGCGTGGTGATGCCCATCGACGCCATTGCCGAATTCTCTACCCAGACGCAATCGAACGCCGAAAGCGGGCGCGACGCCGCAGGCACGGTCAATGTGATTCTCAAATCCGGCACTAATCATCTGCACGGGTCCGCATACTATTACAACCGCAATGAGTTCTATGCGGCCCACTCCCCGTTTTTTGTACCGTCCCCGCAGGTCCCGAAAGCACCGCGACTTCGCAACGAAAATTATGGGTTCAGCTTGGGTGGTCCGATTCTCAGAAACAAGACCTTCTTTGTTTCTCGGCTTCGAAAAACAAGATTATATTTTCGGGCTCACGGGTTTGACGACCGAACCGTCGACGGCATGGGTACAGAGCGCTCAATCTCTGCTCGCGAAATACAATGTCCCGCAAAGCTCACTCTCCGCAACTCTGCTTTCGACGCTCTGGCCAAGCTCGACCAAGAGCCTGCCGGGCACGATTAGCAACTTTTTCGCCAACGATCCCGCGACGGGATACAGCTACAACGGCGTCGTAAAGCTGGATTACAATTTCAACGACAAGCAGCATTTGTCGGGACATTGGTTTCTGGGCCAAGGGAATCAGATTCAGCCACCGGGCGCTGCTCTGGTGCTCGTGGAGGCGAGTTCCAATCTCGGCTACTATTTTGAAGCCGCTCCCATCCGCGTGGAGAATTACTCCGCGGTGCTGGACTCCCAGTTCAGGCCAACGCTAAGTAACCAAGTTCTTTTTGGGGTTAGCTATTTCAATCAGACATTTCACGATGCCGATAACAGTTTCGATACGAGAGCGCTGGGCCTGTATCTAAGTCCGGACGCGCTCAAGAACGGACAGCCCATTCTCGGGGCCCCGAATATCGTCATTTCCGGATTCGATCAGGTGGGGATTACGCCCCCAGAGGGCCGCAACGACATCACCGGTCATCTGACGGATGTCGCCTCTTACGTCAAAGGCAAGCACCAGCTTCGCTTGGGAGGTGAAGTGAGGCAGGGACGGGTGGACGAATTCTATTTCCGCAGCTCGCTCGGGAGTTTCGCGTTCGATGGGACACAAGGACCATGGGCTGGGAGCTGCGCTACGACCAATGTGCAATGTACAGATACGCTTGCTCTGGCGGATTTCCTCGCCGGCGATGTGAGCACATCCTCCATCGCCGTGGGAGACGCGGAACGGCAAGTCTCAGTCAATTCGTTCGATGTGTTCGGTCAGGATGCCTGGCAAATGGCACCAACACTGTCTCTTAATTTCGGCCTTCGCTACGAATACAGTGGTCCGCTCCATAATGGCGATCGGGACCTCGCGGTCTTCATACCCGGGAGGGCCCTTGCAATCCAGGGAGCCGGCATCGGTTCCATCTACCCGCCGGACGGGAACAATTTTGCGCCGCGATTCGGCTTCGCCTACCAGGCGAGGACCGAGGGTGACCTCGTTGTGCGGGGTGGAATCGGCGTCTTCTACGAGCAAACGGCCATCAGCCCGTTCCTCGACAATCGTCCACCAAATGCCGCGGCGAATGGCTTGGAAAACAATCCGGCTGGCCCGCACGCGGTCGATAACTACAGCCGGAATGCCTACAACTGGCAGGCGGTTCAGCAGGGCGGCCAATCCATCTTTCCGGGAGTTGTGACTTGCGTGAGCCTCAACTACATTGTTGAGCCAGGCTGTGGCGTTCCGGATCACGTTACCGGCGCAAATATCTATAACGTCTTCTCTGTCGGCCAAAGTTTTCGCACACCCTACTACTTCAACTACAGCCTGCAGCTGGAGAAAGGCTTCGGGAGCGTTGCTGTGTTGCAGGTGGGCTATGTCGGGAGCCAGGGACGCAAGCTGACATTGACGGAGAATATCAATCAAGACAGTACATTGAATGACGCGTATCCGAACGTCGGTTCAGTCAACCAGTTCAATAGTGATGTCACCTCAAACTACAACGCGTTCCAAACTATCCTGCGGATCCGGTCCTGGCGCGGCTTTACCGCGCAGTTCGCCTACACCTGGGCCCATGCCCTGGATGCGGCAACTGAGTTCCGTGGGGTGATTCCTCTCGACGCATTCAACCTGAAACAGGAGTACGGGAGCAGCGATTTCGATACACGTCACAACTTCACCGCGTATTGGACTTACGAAATCCCCGGTTCTTCGCGTGGGCCCAAAATCCTGACTCATGGCTGGCAGTGGAGCGGTTTATTGTCATTCCACTCGGGACAGCCGTTCAACCTTCCCGGCCGCGGCGCTTCCGGCAGCCAGCGCCCGGGATTGAACCTGATCAGCGATCCCTTCGCCGGGGTGTCGCACACATTCAACGCAGCTACGGGCGAGCAATGGGTCAACCCGGCGGCGTTCTGCGTACCGTCGCCGGACTGCCTTCCCAACGATCCGAATGGCAATCTATCGCGGAACAAATTCTACGGGCCCGGCTTTGCGGACGTGGATGTTTCCGTCTTCAAGACCATCCAGATTAAGGAGCACATTCAACTGCAACTGCGCGCGGAGATGTTTAATGTCTTCAACCGTATCAACCTCGCGACCGGCGGCGGATCGGTGGGGTCCAACGGGTTTGTCACCGACACTATCGGCGATTTCTTCGGCGGTCCCGGCATCGGGCCGGGTGAGCCGTTCAACATGCAGCTCGCTGGGAAGCTCATTTTCTAGTTCAGCGAGCAGGAAATGCGGTTCCGGATGGGTTGCCGGCAAGCAGGAAGTAATCACACGGCGAGGAGTCGGCCGCATATCGAAGTTCCTGGAAAACGGACTCCCCACCATTTGTCAACATGGGGAGGAAGGGTACAGGGGTTTTCGGTGACTTGCTCCGCCTAATACCCTCTGGCCGAGGGGAACTTACCGGAAACGAGACTTTGCGGGCAAAGTGCGGAAGACAGTGCGGTTTGGTACTCGGCGCACTTGTACCTCTATTCAGAAGGAGACATTTCCTGGCCTGCTGAAGTATGCTCACCCTCCTGAACATCGATGAAAACTTCAATGGCGTGGCTTACGTCATCAACCTTTAACTGCGGAACTACCGTCGCATTTCGATACCCAGCCTGAGTGTAGAGACGCAATAGACTGTTGAGGCCCATTGAAATCGAACTCAGATCGTACCAGTCTCCCGCTGATACTGGAAATAGATTTTGCAGCCGTAGAGATGAGAAGGCAGTCGCACCATCCACTTGAAGGCCTGCAACGTGGTAACGCGCTCCCTCATGCACCATAATGGAAACATTCGCCGCCGGCTCTCCGTGATCGCTCTCCGTTTGAACTCTGGGCTCATCTGCACTTGCTCGGAAGTACCCTAGATTTTGCAAAGCGAAGATGACGCGTGACTTGATCTCGTTTGCACTGGAGACTCGTCTTTGTAGTGGCTGAGTTAAATCTTCGATATCGGACTTTGTAAGTTGATCGGATTCGATGGTTAATTCATTGATCAGAAAACGGTTCTGCGCCTCAGCGAGGCTTGCGCTCACAAAAGCCGACCCTACGAGAACCACGAGGAGCTTGAACCACAATCGCATGGCGTTTCTCCTGTCAAAATCATAATTCTTCGCTGTCCGAATGTGTGAAGACCGAATCGCCTTGAAACGGGGTTTTGAGTAAATTCAGCCCCATCCCGGGATGGAGCGAGCCGGGAAGTTACCTATAACGAGACTTTTCCGGCATTTCGGGATTGCTTCCAGGTTGCCCGTGACTCGGGCAGAACCGACGTTAGGCTCTTGCCTGGCTTAATCACATCGAGGGCTGGTGGCTCCCGATGCTAAAACGGCCCCTGCCGGCTATGCGACGGGCATGTGGGGCAAGTGGCATCTGGGAAGCGATCCGGAAACCCGCAGTCCGGTCGATTTCGGCTTCAACGAAGCCGTGTGGGACCCACGCACGGCGGACGAAGTCCTGTGGACAATGCAGTGATACTTCCCCCGGGGAGCTGTAACGTCCGCGCCTTATGTCCGCGACATGAAGATCCCGATCGAGCCGGAAGCCTATCTATTCAAAGAAGAAGGGCAGCAAGGCCGAAGTGATTGCGACCTATGATGCCCAGTTCCGCGCCAGTTTTGATCGCAAGATCACGGAATGGGCCATGGATTTCATGAGTCGCTCCAAGCAAGAGGGCAAGCCCTTTTACATGTACTTGCCTTACACACAGGTGCACATCCCCCCGATCCCCGATCCGGAGTACGCAGGCAAAACCAAGCGCGGAAATTGGGCAGATCTGCTGACTCAGATGGGCGACTTTACCGGGATGATCCTGGACGAGCTCGACGAGTTGGGCCTGGCCGAAGACACTATCGTGGTGTGGACCTCCGATAACGGTGCCGATCCTAACTTCCGAATGCCAGCAATGGACCCTGATCCTCCTGGTGGCCAATGGAAGGGATGCTCGGGACCATGGCGCGGCGGCTACTTTACCTCGCTGGAGGGTTCCAACCGGACCCCGTGCATCATCCGCTGGCCGGGGAACGTGCCGGTCGCCAAGGTCAGTAATGAGTTGGTGCATCTGGTCGACATGTTCACGACCCTTGTGCTCGCGGCGGGGGCGAAGGTTCCGGCCGACCGGCACATTGACGGTATGGACATGCGAGACTTCTTGCTTGGAGACGCCAAGCCGTCCGGCCGCGACACCGTCCGGTGTTTCCAGGGCAACCGACTGCAGGCGGTGAAGTGGCACCAATGGAAGATGCACCTCTTCCAGCAGGACGAGTTTATGTCGACCTGGACGCCATACAACATCCCGCACCTCCACAACCTGGAATGGGATCCCCGTGAAGAAAACCAGGTTGGTTTCCCCCACGGCTGGGTGGCACATCCTATGGCGGCGGCCGCCGTCGCATTATTGAAGACGCTAGCCACCGAACCGCCGATCAAGCCGGGAACTCCCGATCCGTACCTCCCCTCCAAGCGGGGTGAGGTGCGGGCAGAGGAACACCTGCAGATCGGCGTCATCACGCAATACGTGAACTCGCTCACGAGAACACGCAAGGAGCCGCCGGAGCCAGAACATGGTGTACGAATCAGACCGGATGAGCCATCTCGGATTCGTAACAGATGAATAGAACTCGCCGCCTGTCCCCCGCGCAACGGACAGGCGATAACTCCCGGTTAGTCGGCAAACAGGAAGTAATCGAGTCGATGAAAAAGCGTGGCCCGGAATCCTATCACGCGGATGATTCAACATCGCGCGATGTGGATCGGGATTGTGCAGATCGAGATCATGAAGCACTCGCAACTCTCGGCCATTAACTTAAAACCCGCGCGAAGCCTGGCCAGTTTTGTCTCCAATCCTCTCGAAACTCCATTTTTGTGACATTTTCAGCATCACCTCCGCTAGTTTTGCTAGTACCTCGCAGTGGCGGAAATCCTTAGCTTGGATTTACAAATTGCCTGCCGGCGCCGCAGCGGCTTGTAAATAAATTTCCGGACACGATCCGAACCACCTAAGGAGACGGACTATGAAAGTTTAATCTTGGACTCTACTGGCGATTACCGCGGGTGCGCTCAGTACGCTGGGTTGTTCATCATGATTGTGATGGGGATGAACGATCCGGCGCTGTTCGCAGATGTAGTGCGTTCCGTCACGTTGAGGGGCACCGCGCAGATATGTTTGCGCTGTAGACAAGTTAAAGGAGAAACGATGAGCGCGGATGAGAAGATGTCCAAGCAGGATCACCTACCTTTCCCACCCACACCATCGGCGAGCGTCGCCGGCCGCACGATGCAGGAATCTGTCTACAAGCGGCGTGTCGAGCCGCGTCGGATTCCCCCTGATTCACCCAACATCCTCATCGTGCTGATCGACGACGCAGGTCCGGGTCTGCCATCCACCTTCGGGGGCGAAGTCCAAACCCGAACATTGGACCGCGTCGCCATGGGAGGGATCTCGCTCAACCGCTTCCACACTACTGCTATGTGCTCGCCCACACGGGCAACCATACTGACCGGGCGGAATCATCACCGCGTCGCTTCCGGCCAGATCGCGGAGTTGGCGAACGACTGGGACGGATACTCGGGCCACATCCCCAGGAGCAGCGCCCTCGCTGCAGAAGTGCTGAAGGACTACGGCTACAATACGGCTGCTTTTGGAAAGTGGCACAACACGCCTGCCGAGGAAACGACCGCCGCTGGCCCCTTCGAAAACTGGCCGACGAGTTTGGGTTTCGAGTATTTCTACGGATTCCTGGCGGGGGAGGCCTCGCAGTATGAACCCAATCTGGTTAGGAATACTACGGTCGTCCTGCCGCCCAAGACCCCGGAGGAGGGCTACCATCTCAGCGAGGACCTGGCGGACGATGCCATCCGGTGGCTGCAGACGCACAAGGCCTTACAGCCGGACAAGCCGTTCTTTATGTACTGGGCGAGCGGCGCCATCCACGGGCCGCACCACATCATGAAGGAGTGGGCCGACAAATATAAAGGTAAGTTCGATGACGGCTGGGACGCCTACCGTGAGCGCGTCTTTAAGCGCGCAAAAGAGAAGAGATGGATACCCGAGAATGCTATACTCACGCCCCGGCACGAATCTATGCCGTCATGGGAGAGCATCCCCGAAAACGAGAAGCCCTTCCAGCGCCGCCTGATGGAAGTGGCCGCCGGGTTCGCCGAACACGTGGATGTTCAGGCCGGGCGGGTCATCGACCAAATCGACAAGCTTGGCTATGGCGACAACACCCTCATCTTCTACATCTGGGGCGACAACGGCTCCTCAGCGGAGGGGCAGAACGGCACCGTCAGCGAGTTGTTGGCGCAAAACGGCATCCCCTCTACCGTCAAGCAGCACATCGAGGCTCTGGACGACGTTGGCGGCCTCGACGCTCTCGGCTCGCCTAAGGCAGATAACCAATACCACGCAGGATGGGCCTGGGCCGGCAGCACCCCCTACAAGGGAACTAAACTTCTAGCCTCGCATTTCGGCGGCACGCGCAACCCGATGGTCATCCAGTGGCCGGCAAAGATCAAACCCGATGCCACACCGCGTCCACAGTTCCATCACTGCAACGACGTCGTCCCCACAATTTACGAAGTTATCGGCATCACACCGCCGCTCGAGGTCAACGGCGTTCCGCAGGATCCGATCGATGGCGTGAGCTTTGCCTACTGCTTTGACGACCCGAAGGCCAAGGGCCGAATGCTCACCCAGTACTTTGAGATCATGGGCAGCCGCGCCATCTATCACGATGGCTGGATGGCCTCCGCTTTTGGACCGCGTGCTCCGTGGGTTCCCGGTGTGCCTCCAGGTATTCGCGAGTGGACGCCGGACAAGGATGTCTGGGAGCTCTACAACTTGGAGGAAGACTGGAGCCAGGCGAACGATCTCGCCGCAAAAATGCCGGAGAAACTGGCCCAATTGAAGGATATCTTTCTCATTGAAGCTACGAAGAACAAGGTGCTTCCCATCGGCGGTGGCCTTTGGGTGCCGCTCCTGCACCCCGAGTTGCGTATAACGCCCCCTTATAAGGAGTGGACGTTCTCCGGAAACGCCGTCCGCATCCCCGAGTTTTGCGCCCCGGCCCTGGGCAACAAACCCAATGTTGTCACCATCGATGCCGAGATCCCAGCGAACGCCAATGGCGTGCTCTACAAGCTGGGCGCGAACTCCGGGGGCCTCACGTGTTTCGTAGAGGACGGCATTCTCTGCTACGAATACAACCTTTTCATCATTCAGCGCACCAAGATCCGCGCCCAGCAGAAGCTCCCCGTCGGCAAGGTAAAGATCGAGGTAGAGACGACGTACGTAGTGCCCCGGCCTGGTGGACCGCTGAACATCACCATGAGCGTCAATGGCCAAGTATTTGCCACAGGTCAGGTGCCGATTTCCGCGCCGCTGCTCTTCACCGCCAACGACTGCCTCGACATCGGCATTGCCCATGGTTCGCCAGTATCGCTTGACTACTATGACAAAGCGCCGTTCAAGTTCAACGGCACTATTGACCAGGTGCACGTGGCGTACATGACGGCGAAGAGGTGACTAACAGCTACTTCGATTCACGAGCGATGTTCTGACGCTTTGAAGAAATACAACGACCGTTATTACTCTTTGAGAGAGACTAGGCCTTTCCAGGCAGATGTCGGGCGGATAGTGCTCAAGCCTCACAGCAGAGGAAGAGCTACTGATGTTCGTGGTTCTGGCGTGGGGTGGGAGAACTATGGCTGGAAGAATAAGACTTGTCGAGGTGTCGGCAGCCGTGCTGTTGTTTTCTGCCGTCGCTCTATCTGGCCAGAACACTCCCGCGACGCCGGGCCGCCCAAACCCGGGTGTTCAGGGTCAGCCAGCGGCTGCACAGGATACGGCGGCCCTCGCCAAGGCGACACAAAATCCAGTCGCAAGCCTGATCAGCGTTCCTTTTCAAAACAGCTCAAATTTCGGTGTTGGTCCGTATAACCGAACACAGGACGTGCTCAACATTCAGCCTGTGATCCCAATTCGAATTAGCGAAAACTGGAACCTCATCACGCGGATCATTCAACCGATCGTATGGCAACCGTATCCCGCTAGTAGCGCTGGTGGACAGTCCGGCTTTGGTGACATGAACCCAACCTTCTTCCTGTCTCCGGTGAAGCCTAGCAAGTTGATCTGGGGAGCCGGCCCCGCGATTGTGATTCCAACAGCTACCAGCGCACTTCTAGGCCAGGGGAAGTTGAGCATGGGTCCGTCAGTTGTGGCCTTGACCCAACCAGGACCTTGGACCCTCGGAGTCTTGGTCAACAACGTCTTTTCTATCGTCGGTTCTTCCCATAGACCTGCGGTAAACCAGATGTTGCTGCAATACTTCATCAACTACAACCTGAAAAAGGGCTGGTACATCAGCAGTTCACCGATCGTCAGCGCGAATTGGCATAGCCGGGCCAGCGGCGAGGCGGCAGATGGGAATGACACCCCTGGAGGCGGGGTATGGACTGTGCCCTTTGGAGGCGGGGTCGGACGCATAATGCGTTTGGGATTCCAGCCGGTCAACATCACGGCGCAATTCTATGCAAGCGCCGTGCATCCGCCGGGTGCGTCGCCCTGGGGCATGCGGCTTCAAATTGCTCTGCTCTACCCCAAAAGACCGAGAGCGTAGCGCCAGGGTTCGCGGGCTGAAACAGACCGGTCACTGGTCACAGTTTGGGGCACTTGCAGCTTCATGTAAGAGCCCTGCTCTCGGCGCCTGAGGCGCTCTTTCTCCTACCTCATCGAATCACACAGCTGGAGCAAAACTTTATCAGTATTGGTGAGGTGGATGAGACTCTGGGGCGATACTCGATCTCAAGCGTGCGTAGGTGGTCAAGGTGATCGCGAACGCAAACGCGATGTATAGAGCCAGCTTCGCGTGGCGGCAGTCATGCCGTAGCCCGCAAGAAAGGCGGAGCCCCCGCTCAGGGTGAAGAGGTTGCCGTAAACGGGAGCAACTTGAACTCCGGGGGGGCGGATACGCTACGGAGAGTTTTAGGTGGATTGGTTAACTACGTGATCGCTGAGCGTGGTCACGTAGCAGCGGGAGTGCTCGTTGGATCGCTGATCCGAGACTCGTATTGTTCGCGAGTCTTCCTGTTTTGCCGCAGTCGCATTCCACAAGTATCGGATGATGGAGATGCTGAACCAGCATTCATTTTTCCCGGCTCCCTTGGGAGCAACCCCGCGAGGCTCAGATAAATTCCGTCGGGGACTGTCAATTCTACTAGTATGCGGGGGACAGGGTGCTTTATAGACTACTCCCAGCTGCGCAAATGTGTCGGCTTGGGCGAAAGGCATTCCCTATCGGGTTCCCCCTCCTTCTCGCGCGCACCATGACCCAGGAATGAGGCATTCGAAGACCCTCTACCAGACCACGGTGCCAGCAGCATAGATCTGCCGATCATACAATCGGCTGCGCCGAGCTCAAAGGAAGTGAGGGCCGACAGTTTCGAGGTTGGCTAAGTCGTCGTCACGTTACGAGCTTTCGCACGTGAAAACTATTTAGGCAACCGAAAGCACCGCTTGCTATTACTCCTGAGGAATCCGCAATGAATCCCGTTCTGCGCGCCAGCACTGCTTCTCTTTTAACCGTTGTGTTCTCATTGATGAGCATCATAACCGGCTGCAAGTCGGCTGAACCCACTCCACCACAGAACCAAGCTGCTGCCCCGGCTCAGGGTGCACCCGCAAGTCCGCCGCCGCAGCAAATAAGCGTCGACGATCTCGTCGCGCCCATCGCTCTCTATCCTGATCAACTGCTGGCGCAGATTCTTACCGCCTCTACCAATGCCCAGGAGGTCCTCGACGGCGGGAACTGGCTGCTGCAAAACCAGAATCTCAAAGGGGATGCACTCACCAACGCCGCCAAGCAAGCTGGCTTCAGCCCCAGCATGCAATACCTGATGAGCTTTCCCCAGGTTGTGGACAACATGTGCCAGCAGATCGATTGGACACGCGAGCTTGGACAGAACTTTCAAGCAGACCAGAAGGGCGTGATGGACGCCGTCCAGCGCAGGCGCGCGCAGGCGCAGCAAGCGGGCAACCTAAAATCCAGTCCTCAGATGACCGTCGACACGAAGAAGGCCGACAACGGTCAACCATACGTGGAGATCAAGCCTGCCAATCCACAGGTCGTCTATGTTCCGCAGTACAATCCCGTGACTATTTACAACACGCCGCCTCCCACAACTGTAGTCGTTACACAGCCTGCAGCCACGACAACCACGCAAGTCCAATCTGGAGTCAGCACTGGTTCTGCGGTCGCTATCGGACTTCTCTCGTTCGGCGTTGGCATGGCTGTCGGTTCGGCGATAAACCGCAACAGCTACTATCCATACCCCGCCTGGGGATATGGGGGCATTTATTATGGCGGCCGTCCCTACTATCCCCCTCCGTACCGCCCCGTTTACCCTGCCTATCGCCCAGCCAACGGGTATTATCCGCCGCCGAACTACCCCTGGACCCAGTACAACAAAAACGTCAACGTGAACGTGAACAACAACTACTACAACAGGTTCAACAGCAACACGGTCAACGCCCAAAATACCAATGTGAACAACATCAACGCGAACAACCGTCCGGCTTTGGGCGCAGGGAATCAACCTGGCAGCCAGCCGAACTGGAAAGGGCAATCCACCTATCAGGGGGCTCGCCCGAACAATGCTAACCAAAAGCCCGGTGCGTCCATGGCCAACGCGAATCCAGCCAATCGCCCAAATACCGGTTACAGCGCGGCTACACCAAATCGGCCGAATGCCGGCAACAATCCGGCTCCAGCGAATCGTCCAAATGCCGGCAACAATCTGGCTGCAGCGAATCGTCCGAATGCCGGTAACAATGTGCCTGCCAATCGTCCTAACCTCGCATCGAATCCCGGCGCCAACAACGTGAATCGACCGAACACTGCGAATGCCGCTGCAATCAATCGTCCCAACGCTGCCAACCCCGGCTCTATGAATAGGGCTGCCACCCCTGGCGCGCCTTCAAACCTGAATCGAGGTGGCGATCGTGGCTACAGTAATGCCGCTGCTCGCCCTGCTGCTAGCGGCGGCTCGGCGGCTCGTCCCGCTCCTCAGATACAGAACCGGGCAGGAGGTAGTAACAGCGCCTTCGCCAACAGCGGCACCGCCAAGTCGGAGCGAACGGCCAGCAATCGCGGGCAAGCCAGCTTGGGTAGCGGCGCCCGCGGTCGCAAGGGTAGTTTCTAGACGCGCGCCGATACGGCAAGCAATTGAGGTGATAGACCATGAAACGCATTTGTAAGATGGCAAACTATGTTCTTCTTGCCGCCCTCTCAATGACGGCCTTCCTTGCCGGCTCCCATGCACAGGGGACGGGCCAAAAGACCTTTTCTTCCTCAGAGGACGCGCTTACCGCTTTCATCCAGGCTGTGCGCGACGGGGATCCTGCCGAGCTCGGAGCAATCCTTGGCCCAGGTAGCGAGCAGGTCGTTTCCTCCAGCGATTCCGTCGCTGACAAGGCTGCCCGAGAATCTTTTCTGAGGCGGTACGACGAACGGCACTCGCTCGTGCCCTCCGGCAAAGGCGAATTCACGCTGGAGGCGGGCAAAGATGGCTGGCCGCTTCCGATCCCCCTCGCCCACATCGGCGACAGCTGGTATTGGGATGGAAAAGCAGGCAAAGATGAGATTCTTTATCGGCGCGTCGGCCACAATGAACTAGCGGCGATCAATGTGTGCAAAGGTATCGTCGCCGCCCAACAGGACTACGCTGCCTCCGCCCACGACGGACAACCTACAGGCTCCTACGCAAGCCGCATTGTCAGCGAACCCGGGAAACAGAACGGGCTCTATTGGGAAGTCAAAGAAGGCCAGCCCGAAAGCCCGGCAGGACCGATGCTTGCCCACGCCGCCCGGGAAGGCTATGACACCTCCGGCAAGCGCACGCCCTATCACGGGTACTACTACCGCATCCTTCCGGCTGCCGGCGGGTTCGGCTTCGTCGCTTTTCCAGCGGACTATCGCTCCAGCGGTGTCATGACATTTCTGGTCAACCAGAATGGCGTGATCTATCAAAAGGATCTTGGCGATAATACCGCTGCCATCGCGGAACAGATGACCTCCTACGATCCAGACAGGACTTGGCGTGTGGTGAAGTAGCAGCCAACCTACTGAATTAGACCTGGCGTCTCGAGCGAGATAGTCGGGGAGGAAGCCATGGGGGGAGTCGTTTACTTCCGAATAGTCCGTGATCCAGAAACAACCCCATAAGCCCATACAGTCCCGGTCCGGATTGTCACTTGTGGCAGTTACACAGCGGACCTGACGGAAGCACTATAGAAGGAATTTTTACAGCATGCGGAAAAAGACCGGGCGCTTGAGAAAGCTCGTACTCGTGGCCTTCATGCTCTTTGTATATTGTTTTGTGCTTCTTCGCAGCCTGAATGAGGCCAGCAGACGTTCTCTGCGACTGCGAGACGATACCGATGCAGCGGACCACATCGTGATCTCCATGCTGGTGACCGCGGTCAACCCGTCGACTCATGAGTTGACGGCACAGATCAGTCTCCGGCCTCAGGGAAGCCTTGCTCAGGATGAGGTGACTCCGGCGGTTAATTTGAAGCTCTTGACTAACAACGTAAAAAGCCAAGAGGAATTTGAGTTTCCCAAAGGGCAGCGGATGAATCGGATTGAGGCAGTCTTTCCTCTGAACGGGGAGCTGAACCGATATCCGTTCGATCGCTACGAGACAACATTGTGGCTTCTGATGACCACGCCGGCTAGAAAGAAACAGCCACAGATTGCGAATATTCCGGAAAGCGCCGAAGGGCAGGCACTTCAGGAAGCTGTCGGCACCAACACCTTGCAACAGAGCACCACTATTCCGCTTGCGGTTTTGTTGTCTGCATCAACCCCCGGGCTCAAGTTCGAAGGAAACGTTTCTCGCGAAAGCAGTCTGAAAGTCACCGGCGTCGGACTGAAAATCAGGCGCGCCGACAATGTGATCGGCGTTTCTATTCTTCTAATGACGTTGATGAGTGGCTTAGCCTGGAGCCTGTTCGCGATGGTGCTCAAGGCCACGAGCGGTCCAAAAATTAATTTGTTTCCGCTATCTATCTCGATCGCGCTGATTTTCGGCTTGCCGGCGCTCCGGAACGTCCAGCCTGGCGTCCCGGTTGTGGGAGCCTTCGGCGACTACGTCTCCTTCATCTGGTCAGAAATAATCGTGGGGTTGTCGGCCATCATTATCATATGGAAGTGGCTGCTGCACTCAGATGAAGAGCCATAACAAGTCAGAGTCGCAGCGAGCGGGGAATTGTCCTTGCCGTGAGGCCTATTCGGATTGTGGGGGCGGCACCCGGAACGATGGGGTTCTATGGTGTACCCGCTGTGGCAACGATTCCGAACTCTTAAAATACGGGTGCGATCGCGTCTCTGCTTTGAACCGGCTTGGGCCGAAAGTTCGCGACGAGGACATACACGCTGATCACCAGCGTCCATAGCGGGAAGACGAGCGGAGCCCAGCCGAACTTCCCAATGCTCAGGAGCAGAAAAAGCGCCAGCGCGTAGCCGAGGAACGCCATCCAACGCGGGAAGATCTCGATGCGGATCGCGATCGTACAGGTCGAAAACATGAATACTCCCGCCATCCTTAGCCCGTAGACGTTGACTAACTCGTAGGCCAGCGTGCGGGCAAACGCGTAGGTGCCGGAGTCCATCAGCCTTCCGGGAATTGCTTCGTAAGCCATCATGAAACCACCGGTAACCGCCGAAGAGGCAAAGATGATGGCAAGAAAGAGGAGCCCGCTGCCGAGGAAGACGGTGGCTAGAAACCGGTCTTCGCGTGCTCCCATCCGGTCGCGCAGCACACCCATGAACCACAGGAAGGCAATCCCGGCGAAGGGCAGCAGGTCCAGGGCGAGACCGATGGACTTCACACTATGGGCAAGCCATGTCCCCGGGTCTCGCGGACTGTCGGGAACTGAAAGTCTGATAAGCACCACACTAATAATGAGCAGGATCGAGAAAAGGATACCGGCGATCGCACCGGCACGGGGAGCCTTTAATCCGGCGCTGATGACAGTTTCCTTCACCTCTTGCATAAGTTCCTCCATGAGCGAATCACTTCGCCTTTTCGACGACCGGTTCTTCACGCAATCTAGCCGGAACAAAGCGTATTCGATGGAGCCTTTCCCGTGCGTTCGCCGGCTAGGGAGCTAAACTGCGGTGACTGGGGGATTCGCGTTTATACCACCGTCATTTCGACGGCCGGACGTTGGTGGCCTTGATGTACTGGTTGCCAAAGCTCTCAATCTGGTATTGTCCACTTTTCTTATCAAAACGAATTTTAGCGGCGGCCATGATCTGACCGTTGCCATTGCCCTGGGAGTCGAGCTTTACCTGGAGATAGCCGAAAGGGTAGCCGGTTGTGCGTCCGTTTTGATAAAGCTCAACGAAAGGCATGGTACGAGCGGTGATGACGGTGATGATGGTGTCGGCGCCCTGAGTGCGTTTGCGCGCGATCGCGATTTGATTGCCAGTGGAGCCGACAACGGCGATGCGGCCCCTATTTTCCTTTTCTAATGCGCGACGAAGCGCGTCAGTGCCTTGGTTTTTGACCAATTCTGCAAACTTCTGAACATCGTCGTCCGTGGTGTATTGCGTCACTCGGAAATCGAACCCGATGGATTTCCCGCCAACACTTCCACCGGTGCCTATGGCTACGCCGGTGTAGGCCTCGGATGTCTTATCCTGCGCCCACGCACCAACGGCCAAAAGCAGGAACGCGAAAATAGATAGCTTTATTGGTTTGCTCAGCAGCATTCTTTTCTCCTTGTAGATCCAACTCGTTCTCATTGCTTAAGTAACGAAATTCTGGTGGGCCCACTATTGAACGTTTGCGGTCGTCGCCGGTCGTCATGTTCTGTCCTATTCTGCTCGAAGGGACGCTTTGTGAGGGCGAACCGATCACACGCAAAAACGGTTGTTCATCGCAGACAGACTCGCAAGCATGAGTGAGCCTATCAGCGCCGTTCGCCGGCTGGGAACTGTCACAAGTGACAGGCCGCGCAGAAATTATCAGAGCTTGTGGATCGTTTCTGAATCACGACAAGCGGAGGTGATCCTCGGTAAGACCGAATGCCATAAATCGCCGGCACCTTAGCACTTTTGTAGTAACGAAACCATGAATTTTACCAATATCCTTCGCGATAGTACGTACCCTATTCTCTGGTCGTGGCCAGGAAGGCGTTTATGAAAAAACTCTCAGATCCAGAACTATCCAGACGGCAATTACTACGAATCGGGATAAACGCGACCGCCGCGAGCTTTCTGATAGGCGGCTTGAAATTGACGCTTCCTGCGCAAGCGGACGCGCAGTCCGCCCTAACTCCCGATGCGGCATTGGCCGCGCTGACGGAGGGCAACAAGCGCTTTAGGTCGGGGCGTCTTACCGCTCACCAGCAGGACCTCGCCGTACTTAAACAACATACCGAGGAAAAACAGGAGCCATTCGCTGCCGTGCTCTCCTGTGCTGATTCGCGAGTACCCGTCGAACTTGTGTTCGATCAGAGCATCGGGCGCATTTTCGTGACCAGGGTTGCCGGAAATTTCATCACGCCGGAAATTATCGGGAGCTTGGAATATGGCGCAGCGGTGTTGGGAACCAAGGTGATTCTGGTGATGGGGCACTCCAATTGTGGCGCAGTGAAGGCGACTATCCAAGGCAAGGAAGTACCTGGACAGATCAGCTCGTTTTTCCCACATATTCAGCCGGCCGTCGATCAAGCTGGCCCGGACCTCGCATCGGCCACTAAGGCGAATGCCAAGATCCAAGCCACACTCTTACGGGAGTCTTCCACTGTGATCTCCGGCTTGGTGAAATCAGGCAGGGTGAAGGTCGTAGCAGGCTACTACGATCTCGGTACCGGGTCTGTAACGCTCTTATAGTCTTAACAGCGTCGTTCCTTGTCCGAGGGTTCCTCATGTTAAATCACTTAGCACCGATATGTGGGGTGCTAGTCTGCAGGAACAAGTCAATATCAACTCCACACCTGAAAACGCCGGTTTTGTGACAGACCGAAATCATTTGCGACACAGGAGATCTACGATTATTGCGCGCCGGCAAAGTAAGCTTTCCCTTCTAACCTACACAGGTGGCGCTTAATGAGGACTCCAGGCCCAATCTGGTTTTGCATCTATGTTGTTATGGGATGCCCGTTGTTGCCAGCTCAGACCTCGGTTGGTGCTGCCGAGCTAGAGCAACTAAAGTCAGTAGTCAGATCCCAGCAGAATTTACTGGACCAGCAGCAGGCGGAGATCCAAGCATTGCAATCGGCAATAGCCGAACAAAAGCAGATGTTGGCAGGAATAGTGCAACAGCGCACGCAGGGCGCCAAGCTGGTTCCAGGAGTAACAGAACCGAACGCGGACCACCATATCGCCGCCGCCATGCAGATGCAGACCTCGGATAGTCAGGCAGCTCCCATGGACCAGGAACCCACTCTAGCGGAGCAGGAGAAGGTACAAGAGGAGTTGCAGCGCGGGCCTGAAATCGCCGATATCATTCCTGACACGCCCGCGCTGAAGCTGGGTCCTGCGAAGGTCCGGCTGCTCGGATATCCGGCCATGACTACGTTGTGGCGTTCAACCAACTCCGGTGGGAATGTAGGTACCAACTTCGCCAATCTCCCTTTCAACGACACGGTCCCCGGCACCACTAGTGAATCTCGTGTGTCGCCGCAGAGCACACGCCTTGCGTTGCGTGTGGATGCCGACCTTAAATCCAGCAATGCGGCCGGGTATTTCGAGATGGACTTTGGCGGCGCGCCAAATGCGGGCAACATCGCCGTTAGCGCATCGAGCTATACTTTCCGCATTCGCCAGGCATGGTTTGACTGGGGCAGGGGCAAATGGGAGCTGACGGGCGGCCAGGCGTTCTCGCTCATGACTCCGAGTAAGAAGAGCCTCCTGCCTTGGCCAGGCGACGTAGCCGTCACGAACGTATTAGATGTCAATTTCGTCGCTGGCCTTGTATGGGGCCGTTACCCTCAATTCAGAGTTGTCTATCACGCGTCCAAACGGACGGCGTTCGGTTTCTCGGCGGAAAACCCCGAGCAGCAGGTGGGCAATAGTGTCGTCTTCCCAAGCGCTCTTAACAGCATTCTGACCACACAGTACAACACTGGCGCCAACGAGCTGAGTGTTCCAAACGCGACACCCGATTTTGTGGTCAAAGGCTCGTTTGACGGGAGGCCCGACGGCGACCGCGCTGTTCACTTCGATGTTGGTGCGGTGATGCGCACCTTCCGCAGTTGGAGCGGGACACAGGTCTCGGGCAAGGACTATGCCTTCGGCTCCGGCGTGGGCGCCAACTTCAACGTGGATGTGCTTAAGGGCACGCGGCTGGTGCTGGATGGGTTTGCCAGCGACGGAGCGGGACGCTACATTGGGGGTCTAGCCCCTGACGTAATCGTGAAGGCTAACGGCAGCATCTCGCCGATCCACTCCTACTCCTGGGTCAGTGGTTTCGAGATTGCTCCCAACAAGATTACCGGGCTTTACTTCTACTACAGTGGCCTCTACGCGCAGAAGAGTGCGACTTTGAACAGTGACGGCACGTGCTGCGTCGGGTTTGGCTACCCGGGAGCGAATACAAATGCCGACCGATTGATCGAGGAGGCCACTACCGGGTACTCGCGAGTATTCTGGAAATACGAGAACATCGGCTCCATGCAGTGGGGCGTGCAATACGCTTACGCTTGGCTTTATCCCTGGGTGGCAGGAACCGGTCCAAAGTCGGCACATGCAAACATGCTTTTCGGGCAGGTGCGTTACAACCTTCCGTAAGTCATACCCTGCCTAGAGAAGCCAGCTCCTCCGCGAGACGGACGGCCGCGACGATACCGCGGTTCCAATCGTCTCGCCGGCTTCGGCCGCCTGTCTCATCTCGCGGGCCTTCAATGGCACGAACCGTCATCCTGAAACTCGCCGCTGGCGGCCATTGCGGCCAGGGAGCGCGCACACTTCAGAATTTTCTGGTCTAACGGATCCTTCTTTAACGAGTCTGGGGTGATGTAGCTCAAGTTCTTGCGGGCCTTCAAAACCCGGTTGCTCAGTTCTTGCATATGGTCGAGTTCCTTGCTCAACAGTCGCAGCGCATTGCGATCAGAGTCGTTTGTGGCCGCTACGGATGCCAAGCGGAGGTTCTTGGCGGCAGGCGCACGGTAATTATCAAACCACAGGTCCGTCATTCTGTACCCGTTCTCAACGGCAACGAGGAGCGCGCTTCGCCATTCCCTGATGTCGCTCATGGTTTCAATGGCCGATTTCAGAAAATCTTTCGACAATGCCGGATTTGCAGATCGGCCGGCGGGAGGAAGAGTCCGCTGCGAGCTCGTCGCTCCCGGCAACGTCAATGTGATCTGCCTGCCCTGATACCCAAGGGAACCGTTCATCAACTGCGCTAATGCGTCGACAGCTACGTAAGGCCGGCCGTTTATCAGGGTAACGGGCGCCTGTCCCGGGTGGCCACTTACCGTAAGAGCCCCAGTCTCCTGGTTTCCCTGCGAAAAACTAGCCCCGGGTACTAACAGGAACACAACGAATGTGAGCCATCCAGGGCACACTATTCTTCGCATCGGTCCTCCAACCAACTTTGTCGCCACAGGGGTGAGGCCGAGTTGTGTGTGTCAAGACTCATCGATCCCACTCATCACTAGCATCGAAATGTCGAGAACCACAACCTTCGGATGCGGCTTCTCCTCAGCTTCCGCCGCCCACCCAGCACTGAGTGCTGGTCTATTTTCTTGCCGTCCCTGCGGGACTCACAACTGATTCACATCTCGTTTCCGGTATTTCCCTCAGCGGCTAAAGCCAATCAACTTTTTGACCAACTTACGGCACGACTCAAGTCGTGCCCTGATACAAAGCCATGACCTTTCCGCAGGCTGTAAAGCCATGTCCTGCTCTGAAAATCGCCGTCCTGCCACCATTCTTTGTGGTTTCCCATCCTTCGCACGAAACAGCCGTGCGAAGGATGGGAAACCGCAGCTTTTTCCATCAGCCGATTAGCTACTCTCGTGAATCTTCGCAATTAATTTGATGTAACAATCGACCTCGCAGGCTAATAGTAAGGTTGCAGGTACAAATTCGCTCTGTCTATTAGCAGTTTTACTAGTTAACAAAGGCATATCTCCCAGATTAGGCTGCCAACATTGACTGTGCAACAAGGAGAGTTCCACGCTTATGCTCCGAAAGGCGAAAGTCTCTTCTTTCGAGCGGATTCTTTTCCTGCTGGGAGTGGTGCTTCTGGCCGTGTGGGGCGGCGCGTGGGCGGATAGGATGATTTTCTCACGTGCCGCGTTGTTAAAGTTTCAGGCAGACGAGTCAGGGCCGGCGCAGAGCGGTGTTAAGCAGATATACGACCGCGCTTCCAGCTCCGTCGTGGATCTCTCCCTCTGGTCGCCGAAGCGCGTCCAAGCATTCAAAGACAGCCTCGTGCAATATGCGGACACTCCCATTGCCGTTCTGAGCATCCCGAAGATCCACCTGGAAGTTCCGGTCTTTGACGGCACAGAGGACGTGACCCTCAACCGTGGCGTGGGCCGCATCCGCGGCACGGCGCGAATTGGCCAGCGCGGCAATCTCGGCATCGCCGGCCATCGGGATGGCTTTTTCCGTGGTCTTAAGGATGTCGCTCCAGGAGATGCCGTCGAGTTGATGTTACAGGGCCAAACTCTTAGTTATGTTGTAGACAAAATTCAAATCGTTGATCCCAAGGACGTGCGCGTTCTCAGGCCAACCACGAATGCGACTCTGACCCTGGTCACTTGTTATCCCTTCTACTTTGTCGGCAGCGCCCCACAGCGATACATCGTCTCCTCTACCGTAAAGAAGGTGAATCAATCGACCCGAGTTGCCAATCAACCCTCAGTTACGAAAATAACTTCGAAGGAGAAATAAAAAATGAAACCCATCCAGCAAACGCAAAGTATTGTATTCAAGCGGATCATGGCGGGCGGTGCTTCGCTCTTCCTTGCCCTGACTGCTAGCGCGCAAGTGCAGACCAGTACCAAGGTCGAGCACGGCGCTCCGGTGCAGACTGTCAACGTGGAACGTGGCGAGGTCATCGCCGTTTCTGGCAACGACCTGGTCGTCAGAAGGGAAGATGGGGAGCTTCTCGATTTCCCCAATGTTCCAGACAACAAAACAGTCACTGTCGACGGCAAGCAGCTCACGATTCACGATTTGAAACCAGGCATGAAGCTTGAACGCACAACCGTTGCTACTACTACGCCGCGGTTGGTCACTACGGTCAAGACGGTCACCGGCAAGGTCTTTCATGTCAACCCGCCAAGCAGTGTGATCCTCACTCTGGAAGACGGCACGAACCAATCCTTCAAGATTCCTAGAGGCCAGAAATTCATGATTAATGGGAGAGAAACCGATGCCTGGGGACTAAAGAAGGGTATGCAGGTTTCCGCAACCGCGGTCACGGAAGCGCCGGAAACCGTCGTCTCTCATGAAGTGAAGCTAACTGGCACTCCGCCGCCACCTTCCCCAGAGCCTTTCCGGAGCAGCGCGACTTTGTTGGTCATCGTTATGCGTCCGGTTCCCGCTTCGGTGGAAACCGCGTCCGCTGAACCGGCTCCGCAGACGCTGCCCAAGACCGCTAGCTCTTTCCCGTTGATAGGCTTCCTCGGTGCTGGGCTCTGTTTGCTTGCCCTGGGACTCAGGGTCAATCGAGCGCTGAGTGCTTGAAGGAGCGTTTTTCCTGCTTTGAAGTGCGCGTTGCTTTGTTATTGCAGAGGAAAGAAGGCAGTGGCCTTGCGGACCACGGTCAGCAGGCCACCTCCGATCTATAGCAAAGTCGAAGCAGAATAGTCACTTGCCATGAAGAGAATCCTTATAACCGGTGTTTGTCTATTGGTGCTTTTCCCGACTAGAGGAATCAGCCAAGCGAATAATGGCCCCCCGTGGCAGATGCGCAGCAGATTGAGAGGCTGGTTGCGCGCGTAGATCCCGCTACGGTGAAGATCGAGGTAAGAGGTATTGAGATTGAGTCCTCGGAAGACGACAGTGAGCAAGCAGGGTACTTGGTCTCCGACGAGGTATTCGGAAGTGGGACAATTATCAGTTCCGATGGCCTGATCGTCACAAATGAGCACGTCGTACACGGAGCACAGAGCATCCTTGTAAGTGTGGCCGGTCAGGACAGACCATACAAAGCTACAGTTCTGGGGCGCGATAGAACCGCGGATCTTGCGCTCCTGAAGATCCATGCGGCAACGCCCTCTCATTTTGACCTGAACGCGACGGCGGATGTTCAATATGGGGAATTTGTGCTGGCCTTTGGTTCTCCATTTGGACTTGGCCACTCGGTTTCGTTTGGAATTGTCAGCTCCTCTCTGCGCGAAACTGACTACGGACCATATCGATATATTCAAACAGATGCTCCGGTGAACCCTGGCAACAGCGGTGGTCCGTTGGTAGATCTTCATGGCAATCTCGTCGGTATCAACACACTGATCTATTCATTTTCGGGCGGGAGTGAGGGTGTCGGATTCGCTCTCCCTCTGGCGACGGTAAGGCGCGCGGTTGAATCGATCCGAAGGTTTGGCTATGCGCGTAAGGCCGATTTTGGCTTACGTCTCGCACCTATTTCGGAGTCGATTGCCCGGGGCCTTCATCTTCCTCGTACAGGGCTGCTGGTCGAGGACGTCGATTTGGGCCGGCCGGCGGCAATCGCCGGCATCCGGTCCGGAGACGTATTGCTAAGCGTCCATGGAGTGCCGGTGAGCAGTTTTGAGGATCTAGATGTTGCCACTTACGCTCTGCCGGATGATAAACCGGTGATGCTCGATCTCCAACGAGCATCCCACGTCATTTCCCTGCTGATTACTCCAGTGTTCCACCCAGATGAGCCCACAAGCGTAGAAGACATCATTAGTCCCGCAAAAGATACGATCGGGCGGCTCGGAGTAGTAGCTGTGAGTTATGGAGAAAAACTGCGGGGTCTCTATCCAGATGCTAGGGGATCAGATGGCGTTGTTATAGCCGCAATGTCCGAGGATATCGACAGGGGCGCGTGGAAACTGTACCCTGGTGACATTGTTCATGCTGTGAATGGCCTGGCCATTCATAACGTGGAGGATTTGCGAACGAGACTGAATGAAATACCACCCGATGAACCGGTTGTCCTGCAACTAGAGCGAGACGGTCGGTTTCGGTACATCACGGATGATCAAGGAGACATGCGATAGAAGAGACGCGGTTTGCTCCATCTCAGATGTGATGGCCTTCTTCAGGGATACACGGGACAGACACAGTCCCGGTAGGTTGAGCCAAGAGTCCGTATCGCCCCTTTGGCCAGGGCAGCGCTCTTTGGACGGAACAACCTTCGTATGAGCAGCCCATATCTGCGTTGTTGACGGGTGAACGCATCGCGCCAACCAACAGAGGCCGACCTGAGCGCGCATAACTGTCCGTTGTGACAGTTGCCTCGGCGAGGCAGCAACCCTAGTTTTATTGGCTATGCCCATCTCGGTACGTCAAAACGTTCTTTTCGTCCCAGTGATAGTTTTATCGTTGCTTGGAGACGGCTGCGCGGCGCAAACGACTCCGCGAGCGGAGACAAAAGTTGCCACAGAAGCCGGGAATCAAGTAAACAGTCAAGCTTCGAGTCAGATTCCAGGGTCCGGAGTGGATAAGGCGGCAGTTTCTGCGCGGCTGCGCGAGATTGCCGCAGCGGGAAAGCTGGCGGACCTGCGGTGGCCAGAATTTTCGGATTACCGGCTCCATTTTCAGCGCGTATACGAGTCATCGAATTTCGCTCCGGTGTGGGTGCGCGGTGATGAGCCGTCGTCACAGGCATTGGGCATGATTCAGGCGTTTGAGGAAGGCGCGCGAAAGGGATTGAACCCGAAGGAATATGACGCGTCTAGCTGGGAGGCCAGAGTCGCCACGCTCAAGTCGAGCAGTGTCAGTCCAAATAAAGTGGCTAATTTCGATGCGGCGCTCACAGTTGACGCGATGCGCTACATTTCGGATTTGCATATTGGACGCGTAAACCCCGCGCACTTCAAGTTTGGCATCGATGTCAAACAAAAAAAATACGATCTTCCTGACTTTGTAACAACTAAAGTGATCAGTGCACCGGATGTGGCGGCAGTGCTGGCGGATGTCGAGCCTCCTTATGAGGGCTATAAGCGCACCGAGGCAGCGCTCCAGCAATACGAGGAACTGGCGGCGAAAGGCGATGGGCCGAATGTTCCGGAGGTGCAGAAGCCGGTAGGCGTGGGCGGTGCATATGCGGGCAGCGCCGAGTTGGCGGCGCGCTTGCGACTGCTTGGCGATTTGCCGCAGAATGCGGCCGAGAACGTGGACCCGCACCAGTATGATGCCTCATTGGTAGATGGTGTGAAGCACTTCCAGGCGCGACATGGAATCAGCGTGGATGGGAAGCTGGACAAGGGTACGATCCGCCTGCTAAATGTGCCGCTGGCCGGCCGTGTGGTGCAGCTGGACGATGCGCTGGAGCGCTGGCGCTGGCTGCCGCCGGACTTTCCGCAGCCGCCGGTGGTAGTAAACATTCCGGAGTTTGTGCTGCGGGTGTTTTCCCCTGATCAGAAGGTGGCGCTGAGCATGAATGTGGTGGTGGGCAGAGCAGTGCGCACACAGACGCCGGTGTTTGCCGAGGACATGAAGTACATTGTCTTTCGTCCATACTGGAATGTTCCGCCGAGCATTTTGCGCGGCGAGATCGTCCCGGCAATCGTGAAGGACCGGGGCTATATCGGGCGCAAGGGTTTTGAGGTGACGGATTCGAGCGGGCGGGTGATCACCAGCGGGACGGTGAGCGATGAGGTACTGGCTCAGCTGCGTGCGGGACGACTGATGGTGCGGCAGAAGCCCGGCCCGACGAATGCGCTCGGCCTGGTGAAGTTCATCTTTCCCAACCAGAACAACGTTTACCTGCACAGCACGCCGTCGCCACAATTGTTTTCGCAGTCACGGCGCGACTTCAGCCATGGCTGTGTGCGCGTAGAGAAGCCGGCGGAATTGGCCGCATTTCTGCTGCGCAACCAGCCGCCCTGGACACTGGACCGGGCGCGGGCCGCTATGCAGTCCGGGAGAGACAATCAGCAGGTGAACCTGGCGACCCCGGTTCCGGTGCTGATTTTGTATGTGACTGCAGTGGTTGAGCCGGATAACTCTGCGCACTTCTTCGACGACATTTATGGTCATGACAAGGCGCTGAATGCGGTGCTGGCGAAGGGACCGCCGTATCCATAAACTGGGCAGCCTCAGGCCGACTACGAGTGGCAGACCGGCCGCGGTGTCGTAATAGGGTTAACAGGACCTGTGGCCGCATGATTTCATATGTCAGGCTTGAAGGACAGCGGAACCCGGGTTAGCCCCGGGTTAGCCCCGCTTACCGAAAAACCTGGGGTGCCCGAGGTCTTACATGAAGCCAGGTCGTGCGCTCATATCCCTAGCAATTTTGCTGGTATTCCCCCTGTTTGATTGTTGGGTAATCTCATGGGAGCAGTGCAAGAGCACCCGCGCCAGGTTAGCAAAACCCTCCGCTCGCAGTGGATGGTCGAAAGTGAAACGGCCCCTGGCGAGGCGTTCCTTATTGACGGTTTTCGGCGGCAGCAATGCGGACACGGCTCGAGAGATGTCCGCATTAAAGGTCTCTCCGTCTTGCGCATCAACGCGCCAAGGGATCATGAACACGTAGTACGAGTGGGTAGAGGCTTCGAGTTTTGAGCCGTCTAGGAAATCGACTCGCACTCGGGCACCGGGATAATCGTCAAACTTCACGTAGTGCCAAAGATCCGGGACCGCGTTGCCGACAACCTTCAGATCAGCGAACTTTGTCTCAAAGAGGGCTTGCTGGCCAACGGTCGTTCTCGTCGCCTTGGCGAAAGATTCGGGCTTTTGAATATGAACCTGCGCTTTGAGCCACGACTCTGTGATGCCCAGATTAGCCGTTTCGGGAGAAACGATGCGCGGGGCCTCCATTGCGGAGACGAGAGCCTGCACGAGCCTGGGTTCGATCGGCTTCCCATCACGCTGAAATCCACTCGGCGTGCGGCGAATTGTAATGGTGACGTCTTGTGAGTTTCCCAGACCTCCCCATCCAGAGCGGATTGTGATCTGTTGAACCAGTTTTGGAGATTCGGCAGAGACGGGGCAGTACTGACCGATGAGCAATGGAAGGAGTGCACTGCAAAACAGGAGTCCCTTGCGGACAGCCGGCCTTTCCGCAACGTGTCGTTGACGGTTCCACCTATTTAGACACCAGAACAGAGAATAGTGGATCTTGTGAGGAATTCGACGTCTAGTCTAACGAACCGATTCTGCCGTTAGAAGTCGGGATATCAAATCCGATGTGGCTCGTCGCAGATCCGGTGCAGTTCTGGTGGCTGTTTTGGTGGCTCTTCGTTTCCAACTTTTGTGCATTTGACTGCGACATCCAGAAAAACCAATGAGTTCTGTATCAAATTGACTATAAACAGGTTATGCGAGGATTTGCGACAAATTGCGGCTCGGTGCAAAATGGCCAAAAACGGATTTAAAAAGCCGCAGGCCACAATGCCATGGGGGTTCAAGTCCCCCTCCGGGCACCAGGGGATGAGCCGGCGACAACACGGCTCTGCGTGCTTGGGCAGTCAAGATAGAGTTCTAACGTTTATCGTCACGGCTCGAGGAACTCCAACATTCCCTGCCCGCGACGAAATTAGTGTTTTGGTTGAGACATAGAAAGCGGCAGCGCAATCCCGCTGCACTACCGCTCCGCTGATCATGGTTTGATCGGCACTCCGTTCAACGGTGTCTTGATCGGCGTTGCCAGTCCGACAAAGACCACCAAGCCATGTCCCCCTGGATTCGCCTGTATCGGGAGAGTCATCCAGTTATTCGCTAGCCAGACATTCCCCGAAGGATCGATTACGACGCCGGTGTTCCGTGTAAGCGCATCGCTGGTGTATCCGGTGTCAGGGGAGATGGGATCGCCGGTCTCCACGCCCGCGGGACACTTCGACGCCTTAACTCCGCAGAACTCCGACAAGCGTTGGCCGCCGAAGTTGGCGACCCACACGTTGTCGTCTCCATCGACCGCGATGCCCCAGGGAACGGTGATTCCACCGCCGGTGAAGACCGACGCTTTCATGGTCTTGCCGACGCGGCTCAGCTTGGCAACCGATGCCTTGCCGAGGAACGGCCTGCCCTGGTTACCGCCGCATGGAAGGTCGATCGCACCGGAGTTCGCGGTCCAGACGTTGCCCTGGCTATCGACTGCAATTCCCAGGGGAGCTTGAATGCGCTCGTCGGTAAATATTTGACTGAGTAGTTGATCGCCGCTGGGAGAGAGCCCCACCACGCCATTATTTCCGCTACTTGAGATCCATGCGTTGCCGGCGCCGTCCATTGCCAGTCCAAACGGTCTGAGCAGTCCCACGCCAGAGAACGTCTTTTCTGCTGCAGCATTGCCGCCGGGATACTTCGTGACGCTATTCGAGCCGCAGTTCGCAATCCAGATATTGCCGTTCTGGTCCGCCGCTGTGCCTTGCGGCTGGCTGATGTTCTCGGTGTATCCGGTAGCGGGAGACGCCGGTGCTCCGTCGGTCGTGGACTTGGACACGCTGCCGGCGTAGGCCGGGATCGCACAGTCGGAACCCTGAAATCCGAAGTTGCTGATCCATGCATTGCCGGTTGGATCGACAGCGATGCCAAAGCCGGCGCCATAAACTCCGCCGCCGCTGTAAGGTGCTCCGGGAGCATCTGCTCCGGTCGGCGTCAGCTTGAGCACCTGCACTCCGCCGCAAACATTTGCGAACGGGCTGGCGTCGTGCAAGGTAGTGCTCAAGAGCCTAAAATCGGACTCAAAAATCCGCAGGCCGCAAGGCCGTGGGCGTTAAAGTCCATAAGCGCCAAGATACGGAAGAATTACTTCGCATTAGGGCAGTTTAGGAAATACTGTGGTCTTTTCCAATTTGCTCGAGGCCGCCGCTCCCTGCTGGTCGCGTCGGCTTGGCGATAGTGGCTTCGGTCTACACCATTTCCTAAACTGCCGGAGCCGGCGACTCGAGAGGAACGCTCTACACGGTCATCTGTCCGATTGTCGATCGTCATTGCCTGGATCATCTGCTACTGATCCGTTTAATTGCGAGTCGATTACCCCCTCACCGTGCGCAGGGACATCGGAGTGCCTGATCGCCACCGGACACGATCCTTAATTCTTAGTCAGAAAGTCTTCAGGAACACTTCAGTGGCCCCAGAGCTGAATACGCTTATATAGAAGAGAGGTGGCATCGTGCGGATTTTGCTAGTGGAAGACGAGATCAAGGTGGGTAACGCATTGAGTGAAGGATTGCGGGCGGAAGGGTACGAAGTCACCTGGGCGCAGACCGGCGAGGAAGGTTTTTTTCACGCCAGCTCGCAGGGGTTGGATCTGATTGTTCTGGACGTCATGCTACCTGGCAGGGATGGCATTGAAGTGCTGCAGACGCTGCGCAAGCAGGGTTCTCAGACGCCGGTTCTCCTCCTGACCGCAAAGGACACAATTGAAGATCGCGTGCTGGGACTGGATGCGGGAGCTGACGACTATCTTGTCAAGCCATTCGCATTCGCAGAACTCAGCGCGAGGGTACGAGCCCTGCTGCGACGCAACAAAGCTGAGACGGCAAGCGCGATTGCAATCGGCGGACTCGAAATCGATCCGGTGAGACGGTCGGTATTGCGAGAAGGACATCGGATCGACCTGACTGTCCGGGAATTTGAGCTTCTTGAATACCTGGTCCGGAATCATGGGCGGATTGTTTCCCGGGAGATGCTGGCTCGCGATGTGTGGAAAGAAACGGCAAGAGCCACGCCGCTCGACAACGTGATCGATGTGCATATCGCACGATTGCGTAGAAAAGTCGACGACCCATTCGAGATCAAGCTGCTCCAGACGGTTCGAGGAGTAGGGTTCACGGTGAGCGAGGAGCCATTGTGAGGAACCCATTTACGACGAATCTGCGGACGCGCCTCACCGTGCTTTACGCGGCCCTGCTTACGGCGGCCCTGCTGGTCTACGCGGGATGTGTGTCGGTCTTCTTTTTGCACAACCTGCGTGAGGAAGTCGACTCCAGTCTCGATCGGGATGTAGAGACCGTGGAAGGGGCCCTGCGCCTCAATTCGAACGGAGGGATAGAACTGAGTTCGCACGCAGGAGAAGTGGAAGAGCACGAAGGTGACCGTGGATATTTTCTTGAGGTCTGGAGTCGTGACGGGAATCTGCTGTACCGAAGCGAAGAATTGAGGGGGCAGGCCGTTGGCCCGATACCCAGAGACGTCACACGCCACGACGGAGAGCCTGCGAGATCGTTGCGTCTTTCTTCAGGGATGCTGGTGCGCACGATGACCCGGATCCACCATCTGCGAGGTGGTAACTCTGTATTTGTGCGGCTTGGAGTCAGCGAAGAGTCACTCTGGCGAGAGTTCTGGGAGATGGAACTCCTCCTTGGAATCGGCCTGCCGATTGTTGTGATTCTGGTCGTCATCACGGGCTACGGTCTTGCAGCGCGAGCTCTCAAACCCGTCGATGCAATGGCGAAACGAGCTGCTGAGATCAACGCAGAACATCTCAATGAACGGCTCACGATATCAAATCCAAACGATGAACTGGGGCAGCTTGGAAATGCATTCAACGCCACTCTCGCCCGGCTGGAAAACTCCTTCGATCAACTGAGGAGATTCACCGCCGACGCATCCCACGAGTTGAGAACACCGTTGACCGCAATCCGAAGCGTGGGCGAAGTCTCCCTTCAAAGGCGAGGAGAACCAAAGTACTATCGCGACACCATTGGCAGCATGCTGGAAGAAACCAATAGGCTCACTCGGCTCGTGGACAGTCTTCTGACTATGTCCCGCGCCGATGCCGGCAAAGTCCACCTAGAGCGTACCAACTTTAGCTTGCTTGACCTAGCCAGAGAGTCGGTGAGTCTTCTCGAGGTATTGGCTGAGGAAAAGCTACAGACACTTTGCGTCGAAGGCAATAAGGGTGTGATCGTAAATGCGGACCGCACGATCCTGAGACAGGCTCTTGTGAACCTCATCGACAACGCCGTGAAGTATTCACATATCAAGAGCAGGATTTGGATTCGCGTGACGGAGACCGGGCGAGATGGGGTAGTTGAAGTAGAGGACAGCGGTCCCGGCATTCCCGCCGAACACCTGGGCCGAATCTTCGAACGATTCTATCGTGTGGACAAGTCGAGGAGCCGCGCGGACGGAGGGACCGGACTTGGCCTTTCCATCGCCCAATGGGCCGTCGCGGTGAATGGCGGAAAGATCGAGATCCAAAGCGAGCCAGACCAAGGGTCCATCTTTACTATCCGCATTCCGAGAGTTATTTCGGCTGCAGCTGCTTCAAGCCATTGAACTTTTTCTGATCCGATTGCAACGAGGAGCTAATGCGAAGCCGCCTTCATTTCGCTTTTCTGGTAATTGTCACCACCATCGCGGCCGCGCAGGGTCCGGTATCGGAGCGCCAGATCCTGGTGACGGTGCAGGACACAAGCGGCGCCGTGATTCCTGGAGCGGAAGTTCGGGTTGCTGGCGCTGGTGGCAAGACAGTCGCCCAAGGCACGACAGATAACGCTGGCGCTTTTACTTTCCCCGGGAATGCAACGCAATCCTATGTCGTCGAGGTCACACACGACGGATTCCGCGCGGCCAAACAACAGGCGAAGGGTGGTTCGATCCGGGTCGTGATGCAAGTCGCCGCCGTCAGTGAAGACGTGACGGTAATTGGCTCAGATACTGCTGCACAGGTGAGCACAGAAATCTCGCAAAACCAGGACTCCAACTCCGTCGACCGCGATGCCCTCGATCGCCTTCCGGTCTTTGACCAGGACTACATCACGACGATGTCGCGATTTCTCGATTCCGATGCGACCGGCACCAATGGAGTCACGCTTGTCGTCAACGGTATTGAAGCCAATGGTCCCGGCGTGACAGCATCTGCGATTCAGAGCGTGACGATCAATCAGAATCCCTATACCGCTTTTTATTCCCGACCCGGACGCGCTCGGGTCGAGATCACAACCAAAAGCGGAACGCCACAATTTCATGGTTCGGCCAACTTCCTGTACCGCGATGCGCTGTTCGACGCTCAGAACACATTCGCTGTCACCAAGCCATCGGAGCAGCGAACCTACTATGAGGGATCGCTGACCGGCCCTTTAAGCCATAGCAAGAAGACAACCTTCCTGCTTGCGCTCGACAGGGACAATGACAACCAACAGGCGATCGTCGTAGCGGCTGGACCGAACGGCACCATCAATGCCAACGTGCCCAATCCGACGCGCCACTACTTCCTTTCAGGCCGCATCTTCCACGACTACGGCCAGGGAAATCAGTTTTGGATGGGCTACTCTTACGAGCACAAAACAGTCCAGAATTTCGGAGTAGGCGGCACCGTTCTTCCCGAAGCCGGAACCAACACTCTGTTCTTCGAGCACGAGGTAAACGTAGGGCATGTCTACGTCTTCTCACCAAAGCTACTAAATCAGCTCCATTTTCTCCTTGGCCATTTCGACAATCAGACACACAATTTGAACGAAAATCCGCAATTAATCGTGCAGGGGGCCTTTACTGGAGGAGGAGCACAGACGGATTTCCGGAGAACGGAGTATCACTTCGACGGAACGGATATCGTTACCTATTCGGCGGGCAAGCAGGAGATCAAGTTCGGTGTTGACGTACCGGATATCAGCCGCCGCGGCTTCGATGATTTCACCAATCAGGCAGGTACCTACTCTTTCGCGAGCCTTGCTGACTATCAGGCATCCAATCCCTTTTCCTATCTGGTCCAGAGCGGGCAGGGGCATGTGACGTTTCTAGAAAAGACGGTTGCCGGCATCTTTGAAGACACCATCCGGTTGAGATCGAATCTCTCTGTCGCAGCAGGCGTCCGCTATTACTGGCAAAACTACTTCCACGATATCGCGCACAATTTCGCGCCTCGATTCAGTTTTGCGTATGCTCCCGCCGCAAAGGGCACAACCGTCATTCGAGGGGGCGCGGGATTCTTTTTCGACCGCACCGGACCCAGTCCGATCTCGGACCTCTTGCATTTCAATGGAGTCCGTCTTAAGCGCTTCATTTTGGAGAATCCAACATACCCGGTTACGGCACCTGAGCTGACAGGTGTTCCCACAAGTGTCGTGGTGCTCGATCCGCGTCAGCGCATCCCCTACACAATCCAGTTCGGCGTAGGAATTGAGCAGCAACTGAATGCAAAGAGTTCGCTGTCGGTAAACTACCTCGGTTCGAGAGGGATTGATCTATTTCGCTCGGTGGAAGTGAACGCGCCCCCGCCGCCTAACTATATTGCGCGGCCAAATCCGAATCTCGGGCAGGAAAGGGAGCTCCAGTCAGAGGGGTACCAGAAGAGCAACTCGCTTCAAGTCGGTTTTCGCGGCAGGCCGGTGAGCTATTTCGCGGGACAGGCTCAGTACACCCTGGGAAAGACATACAACGACACGAGCGGCATCACCTATTTCCCTGCGAATAGCTACTATCCAAAAGCCGACTGGGGACGGTCTGACAATGACCAGCGCAATAAGTTTGACTTGCTGGGAACCCTCGAAGCGGGCAAATGGTTCAACTTTGGGACGGCACTCTCGCTGTACTCCGGGAAGCCTGTAAACATCACTACGGGTAGCGATAACAACCATGACAGCCTGGCACTCGATCGTCCGGCTGGTGTTCCGAGGAACGCAATGCATGGGCCAGGCTACATCGACTTGGATTTGAACCTCGCGCACGACATCTTTCTTACAAAAGCTCGGAAGGAAGGACCCGTCGCCACCATTTCTATCAATTCGTTCAACGTGCTCAATCACCCGAATTACGTCACCTATGTTGGCGTGATCAGCTCACCCTTTTTCGGGCACGCTGTCGCAGCCCAGCCGCCGCGCCGGCTGCAGCTCGACCTGGAGTTCAAGTTTTAAGTAGCCGTGAAGGAGTGCGGACGGTCCGCTGCTCCGCACATTCAAGCGAGGTCAGAAAGAAATGAGATCGGAGTATCAAATGTCGAGCCGGATCACCAACTGTCTAATCGCGGGCTTCTTTGTGGTGTCCGCCGTCAGCTATTCCCAGGATGCAAAAACCAATACAGAGGTTTTGAAACGGGTCGCAGATGTCCCAATGCCTGGCCCGGCAGTGAGGTTCGACTATCAAACCCTCGACCCATCGAGTGGTCGGCTGTACATCGCGCACATGAACGCCGATCAACTCGTAGTCTTCGATACCTCGAAGAGGCAGGTTGTTGCCAATCTTGACGGCTTCAAGCGTGTGCATGGTGTGACCGTAGCGCCCGAAATTCATCGCCTCTATGCGTCCGTGACCGGAAATCATCAGGTCGCCGCCGTCGATACCGAATCGCTGAAGACTTTGGGAACCGCCGGACCGATCACGTACCCGGACGGCCTCGCTTACGCTCCAAAGCAGAAGAAGGTGTTCGTCTCTGATGAGCACGGCGGGGTCGATGCGGTGATCGACGCCGCGAGCAATAAACTTATCGCCAATATTCCTCTGGGTGGCGGCGCGGGAAACACCGTCTACGATCCCATCTCTGGCCACATCCTGGTTGCGGTTCATGGCGTGAACCTGCTTGCTGTCATTGACCCGGCGACGAATCAGATCGTTAGCCGCATACCGCTGGAAGGCATCAAAAATCCACACGGGATAGCCCTGGATACAGGCGATCGCACCGCCTTCGTCGCCGGCGAAGAGAATCACTCACTTGCTATGGTTGATCTCCAGACGATGAAGGTTCTTTCAACCTACCAGGTGGGCGAAGATCCCGACGTGTTGGCCTATGACCCTGGCCTAAAGCGCCTGTATGTCTCCGCCGAATCAGGTACAGTCACGATCTTTCAAAGCCACGGAAAGCGCCTCAGCTTGCTCGGCTCCCTGGAGATGCCTCACGCGCATACGGTGTCGGTCGATCCAAAGACCCACCTCGTCTATTTCCCGCTGGAGAATATCGACGGACATCCTCTACTGAGGATTATGCAGCCGGGCAACCAGGTCACAAACAAGCGAGGGCTGTAGATTTGAAAACGCGAAAAATACTGATTACCGCAGCTCTCGCGCTGCTGCTCGTAGGTGCACTCTGCGCGGGTGTGCTTAAGTGGCGCGGTTTCCGCGCCACGTCCACACCATCGGCCTTTGAATCTGTTGCGGCTCGCTCCATCCGCGACTTTGCGATTCCAGCGAAGGAGCGCCACCTGAAGAATCCTGATGCCAACGATTGGACCGCGATCCAGCAGGGCCGCGAAGACTTCCTCTCTCGGTGCGCTTCTTGTCATGGGGTCGATGCTCGGGGACGAACCCCCATCGGAGCGAACGTCTATCCCCGAGTTCCCGATCTGCACTCCGATTCCACGCAGAATCTCAGCGACGGTGAGATTCACTACATCATCGAAAATGGGATTCAACTGACCGGAATGCCCGCAATGCCCAGCGCTCACCGGGAATCCGCCGCGGAAAGCTGGAAGCTCGTCGCGTACATCCGAAGCCTGCGCTCTCCTACGCGAGAGGAAAAGGCCGTCGAGGCGAATACGTTGGCATCCGCACACTACACTGGCTCGCAAGCGTGCCAGAAATGCCATGCCGACATTTATGAGCACTGGAAGAAGACACCGATGGCCAACGTCGTCCGCGATCCGCGAGAGCACCCGGACACAATCATTCCTGACCTCAGCACCAACAAGGTTTCGAAATTCACAAAGGATCAAGTGGCCCTGGTTTACGGCAGTATCTGGAAGCAGCGCTACTTCACCAAGGTAGGCGACGACTACTACCCGCTACCCGCTCAATGGGACATCGCCAATAAAACCTGGCGACCTTACCACGTTCCCGATAGCGGAGCAGACTGGTGGGCGGCTTTCTATCCTTCAGACAATATGCAAAGACCGACAGGCCCGACCTGCGATGGCTGCCATTCCGTCAATTACGACATCCACACGAAACAAGTCACAGAGTGGAATGTCGGTTGCGAACGCTGCCACGGTCCCGGCAGCGAGCACGTCGCCCATCCCAAACGCACCAATATCCTCAATCCTGCGCGGATGGATGATGTAGCCGCGAACGACACCTGCATTCAATGCCATTCACAAGGGCAGCCTCTCACCAAACAGATCGAGGGCAAAGCCTACGACTGGCCGGTCGGCTACCACGTCGGTCTTCATCTGCGGGACTTCTGGAAGCTCGAAGATATCACCCTTGGCCAGACGACCTTCACTCACTTCGCGGACGGAACCGCGCACAAGAACCGGATGCAGGGTAATGATTTTGTGCAGAGCGTGATGTATGAGCATGGTGTCACCTGCTCTTCGTGCCACGACGTACATGGCACGGGCAATTACGCTCAACTCCGAAAGCCAGCAGACAAGCTCTGCCTGGACTGTCACGGACCGACGTCGCCCAATGGCCCACACACCACGACGCTGGAGGAACATACCCACCACGAAGACGGCAGCCCGGGCAGTCAGTGCGTAGCCTGCCACATGCCGAAGATCGAAGCCCAGGGCGTACCTGGAGCCTTCGTGAGTTCGCACACCTTCAAATTCATCTCGCCCACAATGACAGACAAATACAAGATACCGAACCCTTGCACGTCCTGCCATAGGGATAAGTCGACGGATTGGGCGACGAAGGAATTGATGACCTGGAAGACGATCTCTCCGTGGCGAGTCGGAGAATGACGGAAGCTGTAATTCCACCACTGGTTTGAGCTGACGGAATAGAGCACACAGTTATCAGAACCCCAATGAACTACCCATAAGAACTAAGATAAGGATTCGAGTTACACAAGATTCGAGCTTTCTTGTGCAATCAGGTACGAGGGGGCTAAACGAATCGAACGTTCATAGCATCCCTGCGGACTTAAAATCCGCAGGCCGCAAGGCCATGGGAGTTCAAGGCCGCCTCCAGGCACCAAGGGAACTCAACAAGATGGGCATGGTGCAAGCGTCCAAGCTTCTCGGCAATGAGAGGCTTTTTCATGCTCAAAAAGCTTTGAACCCGCTTCGAGTCTCTTCTTCGCTAGCGTGTTGAGTCAGAAATTCGCAAGATAGTTCAAACACAGGGGTTGCAGCGTAGATCGCTGAAACCGCAGATCTCTCCACTCCGCTGCGCTCCGGTCGAGATGACAAATTGTCGGCGAGTTAATGACTCAGGACACTAGTGAATCCTCGCGATAGCAGCCTCTTCTTTAGTGACGACATCCTTCGGAAGCGGAAGATATCCTAGTGCGGCGGCCTGCCGCTGGCCTGGGCCCACCATCCATTGCAGAAAACCGGTGAGTGCATTCCGTGTGGCGTCGTCCGCACTACGCGCAGGAACAACGATCCAGGTAAAGGAACTGATTGGGTAAACGCCTGCACCCGGAGCATCCACGAGTGAGATTTTGAAGTCCTGACTGATTTTCGTGGAGTGACTCACAGCCGCCGCGATGCTTTCCAGGCTGGCCGAGACGAACCCACCGTCGCGATTTCGGACTCTGCCGTAGCTCAGCTGGTTTTGCAGGGCATAGATAAATTCAACATATCCGATTGAGCCGCCCTGCTCCTTCACCAATTTGGATACTCCATCATTTCCGTTTGCCTCTCGCCCTACCGGCCATTTGGGAGCCAGACTTGTGCCCACCTGAGCCTTCCACTCAGGGCTGGTCTTGGAGAGATAGTCCGTCCAGGCATAACTGGTGCCGCTGCCGTCCGCGCGATGAACAACTGTGATGTCGAGATCGGGAAGGCGAAGACCCCGATTGATGCGGGTTAGAATCGGATCATTCCATTTCTTGATCTTCCCCAGATAAATACCGGCCAGTGCTTCCGGAGTGAATGCAATGTCGCTTGGCAATCCGGGCAGGTTAACGATAGGCACGACTGCGCCTACTACCGATGGAAAGAACAAATATCTCTCCTCGTCTCCTGGGGCGAGTTCGTGAATCACTTCCGGGCTATCCGAGGCTCCGAAATCAACCCTGTTTGCAAGCAGTCTGCGAACGCCCGCCTCCGACCCGATCGGTTCATAAGTTATCTGCAGAGCGGGATTTTCACGCCGATAGTTTGCGAACCATTTCGCATAGACAGGAAAAGGGAAGGTGGCACCGGCCCCTTTAAGAATTGTCGTGGGTTGGGGAAGAGGGACGGTTCGGGATGGCGCTGCGCCTTGCTCCAGGCCTTCGACTAGTTTCTTCACAATCAGCGTCGAGAGATCTTTCGATACGTCCTCCGACGCCGCTGGCGGTGTGGCCAAGTATGACCATAGCGTCTCGCCACTCTTATCTCTCAACTCAATCGAAAGGAAGCCGGTATAGATGGGCGTTCCGTTAGGCGGCACCTTGCCCAACTGCGGGTTGTGACTGCGGTATCCTTTGATCCAGACCTCACCACCCCCACCCAGGATTGCATCCGCGCTCGCTACGTCCGCAGCCAACGAGACCGAGTTCAGTTTGCGGAGTTCGGCAATCACATCCTCACGAAGCTTCTCAGAACCTGCTAGGGTAGCGAACGGCTCAACGTAGATCCGCCGGATTGGATTGGCGGGCGCCGTCTGCCAGGCGCGTCCAGACCCCAACATCACACAGCAGAACGCAAAACAGACGGTCAGCCGGAACGGGGAAACGCTCATGGTAGGGATTATCCTCCAACTGAATGGGAGCCGGTGCGATCTACTTGTGTCCAAACATCTCCACCCCGAATACGATTCGCCACTGTGCCGCGCCGAAGTTTTGCACAAGAGCGTGGCCGACGCCGAGCTTTATCCGCAACTTCCGTCCTATCCCGGTCTGTTCTAAACGCCCGGTTAAAAGAGCCTCCGTACCCGTCTCCCCGCTGAAGAAAGAGCGAAAAGCTGTTTCACCGAAAATCTCGGGGCCGGCGACAACTGCCCAGCCACTGGGCCCGGCGAACCTGCGCCCCCCGCTGATGCCGTAGAGGAACTCGCTCCCATTCGGACTGCCGGGCACGGGCGCATCATTGAGCGGACGAACATGGACGCCGAGCTGGCCTGCATACGTGAAGGCGCCAGCGTCGCCGGCAGCGAGAAATCGAAACATCGCGCGGTATCTGGCGTCGGTCACATAATCGGCGCGGTTTCCGGAGGGAAAGATGAGTTGCGCACCCGCACCCAAACGAAGCAAGCTTCCCGGTTCTCCAAGCAAGCGAACGTCGACGCCGATCCGAGGATCGGACACAGTATCGGGATTGGTCCCCAAGCTCACTGACGGAGCGGTAAACTGATACGGACCAAGCGTCCCACTCGTTCCGCTGAGCAGCAGGGGTGTGGGAAAGTTGATGTAACCCCGAAAGCGATCATAGGTAATCGCAGCGCCGATATTGAAGAAGGCCTCCTCCGAAACAACCGCGAGCTTCTGCTTGCCATCGGGACCTGTGATTACCAGTGGGTTCCGCGCGTAGCCCGAGGTGAGAGAGAGGGCGCCCCCGAGCCGGCCACTGAAGTCGAGGTCGTCCATGACGAACCACCCGCCGCCGGGAGCTGACTCATAGAAACGCCCGACTGCGAAACCGGCCGGCTGCTGTTGCGCATCCGCCAGCGGCGGCCAGAAGGTTATGAGAACCAATCCAGCAAGCAACGCGTAAGCACGGCTACGATGTGATTCAAAACTCGCCATGGATTCTCACGGTGAAGATGTTGACCGGGCCGCGTGCGGCATTGAAGCCGGGATTCATGATGTGCTGGTAGTCGCCGGACAGCCAATACACTTTGCCGAAGGCGGCACTGTAGAACAAGTCAAGAGACTTTTCCGCAGCCGCGGTGATGGCGCCGTCACCGACAAAGCCATCCACACCGCCCATTCCCAGGTATTTCGCGTGTACATTCGAGATCGATCCGACGTTGCCTCCAAAGCCCACGAGGTCCTTTGGGCGCGACCAGGCTGAACCTTTCGCCAGAACTCCCCCGGCTAAGGAGCGATCGGTTGACGTGTAGGCGTACACTTCGGTCTTCCCGTCGGAGTACATTCCGCGGCCGAACAAGCCAATGTCGTGTCCAATGTACTGCTCTACGAACCCGCCGATACCCTTCTTCACATTCGGTTTTCGGGCCCAGCAGAGATCCGGGGCACCGGCGTTCTGCGATCCGTAATTGAATCCCGTGCAGGTGGTGGCGTTCTTCTCCGGGTCTGCTTCGAACGCTACTATGGCGTCACTGAAGCGCCCCATATTCTCGCGGTTGCGGAAGGCCAGCAGACGAACCATGCCTTCCTGCCCGCGAATTTGGTGTTTGTGCTCTACTTCCACCTGGTCTCCGTAGTATTTGAAGAGCCTGAAGTCCACGGGGAGTTGGTTGGGATCCTTCGGCGGAGTGATGCGACCGAAGCGCACCGCCCAATCATCCCAATACAATTCCCCAAGGCCCCCATACGAGTAACCGCGCGCGTCGGATGCAAAGTCATAGGCAGCGTAGGTGAGAAACCCCAGACTCAGAAAACCCTGGCGAGGGTCGACGTCAAAAGCGTTGGTGTCGAAGAAGTCTAAAATACTAAAGTTGCCGGCAGCAAAGACAAGTCTTCTGCTGTCGTAATGGGTTCCCAATTGCAGGGGACCTGAGTCCTCCACGATGCTTTTGCCGCCAAGTCCGACCGTCTGCTTGAGGAAAAGCCGGGAACGATAGATCTGGGGCGTCGGGGTGCCCCCCTTTTGCAGCTCGAAATTCTGGATGGCTCCGCCCAACCCTCTGAGCTGAGAGAGTGGGCGCTCCGAAATGAGTTCGGGAACCAGATAGGCTTCTCCGCCCTTCCAGAGCCGGAGACCCAGGTAAAGAGTCGCGGTCCCTGTGAAGCTTCTCTCGGCGGTGGGAAGCAGCGAATTGATGCTGCCGTTCAAGTTGGTATACGGGGCATAGAACGAGGGCTTCCAGTTCGAGATATAAGTGAACTGTCCGTACGCGTTCCAGCTTTCGTTCTCGATATCATGCAGGCCTTTGTCGGCCAGCATTTGCATGAAGCTAAATTCATCGCTCGGTCGCGGTGCTGGGGCGCCGTTTTGGGCGCTGGCAAGCGATGATGCAAGCAGCAAACCCGTCAGCAGCGGCACGATCGCTCTCGCGATATCGAACACCCGCACGAGATTCGCTTCCCCGAGGCTCCGGTCGGGAACGCCGCACCTATCTCCTCCAGGGCTTGCTGCGCACCGCTCGCGTTTGCTGATGCACCAGAAGAGGGCGGGGATCAACGGCCAAAAACGCATCCAACCTCCGGGAGGGAAATAGGGAACCTCGCACGAGGGTAATTGACATGACCGTAACAAATGTAACGGATTCTTGAATTCTTCTGTTTTTGGGTAGAGACGGGCCATACAGCCGCCTCATCCACCCAACAGATACGAGGAAGGAGATAGTCACTTTGCGCGTTCAGGAAAAACGGCGGCCCGTCCAGCGTCCACGAGCATTGATGAAATTGGTGTAGCGTTGATGGGCTTCCCCGACCGCGCGCCCACACCTCGACAGCAGCCTTGCGCGTCTCCTCAGCCAACAGATCTCGATTGACTCGTGATCGCCGTCCTCAAAAAAGATCGCCTCCCGCCGTTGTCTCCCGGTTAAGTCCAGCGTTCCTTGTACCAAGCCCGTCCTCGGCTACGGCAAGGAGAGCTTTGGTGAATATTCGGTCAAAGCACCCTAATTTTAGATTCTTTTTAGATTCACCTGTTTTAATCGCCGGGAAACTCAACCCCTCAGGAGAAAACATGCGCAACAGTGTTGCTATTCTGGCGCTATTTGTGTGCATATTGCCCTTGCTTGCACAAACTGATCGCGCGACGCTGTCGGGCACCGTCACCGATCAAAAGGGGAGCGCGATTCCAGGAGCTCGGACAACGGTCACATCAGTTGCGACCGGCTTGGTGTACACCGCGGCAACGAATACCGCGGGCTTCTATGTTGTCGGGTCACTTCCCGTCGGCCGATACACGGCAACGATCGTCGCGAATGGATTTGGGCAGCTCGAA
This sequence comes from uncultured Acidobacteriaceae bacterium, assembly GCA_963774255.1. Classification (GTDB taxonomy): domain Bacteria; phylum Acidobacteriota; class Terriglobia; order Terriglobales; family Acidobacteriaceae; genus PALSA-350. The sequence continues at coordinate 117,579 of CAVZEH010000015.1, forward strand.
TTCGAATCGTTCTCGCTCCAGGTGGGCGAAACGCGCGTATTGGATGCCACACTCCATGTAGCAGCCGTTAACACTACGGTGGTTACTTCGGCCGAAGATGATCTCAACCGGGTGTCGGCCGAGATCGGAGGCGTCGTCCAGGGTACGCAACTCAATGAGCTCCCGATGGATGGACGCAGTTTTGAGCGTCTTGAATCGCAGGTCCCCGGAGCTATCGACGATGCCGGTAGCACTGAGGACCAGATCCGTTTTGCCGGATTATCTCAGGAAGATAACAACTTTCACGTCGACGGAGTGGACGCCACGGGTATTAATCACCAGTTTGAGAAGTTGGATCTTCGCCTTCAACTGCCGGTCGAAGCCATTGCCGAATTCAAGGCGAGCAGTGCCGTATATAGCGCCGATCAAGGGGGTACCGCCGGCGGCCAGATCGAAATCGTGACCAAGTCCGGAACCAGCACGTTTCACGGTTCGGCCTGGGAATATCTCCGCAATAGTCTGTTCGATGCGCAGACGTGGAATTCCACCGGACACCCTCAACTGCAGCTGAACAATTTTGGAGCCAATCTCGGTGGCCCTATTGTTAAGAACAAGCTCTTCTTCTTCGCGAACTGGGAAGCATACCGCCAGGTGCTCGCACAGCAGGCCAGCGGACTTGTGCCTAGCCCGGCATTCCGCGCTGCCACTATCGCCAAGTCGCCCGCTCTCACCTCGATTATCAACTCATTCGTTAACACGGGTGTTCCCACCAGCGATCCGAATGCTCTGTCCTTCAGTGGCTCCGGAAGGAATCCCGTGCAGGAAGATGCGGGCATGGCTCGCGGGGACTATAAGCTGAACGACAAAACCGCCATCTTCGCCCGATATAGCACGGATCACTTTGGGACCACAGCTCCCAACGGCATCGAGGTAGATCCCAACGGGGGACTTTCAAGCCTATTCAACACGCTGATCGCTCCCAACGCGGTGATTGATGTGACGCGCACCTTCTCGCCCTCGCTCTTTACCGATGCCCGTGTCGGATACAACCGCGACGAATACCACGAGGGAGGCGACCAGATCCTTCCCTATAACGTGGCGGTGACGGGTTTCAGCACCCTGACAACGCCGCCCACCGACGATCGCTACGACACGGCCTACAGTGTGGTAGATGATACAACGCTCGTCCGTGGCCACCAGGTGTTTAAGGTCGGTGGTCTGGTGCGCCGGGTACAGGAGAACAAGAACACTCCCAAAATTCCCGTGATTACCGCGCAATATCTCAGCGAACAGAATTTCCAAAATAACCTGATGGATTCCTATGCCAACCAGAACGCTGCAAACATGACTGGCCAGCGGCAGACCGAGTATGGAGCCTACTTTATGGACACAATCAAGGTTCTGCCCAACCTGGTAGTGAACGCAGGTCTTCGCTACGATTACTGGAGTGTGGATCACGATGTTTTGGGGCGCGGAGTTGTCGTTGATCCCTCTACGTGTCCCAATCTCGTTTGCCCTGCCGGAAGTTCCTGGTACTTCCCAGATCGAACCAATTTTGGGCCGCGCTTGGCCATTACATGGTTGCCGGCCTCTCTGCACGATAAGACCCTTGTTAGCGCCGGCGCGGGCATCTTCTACGGGCAGGGGCAATTTGGGCACCTGGGGACGGCGGTTGGTAATATTCCAAAAAATTTCACCCTTCTTCAAACCACTGTTCCTGGTCTGAGCTTTCCGGTGACGCCTTATCTCGGCGCAGCCGCATATAGCGCGAGCTACACCGCTCAAGACCGGAACCGCAAGAACCTGGCAGTGGATGAATGGACCGTGAGCGTCCAGCAGGAAGTAGCAAGGGACACCAATTTCACCATTTCCTACATTGGCAGCAAGGGCACGTATCTCTGGACCAACCAGATCGCCAACGGCGTCAATCCCGTGACGGGCATCCGGCCTTATTCCGGCTTCTCCACATTCACTTATCAAAGAACGCAGGGCGTGAGCACCTTCCATGCTCTTGAAGCTGGTTTGCGTCGCAATTTGCGAACCGGATTGTTGATTGCGGCCAACTATCAATGGTCGCATGCCATCGACGATGGAGCAGTCGGAGGCGCTGAAGCAACCGTTCCCCAAAATCAGAACTGCCTCAGTTGCGAGCGCGCATCAAGTCAGTTCGATATGCGTTCGTATTTCACGTCGAGCGCGATCTGGCAGATCCCGGTCGGAAGAGGCCGCACGCTGCTCGGAAATGCGAGTCCGGTCACAAACATGATCGTGGGAGGCTGGCAGCTAGCCGGAGTGGGCACCAGTCGCAGCGGTCTACCTTTGAACGTGACGATCAGCCGCTCTGCGAAAGCCTTGCCCGACCAGATCAACACCAATCAACGTCCCGACCTGGTCCGCGGGGTGTCACTCTATCCAAGCCCCCGGTCCCCGCAGAACTGGCTCAATGTGGCCGCGTTTTCAGTTCCAGCCAACGGCGCCTGGGGTGATGCGGGACGTAACCTGGTCCGCGCTCCCGGACATTGGCAGGCGGACCTCGCGCTGCAAAAACGGATCCAAGCCGGCGAGCGGCTTGCGTTTGTCTTCCGCGCCGAAGCCTTCAATATGTTCAACGTCGCTCAATACGGAACTCCGGTCGTCAGCCTGTCAAGCACGACCCTGTCAAACGGTAAATTGCAATTGGTTCCCGGCAATTTTGGACTAATCAACGGCGCTTTCAACACGGTGCCGACCGGAAGCGGCACTCCACGCCAAATAGAGCTTAGCTTGCGGCTGGATTTCTAATTCCGTAACCCCAAAAGGAATTCTAATGGTAAAGGCCCTCCTCTCCCTGATGTTAACTGCAGCGTTTTCCACTACGCTGTCGGCTCAGACTGTTTATGTCCCTGTGAACGCCCCTTACGCGCAAGATCTGGTGGTCGCCACCAAGAACGCACACCCGGAATTGCAAAAACTCGGGCTGCACGCCGTCCCTCCACAACAACACGACTACGCAATCATCGCCAATTCAATTCCCAGCAAGATCGGGAAGAAGTCTTCCGCGGCGGACCTTTCTGTTTTGACCTCGGGAAAACCGACAGTGAAACGCGACGATCGTGGAAAGTTCTTCGACCTTTGTTTGCCCATATCGGATGCCGCTGGGAACCCTCTGGGGATCACCGTAATGGAAATTCCGTACGCCTTCGCAACAGATACCGGCGATGCGTTGGCGAAAGCCACGATCGTGCGCGACGAGATGCAGAAGAAGATCGTCAGTCATGAACAGCTCTTCGAAAATAGCGATGTGACGCTGAAGGCGATGCAGACGATTCCTATCGGACCCGGAGTCAAGGGCCGTTTTGACCACTTCGGCGTGGACCTCAAACACCACCGGCTCTTCGCCGCCGCCGAGGAAAGCCACTCGGTCCTCGTTCTGGACTCGGTCGATGACAAGTTGACAGTAGAAATTCACGGTGTCGCCAAACCGCACGGCATTCTTTATCGCGAGGATCTCAATCGCATCTATGTTACCGATGGGGAGGATGGCGCGCTCAAGATCTTTGACGGCAAGACCTATGAACCGGCCGGAAGCGTCGTGCTCGCCAAAGATGCGGATTCCATCGGCTATGACGAGTCCCGCAAATACCTGTATATCGATAACGGCGGCAAGGATGCTGGACAGCGTTACTCGCTGGTCAGCGTCGTCGATACTACCGCTGGCAAAAAGGTCGCCGACATTCGCGTCGACGGCGACACTCTCGAAGCCATGGCGGTCGATATCTGGCGGCCTCGCCTATACGTCAACAACAAGGCGAAGAACCAGGTCACGGTGATTGACCGGTGGAAGAACGCTGTGGTCGCATCGTGGCCGGTAACAATGGGCAAAGACAACGTAGCCATGGGCCTCGACGAAGCGAACCAGCGGCTGTTCGTTGGATGCCGAAGCGGTCACATAGTTGTGTTCGATACCAACACCGGCAAAGAACTGCAAACCCTTCCCATCAGCCAGGGAATCGACGATCTGCAGTATGACGTTGCCAGCAAGCGTCTTTACGCCATCGGAAACGGCGTCATAGACGTCTTTGAGCAGGTCGACGCAGATCATTATCGTTCGTTGGGGAGTATCGCTGCGGGCGCCGATGCGAAGACGGCCCGGCTCGTAGCCGCTATCAATCGCTATTTTGTGGCCGTTCCGCAGGCGCCCGGGACGGAAGCGGAGGTTAAGGTTTACCAGCCTCTAAATATTCCTTTGCCAAAAGAGCCGGTGGTGGCGGAGGTCGCTGAACCGGTGGATGCCCCGCGAGCCCTTCAACTCGAGATGGCGACCCTCTCCGCTCATCCCTATCTCCGCAAGATGGGGCTGCATGCCATTCCACCGGGAGGAAAGGACAGCGTCATCATCGCCAACGCCAATACTCTCGTATCGGCATAAAATCGTCGGCAGGCGATCTGGAAGCCGTGAAGGATGGCAAGACTTATTGCGTGAGCAGGGACAATGGCTCATTTTACAATCTGAAGATGCCACTCAAAGACATCTCCGGCCGCGTGATTGGAATTCTGGTCATGGAGATGCCCTATACGTCCGCCGCAGACGAGAAGGAAGCTATTCACAAAGGCGAAGAAATTCGTCACGAAGTGGCGCAACAGATTCCTGACTATCAGGCGTTATTCCAACCCTGAACGGAAGCTGCTCCAAGAGATCGCAGAGTCCGTCACCACATCAAGCAGAAGCTTGGGATTCACACCACGACGCATATTAATTTCGCGGAGGAAGGGCAAAGGCAAAGATGCCCGCCGGCCCAGCGATTGCGATGTATTGCCGGCCGCCGACCATATAAGTCATCGGAGAAGCCTGCCAATCCTGCCCCAGGTCAAGATGCCAAAGTCCTTTTCCGGAAGCGGCGTCCAGGGCGGCGAAGGTTCCGTGCGCTCCCGCAACAAAAACCAGGCCCCCCGCTGTAGACAGAACACCGCCGCGCCCATAGGTGGACAGAGGAAATTCCCACACCTTGCGGCCGGTGGCGACGTCGAGTGCCCGGATGAAGCTTTCTACGCCGGGCTGATTGGGAGCCACGCCGCCATACCACCGATTTCCCACCAAGGGATCGCGTTGCTTCTTATAGATCGAACACCAATCGTTACTGCGCACGTAAAACAATCCGGTCTGCGGACTCCAAGCGCTTGAATACCAGTTCGTCGCGCCGCTGGAAGCCGGACAGATGAGCGTTCCTTCCAAGCTGGATTCCGAGCTTTCGGTCACGAGCGGGCGTCCCGCGTTGTCGTAGCCGCTGGCCCAATTTACTTTGACGAACGGTTGTGCCATCAAGAGCTTGCCATTGGTGCGGTCAAGGACGAAGAAGAAGCCGTTGCGATCTGCGTGCAGCAGCAGTTGGCGCGGCTTTCCCGCCCACGGCGTATCGACGAGAAGAACCGGTTCTTCCGCATCCCAGTCATGCGTATCGTGGGGAGTGAACTGATAACTCCATTGGAGCTCGCCGCTCGTCGCCGAGACGGCGATCACGCTGCTGGTGTAGAGATTGTCGCCCTTGCGCTCATCTCCATTGAAGTCCGGGCACGGGTTCCCGGTGGTCCAATAAAGCAGGTCTAACTTGGGATCATAGGAGCCGGTCAGCCAGGTCGCGCCACACCCGTGTTCGATGGCATTGCCGCCCCAGGTTTCTGAGCCTTTCTCACCACGTTTCGGAATGGAATAGAAGCGCCACACGCATTCACCGGTGGTCACCCTGTACGCAGAAAGAAAACCGCGCGCACCTTCTTCCCCTCCCGACACCCCGCTAATCACCAGATCACCGACGACGAGGGGAGCCGAGGTGGAACTGTAACCATCTTTAACTGCTCCCATCTCAACGTCCCACAACTTCTCGCCGGTGGTCCGGTTGAGAGCCAGAAGACGTGCGCCGTCGGTCGCCATGAAGAGCCGGTCGCCCGAGATGGCAACGCCACGGTTGGTTCCCCTGCCCGCTTCGCTAAGCAGCCCTTCCGTATGCGGCTGACGGTATGTCCATAGCTGCTCGCCGGTGGTCGCATCGAGAGCATACGCCTCGTTCCATCCGGTCACGTACATCACGCCATCCTGAACGATGGGGGTAGTCTCAAGACGAGGTGAATTGGGAGTAGGGAAGAGCCATGCCAGGGAAAGGTCTTTGACATCGGCGGCATCGATCTGCCGCAGAGTGCTGAAGCGGTTGCCGGAGAAGCTACCGTTGTACGTAGTCCAATCTCTCTGCGGTTCGAGTTGCTTCTCGCGATAGAGGCTTCCGTCCCGCGACAGGAGATGGAATTTCCCATCCGCAGTCAGCACCTGGGCGGAGAAATCGCTCTCACTGATGATGCCGCGCAAAACGTCTCCGTTGGCCAGTGTCAACGAGCCGTTTCTCGGTCCTGCTGGCGGCCTACGCCCTGTCGGCCGCTTGGGCGTCTGACCGGTGAAGCCGGCGGTCGCCATGGTGGGGCTTGACCCTGCCAACTGCCTGAGTTGTGCCAGGAGCCGGTGCAGATCATCTTGCGGAAGGTCAAAGGATGGCATCCCTTTGTCTAACCGGCCGCCCTGGATGAGGGCGGCTAACTCGGAGTCGGTATGGTAGCGAACAAAGCCGAGCAGAGAGGGAGCACGGCCCCCGCCGCTCCCATCGCCTCCGTGGCAGAACGAGCAGCGATTCTCGAAGATATCGGCCTCGGCGTGCACAGCCTGTTGCGCGACCACCGGCGGCAGCAGCAGGCAGAAAAATATAACCAGGCTCCAGCTTCGCATAGACATTTCAGCGCGCTCGTTTGGGGTAGCGAGTCAGGTTTTCAAAGAGAAATAGACCCGTTTTGCCTCCCATCGCCAGATCCAGGTCGCCATCGCCATCCAAATCCGCGGCACATATCTGCATTCCCGCGCTGATGCGGCCGCCATAGTCGATGATGTGTTTAATCCACTCGATCGACCCGTCTTTCGCGGGACGATACTCGTACCAATAGACGCCCAGAGGTTCGCGCTCCCCCGGATCTGAGCCGTTGTGCGCCATGTAGCGCTTGCCGGTCACAAAGTCGGGCTTGCCGTCTCCGTTCAGGTCAACCATGGTCATTGCGTGCGCCTGCGACCAGGTATCGTCAATCATGTGCTTTTGCCATTTTCCGTCGCCCAAATTCTCCATCCAGAACACGCCGTAATCGTGGGCCATCGACGTCACCAGATCTTTGCGGCCGTCGCCGTTGACATCGAGCACATAGATATACCCCACGCTGCCCAGCTCGAACTCGGGATGAAGCTTCCAATCGGGAGCGCGCGGATCGGCGGGGGCCTCAAGCCAGCCCAGCGGGGTGATGATGTCGTTCCTGCCGTCGCCGTTCAGGTCGCCAACCCCGATGCCGTGACCGTAACTGCGTGGGCTGGCGACATGTTTGACGAATTGACCATCCTTCAACTCGAACCAGGCCAGCGGATCCGTCATGACGTGGCCACCCCATTGCGGCAGGAGGTCCGATCGACTGCCTTTGTTCTCGAGGTCAACGAGAAAGGAGAATTCGATGCTGTGACCGTTTTCGATCAGATGCTCTTTCCAGGGTCCTCTTTTGCGGCCAGGATTCTCGTTCCACCAGAGCTTGTTGGCGTGGGAGGCGGAGCTGACGACATCGAGGTAGCCATCTCCGTTCACATCGATGAGCAGGTCAGTTAGATCTTCCGTGGCGTTGCGGAAGTATTCGATCGAGCGGAAGGTGTGCTTGATCCACTTCGGCCCTTCATACCAGTTCTCGCCGGAGACGATATCGGGATGGCCATCACGGTTGATATCGCCAACCGCGCAGGTTTCGTAGGCGCCGGGGTCGATCCAATGGCTGGCAAATCTCACCTCGTCCGGGCGCGAAGCGCCGAACAGGCCGAGCGTCGCCGCCAGCAGAGCGATGCCCGCGACCACCAGCTTCTTCCGAATCACTCCTTGCCGGCCTTGTAACCTTCTCAGCCGAATGCGGTCATCATGATGTGAAAAATATCTGTGTTGGCGATTCAACCGTGCACCATCTCGGAGCCGGGGTCCAGGCCGCACAAAAGGATAAGGAATAGCGGGAGTTTTCTCATGAGTGGGATTTACCTTTCTTCGTTGTGAATGCCGAATGCATAAATATTGCCGTCGTACGTGGCCACATAGATTCGGCCGTGCGAGATGGCTACTCCTCCAAAGTGGGTGAATGACGAAATCGTGTCTTTGCTCGAATACAGCTCCTTGCCTGACTCTGCATCGAGCACGTATAAGACGGCGTTACGGGAGCCGCGCAAGCGTTCTTTGGTTCCCAGGGAGTTCCCGTCGGCATCAACCTGCGCGACATATTCTCCGCTGGAGAGGATGATGACCAACCCATTGGCATAGATGGGTGGCTCCGGCACGTTCAGGTCTCGCGAGATCCATGCCGGCACCAGGGCTGGCGCGCCGTTCTGCATCTCGATGCGAAATGCCATCACGCTGCCATGGGGCGCGCTTCCATAGGTAATGGGAAACGCGGGTGCGGAAGGATGCGGAGGACCCCAGGCGGGCGCAAACAACCATCGCGCGTGCTCGGAGTCTTCCCCGGTGGCGAAGGCTCCCCAGAAACCGTGCGCCGCGTAGGCAACGTCTTCATTCGTCAGCAGCTCCGTACGAAGAAGAGGCTTATGGTGGGTATCGCCGCCGAGCGATTTGGTATCCAGCAGGAATAATCGGCCTTCCTTGCCGCCGCCCACAAGATACTCATGGCCCTGCAAGCTGAAGACCACGGGACTGACGCTGCCCATGTCGAGATCTTTGCGCGAAAGCCATTCCCGATTGGAAGGCGTGTAGTAGTCCGTCAGCTTGAGGTCGCCGGGAGAAAGCGCGAGGAAGGAATCGGAAAACTGGCCTGCTGGCGGATCGAAAGTACCGTCCCCTGTTTCCGCAAAGACCATTCCCGTGCTTGCAGAAACAGCGACTCCCGCGCGTCCCCAGATCCCGGGCCGGCCCGCCTGAAAGGAGTGGACCGGATGCTCCGGCCGGTTCAGGTCCATCGAATAGACCCCCGACTGGACCTTGTTGCAGCGTTGCGAGATCGCGGTGTAGAGAATACCTCCGGTGAGGTTCAAGCTCCAGTTTTTCGAGAGCGCAGGCACGAAAGGAAGGGGTGCGAAGCGGTCTTCTCCATTGACAGCATTTAGGGCATGCAGCTTGCCATCGCTGGAAATGGCATACACGGTCTGACTTCGCCCGGGCTGGACGACGGGAGTGGCATTTAATGCGTAAGGACAAAGGGTGTTGGGCGGCACAACGGGAGAAGCATCGACGGGAAAGTCTCTTTCCCATGCCAGCTTCCCGGTGTCGCCATCGACGGCATAGATCTTGTCAGAACTGCCGGCAACAATGACGTACTCTTTGATTCCATGCACCGTCTTCAATTGATCGACCACCACCGGGGCGGTCAATGACGTCAGTTCCTTGGGAGCGTTGTCGACATGCAGCTTCCACTTCAATTCCAGACTGGCAGCGTTGTTCCGGTTCAGTACGGACTCGGTTCGCGCCCAACCGCTTCGTTGCGGGTCACCGGCAAAAGTTGTCCACTGTGCGGCCGCGGTCCCGGCCAACATCAATCCGCAAAGCAGCCATGGAGGGAGCCTTTTCATTTGGCTACGCCAGCAGCCGGTGGAATGGTAACCGCACCTGTAGCAGCCCACTCTGCCCCCCTGACAAACGTGGAGATGAAGCCGGGGGTATGGACCGCCCTCATATCGTTCCCCAGCATGGTTGCGAAAACGCGGCCGCGGCCATAGGAAAGAGTCCACAAGAGAGGTTCGTCTTGCGAAGGCGAATCCGGCCTGGGCTCATGGGGTCTGCCCCGGTAGCGGGAATGATCGTCCCAGCCCGTAGCTAAGACATGAAAGCTTGGCGAGGGTTGGCATTCGAGACCGGCGTACAGCTCGTCGGTCTGCGCCATGAAGGTCGGGGTCATACCTTGCATGATGGGATGGTCGCTATCTTGAATCTTGACAGTGTAATCATGGACCGGCGAATGATGGCTGACGCCGGTTCGCCATACGCAGCCGATGAGCTTTTCGTATTCAGGCCAGTGTTGAAAGGAAGCCGCGGAGTGGTGGTAGACGACCAATCCTTTTCCTGACCGCACAAAGTCGAGCAGCGCCGCTTTGGTGGCGTCACTCCAATCGGGTACATCGAGTTTCTCGTCAGAATAGTCGAGCACTGCCACATCGTAAGGAGCCAGGGTTTCAGGGCCGGCGCCGTGGAATTCCTCCGTCACCCTCACCTCGAAGCGTCCTGTCTGGTTGAGCAGGTCTCGCAGGTAAGGACTCGATTCGCGCCAGGGATGCTTGTCCTGGCCGGTGATGATCAAGACCTGGATCTTGGATGGCGTTGTCTGGGCGGAGAGAATGGTGCACGCGAGGATCGAAAACAAGAGCAAGCGGTAGATAACGACCTCCAAGGCAGACAGCGTGGCGAGCAGCTAAAGGGGGAGAATGATCTCCCGGTCGGGATCGAAATGTATGCGGCGCTTCTCTACCTGAGACTTGTTGCCCAGGTGCGCGGCCAGCGCAGACCGATGACCCGCCGCAACATCACCATTTGGGAGTCTGCGCGATCGGCAGCAATCGAGAAAATTCTGTACATGCTCGTCGACCAGATTTGTCTGGCACTCGACCACCACAGGGGCGTCGCCCTTGCCAGAGAAGTACTCGAACCTGGTACGGTCGATGCGCAACTGGCCCTCGGTACCGATGAACTCGATTCCTGCCCGCGGGACGCCCACCTGGGCGACGTTGGTGAAAGTGCAGACAAATCTGTTGGAGTACTTGTAATGCACATTCAGGATGTCAGGTACGGTGCGTCCATCATGGGCGAGATAGAGACCGCCGGCAGTATCAGCGGTTACCGGGCCATCCTGACCCATGAACATATGCACTACATCCACCCAATGCACATACTTGTCCGTCAGGATGCCGCCAGAAAAATCGATGTAGTTACGAAAGTTGAAGTACTGTAGTGGATCCCACGGGCGCCATCGAACGGGCGCAACGAAGCGATCCCAATCCAGGTCCGATGGCTTCGCCGTCATACCGGCAGGAACCGCATGGCCACCGGTCTTTACCGGGCCGTTGGCCGCGGCGGCGCCACCCCCATCGGTCCACCAGGTGCGAACATAGGTGACTTTGCCCAGCTTTCCCGTGTTCAAGTATTCATCGCGGGCCTGGATGTAATGCGTTCCGGAGCGCTGCTGGGCGCCTACCTGACATATCCGCTTATTCATGCGCGCGGCTTGAATGATGCCTGGTCCCTCTTCGATGGTCAGGGTCAGAGGCTTCTCGACATAGACGTCTTTGCCCGCATTGAGCGCATCGATGGCAATGCTGGCGTGCCAGTGGTCCGGTGTTGCCACCACCACAGCATCGAGGCCTTTGATGGCGAGCAGGTCGCGATGATCGGTAAAGATGGGGGCGCCCGGAGCGGTCGCGCGTGCCTGCTCAGCGCGGGTTCGCCACACATCGCATACCGCCGTGAATGGGCCATTGAGCTTCTGAAAGGAAGGCTGCAGCTCTCGCGATCGCGCTCCGCAGCCGATGAGGCCGATGGAGAGACGATCATTCGCGCCCAACACCCGGGACTGCGAAGCAGCAGTCAGAGCTGCTGCGCCGGCAACTGTGATAAAAGTTCTACGATTCATGGGTGGCCGTTGATCAAGCGCGATTACAGCACGCGAATCTAAAGACAATCTGAGTAACGGACTTCATTCACAGAACATTCACTATCGGCCAAGCTGCACTCAGGTCGTAATGCCCAGCGTGTGCACCATGTAGTCATGCATAACCTGGTTTGTTCCGCCGCTCTCGCCCATAACATAGCCAGCGAACGCGGTGCGGCGCAGCTCGGCTACTGCATCGGGAAAATTTACCTTTCCCTCGCCGAGCGGCACATTCCCGGGCTTGCGTTCACCTCCGTCAGGTGGCACCGGCGAAAAGTCCTTCAAATGAACGCAGGCCAAGCGCGATCGATAGGTTCGAAATACCTTAATGACATCGGCGCCCCCTGAGGCAAGATGGCCGGTATCGGGAAGGAAAGCTACATAACGTTCGTCGGTGCTCTCCAGAAAGCGACGATAAAGTCCGCTGCGCACCTCGGCCTGCTCCGGATGATAGGCAAGCTTTATTCCCCAGCGCTCCGACAAGCTTTGCCCGATGGCATTTGCATTTGCTGCCCATCGGCTCACATCGATCTGCCGATAGGCCGCCTCATCCTTTGCTTCATTCAATTCCGGTCCGGGCGCGATCATATGGGTTATGTACTTGCCCCCGACCGCGGCTAGAAAACGTCCAAGGAGCATATGTTGATCGATCACGTCCTGGCTCGCCCCGCCTGTCGCCATCCGGCTGAACTGCGCCAGTCCAACCAAGGTTAGTTTCCTGCTTGCCATGGCATCGGTAAACTCCGAAATCTTGTCGGAGTAGTACTCGGCAATCCTGGCGCGGGTATTGTTGACCTCGACGCGATGAAAACCAAGCCCGGCAACCTCATCGCAATGGCTCCAGAAATCTTTGACCTCGCCGGGTGAGCTGCGGCCCGCCGGAACGACGCCGGCGAAAAACGTCTGTCTCGATGCCGGTCGTGCTAGCAGTGGAACCGCCAGCACGACCGGCATCATCAGAAGTTCCCTTCGATTCATGGGCGAGGTGGGGTTAGTGGCGGCTGGCGGGGATCAATTTCGAGAGATCCTCATATTGATCGGTGGAAATGAAGTCCGGCTTCGCATGAACCGCAGCCTTCCAGCGCGGCTCCACAGCTTCTTTGGAGCCGAAGTTGTAATCTTCATCCCATCCCTGGTTCTCGGCTTCGGTATAACCATCAAGGCAGTACAGACTTACGAAATATCCCATGCGATGGCCGTAATCCACGAATTGGCGAAGGCGTGCATCCTTGGCTGGAGTCCACTCCCCGGCCTTTCCCTGGCCGCCCTTTTCAAAGATCGCCCAGTCGAGTCCGATCCAACGACGATAGGTGTTTGCTTTTGCGGAGAAGATCTGCTCCGGGGTCAGTGTCGACATGAAATCGGTCGCCGCATCTTTGGATAGCTTAGGCTGGGGTGGCGGTCCAGGTTTCGTAGCCGTGCCGAAGACCCGAATCTTGCCCCCCACTGGGACGCGGTCATAGAAAAACTCCTGCTTAATGTCGTTCTGCTTATCTTCTACAAGAATCATCAGTGGTTTTACGTCGAGGTGTGTTCGCTGCGTGTCATCTGACGGCTTTACGGCTGTTGTAATCCAAGCGTCGTATTGATCGAGCGTCTTTGAAATTGCTTCCAGGTGCTCGACCGGATCGTTCTTGATATCGAGGTACAGGGTTATCAGGGGCCATTGGCGTTTATTCCCGTCTTTCAGCGCCTTTTCCATAATGGGCCTGATCGCCGGAAAGAAATACGAGTCCAGCGATGGGTCGTCGTTCCCAACGTTTCTCGCGCCGTGAATCATAAGTGACTTGCCATCGATCCACGCGAGATCCTGCTCGATCGCGACTGGTTGTCCGCTGGCAAGCGCGCGAGCCAGGCGGTCAGTGTACTGCCCATGAGAAGGATAGGCGTTGTGGGCCAGAACGATCGTTCTAGAGCCGGGCTTCAAGTTTTGGGCAGGCGCTGTAATTGCGAACGTCAGCGCGAGCGCCGCAATCAGTCGCCCGAACTTAGCAGTCAGTTTGTTCACAGATCAATTCCTTTCAAGAAAGTGTGTTTAGAACATGAACTTCAGCGCAAACTGGATCTGCCGCGCGGGAAATGTGCTAGTGATACTACCGAACGATGAACTGGAGCGATCTCCATTTGCAGGGGAGAAATCGGTCTTGTTAAGGGCGTTGAATAGCTCGGTCTTGAATTGAAGATTCCACCCCTCCCTCAGGATGGGAAACTCCTTCTTAAGGCCGAAATCAAGATCGTAGTAGGGGTTGCTGACCCCAATATTGCGGCCAGCATTGCCGTAAGGGTGAGTGACGTCGGTAGGGACCTGCACCGTATTGGGATTGAAATATTGTTTGATGGTGCGTTGGGCTTTCGGCTCCATGATATTTCCGCTGACATTTGGCCGATAGATGGCGGAGTTCTTGCTCCCGTCGGTCGCGATGAATGCAGCACTCGGATCATAGGTAAGATTGATGGGCTGGCCAGTGGTCATGGTATTGATGCCTGACAAGCTCCAGCCTCCCAGGAACATATCGGCGATTTTCGGCAAGTTGTCGCCAAATTGGCGTCCGTGACCGTAGGGGAGATCGAAGACCGCCGATGTGGTGTTATTGAGCCGCTGGTTATAGCCGGAGACCCCTCGAGAGGAATTGGGATCGAAGATATTGATCGACTGCTGGTCTCCGTTACCCATCTCCAGAGCGCCCGATGCGTCATCGATGGCTTTGGACCAGGTGAAGGAGTTCAACAAGGTGAGGCCGTTAACGTACCGGTGCTCCACTTTCACCTGCAGAGCGTTGTAATTCGCGAAGCCTACACTGAAGTTCGAATCGATGTAGTCGAACTGAGCATCCGGCCGCCGGGTTTTCACGGGGAGATTCTGCCCTGCTTTGTTCGGCAATGCCTGATTCAGATCTCCTGTTACCCAGAGGCCTACCGTGTGGTTCCCAACATAGGCGACGTCGAGAAGAAAGTTCTTGCCGAGTTCCCGCTGGAGACTGAGGTGCCAATTCTGAACATACGGAGTCCGGATGTTCTGCTGGATATAGACCGTCTTGGTCGTAACTGTGGAGAAATTCGCCGGTAAGGTAAAGCCCGTCGGGTAACCCATCATGGTGGGCCGGAAACAGGTCGTAGAAACTGTATCGGTTTGGCATAAGGGTTCAGAAGGGGATTGCGTGATCTGCGAGTTGACAACGTACGGTCCGTTATATGCCAGGTAGCTGTCGCCGCCTTGCCGCTCAAAGAGCACATAACTGATTCCGTAGCCTGCGCGCACTGCGGTTTTTTCGTCGATCTTGTAAGCCAGCCCCAGACGTGGCGCAAAGTTCTTATAGGAAGGATTGACGAGAGCGCGACTCTTGATGGAACCGTTCGCAGCGTAGACCAACGAATTCGTTGCCGGTACGTAATTCGCCATGCGGTTGTCGCGTTCGAACTGCGGAGTGGCGAATTCATAACGCAGGCCAAGATTGAGCGTCAGCCGGGGGGAAACCTTAAAGTCGTCTTGGATATAGGCAAAATCCATCCACTGGCGCAGATTCGCAGTGGTCTGGTTCGTGAGCTGATAGGTAGAACGGGCGCCTAAGAGAAAATCGGCAAGATTGTAGATCGTGTTGCTTTTTGTGGGAGTCGGGTTCGTGAACTGGCCGGTGTAGATATCCTGTCCATAGGCAGGGTTGAAGTCGTTCATGTAGGTGTGGATAGCTTGATACTCGTAGCCGATTTTTAGCGTGTGGCGGCCGACAACCTTCGAGTAGTTCACCTTGGGATCAAATACCAGGGGATTCTGCCACTGCGGACTCGTATAATCCCGGCCGTAAGAGGTATAGCCCGAAATGTTCTGCGTATTCAGGCCGCCGGTAATCGACGGATTCGTGGGCAGTCCGGGAATGCCATAGAGAGCAAGCATACTGGGACCACCATCAAGAGTTGCCGGTGTCTTGCCGCCCGTCGTCCGTGAGGCGCCAAAACGAAAGTCGATCATTGAAGTGGGGCCGAGGACCCAGGTGAATCCCGTGGCTGTCTGCCAGTTGGTCACATAAGAGATAATGCCCGCTCCCTGGCCGGACGGCCCGGGTATGTTGTTGTTGGGGGCTGCCAACTGGTCGTAAGTGTTGTAGCTATAGCGCTCAAAGAAACTTATCTTATCGGAAAGATGCTGATCATATCGAATATCGCCTTTGTTATCGTCGTCGGTCGCCGGCAGAAGGGCTTGGTAGTTCTGCGTGTTGCCGGTTAGGTTGGGGGCCGGGAGCTGGGAAAATACGGTCCGGCCAAAGCTGGTGATCGCGGAGGCCGGAATTGTACCGTTCGCATAAGTCTGGTTGGTGTACGGGTTCACCACGGGAATGCCGAACGTGCCGCTCCGCTGAGCCAGGGTTGGAACGTTGCCAAATGTCAACGCGCCCTGTAACCGCCGCCAGCCCTCATAATCCCCGAAGAGAAAGATCTTGTCCTTTCTGATGGGTCCCCCGACGGCTGCCCCGAATTGGTTTTGGATGTATACCGGCTTTTGTCGGCCAATGGGTTTGAAGTACCCCACTGCGTTGAGGTCGGTATTGCGTAAGAACTCCCAGACCGTGCCATGCACTTGATTGGTACCGCTCTTGAGGACGGCGTTAACCACCGCTCCCCCGACGTGTCCATACTCGGCGCTGTAGTTGTCGGTGATGACCCTGAACTCCTGGAGAGCGTCGGGGCTGACCTGGATCACCTGATTGGAGAGGCCTTGATTGGAGGTTCCGTACGCGTTATTGTCCAGGCCGTCGAGAACGAAATTGTTGAACTGGCTGCGAAGACCGTTGACGTTGAAAGAAGATTCCCGCTTCGGAAGACCGTATGCCAGCCTTACCCCGGGTGCGAGCAGCGCAAGCGAAGCGCTCGAGCGGCCGTTCAAGGGAAGTTCCACGATCTCTTCGTGATTGATAACCTGTCCGCGGTCGCTAGATTCCGTCTGCAGTGGGGACGCGGCGGCCTCGACTTGAATAGTTTGCGTGGTGTCGCCAATCCGCAACGACATGTCGACGCGCTGGCGCTCTCCGGCATCCACGCGAAAATCAGCGCTTTCCGCTTTTTTAAACAGGGGAGCAGTAACCGTGATGCGATATCGGCCCACAGGGACTTCGAGGAACTGGTAGGCTCCCGTGGTATCGGTTACCTGGCTTTGGGTTACACCGGTATCAACGTTCAGAAGCCCGACCTGGGCCTGCTGCACCGGCGTTGCGCTCTGGTCGACGACGGTCCCAAGTACCGCCGCGCTCTCAAATTGCGCGTGGCAGATAGCGGTCAAACTGCACATTAGAAGCAACAGAAAGGCCACTCGACTTATCGAGAAAAAGCGTTGAAATGGTGGCTTCATGAGGGGATTGAAGCAGATGAATCTGATCGCAATCTAAAGAATCAGCGATGTAACCAGGAATTCATTTACCGCGCCTAATATCGGTTCATGCGAGTGCTGGTTGTCGAAGATCGCCCCCGGATGGCCCGGCTTCTGGAGCGTGCGCTGCGAAGCGAGGGGCATTCGGTCACGCTCGCATTCGATGGTGAACAGGCGGTGGCCTGCGGCAGCTCGCAGAGGATCGACGTCATCCTGCTCGATGTGACATTGCCGATGATGGATGGCTTCACGGTGCTTCGCTCTCTGCGCTCAGAACGGCTCACCACGCCGGTCATCATGGTCACGGCGCGTGATTCCATGGCGGATATCATTCGAGGCCTTGACTTGGGCGCCGATGATTACCTAACGAAGCCCTTTGTTCTGGACGTTTTGCTGGCCAGGATCCGCGCGGTCTCCCGCCGGGGACCGGCAATGGTGCCGGAGAGCCTGGAGTTCGGGGATCTAAGGTTAAACAAACGTACCTACGAGTTGTCACGAAGAGACCGGGCAGTGCAATTGACCAGGACC
The DNA here is from genome assembly GCA_963774255.1 of uncultured Acidobacteriaceae bacterium. Classification (GTDB taxonomy): domain Bacteria; phylum Acidobacteriota; class Terriglobia; order Terriglobales; family Acidobacteriaceae; genus PALSA-350. Next base: position 135,121 of record CAVZEH010000015.1, read on the forward strand.
GAATTTGCTCTTCTGGAAAAGCTCATCCGTAATGCGGGACTGATCGTGACCAAGGATGCTCTGGTAGAAGCCGGATGGGGCGCCGGCGCGGATGTCAACGAGAGCTCCCTGTACGTATTTGTTCGGGCTTTGAGAAACAAGATTGCAATCGACGGCGAAACGCAGCTGTTACATACCGCTCGCGGCGTCGGGTATACACTTCGAGTTGCCGCGTCTTGAGACGGCATTTTTCCATCTCCCTTCGTCTCACTTTCTGGTTTTCGACCATGTTCCTGCTCGGCTTCCTGATCTTCGGATCAGTGATGTTCCTGCAATTGGCATACGCTCTCAACGCGGGCCGCGACAAAACGCTGCTAAATCGCGCGCGGCGGGTAGAAGGCCTGTTGGGCGCCTTTTACTGTAAGTCGCCGCAAATGACCGGTAAGGAGTTCGACACTCTGGTGCAAGCAGCACCCGAAAGCGATTTGGTCCAGGTCTTCGACTCCGCGGGGAAACGTATCTATCCGTCCGACCCCGCAATGGTGGGAGACTTTCCCTGGCCTCGTTGGAGGATCGAGAGTGACCTCGAGTTCACAAGAGTGCATTACGGCCCGCGGCTGTATCGGGTTTTGTCGGAAACCTCAACCATCGGCGCCAAACAATTCCGCATCCTGGTTGGGGGGCAACTCGAGGACAACCGGATCCTCCTAAGTCGCTTCCGGACGGGGATTTTTTGGGCAACGCCTGCGATGCTGGTTCTCTCAGCCTTAGGCGGGTATTTTCTCAGCCGGCGGGCACTCGACCCCGTGTCCCGGTTGATCGCTTCACTCCGCTCCATCAGCATTGGAAACCTTTCGCGCAGGTTACCTATCGCCCCTACCCGCGACGAGCTGGAGCGCCTCGCCGAAACATGTAACGAGATGCTGGCGCGCCTGGAACAAGCGGTCACCCAGATTTCCCGCTTTACGGCCGACGCGTCGCACGAGCTGCGCAGTCCCATTTCGTTTATCTACACCGTGTCGGAGTATGCTTTGCGAAACCCCGCCATCGATCGGGAAAGTGCAGAGTCCTTTGCCGAGATTCTTCGTGAATCGGGCGAAGCTGCCCGTCTGCTGGAAGGTATGCTGACCTTGGCCCGGGCTGACGCCGGCCACGCTGAGATTACATTCGAGCAAGTCAATCTGGTCGACATCTTGCGTGAGGCCTGTACCAAGGTTCGTCCGTCTGCGGAGGCGAAAGATCACGAGATGACACTCCGGATCGATAACGAATCGTCGGCGTGGATTAGCGGAGATGCCTCGAGTCTGCGGCGTCTGATATTGATTCTCTTGGACAATGCCATCAAGTACACGCCGAATGGCGGTCGGATTGATGTCTCGCTCCATGTGAACAGTACCGCGGTATCGATCTGTGTGCGGGATACCGGGATCGGGATTCCCAAGTCCGCGCTGGCGAATATCTTCCAGCGTTTCTATCGTGTTGACAACGCCAGAAGCCTTGCCGAAGGCACGGGACTAGGCCTGGCGATGGCGAAGTGGATCTCCGACACACACGGTGGCGTGCTCTCTGTCGACAGCGTCGAACAAGCGGGAACTACCTTTCAAATCGAGTTTCGCTTAGCGGCATAAGCAGCCAACGTTCAGGCCAGGATGGAAACCCCGGCACGAAGAGGAATTCTAATGGTAAAGGTCCTCCTCTCTGATGTTAGCCGCAGCGTTTTCCACTGGACTCAGGGATCCGGTCGCTGAGCCGGGTCAACACAGCATTCATCGTCCTGTAACGCGAAAATCATCGTACCCGGGGTTACCGGCATGGGGCAGGTCTGATATGGTCGCTCGCAAGAGAGCGCAACGGACCACAGCCCGCCATCAGCGAGGTGAATGATGCCCTGCAATGCCGAAGAGTTACGCCACGTTCCCCTGTTCGAGCTTCTTGACGACGACGAAGCCGCGGTCCTGGCAGCGCAGGTGCAAGTAAAACACTTTGCGCCCCGCCAGCGGATCTTCAAAGCCGGCGACCCTTCGAATCATGCTTATGTGGTGATGTCGGGCAGAGTGCGCGTCACCACCACTGATGAGGACAAGCAGGAAGTGGTGGTGGATGAACCGGCGCATGGGGACTTCTTCGGTTTTGCCTCCATGCTGCAGCAGATCGAGCACCAGACCACAGCCATGGCGATGGAAGAGTCGACGTTCCTTGAGATCGGCCGCGACGACCTGGTCACGCTGCTGACGCGCAGGCCGATGGCGGGCATGGACATGCTGACGGTGCAGGCGCGGCAGTTTCACGCAGCGCAGAAGCTGGTCCGCAGCCGTGCCAGCCGTAATCCGAATGAAATGATCGAAGAGCAGTCGACATTCGGCGAGCGCATCGCAGACTCGGTAGCCCGCTTTGGCGGTTCGTGGTCGTTCATCATCCTGTTCTTGATCGTCCTGGTTGCGTATTCATCGGTGAACGTGGCGTTGAAGGGGCGCGCCTGGGATCCATACCCATTCATTCTGCTGAACCTCTTCCTGTCGATGATCGCCGCTATCCAGGCGCCGGTGATCATGATGAGCCAGAACCGGCAGGATACGAAGGACCGGATTCGCAGCGAACTCGACTTCGACGTGAACCGGCGCGCTGAATCCAGAATTCAGTCCCTTTCGCACCGGCTGAGCCTGCTGATGGACAAGGTGGGCGATGTGGAGGATCTGGTGCGGCAGGCGGCCGGTCCGGCAGTGACTGCGGGAAGTCAAAATGGCGCAACCAAAGCGGAGTCCTGATCGGCCAGCCCGAAACAAGCGCCCGCCGGTTCTGGCCGGGCGCAAACCTTCTTAAGGAGAGCAGGAAATGGCAACAAGCGTACTCGCGTCGATCGGCGACCACGGGGTTCTGAATGAGCGGCTCACGGCGGGATTGTCGGAGGTGTGGATCGACCGCGATCTGAGCTGGCTCGATTTCAACGATAGGGTTCTGGGGGAAGCGCTGGACGAGCGGACGCCGCTGCTGGAGCGGGCCAAGTTCCTGGCGATCTTCACCTCGAATCTCGACGAGTTCTTTATGAAGCGCGTGGCCCTGCTGCGTCTTGAGCGGACGGAGGAGCAGCGCGCGCTCTTTGGACAATTGCGGGAGAAGCTTCTTCCCATGCTGTGCAAGCAGGCGGAATGCTACCGTGAGTCGATAATCCCGGGGCTGGAGGAGCACGGAATCCTGCTGCGGCGCTGGAACGATCTGACCGAGGCGCAGCGGGAAGAGGCAGGCGCGTATTTCGACACCAACGTCTCCGCGGCCATGACGCCGCTGGTCATCAATCCGGAACATCCGTTCCCGTTTCTTTCCAACCTCTCCACGTCGCTGACATGCCGGCTCAGAGATCCGGAGCGCGCCGAGTCAATGGTGGCGCGGATGAAGATTCCTGTAGGGCTGAAGCAGTGGGTACCGCTGACTGCGGGGCTGGAGCCGGGGCAGAGGCTGCTGGTTCCGCTGCATGAGCTGGTTCGCGGCAACATCGACAAGCTGTATAGCGGGATGTCCGTTTCGGGAATGACGCTGGTGCGCATTACGCGCGATGCGGAAGTGGATCTCGATGAGGACTCGTCGTCCGAGATCCGGGCGCTGGTCCGGGAGCAGGTCCGGCAGCGGCGCTACGAGCCGGTGGTGCGGCTGGAGTTTGGACCGGAAGCCGATCCGGAGATTCGCGAGATGCTGCGCCAACGGTTTAAGCTGAGCCCCGACGATGTGTTCGATCTGAACGAAGAGGTGGACTTCACGACGCTGTTCGAGATCGGGGGCCTGCCGGTTGCAGAGTTGCGCGATGCGCCCTGGACGCCGCTTCCGCCGCCGTCGCTGGGGGAAGGCTCGATCTTCTCCGCGATTCAGGCGGCCGATTTGCTGGTGCATCGTCCCTACGAGAGCTTCGACGCAACGGTGGAGCACTTCATCAGCGCGGCGGCCGACGATCCGGATACGGTGGCGCTCAAGATGACCGCCTACCGGATCGGGGATGACACGCCGTTCGTCAAGTCACTGATCCGCGCAGCGGAACGCGGAAAGCAGGTCGCCTGCGTTATGGAGATCAAGGCGCGCTTTGACGAAGAGCGCAACCTGTTCTGGGCGGCGGAGCTGGAGCGGGTGGGGGCGCATGTCACGTTCGGCGTAAGCGGGCTGAAGACTCATGCGAAGACGGCGCTGGTGGTGCGCAAAGAGAGCGGCGGGTTGCGCAGCTATGTCCACATCGGAACCGGCAACTATCACGTGAAGACGGCGCGGCTCTACGCGGACATGGACCTGCTGACCTGCGATCCACAGCTCACCCGCGATGTGGTGAACCTTTTCCACTACCTGACCGGCCATTCGCAGGCTCCGTCGTGCGATACGCTGCTGGTCGCGCCCACCACGATGCGCCTGCGGCTGCTGGAGCTGATTGCGCGCGAGATGGATAACCGCCGTGCGGGAAGACCGGCGCGCATTGTGGCCAAGATGAATCAGCTCGAGGATCCGGAGACCATCGAGGCGCTGTGCGGGGCCTCCCGCGCCGGCGTGCCCATCGATTTGATCATTCGCGGATTCTGCTGCCTGCGCCCGGGGATCCCAGGACGAACGGAGAACATTCGCGTGCGCTCGGTAATCGGACGGTTTCTGGAGCACTCCCGTATTTTCCACTTCGCGAACGGAAGCGAGAATCCGGTGGACGGGGAATTCTTTATCGGCTCGGCGGACTGGATGTCCAGGAATCTATCGAAGCGGATCGAGGTGGTGACACCGATCCGGGCGCTAGCCGGGAAAGAAAAATTGTGGGAGATTCTGGACATCTGCCTGCGCGACCGGAGGCAGGCGTGGACGCTCGATGCGGAGGGCTGCTATACGCAGCTTCATCCGGAAGGCGACGGTCGGGGCCCGGAGGGGTTGGGAACGCAGCAGACGCTGATGAATCTGACGCGGGAACGCATCAGGGAGTAGCGCCGCCTGCCGGCCAAGGTCCCCGTTATTGACCCTGCCATCCACGATGGAATTGCGAGGTGTTCGATGACCGATTCAGCAACCACTCTCCCGCCGTCGGAAGGATCCCTGAAGGGTGTGAGAACAGCCCCTGGAGTGGATGCCCTGGCGAGCGGCGAGTTTTCGCGCGGCGACCGCGCCCTCTTCGAGCCGCTCATCCAGTCGCTGCTGACTCACGACGAATATATGCTGCTGGCCGATTATCAGGCCTACATCGATTGCCAGGACAGCGTGGACGCGGCCTGGCATGACCACGATCGCTGGATCCGCATGTCTATCTTGAACGTAGCCCGCATCGGCAAATTCTCCTCGGACCGCGCCATCCGCGACTACTGCTCCGACATATGGAAGACCTGGCCGGTCAAAATCGAGCTATAAGGCCGAGCCGTCTAAGGGGTCTTTTTCGAGATTTGTGGAATCCCAGGTCCCAGAATCGGGACCCGGGGCACCCAAGATTGTTGGAGGAGAAAATCTTTAGACACCGAACTTTTCTCCCAAGCATTCGCAGTGAATCTTCATTCTCATTAATGGAGGATGGGGAGAATCAACGTGTGGGCGGCATCTTAGATAACTTTCGCTGGAGAGAGCGCCGGTGAATGCCGAGCGCGCGGGCGGCCTGGGAAATGTTCCCTCCGCAATCGGCGATGACACGTTGCATGTGCTCCCACTCGACTCTCGCCAGGCTTGGAACTGCGGCAGCAACATTCGGTGTCTCATCGAAGGGCATCTGAAGTTTCTCATATGCGGCTAATATCTGGTCCGCGTCCGCGGGTTTGCTCAGATAGTAATCGGCGCCCCTTTTCATCGCGGAGATTGTCGTTGGGATACTGCCATAGCCTGTCAACACAATGATTGTCATTGACGAGTTCACGGTTCGGAGTTTTTCGATTACGTCCAGGCCGTCCATTCCTGGCATGCGCAGATCGACCAAAACCAGATCAGGACTACGCTCACGAGCAAAAGCCAGGGCTTCTTCACCGTTTGCCGCTGCGCTGGCCTCCCAAGTCCGCTGCACGAGCGCCCGGCATAACCTGTTGCGGAACACCTCGTCGTCATCGACTAGCAGCGCCAGACGGATATCTTCAGGCTGTGACATGGGTGTTTCTACCTCGCCGCGATGACTGCATTGGCAACGTTAATGTAGCTGTGGTTCCTCTACCTAGTGCCGACTCATAGGACAGCTCGCCGCCCAATCTCTCCGCAAACGTTCTAACCAGAAACGTGCCAAGGCCCATGCCCATTCCCGGATCTTTCGTAGTGAAAAATGGTTCGGATATCCGGCCAAGCACCGCCTCGGGCATTCCGCGACCGTTATCGCAGACCGAGAAGATCATCTCATGGCCATTACACCGCACTTTAAGGACTACTTGCATATCCCGGGTACTGGCATCGAGGGCGTTCTGTACGAGCGCAAGCAGTGATTGCACCGTAGCTCTTACCGGCAGGAACAGGATCAGGGCACCATCAGGCGTATCGACCGAAACGGAGGAGCGTCGCGCTTCCGGGACACGCTGGAGCATTTCTCCCAGAAGTTCCTTAACATGGATCATCCGGGCGGACTCTCCCATCGGCTCTGCGCCATCCGCACCCATCCTTTGGAGGATGAGCTGACATCTGTCAACCTCCGATCGGATGAGCTTTGCGTCGTCGCGGAGGTCGTTGCCGTTTGGCAGATTGGACGCATAGTGCTCCAAGTCCCGCGAGACCACTGCGATGGTGCCAAGCGGTGTTCCCAACTCATGAGCCGCACCGGCTGCCAGGGTCGCTAGCGACGCCAGCCTCTCGTGCTTGGCGATGTGTTGTTGAAGGGTCAGCACCTCCTGCTCGCGGCGCCGCAGCGCATCCGACACGCTGCCCGTGAAGAGTGTGATCAGCGTAGCTGCTACAACAAAAGCAACCCACATTCCGACAAGGTGCGGAGAGAAGCCGCGCTCGGCATGGAACACGTGAAATGGGGCGAACGGGATGTGGAAGAAAAACAAGAATCCGAAACAAACGTCCGCGAGAATACCAAGAATCCAGGTCCATGCTTTCTGAAGGACGACAACAGAGAGCGTGATTTGCACCAGGTACAACAAACTGAAAGGATTCATCGGTCCCCCCGTCAATCCGAGCACCACGGTCAGGCACAGGGTATCAACGATGAACACAGTGCCTAGAACCTTCTGAGGGAGGCGCATCGACACTTCCCGGATTCGATCAAGCAAAATGTTGCTGCAGAGAACCACGGCGAGTGGTGCGAGTGTCCATAGCAGCCGGCGATCCGGCCAAAAAGCATATCCAGTCCCAAGCAGGATCGTTGCCGCGCCGAAGACCATACCGTATCGGAGCCGCACGATCCACGGCAACGCCAAGTCAGAAGCTGCGTCCTGCGTGAGAATATCCGTGTGTCTCGACACGCCAACCGTCAGGTTTGAATCCATGTTTTGTCGACTCTTAGCGATGTGTAGCCTGTTCGACTTTGTCTCTGGTCATCATATGCTGCTGCCCCTGATGCCGCGTGCGACAATTTGCCGCATCGATTGCGGCATTCAAAAGCTCTTCTCGCGTCATATATTCAATATTGAATAACACGCTATGGTGAACTTGGGAACAATGCGGCGCTTGACGGCAATTCTGTTGCTCATGGCGCTTTGCTCATTCCTCAGTGCGCCACTGCTTGCCGCGTCCCCCGATCCATACAGCAATCTCCCTGCCTGCTGCAGAAGTAATGGCAAACACCATTGCATGATGCGGATGATGATGGAAAGGGAAATGAGCCGTGCGGCCACCGGTATATCTGCGCCTTTCGAGAGATGTCCTTTCTTTCCCACGAGCATGATCTCGACCACGCTCCAAGGGCATACGCTTGCTATGCCTTCGAGCGAAACCTTCTATGCCGCCCTTCGCAGCCATCCGGCCTGCTCCGCGCAGATTGAAGCATACTATCGAATTTCATTCGATCGATCGCGCCAGAAACGTGGCCCTCCGGCCTTTCCCTCCTCTAACATTTTCTACTTATAGCGCTGAAGCGGTTGTATGCGTACCTGCATCGCCGGATGTTGCTGTTTCCCTGTCTGAGGGTGAACAGTCGCGCTCTCCGCCTATTGCACTGCTTTCCGGCATTGCGCGGCAATGGATTTGTCTGCGCTTGACGAGATTTCCGGGGGACTCTTGCTGCACTATCGATTTGGAAATGTATTGCTGTTTTTCATTCTCATTGCCAACACACTATTGGCGCAAAGTAATGACACGACTCTGAGCGGCCACATTACGGATGGCTCGGGAGCTGCTGTTGCCTCAGCTTCGATCACGCTCCAACAATTGCAGGGAGTCTTTCAAAGGCAGATCTCGGCAGACAATGGGGGGCGTTTTATTTTCAAGAATCTGCCGGAAGGCCAATATCAGGTGCTTGTGAAACACTCCGGATTTGGCGATGCCATGCGTTCGATCACGCTGCCGTCCGATGCTTCGATTAATCTCGATATTGCTCTTCATCCGGCAGCTCTCCAGCAGGAAGTTACGGTCACCGCGGAACCATCGAGCGCCGTATACAATCCAACCGCTCAAACACAAAGTTCGATCAGCAGCAAGGCGTATAGAAACACGCCGGCATTTGCGATCGGCGAGGTGCTCTCTCTCATTCCCGGCGTAACTACCATTCAGGGTAACGGTCCCCGCGACGTTGTGATTTCGATACGCGGATCCAATGAGCGGCAGACCTATGGCGTACGCAACATCAAGTTATTCGAGGACGGATTTCCAGTAACTCAACCGGATGGGATGGGGCGAGCCGATCTCACCGATCCTCATGCCTACGGGAGCATCGATGTCGTCGAGGGTCCCTCGTCGGCCCTTTATGGAAACTATGCGACCGGCGGGGCGATCAACTTTCACACTCGGCCCGGTGGCGAGATCCAGGGAGTGGAAGCCGGCGCGGACTTTGGCAGCTTCGGCTATTTCAACGACTATGTAACTGCCGGCGGCCAGGGAGAGCGGTACCAATACACCGTGTTCCTGAGCAATGTGCGGGCACAGCAATATACGGAACACTCGGCATTCAACACAGTGACCGGAAACATTCTCGCCACGTACGCTTTGCGTCCGCAGGATCGAGTCACATTCAAATTCATCGATAACGAGTTGGATGCGGACCTTTCGATCAGACTCTCACTGAACCAGTATCGGACTAATCCCTATCAAAAGAGATGCGCTTCACTCACTGCGAGTGGCTGTGCGACCGTGAGCGTGTACACGAATGGCTTTAATGGAGGCAAGCAGTCTCTAAGCGCGGATCAGGCCGGATTGGGGCGTCATGATCGCCGCACCATCGTCGGTGCGCGCTGGGAGCATGACTTTAACAACAACACTACATGGCGCACGCAGTTTGTCTTCGACGACCGTAATATCAATCAGCCGACAAGCTCCTCAAGCTATACCGGCCCTTATCCCTCCTTCAATGTGATCAGCGACGCCACCCACCACGGCCCGTTCCTCGGGCATTCTTCCACTTCCTATGCCGGCGCATTTATAAATACCGAAGATATCAATTCTTATACCTACAATCTCACGCCTGCCGGCCGCGCTACGCTTGGTGGCATTACCCAGACGGTCTTCGGCCAACACCTGAATACAGGGTTGCGGGCGCGCGAGGAAATCACGTTTTCTCCAAAATGGACAGCGACTGGCGGTATCGGTTTCGAATACACCCATCTGACCGCGAGAGAGACAAACTACGCTTATCCGGCAGGAGCCTCTCCGATAGTGACGCTCATCCCGGCCGATCGGATGTTCTATAACGTCGCGCCGGAGGCTGGATTACTCTTCCGGGCGAGCGAAGCGTGGCGATTCCACGCGCATCTGGGAACAGGTTATGGCACTCCGCAGGCGACGAACCTTTTCGTCACTTCGCAGGGAACATTCGGCAACAATACGCAACTTAAGACTCAAAGAAACATTGGTATTGACGTGGGAGCGGAATGGCGGCGCGGTTCCAGCCTCACTGCCAGCCTGACTGGCTTCTACGAATGGTTTCACAATGAATTAGTCTCACAATCCGCGGGGATCAATCTTCAGAGTTATACATTCAATGCGCCTGCATCCGCGCATCGCGGAGTGGAAGCCGGGATCGACTGGCGCCCATTTCCTGGTGCTGTGCCGGGAGCACAGTTCCGCGCTTCCTATCTTCTCGACAGCCAGATTTACACGGATTATTCGGAGCGGCTTACCAGCGGCAGCCAATCAGCGACCTTCGATCGCAATGGGAACTCAATTCCGGGCGTTATTCCTAATTTCCTCAATGCCCGCGTCATCTATGACCAACCGGTTGGCCGTTTTGAAGGATTGGGTGGGTTTCTCGAAACAAACTTCAACGACAACTACCAGCTCGATAATGCAAACCTGCTCAAAGCTCCCGGTTATACCCTGCTGAATCTCAATTTGCACTACGATCCTCCCGGAGGACACGGACGGCTGTCACGGATGCGGTTCTACTTTGAGATCGAAAATCTCGCGAACCGCACCTACGTCGGCTCTGCCGGGAACATAACCAACAGTCTCAACTCAACTACAGGTCTGGAAGACGGAGCACTTGTGCTGGCGAACAGCACAGGCTCCATCTACGCCGGAACGCCACGCGCCAGCTACGGCGGCGTTCGCATGAGCTTCTAAAGATGGGAGGGAACGAATGACAACAGAACCGCATTGGCTGAATTACCGTACCATCTGGCGCTGGCACTTTTATGCCGGAGTGTTTTGCATTCCATTTGTGCTTTGGCTGGCGACTACCGGATCGATCTACTTGTTCCGGCCTCAAATCGAAGCTTGGCTGGACCATCCTTACGAGCATCTGGCAACGACGGGATCAAGAGAGCCGGGGGAAGCGCAGGTCGCGGCTGCTCTCGCTGCCGAGCCCGGATCAAACCTCCACTACTATCAGTTACCGCGCAGCATTCACTCCGCAGTGCAGATTATTGTTGGCCGCGGAGCGGACGAGTACCGCGTATACGTGAACCCCTTTACGCTTCAGGTACTCAAAGTGGTCAATGAGGACCACCGCTTGATGCGGCGAATCTTCTATCTCCATGGGGAGCTGCTGATGGGCGACCGCGGCTCGTTTATCGTGGAAACAGCCGCTTCCTGGGCCATCGTCATGATCCTGACCGGCCTGTATCTCTGGTGGCCGCGTCAGGCAAAGGGTCTTGGAGGCGTGCTCTATCCGCGGCTCGACCGGGGAAAGCGAATCTTCTGGCGGGATATCCACGCCGTTACCGGCATATGGGTTTCTTTCCTGGCGCTCTCGTTTCTTTTCACTGGGCTTCCCTGGGCCAAGAGCTGGGGTGGGTATCTCGCGGTAGCGCGCAAAGTCACCGGCAAAGCAATCGTGCATGAGGATTGGACGACGGGCCGATCTTCCGAGATTGCGCAGCGCCTGGTAATGAACAAAAGCGGACTCGCTGCCGTTGCCGACGATCATGTAGATCACCTGGGGCATATGGACATGGGTACACCACCGCCGGGCGCTTATGCTGCCATTGACAGCATGATCGCTCCGGTCACGCAACTGCATTTCGCCTTTCCAGTGTTGATCTCGCCGCCCATGCGCCGCGGCGGTCCATGGACCGCGAAATCCGATTCGCAGGATCGCGTCCTGCGCGATCAGGTCACGCTCGATCCTAGAACGGGCGCGATTCTTTCGCGACTAGACTTCCGCCAACGTCCGCTGATTGACCGCATGGTGGGCATAGGAGTGGCTGCGCACGAAGGTCATCTCTACGGTTGGTTGAATCAGCTAGTCAACCTGTGTACGGCCACGGGATTGATTGTGCTCTCGATCAGCGCCATCGTTCTCTGGTGGCGGCGGCGACCGGAAGGGGTACTGGGTGCGCCTGTGCCGCTGGAGAAGCCACGGTTTACCTTCGGACTCGCTGTTCTCGTCTTCGCGCTGGCGATTTACCTGCCGCTTTTCGGTCTGTCGTTGCTGCTGGTTGCCATAACTGAGCGTTTCGTGCTGCGACGGCTTCCTGCGGTCCAGCGTTGGCTGGGGCTTGCTTTGCCTGCATTCTCCAGAACGTGATCGCTTCCAGCGCAATCTTGTCCAAGTAGAGACCCTCGGTTCCGGTGCAGAGCCAGGTGCTCCAGGCTCGCGTAGCTAGCCTGGAGCTTTTGGCGATCACTGGCGCAGCAGACGTGACCATGACACTGTCCATGGAGATTTGCGGAATCCCACATCTGACGCAAAGAGCGCGTCAGATATGGGGCACCCAGGATTGGTTGAAAGGGGGGAAGACTTCAAAAGCAAAGTCTCAACTCGGATTTAACCGAGTGTGGAGCTGATTACGCGGCGAGCTGTCAGAGGCATCTTCAGGAATCTGAGTGATTTCGTATCCGATTTGCGTGGCAGCGGGCCGTCCCCACTGTGGAGGAAAGGCTTTGGACATACGTCAAGCTCTGCGTTTTCCACTGAACAGCCTCTTTATCCACACCCGGAGTGGATTTGGCGTGCCCTACCATAACTGCTGGGAGATTGATATGCCACCTGGGTGTGCGTTATGTGGTGCCAACGGGGTTGAGCTTAGCAAGTGTGCGGGAACAGATTGCTCAGAGCGGCTTTGTCAGGAGTGCGTTGGCCCAAATCGTACTGGCGGTCTTTGCCCGCTGTGCTGGAAGTCCGCCATCTCTGAATTGTTGAGCGCAACATCCTTACAGAGCGATAAGCCGTGGCTATCCGTCTAGCGGCAGCAGCCTATTGCCGTCTCTCACATGGAAATATGGTCACGCAGAGTTGAGGCAAAGCGTCGGCGGAGGGCAGGAGGCGGGTAGGGGGGCGCCTGGTTCCCAGAGCGGCGCCTTTGCCGGTTCAGGCATGACGTTCGATAGCCGCAGCCACATGATCGCTCAATGTCTCCGTTCTCCGCAATCTACCGTTTATCCTGACAATCTCCAGTTCGCAGGATGCGATCTGTAGCACTTCGTTGATTGAGTCCGGTCACTGAGCCTCGTTTAACAGCTTCAGCACGTTGGCGGTGGTGTCCGTTTCGCCGAGTCTGGGAAAAATCTTCTCAACGCTATGACGGTGCGCATCGGTGTCCCGATCCGTCATCGCATCTACGACGAGCGCCACATTGTAGCCATGATCGTAGGCGCTGCGCGCAGTCGATTCCACACCGATGCTGGTCGCGACGCCGGCGAAGAAGACCTGGGTTACGCCGCGCTGCCGCAAGTACTCGTCGAGCGATGTGCCGATGAACGCGCCCCATCGCTGCTTGGTGACTCTGTGGTCGTCAGGCCGCTGCTCCAATTCAGGAGCAAGCTCGGTCCAATCGGGCGGAAACGAGAACTTGGGCATGCCGGCGTCGGTGCGTCCCGGAGCCGCGCCCGAGACGTTGACGAGAACGACGGGCAGATGTCGCTCCCGGAAAGCGCATGCGAGTTGGGCAACGCGGCCGAGGATCTCCCCGGAAGGGTGCACGGTCGGCAAACCGACAATGCCTTTTTGCAGGTCAATCACGATCAAGGCGGCGTTAGCATCGAGTTTTGTAAGAGGCATGGTTTTCCTTTTCGGTTGGATTGATGAGAAAGCTCATATTGCCGGTTCGCTCTCCTCGGAGATCAGGTCTATGTCGCGCACGGGCAGCAGTCCACTCTCCCGGTAGATTGCCCGCATAACTGCTCCGATCTTCGGCAGCTCGACCATGAACCATATCGAACCGGCGACGCAGAACGAGCCAGTAATGATGACGGTGTGGGGCGCTCCTATCCAGTGAGCCAGCGCGCCAGCCAGCAGGCTGCCGAACGGCGCCGCACCGAAGAAGGCCATGGTGTAATAGCTCATCACCCGAGCGCGCTTGTCGTCCGGCACCAGCGACTGGATGATCGTGTTGCTGACGGAGGCGCCCTGGAGCATGCCAAAGCCGACAAAAACCATCAGGACAAGGGACAGCCACAACGTGTGCGACAGGCCGAAGAGAATCAGTGCGCCTCCGAGCATCGCAACAGCAATCGGAAGCATGCGCGTGAGCCCAACGACCGACTTACGGAGTGCAAGGGAAAACGCCGACACAAGTGCACCGACCCCTGACGCTCCCATGAGCCAGCCCAGGGTTGCCGCGCCACCGTGCAGCACCTGGGCGGCGAAAACCGGCATGAGCACGGCCCACGAGTAGCCCATCAGGCTGATAAGCGAAAACAGCAGAAGAATGGTGCGGATGGGCCGAAAGGTGCGGACGTAGTCCCATCCCTCGCGCATCTGTTCGAACATGTTGGCCTTGTTGCGGCGGATGTCTGCCGGTCTGATGCGCATCAGCAGCAAGGATGCAATCACCGCAAAGTAGCTGACGCCATCGATCAGAAAACACGCGCCTTCGCCGAAGCCAGCGATCACCAGGCCAGCAATGGCCGGGCCAAGCAGCCGCGCGCCATTTGCCATCGAGGAGTTGATGGCGATGGCATTACTGAGGTCGTTCCGATCCTCGACCATTTGTACCAGGAAAGATTGGCGGCCGGGCATGTCAAAGGCATTAATCACGCCTTGTAGAGCGGTGAGGGCAATGATCTCCCATAAGGTGATGACATGCGCCAGGGTGAGCGCGGCCATGGCGAGTGACTGGACGGCAGCAGCGCCTTGTGTCCACACCAGCAGCTTGCGGCGATCGAGGCGCTCCACCCAGACACCCGCAAACGGCCCCAGCGCGAACGAAACGATCTGTCCGGCGAAGCTTACGATCCCAAGCAATAGTGCCGAATGAGTTAACTGATAGACCAGCCAGGTTGTCGCCACCCGGGTCATCCAGGTGCCGATCACGGAGATGCTCTGACCAATAAAAAAGAGCTTGAAGTTGCGATGCCGCAGCGCTCGCCAGGCGTGCGAGATAGAACCTCCTGCGAGAGACGTTTCCTGTCTATCCGGAGTGCTTGCGGGCTTCGTCACAGGCCGCGATCATCCGTTAGGGCGTGATCGCTTTCCACTAAGCGCTTAATGATCCTTCCCGCGGCGAAGAGTGTCTCCCGATCCTGTTCGTCGAGCTTGGCGATCGCTTGTGCCATCCACGTCCGTTTTGCGTCTCCCGCGATCTTCTGCGCGGCGGCGCCTTTGGCGGTCAGCTCAATGTTTACTTGGCGGCCGTCGGTCTCGTGCGGCTTGCGCTCGATCATGCCCATTTCCTCAAGCGCCGCGACGATGGTTCGCATCGACTGCGGCCTCATGCCTTGCGCCCGCGCGAGATCGGCGGTGGTTGCAGGTCCCTCTTGAGCGAGCCGCTTGAGGACGGCAGTCTCAGTCCAGGAAAGCTCATTGGATGCGGCCGCGGCACGCGCGCGGCGCATCAATAATCCGATGGATTGGGCAAAATCGGTTATGGCGAGCTCGAAGCTCTTTCCTGGCATGACTAAGCGATCATAAATGAAAGACAGCTAAACTGGCAAGTTAATCTTGCAAGTTTAGCTGTCTATTCACGACGAATACCTTAAGTCACGACGACGAAGCGGCAGGGCGCGGCGACGCACAAATCATCGCGGGTGCGGATGTGGAATCGGTGTGTTGGACAATAAGCCAGGTGCCCTATATCCGGATTTTCGGACGAGGCCCTCTAAGGAGCTCGCGAGCATAACCGGCATGCGCAGAGATCCTGCCCAAGCAGAGACCCACGTCCGAGAATCCGGACGTGGGGCACCCTCGCTTCTCCTAAGCAATCCCAGATCTACTGCGACGCGGAATGCCATGCTTGCGCTTGCAGCCGGGCTCATCTCGCTTCTCCTAAGCAATCCCAGATCTACTGCGACCGGATCGTTCCGAGCTGCTATCCGGCGGAGCGGCGATGCTGGGATCTTGTTCGTCAATCCCCTCGACCACCTCGTCGCCGGTTGCGGGTCGGCCGTCGCGGACGCTCTCCGCACCAAGGGAGTTTTCGCTGCCGGCGGGCGCCGTGCGATCGATTTTGTGTTCCTGATCCTTCTTTTCCTCAGTCGCGGTCATGATGCTTTCTCCTCTATATCAGACCGTGGGATGCAGGGAATTGGACGCGGGATGTGGTGAAAGTACGAGAAGGCTCAAGTCCAAGGGCAGGGTATGGAGCGCGGCAAAGTAATTACCAACGCTCATCCGGGCTGTAGGTCTTCCAGCCCTCCTCTTTGAGCTTCATAAACTCACGGTCGTAGAGAACTCTTCCTTCATCAAACGTCTGGACCGAGCCCGACTTGAGCACGTTGGCATATTCGCGTCCCCATCTGGTTCCACCTATCAACTGAAGCAGCCAGCCATCCTCACAGCGGAGGTTCAGCTGTCGATACGGAGTGTCCTGCGTGGGCTTCGTTTTGTAAAAGGCTTGCATCATTGGGTGGCTTCTCCGCGGGTTTTCCCCCCTTGGGATCTCTTCATGGGAGATCCTGCTCCCGCAGACGCCGATAGAGGGATAGCACAATCGGTGTATAGGGGAGAGAGGAAGGGCAGATTCAGGGATGTGCAGATCCAGGGATGGGTAACCGGAGTTAAATTCCTCTAATTCCGGCCAAAGATTTTGCGATGCCGGTTCGCCCCCGGTGGACGCGTGGACTGATGCCAAATTCGGCGCGAAAGGCCCGGTTGAAGTTGGACACGTCGCCGAAGCCGCAATCGAAGGCGATATCGAGAATCTTTGCCGGCTCCGCCGCCAAGCGGATTGCCGCTTCTCGCAGACGAGCCCGCAGAATGTATTGATGCGGGGTCACCCCGGTCAGGCGTTCGAAGGTGCGCAAGAAGTGATACGAGCTCAAACCGGCCTCGCGGGCAAGGCTGCTGAGCGGGAGTTGGGCACTTGGGCGGCGCTCAATTGTCCGCGCAATTCTGGTCACGCGCGCGATCGCGGCCGGCGGGGCATTGCTCGCGCCATCAATCTGCGCGGATGAAAGGCCGTGTATGGTTTGGAGCGTTTGCGCAGCGAATTGGATGCCGAGCTGCTCCCACGGCATCTCCGCGGAAGTCGCCAAGCCGATGCATGCTTGGGCGATCAGCGGGGAGAATGCACTCAAGGACGGCAAGCGAAGCATGTCGAACTTCGATTTTCGATGACGGACTCCGGCTGCGGCAGCGAGCTGCTCGAAATACTCCGGCGCGTATCGAAAGGAGAGGCAGCGGTCTCCCTCACCGTGTTGGTGGCCGCACTGGAAAGCCTGTCCCGGGTTGCCGAGAAGCAGCGAACCGGGAGTCATGAGCTCGGTGGATATTCCTGAGCCGCTCCGCGCCCGGTATTGAAAACTTCCAGCCACAACGATGGCAATGCAGACCGATGAGTGCTGCTCCTCAAAGGAGCGATCGTGCGGGCCCGAGGTGCAGAGTACATCGGCCGCTGTCCAGCCGTCGCCCTGTTCCAACACGCGGGACGTGAGATGGCCCGGCATACCGCTTGTAGCCCGCCCCTTCACGGCGCGCTCCAATTCGACCGCAATTTTTACCAAGAATCCCTCTCCCATCGCGCCGTACAACAGTTGCATCGGCGAGCGGTTACTGCTCGTTGGATGATCTCAGGAGATTTCACGATGATAATTGAAGCCGAAAAGGAAGAGGATTTTCAAGCCGCGCTGGCAGCCCCCGGCCGCTCGCCCGAAATCCCGGAGGCGGCGGATGTGTATGGATGGCTGATCGGAAACTGGGAACTGGACGTTCTGCATTATGCGTCGGTGGATGTTGCCGCGCTCCATATTAAAGGCGAAGCGCGCTTCGCATGGGTGCTCGAGGGACGCGCCGTGCAAGACATCTGGATCATGCCGCGGGAGCGGCGTACGGCGCCGATGGAGAAGACCAACAACATGTATGGCACGACGCTTCGCGTGTGGGATCCATCCATCCAGGCTTGGCGCATCACCTGGACCAATCCTGTAACCGGTCATCGCGAGGAGCAGATCGGGCGGCGGAACGGCAATGAGATCGTTCAAATCGGCGCTCGCTCCGACGGCACGCCCACGCGCTGGAGATTCACCGAAATTACCCGCGATTCTTTCCACTGGATTGGCGAATCGCTGAACCCGGACGGGGAGACGTGGAAACTCGAAGGCGAGTTTCGCGCCCGGCGGATTCCGGCGCAGCAAACCAGAGAAATATGAGGAGCCAACCAATGAAAAACGATAAGCTTCTCCGCGAACATTTGCAGATTCTTCTCAACGGCGACGGAGCTCATGCGGATTTCGAAGCAGCGATTGAGGGAATCCCGCCCGGTTTGCAAGGGAAAGCTCCAAAAGGGAGCTTGCATTCTCCCTGGCAATTGCTCGAGCATTTGCGTATCGCGCAGTGGGATATTTTGCAGTCCATGCGCGACGCAGGTCATAGCTCTCCGGAGTTTCCCAGCGGATATTGGCCCAGCACCCAGGCTCCCCCCAACGAAAAGTGTTGGAGCGAGAGCGCGAGTGATTTCCGCGCCGATAGAAAAGCCATCATCGATCTGGTGTCGAATGAGGATCTGTTCGCGCAGCTTCCGCCGGGCGGCGATTCGACGATTGTACGCAAGGTGTTGCTTGCGGCGGATCACAACGCCTACCACGTTGGACAACTTGTCCTCTTGCGCCGCCTGCTCGGAGCGTGGCAGTAACTGCAGCCGAAGGCATATAGATTTGTGGGGGAGCGGCTATAGCCAATCTGTATTCGCAGTTGCTTTTCTGATCTGTCATTCCCGAGGGGAATCTGCTTCTGGTCTCTTGCTTGATGAGTAGCAAAGCAGATTCCTGCGGGAATGACAGAAAGAAAAGCAAGAGCAGAAGCAGATTCCCTTCGGGAATGATGGAAAGAAAAGAAGAGGGAGCTAGGGGTATTTGCTCTGGTATATCGTGGAAAGATGGCTGTAGCCAAACGGAAGGTGCTCTCGGAGAGGGAAGTTCATCTGATCGCGAAAGCCCTGGCCGACCCCCGCCGCTACGAGATCCTCAAGCAAATCGGCGCACAGGGTTGCGCTGCGCGCTGTGCAGATATGCGCGGCTGCCAGCCCATCAGCGCCGCTACATTTTCTCACCACCTGAAAGAGCTGGAGATGGCAGGACTCATCCAGATTGTCCGCGAGGGAAAGTTTGCCAGTTTGATCCTGCAGCGGGACGTGTTGCGCGCCTACCTGGATCTTCTTTCGGAAATTTAACGGCAAAAGCTGAACCTTTCTTCGCTCTGCTCCATCAATATGACGGTTATCGATCTGTCGAATTAAACGACAGCCCGGCCGGAGAGAAAACAATGAGCAAATTGGCAAATAAGGTAGCGGTAGTCACGGGTGCATCCAAGGGCATTGGCGCAGGGATTGCGAAGGCATTGGCAGCCGAGGGAGCTGCGGTCGTAGTCAACTATGCCTCCAGCAAAGAGGGCGCTGACCGTGTCGTAGCGGAGATTCGGGGCAAGGGCGGCAAGGCGATCGCAGTGCAAGGCGATGTGGCCAAGGCCGCCGATGCAAAGCGGATCTTCGCCGAAACCAAGACGGCATTCGGGCGGTTGGACGTGCTGGTGAATAACGCCGGCGTCTACAAATTTGCCTCGCTTGACGAGATCACGGAGGAGCAGTTTCACCGCCAGTTCGATATCAACGTTCTGGGGCTTCTCCTGGCGACCCAGGAAGCGGTAAAGCATTTTGGGGCTGAGGGAGGAAACATCATCAACATTGGCTCGGCGGCTAGCTCATTGAACCCGCCGGCCACCGCGGTCTACACCGCAACCAAAGGAGCGGTTGACGCAGTGACCCATGTGCTCGCAAAAGAATTGGGGCCGAAAAAGATTCGCGTCAACTCTATCAATCCAGGGATGGTGGAGACGGAGGGGGTACACGCGAGTGGAATCATCGGCAGTGATTTCCAGAAGAATCTTGAGGCTCAAGCCCCTCTGGGACGGATCGCGCAGGTAGAGGATATTGCGCCTATCGCCGTTTTCCTGGCATCGGCGGATTCCGGATGGTTGACCGGCGAGACGCTGCTGGCCTCCGGCGGCCTGCGCTAAAACCCGCGGGAGCAGGGATAATCCTGCTCCCGTTACCGGATCCGGGCATGGCATCTGCCCGGCTCCTGTGCTACCTTTCCGTTGCGATACTGTAAGAGCAAGTGATTCGGGAGAGGGGCAAATGGCGTTTACTGAAACCTACCACTGCGATGTTTGCGGTAATCCCAGAGGAGATGCCGAAGACTGGTGGTTGGCGTGGACCGAACAAGCCGCACCATTGGCAGGAGCTACTGAGCAGCCCTTGCTCAAGCTTACGCCATGGAACATCTTGTTATCTCATGCGGCCGGGGTAAGGCATCTGTGCGGCGCGCGCTGCGCCCAGACCCTGCTGGACCGTTGGATGCGCGGCGAGGAATAACCGGGAGCGGGCAGGAATCCATTTGCTCTAGTATGGTCGTGGGCGCTGCTGGCGCATGGAGGCGGGATTGGCCTACGACGATCTGAGGGATTGGATCCAGGCGCTGGACAAAGCCGGCGAGCTCAAGCGTATTCGCGACGAAGTTGATCCTATCCTGGAGATCGCCGAGGTTACCGACCGGGCTTCGAAATCAGGCAGGATTACCGAGCCTAAGGGCCAAAGTGGCGCCTACTCTCCAGGCGGTCCTGCCCTGCTGTTCGAAAATGTGAAGGGCTATCCCGGCAGCCGCGTGCTGATGAACCAATTCGGCAGCGAGCGGCGCATGAAACTGGCGCTCAACGTAGACCGGCTTGACCAGGTGGCGGAGCGCATTCAAAGTCTGCTGCAGATGAAGTCGCCCGATAGCATCTTGGACAGGCTCAAAATGCTGCCCATGCTGGCTGAAGCGGGGCGCATGTTTCCCAAAACCATTTCCGCCCGGGAAGCGCCGGTAAAGGAAGTGATCCTGCGGGAGAAGTTCAGCGTGCTGGATTTTCCCGTAATCCAGTGCTGGCCCTTGGATGGCGGCCGCTTTATTACCTTGCCTTGCGTGGTTACCCGCGATCCAAAGAGTGGCAGGCGCAATACCGGCATGTATCGGATGCAGGTTTACGATGGGCAAACCACAGGCATGCACTGGCAGCGGCAGAAGATTGCCGCGGAGCATCTTCGCCAGCGGATGCGCGCGCGTGCCGCGGCCAATGCGGGGGGAGATATCCGCGCAGCTCAGGTAAAGGCGATGGCGGAGACCGCCGGCGGGACAACCAGGCCGGCGGGAGCAATGGCAGGCGTGCCGCAGGTTGCCTTAGGCAAAGCGACACAAGACCGTCTTGAGGTTGCGGTAGCGATTGGGACCGATCCGGCGATGACCTTCTCCGCGATCGTGCCCGCCCCGCCGGAAGTAGAGGAATTCGTGATCGCAGGTTTTTTGCGGCAGAGTCCGGTGGAGCTGGTGAAATGCGAGACGGTAGATCTCGAAGTGCCGGCAAGAGCGGAGATTGTCCTCGAAGGATATGTCGAGCTGGACGAGCTGCGCATGGAAGGCCCCTTCGGCGATCACACCGGGTTCTACACCATGGAGGAGGAGTACCCGGTCTTCCACATCACCTGCATTACCCACCGCAAGGACCCGGTTTATGCGGCTACCATCGTAGGCAAGCCGCCTATGGAAGATGCATGGATGGGGAAGGCGGTCGAACGCATCTTTCTGCCCCTCATGCGGCTGACCGTCCCGGAGATCATGGACATCAATTTGCCCGTGGAAGCCGTCTTCCACAACCTGATGATCGTCTCCATACGCAAGAGCTATGCCGGTCAGGCGCGGAAGGTCATGCACGCCATCTGGTCGCTTGGCCAGGCGATGTTCACCAAATGCGTGATTGTGGTGGACGAAGATTGCGACGTGCAGGATTTAGGCGAAGTTACGCTGCGGGTGGCCAACAACATCGATCCGGAGCGGGATATTCAGTTCACGCTCGGCCCGGTGGACTCGCTCGATCATGCCTCGCGGCTGGCCAACTACGGCAGTAAGATGGGCATCGACGCGACCCGGAAATGGGCTGCGGAAGGCTTCACCCGGCCTTGGCCCCAGATGTTGGAAATGGATAGCGGGACAAAGGCACGGGTGGATGCAATCTGCAAGCGGCTCGGAATCTGATTTTATAGAGCGCAGGCCTGGTTGAGATGAGAATGGACAGCTGGCGGAGCAGATTTAGCGGTAGCAGGGGACTGGGGCGGCCCAAGCTCCTGCCGTCCAAAATGGCCCGGCCGCGCTTGGAGTACAGCGAGTACCGCGGCTACCGCGCAGTGCATCCGTTCGACGAGTGCTTTGGCGTAGAGACCAGCGGGCTGGTCTACGATCTGCCCACGGGTCACCTTCACGACGCCTATAACAATGGCTACTTTGCCATGGCTCCATCGCTTTTTCGCGCGATCTTCGATTGCCTCGATCTGGATTTTCAGCGCTTCAGGTTTGTGGACGTGGGATCGGGTAAGGGCCGTGCGCTGCTGTTGGCGTTGAGCTATCCCTTTGCGGAAGTGCTTGGGGTTGAGCTCTCTCCCAGGCTTCACCGAATCGCGAGAGCCAACATTGCGCGCTATTCCAGACGCAGCTCCCCAGGCTCCGTCCCGCGGGCGCATTCGTTCGAAGCCGACGCGGCGGAGTTCTGTTGGCCCCCCGGTCCGCTGGTGGTCTACATGTGGAATGCCTTCACCGAACCGGTTATGGCCCGGGTGCTCGATAACCTGCGCGCCGCCCTCACTGATGAGCCGCGGGAGATGTACCTGGTCTATGTTCATCCCGAGTTGGAGGCGATGCTCGAAGGTTTGGCATGGTTGGAGAGGCTATGGTCGGCAGAGTTCACCATGAGTGAAGAGGATTATGCAGCATGGGCCTTCCCAACGCGCACTGAGGTCTGCACCGTCTACCGCTCCGCACTTTAGCGCTGAGATCGCGATTCCAGGACTAAAGCCCATCTCCCCTGCCGGGTGCCGGGTGCCGGGTGCCCCAGGTCCCGATTCTGGGACCTGGGATTCTTCGGCAGGGAAAGCCATCTATACTAAAGTTATGTCGATTGTGCGAAACATAGCCGGCGTGGCCAAGGGGATGAGCATTACCTTCCGCGAGATGCTGCA
The DNA here is from genome assembly GCA_963774255.1 of uncultured Acidobacteriaceae bacterium. Lineage (GTDB taxonomy): Bacteria > Acidobacteriota > Terriglobia > Terriglobales > Acidobacteriaceae > PALSA-350. The sequence goes on from CAVZEH010000015.1 coordinate 158,025, forward strand.
GCCGACGGAAGTTGAAAACTACCCTGATGGCCCGGGACCGGACCGCGGCGCGCATTTCCAGGATCGCTTTCGCGGGGCCCATGTGCTTCAACGGGACGAGAACGGCCTGGAAAAATGCGTTGCCTGCTTCCTGTGCGCGGCGGCTTGCCCGGCAAACTGCATTTACATTGAGGCCGCGGAGAATACGGACGAGGTCCGGATTTCCAGCGCCGAGCGGTATGCGAAGGTCTATAACATCGATTACAACCGCTGCATTTTTTGCGGATATTGCGTCGAAGCCTGCCCTACGGATGCGATTACCCATGGGCATGGCTTCGAGCTGGCGTCACTGGACGCGACCACGATGATCTATCGCAAGGAAGATATGCTGGCGCCGCGGATTGGGCTGCAGCAAAAGATCTTGGCGAAAGCTGACGCGGTCAAGTAACCGGCGAAGGTAAGCGTCGGAGATCGTGTATGCTACGCCAGTGATTACCGAACAAAGAATTCGAATTTTCCATGTCGGCGGCCAGGAGACGGTGCAAAAGCTGCGCGACGATATCCTGCGGTTGCACGGATTTGAAGTTGAATCGACGCTCTCTTTCACGGAGGCGCTGGAGCAAGTCTCAAAGAGCGGATATGATCTGGTTCTGATCGATATTGAAAACGGCAGCCGGGTGGCCGATGCCGTGCATCTTTGCGACGAAATCAAGAAAGTCCGTCCTCACCAGCATGTTGCTTATGTCTGTAATTACCGGGTCTCGGTCGACAGCGACTGCCCGGACGAGATTATCCGCGCGGAGTTCAACCCGGAGGGGCTGGTGAACTCGGTGAAGCAACTGCTCTGCAAGAGCTAAGCCGGAGTTCATCTCGATCGATTGCGAAGGCCTCATCGGCAACTGCACCTAACTTTGTCATCTCTCCACTCCGCTGCGCTCTGTCGAAAATCATCCTGGGAGCGGGCGCCCCAGGTTCGCGAAGCTAACCTGGATCTTTTTTAGCGATTTGTGGAATCCCAGGTCCCAGAGTCGGGACCTGGGGCACCCAGGATTTGTGGTCATCTTTTGGGAAACCGCAGATCTCTCCACTCCGCTGCGCTCCGGTCGAGATGACAAATAGGAAGGCCTGTTCTGTCAACGGTTGTGGTCTCCCACCCTTGCTACGCAAGGATGGGGCACCCTGGATCTGCTTGAAGTATGGATCCAAAACCGCCACCAATCGAGGGTGCCCATATCTCTCCACTGCGCTTCACTCCGGTCGAGATGACAAATTAGGAGCGCTGCAATACTTAACTCGCCTTGCGCCGCGGCTGCGCCGCGCGATGTTCGGCTTTGAGAGTGGACTCGCGAATCGGCTTTTCATGCAGCAGCAGTTGCGTTGCCTGCAAATGCGCATTGGCGTGAAACCAGTTCTGTACGATGTTGTCGTGGAGCAGGTTGAGAATGGCTAAGAGCGACATGCCCTGGTGATGGGCCATCCATTCGCGGACCAGCGCCGGCGTCTTCTTCGATTCCTGATAATCGGCGGCCTCGTAAAAACCGAATGCCCCAATCCAGCCCAGTTTGGCCATGTGTTTGAGGTTGCGCATGGACTCGGCTGGATCAATGCCCAGAGCCAGACAGGTGGAATAAGGAGAGACCACCGGCCCGGCGACGGCGTCCCACTTGAGCGCGATGGCCGGGATGCCGAAAGCCTGATAATGATAGTGGCCTTTCTCATCTTTTTTGGCATATCCCGATTCCGAGATGCCCCAGGGAATGCCTCGCTCGCGAGCAAAGGTACGTTGGATGGCGACTACTCCGCTCAAGGTACGGGAGACGAGGGTGTCGGGGTAGCTGCGCATCCACAGCGACGGCATGAGGTACTCGAACATGGTGCCGGTCCAGGAGATCAGGACCGCGCGCCCATAAGCCAGGGTATGGGTGCGGCCCAGCTTGAACCAGCTAAGCTGCGGAGCTTCACCCTTGGCTATGGTGATGAACGCGGCAATGCGGGCCTCGCTCGAGAGCATGTCATAACAGGCCTTGTGCAGATGTTGAGTTTCCATCTCATAGCCAATCGAGAGCATCAGCCTGGAGCGGTCGAGCAGGAAGGCGAAATCCATTTCCGTGGCAACCTTCATCGATTCCGAGGCCAGCGCGCCCAGCGAAAGGGCGAGCTCGCGAAGCCGCTCGCGCGCAGGGTGGAGCGCAGTGCGCAGCTTTTCGACGAGTAGAACCTCGGGCGAATCCGCGGGGATACTGGCCGACGCGCGGGCGATCCGGGCATCGAGATCGGCGGCAAAGGCCTCGGCGTTTCCAGTCGCAATCGTCTCCACGGCGGGAGTAAGGCCCTGCATCTGCTGGAGCGCTCGCAGGGATGCGAACTCAGGCAGTAGCCAGGGCATGTAGTCGCGCACCAGCGCCGCCAAGGCGGCAATGCGATGGTGGGTCTCAGCCAGCCACCAGGATCGCTCGTCGGCCGCGCGCGGCGCTGAACCACCGCTAGGGTTGGCCGCCGAATCTGTAACAAAAACTGTCGCATCAGCCGCGTTCAGGGCCCACTCTATCCAGCGATCGGCGTCTGCATCGGCGGCAGGGGGCTCCATGGCCGCGAGCTCCGGCGCAACATCGGGCAGGGAGAGTAGAAGCTGCCAATGATCGCGGATGCCATGGAAGAGGCTGCGGTCGAGAAGAGGCGCGCGCAGTATCGATTGGCAGCCGGTGCGCAAGGTATAGAAGGAAGCGGCGAGGTTGCCGCTATCCACGGTCGAAACAGTTCTGGGACGGAGAGGCGTCAGCGTGCGCGTGTCGTACCAGTTGTAGATATGCCCGTGGAATTTCTCAAGCTTGCCGTAGGTCGCGAGACTTCGTTGGCTGAGGGTAACGAATTCGGGATGGGTGAGATAGCCGAAGGTACAAGCTGCCTGCCGGGCATTGAGCAGCAACCCGAAGTTGGTAGGAGAGACGCGCGCAGCCTCGAAGAGACCATCTTCCTCGATGTTGTCGGGGATAAGGTAATTGTGATTCTCGGCGCCAAATTGGTGGAAGAAGCGCCACGTGCGCAGCGCCAATTGACGCAGAAAGACGACTTGCTGATCGTTGAGCTTGGGTTGGATTTCGCGCGGCGGTTGGTTCAACCACGCTGTAAGCGCCGGGGCGCAGGCCCAGAGCACAAGAATGACGAGCGCGACAGGGAGGGATTCAGGTCGATACGCCAGGACCAGGAGCCCGACCAGAAGAGCGATCAGCGGGGTTGCCATCAGATAGCGGTCGACCGGCGTCTTCGAGCGGCTATTGGCTTCCGATTCAGCGGCCGTTTCCCATTCCAGCAGCCGCTGCCCGGTGATAAAGCGCCGTACCAGCGAACGGATGATCGCATCCATTGCGAGCAGTGTCTGGTGCGGGAGGAAAGCAAGGTTCAACAAATCGATAAAACTGCCTTGCCAAAATCCGCTGACGGCGTCGCGCGTCGTCACGCCTTGAACGGTGGAGAAGTAAGCGCGGCCAAGAGCGAACACAAACTGGACCAGGGTAGGCACGAACATGAGAAAGAGCGTGACCAGGGTCCAATATAGGGCGCCTCCCGGCAAACCCAGCCAGCCGGCGACCAGCAGGATCAGAGTGAAGGTCTCCACCAGGGAACGGCGCAGGTTGTCAAAGATCTTCCAGCGCGAAATCGTGCTGATGGGGTTGGGCACATACCTGCCGGATTCATCGGGAACTTTGGAGAAGAGCCATTGGGCGATCTGCCAATCCCCGCGCAGCCAGCGGTGTTTGCGGCGATTGTAGGCGCTGTAGTGGGAGGGATAGTCGTCGATAACTTCGACATCCGTAGCCAAGCCCACGCGCGCGTATGAACCTTCGATCAGGTCGTGGCTGAGCAGCGCGTTGTGCGGAAAGCGGCGATCGAGGACAGCATGGAGAGTGTCGATCTCGTAGATGCCCTTGCCGGTAAAAATCCCTTCCCCGTACAGATCCTGATAGGCATCCGAGATGGCGCGGGTATAGATGTCGAATCCGGTCTGTCCGGAGTAAATCGAGGCCAGCCGCGAGCGTGACGCAGACTGAACGCTGACCCCGACGCGTGGCTGGAGGATGCCATATCCCTCAGTTACGATGCGCACCGCGGGGTCGATAATGGCACGGTTGAGCGGATGGGCCAGCGCCCCGATCAAGCTGTGCGCCGTGCCCCGCGGAAGCTGCGTATCGGAGTCCAGCGTGATCACGTAGCGGGCATGCTTGAGGGCGTCGAGATTGCCTGCCTTGACCGGGAAGGGATCGAACTGATGCTTGAGCAGTTTGTTGAGATCCAGCAGCTTGCCCCGCTTGCGCTCCCAGCCCATCCACACCCCCTGGCGCGCATTGAAGATGCGATGGCGGTGCAGCAGGAAGAACGATCCGGCCCCGGCCGAGGCGTAACGTTGGTTGAGCTCGTCGGTGAGCCGGATGGCAAGATCGACCAGAGGATCGGTGTCGTTTTGCTGCGGGCGGGTGACGGAATCCGGCAAATCAGTCAGCAGGCCGAAGTGGATATTGCGATCCTGATTGGCCAGGTAGCGGACCTCCAGATCATCGAAGAGATCCTTTACTTGGCGGGGATCGGTGAGCAGCGTTGGCACCACCACCAGAGTCGTGCACTCCTGGGGAACAGCTTTGGAGAAGTCGAGTTTGGGCAAGGCGCGAGCCTTGAAGATGGCGGTGATGGTGTTGTTTACCAGATCGACCGCGCCCTGAGTCGCGGGCAGAAGCGACAGAAGAAATGCGAAGCCAAGACCCCCGAGAATGGAATATGTCGGGGCCAACGGGGTCAGGATGAGTCCCATCAAAACTGTGCTGAGGATCAGAATGCCGTTGATATAGAAATCATCCGCGTTGCGCGCAATGGTGAGGCGCAGGCGGTCGATGAAACGCGGGCGGTAGCCGACCCGGGAGGCGAGCTGCGGAAAGCCGCGATTCTCCAGGTAGTAGCCGATGTGAGAGCGCCGAAGATGAAGCCGCGGGCCTTCAATCTCGCGCCTCGCCTTCGCTTCTCCCGCCAGGGCGACGGCCGCCTCCGCCACCTGGGACTCAGAACAATCGGAATAGCGAGCGATTTCGGAGACGCGCTTGCGGTAGGCCTCGCGGCTTTCGAAGTCCATCAGCTTGTAGGTATTCGCCGGATCGCGCTGCAGAATCGCATCGTAGACCACCAGAGGCTCAATCAAGGTGAGCCAATCCGCGTAGCCGACCTCGCGCAAACTTTTCATGCGCGTCTTGAGCAACTCAGCCCCGGCCGGCGTGTGCGATTCCGGATCCTTGAGAACGCCATTTGCCTGGGTGATGACCTCTTCCAGCAACAGAAACTTGAGGACAGGCGAGAGCGCCCAAAGTTCTTCGAGCTCCAGCGGATCGTACTCCTGCACCCGGTCGAGGAAGATCCCGATCGCCTCGTGATGCCAGACCGAGCCGGCAGCTTGCAGGTATGCGTCACCTACCGTCACTATGCGGGGCTCGTCTCCCTCGCGCGGGCGAATCACCCGCGGCATTCGGCTCAGCTTCTTTTTGATAGTGGCGATTTCGGTAAGCACCGAACGCAGGAGGCGGGGATTCTCGCGTAGTTCAAGCAACGGGTCGAGTGGCTCGTCCGGCGCATAAGTCGGTTTCGGCCGCTTGTCGAGCACGGAATAGAGCTGGTCGAGCGATTCCCTGGTGGAATCGATACGCTGACCGAAACTGCCTGGCGTAGTGGGTTTGTGGGCGATCTCCCAGGTTGGCGCCGCAGTATCGGCGTAGGCGATCAGCGAAGCCGCGGAGTAGGCGCGGGGCTCAATTGCTTCTCCCGCCATAGGCGCGCCCGAAGTGGAAGTGCTTTCTGTCATTCAAGCTCTCTCTACTTAGCGATAACTGGCTGCCTGCATTTCAAACATTGCTGCGTAGCGGCCGCCAAGCGCCATTAACTGTGTATGAGTACCTTCTTCAACCAGCCGTCCGCCTTCCAGAACGACGATGCGGTCGGCCATGCGCACGGTGGAGAAACGGTGCGAGATAAGCAAAGCCATCTTACCGGCTGTCAGCTCGGCGAAACGTTCGAAGACTTCCAGTTCGCTGCGCGCATCGAGCGCCGCCGTCGGTTCATCCAGAATAAGCAATTGTGCATCGCGAAGGTAGGCGCGGGCTAGGGCTACGCGCTGCCATTCGCCTCCGGAAAGCTCCACCCCGCTCTCGAAGCGGCGGCCGAGCATCTGGTCATACCCCCCCGGGAGCTTTTTGATGACACTTTCGGCCAGACTCTTGTGCGCCGCGGCTTCGATCTCCTCCTGCGAGTGCTCGCCCTCCACCCGGCCCACACTGATATTCTCCCGGGCGGTCATTTCATAGCGCATGAAGTCCTGAAAAATAACGCCTATCTCGTGATGGAGGTCTTCGATCTTGTACTCGCGCAGATCGACCCCATCGAGCAGAATCTGGCCTTCCGTTGGATCATAAAGCCGCGTGATGAGCTTGACTACCGTGGTCTTGCCTTGGCCGTTTTCTCCAATCAGGGCGATCCGCTCACCCGGCGCGAGGACAAAATTGAAGTTGCTCAGCACTTTGCGGGTGGTGCCGGGATAGGCGAAGCTTACATTGCGGAACTCAAAGCCACGGCGGATAGGACGCGGCACCAGAACGCCGTTGGGATTGGAGATGACCGCCGGCTGCATCTCGAAGAAGGCCAGCAAATCGGTGAGGAATAGCGCCTGGTCCGCGATTCCCGATGCAGTAGAAAAGACCTGTTGAAGGTTGCTGGAGGCTTGGATAATCGAGCTGGTGAGCAGGTAAAACTCGCCGATATTATTATAACTTCCGCTGACTGCCCGCCAGATTATAAAGGCATAGGCGCCGTAATATCCCAGAGTCGCAATGATGCCAAGCAGCCCGCCCGCGACCAGTTTCCTGCGCGACAGGTTGACATTCTCTTCGTAAATCTTCTTGGATAATTCTGTAAAGCGATTGCTTAAATATTCGCTCAAATTGAAGAGCTTGAGCTCCTTGGCCCCTTCCCGGCTGCCTGCAACCTGGCGCAGATAATCCATCTGGCGCTTGGCCGGAGTCTGGCGAAAGTTTTTCGCGTATCCCAGAAAGGCAAAATGCGTTTCGCCGATAAAAGTGGGCAGTACGCCGATCGCCAGCAGAAGCACCAGCCACGGGGAGTAATAGAGCAGAATGCTGGTCCAGATCAGTGTGGTCAAGCTCTGCTGCAACAGGCGGCCCATCTGTTGGATCATGGCCAGACGATCGGTAGCCTGCACCCGGGCGCGTTCCAGCCGGTCATAATAAAGCGGATCTTCATAGGTGGTCAGGTCCAGTTGCGCCGCTTTGCGCATCACCCGCACGCTGACGTAATGGGTATAGCGATCGGCGAGCAGGCTGTCGCTATAGTCGATGCCACGGGAGAGCAGGCCCGCGGTCACGTTGAGTAGCGCCTCCAATCCCACCATCCACCAGAAGTGGGGCCGCAGACCCTGGTGACTGAAGACGCGCTGCACCCCGTTGATTATCCAGGCCGCAACCAGCGCGATTCCTGAAGGAAGCGCGGCCACCATCACGCGCAGAACGATTCCCCACACGACCACGCTCGGCCCGGAATCCCAAAGCATCTTGAGAACGGGGGGGACATTCTTCAGCGCTTCGATACGCTCGCGCCAGGCGCCAGTGGAAGATTCGATCGTGGATTCGGTCATGGAGGCTTGGGAGCCAACTTTCTCTGGCTGTTTCGCTAGCAAAAGGGCAATGCTGCTGTGATGCGCTGGCCCTATTCCCCGTTGGCTGAGCAGGTTACGCGCCAACTATCCCTCCGGGGACGTTAACGGAACCTGATTGGGCGGCGCCGGCTCTGTATCCGTGCTATGGGACTCATTATTGTACATGGGGGGTGAACATCATCACTTCGGGTGCAGAGGGAAGAAACGGAGACGGGGCGTTCCCCGGTTCGCGCTGCTGGTTCGGCCTGCTGGTTTGGCCTGCTAAGCGGGCCTATCCACTCGACACCTAAGCGAACGCTGATAACATTGCCCCGTGCAGCCCACAAGCGAAGAGAAACGTACTTACAACCGCTATCTCCTGCTGGTCGCTGGCCTTGGCGGCCTGCTTTACGGGGTTGACGTCGGCATTATTGGCGGCGCGCTACCCTACCTGCAGGCTACTTCGCACCTGAATGCGGGACAACTCTCAATCATCGTCGCCGCGGTGCTCTTGGGCAGCGTATTTTCGACTCTCTTCGCCGGTATGATCGCCGACTGGATGGGACGCAAGCCCCTGATGGTCCTGAGCGGGTTCACCTTCATTATCAGCATTCCCGTGATCGCTCTTGCGCACGGCTACGGGCCACTCTTCTTCGGCCGCCTTTTGCAGGGCATCAGCGGCGGATTCATCGGAGTGGTGGTTCCCCTCTACCTTGCAGAATGTTTGGCGGCGCAGCACCGGGGGAAGGGAACAGCGATGTTTCAGTGGCTGCTGACTCTGGGCATAGTCTCAGCGGCTCTCATCGGGATCTACTACAGCTACCGCGTCGAAGCTATTTCTGGAATCGCCGACTCGGCAACTGTTTTTCTGTTTAAGGACCAAGCCTGGAGGCGCATTTTTTGGGTTTCGCTCCCCCCAGGCGTGTTGTTTGCCCTGGGCAGCCTGTTTGTGTCGGAGTCCCCACGCTGGCTGTTCAAGCAGGGGAAAAGACAGCTAGCCTATTCTGCGCTCTTGCGCTCCCGAACTCTCCAACAAGCAGAATTCGAATTGAAGGAGATGGATCAGATCGCGTTCGCCGCCAAGGCCCAATCAGCGTCGGCAGGCAATTTCAAGGATTCGCTGCTGCGCCGTAAATATGTGATTCCCTTCCTGCTGGCTTGCGTCATCCTCTTTTGCAATACGGCAACGGGAATCAATTCGATCATCGGGTACAACACAGATATCCTTTTGCAAAGCGGCCTCTCCGATGTTCGCGCGCATTGGGGCTATGTCGTTTTCACCCTGGTGAATTTTCTGACCACGGTTGCCGGGGTAATGCTGGTCGATCGTAAGGGACGCAAGTTCCTGTTTCTCCTGGGCACGGCGGGAATCATAGTATCGATGATCTTTGTCGGCGGCCTGTTTCTAAGGACGGAGAAACTGAATCTTGATTGCCGGGCCATCCTCCAATCCATGGCGGGTCCGGACCAGGCGCTGACCTTGCGCTTCGACGCAGACGAGGCCAGGAGGCTTCTAGCAGCCAAGGGTTATGCCGGGAGTGAAATCGATGCCGATCGAGCCTCTCTGGCAGTTATCTACTCCTACGGGGGCTTCACCGCGGCAACCAGTATCGCGCGCTCCGACGATCGGGCCGCGGCGCCTATTCAGATCACACGCGCGAGCTGCGTGCCGGCGAATAAGGTCGAGGCGTTCTTTAAAAATCCCTTTGCCGATCTCGATGCCGCTCGATCTGCTCCGCTCAAGATTGAACGGGGTTACATCGGACAGGTGCCAGGCTCCCGGCATGGCTGGCTGGTAGCCCTAGGCCTTTATACCTTTGTCGCATTCTATGGGCTAGGCCCGGGAATCTGCGTGTGGCTGGCCTTATCGGAGTTGATGCCCACGCGCATCCGCTCCAACGGCATGAGTATTGCTCTGGTCATCAACCAGGTGGTTTCGACCACGCTTGCAGCTATCTTTCTGCCTGTGGTCAGCAAATACGGCTATTCAACAATGTTCTTTCTCTTCGCCGGTTTTACGCTGATTTACTTCGCCACCGTAGCGCTCTTTCTACCTGAGACCAAAGGGAAGACGCTGGAAGAGATTGAAAAATACTTCGCCAATGAGCGAGAAATATCCGTTTGAAGGGAGTTGGAAATACTCAGTAGAAGGGTATTGGTGGAAGCCTCCTGCTTTAGCAGGGGGAAGCTGGACTTCAGTCCAGCGGAAAGCGGTTGTTCTTAAGATGGGCCTGGGTGCCCCACGTCCGGACTCTCGGACGTGGGATTCCGCAAATCTCGATATTGTCGCAGTTACTTTTCTTTCTGTCATTCCCGCAGGGAATCTGCTTCTGGTCTCCGGGGCATACGAAAAGCAGATTCCCTGCGGGAATGACAGAAAGAAAGGCAAAAGCGAAAACCTCTGGAACCATGGTGATCGGCTACTTTTGAGAGCAGGGCACGATCTTCAATCGTGCCGCAAGCCACTCACCAATCGGTCGACTTTATCGCGGCAGCCTGTCAAGCCCGATTCCTTCAGCAAGCCCTGCGGCATGGCTCAAGCCATGCCCTGATACAAAGCCAGATCCGTCAGCCCTTCCAACAATGTGGAAACTCCAGAGCCCGGCACAGCAGTACTGAGCTGTTTACTCCTTGGATTTGAGCAGGTGATCGTTCTCCCGGATGAATTTTTCGATCTCGGCTGTCATGCCCAGGATCTTGAGCCACTGTTCCTTGTAAAGCGTTACTGGAAACCGGCCTACCCCATAAAGAGAGACTCCTCCCTTTTCGCTGACCTTAAGCCCCAGTCCACGCGTGCCCTTGCTCTTGAGTTGCTCATTTTCCGCCCGCAGTCTCGCGATCTCCGCCTGCAAATCTTCATCTGGCATACTGGATCCTCACCTGCTATGAAGGCTACCATCTTCCCTAATCAGCCGCATTGGCTTGAAGCCGCCCCGTCTTCGGTAAGGCATTCAGCTACTTGCGGCGCGGGGGCGGCTGTGCTAAAAACAATGTATTCATGTTTGCTCCTTGTGAGCGAGCCTGAATTTCATGAAGAGTGGCTGAGGGACGGGCCCTGTGACGCCACGACAACCTGCCTGGGCAATCCAGGAGTATGGTGTCAACTCTCTCCTGCGTTCCAAATGGAAACGGGGAACATGAGATTCGGGGTGCACAATTAAACGCGCATCTCGCTATTTCCAAGTTGGATTGAAGTAAGAGTATCGTCACGTAGTGCCCGTGCACCAAGCCCCTCTTGATAACGAGGGTGAGATGGCATCTGTTTACGAGCTGCGGTGTAAGGAATGCGGCAAGCGGTTTGAGGCGCAGCCGCTGTCGATCTGCGATGAGTGTTTTTCTCCGTTGGAAGTCTCCTTCGATCTGTCTCAAGTCAAGCACCGGTTCACCCGTGAGGCGATTGCCCAAGGACCGCAGAGCATGTGGCGCTATCGGGCATTGCTGCCCGTCCCGGAAGATTTCGTTCCCATCACCCCCACCGGCATGACTCCGCTGCTGGCCGCTCCCCGTCTAGCCAAGCGCATCGGAGCTGCCAATCTTTATCTCAAAAACGATGCCGTTTGCATGCCCACGCTGAGCTTTAAAGATCGCGTGGTGTCGGTCGCGCTGGCCGCGGCGCAGGGCTTCGGCTTCGACACCGTGGGCTGCTCTTCGACCGGCAATCTGGCGAATGCGGTAGCGGCGCAGGCCGCGCGCCTGGGACTGAAGACTTGCATACTGGTGCCGGCCGACCTCGAACCGGCTAAGATCCTGAATACTCAGGTCTACGGCGCGACCCTGGTGCGCATCGATGGAAATTACGATCATGCCAACCGGCTGTGCTCGCAGATCGCGGAGCGATTCAATTGGGGCTTCGTGAATGTTAACCTCCGTCCCTTCTATTCCGAGGGATCAAAGACCTTCGGCTATGAGATCGCCGAGCAACTGGGCTGGAAGCTGCCCGACAATATTGTGTGTCCCATGGCTGGAGGCTCGCTGATCACCAAGATCCGCAAAGCCTTCCACGAACTCATCGAACTCGGGCTGGTGGAGCCGAAGGAGGTGCGCTTCTTTGGCGCCCAGGCAACCGGATGCTCTCCTATTTCTCAAGCGGTGAAGAAAGGCACGGAGCAGATTGAGCCGCAGCGCCCGCATACCATCGCCCGCTCGCTGGCTATCGGCAATCCGGCCGACGGACCCTATGCGGTGCGCGCTATCCGGGAGAGCGGCGGCTGGGCTGAGGATGTCTCGGATGTGGAGATCGTTTCCGCTATCCAGGAGCTGGCCGAGACCGAGGGTGTGTTCACCGAGACAGCGGGTGGCGTGACCACTGCGGTGACTGCCCGCCTCTATGCTCACGGCAGGATTTCGCCGGACGAACTCACGGTGATGGCGATCACCGGCAACGGCCTGAAGACAACTGACGTGCTGGATGGAAAGTTCGAGCAGCAAGAAGCCATTCGCCCGCGTCTGGCGGACTTTGAGGCATTCTTCGAGCAGCACGAACACGAGAAAAATCATGAGCGCCGCTTCCCGGCGGTGGAGGGGGCCTATGCCCGTTAGAGTGCTGCTACCCAACGCCTTCCAGAAACACACCGACGGCGCGCGCGAGTTCCAATCGACCGCCCACAACCTGCCCCAGCTCATCAGCGAGCTCGAGACCAGCTTTCCCGCGCTCAAGCAGCACCTGCGCGGAGCCGATGGCCAAGTGCGCCGCTTTATCAACTTCTATGTGAACGATGAAGATATCCGCTTTCTGGGTAACGACAACTATGCCTTCAAAGATGGTGATGAAGTGCTGGTAATCCCTTCCATCGCCGGCGGGTGCTGCGATTTCCTAACCTCGAAATGAAATTGGGGAGGAAGGCTGGTTTGGCAGTTAGGTGTGATTGCCAACCAAGCCTTCCTCAACCCGATTTTCATCCCCTTAGGTGGGCAGCAGGCGGAATAACCGGGGATGCGGGTGCCCCAGGTCCCGATTCTGGGACCTGGGATTCCACAAGATGCTCCGAGCGTAACCGGACTGCGGAGAAATCTTGGTCATGCAAAGACCCACGTCCGAAAATCCGGACGTGGGGCACCCGATTTTCATGCCCTTGGGTGGGCCGCAGGCCCATGAACGCTTCGGTCGAGCTGACAAATTTATGGTAGCGACCAGCGCAGCGCTGTCACAAGCAGATTCCCTGCGGGAATGACAGAAAGAAAGGCAAGTGCGAACTCTGGGTATGAAAACAGGGGCATATGCATTTGTGGTCTCCCATCCTTGCGTAGCAAGGGTGGGAGACCACAACTGACGACGAAGCAGACGCTTGGGTGTAGTAGACTCCATCTGTTATGAACCTCAGCGGTTGTGGCACGGCACTGGTGACCCCTTTTTACGGCGATGGAAGCGTAGATGAAGAGCGCCTGTGCGCGCTGGTCGAATGGCAGATTCAGAGTGGCATTGATTTTCTGGTTGCTTGCGGCACTACTGCGGAAACTCCCACTCTCAGCGACGAGGAATGGCTGCGCGTAGTCCGGATCGTCGCCCAACGGAGCGGCGGCCGCGTGCCCGTGCTTGCCGGATGTACGCACAATGCCACCCGCGAGGCAGTGGAGCGTGCCCGGCAGGTGACCTCGATCCAGGGTGTCGATGGCCTGCTTACGGCTAATCCCTACTACAACAAGCCCACCCAGGAGGGACAGTACCGGCACTTTCGCGCCATCGCGGAAGCGGTCTCATGTCCAGTGATGCTGTACAACATTCCCAGCCGCACGGGCGTCAATCTGGAGCCGGCGACGGTGTTGCGCCTGGTCAACGATGCGGCGAATATTCAAGCTGTCAAAGAGTCGAGCGGGAACCTGCAGCAGATTAGCAACCTCCTGCAGCTGCTACCCGAAGGCTGTGCGGTTTTCTCCGGTGATGACGCGATGGCGTTGCCGGTGATCGCTTTGGGCGGAGTGGGACTGGTGTCGGTTGCGTCGAACGAAATTCCGGCGGAAATGGCGCTCATCGTCCAATCCGCGCTGCGCGGCGATTGGACCACGGCTCGCACGGTTTACCGGAAATATTCAGCTTTGATAGCCGCCAATTTCTGGGAATCGAGTCCGGGGCCGGTCAAATGCGTGATGGCGATGATGGGCCGGATCGAGGAGAATTACCGCCTTCCCATGGTCCCGGTAAGCCCGGCGACGCGCTCCCGGCTGGCGCCGCTGGTTGAAGAGTTGGGCTTATGCAAGCAAAAATGACGACAGTCGAGCAGACGCCTCTGGCGGCGAGGATACAACAATATTTCGCGGCGGGCGCCGATGCGGTTGGTGACGGCGCGGCCATGGACGCCTTTCTCGAGCTGCGCTCCGCCCTCACCCAAGGCAAGATACGAGCGGCCGAACCTGATGCTGCAACTGCGCTGGGATGGCGGGTCAACGCATGGGTGAAGCAGGGCATCCTGCTGGGCTTTCGCCTGGGGGCGTTAGAGGAAATGGGAGGAGATGAGTTCTCCTTTGTGGATAAGGCTACCTATCCCGCGCGGCGATTCTCTGCCGAGGAGGGTGTGCGGGTTGTTCCCGGAGGTTCTTCTATCCGTGAGGGCGCATTCCTCGCTCGTGGAGTGGTATGCATGCCCCCGATGTATGTGAATGCCGGCGCATATGTCGATGAGGGGACGATGGTGGACTCTCACGCGCTGGTAGGAAGCTGCGCCCAAATCGGCAAACGGGTCCACCTGAGTGCCGCGGCGCAGATTGGCGGAGTGCTGGAGCCGGTCAACGCGGCTCCGGTGATTATCGAAGACGATGTGCTGGTGGGCGGCAACACAGGAGTTTATGAGGGCACGCTGGTGCGGCGGCGCGCCGTTCTGGCCGCTGGAACGATCCTGACCCGGGGAACGCCGGTATACGACATCGTTCGCGGGGAGGTGCTGAAGGCGGCCGGCGGACAACCGCTCATCATTCCCGAAGGCGCTGTGGTTGTGCCCGGCTCGCGAGGCCTCAAGCCGGGTGCGGCGGGCGCAGACTATGCAGCCCAATGGGGCCTAAGCCTATACACCCCGGTCATTGTGAAGTATCGCGATGAAAAGACGGAGCTCAGCTCGGCTTTGGAGGACCTCCTGCGCTAAGTTGCTGAGTTGATTGAAACGGCATCAACGTCCAAATCTTTTGGGGCCATACCAGCGTGATACGATCAGTTGTTCATGTCTCCAGGTAAATTACAGTTAATCCCGTTGGGCGGTTTGGGCGAGTTCGGAATGAACTGCCTGGCCTTGCGGTGGAACGACGATATCATCGTCATCGATGCCGGGCTCATGTTTCCCGAAACAGAGTTGTTGGGCGTGGATATTGTCGTTCCCGACATCACCTATCTGATCGAAAACCGCGAGCACGTGCGGGCCATCATCCTGACCCATGGCCACGAAGACCACATTGGCGGTTTGCCATGGATTCTCAACGAACTGCACGTGCCTATCTATGCCACCGAATTTACCCTGGCCTACGTGGAGGGCAAGCTCGAAGAACACAAGCTGCTCGACGATACAGAGCTGATCGAGATTGCGCCGCATCGGAAATTCCATCTTGGCGCCTTCACCATTGAGCCGATTCGCGTCACCCATAGCCTGGTGGATTGCGTTGCATTGGCCATTGAAACGCCGGTTGGCGTGATAGTGCATACCGGCGACTTCAAAGTCGATCTCTCGCCGCCCGATGGCAAGCCGTTCGATCTGCATACCTTTGCCGAGTACGGCAAACGCGGCGTGCTGGCTCTATTGCAGGATTCGACCAATGTGGACCGGCCCGGCTATACGCCCAGCGAGTGGTCGGTTCGGCCGCGTTTGGACGAGATTTTTTCACGCACCAAGAACCGGCTTTTCTTCAGTTGCTTCTCCTCCTCCATCTACCGCATCCGCATCGCGCTTGAGTTGGCGCAAGCCCATCACCGCAAAGTAGCCGTGGTGGGGCGGTCAATGCTTGAGTCCTCCGATATCGCCCAGGATCTTGGATACCTCACCATGCCTCCCGGCCTGATGATTCACCCTGGCCAGATTCGCGACTACGCGCCGGAGCAAGTGCTGGTTCTTATCAGCGGAACCCAGGGCGAGCCGATGTCGGCGCTCTCTCGCGCCGCGGTGGACAACCATAAGCACGCCCGGATCGATGCCGGCGACACGGTCGTGCTCAGCTCGCGCGTGATTCCCGGCAATGAAAAAAGCATCTACCGCGTGATCGATCACCTCTGCCGCCGCGAGGCCCACGTGATTTATGACGACGGCGCCTCGGGCCTGATTCATGTGAGCGGTCACGGCAGCCAGGAAGAGCTGCGGCTCATGATCAACCTGCTGCGGCCTAAGTTCTTCGTGCCCCTGCATGGAGACTATCGCCACCTGCAGAAGGGCGCTCAACTGGCGGCCAGCGTCGGCGTCGTCGAAAAGGCGCTGCTGCTTGAGGACGGCGATGTACTCGAACTGGACGCTATGACGGCCGAGAAGGCGGGCAAAGTGACTGCGGGCCGGGTGTGTATCGATGCCGGCTCGACCGCCGATGTGGTGGAAGACCTGGTGATTCGCGACCGCAGGCATTTGAGCGAAGACGGCATTGTGATGGCCATCATCACCATTAATAAGCGCACCGGCAAGGTGGAGCGGCCGCCGGAAGTGGTGACTCGGGGCTTCGTGACAGGAGAAATCATGCTCAGCGACCAGGCCCGGGAAATAGTGAACCGGACGCTCGAAGATTCCTCCGCCGAAGAAAAGGCCGACTATGGCGTGATGAAGGAAAAGATCCGCATCGATCTCAAGCGCTACATCCAGAAGAACACAGCGCGCAGGCCTCTCATCATGCCGATTATCCTCGAAATATAACCCGGAAATATAACCCTTGAAATGCAACCTGGACACGGTGAACGATGAGCCTGATCACACTGGAGGAGTTGCGCGCGGCACAGCAAAGGCTTCGCGGTGTAGCTGTGCGCACCCCTCTGATCCGCATGGAAACGCCAGGGCTGAAGGACCGGTTGTGGATTAAGGCGGAAGGACTCCAGCCGATCGGAAGCTTTAAGCTGCGCGGCGCCTACAACAACATCGCGCTCTTGTCGGACGCGGAACGGGCCCGTGGAGTGATCACTTATTCCAGTGGAAACCACGGTCAAGGCGTAGCCTTTGCGGCGCGGGCCATGGGAGCGAAGGCAGTCGTCGTAATGCCGGCCAGCGCACCCGAAATCAAGAGAAAAGCGACTGCCCAGTTGGGCGCGGAACTTGTTTTTGTCGGACCAAGCAGTTCAGAGCGTAGGGCCAAAGCGGAAGAGCTGGCCGCCGCCTTTGGATATGTGGTAATCCCTCCCTATGACGATCGCGCCATTATTGCCGGGCAGGGGACCTGCGCCTTGGAGATTCTTGAAGATATGCCGGAGCTTGAACTGCTGCTCGTACCGGTCGGCGGCGGCGGCCTTTTGAGCGGCGCCAGCGCAGCGGTGAAATTGATGCGGCCTGAGGTGAAGGTGATCGGCGTCGAGCCGGAGGTGGCTGACGACGCAGCCAGGAGCTTCAAGGCCGGCAAAGTGATCTCTTGTAGCGCGGAGCAAGCCGGCAATACCTCGGCCGACGGGTTGCGGACGCAGAGCGTAGGAGTGCTCAACTTTGCTCATCTGCAGGCTTATGTCGACGATATTGTGACCGTGAGCGAAGCCCAGATTCGGGAAGCTATGCGCAGAACCATCTCCGCCACGCGTCTGGTCCCGGAGCCCAGCGGCGTGGTCAGCGTGGCCGCGGCCCTCTTCCGCTCAGGCGATCTGCCGGTTTCCCGGACAACGGTTGCGGTTATGAGCGGGGGCAATGTTGAGCCGGAGGTGCTCTTGAGTGTGCTCCAAGATGCTCAGTAACTAGTTTGGCGCATTGAATGGCCGCGAAAATGGGATATCGCGCCGGCCTGCACCGAGAATTTTGCTGTAAATCACACCCTTTGCCGGGCCGCTATGCTCGCTTGGAAGAATGTGTCAGGTCTAAGCTTAGGGAGAGTCCTGCTATGCGTATTCGACTGATTTCCTATCTGGTTCTCCTGCCCTGCGCCTTTTATTTTGCGGCGGCGGAGCAGCCGCAAGTCCCCAGCAATGGGCCCAAAGCGACGGTGATTCGCGATACCAATCTCTATGTGGGTCCCGACTCCGGCGCAGCGCGCCTGGCCGACATCACGCCTGGCCGGGAGATGGTCGTGGTGGAACATAACGGCCCATGGCTGCGGGTCTTCGCCAACACCGATGCGCAGACTTCGCAAACTCAAGATACCCCGGTCTTCGGCTCGCAAGCGGCGGCTACACCCGTGTCCGGGTGGATACAGGCACAGGGTGTGGTCGATGGCACCACGCCCAAGGGGGACTTGATCCTGTTTGGCGCGGCCGCGACCGAAGAACTCGAGGCCAATCAGGCGAATGCTCCCAAGGGCACAGCCCAGGCCGCGCGTCTCTTATACCAGCGCATGGTTGACTTCTTTCCTCAATCGCCTCTGGCCCCCGAGGCCGCCTGGCGCACAGCGGATATCCGCTGGCAACTGCAAAAGGCCGATATCTTCTCCCTGCCTTCCGCGCATGAAAAAGATGCCTACCTGCGGGAGACAATTGATGACACCGAACTGCGGAAGCTCCAAAAGAGATATCCGAATTCGAAATGGTCGGATCTGGCCGCGTGGGACATGCTGGATAACAAAGTGTGTGGCGATTGGCAGGGATCCGCCAAGTGTCCGGAGAAGGAAGCGGATATGTACGAAAAATATGCCCAGGAACGCCCCGACTCGTTAAAGGCTCCGGAGGCCCTCTATGATGCGATTTACCGGCAGGGAGTCTTGAACGATATGTACAGCGCCGACGGAGACGCCAAGAAGGCCGAGGCGGCCAAATCCAAGGCTATAATCCTGGCTGGCATCCTGCAGAGCAAATATGCCCAATCCGATTTCACTGCTCGGGCTACCGCTCTGATATATAAATTGCAGTCGTCGATTCCAATCTACGGCGTAGACCGGCAATAGGCCGAGGCGGCCGGAGGAAACTTGAACGTTTACATTCTCTCGGTACTGCTGGGGATCGTTGAAGGACTTACTGAATTCCTCCCCGTCAGCTCAACCGCACACCTGAGGATTGCCGAGGCGCTGCTGCACGTCGATCTGGCCAGCCCCTATTGGAAGATGTATACGATCGTGATCCAGTTAGGCGCGATTTTGGCGTTGTTGCTGCTGTTCACCGGACGCATCATCGAATTCTTCCGCACTTTTCCCAAGGGTGAAAAGGGTGACCGCACAGTGTTGAACCACCCCCTCACGCTGACGGCGGTGGCTTTCGTGTGCACCGCCATTCCTTCTCTCTTGCTCATTAAAGTGATCGGCAAGCATCTGGAGAGCCTGCGGCTGATGGCGTTCGCGCTGCTGATTGGCGGCATCGTAATGTGGTTGGTGGATGCGTGGAGCGTGCGCCGGGATCTCAAGACCCAGGACGTAGAGGAGATGTCTCTTCTCCAGGCAGTCTGGATCGGCCTGTGTCAGGTGACCTCGGCGGTGTTTCCCGGCGTCTCCCGTTCGATGTCGACCATTGCCGCCGGGCAGGCGGCAGACATGACGCGCACAGCCGCGCTGGAGTTCAGCTTTTTGGTATCGATCCCGGTGATGATCGCGGCGACCGGCTATGAACTTCTCAAGACCATACATCCGAAACACGTGCCTGGCGGCGAGGCCATCGTACCGCTGGTGATGAACTCGCAGAACTGGATTGTCCTGGGCATCGGGTTCGGCGTCTCCTTCGTTGTTGCGCTGGGAGTGGTGGAGTGGTTCCTGCTGTGGGTGCGCCGCCATGGCTTCGTCATCTTTGCCATTTACCGTATCGCTCTGGGCGGATTGCTGCTGGCCTTCGGCGCCCGCCTTGTGGGCGCTTAGTGCATTCTTAATTCAGGTGTAGACCGAATAGAAGAATTGTCATCTCTCCGCTCCGCACTGTCGAAAGGTCATTCTGGAAAGCCTGCTCTGCCAGCAGTTGTGGTCTCCCACCCTTGCTCCGCAAGGATGGGGCACCGCAGATTCTCCCCACTCCGCTGCGCTCCGGTCGAGATGACAAATCAGGTGTAATTGGCCAATCTAAGCTTGATCAACCCGTTTTCCCAACGCTCCCGTGCGATAGAGCAGGTGGCTCCCACCTCATTTCTCTTGACAGCCGTCTTTCGCGAAGCGTAAAAATCTCCCGTCGCGTGCTATAAGTTCCCGTTCAAAATTAAAGAAGGCCAATCCTTCTTCCGATCTCGAGTTCGATCCTTACCGGCCCTACGGGCCGTTTTTGGAGGGTGTGATGCGACCCTATAACTTCTCAATAACCTGCCGGAAATCTCTAAAATCGCTTCTCTGCGTCTTTCCCTTCCTGCTGGCTCTCTGCGCGTATGGGCAAAATGTAAATGGAACCATAGTAGGTACTGTTTCAGATACTTCAGGCGCGGCGCTGCCGGAAGCGAGCATCCTCATCACCGACGTAAACACCTCTGTCGATCACACCGTTCAGACCGATGCCGCCGGATATTACTCGGTTCCGGATCTGCCCCCAGGCTCCTATAAGATCACCGCTCAGAAGAGCGGTTTTGCAACCGCCGTCCACACCGGGATCACATTGTTTGCGGACGCCACCGCTCGCGTCGATGTGAGCCTCAACCCAGGCGCGGTTTCCCAGACGGTAAATGTCAGCAGCGAAGTGGTTCCGCAGCTGCAGACCGATACTGCGGATACCGGTAGATACATCGACACGGCCACAGTCTCGCAACTGCCGCTTTCCACCGGCCGCAATTTTCAGAACCTGCTGAATACGGTTCCGGGCGCGGGAGTCGCCGTGAAGGATCACTCGACCTTCTACAACCAGCAGCTCAGCATGGCGAGTACCGTGAACGGCCAATCCAGCATGTACAACACTTTCGATATTGAAGGGGTTAGCGACAACCAGCGCAGCCAATTACTGCAGATCTACATCCCACCGATCGAAGCCATCCAAGAGGTGCAGATCACTACCAGCAACTACGACCCGCAACAGGGATCGGCTCTGGGAGCAGTCACCAACGTCATTCTCAAATCCGGTGGCAATGAGTTCCACGGTGAAGCCTACTACTTCTACCAGGGCAACGCACTCTCGGCCAGACAATACTTCCAGACCATTCCGAACAGTCATGCCGTATATAACTACGTCGGCGGCAACGTTGGAGGTCCGATTCAGAAGGGCAAGATGTTCTTCTTCGTCAGCTTCCTCGAATATACGCAACACCTTGGAGAGTTCGTCCCGGCAATTGGCGTGCCCCCGGCGGCGCTGCGCGGCGGAAATTTCAGCGACCCGGCCCTGACGCCGATCTACGATCCCACTACGGGAGATACCGCCGATTGTCTGCCAGGCGGCAATGCCTCGCTTTGCGGCACCGGCCGCAAGCAGTTCAGTTACAACGGCGTGCTCAATGTGATCCCGCCGAGCCGTCTGGATCCGGTCGCGCAAAAACTGCTGGCGCAGGTTACTCTTCCCAACGCCAACCAGAGCGCCGCCGGCCTGCTCAAGTATCAAAGCAATCTGCTGACCAGCAGCGGCTTTACTCAAGACACACCCGATGTCGATGTAACCATCGATCGTTTTTTCCATAGCAGCGATCATCTTTTCGGGCGCTTTAGTTTTGAAAACCCAACCCTCAACCAGAATGGCCTTTTCGGCGCTTACGGCGGTCCGCTCTCCGGCGGCGGCATCGCCGGAGAGGAGGGCTACGGACACGAAAAAACCTATTCGACGGGCGTGAACTGGATCCACTCCTTTGCATCGAAACTGCTCTCTGAAGCCCGCTTCGGCGTGAGCCGGTACGATAACCTCGCCTATCCCACCGGTTATGGACAGAATCTTGCCGAGCAAGCGGGAATCCCGGGGGCAAATATCAGCCTGTTCACCAGCAGCATCAGCAACATCACCGGCGAAGGTTTCTCCGATCCTATGATCGGAGGGTGCAACAACTGCCCCTGGACTCGCGCAGGAACGCTTATCGAGGCGGTCGAGAATATGACCAAGGTCTCCGGCAACCACACCTTCGAGTGGGGCGCCGATTATCATCGTTGGCGCGACGACCTGCTGCTGGTCGGCTTTCCTCCCGGCCAATTTCTCTTCGGCCCCGGCACCACCGCCCTCAATGCTTCCAAATCTCCCGCGACCGGCTTGGCCAACCAATTCGCAAGTTTCCTGCTGGGCATTCCTAATACCGTCAATCGCGGATATGCCAACATCTTTCCCGCTCTCCGCCAGAACCAGCTCTTCCTCTACTTTGGGGATAAGTGGCAGGCCGGCCCGAAACTCACGGTGAATGCCGGATTGCGCTGGGAATATTACGGTCCTCCTACCCCGCACTTTGCGGGCGGATTCTCCAACTATGTTCCAAGCAGCAACACTTTGCAGTTGGCGGGAATAGGAGGCGTTCCAAGAAATATGGGACTGCAGCCCGATTACAACAACTGGGGACCGCGCCTGGGCGTTGACTATCGTCTCTCGCCCAACAGCGTGGTGCGCGCCGGCTTTGGCATGAGTACTCTGGCCTGGAACATAGATCTCTTCGCCTACAACTACCCCATCGAGCCGACCCAGTCCTACTCCAGCCTCAGTAGTTTTGGCCCGGCGGTCCTCTCCAACAACAACGCGGCCAGCTTTGAGCAGGGAATCCCGGCGCTGCCGGCTTATGTACCGCCGGCAAATGGGATCATCCCCGCCAATACACCTGCGCTGCTCAACCAAAGTTACTACGCCATCAACCTGAACTGGAAAAATCCCTATCTCGAATCTTGGAACTTCGCCTATGAGCGAACTCTTCCTGGAAGTTGGGTAATGGATATTGCTTACGTCGGGAACCACGGTATCCACACTCCGATCGAATACAACCAGAACGCAGCCACAGTCTATGGAAAAGGTGCGGCGGGCCAGCCGGAATACGGGCCATGCGCCGCATGCGGTAGTCCAAACGCACCCGTTGGCCGCACGGCTGCCACGACCGAGTTCTTCCAGGGTTACAGCTCGAACTACAATGCGCTTCAGGTCAAGTTTGACCACAAGTTCGCTCGCGGCTTCTCCGTGACCAACTCCTACACTTACGGAAAGGCCCTTGGGTATGCCAGCGAAGCCAGCGACTACCCCAATGGCCTCCTGGATTATGTCAACCAGAGTCGCAACTATGCGGCAACCGATTTCAACCAAACCCACATCTTGAATGAGAGCTTCGTCTGGCATCTGCCCTTTGGAACCGGCTCAAACCTGGCAAGCACTGGAATCGCCGGCAAGGTACTCGCCGACTGGCAGCTCAGCGGAATGTGGGAGGCGGCCAGCGGATTTCCCTTGGCCTTTACCTGCACTTGCACAGCCAGCTTCAATACTCCGGGCAATACGGCATTTCCCAATATGAGCGGGCCAATCAAAAAGCTGCATGGCATTGGGACACAGCTCTGGTTTGATACCAGCCGGTTCTCGGCGCCGCCGGCTGGAACGCAAGGAAACGTGGGAAACTACATATCCTCGGGACCCAGGTTCTTCAATCTCGACGCTTCAATTTTCCGCAGGTTCCCCATCACCGAAAGAGTGGGCCTGGAGCTTCGCAGTGAATGGCTGCACGCAACCAATACACCGCAGTTCACGTTCACCTCCGCCAACACGGAGTTTGGGAGCTCGTCGTTTGGCTACGTCACATCCACAAGTGGAGGAAACCGCCTCATCAACGTTGCTGGGAAGATCACATTCTGAAGTCATCTGACCGGAGAAAATGGGGTGAGCCAGTTGGATGTGGCGTGGGACGGCGAAAGCTTCGTCGGCAATTGCACCTAATTTTGTCATCTCGACCGGAGCTCTCTCGAAAATCATCCTGGGAACCCCCGAGGATCAATTTCTAGCCACTACGATAACCTTGTCATCTCGACCGAAGTGTTCATGGGCCGCAGGCCCATGAACGCTCCGTCGAAAATCACTCTGGGATACATGGGTGCCCCATATCTGGCGCGCTCTTTGCGCCAGATGTGGGAAACCGCAGATCTCTCCGCTGCGCTTCGCTCCGGTCGAGATGACAAATTAGGTGGAGTTGCCAACGTAGGCTTCTTCAGCCCATTTTCATCCCGTTGAGTGGGCCGCAGGCCCGGGAACGCTCCGGTCGAGATGACAAATATGTTTGGCGTTTGAAGAGAACCTGGTAACCGGTTCATTGCGGCCCCCGGCGCAACTGCTCTAGGGCGCTTTGCGCAGCGCTGCGTACTGAAGGATCGGGACTTTCCACCGCTTTTTGACACTGCACTCTCGCTTCCGCCGTCTTCCCCTCGTGCATAAGGATCAAGCCCAGCCCGAGGTGCGCTTCATATTGCCCAGGGGCAAGCTGAATACAATCCTGGAGCTCGCGTTTAGCTTCTTCGAGCCTTTGCTGGCTCCCAAGTAAATTTCCTAAACTGCAATGCGGATCGGCCAAGTCCGGCTTCAGTCGGATGGCTTGCCGGTATTCCACAGCCGCATCCTCGGCCTGCCCTTGAGCAAGCAGAATGTCACCGAGGTCATCGTGTGTCTGCGCATCGCTCGGGTCGAGCACTATCGCCTCACGCAACTCAGAAATTGCCTGAGTGTAGGACTGGGTAAGCGCAAGCACCAATCCGTAGCTATGGTGGGCCTCGGCATACTCAGGGTTGATTGTGACCGCCCTTTGGAAGTGATACTCAGACTCCTCGTAATTGCGGGTGCCGGCGAGTACGTTGCCGAGGTTGTTGTGCGCCTCGGCGAAATCGGGTTGGCTGCGGATTGCGCCCCGAAACTGGGGTTCAGCCTCGACAGGGTCGTTCTTCTGGACTGCGATTATCCCTAGAAGGTTTTGCGCCTCAGGTTGCTCGGGGTTGATCTTGAGAGCTCGCCGGAGGGCCTGTTGAGCCTGCGAGAACATTCGCTGATGCAAATAGGAGTTCCCCAGATCGGTGAGAAGAGCATCGTCCGCCGGAGAAACCGCGGCCGCCTGCCGCAATAATTCGCTGGCTCGCGCGTATTGTCCTTTGCCGATCAGAGCAGCGGCGAGCTGCTTGATTGCCGGCCGAAAACTCGGCCTCCGGCGCAGCGCCTCGCCATACCAGCGGATTGCTTCGTCTTCTTTTCCGGCCTTGGAATATCCATCTCCAAGTTCAAAATAGAATTCCGGCTCAGCGGGTGAATATTTGAGAATGGCGCTTCGCAGATGTTCAATACCCTGATCCGATCCATGCTTCACCTCCGCGGTTGCGATATAGAGCTCATTCTCCGGAGTGTGCCCAAGTTGCGGAGGATAGTAGGGGACGATCGCATCATGCCCTGTGGATTCACTGGCAATCTCCGCCTTCGGAGCCAGCAGGTCGCGGCCGGATTTCAACCGCTGAATGGAATGATCCGTCATAACCACATGCACCACGTCATCGGTCCGCCGTTTGGGCATATGGCAGGAGAGGCAATTCGTTCCCGCGGGCAAGCTGGCTTTATGAACCACCCGCTGATGGCAGCTCTGACAGACTGCCAGATAATGCGCAGTGGAGATCGAGCTGCCGTAAGGCTGGTGAGGGTCGTGACAGGTAAGGCAGGTCATCTGACTGGAGCGAAAGCATGCGGAAAGGCGCAGGCGATAAGCGGCATGCGCGATCTCGAACCCATCGCCTTGACCGGATTTCCGGTCGAAATAGAGCTTGTAATCGCCCAGCGGTTCTCCCGGCCGGTACGATTCAATATCGCGGCTATAGGGGCGAATCTCGTTTGGCGTCAGGCTGCTGCTTGTCTCCAGATGGCATTGCATGCAAACTTCAAGCTGACGATCGCGGCTGAGCCGCGCCGGATTTACGATCGCTTGCTGTATCTTCTGCAAAGTTGCGCTTCCGGAGAGAGCCGCGCGGACATGCGAGCCGCCCGGTCCGTGACAGCGCTGGCAATCAATTCCTTCAGGAATTTCCTTAGGGAAAACAGACAGCCCGCTGCTTCCCCTGTCGGGATATTTTCCTTTGAGCGGCAGGCCGTTGTGGCAAAGCATGCACTCGCCGGGAATCGCCCGTCGGAAGTCCTCTTGTCCTTTGCGGTCATAGCCCGGGCTCATCGCCCAATATCCTGAATTTTCGCTATACCAGGTAACCGGCAGCTCGATGAGCCTTCCATCAAGGCCGCGGTGCAGATAGCTGCGAGCGTGGTTGCCTGAGCCGATGACGTAGTCGATCTGCTCCTCGACAACGTTTGTCTCTTTGCCCCCGAACCCGACTTCAGAACGGCGTTGGTAGAACTTGCCGTCGCGCTCCACCATAGTGTAAGTGAGGCCGGACGGTTCATTATGCACCGTGTTCCGCGTCTTATAACTCTCTACAGTATTCTCCGCAGTCGGGCGATATACGGAACGGCCCATGCCGGTTAAACGATAGGTCTTTGCAATCCCTTGGTGGCAACCGGCACAAGTCGCCGGATCCACATATTCTGTGTTGGCCTGCTTCGCGGAAGCGTGCGTGTCTGACAGAGCCTCAGGGACATGCTGCCCGGCTAGGGCAACGAGCGCAAGGTAGATCAACATTGAGCGCCAGCTTCTGGCGATCAAGAAATGCGCCTTTCCGCTGCGCACGGCAACCTACCCCTCCCCGAGCCGGCAACCGGAGCCGCCAATATCCTGAAGAAGCTCACTCAGCGCGAGCGTTTAGCTGATCGGTCTTTAACTCTAGTACGCCTGCAACTGCTGGGTTGGAAGACGTACCTGGAAGCAGGTTTTGCCCGGTTTGGAATTCACGCTGACGAAGCCGCGATGCATGCGGACCACCCGATTCACTGTATCCAGCCCCAAGCCGAGACCGGCGCCGGGAGCCTTGGTGCTGAAAAATGGTTCGAAAATACGCGCCTGCTGGTCCTCCGGAACTCCAGGTCCATTGTCCGTGATCTCCGTCAGTATCAGATCGCCGTTTACGTGCACGGCTAATTTGATCTCACCATGGTCGGCAATCGCATCCAGCGCATTTTCAATCAAAGCAGTCCACACCTGGTTAAGCTCGCTGCCGTAAGCGCTGATCGATGGCAGGTTAGGCTCATAGTCCCGAATGATTTCCACATGCTGCAGGCGCGAAGACAACATGGCCAACGTATTTTCCAGGCTCTGAGGAATGTCTATCTCCTGAATAGGCGCCTGGTCCATATAGGAATAGTCCTTGATGGCCCGGATGAGGTCGAAGATACGCGCAGTGGAGTTCAGCATGGCCTCGGCGATTCTTTCCGCGCGCAACGAAGAGGCAAACTGAGAAAGCACCACAGTAAGCGCGAGCGCATCCAGTGACCCGCTGAGCTCGTCCAGTTTAGCGGGGGACACTCCGCACTCCGCCAGCTCGGGAGCGATGTGCCATGCCTTATCGATCGTGTGCTGGCGAAGCCATTCGAGAAGTGCATCCTCACGGGAGGACTGCTCAATTTCGCCAGGCGTTCCGGGTTGAATGACTTGAGGACGGATCGATTTCTCCCATTTGGCGATTCTGTCGATCTCATCGTTGGAGAGGCACAGCTTTCCCAGGTCAAAGCGCTCCTGGCCATAGACGCGCAGCTCGGCGAGCATCCCCGCCGCCGATCGCTGGGCTGCCGATGCCGGGTTGTTGAGTTCGTGCGCGAGATTGCCGGCCAGATTGCCCAGCGCATTCAGCTTTTCCGATTGCTGCTCCATGCGAGTAATCTCCCGCACCCGGTCCAGTAGAATGCCTACACACCTTGCCGCCATGGAAGGAATTGCCGCCAGCATCTCGGGAAACAGCGACTTGTCAAACTCCAGGCCCCAGGCGGCGGTCGCCGCATAGCCCAGGCCGCCGTAGGTCTTCATGCGGGAAAAGGGCAAAAGCCCGGTGATTTGTCCGGAGCGCCCGATGAACAGGGAGGCCGGGCCGCCGCGTTCGCGCCGCACGTGGACCTCGCCTTTCAGCAGAATCGTCATCTTGTAGGCGGGATCGCCGTCGTGGAAAATGACCATCCCCGGCTCGGCGAAGAGTTCCCTGCCGTGCGTTGCCAGCCACTCGTACTCCTCCGGCTGCAGCCCTTGGAGCTGTACCATCTTCTGAAGCGCGGCAATAATTTCAGGTACGCGGGCAGGGTCGTGAGGGGCGGCAATGAGAGCCTCTGTTTCAGTGGTCATGGCGCCTCGCAGAGTAAAGCAGTTCTTTCAATGTTAGCCGATTTCATTGTTAGTATGTCCTCTCCGGAGTTCTTTTAGAACTCCAGGTGGGGGTAGGAGGGCTTCAGCGCCGCGGAAAGTGTGTTCTGTATCAGAGCGCGACTTCAAACGTGCCGTAGGCTCATTTCATAGCCAATGTTTAGGCAATGTTGGCGGGACTGGCGATTTCGACTCTAATGCAGGGGATTCTCAAAGTAACAATCAGTCCACCTCCTGGGCGATTCTGAGCGCGAACCTCACCGTGATGCAAGCGAACTGCGCTCTCCGTAAGCGCCAATCCTACTCCAAAGCCGCCAGTGTTGCGTTGCCTGGCGTTGTCTATCCTATAGAACGGCCGAAAGATATTCTTTAACTCGTTCTCAGGAATCCCCGGCCCCTCATCCCTTATCTCAATGATAGCCGTCTGTTCGCGAGCCTGCACATCGCAGCTCAATTCGAGTTCAACCACGGATTGCTGGCGCGTATAACGGATGGCATTGCGGACGACGTTCTCAATGGCGCGATAGATCAGCTCCGGGTTGCCGCGGACGGCGCACTGGCTGGTCGCGTGCATTTGAACTGTGCAGGAGCGCTGTTGCGCTTCAAACGCTGCATCCTCCAGCATTTCATCCAACATCTCGTTGAGGCTGAATTCCGTATCTCCGATAGGCGCGTCGTTGGCCTCCATCGAGGACAAACGGAGCAGGTCGCCGATCAGGAGGTTCAGGCGGCCTGCTTCCCGCTCGATCCGCTGAAGCTGATCCATCATTCGCTCCGGAGCCTCCTCTCGCGCCAGCTCCAGAGCAACGCTTAAACGTGCCAGCGGCGATCGCAATTCGTGGGATACATCCCGCAGCAGCATCTTCTGCGCGCCCACCAGCGATTCCAGCCGCTCCGCCATGTGGTTGAAGTCATCGGCCAATCCCTGAATTTCGTCTCCGCCAAAAATGCTCGTCCTGTCAGGTTTCAAGACTCGAGTGTCCAGCTTACCCCGCGCGAGGTCGCGCGCCGCCGCTCGCAGCTTGGCGATGGGCCGGGTGAGCAAGAGGACCAGGACGAATGTAGTCAATCCGAATACAACAATTCCGACCGGCAGTTGGGGATTGGCGAAGCGGCGAAGATCGCGCAGCCAACTGCTTTTGCGCGGCCGATACTCCCGGCTCAACAGAAAAAAATAGCGGCGGCCGCTCACGGACTGTACCGCAGTACTCCACAAATACTCCGCGCCCACCTGGGTTGAGATCACGGCGGCGGCGCCATCTGTTCTAGCCAGAGCTTCTCTATAAGGGGCTGCATCCGTCGGTCCGCATAGAAAATCCCCTGCGGGACGGGCAAGGTAAGTTATCTGGCCGATGAAGGCGGAATATCTCCGCAGTCCTGCGCAGCCGGCCTGCTCGTATGCATTTGCCGCCGCGGCAGCTTCATTTTTGAGTGTCGTCTCCAGCAGGTCCTGCGCCTGCCCAGCGCCAGCGAAGCGATAACGCTGCACGATATATATGGTCGAAATAACGAAGGTGAGACTCTGAGCGATCCAGAAAAAAAGAAAGATCTTGGTAAAGAGACCGCGCATTTCCGTATCACTCCATAGAGACTTTATGGGTAGGGATCGCGAGTTGATATCCCACGCCGCGAATGGTTTTCACCTGGTCCCCGAGATTGCACGAAGCATCCAATTTGTGGCGCAATCGGCTGACATGCATATCCAGGCTCCGGTCGAAGGGATGAAACTTACGCCCTAGAGCGGCGGCGGTGAGTTGCTCCCGATCGACTACGTCACCCGCCGAGCGCATCAATGTTTGCAGCAGAGTGAATTCGACATCCGTCAGGTTGAGTTCAATCCCGTTACAGCGCGCTGTCCGGGCAGCCGCATCGAGTTCCAGCCCCAGCATCGGCACCGACTCTCGTGCCGATTGCGATGTCCCCGGCTTCCGCCTCAGGATGGCGCGAATTCTGGCCAGAAGCTCCCGGGGATTGAAGGGCTTGGGCAAGTAATCGTCGGCGCCTATCTCGAGACCCACGATGCGGTCGACGTCCTCCCCGCGCGCCGTCAAAAGCAAAACGCTGATCGAAGAAAACGCGCGCAAGCGGCGCAACACCTCAAAACCATCGGGACCGGGGAGCATCACATCCAACAGAATGATGGAGAAGTCCTCAGCCAGAACCCTCTCCAGGCCCTTCTCTCCGTTGTGTACGGCGGCAACCGCATACCCATGCCGGCCCAGGTAGTCCTGCAGCATCGAGCAAAGCTCGACATCGTCGTCGATGAGAAGAACGCTCTCCACAGTTGCGCCTGTCCACCTCTCTCGAAGGTACGCCATCCCGGCAAACCGGAAACGCTGCAAGTGTAACGAATTGTCACCTCCGAGTGACACTTCGTTACAAAGCATTACCCATTGTGACCGCGGCGCCGCCCGCATTGAGGTCTCCTGAACCTAGCTCATGGAGCGGAAAGAATGAAGATGTTATCGAAATTCAGCAGCGGAATCCGGTATTCATATACGTTTGTTCGCCTGGCGACTTTTGCCGTCTGCCTGGCCGGCCTATTGAGTGGCGCGCGCCTCATGGCGCAGTCTTCCACCGGAACGCTGCAGGGAGTCGTGACAGATCCTTCGGGCGCCCGCGTTCCTAAAGCCAGCGTCAGCATAGCCGGGGTGGACGGGACGGCCTCGACAACACAATCGGGTGCAGATGGCCATTACGGATTTTCCAAAGTGGTCCCGGGAACCTATACGGTGAGCGTTACCGCGCAAGGCTTTGTCCTGGCGCAGCCGGCAACGGTGCAGGTTCAGGGAGGAAAGACGGTCCAGCGGGATCTCTCCCTCAGCATTTCCGTAGAGCAGCAGCAAGTCACGATCAGCGATCAGGGAAGCAGCCTGGATACCAGCCCCGACAACAACGCCAATGCGATTGTGATCAAGGGCAAGGATCTGGACGCGCTCTCCGACGATCCCGACGAGTTACAAGACGAACTGAACGCTTTGGCCGGTCCGGCGGCAGGACCGAATGGCGGCCAGGTCTACATCGATGGGTTTACCGGCGGACAATTACCGCCGAAATCTTCCATTCGCGAGATACGTATCAACCAGAATCCCTTTTCTGCGGAATACGATAAGCTGGGCTACGGCCGCATCGAGATCCTTACCAAGCCCGGCACGGAGAAGCTGCACGGCATGTTCGAGGTGAGCGGGAACGACTCCTCATTCAACTCTCTCAACACCTTTGTGAAGTCGGAGCCTCCTTACTATTCCACTTTTCTTCTAGGAAACATAGGCGGTGCGCTGAGCCATAGCTCCTCCTGGTTCCTGAGCGCCTTTCGTCGAGATAGCCAGGCGAACTCGATTATCAACGCGGTCTTGCTCGATCCCACCGGTCAGAGCTATAACTTCACCCAGGCAGTCTCCAATCCGCAATCGCGTCTGGATGTGAGCCCGCGATTCGATTTTCAGCTCAGCCCGTCGAATACGCTCACCGTGCGTTATATGTATAACCGCGTGGCCGCGACCAATAGCGGCGCATCGCAGTTCGCTCTCGAGAGCCAGGCCTACAACACTCTGAACCAGGAGAGCACCCTGCAGGTAAGCGATACCCAGGTGTTGAGCGCCAAGCTGCTGAACGAAACACGCTTTCAGTACATTCGCGACCGCGACAATGAGCTTCCGCAAAACACAACTCCGACAACTACCGTGCAAGGCGCCTTTACCGGCGGCGGCAGCAACGATGGAACCGACCGCGACAATCAGGACCACTACGAATTGCAAAACTACACCACCCTGGCGCAAGGCTCGCATTCCATTCGCTTCGGCGCGCGATTGCGTGCGGTGCGCGATTCCAACTACTCGACGGGAGGCTTCAACGGCAATTACACCTATTCTTCATTGACCAGTTTCGGCGCCAATAAGCCGTCGCAGTATGAGATAACGACAGGAAATCCCGCCGCGCGCGTGACTCTTTTCGACGCCGGCGTTTTCTTTCAGGACGACTGGCGCGTCCGTCCTAACTTCACCTTCAGTTATGGGATCCGCTATGAAGGGCAAAATCGAATCAGCGATCATGCCGACGTTGCGCCGCGGTTCTCTTTCGCCTGGGCGCCCGGCGGGGGCAACGGGCCTTCGAAGACGGTGATTCGCGGAGGCTACGGATGGTTCTTCGACCGCTTCCAGTCCACCAACGTCTTGCAGGCGATCCGTCAGAACGGCATCAACCAACAGACGTATGTAGTCAAAAATCCAGATTTCTTCCAGAATGCTCCGTTGCCCGGTTCCTTGGCCGGCAGCGTTCAAGCGCCAACAACTTACCAGATCTCCCCCCACCTCAAAGCTCCCAGCAACATGCAGGCAGCCATCGGAATTGAGCATTCGTTTAGCAGAGCCGTCAACGCGTCGGTGACGTACATCAATTCGCGCGGCGTACATCAGCTCTACACCGATAACATCAACGCATTTCTCCCGGGCACGTATGACTACAATACGGGCACCGGAGTGCGTCCGAATGGTATTGACGAAAATATCTACCAATATCAGTCGGGCGGTATCTACAAGCAGAACCAACTGATAACAAACTTCAGCGTGCGCGCCCGCAAGCTGACACTTTTCGGTTATTACCTGTTGAATTTCGCCAAAGCGGATACCTCCGGGGCGACTTACTTCCCATCGAATCAATTCGACCCCGCTGCGGATTATGGCCGCTCGACCTTCGATGTTCACAATCGCTTCCTGGTGGGCGGGAGTTATCGGGCTCCGTTTGGCGTCTCCCTCAGCCCCTTCATAGTGTCGAATTCCGGAAGTCCATTCAACATCACGCTAGGCGAAGATCTGAATGGCGACAATCAATTCAACGATCGTCCTGCTTACGCCACGAGTTCAAGCACCGATGTCGTCCACACCAGCTACGGGAGTTTCGATTTGCTTCCTTCCCCATTTGAGACCCGTATTCCCTACAACCTCGGCACCGGGCCCAGCGAATTCAGCGCCAACCTGAGAGTCAGCAAGACAATAGGGATCGGCCCCAAAGTGGAAGGCGGCTCCGCTGGCGGCTTCAATGGACCTCGGGGTGGAGGAGGAGGTGGTGGTGGCGGCGGCGGGCGCGGCGGCCCTGGAGGAGGTGGTCTTGGTCCGGGTGGCCTGAGCGGTGGCGGCGGACGGTCTCCCATGTTGGATAGCCCGCCACCCAGGCGTTACTCGTTGACCTTCACAGCCATGGGAAGGAATATCTTCAACAACGTTAATCTTGCTCCGCCCGTAGGTGTTCTTTCCTCCAAGCTCTTCGGTCAGTCCAACGCATTAGCAGGGGGCTTTTTTTCATCGCCATCCTCCAATCGCAGCATCGATCTTCAGATGATGTTCAGCTTTTGATTGGTTGGCATAGCTCTGGTGAAGGATGTGTGATCTCGACCGGAGCGTTCTTGGGCCCGCGGCCTAGCCGAGAGAATGAAAATTGGGTTGAGGAAGGCTTGGTCGGCAATTACACCTAATTTGTCATCTCGACCGGAGTGTACATGGGCCTGCGTCCCACCCAAGGGGATGAAAATCGGAGCCCCGGCTTGGTCGGCAATCAGGCTGTGAATTAGCTAAGCTGGAGGTGGCGTGAAACGGTAAAGACCCTCTTCGCTCTGGGTGAGTTGAGACCGTACCGGAGTTTGGTCTGGGATGTGCGTTTTGAACCTATGAGTGTCGCGCTATCCGTCCCTGAACGGGAAGGGTGGTAGCTCGTGAGAGTGCGTAAGTCTTTCGTCGCGCGTCCTACCCTTCCGCGTCAAGGAGGGAACTATGTTAGGTAGGGTAGCAGGGATTGACGTCCATAAGAAAGTGCTGATGGTGGTGGTAATTGAAGTAAGCGAACAGGGTGGGACAGTGAAGCGCAAACGGTTCGGCACCCTAGCCGGCGAGTTGCGTTTAATGTCGGACTGGCTGCGGGAAGAGGGGGTGGAGGAAGCCGTGATGGAATCGACCGCCCAGTACTGGAGGCCGGTGTGGTATGAGTTGGAGCCGCAGATGCGTTTGCATCTGGCGCAGGCGTACTCTAACCGCGCCCCGCGCGGACGCAAGCACGATTTTCGCGATGCCGAACGTCTGGTGCGGCGGTTGCTAGCCGACGAGCTTACCCTGAGCTTCGTGCCTAGTGGCGAACAGCGCAGTTGGCGCACGATGACGCGCATGAAGACTCATCTCACCCAGGACCAATCGCGGCTGCATTCCCAAATCGAGTGTCTGCTGGAGGAGATGCGCATCAAGTTGTCCAGTGTAATCAGCGATCTGCTGGGAGTCAGCGGATACCGTATCTTACGCGCCTTGGCCAAAGGGGAAACCGACGCGAAGAAATTAGCTGCCCTCAAAGATGATCGGCTGCGTGCGAGCGAGCAGCAACTGGTGGATGCCCTGAGCGGGAATGTCCAGCCCTACCACCAGCAATTGCTGGGGCTCTATCTGGACCGTTACGATCTCATCGCCACACAGATCGAGCAGCTCAATCAGATGGCCGCCGAATCCATGCAGAAGCATCAGCAAGCAGTGGAGCGCCTGGCGCAGGTTCCTGGTTTCGGGGTCGACTCCGCCCAGCAGGTAATCGCCGAAGTAGGAGTGGAGGCCAGCACCTTTGATTCAGCCGCCAAGCTGACCTCGTGGGTGGGAACCAATCCAGGGCGGGAGGAAAGCGCGGAACAGAACCACAACAGCCACTCGGCCAAAGGCAATCGCTATCTGCGCCGTATCCTCAACCAAGCTGCACATGCGGCAGTGAAGAAACAAGGCTGCCACTTTCAAGCCGTGTTCCGGCATCTTCTGCCACGGCTGGGCTATAAGGGAGCCATTTGGGCTGTGGCTCACCGCCTCTGCCGCTTGGTCTGGAAGATCTTGCATGAACGAGTTCCATACGTGGAGCATGGCAGCGAACCCAACCCCAGAGCGAAACAGCAACGCGCCCGCAAATTGCTACAAAATCTGCACAGGCTCGGCTATCAAGTCACCATTGAACCTCTAAGCTAAATATCTCCAATCCGGGGGCACCCCCTATGAAAGAGATCTTCCCAGGATGATTTTCGAGAGAGCGAAGCGGAGTGGAGAGATCTGCGGTTCATCTTTTGCTGGGTAGAACCGCTGATCCCTCTTATCGAGGTAGTAGCCGGGTGCGCCATGTTCGCGAAGCTATAATAACCTGGGTCTTTTCGAGATTTGTGGAATCCCAGGTCCCAGAATCGGGACCTGGGGCACCCAGGATCTGCGGTTTTTTGGCGAAACGCAGATCTCTCCACTCCGCTTCGCTTCGGTCGAGATGACAAAGTTAGGTGTAATTGCCAACCTAGACTTCCTCAACCCATTTCCTTTCGTTTGGGTGGGACACAGGCCCATGAATACTCCGGTCGAGATGACAAATGAGGTGTAAGTGCCTGGGTGCCCCAGGTCCCGATTCTGGGACCTGGGATTCCACGAAATTATTTCGATTTGACTGGAATATCTGGGGGTAGGGACCGGTTGCGGTTTTTGAGCCATTCGAGCGTGATGCCATGGGTGGCCTTTTTCGGGGTCATTTCATCCAGGTCGGGCATGAAAATCTCCATGCCATCCTGTGCGGTCATGCGGGTGTAACCGTTGACGAGCTGGGCCTGGTAGTTGACCAGATCGAGGTCGAACCATGGATCCTTGGATGCGTCGATCATGGTGATATCGACCGGGTGCATGGTGAGATTGCCGAAATCGAGCGTGCCTCCTCTGAGCCGGAGAAAATTATGCCATTGCGCCAGGCTACCTTGGTCATTAGGCGCGTTGCCGTAGATGACTTCAATATCGGGCGGGCTGACGCGGACGGTGGTGATCTGACCGTGGATGTGCGGCGGAGGAAGCAGTTTCTGTGTGTCGAAGATGATGTTGTTCCCTGTGATTTCAATGCCGGGAACGTTGCTCGCGCGAACCAGGTCGGAGAGTTGGATATGGAAGCCGCCCAAGAGTCCTTTTACCGGGATCTTCAACATGTCGAGCTTTGTGACCTGGAAGAGCACGCGGCCGTCCGGGGTGGCGGAGAGAGTTCCCACGAGTTCAACGGGGAGGGGAACGATCTTATGTACCGTGCCGTGCAGCTTAAGTTGGTTTCCATCCGGTTGGATGGAGATGTGCTTGAGCGGCGCGTTGGGCGGTGAGCTGGAGTTGAGGTAGTTACTGACATCTCCGATGTTGGCGTTGATCACGCCCTTTTGAATCTCCAGGACGAAGGACTCGGAATCGTCAAGAGACGGATTTACTTGGCGCTGGGTGCGCACCATCTGCCCACGAATCCAGCGGACGTAGATGCGGAAGTTAGGTCCTTTACGCATCAGCAGATTATGCGCGTAGACCTGAGTTGGGGCGCGGTCGTCGGCCGAGAGAGTGCTGGCTGGATGGAGCGGACCGGGAGTTGCAGCGGCAGAGGATGGAGCGGGAGCGGCAGCGGCCCTGGACCGCGAGCGCCAGAGGAGCCAGCAGAGGCAGAGGACGGCAACTGCGGCAGCCATGGCGAAAAGAGCAGTACGTCGGTGAATCACTGTTTCATTCTCTCAATTGATAATTCGCTAAGCTAAGAGGCAAGCTCGATGATCAATCCCTCCGACGCGCTCAGCTCGACTAAACCATCGAGCTCTTCGCCTTCGCGAGGAGAGTGGGTCGACGAGATAATCATTCCTCTCCCGGTAACTGTCTGAACCGGAGTATGCCCCATATTGAGAAGGATGAGCATTCGTTTCCCGCTGGCACTGCGCTCAAAGCGAAGGAGGCTGTTTACGGCGGCAACTGCCTGCATCTTGCCGCTCACCAGCGCCGGATGTTTGTGCCTCAAAACGATAAGCTTGCGATAGAGATGCAGGACGGATTCTTTCTGTTGCTCCAGCGCCGCGACATTCACCGCCCGATGATCCGAAGCCAGAGGCAGCCAGGGCTCGCCGGTCGTGAATCCCGCCAGAGGAGAACCATCCCACGGCATTGGAGTCCGTTCAGGATCGCGGCCCATGCCGATGCCCGGTTCGTTCTTCTCCGCCGGATCTTGCGGTTGCTCAGGAGAAATCCGAACGTCGGTCATGCCGATCTCTTCGCCATAGTAAATCGTCAGCGTCCCTGGAAGCGTCAGCAGCAGCATGGCTGCGACCGGAGCTTGGCTAAGGCCTACTCGGGTCGCGATGCGGGAATTATCATGGTTCCCCAGCACCCAGTTCGGCCAGGCTCCCGGCGGCAGGGAGCTGTCGTACTCCGAGATAACTTGGGCTACAGCCTCAGCGCTCCATGCGGTCTGCAGCAGTTGAAAGTTGAAAGGCAGATTTGCGCCCTTCAAGTCCTTGCCGTAATAACTCATCAACTGCTCGACGGGCAGGTAGATCTCGCCAATCAGGACGCGGTCAGGATAACTGTCGACAACCGCTCGCATCTGTGCGATCAGATCATGTATTTCGGGCCGGTCCGAGTTGTAGAAGGGAAGCAGGCGATGTCTGGAAGACTCCCCCAGACGGTAGCCGGGGTTCGGAGGATTATCGCGAAACTGATCGTCCTTGATCAGCAGCCACATCACATCCACTCGAAACCCGTCAACCCCGCGCTCCAGCCAGAATCGCAGCACATCGAACATGGCTGCGCGCACCTGGGGGTTGCGCCAGTTCAGGTCCGGCTGCTGCTTCAAGAACGAGTGGTAGTAGTACTGTGTGGTGGTTGCGTCCCATGTCCAAGCGGGGCCACCGAAGTTGCTCAACCAATTATTTGGCTCATCCCGCCACAAGTACCAGTCCCGCTTGGAGTTCTCGCGCGAGGAGCGGCTCTCTAGAAACCAGGGATGCCGATCGGAGGTATGATTCGGCACAAAATCGAGAATCATTTTCACCCCTCGGCGATGGACTTCGCCGAGCAGACGATCGAAGTCCCGCATGGTTCCAAAGATGGGATCGATACCGCAATAATCGGCCACGTCGTAGCCGAAATCAGCCATGGGAGAGGGGTAGATGGGCGTGAGCCAGATTGCCTTGATGCCCAGCCTTACGAGATAATCCAACCGCTCAAAGATGCCGTTCAGGTCGCCGACGCCGTCTCCGTTGCTGTCTTGAAAGGAACGTGGATAGATTTCGTAGACGATTCCGCGCTGCCACCAAGCTAGCTCCTGCATCTCACCAGTGCCCTCAGATTTGAGATTGCCCATATGATTAACGATCTATGGTACAAAAACGCCGTCATCTACTGTCTGTCTGTAGCTACGTTTATGGATGCCGACGGAGATGGCATCGGGGACTTTCAAGGATTGATGCGCCGTCTGGATTATCTTCAGGGAATGGGTGTCACCGCCGTGTGGCTGATGCCCTTTCAGCCCTCTCCCGGCAAGGATGGCGGTTACGATGTGGCCGATTATTACGGCGTCGATCCCCGCTACGGGACGCTGGGCGATTTTGTCGAGTTTACGCATGGCTGCACGCAGCGCGGGATGCGCGTGCTGCATCGACCTGGTCGTGAACCATACTTCCAATGAGCATCCCTGGTTTCAGGAAGCGCGCCGCGATCCACAGTCCAAGTACCGCGACTGGTATGTCTGGTCAAAGAAGAAGCCAAAGGATGCCGCCTCCGGAGTGGTCTTTCCCGGCGTGCAGAAGTCCACGTGGAACTACGATGAGATCGCCAAGGCTTACTACTTTCATCGCTTCTATGAATTTCAGCCGGATCTCAATACCTCCCATCCAGAAGTGCAAGCGGAAATTCTCAAGATCATGGGCTTCTGGCTGCAGCTTGGAGTTTCGGGCTTTCGTATGGACGCGGTACCCTTTGTCATCGCGCAGAAGGGGGCCGATTCGACCAAGCCCAGCGAGCAGTACGACATGCTCAGGAACTTCAGCCAGTTCCTGACCTGGCGCGAGGGGGAGGCGATCATCCTGGCCGAGGCCAATGTTTTGCCGGGCACGGACATGGAATATTTCGGCGACTACGGCGAGCGGCTGCAGATGATGTTCAATTTCGAAGTCAATCAGCATCTCTTTCTCGCTCTGGCTAGCGGCGATTCCCGGCCGCTGGCGAAAGCGATGAAGGCGACCAAGCGCAGGCCCGCCACCGCTCAGTGGGGACAATTTCTTCGCAATCATGACGAGCTCGACCTTGGCCGCCTTGAAGACAAGGAACGCGAAACCGTCTTCGCGGCGTTTGGCCCGGAGCCCGATATGCAGTTGTACGGGCGTGGCATCCGGCGCCGTTTGGCGCCCATGCTGCAGGGAGACCGGCGATGGCTGGAGCTCGCCTATAGCCTGATGCTGACATTGCCCGGTACGCCGGTGATCCGCTACGGCGACGAGATTGGCATGGGTGACGATCTGCGGCTGCCCGAACGAAACTGCGCGCGCACGCCTATGCAATGGTCGACGGAGCCCAACGCCGGCTTCACCAAGAGCGACAAGCCGATCATGCCGGTCATCAGCGATGGCCCATACGGCTTTCAGCATGTCAACGTCGCCGCCCAGCATCGCGACCCCAACTCGCTTCTGAACTGGATGGAACGCATGATCCGCATGCGCAAGCAGGTTCCGGAGATCGGCTGGGGCGATTTTTTATTCATCTCCGCCGGAACGCCGGAGGTTCTGGCGATGCGCTACGACTGGCGCAACAACTCTGTGCTCTGCATCCACAATCTGGTGGCGGAGCCGCGAGAGATCCGCATCACGGTGGATGCCGGCGGAGAGAAAGACTGCGTGCTGATCAATCTGCTGTCGAACGATCATAATCAGGCCGAGGATGACGGCCAGCACTGCATTCTGGTGGAGCCGTACGGATATCGCTGGTATCGCCTTTGCGGTCTGGACTACCTGCTCAAGCGCAGCGCCGTCTGAGCCTGAAGGACCCGATTTTGCCGGCCGTCTTGTATTCTGGCGTTGCATGGCTAAGAACGATCGATCGCACACCGCAACGCGCACACTGGCAACTATTGGGGCAGGCGCGATTCTTCTCTACGGATCCCGCGTACTAATCGATTTCTTTGGACCCGCTCTACCCTATTCCATGCGGGAGGACACTCAGGATGCTCTGGATTCAGATGAATTTATTCAATTCCTAAGCTTGGTGACAGATGGCACGATACGCCACTCCCGCATTACCCGGCTGAAAAATGGAGCTGAGTTCTACCCGGCTGAGTTGGAGGCCATCCGCCGAGCCAAGCACGCCATCAACCTCGAATGCTACGAGTTCATGGAGGGAGAGGTAGCCAATGAGATGCTGGACGCGCTCACGGAGCGAGCGGAAGCCGGCGTCGAGGTGCGTATCGTCGTCGATGCGATAGGCAGCTTCAGCACGCGCGAGAGATACTTCGATCGCTTGCAGGCCGCGGGAGGCCGGATGTGCTGGTATCACCCAATCCGTTGGGATACATGGCAGAAGATCAATAACCGCACCCATCGCAAACTTATAGTTATCGATGGAGAAATCGGCTTCATCGGCGGTGCAGGCATCGGCGACCAATGGCTGCATGCGACCCCAAAAGGTCCGGCATGGCGGGATACTGTGCTGTTCGTCGAAGGCGAGGCGGTGGCCGGTCTGATCTCCACCTTCTGCGAAAACTGGCTTGAGTCTTCCGGCGAAATCCTCTCCGGACCGGCACAGTTTGCCTTTCGTGCTCTGCCCAAGGGAGTAAAGAGCCTGGTCGTCTCGAGCACGCCGCATGGCGGAGGCACTCAGGCGCGCATTCTCTTTCAAGCGTTGATCGAGAGCGCCCGCGAGACTATCCGCATTACGACGCCTTACTTCCTGCCGGACAGAAGCGCGCGTCGGGCGCTGGCCGAGGCTGTTCAGAAACGCGGCGTGAAGGTCCAGATCCTTACTGCCGGTCCACGGATCGATCACTCGATAATAAGAAAACTGAGCCGGCACAGCAGCCGCCACTTGCTACAGGCCGGCGCGGAGATTTTTGAGTATCAGCCATCCATGATTCACGCCAAGCTGATGACCGTGGACGGGCAATGGAATGTCGCCGGGTCAACCAACTTCGATCACCGCTCGTTCGCGCTGAACGACGAGGTCAATCTGGCCGTTCTCGATCCGGAGCTGGCCGGGATTATTGAAGCTGACTTTTTCGAGGATCTGAAGCGAAGCCGCAGGTTGACCCTGGCCATGCTCAAAGAGCGGACTCTGTTGAGCAAGGGGCAGAGCCTGATCGACCACGTGCTCAAGCAGGAGAGCTAAAGAGCGATATCGCCGTCTGCGGGAGAATACCGTGCTTGGAATTCTGGTGGGCCGGCGCAGAAACAAAACAGTCTAATACGATGAAGATTTTGTCCGTGGTGAACCAAACCAAAGCTACCGTTATTGGGCACTCGATAGTGGTAGCCGATACCTCGTTGTCGCGCCTTCTCGGGCTTATGGGAAAGCGCGCGCTTAACCCGGATGGAGGTCTATGGATCGTCCCATCGTCCGGCGTGCACACATTTTGGATGCGTATGTCTATCGATGTGGTCGCGCTTGACCGTAATATGCGTGTGATCAAGCTCGGATCTCGGGTGCGTCCGTGGCGGGTGAGTGGCTTGAGCTGGAAGACACATTCGGTTCTCGAGTTGGCCGCAGGACGGATAGAGGAGTGTGGCTTGGATATCGGAGATCAACTGAAGACAGCTCCGGTTTCGTTGAAGGGGAGAGAGTGAGTACTTAATTTGCCCCGGTTAATTCCTTTTTTTCTGTCATTCCCGCAGGGAGCGACGGGAATGGATAGCGCAAGCAGATTCCCTTCGGGAATGACAGAAAAAAAGGCAAAGACGGGCCTGTGGCCCAACTAGGTACTCCTAGTTTGTCATCTCGACCGGAGCGAAGCGGAGTGGAGAGATATGGGGCATCCTCGATTGGTGGCGGTTTTGAATCCATACTTCAAGCAGTTTTAGGGTGCCCCATCCTTGCGCAGCAAGGGTGGGAGGCCACAACCCTTGGCAGAGCAGGCTTCCCAGGATGATTTTCGACCGAGTGTACATGGGCCTGCGGCCCACCCAAGGGAATGAAAGAAGAAATCCTACCCACGTACTGACCCCCACGTCTTGTCGCTGGAGTGGCACAGCTTCTCCAGTGTGCAGTCGATGCACCGGGGCTTGCGGGCAACGCAGACCTGCCGCCCGTGGTGGATCAGCTCGTGAGAAAAGTCGATCCAGCGGTCCTGGGGAAGAATCTTCATCAGATCCCGCTCCACCGCCTTCGGTTCCGTGGCCTGGGTGAGCTCCAGGCGGCGGGAGAGGCGGAGCACATGGGTGTCTACAACGATTCCTTCGGCGCGTCCAAATGACACGCCGAGGACCACGTTGGCCGTCTTGCGCGCGACACCAGGCAGGCGCAGCAGCTCCACCATTGTGCGCGGCACTTCTCCGCCGAATTCTTCAATCAGAGTGCGCGCGGCGCCGACCAGCGATTTCGCCTTGTTGTGATAGAAGCCGGTGGAGCGGATCTCCTTTTCAATTTCAACCAGGGGCGCTTCAGCGAAGGCGGCAGGCGTAGGGAACCGCTCGAACAGCCCGGGCGTGACCATGTTTACCCGAACGTCGGTACACTGCGCGGAGAGAATGGTGGCTACCAAGAGCTCCCAGGCATTGCGGTGATGCAGGGCGCAGCGGACATTGGGATAGGTTCGCGCCAGGGTGTCCAGAATTGCCGCGATGCGCTTCGGGTCCAAAGGATTATATCGCCCGTCCGTGGCCTTGCCCCGGTCTCCAAGCGTCCCTTTACTTTTTATCTTTTTTGGTGCGATTTTCTTTTTTACTGCGGTTTTCTGGAGCGCCATGGCAAGCTCTATCCCTTTTTCACTCTCAATATAGCTGGGTCGTCTATACTGCGTCGGAATGACTGAAAAGATTCTAGCCCTCATCGCGAACTTCATCATCGCCACAATTTCAGCTTCGGGCTATCTGGGCATTACGCTCTTGATGGCGATCGAATCGGCGTGCATCCCCTTGCCATCGGAGATCATCATGCCCTTTGCCGGCTATCTGGTGCATGCCGGCAGATTCCAACTCTTGTGGGTAGCAACGGCCGGCGCGCTAGGATGCAATCTCGGGTCCGTCGTGGCCT
The DNA here is from genome assembly GCA_963774255.1 of uncultured Acidobacteriaceae bacterium. Taxonomy (GTDB): domain Bacteria; phylum Acidobacteriota; class Terriglobia; order Terriglobales; family Acidobacteriaceae; genus PALSA-350. The sequence continues at coordinate 200,807 of CAVZEH010000015.1, forward strand.
ATTGGATTGGCGCGGTTGGCGGCCCCCCGATGATCAGCCGTTTCGGCAAGTACGTTCTGCTGAACCAACACGATCTGGAACGCACGACGCGCTTCTTCGCGAAATATGGTTCGATCACCGTTTTCCTGGCGCGCCTGCTTCCCGTCGTCCGGACATTCATCGCGCTGCCTGCGGGGATCGCCAGGATGCCGCAGATGCGCTTCCACATCTACACCTTTCTGGGTTCGTGGCCGTGGTGCTTCGTGTTGGCTTACGTAGGGATGCGGCTGGGTCAGTCCTGGGACACCGATCCGCGGTTCAAGGAGATCTTTCATCGCTTCCACACCGTAGTGCTGCTGGTGCTGCTCATCGGCGTTGTCTGGTTCTTGTGGTCGCATTGGAAACAACGCGTCCGGGAGGAGTCCAATCCGGCACCCTCTGGCGACCGTTGAGCCATGCTTTCTCTCCTTTGAGCCGCGCCGATTTGCCAAAGCCGGAGCGAAAGATGAGACTGAACTGTTCCAGTCACACCCCAAAAGCGAGAGGACGGCCAGCAAGAAATGTCAACACCCAACAGCAGCGGTCAAGCGGCCGCTGACGGTTCACAGATTCGCCCTGCCCAAGGGAAATTAGGCATCATGATCCCGGGTATGGGAGCGGTTGCCACCACCTTTATCGCCGGCGTGGAAGCGGTACGCCAGGGCATAGCCAAGCCGATCGGCTCTCTTACCCAGATGGGAACGATCCGCTTGGGCAAACGCACTGATGGGCGCATTCCCCTGATCAAGGACTTCGTTCCCCTGGCCCGGCTCGACGACCTCACCTTCACCGGCTGGGACATCTTCGATGACAACGTCTTTGAGGCAGCGCGCACGGCGCAGGTTCTCGATCGAGATCAACTGGAGCGGATTCGGCCGTTTCTTGAAGGCATACGACCGATGCCGGCTGTCTTTGACCAGTATTACGTCAAGCGGCTCAATGGCTCGAATGTAAAGAAGGGCAAGAATAAGCGCGATCTGGCGGAGCAGCTTCGCGCCGACATTCAGGCCTTCAAGAAGGCCACGGATCGCCAGGTGATGATCTGGTGCGGCTCGACGGAGATCTTCCTTACCCCCACAGCAGTGCATCAATCTGTGGCCTGCTTTGAAAAGGGCCTCGAAGCCAACGATGAGAATATTGCCCCGTCGATGATCTACGCCTACGCGGCGCTCAAAGAAGGCATTCCTTTCGCCAATGGAGCGCCGAACCTCACTGTCGATCTGCCGGTGATGCAGGAGCTATCGCGGCAGAATAGCGCCCCCATCTGCGGCAAGGACTTCAAGACCGGCCAGACCTTCATGAAAACGGTATTGGCGCCAGCCTTCAAAGCGCGCATGCTGGGCGTCAGCGGCTGGTATTCGACCAACATCCTAGGCAACCGCGATGGCGAAGTGCTGGACGATCCGGAGTCGTTCCGGACTAAAGAAGAGTCCAAGCTGGGAGCACTGGACTTCATTCTGCAGCCCGAGCTTTATCCCGATCTTTACAAGGACATTTACCACAAGGTCCGCATTAACTACTACCCACCACGTGGTGATAATAAAGAGGGTTGGGACAACATCGACATCTTCGGCTGGCTCGGTTATCCGATGCAGATCAAGGTTGATTTCCTGTGCCGCGATTCCATCCTTGCCGCGCCGCTTGCTCTCGATTTGGTTCTCTATCTCGATATGGCGGCGCGCACTCCGGAACTTAAGGACTTGGGCATTCAAGAGTGGCTGAGCTTCTACTTCAAGTCACCGATGACGGCGCCTGGGCTTTATGCGGAGCATGATCTGTTCATTCAAGCGATGAAGCTCAAAAACACGCTCCGGCACATTAAGGGAGAGGAGCTCATCACGCACCTTGGCCTGGAATACTACGATTAGCCGCAAGAGGGTCCCAGAATCGGGACCTGGGGCACCGGATTTGTTTCGGAGCGTACTATCATCCGGCCGCATTTTTGAGGTAGCGGGAGCGAGCCAGGGTGAGCTGCCGGAGATGATCACAGGAGAGGGGCTTGGCGCCGCCGAGCTGACGCGCTACCAGGCAGATGTGGGCAAAGTGCTCCACCGTCTCCATGCGCATGAAGGCGTCCTCAAGGGAGTTGCCGGCAGTCACAACGCCGTGATTGGCAAGAAGAATTGCATCATGGTCGGCGATGAGCGGCGCGATACTCGAAGCGACGTCGGCAGTTCCGGTAGTGGCATACGGAGCGAGCGGGACTGAACCGAGCGCCATTACAACCTCGGAACAAAGGGGTTCTTCCAGGCCCAACCCGCAGGAGGCGAAGCCGGTTGCGATTGGGGGGTGTGCATGCACAACTGCCCGTACATCGGTTCGGTGATCGTAAATGGCGAGATGCATGCCGATCTCGCTGGTGACGTTGCGCGATCCTCCGACCCGGCGGCCGTCGAGGTCGACCACCACCATGTCGGAAGGCTTGAGCAGGAACTTGCTCATGCCGGTGGGCGTAGCCAAAATGAAATCGTCGCCCAGTCGCACAGAGAGATTGCCTGCCGTGCCAGGAACAAAACCCGCGCGATAAAGCCATTTGCCGAAGCGCGCAAGCTGGCGGCGCTGCAACACCTCCGCGGACCGCAGTGATACGGTCGAATCCAGATTTGAGTCGAGGCTCGAGTCCAGACTCGAGTTCATGGCCAGGTTAAGAGTTGTGGTAAACCCACTCTTCTCCAGAGCCGTTTGCTTCATAGGTCACCGGTCCCTTTGTCTGTGATGAAGCCGTCGCGTGCCGAGAGCAAGCAGGCAAAGAGATCCGTTCCAACCCAGCAGCTCGAAAATACAATCTCTTCCGCTCTCTTCGCAGTTTCTTCTGGAACCTCTCGAAACGCAACAGGGAAAAGCAGAATTTCCATAAAATTTGCAGGCGCCCGCTGCCGAGGATTGGGCGTCGTCGTCATTCAGAAAGAGATCAACGGGATCTTAAATTTCTATTGATTTTTGGAGAGAAAATACCTATAATAGGATGTTTGGGATCAAAGAGGCGAGCCAAACAGGTGAGTGGCTGGGGGCGCGCCCTGAACCAAATGTAACTTATCTTGCTAGGGGAAAAAAGATAAATGGCAAAGCGTCGTGGAAACCCTAATTGGGGCAAGCCTGAGCCGATTGGCCCGGTTGTTCCGACTGTTACTTCTTTCGAGCAAGTTGTGAAGGAATTTAAGCTGACTCCGGATCAGTATGTACGTTCGACGCGGTTGCGTGAATGGGCCCGCCGCAATAAAAACTCAAAGTACATACCCGAAGCCCTCTTAGAAGCCTGGGGATTTGAAATCGAGTCTACCTTGTAACGGATACTCATGAGAGGCACGAAAGAAACCGTCCGGATCGGGCGGTTTTTTCGTGCCCGAAAAGCCCTGCATCGATGCCGTCTGCAAGCGCATATACAAAGAGAAAGCAATTGCGGGAGAATACAAACATGATGGTCCAGTCTCCATTCACTGATGTGCCGGGCGCGATCGAGGAGTTCAAGGTTGGGCGCATGATAGTCGTAGTGGACGACGAAGATCGCGAGAACGAGGGTGATCTGACACTGGCGGCGGAGTTCGTCAGCCCGGACGCGATCAACTTCATGGCCAAGCATGGACGGGGGCTGATCTGCCTGACGCTGACCGAAGAGCGCGCGGACCACCTCCGGCTGGCGCCGATGGTGCAGCAGAATTCATCCCGCTTCGGGACCGCGTTCACCGAAGCGATCGAGGCCCGGGAGGGCGTGACCACGGGAATTTCCGCGCATGACCGCGCTCGTACCATCCAGGTCGCGATCGGGCCGGCGACGACGGCGGCGGATCTAGCTCGGCCGGGACACGTCTTTCCTCTGCGCGCTCGCCGGGGAGGGGTGTTGGTGCGGGCCGGGCAAACGGAAGCCTCCGTCGATCTGGCGCGCATGGCCGGCCTTATTCCCGCAGGTGTGATCTGCGAGATCATGAACGACGATGGCACCATGGCCCGGGTGCCCGATCTGATCCAGTTCTGTAACCTGCACGGACTCAAAATGTTGACCGTAGCGGAGTTGATTCGATTCCGGCTGCAGAATGAGCGGTATATCTTCCGCGTTGCCGAGTCGGTGGTGCCCACCCGCCATGGCGATTTCAAAATGATCGCCTATGAGAGCGAAGTGGACGGTGGGGAGAGCCACGTGGCCCTGGTGCGCGGTGACGTGGATGCGGGGATAAACAGTGAACCGGTGCTGGTCCGGGTGCACTCGCACTGCCTGGCCGGGGACGTTTTCGGGGGGGCGTCGTGCGATTGCCAGCGGATGATCGAGCGCTCGCTGGAGACGATCGCCGCAGCCGGCCGCGGCGCTCTGGTCTATCTCCACAATACAAGCAAAGGCTTCGCCATCGATCGCAGTACGCTGCCGCACCGGCTGCTGGTCCATCGCGAAGAGCGTGCTGAAGAGCACTGCGAGGACGGCGGCCATCACCAGCGCATCTTGAGGCAGGTGGGGTTAGGCGGGCAGATTCTGTCGGATCTGAACATTCGCAAGATCCGGCTGCTGTCCAATACGCCCACGCACATTCCCGCGCTGCAGGGATTCGGGCTGGAAATTGTAGAGCAGGTACGGCTTACCCTTCCGGCGGAGGCGCTGCATGGGAACAAGTGAGCGAATCACACCGCGACCTGAGATTGAGGTAAGGGAATATCAAAACCCCGCTGGCGCAGGTCGCGGCTAAGCTGTTCAATGTTTGTAAAGAGCACGGCATTTAAGCCCGCCGCCTCAGCGCCAACAACATTTACCTCCAAATTGTCGATGAAGAGAGCTTCCTCGGGCTTGACGCGGAGCTTCTCGATGGCATCGAGGTAAATGGCGGGATCGGGTTTGACGATCCCCAGTTCGCAGGACCAGATAAGCGCATCGAACTGAGCCAGCCAGGCAAAGCTTTGCCGCATGGCGCGGAGAACATCCTCCCCCATGTTGGAGAGAATTGCCGTGAGCAGGCCGGCTCGCTTGATCTCGATGGCCCAGGCGAGCATCGGTTCATTGATGTCCATCCACATGCGCGCATCCCGTTCGATAAGCCGCTCGATTTGCTCCGGGGTAAACTTTGCGCCGGCTCCCTCTGCGATCTTCTCCCAATATGTGCGGCCGTTCAGAATCGCGGCATCGTAATCCAGACGGTAGGCCCAATAGTATTTCTGGAAGAGATCTTCGGGCAGCCCGGAGATTTCAACCAGTTGCTTGTAGACGGATTGATTTGCCGGCTTGCTCAGGACCTCACCATAGTCAAAGATCACGGCGCGAAGATGCATACGTTTTCAAGCTCCTTGGGCGTATCGGCCCGATTCTTGTCTGTGAGTTATAGTCCGCTCTCATTATTAGAACATTTCGAATGAGAATCAGCCGGTGACGACACTGTCCATCGAGGATCTGTGGAATCCCAGGTCCCAGAATCGGGACCTGGGGCACCCGGCTGTCCCTGCGTGACTTAACGATCCGGTCTAGAGCGCTTGTAATCTGTAGGAAGCGAGGGCAAGTGGAGTTTTCCAAACGGACGCAATGGGATTTGACTGAGACTGCTTGGGCTCGCGCGCTGGCGGAGATGCGCGCCTCGGGCGCGAGGGTGCTCGATTTAACCTCTGCCAACCCAACCCATTGCGGATTCGAATATGATGCCGCCTCTATTCTCGCGCCGCTCGCCGATCCTCGGGCGATTGTCTATGATCCCAATCCGCAGGGAAGCCTGGCAGCGCGCGAAGCTATTTGCCGCTATTACGCCGATCATGGAGTCGCCGCCGATCCCCGCCATCTGCTGCTCACCACCAGTAGCAGCGAGGCTTACAGCTTTCTCTTCCGGCTGCTCTGCGATCCGGGAGACGAGGTCCTGATTGCCCAGCCGAGCTATCCGCTCTTCGATTTTCTGGCGCGGCTCGACGACGTCCGTCTGGTCCCTTATGAGTTGTTTTATGACCATGGCTGGCAGATCGATTTGGACGCCTTGCGCCGGCGGGTGAGGGTGAGTTCTCAGGGCAAGACCAGAGCCGTGGTGGTGGTTCATCCCAACAATCCCACCGGGCACTTTACCGGCACGTCGGAACGGATGGCTCTGCAAGGGATATGCCGCGAATTTGGCTTGGCGCTGATCGTGGATGAAGTTTTCCTTGACTATGGCTTCTCCAAACCGGCAAAGAGCTTCGGCGGAGGAGAGCATGAGGTATTGACATTCATCCTCAGCGGCGTGAGCAAGGTCGCCGGGTTGCCGCAGATGAAGGCAGCCTGGATCGCCTGTTTCGGCGACGGGCCGGAGCTGACCGGAGCGTTGCAGCGTCTTGAGGTGATTGCCGACACCTTTCTTTCAGTGAACGCGCCGGTTCAGTATGCGCTGCCTGGATGGCTGAGCGGCCGCCATCGGTTGCAACGGCAGATACGAGAGCGCACCGCGCGGAACCTCGAGACTCTCGATTCCTTGCTGCATCGCCAAACCATGGTTACGCGGCTGGAGGTTGAGGGGGGATGGTATGCCGTGCTGCGCGTCCCGGCTTTAGTGGGAGATGAAGAGACCGCCCTTGAGCTGCTTTTGGAAAAGGGGGTGGCCGTACACCCCGGATACTTTTTCGGGTTCCCGAGCATGGGCTGGCTGGTTGTGAGTCTCCTCTCCAGAGAAGAGCAATTTGCCGAGGGAATTGCGGCGATATCAGCCCATTTCCAGAGGAATCAAGTTCGTCAATAGCACCTTGGCGTCATTCAAGCAATGCATCGTGTCTATTCAGTAGGTAATTGATTCTAAAGGAGGGTGCTAGAGGCGAACTCCGGGGTGGAGAAACGGATTGGATTCCCGTTCCTCTCCGATCGTGGTCTCAGGGCCATGACCGGGAACTACCAGGGTGGCGTCGGGAAGCACTAAAAGCCGGTCGCGGAGCGATCTGAGAATCTGCGCTCCATCGCCGCCCGGCAGGTCGGTGCGTCCAATCGATCCGGCGAAGAGAGTGTCTCCGGCCAGGAGCAGATTCTGCCCCGCGAAATGCAGGCAAATGCTTCCCGGAGTGTGCCCCGGCGTGTGCAGAACATCCGCGGGCAACTCCGGCAGACCTACGCGCAGCCCATCTTTGGCGAGTATATCCGGGGCGGCAACCTCCGGGGTGGGAACCCCGAGCCAGCCCGCCTGCATGTCCATCATGGCGAGCAGGCGCAAGTCCTGCTCATTCAAGACTACGGGCGCTCCGGTTGCTTGCCGCAGTTGGGCAGCGCCTCCCACATGGTCGATGTGAGCGTGGGTGACGATGATCTGCTTTACCGTGAGGCGATGCTTGGCCAGCCGCGCCAGAATGCCGGACACGTTATCGCCAGGATCGATGACCATGGCCTCGCGGGTGACTTCATCACCCAGGATGGTGCAGTTGCACTGCAGCGGGCCGACAGGAAAGGTCTCACGAAGCATATACCAATTGTACTGAGCCGGCCGGGATAAGATACTGCAGACGATGCGACTCTACATGACCGTGGCCGCGCTGCTGGGCTGGCTGGCATTATTGCTCCAGCTTTACCTGATGGTCGGCCAGTCTCCTGCTGGAGCCTTGGCCATATCCGCGACCATCGTCAGCTACTTCAGCTTCTTCACTCTCCTGAGCAATTTCATCGTGACGCTGACGCTCACCTTCGCTTTGTGGGGGGGCAACTCGACGTGGGGGCGCTTTTTTTCGCGGCCCTCGGTGCAAGCGGCCGCGGTGGTATATATCGCAATCGTTGGAGTGTCATACAGCTTGCTGCTACGTCACCTATGGAATCCGCAAGGCGCGCAAAAGCTTGCCGATGTGCTGCTGCACGATCTGATGCCGGTGATCTATGTGCTCTACTGGATTATTTTTGCGCCGAAGAAAGGGTTGCGCTGGAAAGATGCGACAGTATGGTTGCTCTATCCGGCGATTTACCTGGTCTATATCTTGCTGCGAGGGGCGCTCTTCGGGCTCTATCCCTATCCTTTCATCGATGCCGGCGAGCTGGGGTATCCACGCATGCTGGTCAATGCCTCATTATTTTTCGTGATCTTCCTGGGTCTGGGACTGCTGGTGGCGGCACTCGGCAGATGGAGGGCAGGGATTCGCGGACCGGAGCCGCGTGAACCTAGTCCCACATTTTCTGACAGGCGTTGACAAACCGGGTGCCCCAGGTTCACGAAGCTATTAACCTGGGTCTTTTGCCTGTATTTCCAGATAATGCTCAGGGGACTGAAGCGATAGCAGCTACGATCGCAAGTTGCGCTTTATTACTTGTCACTTGTTATCAGCGGCTGTCGTATCTTGGTGCTCCAATTGCCGTGCTCCAATTGCCATTGGATTGCGGCGCGGAAGCAAAAAGCCCCAGGTCAGCTTCGCGAACCTGGGGCACCCGGTTTCGCGGCGGTTCATGCTCTGCTCTTCTTTTCAATCCCGGTGAGAAATGCAGACCGGCAGAGCTCAAAGTCTAGCGATCCCGAGGATGCGATTGAGCTTATCTTCTGATAAGCCGCGTAATTCTTCTTCGGTGATGCGGCCCTTCCTTATGAGACTACCAAAGACAATTGGAAGGACCGAGTACCTGTAGTCGTACTGTTGGTCGATTTCGCGGCGCCGCTTTCCTAAATAGCTCTCCAAGTCCCAGAGATCGGAAGGCTGCTCAATCTTCGCGGCCATTTCCTTTGTCTTCCGGATGACCGCTTCAAATTCCCTCGAAAGAGCCTGTTCAAACGCCTTTCTCGCGATGGCCTTTTCTGCCGGCGACCACTTTAGGTCGCGTATGTCGAAGCCGGGAGTCATCATGCCCTCCGTTGAGGAGAGTATATCCGGCAAAAGACGCTTTTAATAATTGACGATTTTGGCAAAGGAGATGGGATCGAGACTTGCCCCACCGACCAGAGCGCCGTCAATTTCCGGCTGATTGAGCAGAGAGGAGGCGTTATCCGCCTTCACGCTGCCTCCGTAGAGGATGCGCAAGCCTTCGGCCAGAGGACGGCCGGCAACGCGCGCCACTTGACTGCGGATGATCAGGTGAGCCGCGGCGGCCATTTCAGGAGTGGCGGTTTTGCCGGTCCCGATGGCCCATACTGGCTCATAAGCGACCACCAGAGGAGCCAGTTCGGCGGGATTGATTTGCTGAATGGCGATAGAAATCTGCCGGGAGAGAACCTCGTCGGTTTTACCGCTCTCCCTTTCTTCAAGGTGTTCGCCGATGCACACAATAGGCACCAGCCCATGCTTCAGGGCGGCGACCAGTTTGTTGTGGACGGTCTGGTCGGTCTCGGCGAAATACTGGCGGCGCTCCGAGTGGCCCAGGATCACATGAGTGACGCCCAAGGCAGTCAGCATGGAGGCCGAGACTTCGCCGGTGTAGGCGCCCTCTTCGGCGAAATGCATGTTTTGCGCGCCCACTCGGACCCGTGAATCCTCAACCGACTGGAGTACAAAGGTCAGGTCTACGAACGGGGGGCAGATGACGATCTCACTCCGCCTGTCGTCCTGGACCAGCGGGAGAAAAGCGCGAAGAAAGATATCCGCTTCGGCAGGGGTCTTGTACATCTTCCAATTGGCGGCGATAAGAGGCTGGCGCATGATTTATTCTCTTCTCTTTTCTTTTTATGAGGAGTTCGGAGCTGCAATTCCAACTATTCATTTGGGCGCGGAGTGCCGCTCCGCGTCGCGCTTCTTTCGATCTTCGACCAGAGAGTAAAGCACGGAGAGCGTATGTGTGCGGTCCATCCGCGCGGCGATGCGGAGGGCGGTCCAACATCCGAGGAAGCCGAAGAGGAGATAGCCGAAATAAGCGATTGCGAGCAAGATTGAAACCGGGTGCACAGAAAGCCAATCCCCAAGCAGGCTCATCTCCAGCTTGAGCGCGGAGAAGAAGCCCATGAGGCCGCTCAAGGCAAAGGAGATGATTCCTAAGGTGACGCGATAGCGGTATTCCCGCAGAAAGCCGGTAAACGTCCCCAGAAGCCAAGCTGCCGCCGAGCATAGCAGAGCGGCGAGCAGCAGCAGCATCGGCAGCTCGATATTGATGATGGCCATAGGTCAACCAGAGCAGTTTGCGATTTGTGCAGCGTCGAAAATCCGGGTAGTCCAAATCTGACATGTTTTTTTGCGTCAGATGCGGGAAAACGCGAATTCCCATTAGTGCGCCGAGGTCTCCTTACTTTGACCCTGTAGCTGGGTCAAAGATGCGGATCCACGATCCCGTTCTAAATCTTTTCCGAAAGCGCGGCGACGCCCGGCAGTGTTTTTCCCTCGAGAAACTCCAGCGATGCGCCGCCGCCGGTTGAGATGTGCTTGATTTTATCCGCTACTCCCGCCTGTTTGACGGCGGAGATGGAGTCTCCTCCGCCCACAATCGAAACCGCGGCAGCGTTGTCAGCGACGGCCTCGGCAATCTTCATGGTGCCGTTGGCGAAGGCCGGTATTTCAAAGACGCCCATGGGTCCGTTCCAGACGATGGTACGGGCGGCGGCGATTTCCTTGCTGAAAAGTTCAATGGTTTCCGGCCCGATATCCAGCGCCATCCACTCGGCCGGGAAAGGGCCATCTCCGCGAAAGGGCTGAGTCCTGGCGTTTGGAGCGAATTTGTCGGCCAGCACGTGATCTAAAGGCAGCAACAGGCGCACGCCTTTTTTGACGGCTTTAGCTAGAGCGTCGCTTGCCATATCCAGCTTGTCAGCCTCAACCAGTGACTTGCCCACCTCTTGCCCCTGAGCCTTAAGGAAGGTATATGCCATTCCGCCGCCGATGAGCAGAACGTCGACCAAGCCTAAGAGGTGATTGATCACCTTGATTTTGTCGGAGACTTTAGCCCCGCCAAGGATGGCGACAAAAGGCTTCTCCGGATCTTTCAGCGCTTTACCCAGAAACGCAAGCTCCTTCTCCATCAGCAACCCAGCCGCCGCATGGGAGACCAAGTGGGTGATGCCCTCGGTAGAGGCGTGGGCGCGGTGCGCGCTGCCGAAAGCGTCATTCACATAGAGATCGCACAAACTGGCGAGTTCCTTTGAGAACCGGGGATCGTTGGCTTCTTCGCCGGGGTGAAAGCGCAGATTCTCCAGGAGCAGGACCTGTCCCGACTCCAGTTGTTGAGATAGCTCGGTTGCCAGCGGGCCCACGCAGTCGGGCGAGAAGGCGACGTTGACCGATTCACCGATGGCATGGTCCAGCAGCACGCGCAGGCGATCGACAACCGGACGAAGGCTGTACTTTGGGTCGGGCTTGCCCTTGGGGCGCCCGAGGTGGGAAGCGAGGATCACCTTGGCGTGGTGGCGCAGGGCGTATTCGATAGTCGGCAGAGTCTCCTGGATGCGGGTGTCGTCCAGAATTTCTCTGCCGTCGGCGGAAAGCGGTACGTTGAAATCGACCCGTATAAAGACATGTTTATTGTTCAGATCAAGATCGCGGATGGAAAGCTTAGGCATGAGATTTCCTTCAAAAGCTGGATGGGTTAAACGGACGCAGGGACCACCGCATCAACTTCGATCTCCACCCGCCAGGTGGGATTCAATAATTTGGCCACGACAACCATGGTCGCGGCGGGTCGAATCTCGCCAAAAAGCCTCGCGTGGACGCGAGCTACTTCTTCCCAATCTTCCGCGTGCGTGAGATAGATGCGGGTCCGCACCACGTTTTCTAGCGAGGCGCCAGCCTGTTTAAGGACGCTCAAGATGATTTCAAAGACGCGGCTAGTCTGAGCCGCTGCATCGGCTGCATCCGCTCCCACCGGCCCCGTCCCCGAAACGTAGATATTGCAACCAGCGCGCACAGCACGGGAGAAACCGATGATTGGCTCGTAGGGAGAGCCGCCGCTAATGTTCTGCCGCATAGTTTTCTTTGCCGTATCTTTTTCTCGCTGCACCAACAGAGCATTTCCGCGCCTGGTAAAGGGGGCCGACCCGCGTCCGTGCCACGGCGAGTTGGCTAATCGCATCATCAGAGAGGCTGAATCGGCACCCCGTCCGTTCCTTCCGACGAGGTTGCTATAAACCTTTGCGCTCGAGGAATAGCACCAGGTCGCGTACTCGATTGGAATAACCCCACTCATTGTCATACCAACTGATGACCTTAGCCGTGTTGGAGCCGACGACCTTGGTCAAGGGCGCGTCCACAATCGAGGAAAGGGGATTGCCCTTGTAGTCGCTCGAGACCAGCTCGTTTGTTTCATATCCCAGGATGTTCTTCAGCGGACCGTCCGCCGCGGCTTTCAGGGCGGCGTTGACCGACTCCGCAGTGAGCGGCTTCTCGGAGACGAAGGTAAGGTCGACCAGGGAGACGTTGGGCGTGGGAACGCGGATGGCGAAGCCGTCGAGCTTGCCTGCCATTGCCGGGATCACCAGCTTGAGCGCCTTAGCCGCGCCGGTCGAGGTGGGGATCATGGAAAGCGCGGCGGCGCGGCCGCGGCGGAGATCCTTGTGGGGGAAGTCCAGGATCACCTGATCGTTGGTGTAGCTGTGGATAGTGGTCATGATGCCCGATGCGATACCAAAAGCATCGTGTATCACCTTCACGACCGGAGCCAGGCAATTCGTAGTGCATGAGGCGTTGGAGACCACATGGTGCTTGGCGGCATCGTACTTGTCTTCGTTCACGCCCAGAACCACGGTCAGATCCTCGTTGGTGGCCGGAGCCGAGATGATGACCTTTTTGACCGTACCCTGCAGGTGAGCTTTGGCTTTGGTCGCATCGGTGAAGTGTCCCGTCGATTCGATGACGATCTCCGCGCCGGCGGAAGACCAGTCGAGCTTGGCAGGATCGCGTTCGGCAAAAACCTTGAGCTTTTTGCCATCGACCGAGATGAAGTCGTCCCCGGCAGTGATGGTGTGGTGCAGGTTGCCTAAAATGGAGTCATATTTGAGCAGGTGGGCCAGTGTCGCCGGACTGGTAAGGTCATTGACCGCAACGAATTCAATATCGGGATTGCCGAGCGAGGCTCGAAACACGTTTCGACCGATACGGCCGAAGCCGTTGATGCCAACTTTCACTGCCATAGGACTTGGAATCTCCTTCAGGTTTGTACTGCGTGGTTTCAAAGAGTGTCTTGTCTGGTGCTTTTCATTTGCCAGAACCGAACCCGGAGTTGAGTCCGGAGCGAAACGAGGGCATGCATCAAGGGAAAACCACGCGGGCCGTGGCATGCGCGCAAGCCGTTGCGGGAAAAAGTAATCGAAAGATGAGTGTACCAAAACAGTTAAAGATTTCTGTGAGTTTGCTGCCGCGGGCGAGTCTGTGTTACATCCTCATCATGCGCCAATGGATGCGCGAACGCATGAGACGACGCAGCAAGCGTGGACCGAATGATTCGGAATCCACTGGGAAGATCGGACAGGAAATTCCTTCGGATCAGCCGAAGCCGTTGCGGCCGGCGTACCCGGACGATCCACGTGCGCGTGGCGGCGAGCGACGGGACGAGGCCGAGAGCAAGCCGGAAGAGGGCCAGCGACAGCCACTCGCCGGCAAGCCGATCAGCGGGCCGACGGAAGTAGAGGAGCAGCATGCCGTGGTTCAAGACAACGATAATGTGACCGGTGACGCGGCCGCCAACGGCCCTGATGAAGCTGCGGAAGCTTCTTTACCGCAAGCCGATGCGCCCGGAACAAAGACAGAAGAGGCCAAGGCCGGTGCCGGCGAAGCAAGCGAGGGAAGGCTGGTCGTCGAAACTCAGCCCGAGTCGCCGTCTTTGCCTCCACCTGAGGCGCCGGTTTCCAGTCCTAAGAATCCCAAGGGCTATGTGGTGCTGACCATCGGGCTACCGGGCTCGGGAAAGACGACGTGGTTCAAGCGCCGTGGCGTGATGCCCCTGTCAAGCGATATGCTGCGCAGCATCCTCTTTGACGATATTACCGAGCAGCGCTACCAGGGTTTGGTTTTTTCCACCCTTCGTTCGCTGCTGCGCGCCCGGTTAATTGCCAAAATGCCCTGGAATTACGTGGATGCCACCAATCTCTCTCCCCATGAGCGGCGGCAGTGGATCAAGATGGCCAAGAGCTTCGGTTATGACGTGCAGGCTGTCTTTTTCGATGTTCCCTTTGAGATTTGCATGGAACGCAACCGCCGGCGGGAGCGCGTGGTGAGCGAGGAGATCATGCAGAAAATGGCCGAGCGGCTGCGTCCGCCCAGCTTCAAGGAGGGATTCAGCAAGATCACTCTGGTGCGGGTCAAGGGCGCGCCGCCGGTCAAGCCGGCGGAGGACGGCGAACAGCAGGTGAGCTAAAAAATCAGCAAGTCAGCGAGTTAAGCAGGTCAGCGAGTCAGCGGTAAAGGGCGCGCCGCCAAAACGGGATACCCGGCTTTGCACCGGGGGTGAAGATGATCTAATCGACTGACATGGATCCCACCCTTCATGAGCGGGCAATTCTCTTTGACCACGTAAGTCTGCGCACGATAGATGGGCGGCCCATCCTCGACAACATCGATCTTGAAATCCCCAGTGGGGAGACAACCGCCCTGCTCGGCCGAAGCGGCTCGGGAAAGACAACTCTGCTGCGCATGGTCAATCGTCTCGCAGAACCTACTTCCGGCCAGGTGACGGTCGGCGGGAAATCCACAACCGATTGGGATCCCATCGCCTTGCGGCGCTCGATCGGCTACGTTATTCAGGAGACCGGCCTCTTTCCCCACTTCAACACGGAACGCAACATGGGAGTAGTGCCGGAGATCGAAGGGCGCCCCAAACAGGAGATTGCCCGGCGCGTGCGCGAGTTATTCCCCTTGGTTGGGCTGGAATATTCCACCTATGCCCGCCGCCTGCCGCATCAACTTTCCGGAGGACAGCGGCAGCGTGTCGGCGTGGCGCGGGCCCTGGCCGGGGAGCCGGCGGTGTTGCTGATGGATGAACCATTCGGCGCGCTGGACCCGCTCACTCGCGCGGAGATGCAGGATATGCTGCGCGAACTGTTGTTGCGGCTGAAGAAAACGGTTCTGCTGGTCACCCATGACCTTAATGAAGCACTTTACCTGGCGTCCTATATCGTGCTGCTCGACAAGGGCAAGATCGTGGTCAAGCTGCCTGCGGGGGAATTTCTCGACTCCAACTCTCCCGCAGTCGAAAGCTATATTCACGCGGTGCGGCGCGGGACGGAGAAGCAGTCGAGGGTGGAAAATTGATCTCCGGCTTCCTTGCGGAGAATGGCTCGGATATTGCCGAGTTGACGTTGGAGCATCTCTGGTTGACCGGGTCGGCGGTGCTGTTTGCCTCAGCCATCGGAGTGCCCACCGGCGTTTGGCTGACCCGGCATCTTCGCTGGGCTAAGCCGGTCATAGGCGTGGTCAACGTGATCCAGACGATCCCCAGCCTGGCCTTGTTCGGCTTTCTGTTGCCTTTACCATGGTTGGGCGAGCGCGCGGCGCGCATCGCTATCGTTGCGCTTACCGGCTATGCACTGTTGCCCATCGTGCGTAATACCTACGAGGGCATTCGCGGGGTCGATCCCACTGTGGTCGAGGTAGCCATCGCGCTGGGCATGACCGATTGGCAAAGGTTATGGAAGGTGGAACTGCCCTTGGCCACCGGGTTCATCCTCGCCGGATTGCGGACCGCTACTGTGCTTGCGGTGGGCATTGCCACAATCGCGGCGGCGATCGGGGCTGGCGGACTGGGCGAGCTGATTTTTCGAGGAGTCGCGTCGGTTGACAATCGCCTGGTGCTGGCGGGCGCGATTCCTGCCGCGCTGTTGGCCATTGCCGCGGATACGCTGCTTGGCTGGATGGAAAACAGGTTGCGTGTGCGAGCACAATCCTGATTCTCCGGCTGCTCTCATCGAGCCGTCCTTCAAGGCATCCGACTCAGAGACTTTCGGGATTGTACTCAAATTGCGGCGACGCCAATTCTGCTGCCGTCACCGGTGGAGCGCTCGGAGCCACCCGCAATTTCTTTCGCAGGGGCAGGGACGTGAATCCAACTCCGCAGTCTGCGCTGGGTCGGTTCCTCGTAGAACCGGTAAACCGTTGCCGACACAACGAGCACGGCGACCAGATAGACAACTTCAGTCAGAGGGCTCCAAGCGTAGCCCAATTTCGCATCGAAGGCTGCGCGGACCGGAAAGTGCAGGAGATATTCCGCGTAACTCGCTTTACCGAGAAAAACCAGCCACGAGGCAGACAGAACTCGCGAACAGAAGCTGTCGCCGAATGCGAGTCCAAGCACCGCGCCGACCGCAGGGATTAGCGTCAGGCCGTCTGCCAACAGAGCGTAGGGAATCCGGTCCGCATTCACCAGCATCGCTGCCAACAAAGCGAAGGATGGGAGATAAACGAGATACCCACGACCGAACAAAGGGCTGTTGCGCGTTTTGAGCAGCAGAAATAGCCGGCAGCAGACAATCCCCGCAAGAAAGAAAGGCAATTGAAGCAGCGGACTATACTTCAGGACGGATGCGATCGTTGTCTCCAGGTTAGAGGTAGCAATCGCTGTACCAATGCCGGGAACACGCATTATCACGCATAGCGCAGGAAGAGAAATCTGTAATAGCCAGAGGCCGAAAACCGCAAAGACGGATTGGCCAATGGAAGGCAATCGAAAGATGAGCTTGCCGATCCAAGGAAAACAGAGATAGAAGAACGCTTCTGCGGAAAGCGACCAGCCCGGCCCATTCCACGTCACGGCGGCTTGCGGCACCCAGGCTTGGAGCATTAAAAGATTGAGAATTCCCGAGCCACTCCTGCGCACCAGCAAAGCGTGAGAATAGTGCTCAAAGAGGGGATGAAGAATCAGCGGCGAGATGACGACCAGACTGAGCAGGTAGACCGGATAAATTCTTGAAAATCGGGCCATAGCAAACCTGGCGTTCAGACTGCTGTTCCAGGGGCGGTCCAAGGGATAATTGAGAGCGAGGACGAAACCTGAAAGCACAAAAAAGAGTCCGACTGCGGCGAAGCCCGTGTGAATGGGATTGTATAAGAGCTTTGGCAGATCGATTCCGAACAATCCGCCCAATGGTGCTGAGACCGCCCGGTGATAGAGGACAATCCAGGTGGCGAGAAAAAAACGAAGAGAAGTCAGCGGGTATAGTTCGGAGGTTTTTTTGTTATTCATGCCTGCGTGTCCGAAATCTCAACAACGCACAACATCTGCAAGCTCGCTTGCAGGTGTCGCTTATTTTGTCCGGGATTGACGAAGCGTGAAATTGAAAGGAGTACACGAGAGTATAGCACTGGGAGCCCGGCGTAGACCGGTCCGAGAGCACTTGAATTGCGAAAGCGGAAATTTTGCGGCGAGCAGGGTTTGTTGTTTTTTGGCCTGCTGTTACGCCGGCCTCTTGCTGCTAGCCGTAACGGCGTGCGCTCCGCCCCGCCCCAACCATCCGGTGATTGGGGCAAAGAACTTCACTGAGCAGGTCATTCTTGGTGAGCTGCTGGCGCAACACATCGAAGCCCGGACAGGACTGAAGGTGGATCGGCGCTTTTATCTGGCGGGCAGTTACATTTGCAATCAGGCGCTGCTCGCCGGCCGGATCGACGCTTACGTCGAATACACCGGAACTGCGCTTACGGCAATCCTAAAGCAGCCTGTAAATAAGAATCCCGAGCGAGTTCTAGAGACTGTGCGCCGCCTGTACAAACAGCGGTATAACATCGTCGTCGCCGATCCGCTGGGCTTCGAGAATACCTTCGCCATGGTGATCCGTGGAGACCAGGCGCGCGCGTTGCACGTTACCACCCTGAGTCAGGCGGCGAAGTTCACTCCTCATTGGAGGCTCGGAGTAGGTTACGAATTTGAACAGCGTCCCGATGGTCTTCGCGGTCTGGAGCAGGCCTATGGGATGCGCTTCGACGGGCAGCCGCGAGTGATGGATTTAGGCTTGCTTTATCGTGCGCTCAATGCCCGGCAGGTTGACATGGTGGCCGGCAACTCCACCGATGGACCTATCCAAGCCTTTGGCCTGAAGGTGCTCACCGACGATAAGCATTACTTTCCTCCATATCAGGCGACGCCGCTGGTACGCCAGCAAGCGCTCGACCGCTGGCCTCAGTTGAAGGCCGCCTTGAGCGATCTCGCGGGGAAAATCACGGCCGAAGAGATGCAGTTGATGAATGAAGCGGTCGATGGAGAACATCGTGATCCTGCTGATGTTGTGCGGGAATTCCGCAAGGCGCATGGTTTGTGAAGCTGTCGGAAGGAAATCGGGCTTCTAGTGGCGCTGCGCTTCCAGCACGGCGACTCGTTCGCTGAGAGCGGCGATCACGCGCATATTAGTGAGCTCGGCCTGGGCTTTCGACTCGGCAATGGCGGCCATGATCGCCTTGAATTGGGCGTCATTTTTCTGGTCAAGAGCGTTGAAGCGGACATCCATCTGCTTCTCTAGCGAAGTCACACGCACCTTCAGTTCGAGCACATCGGGTGCGATTACGTCTTGAACCAACTGCTGAAGAGTCTGGAGTATGTTGTCGCTCATCGCACCTGCATCTGCCTTTCATAGTAGCAGCGAAACTGCCAAAAAAAACCTACGAATGCGCGGGTCGGATAGTGGACTGTTTTGAAACAGGCCCGTTCACCGGCCTGAGCAACCATTCTCGCGGATTGCAGAACCATGCGGCCACTGTCGCGCTAAACTATTTCGCGTATAGCTTTATCAGGGCACACCATACGCTGCGCGGCTCTCCCACAATGGCCGCAGTCGTGACAGATCGGCTCCGGGAAGTGTCTGACTTAATTTCGCCTCTGAGAGGGGGCGAAAAGAGCCGCGTAGGAGGAAGAGATAGAAATGCTTCGTGATGACATGGACTATAACGACCGGTTTCGAATGACCGTTAAGGAGTTTGGGCGCGAGATCGTGCTTGAACTCAATCGCGGCAAGGCAAAAGTAAGCGATGACGGAAAGACTGTCACGATCACCTACAAGGATGCACCAACCCGAAAAGCAAAGTAGTACACGGTTGCGAAGTTTACGCATGCCCCGGTACACCAAGCGGCAAAAGGCCATCCGCAAGGATGGCCTTTTGCCAGTAGTTTGATTGTGAGATGTTAGCGGCTTAGTACATGTCGCCCATACCGCCGCCGTGACCGCCGCCCGCAGGAGCAGAGGACTTGGGCTCGGGAATATCCGAGACCATGGCTTCGGTGGTCAGCATCAGGCCAGCGATCGAGCCGGCATTCTGCAGCGCAGTGCGGGTAACTTTGGTGGGGTCGATCACACCCGCCTCGACCAAGTCCTCGTACTTATTGGTCGCGGCGTTGTAACCGTAGTGCGGGTTCTTGTGATCCAAGATTTTGCCTACCACCACGGCGCCTTCTTCGCCGGCATTGCCGACGATCTGGCGCAGCGGCTCCTCGAGCGAACGGCGGACGATCTGGGCGCCGATCTTCTCGTCGCCTTCCAGCGATTTGATCAGCTCTTCCACGTCCTTGCCGCAGCGAACCAGGGCTACACCGCCGCCCGGAACGATGCCTTCCTCGACCGCAGCGCGAGTCGCGTGCATGGCATCCTCAACCCGGGCCTTCTTCTCCTTCATCTCGGTCTCGGTTGCCGCGCCCACCTTGATGACAGCCACGCCGCCAACCAGTTTGGCGAGGCGCTCCTGGAGCTTCTCGCGATCGTAGTCGGAGGTGGTCTTTTCGATCTGGTTGCGGATTTCCTTCACCCGGCCTTCGATGGTTTTGGATTCGCCGCGGCCTTCGATGATGGTGGTGTTGTCCTTGTCGATGGTCACGCGCTTGGCGCGGCCCATGTCTTCCACCTTCACGTTCTCGAGCTTAATGCCGAGATCTTCGGTGATGGCCTTGCCGCCGGTCAGCTTGGCAATATCTTCGAGCATTGCCTTGCGGCGGTCGCCGAAGCCGGGAGCCTTAACTGCGGCGACATTCAACGTGCCCCGCAGCTTGTTGACCACCAGTGTCGCCAGAGCTTCCCCGTCAACATCTTCCGCGATGATGACCAGCGGCTTGGCGTTGCGCGCAACCTGCTCAAGCAGCGGCAGGAGGTCCTTCATGGAGCTGATCTTCTTTTCGTGGATGAGGATGTAGGGATCCTCGAGCGAGACTTCCATGCGATCCGGGTCGGTGACGAAATAGGGGCTGAGATAGCCGCGATCGAACTGCATGCCTTCGACCACTTCGAGCTGGGTCTCGAGCGTCTTGGACTCCTCTACCGTGATCACGCCATCCTTGCCCACCTTCTTCATGGCCTCGGCGATGATATTGCCGATAGTTGGGTCGCTGTTGGCTGAGATGGTGCCCACTTGAGCGATCATATCGCCGGTGACTGGCTTGGAAAACTTGGCCAACGCGCCGCCCTGGACTACTCCCGCTTCATCGCGTTTGCCCACGATGGCTTCAACTGCTTTGTCGATGCCGCGTTTGAGGGCCATAGGATTGACGCCTGCGGCAACTGTCTTCACCCCTTCACGATAGATGGCCTGCGCCAGCACTGTCGCGGTGGTGGTGCCGTCGCCGGCCACATCTGAGGTCTTCGATGCTACTTCGCGCACCATCTGCGCGCCCATGTTTTCCAGA
This sequence comes from uncultured Acidobacteriaceae bacterium, assembly GCA_963774255.1. Classification (GTDB taxonomy): domain Bacteria; phylum Acidobacteriota; class Terriglobia; order Terriglobales; family Acidobacteriaceae; genus PALSA-350. The sequence continues at coordinate 221,217 of CAVZEH010000015.1, forward strand.
GCGTCTTTCAGCTCGATTTCCTTGGCTACCGTGACTCCGTCCTTGGTGATGGTTGGGGAGCCGAACTTCTTCTCAATGACAACGTTGCGGCCTTTGGGGCCGAGCGTTACCTTGACCGCCTCAGCCAGCGTGTTTACGCCGCGCAGAATTGCCTGACGCGAGTCTTCTCCGTGCAGAATTTGCTTTGCCATCTAATTTCTCCTAGGAAGCCGGCAACGGCCGGCCATTCCGATCTATGTGTGCGCCGCGACCCGGTTGAAGGGAAGCAGCAAGTTTCTTGAGCTGGCGGTTTGCGCAAAAAAGCGCATCCGGCTGGCCGCGATGCGCTTACTTCTTCTTGAGGATGCCGAGTACTTCTTCCTCACGCATGATGAGGAACTCCTCGCCATCGATCTTGATTTCAGTGCCGGAATATTTACCGAAGAGAATACGGTCTCCCGCTTTTACATCCAGAGGGAAAACCTTGCCTTCATCATTCGACTTTCCCTTGCCTACAGAGATGGCCTCGCCTTCCTGTGGCTTTTCCTTTGCCGTGTCGGGAATAATGATTCCGCCACGAACCGATTCTGTCTCTTCCACGCGCCGCACGAGGATACGATCGTGCAGGGGAGTGAAGCTGGTTGCTACGGATGCTGTTGCTGTTGGCATTGCGTTACTTCTCCTTGACGCGAGGGTTTGCCCCGCGGAATGAACAAAGTTTCTAAATGAGGTATTGGAGCGAGACACCACAAAACCAGCCCGTTTAGCAGTGTCGCCCTACAACTGCTAACCATAGAGGCAGAGAACCATGGTTGTCAAGGGCGGCGATACGACATCTGAGTGAATATCGCTCATATATTAATACAGCGTTACTAGCCGATTCTGGAGCTCGTTGAAAACCCACCGCTTTGGAAGGGAAGCGGGACTTGAGTCCACCGGAAAGCGTTTCATCTTGAAACGGGCTTTACGGGCAGCGGAAGAAGTAGCTCCACTTGTAGGGAACCCGCGCTTTCGCAGAGATGGGCGCCGGAAGCTGCTGTTAAGTCCCGCAGGGAGGGCCTGCAAATAGCCCAGCCCGCCAGTGCCCGGTACGCATGACCAAATGGAACTTCCAAGAGTATTCATGGGCCTGCGGCCGCCCAAGGGGATGAAGATGGGTTGACGAAGCCTAGGCTGGCAATTACACCTGATTTGTCATCTCGACCGGAGCGCAGCATAGTGGAGAGATCTGGGGAGTCCGCTTCTGCCCTCTTTGTCCGTTTTTGTCTTTCTTTCCGTCGTTCTCGAAGGGAATCTGCTTGCGCTACGCTAGAAACCGAGTATGCCCCAGAAACCAGAAGCAGATTCCCTGCGGGAATGACAGAGAGAAAAGCAACTGCGAATACAGAAGCCCGGAGCATCGCAACAATGGGTGATGTGGCATCGGACTGCGAAAGTTTTGGATCCATACTTGAAGCAGATTTAGGGTGCCCATCCTTGCGTAGCAAGAGTGGGAGACCACAACTGTTGGCAGAGCGGGCCTCCCAGGATGATTTCACCAATCCAGATTTTTTGACTCATCTATGCCTGTGGGCTTGGCGGTATACTACCTGGCATGTGCAGTACTTCCTTTTCCCGGACGATAGCCAAGGCATTTGTCTTGGCCGCGGTCTCCTGCATGGCTTTGGTTGGCGTTCCTGCCCATGCGAGAAATCGGGAACGCAAGTACACCCCTCCGCCGCCCACAGCCACTATTAAAGTCACGGTGGTGCGTTCGACGAACGGCAAGCCAATTGCCAATGCCGCCGTGATCTTCCACCCCATGAAAAACAACAAGGATTCGGGAGCGCTGGAGTTGAAGAGCGACCCGGATGGCCAGGTGAAGATCGACGTCATTCCTGTCGGGGATACGGTTCGTTTGCAGGTAATCGCCGACGGGTGGCAGACCTATGGCCAGGATTACGACATTCAGAGTGATAGCAAGGAAATCCTGGTCAAGATGAAGCGCCCTCCTTCGCAGTACAGCATTTACAATACCGGCAAGCCCGCTGCATCGGTCGATAACACGGCTCCCAAGGGCGAATCCAACAGCGCCAAGCCCTCGCCGCAGACGCCGCTGCCGCAATAGAGCAATCGCGCCTACTCGGCAAGCCGGCGCATGACGCCAATCAGATCGGATTTGCCTTCAAAGCCGATACCCGGCAGTTCCGGCATGACGATGAAACCATTTTCGACACGCACTCCGTCGGGAAAGCCTCCGTACGGCTGGAAGAGATCAGGGTAGCTTTCATTGCCGCCGAGGCCGAGGCCGGCGGCAATATTCAGCGACATCTGATGGCCGCCATGTGGAATTGCGCGGCGCGGCGACCAGCCGGCTGCTTTCATTACTTCCAAGATGCGCAGGTATTCGCAGAGTCCGTACGACAGGGCGCAATCGAACTGCAACCAGTCGCGGTCCGGGCGCATACCGCCGTAGCGTAGTAGATTGCGCGCATCCTGATGGCTGAAGAGATTTTCACCCGTCGCCATAGGCCCAGGGTAGAACTCCGCCAAGGCTGCCTGAAGCGCGTAGTCCAGTGGGTCGCCTGCTTCTTCATACCAGAAGAGAGGATACTGGCGCAGCATTTTGGCATAAGCGACCGCGGTTTCGAGATCGAAGCGCCCATTCGCATCCACCGCGAGCTGCGCTTGACCTCCGATCTCAGCGAGAACCGCTTCAATGCGCCGGCGGTCTTCGGCTATATCGGCGCCGCCTATCTTCATTTTGACCACGGTGTATCCGCGGTCGAGATAACTCCTCATCTCGGCGCGCAGCGCATTGAGATCCTTGCTTGGGTAGTAATATCCTCCGGCGGCATAAACGAAGACCCGCGGATCCGCGGTGAATCCATGGCGTTCTGCCAGCAGTCGAAAAAGCGGCTTTTGAGCGATTTTTGCCGTCGCATCCCATACCGCCATATCGATTGTGCCCACTGCCACCGAGCGCTCGCCGTGACCGCCCGGTTTCTCATTGCGCATCAAAGTCTGCCAAATGCGATCCGGATCCAGATTGTCTCCGGCGTCGTTCAACAGGCTTGCCGGATCAGCCTGAAGCAGACGCGGAGCGAAGCGTTCCCAGATAAGGCCACCCTGGCCATAGCGGCCGTTGGAGTTGAATCCGTATCCAATTACGGGGGCGCGGTCGCGCACTACATCTGTAACCACAGCCACCAGGGAGCAGGTCATCTTTGAAAAGTCGATATAGGCATTGGCGATCGGTGATGCAATGGGCGCGGTCACCTCGCGAAGATCAACGATACGCATGGCCCCTCTTCCTTCGTTGCTAGAATCTAGTGAAATGGAAAGCTTGAAAGGAAAGGTAGCATTAGTGACCGGCGCAGCCAAACGGATCGGCCGGAGCCTGGCTACCGCGCTGGCCGAAGCAGGAAGCGATGTCGCGATCACCTACATGAAATCGAAGTCCGAGGCGCATGAGTCAGTGGATGCGCTGCGGCAACTCAAGGTGCGGGCGCTGGCCGTGGAGTGCGATGTGCGCCGTCCGGAAAGCGTGCGCGAAGCGGTCGCCGCCGTGGTTCACAACTTGGGCAGACTCGATATCCTGGTGAACAACGCGGGAATCTTTGAGACTGCTCCTCTTCAGGCGATCAGCGTCGCCCAGTGGGACAACATGTTCGAGACGAATACGCGGGGGCCATTTCTGGTGGCGCAGGCTGCGTATCCTCATCTTCGGGCCGCGCACGGGCGCATTATCAACATCGGCTCGCTGGGCGGCCTGCACCCGTGGCCGACCCATGGCCACTATTGTACTTCGAAGGCTGCCTTGCACATGCTCACGCAAACCATGGCCAAGGCCTTCGCGCCGGAGATTTGCGTCAATTGCGTGGCTCCCGGAATGGTAGTCAACGGCGAGATCGACCCGGCCTATGAACCCTTTGCCCAGAAGACGCCCATGCAGCGCAACGGCACTCCCCAGGATGTTGCCGAAGCGGTGATTTTCTTTGCCAGCGGCTCGCGCTTTATTACCGGACAGATTCTTTGCGTCGATGGCGGCCTGGGACTCTGAAGCGATTAATAACCTGACTTTTTTCGAGATTTGTGGATTCCCAGGTCCCAGGATCTGTGGGAAAACCGCAGATCTCTCCACTTCGCTTCGCTACGGTCGAGATGACAAATAAGGTGTTGTTGTGGAACGAAGCTTTCGCGGGTGCCCACGTCCGGATTTTCGGACGTGGGATTTAAAGCGGGCCCATGAATACTTCGGGCTACAAGACATCAGTTGCCGAAGATCTTGTTCAAGAATCCGGATGGTTTCTTCTGACTGGCCGGATATAAGCCTTGCGGTTCTGGTTGAGGCGGCATAGGTTCGCCAAAGAACGCTGCGCGCGGGTTGTCGACGCACAGCCGCTCGGCTGTTTCTTCACTATATTTGTCGGCGATCAAATCGTAAGCCTCGCGAAGCTTGGGCGGCCGCGAGTTCAGATCGTGCGCATCCGTCGCGATGAAGTGTACCCAGTTCTGGCGCAACAGGCCGTGCGAGAGCTGCTGGGCTGTTTTTCCGAAGCGCCCGGTTAGAGAAGCGGCGGTAATCTGCACCAGGCAGCCGGCGCGAATCCATTCGCACAGACGCTCGGGATTGCGCGTCAGCACCGGATTGCGTTCAGGATGGGTGATGATCGAGGTCAGGCCAGCCAAGCCCAGGCGGAAGAAGATCTCCGTCATGTTGCGTGAGATGGCCTGGTTGGGGAACTCGACCAGCAGATAGCTCTTGCCGTTGATGGAGTACTTCGCGGGGTGCGCGATCGCATCCTCGATGTTGTCGTACATCAGATGAAAATCGCAGCCCAAGCCGAGCGTAAGGCGATCGCCCACGCGCTCTTGGATCATCGCCAAGCGCTCCCAGTTTAGCTCCGGATCGAAGGCAAACTGCTCGCTTGAATGCGGGGTGCAGGCGATGTGGGTGACTCCGTTTTCAATCGACAGCTCGGCCATGCCGACTGAAACCTCAATATCCTCGGGCCCGTCGTCCAACCCGAACAGCAGATGATGGTGTATATCGATCATGAAAGTTTCCGGCTCATACGGTCAAGCGGGTAGCCATCGATTCGAAGAGCAAAAGGCCGTCGCTTGAGCCCAGGATATTTTCACTGGAGCGGTCCGGGTGGGGCATCATGCCCAGCACATTGCGCTGCTCGTTGAGCACTCCGGCGATATTGTCGAGCGATCCGTTTGGGTTGGCCCCGGCGGCGGCTTCTCCGCTCGCTGTGACGTAGCGGAAGGCGACGCGCCCGGAGCGATCCAGCTCGGCAAGAGTCTCCGGCGAACAAAAGTAGTTTCCCTCCATGTGGCCGATGGGAAGCTTCAGCACCTGGCCTTTGCGGAGGATTTGGGTAAAAGGAGACTCGGTGGTTTCCGTGCGCAGGTAGACCTGTTTGCAGATGTATTTGAGGCCGGCATTTCTAAGCAGAGCGCCGGGCAGCAATCCGGACTCGCAGAGGATCTGGAATCCGTTGCAAATTCCCAGCACCGGGCCACCTTCGGCGGCGAACTTCTTGACCGACTGCATCACCGGGGAGAAGCGGGCGATGGCTCCCGCTCTGAGGTAATCGCCGTAGGCGAATCCTCCCGGTACCAGAATCGCGTCGCAGTTCTCCAAGTCCTCCGATTCGTGCCATAAAAACGTCACCGGCTGGCGTGCGATCTCTTTGACAACGTGATAGGTGTCGTGGTCGCAGTTAGAGCCGGGAAAAACCAACACGCCGAATTTCATTCTCTTAGGCTAGCAGTTCTCGGCTCGCCGTGGGATTGTTTGCGCGTCTCCGGCAAGATGCCCGTTCCGCTGCAAGGTTTTAGGAAACTTCGCCGGATCGCGCGCTGCCGCGCGGACAGCTATGCTGGAAGTGCTATGGCCGAGGAACAGGATTCCCAGCCTCCGGTGGGGAATCGGATTGGAAATACCGAGGCGAGGAGCCTGGGCGCGCAAGGCGTGGCCCACGTTCGTGCCGCGGGCATAGCGCTCTTCGCCTGGGGGCGGGCTACCCTGATCGACGGCTTGTGCGTGGCCGCGCTCTGGTTGATCGGGCTGGAGCTGCTTCGTGTCCCTTTGGCTCCGATTTGGGCCTTGATTGCCGGCCTGATGGCCTTCATTCCCAACTTTGGCGGGGTCATCGCCTTGCTGGGGCCGGTCTTCTCGATTCTGTTCAGCGGGCACGATATGGATCGGCTCCTGTTTCTGCTGGGTTTGTACGCGGTGATCGTGGTGCTCGACCAATTATTGCTGCAACCGCTGATCATGAAGCGGGTGACCAGGGTGCCGATCTGGGCCTCGCTGCTGATGCCGATCGTGCTTGGAATCCTGATCCCGTTTTGGGGAGTGCTTTTGGCACCGCCGCTGCTCGCTGTGATCTACGCCTTCCGCCGGCCGCGGCGGACGCGGGCCGGGGAAGAGCCGTAATTTTTTTGAAGCCCGGGTGCTATACTCGACTGTTGCCGCTAAGCGTCAGACAGCAGATGTTCTGCCACTCGACGGCTTGGAGCGCTTTTCCTTAAAACCTGCGGAATCAGCTCCTCGACGCAATTTCACGCTGCAGAGGTTACCATGTCCGGCCACTCGAAATGGGCCACAATCAAGCATAAAAAGGGCGCGCTGGACGCTAAGCGCGGCAAGGCATTCACCCGTCTCATCAGAGAAATCACCATGTCTGCCCGCCAGGGAGGCGGAGACCCGGATTCCAACCCCAGGCTGCGCACCGCTGTGGCCGCCGCCAAGGCGGAGAACATGCCCGCCGACAACATCAAGCGCGCCATCCAGCGCGGTACCGGTGAGCTGCCGGGAGCGGTCTATGAAGAGATCACCTTCGAGGGCTACGGCCCCGGCGGTGTGGCGATGATGATCGATGTAACCACCGACAATCGCAACCGCACGGTGAGCGAGATCCGCCATACCTTCTGGCGAAAAATGGCGGCAATCTTGGCGAATCGAATTCGGTGAGGTTTATGTTCGCCAAGAAAGGACTGATTGCCGTGCCCAAGTCCGCGGCCGATGAAGAGAAGCTGATGAACATCGTGCTCGAGGCGGGCGGAGACGATCTGAACGACGAGGGCGATAGCTGGGAGATTCTTACCGAGCCGGCGGCCTATGAGGCCGTTGCCAGAGCGATCAAAGCGGCGGGGATCGAGACTACGGTATCCGAAGTCACCATGATCGCCTCCACATATACCAAGCTTGAGGGCAGCATGGCGGCGCAGATGATCCGCTTGCTCGAAGCGCTGGAAGATCACGACGACGTGCAAAACGTCTATTCGAATTTCGATATGGACGCCAATCAGTACGAAGAGGTCGCCGGGTAACAGTTTTTTCAGAGTAGAGGAGAGAATGGCCGCCTCTGGCGGCCATTCTCGTGAAGATCGCAGCCTGAGGATGTAGAGCCGGCCTCAAATCGGCATGAATCTTGAACCTGGGCGCCCGGCTCGGCACCTGATTTTAAAAACGACCTGAATGAAAGAAAGAAGCAAAGGAACCGATCGCCATCTCTATGCCCACCTGCTTCCGCCGCACAGCATTTCTCCTCGATTCCAGCTCTCGCCGTAGTCCTGCTCTCCCCATACCTCAATGCCCAGCAAGCCAGCCACGCGGCGGCTGACCCGGTAGCGGCTCTCTCCGCCTCGCGGCCGTTGGGAGTACGGGCCGTTCGTGAATGGAGGCTTTGGTACAGGGAACCGTACAAGTTACAAATTTTTCGATTTTGGAATCTCATGCCGGCAAGGTGCTGACCGGACCTATCGGCAATGGCTGGCTGCACGGCCAGTTTGAGTACGGCGATCGAGGTGATGCCGTTGTGGCAGGCTTACACGCCCACATTTCTGCGGGTAAACTGTTATCTGCCGCCGGGCGGCTCGGTGACTTGCACCGGACCGTTTCCCACCGGCGGCACTATATAACGGCGTCAGCATCACGCCGATCATTCTGCGCTGGAACCTGATTCACGGCCGCCGGTGGATGCCGTGGGTCCAAGGAGCGGGAGGCATGATCTGGACGAATCACAAATTTCCTCCTGTTGGTCCCATTCCGGCCCCGGGCGTCTCGGCACCAGCGTCTTCAACTTCACTCCGCAGTTCGGCATCGGAGTGCATTACTTTGTGCGGCCACGGCAGTCAATTGCATTTCTCCGCCAACGCGGTGCATATTTCGAGCGCCAGCCTGGGCGATACCAACCCTGGAGTGAACGCCAGCGTACAGTTTTCCAGTCGGATACACGTGGTGGAAGTAACCCTGGAGTTCTCGTTGGATGCTGAGGGAATATCGGAGATCCCGGAGAGGTCCATGAACGAGGCGATGATCGAGTGCGTGCCTAACTTCTCCGAGGGTGCGGACCGCGCCAAAGTGTGCGCGATTATCGACGCCATGCGCGTGGAGGGAGTCTCCTTGCTGGATTGGTCGATGGACAGCGACCACAATCGATCGGTGGTTACGATTGCCGGGCCTCCTGAGGCCGTAGTGCAGGCGGCGGTCCAGGCCGCAGGGAAGGCGGCGGAACTGATCGACCTCACCGCCCAGCAAGGAGTGCATCCTCGTATCGGCGCGGCGGATGTGATTCCATTTGTTCCTGTCTCCGGCGTCTCGCTCGAGCAATGCGCTATCTTCGCCCGTCAGGCGGGATGGGAGATATGGAATCGCTACGGCGTTCCTATCTACTTTTACGGAGCGGCGGCTGCGCGTCCCGACCGCGCGGAACTCGAAGACGTGCGCCGCGGACAGTTTGAGGGACTTGCGCGAACTGGTCTTGCGTGAAGCCGGCGCGGCGGCCGGACATCGGCGGTCCGGAGCTGCATCCCACCGCCGGAGCGAGTGCGGTGGCAGCGCGCAAGTTTCTTGTTGCCTATAACTTATATCTCGACAAACCGGATATGACGGCTGCCCGCGCCATAGCCAAGTCGATCCGGGCTTCCGGCGGGGGCTTAAAGGGAGTCAAGGCCATGGGGGTGCTCGCTCAGAAGCAAGCCCAGGTTTCCATGAACATCACCGATCTTAGGCTGACGCGGGTTGGCGGATGTCTTTGCGGCGGTGAGCCAACTGGCGTGCGCGTCATGCAGCGAAGGTGGTAGAGCGGAGAACTCATTGGATTACTTCCGGAGCAGGCCTTTGAGCCGGATAGCGATTGGGTGCGTCTATTAGTTGGGTTCAAGCCCGAGGAGAAGATTCTGGAACGCCGGCTGAGGAATCCGCTGGATTGGCCGGTCCGCCAGGCTTCCAAATGCACTAAAATAGGGGTTTGGCGGGTCGCGATGATCTTGGAAGGGAAGCAAAAGTGAAGATTTTCGATGAAGATCGCGGCAATGGGCATTACGGCCACGCTCGGCCTGGCTGCCGCTCTGCCCGCTGTGGCGGCGCAGCTTGGCCAGGATGCGCGCGCCGCGATTCCTCAGGACGTACAGCAGCTGATCGTGGTGGATTACCGCGCCATGCAGAACTCGCCGGCTGCGATGGACCTGAAGGCGCATATTCTCCCCCCGAGCTCAAGGCACTGGAGACAGGCTCTTCAGTCCTCAGGGTTGGATGAGAATCACGATGTCGAGGAGCTCGCCTTCGCGGCTTTCAAGTCTGAACGACAGCACCCAGATTGTCGGTCTTGCGCAGGGCCAGTTTTCGGTCGATGACATTTTCGCCAATTTCAAGAAACACAAGATCACGCCGAAACTGCTTCGCCAGAATCATATCTATCCCATGGGCCGCTCCGGGATGCAGGTGGTCTTTCTGAACTCCACGACCATGGTGTTTGGGGAGAGCGAGGCGCTCAAGAACGCGCTCGACGCACGCGACGGCCTCGCGCCCCAGCTTACTAAACAACAGCACCATGCTGGACGAGATGCATTCCGTGGATAGCACGGCGGTGTGGAGCATTCTCGATCAGGAAGGCACGCAGACCATGATGCGCTCGGTCCTGGGAGAGGCTTCGCAGTTAGCCGATTACGACACGGTCAAGAAGCGGCTGCTGAGTTCGCGTTACTCCATGGATTTTGACCACGGCGTCAAGTTCAAGCTCGACGTGGTTACGCCGGATACCGATCTCGGCCGCCACCATGGCGTCGCTGCTCAATGCGGCTGCGCTGTACAAGAAGATGAGCGGCACAGCGGCGGAGAAGGAGGCGATCGACAACACCACGATCGACTCCTCCGGCGGCCTTCTGGACGTCAGCTTCGCCTCGTCCGATAGCCAGTTCTCGAGCCTGCTGCAGTCGGATCTCTTCCAGTCGGTGGTGAAGTAGAAAAAGCAGCGAGTCAGCCTCGAGAGCGAGTCAGCGTTGGCGTAATCCCGTCCGAAGTGTTTCGCGGCCCTGCGGTCCCCACCCAAGCGAATGAATGGGATGGGTCTGCGGTTTCCCAAACACAAACCACAGATCTTGGGTGCATCCCAGGTCCCGATTCTGGGACCTGGGATTCCACAAATCTCGAACAGACCGCAGCGTTAGCTTCGCGAACCGGGGCATCCGGTTTGGCTTCGACCCTTATCGCTCCTAGAAGTGAAATGCTACTTCAGGTTGGCGCTCCAGCTGACCTGGTTCTGCGCGTCAATCGTCACTGTGAGAGAGCCTTGCTGTCCCTCCCTGACTGTGGGACCTGTGCGCTATGGCTCTTGCCGGAGGCATCCTTGAAGTGCAGGGTGAGCGGACCCGATCCACGGATCTTGAAGCGATAGTGATAGTGGCCCCCGGGGGCAGCAGGTCGACGCCGAAACTGGCGCTGGGATAGTCGAACTCCAGCACGTGCAGCATCGGCCCTTGGTTCACGATGGTTGTGTCTAACCAGGCGGGAGTGACAGCCGCTGAGCGCGAGCATCAGTGCCATTCCGAGCACGGCAGGCAGCAAGCCGTTACCGACGCGCGCGCCGCTTCACAGCGCGCTTTTACGCTCGATGATCCGTGCCGTCAGCACCACGCCGGTCTGGTGGTTGTGCAGAGTTAAAGGAAAAGCGAGCACGTTCCACACCCAGGATTCGCCCTTGCGCGGCAGGCTCGAGCAGGCCGCGGTAAGTTCGGTCGATGTAGGTTTCACGCTTCTCCGTCACGGTTTGAAGGATTTCCCGCCAGTCGGCGGCGAAGTCGGGCATTTCCGTGAAGACATTCCTGCCTGCAAACCAGTCCCGCGGCTTTTCCAGCAGACGCGCGCAGGCCTCGTTGACGTACTGCCAATTTCCTTCCCGGTCGAGGATTTCCAGCACCACGTCGTCGCCCATGGCCATGTTGATGCGCGAGTAGAAAAAGTCTCGCGCGTCCACAACCACCGGCTTGCCCCGGCGCTTGCCTTCAAAGGAGCGAAGCGCGGCAACCAGGTCGTCGATAGAACTGTAGCCCTTGAGCAGGTGCATGTCCTCCACTCCGCCAAAACGTCGCTCCAGCGTGGCCGAGAGAATGATGATGGGGACCTCGGGCCGGCGTCGGCGAAGACTGGCGGCGACCTCGGTGCCGAACTGTCCAGCGCCCAGGTGATAGTCGAGAACGGCGATGTCGATCTTATCGAGCAGCTTTTCCGCTTCGGCGATGGTGCTGGCAGTCTCGGTCACATAGCCGTACTTGCGCAGGATGGTCGAGCGCAGCAGCAGATTTTCCGGATGATCGTCGAGTAGCAGGACGCGAATCGGATCGCTTACCAGTTGCAGGCCTGTTCCATCTTCTCGCTCTCCGCGAGGCAGTTCTTCGTCGCTCATGAGTTTCTTTAAGATGCCTCCAGGCTCCCCTTTGGTGGGTGGCAGGCGGTAAAGCTATTTTCAACCCTATAGAAGACGCTATCGCGGGTGATTGACTCAGGAATCGCTCCCTCGCTTTCTGCACCTGCTTGAGAATCTCCGGCAGCCGGCTAAAGAGGGCAGGTGGCGCGAAGCCAGCGGCGGTTGTCCATGCCCGGCGAGCCGCTGAGCACTTTGCCGGCGGGAATGTCTCCGTGCAGGCCGGTTTGACCGGTCGCGATCACTCCATCTCCAATCGTGCAATGTCCGGCGACTCCGACCTGTCCGGCGAGAACGACGTTCTTGCCCACGTGGGTCGATCCTGCCAGTCCTACCTGGGAGCAGAGCAGTGTGTTTTCTCCCACGCTCGATCCATGGCCTACCTGCACCAGGTTATCGATCTTGGCGCCCCGCGCAATCCGCGTAACGCCCACGCTGGCCCGGTCGATACAGGAGTTGGTCTGGATCTCCACCTGATCGGCGATCTCGACCGGTCCGGATTGTGTGATCTTGTGCCAGCTCCCGTCCTCGTCCTTGGCGAAACCGAAGCCATCGGAGCCGACGACGGCGCCGTTTTGCAGGATGACATGGTCGCCTATCCGGCAGCCTTCGCGGATGACGGCATGCGCGTGCGCGAAAAAGTATCTGCCGATGCGTACATTGCGGGTAAATCACGACATGCGGCAGCAGGGTAGCGCCGTCGCCGATGACCACTCCAGGTCCGATGACCACGTAGGCGCCGATGTGCGCGTCGGCGCCGATCGCCGCAGTGGGGTCGATCACGGCGGTAGGGTGAACTCCCGGCGGGTATTCCGGCGCCTGATAGAAGATTTCGATGGCCCGCGCGAAGGCTAAGTAAGGGTTTGAGGTGCGCAGAGTCGCGGCCTCGATCTGCAGGAAAATCGTTGTCGACCAGGACGCCGAGGCCTTGGTAGTCTTCGCCAGGGAGCATACTTAGGATTGGCGACAAAGGTAAGCTGGCCCGGGCCGGCTTCTTCGATTCCCGCGACCGAGGTGATTTCCAGATCCCGGTCGCCAGCGCAGGTGGCGCCCAGAACGTGCGCAAGATCGGCGAGCTTCATGCGGGCATTGTACTCAAGTTGGGACCCATGGCTGTCAATTCCACTGCTTGAAGAGATTTTCTTGAACTGGCTGGGAAGGGGACTTGGGAGCTGCAGCCCGCATCACGGCCAGGATTTCTAATTCCTTGATGGCCTGCCGGGGCAAAAAGATGCGTTGGGTGTTGGAACGGCTATCGGGGGGAATGAGGAAGAGACCGTTTTGATCGAGCAGGCTGGAGTCGTTTTGAGCTAAGCCCTCGATCGAATCATTATCCGTGAGCCGGGCCCGCAGCCACAGTCCTGGGGTACGGGGACGGCGGGAAAATGTCTTCGATAGGAGCCGCTCAGGCTGCTCGGGTTCTCCGGAATTGAAATCGCGGACAAAGCAGATCCACTTGACGTCGGCCACGCGCACCAATGCAACCTTACCGTCCAGCGCAAGCACTCCGAACTCACCCTGAGCAATGAAATCCGCGGCAGGCAGATAGCCGGAGAGCCAATCGCGGTTAAACTTTCGTACTATGACCTTTTTGCGGCTGATAGGCATCGCGGATGGGCCGATTCAACGGACGAAAGTATTTCTCCTGATAGCGCCCGGCTGGATTGTCGCACAGGAACTGCCGGGGAGCGCAGCGCAAATTGTGCAAAATGGTAGCCAAAGCGCGTCACCGTATGATAGCTTAGTCCTTTGCGCTTAGCCCCTGGAACTGCCTAAGGTATTCACATGGCGAACGTTAGCCGCACGATTGGGCCTAGTTGGAGCAACGCGTAAGGCATGCCCGACTACATCTACCTGTTCGAAAATCGTCTCTCCGCCGATCAGCAGAATGCCCTGCGGCAAATAAGCCACGCAGCCCGCGACGCCGGCATGAACGTCTTTCTGGTTGGCGGCGCAGTCCGCGATCTCACCAGCGGCTCTTCGGTCCGCGATCTCGACATCACGGTCCAGGGAAATGCCCTTAAGTTAAAGAAAACACTGGAGAAAGCAGGGCGCAACGCTGTGGGGTGAACAGGAGCCATCGCGTACTCTCTTCTTCCGTTTCCCGGTAGGCGTTCGGGTCGAAATCTCTAGCACACGCCGGGAGGAGTACCCCAAGCCCGGCAAGCCGGTCTATCACTGGGACAGCATTCAAGCGGACCTGCGCCGCAGGGATTTCACCGCCAACGCCATGGCCTTGTCTTTGAACGAGCGTTCCTACGGGCTGTTCATGGATCCGCTCAACGGAGTCGCGGATATTGAATCGCGGCATCTCCAGTTGGTAAGTAACTATGGTTTCATAGAGGAGCCGTCACGGCTTCTCCGGGCTACGCGTTTGGCCACGCGCCTGGGATGGGAGCTGGAAGAGCGCACCAAGGCCCGCTACCAGACCGCCAAAGACGAAGGCTCTATCGCTGCGCTTTCCGATTATCAGAAGGGATATGAGTTAGAAGAGATCGGTCACGAGGAAGACGGTTTGCGCGCCCTCTCAGCCATGGAGAATGAAGGGTGGATGCATCATCTGGATCCCGCGTGGACAGTGTCCAAGGCGGACCACAGCGGGTTGGAGGAGATGCATCGGCTGCTCACTCAACTGCAGGTGCTCGGCGTCTATCCCGATGCTTCGGCGGCTTCGATGCAACTGCTAACGGCGAAACTTCAACCCAAGGATTTAGCCGCCCTCAAGAAGTCGTTTGTCCGTCCAGGGTTTGTCGAGGAATGGAACCATCTGGACGTTGCGGCCAAGGAATTTGCCAAGCAACTCACCGGCAAGGAGGCGGCGACGCCCTCCGCTACCTGGAAGCTTTTCACTTCGGCCAATCCTCAAGCGGTGCTTTGGCTGGGGCTGACCTCCAAGTCCGCGCCGGTGCAAGCCAAGTACAACAGTTTCTTCAACGTATGGCCGGAAGCCCGGCAGCGGGTTCCCCACGCCCTTATGCAGGAAATGCGCATCACCCAGGATCTGCCCGGCTATAGGGAACTGCTTCACCAGCTCTTTTTGCAGACCATCGATGGCAAGCTGGAGACGGAAGAACAGCTGCGCGCTTTCCTTGAACCCTACTCTCCTCCAGCGCCTCCGCCGCCGGTAACGGTACGCCGGACTCGCGGTTCTCGGAAGGGAGAACCCAAGCTCAAAGAGCCGGTGCTCTCCGACGACGAAGAGGAGGAGGAGATCGAATCCGACGAGAATGAAACGGAAGATGTAATGGAAGAAGAGGCGGAGGACGAGTCTATTATCGCGGCGGCGCCTCCGGTCGAGAAACGGCCCGAACCTGCGGCCAAGCCGGAAGCCCCGGCTAAGAATGCCGCCGGCAAGATCGAGCTCGTGGCCGCCAAGGCCGCCGCTGTGCCGGAATCAAACAATTCGAAGCAGCCAAACACGCCGGCCCAAGACGCGTCCGGAACGCGCTCAGTAGCCAGGCCGGTCAAGTCACACCCGGCCTCCGTGTCAACCCCGGCTGGTCAAGCCGCGAAGAAGTCCCCTCCCCTGAAGACGAAGGCGAAAACCGCAAGCCTGCCCGCCGCCAAGGCGGTGCCGAAAAAGCCCGTCGCCAAAAAGAGCGGCTCGGGCAAGCCCACACCGCCGGCCAAAACACAAAAGAAGACTCCCCCGGCGAAGAAGGCTAAGCCCGCTAAGAAAAAATAAGGCATACACATTTGTTGGTCTCCCACCCTTGCTGCGCAAGGATGGGGCACCCTCGATTCGTGGCGATCTTGGATCGACGAAGTGTTCATGGGCCCTGCGTCCCACCCAAGGGGATGAAAATCGGAGCCCCGGCTTGGTCGGCAATCAGGCTGTGAATTAGCTAAGCTGGAGGTGGCGTGAAACGGTAAAGACCCTCTTCGCTCTGGGTGAGTTGAGACCGTACCGGAGTTTGGTCTGGGATGTGCGTTTTGAACCTATGAGTGTCGCGCTATCCGTCCCTGAACGGGAAGGGTGGTAGCTCGTGAGAGTGCGTAAGTCTTTCGCCGCGCGTCCTACCCTTCCGCGTCAAGGAGGGAACTATGTTAGGTAGGGTAGCAGGGATTGACGTCCATAAGAAAGTGCTGATGGTGGTGGTAATTGAAGTAAGCGAACAGGGTGGGACAGTGAAGCGCAAACGGTTCGGCACCCTAGCCGGCGAGTTGCGTTTAATGTCGGACTGGCTGCGGGAAGAGGGGGTGGAGGAAGCCGTGATGGAATCGACCGCCCAGTACTGGAGGCCGGTGTGGTATGAGCTGGAGCCGCAGATGCGTTTGCATCTGGCGCAGGCGTACTCTAACCGCGCCCCGCGCGGACGCAAGCACGATTTTCGCGATGCCGAACGTCTGGTGCGGCGGTTGCTAGCCGACGAGCTTACCCTGAGCTTCGTGCCTAGTGGCGAACAGCGCAGTTGGCGCACGATGACGCGCATGAAGACTCATCTCACCCAGGACCAATCGCGGCTGCATTCCCAAATCGAGTGTCTGCTGGAGGAGATGCGCATCAAGTTGTCCAGTGTAATCAGCGATCTGCTGGGAGTCAGCGGATACCGTATCTTACGCGCCTTGGCCAAAGGGGAAACCGACGCGAAGAAATTAGCTGCCCTCAAAGATGATCGGCTGCGTGCGAGCGAGCAGCAACTGGTGGATGCCCTGAGCGGGAATGTCCAGCCCTACCACCAGCAATTGCTGGGGCTCTATCTGGACCGTTACGATCTCATCGCCACACAGATCGAGCAGCTCAATCAGATGGCCGCCGAATCCATGCAGAAGCATCAGCAAGCAGTGGAGCGCCTGGCGCAGGTTCCTGGTTTCGGGGTCGACTCCGCCCAGCAGGTAATCGCCGAAGTAGGAGTGGAGGCCAGCACCTTTGATTCAGCCGCCAAGCTGACCTCGTGGGTGGGAACCAATCCAGGGCGGGAGGAAAGCGCGGAACAGAACCACAACAGCCACTCGGCCAAAGGCAATCGCTATCTGCGCCGTATCCTCAACCAAGCTGCACATGCGGCAGTGAAGAAACAAGGCTGCCACTTTCAAGCCGTGTTCCGGCATCTTCTGCCACGGCTGGGCTATAAGGGAGCCATTTGGGCTGTGGCTCACCGCCTCTGCCGCTTGGTCTGGAAGATCTTGCATGAACGAGTTCCATACGTGGAGCATGGCAGCGAACCCAACCCCAGAGCGAAACAGCAACGCGCCCGCAAATTGCTACAAAATCTGCACAGGCTCGGCTATCAAGTCACCATTGAACCTCTAAGCTAAATATCTCCAATCCGGGGGCACCCCCTATGAAAGAGATCTTCCCAGGATGATTTTCGAGAGAGCGAAGCGAAGTGGAGAGATCTGCGGTTTCCCACATCTGCCGCAAGAGCGCGCCAGATATGGGGCATCCAGGCAGAGGTCCTTATCAAGCCCGTCCGGGTGCGCAGAAAGAAACACGTGGCCTGACCCCTGCCGCAGCAAGGTATTATCAGGGCATGATCCGGGTAGAGAATCTGGTAAAGACGTTTGGCGCGGTAACCGCCGTCAACGATATCTCCTTTGCGGTGGAGCAAGGGGAGATCTTTGCTTTTCTCGGACCGAACGGAGCAGGTAAGACGACAACGATCAAAATGCTCACTACGCTGCTTCGTCCTACTAGCGGAACCATTGAATTGGATGGGCTGAATCCGGCCAAGAAACAGAAGGAAGCGCGCCAGCGCTTTGGAATAGTCTTTCAGGATCCCAGTCTGGACAACGAGCAGACCGCCTACGAAAACATGGAGCTGCACGGAATTCTTTATCATGTGCCGCGCAAGCTTCGCGTCCAGCGCATCGAGCAACTGCTCAAGCTTTTTGAGCTTTGGGAGCGCCGGAACAGCTATGTCAAGGAGTTCTCCGGGGGAATGAAGCGCCGCCTGGAAATCGCCCGCGGCCTGCTGCACACGCCCAAGATCTTATTTCTCGACGAGCCTACCCTGGGACTCGATCCGCAGAGCCGCAATCGGCTTTGGACCATCGTGAAGTCGCTCAATGAAACGGAACACACCACCGTCTTTCTTACCACTCACTACATGGATGAAGCCGATCGGGTGGCCCATCGCATCGCGATTATGGATCACGGGCAGCTCGTGGCGCAGGGGACCTCGGCGGAGCTCAAAGAAGAGACCAGGACCGATTCTCTAGAAGAGGCATTTCTGGCGCTCACCGGCTCGTCGCTGCGCGAAGAAGGGGCGAATTCATCGGATCGGATGAGGCAGTTCGCGAAGATGTGGAGACGATAGCCGGATGAGCGCAATTTACATCTTGTGGCTGCGTGAGCTGAAGCGCTACTTGCGGTCGCGAATCCAATTGCTGGTCTCGCTGGGCCAGCCGATGCTGTACTTGTTGGCCCTGGGATTCGGATTCGGTCCAGTCTTCGCCAAGGCAGGCAACGGAAGCTATCTCCAATTCATGGCTCCGGGCGTGATCGGGATGACCGTACTCTTCAGCTCGGTATTCTCCGGCATCGCGATGCTGTGGGACCGGCAGTTCGGTTTTCTTAAGGAGACGCTGGTAGCTCCGGTGCCAAGGATCTTCATCATGCTCGGGCGCACGCTCGGCGGAGCGACAGTTGCCGTCATTCAAGGTTTGCTGATTCTGGTGGTTTGTCTGGTCGCTGGATTTCGTCCGCAGCATTGGCTGGCCGTACCTTTGTCTCTAGTCTTTATAGTGCTCATCGCGACAGTCTTTGCCGCTCTTGGAACCAGCCTCGGATCGGTTATCCAGGACATGCAGGGATTTCAGCTAGTCATGAACTTTCTCGTGCTGCCCATCTTTTTTCTCTCCGGTGCTCTCTATCCTTTGAGCCATCTGCCCAAGGTGCTCACCATCATCACGCAGATCGATCCGCTCTCCTACGGGGTAGATGGATTAAGAGGCATCCTGATCGGCGTGTGGCATTTCAGCTTCGCGCTGGATCTGGCGCTGCTGGGAGTCCTTACCGCGATTTTCCTGGCCTCAGGAGCCTATCTCTTCTCTCGCATCCAGTTGTGATCGGCGCCTAGGGTTTCAGGGACGCCAGGTAGGCTGTGATGGCCACGATGTCCTTGTTGCTAAGTCCGGCCACAGGGCCTTTCATCAGCTGCGTCCACCCTCCATTCCGCGCTCCCCTTTGGATATCGATGATCTGGCGGGTCATCTGGCTCGGCGAGCGGCCGGCAATCGAAGGCACGTTTCCCAGTCCCCTGAGATCTCCGCCATGGCACAGAGTGCATTGCGTTGTCACTCCACCTCCGCCCGTCATCACCAGGCGCTCACCTCTCTTAAGGCTGCCTTTCGGCACGTATGCAATGAATCCGGATTTGGAATCCCGCAGTTCCGTCAACTTAAGATCCTCCGGGACCTCAATGATGCGTTCCCCTATGGGCTCAGTCCCGCCGCCATCGGCAAGCACCAGCATTCCTCCTGCAATTCTGGTTCTGGGCACTTGCTCTACTTCTATGACCCTGATCCAGGGTTTCAGCTTCATAGATGAGAAATAGGCTGCTGCTGCTTTTATCTCTTCGGGCGTGACGGCCTTTGCGACCTGAATCATGTGGCTCACCGAAGCCATTTCCGGCTCAGAACTTCTTCGTGCTCCACTCTGGAAATCGGCGATTTGTTCTTCGATGTAGGCTGCGGGAAGCCCGGCTATGCTCTGATTTTCCGGCCGCCCCTGGCCATTGGGCAGATGGCAATAGCCGCAGGCGAATACGTCCGGCTTGCGTCCGTGGGCAACCACATCCGGCATGGGAGGATGAGAGTCAGGGAACCAGTCCGGCACGGCAAAGAGATCGGCGATCGGCCCGAGGGTATAGCTTACCGTGCTGCCGGGGACGTGTTTGGGACCAAGGTCGACTTTGGTTGGCCGTCGGCCGGGCTTCTTTTGAGCGGGCACGGGATAGGCCCATATCGGCAGTCCCTGCGACGAGGCTGTGGGACTTAAGTCCTGCGCTGAAACTGTAACCGTGAGCAGAAGAATTGCGGCCCAGACGCCGTAGCAAAATTTCATTAGCAAGTGCTCCTTGAAACGAGTGCTGCCATCGGTCGTGGTCTCCCACTCTTGCTACCCACCCCAGCAAGCTTCGCTTGCCGAGGACCCCGGTTACGCAAGGATGGGGCACCTCGAGTCTGTTTGGAATATGGATCCATCTTTAGTTTGCAAAAAAGACAAACTTCTGCTGAGCGCGGCTACGCCGCCTTGGCGGAAAGTCTTTCCCGGTCGCACCATGATATCGCGAGAGCAGAAACCATGCTGCCTCCCCATCTGGTATCGTCGTGTACCGGGGACAGTTGACTGAGGAGAGTTCGATGAGAGACCGGAAGCAAAGACGGTTCCTGCGAGGAAGCCTGCTAGCGGGAGCTCTACTGGTGGCAGGGTCGATATCGTCGATATCAGGGTTGTCGATAATGGGGCAAAGCGCAGTGGGAGGAAAAGCGGAGGTGTGGCGATTTGACCGGACCGGATCGCTAGGAGGCCATCCCACCAAGATCTTGGGGCATCCTCGCTTAATCGAGACACCCTATGGGAAAGCGGTGGAATTCAATGGCATAGATGACGCTTTGTTCGTTCCCGTCCATCCGCTGGCAGGGGCAGAAACCTGGACCTGGGAGGTCATCTTCCGGCCTGATTTGGGCGGCGCGCCGCAACAGAGATTCTTTCATCTGTCGGTATTGGATTCCGCCGGACAGGACATCGATGACCGGATGTTATTTGAAACCCGGATTGTCAATGGCCAATGGTGCCTGGATAGCTTTGCCATGGCGGGCGGACAATCCAGGGCTTTGCTCAATTGCCGGAAGTTATATCCGCTCGGACGCTGGTGCCGGGTGACTGCGGTGTACGACGGCCAGATGCTCAAGAACTATGTGGGGGATGAGTTGCAGGGCGAGGCCGGCTTGCACCTGGTTCCCCAAGGAGCAGGCCATGCGTCGATCGGAGTACGAATCAACCTCAAAGACCACTTCAAAGGAGCGGTGTTTGAAGCGCGCTTCACCCGGCAGCCTCTGCCGGTCAGCGAGTTCCTGCAGATGCCGCAGACCAGATGATTGTGGATGCTTTCAAAGTTAACTCATGGAGGTAAGTTGTGGCGTTTTTCAACTCTAAAGATCCTGCTGGGCCGTTTCTGCCGGGCCGCCGCGATCTGTTCAAACTGCCGCTGGCTGCGGCGGCCTACGGGCTCCTTCCAAGCTCGGCGCGGGCCTTGGGCCCTCTTCCTCACAAGGACGAAGACGATCCGGATAACACCAAGATCGCCGTCAAAGTTTTCGTACCGAAGATGACCGATGACGAGTTGCGATTTTTCAAACAGATCGGGCTGCGCTGGCTGCACGCCGACTTTGGCAATAGCGCTTCCTACGAGATGATCCGAAGCACGCGGGAGCGGTTTGCTGAATATGGGCTGAAGATCGACTGCGCGCTGATGGAAGGCTACCGCGCGCTAAGAATCCAGCTGGGCCAGCCGGGCAGAGACGAAGACATCGACAAGTTCAATACCTTTCTCACCGATTGCGGCCGCTTAGGAATCCGCACATCGCACATCGATTTTCATCCCGGGAATACCTATACGACGAACATGATCGAGACTCCTCGCGGTTACTCGGCTCGCGAGTTCAGCGTCGACGACTTCCGCCATAATGTTGAAGAGCAGATGTTCGATCGGCAATATTCCGCCGACGATATCTGGGCGAATTACACATACTTCCTCAAGGCGGTTCTGCCGGTCGCCGAAAAAGCCAATATCAAGCTGGCCCACCACCCCGATGACCCTCCCATTTCTCCCATGAATGGAGTAGCCAAGGTCTTTATCAACTATGCAGGTTACAAACATGCCGAAGAGGTGGCTGCAAACGGGAGCAAGAACTGGGGACTTTGCTTGTGCCTGGGCACTTGGCTCGAAGGCGGAGATACGATGGGCAAGGACGCCGCCGGCATGATCAAGGAGTTTGGCAGCCGGGGCAAGATCTTCACCGTCCATTTCCGCAACGTCAGCTCGCCTCTGCCACGCTTTCACGAGACCTTTCAGGATGACGGCTATCAGGATATGTACCTGCTGATGAAGGCTCTGCGCGAAGTGCGCTCGACTGCCTCGCTGATACCCGACCACTATCCCGGCTTCGTAGGCGATAGCAATCATCGCATGGCCAACGCTTACATGGTTTCACTGATGCGTAATATGCTCCGCCGCGCCAACGAGGAAGTTGGATAGCGGCTTTGGCATCGATGGCGCACAAGTGGAAAAGGGGTGAGGTGATTCAGTCGTCCCTGCGGGACTTGTTTCTTATAGGACCCACCCAGCACTTCGTGCTGGGCTATTTTCAGCCGTCCCTCGCGGGACTTACGATGGTGTGACTTGGGGGCGCGGCTATTTGATTGTTGCAATAGTAATGTCCTTCGATATCATGTCGAGGCCAGAAATGTGCTTTCCCAGCCAAATAGGACCGGATATTTGTTATGCAGCCTTCAATAAAGAGGTTGCGGAAAAGAAGAGAATCGAAAACTGTTCCCTCAGCGGCTAAAAGCCGATCGAGTTTTCTTGTCGGCTTGCGGCACGGCCGAAGTCGTGTCCTGATACACAGAACTATACTTTTCCACAGGTTGTTTATACCGGGGGGAGTTGGCTGACATTCCAATTGCCGCCGAGGGCTTTGATCAGCAGCACGGTGGCATCGAGCCGGCGCAGCATGATGTCGATGTCATTCCGCTGATTGGAGAGAGCTACGGTCTGTGAGGTCACGACCTGGAGGTAGGTGTCTACTCCGCCCTGGTAGCGGTTCTCAAAAAGCTGGAGGGACTGGTTCGCGGAATCGGTTGCCTGGTGCTGCTGTTCGGATTCCGTTGCCAAGACGCGCAGCACGGTGAGCGAATCCTCGACCTGCTGAAACGCGCTGAGAGTCGTCTGACGATAAGTAGCTATGGCGGCGTCATATCCGGAGCGGGCAATATCTGTCGTAGCGCGTCGCCTGCCGGCATCGAAGATGGTCTCGGAAAGCGAGGGGCCAACCGCCCAGAAGCGGCTTGGCCATTCCAGCCAGTTCAAGATTGAAGTGCCCTGGAAGCCAGCGGAGCCGGTGAGACTTAGGGTCGGATAGTATGCGGCTTGGGCAATCCCGATCTCTTCATTCGCCGCGGCCATCCGCCTTTCCGCGGCGGCGATGTCCGGACGGCGCTCGAGCAGCTCCGATGGCAGCGCGCCAGGAACCACCGGCAGTGTAGGGGGTGCGATGTTGAGTGGCACGGGAGCCAGCGCGAAGACGGCGGGCGGTTTGCCGATCAGGACCGCGATCGCGTGTTCAAATTGCGCCCGCGCAATGGTGATCTCAGAATCGACAACGCGCGCATCCTGGAGCTGGGTTCGTGCCTGGGTGACGTCGGACTGGGGCGCAACTCCGCCCTCAAAACGGTTCTGCGTCAAGTCCAGCGCGTCGCTATAGGCTTTCACCGTATCGTCGAGAAGTTTTTTATCGGCATCCGCGCTGCGCAACTCAAAGTAATCGGCCGCCAACTCGGCATGCAGGCTGAGGCGGGCGTTTTCCATATCCGCAGCGCTCGCTTGCGCCTGTTCTTTTGCCTGGGCGACGCTGCGGCGAATACGTCCCCATAGATCGATTTCCCAGGAGAGGTCTAAGGGCAGCGAAAAATCCCCCTCTCCGTTGTTAACCGAAGTAGTTGGAAAGTAGGGTTGGTGGGCCGAATTACGGACCGCTCCAATGGCGGGACTTGCTTCAACGGTTGGTGCTTCGGCAGACCGGTTCACGCGAATGATGGCGCGCGCCTGGTTGAAATTAGCGGCGGCGATTTTCAGCGTCTGATTGGCGGGATCGACCTGCGCTTCCAATGAATTCAGTTGGGGGTCGTGATAGAGCTCCCACCAATTGCCGCGAGGAACCGAGTCGGCCGGGTGGGCCACGCTCCAGTCCTTAAAGGCTGCGGGAGAGGCGACGGGGGGCGCCTCCTTAAACGTGGGAGTGAGCGGCGCCGAAGGCCTCACGTAATTCGGCCCCACCGTGCAGCCGGAGAGCAGCGACAATCCGATGCAGGCCGGGACAATTGTTTTCCCGAGGCTGATCATCGCACCTGCGCCGGCCCCGGCGCGTTCTCAACCTGTACCGCAGCGCCGTTCTCCAGGGAATCTGAAGGATCGACGATGATCGCATCTTGAGGGCTGAGACCGGCTGTCACTTCCACGCTGCCGCCGTAATCGTGTCCGATGGTGATCGGCATCAGTTCAACATGGCGATTGCGCACCACCCCGACCCGCAAACCCTCGGAGCGGAAGAGCAAAGTATTGGCCGGGATGGTCAATGAATGAGCGCTGGGCGGTAATTTGAGATGAACAAATGCATACGCTCCCGGCATCAGCCGCCCGCTGCGATTGTCTACGTCCACCTCCACGTTCAAGGTGCGCGAGACCGGATCGATGGAATCCGAATTGCGCACGATTGTGCCGGTGAAGGTTTGGCCGGGCAGGGAATCGAGCGTGAGGGTCGCTTTCTCTCCGTCTCTTACGCCGGCGGAATAGACCTCGGGCACGGCAATATAGACGCGCAGCTTGTTGATGGAAGCCAAATGGAACAGCTCCTTGGGAGTGGTGTTGTCACCTGCCTGAATGAGTGCGCCAATATCTGTGTTGCGCGCCGTGATGACGCCGTCAAACGGAGCATAGATATGCTCATAGGCCTGTAATTGCTGCAGGCGGCGCACATTGGCTTGGCTGGAGGCGACGATCGCCTGCTTGGAGTTCAGGTCGCTGACCGCCTGGTCGGTCTCCTGTTTCGAAACTGAGTTGGTCTTGAGCAGATGCTGCCAACGAGCCGCTGTGGTCTGCGCGAACTCGAGGTTTGCCTGGGAGTTTTTGAGATCGGCATCGGCTGCGGCAAGCTGCTGGTCCAATTCAGGCGTTTGAATCACCGCCAGCAACTGGCCTTGCTTGACCCGGGCGCCGATGTCCGCGAACCAACGCTTGAGATAACCGCTGGTGCGCGCATAGATGGGAGTATCGATAAAGGCTTGCGTGTTGCCGGGTAAGGCAAGCTCCTGGGCCGAAGAACCGAGCGTAGGATGGACTACCTGGACCAAGGCGGTCTCCGAAGCCTGCGTCGCCTCGACCAGCGCGGCGTGGGCCCGGATACGGGACCTGATGCCCGCGTAAACGATCCAGCCCAGGCAAACGCAGGCGGTCAGGAGGACGATCCAGGTGAGGCGGTCGGGACGTGACGGGCCTTGGCGCCGGCTGTCGTGGAGCGGTCGACCCGCAGCGGCCGGCGGCGTTTGTTCCGAGGTAGCCAATTGAACTCCCCCGGGTTCAACCGTCCCCGACCCGGTTGGGTGGCCCCCATCACCGGCGGTTTCGCGCGGCTCGTTCGTCTTCATGCACTCTCCTTCATGCGTGCGCCGCGCGCCCATCTTCGGTGGTCCATTCAGTATCCAGGTCTCCATTCCGAGATCCGCAGCTGCCATGAAGCAGTGCGAAGACCGCAGGAACGAAGACCAGCGTTGCAACCGTCGCGCACAGCAAGCCGCCGATCACCGCACGCCCGAGCGGAGCATTCTGCTCCCCGCCGTCGCCAAGGCCCAAGGCCATCGGGACCATGCCGATGATCATGGCGCAAGCTGTCATTATGACCGGGCGAAAGCGGGTAGCTCCGGCCTCGATGGCGGCCCGGACTGCGTTGTTGTGTTCGGAGAGCCGCTCCTTGGCGAATGAAACCACAAGGATGCTGTTGGCCGTGGCCACGCCCATGCACATGATAGCGCCCATCAAGGCTGGAACACTCAACGTAGTGTGGGTGGCAAAGAGAAAGAGAACGATCCCCGCCAAAGCGGCAGGTAGCGCGGTAATGATGATGAACGGGTCAAGCCACGACTGGAAGTTGACCACGATGAGCATGTACACCAGCACAATCGCAATCCCCAACCCGGATAGCAGTCCCAAGTAGGAGCTGCGCATCGTTTGCAATTGGCCGCGCACGGTGATGAATGCGCCGCGCGGCAGAGACTTTCTGGTGTGTGCGACCACTCGATCTACCGCCCGGCCGATCGCCCCCAAGTCGCTGTCCTGGACCGATCCGTAAATATCGATGATCCGGCGGACGTTGTACTCCGATACCACAGCCATCTCCCGTGAACGCCCGATCGAGGCGATATCGCCGAGAATCTCCGGGGCTTGCGCGCCTGTTGCCGCCGGTCTCCCGCTTGCAGAAAGCGGGATGTTCTCGAGATCCGTGAGCGACTGAATGCGATATTGCGGCGTTTGGGCGGCCAGGTTGTAGGTGACGCCGTTCTGCCAGTTCAGGAAGAACATGGGATTAGTTTGGAAACTTCCGTTCAGCGTATCGAGCACGCTGTCCGCTATGTCGCGCTCCGTGTAGCCGCCCTGTGCGGCCTTGGTGCGATCCACATCTACCGTGAGCGTGGGGTAGTCGAAGGGCTGTTGCACGCGCAGGTCCACCAAGCCCGGAATGGCGTGCAACTCATCCATCATGTGGACGGCGATTGCATGGTTGGCTTCAACGTCGGCGCCCTCGATCTGGATATCGATAGGAGCGGGCAGACCGAAGTTGAGAATCTGGGTGACGATATCCGCGGGCAGGAAATAAAAGACGACTCCGGGAAACTCCCGCGGAAGCTGCCGCCGCAAATCGCGCATATAGCCGGCGGTGGGATGGTGGTTCCTGCTGAGCGAAACCATGACGTCGGCATCGCTTGATCCGACCGCGCCGGAAGTCATGTGCATGGTGTTGTTTTGGCTGTAGGGTAAGCCAATGTTGTCCAGGATATTCGCGATTTCCCGTGGCGGGATCTGGCGTCGAATGGAGTTCTCTACCAGGTCGCAAAGGCGAGCCGTCTCTTCAATCCTCATGCCTGTCTTGCCGCGAAGGTGCAGGATGAATTCTCCGCTATCGCTGTTGGGGAAGAAGTCCTGCCCCAGCCAGGGCAACAGCAGGAAACCGCAGGTACAGACAGCCAGGAAAATGGGCACGAAAGACTTGCGCCTCAATACCAAAGTGGTGAGCAGCAGGCGATAGCTGGTCCGCACCCGTTCGAATCCGCGTTCAAAGCCGTGCTGGAAGCGGCTGAAAATGTTTCGCGCGTGTTGATGCGGCTCGTGCGGCCTGAGCAGGTACATGGCGAGAGTGGGCACGAGCGTTCGAGAAAAAACATAGGAGGCGAGCATGGCGAAGACCACCGCCTCGGCCAGCGGCACAAAGAGGAAACGCGCCACTCCGCCCAACAGGAACATAGGCAGGAAGACAATGCAGATGCACAGGGTGGAAACCAGCGCGGGCACTGCGATCTGTGCCGCTCCTTCAAGGATGGCATCGTGCAGGGGATGGCCCAGCTCCAGGTAGCGATCGATATTCTCAATCGTCACCGTGGCATCGTCGACCAGGATTCCAACGGCCAGCGCCAGGCCGCCGAGCGTCATGATGTTGATGGTCTCGCCGAGGAAGCTCAAGGTAATGATGGAGGTCAGGATCGACAGCGGAATAGAGACAGCGATGATGAGCGTGCTGCGCCAACTACCGAGAAACAGAAGAATCATCAAGCCGGTGAGCGCGGCGGCGAGGATTGCCTCGCGAATAACGCCGTTGACGGCGCCGCGAACGAAAACCGATTGATCCGCAAGCGGCTCTATTTTAAGCGCCGGAGGAACCATGGACGCAATTCGCGGCAGCACGTTGTGGATCGCCTCGACCACGGTCAACGTGGATGCATTGCCGGTTTTCAGGATTCCGATGAGCACGCCGCGATGGCCATTCTGGCGCACGATGTTGGTCTGAACTTGAAAGGCGTCGCTCACGGTGGCCACGTCGCGCAGGTAGATGGTTGAGCTGCCGTCCTGGCGGATGGGAAGGTTGTTCAACTCGGCGACGGTTCGCGGAGCGGCATTGAGGCGCACATCGTATTCGTTCTCGCCGATCTTGACCGTCCCGGAGGGCAGAATCAGGTTCTGGGCGTTGACCGCATCGAGCACGTTGGCGGGAGAGATGCCCTTGGACTGCATCAGCCCCTGGTCCATGTTGATCATGATCTGGCGCTGTTTGCCGCCATAGGGCAGAGGGACGGCCACGCCGCGAAGCGTGACCAGTTGGGGCCGGACGAAGTTTTGCGCGTAGTCGTTAAGCTGCTGTTCGGAG
Source organism: uncultured Acidobacteriaceae bacterium (assembly GCA_963774255.1). Lineage (GTDB taxonomy): Bacteria > Acidobacteriota > Terriglobia > Terriglobales > Acidobacteriaceae > PALSA-350. The sequence continues at coordinate 249,032 of CAVZEH010000015.1, forward strand.
AAATTCTTGCCCGAAATGCCCAACTGCAGAATGGGTACTTCCGAAGCGCTGAAATCGATGATCTCGGGCGGCTGGGTTCCCGGCGGCAGTTGGCGAAGCAGATATTGCGATGTGGCCGTCACTTGGGCATTTGCCCGGTCCAGGCTGGCGCCCGGCTGCAGGAAAACCTTGACTACGGCAACGCCGTTGTAGCTGGTCGACTCCATATGCTCGATATCGTCGACCAAACTGCTCAGGACCTTTTCGTAAGGAGTGACCAGCCGGGCTTCCATTTCTTCCGGATTCAGTCCGGTGTATACCCAGCAGACGGCAACAACGGGAATATTGATGTCAGGAAATATGTCTGTAGGCGTCCGCAGAATCACGATTGGACTCAAGAAGAGAATCAGAAGCGCGAGAACGATGAATGTGTAGGGACGCGTGAGCGCGATTCTGACAATCCACATCGGGACGGTTCCTTTTCTCCTGAGTTAAGGCAAGGTTACTCAAGTCTAAATGAAGGGTTTGCGGTCCCCGTTATCTCTGCGTGCTCTTTTCCTTTGCTATGTGCCAGTCGGTGGGATACCTCGACTATCGAATGCGAGCCAGGGTAGTAGGGGCCGCGGCCAAGCCTGGTGCCCCAGGGCTCGCAAAGCTAGCGTGGGTCTAACTTAGAAAATATTTTTAAGGAGGGTTTCATGAAACGAAGCAAATCCCTATTCGCATGCATGATGGTCGCCCTCACGATTTGGGCAAGTGCGCAAACCCGCAACTGGCAAACAGGAACGCTGGTTGAATCCGAGCAGACCAAGGTGCTCGACGGCAGCACCAAGAACACTATGAAGGATTACTCCGACTCCTCGCAACACAGCACTACCACGACTACAGATAATTACGACACCTACCAGGTGTTCACTATTCAGGCAGAGGGGAAGACCTACGTGGCCCGCGAGCGGCTCTTCTTCCCGTGGTCCAAGCCTGCACTGGCGACAGTCGGCGAGCCGGTGAAGTTTGCAGTGGAGAGGAACAACCTTTTCATTATGGGAGATGACGGAAAGCAGCATAAAGCTGGAGTGGTCAAAGTCTCCATGAAAGCTGCTCAGTAGGGTTACTTAGTTAGAGGAGAAAACTCTGTAGAAGAGCTTTGGTGGAAGCCCCCTGTTTGGCGGGGGGGAAGCTGGATTTCAGTCCAGCGGAAAGCGGTCGATCTAAAAATGGGCTTTAACCCTGGATTTCCCGATGCCAGCGCTGAAGCGCATCATGATCAAAGTCGAACTTTCCCGGAGCGCTGAAGCGCTCCTTCCCCGCATGAATGCGGGGACTTCCACCAAAAAGCTACGCTTCTCAAGCTCCGAAATGGCTTTTCCGCAGCCTGTAAAGCCGATCGAGTTTTATACAGTTACGGCACGGCTCAAGTCGTACTCTGATACAAAGCCATAATTTTTCCGGATTCTGTGTGGGGCCTGTTTTCACGTTATGGGTTTGACAAGTCCCGCCAGGGACGACAAGAAAATAGCCTAGCACGAAGTGCCGGGTAGGGTTCCATAAGAGAAAAGTCCCGCAGGGACGGCTGAATCATACCTTTCAGTCGTCCCTACGGGACCGGAGTTTGTTCCGCTGTAAACCCAGCAGTGACGTTTTCGGGCGCCCCTACGGGGCTTTTCACCCACCTGCGTGCGGCTTGGAGGCCGTACCATTCAAAGCTCCCGAGTTTCTCCGCAGCCTGTTTCGCCATTCCGCAACGGCCGTGAAGGGGTTTTGGATCCTTGAATCCCACGTCCGAAAATCCGAACGTGGGGCACCCGCATCGGCTTCGAACTCTTTAATCGTCGACGGCTTCATAACAGGCGCGAGAGGATGTGCAGCGGGAGAGGTGTACGTAATGCTCGTCGGGTCCGGCGGGCCCCATCGTGCGCAAGCACCAGTAGGTGGAGGTGGCAGCGACGCCGGGGAGCCAGGACTCAGCATTTTGCGGAGTGGTGCCGTAGGGATTCTTGGTGCGAAGGCACTGACAGGGCTGCGGATGAACTTCGGTGGCGCTCATGCTCGTTCCTTTCTGCGGCGCTCGTTTTCGCGAGCGCGGGGGCTTAACCAGCGGCGCTGGGGTCGCGGTCCATCTGTCCGGCGGCCAGCAGGATGGTACGGGAGACGGCGACCGGGAAGAGTTTTACTTTATAGGCGTTCATAGAGAGCGGCATAGCGCCATGCATGGAAGCCTCTCCGGCGGCACGTGCGGTCTCCGCAGTGATGGGCTTGCCGGTAAGTACGGCCTCCGCTTCATGCGAACGGCGGACGACCGGCGAGGCGGCGCCCATGGTGACGACCGCGCGGCGGCAGGTATTGCCGTCCATTTCGAGCAGCACGCCGGCGTCGGCAATGGCCCAGTCATTGCTTTCTTTCTCACCATATTTCTGGTAAGCGGAGCGGGTACCGGGCGCAGGTTTGGGAATATGAATGGCGGTGAGCAGCTCGTCCGGGGCCATCACATTGTAGCGATGGGGATTCGCGTCCGGCTGGAGATAGAAATCGCGGATGGCGACCAGGCGCTTACCCTTGGCAGCCGAACTGAGCTCAAGATTGGCATCCAGGGCCAGGAGAGCGACGGCTGAGGAGGAAGGGGCAACCGAGGGACAGCCACCGTAATCCATGATGGCGTGGTATTGGTTGAGACCGGAAAAGGCGAAGCAAATCTCCTTGCCCTTGCGCAGGCACTCGAAGTCGGCGGAGCGGAAGTACCAGCACTGCAGACGCTGCAGCAGGTTTCCGCCGATGGTCGCCATATTGCGGATGTGCGGGGTAGCGGCGTGTCCACAGGCATCGGCGAGCAAGCTGTATTGGGCGCGGATGCCAGGCTCCTCGCTAACTTCGGCGAGGGTGGTCAGGGGGCCGATGGTGAGACCCTGGGATGTGGAGCGAATGCCGCGAAGCGCCGGGATGTTGCGGATGTTGACCAGGCGGGCGGGTGTCTCCGTTCCGTTCTTCATGCGATCCAGGAGATCCACGCCGCCGGCTTTGGCGACGGCGCCATCTTTCATCTGCGAAAGCGCGGCTTCGACGGTGGTGCAGTCTGCGAGAGTAAAGGAATTCATACGGACTCCGGCGATTGGGGCTGGTTGAGGGATGCGAGCACAACGGAAGGGGTCATGGGCAGTTGCCGGATGCGAACCCCGGTGGCGTTCTGGACCGCGTTGCCGATGGCCGCGCCGGCAGAGATGATGCCGGCGGCTTCACCGATGCCGGAGGCGTCGGTAGAGCTTTGGCCGATGTAGGACTCGGTGAGCTGGACCTCGATTTGAGGGACTTCGTACGAGCCGGCGATCTTGTAACGGTCAAGGTCGGAATTGACCATGAGGCCGTGGTTGGGGTCGATGAGCCGGTGCTCGAAGAGGGTATAGGAGACGCCCTGGATGACGCCGCCATTGATCTGGCTAATGACTTGCGCGGGATTGATCGGGCGGCCGCAATCGTGGACGGCAAGGACGCGCTTCACATGAATGCGTCCGGTTTCGGTATCGACGGCTACCTCGGCAACATCGACGCCGCCATAGGTGTCGTACTTGCTGGGGTCGTAGTCGGGGATGCGTTTTGCCTGGGCTGACACCTCGTCGGTGTTCATCTTGGCGGCAGCCGAGCGGAACGGGATGGGCTGGAATTTTGCCGAGGCGCTGCGGACCATACCTCCGGTGAGGGTGAGATCCGAGGGAGTCGTGCCTAGCGCCGGAGCAATGCTGGCCAGGAACTTCTGCGCAGCTTGCCAAGCTGCATCGCGCACCGCGGGGGTTAAGGAAGAGGTGGTGACGCTGCCGCCGGAGTTGGGGCCGACCGGATAGTTGGTGTCGCCGATTTTTACCGAGACCTTGGCCGGAGGAACGCCGAACTGCTCGGCGAGGATTTGCGCCAGAACGGTCTTGATGCCGCTGCCGATGTCCTGCACGGCGGAGAGGACTTCGACCGAGCCGTCCTTGTGGACGCGAACCTCGGCGGCGGAGTTCATGTTGAGGTGCCGGTACCAGACCGATTGGGAAAGGCCGACACCGCGTTTGATGGGGCCCGGATCGGCGTTGGCACGGGCATTGCGGGATTTCCAGATGGCGCTTTCGCGGATGATCTGGCGTTGTACGCGGCGCACGGGATTCTCGTCGATGCGATCGCGCAGGTCGAGCGGATCCATCTGCAGGCGCGCGGCGAGCTCGTCGATCGACTGCTCCAGGGCAAAGGCTCCCTGGGGATGGCCGGGAGCGCGGAAGGCAGCGGCCGGCCCGGCATTGATGAAGACGTCGTTCTCCTCGGTGTGGAGAGTGGCCCACTTGTACAGGTTGGTGGCCGGCCCGGAGCATCCGGCTCCGGTGCCGCAGCCGGCGGTGCCGTAGGCGATAAGCTGAATGGCGGTGATGGTGCCATCCTTCTTAGCGCCGATGCGGAGGTGCTGATCGGAGCTGGGGCGATTGCCCACCGAGAGGTGCTCCTCCTGGCGGGTGAGCATGAGCCGGACGGGCGCCCCCGTTTGGCGGGAAAGCGCGGCCGCGACCACACCGGGATTGCCGGCTCCGAACTTAGCCCCGAACCCGCCTCCCATGTATTCGGTTATGACCCGCACCTGGGATTTGGGCAATTTGAAATATGCGGCCAGCTCTTCGCGGACGCTGGCGGTTCCCTGAGTGGAAGCGTAGACGGTGAGCAGCTCCGGCTTCCAATCGGCGACTACCCCGTGGGTTTCAAGCGCAGAGTGCGTCTGCACCTGGGTGGTGTAGCGGCTATCCACAATGACATCGGCGTCTTTGAATCCCTGCTCGGCATCTCCGTGTTTGTGCACGGTGGGACCATGAACGTTGCCTGTCTGCGGGATGTTGTGCGCGCTTCCACCTCCGCCTGCGGTTGCCGCCTGATCGGCGGCGCCGGGAAAGACCAGCGGCGCATCTCCTTGGCGAGCCTTATCCGCATCAACCACAAAGGGCAGGGCCTCGTATTGCACGACGACCTTTGCGGCCGCTTCCTCGGCTGCCTGCGGAGAAGTGGCGGCGACCGCAGCGACAGGCTGTCCGGCAAAGCGCACGATCGGGTACTTCGAAACGTCCAGAGCGGGATTGCGCAGCACAGCTCCTCCGAGCAGCCGCTCGATGACATAAACCCCTTTCACCCCGGGACACTTCTCGGCTGCGGAGGTATCGACGGAAAGGACTTTGGCATGCGGTACATTCGAATTGACGAATGAGGCGTAGAGCATGCCCGGGAGCTGCACATCCGCGGTATAGCGCGCGCGGCCGGTGACCTTGGCCTGGGCATCCCAGCGCTCCGGCGATTTGCCGATGTATTCAAGATCTTTGTTGATCGGCAGGACAGGCGGTTCGGAGACGGGGACAGTGCGCTGTTCGTCATGCAGGGTATAACCGGGAACGCCGATGGGCATAGTCACGGTTTTGGTCGCGGTGGTGTTGGAGGTATCGGCAGCGGCGCCCAGGAAAGCGTCGGAAACGGGATGCGTGATATCGGTCGCCATGGTCGTTTCTCTCCTACGCCTTGCGCGTCATCTGGCTGGCTGCGTCGAGCGTGGCGGCAAAAACTTTGGGATAAGTGCCGCAACGGCAGATGTTGCCGGCGACGGCATAGCGGACGTCGGCTTCGGTGGGATGGGGATTCTTCTCCAGCAGCGAAGCGCAGCTCATGACCATGCCTGGCGTGCAGAAGCCACACTGCATGGCGTCATGACGGACGAAGGCGGCTTGCAAGGGATGCATCCGGTCGTCGGCGGAGATACCTTCGATGGTAGTGATGTGGTGGCCTACCGCGTCGTAAGCCAGCGTCATGCAACTGTTGACCGGGACCTTGTCGAGCCAGACCGTGCAACTGGAGCAGGCGCCGCGGTCGCAACTGACTTTAGTGCCGGTCATGCCCAACTGGATGCGCAATGCGTCAGCCAGAGTGGTGCGCGGCTCGATGTGCAGAGCGCGTTCCTTGCCGTTGATGTGCAAGGTAACGGGAAAAGGCTCGGCGCCGAATTCCTTTACATCGCTGCGGGTGGCGGCGGCAGCCTCGCGCTGAAATCCCTGAACGCCCTCGAGGAGAGCAGTTCCGGCGGCGGTGATACCTGCGCCCTTGAGAAAGCCGCGACGAGTGATGCCGGTGGGAACCGGGGCGGTGGACGCCGGCTCCGGCTTCTCTTTCTTTGGCGGCTGGTGGTCTGACATGCTTCCTCCTTGTGACTCATCAGGTGGATTATCGCGGGCGGCAAATTGCGCTCAGACGATAAATGCGTGTGCCTGGCTCCGGAAAGGTGCAGCAGAAAACAGCAAGAGAAAAACTTGATGGATACTCAAGGCCGCGACCAAAAAGAGAGCGGCACTTGGAGCCCTTGAATAATGCTCCCAGTATAAGCCCATCTCCGGCGGTCCGGCGTCAAATTTTGCGGAAAGGCCATACCACCTTACCAGGAAGTGCTCCGGCTTCTGTGTTAGCAATTGTTTTTCTTTCTGTCATTCCCGAAGGGAATCTGCTTTCCCATCCCAGCGCCGCTACCATAGCGCAAGAAGCCAGAAGCAGATTCCCTTCGGGAATGACAGAAAGAAAGGCAAAGACTGACAAGAAGGACACGTTAGCCTTCTGCGTCAGATGCGGAGTTCCCAACCTTTCTGGTACTCGCGCCCCCACCACTTCATCGCTTCGGGATCGTCCAGGACGCAGCCGGTCTTGGTATCCAGCTTCAGCTCCCGGTTTACAGTCCAGGCAATGTTCGATAGCTGCAGCATGGTCACGTCGATATTTCCCAGAGCTATAGGAGCATGGAGCTTTTCCCCGCTTTGAATTGCGGCAATGAAGTTTGCGAAGTGCAGATCCGTCATTGAGTCTTGCCCAGTGAGGTCGCCCGAGGATGTTTTGCCTCCGGTCTTGAACTGATCGACCATTTTGCCTTTAAGGTCGTAGACTTCGTATCCGTCGCGGTCGACCAGAACCGATCCTGTGGTCCCCATGATGGTCGATCCACGATCACGGTTGTAATACTTCATTCCATTGCAGCACTTACCCTCCCAGGCCAGCATCTTGTCGTCATATTCAAAGCTGGTGAGCAGGGTGTCATAGTACTGCCAGTCGTCTTTGTAGTGGTAGCGGCCACCGGTGGCGCTGACCCGATTCGGGTAATCGACTCCAAGCGCCCAGCGGCAGACGTCGACTTCATGGGTCCCGTTGTTGAGTGTCTCGCCTGTTCCCCAGACCCTGAACCAATGCCAGTTGTAGGGTGCGACGTTATCCTTGTAGGGCCTTCTCGGGGCCGGCCCTTGCCACAGATCCCAGTCGAGCGTAGCCGGCACCGGGACTTCCTTCCCCACGCCTATCGAGGTACGCGTATTCGAGTACCACGCCTTGGCGAAGTAGGCCCGGCCGATCAGGCCGTCGTGAATCTTGCCGACAATCTCGATGGTATGCGGCGAAGAACGCTGCTGGATGCCCATCTGCACCTGCTTGCCGTATTTCTGCTGGGCCTGGACCAGCAGCGCGCCTTCGGCTGGGTTGTGGCTGCACGGCTTCTCCACGTAGACATGCTTCCCCGCCTGCAGACCATGCACCGCCATGGGCGTGTGCCAATGATCGGGAGTCGCGATGCTGATAGCATCCACATCCTTGGAGGCCAACACTTTGCGGAAGTCCTTGGCGGTGGCGGGCGCATAGCCCAACGCGGTCTGCGCTTTGCCGGCGAACTTCTCCATGATGGTGGAATCCACATCGCAGATATGGGTGATTCTTGAGGTCTTGCTATTCGCTTTCAACGCGGAAAGATGCGCGTAGCCGCGGCTGTGCAAGCCCATCACCGCGAAGTTTACCCGGTCGTTCGCGCCCAGAATCTGTCCATAACTCTTCGCTGTCGAGCCGATCGCAGCACCCGCCATCCCAACCGCGAGACCATCCAGAAATTCACGCCGAGAAATCATCTCTTCACCTCAAATAATTCCTTCACGAAACAAATGCGTTATGGTGTCCCTTATACACGTTTTGACCGCAAGTTGAGAAACTCGTCCCGCATTGCGAGATCATCTGCGTACAATCTGCAGCAGGTCATTATCGCGGCCTGACCACGCTGGAGCGCCGTCGTGAGTGAGCTTGCGGGCGGCATCGTTCCAGTGCAGGCGGGTGATGCTGCTGTTCCCATTCTCATACCTATAGGTCTTGCCATCGTCCTGGTAGAGTATGAAATCTCCGTCTGCTCCAGGATAAACCCGTATCTTGGCCAGCGCCTGCTTCTGGCCGGTGCTTTCGACCGGCTCTCCTAACGGTAGAATCGATCCCCCACGGACGAAGATGGGAAGCGTATCGATAGGGGCGTTGACCTTGATGGTCTGGCCTCCGTGGACGCGCTGGTTGGTCCAGTAGTTAAACCAGTCACTCCCAGCGGGCAGATACACCATGCGGCTGGTTGCGCCTTGCTCGGTGACCGGAGCGATCAGCAAAGCCGGACCGAACATGTATTCATCGCCCAGATCGGCAACTTTGGGATCGTTCGGGAAATCCATGAACAGAGCGCGCATATAGGGGGCGCCGGTCTTGTAGGTGTTATAGCCGAGAGAGTAGATGTAGGGCATCAGTTGGTAGCGAAGCCTGAGGTATTTTTCCAAAATAGGCTCGGCCTGTTTGCCGTAGGACCAGACCTCGTTATATCTGCGGCTGCCGTGGGTGCGGAAGATAGGCCCGAAGGCTCCATATTCAAACCATCGAACATAAAGCTCCGGGTAATCGTCATAACCGCCCACATTGTCCCGCGCGCCGGAAGGGTCGATGAGCGGGGGATGAGCGGAATGGTGCACCGCGGGAAGATACTGCCATCCGCCGATGTCATTGCTCCAATAAGCCATGCCGGAGGCTGTGAAGTCGAGGCCGGTTGGAATCTGGCGTCTCAGCGTATCCCAGGTCGGATAAATATCGGAGGACCAGAAGATGGCGCCGTTGCGCTGCGCGCCAAGATACGCATCGCGAGAGAGGATGAGGGCGCGGCGAGGGAGATCGCGGCGAAACCCGTCATATATCGCGGCGGTGTGGAAGAGAGGATAAACATTGTAATAACGCGTGCCCGGGCCGATGGAGAAGTAACTCCCGTTGGGAGGCAGGTCGGGTTCCGTCTCATCCGCCCAGAAGGAATCGAAGCCCTTGCTGACCAGGTTTTCGCGGATCACATTCCAATACCAGCGCGCGGCTTCGGGATTGGTGGTATCGATATCGGAGCCGGCGCGGTCATAGGGCAGGCCGTTGGTTGGCGTGCCATCCGCCAGATGCTCGAACCAGCCTTTCTGGAGCAGGAAAGGATAGTAGCGAGAGCCGGCGGTAAAGCGCGGCCACACGCTGATCATGGTTTGAAATCCCATGCCATGGAGCTGCCGGTTCATGGCGGCCGGATCGGGCCACTTCGCTGGATCCATATCCATCTGCCCCATCTTGGTGTAGTAGAACCAATCGACCACGATGACATCGGCGGGGAGATGGCGTTGGCGATAGCCCTGGGCGACGGCAAGCACCTCGGCCTGAGTGCTGTAGCGCTGCTTGCACTGTATAAAGCCATAGGCGGCTTTGGGCAAAAGTGGCGTGGCTCCGGTGAGCAAGCGGTAACCGGAATAGATCTCGTCGGTGGTTCTGCCGGCGATGACGAAGAAAGAGACGCGGTCTCCCACCTGGGAGGTCCACTTGGTCTGCTCGTTGAAGCCAGGCTCAATCGTGGTCTTCGAGGGATTGTCCCAGACCAGGCCGTAGCCCTTGTTGGTTACCAGAAACGGCACGCAGACGCTGGGGCCGCCAGTCGCGGTGTAGTTGTGCCAGCACTCGACAGTATGACCGCGATGGTCGAGGAAGCCCTCCTGATTCTGTCCCAGGCCGTAGTAGTGTTCGTCATCGGGCGAAGCAAAGGCCGCGCCCACCTGAAAAGAAGGCGCATCGGATGCTCTCCGGTCATATAAGACATCGGCCGTGCCATCCTTGTGATTGGGGACGGACATGGACCAGCCCTGCATGTCGAGAAGCATCTTGCCGCCGGGGGTGCGGAAGGTGATATGCGCAGGAGGGGCCGAGCCATTGAAATATTTGGCGATGTCCTGTTGAGTCGCGGTCCGCTTGCCTGGATGGTTCGCAGCTACAGTAACCACCATGCGGTCCGATTGATAGAGGTCGCCCTCGGCGTTCTGCCGATGCTCCCACGCCGTCGCGGATGGCGTGGCGCTGAATCCATAACCCGGCGCCGCCATGGCTGATGCCTTGATCCAACTCAAGGTCACCCGCAGGATATTGGGAGCGTAGGGCTCGAGCACGATGGTGCTGCCGCCGCGCTCCAATACGATCTGTTGCCTCTGGGCGTGGGCAGCAAAGGCGGAAAACAGCAAAAGCGCGGAAAAATATTTCCTCAGCGCCTCCATTTCAAACCGACCTTGGCCGTTTCTCATGCTGCGAGCCAGCAGCCGTGGTCTCCTTGGCATAGAGCATGTAGCTGGCGATTGGATGCTCCTTGCCGCGATGAAAGCTCCAGACCTGGTCGCGGATGGCGCGGTCCGAAGCGGTGAAGCGTTCCCTTTGCCGCAGATACTCCAGCCATGATTCGGTGATGAAGGTTTCGTCGAAGTGACGCGGATCGCTCAGGTCCTGATAGACACCCCAGCGTATGCCGCCATCGCGCAAGCGGACGTCGCGCAGACGATACATGGCTTGGATAAACGGGTCGTAGTCGTCAGGATCGATGATGTACCTGACTGAAACGCGTATGGGGCCCTCGGTTTCATCGCGCTCAATTCCCAGTTGAGGCGCGGGCTGGGTGTACTGATGTGGACTCAGATCCGGCTGCTCTCCGCGCAAAATGTGGAAGCGGAGAGTAAAAGGAAGAGTAACGGCCAGGCCGATCGAGGCCGACATCAAGGCTTTTGGGGTGGAGTAATGCTCGGCGACAACACCCCAGATTACGCTGCCCACCGCCATGCCGCCGGCGAAGATCATCTGGTATGCGCCGAGCGCTCGCGCCTGCACCCACCCAGGGACGGAGATCTGCACCGCGAGATTCAAGGTGGACATGGTGCTGGTCCAGGCAAATCCACCGGCGACCAGCATGGGAATAATTGCCCAGGCATGGGGCACCAAGGCCAGCGCGGCTATGGTTGCGACAAAAATCCCAGTCGATCCGGCGATGATGGTATCCGCGGAGAAAAGTCGACGAACATGCGGGAGGCTGGTGGCGCCGATCACTGCGCCCAGTCCTAACGCGCCATTCAGGATGCCGTAGCCCAGGGCCCCGGCAAGCGCTCCTCGGTGCAGATCGCGGCGGGCGACAACGGGCAACAGCGCCCAAACCGAACTGACAAAAAAAGTGAAAAACAAAGTGCGAGCGAAGGCATTCTGCAGCGCCGGAGCAAAGCGAATGTAGCGTATCCCGGAACGCATGGAGCCGAAGATGCGCTCGGTAGGCAATGCGCTTTTGAAAAGCGGATTTCGCTGCCAGCGGTACAGAACCAGAATGACGCCCACGAAGGAAATCGAGTTCAGCAGAAAGACAGAAGCCGCACCCTTATCCGCGCTGACAAAGGCGGCTACGGCCAAGCCGCCGAGGGCCGGCCCCACGGCCTTGGCAAGATTGAAGCCCGCGCTGTTGAGCGAGATGGCATCCGGCAATTCGGAGCGCGGAACCAGCTCCGGCACGATGGCCTGCCATGCGGGGCTGTTCATAGCGGCCCCGATATTGAGAAGGAAGGTGAGCGTCAGCAGCACCCAGGGCGAAATCACATTGAAAAATGTGAGCACGCTCAGGATGGCGACAGCGCCCAGCATCCACGCCTGCCAGAAGAGAAGAAGCCGGCGGCGATCGAAGATGTCGGCCGTAGCGCCCGCGATCAGCCCGAGAATGACAACGGGAAGCGTGGCCGCGGTCTGCATCAGGGCGATGAGCAGGGGAGAAGGGGTCAGCACCGTCATCAGCCATGTGCCCGCGGTATCCTGCATCCAGCCACCCAGGTTCGATACCGTGGAGGCGATCCAAAGATTGCGGAAAAGGGGCTGCGCAAGCGGCTCAAAGCCGTGGATCTTGCGATCGGTCTGTTGGGTCGTTATGGCCAAGAGCTTATGGAGTCTGTCGATTGAATCGAGCGCTCCTGTTGCATTATCCCAGACCGGCAACTGAAGCGAGCAATTACGGGCGGTCGACGCGGGCTAAAACGTTTTGTATCGGGGTACTGCTTCACTGGGTACGAGAAAGGGTTGAAGAGAGCGGGAGAACCGTTCCCTCAGCGGCTAAAGCCGAACTACTTTTCAACCGCTTACATACGGCCTAAACAGGCTGCGGAAAAAAGGCCGGTGCGGAGTCTTTGGGTGGAAGCCCCCGCATTTATGCGGGGGTAGGAGCGCTTCAGCGCTCCGGGAAGTTCGACTCTGAACATGATGCGCTTTAGCGCTGGTATGGGTAAATCCAGGGCTAAAAGCCCATCTTACAGAACAACCGCTTTCCGCTGGACTGAAGTCCAGCTTCCCCCTGCTAAAGCAGGGGGCTTCCACCAAAACCCTTCCAGAGAGTTTTTCCGCAGCCTGTAAAGGCCGTACCCTTCAAAGGTCCCAAAGTTTTTCCCGTCCTTCGTGGTTTCCCACCCTTCGCACAAAACAGCCGTGCGAAGGATGGGGCACGCGCGATTCGTGGCGGTTTTGAGATCCATACGTCAAAGGGATCTTGGGTGCCCCATCCTTGCGAAGCAAGGGTGGGAAACCACGAAGGATGGTGGCGGGACGGGCTATTTTCAGCGCAGGGAACGGCCATTAACGGCTTCAGGCGTAGGGAGCGGGGAGGCCGTGGGCTTTGCGGTGGGCCCGCATCTCCCACTGCTGGCCGGTCAGGATGCGCAGGTCGCTGAGCGGCTTAGCCCGGCAAAGTAGAATGAAACCCGCGGCTTTATCTTCTGGGAAATAGGCAGCGGCATCGTGCTGATCGACGCTGCCGCCGAGCAATTTTCCGGCGCAGGTGAGGCATCGGCCCTGATGGCAGATAGCGGGGAGCGCGATCCCGTTCCGCGCTGCCGCATCCCAAACATATTCGTTCGAGGCGCACAAAAACGAGCGCGGTCCCTGCGCGGTTTCCAGGGCCACGCAGAAACTCGCGCTCTCTGTCTGTACTCCGTCCAAGCTCATCCTCTATGGATTGTAAAACTGCCGATTTTTGCTGTAGGGAGCTTCGCCGGGTTCGCCGCGACGGAAGTGCCCCGACGGAATCGACTTGCCGTCGCGCTCGTGCGCCAGCAATTCGATAAACCAGGCTTCATGCTCGATTTCTTCGTTGAGGATACGCGCGGCCAAATCGTAAGTGCGCGGGTCCTTGCCGAAGGTCATGTCGCAGACCGCGCTCCAGCTGCGAATGGCGCAGCGCTCCGACTCCAGCAGCAGGGTAAGAATGTTAACGGCTGTAGGCGGGTTGGGCAGCTTGGCGGCGGTGCATCCCGCCTGGTCGTGAAATGCTTTCAGGTCATTCGGCAACTGTCCGCCCAATTCATAAATACGGGGCACGATCAGTTCCCAGTGGGCGCGATCTTCGAGCCGGGCGTCTTCGCAGATCTCTTTGTAATCTTCATGGCCGGCCAAGTTCATTCGCAGGATGGTGTAGTAGTAGTAAGTGCTGGCAAATTCGGCGGCGGCATTGGCCACCAACATCTTAATGAGTTTTTCTACATCGACGCCGCGGTCGCGAATGACTTCGACGCCCACGCGCTGGTTAACATCTCCGGCTTTCACAGATTCTGGCATAGACCCGTCTCCTTTCGAGTCACCGTGGAGCGGGATTGCTCCACGGCCCCCAGACTACGCGCACCCTAATCCAGAGGTAAAATAGGCATTCGCGATACTTGCCTTAGGTATTGCCTCTACCATGCAGCCGCGATCCCCCCTCTCTCTCTCTATAATGTCCAATTCGCCTAAACCGAGCCCGGGGGAAAACCGCGCAAATACCTATTTCCTCAATCTTCTGCCCGCATCCTAGCAAATGAGGTATGACCGATGAAGGCAGTTCTGCTCTATGGATATGGCGACGCGAATCAACTGCGGTACGAAGACACGGATATTCCCGAATACGGAGATAAAGAAGTACTGGTGCGGATGCGCGCGACAAGCATCAATCCGATCGACTGGAAAATTCGCAGCGGGGCCGCGAAAGCCCGCATGCCGGTCGACTTTCCCGCCATTCTGGGGCGCGATCTCGCCGGCGAGGTAGCGGAGACAGGGCGTGATGTTACCGGCTTTCCCAAAGGAATGCGGGTGATGGGGATGGCGAACGGCACCTACGCCGAATACACGGTGGCCAAAGCAGATGTGTTGGCGCCGATTCCCGATGCGCTTGATTTTGAGCACGCCGCGGCGCTACCGCTGGTCACGCTCACAGGCGCGCAGTTGATCGAGCGCGCGGTTAAGCCTAAGGCCGGCCAGACCGTTCTGGTGACCGGCGCGTTGGGCGGTGTGGGACGGTCGGCTGTCCATGTAGCTCGCAAGCATGGAGCAAGAGTGCTGGCGGGTGTTCGCGCCAAGGAAAAGGAAGAGGCCGCGAAGCTCGGCGTCGACGGCGTTGTCGCTCTGGATGACGAAACGGAGTTGGGACATCTGCACGATCTTGATGCTGTCGCGGATACAATTGACGGTCCGACTGTTGTCCGGCTGCTGAAGACCCTGCGCAGGGGCGGCGTGCTTGGCTCGGTGCTGGGAGAGCCAAAGGAAGCGCGCAATTACGATATCCGTGTGGAAGCATTTAGTGCCCAGCCGGATGCCTCGCGGCTCTACCAATTGGCCGACGAGGCGGCCCGCGGCGAATTTTCGATCCCCGTCGCGCGCATCATGAAGCTCAAGGAGATCCAGGAAGCGCACCGCCTGGCGGAAGAGGGCGGAGTTGGCGGAAAGATCGTTCTGGTTCCATAGCAGCGACGCCCACGGCTGTATTTTGAATGCGGCTGCGAAATAATGATCTGAATGCAGAACATTCAATTTCAGCCGCCTGTTGTTGGGATCGATTTTGGCACTACGAATAGTTCGATTGCGCTGGCCACGGGTAATTCCCAAGTGCGACTGGCCTCCTTCGCCGCCCGAGGCGAGGAGAGTTTGTCCTATCGCTCAGTCCTTTATTTAGAACATGTGAAGCGAGCAGGTGGGGCGCAGCATACGCGCTCCTGGAGCGGACCGGCCGCGATCGAGCACTACCTCGAGGCCGAGGATAAGGGGCGCCTGATCCAATCGCTCAAGTCCCATCTCTCCAGCCGCACGCTTACCGGAACGGAGATCTTCGGCCACCGCTACACCCTCGAAGACCTGATCTCCCGCATGTTCTCCGATCTGCGCCAGCATGCGGAACAGCAATTCGGCATGCCTATTCGCTACGCCATGGTTGGACGTCCAGTACACTTTGTGGGCGCGGAGACGGAGCAAGACGACGCGTATGCAGTTTCCAGGCTGCAGGATGCTTTTAAGGTTGCCGGCTTTGAGAGTGTGGATTTTGAGCTGGAGCCTGTTGCAGCCGCATTCTCCTACGAATCCACGCTGGATCACGACGAGCTCATCCTTATCGGTGACTTCGGCGGGGGCACCAGCGATTTCTCCCTGCTTCGGGTAGGGCCGGGGGTGCGTCGCCGGGGACGTACTCCGCGGGATTTGCTGGGCAATAGCGGCTTGGGAATGGCCGGCGATGCTTTCGATGCGCGGATTGTTCGAAAATTGATTTCTCCCGCCCTTGGATTGGATTCCCACGCGCGTTCTTTGAACAAGATACTGCCTGCTGTCCCGGCGTGGATTTATGCCAACCTCGAACGCTGGCATTACCTCTCCTTTCTGCGCACACGCAACGTAATGGAAATATTGAAGAGCGCCCGTATCCGGGCGCTTGAGCCGGAAAAGATTGAAGCTCTCATCCTGCTTATCGAGGAAGATCTCGGCTATCAGCTCCACCAGGCAGTCCAACGAGTTAAGTTTGAGCTCTCCCGCGCGGACCATGCGGAATTCCTCTTCTCCGATGGGGCGATGAACCTGCGAATTCCTGTCTCGCGGGGCACGTTTGAAAAGTGGATCGAGGATGAATTGCGCGCCATCGAGGTTTGCATTGATTCTCTGTTGCTGAATTCCGGCGTCAGCCCGCGCGAGGTGGATCGAGTTTTTCTTACCGGCGGAAGCTCTTTCGTGCCTGCGGTCCGCCGAATCTTCGTGAATCGCTTTGGGGACGATCGCATTCGAGGCGGGAATGAGTTTACTTCGGTCGCACACGGTCTGGCGCTGCGCGCCGACGAATCGTTGAGGAATGTGTCCGGTCCGGTCTCGCAGCGCGGCCCACATTTCTCGCAGGCCTAGAGAAACCGGGTGTCCCAGGTTCGCGGCACTCCATGCTCTGCTCTTCCGATCGTACGTATCATGAAGCTCAAGGAAATCCAGGTGCTGCTGCTGTAGCAGCGGAGGACGCGCTGGCCAGTTGGGGCTTAAATGCGTAGTCGCTGTAGTCTATGGTCAGCTTGGCGGATCCACCGAGACGGATCTTGCTGACGCTCCGGTTTTGCACCGGCAGCCAGAACTCGCCGAAACGTCCATAAAGGTGTTCGATATCCGTATCTGTCGTCCAGAACGAAGGGCTCTTCGCCGGCTGAGCGCTAATCGCCGTGACGGCGAAATCCGACATGTCCACGCTGATGTCGCCGCGATACAGAAACTTACTGGGATGGATCGGCTCGACATGCAACCGGCACGTTTGCTGTGTGCAACTCTGGGCTCCGCCGGCAAAGGCAAAGCGATAGTTTCTACGGCTTATTTCCGTCTTCGCCCGGCTCATGCTATTGGAAGCCTCGACCTCGCTTTCCAGTAATCTTTTTAAAACTCTGTCGATCAGCAGAGCGCTTCCCTGAGTTGAAATTATCTTGAAAGTCTTTTCGCCGGGATAGGTATACGTAAGTTCGGCCTCCAGACTTGCCTGCTTGTATATCCCCAATCCGGAATATTGAACTGAATATTTGCGCAAACTGCGATAGCCTTTCAGGCTGAGATATCGTTGCTCGTTGTACTGGGCAATCCTGTCGGCCACCTGGTCGGCGGTAAGCTGCTGAATGACAGTTGGGAGCGTCGCCGCAATTGCGCTTGATTGGAGAATCAAAGAGAGTGAAAGCGCGGCAAAGAATAGGGCAGATTTCACGGCAAGGCTCCCGGGATATCGATTAAGAGACCCCTGTTAGAGGAGAAATGCTCTGGCGGTTACACTTGCCGGCAACGCGCGGCGAAGCGTGCGCTCTAAACCGGTATCGTGGAGCAGTTTGACCATGGCTACCGACCGGCTTACTACCGCGGGCCGGCCCTTTGGCCATAGTTCCGCGAGGCTTCGCATGACCCCAGCCGCGTCAGGATGAAATACCCGTTCCTCCCAACGCTGGCTCCCTTGGGGAAAATCCTGATAGTCGGTTAAGACTTCATTTACTTGCCGCAGTATGCGGAGTGCGAGCGGTTCCTGGTACTGGGGCATAAACAGCACATGGCTTTTGCGCTCGCACCTGACTTCCTGGACAAAATCGTTAAATGTCGCCGCCTGGGTAAGGTTTAAGTTTGCGTTGGGCTCAGATCCGTGGCGGTCGCCGCCCGAGATCACAAGTTGCCGCCAACTTCTGGCGAGGGTCGCCACGCGATGGTTCTCGTTCCAAGTGCGAAGCCCATTCAACTCGAATGCATGAAGGAAGCGATTGTTTGCCTGGAGAAAGCAGTCCACCGCCGCCTCGTGCCTTGAATAACCGATCCCGTACAGGTCCCACAACGGGTGGTTGAATACTACGAGCGCAGTGGGGAAGGTGTTGATGTAGGCGAGTATTTCCGTAAGCCGCCCTCCGTCCGGTCCGTGCGCGGTGTATCCAGCCAGACTTTTCATGACCTGCACCGCGGCCGAACTCGGTATGTTGTGTACGCCGAGATGAAAGCAGGTGGGGCCAAAGGGCGCAGACCATTCCACTGACACCGGTATGGTCCTCGACTCGGCGACGACGCGCAGTAACAACGGAGCTTCAATGTTGTCGTGATCCGAGAGCGACACCATTGCCTGGAGTCCGAGCAGGTCCTCGATCTGCTTTTTCTCCAGGCGATACGCAAGCGCCGCCGAGAGCGGAGGGGTCCAATAGCCTTGGTCCAGGCGCAATTCCATCCCGCGCCGGCGTTTGCACATCTCTTGGTGATAATTCAAGAAGCAACGCGACACCGGGTTGGATGTGGCAAACCTCTCAAGAAAGTCCAGGCTCTCATGAGAATGGTTGGTGTGACTGTGGAGGGAAACGGCCGTGCGAAATGCTTTGACTGCCTGCTCATCTCGCCAGAAATAGAAGATGCTGTTTGCCACAGACCCTCCTGTTTCTGTGCACTAGTATCGGTGCAGCCGTTCTCCAGCAGATCAACAGCGGTTGAATTGTTAGTTACAAAAGCGGGGAGGTTCATTCATAGTCAAGTTCGTCCACAGTCCAGTCTTAGCTTGATTGGATTGAGGAATGTAACTGCGCCGGGCGTCTGTGCGCCTGAGATCTGTGATGACTGAAGTACTGCGGCACTGCCGCGCCGCGCCATTTTTGTGTCAGATTTGTCCAAATTAGAGTTTCTTTGTTTCTGGTGCAGAGCCGGGGTGCCCCAGACTGTCCTTCCAGATTTGTGGAATCCCACATCTGACGCAAAGAACGTGTCAGATGTGGGGCACACAAGATTTGTTGAAAGGAGGGACTCAAATCAGCAAACTAGATTGTCTAAAATCGAAATTTTTCTTGAGCGTGTCAGTCAGGCGATCTTGCTCTACGCGGAGGCCTCGACCGGCTGCGCGACGAAAGAGACTGTCAATACCGTGATATCGTCCTGTTGGCCGAATTGCTTGGCTGCGGCAACAATTGCGGCCGCCGGCCGGCTACTGATCTCTAATGTGCGTTCGAAGCCGAAGAGCACTCCGCTCGCGTCGCGGGCCTCGACAACTCCATCGGAGACGAAGGTGAGCTGGTCGCCGGGACTGATCTGGGAGTGCACCTCGACGCAATCGAGGTCAAGGTCGAGCCCCAAAGGCAAGCCGCCATAGACAGGAAGCTCCGCCCCATTGCAATAGGGCGGAATGTGGCCGGCATTGGCCAGTGTCACTTTTCCGTCAGACTCGATCAAGGCGCAGATACAGGTGGTAAAACCCTCGCCGCTTTGCCCTGTCAGCACGCGATTCAATCCGTGCAACACGGTTCCTGGCTGGCGGGACTCTTCGCGGCGCAGCGCTCCGATGATGGTAGAAACGGTCATCGCGGCGCGCAGCCCTTTACCGCTCACGTCGCCCACCACCACCAGCAACCCTCCTGCCGGCGCCAGCAGCACTTGAAAGAAATCGCCGCCTACTTCTTGCGCAGGCTGGTAGGCGGTGTCGATCTTGAATTGGGGTGTTTCCACTTTGTCCCCGGCGAGCACCAGGGATTGCAAAGTATGAGCCGCCTTGAACTCTCCGGCCACGCGCTCGCGCTCTCTTTGCCCGACCCGGAATCGCTGCAGAAGAAGAATGGATGTCGCCAGCAGCGAGAGGACGGCGATGACGTTATATAGGGTGATCCGGACGCCGTTGAAAAAGTAGTTCACCGGGATGCCTGCTGACTGCAACTGATAACGGAAGAGCGAGATGCTCAAAAGCGTGATGGGAGCGAGGGCAAGCCACCCGTCGGCGCCGTAGCGGCGGATGCCGCGATAGGCCACCCAAAGCAAAAGCAGACCAAAAGCGCAGGAGACGCCATTCTGCAGCGGCCTGAGGACGAAGACGGCCTTCACCGGGACCAATGTGCCGTAGACAGGACTGCTGAGCGCCACAGAGAGCAGAGCCATGGTTGCGGCCCCGGCACACGCCAGCTTGCGCAGCAACCGCTCATGTGCCAGGCGAAACCACGAAGTCCAGAAGAAGAACCAGAATAGATAGGACAACGGTAACAGCATGGCGATCTCGAGCAGCATGGCCGAATTAATGGCGAGATTCGACGCAATATACGTGGTCAGGTCCAGCGCGTTGAGGAGCCCCAGCGTCGTAGTCGCTGCGGCCAGCCAGAGATAGGCACGCTCGGCACGATCCAGCACAAAGAAGCCGATTGCTATGAGAGCGACGAAGATGCAGACGAGCAGGGTCGGGATGTCGAACAGCCCGATGCGCAGTAACAGATTGGCCGCGGCCTCGGGGGCGAGACGCAGCGTCTGCTCCAATCCTAAGACCGGCGGCGCGTGCATTCCGCCGACCTCCGGATATGTCAAAGCGGTATCGGGGCGCATATACATGCGCACGGCAAGCAGCAAGCCGCTGCCTGGAGCTGCCGGCGGCAGAGTGAAGACGTGCAGACGGCTAAAGGTCGCCCTCACCCCGTTTGAGGTGAAGCGTCCGGCCTGTCCGATGAGTACACCATTGAGATAGACCTGGTACGCATCGTCGTAGTCGAGCGGCATTTGCAGGGCAAGGCCGTTGCTCGGGCTGGCGACCTCCAGCCGCAGACGATACCACGCGTAGCCGTAATAGCCGGGATGCCCCTTCGCCGTCCACCCCGGGATATAGACATCTCCGCCGAAGGTGGGATCGGTGCGTGCGTGTTTTGGCTGCAGGCTGACTTCCTCCCACGCGGAATCATCGAATGCAGGGCCGGCCCAGGCTGGATCGTCCCCCACGTGAAACTTCCAGGGTCCGGTGAGCGGAATGGAGGAGGCGCTCAAACGTATCTGCTGTGCCGGCGTCTGTGCCAGACCGCGGCCGCCAATCAGCAGCAATAGCGCCGCAACAAAGAAGATGACCGGGTTCCGTGTCGAGTTCCGTATCCAGTTCCGTGTCATGGGGCGGTTTGTTCCCGCGAAATGGAAAAGCTCGCGCTCCCAGGCAGTAGGGGAGGGCGCCGGAGGAGCTTGCGCCAGGAGAGCACTTCCGATGCTACAGAAAATCTCTTGTCTCTGTATGGGGAATTATCGACAAGGCCGTGCTAGAGTGATCGACAGTTAGCCAAGGCTTCCTCTATGTCCAGTCCGTCCTTTCCCGCAAATGCCGCGGATCTTATCGATCTGCAGCAGCAGGTGACGCGTCTGCAGGCGCTCCTGCAGGCCGCCCGCCAGGTACATTCGGCACTGAGACTGGAGGAGGTTCTCTCCTCTGTCCTACGCATCATCGGCCGCGAACTGGAGATGCAGGGCGCGCTTTTTACCGAACCGCATCTCGTCTACGGCGAGATGCCGGCCGAACCGCCTGAAAATTGTGCGCGATTCCGGCTTGAGGGCAAGGATGGCGCGGATTCCACCGAACTGGTGGTATGGCCCGGGCCGGGGCGAAAACTCTCCATCTACGAGCAGGATTTTCTGGAAGGGTTGGTGCTGCAGGCGACGGTGGCCATTGAGAATGCCCGCTACCACGAACGCAGTGTGGAGTGGGCGCGCGTGCAGCAGGATCTCGATGCTGCGCGGCTGGTGCAACGCAGTCTTCTGCCCCAAATCATGCCGCAGATTTCGGGCTACTCTGTGGCGGCGCGGTCGAGTCCCTGCTACGAGGTTGGGGGCGACTATGTGGATCTGGTCAGCCTCTCCACCGGCTTAGAGGTGATGGCGGTGGCCGATGTCGCCGGCAAGGGATTGGCGTCGGCGATGGTGAGTTCTTCGTTTCGCTCGGCTTTTCGCGCCAGCGCGGCGGCGTCTCTCCCGTTGGAGGAGATGACGGCGCGTCTGAACCAACAGCACTGCGCAGAGAACGCGGAGGCGCGCCAACGCTATGTCACCGCCATCTTTCTCCAGTTGGATCCGAACCGGAACAGCATCGAGGTTGTCAACGCAGGGCATAATCCCGGCTTTCTCATCTCCGCCGATCAAGTAGTGCGCCAAATCTGCGCCAGCGGCACCCCGATTGGACTGGTTCCGGCAATGCAATATCAAGTGGAGACCCACCCGTTCCCGCCCGGCGCGAGATTGTTGCTCTACACCGACGGGCTCACCGAAGTCTTCCACGGCGAGGACGAATTCGGTCAGGAGCGCTTGCTGGATGCATTTCTTCAGTGCAAGGGGCTGGATGCAACTGCTATTCTCGACACTCTGTGGCGGCAGATCCGGGAGTTTTCCGGGGGAGCGCCCCAGTGTGACGATATGACCGCTCTTGCCTTGGTGCGCAGGGAGACGGCTGAGGAGATGCCCAATGGTTGATACCAAAGGCGCTGCAGTGGAAATCCGGCTGCCGTCGCGGCTCGGATACGAGAAGGTGGCAATGGGCACTGCCGCCAGCGTCGCCAAGCTCATGGGCTTTCCCGAAGCCCGCATCGAAGACCTCAAGACGGCTGTCGCCGAAGCTTGCATCAACGCCATCGAACACGGCAACCAGCTCAACGAGAAGCTCTCCGTCGGCGTCATTCTCTCCTCGAGCGACGAGAGCCTGGAAGTCAAGGTGATGGACAACGGAGGCGGCATGCAGAAAGAGCCGGCCAAGCCGGACATCGACCGTAAGATAGCCGGGGAAGAAGACCCGCGAGGTATCGGAATATTCCTGATCCAGGGCCTGGTGGATGAGGCGGAGTGGGTCAAAGGGAGCCACGGAAAAGGCAGCTACGTCCGCTTGGTTATCCGCCTCGACAAGGAGAGTGCATAGGTGCAGACCGGAACCAAAACCAAGATTGACCAGGTCCTCGCAGCCGGTGCCCAGCCGGTGACGGTATTACGCTTCAGCGGCGATATCTCCAGCGCTTCGCGCGAAGCGGTAGTCGGAAGCTACGAGACAGTCGACAAGAACCTGCCCGTATTCCTGGATTTCTCCAATGTCGAGTACATCAACTCCAGCGGGATCGCTCTGGTGATTCATATCCTTATGGAGGCTAACCGCTCCGGGCAAAAGGTCTCGGCCTTCGGGCTCACTCCACATTTTCAGAAGGTCTTCACCATGGTCGGGATCACCAAATATGCGCCGCTCTATCCCGATGAAGAGTCTGCCAGAGCCTCTCTTTAGGTTTTGAGGCTCTCCCACGTTCGGTTTGGCTCGTATACCGCCCCCTAACTTTGTCATCTCGACCGGAGCGCACATGGGCCTGCGGTCCACCCAACGGGGATGAAAACGGGTTGAAGAAGCCTACGTTGACAATTACACCTACTTTGTCATCTCGACCGGAGCGAAGCGGAGTGGAGAGATCTGTGGTTTCCCACATCTGGCGCAAAAAGCGCCAGATATGGGGCACCCTCGATTCGTGGTGGTTTTGGATCCATACTTCAAACAGATTCAGGGTGCCCCATCCTTGCGTAGCAAGGGTGGGATGGCAGCAGGATGTCCTGATTCGTGAGTTTAAAAGAAAAACCGCAGATCTCTTGTATCTAGATGGTAGCGGCATTTTTGGTGGAAAATGTCGTAGTGAGAGGGCCGATGGCCATCGGCCCTCTCGCGCGGTGGACGGCGCCCGCAATCTCTCCGGCAACAACCGCAGTGGAGCTTTGGGACCGCCGCCGCTGTCACGTACAACCGAACAGTCGCCTGACTTCCAGTCGCACGTACAAGGCAGGTTACCGTGACCCAGCAACCTACTCTTTGATTGTGGAGCGAATCGCATGATTTGTGGAGTGGATGTTTCGCTGAATTCTCTGGATGTTCGCATTGGCCAGCAGGGACCGGCGGCTTCCTTTGCCAATACCCCGGAAGGCATTGCTGCGCTGGCCGAATTCTGTCAGGCGCAGCAAGTGCATCTGGTCGCCATGGAGGCCACCGGGGGATACGAGAAACAACCCTTCGCCCTGCTCTGGGCGCGAGCCATCCCGGTGGCCATCCTCAACCCTCGGGCGGTGCGCGATTTTGCCAAATCCATGGGCTTTTTGGAGAAGACCGACGCCATCGATGCCGGGGTGATTGCTTGCTTTGCAGAGACCAAAAAATGCGTTGCCTGTCACCCGGCCTCGGCAGAGCAGCAACGGCTGAAGGCTTTGGTCATCCGCTTGCGCCAGCTCACCGACCTGCGGACCACGCAGCGCAACCAGCGCCGTCTGGTCACCGAGGCTACAGTGTTGGATTCCTTTAGCCAGGCCCTCAGCTTTCTGGGGGCACAGATCCGCGCCATGGAAGTGGCCATCGCCCAGATGCTTGCCGTCGATCCTCTCTGGCGCAAGCTAGATGAGAGCTTCCGCACCATCAAGGGGGTGGCCGATCGCACGGTCGCCCGTCTGATGGCCGAGCTGCCGGAGATAGGTATGCTTTCCAACAAGAAGATTGCCAAACTTGCCGGCTTGGCTCCGCTGGCCTGCGACAGCGGCAAGACTCAGGGCAAACGTCTGGTGCGTGGAGGACGGAGAAGCATCCGCGACATCCTCTTTGTGGTGGCTGGCGTGGTGGGCCGTTATCATCCGGATTTTATCGCCTTCCGCGAGCGCTTGGTTCGAGCGGGCAAGCCGAAAAAAGTTATCCGTGTTGCCCTGGCGCACAAGTTGCTAGTGCGGCTCAATGCTAAGGCTCGCGAGGTGCGCCAACAATTTGCCGCTACTACCGCTTGCCCTCTCGTGACCAGTTGACCGTAGCCGCCGGGATTGGGGGAAAGTGGAAAACGCACGAGCGTTTTCCAAGGCGGCAGAAGCCGCCGTCTTTTCCACAATCTCCACCTTTCTCACTTGACAAAACAGACAGTCGCTCCACTCCGCTTCCCACCCCAGCAAGCTTCGCTTGCCGGGGACCCCGGTTTCGCTCCGGTCGAGATGACAAAGTAGCCGCAGTGGCGGATTCAGGTGCGGTTGCCAATTTAGGTGCAGTTGCCGACTCTTCTGGCACACGATCCGGTGCAGAGATAAATTCTTCGCCGTCCCAGACGGGGTCTGACGCGGCCATTGGAGGGCGCGTCAAACTTCAAAATTTATTTACTTCTTCCGCCGGTTAAACATAAGAGACATCGGCCGGGCGTAGCATATTTGTGAGTTGCAATGAACCTCATCCTTTCGGGAGATTTGTCTTGAATCCATTGGAGTCTTTCAGTATCGGGAAGGGTACAGGCAAGCGGCAAAATCGCACTTTGCCTGTCAGCGGGCCGGAATTTACCGTTCAGACGACGGACCTGGGATTTCCGCATTACCCCTTTCAGCCTCTTCCCAAACCTAACGGTCCGGCGCCCTTCCGCTTCGATCTATCGCAGTTGCTCTCCGCCGATGACATGGCGAAGATCAAGGATGCCGGCGTCCTGGTTTTTCACACTGTCGGGGATACAGGCGATTACCGGGGCCGGCAACAGGATTTTGTGGCGGACATGATGACCCAGGACGCCGGGAGCCTGGCGGATAACAAGAAACCCGCGTTTTTTTATCATCTGGGGGATGTCATTTACTTTGCCGGCGACATCGATAAATACGGCGCCAACTTCTATGAAACCTATAAGAACTATCCTGCCTTCATCGTCTCCATCCCAGGGAACCACGACTGCCAGCCGGACGATCCTCAGGATGGCCCGGTGGACCCGAACAAAGTCCCTCTGGACGGTTGGGTGAAGAACTTCATGTCCACGAATCCAAGCCAATTGGGATCGCTCAAAACCGGTTCGGACCGGACCCAGATGGATCTGCCAAACGTCTATTGGACCTTTACCACACCGTTTGCGACCATCCTCGGTCTCTTCTCCAATGTAGGCGAGACCCAGGGGGAGATTCACCAGGATCAGATCGATTGGTTTGAAGGAGAGTTGAAGGCGGCCGATCCGGAGCTTGCCCTTATTGTGACTGTCCATCATCCGCCGTTTTCCGGCGATAGCGACCACTCCGGCAGCACTGCAGTCGACAAGGTGCTTAGCGCCAGTTTCAAGGCGGTCAAGCGGTATCCTGACCTGGTCCTCTCAGGGCATGTCCACAATTATCAACGGTTCACCAGCTCTGTCGCCGGCCCCAATGGTCCATTGCAGCTCCCCTACGTAGTAGCGGGCTCCGGCGGATATACGCGCCTCAGCAAGCTCATTAAGATCAAGGGGAGCGATCCCACAGTACCGCTGAAGATCAACAACGAACTCACTCTGGAGCAATACGATCAGGACAACTTTGGGTTTCTGCGTCTCGAGGTGGAAAAGAAACGAATAGTGGGAACCTATTTGTCAGCGCCGTATCAGGTCAGCGGCGCGCCCGTTGCTAAAGCGGTAGAGAGCTTCGCGATTGACCTGGTAAAGCATACGGTTGAAACCTTGTCTTAAAGAAAGGCGCCGGAACCTTTTCCGCAGTCTGCAGATCCCGCTAATTGAGATCCGTGGAATCCCAGGTCCAAGAATCGGGACCTGGGGCACCCGGGCGATAGCCTGATCGCTGCCTGCCGCGAATCGCGCGTCAAGCCGAACGTTGTTTTCGAGAGTGGACAGTTCGCTACTATTCTGGCCATGGTAGCGGCCGGGATGGGAGTTTCGGCAGTGCCGGCAAGGCCGTGCAGGCGGCGCCCGGCTGCCGTTTCGTGCCTATCTCCGGCAAACGGAACATGCGCAAGATGGGCATGGTTAAGCTGCGTCACCACTTCGAGACGCGGGCGCAGAAAATCTTCACCGAACATCTGCTGCGTACCTACCGCGCCGGGGAGCATTCCTGCTGAACAGCCATTGCCTTGCTATGATCTAAAGCATGACTACACACCTTGACGTTCTGTACCGCTACGAGCAGCATCCGATGGAAGCCACTTTGGGCGCGTTGGGAAAGGTGCATGAAGTCTATGGAATCCGCCACATCAGGATCGACGAGCAGCAGAAGACCGTCCGGGTGGAGTTTGATTTCACCCGCCTTGACCGGGATGTCATCGCCCAGTTGCTGCGCCGCACCGGATTGGACATTGTGGAAGAGATATCGTTGATTCCTCCGCAGCCTCCGGCGGAGCCCGCCGTCGCCGCGCCCACGCCAGCCAAGTAGGCGGATTGGTTTGCAGCCCTGCGCCAGAGTTGTTATCTTAAAAAGGTTCGCAGCCGTACAGACGTGCGCCCATAGCTCAGCTGGATAGAGCGACTGACTACGAATCAGTAGGCCGGGAGTTCGAATCTCTCTGGGCGCACCATAGAATCAATAGGTTGCAAAAGTGCTCCAGAACCATTGTGACAACACTTAAACGGCATTCGCGACCAGGCGGATGCCGTTTTTACTTGTTCTGCTAATTTCTCTTTGGCGCATGGGTAGTCTGTTTCATGCGAGATCTGGAACGGTTATCGGAAGCTCGACAATTCTGGCTGGAACTCCGAGGTTGATGGCGCGCCCAAAGGAGGGAACGATGAAGTCAGTTTCGAAACTTCTGATGCTCGGGATATTGTCGGCTACTGGAGCTTCCGCCCAGATGAGCCAGCCGATGCTCAATGAGAACCCAACGAAGATTTCCGATCACGTCTGGGCGATCATGGGCTTCCCCAACATCGCCATAATCGTCGGCAGCCACGCAACGCTGGTCGTCGACACCGGGCTGGGACCCAAGAATGGAGCCACCGCGGCGCGCGTGGCCGCCAAACTCGCGCCTAACAATCACAAGCTCTTTCTCACTACCACGCACTTCCATCCTGAGCATGCGGCTGGCGAGCCCGGCTTTCCTTCCAACACCATCCTGATCCGCAACGCGGTGCAGCAGCAGGAAATGGAGAAGCACGGGCAGGAGATGATCGACATGTTCAGCGAGCGTTCAGCGCAGAATAAAGAGCTGCTCGCGGGCGTTCAATTGCGGCCGCCGGATGTGATCTTCGACCGGGAGGCGGCGATTGACCTTGGCGGCGGGGTCAGAGCCCGCCTGCTGTGGTTCGGGGGAGCCCACACCAAAGGTGACGAACTGACTCTAGTGGAACCGGATCGTACGCTAATCTCGGGTGACGTGGTGCAAAACAAAACCATGCCCAACATCTTTGGCGATGGTGGTACTCCTGCAACCTGGCTTGCCGTGCTGGATAAGGTAGCAGCGCTGAACGCCGCACATGTTTTGCCCGACCATAGCGCTCCCGGCGATGGTTCGCTCGTAATGGCGGAAAAGGACCTGATCTCTGGGATTCGTACACGAGCGCACGCGCTCAAGCAGCAGGGCATTCCGGCCGATGCCGCCGGCAAACAAATCAGCATTGAACTTAAAACGCAGCACCCCGACTGGCCCAATACCAACGCCGCCGGATTCGTCAAAAGCGTCTATGCCGAAGCTCAGTAGCTCGGATACATCCCAGGCAAATCGACGAAGCGGGTCCCCTAGTTCCGAGAGTCCGGCCGTGGGACGGGCACTTTTTACGGCATTTTCGGAAATACTGTGAACTCTTGAGGGCCGTGGAGGTGGATTTTTCTTGCGGAAAAATCCACTCAGCAGTTGCGGCTTCGGTCTACACCATTTCCGAAAATGCTATAAAGCCGGATTATCGGAGAGCCACCAAAGCAAAGCGTGGACATCGAGCGGCGCGCGCAAGTAGACTACTTGCGACCCGAAAGTTCGCTGATCGGAAGGGGATCGAAAAACTCGGGTCCGACTCGCAATTTCCCCTTCAACGCTCCTGGCTGGCGCTTACCCTTTATCTTGACGGGCACGAGCTGGGCCACGGGTTTCGACCCGCGCGCGATGATCACCTCTTCTCCTTCGGAGGCTTTCTCAATCAGACGAGAAAGGGTTTGCCTTGGCTTGATGGATGGTCACGATGCCCATTGTTTCTTCTTACCTAAGCCAAGTTGACTGATCGGGAAATTCGGCACAACTCCGGGATTGCGGGGAATGATTCCGCTGTTCGAAACCGGACACGCTCGTCCGGAATTGAACACAATCTCTGCGATTTTCTTACTGGATCGATTTCACAACATTGCGAGGCAATGGGCTCAGTGTGCGCCGGTGGGCCATCCGAAGAGAACACTTTATAGAGCACTTTGCACCCGCGCCGCGTCTGGTTCTTCAAATGCACTCCTCCGTTTCCAGGAACCTGTGATCTTCGGGCTGCGTACCAGCTGAGAGGACGCGTGATGAATGCGATATGGGATTGCTTCCGTCGAGTGACGCTGTGCTTGTCGCTTCTGTTGGTTTTCTGCCTCACACCCACTCTCAGAGTTCACGCACAAACGGCTGGCAGTCTTCGCGGCCGTGTGCTTGACCCGGCCGGCGCTGTGGTGCCTGGGGCCGGCATCACGCTCACCCGCGGCGCCCACGTTCTTAGCACCCAATCCGGCTCGGATGGGAGTTATAGCTTCAAAGCAGTGGCTCCGGGATCATACACGCTCACGGTGGACGCCGGCGGATTCGCGCCCCTTTCCAGACCAAACGTTGTGATCAGCGCGGGTCAAGCTCGACAGTTGGATCTGCCTCTTGCGATTGCGGTGCAGCAACAGGACATCACCGTCAACGAGCAATCGAATGGCGTGAGCGTGAATCCGGATGAGAACTCGAATGCGGTCGTCATTAAGGGATCGGACCTGGATGCTCTCTCCGACGATCCCGATGAGATGCAGAACGAATTGCAGGCTCTGGCTGGACCGGCTGCGGGCCCAAATGGGGGCGAGATTTATATCGATGGTTTCACCGGCGGCCAGATTCCGCCCAAGTCTTCTATCCGCGAGATTCGTATCAATCAAAATCCCTTTTCCGCGGAGTTTGACCGCATCGGCTACGGCAGAATTGAAATCCTGACCAAACCCGGCTCGGATAAATTCTCCGGCCATGTTACTTCGTTGGGCAACGATTCCGCCTGGAACACGGCCAACCCTTTGGTTAAGCAGCAACCCAGCTACTATTTGTACTTCATTCAGGCGGACGTCAATGGGCCGCTGGCCAAGAACGCGTCGTACTTCTTCAGCATTTTCCGATTTGACCGGCAGAATCAAAACATCGTGGATGCAGTGAATCCGGAAGATACAACCACCACAATTAATCAGGCGTTACCGAACCCCTCCTCCTTTATGTTTGCCAATCCGCGGGTAGACTTTCAACTGGGAAAGAGCAATACGCTCTCGGTTCGAGACTTCTATTCCCGCAATGTGCAGACGGCCAGCGGTCCCGGTACTTTGAATCTTCCTGAGCAGGCCTATAACGTAAACAACCAGGAGAATGCGGTTCAGGCGACCGACACGGTAGTGGTCAACTCTCGCGTGATCAACGAAACCCACTTCCAATGGAGGCGAATTCGTAATGGTCAAGTTGCCGATTATTTTACTCCGACAGTTACCGTTCAAGGTGCATTTACCGACGGAGGAAGCAGCTCAGGGGTAGCCAGGGATCACCAGGATGTCTTCGAATTGCAGAATTACACTACGGCCACGGCAGGGAATCACACCATCCGCTTCGGCACCCGTTTGCGGACTTATCGCGACGCCAACTATTCAACTGCCGGGTCCAACGGCACCTATTTCTTTGAATCCATTCAGCAGTATCTGGCAAAGACCCCCTACCAATACCAGGCCACGGTGGTGAATACACCGCTGGCGCGGGCTTTGCTATTCGACGGAGCTCTCTTTTACCAGGACGACTGGCGTTGGAAGCCGAACCTCACCCTCAGCTACGGGCTCCGATTTGAAGGCCAGAATCGTATTCGCGACCATGCCGACTGGGCTCCGCGCCTGGCATTGGCCTGGGCCCCAGGGCATCCGGGGAAGACTCCGCCTAAGACCGTCTTCCGCGCCGGGTATGGTTGGTTTTATGACCGCTTCACGGTGCCCACCTCTTTCAATTCTCAGAGTGGCACGCCATACATCATCCAAGCCATCCATCAGAATGGGATAAACCAGCAGAGTTACCTGATCAAGAATCCTAACTTCTTCGATCCCACTGCTCCGGCGCCTCCGGGAACTCTGAACTCGGCCAATGCATCCATCCCGTATTTTTATAACGTAGACCGGCACTTTCATGCGGCCCTTAGCATGCAAGGCGGCGTGGGCGTGGATCGTCAGATCGGCAAGAAGAGCGTCGTCAACGTGACCTATCTCTACACTCGGGGCGTTCACCAGTATCTCTCGAACAATGTGACGGCTCCGGCGTTCGATCCAGCGACCTACACTGTGATCGGTTCACTTCCCGCAATCTACAATTATCAATTCCAATCCGAAGGCATCTTTAACCAGCACCAGGTAATCGTGAGCGCGAACGCGCAGTTGCGCCATATCTCGCTTCACGCGTCCTATACATATAACCACGCCAGGAGCGATACCCAGGGCGTTACCTATTTTCCATCGGTTGCGCAAGAATCCCAGCCTGGACTATGGCCGTCCCACTTTTGGAATCAGTAACCGTTTTTTCCTGCTTGGAACCTACTCCGCGCCCCACGGAATCATCGTCGCTCCTCTTCTGGCTGCCCAGTCAGGCACCCCTTATAACTTCACCATAGGCAACGATCTGACGGAGAATAACCAATTGAATGCCCGGCCTACTTACGGTACGTGCGGAGCCGCAGGCGTGGTTGCGACGCCGTATGGCTGCCTTGACACCGATCCGGTGGGGAAGGGAGAACAGATTGTGCCTTACGGGCTCGGCACCGGGCCGGCCAACGTGGTATTTCACATGCGTGTGAGCAAGGTGATCGGAATTGGCCCGAAAATCGAAGGCTCCAAGGGGGCCCCCGGGATGGATGGAAACGGCAACGGTAGCGTAAGCGGGCGCGGTCTGAGCGGCGCGCAGGCTCAGCCCAAACTGGATGCCTCGGTCCCACGCAAATACAGTCTGACGCTGATTGGCGGCGCCTTGAATATCTTCAATATCGTGAACCTGGGGCCGCCAAACGGCACGCTGAGCTCGCCGCTTTTCGGCAAGACGCAATCGCTGGCGAGCGGTCCCTTCGGCTCGCCCACGCCCGGTAACCGCGCTGTCTTTGTGCAGGCTGTCTTCACCTTCTAAAGCACTTTCAGCTCAGGTGTAGAAGCAGGGAGATCGCAAAATCTATTTGCGAGTGGGACAGATTTGTGGTTTCCCACATCTGGCGCAAGAACGCGCCAGATATGGGGCACCCGGGATTCGTTGAAAGGGGGAGCCTCAAGAACCAAGAGTCTTCAGCTAGGGAGGATGCGCTAGTTGTTGATGGCCGGAACGGCGGCCTGGGTGGAAGCCTGAAGACGGTACTTAACTCTCTCTTGATACCACCCCCGGATCGCCTTCTGCGCCGGCACCTCAACCAGCCGCCGCACACAGGTGGCCACTGCTATCGCGCCAAGAATCGCCACCAGCATCACCACGTTTGGATTCCAGCCCAGACCTTCCAGCTTTCCGATCACCCAATACCCCGCGATCTGATGCACCAGATAAAGCGAGTAGGAGATATCTCCCAGGAATAGCAATGGCCAGATATTCAGGAAGTGTAGCCTTCCCTCTGCTATCAGCCAGACGGTGAGCGCGAAGACCGCGGTCATGAGCATGAATTGCCAAAGTTTGAGATGTCCCGGGTTGAAATCAGGGCCAAACAGGGTCATCGAAAACGCCAGCAGTACCGTCAGCATGGTCAGCCAGGTGTGCCGCCGCTTGGAGATCAGATAGATCATCATGCCGAGCACAAAAAGCTGGCAAAAATCTACACCGAGAATAACGCCAAAGCGCTGGTGGTTAGTATCGAACCCTGAAATCCGCGCAATGAAAGCCATGACAAGCCAAGCTAAGCAGACCCACTCCATCCGGCGTATCCGCAGGAGAAGAAAAGTCACCGTCGCGCCGGCATAGAAGAGAACTTCATAGGTCAATGTCCAATACGATGGGTCAATGGCGACATTGCCTAACGCCTTGCTCATCATCAAGGGATTGAGCAGCGCATCCTTTATTGTGAGCTGCATGGGATTGAAATGCAGCAGGACAATCACGGAGCCGGTGAACGCGGCACACGTCATATAGGCCGGCCACAGGCGTGCGAAACGCGACACGGCGAACTCCATGGTGCTCTGAGAACGCTCCAGAGTCATAAAGATCACAAAGCCGCTGATGATGAAGAAGAGATCGACGGCAAAGTGCCCGTTTCTCACCTGAAACAGCAGGCCTGGCCGATGCTGCCGGATATCGTCGGTGTATCCCACGGTGTAATGGAAGAGAATCACCGTCATGGCGGCGATTCCGCGAAGGGCATCCAAACCTCGAAGGCGTGATGCAGGCCGGCGTCCGCTTTCGTTTGTCATGCGATTTGCATCATGCGATTTCCTCGGCGTTGCCGGACGAAGGTCCGGTTGCGTTTTTGATGGGGGTGCATGTTTGGCGCATTGGTAGTCCCGGGGGGAATCTCACTGTAACACAGCCAAGCGGCCGCCGACGTAATCGCCTGGGCGGAAAGGAGTAACCTACAGCCTTCTCAGCCGTTGGATGAAAAATTTGTGGTCTCCCACCCTTCGCACGAAACAGCGTCGTGCGAAGGATGGGGCTCCCCCGGTTGGTAATTATTTTGGATTCACTAACCGGTGTTTAGTCATGCGGAGGCAACCGGCCGCCGCCTGCCGCACTCCCATGGGCTATGAGCTTCGCTCTCATGTCGGGGCCGACACCGCGCCAAAGCCAGCGGCTGCGTGTGCGCCTGGGTGGGTATCCGGGGGAACAGCCTGATGTCCTGCCGAACCCCGGCCCCGATCCTAGTCCCGATCCGGAGCCAACGCCCGTACCTTTTCCTCCGGCGGATCCTGATCCCGGTTCGCCTATTAACCCGTCGCCCATGCCGGCTCCAGTCTTCCGCGCCGCTTAATGATTTTGGAATCGCCTGCCGCTTTTTTGTAGTCTTTTAGAGTGATGCCTCAGTTTCGCGCTCTCCGTCTGCGCCGGTTATTCGCCCATGCGTGGCTTGCCGGCGCCGCTTTCCTATTGATTCCACTTGCACATGGCCTCCTGCACCACTCGCGCAAGCATCCACCGCATCCTCTGCTCGTCGGCTACTTTCCTCAATGGGGCTTATATTACGACCAACCCTATTACGTGAAGGATCTGTTGATCAATCGTGGCGCTGGTTTGCTCGATCAGATCAACTATGCTCAGGGTTTCGTCACCAGCGGGCACTGCTCTGTAGCCGATCCCAAAGCCGACCTGAATACTGTCTACACTCGCGAGAACAGCGTCAATGGTAAAGCGGACGCACCTGCGTCGCCTTTCCGCGGTTACTTCCATCAGCTTAAGGAACTTAAGCATCGTTATCCGCACATGAAGATTTTAATTTCGCTCGAAGGAAGAGCCTCCGATTTTGCCAAAGACGCGCAGCCGGAGAATCGCCGGGCTTTCGTGGCCTCTTGCGTCGACACGTTCCTGCGCGGACACTTTGCCCCGGGCATCCGCGAACCTGGCATCTTTGACGGTATCGATATCGACTGGGAATCGCCGCAGGAAGAGGACGCCGCCAATTTTCGCGCTCTGGTCGAAGAGTTCCGTCGTCAGATGAACGCTGTGCGTCCCGGTTTGCGGCTGTCCATCGCGGTCGGCAACGAGCCCCAAATGCTCCCAGGCACCAATTTCGCTACTCTCGTTTCATTGGTAGACCAGATTGGGGTCATGAACTACGACTACACCGGTCCGTGGAACTCCACCACCGGCTTTCTCGCTCCACTCTTTTCCGATCCCAACAATCCAAGGCACTCGAACAGCATTGAGCGCAGCATTGCCAGTTATGAAGCCGAAGGAATACCCGCGCAAAAGCTGCTTATGGGACTGCCCTTCTA
The DNA here is from genome assembly GCA_963774255.1 of uncultured Acidobacteriaceae bacterium. Classification (GTDB taxonomy): domain Bacteria; phylum Acidobacteriota; class Terriglobia; order Terriglobales; family Acidobacteriaceae; genus PALSA-350. Next base: position 283,511 of record CAVZEH010000015.1, read on the forward strand.
TGGCTACAGTTGGACCGGCGTGAACAAGACCGATAACGGCCTCTTCCAGGCCGGGAGGGGAGTGCGCGGCGACCGTCCGTACCGTTACATCCGTACTCTCAGCGCTCCTTTTTCCCCATACCGCGACCAACGCTCGCAGGCGCCTTGGCTCTTCGACGGTCAGACATTCTGGACCTACGAAGATCCGACTTCAGTGCGCTATAAGGTCAGCTACGCGGGCTTTCAGCATCTCGGCGGCGTCATGGTCTGGGAGCTCAGTGAAGATACGGCCGATGCCGAGCTGCTCAACACGGCTTATCGCGCGCTGCTTCACCCCGTAGATGGCAGCGCTTTCGCGGACGCGGCTACGTCGCCAACACCGCCCGCCGCGCGGATCCCCAAATCAGACTCTCCCGAAAGTCCGGTTCTTCGTTAGAACGGACCTGCAGTCATTTGACCAGCGAAATAACCGGAGTGAGACAAGGGGCAGTCATCTCCAATTTCCTTAGCATGCCTGCAGAATTCTCGAGCTGCCGTTCTGTTCTGCGGTCACGCCCTACCCCGAAGCCGGTTGAGTTCACGGCGATTGCGTTTCGAGGGCCTGCCTGTCGGCAATCCAGAGAAATGCTGCATCGCCTTATGCTCTTCTGCCAGCTTTAGTCGCAACTCGCGACTCGCCTCCGTCTCACGATAGAGTGTCTGCGCAACCGCTGCCGGCCCGCGTACTTCGCTGAGAAGCAGGACCTGCACATGAAAGTCTCCGCCGTCGTTCTTGACTTGCAATAGATCGCCGGCTCGGACCTCGCGCGAAGCCTTGGCTTGTTGTCCGTTGGATATAATTCTGCCGAGATCGCAGGCCCGCGCAGCCAGAGTGCGCGTCTTGAAGAATCTGGCAGCCCAGAGCCATTTGTCCATTCGTACGCAGGTCACAGTTCCATTTTCCTATGAGGTCAAATATTCTGGAGCATTCGCATAAGATACTGGAAACTAACCTGCACAGCCTTTTCCTCTGCGCTCTTTATTCAGCCTGCAAAATCACTCCAGAGTAAGCGGGCACTTCATTCACCGGTATCCTATCCGTCAATGCTTCCTTCCCAAACCGCACACCATCTTTCGCGCTCAGCGCTGGACCACGCAGCACCCATCGTTGTGTCACTTGTTTTGTTCGTAGTGTTTCCGGTAACGCTATGTGGATCGAGTGTGCACTCTTGTTCACCACCGCCAGCTTCACCTGTTCGCCCTTCGTGCCTAAATACGCGGCGACATTGGCGTCGGTCTTCAGCGCGCATTGAGCTACCGTGAATCCAGCAAACTGCTGGGCGAACTGCATTCCGTAGTACATCGGCCTGGGCGCCGCTGGCGCCCTTTCGCTGCTCTCGATCGGCGTATAAAATCCGCTTCCACCGCCATGCAGGTTCACACCGGCAAATCCGGCACACGCTACATGCAGCATGTAGTCCGCCACCCACAGAGCCGAAGCATATGCATCGCTCACACCCGGTTTGCCGCCGCCGAAGCATGAGTTTCCTTCATCCATCCGGTACGGAGTAGGGCCCGCGTCGGCGCTCGCCGCCCTGGCTCCCGTTATCTGCTCTTCCAAGCTGGCGTTGACCTTTTGCAGCAACCGCTGCGCAGTCATCCGTGGGTCGGTTGCAGGACCGATCGCATAAAAATGGCTGGTCAACATCACGGCATCACCTTTCGTGCGCTGCGCATACTCCTTCACCCATGTATCCACATTTCCGGCAGTATCTGGCCCGGCAAACGGCGCGTGCGGCGTCTTTGCCCGGACCGCCTTCACCCACGTCTCATACTCGGCAAAGTACTGGCCGAAGTCATATCCCTTTGCCCGGAAGAACGGATCGTCGCCAAAGCCGTCCGGTTCATTGCCCACCACAAACGCCATCAGCCGGCCCCCCATCACGCTGGCCACGACCGCGGCCTCATCCGCCGCCCGCGCCGCACTGCCGCATGCGAAGTTCAGCCCATACATGAGCCGCCAGTTCACCGCATCCAGAAAACCGCGGAGGTTCTCAATCGCCTTTCGCGTAATCATGCCTTTCTTGTTCCGCTGAACCACCGGGTCCACCAGAGGCCACTCCCAGTAATCCTCAATGCCATGCCGCACGCCGCGCAGCTGTTTGGGGTCGTCCTGGCCAACGCCCTCCCACACCGTGATGTTGCTCAGGTGCCCGCCCAACCTCAGCACACCGTGTTGAGTGAGTTCGCGAAAGGCGCTCACCAGCGCTGCATTGTGCGAAGAAAAAAACTCTGCATTGTAAAGCTGCCCCGCCTCATAGCTCAACCCCGTAAAGTCCAGGGGCATCAACTGGGCATGCACCCGTGGCGCTTCAATCTTCACCGTAGTTGCAGACTGCCCCAGGCTCTTACGCGCCCAGGGCGTTTCCACTGCCGTAGCCGCAACCGCCAAAGATACGAACTTACGCCGATCCACTATGCCCTTCCGATTAACGTCAACACAGCGAAGCAGAATTAAAAACCGCAGATCTCTCCACTCCGCTGCGCTCCGGTCGAGATGACAAAGTTAGGTATAATCGCCGATCAAGCCTTCCTCAACCCGATTTTCATCCCTTTGGGTGGGCCGCAGGCCCATGAACGCTCCGGTCGAGATGACAAAGAAGGCGAGTGCTCAATGCCGCCCAAGCATGCATGTTACGAATGCATCTTCGCTACGCATTCCCCTCGCGGGCGTCTCTCCAAAGGTCAACCGCCGCTTCTTGTGCGTAGCGATCGATCTCCTTTAGCTCTGCATCCGTGAATTCGAGCTTGTTAACCGCGTCCAGCGAGTTGTCAAGCTGCTCCACGTTGCGCGCTCCGATCAGAGCCGAGGTCACCCGCTGGTCGCGCAGCACCCATGCGATCGCCATCTGCGCCAGCGTCTGTCCTCGCCCGTGCGCAATTTCGTTTAGCGCCTTCACCCGGCTCAGGTTTTCCGTGCTGAGAAAGTCTTTTTGAAACGAGCCTTCCACGTTGGCGCGCGAGTTCTCCGGCACTCCATGAAGATACTTGTTGGTCAGCAGGCCTTGGGCCAGCGGAGAAAATGCAATACAGCCTGCGCCCAGCTCCTCCAGAGTGCTGAGCAATTCCTTCTCTATCCACCGGTTGAGCATCGAGTAGGAGGGTTGATGAATGAGCAGCGGGACTCCTTCGCTCTCTAAAATATGCGCCGCTGCGCGCGTCCGCTCCGGGCTGTACGATGAGACGCCCACATACAAAGCCTTGCCTTGCCGCACGGCATGGGCCAGCGCGCCCATCGTCTCTTCAAGTGGCACATCCATGCTTGGCCGGTGAGAGTAGAAGATATCGACGTACTCCAGGCCCATGCGCTGCAGGCTCTCATCCAGGGACGCCAGCAGATACTTGCGCGAGCCGCCCACTCCGTAAGGACCGGGCCACATATCCCATCCCGCTTTGGACGAGATCAGGAGCTCGTTCCGGTAAGGGCGAAAATCCTTGCGTAGAATCTGGCCGAAATTCTCCTCGGCAGAGCCGTACGGAGGTCCATAGTTGTTGGCTAGATCGAAGTGGGTCACGCCCCGGTCGAAGGCTCGCCGGATCATTGCCCGGCCAGTCTCAAAAACATCGGCGCCGCCAAAGTTCTGCCACAGTCCAAGCGATACCGGCGGCAAAACGATTCCCGATCGCCCACACCGCCGAAATTGCGCTCCATCGTACCGCTTTTCATAGGGTAGATAGGCCATCTGCCAACATCTCCTTCTCTTGATACGGCTGACCCTGCGGGCCCTGTCGCTACAACCTTAACTGAAGCCAAGCACCGGGTGGGGTGCATACGGCTGCTCAAGAGAAGCGATCTCTTCAGGCGTCAGGCGCAGAGAGAGCGATGCTACTGCGTCGGGAAGATGGTGTGGCTTGGTTGCGCCGACGATGGGTGCGGTGATGGCCGGTTTGCTGAGCAGCCAGGCGAGAGCCAGCTGTGCAGGCGGAACTTTACGTTGTTCGGCCAACTTGGTCAGACGGTCGACGACCTGGCGGTCAGCCTCTTCGGTCTTCGCGTACATGCTGTTCCCAAACTGGTCGGTCTCGTAGCGTTTGGTATGTTCGCTTTGCCACGGCCGGGTCAGGCGGCCGCGCGCCAGAGGGCTCCAGGGAATGAGGCCGATTTCTTCGGACTGGCAAAGTGGAATCATCTCGCGCTCCTCTTCGCGATAGAGCAGGTTGTAATGATTTTGCATGGAAACGAAGCGGGTCCAGCCATTGAGCTTGGCGAGATAGAGCGCCTGGGTGAATTGCCACGCGTACATCGATGAGGCTCCGATATAGCGCACTTTGCCGGATTTCACGACGTCGTGCAGGGCCTCCAGCGTTTCTTCAATGGGCGTTTCGTAATCCCAGCGGTGAATCTGGTAGAGGTCGACATAGTCGGTCTGCAAACGCCGCAGGCTCTGCTCGAGTTCATAGAAGATCTCCTTGCGGGATTGGCCGCGGCCGTTGGGCTCATCGCGCATGGCTCCGTGCACCTTGGTGGCGATGACGACCGCTTCGCGACGGGTATTGGCCTTCAGAAAACGCCCAAGAACTTCTTCGCTTGCGCCGGCGGAATACACATTGGCAGTGTCGAAAAAATTGATCCCGAGGTCTAGCGCCTGGCGAAGAAAAGGAAGGCTTTCTTGCTCGTTGAGCGCCCAGGCATGACTTCCCGGCTTACGCTCGCCTGTAGCTGGTTCGCCATAAGTCATACAGCCCAGACAAATGCGGGAGACCTTGAGTCCGGTCTTGCCAAGATTCACGTAATCCATTGTTTCTCCTCTGGTTGGTTGCAGGGCTGACGTCACGCCCGTGAAAAGGGAGGCTTCTTCTGATGTTGGATATGTTTCTGGGAAAATTAGATCACTCTGGTCTGATGCGGCACGGCCTACGCTGGACGCGGCACTTCCGTTTCTCACCAGCATACCGGACGAACCGTACTTCTAGTTTCGCATCGCTTCTTTCGCTGCTTCATCTAAATCGTCATGAGCAAGGCATTGGCCGTTTCGGTACTGGACCTTGTGGGCATGCGTCCGGGGGAGCTTGCCGGCAGCGCGATCGCCCGATCGGTGGACCTGGCGCGGCATGTGGAAAAGTGGGGCTACAAACGCTACTGGCTGGCCGAACATCACGCCATTGCCGGGCTGGCTTGCTCGGCTACACCGGTTCTGATTGGACATGTGGCGGCAGCGACGCAGACGATTCGCGTGGGCAGCGGTGGGGTGATGCTACCCAACCATGCGCCGCTGATAGTGGCGGAACAGTTTGGGACTCTGGAGGCGCTTTTTCCGGGACGAATCGATCTGGGACTTGGACGTGCTCCGGGCGCCGACTTTCAAACCATGCGCGCTTTGCGGCGTGATTCACGGCAGAGTGGGGATGATTTTCCGGCATTGTTGGATGAACTGCGCACCTACCTGGGTCCGGAGAAGCCAGGGCAAACAGTCAGAGCCATTCCCGGACAGGGGAGCAATGTGCCGATTACCTTGTTAGGGTCGAGCGGCTTTAGCGCGCAATTGGCAGGATTGTTGGGATTGCCGTTTGCTTTCGCGGCGCACTTCGCTCCGGACTATCTGTATCCAGCGGCGCAGTTATACCGTGACCAATTCCGGCCAAGCGAAGTCCTGAAGAAACCCTACTTCATGGTAGGGGTGCAGGTGATTGCGGCGGAGACGGATGCGGTCGCCCGGAGGCTGTTTACCACCTCACAGCAGCGCTTTCTGCGGCTGATCCGAAATCAGCCGGTAGAGCTATTGCCCCCGGTGGATTCCATGGAGCCGCTATGGCAGGATTGGGAGCGTGCGGCCGTGGAGAGCAAACTGGGCGCGGCGATTGTCGGATCGCAGGCGACCGTGAAGGCCGGGTTGGAGAGGCTGGCCGGAGATACGGGCGCCAGCGAGTTGATTGTTGTGACCGATACCTATGAGCATTCTGACCGGCTGGAGTCGTACCGGCGCTTGGCTGGTGTTGCGGCAACCATCGAGGTGAAGCCGCTTGCGGCTGTGGGTGCTCCGGCTTAGAGCATCTTTCATCAAGTCCCGTAGGGACGGCAAGAAAATAGCCCTGCACGCCAGTGCTGGGGTCGGTTAGGAAAACAAGCCGAGTCCCGTAGGGACGACTGACAAATACCACATGGCTGAAGAATGATTCAGCCGTCCCTACGGGACTCATTATGCGCAGCCGTCTTTGTCCGTAGCGCGCCTGGGTGCCCCATATCTGACGCGTTCTTTGCGTTGTCAAGTCCCGCCACATCCTTTACAGAATGTCCCGTCACATCCTTTACACTTTGGCCTCGGCCGGGAGTGAAGAAAAGGTGAAAAAATCGTTTTAGGTTTGCCACCTTCGAGGGGTTCTGCCCCAACGATCGGTGACCGGAAAGTGGACCGTCTTTGTTAGCCTGAGAAGAGTCGAGGAAGCGGAAGCAGGCTCTGCTGGAGAGCAACCTGCCAGGAATACTCGGCCCGACTCATCGTACCGATGCGTCACCACGGGAACTCCGCTGAGGGTTCCCGTTTATTTTGGTGGTGCTGGGGAGAGACATCGGGTGATAGATCGCCATGCCTCAGAAAACTCATGCCTCCGTGTTGGGGAACCCAGCGTTCTACCACCGTGGATTGCTGACTAGCTGGGTCGAGTTCGCGGAGCAGTGTGGAGCAGTAATAGATCATCAGACGCTGCTCGACCGGCACGATGGCAATATGCTCGCCGCGTAGCGCTGCGCTGATATGCCACTTCTGGCCTTGGATCTCCAGCGAACCTTCGCCATCTAGTTTGCGCACCCAAGCACCTGGAGCATACTCCCAGCGCGCAGGATTAGGATCGTAACGGCGCGTGCTGGGCCGCCACAAGCTAGCCGGAGTTTTCATCCCCAGTGCCTCGTGGGGACGGACATGGTTGTATTCCCAGCGATAGTCATCCAGCTATTTCTGCAGATGCTGCGCAGGAGCCTGGCGCAGCTCCGCGGCACGCTGCAGACTGCCATGGAAGCGCTCCACCTTGCCCTGGGTCTGAGGATGGCCCACTCCGCTGTAATGCAAGCCGATGCCTTGGCGCATCAACCATACCGATAGCTGTGTCAGCCCGCAAGGCGATTGCATTCCCCACCAAGGCGAGCCATGATCCATCAGCATCCCCTCCGGTACCCCGCATTGCAGGAAGGCGTTTTCCAGTTGCTCCCGCACCATCTCTCCGCGCGTATTCTGCCCGGCATGCAAGACAATCAGATAGCGGCTGTGGTCATCCAGCACGGAGAGCGGACCCACGGCTTGCGGCCATTTCTTCGGTCCTTTGAAATCCATTTGCCACAACTGGTTGGGCTGCTCCCGCTGGAAACGCCGCCAAGTCCGCTTTCCCCCGCTCTGCCGCTCGACTAGTCCGCGGCGCAACAGCGTGCGGTGAACCGTGCTGCGCGTCATTTCTACTCCCTGCTCGGCGAGCACTTTCTGCAACTTCCGCGCCCCCCAATCCGGATACCTCTGATGCAGCTGCTCCACCTCTTGCTCCAGTTCCGGGTCCGTTTGCTGCCCCTGCCGGTGTGGCCGGCGGCTACGCTCCGCGATCCCCGCCAGACCCTGCTCCCGATATCGCTTCAGCCACAGATAACCCGTGGGGCGAGAAATCTCGAACTCCTTGCACAAGGCTTGCAGCGGCTTCTCCCGCCGGTTGGCAGCCACCACAAATCTCACCCGTTGCTCTTGTATATCCATCGTCCCCCACGCCATTTCCTCCCCACCCCCTGCGCGCTTTGCTCGCTCGGCAGTGTAAAGGATGTGACGGGACATTCTGTAAAGTATGTGGTGAGACTGAACAACGCGTTCTTTGCGTCAGATGTGGGATTCACAATTCTCGATGGACCCGTGTCCTGATCAGGTCTGCGGTGCAAGGATTGCGTATAGTTCTGAGAAAAAGACCCAGGTTAGCTTCGCGAACCTGGGGCACCCGGTTTTCCAACTTTGGTGAGAAGTGCGATTACTGAACCTTCTTTTCATTGTTGCTGCGGTTATCGTCCGGCAATACATGGTCCGGATCGACAACCACGGAGGCTATAGGCGTCTTGCTGTCGAGCTTCCAAACGTAGATGCCCTCGGACATCCATGTCTCCACCGGAAGTTTTATCCGCATCTTCGTGCCGTCCTTAAAGGTGACCTCTACCGGCGTAGGCAGCACCAGTTGACCGCGATTGCTGAGGGTTACAACTGAACCGTCAATCTTGTCTACGGCAACATCGTATTTCCAATTGTTCAGGTACCATCCGCGCCAGAACCAGCTCAGGTCTTCTCCGGTCGCACTATCCATCTCCCGAAAAAAGTCCGACGGTGAAGGATGCTTGTACGCCCAATCGCGGATGTACTTGCGGAATGCCCAATCGAATCGCTCCGGTCCCAGGATCTGCTCGCGCAGCAGGACCATCCCGTACGCTCCCTTGAAGTAGCTTACCGGGTGCAAAAGCTCCAGCGGATACTCATCCGCCTGGGCCATCAGTGTAGGAACATCCGGGTTATCCAGCACCTTCAGGATCGTATCCGGCGGCTCTCCGCCCGCCGAGTACTCCGCGTCCCGCTTGGGTCCATACTTGCCGCCGGCGTACTTAGCCGACTCGTCGATGTCGATGAAGGTGTTAAAGCCCTCGTCCATGAACGCATGCCGCCGCTCGTTCGAACCCACGATCATGGGAAACCAACTATGCCCGATCTCGTGCGCAGTTACCCAGAACAGCACGGAACCCTTGTCGGTGATGCCATCGAAGACAATTCCCGGGTATTCCATTCCTGTGGTGAAACCGGCCACATTGATCGCCGCCGGCCATGGATACGGGAGCCACTGCCGAGAAAAACGCTCCACCGTATCCTTTACATACTCTGTCGACTTACTCCATGCATCCGGTCCCGCGCTCTCCGGCGGATAGAAGCTCATGGCCAACGCATTCCTTCCAGCCGGCAGATTGATTCGCGCCGCATCCCAGACGAAGGCCGCGGACGCGCTCCACGATACATCGCGCGTCTGGTCCATGTGGAAATGCCAGGTCAGCGTGCCACCCTGCTTAGGCCGGCTCGCCGGATCGCTCACCTCTTCCGGGGTGCGGATGTACACCGTCTTGTCGCTCTCCCGCGCCTTTTGCAGGCGGTCCATCTCCGTCTTCGTCAGTACATCCTCGGGGTTCATCAGCTCGCCCGAACCGGCAACGAGCATCTTTGAAGGCACGGTCAGGTAATAGTCGAAGTTCCCATACTCCAGGTAGAATTCGCTGCCGATGAAAGGCAGGGTGTCCCATCCTCGCAGATCGTCGTAGACCGCCATGCGCGGATACCACTGCGCCATGTCATAGATCCCGCCTTGGCCGGACATTCCCCACGAGGTGCGGTCGCCCCACTCGCCGGGTATCTGGTAGTGGTATTGGATATGGATCTTTACCTGGCCGCCGCGGCTCTTCAACGGCTCCGGCAAACGGATCTGCATTCGCGTATCGTTCACGAGGTAATCCGCCTTGACCGTCTGCTTGCCGGCTTCGATCTCGACTGAATCAAAGACGAAGCCCTTGGTCGTGCCGGCTGGAAGCTCGCCTGAGATGAGCCGCGCGCGTGAGTCCTTGCGGTAGATGTTCTGGTCCAATTGCAGCCATAAGCTGGGCAGAAGATCAGGGCTGTTGTTGGTGTAGGTGATCACCTCAGCCGCTCGAAGCTCCTCGGCTGCGGTATCAAGCTCCGCGCGCAGCTCATAGTTTGCTCCGTTCTGCCAATAGCCCGGCCCGGGCGCTCCGTTAGAGGAGCGATAGATGTTTACCGGGTGGGGGAGCGTCAGGGGAGCGAAGGTGAGTCTCGGATCGTACGTGGAGGACGCTCCGGACGCAACCTGCGCCAAGGCGGGCGCAAGTGGAATAAGGCACATCGCCAAGTACAGCAGTGTAACAAACTGCACCAGGACCTCTCTTTCGCTATTTGAAGTGTCCAGATTAATACCGTATGTATGGCGCTGATTTAGACTAGTTCGCCCCCCTTATTTCTTCTCGAAGAATACGCCGGAGCGTTTCTTCCAGCTTTGGAGCTTTGCCTTCTACATACTGGCGCAACGCGTCATTGATCAACGTTTGATAGCCGGCAGCACCGCCGGACCGTTCAGCCTCCTTCAGAAAGTGATCGACCAAATCCTCATCAAGACGAATGGTAATCCGCGTTTTTCCGTGTTGTTCCGGTTCCGGGGGAATGACGCGCCCTCGCTTGCCCTTGCTGAAATCGTATAGTTGTCTCATCGATTGTCCTCGTACTGTTTGCGCTCGTGCGGCTCTGCGAGGCGAGCTGAAATAATGCGGATGTTCGCCCCACGGTAGGTATAGGCAACAACCAGCGGGCGTCCTTTTACGCCCAAACCAATGGATATCACGCGCTGTTCGTTAGGATCGGACTCATCCATCGGGGATGGTCAACGCGTAATCGTCCTCGAACACGGTCAGAGACTCGGGAAAGCGGACCCCATGCTTCTTGTAGTTTGCGACGGCCTTCCCTGCATCCCACTCGAAACTCATGCTCTATTGATTGTATGCACATTACGTATGTACTGGAAGATCAAAATAGCGGGCAAGGGGCATCGAGGAACAAAGGCCCAGGTTAGCTTCGCGAACCTGGGACACCCGGCTCTGCACCAGGAGTGGAGCAGACCGGGAGTGGAGCGGACCCGCATCAGTCGACGGCCGCCCAGGCTTCCAAGTCATCGAAACGCCGCCATTTGTAGATAGCGATGGAGACGATCCAACTGATGGCAAAAAGGGCCACAACAAAAAACCCAAGCGTCCCGAAGTCGCCGTTGATCCTGCCCACTGCGTCCCAAAACTTTCCTCGCAGGTGAAGTTGACCGGCCATTAGTCCCAGCGCTTCGACCCCTCCGACCACCAGGGCGACGATCACCGAAACAAAGGTAATCGTCATGTTGTAGTAAAGCTTGCGAACCGGTTTGACGAAGGCCCATCCATAGGCGCAGAGCATAAGGATATTGTCGGTCGTGTCGATCAGCGACATGCCGGCGGCGAAGAGGGCGGGGAAGACGAGAATCGACCAAAGAGGAAGTCCCTTGGATGCTTCGGCGGCGGAAAGTCCCAGGAGTCCAATCTCCGTGGCTGTATCGAAACCCAACCCAAAGAGCACTCCAAGGGGGTACATGTGCCAACTGTGTTCAATCATCTTGAAGATGGGACGAAATAGACGGGCCAGCAGTCCCCGGCCGCTGAGCAGCAGATTGAAATCCTCTTCGACATAGGGCTCGCCTGCCCGAACGCGAACGAAGGCGCGGTATACCGACCGCAAGATGGACAAGTTCACCAGCGCAATGGCAAAAAGAAAAAGGCTGGAAACCAAGGTGCCGATCACTCCGCCGATTTCCCGCACAGCGCCGATACGATGTTGCAAGGTCAGGGTCGCGGCGGCAATGGCGACCGAGCCAATCACCACGACGGTCGAATGGCCTAAGGAGAACATCAGGCCAACCGCGACCGGCCGCTTGTCTTCCTGCATCAGTTTGCGGGTTACGTTGTCAATAGCAGCGATATGATCGGCATCTACGGCATGGCGCAGGCCAAAGCTGTAGGCTAAAAGCGAGGTGCCAAGCAGCAAGGGATAGCGATGGAAGGCGATGGCCGCCCAAAGCCAAGCGGCTAGATTGAAGACCAGCAGCCCGGCGTAGATGCTCAGAACCTTCGTCCTGGTATTTCCGCCGCGATCGTCGAATAAACTTCGCAACAAACCTTGCTTGCGGCCATCCATGTAGGTGAGGGTATCGCGTTCCTGTGCAACGCCACAATAGGTTAGGACTACCTTCTTACCGGCTCGCGGCTTCGACCGCTGCTGGTATTTTTATTTGAGAGCGTTTCTCCATAGGCTCCATAGGACACACGCCCTTCACTCAATCAAGAAAAGGATGATCGATGTCTCAAGAAAAGCCGCAACAGCAATGGACCGCGGTCGACAATTACATCGCCGGCCAGTTGATTCCCTCCGATCCTGCCCTCGACGCCGCCCTGGCGGCGATGGCGGCGGCCAACCTCCCGCCGATCAGTGTCTCTCCAGCCCAGGGCAAGCTGCTGTTCCTCCTGGTGCAGTTTGGCGGAGTGCGCAACATTCTCGAGATCGGCACGCTGGGCGGTTACAGCAGCATCTTGATGGCGCGCGCATTGCCCAGCGGCGGCCGGCTCATCACGCTCGAAGCAGACTCCAAACATGCCGAGGTTGCACGTGCCAATTTCGCCCGCGCCGGCCTGGACCAGGTGATCGAACTGCGTTTGGGAAAGGCGCTCGATACTTTGCCCAAGCTGGCTGCAGAGAGTCGTCAGCCTTTCGATCTGTTCTTCATCGACGCCGACAAAGCTAATAACCCGGAGTATTTTCGCTGGGCGCTCAAGCTCTCTCGCCCAGGCAGCTTGATTCTGGTGGACAATGTGGTGCGCGACGGCGAGTTGGCCAATGCCGCCAGCACCGATCGCGATGTCCAGGGATCTCGCGGTTTGCACGAGCTGATCGCCGCCGAGCCGCGGGTGGCCGCGACCACGATCCAGACCGTGGGTTGCAAAGGCTATGACGGCTTTACCGCCGCGCTTGTTCTTTGATAGCCGCAGAGCAGCATACACCCACGTCCGAAAATCCGGACGTGGGGCACCCGCGCTTCAGCTTTCGCTGGTGTAGTGCACTTATGTGTCTTGAGCAAATTAAGCGGAATTGCCTAAGGGGAGTTTGCTGTCCCACGCCACATCCAGGTTGGTTTACCCATTTTCATTCCTTGGGCCGGCTCCTCCCCACCCCGGCATGCGTGGAATCTGCCAGGGTGAGATGGAAACCGTCCTGGCGCCAGGCCACCCCACGGGCCTTAGCGCCGGGAAAGCGATGATTACATCCCGCTGTTCGTGGGAGCCGTGTGAACCACTCGGAAGCTGGAGCCACCGTTGGCCCAGACCAGCAGCAGAACGTCCTGGCCCGAGGGTACTTTCTCGATATCGTCGCGGAACTGCTGCGACGAATCGACCGGCTTCCGGTTTACTTCGAGAATCACGTTGCCGCTGGTGAGCCCGGCATCTTCCGCGGGGCTTCCGGGCCGCACCTGAGCAACCGCAACTCCTCCCTTCACCTGTTCAGGAAGGTTGAGCTGCTGGCGGACATCAGGAGTGATGTCGCTGATCGCGATCCCCAACCGCGCATGGTTCCCGCCTTCGTGAGCTGCCGCGGCAACTTCATGCGCTCCGCCGTATTCGCCGAGCGTCGCAGAAATACTCTGCGGCTTGCCATCGCGGAGGATCTCAAGCGCGACGGATTTGCCGGGCATATTGTCACTGACTGTCATTTGGAGCGCGCTGGCAGTGTCGACCTTCTGTCCGTTGATTGCCGTGATGACATCTCCTACGCGGAGTCCTGCGCGCCCACCGGGGGAGTCGGGCGTGACCTGCGTGACCACAGCGCCGTCGCTGTTTGCAGCGTTGAAGAACTTGGCGTTGTCAGGGGTCACATCTTCGATTCCGATGCCCAGATAGCCATGGCTTACCTTGCCGCTCTTGATCAACTCCGCCGTGATCGGGCGAGCGATCTGGCTGGGAATGGCAAAGCCCGCGCCGGCAAACGATCCTGAGTCGGAGATAAGGAAGGTGTTGATGCCGACCACTTCTCCTTCAGCGTCCACCAGTGGACCACCGGAATTGCCCGGATTGATGGCCGCGTCGGTCTGAATGTAACCGCCAGGTTTGCGGGCGTTGTCGGAATACGGGTTGCTCCGGTTGACAGCACTGACGATGCCGCGCGTGACGGAGTCCTGGAAATATCCGAAGGGACTACCGAAAGCAAGCACCGTCTGGCCCTGCTTGAGCGTGCTCGAGTTGCCCCAAGGCAGGCAGGGCAGATCGGTGGCGTTGATCTTGATCACTGCAAGGTCGGTAAGCTTATCTGCGCCGACTAATTTGGCGGCATAGGTTCTGCGGTCTTGCAGGGTGACCCGCATCTCCATAGCGCCGTTGACGACATGGTTGTTGGTAACAATGTATCCGTCAGGGGAGATGATGATGCCGCTGCCAATTCCATGTTCGATTTGTTGTTGCTGCTGTTGCATTCCCTGGCCTTGACCCTGACCCGGACCCTGGAAGAAGAAGCGGCGGAATTGCTCCATCGGATCTCCACCTTGCGGATCCCCATCTTGTCCATTTCCTTGCTGCTGTTCCAAGGGGGCGCCTTCCATCTCCGCTTGCTGCGGCGCTTTGGAGGTGACGGCGATATTCACCACTGCGGGAGTTACCCGGGCGGCCACTGCTTCCACCGAATGATCGAAAGCGAGCAGCGGAGCGATGCTGCTGTCACTCATGGGTGTCCCGGAGGACGGGGCAGCTTTGACCGGATGATAGGAATAGGAGGCGATACCGAAGGCGAGAGCGGAGCAGGCGATCACCGGGATAGCAGCCTGCTTAGCCCTAGCTCTTAATTGATTAGTTGTAGTTGACATGTTTTTTCCTCATAGATGAAAGTGCATTTCTTAAAGCTGGATGACGATCCAGCTTGAGTTTGAACGAAAACCTGTGAATCGGGGATTGGAGAAGCCGCTGCTATCGGCAGCGGGCAAAGACGGCAAGATCCAGATCGAGAGGATCACCTGAGCGGCGTTGCCGTCGGCGGCAGGTTGCCGCATGGACTCGTCTTCAGCTTGCGTAAGCAGTGGCTCAATGAACTGGGACTCAATCAGTCGAGCCTGCTCTAACCGGCCTTCAACCAACTGTGCCTGCGCGAGCCGCGAACTCACAAGGCTGGCCTTCGCGAAACTGGCCTTCGGGAATCGGGACGACCGGCGGTGGGTGGAGGTGCGAGTCACTCTTGGGCTGTTCTTCGGGTGAATAGCGGGAACCACGGTGCGAAAAGTCGCGTCAACCATGCGAGCCGGAGCGGCGCCGCGTTCTGCGGCACGCAAGCTTGCCGGAACTAGGTGTGCGGATTGGTCGTGAAATTGGGCGTGCGCTTCGAGCGAACGCTGCGCGTTGTCACCCGTGGGATCGGAAAATGCAACCAGGCGGGGGCAGCGTGCCAGCGCCAGACCGGCAAAGAGATAGGCGGCCAGGAAGGCGGCCACCACCGGACGCGAACGAAGCGGCCGAAGCGAACCCTTGCGCTCCAGGATCCTATGCACGCGCTCGGCAAGCTCTGAACGCCGCCGCCATGCTCCCGGGGCCAACGAATGTACGCGTTGGAGGATCCGTTTCTCGGCGAGATTAGTCAGGCACGTGGCATAGGCTTTGGGACTGATCGAGGCGTCGAGCACCGCGTCATCGCAGGCCATCTCACGTTCCCAGCAAAGCTGCCGCTCAGCCACGAGCAGCGCGGGATTGAGAGGGAAGAGCGCGCGAAGGAACTTCTGCAGCAAGTTGGTCCAATCGTCGCGCCGCCCCAGGTGCGCCAGCTCGTGCACTACGATCTGGTGCAGTTCAGAAGGCGTAAGCTTCGACCAGAGCCAGCGGGGAATAACGACGGCTGCGCGGAAGAACCCGATGACCACCGGGCTGTCGATTCGATCGGAGAGGCAGATCTCAACCGGCCTGGAAGGGGACGTTGCGGGGCTGGCGTCCGCCAAAAGGGAGCGGATCTCGTCGCTGAGCGCCTCGCTCGGAAGCCGGGTTGAAGTTCGCGCGAGCGTATCCAACCGGTAGATGTTCACCAGCAGTCGCCCCATCGCGAACAGGGAAGAGATCGCCCACAGGGCAACGATAACTACCGCCCAGATTGCGGAAAAATGCGCGGCGGAGAGCGCCTGGTCTGACGCCGGCCCGCCGTCGGCCAAAGCGGAGAAGGGAAGCAGCGCGGCCAGGACGAAGACGATCATCCACAGAATGAAGCGCGTGCTGGGCGCGATTTTGAGCCCGATCTTGGGCGCGATCCTCAGGCCCAGCCAAGCCACCATCGTCAACAGCAGACCCTGCCAGACACTGGCGACCAGATATTGGGCGGGCGCCGTCGAGGCAAATTGCGCTAAATGCAACAGACTCGCTCCCATATTAATCGGCTCCAATTCCTTTCATTACTCCGCGCGTTCGATCGCTTCCTTTAGACGCGCCAACTCTTCCGGCGTGATCTTGCCGTCACCAAGCAGCGCCAGCATCAGCTTTTCGCGAGAGTCGCCAAAAAACCGCTGCAGTACATGGCGTACTTCGGAGTCGCCGGCTTCCTCCTCTTGAATCACAGGGATGTAGGAAAAAGCGCGCCCTTCCTTTCGATGCTGTACGTAGCCCTTTTGTTCCAGAATCCGGATTGTTGTCAAAACGGAGTTGTAGGCCAGAGCAGTCTTCTTGGGCAGGGCCGCAACCAGTTCGCTGACCGTCGATTCTCCTCGCTTCCAAAGGATGCGCATCAGCCGCAGTTCCGCTTCAGTAAGAGTCGCCGATTTTTTAGGCGGCATGGAAAGCCTCCTTATTAGTGAGACTAAAGAGAAGGCGGAAGTTTGTCAACTAATCAATTAAGAACTCGCCTCCACGCCTCCGTCGTTTTCACCCGCGTGTTGACTTCGAGGGGTGCGGGTTCTACCATGACGCCCATGCGACGGCGCGATTTTGTCAAGGCGATAGTGGCGGTGCCGGTGGCCGCCAAGACGATGTTGGGGCAACAGACAGGGGCTCCGCAAACACCCGGAACGACAACCGCTCCGCAAACCTCAGGGATGGGTGCTGCTCCGCAAGCGCCTGGAACTACGGCAGCTTCACCCGTCTCGGGAACAGCGGCTCCGCCGCCCGCGGCCGCCACCACCGCGCACGAAATCGCGGGGAGGCAATCACTTGGTTTCAAGGCTCCTCCGATCGCCTCGGTGGTTCCCGACGCAGTAGCGGAGACCGAGTCGAAATTTTTTGGCGAGCAGCAGATTGCCACCCTGCGCAAGCTGTGCGAGATCCTGATGCCTCCGCTGAATGGCTATCCCGGGGCGACGCAGGCTGGAACGCCTGGGTTTATCGATTTTCTGATCGGGGCTTCGCCGGTTGACCGGCAACAGATGTATCAGGGCGGTTTGGATCGGCTGAATAACCAGGCGAAGAAACAGTTCGGCTTGCCATTCGCGCAGGTGAACGCAACCCAGGCAGACCAGTTGCTTCGTCCGCTGCTGGCGACTTGGATAACCGATCATCCCCCTACAGAGCCGTTTATGCATTTCATCAATGTCGCGCATCGTGACATCCGGACAGCGACCATGAACTCACAAGCGTGGAGTGTGGCGGCGATCGCCTCGGGAGAGCGGGCGCCGGGAGTAGGTTTGTATTGGTCGCCCATCGATCCCGATATCGAGATGTATGTTTAGAAGTGGAATAGATTGCTGACTGCTTTTTAGCTGACCGGCTCTTGGCTGACCGGTTTTACCGCTAATAGGCCTTCAGCTTCTGCTAGAAGTAAGGATGCGAGGGCATGGCGGAAAAAAAGGTTGATATCTTAATTATCGGGTCAGGTCATTCCGGCGGAATGGCGGCGAAGATTCTAACCGGCAAGGGCATCTCCTGCCTGATGCTGAACGCCGGGCCGGTGGTCGATTTTGAGCGGGATCGCGCTCTAAAGCCGGCCTACGAGCTGCCCTTTCGAGGACTCGACAAGCCGGGGCGCTTACCTCACGTCTTCCAATCGAATGAATTCAACGCCAACACCTGGGTAGACGAGAAAGAGGTGCCTTACACCTACGATCCGAAGCACCCCTACAACTGGGTGAGGGTGCGCCTGTTTGGGGGGCGATCCCTGTTTTGGGCGCGGCAGTCTTTCCGCTTGAGCGACTATGAGTTCAAAGCCAAGGACCACGATGGCTTTGGGGATAATTGGCCAATTTGTTTGGCCGATTTGGCGCCCTACTACTCGCGAGTGGAGGAGATCTTCCGGGTGCGCGGGCACAAAGACGGGCTGCCGCAATATCCTGACGGGAACTTCGTAGAGGATGATTCGCCGTGGTCCGGATCCATGCAGCGTTTCATCGCGGCGGGCAAGAACTTAGGGGTTCCGGTCTGCAAGCCGCGCAGTGCTCTGGGGGTGGATGGACTCGCGAGCTCGATCAATCTACTGCTGCCCGACGCCTTTGCTACCGGCAAGCTCACCGCGATACCCAACGTCGTGGTCCGGGAACTCAGCGTGGATAAGAATTCCGGGCTGGTGAACGGAGCGCATTTCGTCGATCGGCATTCGCGGCGGGAGATGTCGGTAAAGGCAAAGATCGTCATTCTCGCAGCCGGATGCCTGGAAAGCACGCGCCTGTTGCTCAATTCCGGTTTAGCGAATTCCAGCGGTGTGCTGGGTCACTACTTGATCGATCAGGTTTATGGGCCGGGCATCGTCTGCTCGGTGCCTGAGGCGCGCGACGGCAAAGCGCCCGAGTTGATGGGGGGCGGCGCGCTTGTTCCCCGCTTCCGCAATGTTGACACCCGCTCCAAGGACTTTATTCGCGGCTATGCGCTCAACGTGGGCAGCAGTCCGAGACCGATGGATGCACGCAACTTCGCCGCCTATGGCGAGGAGCTGCAAAAGAAGCTGGACAGCTATAACGGCAGCGGGTTTTCGACCAGCATGATGGGCGAGGTGCTGGCCCACTATAAGCATCATGTGAGCATCGACAAAAATCTGGTTGATGCCTGGAATATTCCCGTGCTTCATGTAGAGACCGAGTACACCGCCAATGAATTCAACATGGCGCGCGATGCCGTGGATACGAGTATCGCGATGGCGCAAGCCGCCGGCTTTGAAGTTCTAGCCAAGAACTACGAGCCGAATCCTCCCGGCTATAGCATTCACGAGCTGGGCACCTGCCGCATGGGGGACGATCCCAAAACCAGCGTGCTCAACAAATGGAACCAAAGCCATGACATCAAGAACCTGTTCGTGGTGGATGGCAGCAGCTTTGTAAGCAGCGGATGGCAGAATCCAACCATGACTATCCTTTCGCTGTCGATGCGGGCCTCGGAGTACCTCGCCGAGCAGATGCGGCGAGGCAGTATCTAATGGACCGAAGGTGGCGGACAGGTTTGCTCACGCTTGCGTTGGCGTTGGCTGCCCTGATCGCTGGCGGCGCGCAGACTCCGTCCAATCCGTCTGCGCCGCCCCCCGCGCAGACTGCGCCGCCGGCGGTGGCGAACGGGCCGGAACAGCCGATTCCGTTCAGCCATAAAGTCCACGCCGGGACCTTGCATCTGTCCTGCGAGGTTTGCCATGCGGTGTCCAGATCGGGCGAGACTTTAGCCATTCCGCAAGCGGCGACGTGCATGGCATGTCATCAGACAGTGGCTACCGCTGATCCCGGGGTTCAAAAACTGGCGGACTTCGCCAAGAGCGGCGAGCTTATTCCCTGGGTGCGCGTATATCAGCTTCCCTCCTTTGTGACCTTCAGTCATAAAATGCACCTGACTCACGGCGCTACCTGCCAGGAGTGCCACGGACAGGTGGCGCAGCGGGATAGGCTCTTTCGGGAGAGTGATATCTCCATGGCGGGCTGCGTCAACTGCCATCGCGCCAAGAACGCCAGCATAGATTGCAACACTTGTCACACGCTGCAGCAATGAGGAGCAATCCATGAGGCAGCCCTTTTAGGGCGCGTCTTATGGACGCTACCTAACTTTGTCCTTGGAACCCGCCGAGGATCAGTTTCTAGCCACTACTATAACTTTGTCATCTCGACCGGAGCGAAGCG
The DNA here is from genome assembly GCA_963774255.1 of uncultured Acidobacteriaceae bacterium. Classification (GTDB taxonomy): domain Bacteria; phylum Acidobacteriota; class Terriglobia; order Terriglobales; family Acidobacteriaceae; genus PALSA-350. The sequence continues at coordinate 303,140 of CAVZEH010000015.1, forward strand.
GAGTGGAGAGATCTGCGGTTTCCCACATCTGGCGCAAAGAGCGCGCCAGATATGGGGCACCCAGGCTTTGCAGAAGTACTTTCTTGGGTGGAAAGCAATCTGCGGTTATGCACATGAACCGCAGATCTCTCCACTCCGCTTCGCTCCGGTCGAGATGACAAAGTTAGGTGTAATTACCAACCAAGCCTTCCTCAACCCGATTTTCATCCCGTTGGGTGGGCCGCAGGCCCATGAACACTGCGGTCGAGATGACAAATTAGGTGGAGTTGCGAGGATTACTCGTAAATTGCGATCCTGTGACTGCGGACTTGGGGTTTTATGTGGTGTCCATCCGCGTCGAAAACGATTTGATTGGATTGCCTCAGCGGCATGTGGCAATTCACACACTGGTTAAGTATCTGGGAACCCATGGCCGGGTACCTTCCGCAACTTTCTATCGTGTGGCACGCGAGACAATGCTCAGAAAAAGATGCCGCGTCACGCTGCGTTGTATGGACATTGTGGCAGGTCGTACATGTCATGCTGCTGGACCGGAAGCAACGGCTGCTTCTTAACTGTTGCACTTGGTGGGCATGAACGTCGATCGGGGTATCCGGGGCATCGTCCGCTATAGATAGATACTGTTCCAGGGGCTCTCCTGCGGCAAATGAAAACCCAGGAGCCCTGGGAGTTCCCGGTCCGGCATGACACAGTGCGCACAGATCCATCTGCCTGTCGCGGGAAAGCGATGCCGGATTGACGATATCCTCCGCTTCCCCGGGCCGCAGGGAGATGTTCGCCCGGGTGCGCGTCACATGTGTACGGCCCGGACCGTGGCATTTCTCACAGGTGATGCCGAGAACTATATTCTTCTTGTCGAACCGGTTGAGCGGAGGCGGGAGCGGCTCGAAGTAGGTAGTATGACACTCCAGGCAGCGCGGAATGATAGGTTTATCGAAATTGGGCAGTCCGTCGGGATAACCGGGACTGTTGATCCATTGGCCGGTTTCCGTCCAGTAGGATACGGGCAGCTCAAAGAGTTCGTCGTCCTTCCAATATAGATAGGTCTGCCCCTTGCGCCCGGAACCGATCACCAGGTCGAATCGTTCTTTGCGGGAGATAGTTTCCAGAGGCGGCAGCTTTGCGACCGCGCTCTGGAAGTAACCCTCCTTGCCGGCACTCATGACAAAGTACAGATACGGATTTGAGGTGCGTAGGATATCGGAGCCATGGGTGAATTTCCCGTCAATCGAGGTCTCGCTGGGGAAGCGCGAGGCTAAGTGGTGAGCCGAGCTTTGATAGGTTCCGAATTTGTCCTCATGACAAGGACGGCAGGCCTCGTCTCCGAGATACCCTTCACGAGAATTCGCACTCTTATTGGTGGCTATGGAGTGGGAGATGCCATTGGCAGGCTCCGGTGCATCCGGCATCTGGCCAAGAAGCGGCCGCAGCGCGAGAAGCAGGGCCAGAATGGCAATGGACTGCTTCATCGCTGGGTGGTCTGCGGCGCGGCGCGGAACTTTGCTAAATGAGATTCAGCTAGAGCCGGCTGGTGTAACTTGAGATATACATTTCCCAACAGGAAGTGAATCTGGCTGTCGCTGGTGCCCAACTCCGGCAGGGTGAGCGCCCGCTCTCCATTCACCGCGGCAGCTTGATACATGCCTTGGCGCTCAAGGCTCTTGGCCAGTTCATAGAAGGCATCCCGGCTCTGGCTATCCGCTTCAATGGCCAGTTTATCCTTGGCGATGCTCTCTTCGAATTTGCCTAATGAATACAATAGCCGGCCATGAGCGACCAGGATGGATGCGGTCTGCGGAGTCTTTTCCGGTGAGAGTGCCTCGGCTTCGTCGTAGAAACGCAAGGCGCTCTGTGCATCGCCCATGGCCTCCTTTGACATCGCTAAGTAAAAGGGGGGCAACGGGGCCTTTGGCGACAAAGCCCGCGCCTTTTCCAGGGGCGAGATTCCCAACGAGAAGTCGTTTTGAAGATAATAGAAGACCCCCAGGAAAAACTGGGCATCCTCCGATGAGGGATCGACGATCACCGCCTTGATGAGACAACTCTTGGCGACATCCGGCCGATGCGCGAAGAGAGCGAGCCTGGCTTTGAGAATCAAGGCCGGCACCAAATTCGGATCCAGGCGTAAAGCCAGGTCGACCTCTTCGTCGGCCGGCGCGAATTGCATCTTGGCAAGATCGTCCCTGGCGTTGTCATAGTGCTGCTGCGCCGGGGGCGTGGATAGTTGAAGCGCGAGAAGCCAGATCATTTGAGCTTGCCTCCCGGAGCCAGCGAATAATACCTTCCTGCGGAAACGTGCTCGAAATGGTCGGTGCGTCCTACGGCTGCTGGCCACTGAACTTGAATCCAATCGGCAGATCCAGCTTGTCCCAGACCCAGAAGCACTCGCGGATCGGAGGAGGAAAGATAACTGCCGCCTCCGCGATTGAACAAACTGTGCTTTACACCGCCTGAGGACCATGTGATGTTGGCGCCCACCGCCATGCCGATGAGGTTCAGCCCCAACCAATGATTCGAATTGCGGATGGCATTGTGGAGAATCACAGGCGCATCTCCACTGTTTGCGATAACAACATCCGGGCGCCCGTCGTTATCCAGATCTCCGACCGCGAGGCCGCGAGCAGGATATCGCGCCCCGAAGGCTGGGCCGCCCAGGGCAGTTACATCGTCGAAGCCATGGCAGTTATTGTGAAACAGGAGAAGCGGCTCTTTATAGTGCAGCGAGTTGGAAATGGTTTCGATCAGATCGTCGGGGTGGCCGTTGGCCATGATTATGTCCGGCCAGCCATCCAGGTCGAAATCGAAGAATCGAATTCCCCAGCCCGTATCCATGATCGTGGCCATCGCGATTCCCGTCGCCCCCGCCACATCCTCGAAGGTATTATCCCCCTTATTGCGGTAGAGCGAATACATCTCCCGGCTGATATTGGCTACGAACAGGTCCTGGAACCCGTCCTGGTTGAAGTCTATTGCATCGACGCCCATGCCCGAGCGCGCAGCTCCATCAGCGCTATAGGCGACTCCAGCCTCCAGCCCGATCTCGTCGAACTTGCCTCCTCCCTTATTGAGAAAAAGAAAGTTGGGGACGGAATCATTGGCCACGAACAGGTCGAGCAGGCCGTCGTTATTGATATCGGTAGCGACAACTCCAAAGGCTTTGCCGGGATATTTGCCTATACCTGAGGATAAGCTCACGTCGGTGAAAGTGCCGTCGCCGTTGTTCCGATAGAGGCGGCTCGGCCATGGCTGATAACTCTTCGGATAGCAGTAATGAGCGATTCCGTTGGTGCTGCAATCGTGTTCCAGGGACTTGTTGTATTTAACGAAACCTCCTACATAAAGATCCAGCGTCCCGTTGTTGTCATAATCGAAAAACACCGCGCTGGTAAAAAGACCTGGCGCACCGAGCCCGGCTTTTTGGGCTACGTCGGTGAAGGTACCGTCATGGTTGTTGTGGTAAAGGATAAGGTGGCCGTAAGTTGTTACCAGCAGATCCGTCCAACCGTCGCCGTCGTAGTCCGCTGCAGTGACTCCAATGCCGAAGTCCTTTCCTGCGACACCCGCCTTTTCCGTCACATCTGTAAACGTGCCGTCGTGGTTGTTGTGGTAGAGCGCATTGTGCAGGGGATGATCGGGCTGATAGAAATCGGCCGGCCCGCTGTTGGTAAAGTACAAATCCATCCAGCCGTCGTTGTCATAGTCGAAAATGGCGACGCCCGGCCCCATCGACTCGGGAAGATACCGGTGAGCGGACATGGCATTGTCATGTTTCCAGACGATGCCCGTTCTTTTGGGGGAAAGAGATTCAAAGTAGGGGCTACCGGGGCTGGACTGGGGACTGCAGGCCAAGCTCAGGACTTGACCTGCTACGACAAACAACACGGCTGCTTGAACCCACTTCATTGCATCTAGGATACGGCTGCCGCAACACTTTCAAAGCCGTAGGGAGAGCTAAATTGATAATTCCCATGCGGCCCGAGTCAGGTATTTGTCATCTCGAATGCCGAGAGACCAGAAGCAGATTCCCTACGGGAATGACAGACAGAAAAGCAAATGCGAAACCGCAGATCTCTCCACTGCGCTTCGCTCCGGTCGAGATGACAAATGCAGGCGGAGTGGCTTGAGCGGCCTTTGCCGTCCCGCGCTACATTTCTGCCCTCCTTGCCCGTCTTTGCCTTTCTTTCTGTCATTCCCGAAAGGGAATCTGCTCTCTTTTATCGAAGCTAGAACTGAAATCGCGCTACGATTTCACCGCTGCGCGGTGGGTAGTTGCTTCCTGCGCTGGTGATGTTCGTCCCCACAAATCCAAACTGGTTCGTCTGCAGGGCATTGGACGTACCGCTCAAAGCGGGTAGCGCCCAGCGGTTGAAGACATTGAAAAAGTCCGCGCGGATGGAGAAACTGGCGCTTTCTCGAATAGCGAAGTTCTTGCCGATTCCCATCTGCTCGTTCGGGTACCGCGGATTACGATAGTCGGAATAGAAAGGTTTTGACGTGCCGTATGTGCCTGATGCCGGATCGGACCAGGCCGCGGGGTTCAAATAGAAGGTGGTTGCCGGATTCACGTTATGCTTGTTAACGCTGTGCAGGAATAATGGTTGCCCGAATACGCGATTGGAGAAGTTGCCCGGCGCAAACGTTATGGAAGTAAGCCCGTTTTGCGAATTCGGGACCTGGATAAGAGCGCCGCTCGAATAAATGAGAATGGCGTCCGTGGTCCATCCCTTCAGAAGAGCTGACTTCCAGCCAGTCTCAGCCAGACCGAAGGTTGGAATCTCATACCTGTAGCTGACCGTGAGGATCTGGGGTCTATCTGTTCCGACATACGTCTTGTAGCTTTTGGGCGACAGGTTAGCTTGCCCTACCGGTACGGCGCTGCCTGAGCCGCCGTCACCATTGACCGTCCCGAGATCTTTGGACCACGTATAGCCCGCCTGAATCCACAAGCCACGCGACGCACGCCTGCTGATTTTGACCTGAAGAGCGTCATACCAGTAGTTGCCGATCATAGCGGTGCTTACACTCACGCTACTGAACTGGGGAAAGGGTCGCAGCACCTGGGCCAGTGAGGCGCCTGAGGGAAAGCCCGCATACGGGGCGTGAAAGCCCCGAGCCGTCACCGCCGGATTGGAAATGGGTGTGGCAAGCAGAGCCCTGTCACTCGCGTTTGCCAGGCTGAGGCCGTATGGAGTGAGCTGCGCTTGCCCAAGTTGATCCGGACTGATGATTCCATCCGCTTCAAACCATGAGCCTCGCGCCCCTACATAGGCAGCCTCAAACGTTGTGCTTTGCGAGAGCGCGCGCTGCATGCCAATGTTTGTCTGTACGATGCGCGGCGGCTTGCCCGTGGTGGGATAGTTGTAAGGAGGCAAATTATTCAGTTGGCCGGCGACAGGATAGATGCCGGGGTTGAAATTCGTGTTGTACAACTGTGCGTCTGTGTACTTTACTCCATTGGCTAATTGTGCGGCGGACAAGCCGAAACCGGGAGCGTTGTAGGTCACGGTATTCCACTGGAAGCCAATGCTGTTGCCCGACCCGGGATAATTCAAGGATGGCTGCTGGGCATAAAACAAACCGACCGCTCCGTGAAATACTGTCTTGGGATCGGCCTGATAACTAATGCCCAGCCGCGGGCCAAATGCATACGGATAGTTGTGCTCGAAGGTACAGTTGCAGCGCCCAGTACCATACCCTTCAAACTGAGCGGCGCCGGGAAGGTTTCCGGCCGATGGATTCGGTATCGTCGGATTGAACTGAGTGGTCCGGTACTGTTGTTCATGCGAGGCCTGCAGATAGTCATAGCGCAGGCCATAGTTGATAGTCAGGTGCGAGGTGACTTTCCAGGTGTCCTGGGCATAAAAGCCGGCTGATCCTCGTTCAAACCAAGGAGCCGCAACGTTGCCGATATATTCCGTGTTGAGGTTCCCCAACAGGAAGCTGACGAAGCTGCTGCCGACGTAGCCGCCCTGCAGATTCTGGCCGTTGGTCGATGGCAGGCCAGTCTGCTGGGGGTCGAACGAGTAATGTCCGACCGCCTGGTTGGCGACCCGGTTGAGGAATTGTTCGTACTTCCACTCGCCTCCAAATTTCAGGTCGTGCGCCCCTTTGATCCACGAGACAGAGGCGACAGCGGTAGGCTTATTGAGTATGTAGAGCTGGTAATTGGAGGGGCCCATGGCTAGGAGTTGAGTCCCGTTGGTTGGCTGCCCGCTGATCGACAGTCCTGAGAGCAGTCCTAAACTGCCTCCGTTCAGAGTAATCCCAGCGACCTGCGGAGTCCCCGTGATATCTGGGAATCCGTCCGACCAAGGCGCCCTGCAAACCGAGCCCGGTCGATTGATTGTAGTCTGTGATCGGAGTCGTATCTGGGTTGTGATAGCGCTGGAAGCCAATGCCCGCGTGCAGGACGAGGGTGGGTCTGATTACGTCATCCATGTTGATACGAACGGTATTGCTCCGGATTACCTGATAGCGGCGCGCGGAAATGGGGTCGGGCAGACCGTCTCCTCCGTTGTCTTTGTCGGTGGCCGTGAGCGCGTAGTAACCCGAAAGATGGATGTTGTTGGTCAGAGCGTGGTCGATTTTGATGCTCGGGATCCACTGGAATTTATTGGCCGGAAAGATGATCGGATAGTTGCTGTTGGCCTGGTTATTTACCGGGATTTGGGATGAGCGCGAGAATTTTGGTCGCCACGGGGTCATATCGGCCAACGGGAATCTGGTTGTTCGGAAAGGGATCTCGAACCACCTGGCCGTTTACCGTTCTGGTCGTCGCCGGATCGTAGATGGCGCCGTTCATGATAGGGCGGCCAAGAGGATCGGTGCCAATCTGCGTTCCGGTCAGAAGGGAGCTGAGGTCCCCGCCACGTTCGGCGGCGTTGGGGACCGTCCTGAAGCCGTTGTTGGTGTCGACTTGATCGCGGTACATTTCATAGTTAAAGAAGAAGAAGGTTTTGTCGCGTCCGTTGTAGATCTTAGGGAATCCAGACAGGTCCGCCGATACTTCCGCCAAAGTCGTTCTGCCGGACCTTCGGCCTCACGTCAGCCCGCCATTGCCGTTGTTGGTAAACGGCTGCCCTGCATCCAGCGCTTCGTTCTCAAAGTATTCGTAGAGAGTTCCGTGAAACTTGTTGGCGCCGGATTTGCTCGTATAGTTGAAGATCCCTCCGGCGGTCTGCCCGAATTCCGCGGGAAAGCTGTCCTGCACCAAGGAAAACTCCTGCAGAGCGTCCACCGAGGGTTGCTCTTCGTCGGAGACACGCGGGTTCAATCCGCTGCCTGAGTCCTGTCCATCCAGGATGACCCGGTAGGTATCTCCCGGCGACCCGTTGATGTGAATGTCATTCCAGCCGCCAACTGTGGTGCCAGGCGCGAGTTCGGCGAAATCCAGCGGGTCCCGGATGGCGCCCATGCCTGCCATATTCAGGGGAAGGGAATTGATGTCCTGCGTCGTAACCAGGACGTCGTTCTCGGGATTCTCGGTTTTGAGCAGCGGCGCATCCGCTGTAACGGTGACCGTTGCGGCGGTAGAACCGACGGTCAAGGCCAGATTGACCCGTATGGTCGAATTCACCGATACCGTGATGCCATTGTGGATCAACTTCTCGAAGCCTGGCGCTTGAACCGTTAACGAATAGCTGCCGGCGGGCAAACCCGGAATCGTGTAATATCCATCGCCGGTCGTCGCCGTCCGGGTTTGAACTCCTGTAGCTTCATTGGTAGCTGTGACTGGGAGGTTTTGAACGACCCCGCCTGCCGGGTCGGTGATGAGACCGGTAATGCTGCCACGATCGGATTGCGCCACGCACAAAACGTCAAAACTGAGAAACAGCAGCGCAATCACACCCAGCTTCATCAGCATGAATCGGTTCTGGATTAGCATGGCGGGTCTCCTTAAAAGATGCAATTGGTTCCGAACGAGTGAGCGGTAGTTTGCCTTTCCTGGAGTTGAGCTTCGCCAGTGCAGGAAAGCGCTTTCATAGCAGCTAGACCATCCTGCTTAGGGGCAAGCCGGACATGCGCGGTTTAACCGGCCAGTTCCGGGGCTCCGCGATAGACACATACCCGGCAAGTTAGGACTTCTTGAAAATCGTATACAGTATGTCCGGTAAACTGATAAACGCTGCCAATAACAACTGTCAAGATAAATTTTTTGAGAGCATTACCTAACGCGGAACACCGATCGGCAGAACTGCCGGATCCGCGAATCACGATAAGAGATGGAGTGCGTCCGGGAGACTAGAAGCAGATTCCCTGCGGGAATGACAGAAAAAAAGGCAAAGACCATCCCGGTCACATAAGGCAATGAACAATGGAAGGCGCAAGCTGGAGGCAGCGTCGGACTACTAAGGCTAGATCTGCAACCGCACCCATCTTTGTCATCTCGACCGGAGCGAAGCGCAGTGGAGAGATCTGCGGTTTATATGCGTAACCGCGGATCCCTTCGCTTCCCTTTAACTAGAACAGCAACTTGAGCGCGAACTGGATCTGCCGGGAGGTAGTCGAAGTTGCCGTAATCACTCCGGCGGTTGGCGAAACCTGCGTGGCCGAAGTGTATACGATGGCGTTGGGCGTGGCGAAGTTAGTGTGGTTGAGAACGTTGAAGAACTCGGCCCGGAATTGCAATCTCGTGTTTTCGGTTAGCGCAGTCTCTTTGAGCAGGGATGTGTCCAGCTCAGCGATTCCCGGTCCAGTGAGGGAGTCGCGCCCGGCATTGCCGAGAGTTCCGGTTGGCGGCGCGAGAAAGGCGGTTGGATTGAAGTACTGCGCAGGCGAGCCGGGATAGAGTTTTCCATGGAAGTTGGGGTTCACGTTTGGCCGCACAGGGTTTCGCGAGTCGCCGCTCCCCGTGGGGTTATAGCCCAATTGGGGAGAGAATGGGAATCCGCTCTGCAGGCTGGCGATGGCGCTCAGAGTCCAACCTCCGGCCAGCGCTCCAATAAAAGAACCGGAATGAGACAGCAGCGGCTTCCCCTGGCCGAAGGGCAGCCGATAACTGCCGTTGATGGCTGCGACGTGGCGCGCGTCGGTGGCGGCAGGTCCCCAATCCAGGGCCGGATTCTGAGGAAATGACACATAGGCGGGAGTGTTGCCGCTGACACTGGTATTCCAGGCGGAGCCGTTATCCAGGGCCTTGGAATAGGTATAGACGGCCCGTCCGGAGAGTCCGCTGCCTAAGCGAAAGCGCAAATCTGCCTGGGCGCCATTGTAGGAGCTATCGCCGCGCGAGTACCAGGAAGTGGTGTTGGACACCGCGGGGTTGGCTTTGGGCGCGTTGGGCGGGAAATATATCGATCCGTTGGGAAGAATAGTGGGCACAGGCTCGTTCAAATCGGCGGAGAGAATCTGGTGGTATCCATGAGAGCCGACGTAGGCGGCGGTAAAGGAAGTGCCGCGAGAGAGGGCTTGCTCGACCCGCACAGTATAGGAGAGCAAGGTAGGGGTTTGAATGTCTGTCTGAACCGAACTAGGCGAGACCAGGCTGCCCGCAGGCGCAGACGAATTCGGCGTGATCACGAGATCCTGGACCGCAACGTTCTTGAGTACCTGGGTGGTGTTGAAGGGAGCCGTCTGATCCAGGCGGTAATCGAGGTTGTCGAGCAGCGCGCGTTGCACGGCGAAGCCTCCGCGGATCGATGTTCCTCCGTTGCCAAAGACGTCATAGGCGAAGCCCACGCGCGGCTCGGGCATGAACCGGGCGCGGTTGTCGGTCAACGCCGAGTGGCCGACGAACGGATTGGCCGCAATCACACCGTTAGTGAAGAGATAGTTGGCTGCGCGGCCTTGCGCCTCGTTCCATCCGTTGGTGGACTCGAAGCGCATGCCGGCGCGCACCTCGAGGCGGGGTGTGGCCTTGATGGTGTCTTGAATAAAACCCGCCCCCTCGGTCGAACGCCAGCCCAGTTCGGTCGGCGCAGGAACCACGGTGAAAGTGGCCGCCGTGCCTTGGAGAAAGGTGGCCAGCGAAGTGAAGGAGGCCTGTCCAAACTGATTTTGCGCCAGATTATCGTTGGCCTGGATGCGCTGCAGCCATCCGCCGGCTTCGATCTGATGACGTCCATGGGTGTAGTAGATGTGGTTGTCGTAGGTGAACAGGTTGCGAGTAGTTGAGTTGTTGCTGCCAACATTCGATCCGGCGAGCGTAATCTGCGAGGCGCCGTTGGAAGCGGTGCTGCCGGCGATCACCACTGCGCCAATGGTTTTGCCCTCGACCCAGCCGGGCAGATCGACGGGCACAATCCCATTGAAGTAATAGCTGCCGCGGGAGAAGCCGATGCGCGCGGTATTCAAGAACCTGGGAGAAAATACATGCTGTTCCTGCCCGCTTAGAACCTGTTCCCGCAGGCTCTCATAGATCCCACTAAGCGGGTTGGCGCTGGGCGTGTTCGCAGCGCTGTCGTCGACGGTGTAGACGGCGGAGAAGAGATCTTTGCTGCCGATATTCCAGTCCAGCCGGGCGGTGCCGAAGTCTTCGCGAACGCGCTGCAGAGGATTGCTGAAGGCTTCGGCGATGCCGCCGCCCAGTTCGGGTCCGTTGGCGGCAGGCCATAAAGCAAGCAGGGGCGCTACCGAGCTTACGGCGGATGCCCTGGATGCGTTATCCGGCACCAGGGTGAGGTCGCTCAAGCCCAGGTTCTGCCGGTAGCCTTCGTAGTTAGCGAAGAGAAAGAGTTTATCTTTGCGGATAGGACCGCCCACAGCCCCGCCGAATTGATTACGTTGGAACCTGGGGATCTGCGCCTGATCGAAATAATTGCGGGAATCGAGTGCGCTATTGCGCAGGAACTCATAGAGGGCGCCGTGCACCTGATTCGTGCCCGAAGCGGTGACGATACTGACCTGCGCGCCGGTGCGCTTTCCATACTCCGCGCCATAGGCATCGCTCACCACGTTGAATTCACGAACTGCATCGACGCCCAGCAACTGCCCGCTGGTGCCGCCCGGAGTAATGTTGATCAGCGAGGCCCCGGTGTATTCAATGCCGTTGAGCAGAAATAGATTGTCCTGCGGGCGGTGGCCGCTGACCACGAACATGTTGCCCACCGAAGAGTTCGATGTGCCTGTGCCTCCGGAGCGCTCATCGGTGTAGTTGACCGTGGCGGGGTTTAACAACATTAGTTCGTCGAAGCTGCGGCCGTTGAGCGGCAGTTCTTTTACCTGGCGCTGATTTACCAGGCCGGAAACCTCCTGAGTGGACAGGTTCACCGCGTTTGGCACCTCTTGGACGGTAACTTCCTGATGTATCTCTCCCACCGCGAGCGTCAGGTTCAGGTTTACGCTTTCCCCCACGGTGAGCTGGATGCCGGTTCTCTCCTGGGTGCTGAAGCCATCTTTCTGAACGGTGACGGAGTACGTTCCCGCGGGAACGGAAGGGGCTGCATACCGTCCGTCATCGCCGGAGACCAGATTGCGAACCGTTCCTGTGTCCATATTGCGCACGATCACAGTGGCGCCGCCGAGAACGCCTCCCGCGGGATCGGCGATCGTGCCGCTGATCGACGCGCCGACAACTTGTCCGCGGGCGTACGGGAGGGCGAGGGCAAGAAGCATAACTGCGAAAAACTTCCTGAGGAAAGCTGCAATCGAGTGCACGTGGGTCTCCTGAAAGCGGATCAAAAACTACTCTGTCGGGTGCTGGAATTCTGGAAGAAAGATCCAGCTTCATCGCGGAGAGCGAAGGATCAACAACAGGCTTATGCGCGGGTGGATGCGGAGAGCTTAACCGAACGGAAGGCTAGTCCAGATACAAACCGACGCAGCAGCATGTTATCGGGCGACAACAGCCAAGGCGCGTGATTTGTAATGCCGTCATGAGGCTGATAGTAGCTTCGGCGAGTTCCCGGAGTCAAGGCCGTGCCTTCTCCGGGAAGAGTGTGGGAGTATAGGTGATATGGCTCATACGAATGCGGTATTGGTGTTGGTTAAAGAGAACGAAGGCGATCCCCAGCTTGCTAAGCTGAAGCCGCTGCCTCATGTAATTGGCAGCGACGCGGCGGCGCTTGCCGGGGCGGCAAAGGACGCGACGGTGATCCTGAACTGGTCCGGATCGAAGGAGCTGTTACGCGCCGTATTTGCCATGGCGAAAAAGGTGCGCTGGGTGCACTCGCGCTCGGCGGGGCTGGATAAGATATTGTTCCCTGAGCTTGTAGAAAGCGAGGTGCCGCTGACCAACGGCAGCGGCGTTTTCAGCCAATCGCTGGGCGAGTTCGTGCTGGGGGCGATTCTCTACTTCGCCAAGGATTTTCGGCGGATGGTGCGCAACCAGATGGCAGGGGTCTGGGAAGAGTTCGACGTCGAGGAAATTGCCGGACAGACGGTAGGTATCGTGGGCTATGGCGATATTGGCCGCGCCGTGGCTACGCGCTCACGCGCCATGGGCATGCACGTGCTCGCAACCAAGCGCCATGTTTCCCAGCAGGCGGATGCACTTGTGGAGCAGTTCTACAAGACGGAATCCCAGCGCGAGATGCTGGCGCACTGCGACTACGTTGTGGCCGCGGCCCCACTGACCGAAGAGACGCTGCACCTGATCAGCGACGCGGAGTTTGCGGCCATGAAGCCGACGGCGGTGGTGATCAACGTAGGGCGCGGCCCGGTGATTGACCAGGCGGCCTTGGTGCGTGCGCTGACCGCAAAGCGGATCAAAGGGGCGGGACTGGATGTATTCGAGCAGGAGCCGCTGCCGCCCGGCGATCCGATGTACCGGCTGGAGAACGTGCTGTTGTCTCCGCATTGCGCTGACCACACAGCGGACTGGCTGGACCAAGCCATACGCTTCTTTCTCGAGCAGTATGGCCGGTTTGCAAAAGGCGAGCCTTTGGAGAATGTAGTCAATAAGCGGCTGGGATACTAGGAGCCGCTGTTCGATTGTACGAATTGGTCCGTCAGCGGCTAAGCGGGCTGCCGAAAAAGGTCGAACAGAGTGCGAAAACCATCCCTCAGCGGCAAAAGCCGAACATAGTTTTATCACTTACGGCACGGCTGAAGCCGTGCCCCTTTAAAAGGGACAAAGCCATAGTTTTTCTGCTGCGTGAGGCCTGTTTTCAGGCCGCCCCTGAGGGGCTGTTCCGAGACTGCTACGAAACTCAAGTTAGAAGATCGTAGAAGGACGCAAGGTGCTAGCTGACGCTCATTGAGCGTTCCGTCGCTGCGCTCTATCACTCGCGATCTGTACCGGGAAACGCCCAGCCGCTTTCGTCGTGCTCGCCAGGGGCCGACACAAACGTAGGCCTGCTTTTGACTCTCATGAAGAATGCAGAGCAATGTCAAAGGCGCGTGAACGAAAATTTTGTTTTCCCCGGTAGAGAAATTAGTTTATGCTTCTCCCGACCACCGGCCCTCGGCCCCCCCCAAAAATACCCTCAGCAATTACATTTCGGACCCAATCGGTGTGACTTTGCAGCATCGGGCCTTTCGTCGCGGACGAAAAACAACCATGCACTGAAAGGAACACTATGAAACGAAGGGATTTTCTCAAATCGTCAGCTGCGCTTAGTGGCGCCAGCCTGATGAGCAGCCTTGGCCTCAATAAATTGTTGGCTCAAAACACGACGGTGGGCGGGAGCAAACCGAACATCGTGTTAATCCTGGTTGACGAACTGCGTTACCCGAGCGTTTTTCCGCAGGGCATCCAGGACGCGGCGGGTTTCTTCGCGGCATTCATGCCCCATTTGTACAAGCGCCTATGGACAAAAGGAGTGAAATTCGACAACCACCATACTGCCGCAAATGCGTGTACACCTTCCCGCGGCGTGATTATCAGCGGCCTATATTCGCAGCAGAGCTGGCTCCTTACGACGATCGTTGCGCCGCCGAATCCAAGCCCGATTCTGCTGGCGCAGCCTGTACTGAACACTGCCTACCCGACCTATGGCAAACTCCTGCGCACGTTGGGCTACCAGACTCCATACCGCGGCAAGTGGCACGTCTCCATACCCCAGCAAAACTCAGGCGGACTGGAAGCGTATGGCTTCGATTACGCTACTTATCCGGATCCGACCGGCAGCAACCTTCAGGGAACGTATGGCGACGAGAACCTCGGCTATCACAACGATGAGTACATTGCCGCGCAGGCAGTCGATGTCCTTTCGAGTCTGCAGCCCGGAGATCAACCATTCTGCCTGACTGTCAGCTTCGTGAATCCTCACGACAGGGAGTTCTTTCCGTTCGGGACGGAGTTCGGAGGATTCAACGACCTGTTTGCAAATACATCCATTAATCCGAATAACTTGTCTCCGGGCGCAACGTATCCGGGCGGCGGCCCCAATGTGCCTTACAGTGAGGATAAACTCAAGGCTCCGCCGGATTTCGGATATCCTGATCTGCCCCCAAATTGGGAGAATGCCGCAGATTGGGCAGCCCAGAACAAGCCTTCCACACAAACATTTATCAAAGCATTCTCGAACCTGTTCTGGGGAGGCGCCTCCGAAGATCCGCAACAAAACGACTTCACAATCACGCAATATCCGGCGCCAGATCTTAACAACCCGACACTAGGGACCCCCTATGGGCCGTACAGCTACTGGCGCCGTGGGCTGGATAGCTACACCCAGATCATTAGGATAGTCGATAAACAGATTGGGAAGGTGCTGGATGCGTTGGAGGATCTGCCGTCGAGCATCGTCGACAATACAGTAATTGTCTTTTGTTCCGATCACGGAGAATATGCCGGCGCTCACGGATTGCTCCAGGGCAAGATTGGGTCAATCTACGAGGAGGCATGGCATGTTCCGTTGATCGTCGTCGATCCAAGCGGCCGCTTCACCGGAGACCTCGACGATATTCGCACTGGCCTGACTTCATCGGTCGATCTGCTGCCCATGCTCGTCGGTCTGGGAGACCTGGGAAGCACAAACTGGATGACACGCGAACTTTCTAAGATTTACGGTCAGCGCCATGACATGATTTCGATGTTGAAGTCAAAAGATGCGCCGGGACGTCCATATGTTCTCTTCGCCACGGATGAGATCGCACCGAACGTCTATAACTTCAATAACGCGCCGACGCATATCTTGGGCTTCCGGACGGATGAATACAAATTTGGCATCTCCGCGCCGTGGCTTCCCGCAACCAGTAACATCGTGGTGAACAGTGGAGAGTTGGAGTTCTACGACTATTCAACGACAGGCGGGCAGATGGAACTCATCAATACGCCTGACGATCCTCGGGCGCAACAAACTTTGGCTGCGCTCCTGAACAATATCATCCCCAACGAACTGCAACAGCCGCTGCCGCCGAGGTTGCGATTGCAGCAGGTCGGGTCCAAAGCAGCCCATCTGATCTATCGGGCGATCCTTGAAAACATCAATCCGCAAACTTTAGGCGCCAATGGAGGAATCCGGGGACTTCTCGGATACGGCGGGGAATTCTGAGGGCCATTAGCTGAGTGGAGTCAGGGAGGGCTGGGATCTGGGATATAGAAGCATGGCTTTTGGTGGAAGCCCCCTGCTTTAGCAGGGGGAAGCTGGACTTCAGTCCAGCGGGAACAAGTCGCTCTTAAAATGGGCTTTAGCCCTGGATTTACCAGCGCCAGCGCTAAAGCGCATCATGTCAGAGTCGAGCTTTTCCCGGAGCGCTGAAGCGCTCCTACCCCCGCGTAAATGCGGGGGCTTCCACCAAGGCCGATCGGTCGGGCCACCTTGACAAACGGGGAAGAGTGTTAGATGGTTAAGTCATGATCCTGGCGCTCTCTGCACCGAGTTGTCGAATGACGAGCAACTGTTGTTGCTGTCCTTCAACTCAGTGTGGGCGTGGATCCTGTTGACAGTTTTCGTGTAATTGCTCCTTAGAAAACTCGAAAGAAAACCGCCCACTGCCGCAACCCGGCACGTGGGTTTTTTATTGGTTTGAAGAGGAAGGGCCATGGCATCTACGGTCGCATTTCCTGAGGCTTTTGCGCAGACACCCCCCCGTCTGAGCCATTTGCGTCTTTTAGAGGCGGAGAGTATTCACATTTTCCGCGAGGTGGCGGCGGAGTTTCAGAAGCCGGTCATGCTTTATTCGATCGGCAAAGACTCCTCAGTCATGCTGCGGCTGGCCCAGAAGGCCTTCTATCCCGGTCCCATACCTTTTCCGCTCCTGCATGTCGATACCGGCTACAAGTTCAAAGAGATGCTGTCTTTTCGTGACGCGTATACCAGGCAAGCCGGAGTGGAGCTGCTGGTCTGGCGAAATGAAGAAGCGCTGGCCGGCGGTGCCAACCCGGTCAAGCTAGGCACTCAGCGCTGCTGCGGCCTGTTGAAGACCACCGCGTTGCTCGATGCTTTGAAGGAGCACGGCTTTGACGCCGCTTTTGGCGGAGCGCGCAGGGATGAAGAGAAATCGCGCGCCAAGGAGCGAATCTTCTCTTTTCGGGATCGTGCCGGTCAATGGGATCCAAAGAACCAGCGGCCTGAATTGTGGAACATTTACAACGGCAGAATAGGCCCGTCGGAGAGTATACGAGTATTCCCTCTGTCCAACTGGACGGAGCTCGACGTATGGCACTACATCCATCTGGAAGAGATACCGATCGTGCCGCTTTACCTGGCGAAGGAACGGCGGATGCTGGTGCGGGGCGAGAGCCTGATCCCGGTCGAACAATCCTTCGTGAAGAGCTTGCCCGGGGAAGAGCAATGGGTTCGTTGCCGGCTGCGCTCGCTCGGCTGCAGCCCGTGCACCGGGGCCATTCGATCCGACGCCGATACGGTGCCTAAGATTATCGCGGAGTTGGTGAGCTTCCGCTCTTCGGAGCGCGCCAACCGGGTGATCGATCACGACCAGGACGGCTCCATGGAAATCAAGAAACGCGAGGGATATTTCTGATGGCAGCCCTGATCACCGCCCCGGCCGATCTATCGCCTGTATTGCCGGATACGGAGGAGAGTTCCGGCTCGGCTTTCTCAATTGAGCAATTCCTGTTGTCCGAGCAGCACAAGGATCTGCTGCGCTTCACCACCGCGGGGAGTGTGGATGACGGCAAGTCCACGTTGATTGGCCGTCTGCTTTACGACTCGCGGAATGTCTATGAAGATCACGTGCGCTCGGTTACCAGAACGCAGGGAGGGAGCGCCCGGTCCTCGATCGATTTCGCTCAGCTCACCGACGGGCTGCGAGCCGAACGGGAGCAGGGAATCACCATCGACGTGGCCTACCGCTATTTCTCGACCGAGCGCAGGAAGTTCATCATCGCCGATACGCCGGGACATGAGCAGTACACGCGCAACATGGCCACGGGAGCTTCGACGGCGGATGTGGCGATTATTCTTATCGACGCCAGCAAAGGCATCCTGACGCAGTCCCGCCGCCATGTCTACATCACCTCGCTTTTGGGAATTCGTCACCTGGTGGCGGCGATCAACAAAATGGATCTGGTGAATTTTTCCTCCGAGGTCTTCGCCGGCATCGAGCGGCAATTCAGGGAGCTGGTTGGGCAGCTTGGCGACGCGCAGGTGAAGGCTATTCCAGTGAGCGCGCTGGGCGGGGATAATGTGGTCGAGCGCAGCAGGCGCATGCCTTGGTATTCCGGCTCCACTCTGCTCGAGCATCTGGAAGCGGTACCCGCGCGGCATCAGCTCGACGGAACCAGTTTCCGCTTGCCGGTGCAAAGGGTCATCCGGCCGGCGCCGAACTATGCGCAGCCGAACTTTCGCGGCTTTGCCGGACAGATTGCAGCCGGCAGCGTCCATGTGGGTGACGAGGTGGTTGCTCTTCCATCGGGCGGTTGCACGCGGGTCGCGTCCATCAGCACCTTCGACGGCGATCTGGAGCAGGCGAGTTCTCCGCAATCCGTCGCGATCACGCTGGAGGATGAGCTCGATATCAGCCGCGGTGACTTTATCGCCTCGGCCGATCATCCGCCCCAGAGCAGCACCGCTGTTGAGGCCTCGCTGGTATGGTTTGACTCCGCGCCCCTGGACAGCACGCGCACTTACCTGTTGAAGCACGCGAGCCAGACGGTCAGCGCGCGCGTAACCGCCGTTCATCACCGGGTCAATGTTCAAACCCTGGCGCGGGAGCCCGTGGATCGCCTGGCCATGAACGAAATCGGGCAGGTCGAAATTGAAGCCCTGCGTCCTATTTTCTTTGATCCCTATCGGCGGAATCGCACCATGGGCAGCTTCATCCTGATCGATGCGGAGACGAACGCGACGGCCGCCGCGGGCATGATCCAAGCCGCCGCCGCGCCGCAAGGTGCGCGCCCTGGGCGGCAGAGCGGAGCGGTGCTGGTTGCGGCTCCTGGGTTGGCTACTGCTTTGGAAGGGGCGCTCCTCGATTCAGGCGTCGCCGTGGTGCGCACACGAGTGCGCGATTCAGCTCTCTGGCGCGGGCTTACCGCTTTGGGGGTTTTCACGCTGGTTGACTCGGCCGAGGAAGGAAGGACCGGAGCAGGTCTAGCCGCCTACTGGAATGGCGATGACATTCCACGCTTCGACGATTTACTGCTTCCCGGCTCGCGGCGCCCGGCTCAGACAGCTAGTGAAGTTATCGAAGCGCTTCGGGAAAAGGGAAATCTTCCCGCCGGCAGAGGGGATGTCGAATTATGACAAGTGCAGCTACGATCGAAACTTTTGCGGAGAAGCTCGCCATTGCGCGGCAGTTGATAGCGGAAGAAATTCAAGAGAGCGGGTCCGGAGATGTTTGCATCACCAGCAGCTTCCAGGCGGAGGATGTCATTCTCGTCCACATGGTGAAGGAACTGCTGCCCAGGATCCCGGTAGTCTTTCTTGATACTGGCTACCACTTCGCCGAGACTTATGAATACCGGGACCGCATGGCGCGGGAGTGGAATCTCAATCTGATCAGTCTTCTACCCCGACAAACGGTCGCTGAGCAGGAAGCGCAATTCGGAATTTTGCATCAAACGGATCCCTCGCGCTGCTGCGGAATGCGCAAGGTCGAGCCGCTCTTCAGCGAGCTGGAGAAGTATCGGCTTTGGTTTACCGGCTTACGCAAGGAGCAGGCGAAGAGCCGTGCTCAACTCAAGCCGGTCGATGATTTTGCGCTGCCCACGGGAAAGCATTTGCGCAAGATCAGCCCGCTTACGGAGTGGACGGCAAAAGACGTATGGCAGTATGCCGGCGAGTTCAGCATCCCTTTGCTTTCGCTTTATGACAGAGGCTATACCAGCATTGGCTGCGAGCCTTGCACCAGCCTGCCGTTCGACCCGGACGATCCGCGTTCCGGGCGCTGGGGAGGCCGCAAGCAAGAGTGTGGAATCCATATTCAGCCGGCGTAAGGAATTAAGCGAAAGAGTTGTTCACCATGGACGTGCTGATCGGATTCGTGATAGCCGTTGTGATCGCCCTCACCGGAGTAGGCGCGGGCGTGATCATCGCGCCCTTGCTGATCCTTTTTCTGCATGTGCCGATCGAGATCGCGGTGAGCACGGCGCTGGCCTATTCCGCCGTGGTCAAGATGATTGTCGTTCCTGTCCAGATATGGCGGAAGCAGGTCGTCTACCGGGTGCTGGGTTATATGCTGCTGGGCGGCCTGCCGGGCGTCATCATCGGTTCGCTGTTGTTCAAGCACGTCGCTCTGCATGGCCCGAAAACGGTTTTGTATGCCGTTCTGGGGGCGATCATCATCTTCTCCTCCGGCTGGCATATCTACCGCTACTTTTTCCCTTCAGCCATTCAACGCCCCGGAGTGGACCGGCCGAAATGGATCAGCGCGATCATGTTGCCCATCGGAGCGGAGGTGGGCTTCTCCTCCTCTGGCGCAGGCGCTCTGGGCACCATCACCTTGCTGAGCCTCACATCAATGAGCGCCGCGCAAGTGGTGGGCACCGACCTCACTTTCGGCCTGGGAATCGCTCTCGCCGGAACTGGCGTTCACATCATTGGCGGCGCATACAATACAGCTTTGCTGTGGAAGCTTTGCCTGGGGGGCGTTTTAGGCGGAATCGCCGGCAGCAGCGCAGCTCCGCGTATACCCAACCGCCAACTGCGGCTCGCGCTCTCCCTCTGGCTCATGGCCATCGGGCTTGAATTTTGCTATCAGGCGGCGCACCTGGGGTTGCTGGCTTTAACCTCGGGAAGCATCAATACCTCCTTCCTAAGATGATCGCGAACCCTCGTCCAAGCTGGATGTGAATGGGACTGCGAAAGCATATAGATTTGTGGTCTCCCACCCTTCGCACGGAACAGCGCCGTGCGAAGGGTGGGGCACCCTCGATTGGCGGCGGTTTTGGATCCATATTTGAAAAGATCCAGGGTGCCCCATCCTTGCGTAGCAAGGATGGGAGACCACAACCGTTGGCAGCAGGATATCCTGAGATGATTTTCGACAGATTAAAATGGAGAAGAAAAACCGCAGATCTCTCCGCTCCGCTTCGCTCTGTCGAAAATCATCCTGGGAACTTGACGAGGATCAGTTTCTAGCCACTACCATAACCTTGTCATCTCGACCGGAGCGCAGCGAAGTGGAGAGATGACAAAGTTAGGTGTACTTGCCAACCAAAGCCTTCCTCAACCCGATTTTCATCCTCTTGGGTGGGCCGCAGGCCCATGAACACTTCGGTCGAGATGACAAATTGGATGCAGTATTCGCGGGGTGGCAAGGTAACAGGGATGCTCCAGAAAGCAGATTCCCTTCGGGAATGACAGAAAGAAAGGCAAAGACGAACAAGGCAGAAAGAAAGGAGAAGACGAACAGGAAGAGCAGAATTGCCGAACAGGCTTTCGCACTCTCACCGTTGTATGCTTCAAGTTGCTGTGAATTTCGAGACTGGCCATGCCCGCTGAAACCGTTGCCCGATCCCGGAAGCCGATTGAGTTGCTCACCAGCCCATTTGCCCGTTTCGCAAGAATGGAAGCGGCCAGCGGAATCTTGCTGCTGGTGGCGACTGTGGCCGCCTTGGTGTGGGCCAACTCTCCTTGGGAGGCGAGCTACCACACCCTCTGGAACACTACGGTTTCTACCAGCTTAGGCAGCATCTCTCTCTCGGAGAGCCGCCATGGCTGGGTGAATGACGGCCTGATGTCCGTCTTTTTCTTCCTGGTGGGGCTGGAGATTAAGCGCGAGATCATGGTTGGGGAGCTTTCCTCCTTTAAGCAGGCCGCTTTTCCCTTTGTGGCGGCTCTTGGAGGATCGCTCGTGCCGGCCTTGGTCTTTGTCGGCCTGAACTATGGGAGGGATGGGATCAAGGGCTGGGGCATCCCCATGGCAACCGATATTGCCTTTGCCCTGGGTGTGCTGGCCCTGCTCGGGAACCATATACCGCCGGCGCTCAAGATTTTTGTAGCCGCGCTGGCTATTGCCGATGACATCTTCGCCGTGCTGGTTATCGCGCTCTTCTATACCCAGCATATTTCGTTCTGGGCGCTGGGACTGGGACTTGCCGGCGTCGGCCTCTCCTTCGTATTCAACTGGCTGGGCATTCGCAATCCGGTTGTCTACGCAATCACAGGTGTCTTTGTATGGTTCGCCATGCTCCATTCCGGGGTGCATGCAACCATCGCGGGTATTCTTTTGGCGTTTACCATCCCCGCGAGGAACTCTCTCGACAAATCACAATTCTTAAACACGAGCCGCCGGCTGCTGCAACGCTTCGAAGAGTCGGAGCCGAACTCCCAGGAAGCGCACAATGCAATCCATACTCTGGAGCAGCAATGCGAGATGGTCGAGTCCCCATTGCACCGGATTGAGCACTTTCTGCAGCCTTGGGTAAGTTTTCTGATCATGCCCATTTTCGCCCTGGCGAATGCTGGAGTCCATGTCCTGGGCAAGCTGGGCGCGGCGGTCACCGATCCCCTAGCCATCGGGGTCATTTTAGGCTTGCTCCTGGGAAAACCCTTGGGGATTACGTCGTTTGCATGGCTCTCGGTGAGAACGCGGCTGGCGTCCAGGCCCCTATCCGTCTCCTGGAAGCAGATTTTTGGCGCGAGTTGGCTGTGCGGTATTGGATTCACCATGTCGTTGTTCATTGCCGGCCTTGCCTTCGGTGAAGGAGAGTATCTCGATATCGCCAAGATAGGAACGCTGACCGCCTCAATCGCCTCCGGGATCGTGGGGAGTATTCTTCTACGAGCCGGCATGAAAAGCCGCATATCTTAAGTTTGTCATCTCGACCGGAGCGCTAAGATAAGGCCGTCTTTCTCGCCCGTCATTCCCAAAAGAGAGACGAAAAGCAGATTCCCTGCGGGAATGACAGAAAGAAAGGCAGTCTATTCCGACGCTCCAGAAACAGATTTCTGCTGCGCCCCCTATTCAAAGCTGCGCTTCCAAGTAAAAATGCTGTTGTGACCATTCTTCATGAAGACCGTCTCTTTCCCGCCGACCCAAATACGCGCAGCATCGCCCGCCGGCTTCACGACAGCATTCGCGATTTGCCGATCCTGAGTCCGCACGGACATACTGAAGCCGCCTGGTTTGCGCGCAATCAGCCCTTCCCCGATCCGGCCCGTCTGCTCATCATTCCAGATCACTACATCTTTCGCATGCTGTACAGCCAGGGAATCACGCTCGAAGAGTTGGGCGTGGGCACAACGGAACTGAGCCTGCAAGAGGCGCGCGAGGTGTGGCGCAAGTTTGCCGCGCACTACTACCTGTTTCGCGGCACGCCGACCCGGCTTTGGCTCGACTACACTTTCCAGGAGACGTTCGGTTTACAGGAAAGGCTCGGCCTAAAAAACGCGGATGAATACTACGACACCATCGCCCAAAAGCTGGCCTCTCCCGAGTTCCGGCCAAGAGCGCTGTATGAGCAGTTCAAGATTAAAGTGCTGGCGACCACCAACACGCCGCTCGATCCGTTGAACGACCATAAGGCAATTCGCGATTCCGGCTGGAAAGCCCGCATTCTGCCAACCTTCCGCCCCGATTCTGTGGTCGACCCCGATATGGACCATTTCGCGGAGAATGTTGTGCGGCTCGGCGGAATGCACGGCGAAGACTCGTCCCATTGGGCAGGTTACCTGCGCGCTCTGGCCGTGGCCCGGCAGCGCTTTAAGCAACTCGGCTGCACGGCGACAGATCATGGACACCCCACGGCCAATACGGCGGATCTCGATTCAGGGGAGGCGGCGAAGCTGTTTGAGCTGGTACTCAGCGGCAAGGGCAATGCGCAGCAGCGTGAGCTCTTCCGCGCGCAAATGTTAACTGAAATGGCGCGCATGAGCTTGGATGATGGACTGGTGATGCAGATCCATCCGGGATCTTTCCGCAACCACAACCCCAAGCTGCATAAAAAATTTGGCCGGGACGTCGGAGCGGATATCCCAACCGCAACCGATTTTGTGCATGCTCTTCATCCGTTGTTGTCGCGCTTTGGCAATGAACCCTCGCTGACGATCATTCTGTTCATGCTGGATGAAGCGGCCTTGAGCCGCGAGCTGGCGCCTCTCGCGGGACATTATCCCTGCTTGCGCCTGGGGCCGCCGTGGTGGTTTTTTGACAGCCCGGAAGGCATGATGCGCTTCCGCGAATACACCACGGAAACCGCCGGCTTCTACAACACCGTCGGCTTCAACGACGACACACGCGCCTTCCTCTCCATTCCGGCGAGACATGACGTCGCGCGCCGCATCGACTGCGCTTTCCTCGCTAAATTAGTCGCGGAGCACCGGCTGGACGAGGACGAGGCTCAGGAGGTGGCAACATCCCTGACTTACGATGTAGTACGTCAGACGTACCGGCTTTGAGATCGTCGAATCCCAGGTCCCGGGATCAGGACTGGGGCACCCCGCCGCGCGCTATTTCCTATGTGATAAGGAGATTAGCCCCCTTCTGAATGCCACGCTGCGAAATTTCGCATCGAACAAAGATAGCTTGGGATGGCTGGGATAGCGTGGGAGACATTTGTCCAAATCGAATTTGCCAGGGAAGCACTTCATGATGGAATTTCACGTATCGCGGGAAGCACGTGACCGGTATCGGTTCAGTAAAACCTTGTTTACGTTTTCCGGCAATGTAGTGTTTGCCAACCTTGCCGCCAGCCGGGAGTTTGCCCACCGCATAAATCAGGTGCGCGGCGCGGAGCGGGACCCGGCGCGCACGGTCTATCCCGGGGCGCTCTACGCCATGGGCCTGATCGATGAGTTGAGTCATGCGCTGGTGGAGTTCTATCGCAAGCAATTGGATTCCGCAGCCATGGCCGATGCGCTCGCCTGGTTTGAGGCCCGTTTGACTAAGCCTGTTGTCGACAAAACCTTGCTTACTTTTGTTCAACAGTTTCCCAGCGCCGCCCTCTATAGAGAGGAGACGGGGGGCGAAGAACCGGCGCTGGATGAGAAGGTAAGTGCCGCGTGGCTTGAGGGCGAGACGGGCGGAGTAGCGCACCGGCTCATTGCTTTCGAGGAAATGATCTTGTTGTGGCTGGCGAATGCAAATCCCGCATTCTCGCCTTTCTCGGAGCTATTTGCCGATCAAAATTTGGTTGCGGAGACCGCCTATCGCGCCATCGTCTCGGAGTTGCGCGAGTTCTTTCAATCCAGGCCGGCCATCGGTCCGGAAAATCTCAACCTTATCGACATGTTGCGAGCGCCTGCCTTGGCCTCTCCCGATTCATTGAGCGGGCAACTGGCTTTTATCCAGAAAAAGTGGAGGGAGGTGCTTGGCGCGGCGCTGGACCGGCTGCTTCTCGCTCTCGATGTGCTCAAGGAAGAGGACGTAGCCATCTGGATGCTTTTTCATCCGCCTTCCGCAGAGACCTTGGCGCGCAGACGCGGCCGCGGGGGACGCGATGCGGACGTTCATTCCGAAGCTCCCTCGCTCGCCGAAACGGGCCAGGAAACCGAGCAATTCAGCCCCGACCAGGATTGGATGCCGACGACCGTGCTGCTGGCCAAGAGCACGTACGTGTGGCTGGAGCAACTCTCCCGCAAGTACGGCAGGCATATCCATCGTCTTGACCAGATTCCCAGCGAGGAACTGGCGCTCATGGGGCGTCACGGCCTGAATTCGCTGTGGCTGATCGGTGTTTGGGAGCGCAGCAGGGCATCGCAAGCCATCAAGCAACTCTGCGGCAACCCGGACGCCGTGGCCTCCGCCTACTCCCTGCACGATTACTCGATCTCCGCCGACCTCGGCGGTGAGGCCGCATATCGTGACTTACGCGACCGGGCGTTCGCCCATGGCATCCGCTTGGCCAGCGATATGGTTCCCAACCATATGGGCATCGATTCCAATTGGGTGATCGAGCATCCTGAGTGGTTTCTCTCCCGGCCCGACAGTCCTTATCCTGCCTACCGGTTCGAGGGGCCCGATCTCTCGAACGACGGCCGGGTGGAGATCAAGATTGAGGATCACTACTATGAACAGACCGATGCGGCGGTGGTTTTTCGCCGCCGGGACAAATGGACCGGCGACACACGCTACATCTACCACGGCAACGATGGCACCAGTTTTCCCTGGAACGACACGGCGCAATTAGATTATTTAAACGCGGCCACTCGCGAACAGGTTATCCAGACCATCCTGCATGTCGCGCGGCTCTTCCCTATCATCCGCTTCGATGCCGCGATGACGCTCGCCAAGCGGCATGTGGAGCGCCTGTGGTATCCCATTCCAGGCAGCGGCGGAGCCATTCCTTCGCGCGCCGAGTACAGCATGTCGCAGGCCCAGTTCAACGAGGCTATGCCGCATGAATTCTGGCGCGAGGTGGTGGACCGGGTCGCTCAGGAGGTTCCCGGCACGCTGCTTCTGGCTGAAGCGTTTTGGCTGATGGAGGCTTACTTCGTCCGCACTCTGGGCATGCACCGCGTCTATAACAGCGCCTTCATGAACATGATGCGCGACGAGGACAACGCAAAATACCGGTCGATCCTCAAAGGCACTCTTGAATTCGATCCCGATATTCTCAAGCGCTATGTGAACTTCATGAGCAATCCCGACGAACGTACGGCGATCGATCAATTTGGAAGAGACGACAAATGTTTTGGGGTCACGGCTCTGCTTGCCACGTTGCCCGGTCTTCCCATGTTCGGTCACGGACAGATCGAAGGCTTCACAGAAAAATATGGAATGGAGTTTCGTAAACCGCGATACGACGAGCGCTCCGACCCGTGGCTGGTCGAACGGCACGACCGGGAAATTGCGCCGCTGCTCCATCGCCGCTGGCT
This sequence comes from uncultured Acidobacteriaceae bacterium, assembly GCA_963774255.1. GTDB lineage: Bacteria > Acidobacteriota > Terriglobia > Terriglobales > Acidobacteriaceae > PALSA-350. The sequence goes on from CAVZEH010000015.1 coordinate 329,182, forward strand.
ATTCGCCGGGAGCCGGAATTTCAGGCTATATGACTTTTACCGCCCCGACGGATCGGTGGATGAGAACGTGTTCGCATATTCCAACCGGGCTGGCGATCAGAAGGCGCTGGTGATTTATCACAACCGGTATGCGACCACTTTCGGAACTATCCACACGTCTGTACCCTACGCGGATAAAGGCGCCGGTCAACTGCGTTCGCAATCCATCGGAGATGCCTTCAGCCTGCCGGCGGAACATGATCTTATATTGGCCTTTCGCGACGGGGCTACCGGGCTTGAACATCTTGAGCGCTCTACGAAAATAGTGTCCAGCGGTTTTTCGATCGAGCTTGAGGCATACGAGTATCATGTGTTTCTTGATTGGCGGGAGTTGCGGCCGGATGAAGGCCATCGCTGGGACCGGCTCTGCGACTCTTTGCGGGGGCGTGGAGTGGCCAGCGCGGAAGAGGCCCTGATCGCTCTCGAACTGGCTCCGGTGCAAGACTCGCTGGCCGCTTTGCTAAACTCCGGCTTGGTCCATTCCATTGCCGAAATTGCCAGCAACGGCGATCCCGTCCCCGGCTGCAGGGAACCGGTATCGGCCGCCGTGGGAGCAGCTTTTCTGCATAACCTGGAAAGGCACAGCAGGGAATTCTTTAGCGAGGCGGCCCTGGCTTATGCCCGAAGAGTAGCGAAAGAGGCCCGGGCGCAGGTGGACCCCGCTGCGATGTGGCTGGCGCTTTGCGAGTCGGTGCAAGCAGCCATTCGCCTGCCTCTTTTGGAGGCCGAGTTTGCGACGGCCTGGTCCGCGGATGCGCGCGCGGTTCTGCCCAGCCGCAGTCCCACGGTGGAGTCGACGGGAATTTGGGGGCAAGTGCTTGCCTGGTGCCTATTGGATGTCTTCGGAAGATTCATTCATCCTGAAGCTCCAGCGTCAGCCGCTTTAGAGGCCTTCGACCAACTGCGCCTGCGCGATCCTCTTGCCCGAGCCTTTGAGTACCTAGGTTTACATGGCGAAGGCAGTTGGAAAGCGGCAGCGCGGGTGCGGGTCGCCTTCCTGGACCAGGCGGAGGGAAGCGCGGAAGACACGATTGCGGGACTCCCGCGGAGCCTGTGGGACGATCCCGATGCGCGCTGGCTGATCGGTGTGCATCGCGCGGTGTTAGAACCGACAGCGGAGGGGAATCAGCCGGTTGGAGAGCAGTATTTCAACAAGGAACTGCATGAACAACTGCTGTGGTGGCTTCAGTTGCCTCGCTTGCTGCCCCTTGTGCAAGAACCGGTGCCGGCGAATGAGCCGCAAGCGTCCGTGCCTGCAAAGACCACTGGAGCGAGAGCAACGGGAAAGGCCGCCGCTTCCACTAAGGCCAAGCAGCACGGCCAGACGCCTCGACGGGCCTTATCGCCGCGGGTGACGGTGTTGGAGGCCCAGGTTCTGGAGGGATTGGTGGAAGCGAAGCAAGCCGGATTCAGGCCGGCGAAGCTCTTTGAAGAGGTGGCGGAGCCGGCAAATCCTGAGCCGCCAAAACCAAAGGCGCCGACGAAGCGGCCGCGAAGCGGGCGGCCGGTGAAATAGGCTTATGGTAAGACGGCGTAGTGTTTGTCATCTCGACCGGAGTCCCATGGGGACGAAGATCAGAGTTTAAGTTTGTGGTCTCCCACCCTTCGCACGGAACAGCGCCGTGCGAAGGATGGGGCACCCTCGATTGGTGGTGGTTTTGGATCCACGTGTAAGCTCCTGAGCTAACATTGGCTTTTCCAGAAAACTAAACGTGTGGAGATTTATGGCGCAACCAAAACGGAAAAGGAAGAAGAAAAGTATCAGGGGTTTGGTCACTCTCGCCATCGATATAGGTGGAACGGGGGTCAAGATGATGGCGCTTGACGGACGCGGGCAACCGCTGACTGAGCGGCTTCGAGTACCAACCCCGGATCCCCCCACGCCCAAGGCAATTCTTGGGGCGCTCAATCAACTCAAGGCCAAGATGCCGGCATTCGATCGGATCTCGGTTGGATTTCCTGGAGTCATTAAGCAGGGCAAGACGCTCACAGCCGCCAATCTGCACAAGGATTGGATCGGGTTTCCCCTGCAACAAACGCTACAGCACTCGTGGGGAAAGCCCACCAGGGTAGCCAATGACTCCGCGGTGCAAGGCTACGCCGCAATACGAGGCAAGGGCGTGGAAATGGTGCTTACCGTAGGCACGGGTCTGGGGTCGGCGATCTATACGGATGGCCATCTTTGCCCCGGGCTCGAACTTGCTCACCATCCCTGGCGTAAGAAGACGTATGAAGACTATCTGGGAAGGCGTGGCCTGGAGAAATACGGAGTTAAGCGGTGGAATAAGCTGCTCGAACGGGCTATCGATCAGACATCCGCGACATTCAACTGGGACACTCTGTACATTGGCGGTGGTAACTCGAAGAAGGTGACGCACAAGTTTACCGGAGGAGCGGTCAAGCTGATTTCAAACGAGGACGGTCTGCTGGGAGGCGTCGCTCTCTGGAACGACCAGCAGGATACAGATAAATGAACCGGCGAATTTGAGTCGAAGGGACTTATGAGCGACAGTAAAGATCGCATTACTCGCAGGGAAGCCCTGGCAAGATTGGGCGGAGCCGCGCTGGGCTCGGCGTTGATTCCATCACTGCTGCCGGCGGAAAGGAGTTCGTCATCCGCTCCGCAGACGGAGTCCCGGAGTCATTCGTCAAAGAAGCCTAATATTTTGTGGATCACCACGGAGGGGGTTCCGCTCAAAGTGCTGAGTTGCTATGGAAGTCAACTCATGAGCACGCCGCATATAGATCGGATTGCCAAGGAGGGAATGCGCTTCGACAACAGCTTCGTAACCAATGCATTGTGTGCCCCAAGCAGAGCCACTCTGCTGACAGGAAAGTACAACCACTTAAACGGAATGTTGGGCAATCCCGGAGATACGACGCAGGGAGTTACGGCGGCGTCGTCAACCTTCGACGCTTCTCAGGAAACGCTTCCGAAAATATTGAAGCGTAACGGCTATCAGACCGGAATGGTGGGCAAATGGCATTTGCCGGCTAACCCCGGTCAGACGGGTTTTGATTACTTCGTCTTCAAGCCAAACGCCGGGGGACCTTATTACGACCCCAATCATTACTTTCGCAATCCCAGCCTGGGCAGCGACGTCATGGAGGAGAAGAGCTATCCGGGATATATCACAGACAATGTCATCGACTTTACCATTGAAGCCATCAAGCAGTTTACCCAGCCATTTTTTATGATGGTTCAATTCTTTAACGATCACCGCCCCTTCGATCCGCCTCACAAGTATGAGCACCTGTACGACAACACGCGCATCCCTGAACCAGGCACCTTTTACGACGACTATTCGATGCGAGCCGCGGCAGCCAGAGAGGCCAGGATGCGGATCGCGGATATGCCGGATTTCCATCCGCCAGACGATCTAACCGAGCGCCAGCGCAAGCAGTGGAACTACCAGAAGTTCATGGAGCATTTCCTGGCGACGCTGCGCTCACAGGACGATAATGTAGGCCGGCTGCTGGACTACCTGGATAAGAATGGCCTCGCGGAAAATACGATCGTTATTTTTACGGGTGATCATGGCTTTTTTCTTGGCGATCACGGCTGGTTCGACAAGCGATTCATGTACGAACAGGCCATACGGGTTCCGTGGATGATTCGCTATCCCGGGCAGGTGAAAGCCGGGACCGTGAGCACGGATTGGGTTGTGAACATAGATAACGCGCCGACAGTGCTCGATCTTGCCGGCCTTGAAATTCCCGGCGACATGCAGGGCCGAAGCATAGCGCCATTATTGAAGAGCAGCGCTCCCCCGGATTGGCAAACCTCCTTTTACTACCACTACTATGAATTTGCTCCGCCCCATTGGGTGTTGCCTCATTATGGGATTCGTACCAGCCGTTACAAGTTGATCAGCTATTACACGGTGAATGAGTGGGAGCTTTTCGATCTGGAAAAGGATCCGGATGAGATGGAGAACCTCTTCTCATGGTCGGGTTATAAAGTGCATCCGGCGTATGAGTCGATAGCTAACGACTTGGTGGTCCAGTTACAGCGACTACGCGAAAAGTACAAAGACACAACCGGTGGGCCGGTGAAGCTGTGGCCGACCAGCAGTTACAACTAACTCAATGTGGTGCCTGATGACTGAGCCCGGCGAGCTGCGTCCGTTCGGCTCGAGGTCCTGCCCCTCTCGCTGTCTGCCTGAGCAACTCGCTAGACCGGTTTAACGCGCGGAAGAACGGGCGCTGCTTATTGGGCACCCTCCAACAGCGCTAATTTCGAAGGAATCTCCCCCGCGAGATCCAACTCGATGCTCTTTGCCCACTTCTTGGGCACCCTCGAATAGCGCCGATTTGGAAGGAATCTCTCCCGCGAGCTCTTGCCCGACGCTCGTTGCGAACTTTAGTGCCTCGGACTCTTCGCCGAGGTTGAACTTCAGCCCCATGTTGATCAACCCGATCGTAGCTCCGCTCCGGTCACGGAGCGGTGTGATCGCGGTCATGCCGATCAGCGCACCGTTGATCATCGAACCGCCGCCGCCTTTCAACTCCAGGGCCGGGGCGCCAGCGCCATTTGCGAGCTCCCATAGGTCAGTGCAACTGGACTTCTGCCCGATTTTGGAACGAAGGGTCGCAGCGACAAAGGTTGAAGCGCTCCCGCCCGGCGGCACGACGTGCAAACCGACATAGAGAAGCTCGGATTGGTGCCTGGCACGGAGTTGGTCCACGAGCTTCTGTCCCAGGGGGGCGATGGGTGCCTTGTCCTGCGCCCAAAGCTGATTGCCACAGATCAAAAGCAGGACGATGAAGCAAAATCCGATAGTTCTCCTCATTAGCGATTGTCTCCCCTCAATGTGGTGTCTGATGACTGAGTCTGCGGCTTATTGGGCATGTTGGAATATAGCCATCTTGGTAGGAATCTCCTCTTCGAGCTCCTGCTGGACGCTCCTTGCGAACTTTGCCGCCTCGGACTCCTCACCAGTGGTGAACTTCATCCCGATGTCGATCACGCCGATGCTATCTCCCTTCCGGTCATGGAGGGTTGCGAGAAACGTACTGCCTATAACCGTACCGTTGATCTTCGTACCGCCGCCGCTCTTCGTCTTTAAGACCGGGACGTCAGTTGTGAGCACGTGCAGGTCGGCAGAACCGGCTTTACGCCCGATTGTGGAGCGATCGGTCGCAGCGACAATGACCATCTCAGTTTCTCCCAGGTCGGAGCTATTCGAGTATGGCCAATAAGCCGCAGTCGATCTTGGGGGCGGTACAAGGTACAGTCCGACATAGAGAAGCTCAGGTTGATGCCTGGGAAGGAGTTCGTCCACGAGCTTCTGTGCCTGGAAGTCGCTGGGGGCCAGGTCCTGCGCCCAAAGCTGACTGCCCCAGATCAAAAGCAGTACTACGAAGCAAAATCCGATAGTTCTTTTCATTGACGATTGGCCTCTCAACGTAGTGTGTGATGACTGAGCGTGCCGAGCTGCGTCCGTTTAGCTCCGCGTTCGCTGCCGGTCCTGCCGTTCGTCGCACATGCGCGCCAGGTGCGAAATGGCCCAGAAGAACGACTGCGACTTATTGGGCACGCGCGAATAGCGCCGACTTGGAAGGAATCTCCCCCGCGATCTCTCGCTCGAAGCTCCTTCCCAGCCTTGCGGCCTTGGACGCATCGTCAGTGGTGAGCCTCATGTTGACGGCCCCGATGGTGTTTCCTTTCCGGTCATGGAGCGGTGCGAGTATCGTACTGCCGATCACCTTACCCTTGATCGTCATACCAGCGCCCCCTTTCAGCAGGAACGGAAATTCGTCGAACGCGTGCAGGTCTGCGCAAACGGATTTATGCCCGATTTCGGAACGATCGGTCGTAGCGACAATGACCATATCGGTTCCGCCCGGTGGCACGAGGGTCACCGAGACATAGAGAAGCTCGGGTTGGTGGCTGGAAAGGAGTTGGTCTGCGAGCTTCTGTGCGACGGGGGCGATGGGTGCCTGCTCCTGCGCCCAAAGCCGATTGCCACAGATCAAAAGTAGAACGAAGCAAAGCCTTATGGTTCTCTCCAATTACCGTTCCTCCTCAACGTAGTGTGTGATGACTGAGCCTGCCGAGCCGCGTCCGTCTAGCTCCGCGTTCGCTGCCGGGCCTGCCTTCTGCCTGGGCAACTCGTTTGACATTGAGACGAGTATGACTGCGGCCTGTCAAGCCTCGATGAAGGTCAACTGAAGGTTAGCTGAGGTTAGCAGCGGATTTTGCGACGCTTTCGTTTCTTTGAGATCCTCGATCAGGCGTGGTGTCCGCAAACGGCGCGGGATGGAGCTACCGATTGTCTCGAAGCCATCATCAGCACGAGGCGGCAAGCCGGGGTTTCCTATGCGATGGATGAATCTGCTCCTTGCCCTGAGCGTTGCACTGCCGGTCTCAGCCGCCAGACAGACGAGCCGGCTGATTGCGCCGCCGCCAGGCGCGACGCTGCCCGTAGCTCTCATGAAAACCATAGAGTCCAAGAACGTGACGGTGGGCGAGCGAGTCATCGCGCGATTCCTGCAGCGTGTGCCAGTTGCCAGCGGCTCATATCTGCCCAGTAAAGTCGAGATCGCTGGGCAGGTCGCCGCCGCCAGCCCTTTCTCGCTCAGCATTCTGTTCACACAGCTTCGCTGGAAAGGTCAGAGCGTGCCCATCTATGTGCGGCTTCTGGCTGCGGCATCGTCCTATGAGGTGTATCAAACGGCAATGCCCCTGGGTGCGCCGGATCGTGGCAATAGCAACCCAGCGGACTGGACTACGCGCCAAGTGGGAGGGGACGAAGTCTATCGCTTCGCGGGTTCAGGCAAGGTTTACGACCGATACAGCCAGCCCGTAGGTTACGCCGACCTCAACGGCGTGTAGCGGGATTCGCCGGCGGGCGGAGTGCCCCGTGCCATGGGACCATTTTCCACCACGGCGACTGGCCTTTATGGGCTTTCGAGCTTTTCAATCGTATCTTCGGGAGACGCGGGCATTCCCATCACGTTTGGTGTAAGCAAGCCGCGCTGGCGGATCGCCAGCGGTGCCGCATTTTTGCTCGAAGTGATTCGCTGATTGGTTCAATGGCAAGTAACAGAAAATTAATTTTGAACTCCTCCCTCTGGCACCGCATACTGGGCGTGGGTCACGCGCCGGGCCGTTGATTCACCGCCCATGAGCGCGGGCTTAGCACGCAGATGGATCAGCTAAAAATACATCGCTTCACGTTGTCCCTTCCGGCGATATGTCTGTGGGTGCTGAGTCTTTCGGTTCTGTTTTGGGGAACCGCGTATAAGATGTCGCTCTACCCTGCGCCGGGGAGCAGTCAAGCGCAGATGCCACACGCCAAGCTCCTGTCAGAAAAAGAGCGGCCGGCCGAGATCGCCATGGTCGCGGTCGAGGCTGCTCCGGCGACGCCCATGGGGGCGGCGGTTTTTTGCCCCATGGTCTTCGCAATAATCGACACAATAATCGCAATAGCCGTATCATTGCGGCTGCAGGCAGCATCGGTTTGCTGCCGACGGGGCCGCCGCTCATGCCTAATACACGGTCCCAGCATAAGTTACTTTGGTTTTCGTCCTCCGCCAGCCTTCATTCCGCTCGTTCCAGTTATTTAGATCCCTTCTAATCCGAGCAGCATTCAAGCGTTTCTCTAGGCATTCGTGTCTTGATTTGCTCAACGGCCGCCAACCAAGGGGTGGGCGTCATAAGCTCTAGTTCGCTTGAAACGTCCTCGACTCTTTGCTTAAGAAGGGCAACCCCGCATCTCGACTCCCGGCTCCACTGAGCGGGAAGGAGTAGCGGCGGGAATTCACACTCACTCAAAGGAGACCTCTATCGTGCGCAGATTACTCGTCGTGTGTTTGGTTGTGTTCCACAGCGTTGGTATGGCTTGGGCGGCAGGCGCCGCAAGCATTCAAGGCAAGGTATTGGATCCCTCCGGCGCCGCCATATCGAACGCCGACATTTCTCTCACCAACACTGCCACCAGCGCAACGGTCCACCAGACAAGCGATTCCAACGGCGAGTTTACAATCAATGGACTAACAAGCGGCGTCTACACTTTGGTTGCCGCCAAGGCGGGCTTCACGACTTACAGCATCACTCATCTTCAACTGAAGGACGGCCAAGTCTTGAGCTCGAATGTAACTCTATCGCCCGGCTCGGTGACGCAGTCGGTGGTGGTGAATGCGGGGCTTTTGCCGGGTGCTACAGAGCAGCCGGCGCAGCAACAGGTATTCGAGTCCAACCAGAGCATTCGCGTGATCGACCGCAAGCAGACGGACATGGTTGGCCCAGTCGCCGGCGGCGCCCAGGTCATTTCCACCGCGCCCGGCGCCATCGTGACCGGCTACGGAAACACAGGGGCGACCAAATACACCATTACGTTGAACGGCTTACGACAGGGTTGGGGTGGCTACGGCGGATACACCGGCGGAGGTTCGCTGGGCATTACATTTGACGGTGTTCCGATCGTCGATCCTGCGACCGATTTGTGGCCGTCTGCGACCATCCCCGAAAATAAATTGATTCAGAACACCAACGTCACTTACGGCCCTGGAAATCCCGCGGATCGCTGGTACACCAACGTCGGCGGCGCGGTGGAGTTTACTCCCTTACAGCCGACGGAGCAACCGCATGTCAACGTAACAGCAACCTATGGCAGTTACCAGCAGAAAGATCTTGCAGCCAGCGTCAGCACGGGCATTTATCACGGCTGGTCCACTGTGCTGGGCGGAGGCGTGGGTAAGGGGGACGATTTCCGCAACGCCCCGGACGGGTTCACAAATCCCAGTAAGGACTGGGCAGTCCTGGCCAAGACCTTGAAAACCTTCCAGGGGAACAGCCTGGAATTGGGCGGCTATTACGCTTACGGTGGCGGCTATCGGTCGCAGGTGATCCCGGTCTTAGCGAATCCGTATATCACGGTCGATGGCAATCAGGGCAGCCAGCAATATAGCCAGCGGAGCTCGGGCTACTACAGCACCCTGCCGTTCAATAGTTATAACAAGTACGACACCAATCAACTGGGACTGATCTACGGACGTGAAAATGTTCATCTGGACAACACGACGGCGGTGCAGAACCTGACATGGTACATGCACATTCGGCGCTCGCATGACCGCTACAATGACGTTTATCAAGACGCCTCCAGTCCCACCGGCGACCAGCAGCAGAACGAGCATAACAGTCCACACACCGACACGATCGGCGATAGACTCCTGGTGACAAAGAGCCTGCCGTGGAACACGGTCAGTGGCGGCGGCTATTATATCCACGCCCTGTATAACAGCCGGAATAACTTCTATGGTCCCGCGTGGGGAGGCTCTAAAACTGTCGTAAACGAAGGAGGCAGTATCCGGTCCAGTTACTTCAGTCAGGACGACTTTGTCATTTTCCTGCAGGATGACTTTCATCCGGTTCCAATTCTGCACATCACGCCCGGCATCCGCTATGCCGGCTTTAGCACGGGGTTCTATAGCGCTTTCCAGCAGGACTTTACCCTGGCGCCAGGAGCGATCCTGAGCACAACTTGCCGCTATGGTAATTTCGGCGGAGTTAAGGGTAACGTCAACGTTCAGGATGCCTGTCCGGGCGCCAACGCGAACCGCAGTGGTGTCGAACCATCGGTGGATGTCGCTGTGAATGCGCGCCCATGGCTGAACCTGTATGGCGGATTTCAGGAAGCTTTGCGCGCGCCGGAGATGGGCGGCGGCGGCGGCCTATTCCAGGCAGTCGATCCGGTCAGTTATCACCTGGAGCGAGGCACGTATTATCAGGTCGGAGCCAAAATACATCCCCAGAGCGGCGCCGGGTTCCGGGGCAGTCTAATCTTCGGAGCGGCGTATTATCACCAGAAATTCGCAAATCAGGAGATCGACACCTCTCTGGCCAACGGCGACACTTTCGATGCCAATGGCACGTCCAACTATAACGGCGTCAATATCTTCTTGGATGACGATCCAATCGATAGGCTGCACTTCTTTGCCAATGCAAATATTGAAGCTGCCAGCTACAGCAGTTACGTCACCGGCGGCACCATCTACAACGGCGCAGCTACGTGCAATCCGCCCAGTGGTCCCATCGCAGGTTGCCGTGATTACAGCGGCTACCCGGTGTCGTACATTCCCACTTCGACGCTGAATGCGGGCGCTTTCTTCACTTTGCGCCCAACGGGAAGTTTGACTATCCGGCCGACGGCGTCTTTCCAGTTCATCGGAAGCCAACATCTCTTCGACAACTGCGCGCTCGATGTTACAACCGGTGCTTGCTCGAGCCCGGCGCCCAGCAAAAACTTAACCATGCCGGCCTACGCCACGCTCAACCTTGGCGCGACAGTCCCCTTCGAGCGCCTTGAATTTAGCGTGATGGCGTTGAATGTGTTGAATAAGGGATACAACATTTTCGAATATGTTTCATCAGGCACCTACTTTAACACCGCGCAGTCAGCGCCTCCCGGTTCGCCATATGCTTACAATTACGTGACCGCGTACCCGGGGGCGCCGATCAGTGTCTACGGAAGTGTAAATTTTCACTTCTAGGGGATCGCTCTTATTGAGGCTTCCGAGGCAGGGCGGCCAACTCCAGATATGATTTTCTCAAGGAGCGGCAGATTTGCGACGCTTTCGTCTCTTTGAGATCCTCGATCAGGCGTGGTGTCCGCAAACGGTGCGGGATGGAGCTACCGATTGTCTCGAAGCCATCATCAGCACGGCCGATGTCTATCGCCCTGTCCGTGAACAGTTCTTTGCGGCTATCCGGAGCTGTGGGGCCACGCGGGTTGTCGATCTCTGTTCCGGAGGCGGAGGCCCGTGGCCCAGCCGGCAGTGGCACTCCCGTCTGGAACGAGAAGCAAATCTTACTGTCGCATTGACGGATAAGTTTCCCAGCAGCGTGCTGGGCGGGCGGCTGGGTCAATCGCCTCGCTTGATCTCGATCGACTTACCCGTCGATGCCACCGATGTCCCGGAGGGGTTGCGCGGTTTTCGTACCGTTTTTTCTTCCTTTCATCATTTTCCCGATGCGATGGCGATCAAGATCCTGGGCGATGCGGTCGAATCCGGTGAAGGATTCGCTTCCGCCGAGGTCACCTCACGTTCGGTGCGCGCCATATTGACCATAGCTGTTTTGCCGGCCTTCGTCTGGCTGCTCACGCCGCGGATGAGGCCCTTTCGCTGGCGAAGATTGCTGCTCACCTATCTGGTTCCGGCGATCCCATTCGTGATTTTTTGGGATGGAGTGGTCTCCTGCCTGCGCACAAGAACTCCGGAGGAGCTTCTGCAATTGACGCGCAGCTTTCCCGAGTATGAATGGAGTGCAGGTTACGCCAAAGGCTCATGGCTCCCTCCGGTCTACCTGAGAGGGCAGCCCCGCAAACCTAACTCAGAAAGCTAGCGGGATCGGAGCGTGGCGCTCGTTAGAAACTCGAAGTTGCCCGAGGGAGAGAGCTGAATGTTGGCGAGGCGGCGGGTGTGGACCATGACCGTGTCCAGGTACCACAGGTTGATGGACGGCAGCTCCGCGGCGAGAATCTGTTGCACCAGCACATAATCCGTGCGGCGCTGCGCCAGATCGCCGGACGCGCCCGCCTCGGCTAGTGCTACGTCCAGCCGCTGGTTGGAGTAGCGTCCGCGATTGGCGCCGCGCGGCGGGAACATTGAGGTGGCATAGGAGTAGCGGAAGATGTCGGGGTCTTCGTTTGCCCCGATCCAGCGGAGGGTATACATCTGGAAGGCGCCCTTAGTCACATCGGCATAGAAAGTGGCGAATTCAAAACTTCTTACGTCGAGCGCAATGCCGATCTCGCGCAATTGCTGTTGCAGAATCAAAGCCAGCAATCGAGAGCTTTCGTCGGTTGAGGTCTTCATCGCGAGATGGAAGCGGATGCCATCTTTCCCCGGTTTCCAACCTGCCTGATCGAGCAATGCGTTGGCCTTGGCCGGGTTGTAGAGGTACTGTTGGACCCTATCGCTCCACGCCCAGTGCTGCGGCGGGAGCAGGCTTGAGGCGAGCTTGGCGCGGTCTCTCCACAGGGAGTGGATGATCAGCGGGCGATTGATGGCGTAGGCAATCGCCTGGCGGACACGAACGTCCCGCAAAATATTGTCCTGGGTATTGAAGGAGATGTAATTGAGGGTTGTTCCCGGCGCGCTTTCGACTTCAAGATTGGGGCGCTTGGCCAGGGCAGCGACCATGTCCGCTGTCATGCAGTTGATGCACGCATCGGCAGAGCCCTTCTCAAGTTCAAGCGCGCGCGTGATGGCATCCGGAACGACCGAGAACCGAATTCGTTTGATCGCGGGCAAGGGCTGCCAGGAATTCTCACTGCGTTCCAGAACGACGTCCGTATCCTGCCGTTGGCTGACAAACCGGAAAGGGCCTGTGCCAATAGGGTGAAAGCCGAAGTTGCGGCCGCTTCCCGTGGGAACTATGCCGAAAGCGCCCTCCGATAAGTTCGTCAGCAACTCAGCATCCGGCTGCTTAAGGTGAATCACCACAGTCATAGGATCCAAGACGTCCACATGATCGACTTTCATGAAGGCGTTGCTCTTAGCCGTGAGGACCGTGCCGTCGCGAATGGAATCGAGAGTCCACTTCACGTCTTCGGCTGTGAGTAGCTTGCCGTTTTGGAAGTGCACGCCGCCGCGCAGGTGAAAGATATAGGTTAGGGGATTGGGCGTATCCCAGCTTTTCGCCACCCAGGGTTGCAGGTTGAAGTGCGGGTCGCGGTGCACCAGAGGATCGAAGATGAGCTCGTCAATGCGCTCGGCTTGAGCATCGATTCCAACCCGGGGATCGAGATTGGTGGGGCTATTCTCAATCAGCACGGTGACGGCTTGGGGATCGGGTTGGTTGCCGCCGCAACCCGTGATTACGCTTAAGAGCAAGAGGGGCGCGACAATGAAGCGATGAGCTGATCTCCGGCCGTAGGCTTTCAAGTCTACGGAAGAACTTCGTAACGAGCTTTCGGTGGAAGCGCCCTGCTTTAGCAGGGGGGAGCTGGACTTCAGTCCAGCGGAAAACCGTCCGATCCTGAAATGGGCTTTAGCCCTGGATTTTCCGATGCCAGCGCTAAAGTGCATCAGGATTAGAGTCGAAATTTTCCGGAGCGCTGAAGCGCTCCTCCCCCCGCATGAATGCGGGGGCTTCCACCCAAAGGCTCTGAGCCAGCCGGGTTTGCTCGCTCGATGAGTTCGAGCTTTGCGTCCGAGTAATAGGAAAAGCAAATTCCCTTCGGGAATGACAGAAAGAAAGGCAAAGACGGATAGGAAGGGCAGAAATGTAGCGAGGGACTGCAAAGGCTTCATCGAGCCACTCCACCTACATTTGCCATCTCGACCTTTCGTATACTCCTGTTGATTTGCTAATTTTCAACCATAGGTGATCTGACCCAGGACAGCGGGACGGGTCGCGCCGGTTGCCGCCGGCACATTTCCCGGCCGTCCATGCCAAGTCTGATAGGCGAGCAAAGCAAAGGCGGCGGCCTCTTTGGCTTGGGAGGGCAACCCCAATTGGTCGCTGACCTCGACCCTGCATCCCAGCGGCTCCAGTTCCTGGCGCAGCATGCGCATGAGCGTGCGATTGCGTGCACCGCCGCCGGAGGCGATGAAGTCGACAGGAGCCATTCGCATCCGCGCCTGGACGTGAGCCTTGTAGGCCATGCCTATGCTCTTCGCGGTAAGCGCAGTGGCGGAGGCGATAGCATCCTCCGGCCTTGCAGCTTTTTTTCCGGCTGCCTTATGGCAGGCAGCGAGGAAGCGCTCAGCGTAAGCGGCACCGAACTGCTCTCGTCCCGCGCTCTTTGGCGGCGCCTCATGAAAGAATCGGTCGCGCAGCATGGAAACAATCACTGAGTCTAGAATAGCCCCGCGTTGAGCGATCTTTCCGTCGCGATCGAGTTTCTTCCCGAAGAGACGTTGCACCAGTTGATCGATGACCATATTTGCCGGCCCGGTATCGAAGGCCAACACCTCCGAGAGCTTGGCCTTGGGCGGAAGCGAGGTAAGATTTCCGATGCCGCCCAGATTCTGCAGCACGCGGCCCTTGGCCGCATGACGGAAGAGAAGATAATCCAAGAGGGAGACCAGCGGCGCGCCTTGTCCGCCGGCGACCATGTCGGCAGGGCGGAAATTTGAAACCACGGGAACGCCGCTTTGGGCCGCCAGCATGGCCATCTCGCCGATCTGCCAGGTGCAGGCGACGCTTTGCCCGGCATAGCGTTCGCCCTTGGGCTGGTGATAGATCGTCTGTCCGTGGCAACCCACCAGGTTAAGGCGGCAGCGAAACTCTTCGAGCGTCTCCGCCAGCGCCTCGGCGTAGACCTGTCCCAGTCTCCAGTTCAGCCGCGCTAACTCGGCGGTCGATGTGGACCGGGCATCCATTGCGCCGAGCACCGCCTGGCGCAAGGTCGCGAGGGAAAGGGAAGCTTCGATGGCCCAACAGCTTGAGCGCAAGCTCCTCCCCTTGAAGGTCGCCGGCACGTGGCCGGATGTTGACGATGGCGACGTCAATGCCATCGGCGGATGTCCCGCTCATCAAGCCGGCGACGGTCATTGAGCTGTAGGGAAGGGGGCGTGGGGCGAGACGACGCTGGCTGCGAGCTATCATGGGTACGTTTCTAAAGAGGGCCATCCCTCAGCGGCTAAAGCCGGTCGGATTTTAATACATTACGGCACGGCCGAAGCCGGGCCCCTTCAAAGAAGGAAATTGTGTCCATCCCATATCTGGAGTATGGATAGTCATCTTGCTCCAATCTCGTTGACCTTGCCATGGTCGATCTTCTTGGTGAAGCGTTGTATCTGGCGGATTGTGCGGGCGATCTCGCTTGCCCTGGGCGCATTCGGCAGCCGGTCGGCTTTGAGGCGCTTCTGCTTGAACTGTTGTACCGTTACTGCTGCGCGGCGAAGTTTTCGCGCGAAGGCAGACGAGCTCTCCGCTTCCGATAGCAGAGATTCATACGCCGTAAGGACGAGTGCCGGATCGCGGCAAACTTCAATCAGGTGAACGCCGGCCAAGAGCGAACGGAGGACCGCATCGGCAAGACTTGTTTGCGAGAGGATGCCGCCCATCTCCATATCGTCAGAGACAATCAGCCCTTGGAATCCGATCTTCCTGGCCAGAACCTCAGTTGTCCAAAAGCGGGAGATGGAAGCCGGCTCGGAGCCGCCCGGCGTCCGCGGATACGCGGCATGAGAAATCATTACCAGGGAGAGCACCAGCTCGCGGTAGGGCAAAATGTCTTCATCCCAAAGCGATTCGAAGGACTTCTCAATCTGCGGCGTGGCATGGTGGGAGTCCACCTGCCCAGCTCCCAGGCCGGGGAAGTGTTTGCCGCAACCGAGTACATGCTCCCGCGCCAGTCCGCGAAGAAAATGGCTGGCGTAGCGGACGACCTCGGCGGCTCTGCTCGAAGCAACGCGGGTGGTCATCACGGCTTCAGAAGAGGCCGTTCTTAAATCGAGAACGGGAGCGAAAGTTACGTTCAGGCCCAACGTGGCGACTTCATGGCCGATCAGCCGGCCGTGCTCGGCAAAAAGTTTAGAGTCTCCACTCGCCGCGACGGCCGCGGGCGAGGGCATGGGAGCTGTGAGATCGCGCAGACGATCGACGGCGCCGCCCTCTACATCAATGCAGCGAAGCAGAGGCGCGTCTATCGCCTCCCGCGCCGATTTCAGCAAGGCATGGGTCTGAGCCGCACTCTCTATATTGCGGCGGAAAAGGATGATTCCGCCAGGACGGATGAGCTTAAGCCACGCTGTTTCTAACGTGCTTAAGCTGGGACCTTCGATACCGGCGATCAGCACTTCTCCGGCGGCACGCCTCAGAGCCATGGAAGAAGCGGAGGTCCGCGCAGGCATCAGCATTTCCCTCGATCGGGCGGCGCGCCGCGAATCTCTGTCTTCAGCTCCTCCAGCAGATTCAGGGCTTGCAGAGGGGTCAGAGAGTTCACGTCAGTCTGCTCCAATCGATCCAGAATGTGTTGCGAAAGAGGCGTGAACATGGTGAGCTGCAGCGGCGCATCTGTTTCTTCGGCTACGGTCTTCTTCTCTGAGCGCTCGTGTTTGAGCAACACCTGGCGGGCGCGCTCGATCACCGGCGCGGGCAGCCCGGCAAGCCTAGCTACTTCAATTCCGTAACTTTTGCTGGCCGCTCCGGGCTCGATCGAGTGCAGGAAGACGATGCCTTTCGCCGTCTCCTTGACCGCAACCCGCAGGTTCCTCAGGCCCGGCAGTTGTTCGGCGAGCAAGGTGAGCTCGTGATAATGCGTGGCGAAGAGCGTTCTGGCTCCTACGTGCGCATGCAGGTACTCAACCGTTGCCCAGGCCAAGGACAAGCCATCAAAAGTGGCTGTTCCCCGGCCCATCTCGTCCAGCAGGATGAGGGATCGTTCGGTCGCCGTATTGAGGATGGTGGCGGTTTCCGTCATCTCCACCATGAAGGTGGAACGCCCGCGAGCCACGTTATCCGCGGCGCCGATCCGGGTATAGATCCTGTCCACCAATCCAAAGCGCATCTGCTTTGCGGGAACGAAGCAGCCGATCTGCGCCATGATGACCAGCAATGCCGCTTGCCGCAGATAGGTGGACTTACCGCCCATGTTGGGGCCGGTAATCAGCAGCAGACTGGGGCCGCCGGTATCGAGATAGAGGTCGTTAGGAACAAATTTGCCTTGACCGGCGTTTTCGATCAGGCACTCAACCACAGGATGTCTGGCGCCGATGGCCTCATATGCGGCGGTCCCGGCAATCTGCGGACGAACGTAATCGCGCAGAGAGGAGAGATGCGCAAAGCTCGAAAGCAGGTCGATCTCCGCGATAACTGAGCTAGTGGTTCGAATGCGCGCCGCCGATAGAAGGATGGTCTTGCGCAATTGGCCGAAGATGCGCTTCTCGATTTCAATCGACCGCTCATGCGCGGTCAGCACCTTGGTTTCGTATTCCTTGAGCTCCGGGGTGGTAAAGCGCTCGGCGTTCGCCAGCGTCTGCTTGCGCTCGTAATCGGAGGGGGCGAGCGCAAGGTTGGCCTTGGTGATTTCGATATAGTAGCCAAACACCGAGTTGAAGCGGACCTTCAGCGATTGGATGCCGGTGCGTTTCCGCTCCCGTTCCTCGATGGCTGTGATGGCCTGCCTGGCGTTGGCGCCAAGCGAGCGCAACTCGTCCAGCTCGGCATCCACATTGGAAGCAATGGCTCCGCCTTCGGCGAGCGTCACAGGAGGATCGGGGATCAGGGCTGACTCGACCGCTTTGCGCACGTCTTCAAGCAGATCCATGCGTCCCGCACACTCCGCCCAGCGCGGCGCGTGCAGCTTGTTCGAGCTGGAATGCAGCTCAGGAAGTCTCTCGAGCGAGGCGCCGAGCGCAACCACGTCCCGCGGTCCCGCGCTGTCGAGCGAGATACGGGAGAGCATCCGCTCCAGGTCCTGAATTCTCCCTAGCGCCTTGCGCACCTGCTCGCGCTCGATCAGGCTGGTTCGTGCTGCATCCACTGCCTGGTAGCGCGATTCGATTTCGGCAGGATCGAGCAGCGGACGCAGCAGGGAGGCCCGGAGCAGTCGTTTGCCCATAGGCGTCATGCAGCAATCCAAGTTGGCATAAAGCGTGGCCTGATGAGTGGCATCAGAGAAGACAGGCTCCAGCAGCTCAAGATTGCGCACAGTAACAGCGTCCAGGTGCAGATTCTCGGCGCGCTCATAGTACCTGAGGGAGTTGATGTGATCGAGTTCGATCTGCTGCGTGCTGCGCGCGTAATGTACGATTGCGCCGGCCGCGATCGCGGCGCCCTGGTGTCCTTGAAGACCGAAGCCGTCGAGCGAATGCGCGCCCAGTTGCCGCTCCAGCAGAGTGACGGCGTAGTCAGCGGAAAACACCCACTCCTCCAACCGGGTTTTAGTGCCGATTCGCTCGATTTCCGCTTCCAGTTGTGGGTCGAGTGGCGCAAGCGTGCCGGAAAGCAGCACCTCGCTGGGCTGGGACTTGACCAGTTCATCGATGGCCAGCGCCAAGCCGCTCGGACCGGCGAACTCCGTGGTGCGAAAGTCGCCAGTGGAGAGGTCGAGCAAAGCGAGTCCCGCGCCGCTGTGAGAAAGGTATAGCGCCGCCAGGAAATTGTTGCGGTCAGAAGCCAGGCCAGGGTCAAGCGCCGTGCCCGGCGTGAGCACGCGCGTGACTTCGCGGCGCACGATCTTCTTGGCCAGCTTGGGATCTTCCATCTGCTCGCAGATGGCGACGCGATATCCCTTGCGCAAGAGCCGGGAGAGATAATTCTCCGCGGCGTGGTAAGGAACACCGCACATAGGCACGGAGCGTTCTTTGTCGCGTGAAGTCAGTGTGATCTGCAATTCCCGCGATGCGATCTGCGCGTCTTCATAGAAGAGCTCGTAGAAGTCTCCCAGGCGAAAAAATAGCAAAGCGTCGGGATTTTCACGCTTGGCGGCAGCATACTGGCGCATCAGCGGAGTGGCGGCCAGATCGGCATCCTGATTGGAAGGATGAATGGACACGGGGACACGTCAGCATACCGCGAATGGCACGCTGACGCACATAGCAACTTCGGCGCGCCGCGAAAAATGGCTGGCCACGTGTTTTGCCGTAATGGTTGAGGTTGAGAAGATCCCAGGTCCCAGAATCGAGACCTGGGGCACCCGCTGTCGTGCAACAACAAACCAGAGCTGTCCAAAAACTCCTCTTCGACCAATTTTGGGTGCTCCATGTCCGGATTCTCGGACGTGGGATTGCTTGAGTTCGGAGAACCAGGCTAGCTGCGCGAGTCTGGGGCACCCGTATTCGCATCAAAATTAAGCAGCGTTTCGTCCGTGATGCACCTCGGCGTCGGAGCCATGCTGCTTTACTAATTTGTTATAGATCCCCAAAAGGAGGAACGGCGCTGCCCATTGGCCGACGAAAAGCGCCATGTGGTCCTCGCGTTGAGCCTTCAGAATCAAGGAGCCGGCCATGGAGGCCAACGCTGCGCCGAGATAGAAGCTGGATGGAAGTTGCGCGGAATAGCTCTCCATGAGAGCCGTAACCTGATCTTCAGACCGTTCCCCTGCGCGAATTCGATAATCCGTCATTTTGATCTCCTGTTAGCGTGGAAGTTCTAAGCAGTTGGGATAGGAACATAACCGGAAAGGATGTACCCGGATGCTTGCTTCCGGAGAGAGAAACCGGAGTTCTGCGGCATCAAATTTCCCACGGTATACTTTAAGGTTGTAATAAACGATATGTATTTATTGTGGCTGAGAGTCGCGGCGGTTTTATATGCCATTGCGAGCCTTGCCGCGCTTCCCGCGGTGCTGTATGGCCGTCCCGCCTGGAGAAAGATATGCATACCGGCCGCTATCGCCGCCTTTTCCCTGCACTTCGTCTCGCTGGTCGAGATGCTGACGGAGGCGCATCGCTGGATGCCCGCTGGGATGCGTGAGGTCGAGTCCCTGCTGGCTTTATTGATCTGTGCCGTCTTTCTGCTCATCGCTCTTCTTTATAGAACTGTGTCCTTCGGCCTCTTCGCTTTGCCCCTATCACTGTTGCTGGTGCTGGAGCCCGCGATGGGTCTGGATCACGGCACCTTCCACTCCCCGGTCATCCGCAGCGGATGGCTGTTTCTGCATATCAGCGCACTGTTGGCGGCCTACGCCGCCCTGCTTTTCAGCCTTCTGGCCAATTTCCTCTACCTGATACAAGAACGCCGCCTCAAGGAGAAGAAACGAATCGGCTTTTTAACCTGGCTGCCGCCGCTGGAGACGATGGATCGCATCTCATCCAATCTGCTGCTGATCGGGTTTCCCTTTATGACCATCGGTCTGCTCGCCGGCTCGGTGATCGCACAGGAGAGCGTAGGCGCCGTCTATTTCCTCGATCCCAAGGTTTTGCTTTCCTTCGGCATGTGGATGGTCTATCTGCTGATGCTCTTTATCCGGCGCAGCATGGGACTCCGCGGCCGGCGCGCCGTCTACCTGTCGACCTTTGCCTTTCTGGTCGTGCTCAGCGTCTGGGCAGCCAACCAACTCAGTTCGGTGCATAGGTTCACCAGCCCATGAAGATTGCCGTACTTGGCGTGAATCACAAAACGGCTCCCATCGAGCTGCGCGAGCGGCTGGCGATCTCTCCTGCGCGCCTGGCTGAGGCCACGCGCCTTTTGGTTGAATTTCCAGGGGTTCAGGAGGCTCTCATTCTCTCCACCTGCAACAGGGTCGAGTTGATTACCTGCCAGGACTCCGCGGCTCCCGACCTGTTGGAATTCATGGAGAGCTACTTCAGTATCGATTCCGGCGTGATCCGGCCGCATCTCTATGAGCACCGCGAGGGAGAAGCGATTCGCCACTTATTCCGGGTCGCTTCCAGCCTCGATTCCATGGTCATCGGCGAGCCGCAGATCCTGGGCCAGGTGAAGGAGGCGTATCTCGCCGCATCTTCCGTAGGCGCGATCCGCAGCTACCTGGACAGGCTGTTGCAGCGCACCTTCACGGTAGCCAAGAAGGTGCGGAACGAAACCCAGATCGGCAACTCGTCGGTTTCGATTGCGTCGGTGGCCGTCGAGCTGGCGCAAAAGATCTTTGGATCGCTCGAAGGCAAGAAGGTCTTCCTGGTGGGCGCCGGTGAAATGAGCGAGCTGGCGGCGCGCCATCTAATGGCCCAGGGCGCCGGAGCCGTCTTCGTCGCCAATCGTACCCAGCAGCGGGCGGAGGACCTGGCGCAGCAGTTTAACGGTAAGGCCATTCGCTTCGACGAGTTATACGCGACCGCCGACCAGGCCGACATCGTCATCACTTCGACGGGCGCTCCCCAGGCAATCTTCCGCAAAGAACATGCCCAGCACTTTTTGCAACGGCGCCGTGGTCATCCTATGTTCTTCATCGATATCGCCGTGCCCCGCGACGTCGATCCGGAGGTCAATCGTCTGGATGGTATTTTCCTTTACGATATCGACGATCTGCAATCGGTCGCGTCCGCCCACATGGATGAGCGCGGCAGGGAGGCGGAACTCGCCGAGTCCATGATTGCCGCCGAGGTCGAGCAATTTGAGCGGCGGCTGCACGTCTTGAATGTCGTTCCGGAGATCGTACAACTGCAGCGATCACTGGAGGAGATTCGCCAAGGGGAACTACGCCGTTTGGAGAGCCGCCTCGACGGCCGCATGCAGACCCTTTCAGAAGAACAGAAGGCCGCTGTGGAGATGCTGACCCGCAGCCTGGTGAACAAGCTGCTGCACCATCCGCTGCAGGCGATCAAGGGCGCCGCGAAGGAGGGAAATGTGGCCGCGGTAGACGCTATCCGCCAGGCCTTTGGCCTGCACCTGACAGGGAGGTACGGTGTTGGGGAGACGGGCTTCCAGCATCCGGCGGAGGATGCGACGGAGGAGAGCACGCTGGGATCTGCCGAGGAGCAGACGCAGGAGGAGGACCGGCATTGACCCTGCGCATCGGCTCGCGCGGCTCGCAACTTGCACTGTGGCAAGCCAATTTTATTGCCGACGCACTGCGCGGCCTGGGACTAGAGGTTACGATCCAAGTCATCCGCACTACCGGGGATCGGATGCAGCAGGCAGCTTTCCCTGCGGCCGAAGGCAAGGGTATCTTCACCAAGGAGATTGAAGACGCGCTGCTGGCCGGGAGCATCGATCTCGCCGTACACAGCCTAAAGGATCTTCCAACCGAGATCTCTCCCGCCTTTACTCTTGCCGCCATTCCTAAACGGGCCGATCCTCGCGACGTGCTGGTCAGCGAACGCTATCGATCGATTGACGAGCTGCCGGCTGGGGCAGTCGTCGGTACCGGCAGCTTACGGCGCCAGGCACAGTTGCGCAGCCTGCGACCCGACTTCAAAACCGTTGAATTTCGCGGGAATGTGGATACCCGTCTGGCTAAATTGGCGGGTGGAGAGGCGGATGCGATTCTTCTTGCGGCGGCAGGTCTGGACCGTTTGCAGAAGACGGATTGGATCCGGCAAAGATTCCCGCCCCGAGTGCTTTGTCCCGCGGCCGGACAGGGTGCTTTGGCGATTGAGTGCAGAGCGGACGACGGGGAGACGCAGTCCGCTTTGCGGCCCCTGGAAGATGCTGACAGTCGCCTCGCCATCACCGCGGAGCGCGAATTTCTTGCCGCCTTGGGCGGCGGATGCCAGACGCCCATCGGCGTCTACTGCTCAAGAGCGGACAACGCGGGCCAATCGGCGGAGGACCTGGTTCTATTGGGAGTGGTTGCCTTGGCCGACGGCAGCAGAATCCTGCGCGGCGAGATGCGCGATTCCGATCCGAAGGAATTGGCCCGGCGCCTCGCCCATGAGCTTCTGGAGCAGGGAGCGGAGACCATTCTCGATCTGCAGGCCCCCCGGATATGAGCGCGCCGGGGGCGTTGGCCGGCAAACGAATCCTCATCACCCGTGCGGCGCACCAAGCCGGCCATTTGGCTGAAGCCCTGGAGGCGCGGGGCGCTCTGGTGCTGCATCTGGCAACTATCGAGATCGTTCCACCGGTCTCTTACGCGGCCCTGGATGACGCGCTCAGGGCCATCCAGTCCTTCGATTGGCTCATCCTGACCAGCGCCAACGGTGCAGCCGCAGTTGCCGAACGCACCCGGGCATTGCAGCTTCCACAACATCGGTTTACGCATTTGCAGGTTGCCGCAATCGGACCCGCCACCGCCTCGGCTGCGCGGAAACTCGGCCTTAGGGTTGATGTGATCCCGGAGGATTACGTGGCGGAGACGGTAGTGGAGGCGCTGAAGGATAAGGTCGCCGGCCGGCGGGTGCTGCTGGCGCGCGCAGCCACCGCGCGCGACGTGATCCCTGACCAGCTCACCCTCCAAGGCGCGGACGTGCAGGTGGCCGAGGCTTATCGCACCATCCTTCCCGATGACGCAGTGCGCCAGGTTCGCGGGCTCTTCGAAGCAGGGAAGCCGCTGCCCGATGCGGCGACGTTTACCAGTTCATCTACGGTAAATAATTTTTTTGCCCTGCTGCGGGCGGCGGAATTTGATCTACCGCGAGGCCTGCGCGCGGTCTCCATCGGACCTATTACTAGCCGTACCCTGCGCGGACACGGCTGGGAGCCGGCAGCCGAGGCTAGACAATCCGACGTCCCGAGCTTGGCGGATGCTTGCGAAAGGCTGTTTGCGGATTAGTCGTATCATTAACAACTACCAGTAGAAGCAGGTAAAGACGTGACCCTCCATCTCGATATCCCTGAATCTATAGCTGGCAGTCTTCGCCTACCGGCGGCAGAAGTGGAGACACGTCTGCGCACCGAGCTCGCGATTGCCCTCTATTCTCAAGGCATTCTGTCCTTTGGCAAGGCATCCGAACTTGCTGGAACTTCCCGCTTTGCGTTTGCTGATCTGATCGGCCGGCGGGAGCTTCCGCGTCATTACTCGGACCAGGAATTGACTCAAGACATTGAATATGCTGGCGGTCAGTAATACCTCGCCGGTCTCAAACCTCGCCTCCATCGGTCGTCTGGAACTTCTCAAGAAGCAATCGTCCGTCCTTTGGATACCAGAGGCAGTTGCCAGAGAATTGGCGTCGTATCCAGATCCTGTTGCTCATGCAGCCACCCGAGGGCAATCCCGGAGCAATGGATACACGTCGGCGCCGTGCGGGATTCACATCTTCTCAGACTTCTTTTGCTGCAACTCCATGAGGGAGAGGCTGAGGCCATAGCGTTGGCAACAGAGCTCAAAGCAGACATTGTACTCATCGACGAACAAGAGGGCCGCCAGCTTGCCTCTAGAACCGGCCTTGCCGTTACCGGTGCCTTGGGCATCTTGTTACGTGCAAAGCGCGACGGGCAGATTACAGCGATAAAGTCCGAGATTGACCTTCTCCGCTCGAGAGCCAATTTCTTTGTAACTGCGTCTCTTGAAGCGAAGGTTCTCTCCTCAGCCGGAGAGTAATTAGGTAGCGCAGTACAGTACAATCCCTCAGGACGCCATGAATATCGACGGTTCGATCGTTAACTCTGGACGATTTTCAGCGTTAGCTCGCAAATCCTTATGAACTTCTCACCTTGGACTGCTTTACTTCTTTTTCCTGCGATGCTCGCCCTGCTTGAGGCTGGGCACCGCCTCCGTCTCCGGCGCGTCACGGCTGAAGGAAGCAGTGCGATCGAAGGAGCCGTCTTCGGGCTCTTCGGTCTGTTGCTGGCATTCATGTTCTACGGGGCGGTCTCCCGCTACGATGCTCACCGCATGCTGCTTACGCAGGAGACAAACGATATTGGGACTGCCTATCTGCGCATCAATCTGTTGCCGCCGCAGGCTCAGCCCGAACTGCGACAGCTCTTTCGCGATTACACTACCTCGCGGATGCATCTTTTCGCTGCTGTGGGAGTGGAAGTGTCGCCTGAATCAGTCCGGCTGCAGAACCAGATTTGGCAGCGGTCGATTGCCGCCGCGTCCTCGAGCGGAGCTAATCCGGATGCCACCAAACTGCTACTGCCGGCTATCAACGACATGATAGATATCACATCCCTGCGGCAAAACGCCTTCAACATGCATCCTCCAGCCATCGTGTTCTTTCTCCTGTTTGGCCTCAGTTGCGGCGCTGCCTTTATAGCGGGATATAGCATGAAGGTCGACGGCCGCGCTTGGGTTTATTGGATTGCGCTCGCCGCGGCAGTTACACTTACCGTCTATGCCACGCTGGAGATTGAATATCCACGCCAGGGACTCATCCGTCCAACCCACCTCGACCAGGAACTCATCTCGCTACGCGACTCTATGAAGTAGTCAGCTATTCGAGCCGTTACAATCAGGGTGAGTCATAGAGCTTCCGCGGAGAAAAAGAGGGAGTCGGAAAATGAAGGCAACATTGGAACGCCGTAGTGTTTTGAAAGCGCTCGCCTTGGGTCTGGGAGCTGTAGCTGTTCCCGGCCTTCGGGCTGCGCCTATGCCGCCAAGGAGGCTAAAGATCGGGTATACCTGCATTACTTGGGGGTCTCTCCCCCATCCTGGGGACGATAACACGCTCGAAGCGGCGCTCCAGGATATCTCCGCTGAGGGATTTTGGTCGTTTGAAACGTTTCCGGAGATTCTTGAGAGCTGGAACCGGAGGCATTTGTTAACGCCGCTGATTGCGAAGTATGGAGTGCCGTTGCGGTCCGGCTATATCTCCGTCGACTTGACGGATCGCTCCAAGAGAAAAGAGGAAATATCCCGGGTAACTCATCTATCGAAGCTTGTCCGGAAATTTGGGGGCACATTTATCGTTCTCGCCGGGAATGGAGTCAAACGCGATTCCTATAACTTTGCAGACCACAGGGCGGACATTCTTTCCGCGCTGGACGATTATGCCTCCGCAGTTACCGATCTCGGGTTAGCAACAGGTCTGCACCAGCACACAGGCACATGCATAGAGACGCGGGATGAAGTCTACGCGGTTATGGAGTCGGTGAACACGCGCAATTTGAAATTCGCTCCGGATGTAGGACAGCTGCAGAAGGGCGGAGCGGATGCGGCAAAGGTGGTCAGGGATTTTCTGCCGCTGGTGAAGCATATGCATTTGAAGGACTATAAGGGCTGGCAGTACTACGAGGGCTATTGTCCACTAGGCATGGGCATAGTTGATCTCAAGGCCATTCTGGATATGGTGGAGGCCGGAGGTCAAAACCCGGACATCATGGTGGAACTGGATCCATCGAAGAATGGCCCAATGACGCCGCTCGAAACGGCGCAGAAAAGCAAAGCTTATCTGCTGCAACAGGGTTACACGTTTCGCACCTGACCGCTGCGCCGCCGCAAATAGCGATTAATGAGTGGGGCAGCGGCTAAAGCCGATCGAATTTTCAGGCACTTACGGCACGACTCAAGTCGTGCCCTGATACAGGGGACTATAGGTTTTCCGCAGCCCTGCGCGCACTGAAACGAGTCCCGCAGGGACGGCATGAAAATAGCCCAGCACGCCAGTGCTGGGTCCCTTGAGCAAAGCAAGCCGAGTCCCGTAGGGACGACTGAGACATATCGTCGCGACTCCTGTGAGTTTCTGGCGGCACACGGAGGGAATGATCCAGCCGTCCCTGCGGGACTTCCCTTATAGACCAAAGTCTCCCCAGCACTGAAGTGCTGGGCTATTTTCATGCCGTCCCTGCGGGACTCATCTCACCCGCTGGGCTCTTTCTACTTCTTGGCGGGACATGTGGCGCAGGTTTCGCCGATCACGCCTTTGCCTTCTTCAACGGTGAAGATTCTGTCCACGGCGGACAATCTCACGTTCTCCTTGACTCCATCCGGCCAGTGAATCTCAACCCGGTCAACTCTGGTTGCGTTGCCTAGACCGAAGTGTACCCGAGGATCGTTCGAGGACTCGAAGCTGCCGCCGCTCAGAACGTCGCCACGCTGTCTGAGACTCCCGGCGATGAGATATACCTGAGCACCCACTGCATCCCGCGGTCCTTTCACTCCACCGATCAAATTCAATTCGACCCAGTGATGCTGGTCAGCGCTTATGTTCTGTAGCAGGGTGGGCGCGCTGTCCATGTTGTTGATTACCACATCGATCTTTCCATTGTTGAATAAGTCGCCGAAGGCGGCCCCACGCGCGGGTATCACCAAGGCAAGCCCCGAGCCTTCCACCGCGGGAACAAGTTCAAACTTGTTATTCTTTAAATTCTGAAACAGCAGCGGCCGCTCAGCATACGTGGTTCCCCAATTGTTCTTATCCACGGCAGGGTATACATGGCCGTTGGCGACAAAGAGGTCTCGCCATCCGTCATTGTCATAGTCCAGGAAGCCGTCGCCCCAGCCGAGAAAGGGCACAGTGGCCTCCGCCAGACCCGCTTGATGGCTTACATCGGTGAAGTTACCGCCGCCGTCGTTGCGGTAGAGCACGTCATAGTCATCGGAAAAAGTAGTATTGAATAAGTCCAACCGTCCATTATTTTCATAATCCCCGATCGCGATGCCCATGGATGCAGTCTCCCGGCCGTCCTCGTTCAAAGCGTAACCGGAGGTATAGCTATCATCTTCGAATGTGCCGTTTCCCTTGTTGATGTAGAGATAGTTCGGGGTTGAGTCGTCGGCGACCACGAGATCCAATTTGCCGTCGTCGTTCACGTCGGCAAAGACTGCGGTCAATCCGTAGTAGCCGTTTGGGTCGCTTACTCCGGCCTTCTGGCTCACGTCGGTGAATGTACCGTCGCCGTTGTTGTGAAAGAGGTGGTCGTGTTCGCCATTCAGGCCGCGCGGCCCGCACATGACCTTAACGCCGCGAAACTGGCAGAAGTTGTTGGCCACCGCGCTCGAGTCGGGAGTGGGCGCCTGGTTTCCTTTGTAGTGTATGTATCCAGGCACAAACAGATCCAGCCTTCCGTCTCCGTCATAGTCGCCGAAGGTCGGTCCGGTTGACCATCCGCCCAACTGCACGCCGGCCTTCTCGGCTTTGTCCGTGAATGTCCCATCGTGGTTGTTGCGATAGAGACGGTTCTTCCCGAAGTTAGTCACATATAGATCGGGCCAGCCGTCGTTGTCGTAGTCGCCGACAGCGACCCCAAACCCCCAACGGTCGTTGGTTACTCCGGCTTCGGCGGCAACGTCGGTAAATGTGCCGTCATGGTTGTTGTGGAAGAGGGCCGCATGGAGTGGCAGCGCCTTGCCGGAAAGCGCATCGTATGTCGAGCCATTCACCAGGTAGATGTCCAGCCAGCCATCTTTGTCGTAATCGAGCAATGCTACGCCCGATCCGGGAGCGTCCAGAATGAATAGCTTTTCCGGAGTGCCCATGGTGTGATGCCAGGAAGTGAGACCGGCCTTGCCGGAGATATCCTCAAAGATAACCGGCCCGGTCTTGACAAATCCGCCGGCGGTGATCGGCCGGTTCTGGGAATCGAGCACTGGCGCGTGCGCCTCTCCAGTGCTTACGCCTCCGCCGGCCTGCGGGGCCGACATCGCCGAACTCTGGCTATAGAGAGCGCAGGGAGCAAACACCAGCGTTATAAGGAGAACGACTAGACGGGGCACGACCAAGCTGGCTGACTCCTCTGGCGCGTCACGCTAAAGGATAGCGGATTCCGCTGGTGGTGTAATTTTTGGATGCGATGGGAGAGGACCGGAGAAATCCCAGGGCCCAAAATCGGGACCTGGGGCACCCGCCTTCATGCCCGGTGAAGGCGGGCGCCCGCGTGTTCTATGAGCCGAAGGTATGTCCGCGGCGCTCTCGCCCCAACGCCGCCATGATTGAGGCCAGAATGAATACGCTGATCGCGGTTAACGCCATCGCCGTTGCATAACTGGTCTTTTGTGCGTAGACCGCCTCGATATATACGACGGAGCTGGCCAGTACCCCGGCGCTTTGATAGGCGAATCCGGGAAGGAATGCGCGGACTGAGTCCGAGGAGAGCTCCGCGAGATGCGCTGGAATGACTCCCCATGCGCCCTGGACCATGAACTGCATTAGAAAGGCGCCTAAGACTAGCAATGCCTGATTGGGCGCAAAAGCCCAGACTGGAATCACCAAAATTCCCAGAACAAAGGCGGAGATGATTGCCCGCCGCCGTCCCCAGCGGTCGGAAAGGTGGCCCACGATGACCCCTCCCAGGATAGCGCCGACACCGGAGAAGGCGGTGATTGCCGAGCGCCGCATTGGGCTGAAATGCCACTGGCGCTGCAGGAAGGTGGGATACATGTCCTGGGTTCCATGGGAGGCGAAAAGCATCATGGTCATGAAAGCGAGCAGGTAGAGGAAAAGCTTCCAGTGGGAAACGACGTCGCGGCATTGCTCGCCCCAGCTTCGACTCTTGCTCCTCTCCCATACCTCCGACTCCTTCACGCGGAAGCGGATCAAGAGCACCAGGAGGACGGCCGGGAGGCTTCCCAGGAAGAAGAGGGGACGCCAGCCCAGGCGTCCGTAGAGAAAGAAAAAGCTGAGCGCCGCCAGCACGTTACCGGCCGCGTAGCCTTCCTGGAGCAATCCGGAGAGCATGCCTCGCCTATGTGAGGGGGCCTTCTCCATAACCAGGGAGGCACCCACGCCCCACTGGCCGCCCATCACTATGCCAAAGATCGCACGCACGATCAGGAGCACAGTGTAGTTCGGGGCCAGGCCGGTAATAATCTCGGCCGCCGCAAAAAATCCGATATTGATCATCAACGGCCTTCGCCGCCCATATCGGTCCGCCAGCAGCCCGAAGACGAAGCCCCCAACCGGACGAAAGGCTAGTGTCATCGTGATCACCAGGGCGATCTGCGCGTCGGATTTATGAAAATCTCTGGCAATGGCGGTTAGGCAAAATGTCACCAGAAAGAAATCAAATGCATCGAGAAGCCAACCGGAGAAGCCGGCAACCATAGCTGCCCGATGGCCGTTCTCGGAAACATGAGTTATCTCGATTGCTTCGGTTTGAGGCGCTTCCCCACCTGCCATCTTTGCACCTCTCGATCCTGGTTGAATCGGTCCTTGTTGAATTCCGTGAGAACTTTAGAATGGCGGCGCAAGTAGGCGGCGCCTGGGTTTGTCGAGCTTTGAAATGCAATCCGCTGAATAATAATCGAAAATTCGGCGCCTCCCTCTAACGGAGGGGTGAAAAACTTGTTAGTTACCGGATGTAACGTACCGTTGCTGCGCCTCCGCATGGGACGAGAGCCCGTGCGGCGTGCTGCGAAACGCTTCCCGAGCCTCATTACATCGAAACCGTCGAGCAGTTCCGGAGGCTGCACCAAGCCGGTCTTTCAAAAACGGGCAAATCGCGGGGTACAATTTAAGAGTCTCACGGATATTCTGGATGGGTGTTCCTCTGGGGCGCACGCCTGATGACATTGTTTCTGTTGCCTGTGTATAGTTTCGATTGCCGGTAAAATCTAATTATTTTCCGCCTGAAGCAGGAGTGGGACCGCCGACTCGCGCGAGAAAGACCGCGCCGGCAGCGCCTCAATCAAGAGATTTCGTTAAGGAGAGAGTACATGAGGATCAATGACTTGGACGAGAAATCGCCGGGCGGTTCGACGACGGGACGCGGTCCCGATCGCCGGGAATTCGTCAAACTGGCTGTTGGGGGAGCCCTGACGGCGGCTGGATTGCTCGCATCGAAGAGAAGCGCTTTGGCAAAGGTCCATGAGAGCGCGCCGGGGATCAAATTGTGTGCGCAGGTAGGGGCCAAGCCCACGGATGACGATCTTCTTTTCCTTAAGCAGATTGGCGCCGAGTATGTCAGTGTAGCGTCGACCCCCGATCTTAGAACCGCGGACGGCTTCATGCAGATCAAGAAGCGTTATGCGGATGCTGGGATCACTGTATGGAACATTGGCAATTCGAGTGTTCACAACATGTCCGAGGTCACCCTGAATCTTCCCGGACGCGATCAGAAGATTGAGGAATACAAGCAATATCTCCGCAACCTCGGCCAAGCGGGCATCTACTATACCACGTACGCACATATGGGCAACGGCATCTGGAACAGCGGCAGAGCTCAAATCCGGGGCGCCTCCGCCAGAGTCTTCGATATGGCGAGTCCCAACAAGGTAGGCATATGGGATGGCAAGAAGTTCTATGAGCCGCTGTCTCATGGCCGGGTATTCTCGACGGAAGAGATTTGGGAAAACTATACCTACTTCATCAAACAGGTAGCGCCGGTCGCCGAAGAGAACAGCGTGCGCATCGGAATTCACCCGGACGATCCGCCAGAACCCATATTGGCCGGAGTTCCGCGTTGCATTTTCGCCAATTTCGAAGGATATAAACGGGCGATGGAGATCGCCAACAGTCCCAATGTTGGAATCTGCCTGTGCTGCGGGTGCTGGAATGAAGGTGGCCGCCAGCTCATGCACAAAGACCCGGCGGAGATGATTCGCTACTTCGGGCCGGAGAAGATCTGGAAGATCCATTTCCGCAATGTGAGCTCTCCGCTGCCGCGTTTTGTAGAAACCTTCATGGATAACGGTTATTACGACATGTCGAAGATTATGACGGCTCTGGTGGAGGTCAAGTTTGACGGTATTGTGATTCTGGATCACACACCTACGGTGGTCGGCGGGCACGATGCAGAACAGTGCTATGGCTTCGCGTACATGAAAGCCCTGAAGAACAGGGCGGAAGCTGAAGCCAGGGCGTAACTTCTAGGTTGCTCTCCTCTCCGGTCGTTTGTTGTTGTACCTAATGCGGTATCCCAGGTCCCAGAATCGGGACCTGGGATACCCGCACCCGGCTCGGTTCGTTTGACGCCCTGATTTAGGACGCGATGTACCAGGTACCTAGTCCCTGGTTTGGCTTGAATGTTGAATATCGAGGTTGGAATGGGCAAGGTCCTGGCAGTTGCTACAATACTCTTTGTATTAGGTGTATCCGCATTTAACCCTAACAGAGCGCATGCGGCGGATTCGAAGGCGGCATCGGGCGAGCAGACCGCGAATGATTGGCCGGTCTATGGCGGTCAGCAATCGCAAGATCATTACTCCAGCCTTGCCCAGATCAATCGCACCAATGTCACTCAGCTCAAGGTTGCATGGCAGTATGATACGGGCGAACAGGGTGGTCTGGAGACCAACCCGCTGGTTGTCGGCACCGTGCTCTACGCGACCACGCCAAGCCATAGCTTTATCGCCCTCGATGCAGCGACAGGCAAGCTGCTTTGGAAATTCAGTCCTGAGATCCAAGGTTTTGCGCGGTCGCGCGGTGTCTCCTACTGGAGCGATGGGCACGAGAGCCGCATTTTCGCGCCAGTCAGAAATTTCTTATATGCTCTCGACGCCACCACTGGAAAAGCCATTCCCAGTTTTGGAGAGAATGGAAGAATCGATCTGCGCAAGGGCCTGCTCGGCGACTATCAACTTCAGTCCGTACAGCTCAGCACTCCCGGAACCATCTATAAGGATCTGATCATCGTCGGCGGCCAGAACCCCGAGACCCATCCCGCGCCCCCCGGAGACATTCGGGCATTCGATGTGCGTACCGGGGCGTTGCGCTGGACTTTTCACACCATTCCTCATCCCGGAGAATTCGGGTACGACACCTGGCCGAAAGATGCTTGGAAGGACGCTGGCGCCGCCAATAATTGGGCAGGCATGTCGGTCGATACAGAGCGTGGCATCGTGTATGTGCCGACCGGGTCGGCAGTATTTGACTTTTATGGAGGCGACCGTATCGGCAACGACCTCTTTGCCGATACATTGATCGCTCTCGACGCTGAGACCGGCAAGCGCATCTGGCATTTCCAGGGCGTACATCACGACCTTTGGGACCGCGACTTTCCCGCTCCCCCATCTCTGCTGACGGTGGTGCGTGACGGCAAGAAGGTCGATGCAATCGCGCAGACGACGAAGTCGGGCTTTGTCTTCCTCTTGAACCGCGCGACGGGCGAGCCGCTCTTTCCTATTAAAGAATCTCCCTACCCTTCCAGCACCGTTCCCGGCGAAGTAGCTTCACCTACCCAGCCCCTTCCCACCGCTCCTCTGCCGTATACCTGGCAATCGGTGACTGAGGATACGCTCACCAATCGGACTCCGGAAGCCCATGCCTGGGCGGTAAAGCAGTTCAAAACCTTCATCAGCGGGGGGCAGTTCATTCCACCCAGCGTGGACAAATTAACTATAGATATGCCCGGGTTTGCCGGAGGCGGGGAATGGGGCGGCCCGGCGGTCGATCCCACCACGGGAGTGCTCTACGTCAATGCGAATGATACCGCCTGGATCGTCGGCCTTACCGTTCCTCCGGCGCCGGGAAGCGTGGGTGAGCGCATCTATCAGAGCCAATGCAGTGAGTGCCATGGGCTAAACCGGCGTGGCTCCCCGCCCTCCGTTCCTTCCTTGCAAGCGATTGAAGGCCTGCTCACAGATCAGGAGATCGCAAACAAGATTCATCAAGGCGGCGGCCGAATGCCGGCATTCAACAACCTGAGTGACGAACAGGTTCAGGCCGTGGTGCGGTATCTGACAAGAGTTCCGCAACAACAGCAGCGGCGCCCACCGGCATCGAGTGCAGCGGCGGCTCCCGGCCCCCCCGTGCCGCAGCAGAATTCGGCTACTCCGAAAGACGATATGCCTTACAAGACCATTGGATTTACCAGGTTTCTGGACCCTGACGGTTATCCTGCGACCGCGCCTCCATGGGGCACTCTGAGCGCCATCGACATGAATACCGGCAAGTACTTGTGGAAGATTCCTTTTGGAGAGTATCCGGAACTGGTGGCCAAAGGAATGGCGAACACCGGGTCGGACAATTATGGTGGGCCTATTGTCACCGCGGGCGGATTGCTCTTCATTGGGGCCACCGTGTTCGACCAGAAGTTCCATGCCTACGACACCGACACCGGAAAGTTGCTATGGGAAACGGAATTGCCTTATTCCGGCTTGGCCACACCTTCAACTTACATGATCAACGGAAAACAGTATGTGGTCATCGCCGCCGGTGGAGGGCAGAGCAGCCACAAGCCCTCGGGCGGAGTCTATGTCGCCTTTACGCTGCCTTAAGAGATCGGGAAGATTTGGGTGAGTAACTTGAAATTGAATCGCGCACCATTGTTAGTTCCAGTGTTTCTTGCTTTGCTTACTCTCCTACCGGCTGGAATGGCTGGCGCCGCTGAAACCGGGTGCTCTGCGGCCGCGCAGTCGAACTTCCCCAAAGCCTCCATTTCGAATGGAGTTGTGCAAGCCGTGGTTTACCTGCCCGACCCAAAAGATGGCTATTATCGCGGTACGCGGTTTGACTGGTCCGGCGTAGTTCCATGTTTGACTTACAAGGGTCATGACTACTTTGGCGTCTGGTTCCCGCATTACAGTCCATTGATCAACGACGCGATCACTGGACCGGTAGAAGAGTTTCGATCGAGCGATGGCGGTCTAAACTATGACGCGGCGAAGCCGGGCGAGCTGTTCGTGAAACCAGGAGTTGGGGTTTTGCGCAAGGTAGATGATTCGCCCTATAAATACATGTATCGCTATCCTTTTGTGGATGGAGGGAAGTGGACCGTTCACAGCAAGCGAAGCGCGGTTGCTATAACCCAGCATCTCCAATCGCCTTTGGGCATTGCATATGTCTATACCAAGACTTTGAAGCTCGACAAACGCCTGCCGGTTCTCATTCTGCAACATGAGATGAAGAACACCGGAACAAAAACCATGGACCTGGAGGTTTACGATCACGACTTCTTCATGCTCGACGGCGCTCCTACCGGTCCTGGCATGGGGGTGAGATTTCCCTTTGAGCCCAAAGCGGAACGGTCGATGGAGCCATGGGCCAAGATTGAAGGCAAGGAAATCGTCTATACGGAAGAAATACCGCAGCAACCCAGAGCGTCTGCGACCAGCTTTCTAACGGGTTATTCCGATAACCCATCCGACTACGACATAATCGTTGAAAATCAAAAGACCGGAGTAGGTGTCGAACAGACCTCCACCTCCCCTATTGCGCGCTTCAACTTCTGGTCGATTCACACTACGATCTGCCCGGAGGCCTACATCCATCTGAATATTCCTCCGGGCCAGACCGCGCACTGGACTATCCGCTACCGCTTTTACGCGAAATAGAGCTGCCGGGCCGGTGCTCCCTCGCCGCTTCGCGGAAGACTTAGTACGTAAGCCGCAGCGCAAACTGAATTATCCGCGGCAGATTGAGCTGACTGCTGATGACTCCGAATGAAGAATTGGAGTTGCTGCAGCAGACGGTGTTGGGTTGGCCGAACTGAACCCGGTTAAAGAGGTTGAAAGCCTCGGCGCGGAACTGCAGATTGAATCGCTCGCCGATCGCCGTCCCTTTGAAAAGTGCGGCGTCCCAGTTAGCTATTCCTTGGGTACGCAGGTTTGAGTCGGTGCGGGGCTCATTTCCGAACCCATAGTTTGAAGGCTGGGTGAAGCAACTTGTATTGAACCAACCGCCGAGCTTAGAAACGGCCCCTCCGGATACTTGCTTTGCGCAACCCGCAGTCACGTTAGGCCGGGGAACGCCAGCGCCGAATTGTTGGTTAAGAAATGTCGGCTGTGCAGTAAATATCAGCGGAAAGCCGAGCGCGTAGGTGGTGATTCCGTCAACTCCCCAGCCGCCTATGATTTTGTCCACGATTCCACCCTGACTGCCTAGAAAGCGCCGGCCTTTGCCAACGGGAAGATCATACACGTAAGCCCCTACGAAGCGGTGCGGAACATTGTAGCTGAGCGGCCCGTACTCAGCTGGGAGGTTGTTCCAGTCCTGCACCTCCCCGGGTTGGACGGCTTCCTGGAAGCCGGTCTGTGTGTCAGCAGTGCCCATATCTTTCGCCCAGGTGTATGTTGCCAGCAAGGTGCCGCCTTGGGTGAACCGCTTCTCCACTTTTGTTTGCAGTGCATTGTAGTTTGAACCGGCCGAAGTATTCGCAGCATTCCACAAGTTGAAATATTGGGGATAGGGACGCAAGAGCTGGCCTGCGGGAATGGTGGGACCAGCCAAATTACCAGTGGTGATCAGCCCGTAGAATGGGTTGGGAACTTGGGTGAGTAAAGCCGAACCCATGGAATCATACTGGTCCGGAAGTTGGTCCAGACCTTGGCCATTATCATCAAGGCCGGCCGGCAGTTGCTGATGAACTCCATGGTTGCCGACATAGGCGATATCAAACACGGTTTGATGTCCCAGGTCCTTCTCGATATCAAGGTTCCACTGCTCTGAATACGTCGCCGGCTGCTTCGGCACATTACTAACAACGGGTTGCCCCAGAATCACGCTCTGATAATTGGCGCTCCTCCCAACCGGCTGTAAGACCCCGGTCGGAAATGGATTGCTGAATGAATTGATAGGTACAGTCGTGGGATTGATCTGGGTAAATGCAAGATTGACCGCGGCCTGGTAGGGCTGCGCATCCTGCTGCAGATTGGCCGTGGGAGCAAAGAGGATAGCGAACCCGCTGCGGACTACCAAGCTGTTGGTCAACCGATATGCGAGGCCCAGGCGCGGCGAAAACAAGTCATAGTGGGGCAGCAGGTTTGTCCGATGAGGATAGGCTGGAGTATTTACAAGCTCAACATTACCCTGAAGCGGCAAGTGTGTGGGTCCGGCCAACGGATTGGTCTCGTTTGCAAGAAAGACAGCCTGGCGATCATGGCGTTCGGTCCAGTACCCTGGATATTCCCACCGAAGACCGAAGTTAAGCACCATTTTGTTAGTGACCTGGAAACTATCGCCGCCATAGATTCCGGCATAGTATGTCACTGCAGCCGGTATGATCGCGAGCTCCTGTATGGTAGTTTGGGGAAGGCCCAGCAGATAGGACGCGAATGGGTTGCCGGTAAAAGCATTGGTAAAACCAAAGGCTTCAACTTGCGTTGAGTTGGTCTGCCCGTAGTTGTTAGGTGCGCGGCGGATTTCTCCGCCGAACCTGATTGTATGGCGTCCCAGGATCTTCGTAGCGCTTCCTGAGATGGCATAGTTTTCCTCGGTTACAAAGATTTGCTGACCACCGCCACCATTGACCGAGAGCCCGGAAACGGAAACCCGGGGAATTACCGGACCGCAACAACTCGCTCCCAATTGGGCTATGGTTGCGGCCGGCCATCCGGTAAAACCGAGGTCGAATGGAATACCAGTGGCGCCGGTAAAACTGCTATCGCGAAAATAGGAGAGACGAAAATCCAGAATTGTTGTCGGGCTGACTGTGATGCTGTCCCCGAAGACGAATTGCTGAACCGCATTATGGCCCGTGGAAGGGTTGGGCAGGTAACCGTATGGCAAGGCGCTGGGGTTCAGTGCGTGGTGATAGGTGTATCGGCCGAAGATGCGTTGTTTTTCACTTGCATTCCAGTCAAGCCGCGCGATGTACTGATTCAAAACCGGATGGGTTGTAGCATTGACGATGTAGTTGTTGAGGGTGCCCGGCTGATTCGGAGGCGCCCACCATTTAAACATCGCAGCCGAGGTGGGATTGATCCGGTTGGTGGGAATAATGTTGCCGGGAAATGTTATCCCGGGCGGGTTGGGAACAAAGACCCCATTGGCGTTAAACCTCCCCGGATCGATGATAGGCGTCGAGCTGGTTATGACCCCGCTCTCCATTGCGGCAGTTGGCACATTGTAAGAGGTGGTTGCACCTATCGCGGCGCGGATGCCTTGATAGCTGCCAAAAAAGAATAACTTATCTCTCTTGATTGGGCCGCCGATAGTGCCGCCAAACTGATTCTGAATAAGTGCAGGCCGTTTCGAGTGCGCCCGATTGGAGAAGAAAGTGTTGCCATTTAGGAGGGTGTTCCGTAGAAACTCATAGGCGGTGCCGTGGAAAGCATTGGTCCCGCTTTTGGTCACCATGGTGACCACGCCATTTGTCGTGCCGCCAAATTCCGGTCCAATAGCATTTGCTTCGATGCGGAACTCCTGTATGGAGTCTTGCGCCGGTATGTAGGAGATGGCGTTGATATAGCCGTTGTTGATGGGAGCGCCATCGATGAATTCCGCTCCAGTATTGGGGATTCCTCCGGAAATCTGGTAGTTTCCCGTAGCAAAGCCATTGCCGTTCATTCCCGATACAGCGTTGCTCGCCTGCGTGCCACCTTGGGGCACGACTCCTGGAGAAAGCGCAAGAAGATTGAAGACGTTTCGGCCAT
The DNA here is from genome assembly GCA_963774255.1 of uncultured Acidobacteriaceae bacterium. GTDB lineage: Bacteria > Acidobacteriota > Terriglobia > Terriglobales > Acidobacteriaceae > PALSA-350. The sequence continues at coordinate 366,657 of CAVZEH010000015.1, forward strand.
TCAAGGGCAGTTCGGTCACAGCTCTCCCGGCGACTACCTGGCCAATGGTAGCTTGCTGCGTTTCAAGTAGGGGCGCTTGCGAGGTGACTTCAACGGTCTCGCTCACGTTGCCCAATTCGAGGGCGGCGTCGACACGAGTGGAGCCCTGTACCTGTACCACAACATTAATGCGGACGAAATGCTTGAAGCCGCTGGTCTCGACGTCGATCTTGTAATTGCCCGGTGGAAGGTTGAGGAACTGGTAGTCCCCGGCGGCATTGGTGGTGGCAGTCCGGAAATCCCCGGTGTCAACGTTCGTGAGCTTGACGGCGGCTCCGGCGACGACAGCGCCGGAGTGATCAGTGATTGTTCCAACCGCCGATCCATACGAGTTTTGTGCGTTGAGCGTCCCATGGAACAGGACGCAGATCAAAGTCAGGCAGCTTAGCCAGCAGCTGAGCGTTCCTAGCTTCTTATGGGAAAGGTGTTGGGTGGAATGCATAACTATGTGCCTCCTTCGGTAAGTAAGAAACTTGAGCAAAGCACGGCCCTTTATTTGTTTTCATTAACTCTTTTCACTACCCCTTTCGAGAACCAGAGCTGCCTGTAGCATGGCTTTTGCGTAGGCGATATCGTAAAGGTCTCCGCCGTATCCACCGCCTCCGGGATAGCCACGGATGGGCCCACGCTCGCGATCGTAATCCAGTGCGCGAGGATGTTCCGGGTAGAATTCGCGGGTGTACTTCACCTTCAACAACTCCCGCATGACCGCCAACATATTGACATCGCCCTCGTCGATGAAGCCTTCGTCGTATTTCACATACGGCTTCATAATGTGTGGGTTGCGGTAATGACAATGATTGATGCGGTCCCTGGTTCCAAAGTAGCGGCAGACCGCGACGGGATCCTCTCCCAACTCCTTGGTGACACCGCAGTCGAAGGTGATGCCATTCGAGGGGCTGTTCACGATCTCGATCAGGTGCTTCCATCCCGCGAGCGTTCCCATGATCTGCTGCGAACCGCGGCTTAAGGGATACGGTGGATCGTTGGGATGAAGCGCCAGCCGCACATTTGCCTTTTCCGCAACTGGAATAACGGCCTTCAAAAAGTAGGTGATATTGGCCCACATCTGAGTCAGGTTATGGGCGCCCTCCTGGGGCAGCGGCGGAAGGTTTTTCATGCGGTCGTAGTCGGAACCGGTCAATCCGGCTCCCCCTCTTCCGGTTTCTTCGTAGTAGCCCTCCATGGCGCGGTGCGCATAGAAGTTGTACTCAACGACAGGAATGCCGACCTTGCCCGCCGCCTGGATCGATTGCTTGATTTTTTCAATCTCCTCGTCCCTTCCCGGACGCCCGTAAATCGTGTTAGGAAAGCCGCCGATCATCAGATTACCCAGCACCACACCGCCACTTTTTAGCTTGTCAACGATTGGCTGAAGTTGGCTTGCTTCCCAAGGTATTGCCGGGCCATTGCTGAGCACGTGATATACGCCAATTTGCACCATGCTACGAATGGTGTGATCGGTAACTCCATCGCGGAGATTGATTCCGCAGGCGATCTTCGGTGTGCCTGGGCCTTCCTGGGGCATTCCGTTGCCAAGCCACCAGGGCTTCTTCTGAGTTTGCCCTCCTGCTATCGGCGCGAGCGCCGGAGCCACAGCGGCTGCTGCTATTCCCTTAATTAGACTTCTGCGTGAGAAACCCGATTTCATTGTGTATTGCTCCTGTTGTTGGACATGGAATGCTGTGATGTCTTTAGGGTGTTGTTGGCCGCGGCGCGCCGACCTCGCTTCGGCATGTTTCGAAGGGGCTTTGAAGGCAAACGTATATCGGCTTCGGATTCTTCCACAAAAGAATCTCGGTCGTCTAGTAAAACAAGATCCCGGACCGTGGGTCTGTGCTCAGGTAAGTTCCCATTTGGAATAAGCCAAATTTCATTGGACCGGATGTGGGACCAAATTCCTCATTCGGAAGTAAACCCAATCTCAGCTAGTAAACAATGAAGATTCGGCCGGCTTAGCTGCCGGACGGAGTTAAGCCTTTTGTCAAGTGGGTAAATGCGCTTTCAGGAGATCTAATCCCGCGGTCGATTGGCTCGGTGCAATGGGTTACATTCAAAGTATGGATTCCTGCGAAAAACTCCCAACCGATCCGGCTGCGTCATTTCAAGAAGCGGTCTCGATCATGCAACGCCTGCGGGGTGCTCAAGGCTGTCCCTGGGATCGTGAGCAGACCCTCGACAGCATCAAGCCCTACACGCTGGAGGAAACCTACGAAGTCTTCGACGCGATCGAGCGCCGTAACTGGGAAGATTTGCGCGAGGAACTGGGCGATCTGCTGCTGCAGGTGCTGTTTTATGCGCAAATGGCTGCCGAGGAAGGCCGTTTCACCATCGCGGATGTGATTGCCGGGCTCAATCGTAAACTGATCCGCCGTCATCCCCACGTTTTTGGAGAGCAGGCCGCCGCCGCCGCCGGGAACAGCGCGAAGCTGACTGTGACGGCGAGCGACTCTGCGCAGGTGCTGCGCAACTGGGAAACAATTAAGCAGGCGGAGAAGACCGATCGGTCAGGGTACGAGTCTGCACTTGATTCTGCCCCGCGCTCGCTGCCCGCTCTGTCGGAGGCGCGCAAGCTCGGTTCGCGGGCGCAAAAGAGCGGCTTCGATTGGCCGGATCTGGAAGGCCTATTCGATAAGCTTGGGGAGGAGACCTCCGAACTGCGGCAGGCTATAAAAGACAAGGAGAATCAAGTCGGCTTGCCGGAAGCGTCCGCGCAGGCTATTGCGGGGGAGATCGGCGATCTACTCTTCACCACGGTAAATCTGGCGCGGCGCCTCAAAGTCGACCCGGAGTTTGCCTTGCGCCACACCAACGCCAAATTTCGCCGCCGGTTCGCGTTCATGGAGCGCAACGCGCCGGGACCGCTTGAGACCATGTCCGCCGCCGAACTCGATTCGCTTTGGACCCAAGCCAAAGATGCGGAAGCATCTACGCCGGCTCTATGACGACCCCAGCTCCCGCCGTTGCCGACTCCAATATCGTCATTCGCACGTGCCGGGACCTGGACGAATTGGCCGCCTGCGTCGATCTACAGGCGCAGGTCTGGGGTTTCGAGGAGAGAGACGTTACTCCGCGCCGCTCGTTCGTGGTTGCGCGCCACACCGGAGGACAGGTCATTGGAGCGTTTGATATCTCCGCTCCCGGCGCCGCTCCGGAGGGCGATGCCACGTGCTTAATCGGCTTTGCCATGGCTATGGCCGGCTTTGCCCAGACCGGGCCGGGGCCGGTTCCAACCATCGAGCCCTACTTGCACTCGCACATGCTCGCCGTCCATCGCAACTATCGCAACCGCGGCATCGGCCGGCGGTTGAAGCTTTTTCAACGCGAAGAGGCGTTGTCCCGCGGCATTTTGCGGATGGAGTGGACCTTTGATCCGCTGGAAATCAAAAATTCCTTTCTAAATATCGTAAAATTAGGAACTATTGTTCGCCGATATTCACAGAATCACTATGGTGTATCCTCATCACGTCTGCAGGGAATTCTGCCAACCGATCGTTTATACGCCGAATGGTGGTTGGAGAGCCCGCGAACAAAATGTGCCCTGGATGGAAAACTCTCTTCGTCGCCCCGGGTGGAGCAAGCCATTATAGTCCCGCGAGCGATTGGTGATTGGAGGCATACTCCCGGAGAGCGGGAATCTGCTCTACGCGTGCAACGCGAGAATCGCCGCCAATTTGAACAGGCATTTTCCGGCGGTTTAGCTGTCTTCGGCTTTGTCATCGATGCGGAAGGAAATGGAATTTTCCAACTGGGCCGGTGGCCGGAGCCAAGCCAGCAAACTGGCGCACATTCAACCGTTTCCACTGTTTTTCGGTCCCGGTGAGAGCAGGTTATGTGCAGCCGATCCTTGACGGATCGGCTGCGTTGGCTCTGACCCGGGGGTATACCTCCAGCCGAAACGGCCTAACCGAGCATCGAATGGATAGCTGATGAAGATTGAATCGATTTTCCTACGCGAGCTTAGTATGTCTCTGGTGCACCCGTTCACCACCAGTTTTGGTCAAACGGTTGAGCGCCGCGTGCTGCTGGTCGAGATTAGGGCGGAGGGCCTATCCGGATGGGGCGAGTGTACGGCCGGAGAGCACCCCTACTTCAGCGAAGAGACAACTGATACCGCCTGGTCGGTCATCCTTCAAGAACTGGCACCAGCGCTGACAGCGAGCGAAGTGGCCCACGGCGGCAAGTGCCCGGAAATCTTCCGCCGCGTTCGCGGGCATCGCATGGCCAAGGCTGCCCTGGAGAATGCGGTGTGGGATCTGGAGGCGCAGATGCGGGGTATATCCCTGGCCGACCTCCTGGGAGGCACGCGCAAGTCAATCGAGAGCGGAGTTTCCATCGGCATTCAGCCTTCAATCGAACAGCAACTGGAAAAAGTCGGGACGGAGATTGCCGCCGGCTATCGGCGAATCAAGCTTAAGTGCAAGCCCGGGTGGGATGTACGGGTCTTCGAGGCTGTCAGGGACCGCTATCCGGAAATCGTCATGAGTTGTGACGGCAACTCCGCTTATCGCCTGCGAGACTCCGACCACCTCACAACCTTCGATCAGTTCAATATGCTCATGATCGAGCAGCCCCTCTGGGCTGACGATTTCTATTTTCACGCTATGCTGCAGAATCGGCTGGAGACGCCGATCTGCCTGGATGAATCCATCCGCAATCGGCGCGATGCTTTGGCCGCCATCGAGATGGGATCGTGCCGCATCATCAACATCAAGCTGGGAAGGGTGGGCGGATTCAGTGAAGCCATCGCCATCCATAACGCCACCCAGGAGCGGGGCATTCCCGTTTGGTGCGGAGGGATGCTTGAGAGCGGTATAGGGCGTTCCCACAACATCGCTTTGTCGACTCTTGAAAATTTCAGTCTTCCCGGCGATGTTTCCGCATCTCGCAGGTATTGGGCGGAAGACATCATAGAACCTGAAGTCGAAGTTTCCCCGGTCGGCGAAATCCAAGTGCCAACGGCGCCGGGAAGAGGCTTCGAGGTGCGGCGAGATCTGATTGAGCGCCTGACCGTCCGCAAACAAGAGGTTCGCGCCATGGAACTTGTCTCTTAATCTTGCGGAGGATGGCCTATTTTCGTGGTGCTATGGGCGAAAGACCCAGGTTAGCTTCGCGAACCTGGGGCACCCATTCCGCAGAGCACCTTGTTTACTCCCTTAGACGATGCTGATATCGATTCCTTTTTTGCGGAAGGGAAGAGCCAATTCTTCCTGAATGCCTGAGTCGGTAACGATCAAATCGATCTCTGAAATGGGAGAGATCAGCCAACTGGCTACCACGCCGAATTTGCTATGATCGGCGACCACGATTTTGCGCCGCGCCTGCTGCACCATCGCTTTGTTGATCTCAGCTTCATCCGGACTGTAGCAGGTGAGTCCACGCTCGGCGTGGATGCCGTTTATCCCGATAAAAAGCGTGTCGATAAAGACCTTGCTTACGCTCTGGATGGCAGTGGGGCCGACGAGTGAGAACCATGTGCCGCGCAAACTGCCGCCGGTGACAAACACCTCGATGTCTTTGCGCTTGGAAAGCTCCATTGCGACATTCACGGTGTTGGTGACTACCGTGAGCCGGCGGTTCATGGGCAGGCAGCGGATAGTCTCAGTGGTCGTAGTACCCGCGGTGAGAGCCACAACTTCGCCATCCTTCACCAGTTGGGCTGCGCTCTTGGCGATACGCCGCTTTTCTTCGGCGAAGCTTTCAATCTGCTCCTGGAAAGAGCGGTCGGCCTTAAACGGCTCGTAAAAAAAAGGCTCCATCTGAGCGGCCCCTCCATGCACGCGACGGAGCAGTCCGCGTTCATGAAGGTCTTCCAGATCGCGGCGGATGGTATGGACGGATACGCCGATCTCTTCGCAGAGGCTTTCCACGCTGGCGGAGCCATTCTCGCGCAAACGCTCGAGGATAAAAGCAAACCTGCTCTCTTGCTTTGCCGACTTTGCGGGGCGCGTTACGGCCATTGGCCATGCCCTCCTCGTCTGCCGGGGACAGAGTCATTCTGAATTACCGGACGGTTGCAGAGTAGAGTAACAGAGGTCACTGCCGGGCGGCGCCGATCATGATACTGCCATGGAGTGGCAGCTCTCGCGAAGACGTTCCAACCATGAGCTGGTAGGCGCCGGCTGGAGTTATCCATTGATGACCGGCGGGGTTGTAGACAGAGAATGACCGCTTGTTGAGAGTCAGCATCAAATGCCTGGTTTCCCCAGGTTTCAGCTCAACCTTGGCAAAGGCAGACAACTGCCGCGGAGGCTCGCCGTTCTTTCGAGGATGTCCGATATAGACTTGGGCGACCTCGGCGCCGGCCCGGCTGCCCGTATTGGTGACGTCCACCGCCACCTGCACGTTCTGGTTGGAATTCCCGTCGAGCCGTTCGGGTGCGATCACGAGGTGGCTCATGCGAAAAGTGGTATACGACAAGCCGTAGCCGAAGGGGAACAATGGGGTGGTATGGGTTGCGTCATACCAGCGATAGCCACCTCCAGCTTTTCGCTATAGGTGGATATGCCATTCACTCCCGGCCATTGACTGGGGGTTCCGGTGGGAACACCGTTCTCCGTTTGAGGAAATGTCAGCGGGAGTTTCCCCGACGGGTCATCAAACCAGTATCCCAACTGGCCGCGGCGGCAATGGGCGCGCGGGCAGCAGAGTTACGTTGGTGGCCTTATTGCCAACACCAGCACGTCCATCGGCCAGCTTCAGCGCCGGAATATCCAGTCGTGGATTCGGAGGAACATATCCCACATACCCCGTTATCGGAATGGGGTGGACGCCGTGGACCATGGTGATCTTGTCGTCGAGCGACATTGCGTGGATGAGCAAAGTGGCCCGCTGATCGGGAGAGAGGGAGGTGTTCATCCATGGGTGCGGGGACTGCTGAACAGAGGTGGAGCGAGCGCAGCCGCAGGCGAGCAGACAGAGGCAGATTGCGATTGCATTGGATCGACGAGTGGCCATATTTTCTCCTCGGGTGTGGACTCTCTCGAAAATCATTTACGAAAATCCGGGCGCCCCATATTTGGCGCGCTTTTACGCCAGATGTGGGAAAACGCAGATCTCTTGTATCTGGATGGTAGCGGCATTTTTGGTGGAAAATGTCGTAGTGAGAGGGCCGATGGCCATCGGCCCACTCGCGCGGTGGACGGCGCCCGCAATCTCTCCGGCAACAACCGCAGTGGAGCTTTGGGACCGCCGCCGCTGTCACGTACAACCGAACAGTCGCCTGACTTCCAGTCGCACGTACAAGGCAGGTTACCGTGACCCAGCTAACCTACTCTCTATTGTGGAGCGAATCGCATGATTTGTGGAGTGGATGTTTCGCTGAATTCTCTGGATGTTCGCATCGGCCAGCAGGGACTGACGGCTTCCTTCGCCAACACCGCGGAAGGCATTGCTTCGCTGGCCGATTTCTGTCAGGCCCATCACGTGCATCTGGTCGCCATGGAGGCCACCGGGGGATACGAGAAACAGTCCTTCGCTGTTGCTCTGGGCGCGCGCGATACCGGTCGCCATCCTCAACCCCCGCTCGGTACGTCATTTTGCCGAAGCCATGGGCCTGTTGGAGAAGACCGATGCTATCGATTGCGGCGTCATCGCTTGGTTTGCGGAGACCAAACGCTGCGTTGGCTGCCCTCCGGCCTCGGCCCAACAGCAACGCCTGAAGGCTCTGGTCAACCGCTTGCGCCAGCTCACCGACCTGCGCGCGATGCAGACGAATCAGCGCGGTCTGGTCACCGAGGCTACGGTGGTGCTGGACTCGTTCAGAAAAGCCTTCCGCGTTCTGAATGCGCAGATCCGCGCTGCTGGAAGTGACTATCGCCCACTTGATTGACGTCGATCCTCTCTGGCGGCAACTGGATGACCGCCTTCCGCACCATCAAGGGTGTGGCCGATCGCACGGTCGCCCGTCTGATGGCCGAGTTGCCGGAGATCGGTACTCTCTCCAACAAGACCATTGCCAAACTTGTCGGCTTGGCCCCGTTGGCCCACGACAGCGGCAACACGCAAGGCAAGCGTCCGGTGCGGGGAGGACGGAGAAGCATCCGCGACATCCTCTATTGGGTGGCCGGCGGGGTCGCCCGTTATCATCCGGATTTTCTCGCTTTCCGCCAGCGCTTGGCTGCCGCGGGCAAGCCAAAAAAGGTTATCCGCGTGGCCTTGGCGCATAAACTGCTGGTGCGGCTCAACGCCAAAGCGCGAGAAGTGCGCAGCCAATTTGTATCCGTACCTGACCGCTGGAGGTCAAAAAGCTAGGGGTGAAACGCCAGCCGCAGGGACGGTGGGAAAGTGGAAAACGCACAGCGTTTTCCGAGGCGGCACCAGGCCGCCGTCTTTTCCACAGCTTTACGCACGCTTTCTCCCTTGACAAAACAGACAGTCGCTCCACTTCGCTTCGCTTCGGTCGGGATGACAAATGAGGTGTAATTGCCAACGTAGGCTTCCTCAACCCGATTTTCATCCCCCTTTGGTGGACCGCAAGCCCATGAACGCTCCCGTCGAGATGACAAATCAGGTGGAGTTTCCGGAGCCAAGTGTGTTTCCTCGTGATTGATCCCAGCTCCCAAAATCGGGACATGGGGCACCCGCCGCTTGTAAGTCGGAGGCTGCCAAGGCGCGGCCTGAGGGCAAGCGATAGTTGGAACCTATAATCAACCGATGCAAGAGCTGCTGACCGATGCATGTGAAAGAGCGGGACGCTATGTATCGGGTATCCGGACGCGGCGAGTTGCGCCAGCTCTGGAGGACATTGCCCGCTTAGCTGGATTTGCCGAGCCCATGGCCGACGATCCCTGCGATCCCGCAGATGCACTTTCATTGCTGGACGAGATTGGCTCACCGGCAACAGTTGGGTCGACCGGCGGCCGTTATTTCGGATTTGTAATCGGGGGCGCACTGCCAATCGCACTCGCAGCTAATTGGCTGGCCGCAGACTGGGATCAAAACGCTGCTTTCAATGTGACGTCTCCCGTGGCGGCGAGATTAGAGGAAGCCGTTCTCGGGTGGCTGAATAGTTTATTAGGCCTGCCTGCTTCGTGCGCAGCCGGCTTCGTCACGGGCGCGACAATGGCAAACCTTACCTGCCTGGCAGCCGCGCGTCACGCTCTTTTCGAACGCGTTGGATGGAACGTGGAGGATCAAGGGCTATTCGGCGCACCGCCGTTAACGGTGGTGGTTGGCGATGAAGTCCACGTATCTCTACTGAAGGCGCTCTCACTCTTGGGGCTGGGCAGGTCGCGGGTGGTCAGGGTACCCACCGACGAGCAGGGCCGCATGCGTCTCGATGTTCTGCCGCCGTTCGACAATCTCACCATGGTTTGCATTCAAGCCGGCAACGTGAATACGGGCGCTTTTGATCCGGCAGGGGAGATATGCTCGCGCGCCCATTGCTCGGAGGCGTGGGTGCACGTGGATGGCGCCTTCGGGCTGTGGGCCGCGGCGGCGCCAAACCGAGCCCACCTCATGGCTGGTTTTGGCGAGGCCGACTCCTGGGCCACCGACTGCCATAAATGGCTCAACGTGCCCTACGACTCGGGCGTGGCCTTTGTTCGCGAGGCGGGATATCTGCGCTCGGCGATGGCGATCAACGCAGCTTATCTGCAGACGGCGGATAGCCGTGAATCGTCTCACTATACCCCCGAGTCGTCGCGGCGAGCTCGGGCCGTCGAGATCTGGGCGGCTTTGCGCTCGATGGGAAGGCGCGGAGTGGCCGATTTGATCGAGCGGAATTGCCGATTGGCCCTTCGTTTTGCAGATACCCTCCGAGAGGCCGGTTATCGAATCCTCAATGAAGTCGTTCTCAACCAGGTCCTGGTCTCTTTCGGAGATGCTTACGTTACCCGGCAAATCATCTCAGAAGTGCAGAAAGAGGGAACCTGCTGGTGTGGCGCAACCGAATGGCATGGCCAAGCCGCAATGCGCATCAGCGTCTCCTGCTGGGCGACAACAGAGCAGGATATTGATCAAAGCGCAGCCGCGATTCTGCGCATTGCCAAGCGGCTGAAGCCTTGCCCTGAAACAGAACCATAGAAGATCGGCGCTGCAAACGAGTCGCGCAGGGACGGCTGAACCACTCCTCAAAACATATTTCAGTCGTCCCCTACGGGACTGGAGTTTCTTCAGCCGCAAACCCAGCCGAAAAAACTTTTAGTTTTTGAATCTCCTCTTTTAACCAATCTTGGGTGCCCCACGTCCGGATTCTCGAACGTGGGATTCCGCAAATCCAGATGGACAGTGTCGGCGTCACGCTCGGTAAGCAGAGGCTTGCCTCGGTTTCGGAGAAAAAGACCCAGGCTAGCTGCGCGAGCCTGGGGCACCCCCGCCTTCACGCTATCCCGGTCACAACGCCGGAATGGTAATTTGCTGGCCTGCACGGATCAGATTTGCATCGGCGATATTACTTGCCGCGGCAATCTGCGGATAATGGTTGGCCGAACCGTAGAACCGCTTGCTGATGGTAGAGAGGTTGTCGCCGCTCTTGACCGTATAGGTCTGGTTGGGACCGCCGGCGGTTGTGATCTCGTGATGCAAATCGCTGTACTGCGGATCTACCTGCTTGATCGTGTCCCAGACGCGATTGGCAACCACCTGCGACGGCACACTGGCTTTCAAGTAGAGCTTATCGCCATCGAGACTTACGCTATCGACTTTGGCACCCAGGTCGCTAAACCCCTGTATGGTCTGAATTACAGGAGCGTATTTCTGCTTTAACTGTTCAAGATCAGCCATGATGTTTCCCTCCAGTATTTCGAATTAGCGACTTCGATTTATGACAGACTAGGCCGCGTGCCGGTCCGCGATGTGCTTCACGGCAATTGTCATCGCCGCCGCGCCCAGGGTCTTGATCAGCGTGGGGTGCTGGGCATAAATGGCGCTCATGCGATCGATGATGGATGGGTCGGTGCTGTGCGCAGTCTCCGCGAGAGCGGCCACGTCAGATGCGGGAACGCTTGCCGCTTGCTCCGGTGTGACCGAGGTTTGGCCGCCCTTCAAGAGCGCGGCTAGGGGTGAATTCGAGTTGGAGCCAGTGAACTGCGATAACACGCTGGGTCCAACCGACGCTAAGAGTCCAGTCAGGATGCTGGCTTGTTGGGTGCCGTCCGCCTTGGCAAAAAGCTGGCTGGCAGCTTGAGAAAACGATCCTGCCTGTCCGGAGCGCAAGGCCTCCGCCAAGCCGCTCGCCATGGAAGAGCTAGGGACGGATTGCGCGACCTGATCGAAGTGTTGTTCGACATTGGCCGTGTTCGCGCTGTTTCCTGAATATTGTTTCAACAGATCGCCAATTCCAGATAAGAAGCCCATAAAACCTCCTCTTTTCTTGATGTGCGCGCCAGATCAATTTGTTGCGGGCCCGGTCGACGTTGATTTCTTGTGGCCGATGGGAGAGGTCTTGGCCAAGCGATAGCCGGCTTTGATGGCGTCGGCCTCGGTCATGAACTTACCATGCTTGGTCTCTCCGTATTTCGAATCCTCGCTCTTGTGATAGATTTTGGTGCTCGTATTTGCCCATACCAATCCCTTGGCTTTGGCGTCGGTAATCTCGGCCGGGGTAGGAGCTGTCGTACTTGCGGGGGCGCTGGCAGTTGACTTAGACGCGGGAGCTTGCAGGCTCCATGAACGGACAGGAAGCGAAAGAGTGAGACACATCGCCCCTATCGCCAGCGGAGCCTTAATATTTTTGATCCACATATACCGCTCCTTTCCAATATGTCGGAATAATAGAGTCTGCTTACGATAACGGGAAGTAAATTTATGGGAGAATCCATAAACTGAAACAACTTAGGAGGGTTTTTCTTGGGGCTGCTCACATTCACGATCCTGGTATGGTTAACCTCCTTGCTTGCCGGCCTGCTGGGAGCGCTGACCGGCCTTGGCGGCGGGGTGGTGATCGTGCCAGTGCTGGCCTTGTTGTTTCATGTCGATCTCCGTTATGCCATCGGAGCTTCGCTGGTCTCGGTGATCGCGACCTCCTCAGGAGCTGCGGCGGCTTATGTGCGCGAGGGGTTTTCGAATGTGCGTATAGGCATGTTTCTGGAGATGGCCACGACGCTTGGCGCCTTGCTTGGAGCATACCTTACAGGGATTGTCTCCACCCATGCGATCGCGATCGTCTTCGGGGTAGTACTGGTTTATTCGGCCTGGGCCTCGACTCGCAAGCTAAAAGACGTCCACGTGCACCAGCCAAACGCGCTCGCGCTGAAGCTCAAGCTTAGCGGAGAGTTTCCTGGAGAAAACGGTCCTGAGCAATACATTGCTGAGAATGTGCCTGCGGGCTTCGGCATGATGTTCGTTGCCGGCACTCTCTCCGGTCTTCTAGGCATCGGTTCCGGTGCAGTCAAAGTGCTGGCTATGGATCAGGCGATGAAACTTCCATTCAAGGTTTCCACCACCACCAGCAACTTTATGATCGGAGTGACCGCGGCGGCGAGCGCCGGCGTCTATCTGAGCCGGGGCTACATCGCACCCGGCTTGGCGGCCCCGGTCATGCTGGGAGTTCTGATCGGCTCGCTGGTAGGATCACGCCTGCTGGTCAAGACCCGGGTGAAGGTTTTGCGGATGATCTTCGCCGTTGTTATCGTAGCGCTAGGCATTGAAATGATCTTCAGCGGCGCGACAGGGAGGCTCTAAAACCTATGAGTTCCGAGGCGGATACAAAAATGGAGATCGCCATCGGTAATATGCTGCGCATCGGCGTTGGCGTGGCCGCGGGCGTTGTTTTTACCGGATGGATATTGTATCTAGTGCAAGCTCATGGCGCGGCGCCGGATTACCGGCACTTCCATGGCCAACCGATTTTACTTCGCGACATCGGCATGATTTTCCGCGGAGTTCTAGCGCTCGACAGCCGAAGTATCCTCAAGGTCGGCATCTTGCTTTTGGTGGCAACCCCGGTTGGCCGGGTGGTTTTCTGCGTTGGCGATTTCGCCTGGCAGAAAGATACGCTCTATGTAATGGTCAGCAGTATCGTCCTCGCGGTGCTGGCGTATAGCTTTTTCTTCCGTTCCTAGGGCACTGGCTTGGGGGAGAATCCCAGGTCCCGGAATCGGGACCTGGGGCGCCCCGGCGAATACGAAAAGCAGATTTCCTGCGGGAATGACAGAAAGAAAGGCTGCAACCGCAGCTAGATGGGCAAAGGCTTCATCCGCAACTCCACCCAATTTGTCATCTCGACCGGAGCGAAGCGAAGTGGAGAGATCTGCGGTTTCCCACATCTGGCGCAAAGAACGCGCCGGATATGGGCACCCGGTATTCGCAGTTGCTTTTCTGTTTCTGGTCTCTCGGGTGACAGCGCTGCGATAGGGAAAGCAGATTCCCTGCGGGAATGACAGAAAGAAAGGCAAAGACGGACCAGAAGGCAGAATAGGCTAGGATGGGTTCGTCAGCCAGTCTTCGGAGTGCTCTTCAAGGGCGATGCGCACCAATTGACTGCGAGTTCGCACGCCTGTCTTGTCGAAGAGTTGCTGCAATACTGCCTTCACGGAACTCTCCGAGATGCCCAGCCGGGCCCCGATCTCTTTATTGGTCAGTCCCTCAAAGACCCCCTTCAGGACCGCCTGTTCACGATTGGTCAATCCTGGTCCGCTGCGCTTTTGGGAAGCGTTGCCGGTGGCTGCCGCGATTACGGAACGGGTCACCCCGGGATCAAGCCACATCTCTCCGGCGATGACCTTTCTGATTGCGTTAACCAGATGGCCGGGAGGGCTGTGTTTGAGAAAGATTCCGGAGGACCCGCTTTGCAGCGCACCAAACATCACCGTATCGCTCATTCCCGCGGTCACCAGCAGGATGTGTCCGGAGAAGCCGCGGCCAGCGGCTTGCTCGAGAAAGCGGGTACCCTCTTCCTCGCCAAGGTCATAATCCAGTAAAACGATATCGACGTTCTTCAGGTAGGGAAGCGCGAGCGCCTCGGTTGCGGTGGCGCAGTCACCTAAAATTTCAAAATCAGACTCGGTTTGAAGAAGCCTGCTCAGGCTCTCCCGAAAGAGGCTGTGGTCGTCCACCAGCAGTATCCGAATCACTGTGCTCATTACTGTCATCTTCTCTCTCCCGGAGTGCCGATGACAACTCCACTACGAAGGTCGATCCGTCAATCTCAGGTTCATAGCGCAGATCGCCACGGAAGCTGCGCATGAAGGCTCGGGATAGATAGAGCCCCAATCCGGTGGACTCGGCTTCGCGCTGAAAGGGCCGGAAGAGGCGTTCGGGATGCGCAACTCCGCCTCCTGTATCCGAAAAACGAACCATAACTCCGAGGCCGCTGCCTTGCGCGGCGATAGACAATTCTTTCCTGCTCCTCTTTTGCAGGGCGCGTTCGCTGTTCTTGGTCAAATTCAAGAAGACCTGCATCAGGCTCTGGCGATCGGCCCAGACCGGAGGCAAATCCTTTTCCACCTGCCACTGCATCGCCACACCGGCATCGCGCAGAGAAGGCTCGATGACGATGCGAAGTTCGTCCAGCAATGCGCGGATGTCAATGCTGGCCGCGTGGCTGGCGGCCTGGCGCAGATCCATCGCCGCAATCCGTTCCAGGGCCAGCACCAAAGTGCCGAGGGCTTCGAAATCTTTATTGCCCGCCAGCTTTCCGCTGCGGGTGAGATTTTCATGAACCAGCGCGATGGCTCCGCAAACGTTGCGAACCTCGTGGGAGACGGCGGCCACCAGGATTCGAGACCCGACCGAAAGTTGATAAAGACTCGATTCCGCGCGCGTCCGCAGATCCTCGGAGGTGTCCAACACCAAGGCGGCCAGCCGAGGACCGGCGCTGGTGAGATAAGTAGAGAACCACACGTCGGCCTGGAAGACATCCCCATCCGCCCGGTGTCCTTGACATTGCATCGCCGTGCGGATTGGGCGATGAGCGCCGTCCACCGTGGGCACGTTCATCAGGGAGGGCAGGTAGTCGCGCACTTGAAGGCCGGACATAGCGCCAGGCTCGAGACTGAAGAGGCGATGCGCCGCATCATTTGCCAGCAGGATTTTACCGTCGGCGGTGGCGGTGAAGATTGCCGCCGGGCTGCTCTCCACTAGTACCTTGAGCTGTTCCTCTGCTTCTTGCCGCGCGGTCATCTCGATCTCGAGCTCCCGCGTATGCCGCGCAGATACCCTGCGGTTGCGGGTTACCTCGTATACAAAAAGGCCCATGCAGGAGAAAGCGGCGAAATAGAGGATATCGCGAGGCGGGCCGGTGTTGAGCGTCCACGGGAAGACATCGAAGACCTCGGCGAGATAAGTACAGACGAGGGCGACTCCGGCGATCTGAAACCGATCGAATTCGCTTCCGACCACCAGCATGGGAAAGAGATACAGAAAACCAAGCGGAATTTCCGCAGAGACCCGCCAATCGATAAAGGCGATCAGCATGATCATGACCGAGGCGGTCAGCAGCGCCGATTTGCGCGAAGTCGAAATAAGGAAAGAAAAGAGTCGCATGTGCGGAATCGGTTGAACATCCGGTATTTGAAAAGCCCCGCGGGGACGGAACGAAAATAAACCAGCACATCAGCGCTGGGCCTGAACTCCTGGTTTCACAGCCAATCTTTACATAATTCCAGAGTCTTCCGCAGCCTGTTTAGCTGCTGCTGCCTTTTGCTTGGCAGGGCTAAAAAGCGCATGATCAAAATAGAAGCTTTTTCCGGAGCGGCTTTCACCATGAATTATTTAGGGAATCTTTATGCGGGCTTTGCAACTTGCACAATAGCCTAAAGATGCAACTAACACGGCAGTTCTGTGATCGAAAGATATATTGCAATCGGATAGCCCCGCTGACTAGCCTGAATCATGGGTAATTGTGAGTGGAAGCGGCTTTCGGGCCCAACTATACGTCTGCATAAAACGAAAGCAGCTGTTGAATTGCCATCTGATCTTACAGAAAAACATTTCTCTCATCTTGCCATCGGGTCGTGAGGACTCCGTAATGACGCACAAGACGGTTATTGCAGCGGTCCTTTTTTCGGCTGCGCTTGCTGGTTGCAGTGAAAAGAAGCACGACTATGCGGCGGAAGCGCCCCCATCAGCGAAGGTTGAACCCGACGGCGGGGTCAACCTGATCAGCGTGGACCATCCTGAGCGCTTCCCGGTTACGACCGCCATAGCCTACCAGGCGGCTTCGACGCTCAAGGTTACCGGCACGGTCAATCCCGATGTCTCGCAAACCATCCCGGTCATTTCGATGGCTTCCGGCCGGGTGGTTGCGATCCATGCGCAGCTTGGAGATTACGTCCACAAGGGCCAATTGCTCATGGAGGTGCAGAGTACAGATATCTCCGGGGCGTTCAACCAATATCTCAAAGCAGTCAACGATGAGAGGCTGGCGCGTGCTCAGGATGAGCGGGCGAAGATTCTTTACGATAAAGGCGCGATCGCAAAGAGCCAGTTGGAAATTGCGGACGATGGTGAGCAGGATGCCAATGCAGACCTGATCGCGGCCGAGCAGCAGCTCCAGGTTCTAGGCGTTGATAAAAACCACCCCGCGGCAACGGCAAAAGTGTATTCGCCAGCCACCGGGGTGATTATCGCGCAGAACGTCACCAACGCCGCCGCCGCCGGCGTGGCTCTTGCTGGATCGTCGACGGCCTTTACCATCGCCGATCTTGCTCACGTGTGGATCATCTGCGACGTGTATGAGAACGATCTGCCCACGGTCCATCTCGGTCAATCCGCCGATATACGGCTGAACGCTTATCCGGATCGTGTTCTGACAGGAAAGATCGGGGAGATCGACGCGGTTCTCGACCCTAGCATCCGCACCGCCAAGGTTCGCATTCAGGTCCCCAACCCTGACCGCATCATGCGCGTAGGCATGTTTGCCACCGCCACCTTCCATGGCAGAAGGCTGGAGCAGCATGCATCTCTACCGGCCACGGCCATTCTTCACCTGCATGACCGCGATTGGATCTATGTTCCGGCGGGTGGGGGGAAATTCAAACGGGTTGGCGTGGTAGGCGGCGAGATGCTTCCAGGGGAAATGCAGGAGGTGATCTCGGGGATTAGTCCCGGCCAGCAGGCCATCGTTAATGCGCTCGAACTACAGAATTCGGTGGACCAGTAATGATTCGTGGTCTGGTCGACTTCGCGCTCAACAATCGTTTCATGGTCCTGGCGATCTCCATTTTGCTCTTTGCCTGGGGAATCGTTGCCTTTCATAACCTTCCCGTGGAAGCCTATCCAGACGTGGCCAACAACTACGTGCAGATCATCACGCAATGGCCAGGGCGCGCGGCGGAAGAAGTTGAACAGCAGGTTACGGTTCCGTTGGAAATCGCCATGGCGGGCCTGCCCCACATGCAGCACCTGCGCTCTGCTTCTCTCGCCGGCCTCTCCAGCCTGACGCTGATTTTTGATGACAATTCCGTGAATGACTGGAACCGCGAAAAGGTCTTGGAGCGGCTGTCCATGGTCACGCTGCCCGCCGGCTTGCAGCCGCAGATCGGGACAGATTGGAGTCCAGTTGGGCAGATTTACTGGTACACCCTGCGGAGCACCAACCCCGCATACGACAACATGGAACTCAAGTCGCTCGAGGACTGGACGCTGGAGAAGCAGTTCAAATCCGTTCCCGGAGTAGTCGACGTCGCCAGTTTCGGCGGGATCACTCGCGAATATCAGGTTCGGGTCGATCCCAACAAGCTCATCGCCTACGGCATCAGCATCGGGCAGGTCGAACAGCAGTTGGCCAACAACAACATCAATGCCGGCGGCAGCTTCATCGAGCAGGGGGCGCAGCAAGTCAACGTCCGGGAAGTCGGACTCTTCCGCAATGTTCGCGATATTGAGCAGACCGTCCTCAAAAGCTCCAGCGGAACGGCGCTGCGGGTCAAAGATATTGCCACCGTGGTGCAAGGACCCAAGATCCGGTTGGGACAAATCGGCAAGGCGATCCATCGCGTGGATGGAAAAATCATCGATGACGATGACGTCATCGAAGGCATCGTGTTGATGCAAAAGGGTGACGATTCCGATTCAACGCTCGTCGGGATCCACGACAAGGTTAAGGAACTGAACGACCAAATCCTGCCCAAGAGAGTCAAGATCGTTCCCTTTCTCGACCGCAGCGACCTCCTGCATTACACCACACACACGGTGCTGCACAACCTAACCGAGGGAATCATCCTGGTGGTGATCATCCTCTTTCTTTTTTTGGGCAACGTCCGCGGCGCTGTCATTGTTTCACTCACCATCCCGTTTGCCCTCCTGTTTGCCGCGATCTGTCTCAACCTCACTCACATTCCTGCCAACCTGCTTTCTCTCGGCGCGTTGGATTTCGGAATGGTGGTCGACGGTTCGGTGGTGATGGTGGAGAACATCGTTCGACATCTCGGACACCGCCGCACCGAAGCTAGTACCCCCAGCCAGCAGATCCGCGATGCTGCGCACGAAGTGCAACGTCCGGTTTTCTTCGCCCGTGCGATCATCGTTGCGGCATATTTGCCTATCTTTACCCTGCAATCCGTGGAAGGGCGATTGTTCAAGCCTATGGCCTGGATGGTCACCCTCGCTCTGCTTGGATCGCTCATCTTCGCGATGTTGATCGCCCCCGTGATCGCCAGTTTTCTCTTCCGCAAAGGCGCGAAAGAATGGCATAACCCGGTGATGTCGTGGATCAGCAGTCACTATCGGACAGGCGCGACCTTGGCCATTGAACACCGGTATGTTACTGTGGGCGCGGCCGTGGGGGCGCTGGCCCTGACTGCTTTTCTGGCCTTCAGCGGAGTGATCGGCTCCGAGTTTCTTCCCCATTTGGATGAAGGCGCCATTTGGGTGCGCGGTACGCTGGCTCCCAGCACCGGGCCAACCGAGGGCGTTGCCATCATGAATAAAGCGCGTATCGTTCTTGCCGCGTTTCCAGAGGTCCCGGACGTTGTCAGCCAGGTAGGCAGACCCGACGACGGAGTGGACACAACCGGCTTCTTCAATACCGAGTACTTCGTCGATCTGAAGCCCAAGGATCAATGGCGTCCCATCTTCCACCAGAACAAGGAAGAGTTAATTGGAGCCATGGACCGCGAATTGGAAAAGATGCCCGGTGTTGTATGGAATTTCTCGCAACCCATCTCCGACAATGTTGAGGAGGCGGTGAGCGGCGTCAAGGGCGAACTGGCGGTGAAGATTTATGGCGACGATTTAAAAACGCTTGAAGCAAAAGGCGATGAAATTGTAGCCGTGATGAGCGGAATCCGCGGCATTCAAGACCTCGGACTCTTCCGCGCTATCGGTCAGCCGAACCTGAACTATGTAGTCGATCGCCAAGCGGCCGCTCGCTACGGTATTAACGTCAGCGACGTTCAAGATGCCATTCAGACGGCGGTCGGGGGTGGCGCAGTCAGCCAGGTGTTGCAAGGAGAAGCACGCTACGATCTGGCTGTTCGCTATGAGAAGCCTTATCGCGATACGGCGCAAGCGATCGACGATATTAAGCTGCTCTCTCCTTCGGGCGAGCGGGTTCCCCTTTCGCAGCTCACCAAGGCCCAGGTGGAAGATGGAGCGGAGGAAATTTACCGTGAATCGAACCAGCGCTATGTGGCCATAAAATACAGCGTTCGAGGACGCGATCTTGGCAGCACTGTGGAAGAGGCAATTGCCAAAGTCAACCACGAGGTGAAACTGCCTGTGGGCTACCACCTCGATTGGGCGGGCGAGTATCAAAGCCAAAAGCGCGCGAACAAGCGCTTGTCCCTGGTGGTGCCAGTCACGCTGCTTCTCATTTTCGTAATTCTTTATTCCATGTTTAAGTCAGCCAAGTGGGCGCTGCTGATCCTAGCGACGGTCGCCATGGCGCCCCTGGGCGGGATGTTGGCGCTGTTGATGACGCACACGAATTTCAGCGTCTCTTCCGGCGTGGGTTTCCTTGCCCTTTTCGGCGTCTCGGTGGAGACCGGCGTTATCATGCTGGAATATATCAATCAGCTCCGGGTTAGAGGACGTTCTATTCAAGAATCCGCCATCGAAGGCGCGGTGCTTAGACTTCGCCCCACCATGATGACGATGCTTGTCGCTACTCTAGGGCTGCTACCGGCGGCGACCTCGCACGGCATCGGTTCCGACTCACAACGTCCTTTCGCCATCGTCATTGTCGGCGGCCTCGTTACAGCGCTCGTGATCAGCGTCTTTCTGCTGCCAACTCTCTATGTGTGGATTGCGGGTGACAAGGACGTGCTCCCAACGCCGGAAACGGAGTTTGAGAATTGAAACCGCAAACACATGGATGGAAGCTGCTGATTCTTGCTTGCCTGTTGTGCGCTGCCGGCTGCACGGCGTATGGGCAGGCCACGGCGGCGGCTCCTTTGACGATGCAGCAGGCAGTTGACTATGCGCTGGCGCACAATCCCTCCCTCCTCTCGGCGCAACAAAATCTGCTTTCCATGAAAGGGCAGGAGGTCGAGGCTGGGTTGCGGCTGAACCCGAACTTCACGGCGTACGGCGTCGATCTCTCGAATCGAGCGGTCGACAATTCGCCTAATAGCTTTAGTCTGCAGGTGTCGCGGCTCTTTGAGCGCGGGCAGAAGCGGCGCTGGCGCTTAGATAGCGCGCGGGCCACGACCGATCAGACCGGGGCGCAGTTTCACGACCAGCAGCGGCAGACCACCTTGCTTGTCAGGCAAGCCTTCACCAGCATGCTTCTGGCCAAGGCAGCCTTGCAACTGGCCAGGGACAACCTGAAGAATTACAGGCAACAACTCGACATCAATCACACTCGCTTCCAATCCGGGGACATCGGCAAGCTCGACTACGAGCGGCTCGATCTCCAGCTTGCGCAATTCGAATCCGACGAGGCGAGTGCTGAGATGAACCTGGGTCAAACCAGCGATCAGTTGCAAACCCTGCTGGGCTACGACCATCCGAGCCGGGGCTTCGATATTACCGGAAACCTTGCTCCTCCTCCGCTCACGGTTACGCTCACGGACTTGGAGCAGGGGGCGCTTGCCGCCCGTCCGGACTATCAGGCGGCCCAAGCGGCGGTGCGTGTTGCCGATGCCAACGTAAAGATGGCGTACGCCAACGGGACCACGGATCCGACGCTCGAGGGCGAATACGATCGCGGCGGCACCTTGAGCAGCTATGGGTTCTTTGTTTCCGTGCCTATCCGTATCTTTGACCGCAACCAAGGCAACAAAGATACCAGCAAGTATCTGGCGCAAGGCAGCCGCTTTACCGAGGTCGCAGCCCGCAACCAGGTCTATTCCGATGTCGACCAGGCTTGGATTGGCTACACCACATCCAAGGTATTGTCGGACAGATATAACCGGCATTATCTGGCCGAAGCCAAGGATGTTTTGTCGATCGCGCAGTTCGCTTATCAGCATGGGGGCCTGGCGCTGATCGACTACTTGAACGCTTTGCAGGACGATCGCTCAACCAGCTTGAACGCTCTGAGCTCCTATGCGCAGACCTGGATGGCCATCCACCAGTTGAGCTTCGCCAGCGCAACAACAGTGGTGCCGTAGCATTCCGCGGCATTTGCGCGCAATTTGTCATCTCGACCGGAGTATTCAAGGGCCTGTGGCCCACCCGTGAAGATGAAAATTGGGTTGAGGAAGGCGTGGTTGGCAACTACACCTAACTTTGTCATCTCGACCGTAGCGAAGCGAAGTGGAGAGATCTGCGGTTTCCCACATCTGGCGCAAAGAGCGCGCCAGATATGGGGCACCCTCGATTGGTAGCGGTTTTGGATCCATACTTCAAGCAGATATAGGGTGCTCGATCCTTACGTGGCAAGAGTGGGAAACCACAACCGATGGCAGCAGGACGTTTTGGGATGATTTTCGACAGAGTGTTCAATGGGCCTCCTGCCCCAGCCAAAAGGATGAAAATTGAGTTGAGGAAGGCTTGGTTGGCAATTACACCTAACTTTGTCATCTCGACCGGAGCGAAGCGAAGTGGAGAGATCTGCGGTTTCCCACATCTGGCGCAAAGAGCGCGCCAGATATGGGAAACCCTCGATTGGTAGCGGCTTTGAAAGAGTCCCGCAGGGACGACTGATAGAGGAAGTTGGGTAATGATTCAGCCGTCCCTGCGGGACTGTTCCCTCCTAGAACCCTACCCAGCACTTCGTACCGGGCTATTTTCAGCCGTCCCTCGCGGGACTTACCACGCCCGTAACTCTGCGGCATGGTTTAAACAAAGGCGCTGCTGCGGCCGTAGCCGGCAAACCGCAGATCTCTTGTATCTAGATGGTAGCGGCATTTTTGGTGGAAAATGTCGTAGTGAGAGGGCCGATGGCCATCGGCCCTCTCGCGCGGTGGACGGCGCCCGCAATCTCTCCGGCAACAACCGCAGTGGAGCTTTGGGACCGCCGCCGCTGTCACGTACAACCGAACAGTCGCCTGACGCACAGTCGTACGCACAAGGCAGGTTACCGTGACCCAGCAACCTACTTCTTTTATTGTGGAGCGAATCGCATGATTTGTGGAGTGGATGTTTCGCTGAATTCTCTGGATGTTCGCATCGGCCATCAGGGACCAGCCGCCTGCTTTGCCAATACCCCGGAAGGCATTGCTGCGCTGGCCGAATTCTGTCAGGCGCAGCAAGTGCATCTGGTCGCCATGGAGGCCACCGGGGGATACGAGAAACAACCCTTCGCCCTGCTCTGGGCGCGAGCCATCCCGGTGGCCATCCTCAACCCTCGGGCGGTGCGCGATTTTGCCAAATCCATGGGCTTTTTGGAGAAGACCGACGCCATCGATGCCGGGGTGATTGCTTGGTTTGCAGAGACCAAAAAATGCGTTGCCTGTCACCCGGCCTCGGCCGAGCAGCAACGGCTGAAGGCTTTGGTCATCCGCTTGCGCCAGCTCACCGACCTGCGGACCACGCAGCGCAACCAGCGCCGTCTGGTCACCGAGGCTACAGTGTTGGATTCTTTTAGCCAGGCCCTCACCTTTCTGGGGGCACAGATCCGCGCCATGGAAGTGGCCATCGCCCAGATGCTTGCCGTCGATCCTCTCTGGCGCAAGCTAGATGAGAGCTTGCGCACCATCAAGGGGGTGGCCGATCGTACGGTCGCCCGTCTGATGGCCGAGCTGCCGGAGATAGGTATGCTTTCCAACAAGAAGATTGGCAAACTGGCCGGCGTGGCCCCGCTGGCCTGCGACAGCGGCAAGACTCAGGGCAAACGTCCGGTGCGTGGAGGACGGAGAAGCATCCGCGACATTCTCTTTGTGGTAGCTGGCGTAGTTGGCCGTTATCATCCGGATTTTATCGCCTTCCGCGAGCGCTTGGTTCGAGCGGGCAAGCCGAAAAAAGTTATCCGCGTTGCCCTGGCGCACAAGTTGCTGGTGCGGCTCAATGCGAAGGCCCGCGAGGTGCGCCAACAATTTGCCGCTACTATCGCTTGCCCTCTTGTGACCAGTTGACCCTAGCCGCCGGGATTGGGGGAAAGTGGAAAACGCATGAGCGTTTTCCAAGGCGGCAGAGCCGCCGGCTTTTCCACAATCTCCACCTTTCTCACTTGACAAAACAGACAGTCGCTCCACTCCGCTTCGCCTCGGTCGAGATGACAAATTAGGTGTAACTGGTAAGCCGGCGGACCAGATAGTCATGGAGCAATCTTTGCATCCAGCTCCGCCCAGCGGGCGTAGAGCGCATCCATGGTGGACTGCGCCTGCTCTTGCGCAAGCAATGCTCCTTCGAGCCGCGCGGCATCGGTGGCGACGGCGGGATCTTCGACCATGCGGCGGGTTTCCATGAGGCTCCGCTCGGCAGCGGCGATTCGATCCTCAATGCTATCCAGTTCGCGAGCTTCGAGATAGGAAAGTTTCTTTTTCGTTTTGGGTGCCGCAGTGCCTGCAGGCGAGTTTGCCGGCGTCTCTCGCTTGGGCTGCTTGCGCTCTTGCCCCCACGCCTCCCATTGCGAGTAGTCGGCGAACTGTTCTGCGCCGCTCGAGCCATCCAGGCCCAGGACCGTAGTTGAGACGCGGTCGAGCATGTAGCGATCGTGGGTGACCAGCACCAGCGCTCCGCGGAATTCAAGCAAGCTCTCTTCGAGAATCTCCAGTGTCGGTATATCTAGGTCGTTCGTCGGTTCGTCCAGCAGCAGAACGTCCGCCGGTTCGAGCATTAGCCGGGCGATCAGGACGCGAGCCCGTTCTCCGCCGGAGAGTCTGCCTACCGGTTGGCTGAGCTGATCGCCGGTGAATAGAAAGCGCGCGGCCCAGGAGGCTACATGCACCACACGATCCTGGTACAGCACGGAATCGCTGTCCGGCGCCAATGCGCGGCGCAAGGTCACATCCGGGTCGAGAAAGCGGTTCTGGTCGAAGTACACGATGCGCAGCGCGCCCGCTCGCCGAATCGTGCCCTCCAAAGGCTCAAGCTCGCCGCGCAATAACTTGAGCAAGGTAGTCTTGCCGCTGCCATTTGGTCCGACCAGACCGACGCGCATTCCTGCGGTCACGGTAAAGTCAAGGCCATTGAAGAGCGTGCGCCCTGCAAATCCGTAGCCCAGGTTCTCGATCTCAATCAGCCGCTTGGTTTGCCGCTCGGTAGCGGAGAAGTCAATGGCAGCGGTGGCGGTGCGGTTTCTGAGCGATACGCTCGCCAATTCACCGATGAGGTCATTGGCGCGATCAATCCTGGCCTTCGACTTGGTGGCGCGCGCCTTGGGTCCGCGGCGCAGCCATTCGATCTCGATCTTGACGCGGTTCTCCAAGGCATTCTGGCGCTTGGCTTGCGCTTCAAGATATTCTTCTTTCTTCTCTAGAAAGTCGCTGTAATTGCCGGGCGCCCGAAGCAGGCCGTCAGCATAGGCGCGATTCAACTCCACTGTCTCTGTCGCCACATTCTCCAGGAAATACCTGTCGTGGCTGATCACAACGCAGGCGAAGGAAGCATATCTCAGCAGCGATTCCAACCAGTCTATGCCGCTCAGGTCGAGGTGGTTGGTGGGCTCGTCAAGCAGGAGAACGTCGGGTTGCCGCACCAGCGCCTCGGCGATTGCCAGACGCTTGCGCCATCCTCCGGAGAGTTGGGCTGCTTCAGTGGAGAAGTCCACGAAGCCGGCGCGGCCGAGCGTCTCGCGAATGCGCCCTTCCCATTCCGCTTGCGGCACGCCCGCCGAACGCAGCGAGATTTCAAGGATGGAGCGAGCGGTTGCCCCAGCAGCGAAGGTAGAATCCTGAGCCACTAAGCTCAACCGCGTGCGTTTGCGCGCCGTGACCTCGCCGCTATCGGGATCAATCTCACCCGCTAGAATGCCGAGCAGCGTCGATTTGCCGGAGCCATTCGGTCCGATCAACCCGATGCGGTCGCCTTCCCCCACCGTGAAGGAAATCTCACGAAAGAGGGGTATCGCGCCGAAGGATTTGGTAATGCCTTGAGCATTGAGGATCGGAGTCAATTTGTCTGGTCCCTATCATGTATCTTGAGATTCCCTGTGGGAATGACAGAAAGAAAGGCAAAGGCGGACAAATTCCCGCCCATCGACGCTTAACGTGAGCTGGCGGTAGCGGTCAGGTATTCTTCGTAGGGTCCTTTAAAGTCCTCAATCGAGTCCTGGTCAAAATGCCAGATGCGGCTGCCCACCTCATCGATCAGGTCGTGGTCATGGGTTACCAAGAGCACTGTGCCTTCATAGCGCTGGATGGCGATATTCAATGCATTGATCGATTCGAGGTCGAGGTGGTTCGTCGGCTCGTCCAGGACGAGGACATTTGGCTTCTGCAGCATCAGACGGCAAAAGATCAGACGTGCCGCTTCGCCGCCGGAAAGCGCCTCGGTTTTCTTCAGCCCTTCCTCCCCGCTGAAAAGCATCTGTCCCAGGAGGCCGCGAATGTCTTCCTTGGTGGCTCGCGGGTCGAATTGATGGAGCCAGTCGGCCACGGTCAACTCCTTTTCGATTGACCCGGTATGGTCTTGGGGAAAGTAGCCGATCTGAGCTTCGTGTCCCCACTTTACTGTTCCTCCATCTACGGTAAAGCCGGGCTCGGCC
Organism: uncultured Acidobacteriaceae bacterium; assembly: GCA_963774255.1. Lineage (GTDB taxonomy): Bacteria > Acidobacteriota > Terriglobia > Terriglobales > Acidobacteriaceae > PALSA-350. Next base: position 392,611 of record CAVZEH010000015.1, read on the forward strand.
CGCTCCGGCACACTCGCCAGCAAAGATTTCAGCAGGGTAGTCTTGCCCTGGCCGTTGCGGCCCATCAGGCAGATCTTCTCCCCGCGCATCACTGAAGCGCTGAAGTTCTTGATTACCGGGACACCATCATACGATTTGCTGAGCCGCTCGAATTCCAGCAGGTGCTTGCCCGATGGACGCATCTGATCGAAGCGTATATAAGGGCGCTGGATGTTGGAACGCGCAAGTTCAGTAGTTTGCAGCCGCTCCACCTCTTTCTTACGCGAGGTCACCTGGCTGGAACGCGTACCGGCGGAGAAGCGCGCGATGAATTCATTCAATTGAGCGATTTTCTTCTCCCGCTGCGCGTTTTCCGATTCCAGGCGGGAACGTACTTGGGTCTTGGCCAGGACCATATCGTCATATCCGCCGGTGTAGGTGATGATGGTTTCGTAATCAATATCCGCGATGTGGGTACACACGCTGTTCAGAAAGTGGCGGTCGTGGGAGATGGTAATCAGCGCGCCTTCAAACTGAAGCAGGAAACTTTGCAGCCAATGGACTGAATCGAGATCGAGAGAGTTCGTCGGCTCATCCAGCAGCAGCGCTTGCGGCTTGCCGAAAAGCGCCTGCGCCAACAAAACCCGCACTTTTTGGCCGCCCTGCAACTCGCTCATCGCGCGCTGATGCAGTTCGTCAGGAATATCCAGGCCCTGTAGAAGGATTGCCGCGTCGCTCTCGGCGGTGTAGCCGTCCTCTTCGCCCACGATGCCCTCGAGCTCGCCCAGCCGCATTCCGTCCTCATCGGTGAGCTCGGATTTTGAATAGATTGCATCGCGTTCTTCCATCGCCGCCCACAAGCCCTTGTTGCCCATGATCACGGTGTCGATCACGCGATAAGCGTCGAAGGCATATTGGTCCTGGCGCAGCACGCCGAGTTTCTTCGGCCGCACCACTGTGCCCTTCTGTTGCTCCAGCTCACCTGTCAGGATCTTCATGAAAGTCGATTTGCCGGCGCCATTGGGGCCGGTTAAACCGTAGCGGCGTCCGGCGATGAATTGCACCGAAACCTCGTCAAACAGAACTTTGGCTCCATAGCGCATGCTTACATTACTGACAGAAATCATTGTCCAGCCTTTTTCAGGGAATCAGATCTAGTTTAGCTAAAAGCCGGTCAGCTAAGAAGCGGTTAGCTAAAAGCCGGTCAGCTAAAAAAGCGGTCAGCGGGTCCGGCTAGGCCTCCGGCCGCGTAATTTCGTATGTGATGGTTTTTGAAGGCCGGAGAATCCCAGGTCCCAAATCGGGACCTGGGGCACCCCCAGAATCCGCTAACCGCTTCTTAGCTGACCGCTTTTGGCTGGTTAGGCGATGGTGGTGGTGGGCACGCGGATGGAGGCCCGGTAGCGGTCTCCGCGGTATCGCGAACAGGTGGCCTCGATGGGTATCTCTTCGGTAGTCATGAGGATGCGCGAGATGGAGAGAACGCTTGCGCGTTTGGGGATGGTCAACAATTCGGATTCTTCACGGGTCGCGGGCAGGGCTTCGATAATCTCATCGGCCCAGGCGGCGCGGACGCCGTAGCTCTCGCGAAGGACAAAATAGAGAGATTGCCGGGCAAAGTTGATTCTTTCCAGGCCGGGAAACTGTGTGAGCGGAATGTGCGATTCCTCGATTGCCATGGGAACGTTGTCCGCCAAGCGTAAACGGCGTATTCGCAGCACGGGATCGCCTGCCTGGAGCTTAAGTTTTTGCGCCAATTCCTCGGGCGATTTCACGACTGCGTGTTCCAGAATCCGTGAACTGGGAGTCAGGCCTCGGCGCTTCATGTCCTCGGTAAATCCCTGCAGGTACATGATGTTCTTTTCAAGCTTGGGACGGGATACGAACGTGCCCCGGCCTTTCAGGCTGTAGGCATACCCGCTGGTCTTCAATCCATGAAGGGCCTGGCGGGCAGTCATGCGGCTCACCTGGTAGCAGCGCGCGAGTTCCTCCTCTGAAGCCAGGGGGTCGCCTTCGGACAATTCGCCGGAATGGATCTTCTCCATGAGAACCCGCTGGATCTGGTAATAGAGAGGAATGAAGCCGTTCTTATCCAATGAGTGCACGGCAGATGTGGATTGGGCGTGAGTTCGCTCCAATTTTTTTCTCCTAAAGGCATATTACAAATTCGAAAGATATCCCCGGTCGGGCAACGGCTCGAGCGCGCCTCGCGGAAACCTCCGCACCATGGCACAGAGAGAAGCTAAACTAAGTATCAACCAACGCAAAAAAGCAAGATGAATGAGAGATGACCCTGGCCAATATTTCCATACCACTCTCGTTGCAAGGTCAACTGATCGTCTCCTGCCAGGCAGCGCCGGGTGATCCGCTGGACGATACTGAGGTCCTGCGCAGGCTCGCCGCTTCCGCTCTTAGAGGGGGCGCCGCGGGGCTGCGCGCGGACGGCTTCGCGAATATCTCTGCATTTCGATCCATAACGAAGCTGCCCATTCTGGGCATTGAGAAGAAGTATGAGGCCGGCGGCGAGGTCTACATTACGCCCAGCTTTGCTTCCGCACAACTGATCGCCCAGGCCGGCGCGGATGTAATCGCGCTCGATTGCTCCGCCCGGCGGCTGAAGAGCCCTGAACCTTGGCCCGGACTGATTGGGCGGATCCATCGCGAGATACGCCTGCCAGTGCTCGCCGACATCGCGACGCTTGAGGAGGCCATAGCGGCGGTTGAGGCCGGCGCCGATGCGGTCGCCACCACCCTCTATGGCTTTACTCCGGAGACTGCCCAGCGCAGGTCCGTCTCCTGGGAGTTGATTCAAGGCATAGTCGCGCACGTCCATGTTCCTGTGATCGTCGAGGGCCATATCGTCCAACCGGAAGAGGCGCGCAGAGCCATGGATTTGGGGGCATTCGCGGTAGTGGTGGGCTCGTCCATCACCCGCCCTGAGACGATTGCCTCCCGATTTGTGAAGGCTATTCATAAATAGCTTCGAGTACTGTCTCGCATATACTGATCGACGTTTCAGAACTCTGAATGGTTGGCCAACTGGCCCGGATGCCTGTCCCCGAACACGTCCGGCGCCGCGCCAGGTTTTTCAACCCAACTCGTGGCCCCTCATATTTTTTAATTGCATAAACAGTACGGTTGTCTATACATTTAATTGCACAACAGTACGGTTGTCTATACATTAGACCAAATTTTCATGAATAGTTGGTGGTAAAGCCAACCTTTTCGGAAATTGCGGCGGTAATCGTTTTTACGGACCTGTGGAAATCTTCCAAATTTTTAGCTTGCCGACCAGTCCAGTTGTATATACAGTAGGGAAACTCGATTACCAGTTGAGGCGGTTGAGTCCCTAATTTGCCAGGATCCCCCAAACCGGACGAGACGAAGGCCTCGGATTGCAACAGAGCAAAACGGCCTGTATGGAACTTTCTTAGGAGGTCCACCCAATGCGTCTTCGCATCGCGTTGTGCAGTTGTATCGCTCTTCTCATGGTCTGCTCGATAGCCTTAGGACAGACGATTACCGGCACTGTCACAGGGACGGTTACCGACGCATCCGGAGCCGTCGTGAGCGGAGCAAAAATCACCGCCACCAACATAACTACCGGCATACAGACGCCGACGACCACCAACTCAGCGGGCGTCTACACCATCCGCTTCCTGCAAATCGGACAATATAGGATTTCGATCGAGGCGCCCGGCTTTCGGACGGCGACGCTTGGCCCGTTTACGCTGGAAGTCGCCCAGGAAGCAAGGGTCGACGCCCAGCTCACGCTGGGCAAGGTTAGTGAAAATGTCGTGGTCTCGAGCGCGGCGCCGATCCTGAATACCGAGAACGCGACCACCGGTGACACCATTACTGCCGCCCTGGCAAAGGAAGTTCCGGTCCAGGCCCGTAATTTTTCCTCACTCACCTTGCTGGTAGCGGGCGCAATTACACCTAATCCGTCCGCGCAAAACAGTGTAGGCCGGGCCGCTTACAACGGCGGCTATTTCCAGAACGGCAATCGTGAGCAGACGAACAACTACACTCTCGATGGCGCCGACATCAACGAGGCTATTGATAACTACATTGGTTACAGCCCAAACATCGATGCGCTTGGCGAAATCCGGGTCATCACCGGAGATGCGACCGCCGAGTATGGCAATGCGAATGGCGGCCAGGTTGTCATGGTGACCCAGAGCGGCACCAATCAGTTCCATGGCGACGCGTTTTGGTTTCTGGAAAATACCAACCTGGATGCAAATAGCTGGGTCAACAAACACGTGGTAGACCAATCGGCAATAGGCCCCGTGCCTACGCTCAATCGCAGCATCTTCGGCGGCACCTTGGGTGGACCGATCTTCAAAGACCGACTTTTCTTCTTCGTCGACTTCCAGGGGGCGCGGCAGCACGCAAGCACAACGGAGCAGCGGAGCGTGCCCACCTCCGCCATGCGGCAGGGAATTATCGCTCAACCCAACGGAAAGCCCCCGATCGTGGTGAGAAACATCACCAACCCGGCTGCCATATATCTGCTTGCTAACCCAGCCCTCTTTCCGCTGCCTAATACCACGGGAAGCGGTACGGACGGCGTAGTCAACGACTACGTCGGCGTCTCGGCTCAGGCGACGCACAACAATCAGGGCGACATCAAGATCGATGCCCGGCTTACCGCGAGCGATAGTCTTTCGGGACGCTTTAGCATAGGCCGTGAGTCCGATGGGTATAGCCGGGTCAGTCTTCCCACCGACGTTCCCAGCAATAATTCCGACCCGTACACCGGCTTTATTCTCAACTGGACGCATATTTTCTCGTCCAGCATCGTCAATGAGCTTCGCGCAGGCTACGGCCGCACCCGCTACATCCAGACACCTACCGACGTGTCCGGGCAATTCGGGTTGACAGGCAATCAAAAATTAGGCATTCCCGGCACTCAACTTGTTCCCGGCATCAGCACCTTTGACCTCAGCGCAACGGAGAACCTGAACGATATCGGCATCCCGGTTATCGACGCCTACAACGGCGCTTATGGCGGCATCGACAGCGATAGTATCGTGAATGCCTACACCTATGGGGACAACTTGAGCTGGCAACTGGGACGGCACACGTTGAAGTTCGGCGCCCAGGCGCTCCGCTACCAGGAGAACCGGTACTACTCCGGCAACGACGGCACACTCGGTTATTTTGTCTACTCAGGCGCGATAACCGGTTCCAGTTGGGGCGATTTTCTGTCCAACCAGGCCTTCAAGTTTGGACAGGGCGCGGTAACCGGGCGATGGGGCCAGCGGCAGTATCGCGACGCCTTTTTTGTGCAGGACGACTTTAAAGTCAAGCCAAACCTCACAGTGAACCTCGGCTTGCGCTGGGAATATGACCAGCCGATGTACGAGGTGAACAACAAGGAAGCCAACATCAACCTGCAGACCGGTGTGGTGAGCTATGCCGGACAGAATGGCGCCAGCCGAGCGTTGTACGACCCTTTCTACGGGGGATTTATGCCCAGGATAGGGTTTTCTTTTTCACCCAACGGTTTTCATGACCGCGTAGTGCTGCGCGGCGGCTACGGAATCACCAATTTTCTCGAGGGGACGGGCGCAAACCTGCGCCTCACGCTGAATCCGCCCTTCTTCATCGACTCCTCCGAGCAGGCGAACGGCACCTCATTCTTCCAGGTCCAGAACGGATTTCCACGGCCTGCGAATGCAGCAACATTGTCGGGCAACGTGCGCGCCTGGGACCCGCACTTGAAGCCCGCGCTGATCCAGCAGTTCAACCTGACCACCGAGTACCAGGTCAACAATTCGATGTCATTTTCGATTGCCTACCTGGGGCAGGTCGGCGACCATCTGGTCGATCCCAAGGAGGGCAACCAGGCGATGTTGCCGGCGGCCTTGACCGGCGGAAAACCGATTTTGCCACTGTCAAAGTTTCCCAATCTCAGTGCGGTCAATAACGTCAGCTTCACTGAGTCGGAAGCGACGATGAACTATAACGCCCTCCAGACAACCGTTCGTCAGCGCGTTGCCCACGGACTTGAATTTCTGGCGAACTATACCTGGAGCAAGTCAATCAGCAACAACCTGGGTTACTATGGAGCCGCTCAGGTTACTTCTCAGAGCGCCTACTGGCAAAATGCTTACGATCCCAAGGGGGACAATGGCCCGGCTTTCTTTGATGCAGCCAATATTTTCTCCTTTTCCGGCTACTATGATCTTCCGTTGGGACGAGGAAGGATGTTTGGAAGCGGCTGGAACCGCATTACCGACACGCTGGCCGGCGGCTGGAAACTTGGAGCTGTCGCCAGTCTGCACTCCGGCTTTCCTGTAACCTTCAGTTCTACCGATGCCGTGAATGCCAATGCCCGCACTGCGCGAGCGAACCATTATCGTACGCTCCTAATCGGCAACCGATCGGCGAACAACTGGTTCGGCACAACTCCGTCGGCAACACCATGCGCTGGCCCCGACAATGGGGTTTGCGCCTATGGGTCGGAGCTTCCAACCGAATTCGGCACCGCGGGCGTGGGGACGGAACGCGCGCCTGGATACCGCGACCTGGATGCGGCTCTCAGCAAAGCATTTGCGATCACCGAAGATAAGCACCTGGATTTCCGCGCCGACTTCTTCAATGTGATGAACACCACCAGCCTTGGTCCTCCCAATGCGAACGTTTCCTCGAATGCCTTGGGCCAGATCACGACTACGACCTCGACGGAACGGCAAATCCAACTCGCGTTGAAGCTGATTTTCTAGAGATCGGCGATCGGCGGACCCGGATTGGGGCATGGTGCGGAGTTGTGGTTTCCCACATCTAGCGCAAAAGCGCGCCAGATGTGGGGCGCCCGGCGAGTCCCGCAGGGACGGTCTGAAGATAGCCCAGCACGTCAGTGCTGGGTTCGCGACTTCAGTCCCGTAGGGACGACTGAAATATGTGTTTAGGAATGATTCAGCCGTCCCTTCGGGACTTCACCTTAGAGGCGAACTTTCCCCAGCACTGACGTGCTGGGCTATCTTCAGGCCGTCCCTGCGGGACTCATCGAGAGTTTTTCCGCGGCCTCTTAGCAGCCACAGTTCGGGGGCACCGAAGCCCCAGGGTTAGCTTCGCGAACCTGGGACACCCGGCATTTACCAGCCGAGTGATGAGTGGCGATTTTTTTTGCTGACCGCTTTTTAGCTGACCGGCTCTTAGCTAACCGCCCTTTAGTTGACCACTTCTTAGCTAAAAGAGGCGCAGGAAAATCTGGTTGGTCAAAAGCGCGGCGAGATAGGCCAATCCGGACATGTAGAGGAATTGCACTGCCGGCCATTTCCAGCTATTCGTCTCGCGCCGGACCACTGCCAGGGTTGAAGTGCATTGCATGGCGAAGGCGAAGAAGACAACCAGCGCGAGCGCGCCGCCAAGGGTAATGTCGTGGCGCAGCGCGGTTTGCAGGCCCAGGGAATGAGTGGCTGGATCGGCGCCATAGAGGGTTCCCAGAGTACCGACAATCACTTCCCGGGCAATGATGGAGCTCAAGAGGCCGATGCCAATTTTCCAGTTGAATCCCAGGGGCCTGAGGACTGGTTCGATGAAGTGACCGACCTGGCCAATCACACTCGCGGCCAGAGGAGCCGTTTGGCCCGCATGGACGGGCACAATGCTGAGCAGCCAAAGCACAAATGTAACCGCCAGGATGACGGTTCCGGTTTGCTTTACAAAGACCGTTCCGCGATCGAGCAGGCGCAGCCCCATGGAGCGCAGAGTGGGCCAGCGGTATTGGGGCAGCTCCAGGATAAACGGAGCCGAGTTGGCCTTGAGCACCGAGGATTTCAGCAATCGCGCAGTCGCGAGTGCCGCCACAAAGCCGAGCAGATAGAGACTGAGCATCACCGCTGCGCGCAGACCGAAAAATCTACCTAAAATCTCCCGGTTGGGGATGAACGCCGCGATGATCAGGGTATAGATCGGCAAGCGTGCCGAGCAAGTCATGAACGGAGCCACCAGAATAGTGGCCAACCGGTCCCGCTTGTTTTCAATCGTTCGCGTGGCCATGATTGCCGGAACAGCGCAAGCATAAGCCGAGAGCAAGGGAATAAAGGCCTTGCCGTTCAATCCAATGGAGCGCATGACGCGATCGGCAATCAGCGCCGCGCGCGCCAGATAACCTGAATCCTCAAGCACTCCGATGACCAAGAAGAGCAGCAGGATCTGGGGCAGGAACACCATTACTGCCTGCATGCCGTTCCAAATGCCGTCGCGCAGGAGCACCTGCATCCAGTGAGCTGGAAGCAGGCTGGCAAGCCCGGCGCCCAAGCGCGTGAATACCTCGCCCAGCCAATCACTAAGTGGCAAGCCGGCCGCAAAGACCACCTGGAAGACGCCAATCACCACCGCCAGGAAGATTAGCGGTCCCCATACTTTGTGCAGAAGCACGCTGTCCAGCCGCCGGGTCCACCCGGAGGAAAGAGGCGCTTTGTACTTGGTGCGCGAGCTAACCTGCGTCGCCCATTGGCGGCAGGAGCTTGCGGTCTGCAGAACGGGTAATTGCGTAAAGCCGGAATGCTGATGGTTGGGGTCGGAAAGCCGCTGAAGGAAGCGCTCAATGGCGTCCAACCCCGTGCCTTTGCTGGCGGAGACCATGGCTACCGGCGCACCCAATTCCTGAGCCAACGCCAGGGGATCGATTTCGCCGCCTTGTGCGGTCATCAGGTCGGCCATATTCAGCAGGACAAGGGTGGGCAAACCAAGGGCGAGAATGGGACCGGCCAACATAAGTTGCCGGTTCAGTTGAAGGACATCGAGCACCAGGAGAACGGCATCCGGAGCGGGCGAACCGGGCATATCGCCGTGCAGCACGTCCACTGCCACGCGAGCGTCTTCAGAGTATGAGTTCAGGCTGTAAATTCCCGGCAGATCGATCAATGTCAGGTCGCCGCGGCCCACTCCGCCCATGCGGCCGTAGTGCTGCTCCACGGTAACCCCGGGATAGTTCGCAACCTTTTGCCGTAAACCGGTCAGCCGGTTGAATAGAGTGGATTTGCCGGAATTCGGAGGACCGATGAGAGCGACGGTGCTAATTTTGCCCTGAATCTTCGGCCGGACCGGCTCAATGGTAGCGGTCCCTCCAGGAGTGCAGCACTCGCTCATCGGCCCGGCTCCGGCTTGGGCGCACAGATGCTATGCACGGAAATGAACTTTGCCGTTTCCCGGCGCAGCGCGATCTCCGCACCATCCACACAATAAACGGTAGGATCGCCGGCTGGGGCGCGGCGCAAGGCAAGCACCCGCATTTCGGGTATGAAGCCGAGGTGCATCAACTGCCCTTGGATCGCTTCTGGAAGCTCCAGGCCGGCGAGGGTGGCGCAAGATCCTATAGGGAGGTCACTTAGTGCGACAGATTGAGCTTTCAAGAGCATAGGAGATGGTCATCTACTCCCAAATCAGCTTGGCTTTATGAACTCCGACCGATGCGGTCGCATTTCCCCACTATACGACCACTATGGTCCGAATTACAAATGACAAATGTGCGTTACTGATGGGTAGGAAAGCATTAAGCAAGGAGCGGCGGGACGAAGGTGTAACAATGTTGTCCATGCCGTCTGAAGCGACGCTCGATCATTTCCTTACCTCGCTCAACCATCAGGAGCCTCCGGCTGGATTGCCGCCCCTCCTGCTTGCCTTGTGGTGGGATCGAAAAGGGGAGTGGGACCGCGGCCATGACATCGCTCAATCCGAGGGAGAGCAGGGAAGTATTCGCGAAGCCGCTTGGGTGCATGCCTACCTGCACCGCAAAGAAGGCGACGTAGGCAATGCCGGGTACTGGTATGGGCAAGCCGGCCAGCCCTTTCCCGAGAAAACGCTCGATGAGGAATGGAAGCAAATTGTGATTGCGCTGCTGCCGACGTAGCGCCAGGCCTCTGGCCGCATTATTTCGTATGTGATGGTTGAGGGCTGGAGAATCCCAGGTCCCGGAATCGGGACCTGGGGCACCCGCCGCAGTTACAACCACAAACTGTGTAGAGACCGAGGAGAGCGATATGACTGCAGATGAGCGGACGCGGCAATTGCGCACTTCGAAGGCGATTCTGCTCATCCGCATTCTGGTCGGCTGGGTCTTCTTATCCGAAGGGATACAGAAGCTTCTTTTTCCGGCTGCTCTCGGAGTGGGCCGATTCGAGAAGATCGGAATTCCCGCGCCCCAGGTCCTGGCGCCGTTTGTCGGCGCGGTGGAAATTGTTTGTGGAATCCTGCTTCTGCTGGGACTGATCACGCGCCTGGCCGCGATCCCCCTGCTGATTGATATCGCTGTAGCAATCCTTACCACTAAGGTCCCCATGCTTATGAAGAGCGGAGTATGGGCGACTCTGCACGAAGCGCGCACCGACCTTTGTATGGTATTCGGATTGATATTTTTATTGATCTGCGGCGGCGGCGCGCTTTCGCTCGATGAGAAAGGCGTTCTCTCTCCGAATAAAGAGGATGCTCTCGAAGCTGGCTCATAGAAAGTAGCGGGAAGGTTTCGTGGTTTCCCACCCTTCGCACGAAACAGCCGTGCGAAGGATGGGGCACCCTCGATTCGTGGTGGGTTCAGGTAAGGACAGCAGAAGCAGATTCCCTTCGGGAATGACAGAAAGAAAGGCGCTATTTTCAGAGCAGTGGGTGATCACCCAGGATTCGTTTAACGCCGCGCGCGAAGTGCTTAGCCTATCAGGCGCACCAATTGTTCGACCTCAAGTCTTGGTCCCAGGATGGAGATCTTGGGAAGCTGGCCTTTGGCCATGGCGACTTCGTCGCAGCGGTGGAGCCGTGGGCAGGTCTGGCAATCCTTGTAGATTTTATCGGGGAGGGCGGTCCGTTCCTCGACTACGCGAAAGCCATAGCGGAAGAAAAAATCCGGGATTCGGGTGAAGAGACAAACGCAGCCGACGCCGTGTTCCTCAGCCTCATTGAGCAGCGCCTGCAAGAGCTTGCTGCCGGAGCCTTTGCTCTTGGCTTCGGGGCGCACCACGATGGAGCGCACTTCGGCCAGATGCGGGCCGTAGAGGTGCAGCGCCCCGCAGCCCAAAAAGACGCCATCCTCAGATTCGGCTACGGTGAAGTCGCGGACGTTTTCGCAAATCTCGGCGAAGGGGCGGCGCAGCAGCGTCCCGTCCCCGGAGAGGCTATTCACAAGGTCAGCAATGTTGGAGGCGTCCTGAAGCCGCGCCTTACGCACCAGCATGAGCCGCCCCCACTGGAGTGGCATCGCCGTGATCAGGGCTGCCGTAAGTGTCGACCAGCGATTGCACCCGCGCTTCCGCATCGTTCAATGCCTGCCGCACGCGATGCCGTGCAGTGCCGCCGTGCACATCATGGCAATCGAGAGTCGCTTCAAGGGTGATCGCGGCAAAAAAGTCCTGTGCGAATTCAGGGCCGAATTGTTTCAATTCATCCAATGTCAGATCGTTCAACTCGCAGTCCTTGTCCATGCAATAGCGGACGGCATTGCCGATTTTTTCATGCGCTTTGCGGAAGGGAACTCCCTTATGCACAAGATACGTTGCCGCGGCCATGGCGTTCAAGAAGCCGCTGGTGCATGCGGCGCGCATACGGTCGGCGCGGAACTCGAGCGCGCGCGTGAACTCCGCCAGCAATTCAACGGTGAGAAGGATGGAGCCGGTCGCGGAGAAGACGGGTTCCTGGGTCTCCTGCAGGTCCTTGTTATAGGCAAGAGGGAGGCCCTTCAGTTGCAATGTCACCGCTTGTGCCGCTCCGTTGATGCGTCCCACCTTGGAGCGGACAAGTTCGCTGAAGTCGGGATTCTTCTTCTGCGGCATGGCGCTCGATCCAGTTGAAAAGGCTTCGGGGAGATCGATAAAGCCGAACTCGGCGGTGGCAAAGAGCGTGATCTCTTCGGCGAAACGGCTGGCGTGCAGGGCAAGCAGCGTGAGCGCGTTCAAATATTCGAGAACAAAATCGCGGTCGCTGGTGGCGTCCATGCTATTCGCCGTGGGAGCGGTAAAGGAGAGTTGGCCGGCGGTAAGGCTACGATCGAGCGCCAGCGTCGCTCCGGCAACGGCTCCGGAACCAAGAGGACAGTAGTTCAAGCGCCGCACACAATCCTCCAGCCGGGAAGCATCGCGCAGCAGCATCTCGACATAGGCCAAAAGCCAATGAGCGGTCAACACCGGCTCTGCGCGCTGCAGATGTGTGTAGGAGGGCATCACCGCATCTCCAGCGGCTTGAGCCCGCTCGACTAAGCGCCGCGCCCACGCGGCGATAGCCACGATGAGCAGACCGGCGCTGGACCTGATATAGAGGCGCAGATCGGTCGCAATCTGCTCGTTGCGGCTGCGGCCGGTGTGCAACTTGAGGCCCAGGTCTCCCAGAGTTTCTACCAGCTTGAGTTCGACAAAGTGGTGAATGTCCTCGGCTTCGGAGCCCATGGGCTCCGGTTTCTCCGCTGCGTCACCCCGCTTGCCGGGCATGAAGCGTTCGACAATCCCCTGCAGAGCCTCGACAATGCTTTCGCGCTCAGTCCGGGTAAGGACGCCGGCCGCCTGCAATGCCAGGGCATGCGCCTTGCTGGCGGCTACTTCTTCTTGAAGCAGCCGCCGGTCGAATGCGAAGGAGCGTTGCCAGTGATCGAAACGAGGGTCGAGCGGCTCGCGGAAGCGGCCGGACCACATCTTCACTGGAGAGCCTCCTTCTTGCCCAGCAAGCGGGCGCGGTTGCGCGCAGGTAAACCGAGAATGCGAATGAATCCCGCTGCGTCTTTCTGGTCGTAGCTCTCGCCCATGGTGAAGGACGACAAATCGTCGGAGTAAAGCGAATAAGGCGATTGGCGGCCGGCTACGCTCACGTTGCCCTTGTAAAGAGAGAGCTTTACCGACCCGGTTACATTCTTCTGCGTGCTCTCGACAAATGCATCCAGGGCCTCGCGCAGCGGAGTAAACCACAGCCCGAAGTAGACCAGTTCCGCATACTTCAAGGAGACGTGCTGTTTGTAGTGGGCTACTTCGCGCTCAAGGGTGAGGGCTTCGAGCTCGCGATGTGCGGCGCTGATCAGAGTCCCTCCGGGAGTCTCGTATGCGCCGCGGCTCTTGATGCCGACAAACCGGTTCTCCACCAGATCGATGCGCCCGACTCCATTCCGGGCCCCGATCTCATTGAGCAGCTCGACGATCTGCACCGGTTCCAGGCGCATGCCGTCGACAGCAATAGGATTGCCTTCGAGGAAGGAGATCTCCACCGTTTCTTCACGGTCGGGCGCCTCTTGCGGCGAACGCGTCATGGTCCAGGTGGTGGGGAGCGGCGGGGTATTTGCGTTTTCCAGCTCCCCGCCTTCGTGGCTCACATGCCACAGGTTGCGGTCGCGGGAGTGGATCTTGGTGCGGCTTGCCTCCACCGGAATACCGTGCGCGGTGGCGTAGTCGAGGCAATCCTCGCGCGATTTCAGCGTCCACTCACGCCAAGGCGCGATCACTTTCAATTCCGGCGCGAGCGCCTGGTAGGCATGCTCGAAACGAACCTGATCGTTGCCTTTGCCGGTGCAGCCGTGGGCTAATGCCTCGGCGCCTTGCTCTATCGCCACCTGCACCTGATGCTTGGCGATCACCGGCCGCGCAATCGAGGTGCCGAGCAGGTATTTGTGCTCGTAGATTGCGCCCGCGCGCACCGTGGGATAGACAAATTCGCGAACGAATTCATCGCGCAAGTCGCGCACCACTGCCTGCTTGGCCCCGGTTGCGTAGGCTTTGCGCACGACCGCGTCCAGGTCTTCTCCCTGGCCCACATCGGCAATCATGGCGATTACATCCATCCCATAGTTTTCGTTAAGCCAGGGAATGATGATCGAGGTATCGAGGCCGCCGGAATAGGCAAGAACAACTTTCTTCGACATGAACAACTCCTTAAAAAAGTCAGGAAAACGCGGAGACTCGCTTGCGCGAGGATTTGCCGGCCACCTCGTCCGGATCAGCGACCGGTTGGACGCTCTGCTGGGCCTTGATCCGGCCTCCCATCAGCAGCACCATCAGAGATTTTTGCGCATGCAGGCGATTTTCCGCCTGGTCGAATACCACCGACTGCGGACCGTCCAGCACTGCATCGGTCACCTCGGCATTGCGATGCGCCGGCAAGCAGTGCATAAAAACGGCATGGGAAGCGGCGCGCGCCATCAATGCTTCATTTACCTGGAAGGGCTTGAAGATAGGGGCGCGCTTGGTGGCTTCATGCTCGAAGCCCATGCTGGTGCAAACGTCTGTGTATATGGCGTCTGCGCCGCTCACCGCGGCCAATACATCCGAAGTGAGACTTATCGTGCCCCCGGTTTGCTGGCCGATTATGCGCGCTTGAGCGACCATCTCCTGGTTTGGCGCATAGCCCTTAGGAGTGGCGAGGGTGCAATGCGCGCCCAATTGGGCCGCCGTGAGCATCAACGAATGACAGACGTTGTTGCCGTCCCCCACATAGACGAATTTCAGGCCGCACGCAGTGCCGAATCGTTCTTCGACGGTCATGAAATCGGCCAATGCCTGGCAGGGGTGCTCAAGATCGCTCAGCGCATTGATCACCGGGACGCGCGCGTGCTGGGCCATCTCGGTGATGGTTTCGTGAGCATAGGTGCGCAGCACGATGAGGGAGACCCACCGCTCCAGATTACGCGCGATGTCGGCGATCGATTCGCGCTCTCCGAGGGGAGATTGCGTCTGGTCCACAAACATGGCCGAGCCGCCCAAGGTATTCATTCCCGCCTCGAAGGTCAGCCGGGTGCGCAGAGAAGCTTTCTCAAAAAACATGACCATTTGTTTGGCGTCGAGGGAGTAGCGGTAGTCCTCAGGCGCAGCTTTGATCGAATGCGCGAGTTCCATCACGGCGGCAATCTCAGCCGGCGAAAAGTCGGAGATGGAGCATAGATCGCGGCCGCTGAGCGAGCCGCCGGCCTGTGACAGCGCGCCCGCGGCCACCGAATCTTCTTTTATTACGTAGGCATTGGTAGCCATATTTCCTCCTAGGAATGTGAAAAGGCAACAAATCCGGATGCCCCAGCTTCGCAAAGCTAACCTGGGTTAGTTGCCGTCCATCTGATTTCACGCAATCGTTATTGCTTGCCGTAATCGCTAAAAAGACCCAGGTTAGCTTCGCGAACCTGGGGCACCCGCATTGATGCCCATCGAGAAAACCGGCGCCTCGGTGAGAATGGCGTCAAGGGCGGAAATGGCCTCGTCCGCATGCTCCGTGCCCAGAATGTACGGCGGAAGAAAGCGCAATACATTCTCGTTGGTGCGATTGATGAGGATGCGCCGCTCCAGCATCTCGGAGACAACCTGCTTGGCCAGCTCGGCGGATTTAAGTTCCATAGCCAGCATCAGCCCCATTCCGCGCACCTCCTGCACCATTTCGTGCCTGGCCGCCAAGGCCTGCAGCCTGCGCTTGAAGTAGCCGCCCACGGTCTGGATATGGTCGAGCATCTGCATTTGGTCCAGAGCATCGATCAAGGCGATGGAAACGGCACAGGCGAGAGGGCCACCGCCAAAGGTCGATCCGTGCAACCCTGAATGGATTGCACGCGATGCCTCTTCGGTGCAGAGCATCGCGCCCATCGGCAGACCGCCGGCCAGAGGCTTAGCCAGGGTGGTGATGTCGGGCTGGACGCCGAAGTGCTGGTAGGCGCACCAGGCTCCCGTCCGCCCTAAGCCCGATTGGATTTCATCGGCCAACAGCAGAGCGCCGCTCTCCGCGGTCAGCTCGCGCGCGGCGGTAAAGAATTCCGGCGAGACAGGCCGTATGCCGCCCTCGCCTTGAATCGCTTCGATGAGCACGCCGCAAACTTCGCTGGAGAATTTGGCCCGCAGATCGTCCACGTCGTTAAAGCGCACAAATTCCACTCCCTGGGTCAGGGGCTCGAAGGGTTTGCGGTATTTCTCCTTATGCGTGGTGGCCAGCGCGCCTAAGGTGCGCCCGTGAAAGCTGTTGTCGAGAGCCAGGAATTTGGTTCCCATCGCGCGGCCTTCGCTCCGCTTGAGAGCGGAATAGGCCCGCGCTACTTTCATCGCCGCTTCCCAAGCCTCGGTTCCACTGTTACAAAAGAAGGCGCGGTCGAGTCCCGTCTTCTGGGTCAGACGCAGCGCAAGCGCGGCCTGCCCTTCATGGTAGTAGAGGTTAGAGATGTGGATCAGCTTGTGGCTCTGTCGGGCAATAGCCTCTTCGATTACCGGATGTCCGTAGCCTAAGGCGTTCACGCCGATGCCGCTCACCAGGTCGAGATACTGCCTGCCCCGGTCGTCGACCAGGTGTACCCCGTGGCCATCGACGAAGAGAATCGGAGTTCGCTCATAGGTCGGCAACAGCAGTTTTGCCTCCATTGCCTGAATCGCATCCAGCTTCATGCCACCATCACCTCAGTTCCTTGAGAGATCCGTGTACTGCACAAATCGGGCAACAGCGCCGCCGCTTCGGCGGGGAGAATACGCACGCGCTTCACGCCGGCCAGCAGGGCCTCGCGGCAAGCGTGGAGCTTAGGCAGCATCCCGCCGCTGATCACTTCGTCTCGCGTGAGCCCGGCAATCTGGTCCACGCTCAACCAGCGCATCACCTGGCCATTGGCGCCGCGCACGCCGGGCACATCGGTCAAAAATACGAGCGCGTCGGCGCGGCAACTGGCAGCGCAGGCGGCCGCCATTTCGTCAGCGTTGATGTTGTAGTACTGCCCGTCGAAGCCCAAGGCCAGGCTCGAAAGCACGGGCACCGCGCCCATCGTCCAAATAGCTTCAAGCCAGCGCGGATCGGAGGCGACAATCTCGCCAACAAATCCCAAATCCGGGGCAGTGCGCTTTTTGCGCGCGCGGAAGATAAGTCCATCGCCTCCGGAAAGGCCCACCGCCGACTGTCCCTGAGCGCCGATGGCGGCCACCAGTTCTTTGTTGATGCGGCCGCCCAGCACCATCAAGGCGGTGTCGCGTGTTTCCGCATCGGTCACGCGCAGGCCGGCCACGAACTCGCTTTGCTTGCCCAGCTGTTTCAAGGTGCGTGTCAGGGCCACACCCCCGCCGTGCACTACGGCAACCTGATTGCCGTCTCGCGCCAACTCCGTGACTGCCCGGGCACAAATATGCAATAAAGCGGGATCTTCCAATGCGGCGCCGCCAAGCTTGACTACGAATCTCATGCCAATCCCTCCGCTTCATCCCATCCATACATCAGATTCATATTTTCCACCGCCTGTCCCGCGGCACCCTTCAGCAAATTGTCCAGGCAGGAGATGACGATGCATCGCCGCCCATCCTTCGCCACCCGGAAACCAAGATCGCAGTAATTGGTGTGAACCGAATGCTGAATTTGCGGCAAAGGCGTCTCCACCTTATGCGAACCGGACGCTCCGTTCGCGCTGCGCGCTCCAAAGATACGAACCATCGGGCTCCCGGCATAGAACTCGCGGAAGCACGCCTCCACCTCTGCGGTGCTCTTCCGCTCTTGAAAGGTGACGTAAACGGTAGAGAGAATACCGCGCGGAATCGGCAGTAAATGAGGAGTAAAGATGATCTCCGCTTCGCTGATTCCCAGCTGCTCCGTAATTTCTCCCAAGTGCCGGTGGCCGAAGAGGGCGTAAGCCGAGAGATTGTCCGCGGCATACATGAAATGCGTGTTGGGAGTGGGCGTCTTGCCCGCTCCGGAGACTCCCGACTTGGCGTCACACACGATACCCCGCTCAAGATCCACCCATCCGGCGCTTATCAGGGGTTTCAACGCCAGGATAATGGAGGTGGCGTAACACCCGGGGTTGGCCACCGCCTGCGCTCCGCGGATGCTATCGCGATGCAATTCCGGAAGTCCGTAGACGCTCTTGGCCTGTACTTGCGCGGCCGCGGCCTCATCGGCGTCGTGAAAGTTATAAACGGCCCGATTCGCCACGTGTTGCAAACGCCAAGCCGCGCTTAGGTCAATGACCCGGAGTCCGTGGGCCAGAGCCTGCGGAACCCAACTGCGGGATTGTTCGTGCGGAGTGGCTAGAAACAACAACTCGACGCCGCGTTCCTTCGCTAATTCCCAGGAGAATGGCTCAACCATTAAAGAGCCGTTCCCATTGTGACCGGCAAGCTGGGGATGAAGATCTATCAACGGCTGTGGGCCGCCCTCTCGTCCGAAGAAAACCGGTGACCGCTTGCGCAGCCGGGGATGATGGAGCAGCAGGCGGGCCAGCTCCAGGCCCGCGTAGCCGCTTACTCCCAGAACCCCGGTTTGAAGTGTTTTTTCCGCCATCAGCCAATCATCTCAAGCAAATGAGTTCAGCAAATTAATTTACCCGATTCATTCACCCGATTAATTCCTCCAGGCGGCTGCGCAATGTTGCCGCCCGCTTGTCGTCGGGACAAATGATCAATACGGTATCGTCGCCGGCGATGGTGCCCACCGTCTCCGGCCAGTCTTCGGAATCGATGGCGAGAGCGACGGCCTGGGCGCTGCCGCTGGTGGTTATCAACACCAACTGGTTCCAAGCCTGCTTAACCTCCAGCCCAAAGTTGTTCAGTATCTCGCGAATTTCCGGCAGGTCATCTTCCGGGGCTGCGCCGTTCGGCAAGGCATAGCCCTTCGGGCCCTTATACAAATGGAGCTCGCGGACATCCCGTGAAAGCGTGGCCTGAGTAACATCGAAGCCGCGCTTGACCAGGCGCCGGCGCAGCTCATCCTGGCTGCCGATCAAGGCCTCCGAGACAAGCTCGCAAATCGCGTTGTGCCGATCATGTTTCATGTTGAAGGCCGGGTACAAATTCCACTCCCTCTAGGATGCATAAAAATTCACCCGGATGTATAAATATACATGACAACCAGCGTATAGGAAATGAGGATTTGAAGTTTTTGCGACCGGCGGCGTGGCCTGTGCTTGGGCTGAAGGGGTATCTAGGTTAGCGCCATAAAAAAATTTAATCTGCCAGTTACTTGCCAAACCACTATGGATTATAGTTACGCATGGGCTACATTTCTTTACACAAGGTGCGCCACGTCGCGTCACCGGGATCCGGTCTTCTGGATTCCCGCTTCGATCACGATTCCTGCGGAGTTGGCTTCGTCGCCACCCTGCGGAACGAGCCCTCGCAATCGATTCTAAGCCAGGCGCTCACCGCGTTGGCGCGTCTGGCGCATCGCGGGGCGATTGCGGCCGACGGCAAGAGCAGCGACGGCGTCGGCATCATGACCGGAATTCCGCGCCAGTTTCTATTGGATTCCGTCGGCTGTTCTTTAGAAGCTGAAAAGCCGCTGGCGGTGGCAGTCGTTTTCCTGCCCACTGACACGGCAGCCGCCAAGCGCGCCCTGGAGGAATCCCTGGCGTCGCAGCAGCTTGAAATTCTCGCGTGGCGGGTTGTACCCACGCGACCGGAGGTTCTGGGCGAGATCGCGCTCGAAAGCGTCCCCGTAGTGGAGCAGGCGCTGATCACCTGCTCCACTACGGAAAAATTGGATCGCCGGCTCTATGTTGCCCGCAAGCAGTTCGAGCGCATGCTCCAAGGGGATTCCGCCGCGGGATACATCTGCTCGATGTCCTCCTCGTGCATGGTTTACAAGGCGCTGTGCGCCGGGCGTTTGCTGGCCGAGTTCTATCCCGACCTCGCCCATCCCGGCTTCGCTACCTCCTTCGCCATCTTCCATCAGCGTTACGCCACGAATGTTTTGCCTTCCTGGCACCGTGCCCAACCGCTGCGCATGCTGGCCCACAACGGCGAGATCAACACCATCTGGGGCAATCGCAGCCGCATGGAAGCGCGTGCCGCGACGATTCCGGCTGAGTTTCATCCGATACTCACTCATGACGGATCGGATTCGACCAACCTGGATGAAGTAGTTGAACTGCTGGCGCGCAACGGGCGCAGTGTCGCCGAGGCGGTGCGTATGCTTTTGCCGCCCGCCGGCCGGCTCAGCAAGAGTCCGCCTTTCTTGCGTTACCACGCCGATTGCATCGAGCCGTGGGATGGTCCGGCGGCTCTGGCTTTTGCCGATGGCCATCTGGTCGGCGTAGCGTTGGACCGCAATGGCCTGCGTCCTTGCCGCTATTTCCTTACCGACGATGCGCTGGTCGTGGCCGGCTCGGAGGCCGGACTGGTCGACCTCGATCCGGAAAAGATCATTCACAGCGGCCGCCTGGGTCCGGGAGAGATGCTGGTCGCCGACCTGGATGCGCATCAACTTCTCGAAGATGAGCAGTTGTTGCGGGACTTCGACCGGTTTAGCAAATATTCCGATCTGGTCGCGGACATTCCGCTGGAGCCCTCACGCTTTCCCCCGCCGGTTCAAGGGCTGCCGCAGTTGCAGCAGGCTTTCGGCTATACCAAGGAAGATGTGCGCATGGTGCTCACACCCATGGCGGCAGAGGGCAAAGACGCCGTCTGGTCCATGGGTGACGACACGCCGCTGGCTCCGCTGGCACGCTCTCCCCGGCCCGTCTACGCTTTTTTCCGGCAGCGCTTTGCCCAGGTGACCAACCCGGCGATCGATCCATTGCGCGAATCCTGTGTGGTGCAACTGCACACCCGTCTCGGCCCGTGGCCGCGGCTTCTGGATACCGGGGGGAGGATTCCCGGACTCTCGCTCGAATCGCCATTCCTCTCTGCTCGGCCAGGTGGACGCGCTGCGCAACCGGGAGCACGCGCTGGCTGAAGAGATGCCGCTGGCGGTGGTCGATTGCGTCTTTGCTCCCTCCGGTGATTTGTCGCGGGCGCTGGACGACCTGTGCGCCCGGGCTATCGATCTCGTTCGCGGGGGGCAGCCATTCTGTTGTTGAGCGACCGTGCCGTGGCCCAGCCAGAACTTCACCCGGTGGCGGCGGCGAACTCCCATGGAGAAGGCGAGCGCGAATCCAAACCCGAGCTCATTCCCATACCAATGGCGCTGGCAACCGGTGCGGTACACCACGCGTTGGTGCATGCCGGGGTGCGCACGCATTGCGGTTTGGCGGTGGAAGCGGGAGATTGCCGCGACCTCCATCATGCGGCTGTTCTGATCGGCTTTGGCGCGGCCGCTGTATGTCCCTGGCTGGCTTTGGAAACCGCCCGCAGCGTCGATGCCGACCGGGGCGAAGCCAACATGTTGCACGCTTTTGCTTTAGGTTTGGCGAAGATCATGTCCAAGATGGGCATCTCGGTGGTCAACAGCTACCGCGGCGCGCATCTCTTCGATGCTATCGGCCTGGACCAGGAAGTTATCGACCGCTGTTTCGAAGGTACGCCGTCTCCCATCGGTGGGATTGGCTTTGCCGAGCTGGAAGGCGCCGTGCGCCAGCGCTGGTCCGCCGCTCAGGAAGACGAAGCTCAGTTGACTCTGGTCAATGCCGTCCCAAGCGAGCCTGCCGCTACCGGGACAGCCGCTCAACAAGTCACCGCGCAGGTGCAGAGCAAAGGCTCTGCCCGACTACGGCTGGATTCGCTTCCGCAAGGACGAACACGCCGAGCCGCATGGCTGGCAGCCGCAGACGGTGCGCGCCCTGCAACTGGTGACCGGCGCGAGCCGCGCGTCTGCTAACTCGACTCTCGAACCGGCCCAAGCCTGGTCTCTGTTCAGGACTCAGGCTGTTGATCCCGAGCCCACAGTGCTACGCGACTTGTTGGGGTTCTGCCCGGCCGCGCCCCCGCTTGCCGTGGAGCAAGTGCAGCCTGCGCAGAGCATCGTGCACAGCTTTATCGCCTCCGCTATGTCCCTGGGCTCGTTGAGTCCGGAGGCGCACCGGACAATTGCCGAGGCGATGAACCTGATGGGCGCCCGCTCCAATACCGGCGAGGGCGGAGAAGATCCGTCGGCTTATTCCCGCAATGCGGGCAACGGCGCGGCGACCTTCAATAACAAGATCAAGCAGGTTGCCTCCGGCCGCTTCGGAGTCACCGCGCAGTATCTGGCCAATGCCGAGGAATTGGAGATCAAAATTTCGCAGGGCTCCAAACCCGGCGAAGGGGGGCAGCTTCCCGGACATAAGGTCACGGAACTGATCGCGCGTCTGCGCCACTCTCAGCCAGGGGTCTCGCTCATCAGCCCGCCGCCTCATCACGATATCTATTCGATTGAAGATCTGGCGCAGTTGATCTTCGATCTCAAGCGCGTCAATCCCCGCGCTGCGATCGGGGTCAAGCTGGTCTCAGGATGCGGCGTGGGTACGGTGGCCGCGGGTGTGGCCAAGGCTTATGCCGATTACATTGTGATCGCCGGACATGCCGGCGGCACCGGAGCCTCTCCTCTCTCCAGCATCAAGTATGCAGGCAATCCCTGGGAGCTCGGTCTGGCCGAGGCGCAACAGGTGCTGATTCAGAACGGCCTTCGCGGACGTGTCCGGCTGCGTTGCGATGGCGGCCTGCGCACCGCGCGCGATGTCCTGATCGCAGCCATGTTGGGCGCCGATGAGTTCGCCTTCGGCACCGCGGTGCTGGTCGCGATCGGCTGTGACATGGCCCGCCAATGCCACCTGAATACCTGTCCTACGGGCATTGCTACACAAAAGCCCGAGCTGCGCGCGAAATTCCGCGGCAAGCCGGAGCAGGTCGTCCGATTCTTCGAGGAACTCGCATTGGATCTCCGGTCCCAACTTGCCAGCCTGGGCTTGCCTTCGCTTGCAGCCGCTACCGGCCGGGTCGATTTGTTGGAGCAGGTACGCAGCGCCGGCGGTCTCGATCTGAGCGCGATGCTTGCCCCTGCCATCTCCGGTCCGGTGCGTTGGCAAGGCGCTCGCAACCGCAGGCCGGACGACCACGCGGCCATTGATGACGCATGGGTTGAGCCTGCGATTGCCGCTTGTTCGGCCGCGGAGCCGTTTCGCTTGAGCGCCACTATCGCCAACCAGCACCGCACGCTGGGCGCGCGTTTGGCCGGCGAGTTGGCTTTGCGCGGCATCGATACGGCAGCCTCGCCGATGACCTTCAATCTGAACGGCGTCGCCGGCCAGTCCTTTGGCGCCTTCGCCGTGCAGGGCATGCAGCTGGTGCTCGAAGGGATGGCCAACGATTTCGTAGGCAAGGGCCTTTGCGGCGGAGAAATTGTCCTGCGCGGACAGGGCCGCGCTGCCCGAGAAAGCGAACTGCACGTCATCCTGGGCAATGTTGCGCTCTACGGAGCGACCGGAGGCTCTCTATTTGCCGCCGGTCGGGCCGGAGAACGTTTTGCGGTGCGCAATTCCGGAGCTCTGGCGGTGGTCGAGGGTGTTGGCGACCATGGGTGCGAGTACATGACGGGTGGAATGGTTGCGGTACTCGGCTCCACGGGACAGAACTTCGGCGCAGGCATGACGGGCGGACTGGCATGGGTCTTCGACGAAGACGGCAAATTCCTATCGCGCATGCGGTATCACTCGAGCTTCCTGGTTCCGGAGTCATTTTCGGTGCTTGATCCGGCCGAGTGCGAGAGCCTGCGTGAGCTCGTTCTTCTGCATGCCGAGAAAACAGCCAGTACTCGCGCACGCTGGATTCTCTCCGAATGGGACCGGCTCTCCTCCTGCTTTGTACGTCTTACTCCACGGCCGCAGGCATAGCAGCCTTTGGAATTATGTAGAACGAGTCCCGAGAGGACGTCGCCAAAATAGCCCAGCACGCCAGTGCTGGGCTATTTTGGATTATTAAGGGAGGGCCCGTAGGACAGCTGAATCATCCCTCAACTCGGGGGCTCCCCTCAGGAAGTTGCTTCAAGGACTTTGTTTCGCTCTGCCGCAGCGGATCGACGTAGGTAACTACTTGAGATATTTCAGTCGTTCCTAAGGGAAACCCACACTGACGTGCTGGGCTATTTTGGCGCCGTCCCTGCTGGACTCGTTTCAAGGCCAAATTTTGATAATTCATTTCATAGCATCTCTTCCCGGTAGCATCCAAGGGGCCATGGGTCTAGAGTGAAAAAGGCACACGCGCGGAGGTGTTCCGATGAAGAAGCATTGGATCAAGATCGTTGTCGGTATTGTTGTGCTGGTGCTGATCATCATAGTGCTGGTGCCGTTCTTCGTGAACGCCAATACCTTTCGACCCGCGCTCGAAAAACAAATTTCGCAAGCATTAGGACGCCCGGTAACCTTGGGCAACCTGAGCTTTTCTTTTCTTTCCGGCAGTCTGGTGGCAAATAATATCTCGATTGCCGACGATCCGGCATTCAGCTCGACGCCATTCCTGCAGGCAAAATCGCTGCGCATCGGCATTGAGACTTGGCCGCTGATTCTTCATCGCCAGCTTATCGTGACCAGATTTGCCGCCGATTCGCCCTCCATCAATCTGATCCACGCCGCCAACGGCTCCTGGAACTTTTCCAACCTGGGAAGCACCGCGGCCAGCCACACGCAAAACCAACAGCAGGAAAGCGCCTTCCCCAATCTGACGGTGGGCGAGATCAAGATTCAAAATGGCACCGCTACGGTTTCCAGCCAGCCGCCGACCGGCCGGCCATTCGTCTACAGCAACTTGAATCTTTCCATTCAGCAGTTCTCCTTCTCCAAAAACTTTCCATTCCAACTCTCCGCAAGTCTTCCTGGGAATGGTTCGCTGGCGGTCGATGGCACTGCCGGTCCGGTAAACCAGAAGGATGCCTCGAACACTCCACTGGGCGCGAAGATCGACCTCAAACACTTCGATCCTGTAGCTGCCGGAGTGGTCGCGCCGGATCAAGGGATCGGGATGATGGCTGACATGAATGCGCAGGTTACCTCGGATGGTCAGACGCTCACCAGCAATGGAACGATACACGCCGATCATCTAAAGTTAGTGCGCGGCGGCGCACCTACCCCGAACCCGGTCGACATCGTCTATACAATCCATCACAACCTTACTGCTCGAACCGGCCAGATTGACTCGCTCAAACTCTCGACCGGCGGCGTTGCCGTACAGGTCAACGGCACCTACCAGATGACTGGGCCGCAAACCATGGTGGCGCTGCATCTCTCAGCACCGAACTTGCCTCTCAACCAGGTACAGGCGCTGCTGCCGGTCGCGGGTATCCGCCTGCCCAGCGGCTCGTCGTTCCAGGGAGGAACGATTAACGCAAACCTTTCGATCAACGGTCCAGCCAATGCGCTTACCATCAGCGGTCCGGTACAAATCAACAACACGCGCCTCGCCGGGTTCGATCTCGGATCCAAAATCCAGGGCCTCAAGCCTACGGGCGGTACGCAAGGCGGCACGGCAATACAGACTCTGCGCGCCGACGTGACATCCTCACCCTCCGGGACGCGCATCGCCAATCTCTATACGGCCGTTCCGGCCATAGGCACGGCCAGCGGCGGCGGGACTGTCTCGCCTGGAGGCGGTCTCAACTTCGCCCTGGTGGCCAAGCTCAGCACCAGCTCCGGCGTGGCCGGGCAAGCAACGGGTGGGTTGACCGCCGCGAATGACGTTCTCGGCCAAACAGTCAGCGCCGCTATGGCGAATGGAATTCCCCTCACCATCACCGGCACTACATCGAACCCGGTAATCCACGCCGACCTTAGCAAGGTTCTCAAGCAGAATGCCGGCAGCATCCTGCAGCAGCAGTTGAAACAGCGCTTGGGCAACGGTAACAACCAGGCGAATCCGGGGAGTTTGCTGAATAAGTTTATTCCTCACTAAGGGTCCCCTCAGCGGCTAAAGCCGAACTACTTTTAGCCGCTTACGGCAGTCAGGGTTAAAACCCTGACCTACCAGTCGTGCCCTGATACTTATCGGCAACCTGCAAAGTCATGCCCTGGGACATAAGTAGCGAGCACACCCAGAGGGGTGCCCCATATCTGGCGCGCTCTTTACGCCAGATGTGGGAAACCGCAGATCTCTCCACTACGCTGCGCTCCGGTCGAGATGACAAATCCGGTGCGGTAGCCGATCAAGCTTCGCCGCGCGGGTGCCCGAGGTTCGCGAAGCTATAATAACCTCGGTCTTTCTCCAATACTGCAATTCCGTCGAGATTTGTGGGATCCCAGGTCCCAGAATCGGGACCTGGGGCACCCATCCCTGGGAGACAGTTCAAAGCAGCGCAGTTTGTTTTCGATTACCCGCTTAGTATGATTCTCTAGAAGTCCAAGGAGAAAATACTACGATGCGAGTTGGAATACTCACAGGCGGCGGGGACTGTCCCGGACTGAACGCGGTCATCCGCGCCGCGGTACGCAAGGGAATCTTCCACTACAAAGATGAGTTCACCGGCTTCATTGAGGGTTGGCGGGGCGTGGTCGAAAATAAGACGCGGCCTCTCGACCTTGATGCCGTATCCGGCATCCTGCAGTTGGGTGGCACCATTCTACGCACCTCGCGCACCAATCCGCGGAAGATTGAAGGCGGAATCGACAAGTGCCTGGCCACCATCAAAGCCAACCGGCTGGATGCGCTGATTACGATCGGCGGGGACGATACCCAGGGGTTTGCCAACGTGCTCATCGAGAAGGGAATCAAGGTGGTCGGCGTTCCCAAGACGATCGATAACGATTTGAGCGGCACCGATGCCTGCTTTGGTTTTGATACCGCCGTCTCCATCGCGACCGAAGCCGTGGACAGGCTGCACTCGACCGCCGAAGCTCACAACCGGGTCATTGTCTGCGAGGTCATGGGCCGGGACGCCGGCTGGATCGCTATCACTTCCGGTATCGCCGGGGGCGCAGATGTGATCTTCGTTCCCGAGAAGCCCATCGACATCGATTATGCCGTAAAGATCCTGAAGGACCGTCACGAGCGCGGCAAGTTGTTCTCGATCGTAGTGGTCGCGGAAGGGGCCAAGCTGCCCGGCACGGAAAAGCAGGCAACGCAGGGATCGGCTATCGACGCTTTCGGTCATGCCCGTCTAAGTGGCATCGGCCAAGCGGTAGCCGAGATCATCGAACAACGGACGGGGTACGAAACCCGCTCTGTCAACCTGGGTCATACTCAAAGGGGCGGCACGCCCACCGCCTTTGACCGGATGCTGGCCACACGCTATGGATCGGCAGCTATCGATCTGGTACACCAAGGCCAATTTGGCCGGCTGGTCGTGCTTCGCGGCACCGAAATCACCAGTATTCCCCTGCAGGATGCCATCGCGAAAACACGCACGATCGGGGACGACTTGATCGCGCTGGCCTCCGGTTTACAACCCGAAGTCTAGGCGGAGCCTAGGGCAGAGACCCACGTCCGGATTCCCGGACGTGGGGCAGCCATTCCAGTAGTTATATCAATAACTTACGTCAGATAATCTCATCTATCGCTTGAGTGCGCAGACGCCTGGAACCAATCCAGATACTCCCACAACATCTAGCGCAAAGCATCGGTTACTTACCCAAAACCTTCCGGCCCGGCGGCTCTGGCCGGCTTCGCGATGCCAGAAAAAGCGATAATAATGGGACAACTCACCAGAATTTCTTGTGTTACATGGCTAAAACGAGGTATAAGCACAACGTCGGGTGTCGCATCAATTCCGACACGTTCCCCTGCCATACGAAGCGAAGAATAGAGTCCCCGAGGAGAGCACGTTTATGAGGACGGTACCGGCGAAAAGCGAAATTCGCGAGGTGATGGATATCCGGCAGGCCTCCGATTATTTAGGGATCAGCCCCGACACGCTTTATAAGTACGCGTCAGACGGTTTTGTTCCGGCTTTCAAGCTGGGCAACCGCTGGCGCTTTAAACGTTCCCGCCTGGATGAGTGGATGGATGAACGATCTTCCCATGGCGCTCAGCAGGCAAAATCGGAGATGGAAGCAGAAGTGGTCCAACCGAAAAAGCCGCAGTCTGTTCGTCCGCGCCAAAAGAGAACGATTCGCATCATGCGCTAGAGCATTTCTCCTGTTGTTGTGTCCGTGCCTACATTTTTTCCGTGATGCCAATGCCTGATGCACCTGTGTTGCTGAATCACCGACGACGGTTGCGCCGCTTACGGCTTCTGATGAAACAGGAGCGGATCGAGGCGCTGCTGGTCACCAATCTCGCGGATGTCCGCTATCTCTGCGGATTTTCCGGATCGAATGCCTTCCTCTGTATTACTGCCGGCCGCGCCACGATGTTCACCGACGGCCGCTATAGCGAGCAGGCTCGCCAGGAGACGAAGGGGGCACGGGTAGCGATTGCGGGCAAATCGGCAGCGCAGGAGGCGTGCTTGTGGTTGGAGTCCAGCGGTGCCGCACATTGCGCCTTCGATCCCGAGCACACGACGATTGCCGAGCTGGCTCGCTTTCGCCAGTTCCTGAGCAGCGGCCGGCGCAGGGTTTTTTTCCGGCCGCTCGCCGCGTCATTGGTTTTTCAACTACGCCTGATCAAGGATGCCGATGAACTCAAGCTTATGGAAGAAGCGGCGCATCTCGGAGTATCGCTTTTTGAAGGGCTGCTGCCGCAGATCGGTTCCGGTATGCCTGAGACGGAGGTGGCCGGCCGGTTGGAGTTGGGCGCACGCCTTCAGGGAGCCGATGGCATGTCGTTTGAAACGATCGTTGCCAGCGGCCCGCGCTCCGCTTTTCCGCATGGCCGCGCCAGCTCGAAGCCTTTGCCCCGGAGAGGCTTCGTAACCCTCGACTTCGGTGTTATTCTCAAAGGTTATTGCTCGGACATGACGCGCACTCTCTTTCTGGGTAAAGCAACGCGCCGGGAGCGCCTCACGTATGATTTTGTGCGGGAGGCGCAACAGGCCGCGGTCGCAGCCGTCAAGCCTGGCGTCAGTTGTGGAGAGGTGGACGAGGCGGCGCGCAGCGTTCTGCGCAAGGCTGGGTTGGCGCAATACTTTACGCATTCCACGGGCCACGGTGTTGGCCTGGAGATTCATGAAGCGCCGCGCATTGCCGCGGACCAGCAGCAAACCCTTGTACCCGGTATGGTGATCACCATCGAACCCGGAGTCTACATCCCGGGCCAATTTGGAATTCGCATCGAGGACATGGTTGCGGTTACAGAACGTGGTGCGCACCTGCTCACAGCCACGCCTACGGCCTGGATGCAGTTGTAAAGCTCAGGCTCAAGCGCAGACGAGAGATTGATGACCCCTGAAGAAAGCAAAGATTTGAAGGAATTGGTCGAGTTCCTCAAGGAAAATAACATTGGCGAGTTCGACTTTGAGCGGGCCGACGTCAAAATTCGCATTAAGTTCGGTCAGCAGGGGCACGCATCCGCGCCATCGGCGGCGGAGTTGGCCCATCTTCGACAACTCCTCGGTTCTCAGCCGCTGCCGGCGGGTCACGAGACTGCTTCGCGTCATGAACCGATCGCATCCAGTGAATCCGAGACCGGCGCCCGGGAAGATGCAGACTTGCACATCGTCAAGTCGCCGATCGTCGGCACCTTTTATGAGTCGCCTTCTCCTGGCGCCGCCGCTTTCGTCAAAATCGGGGACCAGGTTGAGAATGGACAGGTACTCTGCATCGTAGAAGCCATGAAGCTCATGAACGAAATTGAATCGGACGCGGCTGGAGAGGTGGTCAAGCGCTTCGTCTCCAGCGGTCAGCCTGTCGAGTACGGCCAGCCTCTTTTTGCCCTTCGTTCCCGTTGAATCTATGTTTCGAAAAGTTCTGATCGCTAATCGCGGCGAAATCGCACTCCGTGTCATTTGTGCCTGCAAGGAAATGGGCATACGCACGGTCGCCATCTACAGTGAAGCGGACCGTAACTCGCTGCACGTCCGCTTCGCGGATGAGGCTATCTGTATCGGTCCCCCGCGCTCGGCGGAGAGTTATCTCAATGTTCCCGCGGTCATCTCCGCAGCGGAGATCGCCGACGTGGACGCCATTCATCCGGGATATGGATTGCTTAGCGAGAACGCCAACTTTGCCGAGGTTTGCCGCGCCTCCAATATCAAGTTCATCGGGCCGCCTCCTGAGGTGACACGGGTGATGGGCGAAAAGGAGAAGGCCCGTCAGACGATGAAGCGGGCCAGGGTACCCATTTTGCCCGGTTCAGAGGGGGTTCTGCAGAGCGAGGAAGAGGCGTTGGAATGGGCCCGGAACATCGGCTTCCCAGTTATTCTGAAGGCTTCGGCGGGAGGCGGGGGGCGCGGTATGCGCGTCATCCGCTCTGAAGCCGAATTGCCGCAGCTCTACCAGGCGGCGCATACGGAAGCAGCCAATGCTTTCGGCAATGGCGATCTTTACATGGAAAAGTTCATCGAGCGCCCGCGTCACATCGAGTTCCAAATTCTGGCCGATGAACATGGAGGGGTTGTTTCACTGGGTGAGCGCGAATGTTCCATACAGCGCCGCCATCAGAAGTTGATCGAGGAAGCTCCGTCGCTCCAGGTCACGCAGAAAGTGCGTGACGAGATAGGAAAGACTCTCAGGCGCTGTCTTACCTTCATCGGCTACCAGAACGCCGGCACAGTAGAGTTCCTCATGGACGAAGAGGGCAAGCTGCATTTTATCGAGATGAACACTCGCATCCAGGTAGAGCATCCGGTCACCGAAATGGTGACCGGCCTGGATCTGGTCAAGGCGCAACTCCGCATTGCAGCCGGGGAGCGTCTCAACGCCATTATTCCGGAGGCCGTGCCCATTCGCGGCCACGCGATCGAGTGCCGGGTCAACGCCGAACACCCAGAGAAGTTCACGCCCTCGGCGGGCAAGATAACCGCCTTCAACGTCCCCGGCGGAAACGGGGTGCGCGTGGATACCGCGCAATATGCCGAAGGCGTCGTGCCGCCGTATTACGACTCGCTGATCGCCAAGCTCATTGTGCACGGCAAGGACCGCGAAGAAGCGATGGCGAGAATGTCGCGCTCCTTGGAGATGTTCGTCATCGAGGGGATCCATACCACCATCCCGCTGCATCGCCGCATTCTTGAGAACCCTGAATTCCGTGAAGGGCGTTTCGATACCAAGTTTATGGAGCGTTTTTTCGAGCGGGAAAAGGCCCTGCGCGAGCCGCTGGTCTAGCCATGCTCCCTGATTCCGCACTTGCGAAAAAAAGACCCAGGTTAGCTTCGCGAACCTGGGGCACCCGGCTTTGCACAGATAGGTAAGGTCCCTGGATGGCTATCTTTTCTCGCTTACCTCGCCTCTATCCCATCATCGATGCCGGTCTGCTCCTGCGGGCCGGCATTTCGTTGGAGGATTTTGCCCGGGGCCTGCGCCAAGCCGGCATCCGCTTTCTACAATATCGGGACAAGACTGGGACGGAGAGCGAAGTACTCGAGCGTGCATCGGTGCTGCGCGCTATCTTTCCCGCATCGGATAGCTGCCTCATCCTCAACGATCGTGTATCGCTCGCCCTGGCCGCTCATTTTGACGGAGTGCATGTGGGACAGGATGATATGCCGCCGGACGAGGTCCGCAGCACGCTAGGCTCCTCAGCCATGGTCGGTGTTTCGACGCACAATGCATCCCAGCTCAAGGATGCTGACGCTGGCCCAGCGGACTACGTTGCTATTGGCCCGGTGTTCACTACCTTGTCCAAGGAAAATCCCGATCCGGTGATCGGACTTGAGGGGGTCCGCGGCGCGCGCCGGCTAACCGGCAAATCTCTGGTTGCCATCGGCGGCATTAACCGCGCGAATTCGCTCGCCGTGCTTGATGCAGGAGCAGACTCGGTCGCCGTTCTCTCGGACTTGCTGCCTGGTCAGGGAGAGTCGATAGGAAGAAGAGTGGAGGAGTTTCTCTTAGTACTGGAGGAGTCCGCTCCCTTTATGGATTAGGCAGGCCTGCTCTGCCAACTGTTGTGGGGCACCCTCAATCTGCTTGAAGTATGGATCAAAACTGCCAGTAAGCGAGGGTGCCCCGCCAGATGTGGGAAACCGCAGATCTCTCCACTTCGCTTCGCTCCGGTCGAGATGACAAAGTCGCGATGCCCCGGACTTTTGTATTCGCAGTTGCTTTTCTTTCTGTCATTCCCGCAGGGAATCTGCTTCTGGTCTCCAGGGATATGAAAAGCAGATTCCCTTCGGGAATGACAGAAAGAAAGGCAAAGGCGCTGCTGCAGCCGGTAAACCGCAGATCTCCACTCCGTTTCCCACCCCGGCCTGGATAGCACATCGTTCGCTCTATCCGGGTGCAGCGGCAGTTTGTTTCATTCGCCGGTAAGGCAGATAATGCGGCTCCCAAACGTCGGCGCGAATCGCCGGTTTGAGATCCTCCAGGGCGAGAGAGGGGGCGAGGTTCTCTTTGAGCGCCTCTTCGGCAACCGCCACGGCAACGGTAAACGAGACGGAGCGGAGCTCGGCGACTGGGGGCAAGAGCCGGCCGTTTTTGTCGGCCTCCGTAGGAGAGAGCTTGGCCAGCGCCCTGGCGGCCGCCATGAACATCGGATCGGTGACGCGGCGAGCCCGCGAGGCGATCACTCCCAGCGCGACCCCGGGAAAGATATAGGAGTTGTTGGTTTGGGTGATAGGTATGGTTTGGCCGTTGTAGGAGACGGGCGGGAACGGGCTTCCCGTACCAATGAGTCCCGCGCCATTGGTCCAATTGATCAGGTCCTGCGGAGTAGCTTCAGCGCGCGAGGTGGGGTTAGAGAGTGGAAAGAGGATGGGCCTTGCGGCATACTGGGCCATGGCACGGACCATCGCCTCGGTAAATGCTCCCGGCTGTCCGGAGAGTCCAAGCACAGCCGTGGGTTTCGCGTTGACAATAACATCGAAGAGGCCGATCCGGTTGAGGTCTTGCAGCTTCCAACCGGCGACGCTCGACCTGCTTTTCACAAATTGCCGCTGTCCAGGTTGAATGCCGGGGAGACCGTCGATAAGCAATCCATCTTTGTCGACCGGATAAATGCGCTCTCCGGCCTCTTGCTCGCTTAGACCGGCGTCCTTGAGGGCAGTCAGCAGGAGCGACGCAATCCCCAGGCCGGCGGATCCAAAGCCAAGGAAGGCGATGCGCTGCTCTGTGAGCGGCATTCCCGTTACGTTGAGAGCGGCCAGCAGAGTAGCTGTCGCCACTGCCGCTGTGCCCTGGATGTCGTCATTGAAGGTGCAGAGCCGGCCGCGGTAGCGATCGAGCAGACGCGCAGCGTTTTCGCCGCCGAAGTCTTCCCATTGCAGAAGCACGTGCGGCCAGCGCTTGGTGACGGCGTGGACAAAGGCTTCAATGAAGTCGTCATATTCCTGCCCGCGCACGCGCTCGTGGCGCCAGCCGATATAGATTGGATCGTTGAGGCGCTCCTGGTTGTCGGTTCCTACATCGAGGAGAATCGGCAGCCCAGCGGAAGGCTGAATGCCGGCTAGCGCAGTGTAAAGCGCAAGCTTTCCGATGGGTATGCCCATGCCGCCCGCGCCCTGATCGCCCAGGCCAAGGATGCGTTCCCCATCGCTGACTACAATGCAACGCACGGAATCGTACCTGGGATGGGAAAGAATTTCCGCGATGCGGTCCTTATGCGGATAGCTCAGGAAAAGTCCGCGCGGCTTCCTCCAGATTTCGCTAAAGCGTTGGCAGCCCTCACCTACAGCAGGGGTGTAAACCAGCGGCAACAGTTCCTCGATATTGGCGGCGAGGAGCGCATAAAAGAGGGTTTCGTTGGAGTCCTGGAGGTCGCGCAAAAATGCGTAGCCTTGAAAACCGGTGTGCAGGCGGCGCAGGATCTTGAGCCGCCGCGCCTTCTGATCTTCCAACGTGCCGACGTGGGGAGGCAACAGTCCATGGAGCGAAAATCTGGTCCGCTCCTCCTCGCTGAAAGCGGTGCCTTTGTTCAGCATCGGCTGGTTGAGGAGATCAAAGCCGGAGAGCGATGTTTCAATAAACTCGCGTTGCTTGCCGGGCATGTGGTGTAGGTGCTCCGCTTGAGATTGATCAAGGGTCGCACATTATCGCTCTGGTGAAAATGCTGAGGTTAAGGGATTCGTTGAGGGCTGTTCACGAACGCGTACAGAGGCTAAGAATGAGAATTGCGAAGCCCGCAACTAATCCACACGTCCTGAACCAATGGTAGCGGTCCCAGAGGCGCTCCTGCGCTCTCCAGTCTTCCGGAAGGGTCGGCGGGGTCCATTTCGCGATACGATTGTTGATTGGCAC
This sequence comes from uncultured Acidobacteriaceae bacterium, assembly GCA_963774255.1. GTDB lineage: Bacteria > Acidobacteriota > Terriglobia > Terriglobales > Acidobacteriaceae > PALSA-350. The sequence goes on from CAVZEH010000015.1 coordinate 426,392, forward strand.
CGGAGCCACCAACGAGAACAAGATAGCAGCGGCCTGGATGGCAAAGGAAGTTGCAGCGAGACGCCAGGAAGCCCCGTTCAGGTGCTCGAAAGGCAGTAGCAGCAGAAGATTCAGTAACGTCGACCCTGCCATCCAAAAAGGCATCACGCCGCCGAACAAGGCCGCAAGCGAGGACCGTACCGGTATGTGTACTTCCACCGGTTGCCGGTTGAGCAGGGGATGGGCGAATGCCGCAACGTGCAACTCGCTGCCACACATAAGGCCAAAAGACCAGGACTGCGAGGACTTGGAGCGCAACTGTGAACATCCTGTTCCCCCGGTTCTAGATGTTACCGGGAGTCAGCGGTTGCTGAATTCAAAATGACTTCTGCCGCGTTATCGAGTTGAGCCACCGCGGCAGTTAGACATTACTGGACACAACGCCAGGAAAACGGTATAGAAGAGACATCCAAGTGCTTATTAGAGCATTTCCCCGTTGCTGTGATCTGATCAGATTTGGCTATGTACAGGTATTCTTTGGCGGAATGCCTGGGTCAGGGAGTCGTTCTAGCGACAACCGTGAAAATGCTGCAGGAGCGGTGTTCTGCTTCGCCACCACGCATCGATTTACTTATTCAAGCCAGCCGCGTCGCTGCCTACTGCACCGCATAGATTTTGCGAGTTTTTCTGGAGGATGACGCGAACCGATGGCTAACCTGCTGGCAACCAAACCTCTCTCGCTGCTGACGCAAGAGGCGGGTGAACAAGGGGAACACACGCTCAGGCGATCGCTGGGCCCGGTGAACCTCATTACGCTGGGCATCGGCGCCATCATCGGCGCGGGTATTTTCGTCCTCACCGGGCAGGCCGCCGCGCTCCACGCCGGGCCGGCAATCGCGCTCAGCTTTGTATTTGCCGGCTTTACCTGCGCGTTCGCGGGGTTGTGTTACGCCGAGTTCGCTTCCATTATTCCCATTGCCGGCTCCGCCTATACCTACGGATATGCCACTCTGGGCGAACTCGTCGCCTGGATCATCGGCTGGGATCTGGTTCTCGAGTATGCCTTTGGCGCGGCCACGGTCGCTTCCGGCTGGTCCGGCTATTTCGTGAGCCTGTTGGAGCAGTTGCACATCTATTTACCGCCGCAATTCACCACCACGTACGGAAATGTTCTTTATCTCTACGCCGGGAAATGGGAGCCGCTGACCTCGCTGCCCCCTGGTGTTACCGGAGCGGGCCTGCCTCATGCTACCGGCCTGTTCAACTTCGTTGCTTTCTTTGCCATTCTGGCCGTTACCGTGGTCCTGGTGGTGGGCATCAAGGAATCTGCCAACCTCAACTCAACCTTCGTAATCGTCAAGCTCGGAGTTGTGGGCATCTTTCTGGTTCTCGGCATCGCCTATCTGATCCATCATCCCTCTCTCGCGCGTATCAACTGGCATCCGTTCATTCCGCCGGCGCGAGATGGAGAGTTCGGTTTCAAGGGAATCATAGCGGGCGCGGCATCGGTCTTTTTCGCGTATATAGGATTTGACGCTGTCTCGACAGCCGCGCAGGAAGCGCGGAATCCGCGGCGTGATATGCCGATCGGCATTCTCGGGTCACTGGTTATCTGTACCTTCCTCTATATTGTGGTCTCGCTCGTGCTTACCGGGCTGGTCAATTATCGCGAGCTGGACGTTGCCGATCCCGTAGCCCTTGGCATCGACGTTACCGGAGTCAGTTGGGGAAGCCTGCTGGTTAAGATCGGCGCCGTGCTTGGTCTCGCGACCGTCATGCTGGTCATGCTGCTTGCCCAGTCGCGCATCTTCTATTCCATGTCCAGGGACGGCCTGCTGTGGCCATGGGCCTCCGCCATTCATCCCAAGTTCCGCACCCCGTGGCTCTCCAATATCGTTGTCGGCACTATCGTGGCATTTCTGCCCGCGCTCCTGCCTATCGACAAGCTTTCGGAACTGGTCAATATGGGGACTCTGCTCGCCTTCACGATTGTGTGCGCAGGGGTGTGGATCCTGCGCCGCCGGCATCCCGACATGGAGCGTCCCTTCAAGACTCCCTTAGTCCCACTGATTCCTATCCTGGGCATCTTAAGCGCCCTGTATCTGATGATCGAGCTCCCGCTCCTGACCTGGGAGGTGCTCATCCTGTGGTTGATTCTCGGCCTGGTAATCTACTTCACCTACAGCCTCAAACACAGCAAAGTACAGGCCATTAAGCCGGTGGAAACGACAGGCCGCTTGCGCTAGCAAAACTAGAATTTCAACCACCGCCGAGGCCGTCGACATGAACCTCGAGGTCTGCCTCGTTGCCAAAAAGTGGTAACCGATAACGAGGTGACGTCAATGAGTTTTATGGCTCGTTATCTCTCTCTTGCTGGATTAGCTCTCGCTGTTTTGGCAATCTCTGGGCTTGCTCAGTCAACTACCCCCAATCTTCAGACTCTCCACTCCATTGTCCAGGAGCTTGAGAAGAGCCCAGAAGGTCATGGGCCTCAGTGGGCCGCAGAGCTGGACGGTCCCATCAATGCAGCGTCGATTGCCGAAATTAAACGAGAGCTTCCTGCGATCGTAGGGCTTACGGAGTCTTCAAACCCCCAACTGAGGGGGAACGCCCTGCTCATTCTGTACGGGATTGCCGAACGGCAAAAAGCTGGATTGCCGGAGAATCGTGGAGAGCGGGATCTGCTGGCTGATGACGCTATCGTCCCTTATATTTCGCGGTTAGCCCCACGCCTTAAAGATCCATCGACTTCAAATCAGGGTCTTTCTTTAATTCTTTTTCAGGCTTTAGCTGCCGTCCGCCCAGCGCCTCCAGAACTGCTCAAGGTCGCGCTCACTGTGCTGCAGGACCCGCAAAGTACCCAGGCGACACCCGATACGACTAGAAAATCGCCAACTGGGATAGCATTCTCCATCGGACCACAGATGCTTTGGGTTCTCCTATCTGCGGACGCCACGTTCTACCGCGATCCTGCCACAAACATTACCGAGGGGCGCGACTCCCCTCAAGTGCAGCAGGCCATCCTGACCTTCTTGCGTCGTTCCGACCAAACAGCAGAATCGCTCTCCGAAACCGTTCGGGCGCTCGCCCTTGCACAGGTACAAAATCCTGCGGTCAATAAAGAACTGCTAGGGTTGCTGGATTCAGCAGACCCGGTTGTGCAGCGAGCGATACTGAGTCACATCGCAACCCTGACTCTGACGCCGGATGACTTTGCCTCTGCTTACGTCCGAGTGACACAACTTGCAGCCAATGCAGCTACGCCCATCGAAATCCAGAAGCTCGCAAAAACCGTACTAACCTGCTGGTCCAACGATCGCCATCATGATGTCTGTCCGCCGCCAGGATCGTGATAACAGGCGCAAGTATCCCGGATGTGCAGGTATTTCGGCACGTCGGCGGAGTTCTGGCTCAACCTCCAGGCAGCCCATGATCTCTCAAAAGCAAGGCTTGAGCTAGGAAGCGCTATCGAGCGCGAGATAGAACCGCTGAAGCTGGATAGAATGAGCGCCTAACTGGCTTTGCCAACCGGTAGCCAATAGCGTTTGTAACGGAGGATGAGTTTGGGGCACCTTCGATTAGTGGGTTAGGCATCCCATTGTCCGTTTTTTCATTGCAGCAGATGGGCATTACCGACTTATACTGGGTCGTCTTCAGAGGAGACCCAATGAACAAGTATTTCGCGGAAATGGTCGGTACTTTCGTGCTCGTCTTCGGTGGAGTCGGCAGCGCGGTCCTTGCCGGAAGCCATATCGGATACGTCGGAATCGCCTTCGCCTTCGGGCTTTCACTTCTAGCGATGGTTTATACAATCGGGCCCATCTCAGGATGTCACGTTAACCCTGCGGTCACGTTCGGAGTCCTGCTGGCGAGGAAGATCAACGGCAAAGACGCTGCGATGTACGTGATTGCCCAGATCATCGGAGGCATCATCGCCGCCGCTGTGATCCTCTTTGTTGCACGCGGAATAGCGGGTGGATACGATGCTTCAGTGGCGGGCCTTGGATCCGACGGCTACGGCTTGCATTCTCCCGACCATTATTCCCTGGGTGCCTGCTTCGTCGCGGAGGTCGTCCTCACCATGTTTCTTGTATTGACTGTTCTCGGGTCTACCGACGTGAAGGCCCCGGTAGGATTTGCGGGAGTTGCGATCGGCCTGGTACTGACCCTGATCCACCTGGTTGGCATCCCCATCACCAATACGTCAGTCAATCCTGCGCGGAGCATTGGACCGGCGCTGTTTGTCGGAGGATGGGCGGTGCAGCAACTGTGGCTGTTTATTGTCGCTCCCCTGATTGGTGGAGCCATAGCAGCAGGCGTATATGCCGGGATTCAGCTCCCAGCGCCTCGCATTTCTACAGGGCGGGCGGAACGAGCCACGCCCGGAGAACAGGCGGACCGGGTTGGTTAGAAGGATGCCGCAGCGGCTAAGCAGGCTGCGGAAAAAGGGTCGAAGAGAGCGCGAAAACAGTTCCCTCAGCGGCTAAAGCCGATTGAGTTTTCAAGCAGTTACGTACGGCCTGAACAGGTTGCGGAAAAAGGGTAAAGGCGGAGCGAAACCCCAGAGATTAGGGGATACAAAACCATCACCCGAGGCAAACGGATCGTTCCTAGGGCATTCTGACGCGATCCATTTTTGGCACTTTCTGAAAAATTGAGTTTTTCCGCAGCCTTTGAAGGCCGTACCCTTCAAAGCTCCCGAGTTTTTCGTAGCCCATAAAGCCATGCCGCAGAGTTACGGGCTTGGTAAGTCCATCGAGGGACGGCTGAAAATAGCCCAGCACGAAGTGCTGGGTAGGCTTCTAGAAGAGAGAGAGAAGTCCCGCAGGGACGGCTGAATTATTTCGTTCAGTAGTCCCTGCGGGACTGGATCGTGCTCACGGCAGCGAACCTGGATTCGTTAACCTGGCGCAGAAATGCGGATAGGCTATGCGGTTGTCTTGGCGCACAACTCGTTGAAGGCGCGAGCCAGTTCCTGAGCGATCATGGGAGCGGTGGCGGTTTCGATCGCCGAACGCTGCATCAGGTAGACCAACTTGCCGTCGCGAAGAATGGCAATTGCCGGCGAGGTGGGGGGATGACCCTCAAAGTGGGAGCGGGCCCGTTCCGTGGCCTCGCGGTCCTGGCCTGCGAAAACGGTTATGGAACGATCCGGCAGCGTCTTATTCTGCAGAGCCAGCCGAACACCCGGCCGCATCTTGCCCGCCGCGCAGCCGCAGATTGAGTTAACCACCAGCATGGTCGTTCCCGGCTGCGCGATCGCAGCGTCCACATCTTGCGCGGTGCGCGCTTCCTTGATTCCGGCGCGGGTTAATTCTTCGCGCATCGGAATCAGCATCATTTCTGGGTACATGGTTGCTCCTTGATCGGTTGCTAGCTCTTGCTTGTATTGTAAGGTTCCGGCCGTTCTTCCGCCAGCGCCTGATATACCTTAGATGCAAATGGACTTCGTGCAAAACGCAGCCCTCGCACCATTCACAACTTTTAAAATCGGCGGTCCGGCACGCTGGTTTGCCGAGCCTACCACCGAGGACGAGATCGTAGCGGGTGTGGCTTTTGCGCGCTATCGCCAGTTGCCGCTCTTCATCCTCGGCGGCGGGAGTAATTTGCTGGTTTCAGATGAGGGCTTTCCCGGCCTGGTCCTGCACATCGGCCTCCGCGGCGTCGATTTCGAGCAGAAGGACGACCGCGGGATCTTCTCCGTGGCCGCCGGCGAGGACTGGGATACGTTTGTCGCCCGAACCGTAGATGAGGATTATGGCGGTTTGGAGTGCCTCTCCGGTATTCCCGGCACGGTAGGCGCCACACCGGTGCAGAACGTCGGCGCCTATGGGCAGGAGGTCTCGCAAACCATCGCCGGAGTGCGAGTGCTCAATCTCGAAACTTTGCAATTCATCGCTTTGACGAACTCCGAGTGTGGTTTTTCCTATCGCCGCAGTATCTTCAATACCACCTGCCGCGAACGCTACGTCGTAACCAGAGTGGATTACGTGCTGGGCAAAAATGCGGCCCCACTGTTGGCCTACAAAGACTTAAAGTCTTACTTTAAAGAATGCAAGCCGACACTGAGGGAAGTGCGGGCCGCGGTGCGGTCCATCCGCGCGCAAAAAGGAATGCTGATCGTTGCCAATGATCCCAATTCTTTGGGGGCCGGGAGCTTCTTCAAAAATCCCATTGTGCCCCTGGCTGCGCTCGATCGCATCGCCTACGCAGTGGCTACGCAGCCGGAAAGCATCCCGCGCTATCCGGCGGGTGAGGAAATGGTTAAACTCCCGGCCGCGTGGCTGCTCGAACAGGCTGGGTTCAACAAGGGCTATTCGCTTGGCGGGGCCGCCATCTCAAGCCGTCACACTCTGGCCTTGATTAACCTCGGCCACGCGAAGGCAGTGGACGTGTTAGCTTTGCGCGACAGGATTATGGAAACGGTGAACGGCCGGTTTGGAATCCTCCTTGAACCCGAGCCGGTGTTTCTTGGTTAATCTCACATTGGTGTAATCTGGCGTGATTCTGGAATGCCGGGAGTAGGAGTGCGAATGCCTGGAGTGTCTTCCTCTGCGCAGGCGGTTGCGGTGAATCCGTGGGGCTACCGTTGGAGAATCTGTGCACTCCTGTTTTTCGCGACGGTGATCGCTTACCTGGATCGCGGCGTCATCGGCTATCTGGAGAAGTTCCTCGAAGGAGTTGTCGGCTGGAACAGCGTTCAGTACAGCTACATGACATCGGCGTTTCAGGCGGCTTATGCCATTGGCTTGGTTTCGGCGGGCCGGCTGACCGATCGTTTGGGGACCCGCCGTGGTTTCGCCTTCGCGATTACACTGTGGAGCTTCGCGGCCATGCTGCCCGCGGCGGCGAATTCGGCTTTGACCTTCGGCATTGCCATGTTCCTGCTCGGGCTTGGCGAAGCAGCCAATTTCCCGGCCTGCATCAAGACCATTGCCGAGTGGTTTCCCCGGAGAGAGCGCGCACTGGCGACCGGCCTCTTTAACTCGGGATCGAATATCGGCAGCATCCTGGTTCCCTTGATCGTTCCTTTCCTCACCCTCCGGCTGGGTTGGCGCGGAGCTTTTGTCGGCACTGGTGCGCTGGGATTTGTCTGGCTTGCATTCTGGCTATGGACCTACGCCAAGCCTCATGAGCATAGAAGCGTATCGGCCGCGGAATTGGCCTATATACAAAGCGACCCGATAGAACGGACGGCAAGCGTCCCGTTTGCGCGCATCCTGCCGCGCAAGGAAACCTGGGCCTTCGCCCTGGGCAAGTTCTTTACCGATGCGATCTGGTGGTTCTATCTGTTCTGGATGCCGCGGTATTTGCAAGGCACATTTCATCTGAATCTTGAACAGAGCCGGGCGCCGGTGATCGCGGTGTATGCGATCTCATGCGTGGGCGGTATCGCGGGCGGCTGGCTTCCGTCGCTCTTTCTGCGGCGGGGCATGAGTCCGAATGCCGCGCGTAAGATTGCCATGCTGATCTGCGCGCTGGCTGTTGTGCCCGTAATCTATGCGCCCTTCTCCCACGGCCTTTGGACGGTGGTGCTGCTCATCGGATTGGCCACTGCCGCGCATCAGGGCTGGTCGGCGAATCTGTTTACCCTGCCGTCGGATACCTTCCCTAAATCCGCCGTGGGAACGGTTGTCGGATTCGGAGGAATGTTCGGTTCGATCGGCGGCATCCTCTTCCAATTGGCGACCGGCCGTATCGTCCACGCGACCAACAGTTATCTGCCTTTGTTTGTCATTGCGTGCTCTGCTTATCTGGTGGCCCTGCTGCTGATTCAGATGCTGTCGCCGAAGCTGAAGCCAGCCATGATCGATTAGATCGCAAAGAGCCAACGGCAGAATCAAGGTAGCCGAGAAGACGTTCTCGCTCGGCTGCCAGCACCACGTTCGGGGCGCCCTGGGCCTGCACCCGGCCATCGCGTAAGACAATCACATCGGCGCCTGTCTGGAAGGCCTCGGCGACGTCGTGAGAGACGTAGAGCGCAGGGATATTACGCTGCCGGAGCCATCCTGTCAGGTCTTGTAAGATCGATTCTTTCAGCGCGGCATCGAGCCCGGTGAAGGGTTCGTCGAGTAGCAGCATCTCCGGCTCGGGAGCAAGAGCGCGGGCGAGCGCCACCCGTTGCTTCTCGCCTCCCGAGAGGGCAGCCGGCTTGCGCGCAGCCAGCGGCTCGATGGCAAAGAGGCGGAGCATCGCGGATATCTGCTCCTGGTCAGCGCGGCGGCTCAGCCCATGCAGCCCAAAGCCAATGTTGGAGGCGACGTCCAGGTGAGGAAACAATGCCGGCCGCTGGGTTACGAAACCTAGCCTGCGTTCCGCCGGCGGAATCCAGACTCCTCGTTGAAGGTCCACCAACGTACGCCCGCGAAAGACTATTTCTCCTTTTGTGGCTTGGTGAAGAGGTTCTTTCAGGCCGCCAATCATGCGAAGCAGGGAAGTCTTACCGGCTCCGGAGGGACCGAAAAGCACCGTCCAGGGCGCGGTCAACTCGAAGCCGACGCTGAGCAGAAGATTGTCCAGGCGCTGCTCGACTGCAACTCGCATGTAGGCGCCCGCGGGGACGGAAGGATCAAACACGGCTGTTTCCTGTGGCGCTGGTCCTAGCGTTAGTCTTGGGACGAACGCTCACGCCATCCCGGCGCAAGTAAATGAGCAGCAGCGCGAGGAAGGAGACCGAGAGCAGCAGGAGCGCGGTGCGGTTGGCTTGAGCGTAGTTGAAATCCTGCACTTGATCGTAAATAGCGATGGAGAGCGTTTGGGTAACGCCGGGAATCGCACCTCCAATCATCAGCACCACACCGAACTCGCCCACCGTGTGAGTGAAAGCCAATACCGTGGCGGTGAGCAGGGACGGTCTGATCAGGGGCAGGAGCACCCGGCCAAGTATCACGCTAGTGCGCGGCGACAGAAGCGTCGCCGCCTCGCGAATCTCTTGATCGACCGACGCAAAGCCGCCGGCAATCGGCTGCACGGCGAAAGGCAGGCTGTAGAGCACAGAGCCGACCACCAGGCCGGCGAAGGAGAAGGCCAGGGGATGACCGACGAGAGAGGTCAACGCTCTGCCCGCCGCCGTGCGAGGTCCGAGCAGCACCAGCAGATAGAAACCCAGCACGGTGGGCGGGAGCACCAGCGGCAGCGCGACTACAGCCTCCATGAGCGGCTTGGCGCGCGATTTGCCGTATGCCAGCCAATAGCCTAGAGGAATGGCGATCACAAGAAGAATCACCGTAGTGAGCGAGGCCAGCCGGAGAGTGAGAAAGAGAGCTTGCCGTTCCATGATTTGATCGCCCCAGCTTGGCTAACTTCGCTGAATATAAGTTAGCTGAATAATCGATCGAATGCGGATGGCACTGGTCGACCGCAACTCGCATTCTTTACGGAGTGTTCATGGGTTTGCTCTGTCACACGCCACCGGTGGCGTTGCTTCGTTTAGGAAAAAGCAGATTCCCTTCGGGAATGACAGAAAGAAAGGCAACGACGGAACGAGAAGAGCAGAAGCAGATTCCCTTCGGAATGACAGAAGGAAAAGAAGAGGCAAAGGCGGTGCTGCTAGGGCGCTCGCAGGCCGCGCTCGGCGAGTTGTTTGCGGATGGGTGGAGAACGCAAAAAATCTAGAAATCGATGCGCTGTGTCACGGCTGGACGAGTTCTTCATGACCACTGCGCCTTGCAATATCGGCGGGTATTTGTCCGTTGGGATTTCGACAAAGCTCCCTTCCGCTTTTAGGCGCGGGGTCAAAGCGGAGGTGAGCGAGATCAGCCCCACTTCGGCATTTCCCGATTCGGCAAACTGTGCGGTTTGCGCGATATTTTCCGCAACCACCAGCTTTCCCCGCAAAGTATCCATCAGTCCCAAGTTGCGGATTGCGGCCATCGCGGCGCGGCCATACGGCGCGTGGGTGGCGTCGGCAACCGCGACCTTACCGAGCGCGGGATTTCTGAGCGTATCGATGGTCAGCCCCCCGGTTAATTTCCAAATGGGCGAATCCTTGCGGGTCCATAACACCAGCGTCCCGCGCGCATAGGGAATGGGCTCGCCGCTGTCTCCCAGGCCGGCGACGATCACCTTTCCGGGGAAAGACAAATCGGCAGCGAGGAACAGGTCGAATGGGCCGCCATTGATAATTTGCTGGGCGAGAGTCGCGGAGGAGGCGTACTCCGCCTCGATTTTCACTCCGGTCTGATTCTGAAATTCTTTAATGAGCGGAGGCAATACGGGCTCGAGGTCCGCTGCCGCTGCGACTTTCAAGTTATTCTGCTGACTGAAGGCGCCGGTGACCGCAATCAATCCAAGCAGGACCAATGCAAGCGCGAAGCGCGCCGGCCTGTCAGACACGGAGAACCATGACCTCGGTGGACTTGATGAGAGCAGCAGCGGTTTCCCCCGTTTTCAGCCGCATTTCGCGGGCGGCCTCCGCGGTAATAATGGCCGTGATTACCTGGCCGCCTATGGAAAGCTTGATCTGCGCCAGCAGCCCTTCAACTTTTACTTCAACAATGCGGCCGGTGAGCTGGTTGCGGCCGCTGAGGGATCGCAGCATTTGACGGCGGGGTGTCTCGGGACGCTTCGCCTGGTAGAGGAGACTGTCAAGCTCAGCTTCAGGGATACGGTAGTGGCCGCCGGGTGTTTTGACCGCCTTTAGTTTGCCCCGATAGAGCCACTGCTTGACGGTGGCGTAGGAGATGCCCAGCCGCAAGGCCGCATCACGCGGTGTGAGCAGAGAGGTCATCTACGAAAGTATACGATACGGTGCATGAATGACTATGAATTTGGAGGATTCCAGCGCCCGGACACTCCGCTCCTGGCGAGTGGTCCGCGCCGCCGGTTACACATGGCGGAAAATACGCTAGGCTAGGCTTACGCTATGGAGTTTCAATCCCATCAATTGCTTTGCGTTGGCTGCGGTTGCGTCATCCTGCCGGAGGAGGCACCGCGAGATTTTCGCTGCATCGATTGCGGCCAGCTTTTTGAGGTGCGATACCCCGCTTGGAGTGCGATTCCGCGGACGAACCCGAATGACAGAGCAGGCCAAGCGACCGTGGAGGCTCGCCGCTTGCCAAACGCAGGCGCGCTTCGCTGGTTGTGGCGGGAGCGTTTGGAATCGAAGCTGCCCATCGACCGAAGCGGGGTCTGGCGTTTTCGCGAGCTGTTGCCAATCCTGCTCAACCCCGATCAGGCGGTAACACTGCGCGAAGGGAACACGCCCCTTTACAGGCTTGACCGAGCCGCGGAGAAGCTGGGTTTGGAGCAGCTCTACGCTAAGCATCAGGGTGCGAACCCTACAGGCTCGTTCAAAGACACAGGGATGACGGCGGCCCTTTCCGTGGCTCGCGAACATGGATACCAATGGGTTGCTTGCGCGTCTACGGGAAATACCTCGGCGTCGATGGCTGCCTATGCGGCGCGCGCCCAGATGAACAGCTTGGTTCTGCTGCCCGAGGGTAAGATCTCCTGGCCCAAACTCTCACAATCCATCGATTATGGAGCGTTGACCTGCCAACTCAAGACGGATTTCGATGGGTGCGTGCGGGTGCTGGCGGAGGTGGTTCGACGGGCTCCTGTCTATTTGTTGAATTCGGTGAATCCGTATCGGCTGGAAGGGCAGAAGACGCCCGCCCTGGAGATTGCCGAGGAGCTGGACTGGCAGGTTCCCGACCACGTAATCGTGCCTGGAGGAAACCTGGCGAACAGCTCGGCGCTGGGCAAAGGCTTTCAGGAAATGAAGCATCTGGGCATCGCAACCAGGGTTCCCAAAATTACGGTCATTCAGGCAGAAGGGGCCAATCCGCTTTATCTCAGCCTCAAGTATTCCGGTGGCGAATCGCTCCAGCCGGTTGAGGCGCACACGCGGGCCAGCGCCATCCGTATCGGCAATCCGGCCTCATGGCGCAAGGCCGCCCGGGTGGTGCATGAGACCGGGGGCTTTTGCGAACAGGTGAGTGAAGCAGAAATCGCCATCGCGAAGGCGGAGATCGGTCAAGAGGGAATTGGCTGTGAGCCGGCTTCTGCCGTCACCTTGGCCGGATTGAAGAAGCTCATGCAGGAAGGCAAAATATTGCGCTCCGAATCCGTGGTGCTACTGCTTACCGGCCACATGCTCAAGGATTGCGACTACACCATAGACTTTCATCGCGGGCAGCTTCTGACGCGGGATGAAACCATCGGCTGGGAAAGGGAATTGACCGAGACCCGGCGCACCACGCGCTCGCTCGACGCTTCCCCGGAGGCCGTGCTTCAGGAGTTGGAGGCGACCATACACGCATGAAGTCGGCACGGCTTCAACTCCCCGCGACTTCCGCCAATCTTGGGCCCGGCTTCGACGCGCTGGCGCTGGCGCTGGAGCTTTTCTTGGAAATTGAGGCCGCACCGGCTTCTTCGTTTTCGATCGAGGCCACGGGGCGGGATCATGAGGTGTGTGGCGCCCTCGAGAACAACCTGCTGATCGACACCTATTGCCAACTGCTGGCGACGGAGCATAGGCGAACGCCTCCTCTGGCCATTCGCATGAAAAATGGCATTCCACTCGGAATGGGCTGCGGCTCCTCGGCGGCCGTGCGTTTGGCCGGGGTAGCACTGGCTGTTCATTTCGGCAGCCTGGCGTGGGGTTCGAGCAGAATTGTGGAAGTGGCGGCCCGCCTGGAAGGGCATCCCGACAATGTTGCCGCCTGCTGGTACGGAGGCTTGACGGTCGCAGCCGGTGGAAGGGCCCAGCTATCGACCGTTTCCATCTCTCCGCCCCCGGATTGGCGAGCGATCCTGGTTTTACCCCAGAGTCCGGTAGCGACAGCCAAATCCCGATCAGTGTTGCCGGAAAGCTATTCGAGAGCCGATGCCGTGGCGAATCTACAAAATACAGCCCTTCTGACCGCCGCTTTCGCTTTAAGGAGACCGGAATTACTGTTGCTGGCGACTGTGGATCGTTTACACCAGCCCTATCGTACAGAACTCTGCCCGCTTTTGCCTGCTCTCTTGCCTTTGGCGGGGAGGGGTGGAGTCCTCTCGGTGACGCTGAGCGGGGCGGGACCGGCAGTGCTGCTGCTGACGAATGTGGGAGATTCTTCTCAGGTGAAACGAGATATTCTTGAGCATTCGTTACCGGTGGGGCCGGTTCAGCTGGTGGAAACCGGGCTTTGGGGCGAAGGGGCGAGCATAAGTGTTGCGGGTTCAACGGTAACCTGTTGACGTTACTGAGTATTACCTAAGTTTTGTTTACAGAGGCACGCGTAAGCCCTAATTTCGCAGCGTGGGCAGTTCTGGGGGAGGGCTGCTCTAGCGCTCGCGGCTGCTAACCGGCTGCGGGCGCTTTTGTTTGCGTCTGGCGGGCCTTTGCGACTTTTTCGCTGGGAGCGCATCTCTTGGAATGCTATGCTCGGCAAGTTGGGCTAGCGTCAACCGGGTTAAGGAGGAACATGGCAGGACAAGCGATTTTTGAAGTCAACGATGCAACGTTTGAGCAGGAGGTGCTGCAATCAGAGCAGCCCGTTCTGGTCGATTTTTGGGCTGCGTGGTGCGGTCCGTGCCGTGCTCTGGCGCCGGTGGTCGATGAAGTAGCGACACAGTACAACGGTAAGCTGAAAGTCATGAAGATGGACGTGGATCGCAACTCGGCGACAGCCATGCGTTATGGCATTCGCGGCATTCCCGCCCTGCTTCTTTTCAAAGGTGGAAAAGTGGCGGAACAGATCGTTGGCTTTGTGCCCAAGGATACGATCGATAAGAGCATCAACAAGCACTGCGTTTGAGTTTTTCGTTGGATGGAAGCCCGCATCCACGCGGGGGAGATCTCACCGCGACCCCCCGGGATGCCTTTAGAGTTCCCGCTGAGGGAGGCTTTTATTAGTACTTGCGAAGAATCCCCAGCACGCGGCCCTGGATCGTGAGCTGCGAGAGCGGGACGTAGATGGGCTCCATCTCTACGTTCGACGGCTGCAGGCGAGCGGTCGTTCCTTCGATGTAGTACCGCTTCAGAGTTGTCTCACTGTCCCGAACAAGGGCCACGATAATCTCCCCTTGGCGCGCGGTTTGCGTACGCTCTACCAATACATAATCGCCATCCATGATGTGTTCATCGCGCATGGAATCTCCTCGCACTTGGAGTGCGAAGACCTCCCGATTGCCAATGATGTCTCCCAGTGAAATGCTCTCGCTGGTTTCAGAGGCTTCGACGGGCAAACCGGCTGCGATGCGGCCCATGAGAGGAAGGCGCTCCGATTGCCTTGCCTTGCTACGTGGCGGCAAAACATCTATCGAGCGGCTGCGATTGTGGGCACGCTGCAGCATGCCTTTCTTGTGCAGATTGGTGATGTGCTTGTGTACGGTGGCCAGCGACTTGAGGTTCAAACCGCGGGCTATTTCCTCAAAGGACGGAGAGTATCCGTTCCGCTGCACAAAGCCGCTGATGAAATCGAGAACCTCTTTCTGCCTTCGAGTCACCGACATGGTCGCTATTATAGCGAACAAAAAGCGAATGAGAAATCTTTTTTTTTAAATCTCTATTCACGGATTTTGAGGAAATTACCGTAGCCCACAATTATGGTCGAGGAAACCAGCAGCACCAGACCTAGCGTCACCAGCCATTTTGTCCGCTTGCTGGTTCCCTGCCATTCGCGCAAGGCTACACCCCACAACGTCGCGAAGATGATGATGCTCGCCATGTGCAGCGTCCAACTGGAGAATGCGTACTTGCCCATCTTGGTCTCGCCCATGGAGTAGAAGAAGAACTGGAAATACCAGATGACGCCGGCGAGTGCCGCCATCAGGTAATTGATGAGCAGCACTCCTGGAGAGATCACCGCCGGCAACGGGATGACCGCTGTCAGTGTTCCCTGGCCATCTGGATGCGCCGGAGCGGAGCCTTCAGGATGACTGGCGTGAAAGGGATTCTCGCCCGGCTCCCCGGCAAACTGGCGGATCGAGTGATTCTTGATAATCAGGATTACGGACCAGACGAAGTTGGTTAGGAAGCCTCCCCATAAAACAACGATAAGAACGGGCAGGTTCTGCCACAGGTCCGCCCGGCCCTCGGCCAGCAATCGTTGTTTCGCGATGACTGCAATTGGGCTGCCCGCATCCAGGCCAAAAGCAAAGCAGGCGCTCATGACACCGGCAAAAACAGCCACGGCCAGTCCTTTGCCAAGGGAATAGTCCCGTTCGCCGGCTTCGGCCTTCTCTTCCTCCGTGATCTCTTGTTCCTTGGAATAGCCGGCCGCTCCGCTGACCGCGACAGCCACCAGGCACAGAGCGACACCGAAGAGAATCACGCGGCCCGAAACTGCGTGAAGAATAGCGCTCATCTCCCCATGAAAGATGGGAGGCATGAGGGTGCCGAAGACGGTACACAAGCCGAGAGCGATAGCGTACCCCAGCCCCAGTCCCAAATAGCGGATCGCCAGCCCAAAGGTCAGGCCGCCGAATCCCCAGAGAATTCCCCAGAACACGGCGTAGCCGATGCTCGATCGCGGTGCGCTCTCAAGGATGGAGAAAACACCGGGCACAAATATCAGCGCCAGCACCGTGGGCGCGATCAGCCATGCGGCGATGCCCTGGATGATCCAGTAGATTTCCCACGACCAGCGGCGGATCCCGCGGAAAGGAATAAAGTTTGTAGCGGAGGCGAATCCGCCGATCCAGTGAAATACCACGCCGAGAAAAGGGTTTGCTCCCACAGATACCCCGCGACTTTCAAATGTTAATAGATTCCCAGGCTGCAACTATCCTAGCGGAACCAGGAATTTCCCACCCAAAAATCCGTTTGAAGAAGAGATCCGAGATCGCTCTTGGGTGGGTCGAGGCCTAGGTGCGAATACATCTGGTTTCTGTCTTTGCCTTTTTTTCTGTCATTCCCGAAGGGAATCTGCTTGCGTATCGCAGCGCTGTTACAACGCCGCCATGCGAACCCGCGAATACCATTTCTAGGTCCGCATCCTATCCAGCCGCTCGCGCAATCTCTACATCGGCATGGCAAAAACAACCGGAAACGCCGAACCGCCAACCATGGCGAAAGTACTCGAAGCGAAAAGCAGATTCCCTTCGGGAATGACAGAAAGAAAGGCAAAAACGGACAAGAACGGCAGAAGCAGATTTCCTGCGGGAATAACAGACCCGAAAAGCAACTGCGAATACAAAAAGGTCCGAAAATCCGGACGTGGGGCACCCTTTTCCGTCGAGTAACCTTGGATCTCCGGCGATTTGATGTCGCTAGGGAGAGGGCAAATTGGTGCGGTTGCTGTTCAGCGTAGTCGAGACTTCAATTCGCGTATCCTTCACAAAAACAACGTTACCGCCGCGGGCGATCCAGCGGTCGTAGACGGAAAGCGCGGCTCCATAGAAGCCAATCCCGGCGGCGACATTCCGCGAACTGGCTGCGATGCCGACAACGCGGCCTACAATTCCCAGACCGTTGGAGGCAACAGCGCCGTTCACCGCCTGGTCGCCATCGTCGTCCAAGCCGCGGCTGGCAAGGATGGAGAGTATCAACGGAACGACGATGCGGTTCTGCGACTTCGGCTGTACGCCACCCTCAGAATCGATTTGCAAATCGGCAGACTTGTTGGAATCGGCCGCAGCCAGAGTGCCTTCCACTCCCTGGGAGAAGCCATCCGGCAGCTTCAATTCCCTAAAGTTAAAGCGAAGCTTTCCTTTGCGGCCGAAGGAGCGTGCAGGTTTTGCCTGCGTGACAGTTCCTATAAGAAGCGAGCCTTCAGGCACCTCCAGGGTATGTTGCGCGCCAAATACAGGTTCTGCCACAACGGCCTGAAAGGTATCTCCCGTCTTGGCCGTGGCGGAGCTTATCGTCTGCGTCAAGTAGGCACGCAGACGCCATGTACCTGTCTGGATGGGAGGAGGATCGGCAGGCGGCGCCTTCTCCGGGGCTGGGGCCACATTCTCCGGTTGAGCGCGCATGTGAAGAACCGTCGAGCTAAATTTAGCCTTTTTCGCAGTTGGCGGATTGGCCGCAGTTTGCGGCTTGGGGGCAAGCGGTGGACCAGCCAGCGAAAGCTCCAGCGGTTGAGCCAGTTCCACTGTCCATGCCGTTCCAGCTTGAATCCTTTGAGGATGATACGGCAATTGCGAATAGGCGAACTGCAGAAGCCGGTCACCTTTCCCGGGTGAGGTGAAGACCGAGACCTGATCTTTCAGACGCTGTTTCCCCTGGTCGATCTGCTGGGAGATCAAGGATCCCTTTTTCTTGGCGGCGGGGGTGGTCAGCCGCAGGATTGGCGCCCCCTGCGCGGTGCTTCCGCTCACAATCGGATGGGAAGTTCCGTCCGGCAAAACCAGCTCGTTGAACCGCACGACGGGGATACGAAACGGCGTAAAGTCTCCTCTGAGGCGCGAGTGGATGCGCCGGCTGCGGTCCGGTTGGAGCCCGACCACGCTGCCCTGGAGCACGCTTCCAATAGGTATCGCAAGCCGATTTCCGGCGTAGACAGGATAGAGCAGGTGGCCATCGATAGGTCCCCCGATTTTCATGGGAACATGTTTGGTCAATTCGACTGAAAGCGGCGTTGAGAGAGGTATCGATACCTGTTGAGCGCGCATTTGCCCTGCAGATGCAAGACAAGAAGCGATAATGAGAATACGAAACAATGGACGCATCCAACCGCGAGCTGTCACCACTTCACCGCTGCAGCACGGCCACTCGCCAGAGATGCTTGAGCGTTCCCCTGGCCTGTTGCTGCAGGCATATGTTCTGAGGAGAGCCGCTTGTTTGGCAGGAGACTTTCATCGCTGTAGCTTCACGCTAACACAAACCGCGATGCCCGTCAGGCGCGATCAACTTGTCCCCGAGCGTCTTTCGTTTGTCTCATCATCGTGAGTAGCGAATGACTTCGACTTTTGAACTGGCGACCAAGCCACCTGCGATCATCTGGTCGAGATGGGGAATCAGCTTCTGAAGCTGCTCTTCGGTGTCAATTACGCTCACCATGATGGGAGCTTCCTTGGAGAAGGATAGAGTTCGGGAGTGGTGAATCCTGGCGCTGGCGCCAAAGCCTTGGATCCCGCGGTAGACTATTGCCGCCGCCAGCCCCAACTCCTGGCATTTTACGACGATTGCCTTATACAGGGGATCCCCATGCCACGTATCTGCTTCAGTAAAGTGAATGCGCAGCATTCTGGCCTGAAATTGCTCTCTCATGGCTCGCTCCTTACTTCGCTTTGCGAGCGATATGCATACTTGATGACGTCTACCTCGGAGAGTACGACTAATCCTTCCGCGACCATCTGGTCCACAATAGGCAGGAACGCTTGCAGCTTTTCTTCAGTATCAACAACGGAGAGCATGATCGAGCTGTCGCGGGAGAGATGCAGCGGTTTGTCTTTGTGGACCCTGCGATGTGCGCCGTATCCGAGTATGCCCCGATAGACCGTGACCCCGGCGAGATCGTTGGCGCGCATGGCATGCACCAAGGCCTGGTGGAGCGGCTTGCCATTCCATTGGTCGCTCTCCCCAATGTAGATCCGCATCAGCTTTGCTTTGCCTTCGATTTTGACATGCGCGGGACCGGCGCTCTTCTGCGGTTTTGAGAGTCGAGCAGGCTTGGCAACTGTGGTTTCCTGCATCTCGATCATGCCTGAACCGGCCATCTCTTCAAGCTTCCCAAGCAATTGGTTGACCTTCTCCTGGGTCTCGATGAATTCAATCTTTATGGGGAGATGATCGGAAATGTCTACAAGGCTCGAGGAATGCAGATGATGATCGGCGCCAAATCCGGCTACACCTTTAAGTACGGTGGCGCCGGAAACCCCGCGGAAGAAGAGAAAATCCAAGATACTCGAATAGGCCGACATTCCGCGATAGGTAGAACCCGCGCTCAGATAAATCGAGACTTTGACAGCCTTTCCAGCAGTCAGCATATCTTCTCCTCATGCGTGAAACCCGCGCTCAATCAGGCTGCGGCAGACCACGCGGGCCGGTTAATCAGAATATCCTCGCGATCAGGACTCCGCACCAGACAGCGACAAGTCCGAGAGAAATGCTCAAAAGTACATATATGGCGGCGATAAAGAAAGCACCTGTCTGCAGACTGGAGAAGGTCTCCCATTCAAAGGTCGAGAAGGTGCTATAGGCGCCGATGAAGCCGACCGGAATCAAAAATCGCCATGTGGGATTCAGAATCCGCGCGCCGTCCCAGGAACGCTAAAGAGAAACCGATGATCAAACATGCTGTGATGTTGACCACAAACGTCCCGTAGGGAAATCGAGTTCCCATCCGGCCGGAGAGGGTCGAACCGACCCAGTAGCGGGCGATCGTGCCTAAAGAACCTCCGACCGCAATGAGAAAGTATTTGTACAAAGGTGATTTCTCCTTAACTTACTTATGTGCTTCCTTCTGCGAGCTGAGGCCACAGCTTATGGCTGGCACGGCAGCATTCTGATCGCGCTCGGGCATGGCTGCTCCAAGTCTATGACGGAACGCCCCGCTTGTGATCCGTTCAGGGAATCAGCCACGTAAAGAAAGTGAGGTGGAAGTTGACGCCAGAGAGTCCGGCCTAGCCCCAACAATCATCGAATTGTCGTGATTTTTTCAGAGATGACGGGAGCGAATCCCATAGGCAGAAGGAGAGTCAGAAGTTCAATGAAATTAGCCCAATTGGGGCCGGCCGCTGAAATCGTCCATGCGCTAGGACTTGCGCCGATTACGTAGATGGAGATAAACCAGCAAAAGGTAGCCCCGAGAGCTCCTACGAGATTCTGCACCCGAGCATTCCAATGAAACTTTCTAGCAGGTATGGGTAGACCGCAAGCCCATGGACACTCCGTGAAAAATCATCCCGGGTGCGCCAGATGTGGGAAACCGCAGATCCTCTCCACTCCGTTTTTGACCCGGTTTCGCGCCGGTCGAAGGCGGCGACTTGCCCAAATCGGGCATACGTTCTTGGAGCGAGATGTCTGCGGCCTGTGCTGCTGGCGGGGCGGGGAACTGGGCGTAATCGACCCTCGGCCGAATTATGCGCCGGAGAGATCTGACGGAATCTATTTGCTTACAATCCAAAAATCGGACACGGACAGATGTCTTGGGTTGTGATCGCCTGCGCCAGGAGCATTGATGGCAGTGTCATGCTGTCCGTTAATCGCGGAATTTGGTTAGATTCCGTGGAAATGGTGGAAGCAGGACAACAAGTAGACAGCAAGAAAAGGCACCAGGTTGCGGCCCGCAGGAGAGGAGGCAATCTGCATCCGCCCGGCGCGTGGCCGCGTCTTGGACTACGCTCCCCTGATGATTGATTGATCATTGATCATGGCTCTGATCATGGCTCCACGCAGGCTATTCCAGCACGGCGACCTCGTGGTCGGGGATGGATTTGACCTCAAATAGGGCCCATCCCCCCTGGCGGCGCACGGGCGTGGCGGTCGATCCCGATACGGCCAGAAGCAGCCGCTTACCCGGCACCCCTTCGGGCAGCTTCACTTTTACGGTCAGCGGACCGACCGGAATGAGCTCCTCGACCGGTATCCGCCATGTTCCAGCGCTGGTCAGATTCACCAGGTGCATAACAACCCGACTTTGCTGGCGATAGAGATGACAGTCAATGAGCCCGGGTCCCTGAACTTCAAGCGGTATGCTGTCTTTGGCTCCCCAGCGCACCAGGTTCGCCAGCAGATCGCCATGGTCCGGAATGTTGCCTTGTTCATAGCGGCGGTCGATGTCAGCCGGCAGGTACGCGATCCGGGAGCCGTTCTGCTCCCTAAGGAGCAGGCCCGGAATCTCGGTTCGGGGCATCCTCATCCAGGAATTTTCCGGCGGCATGACTGGAAATTCGGGGATTAGCGTCAGCAGCACGGTGACGCCCGGAACCGGCTTCACTTCCGGAAGCACTCCCCCAAACGTCACAATGTTGGTTGCTTCAAAGCCCCGCAACACCGGGTGCCGGGCTGCCGACCGGGCTGGCTCGTCTCCACGACGCGGACCGTCTACGTCCTGTCCCACATCGGGAGTCAGACGGAGGTAAGTATGCTGCAAACCGGCTGGCTTCTTCGGACCGTATCTCTTCCCCGTGTAGTGGGCTCCAAACACGTCGGCCAAGGCAAAGTCGGGCCTCGGGTCCCCGTAGTCGTCGTACAGACTGGTTTCGTCCGTAGCGATCAGCGACCCTCCTCTGCTAACAAAACTCCGAACCGCCTCCACTTGCGAAGTGGACATGGCTGCCAGGTTGGGAAGAACCAGCACGGAAAACTGGCCCGCATCGCGCTCAATATGATCGGCGTGGACGGGCAAGTAGGGAATGCGAGCCCGGATAAGGGCTTGGATCATGCCGTCGTAAGGAGCTAAAGCCAGCTCGTTGCCGTTGTCTCGGCCATACCACTCGAAATTGCGCTGGGAATAAACCACGCCTACGGTAGCAATCGGCTGACGATTGACGAGGTACTCCTGACGGTCGGCATACCAGCGAAAAAATGGTTCAACGACCCGGAACTGGCGCCGGTCCTCCTGGTAGCCGCCCACGTGATGCCACCAAGGCTGGATGGTTCCGGCGACGCCTTCCGCCATCCACATCCGGACTTCCGGAATCGGGCGGGCAGCCTTTCGAGGTCCGTAGGTCGCCATGCTTTCAGGCGAGAGCTTATCCCAGCCGCCCAACCCATGAACCCGTTTCCCCGTATCGCCGTTTTCCTGGAAGCCTCCACTCTGGCCCGTTCCCGGTGGTCCAAGTCCGTTATTGGCTCGCCCCTGGTGGTCCAACATGATCATGTCGGCCCGCTGGCACAGTTCTTTCATGTCCCGGAAGCTACTGGCAGCCTGAACGAAGTTTCCGCTGAGCATACCGCTCCAAATGCAGTCCGGTCCGCCTGCGGCTTTGGTCGTGCTGCTGAAGAGATCCCAAGTTTCCAGACGGCGCTTGTAGCTCCATTCAATCCACTGCCGATAGACCGGATCGTCCCAGTTCTTGCCGGCGGGCAGATCTTTGCCGCTGAACTGATGAAATTTGCTTTTGCAATTGACACAGTAGCACATGCTCTCCCGGCCGAGGCCGGCCCAGTGATTATCTGTAAATCCTTCGGGTTTTTCATGTGCGATGATTTCGCGCAGGATCCTGGGAATGTATTCGTCATAGTAAGGGCCATTGATGCAAGTCGTATAGAGGACGACATTGTCTTTCTCCGAACCGGTGCGGTAGGGCTCTCCTGCTGCATTCACAGCAAACCAGTCTGGATGTGCTTTGTAAAACGGCTCGAAGGCGCTTCCACAGTCCATTCGCGCAAAGACCATGAGTCCGTCGGCATGGGCCGCCCGTGTCAGGTCACCATAGAGATCCTGACCGTTCAAGAACCTGGCCTGGTGCTGGAGAGGCTCTTTGCTCGGATAAAAAGCCACGATTCCTCCGGCATTGATCACCATGCCCTGCGTTTGGCTGCGCTTCCAGTAACCCCGCCACCACTCGAGGTCAAAATGCTCCGGATCGAGTTCGTTCAGGTTGATCTGTCCCCAGCGGTAGGTGCGCCGGTACCAGGGAACGGAAGGCTTCTGCGCCGCGGAGCTCCCTGTCACCTGAGCGCCCGCATCGATGTTGCGAAATCCACCCAGACTCACAGCCAAGGGGACCGCAGCAGTCATCTTGAGAAAATTCCGGCGTGATTCCACTTCTAGATCCCTCTTCTCTATTGGGTCCACGAACGACCTCCTTGGAGCACGCGTGTCGCCGGGGCAGTCGCGGACATAGTGGTGACTGCCTGTCGACGCGTGATATCGATCATTTTTTTGGGACACATCCTCTGCGGTCGTTCAGAGATGCAGAATGTCCGGCTAGATTCAAAACGCGAGCTTTAACGTGAATTGCAAGTTGCGATTGCCGGTTTTTGAGGTGACCTGCATAAAGGCAGCATCCGTTGGTGTAGAGTCCACGGTCGACCAGTTCGAATGATTGAGCAGGTTGAATGCTTCGGCGCGAAATTCCAGGGTCGCCTGTTCGTAAACAGGAAATTGCTTGTGAACCGCCAGATTCCACTCGAGAAATCCTGGCTGGGTGAACACATTCCTGTTCAGTCCAGTGGCAAAGCTTCCAAGGGCCGGCGCGGTAAACGCACTTTTACAATAAAGCGTAGCGCCCTTATGTAGGATGAACGATGTTCGACAACCGGAGGTCTTACCCGTGATGTTCCAGAATTGATTTCCGCTCCCGGGACCAATACCGGCGTAATCGATGTTCTCTCGAACCGAGAAAGGGACCCCGGATTCGAACTGATTGATGCCGGAGAGAGTCCAATGGGCGATGAACGCGTTGGCCAGACTATTGCCGTGAAACGGCAGGTTGTAGATGTAGCTGAAAATCAAAGCCTGGGTCACGTTGAAATCGGACCGGCCCCAGTAGCTGTGCTTGTCATAGGCATTCGGCAGAACGTCCGTGAGGATGGACGTATCGTCGAGAGACTTGGAAAGGGTGTAAGACACGCTGTAGGTGACAGGTCCGCTAGTGCTGTTGGCCCTGGCCTGAAGCCCGTTATACCAGGAAAGCCCTGAGTTTTCGGATACGTCGATGATGCCTGCTCCGACGTAGGGACGCAGCGCATTGGGGTTTATGGTGGGATAGGCATAGACGGTTCCAGGGGTGAGGAGCTGGTTGATATTACGCTTGAGCTGGAGATGAATGCCGCGGTTGCCCACGTAGCCTGCGGAGAGACTGATGCGTTGTCTGAGCTGACGCTGGACCGTGGCGTTATATTCCCAGGCCGTGGGCCAGACATTCGACCGTGAATTGACCGTCATCGTGAAGGGCACGACTACGGAACCTGCTCCTGTCAGGTTGTCGATATTTGCGTTCAGAATTGCCGTCTGGGGCATGAATGGAGGATTGCCTCCGAGCGCGGTGTCGCGATTGATGGCGGTCCGATCGGCGAAGTAGCCGAGACCAACACGAATAACCGTATTCGAATTGATTTCATAGGCCGCGCCAAAGCGTGGCTGCACTAAACTCCACTGCGTAGGAATGAACCCTGCCGGGAGATTGTGGTAAAGACTTTGGTATTGACTGAGGAATGGATAGCGTTTTAGAGCGTCCGCCGTCGGTCCGCTGCCGGGCAACACCATGCCGTTATAGGGAGATCCGCTGGTAATAAAGCCCGTGGAGGGACTTACGATAGCAGCCTGAGAAGCATTGTAGAAAGCCGGATCAAACTGCGCCAGCGTACCATTTGTCGTGCCCCAGGCCGGCCAGATCGAATAGCGCAGGCCATAGTGCAGACTGAGCTTGGGAATGACCTGCCATACGTCCTGGGCAAATAGATCCAGGGCGTTCGCAACCCAGGGAGTCTCCGGCTTTGAACCGAACTCTGCATAGTTATTGAAGTTTCCCAGGAGCGCATTCGCGATCCCAAGACCGGTAGTGTTGGGCGTGCCGGTGTCAAGGAATTGAAAAGCGCCGTTCTGGTTTTCGGTCTGCGGCGCGCTTGCGCTAGTGAGCTGAATTTTATCATTCTGTCCAGCGCGTTCCGCGGTGCCGCCAAACATGATCGTGTGATTCTTAATAACTTTTGTTACGTTGTCCGTGAGGTCCACGACAAATCCCGACCAGGAACCAGGGTAGGGGCCGAGATCGACTGAGGTGAGCCCTGTTACTGCGAAATTGGGAAGTTTTTGATCAAACAGCTTGGTTCCCGGATACAAATAGGGATAGGTAAGGCCATACGTGCTCCGCTCGCAAGACGGGCCGCATGCGGGATCGGCTGTGATACTGCCTTTTCCGTCGGAGTTTCCCGAAATGGAGAAGTCATTCAGAAAAGTCGGTGAAAACGTAGTAGCCAGGTCGATGATGGCTGTCCGGTTTGGCCGCGACCAGAGTGACCGATAGAGGCCCAAGGTAGTGGCATCGTCCAGTGGGTTATTGAAGTGCCACGGTATGAACGTTCCGCGTGCGTACAGATGATTCTTCGCGTTGATGTAATAGTCGACCTTTGCCGTTGTCTTGTACACGTTGGAAGCTACGGGAAACTCCGCAATCCAGTTGGAAGCGCCCTGCTGGAACCCCGGAGTTGGCATTGGATAAGCGTTGAGGATTGCCACTCCCTGCTGATTGAGGCGGCCCGATGGGATGATATTGCCAGGAAAAGGCTTACCTGTCAGAGGATCGGTAGCCACTCTCGTTTTACCGAAGAACGTATTGGCCGGGTTGAGAAGATAACTGAGATCGCCGGTGCGCATAGCCGCCGTCGGAACGGTGCCGGTGGTGTTGTCGACATAGGCGCGACGGACCCATTCCTGAGCTACGAAGAAGAAGAACTTGCTTCGATCCTGGTTGAACTTCCCGGGATAAAAGAAAGGGCCCCCGAAGGCGTAGCCGAAATCGTTGTAATTTTGCTGTGGAGGCCTGGAGTTCAGAGTTGGTATGGGGCTGGAATTTCGGGACCAGGTATTGGCGTCAAAAAAGGAATTACGCAGCACCTCATAGGCCTCACCGTGAAATTGCGAGGTGCCGCTCTTGGTGACGAATCGAATCTGGCCGGCGTTGGAGCGGCCGTACTGAGCATCGAAGTTTCCGGTAAGGACCTGAATCTCCTGAAGGGATTCCATATCTTGCGCGCCTAGCATGGAACCCGATTCCCGGGTGCGAGTGGCCATGGCCCCATCCACATAGACTGTGTATTCGTCAGGGCGTCCGCCGTTAATGGCAAACGATCCGTTGCTAACGCTGTCCGGGTCAAACGTGGAGATATCCGTCCCGACAACACCGGGCTGAAGTAAGCCCAAATATACGGGGTTTCTGCCGTTCACCTCCAGCTGCTTGAATTGCGTCGCAGTGACGGTGCCACCCGTGGAGGGTTCAAGGCTAAGGGACTGATTCTCGGATCCGGTTACTTCAACTGTCTGTGTGATAGAACCCAGGCTCAGTTGCACGGACACGTCGACCTGATCCGCGGCGTTCAGGTGAATGCCCGTGTGACTGTACTTCGAGAATCCGTTTGCTTCCGCGGTGATGGTGTAAGTTCCAACCATTAGATTGGGAAAGGTGTAGTATCCGGAACTATTTGTGGTTGTCGTGCGGATATTGTTGTCCTCTTCGTTGATCGCCGATATCGAGACCCCAGGCACGACAGCCTTGGTGTTATCAACCACCGTCCCGGATATTTGTCCGATATCGATTTGAGACCACGCGCGAGTGGCCAAAAGAGCACAAGCGACAAGCGTACAAACAAGTGCTTTCATATTTGCGTCTGCTCCTTTACCCCAGCGAACTGCTACTCCAGCGGCTTAAGTTGCGCCTGATCTGGGCACTCGATGGACCACCCCGAGCGTGAACTCAAAGGTAGTGATCGGCTATCTCCGCCCAGGTGGTCGAGTTTCATCTCTGAACCGATAGCACCCACGTGAGCCCGTGTCGCGATCAGAATCTCCTACCGCAGCTTTCTCGAAGTACCAGGATATGAGATCATGTCTTCATATAAATGCCGCCTATTAGAAATCATCCGGGCCCAAGGTGTCAAGAACAAGACTGTAGCTTTGGAAATTATTTGTCGCAAATCTTTTGCCGCTGTCTGGCGTAAGAGACGGCCTGGGTGCCTTTGAGCGATGGATCTTCAGCCTGATTCGCGGCGCCAGCAGTGATTTGGTCGATTCCGCGTGGAATCGGCGATTTCGGCTCGACTTGTCGACTGATGTGCAAGGAAGACGTCATGGCAGGCTACGACACGTAAATCCAAAAGATCTACGACAGATAATGTCAAAAACAACAACCTAGCCCCCACATTCTTCATGGTCTCAGGTTAAGTACAGCGCGACAGCAGCACTCCAGGATCGTCTCATCGGCGATCGTCTCATCGGCCACCCTCTTTCTAGAAGAAGAACTTTACTGCTCCCTGCAAAACGCGATTTGAGTTGAGTGTGCTGGTCACCGTGCCGGCGGAAGCAGTACCAATCGTCGCATTGGGAGCGGAGAACGTCGGATGATTGGCCAAATTGAAGGCTTCGACCCGGACCTCCAATATCTTGGATTCGCTGAAGGGGAAGTTCTTCTTTACTGTGGCATCCAGGTCAACAAGCTTGTCTGATCGCAAAATGTTGCGCCGCGAATTGCCGTAGGTGTACTGTGCCGGAATCGTGAACGCGGTCGGGTCAAACCATTCTTGCGGGGTGGGATGAGCAACCTTGCCGCTGCCGATGCGATTCGGCCACTCACCGGACACGCCAACGTTCGCCACATCGCTCCCAATGACAGGAGTAAATGGCTGGCCTGTGCGGCCGGTGAAAATTCCCGCAATTTGCCAGCCACCTAGGACACCATTCACAAGCCGGTTTGCATGATTCATGAACATGCGGTCTCTGCCGAAGGGTAAATCGTAAACCGAGCTGATGGTGAGATTGTTGGTCATGTCGTAGTTGCATACCGCATAGTTTTCAGGCAACAGGGCAGCGGTGATGGGCGCGCCCTCGCTCGAGCCATTGTCGGTACACTTGCTGTACGTGTAGGAAATCAGTGCATAGTAGCCGGAGGAGAAGCGCTTCTCTAGGCTTGTTTGCAGGGCGTTATAGTGAGCCATTGCGTTTGTCAGATCTATGTTGATTTGACCCCACTGCGGGTAGGGCCGCCGGTTTTGAACACTTCCTGGGCCCGGATTGGGAACGTTGGTTGGTACGGAGTACAACTGGGCATGAACCGTGTGGTTCCCGACAAAGCCAATAGTGAATGCAAGATCTTTCCGAAGCTGCGACTCGACTGCAAGGCTATATTGCTGCATATAGGTGTGCTGCATATTCTGGTCTGCCGTGGCAAAGCTCGAAGCGACACAACTCAATAAGGCTAAGTTAGTCCCAGGGCAGACAGAGCCAGGATGGGGATTCGGAGCTACCAGAGGCTGGCCATTAAATGGATTGGCCCAGGCAAAACTCGGAGTAGGGATTGTATTATTCAGCGTTTGTGCGATCAGGAACGGCGGAGCCTCTGCCGCGTATTGCATTACATTCGTATCTAAGAAGATGGGAAAGATGCCATAGGCCGATCGGACGACGATGCGACCACCGCCGGTCGGACGCCATGCGAAACCTACGCGCGGCGACCATTGCCCCACCCATGATGTGCTGCGAATGGAATTGGGAAGGCCGAGCGCATCGGTTCCGATGAGACGGTCACTGTAAACAGGAAGCAGCACCGCTGTTACGGCCTGGTCATTCGGCCGTAACAGCTGCCCATTCTTCATAGGAACGATAATCTTGCCGTTTGCGAAGTCGAAAGCCGTGGTTACGCCGTCAATTCCCTCAAAAAATGGGTTCCGTTCCCAGCGGAGGCCAACCTCAAAGGTCAGGTTGGGAGCAGCGCGATACGTATCCTGGACAAACGCCGCCCACTCACGCCCATCGTTTCCGTAGACGGTGAGCGGGTAGGAGCGATACGCCAGAGCGGGAAGACCGAGCAGATAATCACCGAAAGCATCGCCGGTGTACTGGGTGGTAAAGCCGAATTCACCTGACTCCCCCTGTCCATGCACAAAGGTGTGATGTTGATCCCAGAGTTGCAAACCAAATTTCACATCGTGCTTGCCGCTGCTGTAATTCAGAGAGTCCGCATACTGCCATGTCTGAATTCTGTTCTGCTTTGGGAAGTTACCGTTGTAAGAACCGTTGAAGGAGGAATAGCCAGACATGGTTATCCACGGAAAGCTGGGCTGGATCTGGGTCTCCTCGTAACCTGTAATGCCCGCCGCTGCATTGAAATCCGTGCCCGAAAGGATCCCGCTAAACAGAAAAAAATCACGGTAATATCCAGCGCGGGCCTCGTTAAGCCAGTGATTGCCTATCGCGTGTGTCTCGCTGAGAGCGATGTTCTGCGCCCTGCTGTGCAGGGATTGGAAGCCAAGAGCCGGGAACTGATTGGGATCTTGCTCCTGATTGTCCGCAACCGAGTACCGCCCCATTAAGTTATCGGCGCTGGTGAGGGTAGCGTCAATCTTCAGGTCGCCCTTCAGAATGTCGTTGGGTTGCGCAGTGGAGAAGACAGCCTGGCTTTGCGTAGGAAGGTACTTGAGGAAGAATTCCGCCTGATTGGAGATACGGTTCGACGGAATGATATTCCCTGGAAAAGGCTTACCCGTCGTCGGGTCTTTGATTGCTTTGGCATTAGCGCTGAAGTTGCCGCTACGCATTGCGTTGCTGGGTACGATATCAGCGAAAACCACGCCTAACGATTGGCGTGCCGCCTCCACATCCGTAAAGAAGAAAACCTTGTTTCTTTTGATCGGTCCACCCAGAGTTCCACCGAACTGATTTCGTTTGAGAATGTTCTTTGAGGTGGTCGCGAAGTAGTTGTGGGCGTCTGTGACATCGTTACGGATGAATTCATAGGCCGTACCGTGAAATGCATTGGTTCCACTCTTCATGGTCACGGTCACCACGTCGGGAGTGTGGCCATACTCAGCGGGCATATTGGCCGAAAATACCTTGAATTCCGAGAGTGCATCCACGTTCGGCTGAATATTCGTGCCGCCCTGTTCATACTCGGTAATGTCGGCGCCATCCAGCAGCCAACCGTTAAAGACTGATCCCGTCCCGTTAATCTGAACGTTTACGGAGCCCGCGCGAAGCGTGCTGCCACCAGAGTTAGTGGTTGCGACTGGTGTGTAGCTGGCGCCAGGAACCAATGCGACCAACTGCCAGAATTCGCGCCCGTTCAGCGGTTGACTTTCGATGGACTTGTTTTCGACCACTTGACCAACCGATGAACTCTCAGTGCTGACCAACGGCAGCTCGGCGCTCACCACCACGCGGTCGGTCACTGCTCCAACGTCCAGCTTCAGGTCTAACTGTGCCACCTGGTTCACGTGCAGCGTGATCGAGTTGATTACCAGCGTTTTGAATCCCGTAGCTGCCGCCGTGACTCTGTAATCGCCAATCGGAAGGTCAGGCATTGTGTAGTTGCCGCCTTCGCTGCTGCTTGTCTGGTGGCTTTGCCCGGTTGCAATTTCAGTTGCGACGACGGTGGCGTTGGGAAGGATGGCGCCTTGAGAATCTTGAACGATGCCGGAGAGAGTGGCGTTTGTGGATTGTCCGGAAACTGATTGGTAGCAGCCAATGGCCAATAAGCTGACGGCTAATATGCGCGTGAGATTCAACCTCATCAGTGTTCTCCTTTGCTTGACCCTTCTGCCCAAAGTCATTTGCAAATTCGCCGTGGCAAAGGCTCGCCAATCTTAGGCGACGTTAGATTTGCTATGCTTTAGAACGCCGCGGATGGTAGCTTGGTCAGGCCACTGATGTCAAGAATGAGTTTTGGCCTGGGTTCCCAGGCTTTTGCGTCAGCGAGTTCGCGGTTCTCAGCTACTCTGAAGATCACGAACGTGAACCATTCAACTGTGGGATAGGCCCGACGGAGAAGATTTGACGACGACAGCCGTGCTCCGAATCAGGTGCCTCGAATATCGATAGGTACGACCTTCGGACCGTTCATCCGCAAACTGCTTGACACTCGAATCTCCGGAGATATATGTTGCTGCTTCAGCAATGGAACCATCTTTCTACGTACCAGAGGTTTGACTCTGCATGGAAAATCCAGAAAACGCCGCATTCCCCCCGAGATTGCCGATCCGGCAAACACCCCTTCACGTCGCAGTTTCATAGCAATGACAGGTCTTGCCACGGCGTCGCTGGCGGTCCCAGGCATCTCAGCGCGGCCGTCGATGGTCTCGGTTATTCGAAACGAGGTTTCGAGGTGGCAGCGAGCCTCTACGCCTGGGAGCTCCACGACGAAGGCGTCGAGAAAATATTGGATAACCTCCAGACGATGGCCGCAGTCAATTCCGTTTATCTGGTGGCGCTTATGCACTACGAAAAGAGGCCGCTTACCAGTCCTTTCTTTCCGCACAACCCGGTGCGCCAAACATGGCAGGCTGAAGATTCCTGCGTCTACTGGCATCCGGATCTGAAGCTTTATGGCCGTATCAAGCCCCAGCTCTCCAGTTTCGACTGGCTGAACCAGACAGATTGGTTGGACGTACTGGTCAAGGCCGCGCGCAAGCGTGGTCTCAGAACAGGCGCCGAGATCTCGCACACAGTAATCAGTCTGGAAGAAGGCCAGGGTCCGTTGAGAGATTGCGTTCAAGAGGATATTCACGGTGTGCCCAGGAAGGTCGCCGGGCGTGGCTATCCCATCTGCCCCAACAGCCCGGACGCACAAAAATATGTGCTCGCGCTTTTCTGACTTGACCCGCAACTACGATGTAGATTTCGTGCAAACCTGTTTGGTTCCCTTTATGCCAGGCGGCCCCGACACCGGAGGATGCTTTTGCGGGTCGTGCATGAAAGCAGCCAAGGAGCATGGCATCGATCTCGAGAAGATCAGGACGGTCCTTTTGGCCAACCCGCAAGCAGAGGCAGAGGCTGCACAGTGGCAGTCGTTTCGCGAGGCCTCGCTCATCCGTTTTTACAAAATCATGCACGATGGCGTCCATTCAATCCGCCCGCGAATCGAATTCCGATTTAATGATGCTTACTACAATCCCAAGCGCTATGGCATGGACCTCCCAGGCTTACCAAAGTATGGGATTCAATTCGGAATTCCGACTACAGCGGACAGAAGGCGGAGATCCGGCAGAACTGAACCACAGGCGTGAGTGGTTCACCTCAGAGAGACAGGCCGTCGGGCCCCGCTTCCCGCTGATAGCCGGTGTGGCTGTACGACCGAAGATAACCCCGGAACTGATTCGTCAAGCCATCGATATCGGCCTGGAAATAGATGTAGTCGGACTATCCCTGGGACACTACGATGGCGCCGAGTTCCCTATGCTGCGCGCTGTGCGCGAAGAACTGGTTGCGAAGAAGGTCTCTGTTCCGGCGACGCTGGCAAAAAAGCAAGCCTGATAGCTGCGCTTGGTGCGGCTGCTCACAAGGTAGATCGCCGCCTGGGGAGAGTCTCGACCTGCTGTCGCTGTTCCATCACGTGGGCGACCAACTTCATCGTTTCCTCAAGATGGGCGCGCATTGTAACGGGCAAACCGCAAGTAATAGCGAAACGCCTGCAAAGTCGGGTTTTCGGTAAATTACTCAGCGCGAACCGGCATCCGGCTCGATACCCAGTTTGTCGTTGACGGCGTGCACGATCCTCTTGCGGTTGCGGCGGTAAGGCCGGGTTGCAGGAGTTCAACCCATGATGAAAAACACGGGGCAAAACGGGCACGTCAGTACATCGTATCGAGTGCCCGTCATGGCATATTCCGGACGAAGCGGCGCGATCATGTTCAGCGGGACAGAGACGTCGATGGGCTGACAGGTGCAGACCAAAGAACTCTGGCGGCGTCACCCCGATGATGGTGAAGGGATAGTTGTTGACGGCGATTTTCTTCCCCACCACCGCAGTATTACCGGCCAGGCGCTCGCGCCAATATTTGTGACTGATGACGGCTACGGCACTCCCGCCAGCCAGTTGATCGTCCGCCAAATCGATGGTGCGCCCAGTATGGCAGAAACTCCGAGGGTGGAAAAGTACTTTGCCGGAGACGACCTGCCCATTAGCTATTTTGCCGTGCCCGCTTCTTCAACATTCACGCCGCCCAGATTGGCGAAGGGGAGGCTCCAGAGAAGCATGAGTCTCATGCTGGAATAGCTTGACGTCAGGATAAGAAAAATAATCGTTTTGACCGGCTACCGATTGGATTTTGCTGAACTGCATCAGGTGTTGGGGATCCTTCACCGGCAGCATTTCTCCGTAGAACCGCATTGATCAAGCTGAACACGGCAGTGTTCGCCCCAATGCCAAGCGCTAACGTCATTACGACCACTACGGTAAAGCCCGGGGTGCGACGGAACATCCGCATCGCATAGCGGGTATCCTGCGCCATGTTCTCGACGAAGGCGGTTCCGCGTGCTTTACGGCAGTCCTCCTTGATCTGAGCCAAGCCACCGAATTCCAAACGCGCGCACCGCATGGCCTGCTCGCGCGTCAACCCTGCCTGTACATATTTCTTGCACCTGGTTTGCTCCAGGATGAAAAGTTCATTGCCTGATCGAGTAGCTTTTCCGCTACGATGCGCCGAAAGAGAGAACGAGAACGAACGTACAGATCACTCATCAGTGCGGTGCCCCTCCTAAACCATGCCCATAACCTCGGCCACCGCCGCTGTTCGCTTCTCCCAGGCATCCTTCTCGACTTCGAGCTGCTTATACCCCCTCTTTGTCAGCTCATAATATTTGGCACGGCGATTGTTTTCCAACATTACCCAGTGGGCTTTGATCCAGCCGCGTCGCTCCAGCCGATGCAGAGCTGGATACAGCGAACCCTGCTGGATGCGGAGGACGTCGCTTGAGATGTGCTGCACTCGCTCCGCAATTGCCCATCCATGCTGGGTACCGACGGCTGGAGTCCGCGGGATGAGGAGGTCCCAGAGTTCCTGCGGAAGATCAATACGGGCGGAAGCCATTCAGTCCCCTTTCACTTCTACAAGGGAGCGTACAGCGGTTCCTGTAGAAGTGCAAGTCAAACATAGAGGCTCTGCCACTCTGACTAGGAAAGCGGCATGCCCGTACGATTTCGCGAGGATTTCATCGGGACAAAGGCCTATCAGTCCCCTTTACGAATAACGGGAAAAATCCTCCATCGCGGCTGAAGAGTCCGATCATCGGTAACTTGACCGGATAACCATTTCGTCCACAGGTGAAGCTTCGAGAAACCGTTTTGCGGGAGTCTGGCTGTGATTTCATGGGCTCTGTTTGATCAACGGCAGATGCTGAGAATGCTCAGGGTATGATCGCGGTCCCTTTTAGGGGCCAATAATCTGTGCTGGAAAGCGGGATCCAAGGTGGAAACGTTGGTTCAGGACATCCGTTACGGCGCCACGCTTCACGATCCGGACGACGGTGTCGTCGCTTTGCCGGATGCCGAGGCCATGCAGTAATCTTTCAGCTGGACGTCCTCCGGTCACGTGACCCAGCAGTCGGGCCAACTCACTGGCTCGAAAGGTCCTCGTGGCCTGAGGAAGCGCGCTCGTCTCCAGCCGCTCCACGAAGCTCTGTCCAGCACACTGAGGGTTTCGACATCGCCATCGTGTCACCTGAACCTCCACCCGGACTGCGAGGCCTTGAACGGAGAGATCCTGCAACCGGCGAACATATCTGCCCTGGCAAGAGGCTGAAAGTGTCCCGCAGTCAGGGCACCGCCTCGATCCAGAACCTACTGCCCTCACCACTACACCATCTTTGTCCCGGAGCACCGTCAGGATACCGATTTCAGGCATCGGCGCCAACAGGTCTGCTCTCATTCAAAATCAGTCAACCATAGAACGCCTCATTCCTCCCCAGTACCGGGCCAGCCCACAAATTGAGGAAGACCCTTTTAAGTGCAATGAGATTGTAGTTAAATCACGGAAAGTCATTGAAAAAATATAGCGCCGCTATCCGCGAATTGAGTGCAGCGCGACACCTACAATTGACAAAATCCTTCGATGTCGATATTCTTCGTCAGAAAACGTTTCCCAACTTATGCGCATATTATGAATCCGGGTGACGTTTGCCTCGGGAGCGGAGCCATGATCAACAGGCGGAATTTTGTTAAGGGTGCTGCAACAGCCGGCGTTGCGGCGCTGACGGGTATTAGCGCGCAAGGTGAGAAGGCGGAG
>CAVZEH010000016.1:0-83723 GCA_963774255.1 uncultured Acidobacteriaceae bacterium
TACTGCTCAAACCGTTTCCAGAGTGATTGCGGTCGCGTTTCAACCGTCGAGCGCGAAAGGCCTTATCGCCGCGAGTGTGCTCATTCATGCCGACACGGGCGTCCCCAGACTTTGCTCAGCGCCCGGTTCCCGCCTTCGCCACGTGGCATTCGGCATTTGAGCGAAATGCCGACAACCAAAGCGAGGAGAATCGTCGTGGCTACCAACACGAACAAAACTCAGAAACTGACACCCAGAAAATCAGCGATTCCATCGCCACACTCTGCGCCGGGGGTCGGCGCCGCCAAGCAGAGCGAAACCTATCGCGCATGGCTCCAGACACTTTGGGCAATGGCTTCGTAAAGCGTGGCCGCGGTCACGTCGACGGAGTGGGTCACATCATATCCTGGATTGTGGTGATGCAGTCCTTGATTTTGTTCGGCCAGGGACTCCGTCGGGCGCATTTACTGCTCTTTGATTAAGGTTCATAATAATATACATAAAGCGTTGTAACGACCATAGTAATGGACTTTAAAGAATGAGAACCAGTCGATCATCTGTGGTCCTGCCCATGCCTGTCAGGCGAGCCTTGCGCAAGCTTGGCCATGACATTAGGGATGCGCGGCGGCGGCGGCGCATCCCCATGGCCATCGCGGCCGAGCGGGCGTCCATCAGCAGGCCGACGCTCGTCAAAGTTGAAAAGGGCGATCCAGGCGTTTCCATCGGCAGCTACGCCACGGTTCTCTTTGTCATGGGCATGGCGGACCGGCTGGCCGATCTCGTCGACCCGAAGAACGACCCGGTGGGTCTGCAGCTTGAGGAAGAGAATCTGCCGAAACGGATTCGCGGGGCGCGGAAGCAGAAGCCCGCGAAAGGAAAATAAGTAATGGACAGAGAGACCCTTGTGTACGTGGACCTGGACGGCGCTCCCCACTTGATGGGGCGGCTGTGGGCGCGCGTGCGCAAGAACAAGGAAAGCGCCACCTTCGAATACGACGAGGGCTGGCTGCAACATCCGGCGCGGTTCTCTCTGGAACCGGCGCTGCAGCTCGGTCCCGGCCCGTTCCACACGCCGGCCGATACGCCGATGTTCGGCGCGATCGGCGACTCGGCGCCGGACCGGTGGGGGCGGGCGCTGATGCGCCGCATGGAACGAAGGCGCGCGGAACGCGAGGGCGGAGGACCGCCGCGCACGCTTCAGGAGATCGACTTCCTGCTGCTGGTGGACGACGAGGCGCGCCAGGGCGCGCTGCGCTTTGCCGAACGCGAGGGCGGACCGTTCCTGCGCGAGGAGGGCGTCAAGCGCATCCCGCCTTTGGTCGAACTGCCGAAACTGCTTTCGGCGGCCGAACACGTCATGGAGGAAAAGGACACCGAGGAGGATTTGCGCCTGCTGTTCGCGCCGGGATCGTCGCTCGGCGGCGCGCGCCCGAAGGCCTCCGTCATCGAAAAGGACGGCCATCTCGCGATTGCGAAGTTTCCGCGCAAGGACGATGAAATCAACACGGTGGTATGGGAAGCGGTCGCACTCGCGCTGGCGCAGAAAGCCGGCATCGCCGTGCCGGCGGCCCGCGTCGAGACGTCGCGAAAAAGCCCGTGCTTCTGCTGCGGCGCTTCGACCGGGACGGCAAGCGGCGCATTCCGTTTCTCTCCGCCATGAGCATGCTCGGATCAAAAGACAACGAAACGCAGAAGTTATCTGGAAATTGTCGACGCGCTGCGCCAGCACGGGGCCGCGCCGAAAGCCGACATGGAAGCGCTGTGGCGACGGCTGGTGTTCAATATTCTGATCTCCAACACCGACGACCACCTGCGCAATCACGGTTTTCTCTACGCGGGCCAGGAGGGCTGGCGCCTGTCGCCGGCCTACGATCTCAACCCGGTGCCGACCGACATCAAGCCGCGCATCCTCACCACGGCGATCAACGAGGATGACAACACCGCGTCGCTCGCGCTGGCGCTGGAGGTCGGCGGGGTATTTCGAACTGGACGACGCCAAAGCGCGCAAGATAGCGGCGGAGGTCGGCAAGGCCGTCTCGAAATGGCGCGACGAAGCCGCCCGGCACGGTCTGAGCAAAGGCCGAGATCGACCGCATGGCGTCGGCGTTTGAGCACGAAGATCTGAAGGCAGCACTCGGGAAGTGAGATAGGTATGTGGTATCAGCTTTACCTGGTGGCTGCATGAGAAAGTATCCCGATAGCGGAGAGTAGCGGGGAATGAAGGATGATGACGATGGGCGCGCGACGGATCGATTGTATGAGGCGCCCGAGAGCGCAGAAAAAGTGTCGTCGTCCTTCGTGGGCCGAAGACCATGCCCGATCGGAGCATTCGACGGAGCGTCGGCTTGCGACCCAGCCTGAGAGATCTCCCCCTCTTGCTTGTGAACATCGAGGAGTGATTCCAGAACGAGCGGTGGTACGACCTAATCGTGATCCTCGAAAATGCCACCAGCAAGGTCTCCGATTTTGGCGTCCGATCGTTTTTGAATTCGGCCCAGACTTGTGCAGCTCGATCGCAGAATACCTAGAGACTCACCTGTTAAAGCTGGCATTCTTAAACGGCTTCCAGGGCCCTCCCGTCGGGCAATATCGGACAAGACGCCCCGGCAAACGCGGGCTTTATTGCAACGGTGGCAACGTGTATTCTGTAACTTACAGGGCTATTTAGATCGGGAAACGTCACCATCCGCCCCCCCACTAGCCGCCCCAGGAATGCTATCCGCAGCCCAAGCGTGACTACGTCTTCAAGCTCGTCTTCGGAGAGCCGGTTTCCGGCGGCGGGTTCCTCTTCCGGAACGATCTTTGCCGGCTGTTCGGGCTGGGCCTATCCTCAGTGGAAGCCAGAATTTTACCCGGATAAGACTCCCGCCAAAAAGCTGCTCCAGTGCTACGCCGAGAGGCTCAACTCGGTCGAAGTCAACTACACCTTCCGTCAATTGCCGTCGCGGACAACGGTCGAGGGTTGGCTGGCGCAGGTTGGGGCGGAGTTTCGCTTTTCTTTCAAAGCTCCTCAGCGCATCACCCATATCAAGAGATTGAAAGAATGTGCCGACGCTCTGGCTGTCTTCTACACTGCGCTGACTCCGGTGATTGCCGCCGGGCGCATGGGGTTGATCCTTTTCCAGTTGCCGCCGAATTTCAAGGCCGATCCGGACAAGCTCGAAGTCTTCTTGCAGGATGCGGCGCCGGGGGGAGCCGGCAAACTGCGTCTGGCTTTCGAGTTTCGCCACTCCTCGTGGTTTAGTGAGGAGATTTACAGCGTGCTTCGCCGGCACAATGCCGCCCTGTGTGTCGCTGAGAGCGACGAGCTGGAGACGCCGGAGGTCGCTACCGCTTCTTTCTCCTGCTATCGGTTGCGCAAAAGCGACTACGCGCAAAGCGCCTTGCTGGAGATCGAGGAACGCCTCATCAAAAGCGCCGAGCGCGGAGACGTCTTCGCTTATTTCAAGCACGAGGACACCCCAGCAGGGGCTCTCCAAGCCGAAGCGCTGCTCAAGAGGCTGCAAACGCGATGAGCGCTGCGGGTAAGCTGGTACAGGAAACCTCAGCCAGCGCACGGGCGCGCATAGAGCAGATAGAGCAGTTTGTGCCTCGGCGGTTTCTCAGCAATGGTCATCTGCAGACGCTGGTGGGGAACTTTCTGCCGCGAACCTATCGACTGCCGGAGGCGGAGAGCCGAATCATCGAAGTGGATCCTGGGGGAGAAAGATTGCCTGCCAGCCATGTGCTCTGCCATTGCCATTGGCAGGCGAATCCGAGCCGGCGGCTCACTGTGCTGGTGGTGCATGGCTTGGAAGGCTCATCCGCTTCCCAGTACGTGATGGGCAATGCGGCGCGGGCATGGGCCTCGGGATGCAACGTGGTCCGCATGAATATGCGTAACTGCGGCGGAACGGAACGCCTGTCGCCGACCCTCTACCATTCAGGCCTCTCCGGGGATGTGGAGGCGGTGATGCGGACGCTGGTAGCCGCCCAGGGACTGGAAGCATTCGCGTTGATCGGCTACTCCATGGGTGGCAACCTGGTGCTCAAGCTGGCGGGCGATCTCGGTGAGCATGCGCCTGGATATTTGAAGGCGGTGGTAGGCGTTTCGCCGGTCATGGATCTCGGCCCATCGGCCGATGCATTGCACGAGCCTCGGAACCGAATCTACGAGTGGAAATTCATGCGCGGCTTGCTGGCGCGCTACCGCCGCAAGGTGGAGCTTTTTCCCACTATCTATTCGGCGGCGGGCATAGAAGCGATCCGAACGATTCGCCAGTTCGACGATCGGATCATGGCTCCCTATTCCGGCTATCTCGGAGCCGACGATTATTATTACCGCGCAGCCAGCACACGCGTAGTCGAGAGGATCGCGGTGCCGACGCTGGTTGTGCACGCGCTGGACGACCCTTTCATCAGGATGTTGCCTGGCACTCGAGAGGCGATCATGGCCAATCCTCACCTGACGATGCTTGAATGCGCGCATGGCGGCCATTGCGCCTTTCTGGCTCCGGCCAAGGGATACGACGGCTACTGGGCGGAGAAGACTCTGCACGAATTTCTGCTTTCCACGGTGGATTTATAAATGGAAGCGGACTGGTCGGTTGAACTTACCGCCGCCGACCCGGTGATCGCGGTTCCTTGGGAAGCTCCGGGAGAGTCTTTCCGGTTTGTCGATCTGCGTGAGCACCCGCAGGCCATCGATGAGATTGAAGAAGCGCGGCGCGAGCCGGCCTTGCATTTCGCTTTGCTGGCGCTGAATAGCGCCAGCTCGCAGATCTGGACGGCAAAGTGCGGCACCTGGATAAGCGGAACCGGGATAAGCGGAACCTGGATAAGCGGAACCTGGATAAGCGGATCGCAGGACAAGGACAAGATAGACCAGATAGATCGATGGGAGATGGATGCCGGGCCGGACGAGGCGGAGTTTGGCGCCGGATGCTACATCGACATCCTGCTGCGCGACCAGGCATCCTTCGCGGTGCAGGAGCGATGGATTCGTGTTTTGACCGGGAAGCTGCGCGGCATGGAATTACGCTGCGCGCGCATTGAATTGGTGCTGCGGCCCGCCACGGTGAGGGGCGTCGCCGGATTCGGCGTGACATGCTTTATTCAGGGCTGCGGGTCCAGCGCTGAGCTGGCAGGATCTCGCTGGGCGGAGGCGCTGACCTTGGCGCTCCCGGCCCTGATGCAGGTCGCGCCCGTCCCAGACCCCCGGCCATGCGAGTGAAGCTACAATGGCAGGAGTACGGGCGAGTAGCTCAATCGGATAGAGCACCGGCCTTCTAAGCCGGGGGTTGTGGGTTCGATTCCCGCCTCGCCCACCAAAGATTCCTTGAGAAGTCCAATAACACCTATAACAAGCTGAAAATATTAGGCTTATAGCGCTGTTTGTGTCTAAGTACCTCCATAAAGGTCTATTGACATCCGGGGGCAACAAGGGGCGACATTGGGGGCAAGTCACCTACCACTCGAAGGAGTTGCCCAGTCTTGCGAAAGACGGCGTGGGTCGAGCCTGGCGTCGATATAGACAAAGCTTACTGCGACCGGGAGCAGCCCGTAGTGGATCGGCAGCTTGCGTTGGCTGGCCTTCGGTTGGCACGGATGCTAAATCGGGAGTTGGGTAACGGTCCTTAACCGGCTCCGCGGAGTCTCCCTTTGGACGGCGACAAAATCAGTCGGGCCCGTCACAGAGGAACTGCGGGTGCTTCCCACGGGCCGACTTGAAACGAATCTCACCAATCGAGGGCATCCGCTATGAACTCTAATCGACTTGAACAAAAGACGCTCTAACTGCTACGTATCATGAGGTGACAAATGTTTTGCGGGAGACGTGGGTCGTTTAACCAGGCCAAGATCCCGCAATTCATGTAGAGGGACGTTATGGCGTTAGTAGACAGAAATAAGGAGCTTCAGCTCGTTCGCGATTATGTGGGCAATGCAAATCGGCAGTTTGACGCGCTCGCGTTTTATACACGGCGGTTCGATCTGTACCCGTTTGACATGATGGGTCCTGGAATCCTGTCCAAAGCTTTTTCGCTGGCAAACGCTGTCTTCGTTCTTCTGGATGCGGACATGGAGGACGAGGCCTATGGCCTGTGCCGATCGATTGTCGAATGCTCCCTGAACCGGCGTTATCTGACAGAAGATTCCGATCAGCTTTGGACGAGAACCGATCAGTATATGCGGTTTGCGGTCGCCGACAAGCAATACTGGATGCACTGGGCTCTTCAAACTGCCGCCGGCACTCCCATGGAAGCAAAGATACTCGAACACGGAAAAAAGTGGGGGCTGATGCCCGATACAAAGGGAGCCTCGAAGCACTGGTCCGGCGAGAAAGGCTTTGCATGGGTGACCAATCTGAAGGACCATCCACTTGACGGCGACAGGTCTACAGAATTCACGAAAAAGAGCCAGTACGCGGTCGATTATTATCAAACGTCGTCCTACATCCATTGCTACTCGACGGCGCTCGATAACTTCTGGCCAACGGCATGTGCTCAGTTCTCGATCGGGGAGCGTTCAAAACAGCCACAGTTCCAGAAGTAACTCCTTCATATCGTCCTTGGGTATATTCACAGCTCAATCGCATATACGATCTTCGGCTTGGGCATGAACCGGCCGCAGGTTTTCAACGAACTCCATTCGCAGACGTTGCAAGCGATGGCCCCCTACGAACGACGGTTTAATTGAGGGCTTGCGGTGTCAAGACGTAGCCGGCGGCTTCTTTCCGCCCAACTTATCGAAAATCTTTCTACATTGTGGACATTTCACCAGATGTGAGCCGGCACGCACGATCTCACTCGGCTGAATCTTGTACTTACGCAGGGTACGGCAGAGAGAGAGAGATCGAATTGCGGAATGCCTTTGAATCGCGGCATCACCGCCCCGCCCTCCCGTCTGTTGTTTGTACAGGCTTCCTCAAGAACTTGTAGGAGAGCCTACCCTGGAAGACTTCTGAAGGCAGGTAGCGCCGGTGCTCTCGGCAGAGAGGGCACCTCGCGGCGATCGGCTGCGCCGGTACGCCCTCGACTGGCGCCGGAATGTTTTCCCCAACCCTTGCATCGGATCACGACGCGCCGTTCGCTGTCCGGTCCCTGGAACATAGAGACAGCATAGGCGAACAAAGGAGAAAGTCATGCTCCGGCGACGAAGATAAGCCAGCCGAACTCAATCCTCGCGTGACGATCGAGCTGGCGACTCCGCGGTCGCCGCTTTGAGCGAGATCAGTTTCTCCACCTCAGACTCCGCAGGCGCGAAGACTAGCCATCCCGACCCGCCCGCCAGAAGCACGATACCCAGTAAGGCTCGCAGGGGCGGCAACGTTTGTTCCAGTACGAGGCTGGCAAGTGAGGCAGACAGCGGCGCGAGCAGAAAGCGTGCCGTCATTCGGGAGGCTGAGAGGCGGCCCATGATCCAAAAGAGCAGGAACAGGCCGGGTATATCCACCAGAAACAGTCGAGAAGAGAGTATTCGGCAGCGAACTTGAATCCCATGCAATAGGCCGAGTGACAGCGGCGATTACGGCAAAATAAATGGCGCAGGCGCCGCCGGCCAGCGCGGCCATGGGTAAGCCAGACCGCCCTGGGAGGGCGCTTGCAAGCCTTACCGCGATACAGTTTGTGGCGGCGAGGGCGAAGGCCGCCACAAGAAGGACGACTAGCGCCGCCCCAGCGCGGAATGAGCTAGGTGTTTCGAGGGGAAAGAGACATAAGATTCCGGCGATTGCGACCAGGGTGCCGGCCAGAGCGGCTTTTCCCCTTCTCGGCAGGGTGTTCTGGAGGTAGGGCTCCAACGCCACAGCGAAAACGGGCGTGAGGCAGAGAACAGCAACCTGGTCGAAATTGGAGATCGAGCCTCGCGCGAAAGCAGCTGTGCTTGTTGGGATCACGAAGAGCCCCACGCCGATACCGGCGCATTTCCACGCGTGGCGTCCGCGGGGAAACTTGAGCCGTTGCGCTGCTGCGACCGACCAGGTCATGGCGGCGAAAACCGAAAAGAGGATAGCCTGACCCAGCGGAAGAGATATCGTAGTCGCGCCGGATTGTAGAAACAGGTCCGGGAGCAGCCAACCGAAGGCCCATAATGCAGAAAGCAGCAACAGGCCGACGGCCGGAGAGAAGCCACCGCGCAAGTTCATGGGTTGATGAGAACACAGCCGCACTTGCGTCAGACATGATTATTGGCTGGTCAGGGCTTCGCGTGTCTTGATGCGTCTCGGAAAATCGAACCCGGCAACCGGCTCCCGTCCTATGCAAAGCAGTCTCTCCGATGTGACGCCATGCGCCTCGCCCCCTCCGAACGTAACCTGGGCTCCTGAATTGGAACCGCAGCCGCCTCTCACGACCTTGCCTTTCTTTCTGTCATTCCCGCAGGGAATCTGCTTTTCCTACATGCCCAACGCTCCAGAAACCGAGTATGCCCGAGAGACCAGAAGCAGATTCCCTGCGAGAATGACAGAAAGAAAAACAAAGACAAGAAGGACAAAAGCAGACTTCCTGCGGGAAAGAAAAGCCAGATGTATTCGCCCTAATCGGGGCCTGTGCAGTATAAGGAATAGGGAAGTATTAGGAAGGTATATGGCTAACGGTATGGAGGATGGGAACTCGTTTTGGAACCGGCGTGACTTCCTGAAGCTAGGCGGCGCGTCGGCGGCAGCCCTGGGCGTCTCAGAGACGGCGAGCGCCACGGGGGAGACAGCAACGGCCTCCCGGTTGAGTGTGCCGCCGGATACCTCCTATCCGAAGCTTTCCATCATCACGCCATACTCGCCGCAAAAGCTTGCTTTCGCCGCGCAAGCCGGCTACGAGGGAGTGGTGGTCACGCCGGGACCCGATTTTCATCCCGGCTTGAGCGACAGCGCAATTGACCAGATCCTCGCCACCGCGCGTGATGCCGGCATTCGCATTGTCAGCATCGAGTACTTCGCTCCCAACCATATTGATCCGGACGCCGGCAAGCGCAGCGCCGCGCAAGCCGACTTTATTCGCGCGCTTGAATTTTGCCATCGCCTGGGCTGTAAGTTCGTGGGCACGTTCAGCGGCGGACGGCCGGGCGCCACCATGGAGGATCAGGCCGCGGCCTTCGCCGATGCCTGCAATGAAAAATACCTGCCGGTGTGCGAGAAGCTTGACGT
The DNA here is from genome assembly GCA_963774255.1 of uncultured Acidobacteriaceae bacterium. Classification (GTDB taxonomy): domain Bacteria; phylum Acidobacteriota; class Terriglobia; order Terriglobales; family Acidobacteriaceae; genus PALSA-350. Next base: position 9,098 of record CAVZEH010000016.1, read on the forward strand.
CAGTATGGGGTGGGAGAACTATCCCACTGGAGTCAACTTCGCAACTTACCCGGCGGCCATGCAGGCGATCTTTGAGCGTGTGCCGAACCGGCGACTGGGGCTGGAGTTCGATCCCTCGCATTTCGTGCGCCTGTACATTGACCCCGTGCGCGTGGCATGGGAGATGAAGGACCGTATTCTCGCGGCGCACGCCAAGGACACCGAGATCACGGCGTCGGTGCTTCAGCAGGTCGGCATTCATGGCCAGGGATGGTGGCGGTACCGGATTCCCGGACAAGGGTTGGTGAACTGGCCGGCGTTCCTGACCGTGTTGCTCCAGATCCGCTTCATCGGCGGCATCGCCGTTGAGCACGAGGACGAGTTCTGGGACGCGCCGCACACCAAGAACGACGCGGATTTTCCGCAGCAGCGGAAGGACGGGTTCATCCTCGCGCGACGCTATCTCGAACTCTATTTGCCGGGGCGGAGGGCTTAAAGATTCTCTGCTAGGACAGCAGTGAAAACTCAGCGCGGTCAGAGTGGTTCGCTGAGCTGGGCCGGGCTGGCGGGTAGTTGCTGGTCAACCGATCCCATCCATACGTGGCAGTCGTGCTGTTTCTCAATCTCATGCAGCGCGGCTACTTTTAGGGCCTTGCCGGCAGTCAAAAAACAACGCAGGCAAATACTGTCAATGGTTCCATCCGCGTTTTGACGATAGGCAAAGCCGCCGCGAGATATTGGGTCTTCGTCTCTCATCCGCATATTATGGGTTCGAAGGGAAGTGAACGGCAGCGGGCAAAATCGGAATATTGCATCAGGCTTTCCCTGATGCAAGCTCGACCTTTGTCCACTATCCCGGCGCATTTCCCGAATAATATTTCAAAGTTACCTTTCTTCCGGTAGCGTCAAACATCGGAATATGGATGAGGTTCAACCTGTGCGCCACAAAGCCGGCCGTGGTCCGCAGCACGCCGAACCCATACTTCACGCTGCGCTTGAAATTGATGGAGGAGGCTTCCTTAAAGTAACTTGTCGGGCAGGAGATCTCTCCAATCCGGAAACCGAACATCACGGACTGAGCGATCATCTGATTGTCAAAGACAAAATCGTCCGAATTCTCCAGCAGCGGAAGAGTCTGCAGCAGCTCCCGCGAAAAGGCGCGGAATCCTGTGTGGTACTCGGACAGCTTGGCGCCAAGGAATAGGTTTTGCAAGGCGGTCAGCAAGCGGTTGGCAATGTATTTATAAACCGGCATGCCGCCTTTCAACGCCCCTCCCCCAAGAATCCGCGAGCCCAGCACCATGTCGTAGACTCCGCTCGAGACCATGCCTGCCATGGCCGGAACAAGGGACGGTGTGTATTGGTAGTCGGGATGCAGCATGACAACAATATCCGCGCCTGCCGCTAAAGCCTCGCGGTAGCAGGTTTGCTGGTTGCGTCCATAGCCATAATTCGCATCGTGGATAAAGGTCCGTACACCGAGGCTCTCGGAAAGCCGCGCCGTCTGGTCGCTGCTCGAGTCGTCGACCAGAATCCTGATGTCGACAATGTCGGGTAGCCCCCGCACGGTTTTTTCCAGAGTCCTTTCCGCGTTGTACGCAGGCATCACTACTGCGATACGCTTGCCGTCGATCATTGGCTCACCTCTTTGCTGCTTGCTTGCTTCACCTTTGGGATGGGAACGTGACTGGCGGCAAGGCCGCTGTTCGTGGTCCAACCAAGGGGATACGGAGATAGCTTTGCCGGTTCCAAGTCCGGCTGCACCAGCCAGACCTTCCGGTCCTTGTAGTACTGAATGAGTTCGCTATTCTCGGCTGCATCCATATCCCACGCCCACACGACCTTGGAGCTGTCGATGTTTGCGGCGTTGTAGACCCACTCGTCCAGCGGATTGTGGTTGGGAGAATATCTGACGAGCACGAGTTGTTTTCCGGGTAGTTGCTCCAGCCTGGCCTCAATACCAGCTCGCTCTACCCCGGACACACCTGGGCCATACCATTCCGAGGCCCACGCAGCCGGCCATACCGGAAGGTCAAGGTGAAGCGGCTCGGCAGATAACCGCACTCCAGCCAACACGAAGCAGAGTGTCACCGTCAGCCGTACGAATACCGCGCCAACCGGCTGGCCACCCGGTTTCCAGAGCCGCAGGTGCCGCATGGCCTGCAGGCCGATCGCATAGAACGCCGCCGTGAACGGGGCGAGATAGTGAGGGATCAGAAATATCTCGACCAGCTGCCCCACTATCAAAACAAGGACACACAGAACGAGAAAGCGAATGCGGCGATCGAGAAATACGCGACGCAGCATGATCAAAGGAGGGAGCAGCGCGATGCCGGCAAAAAACAGAAGCCCTCTCGACGCTTTTAGTAGAGTCTGTGGGATAAAGCCGGAGAGGCTGTGGATCTTCTCGAAGTTGTTAAGTTCATCCCGGTAATAAAATTCCCGCATTACTTTGTGGCGGTAGGCCGGCTCGGGCCGCTGCGCTTGCCAGACATAATAGGGCGCCATGGCGTAGGTAGCGCGATCGATCGTGTAGGGCGGGGTGAAGGGGCTCCCAAACGCGCGGTAATTGTAGTAGCCCATCCATGCGCCGGCGGCCACGATGAGCGCCAGCGGAACCGCCGTCCGCCGAAGCAGGACACCGGCTGCCGGCCTGTTGCGCCCAAAGAGGATCCACCGCGCCAGGACGGCCGCTACCGGAAGGCAAAGAAGAAGGCCTTCATAGGGACGGCTGGTTGCCAGCAGTATCACGCCGGCGGCCAGCAGCAGAGCGTCGCGAGACCGCGCCGCCCTCATAAACCGTGGAAGCGCTCCCAGCACGAGCGCTCCGCCGAGAGCCGCGATGGAACCGCCGCCGGAGTATGTATTGGTCCAATAGCTGAACAGGCCCAGGCGCAAGACGGCCAGCACCCCGCCAAGCAGCGCCCAGGTTGGCGGCAGCCATGCCTGCAGCATCCAGCAGATAGCGGCGCACATCAGCGCGCTGGCACATAGAATGCCGTACCAGGGATGCCCTGTTAGCACCTTGCCCGCGGCGAGAACCAGCCCCTGCGCGGGAAAGTACATCGACATGTAGGTGGGCTTCATGGTGACGTGGAAGCTTTCAAAGTGCACCCACATTGCCGGAGTAGGATTGGTCAGCTTACCTGAAGCGAAGGTGTCCGACGCAAGCAGAAAGCTAAAATCATCGGGGAGAAATGGATGTGGAATGGGGCATAGAGGGATGATGGCGAGACGCACTAGCAATGCTGTGAAACCTACCACAGCAACCGCTAAGCCTTGCCTCCGTGCCAGTTTCCCAAAGCCGCGCTCGATGCGCCGGAAATACCTGGAACCGAGGGCCGGCCAGCAGAATGCCACCGCGACCGCTATCGCGGTAAGGCCGCCTTCGATCAGGATCAGTGAAGGGCCGTGATCCGGAGTGGTAGACACGATCATAATCCGAGCTATCTGCCGGAGCGTTTTTGGAAAGCAGGGGGAGAGGACGCAGTCAGGCTTGACCTGCTCGGGCGTATCTCTCCCAGGGAAAAGAATTGTTTGTTCTGCCCTGGTCTTTCCGCAGCGACTACGTGATATAGCTGCTGAGCGTAGTTCCGATAGTCGTGAAGCCGGCGTTGATGCTGTGGCTAGAGTGCTCATGCCGGCTGTCGCCGCGAAGGCAATCAAGGCAACCACCAGCGCGTACTCGATAAGATCCTGACCCTCTTCCCTCATCATCAGGCTCTGTATCTTGAGCGACAACTCCAGAAATTTGTCTCTCATTTGACTATTCTCCCCTTACTCGATGTTGTCTCAGCCGAGTGCTGGCTACACCTTAGAGTAGGCAAGCGGAGAGCCATTCTTAGTCAAGAGCCTGTCGTTAGAAATCAATCAGTTAGAGCGCGTATCATGCGCAGGTGTGAACGCGTGTATACAGAGCAAATGAGACAGAGGCGCCGCGTATACATCCAAGATCGTTGAGGAGGAGTGCCGCTTCTGTGGAGCTGTAACCCAGGCCTGCAGACTTTGGCTAACAGAATAGAAAGCGCGGCCACTGCCATCCCTCCGAGCACGTCGGAGAAATAGTGCCAGCCGGTACTCATAGTCGAGGTAATAATCATTCCCGCAAGGGCCGAAATGGGGACGCGTAGCCAACGGAACCCCCAAAGGGCCGCGGTCGCAAGAATTGCCCAGATGACGTGGAATGATGGGAAAGTAACGATTCCCGCACCCTGGGACAGAAACGCATAAGCACCTGGAAGCCGCAGCGAGAAGAGCTGGGCCTGGTAGGAGGCCTGAGCCGGCCCTGGAGAAAAGTGATAGTAATACCACGGACCAACCGCTGGAAGAAGCGCGAACAGAGGCAGGGCGAGGGCGAAGGCGATGAGATTTGCAGCGACAAACTCCTTCACTTGTGTCAGCTTGCCGGCCAGCACGGGCGCGAAGATCGCCAGCAGCAGCAGCGGTACAAGCAAACCATAGCTCTTATCCAGCACCGTCCCTAACCAGCCATGACCGGCCCACGCCATGAACCTCGGCACGCTGATTCCAAGTGATTCATCGATGCCGGCGAGGAACGAGTCCTTCAGCGGCATATGCAACCTTGCTGCTATGAGCAGAGGAAACGGCAGAACTGCGGTCAACAGCAAAGCCCAGGGAAGTATCAAGGCGGAGTCCCGCAAAGCTTTTCGATGCTTCTGATGCCAATAGGCGGGCAGTGGGAGCAACATCGCCGACGCGGTCAGAACAGCAAGTGCGCGTCCGCTGATATCGGCTACCCGGATGGAGGTAAGCCTGCAGCCCGCGACCGAGACTATCAGCAGTATCGAGCTGGCATAGGCCATCCGCAGGTGGAAGCTGCCGCTACTGGCGTTTTGACTCTGCGTTTGAGGCGCATCTTCGACTATATTGCTCATCGGAACGCTCTCTCTATTTCCATCAGTTGTGGGGCACCCTGGATCTGTTTGAAGTATGAATCCAAAACCACCATGAATCGCGGGAAACCGCAGATCTCTCCACTTCGCTTCGCTCCGGTCGAGATGACAAAGTTAGGTGTAGTTGCCGATCAAGCCTTTGGCAACTTGGCCCCTCTCATTAGCTGTCTTTGCTTTTCTTTCTGTCATTCCCGGAGGGAATCTGCTTTTCGTATTCGCAGCGTCGAGTATGCCCGAGAGACGAAAAGCAGATTCCCTCCGGGAATGACAGAAAGAAAAGCAACCGCAAATACACAAGGCAGTAACTCACGCTTCATTGGGGCGCGGCTGAGTTGGCTCCTGCGGTTACCCCGGTTTGTGATGAGCCATAGCCTCGTCCGGACGACATGGTATCGATCAACAGCGGCTGTTCGGGTTGCATACTCTGAATCAACTGTTCGATGGGTATCGCCGGCGGAGGAGGAGGAATCGGCTTGGCTCCAGTTACTTCGGGACCAGGATTGCTCATTGGACTGTTGGAATTCGACGGCAGGAAGTTTATGGGATACTTCACCTCCGGCAAAGGTGCGCCGGCCGGTATAGGAGCTACTATCTCCGGGGTCACAATCACCATAAGCTCGGTGTTTGTCCGGGTTTTATTTATCGACTGGAAGAACCTGCCCAACACCGGAATATCTCCGATAAACGGAATTTTCTCAAAGTTTTGAGTTACGCGATGGTCCAGGAGTCCGCCAATGGCAAAACTCTGACCCTGGCTCAACTCAACCTCAGTTTTTACCCTGCGGACGTCAAGAGCCGGAACAGTGAACCCCGAAATCTGTACACCATTGGTAAAGTCCAGGGCGCTGACTTCGGGCGCGACTTGGAGACGGATCGTACCCCGCGGGGTGATGGTGGGAATGAAGTTCAGGCGTACGCCAAACTCCTGGAATTGGATGGTAACTGCGCCTGTTCCCCCTCCGGTGATTCCCTGGACCACCGGATAGGGATATTCTCCTCCGGCGAGAAAGCTCGCCTGCTTGCCATTTGCCGCTATCAGGTTAGGCTCAGCCAGAACCTCGATCACGCCGTTATTTTCGAGGGCCTGGATCGTGGCGCCCAGGTTCAGGTCGGGACGGAAGAAAAAGAGATTCAGTGCATTCGACACCGTGGCGGTCGACGGCTGGCCTGCGTTGGGAATGCTAACCGTCGGCGCGGGAAACTGTCCCGTGGTAACGGTGCCGATAGTGTTGGTGGCGCCGGTGCTGAAGATGTTCAGACCGAGCTGCCTGGACAAGGTACGGTCGAAACTAGCGAAGCGCACCTTTAAGAGTATCTGCGGCTCCGCGGGAGGAACAGCGACATAGAGCAGGTTGACCACCTTGCCCTCGGTGGATGCGATCTGTACGGCGCGATCGGAGCTGTTGAGATCCTTCACTGTGCCGCGCAAAAAAATCAGCCCGTTCTCCGAGCTGACGCGCAGCGCCTGTCCGGGCAGCTCCATCCGGAGCTCGCGGCGCAGCGCTTCCATATGGTCGTTCGCTACAAACGCGCTGGGGCGAACCGTCACGTTGAAGAATTGGCGCGCGCCTCCCGACTCCCAAAGGATCAGACTCGTTTGTCCGGGAGTCTTCCCGTTGACCAGGACTTCGGTTGGGCTCATAGCCGTGGCCTCCGCAACATCGCCCAAGCCGACCGAGATTCGCTGGATCGGGTGAGCGCTGTCGATCAGCGCCGACTGGCCTACGGCGACAAAGAGATCATTCGATTCCTGACCCCCGGGCCCGGAGGATTGAGGCAGTGGAGCCTGAGCTAGAACTGGCGCCGCGAAGATTACAAAAGACCATGCACAAAAACAAACGATGGGAAGGCCGGCTTTCGCTTTCACTGTTTACCCTCGGCATCAGCAAATTTTTCCTCACTACGCTTCGATCCGTTGAAGACTTCGATCAAGTAGACGCCGGGCGCAGGTTTGGGCAGGTTGCGAGGCGCGGCCACCGGACGCGGCTTTGCCGGGGTATTCTTATCTGCGAAGAGATTGGCCATTACGGTTCCCGGCGGCTCAACAAACTTGGTATCCAGCGGATTCCGCAAGACGAGTTGGATGTGCGTCTGATTGCTGGCCAGGCTGAGGGACTCAGCTTGGTCCGGAGTCACCAGCAGATTGACCACCTGAACCTGCTGAGGCTTTCCTCCGGCATCCTTTTGAATATCCGTCCCGGCCGATAAGACCGCTATGTTTTGCAGAAGCGTCTTCACCTTTGGTCCTGCAGCCGCATTCGAGTTTCCGGGCGGATTGCCTGAGATCAGTACATCCACGCGCATTCCCGGAGTTACAAACCCGGCGACTCCGACCACGTCATCGACCTTGACGGCGCATGCCCTCATACCCTGAGGGATGGTCGCGGCGAGTCCGCCGCCAGAACCAGCCGGAGCCAGCCGGCTCTCCAGGATCGGTTCCCCGAGGTAAAGATTGGAAGTGACGCCCCGGCCGACGGCGTCTTTTCGGTTGAGGATGACGCCTCTAGGCAGAGGTCCCTGAATTTCGACCGTCGTCAGGTCGGCATCGCGAAGAACGCTTCCCAGCTTGATGTCTGCGTCAGCCGCAATCACCTGCGTGGTCTTCTGCTGGATCGACGCCAAGCGCTTGTCGACCACGCGGTAGACGATATAGCTGCATAATGCGGCAATAGCGAAAGCGCTGAGGAGAATAGTTAGCAGTCTTCGGTTCATGGAGGCACCCATTTGAACTGGCTATGCAGGCGGTTCCGCCTGCTACACCTATCGCAATTGTTGTGCCAAAGAAACCGAAGCTGTTTCACGCTCAAATCAGGGTTTTAGATGCTGCCTTGAAGGTCAAGTGTGAACGCATGTATACCACCTGCTCCCGCTGTGTAGCCGTGTAGACACGCCCAGCCGGAAAAGCGGCGGATTTACACGCACTTACAGGCGGATTAATTGGCTTTAAAATTGCTAATTTCCGAGAGTGGGAAATGTAACCGCAGATTGGTAAGAGCTGTTTACGGACGGGCTGAGGCGGCTACGAAACGAGCTCTTCTTCTTTCTTGGGGGAGGGGGAAGGGGAGCGGCCTTCAGCCCGTCCGTAAACAGCTTGAGGCTTCGATGTCTTAATCGGGTGATAAGAGGCCTGAGATCGGTTGAGAAGTTAATTTTTTGAAAAGAGTCCCGCAGGGACGGCTGAAAAATGTCATCCGGGAATGATTCAGCCGTCCCTGCGGGACTCTTTCTTTATAGAGCTCTACCCAGCCCAGATCATGAACTCTTTCCGCACTATCACGCTGTTTACGGAGACGCCCCCATCGCGCAGAGGACCTTCTTCCTTTCTGGTCTCAATCCTCTTTCACGCTATAGCGATTGGCGTTATCGCTCTTAGCCTTAGGTATACACCCCGGGTGGACCAATCTTTCGCCCAGCGATATACGGTTCGCTATTTGAACCTGCATAAGACTGAAGCGCAAAGGCAGAGAGCTATCAAGGGTGGTGTGGAGTACTCCGCCCGGCGAGCCGTTGCGCGCGCAGGCGGGGGCAGGCCGGCGGCTGCGCCATCCGTTCCACGGCAGCTAGCGCAGTTGGTTCCGGCGCCTCAAACGCTGGTGCAGCCGGATCTTCCTCCCAATCTCCTGCTCCCCAAAGAGACCCCGATCCCACTGGTTGTGCTGTGGTCTCCTGAGAATATTCCGGTGAAAAAGATCGTTCCAACTCCACCGAAGATCACCGCAATCAAAGTGCGCCCTTCGCTCCAAGTTCCCAATCGCGAGTTGAATCCGGCTGACATCAAGATCTCCGCCAGCGCTTTCTCGACTGAGACGCCGGCGCCTCTTCCCAGCACAACCTCTCCTGTGGTGGTTCGCGCAGCGGCGGCGGCAAAGCAGGTTCCACAGACGACGCCGAAGGCTCCCGGTCTGCCGGCCCCCGCCAGAGTGATGTCTCTCTCCGATTTACAAATGCGCGAGGGCACGGTCACCATACCGCTCGCCAATGAGACTGCGACCGCGTCCTTACTAGGATCGCTAGACCCGGGCAAGCTGAAGAGCACATCGGAGCCCGGCAACGGGAGCACGGCCAACAAGCAGAAGGGGAATGGGGCCGGCCAGAGTACGGGCGCTAACGGACGCAATGAGACCGCCTCCAGCGGGCCTGCCGGGCAGATTGGACAGATGGGACAGAGCGGCGCGAAGACAGGATCTGAAGAAGGTCTTGGCGCCGGCCTTGAGTTAGGCAGCGAGCGTTCGCTGGTCCACATCTCCTTGCCGGAGAATGGCCAGTTCGGAGTGGTGGTGGTGGGCGCTTCACTGGCCGAAGAGTATCCGGAGACGCTCGGATTGTGGAGCGGCAGGCTCGCGTATACCGTATACCTCCGCGTGGGACTGGCTAAGAGTTGGATTCTTCAATATTGTCTGCCGAGCTCTGGGCAGACTGCGACGGCGGGCAGCGTCGTGCGGCCGGATGCGCCTTGGCCCTATGAGATCGTGCGGCCCCGCCTGGCCCCGGGAGACCTGGATGCGGATGCGGTGATGGTCCACGGCTTTGTCAACACCGCAGGCCGTTTCGAGCATCTGGCCATTGTTTTTCCGCCTCAGTTCACGCAGACGAAGTTTGTGCTGAGCGCGCTCGAACAGTGGCATTTCAGGCCCGCCGTGCAGAACGGACAAATTGCAGCAGTAGAAGTGTTGTTGATTATCCCCGACGACCAGGAATAATTGCCGTTCATTATCCGAGATCGTAGCCCAAAGAAAAACGTTGTCATCTCGACCGGAGTGTTCATGGGCCTGCGGCCCACCCAAGGGGATGAAAATCGGGTTGAGGAAGGCTTGGTTGGCAATTACACCTTAATTTGTCATCCCGACCGAAGCGAAGCGCAGTGGAGAAATCTGCGGTTTCCCACATCTGGCGCAAGAGCGCGCCAGATATGGGGCACACTCGATTTGTGGTGGTTTTGCATCCATACTTCAAGCAGATTTAGGGTGCCCCATCCTTGCGCAGCAAGGGTGGGAGACCACAACCGTTGGCAGAGCAGGCCTCCCCAGGATAATTTTCGACAGAGCGGATGTGGAGAGATCTGCGGTTATGCATATAGACCGCAGATCTCTCCACTGCGCTTCGCTTCGGTCTAGATGACAAAGGAGGTGTAGTTACGCCCATGAACGCTTCGGTCGAGATGACAAAAGGAGGTCTAGTTAGGCCCATGAACACTCCCGTCGAGATGACAAAGTTAGGTCTGTCTGTTAATTCGAGATGACCATCTGCGAGCTGCTGTTCATGGTTATCGTGGTTGCCTCCACGAATGGAATTGACAGCGGGAACTTATATTGCACGTGGACCTGCACCGCGCTTCCCGCATTGTTGTTGGGGAGCCAGGTTGTAGTCACGGTCATATATTTCGGATTGATTCCGGGTAACCCGAGATTCTCCACATAGCTCTGAATATCTGCCGGGCTGGCGGGACAAGCAGTGGAGAAGCCGCCATTGCAGGAGGATCCGCGAACGATCGCATAGCGGGCGCCTTCCCGCGCCGCGTCGGAAATAAAGTGATAGGAATAAAGCGCCAGGCAGATTTCCATGATGCCGAAGACTACGGTCAACAAAATGATGAGAGACAAGGCGGTCTCGACGATGGCTGCACCTTCTTCGCCGCGCGCGCGGCGAAGCCCGCGGTCAAGCTTTAGAAAAGCCGCCGGAATATGCGTCATCACTGCTCCACTCTCATGACTGCCTGCCCGGTCAGTGTGAGGGTTGGCGGAATGCCGGGATAATGAAACAGGGTAGGCACCGCCGCGGTCGTGTTCACCTGGACATATTCCAGGATGCGGCTGGCGGAGCAATCCCCGGAAGCGCAGGTGGAAACCGATCCGTCGGCGCAGCTACAAAAATGCCTCGCTGTCGCGCTTAGTACAGTGACATCCGAGCCGTCATTGACCGCGGCCATTTGCATTCCCGCATAGTCCGAAGCGGTGATATGGGATTGTGCGCCATACTGCACTCCGGCTCGAGCCGCGTTTGAAACCTCGATACTCGCATACGCCAGATGCCCTAGCTCGGCCGCTCCGACCAGCAACAAGACGAAGATCGGCAGTACCAGGGCAAGTTCTACGAAGGCCTGCCCGATGTCGCCGCGTAGTTCGCGCACAAACATGAGAACCTCCTCATTTCTGTATCCTGTCGTTCATCGGGATCACTCCACCAGCCTGGCCGCCGTGAGAATAGAGGAGCCATTCACCGATGCGTAATCCTGAAAGGATGCGTTCCCGGTGAGGGCCAGCGATTGCGCGATGAAATCGGCGTAAATGGTTGAGCCGCTATTCCCGGTTACAGTTAGAGCTGAGTTTGGAAAATACAGGATACCTTCCAGAGTTGAACCGGAATTGCCGCTAATGGTCGCTGCGTTAGCGTCGCTCCGCGATTGGAAAAACAGCACGCCGTTGTAGACCCCGGATGTGGGAGCGGTAAGGTTCAAAGTGACATTGCTGCTAATATTCGTCGCGCCCATCAGATAAATGGTGACATCCGTTCCCGTGACGGTTATGTTCCCGTTGAGCTTAAAGTCTCCATTGATTACGTAGAGGCCGGGATTCAGATTCAACGTTGTATTTCCATTGATCGTGATCCCGCTATAGCATCCCTGGTTGAGCGTCTTTGCCCCGTTATAGGAGGAACAGGATGGGTAAGAAGACGGATTAGGCTCAGGAAGAGAGGCCAGAGGATCGCTCTCCGGAACCATCCCTTCGATGGGGGTGGGAGTGACGCTGCCGTTTCCGGTGTTGGAATAGCTGCCTGCGACGCCGATCGCTTTGGCGGTCAGCGTGGCGTTGCCCCCGATATCCAGCGCGTTACTGCTGCTCGAGTCGTCGAAGATTCCGCAGTTTGGCGTATCCATAGTAGCGTTTCCGGTTACCGCGATCCCCGTTCCGGACGAACCCAGGCTATAGGCGCAGCCATTACTCTTTGCCATGGCGGCTACGGCCCTGGCGCTCACTGTTATCGGGCCCAAATTGAACAAACTTTGAAATACCTTCATGAAGAAAGTCGGCTGGTTCTGAGAAACGATGACTTCTACATAACATGGCGCGTCCGCGCCGGGTCCGCAATTTGAGCCCGTGTGTGCGGGGGTCGCATACTGAGGCGGGACGTTGACAGTAACCGTGGCTCCATTTGAACCATTGGTCATGCCGTTCTGCGCTGTAGCCGCCAGGGCCGCCGCCGTTGGAGTTAGATCGGTTTGGCCTAGTTCCGCCGCGCCGGCGATCGCGCCGCTGTCGGCGGCTGTTTGCACTACCCTTTTTGCGCGTAAAAGCATCCCAACGTCAGTTGCGAATCCCACAAAACCAAGAATGCAGGTCATGCACAGGAGCATGAACACCAATGCCTGTCCGCTCTCGTCGCTCAAAACGCATTTCCAATTGTTCCGACGCTGCGCGAGGATGGGGAGCCCAAGAGCTGTTTGAAGTGGGGATCCAAAACCACCACCAATCGAGGGTGCCCCTTGGGTGGGCCGCAGACCCATGAACGCTTTGCCGGAAATCCGCTCTAAGTTCTTCATGATGCTTCCTTCAGGCGGCGTTGAAGATACGCTCCGTTCTGCCGGTAGCGCCACACGAATTCACTGAAAGTCTTCTGATCGGCCGCATCCAAAAGCCCCCGCACGTAGTTGTAATCTTCGTTCTCCGGGAAAATCAATTTGAAGCCGACTCCGTCCGGGCCCCACCGGACGACCTTTGCTTGCACCGCGATAGAGCGCGCATCGCGCGCATACGCGCTGCTGTCGGTCCTTTGCAGGGTTATCATCACCAGCGTACCGGGATACCATCGCTCCGTAGTCACCAGATACATTCCGGTCAAACTGATGTCGCGAACCTCGTGGGCTACAGGAGCGGCGCCATCCCAGTAGTAGGCGACCAGACGGGGCTTAATATGCCTGTCGGCGCTCCGCCGGTCCTGAGACAGCAATCGCTGCAACCAATTCTTTCCTCGCTTCATCTCGGTCATCGGCGGTTCATCGAAATGCGTCCCGTTCATTTCATCTGCCGGCTCAGAGGCGCGGCCGCGCTCTTGGTCAATCGGGTCGCCATGTCCTCGGCCATACAGATCAATAACTGGTCTCCTGGCTGGGTCTGGGATGAATAGATGGTATGGGTCGGTAGCTCCAGCACGCTTGCCGCCTGCGTTCGCAATGGCGCGACATGAAAGGCGGGGAACGATTCGATAACGTGAATAACCAGATAATCCTCATCCAGATAGATCAGATCGAGAGGGAATAGCACCCCTAGTGTATGAACTCCGCTGGACGGCACCACCCAGATGCCTTCGTCGAATTTCAGGCGCATCCTTCCAATCAATCCCTTAAGCCGGGCGAAGGTTGTATCCGCGGCCGTGACTCCTAAGCTGAGGAAGCATTCCCGTGTCTGGTTGTATACGCAGTATGTCCGCTTTTCCATTGTCGTTTTCCGCTCCGGGGGAGCGTTCTATCTTCCATGTCCGCCTTTGTGGCCTTAGCAATCGTGCGGCATAACTAAAAGCCGTGCGACCCAGTTTCTACATCTGGCAAGTCCCGAAGGGACGATTGAAAATACCCAGCACAAAGTGCTGGGTAGGCTTCGCGTAAGAGAAGAGTCCCGCAGGGACGGCTGAATCATTCCTCTCGCCCTTTTCAGTCCTCCCTACGGACTATAGCCTGTGAAGCCCAACCTCGCCGCGGCTCATTTCTTTCCCTTTTCCTAGCGAACGCGTGTACGGCGGCGCTGAATCAGAATGAACAGCACGACAACGAAGAGCACGCCGGCAACTATCCGGATAATCGTGACATTATCCATGTCGATTCTCCCTTCTCAATGGGTCAGATACTTTTGCAGATTCTCCATGATGATGATGACCGCAGGGCCCGCTGTTACCAGGAAGAGCGAGGGAAAAATAAACAAGACAAGCGGGAAGACCAGCTTGACGCTGGTCTTCGCCGCTTGCTCCTCCACTTTCTGGCGGCGCTGGGTCCGCAGAGTATCGGAATGAACGCGCAAGTTCTTTGCGATACCCGTTCCAAACTGTTCCGACTGAACCAGCACGGAAACCAGGTTGCGTACGCTGTCCACGCCGGTGCGTTCGGCAAAGTGTTTCCAGGCTTCGGAGCGGGGCCGCCCGGCGCGCTGCTCCAACACGACGATACTTAGTTCATCGCTGATGGCCGGCTGAGCCCGGTGCAATTCCTCGGCAGTACGCGCCGTCGCCTGGTCCAGGCTAAGTCCCGCTTCGACGCAGATGACCAGCAGATCGAGCGCATCGGGCAGGCCCAGCCGGATGCGCGCCTGCCGGATCGAAATCCGTCTTCCCAACCAGAAGTCCGGCGCTAGAAACCCCAATCCCAAGGCCACGAAATAAGTGAAAAATGAGCTGCGGCTCGCCAGACCTGTCAACAAAACGAAGAGGCAGAGGGACAAGGGGAGCAGTACCTTGGCGCCATAGAAGATGTCCACCGCGGATTCTTTGCGATAGCCGGCGCGAATCAAGCGCTGCTCCACCACCGAGACCTCCGCCTGGCTCTTGGGCAAGACACGCTCGAACTGTTCCACCATCCCGCTGAACGAGAAGCCTTTTTCCTGAAAGGCGTTCAACAGGCTTCTGCGTTTCGTCCGCGGCGTGATTACGGCGGAGACCCGCTGCAGCATCGCTTCACGATAGAACAGGAGCACGCCGCCGCTCGCGACCAAGACGAAAAAGACGAAAAAAGCGAAAACGGCGAATCCCATACGCTCACCTTCAAACGTCCATGCGGACGATCTTGCGAATAATCAAACCGCCTACGAGGGTCATGCCCGCGGCAGTATAAAGAAGCTTGACCCCAATCGGGCGCTCCCACAGAATGCTCATCATTCCCGGGTTGACGAGATACAAGATGATTCCAATCACCAGGGGAAGAAAAGAGAGAATCCACCCGGTCAGGCGTCCCTGAGCGGTATGGACACGCACCTGCCGCCTCAAGCGGAATCGCTCGCGGATAACATGAGCCGCCTTATCCAGCACTTCGGCAAGGTTTCCTCCGCTTTCCTTTTGAATCAGAATGGCGGTGACCACGATTCTCAGATCCTGCAGAGGAACCCGGGTGATCAGGTGGTCCATGGCTGTTCTCAGCTCCAGCCCGTAGTTCTGTTCGTCGAAGCAAATCTGAAATTCGCTGCCGATGGGATCGGGAGACTCAAGAGCCACCAGGTTCAGGGCCGAGGCGAGACTATGTCCGGCGCGCAGGGCGCTCACCATCAGATCGAGCGACTCCGGCAGTCCTTGCTCGAATCTGTTGAAGCGCTGCCTGCGCTTGTGGAGTACGAAAGCAAAGGGCGCGAAGCCCAGGAGCAATCCGATCGAGAGAGCAAAGATAAAAGCGCCGGTTCGCAGGTAAATCAGATATCCAGGGATCACAAAGCATGCGGTGCACATGAGCAGCAGGCCACCCGCGGTCCACTTCAGATCGGCCTGATAGAGCAGAGATTGTAAGCGCGGCGCCAGTTCGATCTTGAGCAGCCAGCGATTGATCCAGGGCACCGCGCTGAGCAATTCGTTCTTGCGGATGTTGACAATCTCATCGCGTGGCTCCGGCTTGGTCGCAGCCAGAACCGAGTCGAGCGCGGCCAAGACCCGCTTGGTCTGCTGCGAGGCGCCGCTTCCGCTGGCGATCAGCAGCAGAGTAACAACCGCGAAGACGCTCAAGAACACCAGCACCAGCAGAAATAACATAACTCGTTACACTCGCCTTCCTTAGTTGACTTCCAGGGTCTGCTCGAACAACCCGGGCGGCAGAAAGATACCCGAGATACGCAGCCGTTCCAGAAACTGGGGCCGAATATGGCTGGGCTGGAATGCGCCGATCACCTTGCCATCGGGCCCGATTCCTCTTCGGTTGAAGCTGAAAATTTCCTGCATGCTGATCACGTTCTCCTCCACGCCGGTGATCTCGGAGATGCTGACCACTTTGCGGGTGCCGTCGCTCATACGCGAAACCTGGACGACAATGGCGATGGCTGCGGCCATCTGCTGGCGAACCGTCCTTTCCGGCAGATTCAAGTTACTCATGGCCACCATCGATTCGAGTCTGGATAATGCGTCGCGCGGAGAGTTGGCATGAATGGTGGTCATCGAGCCTTCGTGGCCGGTGTTCATGGCTTGCAGCATGTCGAAGGCTTCCTCTCCACGCACCTCGCCAATGATGATGCGGTCGGGGCGCATGCGCAGGCTGTTGATGAGCAGTTGGCGCTGGCGGATGGCTCCCAGCCCTTCGACATTAGGGGGGCGGGTTTCCAGGCGCACGATATTTTCCTGCGCGAGCTGCAGTTCGGCCGCATCCTCGATGGTGACGATGCGTTCGCTTTGCGGGATGTACTGCGAGAGGATGTTTAGAAATGTAGTCTTCCCGGCGCCGGTCCCTCCGGAGATCAAGATGCTGATACGCGCCCGCACGGCGGCAGAGAGCATCTCCATCATCTCCGGCGAAAGGCTTTTCAGGGCCACCAGTTGCTTGGCCGCCATCGGTCCTGTCCCGAAGCGGCGGATGGACAGCGACGGACCGTCCAGCGCCAATGGCGGGATGATCGCGTTGACGCGCGAACCGTCAGGCAGGCGGGCATCGACCATGGGCGAGGACTCGTCCACTCTGCGGCCTACGCGCGATACGATGCGGTCGATGATCTGCAGCAGGTGGCGATCGTCGCGAAACGCCGTATCCACCTTCTTAAGGATTCCGCCGCGCTCGATAAAGACATGATCTCTGTTGTTGACCAGAATGTCGGAGATCTTCAGATCCGCAAGCAGCGGTTCCAGTGGACCAAGACCGAAGACCTCATCCAGCAGGTCGGCCTGAATCCTCTCTTGTTCAATCAGACTCAGCGGCACCCGCTGGTCGCTGATGATCTCGTTGACCATACCGGCCACAGCTTGCCGCGCTTGCTTGGAGTTGACGCGCGACAGCTTTTCCAGATCCAGTTTGGAGATCAGGGTCCGATGTATTTCCGCTTTGAACTTCTCAAGATTCAGTTGTTCCACGCTATGCCGTCCGTAAAAGGGTTCAGGGCCGTCATCCGAATAAGGTGAAGCGTTTCCTCTTGTCGGGGTTTGCCGGTAAACCACATGCGCTTCTGGCCATCTGCCGGATCACCCGTGAAATAGGCGAATCCTCGAGCGCGAGTGGGGTGGCGGTGTTCAGCGCCTGCCGGGCAGCCGGATAGTCGCTGGGAATTTTCCATTGAGCCGGCATGGTCAGCGCCCTGGTGATGTTTTCTTCATCGATTCCCAACGAGCGGGGCGTAAACCGGTTGAGCACGATCTCGAGCTTGGCTCTATTCGATTGGAAAAACTCCGAGACCAGGCGATTGGAGTTACGCAGTTCTGAAACGTTGATCTGGGTGACCAGGTAGACGGTGGAAGCTTCTTCGAAAAGAGCTCTGCTGTTCGGGCCCATTCCCGATCCCGCATCCAGCACCACGTAATCGAAGTCCTGCCGGGTAACGGTCAACAGCCGCGCAACGGCTTCATCGGAGGCATGGACCGTGCTGTACTTATCGGGGGCCGCGAGCACGGATACACCCGAGCTATGTTTGGTCAATAGTTTGGAGAGGAAATTGGAATCCAGTCGATGGCTGTCTTGAAGCGCGTTGGCGGTCGAATACTGAGCGGTTATTCCCAGATCGAGAGCTGCATCCCCTAGAGGCAGGTCGAGATCGATCAATAAGGTACTGCGGCCGGACTCCCGGGCGACGGCGATGGCGAAGTTAGTGGCGACGGTGGTGACGCCGGAGCCGCCTTTTGCCCCGGTAAATACCATTAACTTGCCGGCTGCTTTTTTGGGCGGCCGGGCGGCCGGGCGACGAACCGAGGCTCGAACCAAAGCTTCAGCAATGGTGCTTGGGGAAATGGGTTGGGTCAGAAACTCACGAGCCCCGGCGCGCATGCAACGCACCAGCAGTTCTGAATCGCCGCGCGCGGAGTAGACCATCACGGTTGCCGAGCTATTGCCGCAGATATTCTCCACCAAGTCGAGAGCATGCTCGGGATTGCTGTCCAGCTCAACAATGACGATGTCGTAATCGGCCTCCAGCAGCCGTGGCACATCGTCCAGCCCGGGATAGGAGGAGAACTCCCGGGTCGAGTTTGCTTGGGGTCCGGCAAGAGCGTCGGCCACCGCCTGGCGGCGCTGCTCCTCCGGACCGATCAGCGCAATCGATAAGACGTTGGCGCCGAGTGCGTCGGGATCATGGGTAAAGGTAGACATCAGAATTTCGCGGCTCCCTGCCGTTGACGGTATTCCGCCTGCTTGAGCTGAGGTGGGCATCTTGTCAGCAAAGTAGCCATGGTGCATATTCCGTTCATCCATATTCCGCTCAACCATATTCCGCTCATTAGCGAGAGAAGAAGGAGACCAGGGTTCCGATTGCGATGGCGGGAGCGTAGGGCATCTTGCGCGTCAAGGGATTGTTGAGGACCAGCTCCCGATGAGGGCGCAGTCCGCGCTCCTTCCAGGCCCCCTTCGAACCCCCCTTCCAACCAAAGATGAGATCACTTGTGCCGTTGAACAACTCGCCCAGAAATCCTCCGCCGATCGCCCAGCCAAGAGCCATGATCCCTCCGGCCATGGCAGTGATAACCAGTGCTATCAACAATTGCGCAGGTCCAATCCATGCTCCGATAGCGGCACATAGTTTCACATCTCCCATTCCCATGCCGCCCAGCCAGCAAAGAACGCCGAACAGCAGGGCTCCTAGTCCCAGGCCGCAAAGGCTGAGCGCTATCCCATGCCAGCCGCGGAGCCAACCCGAGACCAGGACTCCTGCGAGCATGAAGGGCAGCACCAGCCAGTTAGGAATGCGCCGGCTCCTGAGATCGGTAAAAGTCGCAACAGCGAGGACTATGACCGTTGGCCACCAGGCGATCGAGTGCATACATAGACTCTTTCTCCCGTTTGCCGGGAACGTTTTGGAAAAGCAATTGGCCAACCAAATCGCCCGCAGGGAGCGAAAGCCTGGATTCAGAGCCTTACGGGGCTGTTATTCAGGCCTGTGTGCACGGCTGTTTACAGCGGGTATCCCGGAGTGAAGCAGAGTATATACACCCTGCTTAGGCGGCGGAGCTGCCGCGGGGAACAACAGCGGCAGCTCCGAGATCGGGCCGCTGACAAAGTCGTGTCCACCAATGCGGACCGTGGACAAGCTATCGCCGGGCAGTTTCGCCGTTACTTTCTGCAGATATTCTTTGTAACTAGCGTTTCCTCCGGGCAGCGGAAACAGGACGAATCTGGAATAAGAGCTAACCTCTAATCCGGAGAGTAACCGTGTATCACGCTGGTGCATGGTGAAAACCCGGGTTCCTTGCGGCAGCTTTACTTGCGGGTACTCGACGATGGAATAGCCGGGAAGATAATAGCCCGCATGGCGAAAGCCGAGGAAATGCGAGTCAAAAGCGACAATCAGAGTCTGCTTCGCAGAGCCGATCTGGGGGAGAGCTGTGCGAATGTCCTCCAGTTGCGCCTCAAACCGCCGCACCGACCTGTAGGAGCAGTAGAAGGGAGAGGCAAGAAAGATAAGCACATTGACCGCGGCGCAACCCCCGATCGTTGCCAGCTTGAATGGTTTTCCCCGTGCGCAATTCCTATACCACAGAGACGCCCAGGAGCCGAGCCAGATGCAGGCGGGAGGCGCCAGGAGCAAGAGATAGCCGCTATTGACGAACTTGAGAAAGATGAAGGTAAAAAAGCAGAGAGCCGGAGCAGCCCAAACAATGGTGAATGTTTTTTTTTCTTGATCCGCCGGAGTGGCGCCGCGCCGAGCGCTCAGAGGAAGTAGAGAGGCGGCTCCGAAGCTCAGCAAGTAGATGAAGACGATGGTGCATGCGCGCGCGATAGAAGTGGCGGGAGAGGAGTTGAATACGGTTTCCTTTGCCGGCACCATTCGCCAAAGCGAGAGTAAGGTGTCGAAGTAAGCGGCGAATCCACCACTGGCCGAAATCATAGGAAAGAACCAGGCGGCCAGTGTGAGGGCCAGTACTGCGCCTCCTAAGACCCTTCTTTTTGGAGTCGCATTGCGCAGCGAAAAGAGAAAGAGCGGCCCCAGGAACAGCAGAGAAGAGGGCCGAACCCCGGCGGAGATTCCCAGAAGGAGACCGGCGGGCGCAATCAACGCAGTATTCCCGCAATTGATCCTCCAGCATAGAAAGCCGAGGAGCGCGGAGAAGAAAGCTTCTACGCTGTAGGTCAACCCAACCGTTCCGTGAAACCAGGCGAGGGGAGAGAGCAGGAAGAGGGCGCCGGCGAAACGTGCTGGGCGCAAACCAAACCATTCCAGCGCCAGTTTGTAGATCAGGATGACCACGCCGCAACTGGCGAAGATGCTCAGCAGAACCAGGGCGAGGTTGGCATCGTGAAGCAGGGAATTCAACAAGCGCGCAAGGCATACGTACAAAAAGTAGCCCGGAGGATGGGGTTGGTAGACGCGCGGATCGAAACGTTCGATGGCGAGCGCGAAATTTACTGAATCCACGTCATAGAGATACCGGCTCCGGAAGACGAATCGGGTGACGGCGACTGCGGCTATCAGGAACGGAATATCCAGCTTATTCCGTGGAATCATGCCGGCGTTCGCAGCAACTGGCGTGCCATTCGCCAATCAGGGGCTCTTCATGGAGATTTGCGGAATCCCACGTCCGGGAATCCAGACGTGGGGCACCCAAGATCTGCTGAAGGGGAAGCTTCAAAGTACAGGTAACTAACTAAGCAACTTTCCTATTAACTGGTTACTTGTATACTCTCTAGTAAGTAACCAGAGTTACCTCGACGCCCGCGTATAAATGAGCTAACAATACAGATTCGGTCAGGATGGCGAGTGAAGCTCCCACGGCCGACGGCCCCTCGGCCCTTTAATTGAAGTTTTGAAGTCGATAGGTTCTCACGGCCTCCCGCAATTTCGATCCCGGTGAATGCGTACTAAAGCAACGAAATTCTCCGCTCGGCGGGCGTATTTTTGCTGATCGGATTCGGCCTTGGAGTGCAGGAGTTCGGTTATGATCCGGATCGGGCTATATTCAGAGGATCGCAAGCTTCAGCCGCTTCTTTCCTCAGTTCTGGGGAAGGAGTTCCAGATCTTTCTGGAATCGAGCGAGGCTGGAATCAACCGCATGCTCTCCGCCGGGGGGTGTGATGTGATGATTCTCGACCTGGAGTCCAACGACAATTTGCTGGAGCAGCGAATCGCCTGCTGCCGGCGTGTAATCGCCTCGCAAGTTCTTTCCGTGGTAATGGCGGACGATGGTCTTCGCTCGGCCGCAGTCGAACTGGTTCGCCTGGGAGCATACAGCTATTGCCGCAAACCGCCCTCCGTCCGCGATTTGAAAACGGTGCTGCGCCGGGCCTACGAGAGCTGCTCGCTCAAGCGAAAGCTGGAGAGCGTGCAGCAGCAACTTGGCGAAGCCAGTAGCTGCGATCGAATGCTTGGATCCAGCCCGCAGATGCGGCAAGTCTACGATCTGGTCAGGCGGGTAGCCAATCTCAACGCCTCGGTGCTGGTGACCGGTGAAAGCGGCACCGGCAAAGAACTGGTCGCCAGCGCTATCCACAATCTGGGCGCTCGCTCCGGCCTTCCCTTTGTCGCCGTTTGTTGTGGAGCCATACCTGAGACTCTTATCGAATCGGAGCTCTTTGGTTATGAGAAAGGCGCCTTCACCGGCTCTGCCGGCGCCCGGATGGGCTATTTGGAGCAGGCGGGCGACGGCACCCTTTTTCTGGATGAGATTGGTGAACTGAGCCAATCCACGCAGGTGAAGCTTCTGCGCCTCCTGCAACAGCGCGAATTCAACCGGCTGGGCAGTAGCCGGCTCATTCCGTTGCGGGCGCGCCTGGTTTTCGCCACCCACCAGGATCTGGGCGAAATGGTGGCCCAAGGCAAATTCCGGCTCGATCTTTATTACCGCATCAACGTCGTAAGAATCCATGCTCCGTCTCTGCAAGAGCGCCCGGAAGACATTCCGCAGATAGCCGCGCATTTCCTGCGCTACTACTCGGAGATGTATCAAAAGCCAATGGAGAGTATTGAGCCCGGCGCGATGGCTCTGCTTCAAGCCTATTGCTGGCCTGGGAACGTGCGCGAACTGGAGAACGTGATTCAGCGGGCGATCATCGTTGCCTCCGGCGATAACATTCGTGAGCAAGACCTACCCCGGAACATTCATGAAGAAGGTGTAGTGAACATCGGCGACTTTAACCCGGCGGGCACCTTCGAGCGGCAGCTTCGCGATTACAAGGTCAAGCTTGCCGAATCGGCGGTGCGGGAGCATAACGGGAATAAGACTCTGGCCGCCCGCAGCCTGCAGATTTCGCGGGCCTATTTGCACCGGCTGATCCGGCTTGCTGAACAAGAACCCCTGGTCGAAGAAGAGAGCCCCGAATTGGGGACGGCTTGAGCGCCGCATCACTGATCGCCGGCCGTACGGCCGGCCTCGCGTCCATCCGGATTTTGCCTCGCATCTTCTCCTTTCCCGTGATGCTGGGCGGCCTTTTAGCCGTGCTGGCGGTGCTGACGGTACGCTCACGTTTTGACGATCCGGACCTGTGGTGGCACCTTAAGACCGGCGAGATCGTCTGGACTGCCCGCACTATTCCGCGTACCGATCTTTTTTCCTACACTACCAATCACCATGCCTGGATAGCCCACGAATGGCTCTCGCAGGTCCTTATCTACGGGGCTTATCGTTTTGCCGGCTATTCCGGCCTGATGCTCTGGTTGTGCTTCTTCACCGCGGCGCTGCTCATTGCCGGTTATGCGCTCTGCTCGCTCTATTCAGGGAATTCAAAGGCAGGTTTTCCCGGGGCCATGCTGGTGTGGCTGTTTGCCACCATCGGCTTTTCTATACGGCCGCAGATGATCGGCTATCTTTTATTGCTTGTGGAGCTGCTGCTGATACATCTCGGGCGCGTCCGCAATCCGCTTTGGTTTTTCGGCTTGCCCCCGCTGTTTGCAATGTGGGTAAACTGCCACGGCTCTTTTTTCATGGGATTCCTCCTGGCGGGAGTAATTCTTTTCAGTTCCTGTTTCAATTTCCGCATAGGCTCCCTTGTATCGCCAGGTTGGGAGCCGCGCCGCCGCCGGTTGCTGGCGTTGGCCTTGTTGCTCTCGCTGGCGGCGCTATTCCTCAACCCGGTTGGTGTGCAGCAGGTTCTATACCCCTTGAACACCATGCTCCATCAGCCCATCGGACTCAGCCAGGTGGCCGAGTGGCAGCCGCTTCAATTAAGCGATGCACGCGGAATCGCCATGCTGGGGACTCTGGGAGGCATTTTTCTTCTGCTGATCACTAGCAGGTCGGAGCTGCTCTTCGACGAGCTGCTCCTGCTGGCTCTGGGCACATGGCTTGCCGCCAGTCACGAACGCATGCTCTTCGTATTTGGAATATTGTCGGCGCCTATTGTGTCGCGGCTGCTGGCAGCTTCGTGGGATGACTACAAGGCCGAGCGCGATCGTCCGTTGGCAAACGCGGTGCTGCTCGCGGCGTCGCTGCTGGTCATTTTGTGGGCCTTCCCAAACCGCGGGAACCTGGCGCGGCAGGTGGATGAAGGGAGCCCGGTAAAGGCAGTGGCGTTCATCAAGAGCCGGCATCTCTCCGGGCGGATGCTGAACGACTATGTCTACGGAGGCTACCTGATATGGGCGGCGCCGGAACAACCGGTCTTCATTGATGGCCGCGCCGATGTCTTTGAGTGGACGGGTGTGCTCGGTGAATTTGCCCGATGGGCGACGCTTCAGAGCGACCCCAATGCGCTTCTCGACAAATATGGAATCGGTTTCTGCTTGCTGGCCCGCCAATCGCCGATGGCGCGAGTCTTGCCCCTGCTGCCTGGCTGGAAAACTGTCTACTCCGATAACAGCTCGGTGATATTTACCCGAGCTGGGAGCCCTTAATCGCGCGTATAGATTTGTGGTATCCCACCCTTCGCACGGAAAAGCGCCGTGCGAAGGATGGGGCACCCTCGATTGGTCGTGGTCTTAACTAGGGATGGAGGACGAGAGTTCGTTCCAGACGGAACGTCAGCGCAGTTTCAGCCGGTACTTTGATCTCTTTGCCACGGGTGAACAATTGGGTGAGCGCACCTCCGCCGGCGCCCGCCGCGGCGCCAATTCCGGCGCCTTCCCCACCCCCGAAAACGGCGCCCAGAAGAGCGCCTATCCCCGCTCCTCCGCCGGTCAATTCGGCTGTCCTGCGGTTCAAACCGAGACCGCTCCTATTATTTTCCGTTACCGAGGAGCTATCGACCCGGTATTGCCGACCGTCGATTTCGACCGAGTAGAGGTCCAGAACGAGTTCGGGACTATGTACCGCTCCGCCGCCGCGGACACTGCTTACCACCAGCTTGGCGGGCGTGCCTGCGGGAATGGCGACGCCTCCGGAAGCGTCGGTAACCTCCTGCTGAATGCTCGCGGGATAGAGTTGACCGGACGAGTTCGATCCCGACTGGATGGAATCGGAGGTGCGGACAGTGATCTCCGTGCCTTCGGGAATCACCAACGACGGAATGGGATGCGGGCTCGGGGCCCGTCCGGAGCCGGTGAGGACCAGGGAGGCGACATCACGAAGAGGGAATCGATAGCCGATTCCTTCGCTGCCTTGGAACGGCAAGACGTCCAATCCGTCGAGCTGTCCGGAATAGGTTTTTCCATCGCGCAGCGTGACGTGGCTGGCGGTATTCGAAAATACCAGCGACTGAACGTCGGAGAGGGGCAGGCTATAGTGGATTCCCTGGTTATTGGTGAACGAGAGCTTGCCGTTTGCCGGAGGCGTGAATTGTCCGGAGTAGCTAACGCCATCGCGCAGAACGATGATGTCCGCTTTGGCGAAGAGCGTGATGAAGAGCAAGGCGCAAAGCACGAACCGTGTCGAGAGTTTCATGCCGGTCAGATCCTTTGGCGAAGAAGCAGAGCAAGCCTACAGGAAAATCGCCCGCCCAAGTGCATGAAAATTGGGTGCCCCACGTCCGGATTTTCGGACGTGGGCGTCTGATGAGGCGATGACGCAAGGCTACGCGAAAGCCTGTCTGAAGCGCTGCAGACGTAACCGGAGTGCACGGAAAACGTGCCTCTGTGAAGACCCACGTCCGAGAATCCGGACGTGGGGCACCCGCATCCTCCGGTTAGCCAGATCTTCCTGACCTTGATGGACATTTTGCTCGATTTGACATCGGTGCGGAAGGCGGTTAATTTCTTACTAGAGATGAGCCTCCGTCACCATCATCGTCATGACCATCATCACCTGACGAGCGTGTCGGCGGACGCTTCCAGCGAAGAGTAGGACTGGAAAGCACAGGATCTAGGGAGCCCGCCGGCGCGATGCGCAAGCGGGCTTTTCTGCGTTTGGGATCGAAATGCTCTTAAAGGAATGGACGAGGATGGAGATGACGCAAGAGGTGGGAATCGATTTCGCAAAATGCGATGGGCTGGCGCCCGCAATCGTGCAGGATGCCGCAAGCGGACAGGTGCTGATGCTGGGCTTCGTCAATGAAACAAGTTATCGGAAGACCCTGGAGACGGGCTTTGTCACGTTTTGGAGCCGGAGCCGGCAAAAGCTGTGGATGAAGGGTGAAACCAGCGGAAATCGTCTGCGCGTGATCGATGCGTCGACGGATTGCGACCAGGATACGCTGCTGTTTCGCGTGCAGGTAGAAGGCGACGGGCTGGTCTGCCACGAGCAAACGGTAAGCTGCTTTACCCGGTCGATTGCTCTGCCGGCCCGGACGGAGGTGCGCTGATGGCATGCAGCCTTAAGCTGGGCATCCCTAAGGGCAGTCTCCAGGACGCTACCATTGCCCTCTTCGAGCGGGCCGGCTGGCGTATCTACGCCAATGGCCGTTCCTATTTTCCCTCCGTCGACGACGGCGAACTGGAATGCATGCTGATCCGCGCGCAGGAGATGGCGCGCTATGTGGATAAGGGCGTGCTCGATGCCGGATTGACGGGCATCGACTGGGTGATCGAGAGCGGGCGTGATGTAGCCAGCGTAACCAGCCTGACCTACTCCAAACAGACGCGAACCAAAGTGCGCTGGGTGCTCGCCGTACCCGAGGACTCGAACTATCAGAAGGCGGAAGATCTGAGCGGGAAAGTAATCGCCACCGAGCTGGTGGAAGTAACCAAGCGCTATTTCGCCGAGAAGAAGGTTCCGGTAAAAGTGGAATTCAGTTGGGGCGCTACCGAGGTAAAGCCGCCCACCTTAGCGGATGCCATCGTCGAAGTTACCGAGACCGGGAGCTCGCTGCGGGCGAACCGGTTGCGCATTATCGATACGGTAATGGAGAGCGAGACCCATCTGATCGCCAACCGCAGCGCCTACGGCGACCCCTGGAAGCGGCAGAAGATCGACAATCTGGCGCTGATGCTGAATGGCGCTATTGCAGCGCAGGGCCGGGTGGGCTTGATGCTCAACGTCGCCAAAACCAACCTGGAGCAGGTGCTGGCGGTGCTGCCGGCCTTGAATTCGCCCACTGTTTCCACGCTGAGCGATACCGGCTGGATGGCGGTGAACACCATTCTTGAAGAGAACGTGGTGCGCGACGTAATCCCTAAGCTTAAGAGCGCGGGCGCCACCGGAATCGTGGAATATCCGTTGAATAAAATCGTTTTGTAGAAAGGGCTGTGGATGAGGCTGGTCAGGACGCACGGGCGTGGCGCGGGGGAAGCCCAGCGATTGCTCAACGAGCTGGAACATCGAGGCTCGGGAAGCTCGCCGCGCACCATGTCGGTAGTGCGCCGCATCGTGCGCGAAGTGCGCAGGGGCGGTGACGCAGCTTTGCGCAAATACGCGGCCAGGCTGGACGGATTGGCTCCGCAGCAGCCCTTCCGGATTGACCGCGACGAAATCGAGCAGGCCTGGGAGTCGACGCCTCGGCCCCTGCAAGTGGCGATGAAGGCCGCGGCCAACAATATTCGCGGTTTTGCACGGCGGCAGATGCCCAGGGAATGGACTACGGCAAGCGGCGGCCTCACCACCGGGCAGCGTATTCGACCGCTCAATGCGGTAGGCTGTTACGTTCCCAGCGGGCGTTATCCGCTGCCTTCGACCATGCTGATGACGGTGATTCCGGCGCAGGTGGCAGGAGTCAAGCGAATTGTTGCGGTATCGGCCAAGCCGGCCCGGGAGATACTGGCGGCAGCGGCTCTGGTGGGGATAGATGAGCTCTACCGTATCGGAGGAGCGCAAGCGGTGGCGGCGCTCGCCTACGGCACGGAGAGCGTGCCCCGCGTGGACAAGATCGCCGGCCCCGGTAACTCGTATGTGACCGCGGCCAAGAGACTCGTGGCCTTCGATTGCGCCATCGACATGCTTGCCGGGCCGACGGAAATTGTCGTCACCAGTGAAATCGGGGATCCCGCCTGCATTGCCGCCGACCTGACAGCCCAGGCCGAGCACGACCCCGAAGCGCTGGCTATATTTGTAACCACCAAAGAGACACTTGCCAGGCGAGTGGCGGCCGAGCTGAAGCAAAGAGTAAAGACCAATTCGACAGCACGCCTATCGACCGGGAAGAATGGTGTGATCTTTCTCGCCCGTTCGGTCGAGGAGGCGCGTGAGATTACCAACCGTCTGGCCCCGGAACATCTGACCGTGGATGAAGACGAAGATCTCGCCTGGGTGCTGAATGCCGGCTCTGTCTTCATCGGCCGCTCCTCCCCCCAGCCGATGGGAGACTACGTTTCCGGCCCCAACCACACTCTACCTACCGGCGGAATGGCGCGGGCGCGGGGCGGATTGAGCGTGATGGATTTTCTCAAGGTCATTACCGTGCAGCAATACACTCACTCGGGCCTGGAACGGCTGGGTCCGGCGGCAATCGCGCTCGCTGAAGCAGAAGGGTTGCACGGTCATGCCGAGGCGGTGCGGGCAAGGGGGATCGATGGCTGAGGTCTTATTGCGCAAGGCGCCCGAGCCGCGCGCGCTGATCAAGCGGATGCGCGAATATCATCCGCCGCTCGGTGCGCGCGATGGGCTCAGGCTGGATTTCAATGAAAATACCTTCGAGTGCTCGCCCCGCGTGCTCCAAGCCCTGGGAAAGATCGCGGCTTCGGCTCTGACCAGGTATCCCGAGCGCGAGCCGGTGGAGCGCAAGGTTGCGGAGTCGCTGGACCTTGAAGCCTCGCAGGCTGCTCTTGACCAACGGGGTGGACGAGGCCATCCATGTCGTTTGTCAAACCTTTCTCGATCGCGGCGACGAGTTGCTCCTGCCCGCGCCAACCTATGCCATGTATGAGGTGTACGCATCGGCGACCGAAGGCACGGCAAAGATTGTTGCACCCGGCGATGACTTTCGCTTTCCCCTGCGAGCCCTGCTCGACGCCATCACGCCGCGAACCAGGATCATCGCCATTGCCAATCCCAACAGCCCCACCGGAGCATTCGCCCAGCGCGGCAGATCCTGGAGATCCTGGAGCGCGCGCCGCATGCGGCGGTATTGGTTGATGAAGCCTACTTCCACTTCTTCGGGGAGACGGTGATTGATTTGATTGGCAAGGTCCCGAACCTGATCGTGGCGCGAACGTTTTCCAAAGCCTACGGTCTGGCTGGGTTGAGGCTGGGGCTGCTGGCCGCTGCGGAAGAGACCCAGCATTGGTTTCGCACCGTAATTTCTCCCTACAGCGTGAACGCGCTCGCGCTCGCCTGCCTGCCTGCGGCGCTCGACGACGTCGATCATCTTGACTGGTATGTCGATGAGGTAAAGGCCGCGCGCGCCGAACTGGCTGCCGGGTTCGAGCGGCTGGGGGTGCAGCAATGGCCCAGCGCGGCCAACTTTATTCTGGTGAAGATCGGGGCCAAGCATGCCGAGTTCGTCGAGGCCATGCGGCGGCGTGGAGTGCTCACGCGGGATCGTTACCGGGACCTCGGTTGCCAGGGTTGTGTGCGGGTGACAGTCGGCACGCGCGCTCAGACCAGGCAAGCCTTGGAAGCCATCGAAGCATCGCTCAAGGAGATCGATTGGAAATGATTGGGCCCATACTTCAATGTCCCGGGTGATTTTCGAAGGAGTGTCCATGGGCTTGCGGCCCACCCAAGAGGATGGAAATTAGATTGAGGAAGGCTTGTTTGGCGATTACACCTAACTTTGTCATCTCGACCGGAGCGAAGCGCAGTGGAGAGATCTGTGGTTTGTGTGTGCCGCCGCGGATCCCCGTCACTCCGCTTTAGTCTCACTCAGATGTGGGAAACCGCAGATCTCTCCACTGCGCTTCGCTCCGGTCGAGATGACAAAGTTATGGCAGCGGCTAAAGACTGATTGCCAGTTTCCCTAAGCGATTTTCGACCGAAGCGGAGAGATCTGCGGTTCCCACATCTGGCGCAAAGAGCGCAAAGAGCGCGCCAGATATGGGGCACCCAGGTTTTGCAGGATGATCTTCAAAGGAGCGGAATGAAAAAACAGGAGGCGCGGCCGCGCCACGCAACCATCGAACGCAACACCACGGAGACAAAGATCGCTCTCAAGTTGACCATCGAAGGCAGCGGACGCTACAACGTCAACACCGGCATTCACTTCTTCGATCACATGCTGGAGTTGTTTACCCGGCATGGGGCCTTCGATCTTGACTTGCAGTGCGACGGCGATCTGGAAGTGGACCAGCATCACACGGTCGAAGACGTCGGTATCGCGCTGGGCGAGGCCTTCGACAAATCGCTTGGCGACAAGAAGGGAATTCTTCGCGCGGGATATTTTCTGATGCCGATGGACGAGACCCTGGGCGTGGCGGCAATCGACCTGAGCGGAAGAGTCGCCTGCGTGGTTAAGACCAAGGTAAAGACCCGCCTGGTGGGCGATCTGCAGAGTGAGCTGGTAGAGGATTTCTTTGAGGGCTTTGCCCGCGGCGCGCGCGCCAACGTCCACCTGAAGACCATGTATGGCCGCTCCAACCATCATAAGGTGGAGGCATTGTTCAAGGCCTTCGCGCGGGCGCTGCGCGTGGCCTGCTCCAGGGACAAGCAGTTGGGCGCGATGTTGCCCAGCACCAAAGGTCTGCTGTGACGAGGGCTTCCATGATTGCGGTTATCGACTATAAAGCGGGCAACCTGACTTCGGTGATGAAGGCGCTGCACGCCCTCGGCCGGAGCGCGGAGATCACCGCGGACCCCGCCGTCGTGCGCCGCGCGGACAAAGTCATCCTGCCCGGAGTGGGTCATTTTCAAGCCACCAAGCTGCTCGGGGATACGGGCTTGACTGCGGCCGTCCGCGAGACCGATCGCGCGCGAGCGTGCCGTTTCTGGGGATATGCGTGGGTCTGCAATGGCTCTTCGCCGGCAGCACGGAGGCTCCGGGAGTGAGTGGCCTGGGGGTTTTTCCGGGGAACTGCGAGCATTTCCCACCCGCGGTGAAGGCGCCGCATGTAGGCTGGAACAGTCTCGCGGTCGGCAAAGACTCGCGCCTGATGCGCGGCATCTCCAATGGCGCGTTTGTCTACTACACTCACTCCTTCCGCCCCCCGGTGATTAACGAAACTGTAGCGGTGACAGAATACGGAGGAGCTTTCTCCGCCGCGGTCGAGCGCGGCAACGTGATGGGGGTGCAGTTTCATCCGGAGAAGTCCGGCGAGGCCGGGATGCACATGCTCAGGAATTTTTTGGAGCTTGCGTGCTGACCAAGAGGATCATTGCCTGTCTGGACGTAAAAGACGGCCGGGTTGTGAAAGGCGTGCAGTTCCTCGATCTGATCGACGCAGGCGATCCGGCCTCGCTGGCCAAGCGCCATGCGGCGGGCGGCGCGGATGAGATCGTCCTGCTCGATATCACCGCGACCCACGAAGGCCGGGGGACTCTGCTCGATACGGTGGCGAAAACCGCCAAGGAGCTGTTTATTCCCTTTACTGTGGGCGGAGGCATTCGCTCCCCGGAAGACGCCGCCGCGGTCTTCGATGCCGGTGCGGACAAGGTAAGTATCAACTCGGCCGCTATCGCCGATCCTGGTCTCATCGATGCCATTGGCCGAAGCTTTGGCGCACAGGCGGTCATCGTGGCCATCGATGCCCGCCGCGCCGCCCATGGCGGCGATCCCGTGGACGATGCCGAGGTGTATGTCCATGGGGGACGCACTCCGACAGGACGGCGCGTCCTTGAATGGGCGCGCGAGGCGGAGGCGCGCGGAGCGGGCGAGATTCTGCTGACGTCCATGGATGCCGACGGCACGCGGGCGGGCTTCGACTGCGAGCTGACAGCTCGCGTAAGTGAAGCTGTGGGAATTCCGGTGATCGCTTCCGGCGGCGCCGGATACTGTGGCCCACTTTGCCCAGGTATTCCATGCAGGCAAAGCGCATGCGGCTCTCGCGGCCAGCATTTTTCACTTTGGCGTTGCCGATGCGCGGGCGCTGAAAGAGGAGTTGGAGCGCGAAGGCGTTCCTGTGAGGTTGCCTTGCTGATACCTTCGATCGACCTGATGGGCGGCCGGATTGTGCAGTTGGTGCGCGGTGAAACGCTCAAGCTGGCCTTCGACGATTTTAACTATTGGATCGGCCGTTTCCGCGACTATCCCTTGGTGCAATTGATTGACCTCGATGCAGCGATGCGCCAGGGAGACAACGGCCCGCTGATCAAGGAAATCGCCGGCCGGCTGCCCTGCCAGGTGGGTGGCGGGATAGGAACGGTAGAGAAGGCGATGGCCGCGCTCGATGCGGGCGCAAGGAGAGTCATCGTCGGCTCCGCGCTTTATGGCGGAGGGGAGCAGCCTGATCCCGATACAGGCCTGGTGAATCTTGACTTTGCCAGTGCGCTCGCCTCCGCCGCGGGACGCGAGCGGCTGGTCTTCAGCGTGGATACAAAACAAGGGCGGGTGGCGGTCAAAGGCTGGAAGCGCCAGGTCGAGCTCACTCCGGACGACGCTATCCGCCAGCTTGAGCCTTATTGCAGCGCCTTCCTCTACACCCATATCGATAACGAGGGAACCATGCAGGGCTTCCCTCTGGAAGTTGCGCAACGGCTAAGAGGGATCACTCAGCGCCAATTGATCGTCGCCGGAGGCATCCGGGCACAAGCCGAGATTGACTCGCTCGACGCCATTCAAGTGGATGCGGTGGCAGGAATGGCGGTCTATTCAGGAGTCCTCGCGACCTAAGCGGCCTTAATTTGTCATCTTTTCTTTCTGTCGTTCCCGAAGGGAACCTGCTTTTCGTATTCGCAGTGCTGTTACTATCCCGCCACGCCACCCCGAGAGACCAGAAGCAGATTCCCTGCGGGAATGACAGAAAGAAAAGCAACTGCAAGCTGCAAAGACTTCATGCGAGAAGCAGATTATTGCCGTCCCGGGGGGCGTCTTGGCGGCGAAACTCCAAGGAAGAAAAAAATCACCGCCGCGATCGCGTTGACCACGCTAGCCGTGTAATTCTCCGTGCTAACAAGTGCCACGATGGCAACGATTAGAAAGACGCCGCCCAGCGCAAAGAAAATCCATCTGTACCTCATGGGTGTACCGTAGCATTGCTGACGGGCGGCGGCAAACGAGAGCAATCTTGGGAATTGCGCTTCCTATCCCATTCCCTAAAAGTTGTAAATCTGAAGGCGCCTGGTCTACATAACTTAGGTAGTTGTGCCCCATCCGCTGAATGGGGAATCATGATGCGGTATGCGTGTTTCCAGGCCACGTTTCTTTTGGGTTTTTAGGCTCCGGGCAAGTTTCACGCTATGCATATTCTGCTGCGCGGGAGCGGCGGGGTATGGCCAGCAAAGCGCGCAGCTTCCCGACGACCCCAGTATTCGATTGGCCCAGCCTCAGCTGGTCAATATTGCCAGTGCCAGCCCCCTTGACTCCGATTCGGCGAAGCCGGCCGACAGCCCAGGTCAGCCGGATGAAGGAAGACAGACCAAGCGAATTCTGTATATCGTTCCCAACTTCCGCGCGGTAAGCGCGGATTCGCAGCCTCCGCCTCAGCCGGTTAAAGAGAAGTTCACGACGGCGGCAGAAGATAGTCTTGACTATTCGTCTTTTATCTTTGTCGGTATCCAATCCGGGTTGGGGCTGATGAACAAGTCGTTCCCTGAATTCAAACAGGGAGCGGCGGGCTATGGCCGCTATTACTGGCATACCTTGGCGGACTCAGTCGACGAAAATCTCTGGGTGGAGTTTCTGATTCCGGCTGGGCTGCATCAGGACACGAGATACTACACCCTGGCGAAAGGCAGCTTTGCCAAGCGCTTTACCTATGCCTTCACCCGGGTGGTGATCACGCGCACAGATGAAGGACACGAAACCTTCAATGTATCGGAGATCCTCGGCTCAGGCGCGGCGTCGGCTATCTCGACGTATTACTATCCTTCCCAGGAGCGCACCGAAGTCAAGGCCTACCAGCGGTGGGTTACAAGCATATTGATCGACGGCGGCACTTTCGTCTTCAAGGAATTCTGGCCGAATATCAACAACACCTTTTTCCATCAAAAACGTTAGAAGCGAGTCCCTGCAGGACTCTTTCTAACGTTGGCTAGCTTGTCCGGCTTGTACCCTCTGAGTCCACTCCTCCGACCTGCCCCGCGGAACGCTCAGCGTTTTCCAGCTATCCCGCCGCAGGTGTTTAGCCAGAAACACGATTTGTCCGCAATGGTAGGAAGAGTGCGCTACATGCCGGTTGATGGTCTGCATGGACAAGCATTCACGGGCCTACGCCCAGGCTTCAACGGAAACCGTGCCTAATTTGTTATCTCGACCGGAGCGAAGCGGAGTGGAGAGATCTGCGGTTTCTTTTCTCTATCCTTTGCTTTTTCGCGATCGATCTCCTTGCAGCCGAAAGTGGGAACCGCAGATCTCTCCACTCCGCTTCGCTCCGGTCGAGATGACAAATTTATGGAGGTTGCCCCTCAAGCGCTAACTGCGACGCTGTCATTCCCGCAGGGAATCTGCTTCTAGTCTCTCGGCCTATTCCGTTTCTGGAGGCGGCATGGGGGCATGGTAACAGCGCTAAGATATGAAAAGCAGATTCCCTGCGGGAATGACAGAAAGAAAGGCAAGAAGGGCAGAAGCGCTCTGATCGAGACGGTCTAGCTCTCCGCGCCCAATTGCAACGATGCATAACTCTGTCCGGTTTCCAGGCAGAGCGCCTCCACCACCAGCTCATGGTCTGCGCGCTGAGGAAGCCCGGAGACAGTCACAGAGCCAACTACGCCCGTGCCGGCTACAGCAATAGGAAAGCTTCCTCCATGCGCCGCGTATTCGCCGAAAGGTAAAGCATTCTTGCTGGCCAAATCGCTCTTCCTTTGCTGCAGATCCAACCCGATGGCGTAGGAGCTGCGCAGAAAGTGCGCCACAACATTACTCTTCCGCCGGACCCAGTCGGCGTTATTGGGCGTGGCCCCGGGCAGAGCCGTGTAGAAGAGAAGTTGTCCAAAGCGGCGCACATCGATAACCAACGCATGCTTTCGCGCAACCGCCAGCTCGCGCAGGCTCACGCCAATGCGCCATGCCTCGTCAAAGCCGAAGCGCGGGAGCGTCAGCTTTTCTTCCTGCAGGGCAATCCTCGCGAGGTCGTCACTCACCGCCATATTCCAAACTCCTTACTTGCTTATTGGCCGCTTTCCGGAAGCGCCCAGGCGAACAGCACGCTGCCGCTGCTGGTCAGGACGTACTGGCGGCCATCGAGCTTATAGGTCGTGGGAGAGCTCTGCATGTTCGATCCTGTACCGGCATGCCAAAGAGTCTTCCCGTCGCTGGTCTCAAGCGCGAGCACATTTCCCGACCCGTCGCCGGTAAACGCGAGACCTGAATCGGTGGTCAAGATTCCTGCGCCTGCGCTCGGGCCGAGCTCATGCTTCCACCGGCTCTTACCGGTCTGGTAATCGATGGCTTCAATTAAGCTCTTGCTCCACAGGCTGTAGTCGCCGCCTGCCCAACCATAGGTTCCATCTGCCGGCTTAGCGAAATAGATGCTGTAACTGGGACGCGCGTCGACCATAAACAGCCCCGTCTTCGGGTCGAAGCTGGGCGATCGATAGTTGGTAAGGCCGCCTTCGTCGGGCGCAATCAGCCGGCCGTCGGGTGCGGGCTCCTTCTTGGGATTTGGAATCGGATGGCCGTGCTTGTCCACGCCCAGCGACCAGTTCACAGGCCCGAAGGTGGTGGTCAGAAGATTCTTCCCAGTGGTGCGATCCAGAACGAAGAAGTATCCGTTGCGCGAGGCCTGCATCAGCATCTTGCGCGGCCGCCCGTGGAATTCCCCGTCTACCAGCACCGGCGTTTCCACCGCATCCCAGTCGTGGGTATCGTGCGGCGAGGCCTGAAAGGCCCAGACCAGCTTGCCGGTGTCGGGATTGAGCGCCACGATGCTGCAGGTGTAAAGGTCGGGACCCGGCCGCGTCGTGCCGTTCAAGACCGGCGTGGGATTTCCCGTTCCCCAATAGAGAAGGTTGAGCTCCGGATCGTAGGTGCCCGGCATCCATGTCGTGCCGCCTGTGGTGGCGTTCGGGGTTCCGGGAGGGGGATCGACATTCCATTGCCACTGCGTCGCTCCCGTTTCCGGATCGATCGCTCTTACAAAGGTCGGCAGATTGTCCAGATCGCCTCCCACTCCGGCGATCACATGGTTGCCCACGATCAGCGGAGCCTCGGTGGTCCAGTATCCCTTGTTGACATCGGCGATGGCGATGTTCCAGCGGACGGAGCCGTCCTTGGCGTTGAGCGACACCATGTGAGCATCCGGACCCATGAAGAAGATCCAGTCCTTATACATGGCCACACCCCGCTGTCCGATGTGATCTCCCTTGTTGGGCGGATATTTGTAGTGCCACAGTAGGTGGCCGGAACGCGCGTCCACCGCCCACACGTTGTCCGGCACGGTGAAATACAAAATGCCGTCTACCAGCAGCGGCGAGGATTTGATAGTGGCCGGCTGATCTGTCTGGAAGGCCCAGGCAAGACTCAGATTGCCGACGTTCGCAGGAGTGATCTGCGTCAGTGCGCTATGGCGCCTGCCGGAATAATCGCCATGGTAGGTGGGCCAACTATCCGGCGGAGGGTTGAGAAGCATGGCGGCATTCACATTCTGAGCCGCCAGGGATTGCGGAAGCGCAACCCAAACTACCGTGCCGATTGCCGTGCCTATGGCGAGGCGCCATGCGCTTTTGAAAAGTCTCATATCGAGTTTGGAAGTGCCCATGCGAACAGTACGCCGCCGCTGCTGGTCAACACATATTGACGGTTATCAAGATCATAAGTGATGGGAGAACTCTGGATACGCGCTCCTGAGCCGGCGTGCCAAAGCGTTTTGCCGTCGCTCGTATCCAGCGCCAGAAAATTCCCCAGTGCGTCGCCGGTGAAGGTGAGTCCCGAGTCCGTGGTCAAAACGCCCGCGCCCGAACCTCCCGGACCGATCTCATGGCTCCAGCGAATCTTGCCTGTTTGATAGTCGATGGCCTCGATCACGCCTTTGCCCCACACGCCATAGTCCGCGCCGGCCCATCCGTAGAGTCCATCCGCCGGCTTGGCAAAATAAATGCTCCAGCTGGGGTGGGCATCAACGATGAACAGTCCGGTCTTCGGGTCAAAACTGGGGGACCTGTAATTGGTAAGGCCGCCCTCGTCCGGCGCAATCAACCGCCCGTCGGGCGCAGGCTCCTTTTCAGGATTCGGAATCGGCCGGCCCTGTTTATCCACGCCAAGCGACCAGTTCACCGGTCCGAAGGTGGAAGTTAAAAGGTTCTTCCCATTGGTGCGATCCAAGACGAAGAAATAGCCGTTGCGGGAGGTCTGCATCAGCATCTTTCGCGGCTGCCCATGAAAATCTCCGTCGACCAGCACAGGTGCCTCGACCGCATCCCAGTCATGGGTATCGTGCGGCGAGGGCTGAAAGTGCCACACCAATTTGCCCGTGTCGGGGTTCAGCGCCACGATGGCGCATGTAAAAAGATCGTCGCCCGGCCGGGTAGAGCCGGTCAAAACCGGTGTGGGATTTCCCGTGCCCCAATACACAAGGTTGAGCGCGGGATCGTAGGTTCCCGTCATCCAGGTCATGCCCCCGGTGGGAGCATTGGGCGTACCGGGAGGCGGAGTTGAGTCAAACTGCCATTGCGTCGCGCCCGTCTCCGGATCGATCGACCGGATAAAGCCGCTCAGATTGTCAAAATCGCCTGAAACGCCAACCAGCACGTGGTTGCCGACGATCAGCGGCGCCATGGTGGTCCAATAGCCCTTGCTGACATCGGCGACCACGACGTTCCAGCGAACCGTGCCGTCCTTGGCGTTGAGGGATACCAGGTGCGCATCCGGAGACAGGAAGAAGAGCCATCCCTTGTACATCCCCACCCCGCGATGGCCAATGTGGAGTCCTGGGTTCGGAGGATACTTGTAATGCCAGATTTCGTGGCCCGATCGAGCATCCACGGCCCATATATTATCCGGAACAGTAAAGTACAGAATGCCATCCACCAGGAGCGGCGAAGACTTGATCGCCGCAGGCTGATCGGTTTGAAAGGCCCAGGCGAGCTTGAGGTCTTTCACGTTCTGCGGAGTGATCTGGGTCAGGGCGCTATGGCGTTTGCCGGTATAGTCGCCATGATAGGTTGGCCAACTATCCGCCGGCGGATGGAGAAGATCCGCGGTGGACAATCCCTGGGCCGGAAGGGCATGGGGAAGTGCAATAGCTA
The DNA here is from genome assembly GCA_963774255.1 of uncultured Acidobacteriaceae bacterium. Lineage (GTDB taxonomy): Bacteria > Acidobacteriota > Terriglobia > Terriglobales > Acidobacteriaceae > PALSA-350. The sequence goes on from CAVZEH010000016.1 coordinate 46,588, forward strand.
TCATCGCGCCCGCGGCAAAAAGAAACACGCCCTCAAAAAACTTCATCTTGATTCGACCTCTTTTATACAGGCAATCGCTCTAAACCCCGAACGGCCTCTCTCAAACAAACCACATCTCTTGAAAGGGGCACGGCTTTGACCCATACCCTTGCATTCCCCATTTGGGAAAGAGTTTCGCAGGGACGGCTGAATCATTCTTGACGTTCTTCAGCCGTCCCTGCGGGACTGGAGCATGTTCCCCCTCACGACCCGGCACTGACGTACTGGGCTATTTTCTTGCCGTCCCTGCGGGACTCTTTCAAAGCCGTTTCTTGCCCAATGGCGATTTCCTCTGCAGCCTTCTAGCCGCCGAGAACTTCCCAACAAATTTCTAGCGCAGCGTTTGCAGATATGCCATCAGGTTGTGAATGTCGGCATCGGTGTATTTAGGGAACTGCTCGACATGGGCATTTACCGGCGCGTCGACCGTGTATTTCACTGCGCTGGTAGGCCAGGAACGATAGGTCCCGGTCGAATCGATCAGCCCTACCGTAAACTCGTCGAGATAAGCCAGAGTGCCGGTCACCGTTTGACCGGATACGGTTACGGTGACTTTGGATTTCGCATGCTTTGGGTAGAGCATCTGCTCTTCGAGCTGAAGCCCCTGATATCGCGTCGCGATGTTGGCGAGATCGCCGGTAGGCGAATGGCACGAGGCGCAGCCCCCGGCGCCGTTGAAGTATTTCTTTCCTGCCTCCACATTGCCGGTTTGCAGATCGGAGACATCGACACCTTTACGGCCGCCCTTCTTGGTCATGGCCTTGGCTCGCTGGGAATGAATGAAGGCGGCCAGGCTGTCGATCTGCGAATCGGAAAAGTTGAAGCTCGGCATTCCCTGTGCGGGACGCCCATTGCGCACCACGTCGCCGATCATGTTCCCGCCCACATCCTGGCCAACCAGCTTGGAGCGGGTGAGATCCGGTCCGGTTTCTCCGCCGCCCGCATCCCGTCCATGACAAAAAGCGCAGTTCTGCTGGAAGAGCGAACTGCCGCTCGCGACCAGCGCCGGCGGATACGACTCACCGGTATGCGTGCCGGCACGGCCTGGAACCGTCTCAGCTTGCGGAGTGCTACTCGGATTGGGTTGCGGAATGGTGCTTGTATTTTGCCCCCCGGCAAAGGGGACGACGGCAAGCAACGGGGCCAACAGCAGTAATTTCCAATGAGAATCCCAACCTGAAAATTTCATCCTGTAAATACTAGAGCATTTCTCCTCTTCTTGTATGTTCAGAGCTTTGCATATTCGTCAAATGGCATTGCATCTCCGCCGCACCCTCGCCCGGTTCTACTGGCCCCCTGCAGAGGCTTGCGGCCGGGGATGAGAAGCGGTGCTGCCCTCGGTCATGCCCAGGACCCACTTGATCGCCTCGAAATACATCTTCCGAATGTCCGGATCCTGCCAGGACTCTTCCGTGTGGCCCAGGGTCGAATAGAAGACGCGGCCGTTGCCGTACATCTTCGACCAGGCGACCGCGAAATCGTGATCGGTTCGATGGATGCGCGGATTGTCGGCATAGTTGAGCTTGGAGGCATCCAGGCTGAGCAGGACGTTGACTTTGCTGCGATCCCAGTCTTTCGGCTGATAGATCTCGTCGTACTTCACGAATTCCTTGGGAAAGTGGCTCACCGCGGGGAAGCTCGGGTCTTCATTGATGATGGGCGCGTTGAAGGTAAACCATGGGTGCTGATCGAACCATCCGCCGATCATCTCGCCGTACTCCGGCCACTTGTAATTCGTATCCAGCGCGGCGTGAATGCCGACGAAGCCCTTGCCGTCTTCCTTAATAAAGGACATCATGTCCTGCTTCTGGCTGTCGTCCATATCAAGCTCGCCGGTCGTGCTGGCGAAGACGATGGCGTCGAAGTAGTTCAGGTTCTTGGCGTTTCTTTTCAGATCTTTTTTGGTGATCAGTTCGGTATCGGTGCGCATCGTCGTATCCCACAGGCCGCTATCGCGGCCCATGTTGTAGATGGCGTCCATCGCATCCGAAACCGAATCGTGCTCGAAACCCTTGGTTTCGCCAATCACCAACACATGCTTGAGATGGATCTGCTTGGCGTGGGGCGGGGGCGGAACGGTAAAGTTTGTGCCCGCCGGCTGCTGGGCATGGGTGAGGGCAACGAGGGTGACCAAAGAGAGAGAAAGGAATAGAAGGCTTCGAATGGAACGCAAGGAATCTCCTCAGCGGCGTTTTGGCGCACGTTCAGCTTAGATTTCCGCACGCCAAACAGTGTAAGTCCGATTGCCTCCGATGTCACATGGGTGCCTGGGACTCCACGTACCACACGGCTCATTCTCATTCATAGGAGAGCGCCTCGGTTACATCCTGGCGTATGGCCTTGACTGCGGGCGCGACAGTGCCTAATAAGGCGCCTGTGATCGCGATCGCACCCGCAATCGGCCACCAAAAATAGACTGTCTCCTGGGTCAGGCCGGAATGCACTACATTCGCCATCGTCCATTGCGCCAGGTAAGTAAGTCCAATGCCGGTCGCGGTGCCTGCCAACGCAAGCAGAAGGCTCTCTCGCAAAAGCAGGCTGAGAATCAATTGAGAGGATGCGCCCAGCGACCGCAGAATGCCGATTTCCCGTGTGCGTTCCAGCACTGCCGTATACATAGCCATGGAAACGACAATGAACCCTACGATGATCGAAATACCGATCACTACCGCGATGAAGTTGCGCAAGAGTCCTACGCTGCTGATTGTAAGGAGAGAAGTGAATTCCTCCATGGTGTAAATCGGATATCCCGGCAGGATCTTTTTAAGCTCGTTCACCTCCTGCTGCGCGCGACTGGGATCGTAGAGCTTAAGGTAGATCTGGCTCAAGTGGTGCGGATTACCGGTCACTTCCTGAAGTACCTGGAGCCTCACGCATATGCGGGCAAGCTTTCCCGATTCGAAGATGCCTGCCAGGTGCCAGTCGTGACCGATCAGATGTACCGCGTCCCCCACGTGGAGATGCTTTTCCCGGGCATAGTATTCATCGACCAGCATGTCGTCGTCTTTTTGAAAGGGCCCTCCCTCCAGATAATGAAAACCTCCGCTCATCTTGGTGAACTGATCGAGGTCAAGGCCGGTGACCGCGTCCAGACCTTCCAGCGGCTGGATAACCGTCCCGGTCGCCATCATCACTCCGGGCCGCTTGGCGAACATGGGAACCAGCCGGTCGCTCATGGGGGCTGAGCTAAGTCCGATGATGGAAGAGCCCGGAGGCCGGATCATGATATCCGCGCCTGCTCCGCGGGCACGCTGCGCCGTCCCGTGGAGCGTGCCGTAGCTGACGCCGACGAGAGTGAGAATCATCGTGACTTCAACCGCGATTGCCAGAACGCTTAAGAAGGTGCGGATAGGCCGGTGAGCGACGTTCGAGAATACGAATTTATTGATCGAACTTGCAAGCATACAGTGTGGTTCTGTATCAGGGTCCAGACTAATTGAAGGGTACGGGCTTCGGGCCGCACGTCAGTAGCGGCACAAATTTGTCATCTGCGAGCGGAGTGGAAAAATCTGCGGGTTGTACACGCAATTAGGTGCCGCAGGCCCATGAACACTCTCTCGAAATTCAAAACCACCGCGAATCGAGGGTGCCCCATCCTTCGCACGGCGTTGTTCCGTGCGAAGGGTGGGAGACCACAAATCTATGCCCTCAATCCCCGGCCACTGCCATCTCGTATTCGCCCCGGGGTTGGCTGCGAAGCGATTGCTCCAGCGCCGCAAGCTGGGCTTCGATATCGCCTTCGATTTTCCGCCGCTTGACGATGTCTTCGCGGTAGCGGCGGAGGAAATAGTCGATCGTCTCCACCCGAATGCGGATCGATCCGGAGGGTTTGTTCTCATCCAGATCCTTGAATGAAAAGTACGGCGTGCCGGATCGTTCGATAATGCCCTCGATCACTCCGTAGATGGGAGCGTCGTGGCCGCACTTGAAGCTCGACACCTCGAGCGCCACCAGATTGGGATGGCGGGCGGTGAACTTTGCCGCCCAAACTTTGTGATTGGTGCTGGTTGAGTAGCGGTTTTTCCAGACATCGGAGATGTCCAACGGATGAGTTATAAGCCCTGCGCGGACCTCCTCGCCGAAGAGCCGATCCAGTATGTCTTCGTCCAGCGGAAGCGTACTTTGCGAAAACACCGGATATCCGAGCTTTTGGAACTCCTCCATGATCTCGTGATTGAGCCCGGGATCGTGGTGATAGACCCGGCCCAGCATAACGATCCCGATGCGGTCCTCGCGCTCGAGCTGGTCCAGCGTCTGGCGCGCTTGCCGGCGAATCTCCGCCTCGCATTCCTCGAGCGCCTTGAAGCCCGCTTCGACGGCGCGCTCGTTTTCTTCTCGCGACAGCCCCAGAATCGGCCCCCATGCTTTGAACATCTGATCGGCGCAGAAGCGATGATCTTGCAGGTTCAGGATCGGGTCGACATAGAGGACTCCGTTCTCCGCAAAGATGTCGCTCTCCTTGGTGAAAGCAGCCTTGACCGTTTCCGGAGTCGCCGTAACCGTAGGGCAGGCGTTAGAGCCGGTCAGGTTTACCAGGTGTGTGTGCAGCACGTCGTACATGGGGAACCAGATCGCGTTCAGCGGTTTCTTCGAGTGCTTGGTTGCGAGCAGGTTGTAGACATGCGCGATGCCGATCTTCGAGGGATAGCAGGGATCGATGGCGCCCCGGCTTGCCCCGGCCCGGTATAGCTCCGGAGTGGTGTAGTCGGAGTAGACGATATTTTCCGCCTTCAGTCCCAGGCTGGCGAAGTAAGCATTGAACATCGGGGCGTAAGTATAGGTGTTCAGCAGCCGCGGAATGCCGACCCGGTAATCCTTGCGCTTCTCCATCAGGGCCGCGCGTTCCTTTACCGCTTTCGAGACAAAGAGTCCCTTGGTCGTTGGGAGAGCGTCGGCTACGCTCGCAGTCTGCCGATGGCGGAATACATCGCGGGCGGCGACGTCGACATAATTGGGATTGGCTTCCTTGATCTTGTCGATATCCGCCTTGATGTCTTTCATGTCGGCGAGATCCTCCACCGCCCCTTTCTCACAGGTCGCGATGATCAGCCTCTGCTCGCCCAGCCGAAGCGGAACCTTGGTCTTGCGGGGTTGAAACTCAACCGGCTTGGGCAGCTCGACGACTTTGCTCGAACCGGGTGAGATCTGAATCTGAATCAGCGGCTCCGCCTTCGCTTTAAAGATGGAGGAAGAGGACGATGAAGAGCCGCAGCTCCCACTGCTGCAAGAAGATCCAGGCGAATCCGCCGGCGGCAGATTCGCCTGGATTTGTTCGAGGGAGGGGAGCTTCGCAGCTGCGGCGGCAACTGTAATTTCCTCGACTGTGGCGGCGCGGTCCCCCGCCACAGCATCGCTGTGCGCATGCTCTTGCGAGCCGGTTACATCCACATCGATGAAAGTGCGCAGGCAATTGTTTTTGCAGAAGTAGCAGCGAGTGTCTTCGTTGCGCGTGGTGCGGTAGCGGATGTTGGCGACAGCTTCCAAGCCGATAAAAGTAGTCTGCTTGCCGTTCTTCCAAAGGCGCAAAGCTTCTTGTGCGGCTCCGATGGCGCCGGACTCGCCGCAGTGCTCGTGCACGATGATCTCCGGCACTTTGCCATTGGCGCGGAAGCTGGACTTGATGAAATCCACCTCAGCCTTCACCACTGCCAGGTTGTTCTGCGTGCCGCCCTGCAGCACAAAACGGGTTCCGAGCGCCGCCAGATTGGGAATGCTGGCCACATAGAGGAAGACATTCTTCGGCAGCACGTCGGCGAGTCCGGCAAGGATCTCCTCCGCCCGCCAGCCCTGCCGCTGGAAGTTCACGATATCGGATTGCATGAATACGGCGCAGCCATAGCCGAACGACGGCATGGACTTTGCGGAGAATGCGAGGTCCGCGTACTCCTCGATCTTCATACCGAAGCTTTCGGCGGTCGACTGCAGGAAGTAGCCGTTCCCGGCCGAGCACTGAGTGTTCAGCTTGAAGTCCTTCACCCGGCCGTCTTTCAGAACGATGAGCTTGATGTCCTGCCCGCCCACGTCGATGATCACGTGGGGATCGTCATAGAACTTCAACGCCGACTCGGTATGCGCCACCGTTTCTACTAATGCGACATCGGCATTCAATACGTCCCGGAGAATGTCCTTGGCATAACCGGTCGTGCCGACGCCCAGCACTTCGACGCTCGCGCCTTTGCTCTCCACCTGCTCGCGTAGCTTCTCGAACATCTCGATCGTGTCCTGGATCGGATTGCCGTTGGAAAGCTGATAGGTCTTGCACAGGATCTCGCCTTCCTTATCCAGAAGAACAGCTTTCGTCGAAGTAGAGCCGCCGTCGATTCCAATGAAGCCTGAGACCACTTCGCCGGGGGAAAACTTGGCCGGGGTAAATTTCGGTCTCCTGTAGGCGGACTTGAAGGAGGTCAGCTCGGCATCTTCAGTCACCAGACCCTTGGCTCCGGAGCTGGCCTTCTCTTCGGCGCGTCCATAATCGATGTAATAGAGGAGCTTTTCCATCCCCAGATAGCGGCCTATCGCCGGCTCCTCATCTTTGCCGAACTCGACCGAGCCCAGGGCGGCGAAGTATTGCGCATTCTCCGGCACTTTGATCAGGTCTTCCGGTGACGTTCCCTCCGGGATCTCGACTTTGCGTTCCTTCCACATCCTGGGAATGTTGGCCTGCCAGGCCTCGCGCATGCCGCGGATGAATCCGTTGGGGCCGCCGAGGAGAAGAACATGAGGACGCAGCGTATGTCCGCGAGTCAGTACGCTGAGATTCTGCAGCACGATGGCCTCAAAGAGCGAGGCCATCAGTTCGTTGGAAGGGGTGCCTGTCTTTTGCAATCCATTGATATCCGTCTCCGCGAAGACTCCGCACTTTCCGGCTACTTTATGCAGCTTGACGCCGTTATAGCCCTGCTTGGCCAGCTCTGAGGCGGGAATCTTCAGTTTGGCGTTGATCTTGTCGATCACCGCTCCCGTGCCGCCCGCGCACTTGTCGTTCATCGACGGGATCTTCTTTTTGCGCCCGGTCTCTTCGTCGTCTTTGAAGACGATGATCTTGGCATCCTGTCCGCCCAGCTCGATCACCGAATACACCTCGGGATGAAGCTTCTCGACGGCGAGCGAAACGGCGTGGACTTCCTGCACAAACTTCGCCCCCACCATTTCCGCGATCGTGCCCCCTCCGGATCCGGTGATGAAGATGCGTGTATTCGCGGGCGACATGCCGGTATCGGCTTCCATGCGGCGCAAAAACTCCAGCACCTTCTCCGGCTGACGCGTCTCATGCCGCTGGTAGTCCTGCCAAATCGTAGTATCTGTCGCAGCATCGACTACGATTGCTTTTACGGTCGTGGAGCCTACATCCAAGCCAACCAGAAATTGCTGCATGACCTTCTCCTCAATCAGCGGTGCGGGGCAGAAAAGCGGGTCGTCTCGCCTGTCCATCCTGGTTCGGAAAGGCGTGGTTCGGAAAGGCGCTCTCGGGATAGCCGCCAGGCTTTGGGCCTGACGGCCTAACCAATCGCCGCAAGGCCGGCCGCAGCAGCACCAGACAGATCGCTGCGGCCACTACCAGGCAGCCTTCCACGACAACTCGCGGCGAAACGCGCATCAGGCAACTCGCGCCGCCGGTGCAACAACACGGCTCCGGCGGCGGGAAGCGCCCTCCTTGTTCATGAGATCGCTTACGTGCCAGGCAAACTGCGCGGCTGTCCCGGCAATGCCTTCGCGGTGGGGAACCTTGTAAAGCGCCCGCTTCAGTTCGGGATGCTCGGCGACGTAGCCTCGCAAATCGTCTAGCGATTTGCCTGTCTGCTGCAAAACGCCGTCGAACTCCGCCCGCGCTTTGGCCTTGGCCTCCGCCAGCGCCATCTGCACCCGGCTGTGGGCGTTTACTTCCCCTTCGCCGGAGGTTTCAATGGGCAGGAAGATCATGTCCTTGTACTTATTGACGACCCGCGACTGAACCCCGTCCGATTGGGTCGAGGGCATGCATCCGAAGGGCTTCAGGGCCAATACCATGTGGCAAAGATGATTTACCGTGTAGTACACGTTCTTGCCCACTTCCATATAGCCCTCTCCGCCGCGGGCCAGTTGGTGATAGAAGGGATGCGCCAGCCTGGAGAGCTCCTTCTGCGGCACCAGGTGATGGGCCGTGTCCCCCATGTGCTTGATGGTGCGGTGATAGAAATAAGTCCACATCACGCCCCCGGCGCTCAGTCCTCCGGTCTTCTTGAAGACCTTGAGCTCATTGGCGAGACGTTTCTTTAGCTCGTACCACTTGGGATCCCGATAGGGAGCTTCAGCCTCGGCCCGCGCCTTCGCGCCTGCTTTCGCCACATACATCATGTAGGCGATCCAGGTGGCAATCGGCTCGACCAGCACTTGCGCTCCTTCTTTTTCGAGAAACGCGAACATGTTGAAATTGCCGTCGCCCTCGGTGGTCTGAGCCCAGAACTCGCCGGTGATCTTGATCACGGGCCTGACGCGCAGGCGGTCGATCTCAATCGCGTTGATGCTGTCGCGGCAGGCATGCAGCGCACCTACGTATTCCTTGCCATAGAGGTTGTCGGCGATCTTTCCCAGGGTGCAGCCAATCCCCTCGATTTTCTTGTGCTTCTCCAGGTACGGCCTCGCCCAAGTGGGAGCGGCATCCATGATGTGCCAGCGTTTCCGGTCGCGTAGCGTGTCGGTCAACGTCTTCACCGAATCCTGGATCACGCGGTCTGTCTCACCCTTGTTCACTTCGAAGGGACGGACCTGATAGACCAGCTCATTGATCACATCGCCCAGGTTGAGCGCATTGAGCATGCCCATTCCGAAATCCACTGAAAACTTAAGTCCGGGCTCGCCGCTCGCCGCCTTGATGCCATCCGTTTGCTGAAACAGAAGAACGCGGAAACCGTCGAAGCCCGCATTTTGCAGGGCATAGCGATATTCGGCTTCATACATGCCGAAGCGGCAGGGTCCGCAGGAGCCCGCGGTAAAGAAGACATAGTTGTCGATGATCTGCTGGCGCGTCTCTCCCTGCTGTTCCAGCTTCTGTAGATAGCGCACCAGGTTGCCGACGGTGAAGTAGGTGGGATTGCACTGGCCGTTGTTGCCGAACTCCTTGCCCGCCTGAAAATCGGCGACCTCGGGAGTGGGAATATTCTCGCAGCGATAGCCGCTGCCATGGAAGACGGCCTTGATCATTGCTTCATGCTTCCACGTCAATCCGCCGAAGAGGATAGTCACATAGTCTCGCTCGGCTGCCGTAAATGTCCGCTCGACTGGCTTCTTGAACTCGCGCATACGCGCCAATCCGGCTTCGGCGCGAAGCCGCGCCCGCTCGGCGTCGATGCGCGCCTGAATTTCCATTTCAAAATCCGTCTGAACGATTTCTTCGATTACCGGCATTTGCGTCTCCTTGTGCTCAAGTTGCGAGGCTTGGTGTTACACCTGCCCATGCATTCCCTGGAAGCCATGTGCTAGCTGTTTGAAGAAATATTTGATAACGCGCTGGTCGTTGTAGCACCAGCCAAGGATGTGGTTCAGAGTGGAAAAGCAGTGTGTCTGGCAGCTCTCTTTCTGGTGGTCAAGCTGCTTGGTGTCGAACTTGTGATCACCCACAACACCCCAGTCGTAGTTCGCGGTGTACATGGGGAAGCACGGCGCCAGTGTTCCGTCGACGCGAATGATCATCGAGTTCTGTCCGGCGCGGCAATTCCAGGGAAAGTGGTTGCCTTTCATGAAATCCACCATCTGCCACAGCCGCGTATTCGAATTCACCATCTTGTATCCGGAATCCTGCTTCTCCGTGAGCCACTGAATGGTCTCCTCCACCGCCGGCCAATCGTCCTTGGTGATGTAAGTGACATTCTGCTCGGCATGCTTGAAGTGCTCGTCCTGTTCGAGCAAAGGCGACTCATTGATGTGGTAATCGGTCGCGATACCGTAGCTACGGGCTATCTCCGTAAGCTCGCGCACGTCGTCCAGATTATTGCGGCATATATTGATGTTGAAGAAGACCGAATAGCCGTACCCATACTGTTTCCGGACCAGGTACTCGACCTGCTTGCGGATCGGCGCCAGCGCCTTGGGCAAACCCAGTTTCAGGTCGACCGCATCGACAGCGATATTAAAGGTTGATATGCCGGCATCCGCCAGCTTGTCGATCACATCGGTACGCAGCAGCCGGGCATTGGTCGGCAGGTAGATCCAGAAATCCTTCTTGGCCGCATAGTAGGTGATCCGATGAATGAAGTCTGGGCGTAAAAGCGGCTCTCCCCCCATGTAGGCGAGCACGCGGCAGCCTGTGCCATGCAGCCAATCGATCGACCGCTTGGCTGTATCCTCGCTCATTCCCTTGACTTTGTTGTCAAAGGCCCAGCAGTAGTGGCAGTCGAGATTGCATTTGAACTCGGTGAAAAGATAAGCAATCAGAGGATGGAAATCTCCGGCTGTGACCCGGGAGTGGATGTAGGGAAAGAGCCATCCCCGCATCGCGTGGTAAATCTGGCCCGGCGCCCACTTGCGTCTTTCAGGGGGGCTCCAGCCGTCTGTCTCATCGATCGGCCCCAGCAGTTCGGGATGTTGGGGAAACACGGGGTCGGGAAACGTCTGCGGCTTCCCATTGGGCTGCAACCCAGGCTTGGTAACTGTGGATTTGGTGAGCAGATCGTGCAGCGGTACGTCGAGCCTAAAACTAGGTGGTTGTTCTGTTTGTTGCTCCAGATGCATCCGGGCACCCTCAAAATGAAAAACACTGATCTGGGAATTGGGCGAAGGATAAGCGAGCATCCCTCGCCACTGTTTAGAGTTAGAGGCAAATCATGGGCCAGAAACTTCCGCCCTCCTCTATCTGTCGTAAATAGCTGATAGAAAAGGAAATTTTCAAGCCATGTATCGCAGGTAAGCTCCGGCTTCGGAGGACTGGCTGCCAGCAGATTGACGGCATGCCAAGAAATTGGCAGTGGGCGGCAGATGCCGGGTGGTGCGAACGTCCTCCCCGGTAAATAGTTGCCACCTCAGGCCTTTAGTTGTCATCTATGAGGCATCCGTAGAAGGAGGGAGGTTATCTAGCCAATATGAGGAGGCCGCAACTCCAGGGCACAGCCGGGATTGATACTGCCCTTGGCTCCGAGCAGATGGAGGGATTTCTACGATTCGGACGCAGTTTGGATGCGCACTTCGATCCTGAGCTGCTGCTGCGTTCGCTGCCGGCTGAACTGTGCACCCTGGTCGTCGCCAATACCACCGTTCTCTTCCACAGCAACGAGGGGGCGCTTTCGTGGTATGGGGTGGACTGCGAGAGATCTTCAATCGGCACAGAAGCTCCGATCGAGCAATGGCAGGATGAGATCTCTCAACTGCTCTCTGAGCATCCGCACTCTGTGGCCGTCTTACCGATCGATCCCGAGATGTTTGGCGGGGAAACCAGGTTCCCGGGTATCGTTCGCTTCTTTCTGCAACAGGGAAACAGGTCGCTTTGTGTGCTTCCTTTGGATACTCCACTGCGCCGCTTAGGCGCTCTCTGCTTTGCAAGAGAGCATCAGAAAGCCTTCTCGAAAGAAGAAATTGGTCTTCTCTCCCTGACCGCCGACTATGTTGCATTGGCAATCGACGACCGGCTCAACTTCGCCAATTCAGAAGCCGTGCGAGCTCAGTTGGAGAATGAACGGACCAAACTGAAGCTTATCCTCGACCTGAATAACAGCGTTGTATCCAATCTGGAGCTGCGGGAAGTTCTTCGCTCTGTTTCGCCCAGTATTCGTAAGGCCATGCGCCTGGACGGCGTGGCTCTGCTCTTGCCCGATGCGGAGGGCAAGCAGCTTCAACTCCATGCCTTAGACTTTCCCGAAGGCACCGGGGCCGTCTACCAGGAGATGCCAACGCCGCTCTATGGCTCACTTCCGGGCGAGGTCTTTCGCTCCGGAAAACCATGGATTGGCGATATTGTCGAACTGCTCAGGTCGGGTTTTGACAACACCATCCTTGCCGGTGAGGGAGTAGAGACCCTGTGCGCGCTTCCACTCGTCCGTCGAGGACGTCCACTGGGCGTTCTCTGTTTGATGCGGCTCCAGAAAAGCGCTTTCACTCTGGATGATGTCGAGTTTTTGTTCCAGATTGCCGGACAGGTAGCCATTGCCATCGACAACGCGCTTGCCTATCGGCAGATTTCCGAGCTGAAAGACAACCTCACCCAGGAGAAGCTCTATCTCGAAGACGAGATTCGCAGCGAACTGAATTTCGAGGAGATCATTGGAAACAGCGGGGTGCTCCGGAAGGTCCTCAGCCAGGTCGAAGCGGTCGCGCCGACCAGCTCAACTGTTCTCATTCAAGGAGAGACGGGAACCGGAAAGGAACTTATCGCTCGCGCTGTTCACAACCTCAGCCGGCGGCGCATCCATCCATTCGTGAAACTGAACTGCGCCGCGATCCCCACCGGCTTGCTGGAAAGCGAGTTGTTCGGGCACGAGAAAGGTGCTTTTACCGGAGCCATTGCGCAGCGGATCGGCCGCTTTGAGCTGGCCTCGCAGGGAACCATATTCCTGGATGAAATCAGCGAGATCCCGATCGATCTGCAGCCCAAGCTTTTGCGCGTCCTGCAGGAACGGGAGTTTGAACGGCTGGGCAGCTCGCGCACTCTGCGCACGGATGCTCGCCTCATTGCCGCAACTAATCGGAATTTGAATGCGATGGTGGAAGAGCAGAGATTCCGCTCCGATCTGTTCTATCGTTTGAACGTATTCCCCATCGACGTTCCTTCGCTCCGGGAACGGAAAGAAGACATCCCATTTCTGGTGAGTCATTTCGCCCAGCATTTTGCCCGCAACATGACCAAGCGGATCGATACCATTTCCACCGAGACCATGAACGCCCTGGTCAGCTACCCGTGGCCTGGGAACATCCGCGAGTTGCAAAATGTCATCGAGCGGGCGGTAATTCTCTCCAAAGGCCCGGTGCTTAAGGTGTCGCTGGCCGACTTGAAATCGAAGACTCCCGACGCGGACGGCTACGTAAGCCGGGCGGCCACTCTCAAGGAGATTGAGAGAAGGCACATCCTAGCGGTCCTGGAGCAAACCAACTGGGTTTTCGCCGGCCCCAACGGAGCGGCTGCGCGGCTGGGAATCAAGCGTCCCACTCTCCAATTCCGCATGCAAAAGCTGGGAATTTCCCGTCCACAAAAATCCTGAGTGCCAATCTTTTGGCACGATGCCAACCTATGAGCATCTGCTAGCGCATCCGCCTGGGGATTGGTGCAGGCAGCCCCTGTTTGTTTTATTAAACTTAGGCCCTTAAGATTCGCCACGCCTTGGCATGACAATTGCACCACTGAAAGTCATTCATCACACATGGGCCCGTTGGCGATGAAAGCAGTACGGATTTCCGCAGCCTGTTTACCGCCGAGAGAATATACCGGCACGTCGGATTTTAGGGGACAAGCAAACATGCTACGAATTACGGTGACTGAGAGCACATCGGAGCAACGATGGGTGCTTCAAGGCCGGCTGACGGGACTCTCCATTGACGAATTGATCGCAAATTGGCGGGCTAATCGAGATCGCCCGACGTTTCAGAACTGCATTGTCGATCTCAACGAGGTTACTTTCATCGATAAGGACGGCGAACAGGTTCTCTTGATGATGATCCGGGAGGGAGCGAAGTTCGTCGCCAACGGACTATATACCAGGCGGCTCCTGGAATCCCTTTCCGCGCACATTGCAAACGGCCCTGAATCCTTCTGACTCCTGTGGCGGGGAGGCTCTCACCAAAGTTGAAAAACCGGGTGCCCCATATCTGACGCGTACTCTGCGTTGTTCAGTCTCACCACATACTTTACAGAATGTCCCGTCACATCCTTTACACTGCCGAGCGAGCAAAGCGCGCAGGGGGTGGGGAGGAAATGGCGTGGGGGACGATGGATATACAAGAGCAACGGGTGAGATTTGTGGTGGCTGCCAACCGGCGGGAGAAGCCGCTGCAAGCCTTGTGCAAGGAGTTCGAGATTTCTCGGCCCACGGGTTATCTGTGGCTGAAGCGATATCGGGAGCAGGGTCTGGCGGGGATCGCGGAGCGTAGCCGCCGGCCACACCGGCAGGGGCAGCAAACGGACCCGGAACTGGAGCAAGAGGTGGAGCAGCTGCATCAGAGGTATCCGGATTGGGGGGCGCGGAAGTTGCAGAAAGTGCTCGCCGAGCAGGGAGTAGAAATGACGCGCAGCACGGTTCACCGCACGCTGTTGCGCCGCGGACTAGTCGAGCGGCAGAGCGGGGGACAGCGGACTTGGCGGCGTTTCCAGCGGGAGCAGCCCAACCAGTTGTGGCAAATGGATTTCAAAGGACCGAAGAAATGGCCGCAAGCCGTGGGTCCGCTCTCCGTGCTGGATGACCACAGCCGCTATCTGATTGTCTTGCATGCCGGGCAGAATACGCGCGGAGAGATGGTGCGGGAGCAACTGGAAAACGCCTTCCTGCAATGCGGGGTACCGGAGGGGATGCTGATGGATCATGGCTCGCCTTGGTGGGGAATGCAATCGCCTTGCGGGCTGACACAGCTATCGGTATGGTTGATGCGCCAAGGCATCGGCTTGCATTACAGCGGAGTGGGCCATCCTCAGACCCAGGGCAAGGTGGAGCGCTTCCATGGCAGTCTGCAGCGTGCCGCGGAGCTGCGCCAGGCTCCTGCGCAGCATCTGCAGAAATGGCTGGATGACTATCGCTGGGAATACAACCATGTCCGTCCCCACGAGGCACTGGGGATGAAAACTCCGGCTAGCTTGTGGCGGCCCAGCACACGCCGTTACGATCCTAATCCTGCGCGCTGGGAGTATGCTCCAGGTGCTTGGGTGCGCAAACTAGATGGCGAAGGTTCGCTGGAGATCCAAGGCCAGAAGTGGCATATCAGCGCAGCGCTGCGCGGCGAGCATATTGCAATCGTGCCGGTCGAGCAGCGTCTGATGATCTATTACTGCTCCACACTGCTCCGCGAACTCGACCCAGCTAGCCAGCAATCCACGGTGGTAGAACGCTGGGTTCCCCAACACGGAGGCATGAGTTTTCTGAGGCATGGCGATCTATCACCCGATGTCTCTCCCCAGCACCACCAAAATAAACGGGAACCCTCAGCGGAGTTCCCGTGGTGACGCATCGGTACGATGAGTCGGGCCGAGTATTCCTGGCAGGTTGCTCTCCAGCAGAGCCTGCTTCCGCTTCCTCGACTCTTCTCAGGCTAACAAAGACGGTCCACTTTCCGGTCACCGATCGTTGGGGCAGAACCCCTCGAAGGTGGCAAACCGAGAACGATTTTTTCACCTTTTCTTCACTCCCGGCCGAGGCCAAAGTGTAAAGGATGTGACGGGACATTCTGTAAAGGATGTGGCGGGACTTGACAAGTGAGAGTAAAGCGGAGTGAAGGGGGATCCGCGGTTAGGTACCCACAAACCGCAGATCTCTCCACTCCGCTTCCCACCCCAGGAAGCTTCGCTTGCCGGGGACCCCGGTTTCGCTCCGGTCGAGATGACAAAGTTAGGTGTAATTGCCAACCAAGCCTTCCTCAACCCGATTTTCATCCCCTTGGGTGGGCCGTAGGCCCATGAACACTGCGGTCGAGATGACAAATCTTTGGCTGCAGGCGTTGACCTTAGAGTCGTTGCTTGTATTCGGCTTTGTATCCGGGCACGACTGGTAGGTCAGGGCTTCTAGCCCTGACTGCCGTAACGGGTGAAAACGCGGTCGGCTTTAGCCGCTGAAGTGCAGTGCCGTTGGCTGCCCACAGATGCTGTGCGGCATAGGCGCGCCACGGCCGCCACGGTTCGGCGCGGTTGAGAAGAGTGGCCGGGGTAAGCCGCATTCCATCAATCGCGGCCGCGCCGCGCAACAGTCCGACGTCGGACGCGGGAAACGCATCCGTCTCCCCTAAAGCGCGCAGCGCGATGTACTGTGCCGTCCATTCGCCGATTCCGCGGATGGTGCGCAATCGCGCCAGAGCTTCGTCAATAGTCGCAAAGGGCCGAAACAGGTTTGCGTCGGCAACCGCAGCTTCCGCCAAAGCCTTCAACGCCGCCCGGCGAGCGGCCGGCATGCCGAGAGCGCTGAGATCCGCGGCGGCCAGACGCTCCGCTATGGGAAACAGAAAGGAGAGGCTTGGGTGATTGCCATAGCCTTTCGGCGCCGGCTTGCCGTAAAGCGCGACAAGCCGGCCGGCGAGCCGGCGTCCTGCGGCGACCGTGACCTGCTGGCCCAGAATAGCCCGCACCGCCAGCTCAAAACCATCCCACCCGCCCGGTGCGCGCAATCCGGGATGCCGGGCCACCCAAGGCGCCAGCAGCGGGTCGCGAGAGAGGTGGGAGCCGATGGTCTCGATGTCTGCGCCAACATCGAAGAGGCGGCGCACCCGGCTCACGATGGCGGGCAAAGAGCTCACGTCAGGGAAGCGGGTCGTAACCGCGAGACTCTGCCGCAACGGCAGATGAGTAACGGCCACACTGCCGGCAAAGCCGCCAAGTTCAACCGTCCGCCAATAGCCTCCGTTCTCTACTACTTCAACTCCGGGAATTGCCCGTGCCTGCAGATAGGCGAGCATGGAATCCCAGTCATAGGGCGGCCTGTAATGCAACCGGAGGGTCACACCCGCTTCCGCGCTGCCAGGGCTCGCGGCGATTTTCCGCCGCAAGGCGCTGGGTGGCCGGCGAAAGAGCTCGCGGAATATTTCATTGAAGCGGCGCACGCTGCCGAATCCCGCGGCCAGCGCAACTTCGGCCATGGGCATTTGCGTCTCGTGGATAAGCTGTTTGGCAAAAAGTACGCGCCGGGTCTGCGCCACCGCGATGGGCGAGGCTCCAAGATGCTGCATGAACAACCGGCGGAGGTGGCGTTCGCCTACTCCAAGGCGCTCCGCCAGCGCTTCCACTCCGCTGTCGCCGCCATCGAGCGCGCCCTCGTTGATGAGCGCGAGCGCCCGGGAAACGGTGTTCGAAGTACCGCGCCAGGAGGCCATATCGGGGGCAGTCTCCGGGCGGCAACGCAGGCAGGGACGAAGACCCGCTTCCTGGGCCGCTGCCGCTGAGCTGAAAAAAAGGCAATTCTCGAATTTTGGAGTGCGCGCCGGACAAATCGGCCGGCAATAAATGCCGGTCGAGGTGACGCCCACGAACAGAAGGCCGTCGAAACGGGCATCCCGGCTCTCTAAAGCGCGATAGCAGAGCTCTCGACGGGGAAGTTCCATATAAAGATCTTCTCACGCTCGAAGAGAACCGGCTGGCGCTTTTCGGACGTGATCACTCAAAGGGGACTATTCGAAAAGAGCTGTTTGCGCGGAGATATCTTCCGCTTCGCGAAAGTTGCTGAGGCCGATACCTACCAGGCGAAAGCGTTGCTCCGGCCCTACATCCACGCGCTCCCGCAGCGACAGGGCAATGAGGACTAATTCCTCGCAAGAGGAGGGAGGAGTACGGGGCGTATGGCTGCGGGTGAGGATGTTGAATTCGCTGGTCTTTAGCTTAAGCACCACGGTGCGCGCTATGCGCGATTCCTTGCGCGCCGCAGCCCAGGTCTTTTCCGCCAGACGCCGTATCGCCGGCTCCGTCTCCGCCAGCCGTACGTCATGCTCAAACGTATCCTCCGCAGATACGGATTGCGTAGGCCTGTCGGGGACGACCGGGCTATCGTCGACGCCGCAGGCCAGTTTGTAGAGATGCAGCCCATGGCGGCCGAAATGGCGCTCGAGCACCGCTCCACCCATGCCTCGCAGATCCCCCACAGTCTTTATTCCAAGCTGTTCAAGCCTCTCTCCTGTTACTTTGCCCACTCCAGGCAGACGTCCAACGGGCAAGGGAAGCAGGAATGTCTCCACTTCGCCAGGCTGGATGACGAAGAGCCCATCCGGCTTGCGCCAGTCGGAAGCGATTTTGGCCAGAAATCGATTGGGCGCCACCCCAGCGGAGGCGGTCAGATGAAGCTCCTGGCGGATTTGCTCGCGAATCGCGAGGGCAACGCGCGTGGCCGTGGGTAGGCCGGTCTTGTTTTCGGTCACGTCGAGATATGCTTCGTCGAGCGACAACGGCTCCACCAGGTCAGTGTGCCGCTTGAATATCTCGCGCGCTATATGCGAGGCCGCGCGATAGCGTGTGAAATCCGGAGGCACGAAGATTGCCTCGGGACACAAGCGTTCGGCACGAATCGCCGGCATGGCGGAGCGTACGCCGAAGCGTCTGGCTTCATAGGAGGCGGCGCAAACGACAGAGCGATTGCTCCGCCAGGCGACAATGACGGGCTTGCCCCGCAGCCGCGGATCATCGCGCTGTTCGACGGATGCATAAAATGCGTCCATATCGACATGGACGATTTTGCGGACAGTCATCTGCCAACAATAGTATTCCGATCCCAAGCCTGGTCTTTCTTGTCCGTTTTGACCTTTCTTTCTGTCATTCCCGAAGGGAATCTGCTTTTCTGCCGCAACGAGAAAACGAGAAGCAGATTCCCTGCGGGAATGACAGGCCAGAAAAGTAACTGCGAATACAGAAACTAATTTTGTCATCTCGACCGGAGCGAAGCGGAGTGAAGAGATCTGCGGTTACGTCTATACGTTCCAGGGTGATTTTCGCTAGAGTAAACGGATCCGCAATTACGCAGACAAACCGCAGATCTTCCACTCCGCTTCGCTCCGGTCGAGATGACAAATATAGGTGGGGCCGCTCAAAAAAGACCTACCGGCGCTTGAGGGCTTCCAATTCCTCCAGAGTGCGCGGCCAATCGGATCGCAAGAGCCGCGACAGGCTCCGGTCCGCAAGAACTTTCCCGCCTGTCTGGCAGCGAGCGCAGTAGTTCGTCTCGTTATCCGCGTAGCGAATGCGCAGAATCTTCTCGCCACATCTTGGGCACGGCTCCCCGTAGCGCCCGTGAACCGCCATATCCTTGCGAAACGCGGTCACCTTTTCCGGAAAGCTATCCTCCGCCTCGGAGCGCAGCCGGTCGATCCACAATTGGAGTGTCTGGCGCACCGCCGCGTACAGCCTTTCCCATTCCTGAGGCTCCAGCTTGTGCGTGAGCGTGATGGGCGACAGTTGGGCCGCGTGCAGAATCTCATCCGAATAGGCGTTGCCGATGCCGCTCAACAGCCGGGGATCGGTAAGAGCTCGCTTGAGCGTGCGGTTCTCGGCGGTGAGGGCGGCGCGAAACGAGCTGAGGCTGACTGAGAAAACATCGATGCCCCCGGGGTCCACGGAATGCAGGCCCTCTTCGCCGCTGAGAACGTGCAAGGATGCGCGGCGCTTGGCGCCGGCCTCGGTGAGCACCAGAGAGCCGTTAGGGAAATCAAAGGCCGCCAGATTGTTGCGGCCTCCCAGCTTTGCGTTCGGCGGCCGCCAGTGCAGGCGGCCGGCGATCATCAGATGAAGCGCCAGCCAGAGATCGCCCTCGACTCCAATGGCAATGCGCTTGCCGATGCGCCGCAGCTCCTGGACCACGCGGCCCTCCACGCTCTCGAGCGGCGGCTGCACGGTGCGCAGCAGGAAGGCGCTCGCCAGCCGCACCCGATCGAGCGGCTGGCCCACGATGCGCGGCTGGAGCGCGCTGATATAAGCGGCGATATCCGGCAGCTCCGGCATGAGTATCAGCTTGCCTGCCGCGCCTGCGTCTTTGCAAGGAAAACCGAATCCCCAAACTCGTGCGTGCTATAGTCGCGGGCGTTTAACTCCTTTTCCATGCGGCCGAGGGTTTCATCGTCGACGAAAGCGCGCAGCAACTCATAATGACTGCTGCCGCGTTCGTGGGTTCCGGAGAGAATGGCATTGACGATGCGCAGCCGGCTGGAGGCGCCAAGTCTCTGTGTCGCCAATCGCTCTCCGGGGACGATCATGCCGTCAAATGCCGCAGCGGCATGCTCCAATGCGCGAACCACAGTGGTGCCGATTGCAATGATGCGTCCACCCCCTGCTTGACCTTGATTGATGATCAAGGCAGTGGAGCGTGAGATCCGGTACGGTTCAGCGAAGGGCAGAAGCGCATCCAGTTGCGGGTCGCCGGTCGATGAAATCCCAGCGGCATGTGTGATGGTTGCAAATCGGATCTTCCGTTTGCTCATGCATGCGAGCATGCCCCAGTCGAGCAGAAAACCAGCCGAAGGCGGCTCGAACGCGACTGGCGGTCCGGCTATAGGTGTCCAGGTGTCCCAAAGGGCAAGCGGAACAGGGACATGAGCGTACTGAATAGGCCGTCCGTGCCGGGAGATGCCCTCCAGGATCTCTCTCGGCGAGCCCTCGAATTCGAGCAGAATGAGGCGGGGATGATTCAGCAATCGGGCGACAGTGCCGCGCAAGGGTCCAAGCTCCAGCCGGTCGCCGGCGCATAACGCCGGCGGCTGCGGACGATCCTCCGTGCGCGTGCGGAAGTCGCCCTCCCCGAAGACGACCGCGGAAAACCGCCTGATCTCGTCAAGTGAATCACGTCCTGCGAGACGCACTTCAATGGGGCGTCCGCTGCGGCTGTGCTGCCCGTAGAGGCTGGCAGGCAAGGTGGCAGCGTCGTTCGCAACCACCACGTCGCCGGGACGCAGCAGGTTCACGAACTCGGAGCGAGCCTGGTGCTCGATGCGCCTCCGGCCGTCGAAGGTGAGTAGCTTTGCATTGGTTGGGCGCTGAATGGGAACGCTGGCGGCTCTCATCCGTTTGCCTCTCGCGCCATGGCCGCGGAGTGTGCTGAGCCTGACAGCACGGCAGCAACAGCGTCAGATATCTCGCGGGCTGACGCAGCAGGCGGCTTTAAGGTCGAGCGGTCCGCATCCGGAACGGCGGCGGCGTGCATCGGTGTGTCCATGTCGCCTGGATCCATGGAAAGAACGCGGACGCTATCCAGCCTGAGTTCTTCATCCCAGATCCGGCCCAAGTGAAGCAGGGCAGCCTTGCTCGCCCCATAAGCGCCCCAACCCGCATAAGCATTCACCGCGGCATCGCTCGAGATGTTAAGGACTACCGCTCTGCAGCCTTCCCTCGCGGAAGCGGCCAGCGAACCAAGCAGCGCCCTGGTCAGCCGAAAAGGGCCAAGAACGTTGGTCGCCAGCGCGCGCTCAAAGTCTTCGCACTCTGTATCGGCCAATAGTTTCAGGGGCACAGGTCCCAGGTCGGACGCGTTGTTGATGAGAACGTCGAGTCCTCCAAGCGCGCCGATAATCTGCATCGCAATGGGGTGTATCTCCTCCTTCCGGGACACGTCTCCGGTTATGCCGTATGCCTCCGGCAATTGCTGCACCACACGCTCCACCCGCGCCCGGGTGCGAGCGATGAAGGCGACTCTCGCGCCGCGGCTTAGCAGTTCACGGACCAATGCTAAGCCCAGGCCGGAGGTGCCGCCGCTGATGGCTACTCGAAGACCGGCGAAGGGGTTGCCGGAATGGCGGCCTGCAAGAGAATCGTTAGGTTGGTGGTTTGACATGTCCTCATACTACAAGTTAAAGTTAACTTTAAGTCAACAGGCAATTGCCTCATCCTTCCCAATGCCCAGCCTGATCACAATCTCGGAGGTTGCGCGGCGCAGCGGCGTGGCCGCGTCGGCGCTCCGCTTCTATGAGGACCGAGGCCTGATCAAGTCGGAACGCGCCGGTTCAGGGCACCGCCGCTATCCAAGGATGGTTCTTCGACGGATAGCCTTCATTGTCTTCGCTCAGCGGATGGGTCTGGCGCTGGACGAGATTGGCACGGAACTGGGCAAGCTGCCGGAAAACCGTGTCCCCGAACGCGCGGATTGGGCTAAGCTCTCGGCCAGTTGGACCAAGCGTGTCGATGAGCAGATCGCCGAGCTGGAGCGTCTGCGGGCGGGCCTTACGCGATGCATTGGTTGTGGGTGCTTGTCTCTGGAGGACTGTCAGTTCGCCAACCCCGGCGACCGGGCCGGCCGGCTCGGCCCCGGCGCTCGTTATTTGATAAATGAAAGAAGCGCCGCAAAATAGTGCAGAGCGCTGTGGATCCCAGGTCCCAAAATCGGGACCTGGGGCACCCGGATTCAACTCCCGCTCCATGCGGCCGAGCGTTCATGGGTCACAAGGTATCGATCAGTGAGTTCACAACTAGTGGGTTCACAACCCGAATTGTTCCGTAGTGTTGCCCGGTTGCCAGATCTTCGGAATAGAGGATAGACGCACCGGAACTTTCAGCAGCCTGGAGAATCAGCGAGTCCCAAAAGGAAGTTTTAAAGCGCTCCTCGATATCCAGTGCCTGGAGAACAGATTCTGGGGTGTTGGTAACGACCTCCCAGGTTGAGTAATCGCGTATCAGCAAGCGAACCTCCCCAACCGGCAGTGGACGGCTGACTTTGCGGCGAAGGTTGATACAGAGCTCTTGCAGAACCTGCGTGCTCAAAACCCCCAGGCCCGAATCCCAGAGCTGCTCCAACAGAACTTGAGCGCGCTGGTGCTTGGCTCCGGCGGAGCGGTCATGTGCGTACACCAAAATGTTGGTATCGACGAAGCACTTATCGCTCATGCAGTTCGTCCCGGGAACGGGGGGGCGTCCACTGCAAGTCGAACCCTCTCCGCAAGCGGGCGACAGCACGCCTGCGCGCTTGCTGATAACCCTTGCGTTCGCGTACTGCCTGCTCTAGCCGCGCTGCGAGTAAAGCGCTGATGGAGGTGCCCTCCTCGGCAGCGAGAACACGCGCCTCCCGCAGTAGATCCGCTTCGATCTTCAAGGTAATATTGGTCTTCAAAATCGCACCCATTTACGTGCAGCACTATTCTACGTGCTAAACTGAGCGGCAGCAACTGACCTGGCAAGTGAGACATCCCTCCAAGGCTTCAGTATATGCAATAATGTATATACAGATGCGATTTACCTGGGATGAGCCGAAGAATCGCGCCAATTTGCAGAAGCACGGCATCAGTTTTGATACAGCTGCGCGGGTATTTCTCGATCCCTTCCACATTACGCGTCAAGATCGGGTAATAGAGGGCGAGGAGCGCTGGCAAACCATCGGCATGATAAGTGGCGCTCTGGTTATCATGGCCGCCTACACTGTGGCCGACGAGGAAGAAGAAGTTATTCGGATCATCTCGGCGCGCAAAGTCACTCGGCAGGAGCGAATCGAATATGAAGAAGCGAGCAAAATCTAAAACAGTAATTTACGAGTTGAAGCCTGAACGGCCGCTAACAGCCCGCCAGCAGCGGGAAATTCAGCGGTTGGCCGTAATGCCAGAAGACCAAATCGATACTTCGGATATTCCGGAACTTCCTCCGGGGGCCTGGAAGAATGCAGTGCGTGGCAAGTGGTACCGTCCGGTGAAGCAGCCTGTATCCATTCGTCTGGATGCGGATGTGTTGGCTTGGCTCAAGGCGAAGGGCGACGGCTATCAGACGAAGGTGAACACCTTTCTCAGGGAAAGAATGCTGAAGGAAATCAGTAAGTAATACCTGAGGCCGGAGGCCTATAGATGCCTGAACAACCCTCATGTGTTTTTGGGCTCTGCGGCTATCCGAGGGCATGGTTTCCATGCCTGCCCTCGGAATGCCGTTACGCCCTGCCTTCCCCACCACAACCAAATCAGCAACGTAACTGCCGCTAACAGCGGAAGGGTCCACAGGCTGCCTTCCGGTCCGGTGGGACCGCCGCTCCACAGCAAGCTGCCCAGCGGATGCTCGCCCAGCAGATGGCCCTTCGCCACCAGGCCGCTATCCGACGTGCCATAGAAATACGACTCACCCCAGTCCCAGGCGGCGTGAAAACCTACAATCCACCATAGCGAACCGGAGTACCAAAGGCTCAAGCAAGCGAGCAGGCCGAAGGCCGCCGCCGAAAACAGCCCGACCGGAGACTCACCTGGATTGCGTCCGTGCATCAGTCCGAACAGAAGCGAAAGAAGCAGAGCAGCCCACCAGAAACCTATCCCGCGCGTGAGGGTGTACTGTAGATAGCCGCGCAGTGTTGTCTCCTCCAGGAAGGCGACGATCACAAACATAAGGCCCCAGCCTCCCGCATACTCC
This sequence comes from uncultured Acidobacteriaceae bacterium, assembly GCA_963774255.1. Classification (GTDB taxonomy): domain Bacteria; phylum Acidobacteriota; class Terriglobia; order Terriglobales; family Acidobacteriaceae; genus PALSA-350. Next base: position 70,562 of record CAVZEH010000016.1, read on the forward strand.
CAGATTGCTCCGCCATGCAGGGCCTGGCCGTCGAAGGCCAGCAATCCGGCCTTCCATAGAACCGCCATGAGCACGGAGATCGAGATGAATCCGCAAACCAGCCCAAACAGGAACCGCACCGTTCTTGACGCGCCCTGGTATCCATAGGCGAAGACAGCGCGATGCTCGATCCGCGCGATGATGGCCGTCGCCGCAAAGATACCCGCCAACTGGAAAGCCGTGCCAATGAGCGAACGCAACAATGGCAGTTCGGGCCCGCGCTGTCCGGGGAGAAAGTGCCGCAACAGGCGCGAAATGAGGAATTCGAAGACAAAGACAAGCAGCGCAAAGAGAAGCGCGCCCCACCCCGCGCGAAGGCCATTCGCTCCCGCGAACACCCATCGCAGGTCCTTTTTCGGTTGCCCGGAAGGCGATTCCGCAGGCGAGGTCTCAACTTGAGGCGCCGGTTCGTCCACATTTCCCTCCGCAAAGTGTTCCCAATCTTACGCCCTTTGCGAAAAAGCATGTGAGAGGATTGGTATCCCCGGCTCGGCAGTGTATGTAAAGGATGTGACGGGATTGAACAGCGAGTTCTTTGCGCCAGATGCGGCTTTTCGTCTTTTTTCTGTCATTCCCGGAGGGAATCTGCTTTTTCGCCCTCTCTCCCGCGTTTTGCAGTTGGGGCGCCCGCATCCCTAGACGAAGAAGCCGATCTTTTCCAGCAGCTCCTCGCTCATCTCTACATCGCTGAGCTTCGCCTGCTGGGAAAACCTCAGGTCTTCGCGGAACCGGTCCAAAACGGCGGCGTTGAGGTCCGTGCGTTTATCCAGCATATCGAGCAATTCTTGCGCCGTGGTCGAATGCTGGTAATTGGCATGCAGGCCGCGGGCGGTCTCAATGGTGACGAAGATAGGCAGACCACGAAAATCATGGGACAGTTGCTTCGGCATACGTGCTCGAATGTTCATTCTCATAATGGGGACGATCTTGCCACCGGACCGCGCGCCGAGCTATACGACATTCCGGTAAACAGGCGACCGGAAGGGGGATCAATTGTGAATCACTGGTTGCAGATGGAATGAGCACGGGCGAATACAAAGAAATGAGCATTGCGCCACTCTCTTTCGTCTACACCGTTGTCGCGGGTTACCATTGCTGCGTCGCTCATTGAGAGAGAGGGTCATTATGAAGGGTCTTACAGGTTTCTGCCTCGTCCTGGCGGGGATGATCGGTGGGGTATGCATCAGCGATCACGTCACTCCCGCAACCGTTCACGCGCAGTATGGGTTCAGCAGTCTAGCAGGGTGCCTGACCGCTGTTCCCAAGGATTGGGGAGACTTTGTAGGCGCGTCGACTTACGGGATGGTCTTTGAAGATCGGGAGGGGACACTGCGTTTTCTCCAGCGGCCGATTTGCAGCACAACTAATTCGGCAAACAACGTCCCTACTTCCGCCGTCGATTTACAAATCCAGAGGAAATAGAGGATTTCATGCTGCGGACGCCGGACGGATCGGGCCGGAGCTGTCTCTTCCCCGGAAGCTTCGCCGTCTCCCTTGTTCTCCCCCTTCTGCTTCTTGGCGGATGCAGCGGAGACAAGCTGGTCATCGAGCAAGCCAGGGCTACGCTTCCGGCGGATGGGCGAGTATATCCTCTGCTCGAGCTTCGGCGCAGCAGCGGAGACCCTATAACTCCGGGCGAGATCGATCCGGGGGCTTCTGGAGATTTGCAACTAAGGCTGGAGCAAGCCGGCGCGCGTGAACTGAGAGTGCTCCTCAAAACGCCGGTGACTCCGGGCCGGGCGCTGGTGTCTCTCGGTTGGAGCAAGAACACTTACACCATCCCAGTCGAGTTTTCTCCGGAGAGCGAAGACAGCTACGGTGACGGTACGCCGGATTTTCTGCGCCTGCACTCAGTGGAGGATCGGCGGGCCTTCCGCGCATGGTTCTCCGCGCTCGCGGATCTGGAGGCGGAACAGCCGGCTTCGCGCGTTCCCCCGGAGATCGACGACTGCGCCGCCCTGCTACGATTTGTCTACCGCGAGACTCTAGCCAGGCACGATGCGCAATGGCTTGCGCGGCAGCCCTCACAGTCCAGCCTGTTGTCTCTCGCCTCCATCCACCAGTATCGCTATCCCTGGACGCCGCTCGGAGCCACCCTCTTCCGGGTAAAGCCAGGGCCGTTCGCCTGGGCCGATCTCAACAACGGCAGCTTTGCGCAATTCGCCGATGCGCAAACGCTGATGCGGTGGAACACACACCCGGTCAGCCGCGACCTGCGCGCGGCACGCCCCGGCGACCTGCTTTTTTTTCGTCAAGCCGGGCAGGATTCGCCGTATCATTCGATGATCGTTACCGGTGAGAATGCGGATTGGCTTGTGTATCACACCGGACCCATCGGCAAAGCTAAGGGTGAGATCCGTAGAGTAACAATAGAAGACCTCATTCACCACCCCGATACGCGCTGGCGTCCCGTGCCGGGCAATGCAAACTTTCTCGGAGTCTACCGGTGGAACGTGCTGCGCGACGGAGAATAAAGCTTTTGGCTCCGGCCTGTCTGGCCCTTGCCTTCCTGATCTCCTCGGCGGCTCACGCTGCCAAAGCCGTCTCCTTCAACCTGAGCACCAGCCGTACCTTCTCGCCGGATGAAAAACTGTCTATTCACCTTTATTCGCATAATGTGGATCAGTTGGAGTTCTGTATCTACCGCGTTAACGATGCGGAAAAGTTTCTTAGCAATTTGCGCGATCTGCACAGCTTCGCCAACGGAACGCCCTGGGGACCGAAAGAACGAATTGACCAGCGGACATGGCTGGAGCGATTTCACGATTGGAAGCACCATCTTTGGTACCTGGTTCGCCGTTTCTTCCGCGGCCAGTTTTCGGTTGAGACCCGCGACTACCTGCGCGCCAGGCAGTCGTCGCTGGCCCGCCGCAGCCGCATCGTCGGGGTCGCCCAGTTTGCCCAGATTCCGTTGCTCAACGATAAACAGCTGGTAGCACGGTGGCGGCAGGCAATGCCGCCCACCTACATCTCCGATGCGCAGGAGTTGCCCATCGACCCGTTGCCCGCCGGTCTTTACCTGGTCGAGGCCACCGACGGTCATTACAAGGCCTACACCCTGCTGATGGTCAGCCGGATAGTGTTGATCACCCGCACCAGCAGCGGAAGCGTGCTGGCCTATGTGGTCGATCGGCAGAGCGGAGCTCCGCAAGCGAACGTCGATGTCCGGCTTGGCTTTGGCAAACAGGAACAGGCGAGCGCCCGCACGGATCAGGATGGAGTAGCCGAGCTCAACGCCAAAGCAAGCGGAGCGCAGCAGGACAACCTGTGGGTGATAGCCGCCGCGCACGGGGAATTCGCCGCGGTCACTCCCGGCGCCTGGTCGTTTACCGGTTCCACCGGCAGCCGCTGGGCCTCCTACGTCTATACCGACCGCCCTGTTTACCGGCCTGGGAACACCGTGTACTGGAAGGCGGTCTTGCGAGAGCACAATCAGAACCACCTGGAGCTGCCCAAGACCGCCTCCATCCACGCCGTTGTATCGGACGAGCAGGACCGTCCCGTTTTCGAAAAGGATCTGCCTTTGTCAAGCGACGGCACGGTGGCCGGCGACCTGGTGCTGGGTGCTCATGCCGCGCTGGGCTCCTACACCATCCGCCTGGGCGCCGCGGATGACGGGATCATGGGCAGCTTCCATGTCGAGGAATACCGCAAGCCGGAGTACCAGGTTCGCGTCTCCCCGCAGCAACCGCGCGTGCTTGAGGGCCAGAGCGTGCAGGTAGTTATCGATTCCCGCTACTTTTTTGGCGAGCCGGTGGCCTTCGGCAAGGTAAAGTACCGCATTTACCACGCGCCTCATTACTGGTGGGATGAAAGCAGCGGAGAAGACGACGATTCCGGCGGCTTCAATGGAGGCGAAGGCGGGAGTCCGGCCTTATACGGCGCGACCCAGGAAACGGAGAAGACCGGCACCCTGGACGCAAACGGCAAGCTCACCATCGCGGTCGCGACCGAGGTCGATCGCAGCGAACGGCATAGTGACTTCGACTACACCGTCGAGGCGGGGGTAACGGACGAAGCCAATCGGGAGATCACCGGTCGTGGAGGCTTTCTCGCGACCTATGGAAGTTATCGCATCCGCGTCGAGCCGGTCAGCTATTCCATTCGCACCGGCGAGCAGGCAAGCTTCAACGTCAACGCGGTCGACTATGACGGCAAGCCGGTAGCCGCCAAAGTGCATCTCCAACTCGCCTATCATCGCTGGTCTTCGGGAAAGACGGTGACCACCCAGGGCGGCTCCACAGATGTGACGACGGATGCGCAGGGAGCGGCCCGGGCTACGATTCCCGTCAGCGGAGCGGGAAGCGCCGAGATCCTGGCCAGTTCCATGACGCCCGAGAAGCGCGAAGTCAGGAGCTCAACTTGGCTGTGGGTCTTTGGCGGCAATGAGGCGGATTCTATCGGGCGGCTCCCGGCAGGTGCGAATCATAGCCGACAAAAAGAGCTATGCTCCCGGCGATGTGGCCCACCTGGGCATTGTCTCCGAAGTGGAGAACTTCCATGCGCTGGTGATCGCCACCGGATACTCCATCGAGTTTCGCAAAGTGTTGTCGTCTCAAGGCAAGACGTTGAACTTCGACCTGCCGATTACCGCCGACTCGCAGCCCAATCTCGAGCTCGCGGTCGTCTTTCTCAAGGACAACCAGCTCTACCAGGCAAGCCAGCAGATCAAGGTGCCTCCGCTAAGGAAACAGTTACAGATCGAGATTGCGCCGCTCAAGAAGATCTTCCAGCCGCAGCAGGCGGCGGTATACGACGTCTATACGCGAGACTTCTCCGGGAAGCCGGTGAGCGCCGAGTTCAGCTTTGGCGTGGTGGACGAGGCTATTTACTCGATCTATCCCGACAGCAGCGGCGACATGGTCAAGAGGCTCTATCCTAACCGCTTCATCTATGCGCCGGTCGATTCCTCTCTGCAGTACTACTTCAGCGGATCGGCGGGTTTGAAGTCGCCATTGCTGGCCGAGCGGGCCTCCCGTTATCGTCCGCAGATGGCGCAGGTGAAGCCGGCCATGGATATGGTTCAGCCTAAAATCCGCAAAGCCTTTCCCGACACTGCTTACTGGTCGCCCGATGTGCATACCGATGCCCAGGGCCATGCGCGCGTCACGCTTACCTTTCCCGACTCGCTCACCACCTGGCGGACTACGGTGCGCGCCATCACGCCGGATTCGAAGGCCGGCTCGGCAATCGATCGCGTGATTGTGCGCAAGAACGTCATCGTGCGCATGGGCACGCCGCGTTTCCTGCGCAAAGGCGATGAGGTGACGGTCCCGGTCATAGTGCATAACTATCTGGACCAGGCAAAGCAGGTTGAGGTCTCGCTCAATGTCCGGGGACTGGACGTTGTCACCGGCGCCGCCAAACAGATCGCCGTCCCAAGCAAGGGCGATGGTGTTGTCTCCTGGCGCCTGCGTGCGTCCGCCATCGGTACTGCGACCTTGCTGGCTAAAGCGCTCACCAATGAAGAATCCGATGCGCTTGAGATCACCTTGCCCGTCGAGCCGGCCGGGGTGCCGCAAAAGATCAACTCCAGCGGAGCGATCGCTGAGGTGAATGCGCGCAAGGCAGTCTCCATCGATTTTCCCGGAAACACCGATCCGGCGGCGCACTCTCTCCATATCGAGGTCTCCCCATCGATCGCCGGCGGTCTCTTCTCCGCCCTGAACTACCTGACTACCTTTCCTTATGGCTGCACCGAACAGACCATGTCCAGCTTCCTGCCTAATGTAATCGTGGCCGAGACGTTGAAGAAGCTTAACCTCTCTTCGCGCATCGACCCGGACGATCTTACCGCCAAGGTGAATGCCGGCTTCGACCGCCTCGCCGACTACCAGCATGACGATGGCGGCTGGGGCTGGTGGAAGGAAGATCAGAGCCGGGTCTTCATGTCGGCCTATGTTGTAAGCGGACTGGTTGAGGCGGCCCACTCTTATCCGCTCAATCCTCAGCGGCAGGAGATGCTGGACAAGGGGCGCCGCTATCTTGAAGAGCAGCTCGCGCAGCATCCGCGCATGATTCCCGACCTGCGGGCCTACGTGGTTTATGCGTTGAGCGAGTCCGCCTCATCCGCCGCCAAGGTCGAGAACGGCAAGCGAATCGACACCCTCTGGCCTCAGCGCGGCAGCCTTTCCCCGGAAGGACTTGCACTGCTCGGCCTGTCGATGACACGCAGCTCCGACAGCCGGTCCTCCGCAGTGGCGAAGTTATTGGAGAGCAAGGTAAAGCAAGCGGGAGAGATCGCCTACTGGCCGTCGAGCTTCAATTCGCTGCTCGGCTTCGAGTACGACAACAGCGCGGAGAGCACGGCCTTCGCCATGCGCTTCCTCACTCATGCCGATCCCCAGAGCACACTGCTTCCGCAGGCGGCGCAATGGCTTATGCTCAACCGCGACGGGGGTTACTGGTGGTCCTCGACCGAGCAGACTGCCATGGTGATCTATGGGCTGGTCGATTACCTCGCCGATTCGCAGGAGCTGAATGCCACCTTCGACGCGGACATTGTTGTCAATGGAAGCGTCGCCGGCCACCGGCATTTTAGCCCGGCCGATGCGGTTTCCGGCATCATCCTGGACGCGGATATCCCCGCAAGCAAGCTTCATCCGCAAGGCAACACCATCGAGCTGGTAAAGCACGGCAGCGGGCGGGCATACTGGACGGTTCAGGGAAGCTATTCCTCGACCGAGAAGAAACTCTACCAGCAGGGCACTCTTTCGCTGAACATTACCCGGGACTACTTCCGCCTGGTGCCGGTCGAGGATAAAGGAAAGATTGTTTATAGCCTCGTTCCTCTGAAGGGACCGGTCGAACCCGGCGATACGCTCGCCGTACACCTTGCGGTCAACGGCTCACCGGAGAAATATCTGATGATCGAGGATCCTATTCCCGCCGGAACGGAATTTATTCAGCATGAAGACAGTTACAATATCACCGGCCGCCCCGATGATTGGACCTACTGGTATACCCGGCGCGAGTTCCACGACGACCGCGCCGCCATCTTCGCCTCGCAGCTCAACGGCCGCAAGGAGTCGTTCTATCTGCTGAAGGTGGTCAACCCGGGCAGCTTCGACATCAGTCCCGCTCGGGTAGAGCCGATGTATCAGCCACGTGTCCAGGCGACCAGCGACGCGCTTCATCTGGACGTGAACGGGCCCGCTCAAGCGAACGCTCCCGCAGCGGAGGGAAAACCATGACCGTTGTTCGAGGCGTACTCACCTGGCGCGTTCTGCTTCTGGAGTGGTTGGGGACCTTGCTGTTGCTGCTGCTGGGCTTTGCCTGGCTGCAGATCGCGGATTCGCATATCTGGCAATTCGCTTTTTCGATCGTCTCCGGTGTCCTGCTGGTGATTGCCTTCTTTTTGTTGCAGGCCACAGTCTTCCGCATACTCCTCCGGCGCTCGTCTACGCTTGCTCCGTTTTGGAAGAGATTTCTCATTTGCCTCGCAGTTCTGGGGCTCTGGCTGCTTTTGCTCCAGGGCATCGGCGCGGCGCGGGAGCATGCTCCCCTCTACGCCGGATACTGGAACTCCAAACTCTCGCCAGGCTTGCGGTCCTTTTTTACCTATGAACGGCTTGTGAGTCTGCAACGGTCATTTTGGAGTCTGCTGCAATGGGCCTTGGCCGCGCTACTGCTGCCGGTTGCGGTGGAAGGGGGCGCGATGGCGATGAATTCCTCGGCCGGCAAACGCATTGGCGGCATCTACCGGCACTGGCCTTACTGGCTGGCGGCGATCGTCTGTGGATTTGCAGGGTCGGCTATCGTCGGCGCGCTGGTCAACCGGAAGCCGGGCGACGGAGTCGGGCAACAGATCGCGAGCGCCGTGCTCCGTGTCGGCCTGGCCTACACCGTCGTCATTCTGTTGTGGTGTTTCGTGGTTTCGCTCGCCGCCGTTTATCCGGCCAGCGACACCGAAAGCACCGCGTCATGAATGATCGCGTCTCGTGAATAGGATCCGCGGTTAAGCCACGCAAATTGGCATGCCTGCCGTTCGAGTCCCGCAGGGACGGCACGAAAATAGCCCAGCACGCCAGTGCTGGGTTTGGTTGGCCAGGAACGGGTCCAGTCCCGTAGGGACGACTGAAAGGAAATCGGTAAGCGATTCAGCCGTCCCGACGGGACTATTCCCTTTCCGATCGCTACCCAGCACTCCGTGCTGGGCTATTTTCATCCGTCCCTTCGGGACTTGCCCACGTCCGGGGCACCACGTAACAGAACACAGCTTTAGCTCGTTGCGGCTGCGCTTTCTTGTCCGTCTTTGCTTTTCTTTCTGTCATTCCCGCAGGGAATCTGCTTCTGGTTTTATCGGGCATACTCGGTTTCCAAAAGAAAAGAAGAGGACCCCTCCGGAGGGTCAGAGTTGCCGAAAACACGACTTTGTGGGAACTTCGAGCCCACGAAACAGCACTCGGGTTCATCTCGGCCTTTCGAGCAGCTTGTGTGGCAACCGAGTGTGGAAGAAAGCTTCAAAAAGGTTTTGACAAATCAAATTAAATCGGAGTACAGTCGTTTATCGATATACCGATCATCGAGCAAGTATGCCAAAACGAAAACTTGATCCGTTACCGGCGGCCGCGTTCCAGATCATGCTTTCTCTCGCCGATGGCGACCTTCACGGATACGCCATTATGCGGCAGGTTGAAGAGCAAACCGGTGGACGCCTGCGCCTTGGGCCTGGAACGTTGTACGGTTCGATCCAGGCGCTTCTTGAGGGAAAGCTGATCGAGGAGGTTTATCGGTCCGAGGAAACCGAAGACCGACAGGAACGTCGCCGCTACTACAGGTTAACCGTCACCGGACGCAAAGTGGCGCGATCTGAGGCCGAGAAGATGGCCGACGTTTTGCGTGTTGCTCGAGCCCGCAAAATCTTGAGGGGGGATTATGTCTGAAAAGATATACACTCGCCTGTTTCGCCTATATCCTTCGAGTTTCCGCAAGGAATACGAGGGCGAGGCCCTGCAACTCATCCGGGACCGCTTCCGTGACGAGACAGGTTTCTTCAAGAGAGCGCGTCTATGGTGGGACCTAGTGGCCGATGTTTTGGCTGGACTCCCGTCTGTGTACCGGAATTCCTCCGCCGTTACAGAAGCGGCGTCGCTTTCGCTCAATGCCGCGGGCATTCCTTCCTTCAAAATCTTGAACAAGGAGCCCCTGGGATGTGGTTCGATTCTGGTCGGCGGTACGATATCGCTGATCGCGCTCGCTGCCTTTGCATTGGTGCTAAATCGGCCGATTGCATACCAGCCACTCTCGGATTCGAATGGACGGATGTCTCCGATCGAATCGGTCCTTCAACGCCTCAATCGAGCCCTGGAGCCTGATTCGGCCGCGAGCAGTCTTCAGGAAGCTGCCGCGCCCGCATCAGCCCAAATGAGCGAACCGCAGGCAGAGCCATCGATGCCAGGCGCGTCAACGCCGAACACGTTAGCGTCATCATCGGAGACCGAGATTCCGAACGGCGAGCGAAGCTTTGAAGTCGGCACCATCCAGCCGAGTAAACCGGACACACCGGGCAAAATGTCGTTCGAGGTTGCTTCTATCAGGCAAAGCAAGCCAGGAACATTCATGCCACCTAACTTCGCCCTGGATAATGGTGACTCATATACACCTGCGGACCCCGGCGGCCGCTTCACCGCTGATTTTCCGCTCTCGGTCTACATCAATTTCGCATACAAGCTTTGGCCCACGCCTGAGCAGACCGACTCCATGCTTGCTCATTTGCCGAAGTGGGTCGCTACAGATAACTTCGAGATTCATGCGAAGGCAGAAGGCAACCCAACGAAAGACCAGATGCGATTGATGATGCAATCTCTTCTTGCCGATCGCTTCAAGCTGGCAATTCACTTCGAGACGCGACAAGTCCCTGTGCTCGCTCTCGTTCTGGAGAGGCCCGGAAGGACAGGCCCCAAGCTCCGTTCGCATTCCGACGGCCCCCCTTGCGACGTCCATATGCCTATGCCAGCCCCCGGCAACTCGGCAAACATTGACGGCGTGTTTCCGCCTGTCTGCGATGCGTTCATGCTAGTTCCCGCAGCAAACCACGAAATGATGCTGGGCTCGAGAAATACAACCATGAAACTGATTGCGGATTCTCTTCCTTCACTCGGGCGTCTGGGTCGCCCTGTGGTGGATCAAACGGGATTGACTGGGAGGTTTGATTTCACGCTCCAATGGACGCGGGAGTCAAACGGCCCTACGCAATCGGGAGCTGATGCTCCGCTTGACTCGCAGGGGACCACGTTCCTGGAGGCATTGAAGGATCAACTCGGAATGAAACTGAAATCGACAAAAGCACCCATGGATGTTCTCGTTGTCGATCACGTCGAGAGGCCGTCGGAGAACTAAAGCAGATTCCCTTCGGGAATGACAGAAAGAAAAGACGGTGCTGCAACCGCGGCTGGATGTGCTCGCTCTTTCGATTCGCTACCGCGGCTGCGAAAGAGACGCCACCGCTTGTTCGGGAACCCCGCTGTGTAGCCAGCCGCGCACCGTGCTCATTCCGTAGCGCTCCACCAGGCGGCTCACTAATTTTCCGCAAGCGGCGTGAGCACGCTCCGATCCGCTGCGATCGTTTTGATTCTGGGAATGCGCCAGCACGGCCTCAATGGCCGCCAGATCAAACGGACGTGGCCCTGAGCTGTCCGGTACGCCGCCGGAGAGCATCTCCACCAGCCCTTCGCGCAGCCAGAGCGGAGTTTCGGGAGCCGCTTCCCGCTCCACCAGAAGGTGCAGGAATTCGTGCCGCAGCGTCGCCGCTTCACCAAGGTTTTTTATGAGCACGGCGCTTGGCTGTAAGAAGATTGTCGCGCCTCGCGCTGTACCCAGAATCCATCCCGGCTCGCTGGTTGCCTGGCGGAAAAGCTCTGTCGTGGGCATAGCGTGGACTGCCGGGCGTATCTGCAGATGTGGGGGAAAGATCTCCTGAGCTTGACGCCAGGCGGTGTCCCCGGCGCGGCGCAGCGCTTGAGTTTCCGCTGGAGGATCCGCCGCTATCAGCGTCCATCCGGCTCCATCTGTCTTTTGCCAGCCACTGTCCTCCGGACCGATGCGCACCTGGGCGCCTGGGAAGTAGAAATTCAAGATCCGGCGGCTGGAGCGTCCCTCGTCTGCCATCTCATAGGCTCCGGCCTGGCATAGACCCACTCCATGGCCATAACCCTTGCCATCGAAGTGCAACTCGCCATTGCTAGCTCTTACCGTGTACCAATCGCTGCGCAACTGGTTCCATCCCAGCGCGCGGTCGACGGCGAAGCGAAGGCTGCCGGCGGAAATGTCAGCCTGCTCGCTTTGTCCCGATAATCCGGTCCCGGAAAACTGGAGCAGGGCGGCGCGGCCAGAGGCGGTATGGCGGACGATATGAGCGTCTTGGATGCGCGGCGGAAGCCGCCATCCTTGCTCCTGCGCGATTGCCTGGATGCGACTCAGTGGAATCTCAGCATGCCAGCGCGCCGGGAAGCGGCGCAGACAATACGGGTCGCCATGCGAGCTGAGATACGGCAGGGGAGCTCCGCCCCACACACTCGCAGCATCCTCCGTCGTTCCTCCACAATGCTGGGTATAGAAGACCTCGGCCCGCTGCTGCCCGAACCACAGCGTTTCTCCTGAGGTCTCGAGTACCGCCTCTTCGATCCGCGGCCGGATCTTCCCCCAGCCAAGTGCCTGGCAGTGGGTGCTGTCGCAGAGGTTGAATCCCTCGGCCGCGTGGCGGGAGGCATTGGTCAGGGCATAGGTTCGCATGACCACAGCCATGGCCTTGAGTGATTCGATCGGCTCATCGGTTGCCGCTTCGCCATTGAGCGCCGCCGCGACATAACGCTCACTAGGCATAGTCAGCAGAATCTGCAGTCCGTTGCGATCGCTCTTAAGCCGCGTCGGAGCTTTGACCTCCCATAGACCGCTGGCCTGGATTTGACCCGGATAAGGATCGGATTCCACGCGAAACGTACCCTCAAGCTTGAGAGGCCTGGCCAATGTACCCTCAGCGGTTCGCAGCTTACCGGCATTCAGGGTCAAATGGATTGGAGCCCTGACCTCGGTCCGCGCGCAGGCGGCGCAGGCGCTCATCCAGTTTTGCGAGCCGGCCGGCGTAAACGTGACGGTGTCGACCACGTGTGCGGAAAAAAGCTCCACGGTCAGCGGCCGCGCCGCCTCCTGGGCACGCACAAGGGGCACCAGCAGCACAGCCGCCGCCGGCAAAAGCATGCTCCTGTATCTCTTCCTCAATGACCACCCCAGGCGCGCAGAAAACGCTGGGCCAATCCCGCCGCGTCGCCCCCATTTCCCCGCGGAAGATAGATCACCAGCACGATCTCTTCGCCTCCATGGGAAGCGATCCCGGCAAACCATCCCTGCGTCCACGCCTCTCCCGGATCGCTCGCCGTCCCCGTTTTGCCCGCGACGACGATGCCGGGAACAGCGGCGTTGTGCGCCATTCCATAGGAGACGGAACCTTCAAGGCCACGCTTTACCGCAGGCGCCGCCGGGAATGCCGCCGCCAGCCGGCGATAGGCGACCGCCAACTGTGCCGGCGTGACCGTCACACCCTCCACGCCCAGAACCAGGAGCTGCAACTGATCTTCACTCTGGGGAAGACGCACGCCGCCCGGCGATTCAAGAGCAAACAGGCGAGGCCGTTCGGCGAAGCCGTAGCCGCGCAATATCTGAACTGCCTGCTCGGGCGTGAAGCGGGTAGCCAGAGCGGCGAAATAATTATTGCAAGAGTAGGCCAGCGCTTGGCTGGCGTTGAAGGCGCCGGCTGCGCGAGGATGTGTGCAGGCCAGATCGCGTTTCCCAATGCGCAGCGCGCGGCGGCAGGCAACGGTGGTCGCTGCGTCTATGCGATGCTGTTCGAGGGCGCTCGCGAGGAAGAACGGCTTCAGGGTTGAACCCGGAGCACTCTCGAACCTCGCGGCCTCTTGGGAGCGTTGCGAGGCAAGAAGGCGGCCGCTTCTGAGATCGAGCACAACGGCAACGGCAGCCGTGCGGTACAGAGCGGCGCGCAATGCCTCCCGGGTTGCATTCAGCTCCCGCTGCGAAGCTGCGCGCGCCGGCAGCGCGGCAGCACCCAGCAAGAGCAGGAGAGTGAGAAAAATGCCCATTCGATCGCTAGGAACAGCCGGGCTCTAAA
>CAVZEH010000017.1:0-192264 GCA_963774255.1 uncultured Acidobacteriaceae bacterium
GCAGGGAATCTGCTTTCCTGTCGCAAATGTGAAAATAGATTGGCCGACTCGCTGACTTGCTGACTCGCCGACACTTGCTGACTCACCGTGAAACTCATCCTGGCCCACATCGCGCAGCGCAGCCGGAGCGATCTGTTTGCCGCCGCGCGCAGCGAGTATCTCGCCCGGCTCGCCTCCTACTCCGAGGTTGAGACAGCCGTCTACCGGACAGAACAGGCGCTCTTCGATGCTGTCGCGCGGCAGCGCGCCCGTACCCCCGCTTGGCTCACGCTGCTTGACAGCCGGGGAAAGAGTCTCTCATCGGAGGAATTGGCCAGCTGGCTGGGAGCGCGCCGCGAGTCGGGACAGCAGACCATGGTCTTCGCCGTCGGTCCCGCCGACGGCTGGTCGGGGGAGGGGCGCAGGCAGGCGCAAATGCTGCTCTCGCTGGGACCGATGACACTGGCGCACGATCTGGCGCGCGTGGTTTTGGCCGAGCAGCTCTACCGGGCGTTTACAATTCTCGCTGGGCACCCATATCACGCGGGACATTGAGCAGGCGGACGCGGGTGTGTATCGTAAAATCCGGAGGCAGGATTGAAGGCCGGAGAGGGAAGAAATGTCCTGGTTTAAGCGGGAGGAGAGCGAGATCGAGCCAAACGCGGAAAAGCGTGTCCGGACCGAGGGTCTATGGCGAAAATGCGAGGGCTGCAATCAATTCGTTTTCAAGCCCGATCTCGAAAATAACCTGCAGGTTTGCCCGAAATGCGGTCATCACCACCGTCTCGACGCCCGCAGGCGGATCGACTCCCTTCTCGAACCAGGCTACGAACTGGTCGACCTGGAGCTAAGATCGACCGATCCGCTGAGCTTCGTCGATGTTAAGCCGTACAAAGAACGTTTGGAGAAAGCCCAGCGGGAGACCGGCCTCAATGACGCAGTCCTCGACGCCATCGGCAATCTCGGCCGTCATCCCGTAGTCGTGAGCGTAATGGAATTCGCCTTTATCGGCGGGAGCATGGGCTGCGTGGTCGGGGAGACGATCGCCCGGGCTCTCGACCGCTCGCTGGCCGGCAGGCGCCCGCTCATCATTGTGGCCGCATCGGGTGGGGCGCGCATGATGGAGGGCGTGGCCAGCCTGATGCAGCTAGCGAAAGTAGCCGCCGGCCTAGCCCAAATGTATGAGCAGGGAGTGCCATACATCTCGGTGCTCACCAACCCCACGACCGGAGGGGTGACCGCCAGCTTTGGCATGCTGGGCGATCTCGATGTCGGCGAGCCGGGGGCACTGATGGGTTTCAGGGCGCCCAGGGTGATCGACCAACGATACCGCCAGAAGCTGCCCGAGGGCTTCCAGCGATCCGAATTCCTGCTGGAGCACGGAATGCTTGACGCCGTGGTTCCGCGCCCGGAGCTGAAGAGCTACTTGGTACGCGCCCTGGATTTTATGCAGCCCGCTCAGCGGACTCCTTCGGGGTCCCAGGGAGCATTGGAAGCCGCTGTAAAATAGAGGGATGTCCTATGCTGCGGCAATGGAACGGCTGGCTGCTCTGGGGCAGGAATTGCATACTGGCCAGGCGCGCCCCGGCGCAAATTTGAGTTGGCGCACATGCGCGTGCTCATGGCGGCGCTGGGCGATCCCCAGCGGAGCTTTCACTCCGTACTAGTGGCGGGCACCAACGGCAAAGGCTCCACTTCCTCCACCCTGGCCAGCATTCTTTCGCAAGCCGGGTACCGCACCGGCCTTTACTACCTCACCCCATCTCAGCCGCGTAAATGAGCGTGTGCAGGTGGATAGGGCGACGATCGGCGATGACGATTTCGCGGCCCTGTTTTTCCGCGTCAGGAGGGCGGCGTCCGGATTGGCAAGCCGGGGCGAGCTACCCGGGCCCCCAAGTTTCTTCGAGACGCTGACGGCGATCGGTTTTCTGCACTTCGCGGCGCGCCGCGTCCACACCGCTGTGCTCAAGGTGGGAATGGGAGGCCGGCTGGATGCGACCAATATCGTCGAGCCGCTGCTCTCGGTGATTACCGATATTTCGCTCGACCACATGGAATGGCTGGGGAGCACAATTCAGGAGATTGCGCGGGAAAAGGCGGGCATTCTGCGTCCCAACGGCGTGATGGTGACCGTGCCCCAGCACCCGGAGGCCAACAGCCGCCCTGGGAGAGAGAGCGATCGCGCTCCATGTCCGCGGCGTGAATGCGGCGGAGTACATTCCCAACCAGCGTGATCCCGAAGCTTGCACAAATTTCGCCGAGCATCTGCGCAATCGCTATTCCCTGACCGTGTCGGGCGAGAAGATGGAGATCGATTCGCCCTTGGCCGGGGCGCATCAGCAGCGCAACCTGGCGCTGGCGATCGCAGCGGCTGTGGAATTAGAACGGTGTCGGTTACAATATCACCACGGCTCACATAGAAGAAGGCATCCACCGGACGGTTTGGCCGGCGCGGCTGGAGATGATCGAGCCGAGCGGCGGCCGGCCGGCGGTTCTGCTCGATGTGGGTCACAACCCGGCGGGGGCGTGGGCTCTTCGCCGCGCCGTCTCTCATCTCGAAGGCCATCGTCAACTGCCTATTCTGGTTTTCGGTTGCCTCAAGGACAAGCCGGTGAGGGAAATGGCCCAGATTCTCTTTCCGCTCTTTGGCCGTATCATCGTGACCACGGTCGATTCACCGCGCAGCGCAACTCCAGAGGAAATGTTGGCGGCGGCGGCCTTGACCGGCAGCGAGGCCGAGGCGGCCGCGGATCCGGTCTCCGCTCTGCGGCGCGCCTTCAGCCTGACTCCCGCGAATGGACTCGTAGTCGTCACCGGTTCTCTCTACCTGGTGGGCAAGGTGCGCAGTGAGCTGACGGCTACGTCCTTTGCGGAAGCGGAAGGATTGTGGGTGTGACTTCGATGCAACCGGAGCCCCTGCCTCTCGCCGCGCGGCTGCGATCCAATCTCCTGCGCGCGCCCTCGTTCTTTCTCTCGACCGGACTCTTTGGATCTCTTTCGCTGCTGGTCTCGTGCTTTGAAACGGATGGCGGTCTGCAGCACCGGATCGCCCGTTCGTGGGCTCACGTTTCCCTGTTTCTTGCCGGCGCTCCGGTCGAGGTCGTTGGCCGCGAGAATCTGCGCCCGCTGGCAATTTACGCCGCGAACCATACCTCGTTCATGGATACGCCGGTGATCTTTGCCAGCCTGCCTTTCAGTTTCGATCTTGGCCAAGCAGAGTTTGTGGAAATGGCCGTTCATCGGCTGGCATCTCAACCGCTCCGGCCAGATTCCTGTCAATGAGGAGGGGACCAGCGGGTTTAACCGGGCGCTGCGTGCCTTGCGCTCGGGGATGCCGCTCTTCATCTTTCCTGAAGGCGGCCGCACCCCAGACGGACAGCTCCAGCCCTTTCTCAAGGGACCCGCGTTTCTCGCCATTCGCGCGCAGGCGCCGCTGATCCCTATGGCTCTCATCGGCACCTATGAGCTCTTGCCCATCCACTCCGTGCACTTTCGTCCGCGTCCGGTACGCCTGGTCATCGGAGAACCGATCGATACCGCGGGCTATACCCTTCGTCAAGCCGACCGGCTGACGGCGCGGCTGCGGGAGGAGATCGGCAGACTTTACCAGGGATCCGATGTGAGGGATCAGGGATCCGATGTCTACCAGAAATCGGGGATCACGGATTAGGGGATCAGCTATCATGGGTCAGGGTCCTGCGTCCAGTTAGCGATCCTGAGCCCTGACACCTGAACCCTAACACCTGATTATGCCTCCACGTATCGCCATCCCTGAGCCCACTTCCACCGACCGGGAGTACAACGAGCGTTCCTGGCATCTCTATGCCGAAGCAGTGGAAGATGCCGGAGGAATTCCGGTGCTGGTGCCGGTTGGCGAGTCCCAGGCGTTTCTGGCGCGGATTGCAAGTTCCTGCTCCGGGGTACTTCTTCCCGGCAGCGGCGCGGATCTGGATCCGGAGAAGTACGGCCAGGATCGCGACCCGGAGTGCAATCCCAAAGACGCAGCGCGAGAGTCTGCCGACGATCTGCTGCTGCAGGACGCCTTCAACCTGTATAAGCCGATCTTTGGGATCTGTTATGGCATGCAGTCTTTGAACGTGTGGCGGAACGGCACATTGATCCAGGATCTGCCGAGGTATTTTGATTCAAAGCAGCCGCCATTGAAAGACCCGGTGAATCATCGTTCTGGCAGGACGGTGGTTCACGCTCATCCGGTGACGCTCCTTCCTGATTCGCGCCTGGCGCAAATAGTTGCAGGCGCTGCGGATGTGGAGCAAACCCCCGAATCCCTGCGGCTCTCAGTGAATTCGAGCCACCACCAGGCGATCGGCAAGGCGGGAGATCAGATGCGCATCGTGGCGACCAGTCCGGAAGACGGCGTAATCGAAGCCCTGGAGGGCCAGACCCCGGAGCAGTTCATTCTTGGGGTGCAATGGCATCCGGAGCGCACGTATGAGGCCAGCCCTGCGTCCCGGGCGCTCTTTGAGGCATTCGTGAGAGAGGCGGCCGCATGGCGTCCCCGGGCAATTCACGAGTCAATTGGGTCGATAGGGTCGATCGGGTCAATCGGGTCAATCGGGCGGTGACTGCCACGGTGGAGCAGATTGAGTCTGCTCTCCTCGCCTCCGGCCTGAATGCTCTACCTGCGGGGGCGAGCCAGCGCTTTCTAACCTACCTTGAGCTGCTAATTCGCTGGAATGCGCGGCTGAACCTGACGGCGATCCGGACGCCGGAGGAGATCGTTCGCCGGCACTTTGTTGAATGCTCATTTGCCGCGATGCGTTTGCCTGCTGGGATTGGCACTCTGCTCGATTTCGGCTCCGGCGCCGGATTTCCCGGCATCCCTATCGCCATCTGCCGCCCAGAGATCAAAGTCACCCTGGCCGAGTCGCAAGCCAAAAAGGCAGCTTTTCTGGCAGAGGCCGTGCGCGTGCTGGGAATTAAGAGCGAGGTCTACGCGGGCCGGACGGAAGCAATGCTTGTAACCCGAAGCTTCGACGGCGTGGCTCTGCGGGCGGTGGACAGGATGGGAGAGGCGGTTTCGCTGGCCATCCCCCGGGCGAGACATGCATTGGCAATATTTACGACAGCCGGGGATGCTTCGGGATATCGGGAGCTGGCTGCGGAGTTTACCTGGCGAGAGAACATTCCGCTGCCCGACGCCCGGGAGATCGTGCTGATGATCGGGGAAAGGTAAATTCCCAGCGGGTCAGCCGGTCAGCGAGTCAGCAGAATTGTTCCACGTGGAACAATTCTCAGTTTGTCAGCCAGTCAGTGAGTCAGTGAGTCAGCGGGAAGTCGCTGTGCCCCCGAACCTCCAATTGTTCCACGTGGAACAATTGCTGACTTGCGGATGAAAGTTTTCCACTGCGGAGCCACATCTATTCATTCTCGGCTGACGCTCTCGTGCGCCGCTATCTCCTTGCAAATGCGGGGTTTCCAGGGAGGCGGTCAGCGGTTCAAAAAAGTTCTCCACAATTGGGAGCTACTTCTTCACAGGCACTTAATGATTGCCCGATGGCCGCTTGAGCCGGTAGTCTCCGATAAGCCATGGGCAAAGTTATCGCCGTTGTGAATCAAAAGGGCGGGGTAGGAAAGACGACTACCGCGATCAATCTATCCGCCGCGTTTGCCTTGGAAGGCCTTACATGCCTCTTGGCGGATTGCGACCCGCAAGCCAATACTTCGAGCGGTCTGGGCATTTCCCGCGACGAAAATCGCAACTCCACCTACGACGTCCTCATGGGCGAGGCCAATGTCTCCGACACCGTACTCCCAACCGCCGTCGACAATCTCTCCCTTCTCCCCGGCAGTAACAATCTCATCGGCGCCACGGTGGAGTTGATCCAGGCCGAACGGCGTGAGTACCGCCTGCGCGACGCCCTGGTCCCGGTGCGGGATCGAATACGACTTTATCGTCCTCGATTGCCCGCCGGCGCTCGACCTGCTGACGCTCAATGCCCTGGTAGCGGCCGACCGTCTGCTGGTTCCCATGCAGGCCGAGTACTTCGCCCTGGAGGGTATCAGCGAGCTCCTGAGTACCCTGGGCCGCGTCCAGGCTGCCTTCAATCCCGGTCTCGACATCGAGGGCGTCGTCCTGACCATGTATGATGAGCGCACCAACCTGGCGCAACAAGTCACGGAGAATCTCAAGAAGTTCTTCGGCGCCAAGCTGCTCAAGACCGTCATACCCAGGAACATCCGCCTTGCCGAAGCGCCAAGCCATGGCAAGCCTGCTCTTATCTATGACCCTCGCTCCCGCGGCTCCGACAGCTATCGCGATCTCGCCGATGAGATTCTCAAACGAAACAATATTGAGAGCCCGCGAGCCAAGGACCGGAAAGCAACTGCGCATACCAAGCGGGAGATCAAGGTGCGCTTCTGGCCCTATGCTTAAGCTCTTTCTTGCTGTCTTTTGCAGCCATGCCCCAGTAAAGGTGAAAACGGTATGCTATCGATGAAACTGACTGCCGACAACAGTAAACGCCGCGCCCTTGGCAAAGGCCTGGAATCCCTGCTCCCCACCCGCCCTCCGGCGGCCGACCCGATCGCTGCGGAGCTTGAGCCATCCGCTGCAGGCAAGCCTTTCGAGGTCGCTGTGGAACAGATCGACCGCAGCCCCTTCCAGACACGCACGCAGTTCGACCAGGCGGCTCTCCAGGAACTTGCCGGCTCGATCGCGGCTACCGGAGTGGTGCAGCCTATCCTGGTGCGGGCAGTCGCCAATGGGCGCTTTCAACTGATCGCCGGCGAGCGCCGCCTGCTTGCCTCCAAACTGGCGGGCAAGGCCACCATCCCCGCCATCCTGCGCAATGTCTCCGATGAACAGGCCATGGAGATGACCATCGTTGAGAACCTTCAACGCACCGATCTGAACCCCATGGAGCAGGCGCGGGCCTACGAAATGCTGAGCCGGGATTTCAAAATGACGCAGGAGAAGATGGCCCTGCGCACCGGTAAGGATCGCGCCTCCATAGCCAACTTCCTGCGTCTGCTGCGCCTTCCTCAGGAAACCCAGCAACGCGTGGAATCGGGAGAGATCTCCTTTGGCCATGCGCGCGCGCTATTGGCGCTCGAGTCTCCGGAGGCAATCCTCAGCGCTACGCAAAAGGTTGTAGCGCTTTCCATGTCCGTCCGCCAGGCGGAAAGTTATGTGCAAGGGCTTATGCATCCGGAGAGCAAGCCCAAGGGCGAAGAAAAGGTAAAGGCTCCGCTGGACCCCAATGTCCGTGAAGCACGCGACCTGCTGCAGCGCTCCCTCGGCCTCAAAGTTCATATCGAAGACAAGAATGGCCGCGGGCGGGTGATCATCGAATATTCGCGCCTGGAAGACTTCGATGCCCTGCTGGAAGCGCTCACCGGAAAATAGGCTTCGTAATACGAAACTGTGACGATTACGTAAAGGATTTTCGCTGCCTCAGCAAGGTATTTGTGGAATCCCACGTCCGAGAATCCGGACGTGGGGCACCCGGGATTTGCTGCGAGAAGGAGTTTTCACATCCGGCACACCCTCCTGGTTTGGTTGCGCTCCGGGTAAGAAGCCTGAAACCATCGTGAACATGAACGTCAAATCTGCGGTCTTCCGCTTCCGCGTGTGAATCTTTCTGGCCATTTATCTGCTGGGCTTCCTGGCGCCTTGGGAGCGGCTCTTTCACAGCTACGGAAGAGGCACGCTTTGGCTGGCGGCGTCGACGCTCGCGGCGCGCACCGGCTGGATGAGCCTGGCGGCCTCGACCCGGGCGGTGACGCTGGCCGCGCTTTGTGCATGCCTGAGCGGGGCTCTTCTGCGTGTATGGGGCGCGGCCACCCCATACCGGCGCGCGCGCAATGCGCTGGGGAGCGTTTTATTCGCTCTGGGCGTATCGATTCTGATGTCGCCCGGCGGGGCCTGCTTTTTCCTTCTGGCCCTGGGCCTCTTTCAGTGGCTTCTTATCTCCACTGAGGAGAGCGTTCCCGCATCCGCGGCGCGGCCCCAATGGCTGCAGGCTTTCCTAATGCAGATTTTCTTCGTTGGCTACGCGCTATGCTTTGCCGTTTTAGCCTGGCGCTACGACATCCGGATTTTGACCAAGTGCCTGATTGTCTGCTTCGGGCTCTCGATTATCGCGCGGGCGCTCCGGGTTCCTTCCAGTTCTCAGCCAGGTTGAGAATGGGGGGTAAAAAGAAATTGGAGGGCTCGGCATGGCCAAGCCCTCCAGTCAGTTTTTGTTTTTTGTCACAGTAGATGAGACATTTTGTTATTTCTTAGGCGGAGCGATGACGTCCTTGGCGGCCTTCGCCACCCGGAACTTCACAACTGTCTTGGCTCTGATCTTGATGGTCTCGCCAGTTTGCGGGTTGCGGCCGATGCGCGCCTTGCGCTCCGCCTTCACCAGCCGCCCCAGTCCGGGGATCACAAATACGCCGTTCTTTTTTGTTTCCTTCACGGCTGTCTCTGCCAGCAGATCGAGAAATGCCGCCGACTGTTTGTTGGTCAACTCAAGCTTTTCGGCCAGTGTCCGCACCAGTTGTGTCTTGGTTAAGCCTGCTGCCATATCGTTTCCTTCCTCCTGTCGTCCTTGAGCGTTGGCCCATGCTACCGGGGCCGCTGTGCGCCCGCGGCGCCGCCCCGCTGATTCCGAGCGTCCTTCGCTGGTGTGCGTCGATAGGACCCGCCAGGCGGGGGCGCCGTGAAAAAACCCTTTGTTTATGCGGGTAAAATCAACCCCACCGCCGTTTACGATGCGGCTTTCAAAAAGATTTGTCAATGGCAAAAGCGCTGTTTTCCACCTATTTTTTGGGTTTTTGCATGTTTTGGCCTGTTTTTGTCTTGGGTTTTTGCCGGTTGATTATGGCCGTTAAGATCTCAGGCCAAACAGCGGGCGCGGTGGAGGCGTCGCGTCGGGGTTCTGCTTGAGCCGGCTGACCAGAGGCGTGTTCAGAGCATCCACCAGCGGGGCCGCCAGTCGGAAGCGCAGTATCGCCTCGCGGGCCAAGCTTGGCTTGAGCGCAGCCTCGGGTGGGAGGCGCGAGGACAGGCCCCACTGCCGGCATAGAAGCAAATCCATGGCCGGATGTTCCTTGGGAAAGCCCTTCGGCGCCCGGCTGAGGGGCATGCTGCTGAAGGAATCCATCAGGCGGCGCAGCTTCTTATCCTCGAGCACCCGGCGCACCTGCTGATGATGCTCCAGCAGGTATGTGCGTATGGCCAGCAATTGCTCCCGCTCGGGCATATACACTCCCGCAGCGACGACAACTTCTTTATGGGAAACGTGCAGGTAATAGCCGCCGCCAGAAGTCTTTTCGAGCCCGGCATGCGACCACCATGCGGCGACGTGGCTCTTGTAGGGGCGTTTATCGGGAGAGAATCGGGTATCGCGATAGATTCGCATCATGCATTTCGCTGCCGGGCGGAGATGCTGCGGAGCAAAATCGCTCATAGCCGCATTTACCGCGTCGATCAAGGCCAGCATCGGCTGCTTCAGCTCCTGCGTGAACTCCTCTTTGCGCGGATCGAACCAGTCGCGCCGGTTGTTGCGCTCCAGTCTACGCAGGAAGCTGAGCGCGGCGGCGCTGAAATATGGCTTTGCCGCGGAGTCGGACGGCCCATTTTTTTGATTTTTTTGAGAGGTGCGCATTTGCTTGATTGTAAGGCGATTCGCGCCTTGCGGAGTCAAGGAGCGGCGCCGGCGCAGGCGGGAAGGGGTGTGACAAAAGCTCACCTCAGGGGGTACAAACGTAATGGGGGTGATCCAAGAAGGACCATTGGCCCGCGCATGCTTTCCCATAGACTTGGGGCTTCCCCCGGACTACTTTCCTTCAAAGAATGTGAAGACCATGCGACAACTTGCCCTCTTTTTTTTGCTGTTTGCGATCCTCCCTTTTCGCGCCGGGGCCCGGGCGCGGGAGATCCAATTCGACCAGGCGCAAAAGGTAGCGCTGGCCGTCGCCCGTCATGACAAGATCGTAGTCGATGACCGCACGGTGGTCCTCAATTCCATGGATACGCGCAACGCCGCCGGCTTTATCCCCGGCTACTATAGCTTCTCCATCATTCAGGAGAGCGACTCGCCGGGACAAGCGGACCGAACTCTGCGCATGTATGTGGTCTCCAAGCGCACCGCGGATACATGGGAGCTGAACCTTTGCACTCACTACTCCTTTCCCGAGTTGGAGAAGATACAGAGGAGCGTCATGCAGGAAACCGGCGCCACTCCGGAGGATGAGCGCAACATGCCTAAGGCGATCGGCTGCGGAAATCAAACCGAAGCGCAGTCAAACGGGCCGCGCTGAGATCTGCGATCCTCGCCTGGTAAACCGCAGATCTCTCCACTTTGCTCCGCTGTGGTCGAGATGACAAATTAGGTGCAGTTGCCGATGGAGCCTTCGCATCTAGGGCAGAATCTTTTAACTGCGGATGGCGGCCAGGGCGGCGCGAAAGAGGGCGTCGAAGTGGTCCGCTAGTTTCTTGTCTTTGCTCACTGCCGCGGCGATCGCCTTCTGGGCGGCGGGGCGCTGATAGCCCAGGTTTACTAGAGCTGAGAGAACATCTTCGGCCATGGGTCCGGCTTGAGCCTGCACTGGCGCCGAAGCCATGTCTTCGAGCTTATCCTTGAGCTCCACCACCAACCGCTCGGCCAGCTTTTTGCCCACGCCGGGAATCAGGGTGAGCGTCGCGTGGTCCTGTGCTCGTAGGGCGGTCACCAGCCGTTCCGCAGTCAGCCCACTCAAAATGGTGACTGCAAGCTTGGGCCCTACGCCGCTCACCGTGATCAGCCGCTCAAAGATGCGCTTTTCCGCCCGGTCCAGGAAGCCGTAGAGCGCCAGAGTATCTTCGCGGACCTGGGTATGGATGTGCAAGGCCACTTCCACTCCTTCAGCCGGCAGCGCAGTGAAGGTTGGAATGCTGATGACGACATCGTAGCCCACTCCACCAGCTTCGATGATCGCCTGTTGCGGATGCTTGGCCAGGAGGACCCCGCGCAGATGTGCAATCATGGGCTGATTGTAGCGGAGCTAAGAAGCGGTCAGCTAAGAAGCGGTTAGCTAAGGTCCGGTCAGCTAAAAAGCGGTTAGCGGGTTTTGTTGGGAATCTGGCTGAGCGCTTTTTCCGCGGATCTTGTATCTTTCGAGATTTGTGGAATCCCCCGGCATTTGTGGGTTATGTGTTGGGGAACCGCAGATCTTTCCACTCCGCTGCGCTCCGGCCGAGATGACAAATTAAGTGCAGTTGGCTAAGACGCGGTCCCGCAGCGGCTAAAGTCGTGCCCTGATACAGAACCCTGGCTAGGCAAAGAGCTTTTGGGAGCGCTTTAGCGCTGGGATTGGGGCCACCAGGGCTAAAGCCCAAGATGTAATGATGGCTGTGTTCCCGCGGGTTTAAAAACCCGCTACCCCGGACTGAAGTCCGGGGCTTCCACCGAAGCTGCAGAAAAAATGATCCCTCAGTGGCGCGCTCCGGGAAGGTTCGATTTCGATCATGAGCTTTAGCGCTGGGATTGGGGCCACCAGGGCTAAAGCCCAAGATGTAATGATGGCTGTGTTCCCGCGGGTTTAAAAACCCGCTACCCCGGACTGAAGTCCGGGGCTTCCACCGAAGCTGCAGAAAAAATGATCCCTCAGTGGCGCGCTCCGGGAAGGTTCGATTTCGATCATGAGCTTTAGCGCTGGGATTGGGGCCACCAGGGCTAAAGCCCAAGATGTAACGATGGCTGTGTTCCCGCGGGTTTAAAAACCCGCTACCCCGGACTGAAGTCCGGGGCTTCCACCGCTGCTGGTCTGCTGCGGGTTCTGCTGACCGCTTCTTAGCTGTTCTTCCGGTACGAGACTTGAAAGACGTATCCGGGGTTGGGAGGGAAGAGGGTGGCGACGTGGCGCAGCCGTTCAGCCAGGGCGGGCGAATGGAGGAGTGGGTATTCGCGCTCGCGCAGGTCGGTGTAGTTGAAATCGAGGGTGAGAGAGAGCATGTAGATCGCCAGGGCGTCGGAGAAGGCCGCTTCAAAGAAGCTGGTCTTGGCTTTCTCATCGACCTGCGCGCTCTCCGCGGGCTTCTCCTTCACACGGGCGAAGGTCCTCTCGCCCATTCTGGTGGAAGGGCTCTCCCGTCTGCTCCGATCGAGGGCTTTGCGGCGGTTCTCGAAAGCGTCCTGGCTGGTTTCTCCACGGACGCCGGCCGATGCCTGCGACCACACCAGGTCGCAGAAGCTCTTGGGCACTCCTGCGGCATCGACGAAGTGATGTCCCACATTGATGAAGAACTCAAAGGCCAGGGCAAACCGGTCCTGCATGAGCCGGGTGGAGATAAAGACGCAATCCGCGCCGTCGTAATGGACGCTGCGATGGCAGATGGCGCGATCTCCCAGGGCCACGGTGTAGCCGGGAGCGACCATGGTTTCTTCCTCCCCGATGGTTAGAGGGACGAAGTAGTAGGCATGCCTGGTCAACGCCGCGGCAACGCTGTTGGGTACAGCCTGGACGATCTCCTCCAACTCCTCCGGAGAGATATGCGTATCGGCGAACATGGCATAGCACATGCGGTTCGCGGACTGCTGTACAGGGGTCTGCCGGGCAACTTCGGATGCCGGCAATAATTCGATCTGGGCGGCTTGGACCATAACCTAGTATTCTAGAGCTTGTGATGAACTTATGCGACGGCGTAGCCGGGCTAGGCTTTCCCTGGTGAGCCTCGCGGATGATTTTATGACCTCATTGCCACAACAAAGTTCCGGCGCCGCCCCCACCCGAGGGGTCTTCTTCGGAGTGCCCCTGGGCGAGTTCGGTTTGGTCACGAGTATGGTGATGGCGATTGCCGTCGCCTGTATGACATTCTTCCTGGTGACTTTCCTGGCCATTGTCGGCATCACCATCTACAACGCCATGGGTCACAGCGTGAACTATGCGGATAGCTACAAATTCATCTCCTTCCCGGCCGGCTGTGTGATGTTGGTAGTCAGCGGTATGTTTTTTGGAAGTCTTTGGCTGCGCCGCAAGCTTTCCGGGGGATGACAGGGATCAGGGGTCGGGAAAACGGGAAACCGCAGATCTCTCCACTTCGCTTCGCTCTCTCGAAAATCATCCTGGGAAGATCTCTTTCATAGGGGGTGCCCCCGGATTGGAGATATTTAGCTTAGAGGTTCAATGGTGACTTGATAGCCGAGCCTGTGCAGATTTTGTAGCAATTTGCGGGCGCGTTGCTGTTTCGCTCTGGGGTTGGGTTCGCTGCCATGCTCCACGTATGGAACTCGTTCATGCAAGATCTTCCAGACCAAGCGGCAGAGGCGGTGAGCCACAGCCCAAATGGCTCCCTTATAGCCCAGCCGTGGCAGAAGATGCCGGAACACGGCTTGAAAGTGGCAGCCTTGTTTCTTCACTGCCGCATGTGCAGCTTGGTTGAGGATACGGCGCAGATAGCGATTGCCTTTGGCCGAGTGGCTGTTGTGGTTCTGTTCCGCGCTTTCCTCCCGCCCTGGATTGGTTCCCACCCACGAGGTCAGCTTGGCGGCTGAATCAAAGGTGCTGGCCTCCACTCCTACTTCGGCGATTACCTGCTGGGCGGAGTCGACCCCGAAACCAGGAACCTGCGCCAGGCGCTCCACTGCTTGCTGATGCTTCTGCATGGATTCGGCGGCCATCTGATTGAGCTGCTCGATCTGTGTGGCGATGAGATCGTAACGGTCCAGATAGAGCCCCAGCAATTGCTGGTGGTAGGGCTGGACATTCCCGCTCAGGGCATCCACCAGTTGCTGCTCGCTCGCACGCAGCCGATCATCTTTGAGGGCAGCTAATTTCTTCGCGTCGGTTTCCCCTTTGGCCAAGGCGCGTAAGATACGGTATCCGCTGACTCCCAGCAGATCGCTGATTACACTGGACAACTTGATGCGCATCTCCTCCAGCAGACACTCGATTTGGGAATGCAGCCGCGATTGGTCCTGGGTGAGATGAGTCTTCATGCGCGTCATCGTGCGCCAACTGCGCTGTTCGCCACTAGGCACGAAGCTCAGGGTAAGCTCGTCGGCTAGCAACCGCCGCACCAGACGTTCGGCATCGCGAAAATCGTGCTTGCGTCCGCGCGGGGCGCGGTTAGAGTACGCCTGCGCCAGATGCAAACGCATCTGCGGCTCCAGCTCATACCACACCGGCCTCCAGTACTGGGCGGTCGATTCCATCACGGCTTCCTCCACCCCCTCTTCCCGCAGCCAGTCCGACATTAAACGCAACTCGCCGGCTAGGGTGCCGAACCGTTTGCGCTTCACTGTCCCACCCTGTTCGCTTACTTCAATTACCACCACCATCAGCACTTTCTTATGGACGTCAATCCCTGCTACCCTACCTAACATAGTTCCCTCCTTGACGCGGAAGGGTAGGACGCGCGGCGAAAGACTTACGCACTCTCACGAGCTACCACCCTTCCCGTTCAGGGACGGATAGCGCGACACTCATAGGTTCAAAACGCACATCCCAGACCAAACTCCGGTACGGTCTCAACTCACCCAGAGCGAAGAGGGTCTTTACCGTTTCACGCCACCTCCAGCTTAGCTAATTCACAGCCTGATTGCCGACCAAGCCGGGGCTCCGATTTTCATCCCCTTGGGTGGGACGCAGGCCCATGTACACTCCGGTCGAGATGACAAATTAGGTGTTTGCTGATGAAGTGAGTTGTTGGGCTCCTGACCCCTGATCTCTGACCCCTGACCCCTGTTATGGCTCTTTTCACTATTTCCGGGCACGATTTCGATTCAAGGCAGTCTCAGCAGTGGTGTGAGCGTCTGGAGGCGGGCGATATTCTCTACTTTCCGCAAACGCCTCTTACCCTGGCGGCGGAGGATCTCTCCTTTCTGCTCTCACAGCAACAGGCCGACAGCGGGCTGCACAAGAACATCGCCTATAAGCCCAATACCAATGCCATCAGCGGCCTGGATCGCAAGACCGCGGACGCCGCTGCAGCTGCACGGCTGCGGGCGATCATGGAGCGCTACTCGCAAGGTGTGGAGCAGTTTCTGGCCGGCTTTTTGCTGCCTTACGGGCGGCGCTGGCAATTGGATTACGCCAGCTTCCGGCCGCAGGAAGAACAGGGCCGCGACCTGCCGCTGCGCCGCCGCAACGATCTGCTGCACACCGATGCCTTTCCTACCCGGCCGACCTGGGGAGCGCGCATCCTTCGCTTCTTCAACAATATCAATCCCACGCGCACGCGCGATTGGACGGTCAGCGATCCCTTTGGGGTGATTGCGCCGCAATATGCGCCGGGGCAGGTTCCTCTGCCCAAGGCCGCAGGTGCGAGCGGCCGCGCTCTGCGCTCCCTGGCGGGCGGAATCGGCTTGGGAAAGGCCATACCCAGCCTCAAGCGGTCGCCTTATGACGATTTCATGATGCGCTTCCATAATTTCCTGAAAGAGAGCGCATCCTTCCAGTCGGAATGCCCCAAATACCACCTGCAGTTCCCCCCGGGCTCCAGTTGGATGGTTTACACCGACATGGTGCCGCACGCTGTGCTCTCAGGCCAATTTGCCCTGGAGCAGACTTTGCTGGTGGACCGCGCGGCGATGGTCTCGCCGGGAGATTCTCCGCTGGCGGTGCTGGAGGCGATGACCTGCTCGGCGTTGGTTTGAGAACGGCGCTCTCGACGAAGGCGGCCAGGACACATATCCTGATCTTTATCTTCACAAAAAAATGACCATAGCCTCAGACCAGATTCAAATCCACCTCCCCGACGGATCGGTGAAAGAGTTCGCCGCCGGATCAACCGCGCACGATGTCGCCATGAGTATTTCGCCGCGGCTGGCGGCCGCGGCCCTGGTTGCCCGGGTGAGGCCAATCGGACCGCATCTCCGGCAGACTCCTCAGCAAGAGCAGCAAGAGACCACGACCGAAGCCGAGATGTATAGAGCTGAGGACGCGAACGCTCCGCGCCTGGTGGATCTGAGCGCGCCGCTTGAGGAAGACGCGGCTCTGGAGCTACTCACGGAGAAGGATCCGGAAACCCTCCAGGTAGAGCGCCACTCCGCCGCGCATGTGATGGCTACCGCCGTCCTCGAGCTTTTCCCCGACACCAAGCTGGGGCATGGGCCGGCCACGGAGGCGGGGTTTTTCTACGATTTCTACCGCCCTATTCCGTTCACCCCCGAGGATCTCAAGGCCATCGAGGAGCGGATGGGAGAGGTGGTGGCGCGGGATGAGCCATTCGTCCGCCAGTGGGAGCCGCGCGAGGAGGGGCTAGAGCGCTACCGGGCGGAGAATGACTTCATGAAGCTGCACTTCATCGAGCGCTTCACCAAGCCCGGCGAGGATATTTCTCTCTATCGCAACGGCGCGTTTGTCGATTTCTGCCGCGGTCCGCATCTGCCTTCCACCGGCCGGGTAAAAGCTTTCAAAGTGTTGAGCCTGGCCGGAGCGTACTGGCTGGGCGATGAGAAGAATCCGCAACTACAGCGCATTTACGGGACGGCTTTCTTCTCCAAGAAGGCCATGGAGGAGCACTTTGCGCGCCTGGAAGAAGCGGCCAAGCGCGATCATCGCCTGCTGGGCAAGCAACTGGATTTGTTTTCCATCCAGGAGCTCGCCGGCCCAGGCCTTATCTTCTGGCACCCGAAAGGGGCCATGGTGCGCAAGATCATGGAGGACTGGATGCGGGAGGAGTGCATCCGGCGCGGCTATTCCATGGTCTATACCCCTCACGTGATGCGCTCGGGCCTGTGGCAGACCAGCGGCCACGAGGACTTCTACGCGCAGAATTTCTTTACCAAGATGGAGCTTGACGATGCAGACTACCGCCTCAAGCCCATGAATTGCCCGGGGCACATCCTGATCTATAGGAATTCCCCCAAGAGCTATCGCGATCTGCCGGTGCGCCTGGCGGAGATGGGGAATGTCTATCGTTACGAGCGCTCGGGAACCATGCACGGCCTGCTGCGTGTCCGCGGATTTACGCAGGATGACGCCCACATCTTTTGCACTCCAGAGCAAGTGGAGGACGAGGTCATAGCGTGCATCGAATTTGCGGAACTGGTGCTTACGACCTTTGGCTTCGAAGAGTTCCAGGTGGAGCTTTCCACCTGGAATCCGGAGGACCGCAAGAGCTACGTAGGATCGGACGAGAAGTGGGACGCGGCTATGCGATCGCTGGAGCAGGCGCTTAAGCGCAAGAACATCCCGTATAAGACTGTCCCCGGGGAGGCGGCCTTCTATGGACCGAAGATCGACATCAAGCTGGTCGATGTTCTGGGACGGCTGTGGCAGCTATCGACGGTGCAATTCGACTTCAACCTGCCGGCGCGCTTTGAGCTGGAGTACGTGGGTGAGGACGGCGAGCGGCATCAGCCGATCATGGTCCATCGCGCGCTCTTCGGATCGGTGGAGCGTTTTTTCGGGGTGCTCATCGAGCACTATGCCGGGGCTTTTCCGCTATGGCTGGCGCCGGTGCAGGCGGGCATCGTGCCCATCAGCGAGCGCCACCATGGTTATGCAACCACGGTTGAGAGCAAGCTGCGGGAGGCGGGTCTGCGGGTCAGCGTGGACAGCCGCAATGAGAAGATGAATGCAAAGATCCGCGACTTCACGCTGGAGAAGCTTCCCTACATCCTGGTAATGGGAGACAAGGAAGCGGAATCCGGAACGGTGAGCCTGCGGGTGCGAGGCCAGGGGGACAAGGGGCAGATTTCGCTTGACGAGTTCGTCGCTAGGGCGCAGCGGCTGGTGGAAAGCAAATCGATGGAATTGTAAATAGGGCGGTTGAGAAGCGGGTAGCTGGAATCGGTCAGCGAAAATCCGGCAGCGGGTCAGCGAAGGAAAAGCCTCGGTGGACTGAGGACTGGGGACGGGGACTGAGAACCGGGACTAGATCCCTGAAGACTGATCCGACACAAACGAACCCAGGTTTTATCTGAGCGAAGATCCGAGAGGACTTGTGAAGACAATCAGCATCACCACCCCTTGTTACAACGAAGAAGCGAATGTGGAGGAGCTGTACCGGCGCGTGCGCGCGGTGATGGCGTCCCTGGGCCGCTATAAGTATGAGCACATCTTCATCGACAATGCTTCCCAGGACCGCACGGTTGAGGTGCTCAAGGGGCTGGCCGCCGCCGATCCCAATGTCAAGGTGATTGTGAACTCAAGAAACTTCGGCCATGTCCGCTCGCCTATCCATGCTTTTTTTCAGGCGCAGGGAGACGCCGTGATCGGCATCGTCGCCGATCTCCAGGACCCGCCCGAAATGATTGCGGATTTGATTCAGGGATGGGAGGAGGGCTACTCAATGGTGCTCTGCATCAAGCGCACCAGCGAAGAGCACTCCCTGATGTTCTGGCTGCGCAAGCGATACTACGCGCTGGTCAACCGGCTCTCCGCGATCGAGACTTTCCAGAACTTCACCGGCTTCGGCCTTTACGAGCGCCGGGTGGTGGACCTGGTCAAGTCGTTCCACGATCCCTATCCCTACTTCCGGGGAATGATCGCCGAGATCGGCCTGCCGCACAAAGAGATTTATTACGACCAGCCAGGGCGCAAGCGCGGCATCACCAAGAACAACTTCTACACGCTCTACGACTATGGAATGCTGGGCATCATCAATCATTCCAAAGTGCCGCTGCGGCTGATGACCTTTACCGGGTTTGGCGGGGCGATTCTTATCTTTTGTGCTGGCCTTGGCATACCTGGTGTATAAGCTGCTCTTCTGGCGCAGCTTTTCCGTGGGAATTGCGCCGCTGGTGATCGGCATGTTCTTCGTCAGCTCGATCATGCTGGTCTTCATGGGAGTGCTGGGAGAATACATTGGCGCGATCCACACCCAGATCCAGCAGCGGCCTTACGCCATCGAGCGGGAACGGATTAACTTTGAATATCCGCCGGGGCCGCCGTTGACCTCGAGCGCGGTTTTCACGCCGGATGAAACAGCGAGACAGCACGGTGCTACCATCTGAGTCTGTGGAGGGGCGTATGAAGCAATTAGCTCGGCAACAGCTCGGCAACACCCTGGTGGTGATGCAGAGGGTGATGGACGACGATAACCTGATCACCGCGCTCTCCGATGCAGCGGCCGCGACCGCGCGCGCCCTGCTGGCGGGACACAAGCTGCTGGTGGCGGGCAATGGAGGCAGCGCCGCCGACGCCCAGCACCTGGTCGCCGAGTTTGTCAGCCGGCTGACCATCGACCGTCCCGCTCTGCGCGCCATCGCGCTCACCACCGATTCCTCCATCCTTACGGCCATTGGTAACGATTACGGTTACGAGCACCTTTTCGAGCGGCAGATTGAAGCGATTGGCCAGCCGGGGGACGTCTTTCTCGGTATCTCCACTTCGGGGCAATCGCCGAATGTGCTGCGCGCGCTGGAGCTCTGCCGTATGAGCAAGATCTCGACCATCGGATTCAGCGGCAGGAATGGGGGCAAGATGCCGCCGCTTTGCGATTACAACATCATCGTTCCTTCCAATGTTACGCAGCATATCCAGGAGTGCCATCTGGCGCTCGAACATATCTTCTGCATGATCGTCGAGCGCTGCTACTTCGGCACGGAGATGTTTGAGCCGGTGGAGCTAAAAAGCGGTCAGCTAAAAACTGTGTAGCTAAGAAGCGGATAGCTAAGAACCGGTCGGCGAAAGCATCGGCGCAACCGGCGTGTTGGTGAGCCTCAGGCCTTTCACCTTATTTGTCATCTCGACCGAAGCGGAGTGGAGTGGAGAGATCTGCGGTTACACCCAGGTCGGATGAACCGCAAATCTCTCCACTACGCTTCGCTTCGGTCGAGATGACAAAGGGGGGGTAGTTGCGCTCCGGTCGAGATGACAAAAAAAGTGTAATTTCATCCCCTTGGTAGGCCGCAGTCCCATGAACGCTCTGGTCGAGATGACAAGGAGAGTACAACAGGGCTAGCTTCGCCGGGCTAAGACTTGCAGGGACTCGACGCGGGCCGGGTACTTGACGATGCTGTCGATGCTGGAATCGATAATTTCGAATCCGGAGCGCTCTAAGAGAGCTGTCATGGAGCTCTGGTCGAAGAAGTTCAGGTGCTCGTGGCACTTGATAAGTCCCAGAGGCGGTATACCGCCCAGGCGCACGCGCCCCAGCGTGGAGTAGAAATCAACCGCGACTAAGGCTGCGGGAAAGCGCAGCAGGGCATTCAGGTAGCCCCGATAGAGATTGCCCTTTCCGGCAAATCTCAGCCCATAGCGTTCGTAGGGAACGCCAATCACAAGCAGCGATCCAGGCAATAAGTAGGAGCGCAGCTTAGCTACGACATCCCCTGGATCGGAGCAGTGCTCGAGAACGCCCAGCGCCATGATCAAATCGAATTTCATGGCGCTCATTTCTTGCTCCGAACCGATCCTGCTCACTCCGTCGACCGGCTCCGCGTCCGAGAGCTCAAAAACATATTTGTCGGTGCCGAGAGAATGAGGAATGAATTGTCCCCGGTCGCCGCCATAGTCGAGAACGGTGGCGATGCGCGATCCGTCCAGGTGGGGAAGCAGAAACGATTCGAGCGCACGCACTCTTGCGGTGACCTCTTCCGGGTCTCCGCCGATCCCATCATTGACTTTCCTCGAGTACCAGAATTCCCAACGATGACGCTCGGCAAAGTATTGCTCGCCTCGGTAGCCGGAATAGAGTTTTTCTACCTCGTCCGGGGTAAGCCGCGCATCGAAAAACCGGAACGAGCAGGCGGGACATTCCAGAAGCTTGCAACGCGATGGAGGTTTCCCGATCGCGTAATGCGCCAGAAAGGGCGCCAGCACGGCCCATCGTCCGGAGAGATTTTGCGAGAGACAACAGGGGCATGCATCGAGCGTGTACACAGTAATTGTGATGCAACGGAGAGAGCTTCGATGCTCCGGGCTTTTGTATTCGTCTTTGCCTTTCTTTCTGCGCCGAGAGAGCAAAGCAAAGACGATCGTTAGGAGCCGCAGTGGAATGCGCGCATTGCCGGGTTGGCTACTAAAGGTGTGCGCAGCCAGACCCAGCTATTGCGTTCGAGCCAAAGTGGGTCGGAGCGCTGCGCGACCAGCACGTCGATCTTGAGCCGATCGCAGAGGCGATCCAGTTCGGGACCGTTGACTGCCGCTGCGCCCTGGTCGGGGAAGATGCGGCGGAGCTGTTTTTCCAGGGGCACGCAATCCGCGGGCGAGCCGCCAAAGGTGGCGCCGCATCCGGGTGAAAATGCGTCCACCATCTGATAGGGGTTGTACATCAGCAGGGTGTTCATGTCGGAGGCGAACGGGTTGTACTGCACCATCGAATTGGCTGGAATCTGCTTGGCCAGGGACTGAAAGCCGCTGCGAATCCAATAAGTGTCGGAGCCGATATCCGGCGGCGCAGGCTCTCCATAAGCCGCATCTCTTATCCGGCCGGCGTCGCAGAGTAGAAAATAAGTGCGCAGCAGAGCAAGCTGATATACGCTGCCCATCAATCCTATGGCCAAGGCCGCAAACAATACTGCCTTAGACCAGTTGGTGAAGATACGCCCTTCAAAGAGCAGATCGTCCAGTACCAGAGCTCCCCACAGCAACAGCACAAACTGCACCAGCATCATGCTGCGAAAGCCGAAGTCGTTGGTCTGGATCACCGAGGACCGCACAAAGGTCCCTAAAAATCCGGCGACCAGCAGCAGGTACCAAAGCGCGCGCTCGGCTTCGGACAATTGCTTGCGGCGCTTGAATTGCGATCGCAAGACAAACCAACCGGCGATGGCGTAAAAGCCAAATTCCAAGAGATATAGGAATGCGGTTTCGATCAGCTCAACGGGAAAGGTCCAGCTATGGCCTTCCAGAGCGGGAATGGTCACGCCCGATCTTGCTCCGAAGCTGAGCAGAGGCGCAGCTTTTGCTGGTTGCACTGCTTGTCCCGTGCCTGTGGTCGTGGCTGCGGCTGCGGCTGTCGCGGTGGATGCGCGGAGATCGTGCAAATAGGGCAGGGAGACCAGGATGGTGAGCAGGCCGGCACAGACGAAGAGAGCGCCAGCCTTCCATTGCCGCTTGACCAGATAGCGCAGCGTCCAGATAACCAGGAAGAAGGCGAAGGCCATGGTTACATAAACGGAGAGCCCGGCGGCGCTGGAGAGGGCGAGGACCGCAATGGCCGCCCGGCAATAACGGGCGCGCCAGGCGCTCTGCCGAACTGCATCCCAAAGCACGAGAAAGCCGGCGAGGCAGGCCACCAGGCTGGCTACGTGATGGGGCACCCAGAGGAAGGAGTCGGCCCATGAGGTGACCTGCGCGAGCTGCCACCACTCCATGTCGGGATAGAGAAAATGATGGGTCAGGTAGACCCAGAGGGTGGGCAGTAAATCGAAACCGGTAACCGAGAGCAGGCAGATACCGATGAGGCTCTTCCGGTGCAGATTTGCAGAATCCCAGGTCCCAGAATCGGGACCTGGGGCACCCGCCGTAGGCACAACAACAAAGTGCTTTAGATAAAGGGGGATGAGGGAGGCCAAGGCTAAAGCGCTCCAAATGGAGCTGGCGTAGAGAATGGGCCGCGCGCTTACTTTGCCCAAGAGAGCGGGCAATGCGCACAAGACGTTCCAATAATAGTAGTAGCGGCTGGGAATTGGTCGTCCGGGATAAAAGAATGGGTTGATGGGAGGAGCGCCGGAGCGCTCGGCGGAGGAGATGAGAGCGGTGCGGACTCCATGGTCGTAGATTGCGACCGTAGGATAAAGCCGCGAGCCCATCTGCAAGTCGACCAGCGAGAAGAGCAGGATGCCGGCGCCGGCGCCTACCAGGCAAAGACCGGCCACGGTATAGCGTGGCAAGGGAAAGATGGGAGGGCGGCGTTTCCACTCCGCCAGCACTAAGCCCAGGAAGGCCAAAGAGAAAAGCAGGAAGGCGGCGGCGCAAGTTCGCGCACTGAAGCCGCGAGCCAAGAGATTGGCGAGGATGGGAGAAACGCAAACCGAGAGGGAAACCGCCAGCAGGATGCGCTCGGAAAACCCGGCTTTACGGAAGCTGAGGATATTTGTAACCCAGGCGGTGACATAGCCGGGCACAAAAAGGAAAAGGGCGAAGAGAATGGAGCCCCAGAGGGTTCCTTCTATGTCACTCAGGGTAAACGATGCGTGCAAAAATTCACCAGATCTTCCAGGGAGGCGAGCCGCCATCCCACAGGCTTTCCAGGAGTTTTCTATCGTGCAGAGTGTCCATA
This sequence comes from uncultured Acidobacteriaceae bacterium, assembly GCA_963774255.1. Classification (GTDB taxonomy): domain Bacteria; phylum Acidobacteriota; class Terriglobia; order Terriglobales; family Acidobacteriaceae; genus PALSA-350. The sequence continues at coordinate 23,087 of CAVZEH010000017.1, forward strand.
GGCTGCCAGAAGCCGAAGTGCTTGTAGGCCGCAACCTGGCCTTCGCGGGTTAGAGTCTCAAGCGGTCCGCGCTCCCAGGTTATGGAGTCGCCCTCGATGTACTCGCCGACCTTGGGGGATAAAACGAAGAAGCCGCCGCTGACCCACAACCGGTCCCCCTTCGGTTTTTCAGAGAAGCTGGTCACCTGCGAATCGCGAGCTATCTCAATGGCGCCGAATTTACCCACCGCCTGAGTTGCCGTAAGGGTCACCAGCTTATTCGACTTACCGTGAAATTCGATCAGCTCGGCGAGATTGACATCGCCTACGCCGTCTCCATAGGTAAGGCAAAACGATTCCTCGTCCTGGAGATAGGGCAGCACACGCTTCAGCCTGCCTCCGGTCATGGTATCGGTTCCGGTGTCCACCAGGGTCACTCGCCAGGGCTCGCAAGCGGCGGCATGCGTTTCGATGCGGTTCTTCTGCAAGTCGATGGTGACGTCGGCATTATGCAAGAAGTAATTGGCGAAGAACTCCTTGATCATGTAGCCCTTGTAGCCGAGGCAGATGATGAAATCGTTGATTCCGTAGTGGGAATAGATTTTCATGATGTGCCAAAGGATTGGACGGCCGCCGATTTCGACCATCGGCTTAGGCCGGGCGGAGGTCTCCTCGGCTAGTCGGCTGCCCAGTCCTCCTGCGAGAATTACTGCCTTCATTATGGTCTCCGGTACGGTTGTTCTGTGCGAAAGCCGATCGATTTCTGCGTCACTTACGGCAGTCGTGCCCTGATACAGAGGCGAATATACGCATCGACTTTAAAGCTTAACTATCTCTAGCAAAACATTTGTCATCTCGACCGGAGCGAAGCGGAGTGGAGAAATCTGTGGTTTATCTCGGGAGCATAACCGCAAATCTCTCCACTCCGCTTCGCTCCGGTCGAGATGACAAATAGAGTGTAATTGCCAGCCAAGCCTTCCTCATCTCAATCGGGAGAAGCATCAAGCGCCGGAGGCGCGCTAACAATGGAGAAAAGAAACCGCAGATCTCTCCACTCCGCTTCGCTCCGGTCGAGATGACAAATTAGGTGAAGTTGCCAATGAAGGCTTTGTCGGCCCATGAACACTCCGGTCAAGCTTACAAATCAGGCGCCATTGCCGACCAAAGCCTATAGTGTGTTACGGAACGCCCTGTTCCTGAAGTCTACTGGTTTTGCTATTGGCGAAGCTGGTGATGGTTTCGACCGTATAGTCGAGCATGGCTTCGGTCAAGCCGGGGAAAACTCCGATCCAGAAAACATTGCGCATCACGAAATCGGTGTTCTTCAGATCGCCTACAACTCTGAACTGCACTTCCTGGTATGCCGGCTGGCGGACCAGGTTGCCGCCGAAGAGCAGCCGGGTTGCGATCTTGTGCGATTCCAGTTCGCTGATCAGGGCATCGCGGCCGAAGGGGGCATCCTCGCGCACGCCGATGGGAAATCCGAACCAGCTCGGCTCCGCCAGGGGAGTGCTTTCCGGCAGCACAAGAACATCTTCCAGGGGCTTGAGCCGTTGGTACAGATAAGCGAAATTCTTCAGCCGGGCGGCGATAAATCCCGGGAGCTTATCGAGCTGGCTGAGGCCGACCGCCGCCTGCATATCGGTCATCTTCAGGTTGTAGCCGATATGGGAGTAGATATATTTGTGGTCGTAGCCGCAGGGCAGGCCGCCTAATTGCCACTCGAAGCGCTTGCCGCAGGTGTTATCTTTGCCCGGCTCGCACCAGCAGTCGCGGCCCCAGTCACGGAAGGACTCGGCCAGCGTCTTCAGCAGCGGAGAGTCGGTCAAGACCGCGCCGCCTTCCCCCATGGTGATGTGGTGCGCGGGATAAAAGCTGACTGTCGCCAGGTCGCCGAAGGTGCCCACCTTGCGGCCGTTGTAACTCGCGCCCAGAGCGTCGCAGCTATCTTCAATCAGCCAGAGGTTATGTTTCTTGGCGAAGCTCGACACCAGATCCAGATCGTAGGGATTGCCCAGGGTATGGGCGATCATGATAGCGCGGGTGCGATTGCTCAGCGCCGCTTCCAGTTGTGCGGCATCCGCCTGGTAGGTGGGGATGGTCACGTCGATAAAGACCGGGACGCAGCGATTCTGGATGATGGGATTTACGGTGGTGGGAAATCCCGCGGCGACGGTGATCACCTCATCCCCGGGCTGCAAGCGCCGGTCCCCAAGCTTGGGAGAGGTCAAACAGGAGAAGGCCACCAGGTTCGCCGAGGAGCCGGAGTTGACCAGCGAAGCGCCGCGCAAGCCGAAGTAGCGCGCGAACTGGCGCTCGAACTCATTGGCAAAGCGTCCCGTGGTCAGCCAGCAATCGAGCGAGGCGCCCACCAGGTTGCGCAGGTCGGCTGCATCCAGAACTTTGCCCGAGACCGGGACTGCGCTTTGCCCGGCGACGAACGGCTGGGTTCTGAACTGCTCGGCAAAATACTCTTCCGCCAAGGCGAGAATCTGCTCGCGGAGTTCGGCGGCCCTCGCCGGACCGCTCGCCTGGTTCCCGGCAGTTGGAGTCTCAGCCGTCTCCCTCATACTTGAATGCTAACAAAGACCGTCTGGAAATGGTCTTTCCTGGTGGAAGCCCCCTGCTTTAGCAGGGGGAAGCTGGACTTTAGTCCAGCGGAGAGCGGTCGATCTAAGATGGGCTTTAGCCCTGGATGTACCGATGCCAGCGCTAAAGCGCATCATGATCAGAGGCGAACTTTTCCGGAGCGCTGAAGCGCTCCTACCCCCGCATAAATGCGGGGGCTTCCACCAAAAAATCCAGCTCGCCCTGCTAAGGCACCCGGCTTCCACCTATAAATTAAATCCGTGCCAGGCTGCGGTGCGGCGGATGGCTTCAGTCAGATCTATGTTGACTTCGAGGCCTAGTTCCGCGCGCGCCCTCTCGATCGATGGAACATATTGGAGCAACGGCGCGCCCAGCGACGGGCTTTGCGCGATGCGCACTTCAATCGAAGGATCGAGGGCTGCGGTTACCGTCTGCGCCAGTTCCCGGATGCTTACAGAATGGTCCGAGCCGAGGTTGAAGGGCCGCATGGCGGGCGCATCGAACAAGATGGTCCACAACCATACCGCGAGATCGGCCGCATATAAATAGGACCGCATGGGCGTGCCGTCCCCCTGGACTGCGATCGGGCCGCCGGCCATCGCATCGCGAATGAAGTTGCCGATGGCGAAGTGGGCATCGAGTGGTAAATGAGGACCGGTAAAGGCGAAACAGCGGGCGATCTTCGCCTCTATCCCAGTGCGTTCGGAGTAGATCGCGCACAGCGCCTCGGCGGCGCGTTTGCCTTCGCCATAAGCGGAGCCGGGATGGAAGGATGCGGGCGCACCAGGATAGTCCTCGGGAATGTGGCTTATCGAGGCCGGCTGCCTGCCATAGACGGCCCCGGAACTGGTCAAGAGGAACTTGGACGCTCTAGAGGCCTGGGCAAAATCAAGAGCTCGCCGCGTGCCATCGACAATGGTGGAAAAAGTGTCGAGCGCGTTGTTAGAAATCGTTTCGGTGGCGGCGTGGATGACGAAGCCGAATTCTCCCTGGGGAAATTCGAAATCGCGCACATCTCCAATGATGAATTCAAGCCCGGGCTGACGGACCAGGTGAGGAGACCGGGCGAGAAATGCGGCGGGGGACCGGGTGAGCACCACGGCCGCGGCTTGAAGATCGAAGGACCGGTTGGCGGCTAGAAAGCTCTCGAGCAGCCAGCAGCCAAAAAAGCCTGTTCCGCCGGTTATGAAGATGCGCCGCCCGCGTATCTGTTCCCACAGGTGCTCTGTTTTTTCAAGCACATGCTCCAGGTCTTCCGATGGGAGGGGAGGGTTGATTCTCATGGTCTTGGTAACGGAGGTGTGCCCGAATCGGTCGCCTGAGAGGGTGGCTGTGTGCGATTATAGACGTGCATAACCGGCCCGCTCCAGCCGATGGGCCGAAGGTGTCCGGGACCAATCTCGCAATCCAATGAACGGGAGGCCTCGGCGCCTTTCGGGAATGAAGGCTGAGAATGACGACGAGCAACGACAGTGTAAAAATCGGCAGCAAGAGCGTGGGGAGTGGAAATCCCTGCTACATCATCGCCGAAATCGGCATCAACCATAACGGCGACATCGATATCGCCAAGCGGCTCATCAGCGTGGCGGTAGCGGCGGGATGCGATGCGGTCAAATTCCAAAAGCGCACGATCGATGTGGTATACACCGCTGAAGAGCTGGCCAAGCCGCGGGAAAACCCCTTTGGCCCGACCAACGGCGATCTGAAGTACGGCCTGGAGTTCGACGAGGAGGATTTCGCCGAGCTCGCCGCCTTTTGCAAAGCGATCAAGATGCCGTGGTTCGCCTCCTGCTGGGATGAAGGCTCGGTCGATTTCATCGATCAATTCAATGTGCCATGTTTCAAAATCGCGTCCGCGTCGCTGACCGACCACCATCTGCTTCGCCACACCCGGTCCAAAGGCAAGCCCATCATACTTTCGACGGGAATGAGCACGTATGAGGAAATCGACCGCGCGGTCGAAGTGCTGGGCAAGGACGACCTGGTTATCATGCATAGCTGCAGCACCTATCCCGCGTATTACGAGGAGTTGAACCTGCGCGTGATTCCGACCATGCAGGCGCGCTATGGCGTGCCGGTGGGGTACTCCGGACACGAGACGGGTATTCCCTCGAGCGTCGCCGCCTGCGTGCTCGGCGCCGCCAGCGTGGAGCGCCATATCACGCTCGACCGCTCGATGTGGGGCAGCGACCAGGCTGCTTCGCTTGAGCCCAACGGAATAAGCCGCCTGGTGCGCGATATCCGCCTGGTGGAGCAATCCATGGGCGACGGGGTGAAGCGCGTGTATGAGCGCGAGATGCCGATCATCAAAAAGCTGCGCCGCGTGGGCGCCGCCGCTTCTTGAATATGAAGGGAATCAAGAAGGGGATCAGGGCGATTGCCCTGGACGTCGATGGAGTGCTCACCGATGGGGGTATCTGGTGGGGACCGAACGGCGAAGAGTGGAAGAGATTTCATTTTGCCGACGTGATGGGGGTATCGCTGGGACGGAAGGCCGGACTCCTGATCGGCCTGATCTCCGGTGAAAACAGTCCGCTGGTCGACCGCTTTGCGGAAAAACTCAAATTAACCGACATAACCAAGGGCTGCACCGAGAAAGATGTAGCTCTGCGCGAATTCGCGAAGCGAAACCAGCTTGCTCTGGCCGATATCTGCTTCATGGGCGACGATGTCAACGACCTTCCAGCCTTGGCCATCGCAGGGATGTCGGCTGCGCCCGCGGATGCCCGGCCCTCTGTTCTCGGGCAGGTTTCCTTTGTGTCAAAAAAATGCGGAGGCAACGGCGCGGTTCGCGAGCTGATCGACGCCATTTTGTCTGCCCGCGAGTAATCGCTGTCTACTCAACCGGAGATCCCAGGCGCTAAGAACGGGACCCTTCGACAGGCTCAGGGCAGGCTCCGGGCACCCTTCTTAGTTACAAACGCGGGACGACAACAAGGCAGAAGCAGATTCCCTTCGGGAATGACAGAAAGAAAGTCAAGGGCGGACAAGAAGGAGGGACGACGATAGGTGGAGAAATGGTCCCTCAGCGGCTAAAGCCGGTCGGGTTTTTAGCCATCTACGTACGGCCTGAAGGCCGTACCCTTCAAAGCCTGACCCACCTTTATCTTCAACGCTGGAAGAATGAGACGAATGCCAAAGCTCTCTGATTATGTTGTCCGATTTGTCGCCGACCAAGGGGTCAAGCATGTCTTCCTGGTGACCGGCGGCGGCGCGATGCACTTGAATCAATCGCTCTCCGGGGAGACGCGCATCCAGGCTGTCTGCAACTCGCATGAGCAGGCCAGCGCCATCTGCGCGGAGTCCTATGGCAAGGCTACACGCGGGCTGGGCGTGGCCATGGTCACCACCGGGCCGGGCGGCACCAACGCGGTTACCGGGGTCGCGGGCGCGTGGCTCGATTCCACGCCCACGCTCTTCATCTCCGGCCAGGTCAAGCGGCCCGATCGCATGTTCGATGCCAAGGGAGAACCGCTGGGCATGCGCCAATTGGGGGTGCAGGAGGTCGATATTGTTTCTATCGTCCGCCCGATCACCAAATATGCGGTAACGGTTTTAGATCCGGCGGCCATTCGCTATCACCTGGAGAAGGCGGTTTATCTCGCGCTCTCCGGCCGGCCCGGGCCGGTATGGATCGATATTCCGCTGGATGTGCAGGCGGCTCCGATCCCCGATCCCGCTACGCTCGCAGGTTTCGATCCGGACGAGCTCGATCAGGATCTCCCAGGCGCCGCGCTGCAGGCTGAGGCAGGCAACGTGATCGCGGCGCTCAACCGCGCGGAGCGGCCTCTGCTCTTCGCCGGTAATGGAATCCGGCTGGCCCAGGCGGAGGAGGAATTTCATCAGTTGCGCAAGCTGTTGAACATTCCCATCGCCGCCACCTGGTGCGCGGCCGACCTGGTGCCCAGCGATGAGCCGCTCTATGTCGGGCGCCCGGGCTCGGTGGCCGCGCGGGGAGCGAACTTCGCGCTGCAGAATTGCGATTTCTTGCTGGCCATCGGGGTGCGGCTCGATTTCGCCATCACCGGCTATGCGCCGGACAAGCTCGCGCGCGAAGCGTATAAAGCCGCGGTCGATATCGATGCGGCGGAGTTGAAAAAGCTCGAACCGCATCTTGACCAGCCTATTCACGCGGACGCCAAAGCATTCCTGAAAGAATTGCTTGCCCAGCGTGAGTGCATCAAGCTGAAGGCCCGATCGGCATGGGATAGCCGCTGCGCCGATTGGAAGACCCGCTATCCGGTGGTGACGGAGGAGCATCGCAAGCCGGAAGGCCAGGTGAGCATCTACAATCTGGCGGAAGTCATCGGCACGGAGACCGAGCCCGGCGACCAGCTTGTCTCCGGGAGCTCCGGCGCCGGCATCGAGATTTTCTTGCTGGCCTGCCCAACCCGCAACGGACAGCGCATTTATCACACCGCGGGCCTGGGTTCGATGGGCTTCGCCTTGCCTATGTCGATTGCCGTTTCACTCGCCGCCGGCGGCAAGCAGACCATCTGCGTCGACGGAGACGGTGGCTTCCAATTCAACATCCAGGAGCTGGAGACGGTGGCGCGGCTGAATCTCCCTATCAAGTTCTTCGTTTTGAACAATGACGGTTACGCATCCATCCGCGCCTCGCAAGCAAATTATTTCGGCAAGGCGAGCATCGGATGCGATGGCGCTACGGGGCTCACCGTGCCCAATCTATCCAGGATCGCCGGAGCTTACGGCATCCAATCCGCGGTCATCGAAGATCAGGGAGACTTACGCGCCGCCGTCCGCCGGGTGCTCGATATGCCCGGCCCGGTGGTCTGCGATGTGCACGTTATTCCAGATGAAAGCCGCGCACCGCGCCTCTCGTCGGTGCAAAAGCCTGATGGCTCGATGGTTTCAAGACCGCTCGAGGATTCTCTATCCGTTCCTGGCGCGGGAGGAGTTTTTGGCCAACATGATTGTGAAGCCGTTGAGCGATTAGCGAAAAGTTTTGAAAACTTTTTGGCCGCAGGTGGTACAAATAGCATCTCAGTGTCTCTAGGCCTTTGGTTGTATAAATGGTTGCGGGGGGAAAACCCCAGGTCCCAAAATCGGGTCCCCGGGGCGCCCGCCGTATGTACAAAACACTAACCGCCCGTGCCGGGCTAGTTTCAAGGCGCCGCTCACCGGAGTCTTTCCCAAGTTCGGAAACTCCAGCAATACCGCTCAAAAAAACGCGCCGTTTCAAAACAAAATTCTCCTCGATCTCGCACTGGACAGGTATGGAACCTCGCCATTCGCTGACAATTGCGAAGAATTCTGTTGTGAACCTGGCGCGTCTGTGCGTGAGCGTCATGCTGGCGCTGCTGCTGCCTCCCTTCCTCACCCACCGCCTCTCCCACGAGATGTATGCGGCCTGGGTTCTCATCCTGCAGGTGAGCGCCTATGGCGCCATTTTCGAGCTAGGGCTGCAATCGGCGATCAGCAAATTCGTGGCCCAGCACGATGCCGTCCAGGACCATGGAGGCACCAACAGTGTGGTTAGCACGGCAACGGCCCTCTTGGGAGTGAGTGCCGTTTGCGCGCTCGCAGCCATTGGCGTCCTGGTGTGGCTTGTTCCCCATTTCTTCGGCGAATTGACTCCCTCGCTCGTCCACCAGGTGAGGATGGGGATACTGTTCGTAGGCGGCGCGAGTGCGCTATCTCTGCCACCGCTGGCGTTTGCCGCCAGCTTCACCGGATTACAGCGCAACAGCATACCGATGGCGATCCAGGCGGTTTTACAGACGCTCACCACGATCGCAATTGTGGTGGTGGTGCTCCTCCACGGGAACCTGGTGGTGATGGGCGCATGCGTAGGGGCCTTGACGCTCGGCGCCGGATTGGCGCAAGTGGCAGCCTGGCGAAAGTATCTTGCGCACATCAGAGTCTCAGCCGCGGCGGTTACCCGCCAGATGGCTCGCGTCATTCTGATTTATTGCGCCGCCATGGGAGTCTGGTCATTCGCTTGGCTGCTGATTACCGGTCTCGACACGACGGTGGTTGGCCACTTTGACTTCAAGGCCACCGGATACTATGCGGTGGCCGCTTCGCCGAACAACTTTATCCTGTTGATGATCGGGGCTATTTTTGGGCCGCTCATGCCTGCGGTCTCCGCGCTGGCGGCGGTCGGCGACCGCAAGGGAATTGCGACTCTCACCTTGCGGACCACGCGCTATTGCGCATTGCTCCTGGTGCTCATCGGCCTGGCCTTCCTGCTCTACGGCTACCAGATTCTCTCCATTTGGGTAGGGCCGGAGTATGCCCGCCATAGCGCCCCTCTGCTGCAGCTGCTGGTGATCGCAAACATGGTCCGCTTATGCGTGCTTCCCTACACTATTATCGTTGTCGGGAACGGGCTGCAGCGCTACGGGTTTTTGGCCGCGCTCACGGAGGCGTTTGTGAATCTAGGCGCCAGTATCCTGCTGGGTTCCCGATATGGCGCTATCGGCGTTGCTGCCGGAACGCTGATCGGCGGGGTGGTCGGTATAACGTTGCACATTTTCTACAGCATGCGATGCACGTTTGAGGAGATTCCAGTGCTGCGCCGCGATTTTCTATTACAGGGCCTGGCCCGGCCACTGCTCTGCGCTCTTCCACTGGCCGCCTATCTGGTCTTCTGCAACGGGGACCCCGCGGCGTATGGATTTATCCCGCCGGCGATAGTGGTTTTCCTTACGGCTATCATGATTTTGAAGGTCGGCCTGACGGATTTGGAACGCAGGCAATTTGGCTCGGCGGTTCGCAACTGGCGGCTGAATCGGGCGGTGCGTGTGTGAATGCGAAGAGCTTTCCTCGGCGGCTAGACAGGGCCGCGGAAAACTCTCGAATAGGCTTTGGATGAGTCCCGCAGGGACGGCAAGAAAATAGCCCTGTCCAAATTAACGGCGTCCACGAACTTTTGGTTTTTGAATCTGCTCCTTCAACCAATCTTGGGTGCCCCACGTCCGGATTCTCGGACGTGGGATTCCGCAAATCTCGACGGAGAGTGTCGTCATCACGCAAGAGCGACGACGCTGTCCATCAAGATCCGTGGAATCCCAGGTCCCAGAATCGGGACCTGGGGCACCCGGTATTTGTTGACGGGACGAGATCCAGGAACCGAACGCTATCGGACATTGATGTCGTGCCAATCCGCCGTTAATTTGGACAGGTTTGCAAGAAAATAGCCCAGCACGTCAGTGCTGGGTCCGCTTGAGAGGAGCGGGATCCAGTCCCGTAGGGACGATTGAAAAGGCAAAGGGACGATTGATTCAGCCGTCCCTGCGGGACTGTTTTCTCTGGTAGGACCCAACCCAGCACTTCGTGCTGGGCTATTTTCGGTCGTCCCTCGCGGGACTTACCTCCCCGTAATTTTGCGGCAGATGTGGGAAACCGCAGATCTCTCCACTCCGCTTCCCACCCCAGCAAGCTTCGCTTGCCGGGGACCCCGGTTTCACACCGGTCGAGATGACAAAGTTAGATGTAATTGCCAATCAAGCCTTCCTCAACCCGATTTTCATCCCCTTGGGTGGGCCGCAGATCCACGAACGCCTCAGTGTAAAACTATAAAGAAACCCACTCTACCTGTCGGATCCGGGTAGCTCTTCCATCCTGGCTCTCGCAAACAGATATGGAAACACGGCATTCACTTGCGATTGCAAAGAACTCCGTTGCGAACCTGGCGCGCTTGAGCGTGAGTGTTCTGGTTGCCCTGGTGTTGCCCCCTTTCCTTACCCGGCGGCTCTCGCACGACATGTATGCGGCGTGGGTTCTCATCAACAAGCTTCGCCGCCGGCAATCCCTGATTCCAACGGATTTTGCAAGGCTCAGCGGATCCTCATTAGAATAGTCGTCATGCTGCCGGAGTTCCTGAGATTCCGGAGGCGCTACCGGAACCGCGGATCATCCTTTTAAATTAGAGCTGAACGCCGTATGGCCTTCTCTTGTATTGGGAGTGCTGGGATGGCGAGGTTGACTTTGCTTCCGGCAGCCGGCCGGCCTACGGTTTCTGCGAAGACTGGAGCGGGTAAAAACGATGGATTCCAAAGTTGATTCGAACAGCGTATCGGTTGCCATGTGTACTTACAATGGCGAACGCTACCTGCCCGAACAGCTTGACAGCATCGCACGGCAAACATTTCTGCCGCGGGAGTTGATTATCTGTGACGACGGCTCCGTGGACGCTACAGCAGAGATCGTAGAAGAGTTCGCGCGTTCCGTTTCTTTTCCGGTTACATTTATCCGTAATCCAGAGAATCTAGGCGCGACCAAAAACTTTGAGAAAGCCATTAGCCTCTGTACAAGCGACTTCATCGCGCTTTGCGACCAGGATGATATTTGGTTGCCGGAGAAATTGGTACGCCAGAGCGATTTGCTCAAACGAGACTCTGAACTTGGAGGAGTTTTCTCCGACGCGCGAATCATAGATGACCGGTCTCAGCAAACCGGACAACAGTTGTGGGGTGAATACTTCTTCACTGCCCGGAAGCAAGGGATGTTTAGAGCTGGCAAAGGCGTGACAGTGATGCTTCAGGGAAATGTTGTAACCGGGGCTACTCTGATGATGCGTGCCAATTTACAGTCCTTCTTCTTGCCGATCCCACCGTATTGTGTTCATGATAATTGGATAGCTTGGATGACAGTTCTCCACTCAAAGCTCGTATTTGTCGAAGAGCCGCTTATCCACTACCGTGTTCATCGGCATCAACAGATCGGCCTCGGGAATCTTAAGCCATCCAAGGATCTGTCGCTCAGGCAAAGGCTTGAGAAAGGCAAAAGAGAGGATAGTGCGCAGCACTTGGCAACAGCTCGGCAACTAGAAGCATTAGAAGAGCGCCTGCTGCAGAGCGGAGATCTCAGAGCCCAAGCTGTGTTGCCGGAGATTCGTAAAAAGATTGCCTTTTTTCACGAGCGCGGGAGCCCGTACAGAAACTCAGTAAAGAGAATGGAGTTCATTCTGCGCAACGCTGCTAAGTATCACCGCTACGAGCCAGCGAGAGGAGTCCAGGGTTTCTTACGAGACTTGGTGTTATTGTGTTTTTAATCACCTCCTGTATAAAGTGGGAGACCGCAAATCTCTCCACTCCGCTGCCCACCCCAGCAAGCTTCGCTTGCCGGGGACCCCGGTTGCGCTCCGGTCGAGATGACAAATTGGGTGCAGTTGCCGATCAAGCTTTCGCCGTCCTATGCCATATTTGCTTGGCTCGCTCGACTGATTTTCATTCCCGTGGGTGGGCCGCAGGCCAGTAGCTCCTCAGATAGATATGGAAACCCGGCGTTCGCTAACGATTGCAAAGAACTCTCTTGCCAACCTCACGCGCTTGAGCGTAAGCGTGCTCGTGGCTCTGCTGCTGCCACCGTTCCTTACCCGGCGGCTCTCGCACGAGATGTATGCGGCATGGGTGCTCATCTTGCAACTCAGTGCTTATGCTGCGGTCTTCGAGTTCGGTCTGCAGTCGGCAATAAGCAAGTTCGTGGCGCAGCACCATGCTGTCGAAGACCTGGAGGGATCCAGCAGTGTTATCAGCACTGCGATCGTCCTTTTGAGCGTGGCTGCGGTATGCGCTCTCGCTACTATCGAAGTGCTCGCGTGGCAGGTGCCGATTTTTTTTCCGCAGTTGACTCCCTCGCTCGTGCATGAGGTTAGGTTTGGTCTCCTGCTTATGGGCGGAGCCATTGCAATCGCTCTGCCCGCCACAGCCTTTGCCAGCAGCTTCGAGGGCCTGCTGCGCAATAGCATCCCAATGGCGATTCAGATCACCGGCCAACTATTATCCGCGATTGTTATCACTGTTTGCGTGCTATTCCATCAGACCCTGGTCGCAATGGGAACAGGTGTGGGCGCTGTAACTCTCGCCATGGGACTGGCGCAGGTGGCAGCCTGGCGGCGGTATCTTTCCCACGTCAAGGTCTCCATCGCGACCGTTACCAGGGGTGCGGCTCGTCGTATCCTGCGCTACTGCGCTGAGATGAGTGTCTGGTCCTTCGCCATGCTGCTGATCAGCGGTCTCGACACGGCTGTGGTCGGCCACTTCGACTTCAAGGCGACGGGCTACTATGCGGTTGCGGCATCGCTGACAAATTTCGTGATTTTGACAGTAAGCGCGATCTTTGGGCCGCTATTGCCCGCGGCCTCTGCGCTTGCCGCCGTCAACGACCACGGCGCGATGGCGTCGCTTACGCTGCGGGCCACCCGTTATTGCGGTTTGCTGCTCCTCTTGACGGGCTTGCCGCTGCTGCTCTATCCGTATCCTATTCTTTCGCTTTGGGTGGGCGCCGATTACGCTCGCCACAGCGCCGTCCTGCTTCAAATACTCGTGGTCGCCAACATGATCCGGCTCTATACCATGCCGTATGCCGTAATCGTTGCCGGCAACGGATTGCAGCGTTACGGGTCTGTCGCCGCAATCGTGGAGGCTACGGTAAATCTGAGCGTGAGCATCCTCCTTGCTTCGCGGTTTGGTGCAATCGGCGTTGCTTTCGGAACGCTGGTAGGGGCCGTGTTCAGTGTCGGCCTTCATCTTTGGTACAGCATGCGCCACACATCCGGCGCAATTCCAGTGTCACGGAGGGACTTTCTAGTGCGCGGACTGACTAGGGCGATGATTTGCGCGATCCCACTTGCCACCTTCTTGATCTATTGCAAGGGAAATCCCGCGCGCCATGGACCTCTACCGCCGGCGCTCACCGTTTTGCTGGCGGCAATCATGATTTGGAACGTGGGGCTGATTGATTCGGACCGGAAGCAATTTAGTTCGGTTCTTCACAACTGGTGGGCTGCCCGGGCTCTGCGCGCATGACTGCCATCGCACTTGATCCTGATATCGGGCCTAATCGCTTGAAAGGCTATGCGGACCGCCTCAGGACCACCACGGTAGCCTCCTCATCAATTTTCTCAAAGCCGATTTCTTCGAGCTTGCCCAATAGCTCCGAATTCTTCGTTTCCCCGATCATTCGGGCATGCGTTTCGAGAATGATGGTCTCCGCACGCTTCAACACATCTGCTTCGTGTTGCACAAGTTCGTATTCGTGCCCCTCAATATCGCAGATCAACGTGAAGGAGTTGATCTGCCTTTGGCTCACGATCTTTCCAAGACTAGAGGTGTTCACCGTTACCGGATCGGCCTCACGATCATAACGGAGTGAATTTGAAGGAAAGGCCAGCGACGGATAGAACGTAACTGAGGGCTGATCATAGGCGATTGCAGCATTCAATATTTCAAAATCACAGTGATTGAGGTCCCGATTCTCTTGCAGAAGCGGAATAACCAGCGGATTCGCCTCAACCACGACGTGTGATCTCCCGCCTTTCAATGCGCGATTCGTAATGCAGGCCACCACGCCAATGCAGCCGCCTAATTCAATGACCGGGCATTCTGGACGAGTGTACTGAAGCACGGCGCGACGCTCAAACCCTTCGTACTCTTTACGGATCAGAGCAATTTTCATTCCGGTGTCGGAGATCTTTTTCAAGTTGAACGTGCAACCACCCAAATTGACATATTTCGCCCTCACGGCCGCCCATTCTCGAACAGCCAAAGACAAACCGCTTACTCCTTCGTCGTGCAAAATCCGCGACGTGGTACCCAGCACCCTATCGACGGTGGAAGATCTGAGCATGGTTTAAGCATACATCGAACATTGTTGCCGTTTGAACCGGGAAAGCCGCGGACTAAATTCAGTGCATGGTATTATCGGCAGACGTGGCAAACGCTCTGCAACGCTTCGCCCAAAACGCGTTACGACGCTCCCGATTGGCTTCGGAGTGCTTGGAACTCGCCCGATCTCACGTGGTCGCGCAAGGTTACCGTCAAGGGTTGCGGCTGTTCGAGAGCAATCAGCTTTCCAGCAGTGCACAAAATCGCGACATGCCAAATCAACCCTTAGGTCGACTGCATGCATACTTCGATTCACACCAAGAAGGCAATGGCATTTATAAGTGGAACCATTATTTCGACATGTACGAGCGTCATTTAGCAAAGTTTGTAAATGGCGACGTTAGGCTCTGCGAAATCGGCGTCTATAGCGGTGGGAGCATCGAGATGTGGAGACACTATTTGGGTGCAGGCTGCCGTGTCTATGGCGTTGATATCGAGCCAGCATGTAAGAATTATGAAAATGCGGATGTAAAGATCCTGATAGGCGACCAAGCAGATCGCGGTTTTTGGAAGAGATTCCGAGAAGAAGTGCCGTCGCTCGATGTAATAGTTGACGACGGCGGACACTCCCCCAGTCAGCAGATCATCACGCTTGAGGAGACACTGCCATATCTGAACCCGGGCGGAGTGTATGTATGTGAGGATATACACGGCATGCCGAACCACTTTGCGCGCTACATTAATGGATTCGCGCTCAATCTAAATGCGGCTCGCGAATTTCAGCCCAATGAAGATAACGATCGGGCAATTACTGTAACCACCACTCCCTTCCAATCAGCCATCCGCTCTGTGAGCCTATATCCCTTTGCAGTCGTAATAGAACGCAACGAGGCTCCAATCGCCGAACTTGTTGCCCCGAAGCGGGGTACCAGTTGGCAACCCTTCATGTAGCGGTCTGCTAGGGCAGCGTGACATGTCTTTGAGAACCGCACTCGGGAAAATGGCTGGCTCCCCTGGCCGGCGCTTGGCAGGCAGGGTTGAGACGAGTCTACTAGCGCGACCCTATCGGCATCATCTGAAAAAGATGCGAGCCCTCGAGATAGGTGGTCCCAGCAATCTTCTCGGCAAGGCCGGGTCTCTCCCCATCTACTCTTGTCTAACAAGCATAGACAACGTCAACTACTCGACGGTCACCCTGTGGCAGAGCGAGGCAGTGAAGGTCAGAGAGACTCTGGTCTGTGAAGGAACGGAACTACCGGTGAACGATGGGGCTTACGATTGCTTGATCTCGTCGCACTCCCTGGAGCATATTGCGAACCCGATGAAGGCGCTTCTGGAGTGGAGACGAGTGATTCGAGACCGTGGGCTTCTGCTCCTAATACTTCCCAATCGCCAATACACCTTTGACTGGCGGCGCCCCGTAACATCGTTGGAACACATGCGCGAGGACTTTCGGCGTGACACGCCGGAAACCGATCTATTCCATCTGGATGAAATTCTTGCTCTTCACGACTTGTCTCGCGATCCTCCAGCGGGAACGCCAGAGCAATTTAAAGAACGATGTCTCAAGAATGCTGAATTTCGGGCCATTCATCATCACGTGTTCGAGCCCGAAACGGCGGCGCAACTGGTGAAGGAGGTTGGTTTCTCCGTCGTGCGGCAGGACGTGAAGGAAATCAATCTCATCACCCTCGCGAGCAAATCGTAGCGATAGACCCGGAAGGGTGAATCTGCTTTAGGCTCGGCCAATGTGTCTTCAGTCGATTTGGCGCATTCGCGAGGTTCACTGATTGCGAGTATCTGAAAACAATAGTGCCGAGCGGAGACACATCCGCGCGTATGTCTTGTCGCGCACGCTCAATGCGAGGTCAACGGACACCCTCAGCAATCTCAATACAAAAAGCATCTTTTGAATCGGCGAACCATACCTGCGATAGTAAAGGCGCTCGGCCGCAAGCGCGTTAGCAAATCTTCCGTGCGATCCCTTGTTGTTCAAGTCCATGATACTCAAGTCATGCCTCAGCACTGCCTTGAGCACGTGTACGCGGCCGCCCGCCCGCTGCAACAGATGAAAGACAGCATGATCCAGGTAGTCCAGCCAAAACTCGCGAGGAAAGCCACCGATTGCACGGACCGCGCTTACCCGTAAAGAGGCGCCAGAGTTGCACGCCATCACTTTCCGTCCCACGATACCTGTGACGCTGGGATCGAGCGGTCGAGGGTTTATCCAGGGAAGCGGCGTAGGCGAGTGCAGGCGTTCGGGCCCAAGCAGCTTCGGCACGATTGCTACCACGGACGAAGGCGCAGCAACAATGGTCTCGTAGAGCTCTGTAAAAAAGACCGGCGTAAGCTGAGTGTCCTGGTCGAGCAAGAGCAACCAGTTTGAGCCGAAGCCCTCGGCGAGGTCGAGCGCTTTGTTGTACGGACCTGCCAACCCTGGGTTCGAGTCATCCGGGATAAACGTGAGAGGAATAGGGGCTCGCGGTTCGGCATGGCTCACCGATGAGTTATCGAAGATGACAAAGCGAAAACGCTGCATGAGAGCTGGATGGGAATCCGCGACTGCAAAAAGGGAGGCAAAAGCCTCGCTCTCCGCCGCCTCACGCTCGTAGAGAACAAGCGCAATCGTGATGATAGGCGCTTCGCTCGATGACATATGGATCTTCTGAATGCCCCCACGTCAATTCTATTCTTGGGTGGGTCCTTTGCACTTGTCCATGCATACCGGGAGTATTTCACTGGGATGCAGCATATATGATGTGAACATGGCTGGCTGAATGCTCGGCGAGGTGTTTGAAAAAGGTGAGGGAACAACGAGCGTGAATAAGAGTGCAAAGCTCATCGCATTCCATTTACCGCAGTTTTATCCAACTCCATACAACGACGAGTGGTGGGGTAAAGGCTTCACGGAGTGGACCAATGTCACCAAGGCGCGTCCTCTATTCGAGGGGCACTATCAGCCTCACCTGCCTGCCGACCTTGGTTTTTACGACCTCCGGCTTGCAGAATCCCGGGATGCGCAAGCGGAGCTTGCGTCTGAATACGGAATATACGGCTTCTGCTATTACCACTATTGGTTTAACGGCAAGCAAGTCCTGGAGCGTCCAGTAGACGAAATTTTGAAATTTGGAAAGCCTGATTTTCCATTTTGTCTCTGCTGGGCCAACGAGAATTGGACGAGGGCGTGGGACGGCCGGGACAAACAGGTTCTATTGCAGCAGGTCTACAGCGCCGAGGACGATCTAAGTCATATTCGCTGGCTTTGCGGAGCTTTTTCCGATCCCCGCTACATCAGAGTCGAAGGTAAGCCCCTGTTTCTTGTCTACCGCTCCGAAGTCTTGCCAGATGCACAAGCGACTACGCGGAGATGGCGAGAGGAAGCTATGCGTCTTGGAGTGGGTGAGCTTTACCTCTGTCTTGTTGAAGGCAACTCCGGCGCCCCTCTGATCGATCCCGCCAAACACGGTTTCGACGCTGCCGTGGCGTTTCAGCCCAAGCTGGCGCTGATGGATGAATCGTTGGTATCGCGCGCCCTGCATCGATTTCACCTAAACAACGGCTCTTATAGGCTGCATAGGTACTCTGACCTGATCGACAGAGTGCTCGCTCAACCCGCAGCACAGTACGTTCGCTATCCGTGCGTGTGCCCTTCATGGGATAATTCATCTCGCCACCCCAGATGGCCCTTTATACTGAGAGACTCAACTCCCGAATTATATGAGCGCTGGTTACGGGAAGCGATCGAGCGTGCTCCACAAAATAGAGACGGGGACAAGCTTGTCTTTGTGAATGCATGGAATGAGTGGGCTGAGGGTTGTCACCTTGAGCCTTGTCAAAAATGGGGGCGTAGTTATTTGGAAGCGACCCTTCGAGCGGTAGGTGACAAAAATCAAGAGAGGAGACGTGAGCATGTAAACCGGAGTAGATAAGATATCTTCCGTTAACAGCTCATTTCCCAAATGTTGCGAAGAAAAATATCGACATTGAAAAGGCTGCTCCGATCCGAGGGAATCGTAGGTATTGTGGCTGGAATTTGTGGCGAGGTCTACCTACAAACTCAATTGTTCGCAGCAAGAAACAAGACTATTGTTGAATTAGACGGATGTAAGTTCAACATCTCTCGTGTTCCCAATACCCCTATCAAGCTTGAATTGCTCAAAGGGCGCTATGAAAGTTTTGAACGCCAAGCGGTTCAAAAATATGTAAAGGCGAATCTCCCCATCATTGAATTGGGCGGGTGCCTTGGCGTCGTCTCCTGTATTTCGAACCGATTACTAAAAGACCCGGGGGCACACGTAGTAGTAGAAGCGAATCCAGAGGCGATTCCGCTGTTAGAAGAGAATCGGCTAATAAATGATTGTAAGTTTTCGATTGTGAATTCGGCGATCGCTTATGGCGGAAAAGTCATCAAGTTTCAGCCGGATAGAGACATGCGCGGCAGCTCTCTGAGCCGGGAGGGCGATTCCGCCCCGGTTACGATCGATACGATACGTCTAAAAGAGATAGTGGATGAGAAACGTTTCGCTTCTTTTACACTCATCTGCGACATTGAAGGACATGAATGTGAGCTAGTTGAGCACGAGCCCGACGTAGTGAGAATGGCCGACACTATCATTCTGGAAACTCATGCTCGAATGATTGGTGAGAAAAAGAATGAAATCATGTTACAAAGGCTGAAAGACATGGGCTTTCAAATCGCCGACACCGACGCGTTTGTATTAGTGATGACCAGGGTCTGACCGTCACCTACTCAAGTGGAATTAAATTAGCCAAGCCGAATTAAGGAACGCTTCAGTCGTCCCTGCGGGACTATTCCCTCAATTTGGATTCTACCCGGCATTTCATGCTGGGCTATTTTCAGGCGTCCCTCACGGGACTTACCAAAAGTGCAAGTGCAAGGCGAGTTTTTTTGCCCGTGAATCCCTATTCATGTCAGCGCAGAATCCCCGGTCCCAGGATCGGGGCCTGGGGCATCCGGCTTGGTTGCGGTGCTGACATTGCGTGCTATAGTGTCGGCTACGATTCACCGCCATGGAGGCCCAACTAATTTGCGTTCCGCATATACGTGGGCTGGGAAGGTCGTTCTGATCACCGGCGCTTCCCAGGGCATCGGGGCGAGTTGCGCCAAATTGATCGGGCAGCGCGGAGCCAGGCTCGCGTTGACGGCGCTTCCCAGCGAAGACTTTCAGGAAGAGGAGTCCGATTCCCGGCTCGTCATTCCAGGCGATATCACCTCGGACAAGACGCGGAGCTCGGTAGTCGAGCGGACCATCGGCCGTTTCGGGGGCATCGATGTCTTGATCAATAATGCCGGCGTCGGCCAATATGGATACCCGACCGTGGTCGACACGGAGATTTCCAAGCGCATGTTTGACATCAACGTCTTCTCCGCGTTGGCGCTGACGCAACTGGTGGTGCCCGGCATGAAGGCCAGGCGGTCCGGCACTATCGTCAACCTCGGATCGGTGGGCGGGAAGGTGTCGCTGCCGTGGGCGGTGATGTATACCGCGACCAAATGGGCGCTTCATTGCGTCGATGACTCATTGCATCGGGAGCTGTCGGGCACCGGAATCCGGGTGATGAAGGTTTGTCCCGGCATCGTCGATACAAAGTTCCGCGATCATGTGCTTGCAGGAACCGCCCCGGGACGGGTGGAAGACATCCGCCGGGTGGTGAGCCCCGATCAAGTCGCCAGCGCCATCATCCGGGGAGTGGAGCGGGGAAAGCGGACGGTATTCGTTCCCAAGGTCGGGGCGGTTTTCACCTCGCTCGATTTCTTCGCGCCGCGAGTGATGGATTGGTATCTGCGGGGGAAATTCTGAAGACGATGCCGTGGAAGAAAGGGCTGCCTGCCGCGTTGCTTCTGGTGCTGCTTTGGACCGCCTGGCGGCTGGTTGCTCTCAAGCATGCCGGCATCCCGGCACCCGCAATCCATGATGAGTTCAGCTACCTGCTGGGCGCGGACACTTTCGCCCATGGACGCCTGGCGAATCCTCCGCACGCGCTGGCTGAGTTCTTCGAGTCGCCGCACATATTAGTCCGTCCGGTGTACGCGTCGAAGTATCCTCCCGGCCAGGCTCTCTTTCTGGCCCTGGGCCAGCGTCTTTTCGGCTCGCCGTTTTATGGAGTCATGCTGGGCGACGCGCTGATGTTGCTCTCCTTCTGCTTGATGCTGTTTGCCTGGGTTCCTTACCCTTGGGCGTTGGCGGCTTCAGGAGCCGTGCTGCTGGGCCTGCGCACTACTACGGAGTGGTCGTGCTCCTACTGGGGCGGCGCGGTGGCGGCCAGCGGAGGCGCACTGGTGTTGCTCGGTATCGGGATCTATCGCGGAAAGCAAAGGCCGCTGGCGGGCGTTATCTTCGCATTGGGTGCGCTGCTTCTTTTCTGGACGCGGCCGTTTGAAGGCGGGGTATTCACGGTCCTGGTGCTGGCGGTCTTCGCGAAGGAGCTTTGGCGGAAGCGAGGCGCCGGCGCATTGCTGGCCGCGCTTTTAGTGTTTGCTCTGGGAGGTGCATGGACCTGCTACGACAACCGGGCCGTTACCGGACATCCCTTCCTGCTGCCATATCTCCTGCACGATCGCCAATATAACGTGACGCCGGTCTTCTGGTTCCTTCCCCTTCGCCCGGAGCCGGTCTACTCCCATCCGCGGCTCGAAAGCCAGCACGGAACAAATGGATGGGAGGCATCCGTTTATCGAGCGGACCAGCCCTGGTGGCGCGGCCTCTCCACCGGTCTGATCTCTTCACTGCAGATATTGGGGCTGTCACTGGGCGCGCCGGTATTGTTCACCCTGCTGGTTCCGGTGGCTTGGCGTGATCCGCTCTACCGCAAGATGGTTATCGTCAGCGGGGTCTTTATACTCGCGCTGGCCGTAGAAACCTTTCACTACGAACATTACGCCGCGCCGGTTTTTGCGGCACTCGCCCTGATGGTTGCGGTTTGGGCGGAGTACGCATGGAAGCTGAAGATGGGCAGGCTGCGGGTGGGAGCGGTGCTGGTGGTATTGGCGCTGCTGTCGACGGCGAACTCTTCTCTCCTGTTTCATGTGTCTCACTGGCTGCGAATAACGCCTGGGACTTCCGCTTCGGGGTCTCCTTCCAGCGGCGGGAAGGCGCCTTTCGCGGGCGACTGGGCCGAACGGCGCGCCGCGCTCATTCACAGGCTCTCCGCGCTCGACCGGCGTCAACTGGTGATTGTCCGCTATCCTTCACCTGACTGGAATCCGTTGGAGGAATGGGTGTACAACAGCGCCGATATCGATAGCCAGCGAGTGGTCTTTGCGCACGATTTGGGAGTGGAGAAGAATCGCGCGCTGCTGGCTTATTATCCCGATCGTGAGGTTTCGCTGGTGACCTTTGACGGGGGGTCTGGAGAGGATTTGATCCAGCCTTATCCTGTGACGGCTTCGCGGTGATCTGATTAGGAGAGAACCGCAGATCTCTCCACTTCGCTTCCCACCCCAGCAAGCTTCGCTTGCCGGGGACCCCGGTTTCGCTCCGGTCGAGATGACAAATAAGAATAATTCGCGGCACTATCGACTCACCGCTGCGATGGCTTCATCGGCAGTTACACCTAAATCGGCAATTACACTCTATTTGTCATCTCGACCGGAGCGAAGGGATCTGCGGTTTTGCACTTTCGGCTGAAAGGGATCGGCGTGAGCAAGGACGAGCATCACTATTACGTATACATCGTCGCCAGCCGAACTCATGCTCTCTACTGCGGAATGACCAACAGCATTCGGCGGCGGGTAGAGGAACATCGAGAGGGGAGTATTGCAGGCTTCTCCGCGGCTTACCAATGCAATCGCCTGGTCTGGCTCGAGCATTACCAGTATGTCTACAACGCCATCAATCGGGAGAATCAAATCAAGCACTGGAGCCGCGCTAAGAAGGTATGGCTCATCGAACAGGCGAATCCGACCTGGGCCGACCTGAGCGAAGAATGGAAAGAGGGAACCGCAGATCTCACTCCGCTTCGCTCCGGTCGAGATGACAAATAAAGAGTAGTTGCGAACCTAAAGCGCTGGAGCCGCGCTGACGAGAGAGAGGAACCGCAGATCTCTCCACTTCGCTTCGCTCCGTCGAGATGACAAATTGGGTGTGGTTACCGTTTTAAGAGTAACTGCCGATGAAGCCATCACCGCGGTAAGTCGCTAAAGGCGTGCCGCGAAGTATTCTTATTTGTCATCTCGACCGGAGCGAAGCGGAGTGGAGAGATCTGCGGTTTATTCCAGGCTATACAACAGGCGGAGTCAGGCGTCCCTGCGGGACTTAACGGACGCGGGGGTGCGGGCTATCAGGATTAGCTGCCATAGCAGGCCTGCTATTCCGAGGAGGCTTGCGGCCCAGCCGAACTCCATGTAGGGAGGCACGAAGTGGTAGCGCGTGTGGCTGTGGCCGGCGGGCAGGGCGGCCGACTGGAAAATGCCGTTCTGCCGGACTGGCGTAGCCGCCGCGCCGTTCACGGTCACGCTCCAACCGGGCATATAAAGCTCTCTGCGCAGCAGGGTGGCGGGAGCAATACATTCCGCAGTCAGGTCCTCACGCCCCATCTTCGCGAGAGTGCAAGGGCCGCCTTGAACGACCTGAAAATAGGGGGCCGGGTTTGGCAGCTCCCAGATCTCCATCGCGGAACCTACATACACTTGTTCAAGACCCTGCAACGCCGAGCCATATTCGAAGGCCAGTTGTAATGTGCGGCTGGCGGACGCCATCTCCAGCGACACCGGCCGGAAGCCTCCCTGGCGCCTGAAGGTTAGCTGCAGCGGGGCATTTGCGGGTGCAACCAGAGGTTGTTCGAGCGCTATTCGGAAAAGCCCGTTGCCAACAGATTCGGAAAGGGCCCGCTGCCCTGAGCGGCATACCGCTGCCGCGCAGATCTCCACCTCTAGCCGGCCATCTGCGGTGCCGCCATTGCTGCCGATCATCACTCCGACCGCAGTGATCGCGGAATCAGGAGAGGCGGGGGGCGGCGCGGGCATACTCAATCCGGTTGATTGGCCGTTCTCAAGCACGATGGCCTTTGTTTCCGCAGTGCTTTTACCTCCCGGAGCTCCAGTGGCCGAATGGGAGAGAAATGGCAACCTGGAGAGGACGAACCGCTTGAAGGGCACGATGGGCGGATTGCTTGTCTCCGCCGCGGGTAGGATGATCGTCGGCGCCGGACTCTGGCGGGGATTGGTGACCAGGTAACGAACGCCCAGATCGCGATAGTGAGCTAAGTTTTGGCTCAAAGCCCGTTCTCCCGCACCCTCGCCATATTCCGCAGGCCAAAACACTACTCCCGAAGAATGCGTCATGATGCCGGGCAGGAGATTGCGTTCAACATAATCCGCCCAGAGCTTCGGTACCGGTAGAACATTGTGGTCGATGCTGGCCACCTGAAAATAGGCGCTGTAGTTGGGCTCGATGGGCCCCAGAGCGTAGGTGCGGGAAAGGCCTTGGTGAACGCGCAAGAATCGCAAGGCCGGGGTATCGATCCGGATGCCGCGGATACTGCTTACCTGCGGCGCCATAAACATTACCGCCGCATCGAATACCAGCAGGCAAGCCAGAGCGATCCGGCGGCGCTCCTGGTGAAGCAGAGTCCAGGCCAGAGCGGCGGCCAACAACCCGGCGAGCGCCCAGGCCAGCGAAAGCCCAAGCAGCAGAAACATGGTGGAGACTTGTGCCTGCGGCCAGGCCCAGAAAGCACGCCGGGGCCAGGCCGCCGCGATACCAATCGCCAGTAAACCTAGCGCAATTGCGAACGCCCGGCGTCGCGAGGGCACGCGCTCGCGGAAATCATCCAAGCCAAAGGCCGCGAGAACAATCAGCGCGAGCTCCCAGGAGGGCGGCGAATAACGGAAGAAGCCGGCCTGCCTGAGCAAGGGAAGGTGATTCACGATCGCCATTACAGGCTGGATGCCAAAGGTCTTTGCCCAAGCCAACACGATCCAGGCAAGCAGAAGGAGCTTCAGGCCGCGATGCGCGGAGCTCCGGCCCAGGCCAACCGCCGCCAGCAAAATGACGAGGACGCCGGCATAGCCTCCAACCCCCAGCCAGATTTGATAGAGCCGGGCGGAGTTGAAGGAGACTTGTAAAGGGCCATACACGTAGGGCATTACGGTTGTGGAGAATGCCGCCCAAGGGAGCGATATCTCACCCGCCGCGTGCATATCGAAGGAATTGGATTGCCGCAAATAGTCGACAAAGGCGATGAGCAGCGGTGCGGCGACCAGGAGGCCGAGCGCAAAGCCGGCAACCGCCCGCCCGGCCATTCTCCAGCGGTTGGGCTGGGAGATCAGGCGGTAGAGGCCCCAGGCCAGCGCCAGCAGGCCGCTGATAAAGGCGGGTTCGGGAAAGCCGGCCAGGATCGACCAGGCAATCGCCATGCCGATCGCCAGTATGCTGACGGCGCCTTGATGCAGTCTCCTGGCCCGCTCAATGCCCCACAGCAGCAGCGGCAGAAATGGCAGGGTGCAGTAGACGGCGGCAGGTCCGGGGGTCCAGGCGATGGTGCCGTCGAGCGCAAACAGAGCACCTCCCATGAGAGCAGCGAGCCGGCTTGAGCCCAGCTCCCGCAATAAGGCATAGGTAGCAAGCCCGGCGATGATTTGCATGCAGATTTGCTGCCAGAGGATACCTTGGCGCAGCAGCAGGAGGAGATTGAATGGCAGGAAAAACGCTTCCGGCTGCAGTTCGCCGGCCAGAGGCATTCCGATGCCGGTATAGGGATTCCACCAGGGCACGATGCCGTGCAGCCAATCCCAGGCCACGAGATGACCGAGGGCTTGCGATGTAATTCCGACGTTGGGATCAGTTGAAGGCCATCCAGGCACCAACTGCGAGCTTTGGGTGACGCCGGAGAAGAACCAGATGGGATCGATACTGCGCCCTAGCAACCAGAGCGGCAGGTGCAAAGCAAAGGGTAGAAAGAGCAGCAATACGATGGGCAGCCAGCGGTGGCGATCGAGGAATTCGAGCTTGCGATCCCTGGATCGCTCCGGGAATCGTTCCGGGGATCGCTCCGGCATGAGATGGACTTTGTCGGAAATGATGATTGCTCCAGAGAGGAGGTTCTGGTCATCTTTTGCAATGTCACCGGCCAGGTTGATTGTATAAGAAGGGATCGGATTGCAATTCAAAAACTCCCGGCCGAGGGACAGGGCGACGAATGGATGGTATTTTTTAGGAGCGCAAATAATCCTTTGAGAGTTGTGGAATCCCATATCTGACGCAAAGAACGCGTCAGATATGGGGCACCCGGGATTGGCTGCACGGGAGAGATACAGAACCCAGGGACCGGTTGATATTTTTGCGGAACGGAGAACGATTGCGGTGCGAGAGAAATGTCTTTCCGTAGTGGTCCCTATCTACAACGAGGAGCAGACGCTCGAAAAGATCGTAAGCAAGGTTCTCAAGCTTCCGCAATTGCTGGAGATGGTACTGGTCGACGACTGCTCACAGGACCGGACGCCGGAGATTCTGCGCGACCTTGCGGCCCGGTACCCGGACGTCATTGTTACCACGCGGCATGCAAAAAACAGCGGTAAGACCGAGGCGCTCAAGACAGGCTTCCGCCTCACGCGCGGCGATATCGTGATTGTGCAGGACGCCGATCTCGAGTACGACCCGGCTGAGATTCCCGACGTTATCGGCCCCATCATGGCGAATCAGGCCGACGTGGTTTTCGGCTCCCGCTTCCTGGTGCGCAAGGCCGCGCGCGCCGTCTACTTCTATCACTACCTGGCCAATAAGGGACTTACCTTCTGCTCCAACCTGGCAACTAACATCAACCTCACGGATGTGGAAACCTGCTACAAGGCATTCCGCGGCGATATTATCCGCAAGATGAAGATAAGCTCCAGCGGATTCGGTTTTGAAATCGAAGTAACGGCCAAGGTCGCCAAGCTCAAGTGCGCCATCTATGAAACACCTATCAGCTATTACGGACGTACCTATGAGGAGGGTAAGAAGATTGCGGCCATCGACGGGGTAGCCGCTTTCTACTACATCATCCGTTACAACCTGTTCTGCAGCCTGGCGCAGAGCTTCGAATCCTTGCCCCAACTGAAGCCTAAGGAGGCTCCGTATTCGATCTAGTGGCGAAGATTGGGAAAACCGCAGATCTCTCCACTCCGCTGCCCACCCCAGCAAGCTTCGCTTGCCGGGGACCCCGGTTGCGCTCCGCTCGAGATGACAAAAGACGGACAAGAAGCAGATTCCCTTCCGGAATGACAGAAAGAAAGGCAAAGGCGGATAGAAAGAAAGGCTAAGCTGTTTCTAGCTTGAGCTTTGCCGCAGCCTTAGGATTTTCCAGCCATCTTTCACAAGGCGGCGAACCATGTAGGGAGTAAAGACAGCGCGGGGAGAACGAAATGCTTCCGCGACGCCATTGCGGATCCAACCCGGCTTGCCAATGGTTTGCACCAGAATGGTCAGCGTGATGCCGCTCAGAAGATTGCTCTTGGCTTTGCGCAGAATCTCTTCGGCGCGGCGCGAATGCCGCCTTTGCGCGACAGCAATCAGATCCGCGTGCACTAACTTCGCCCAGTTTTGCCAGGTGCGCACGGCTGACTGGCTGGTAGTGCTGCCGTAATGGTTGGTGTATTGCACCAGCGGATCGGGGACGCAGGCCACCCGATCGCGCAGCAGCGCCACCGCGCCCCAGCAGCCGATGTCGCAGATATCTCCATGCTTGGATTGGAAGCCGCCAACGGCCAGAGCGTCCTGGGTACGCATGAGCACGCTGCTCAAACGGGGTCCGCGATTGCCTGCCCAAAGAGCGGCCAGCATGGCCTCGGGCGGCTCAAGCGCAGGTCCCGCTTCGGTGGTCCAGAATTGGCCGCTGTCCGCCCCGGCGATACGGCAGGGACACCATACGATCCCGATAGAAGCGGCATCGAGGTTTCCGGAGGATTCGAGCAATGGCTGGGTCAAAAATGGCCGGGTGAGCCGTTCGATGGCTTGCGGCTCCAGCAAATCATCGTCACCCAGAAGGAGAAAGAACTCGCCGGTCGCATGTCTTAAACAGAAATCGAAATTGCCGACCAGGCCGAGCCGCTTCTTCTGCTTGTAGAGAACCAGCCGCGGATCCTTAATCTGCTCCACGCAGGCGGCTGTGTCATCCGTGGATACGTCATCGGAGACGATAAGTTCAAGGTCGCCGTAGGTTTGTCCGAGCACGCTCTCGATGGCGCGCTGCGCCAGGCGGCTCCGGTTGATCGTAGGCAGGCCGATGGTCACGCGTCCTGGAACTATCATCCATTTCACGTTACCTCAGGCGAGGCGGAGGGGGAAATCGAGGAGAAGGGGAAAACCGGTTGACATTGGCCCCGGGCGT
This sequence comes from uncultured Acidobacteriaceae bacterium, assembly GCA_963774255.1. GTDB lineage: Bacteria > Acidobacteriota > Terriglobia > Terriglobales > Acidobacteriaceae > PALSA-350. Next base: position 50,557 of record CAVZEH010000017.1, read on the forward strand.
CCCTACCCTCAAAAGCATGGAAGTCAGCCTTACAGCAGAGCAGGAAGCACAGCTTTCACAGCTTGCCGCTCAAGAAGGTAAAGACGCAGATGAGCTTGCCCGTGAGGTTTTCAGCCGTGGTCTGGCGGCAGAGGCCCACTTTATCGCCGCTGTAAAAATAGGCCAGGATGCCGCACGCCGTGGTGATTTCGTCGAGCAGTCCGAAGTATGGGCCGGCGTCGAGCAATCCCTGCAGCCTTAATGCATGTTCGCTGGACAACATCTGCCGCCGCGGACCTCAAATACATTACCCGCCGTATTCGTAAGGATAATCCCGCGGCCGCTCGGAATGTCGCCAAGAGGATTTTCGATGCGGGCAACTCTCTGGACACGCTCTTCCAGCGGGGACGTGAAGGCCGTATAACGGGCACCCGCGAATTGGTATTTCCCGGCTGGCCTTACATTCTCGTGTATCAGATTACGGAACATGCGGTTGAAATCCTTCGCATCTACCATGGAGCGCAGGACTGGCCTTGAGCATTGACAAAGCCGGTGTTTTCATCCTTTCGCAGAAAGTGGATCCCGCGGTGTTCGGGGGATACTTTTGATAGGGGTGGGTTTATGGCTGGCAGTGCGGCTGTCTGGCGGCGGTTGGTTGGGCTGGTGTTTGTGCTGGCGGTTATCGGAGGCTTAGGCGCAGCGGCGCAGCAGGCGGGGAGCGATTGGACGCAGTTTGGCTGGGATCTGGCCGGCTCCGGCGCTTCGAGCGGCCCTACGGGCATTACCGCTGCCAACGCCGCCAGCTTGAGCCGGCGCCAGGTCAAGCTTGACGGCACCGTCGATGCCTCCGCTATTTATCTCCACGGTGTCAGCGTAAATGGGGCCAAGCACGATGTCTTTTTCGTGACTACCTCCTATGGAAAAACCATCGCGGTCGATGCCGGCCAGGGAGCTATTCTTTGGGAATACACCCCACCCAAGTACGCTTCCTGGGCGGGTACTCGCCAGATCACCAACAGCACGCCGGCCGCCGATTCGAACCGCCAATATATCTATGCCGCGGCGCCCGATGGCACGGTGGAGAAGCTCGCCATTTCGGATGGGCACGCGCTGTGGAGTACTCCGATCACGCTCTTGCCGCTGCGGGAGAAGATCGCCTCGCCGCTTAGGGTCTTCCGCGGCCACGTGATCGCCGTCACCGGCGGCTATGTCGGGGACCGGCCGCCGTACCAGGGCCATGTCGCCATTCTCGACGCCCAGAGCGGCAAGCTGCTGCATGTCTGGAACTCGCTCTGCAGCAACCGCGCCGGCTTGATCCAGCCCACTTCCTGTACGGATACTCAATCCGCGATTTGGGGACGCGCCGGGCCGGTGATCGATGCGGCGACGGGTGACATCTTCGTCGCTACCGGCAATGGTCCCTATGACGGCAAGACCAGTTGGGGCGATTCGGTGATTGAGCTCGACGCCGACGCAACCAAAATGTTGGGTAACTACACACCGGCGAATAACGCCGAGCTTAACGATCGCGACCTGGACCTGGGCTCGACTTCGCCGGTGCTGCTGGGTGACGGCATTTTGGCGCAGGGAGGCAAGGATCGCCTGATCCGGCTGCTCAGCATCGAGGCCATCGCCGGGACGGGGGCGCATCAGGACCATGAGCTGCAGACCGTGTCCACGCCTTCAGGCACTCTCCTGTTCACTGCTCCGGCGGTATGGCGCCACGGCGGAGAGACTTGGATGTTCGCCGCGGATAACGGCAGCATCGAGGCCTGGACGCTCAAAAACGGAAAGCTCGTCGCGATGTGGAAGTACAGCCCCGGCGGCACCAGTCCGGTGGTGGCTGGCGGGTTGTTGTACGTCTACGACCCTAATGGCGCTCTGCGTATCTTCGATCCGGTAAAGGGAACTCAGATCGCCGGTCTTGATGCTGGCAGCGGGCACTGGAATAGTCCGATCGCGGTGGACGGCAAGGTCGCCCTGCCTGAGGGGAGCGCCAATAAACACGCCTCGAGCGGCGTGTTGGATATCTGGAGTTTGCCTGCCGGGCATTGAGATCAAACCGCAGATCTCTACACTTCGCTTCGCTCCGGTCGAGATGACAAATAAGATGGTTTCGTAGCTGAATTAGGTCTCTATGCCAACGGTTGTGGTTTCCCACCCTTGCTACGCAAGGATGGGGCACTCTAGATCTGCTTGAAGTACTGAGCCAGAACCGCCACCAATCGAGGGTGCCCCATATCTGGCGCGCTCTTTGCGCCAGATGTGGGAAACCGCGAATCTCTCCACTCCGCTGCGCTCCGGTCGAGATGACAAATAGGATGGTTTCGTAGCTGAATTGGGGTCTCCACTCCGCTTCCCACCCCAGCAAGCTTCGCTTGCCGGGGATCCCGGTTTCGCTCCGGTCGAGATGACAAATAGATTGGCTTAAGTGGCGGAGTTAGATCTGCGAGGTGGCGAGGTCGTCGTCTTTCGTTTCGCGGATCGAAAGCAGGCCGACGAGCGTCAGGACCGCCGATAGGGAGAGGTAGTAGCCGACGTACTGCAGTCCGTAGGTCTTGGCCAGCCAGGTGGCGATGTACGGCGCCAGCGATGCGCCCAGGATGCCGGCGAAGTTGAAGGCCAGCGAGCTGCCGGTGTAACGCACCGGCGTCGGAAAGAGCTCGGAAAGCACGGTGCCGAGCGGTCCGTAGGTCAGGCCCATCAACGACAGGCCCACCGCCATCATCGCCACCGCTCCGGTGGTGCCGGCAACGAACATCGGCGCCATCACCAGGCCGAAGACGCCGATCGCTACGGTGACCCAGAGCAGCGTGCGGCGGCGCCCCCGCTCCGCCAGAACCGCGGAGATCGGAATGGTCAGGGCGAAGAAAACGATGTCGAACAACTGCATCAGCAGGAATTTCTCGCGGCTATAGCCGAGCGCGGTGGTGCCCCAGGACAGCGCGAAGACCGTCATCAGATAGAAGAGCACGAAGGTCGCGAGGCACACCAGGATGCCGGCGACGAGCGCCTTGGCGTAGTCACGAAAGACCACCAGCATCGGCACCTTCACTTGCTCGCGCGCGCTTGAGCGCTTGCTGGAACACGGGCGTCTCGGTAATCGTCAGCCGCACGTAGAGGCCAAGGAACACCAGCACGGCGCTCGCCAGAAACGGAAGGCGCCAGCCGAAGGCGAAGAACTGTTTGTCGGTGAGCCATCGGGAGAGCGCCAGGAAGACGCCGCCGGAGAGGAAGAATCCGAGCGGCGCGCCGAGCTGCGGAAACATGCCATACCAGGCGCGCTTCCTGGGAGGCGCATTCTCGATCGCCAGGAGCACCGCGCCGCCCCACTCGCCGCCGAGACCGAGACCCTGGCCAAAGCGGCACAGCGCCAGCAGCAGCGGCGCGGCGAAGCCGATCGTGCGGTAGGTCGGCAACGCGCCGATGGCGACGGTGGAGACTCCCATGGTCGAGAGCGCGAGGACCAGCGTCGTCTTGCGGCCGATGCGGTCGCCAAAGTGGCCGAAGAGCGCCGAGCCGACCGGCCGCGCCAGAAACGCGATCCCAAACGTCGCCAGCGAGGCGAGCGTGGCGGAGGCCGGATCGGAGGCGGGAAAGAACAGCTTGGGAAAGACGAGCACCGCCGCGGTCGCGTAAATGTAGAAATCGAAGAACTCGATGGTCGTGCCGATCAGGCTGGCGAACAGGACCTGGCGCGGCGAGTTGACGGGTGTACCGGTTCTGGCTTGCGTCGTGCTCATCGAATCTCCGCATTCATTGGGAGTCTAAATCATTCCAGGGGCTCGGCCGGCTTGCGGAAGCGGGGCTTTTTCATCAGGTAGCCTACGGGAATGAGACAAGCGGTCAAGAACACCAGTACGTGCACCGTGTCCACATAAGCCAGCGCCCGGGCCTGACGCTGCATCATGCCGTAGATTTGGGCGGCGGCTTCGTGCGAGGCGTCGGGAGGAGCGGAGCCGCCGCGGACAAAAGCGCTTTGCATCCCCTGCCGCAGCGACAGGTAATTGGCAGACGAAGGATAGACGTGGGCGGCCAGATAATTCTGGTGCGTTTGGGAGCGGCGGGTGAGCATGGTGGTTATAAAGGAAATGCCCACGCTCCCTCCTATGTTCCGCGCCAAAGCGGTCAAGCCCGAGACCTCGTTGTTTTTCTCCTGGGGCACGCCTACGTAAGACATCACGCTGATGGGCACGAAGAGCATGGGCATGCCCAGCACCATGACGGCGCGCCAACTGGCCGCATCCCAAAAGCTGATGCTCAGATTGAGATCGGCGATACGCCAGATGCCGAAGGTCAGCACGGAGAAGCCGAGCGTGATCATCAGACGCGGATCGACCTTTTGTCCAATGAGGCCGACGATTGGGAAGAGAATGATGAGGACAACTCCTCCAATCGAGAGCGCCCAGCCGGCCTGCTCCGCGGTATAGCCTAGGAGCTCTTGTAGAAACTGCGGAATCATCACCGTGGTCGAGTAAAGGGCGGCGCCGATCAGCAGCATGACAATTTGCGTCATGGCGAAGTTGCGGTTGCGATAGAGCGAGAGATCGACAATGGGATGTTCGACGGTAAGCTCGCGGTAGAGGAAGAGCACCAAGGCGGCAACGGCGATCACCGCGCATGTGACGATGAAACGGGAGCCGAACCAATCGTCTTCCTGCCCTTTGTCGAAGACTATCTGCAAGGCACCGATGGTGAGAGCAAGCAGGCCTAAACCGTATCCGTCGATGCCTCCGGTGGTCTTGCGCCCGCGCTTGAGGTAGGGCGGATCCTCAACGATCCGGCTGGTGAGCACAAGCGAGAGGATACCAACCGGGATATTTAAGAAAAAGATCCAGCGCCAGGTGTAGTTATCCGTAATCCAGCCGCCGATGGTCGGTCCGATAGCCGGGGCCAGAACTACGGCCATGCCATAGAGAGAGAAGGCCAGGCTGCGGCGCTCAGGCGGGAAGGTGTCGGCCAGGATGGCGCGCTCGCTGGGCTGGAGCCCGCCGCCGGCTGCGCCCTGAATCACGCGAAAGACGACCAGCATGGGAAGAGTGGCGGCCAATCCACACAGGAAGGAGAAGACGGTGAAGGCCGCGACACAGGCCATATAGAAGCGCTTGCGTCCGATGCGGTTGGCGATCCATCCGCTAATCGGAAGCACGATGGCGTTGGAGACAAGATAGGAAGTCAGTACCCAGGTGGCCTCATCCTGGCTGGAGCCGAGGGAGCCGGCGATGTGCGGCAGGGCCACGTTGGCAATGCTCGTATCCAACGCTTCCATGAAGGTGGCCAGGGTGACGGTGAAGGTGATGACCCAGGGATTGAAGCGCGGGGTCCAGTGCTCGTAATGAAAATCCCGGTCATCGGGTTTTGTTTTTGCTGCGGGCGCGCTGGGCGTTGGCGCGATAGAAGACGGCGGCATCTATTTGGGGTCACCTGGTACAGGATACTTGGGCGGACGACGCCTGGCGATGAATTCACAAAGACTCATCCTGTCCTCAAGCGTAGGAGTTGCGATTCCTCATGGTAACCCAGGTGAACTGCGGAAGGTCCCGGAAGCGGGCAAAGAAGGAGGACAGAAGCAGATTCCCTTCGGGAATGACAGAAAGAAAAGCAAAGACGGATCAGAACGCAGTTGGGTGAAGCTCCGGATGAAGCGCCGTCTTTCTTCTTCTTTTCTTTCTGTCATTCCCGCAGGGAATCTGCTTTTCCGCAGCCATTGCTGCGATAGATGGCGATGGAGTCATCAGCGCGGGCTGCGTCCAGGAGCCGTAGAAAAACGTAACTGCGATGGGAGCTGTCCACGCCGGGGAGGGAAGGAGAAAACTGCTCCGAAAATTGCTCCAGGGCTTCTGCGATCGTCCGCTTACCGTCGCACGCATTGAGCAGGCGGGCCATCCAATCGGATATTGTGGACAACTGAAACTCGCCGCTGGGAGCCTTTTGCTGGGCATAAAAATGTGGGCCGCGGGCCAAGGCTGCCGTGGTGCGAAGCTTCAGGGCTTCAATTGCTTCCTGCATGTCCCATGAAAGCTCGATTACGCGGATATCGCTTCTCGCGCCGGGAATATCCGTCCAGCGCAAATCGGCGCCTTGGGGAAGCTTCTCCGCAGAGCGATCCGGCTGCGCAGAGGATGACAGGCTCACCGCTGCTTCGTATTCCAGGAATGTCTTCACGACGGCGTTCGCTTCAGGAAGGCGGATGTGAACGAAATCCAGGAAATCGACGCGGAATTGCGGCGTTCGATAGTACTGGCGCAGCACCGGTGCTTGGAGCGTGGGAGGCAAGGACAATCGATAGTTCCGCCACTCTAGAAAGAAGCTGAATATATCTGCCGCGGTCTGGTGAATGGCGCAGAGAAGCCAGCGAAAACGCTCGATGCCAATAGTGACGAATTCACGCAGCTCAAAGAGGGTGGGCCTATCCAGGTGGGGGATGGGAACGAGATAGAAGTTGGGAAAGATCTCCGGATATAACCTGATCAATTCCAGATCGGCCTCGTCCTGATAGAGGCTCTGGTGGGACATGTCGGAGCAGATCTCTGTAAGGACCAGCTCATCCTTGTGCTTGCTGTAGATGGGGGTTGCAGCCAATGGCGCGAGCAGGTTCAGTTGCGGGTTGGAATGCGGGCAGCGCGCCGAGGTCATGAAGAAGTCCATGGTCTGGCGCACATCCTGCCAGGTCTCTTGGGGAAATCCGGTAATCAATGAAACTATGGTGGCGATACCGAGTTTCTCGGCCGTCTCCACAATCTCTTCAGCCCGGCGCAGGTCGAGATGCTTGTCGATGAGTTTCTGCATCCGCTGGGAGCCGGTCTCCACCCCGAAGAAAATACTTCGGCAGCCGGCGCGGGCCATCAGTTGGAGCAATTCCTCATCGACCGAGTCGGTGCGCGCGCTGCACGACCAGGTAAACCCCTCGCCGGAGGCGATCATCGCCTGGCAGAATGCCCGCACTCGCTTACGGTCGACGGTGAACATATCGTGGGTGAGGGTGAAGTCCCTGATCCGGTATTCTGCTGCAATCGCACGCATCTCGCGCAGCAGGCGCTCGGGGGAGTGGAGGCGGAAGTTTCTGCGGAAGAAGTCGTTGGTGGAACAGAAGGTGCAGGAGAATGGGCATCCGCGGCCGATTTCGAGAGCGGCTGTTTGAGCGCCGCGCAACTCCTGGGTCAGGTGGTAAGCGGGCGAGGGCAGAGTATCCAGATCTTCAATTACGGGCGCATTGGGATTGCGGATCGTCTTAGAGCCTTCGCGATAGGTGAGTCCCGGCACCCGCTCCAGCTTCCGCTGGCTGTGAAGCTCTTCGAGAAGAGTTAGTAAGCTGCGTTCGGCCTCGCCGCGCAGCACGATATCGACGAATGGGAACTCGGTTACGGTGGCCAGGTCTACGACCGAGGCTTGGGGGCCGCCTAGCAGGATGGTAGTTTCCGGGCGCATCGCTTTGACTGTTTTCGCGATCCGGAGGGTGAGCGGGTAGCTGCTGCAAATGGAGCTGAATCCGCAGATCTCCGTGTTCTTAGCGGCGATGAGCGAGGCGGCGGCTTGGGCGAAGCCGCTCGGGTCAAACTTGCCCGCTCCTGCGGCATAGTCGAGATAGATGCGGTCCGAGTTGACGATTACAGGGGGTCTTCCGCTTGCCTCCAGTATCGCCGCGAGGCTCAGGATGCCCAGGTGGGGCTCCGCGGCAGCAGAGCGGAAGGCTTCGCTGCCCAGTTCTTCGGCGGTGCGAAATTCCGTGGCGACCGGAGCGGTGATGAGGCAAATGTCCATTGGGCGCTGCTATCGAATAGGTAGAAGAGAGTGCGAAAACTGTTCCCTCAGCGGCTAAAGCCGAACTACTTTTCAAAGCATTTATGTACGGCCTGAAGGCCGTACCCTTCAATGCTCCCGAGGTTTGTGGTTTCCCATATCTGGCGCAAAGAGCGCGCCAGATATGGGAAACCCTGGCAATTTTGTGATATGTCTCAGCCGTCCCTACGGGACTGGAGCCTGTTCCACTGGTGAACCCAGCACTGACGTGCTGGGCTATTTTCGTGCCGTCCCTTCGGGACTCATTCAATAGCCCGTACCGCTGCGAAAGTTTGTGGTTTCCCACATCTGGCGCAAAGAGCGCGCCAGATGTGGGAAACCCGGGAATTGTTGTACTTTCGGGCAAGAAACAGACTAGCCACCTTCGCTTAGCATGCGGATAATAACTTCATGGTGCGGCTTGCACAATAGATCGACTACGCGCTCGGAATTCAACTTGGCCCTTATCTCTTCCTCGAGCGCTTCCAATGAGCAGGGTTGACGCATCTGAATCTCGATTACCTTTATATCCTTGTCCCGTTTCTGCGAGTGCTCTTCCATAATTAGCCTCTCTGACTCTGTGAAATTCGGGGGGAACGATTATGCATGGGCCGCTTAGAAAACTCAATAATGAAGATCAGGGACGCCAGGCCTGGGGTGAAAATTCCATTTTGCGCTTCAACAGGCCGGTCCAGATGCTGGAAGTCTCTTCGCCGACATTGAGATAAATGGCGTCGCCTCCGACCGAGAGATTGAAAGAGCGGGAGTTGACGATTCCAACCGACGTTCGCAGGTTGTGGTAATGCTGAACCGCAAAAGGGAATCCGCTGATCTTCCCCGCGCCGGGATCGAAGCGCTGGCCCCAGATGCAGGAGAAACCGTCTCGGGTGGAACGGTAATAAATGTACTTGCCGTCAGCCGACCAGCGCGGCCGGTCGCTCCACTCAGATGCGCCGGTGATGGGAATCCAATGGCCGGTTGTGGAGCCGGTCGATTTCGGCAGGTAGACGGCGAAGACTTGCTTGTCTCCATCCTTCTCCGACACGGTGAAGAGCAGGTACTGATTCTTCCCAGACCAGTTAGCCTCGCCCAGAGACGCGCCGCTGCGGCTCAATACAGTGCGTGTTTCTCCCGTCTCAAGATCGGCCAGCTTGATCTGGGAGGGAAGGCCATCACGGTAAAACACTGTGCGGCCTTCGTCGAACCAGCCTGTAGGGTCGCTGCATCCGGTGCAGAGCTTCTTCGCGGGGGCGTTGCGTTGCGCGGCAAAAATTGAGGGAACGTTGTTCGCGCGCGCCTCGAATACGACGCTTTCCCCGGAGCTATCGACGATGGGCGAGAGCGTGAGCAGGGAGGAGGAGAGGAACTGGGATTCGCTCCCGGTTTGTAAGTCTTTGATCCAGATATCGCGGGAGTTTGCCGAGCCTCGGGAGAAGGCAAGCCAACGGCCGTTGGGGGAGACCGATGGGGAGACGTCGATAGCAGCGTCTTCGGTAATTTTCGAAGGCAGGGCGGAGGCGGGGCTCCTAATATGGTCAAGCCGCCATACGTGCAGGGCTCCCGCGAGACGAACGAAGGCCAAGGCGCCATTGTCTGCAATGGATGGATCGGTTTCTCTCGCGTCGCCGGAGGTTAACTGCTCCGGCCGGCCGGAGGCCTGAAATCCTTTCGCAGACAAGGTAAGCTGCCAGATGCTGGTCGCCGCTCCCTGACGTCCGCTGAAGAGAATGGTATTGCCGTACCAGCCGAGGGCGCCCTCGATGGCGCCCTCGACGGGAGAGATTCTGGTTCGCGGCAAGGCGAGCAAGAGCTCCGGTGTTCTCGACTGTGCGCCCATCCGGATGCGTGACCCACCATTCGGAGCAGGCAGGCATTCCACCGCCGGAACGGCAGCCGGTGAAGAGAATCGACCGGCCGTTGGGGCTCCAGACCGGCAGACGCGCATCCGCGAAATCGGCGGCGAGGCGAACGGGCGCCTGCCCGGAAAGAGCAATGACATACAACTTTCCCGAGGCAACCGTCGGATCGGTATCGCCGGTCCAGTAGGCAATGCTCTTGCCGTCCGGGGAAAAGCGCGGGTTTCGGCCCTTTGCAGCCAGCAAGCGCTCGCGTCCTCCATTGGCGTCGATCAGGTAGAGCCCCCCGCCATTCCGCTCGGAACGAAAGACGATGGAGCGGTCGTCCGGAGCTATGCTCGGATTTTCATCTTCCGCCGGATCGGTGGTGAGGCGGGTCGGCCTGCCCTCAGGCAACTGCTGCATCCAAACATCGAGATTCCCAGCCTCCGCCCGATCCGACGCATACGCGATCACCTTGCCGTCGCGCGACAGGCTGGGACTCTCGGAGAGATCTGTAGCGGGGGTTACTTGAACCAGTTCCGTTAAGCGGGCCGGGTTGCCGCTCCAAATGAAAATGGCGGCGATCATCGCCGCTGCGATCAGTCCTGCCAGTGCGGCGGCGCGCCAGCCGGTGATGCGCGACGGAGGCTTGAGGGCCAGCAATAGATCCCTGAGGCTGGGGAAGCGGTCTTGGGGCTCAACCTGCAGGCATCGGCAGATCACGTTTCTCGCCCGGGGCCGCAAACGATAGTGGGAGAGCCGCACTGCGCATCCCCGAGCCGGCTCCGGGTCGTCGATGCGGGTTGGACGAAGGCCGGTCAGCATTTCGCAAAGCACAACGCCCAACGCGTACTGGTCGGCGGCAACTCCGACCTGACCATTTTTCCTTTGCTCCGGGGCCATATAGGCGGGAGTGCCCTGTCCGCCGGGCTCGGGCAGCCCTTCACCGGGAGCTGAGACATTGAGGGCCAAACCAAAATCGGTGATAACTGCCCGGGTCTGCCCAGGCCGAGTCTCCACCAGCATCACGTTGCTGCTTTTGAAGTCCCGATGAACGATGCCAAGCTCGTGGGCCGCGGCGAGACCTGCAACGATTTGCTCGATCAGCTTCAGAGCCGCGGAGAATTTCAAGGGGCCATGCTGGCGAATACGTTCAAGCAGAGTCTGGCCCTCCAGCAATTCCATGGCAAGAAACCAAATCTGTTCGCCCGAAGCCTGCTGGTGGCACACCAGGTCGTAGACCCGGCAGACGTTCGCATGGGATATTCCGCGCGCCTGCTTAACTTCCCGCTTAAATCGCTGAATGATCATGGAGTCGTTGGCGATATGCGGCCGGATGGTTTTCAGCGCGATTCTGTCTTTCAGCTCGGGGTCCCAGGCCTCGTACACTTCTCCCATTCCACCCCGATTGATGAAGCGGAGAATTTCAAAGCGCTTGGAGATGATTTCGCCCGGAGCGAGGAAATGCACGGCTTCATCGTTGATAACAGAGTTGTGCAGATCGGCGGCGGGCGTTTGCAAAAAGCCGCCTGCACTTTCGTCGGCCGCGAGTAAGTCTCTGACGGCCAACTCTAATTCGCGATCACCTTTGGCCAGGGTGCAGACCATCTCCACTCGCTCGGGCGCCGGTATGCTCTGCGCCGCTTCAAAGATGCTCTTGATCCGGGTCCACCTCTCCGGCGTCATGGGGATCGTTTTCCAGTCCATGCCCAAGCCCTCAACTGCTACGCGGCGCTTATCTTCCTTATCTTTCATCGTCAGGTGCGGCTTTACTCAGCTCCCGGTATAACCAGGCCCGCGCCATAGTCCAGTCCCGTTTTGCGGTGCGATCGGAGATACTCAGCACTTCAGCTATTTCCTCGAAACTAAGACCACCGAAGAAGTGCATCTCTACCACCCGGCTCTGGCGGGCGTCCCAGCCCGCGAGCCTTTCCAGTGCCTCATCCAGGGCCAGGAAGTCGGCGTAATGCGCCTCCGCATATACCAGCGCGGAGTCGAGCTCGACCTTCTGCCTGGCTCCGGGCCGCTTCTGCGCGTGCGCCGCCCGGGCATGATCGACGAGAATGCGGCGCATCAGGCGCGATGCGAGAGCGAAGAAATGCGCCCGGTTGCGCCAATCGATCTGTGAGTTTCCCACCAGTTGAAGAAAAGCTTCGTGCACCAGAACGGTGGCCTGGAGCGTATGGTCAGGCCGCTCGCGACCCATTTGGTTGCGGGCGATAGCCCGCAATTGGTTGTAGATCAGCGGTATTAAATCGGATTCAGCAGCCGCATCGCCTTGCTTTACCTGCTGCAGAAGAGCCGTTATCTCCGCCGGATCATGAGTGCTTTTTGTCCCGTCCATGGCGCCATTCCTTGCGAATCGCGGGGCCGAGAGGTTTGTTATGAAGTGTACGACCGGAGCTCTAAAGTTGCGAGAGCTATGCGAGGGGTGGCTGCTTGCAGTGTGTATCGAGATTTGTGGAATCCCAGGCACCCAGAATCGGGACCCGTCGACGGGCTCAGGGCAGGCTCTGGGGCACCCAGGATTTGTGGTTTGTTTTTTTGGGAAACCGCAGATCTCTCCACTTCGCTTCGCTCTCTCGAAAATCATCCTGCAAAACCTGGGTGCCCCATATCTGGCGCGCTCTTTGCGCCAGATGTGGGAAAACCGCAGATCTCTCCACTACGCTGCGCTCCGGTCGAGATGACAAAGTTAGGTATAGTGGCCAACCAAGCCTTCCTCAACCCGATTTTCATCCTCTTGGGTGGCCCGCAGGCCATGACCACTCCGGTCGAGATGACAAATAGGACGCGTTCTATCCATCGGCAGGAATGCGGAGTCTTTTTCGAGATTTGTGGAATCCCAGGCACCCAAAGATTTATTGAAAAAAGATTGTCACTCTATGACCTTTGTTTCCGCTTAGAGAGTGAAGGCAGTCAAAAGCAGACACTTCAAGAAATGGAGACGACGGTCATGAAAAACAATCGATTCACCTCAATCGTGAGCTCGGCCATCCTGATGAGCGCCATTGCCCTGGGAATGTTCGCATGCGCCGTAAGCACGCAAGCCCAGACCCATGCTCGGCTGAAGGCAGATATTCCCTTCGCGTTTCAAGCCGGGCGCGTGCACATGCCTGCCGGTGTGTATAACATTTCCCTGATGGACGATAACCACCTGGTGCTTTTTGAAAAGCAGGGCGGCGGGAAGCCTGCAGGGGGATACTTGATCGCGACTCCATCAGCGAGTCGAAGGCCGCAGACCAGCGGACGCCTGGTGTTCGATCACTACGGAGACCGCTACTTCCTGCGCCAAGTATGGCAAGAAGGAAGCGACCGGGGTGTTGCATGCATACTCGGCAAAGAGGAGAAAGCGGTCATTCGTTCACAAAGCCAGCAGTCTGGAACGCAGACGCAGGTGGCGGTCAATGCCGAGCCGAAGCGGTAACCAAATCGCAGGGTGGTATGGGCTACGATGTTCCGCAACTGCAATGCAGAGAAAGGCCTGCGGCGCCTGAACCAATCGCGCCGCGGGCAATCCTAGACCAAGCCTTCCAGAACTTCAATTGCCCACCCAAAGGAAAGCAGTGTGCCGGAGCTGCTCAAGAGGTATATAGTTTGGGGCTGTCGGGAGTTAGGGAGTGAAACTCCCGCCAAAAGGCAAACCGGCTCCAAGGGCACACCCTGAGCCGGGGGTGAACCATGGGAATTCTGTCGAGGAACTGGGAGAATCTGCGTTGGGTATTCATTCCGCTGTCAGTCTCCGCATTGATCATCGGTTCATTAGTTCATCTTGGCCGATTCGTCCACGCCGATCAAACCGCACCGCCTTCCGTTCGTGAGATCAAGTTGGGCGTAGCGCGCCCGGGCGCGCTCTATGCCTTGACGCTAGCGGTGAAGGATCCCGCGCAACTTCAAGGGAGTGACGCGGTGCTGGCCACGGTGAAAGACGCACAGGGAGAAGTTCAGTCCAAATGGCTGCACACGGCAGACCTCGATTTCTACTTGACCCTGCGGCCGCGGGCCGTGGGTCCGGTCACCGTGACTCTGTCGGCCCCTGCAACGGTTCACGTGCCGGAGATCAGCGCCACGATGCGCAAAATCCCGCAAGCTCCGGCCGGCATGGCGGCCAACGCCGCTCAAAACGCCGCGCAGGGGCAACCCGCCGTGATCGCCGCGGCACCCAACGATTCCTGGCAAAGCGCCCAGTCCTTCGAGTTGGGGCAGACCATTTATGGTAGCTGACGACGAAAGGCCCTACGCTCCATCCAAAAGCGAGGACGCCTACGCGGCCATGCTCAAAGGTTTTCAGTGGTTCAAATTCACTTTTCATGAAAAGAAACCGCGACTGGTCTACTTCGTATTGAACGTCACGGATCGCGATGTCCCGCTCGATGTGGACATCTTCCAGCTTGGCAAGAACGCGGCGGGAGAGCCGGATGTTGTCCCGTTCAGCACCGGGGAGTTTGTTTACCAGATTGAAGCGACGCAGAATTATCCCGGACTTTATAAGTTCCGCACACGCATCCTCCAGCCGGGACAGGAGTACTACGTGCGGGTGGCCGCCAACCACCCAGCCTATCAACTACGTACATCCGAGTTCGCCGTGCCGCCTTATTCCGATCCTCACCAGGCGGTGCGCGCCGGCATGGATTTCCTGGTCAATATGGGCGACTCGTGGCTCTCGAATACGCCGCGCCGCGGCGCAGTTGCCTTGCGCACCAGCATGCAGCACTCCGAAACCCAGCTCTGCATCGCCTGCCATCCCTCGCAGTTCACCACGCGCGGCTATCTAACCGCCGTACAAAAAGGCTATCCCCCCACGCAACGCGCGGCGCTGGAGTTCCTGACCGATCGCATTTACAACAACGCCAGGCCGTTATATGGAGAGACCAATACCAATTGGGTGCGCGTGATTTATTCCGCCCGCACGGTGGCCAGCCGGCTGCCCGTGATCACGCATGCAGTTCGAGCAGAATGTCACGCACGACCCGCCGCGGCCACACTTCGACCTACCGTACGCCGAGTTTCTGAAGATTCACTACAAAGGCGTGACCAAGATGCCCGGCGACGAGACCGACGGCTGTGAACCGGATGTGAGCCCCTTCGAAATCGCCTCGCAGAGCTGGCAAGACCTTCGACTTGGTTTACAAGCAGACGCACAACCCGGAGTGGCTGTCGGAGCGCGACCATGTGGAACGCTTGGCGGTCGCTTACGAGCCCCAGAACATGATCGATTTGAACTGGAAGATTCAGCTTCTGTCGACCGTGAATCGCGCCAAGTACTCCGCGCAAATCAGACAAGCTGATCGACCAGCTCTATAGCTACGAAACTCCCCAGGGCGCTTGGCCTTACCCCTTTGACAAGAAAGCCAAGCCCGCGGATTTCATTTCCTATAACTCAGTGTTGGCCTTGGCCGAGGCAGGGCGGCGCCCGGAGACCGACGAACATTTGGCGCGCGCGGTCAAGGCGATGATGGCTGCCCAACGGCCGGAAGGCAGTTGGGAAGGCGATCCTGTCTATCAAGGCTTCAACACGCCCTTCCGCGCCACTCAGTTTGCCGTGATGTCCCTGGCGACACTCTACCCGGGAACCACCAAGGCCAAGAACTGGGATGCGGCGTACCCCGCGCCACCCACCAAACTCGCTAAGAACAACCTGCCATTGCTTCTCGCGCAACTTGACCAATACTGGGACCTTGCTCCTGAGCCCGTGCTGCGCCAGATTCGGCAAGTGCTGGTGAAGAGCGATCAGCCCCTGGCGCGCGAAGCCGCGGCCCGCGCGCTCGGGCACATGGCTGACCCCGGTTCCATGCCGGTTCTGATTCAGGCGCTGGGCGATCCGACCAAGATGGTGCAGGTCAGCGCGGCATACGCAATCCGCATGGTGTTGTCGCGCCGGCAGGAGGCTGCCCCCGAAGGGCGCAAACTGCTGGCGGCCGCTCTTGCGATCGCCGAACGCGCGCACTCGCTGGGGCGCGGCACGCGTTTTCAACCAACATTTCAAGGACTTGACCGGCGATCCGGATTTGCTTGCGGCTCTGGAACGCGATCTGAACGACCCTGTTCCCTTCGTCCGTTTCGAAGCCGCCTCCGGTTTGTGGCGCTGGTACTACTGGCAGGTGGACCAGCCGGATGTGCGTCGCAGCACCTTGGAAGCATTGGCTACGCGCCTCAACACCGAGACGGACCCGATGGTTCGGCGCGGGCTCCAGGAGAGTGTCTACGACCTGCTGGACGAGAATACCGGATACCTCACGGCCTGGGTGCGAGCGAGTTCTCAGGACGAGGATAAGGAGCGAATCGGCAAAGGCTATGAAGCGGTGGTGCGTGACCAGGCCCAGGTGCTGGCCAAGGTGCTGCGCGAGGGAACGCCTCTCGGCCGCGAAGGCATCCTCAATGCCTTGTGGGATTTTCACATTCGCCATTATGCCTTGCCGCCGCTTAAGGCAAACACGGTTGTCAATTGGCCTTCCGGCGGTTCTTACGAAGTACGTCAGCGGCGTGCCCGATCTGCATCGCCCGGGCTATGAGTACCCGCCTTATCGCGAGGCTGTCGACTTCAAATACGATGTTCACAACGGCTTCTTCCAGACGCGAGTCGGCAACGATAGCGATCTGATCCACTTCTTCAAGAGCTCCGGGCCGGAATTGGAGAATGCTCTGTTGGCTTGCCTCCAAGGCGCCGACGACTCGATGAAAATCGAAGTTCTGAAGGCGGGAAGCACGCTGAGCGAAGCCGGCGACGAACGGTTTACGCTCGCGGCGCTTAACTTGTCAGAGGATCCGAGCGCTGAGGTGCGGCAGACGGTCCGCTACGTTTACGAGGACGGCCAACGGGGAATACTGAATCTTGATGACTCCGGCCGCACCGGATCCCGACCTGGTAAGCAAGGTGGTCGAGATCCTGAAGCACCCAAATCCCGACAGCCAGGCTGTAGTGCTTCCCCTGCTCGCGGCACTGCCCAGCGACTCTCCCTGGGAACAGCAAGCGGAGGTTATGCAGTCCTTGCGTTCCCTGCTCGAAGAACAACCGCGGCCTGCAAATTACGCGCAGGTCCTTAACGCCGCGTCGTCCTTCAAGAGCCTCATGCAGGAGCCGGATCTGCAGAAGCAGGTTCTGGCGGGGCTGAATGATCCGAATCCTGAGGTGCAGCGCGCCGCCGTGCAGGTTTCCCTGGAACATTTCCTGAGCGATCCCCAAACTGCTCCCCTGGTGAAGACGGCTTTTGCCAACTTGAACACCTCCGCGCTCAACATTCTGATGGAAGAAGTGGGCAATCCGAAGTTCATGAGCAGGCATTTGGGCATTGCTGGTGGCGCCGTGTCGCAGGATCAACAGTACTTTCTGGGCAAGAATCTCGTCTCCGTGAAAGTTCCGAATCTCCTGGACAATCCCATCGTGCTCGACACGGTGCTGGCGAGCCTGCGCAATCCTGACGGCAACGTGCGCGCGGCCGCGCTCGACGTGTTACGCAAGGTAAAAGATGTTGAGCAGCGGCCGGACTTCCGCGCCGCCATGGAGCAGTTGCAGAATTCCAGCAATCCGCGACTGAAGCTTATCGCCACGCAGCGTGCTCAAGGGAACGAAACTCAGCGATGCGCTTAAGGACGTTCAACCCGGCTCGGTGCTCGACTTCAACTACTTCGTCGCCAAGATCGAACCCATTCTGGCGACGCCGGGAGCGGACGGCAAGGCTTGCGTTTTTTGCCACGCCAGTCATGTGATCTTCAAATTGCGGCCGCCCAATGCTGAAGGCGTATTCTCGCCCCAAGACAGCGAAGAGAATTACAAATATGCGATGCACGTCGTGGACATCAACAATCCAACGCAGAGCCTGGTCCTGATCAAGCCCACCAGACCAACCGACAGCGCGGGTAACGTGGGCGATTACCTGCGCTACGCACAATGGCGGCCAGCGCTGGCCTGGAAATGAATCAAGCTGGCAATATCAAACCATCCTGGAATGGATTCGAGGCGGCCGGCTGGAAACCGCGGCAGTGTCAAAATAGTTGGTGATTTGGAATTCCGGCGGTGATCGGCCGATCCTCCGGGATGCGACCCAGGCGATTCGATGATCTATCCTGGCGCCCGGCATTATGCCATTCTCAGAGGATCAGCCTACGTATAAAGCTGGTGTGCAGGATCAAGCCAGATAACAAAGAACATACCGTCAATTATGGCGCCATGAATTCGGTAGTTTCTTCCAGCGGGATCGGAGTCTGGTGCTAATCCTGTCTGCCAAAACTCCGCCCAGGCAAACTGTTCATCATCCATCAAGCTTCCAAAGCCCTCTGGTTCGGTCGTGTCAGGCCACCAGAATCTTGTGCCTGTGCTCCGTGTTGTATTCATCACAAAAGTCTTCAACTCGCCAACTGCTGAAGTCTCGTACCCTCGTTAGAAGTGTTCGGTAGAAGTCGTTGCTGCAAGCAGTCGGTAGGAACTTCGGGTGGTCGAGTTGCAGGTGTCTGAAAGAGAACTTTAAATGCTCAGTTCTCGCCGGAATCTCGACAGCAGGGATTGTGCGAAAAGAAAGGGACACGGATGACGTGTCCCTTTCAGTTAGGTCGTTGGGCTCAGCGGGCATTCACCAATCGAGAGCCGTAATAACATTCCATCCTGGCTTTCGGAATTACTCGATTCGAGGGTTCGTCAGGCTCCAATCCCTTGCGCGCTTCGACCCAGGGTGCCTCGCTGTGGGTGAGTTGCTCAAGCTGCCCCGCACTGAATTTGTCATATCGCGTTAGCACGGCCTTGATATGAGAAACGACCTTAGCATCCTTGATCGGATCGTCCTGGCAGGGCAACGGTTCCCAGCGTAGAGCCTTGAAGCGACGAAACACGCGAGGCACGACGGGTCCATGCACCCATGCCTCGATGTCATCCACGAAGAGCGGCTCATGGTCCAAAGCCAATTTCCACGCTTGAACGTAGTACAGAAGCTTCTGTAGCTTGAGGTTAGTCAGCTTCATACCGCGGTCGCCGCACAGCGCGATGATGCTATCTGCGACGTGATCAACTGGATACATTCTGCCATCACCTCCCGTGGAGTTACCCTGGTAATGCTAGTTGTCAATCACCCATTCGTGTGCTGTAGCGATTGTATACTGGTCCGCTTTAAGAATCAATGACATAACGGGAATTCCGTACAACTTATAAGGGATTTGTTGCAGAGTTTAGATCGCTGTGAACCAGCAGAAAGCAGGGGTTATGACTTGCCGACCGCGGCTACAGAACTTGTGATGTATGCACAAATCTAAACCGGCCAAAACCGCTAATAGCATAACCGGGGGAACCGAGCGGGATTGCGCTTATTTCCCGCGACCTGTTCGGTCTCCCCAGCAACGCAACTTTAGGACACTACCCGCGATTCCACAGCGAAGCAGCCCTTCTAGTACATGGTAGTGTTCTCCGCGTTACTAGAGCATTTTCGCTTTTACTGTGAACTGGTGGGACCGGATAGAAGCGGCCATTCTTCGATGGAACGGGCCGCGTTTGGAACAGTCTGCTCGTAAACACTTAAAGTAAAAATGCTCTAGGCGTCTGTTCAGTATGGAACGAATGGTTTTCGCGAAAAGAGAATACCGCCGCACTCAGTTGGCCGCAGAGCGGCCCATCTCGACTTGCTGATCGTAGTCGGTAAGTGAACAACGGGATTCCTCAAACCTTCGAGTGGCGTGGAGGAGCATCTCTGGTCCTTGAGGCTCAACCGGCATTGGGCGAAACTCCAGGTTGCTATGTCCTGCGTTTTGAGATAGCTTTTAACGGCGGCGTTTATTGGCCCCCCGATGGTTGTGTAATTCGCAAGGCCCGAATGAAAGCGCTTGCGTAGCCCTTGGGTAAGTCGCGATGCTCCGATTCAGACCCACGCTTTTTAAACGTAGCCCGTCCTGGATGATGGTGGCTGGCGCTCTGCTGGCGGGAGGGATTGGATGCACGGGCACGCATTCGCATTCCGTTGCCTCTCAATCCGGGCGGCATCTTGACTTCAACCAGGATGTCCAGCCGATCCTGGCCAGCAATTGCTACAGTTGCCATGGCCCTGATCCGGAAATGCGTAAGGCCGGGCTGAGGCTCGATCTTCAAGAATCCGCCTTCCAGAAGCGTCCAGGGAAGCCGGACGCCATCGTTCCGGGACATCCGGAATCGAGCGAACTGGTCAAGCGCATTGAGTCCAAGGATCCTCATTACCTTATGCCGCACTCGGCGCAGGGCGAGGCGAAGCCCATGAAACCTGAGGACATAGCCATCCTCAAGGGGTGGGTTGCGCAGGGCGCACACTACCGGCCCCACTGGGCGTTTGAAAAACCGGTGCGCGCCGCGCTGCCGGAGGTAAAAGAAAAGGGATGGGTAAAAACGCCGGTAGACGCCTTCATTCTGGCCCGGCTCGAACGGGAAGGGCTGCATCCATCTCCCGAGGCCGGCAAAGCAACTCTAATCCGCCGGGTAACTCTCGATTTGACCGGCTTGCTGCCTACGCCTGACGAAGTGAATGCCTTCGTTAAGGACACTTCTCCGCAGGCCTACGAGCATCTGGTGGATGGCCTGCTCGCCAGGCCGAGTTTTGGCGAGGAGCGGGCGCGTTACTGGCTTGATTACGCGCGGTACGCCGACACCTATGGATTGCACTTCGATAACAGCCGTTGGATCTGGCCTTACCGCGATTATCTGATCAAGTCGTTCAATACCAACAAGCCTTTCGATCAATTCGCCAAGGAGCAGATTGCCGGGGATCTTCTCCCTGCCAAGAATCTGGATCCTCTGATCGCCAGCGGGTACGTCCGGCTGGGCGTGAGCAGCAACGAAGGTGGAACCATTCCGGAGGAGTTGCGCGCGAACATTGCGAGGGAGCGCACCGAGGCTTACGGCGCCACCTTCATGGGACTCACCGTAGGCTGCGCCGTCTGTCACGATCACAAGTACGATCCAACCACCCAGAAAGACTTCTACTCGCTAAGTGCGTTTTTCAACAACCTCGATGAGCGGCCATTCAATGGCGACAGACCGGTTTGGGCGCCCATTACCCGAATTCCCAAGCCTCAGAATCTGGAAGCGTACAACCAGGTGTTGGCAAAGCGATCCGAGCTTGCCGGCCAACTGAACGCCGCCCGTTTAGAGGAGCGCGCTTTGGTCGAGCGGTGGCTTGCGTCGCGGCAGAGTCCGGCACAGCCTGTCTCAGCCGATAAGCTGTTGCTCCGCTTGCGCCTGGATGAGGGCGGGGGCGATGTGCTGAAGAACAGCGCCCCAAATGCCAAGCGCAAGAACTTTCCTATCGGAAAGTCGAAACCGCAATGGGGCGAGACGACTTGGCTTTGGCCTGATTTCCGCATGGATACCAGTACCCAAGTGATGCTGGGACAGACGGGTGATGCTGAATGGAATCAGGCGTTTTCCTCGGGCGGGTGGTTCATGCTGCGCTCGGCGCCCAACTATACCGTAGCGAGCACCTCCGGCGCCCTTATGTCGAAGATGGATACGACCCAGCACAACCGCGGCTGGGATCTCTCGATCGAGAAAGGGATAATCAGCGTCGATCTTGTGAATGAAGCACCCAAGGAGCAGAAGCCTGCCAATGGCGCCAAGGCTAAGAAGGTGGTTCCGGAGAAGGAGACGTTCGATTATCCAACACCGGCGCATTTAACGGCCCAGGAACTGGGGCCTGACAAGGCGGCGGTCAGAAAGGCGGCGGCCAAGAAGGCAGGGCTCAAGACGGTAGCGGTCCACAAAGCAGCGCCCCCGATGGTCACGGACAGAACGCCGCGGGTTGCAATCAAGGTTTCGACAGTCGATCGATTGCCTCTCGATGGCAAATGGGTGCATGTGTTCTTTACTTACGACGGATCGGGCGAGGCATCCGGAGTCAGGATCTATATGAACGGAGCGCCGGTTGCGACCAGCGTGGCCTTCGATAGGCTTCGCCGGTCGACGATACGGACACAGGCTCCGATGCAGCTTGGGCGGAGATACCCCGATGCAACTCCTGCGCAGGACACACGCTATCAGGATATTCGACTTTATGCGCGTGCATTGACGGCGGATGAAGTCAAGCGGCTGCCCTTTGAGGACTATGTCGCGGAGGTCACCGGTAAGCCGATCAGCCAGTGGAATCGGGATCAATGGCATGTGGTGAGCGACTTCTATTTCAACAACGTGGACCAGTCCTCCAAGGCGATCCAAAGCCAGATCGACCAGTTGGATGCGCAGCTGGACAAGCTCTCCGAGGGAGGCGACCTGACCCTTGTGTCATGGGAGAAGCCATCGATTGCGTATGCGGATATTCTGGTTCGCGGCATTTACACCGCGCGCAAAGAAAGAGTGGAGGCCAATACACCTCATTTTCTTCCGCCGTTGCCTGCCGGCATGCCGCACAATCGTCTGGCGCTGGCGAAGTGGACGGTAAGCGAGGAGAATCCATTGACCGCACGAGTTACGGTCAATCGCATGTGGAACGAAATCTTTGGGACGGGCCTGGTGGAGACTACGGAGGACTTTGGGATCATGGGCCAGCGTCCCTCTCATCCCCAATTGCTGGATTGGCTGGCGGTGGAGTTCCGGGAGAGCGGCTGGAACATCAAGCACATGTACAAACTTATGGTGATGTCCGCGGCCTATCGCCAGAGCGCAAAATCGACCCCGGAACAACTGTCGAAGGACCCGAAGAATCTGTTGTTGGCGCATGGGCCGCGCTTCCGCATGGATGCCGAGATGCTGCGCGATATCGCGCTCGAGTCCAGCGGGTTGCTGGTAAACAAAATTGGCGGTCCCAGCGTAAAGCCTTACCAACCGCAGAACGTTTGGGAATCGGTCAGTTATCCCACGAGCGATACTCTCAACTACAAGCAGGATCACGGAGACGCGCTCTATCGGCGCAGCCTTTACACTTACTGGAAGCGCATGGCGATGCCTCCGGACATGGAGTCATTCGATGCACCCCCTCGCGATGCGGTGTGCACCCGGCGTCAGCGCACGGATACGCCGCTGCAAGCGTTGGTAACGATGAACGATCCTCAGTGGGTGGAAGCCTCAAGGGCGCTGGCTGAACGGGTTATCAGACAGGGCGGACAACAGCCCGAACAAAGGATCAAGTATCTTAGCGATCTCCTGCTTTCCCATGATCCATCTCCGCGGATGGAATCGGTATTGCAGCAGTCGTTGGAGCAGATGGAACATCACTACGACGGCCGATCCGAAGGCAGCCCGCGACTTGGTCGCGGTGGGGGAAAGGCCTCGCGATGCGTCGATTCCCGCGCCTGAACTAGCCGCATGGACGATGGTGTCCAGCGAGGTGCTGAACCTGGACGAAACGTTGAATAAATAGCTCAGAATCGGTTTTAAGGGAAACAACTATGAAGCAACATCCGCTTTGCACCGATCCCGACCATGGTCCGACGATCCTGGATCTCCCTATCCCGGACGGGTTGAAAATGGAATGGGCTGGGTTAGAGACGCGCCGGCATTTCCTGGGAAAGATGGGAAAGGTGCTGGGATGGGCTGCCATGGCGAGCCTGGTTGGCGACCGGGTGCTGACAGGAAATGCCAACGCGGCAAATACAACAGTACCGCCGCCGGAGTTTCTGCAGGCTGCCTCATTTTGCCCCGAAAGCCAAACGCGCGATCTACCTTTTCATGTCTGGCGGTCCGCCACAGATGGACTTGCTGGATTACAAACCGAAACTCGCCCAACTGTACGACACGGATATTCCCGACTCGGTGCGAGGAAGCCAGCAACTCACCGGAATGACCGCGGGCCAGGCGCGTTTTCCGATTGCACCCTCCCATTGGGCATTCAAGCAATACGGCAAGTCAGGGGCGTGGGTAAGCGATCTGCTGCCTTATACGGCGCGGATGGTGGACGACCTTACCATCATTCGATCGACCAACACGGACGCCATCAATCACGAACCGGCGATCATGCTCATGAACACAGGAAACATGAACTCCGGAAAGCCGTGTCTTGGCTCCTGGCTTTCCTATGGACTTGGCAGCATGAACGATAACTTGCCGACTTTCATGGTGCTGCTCAGCAAGACTGAACCCGAAGGAAAACAACCAGCCGGTTTCATCGCGCTTATGGAGCAGCGGCTTTCTTTCCTCCGAGTACGCAGGAGTCGGATTGCGTTCCGCTGGGGATCCGGTTCTCTATCTAAGCAACCCGAAGGGGATCGATGGCGACGTGCGCCGCAAGATGCTCGATGCAGTGAATGAGATCAACCACCAGACATACCAGGAGCTGGGCGATCCGGAGACCAATTCGCGCATTTCCCAATATGAGATGGCTTATCGCATGCAAACCTCGGTGCCTGATCTTACGAACATGAGCGATGAACCCCAATCCACATGGGATCTCTACGGCCCCGAAGCGAAGGAGCCGGGAACTTTTGCGTACAACTGCCTCATGGCCCGCCGCATGGCCGAGCGTGACGTCCGCTTTGTCCAGGTATACAAGCGCGGCTGGGACGTGCATTCGGATGTCACCGGCGTATTGCCGATCCTATGCCAGGAAACGGATCGCGCATGTTATGCGCTGATCACGGATCTCAAACAGCGGGGCCTGCTGGACGATACGCTGGTTATCTGGTCAGGGGAATTTGGGCGGACCGTTTACAGCCAAGGAGGTCTGTCGAAGGATGACTATGGCCGCGATCACCATCCGCGTTGCTTCACCAGTTGGATGGCCGGCGGCGGCGTAAAAGCGGGAATCACCTTCGGCGAGACCGATGAGTACAGCTATAACATTGTGAAAGACCCTGTGCCCGTACGGGATTTCAACGCGACCGTCCTGCATTGTCTGGGAATCGACCACAACAAGCTGACATATAAATTTCAGGGATTGGATCAAAAGCTGACCGGCACCACGCCTGCGGAAGTGGTCACCGGGCTGCTCGCGTCATGAGGAGTGATAAACGGGCTGGGCCGTGGGTGCTAGGTCTTTGACTGCGTGATGTCGTATCTGTTGGTAAAGGATTGGTGGAATCCCAAGTCCCAAAATCGGGACCTGGGGCACCCACCGTAGGTACAACACCAAACGGTCGGAGTGCTAGTGGCCTCTCGCACTGAGAACGCGAGCATTGAAAACGGAAAAAACACGGTTTAGTTAACCTGTCGATTTCCCGATGTATTAGCGAAAAGACCCAGGTTAGCTTCGCGAACCTGGGGCACCCGGTTTGGACCCCATGCTAACGTATTCACTGCGACAGGCCACTAGTACGGTTTCTTCTCCACGCCGGTTGACGAAGCCGGTGTGGATTGCATCGCTGCTGGTGATTGCGCTGTTGCTGCTCCTGCCTTCGCTGTTTAAGCTGGACGGGAAAACACATGCGGACTGGCAGCAATTCCTGGGGCGATTCCATCCCCTGGCCGTGCACCTTCCCATCGGGATGATCCTGCTCCTCCCGCTTCTGGAAATCGGAGGGCGATTCCGCCCCGCTCTGCGCGAAGCCGCCTTCTTGGTTTTGTGGCTCAGTGTTTTCAGCTGCATCGGCACTTTGACGTTAGGCTATCTGCTGGCCTACGGCAGCGGCACAACCGGAGCGGGGGTAACGCGCCACATGTGGGGCGGCATCTCGCTCACCATCGGAGTTTTGCTCTGTTCTCTGGTTCGTCCCTGGTGGGCCTCGGGCAAGTTGCCTTTCGCCTATCCATCACTGCTGGCTTGCGTTATGCTCCTGCTGGTGTGGGCAGCTCACCAGGGCGGTTCGCTCACCCGCGGTAACTACTATCTCACTGAGTATCTCCCCGCGCCGTTCAAGAACTGGCGGGCGAGGCAAAATCGCCACTCGTTCCCAACTCGTTTTACGCCCAGCATATTCATCCGATCTTGGATGCCAATTGCGTGGCCTGCCATGGCGAGTCAAAGGTCAAAGGGGGGCTGCGGCTCGATGCCTATAACCTTTTGATGGACGGGGGAGTAGAAGGCCCGGTGATCGTTCCGGGGCACCCGGAGAAGAGTATCTTGTTGACGCGGATCATGCTCCCGCCAGGGCGATAAGAAATCTATGCCGGCGGAAGGCAAGCCGCCCTTGAAGCCGGAGGAAATCGCATGGATCAAAGCCTGGATTCTGCAGGGGGCGTCGCCTGCGGCAACATCGCTGGCTGGGATCGTGGTTCCGGAACCGTATAGAGAAATCGCGCTGCCCCAGGTGGGCGATTACAGCGGAATGCTGGCCCAGATCTCGCAGGTAGACGACCTCTCAGGGAGTCAGGCTGGCGCCGGTATCGAAGAAGCTGGGGGATGGCCTTATTTTGAACACGGTCGACGTCGCGGCAAAATTTGACGACGCGCAGCTGGCGCAGTTGGAGAGGTTTGCGCCCTATATTGTGGAAGTGGAATTGGGGCGCACCGCGGTGACTGACGCTTGCTTCGATACGCTCAAGAACTTTACCCATCTGCGCGCGATTCATCTGGAAGACACGGCAGTTACAGGGCAGGGGCTTGCGAAGCTAGCGCAGCTGTCTCAATTGACATATGTGAACTTGAGCGGCACGAAGGTGACACAAGCGGCGATGGCGCCGCTTGCGTCGATGCAAAAGCCTGCACCATATTTATCTCTACAACACTCCGGCTCAACCGGCATCCGCTGCGCCGGCCCCCAAGCCACTTACCAGGAATTCACCATGAAACCAGACAGCATTGCCTCTTCCACCGCCGGCAGGTTCGATCGGCGTCAATTCTGCACCGTTACAGGAGTTACCGCCTTGATGACATTTTTAAGCTCGCATGCACGCGGGGAAGCGCCGGTTGAGGAGAGCGTAGACCCGGTCCAGCTTCGTACCGGCAATGGCGAATGGACCTACCGTGTGGTTCCTCATTGGGGCGGATTTGTCCCAGGGGAAGACGTTTGGCGGAACCCATGGCGGCATTGCCACCGACAAGGCCGGGCTTCTCTATGTAAGCACGCAAAGCGCCACGGGCGTGCTTGTTTATGAGCGGGATGGCAGGTTACTAAGAACCATCGCCAATGAATATCCCGAGATTCATTCCATGACTTACGCGGAAGAGAATGGCGAAGAGTTCTTCTACGCCACGGTTCAGAAAGGAACACCCAAGGAGAACTGGCTCTTTGTCAAAATCAAGACGGATGGAACGGTCGTGCAGAAGATTACCGCTCCGGCGGCGGCGGGATTTCATGCGGCGAACGAGTGGCGCCTAACCGCCGCTGTGCCTGGACCGGATGGCTCCATCTATATCGCCAATGGATACGGGGACTCTCGCATCTTCAGGTTCGATCGAGATGGTAACTACCAGGCGAGCTTTGCCGGCAAGGGGACTACGGATGGCAAATGCAATTGTTGCCACGGGCTGGCTGTCGATCTACGTTACGAGCAGCCGCTCTTGCTGGTGTGCGACCGGGAAAACCGCCGGCTCTGCCATTTCGATTTCGACGGAAAGTTCGTGCGCAATATCACGCTCTATTTGCGCCGTCCTTGCCAGGTGAGTTTTCACGGCGACTATGCCGTGGTCTCTGAGCTGGAGGGGCGAGTCACGATTCTGGACAAAGACAATGTTCCGGTATCTTTCCTGGGGGACAATCCGCAGAGAGCGCAGTGGGCAAACTACAACCTCAATCCAGGCGAGATAGCCCCCGCGGTTTTTAGCGCAGCCCACGGATGTCACATCGATCGGGATGGGAACATCTATGTATCGGATTGGAACCGGTCTGGCCGGGTGACCAAGCTGGCGCGGATAGAAGCGTAGCTGTTGGAATTAGTGAGTCATGGCGTAGACGACGTAATTGACGCCGATGCGCATTCCGAGGTCGGAAAATTTGAGGGGGTACCAGGGATCATCCGACCATTCCCAGGAGTCGCCAATATCGGAATTCAAGGAAATGGCGACCATGATGCGGCCTTTATCGTCGTAAATGCCCTCCCAGCGCGCGACCTTGCCATCCTTTTTGTAGCCGGTGGCCAGGTGCTCCGCGCCGGTGATCCGGTAGCGGTCGTCCAAATCGTAGACGGTGTGAAAGATGGGGTCGTTGTTCGGAATATCCACGATGGGGCGGTCGGGGAAGACCATCTTCATGGTTTTTTCGAAATAGGCCTGTTCCTCGGATCCGTGGAAATCGTCGGCCATGAAGAAGCCGCCGCGAAGCAGATAATCGCGAAGCTTCTTTGCCTGGGGCTCGGTCAGGCCCCACTCGCCCACCTGAACGGCGTAGAGCCAGGGCCAGTTGTAAATCTCATCGCCATCGTCCAGGTTCACCGGCTGCTCCACGGAGCGGGCATCGACGCGGGTCAAACGCCGGACGGCCTTGGAGAATGCGCGGTCCGCGCGGGGATAATCCTGAGTCCAAAGAGAGAGGCCCTGGCGCCAGTCGCCATCGAATCTGCCGCGGTAGCCGTCCAGGGGCCCGGGGGGATACATCAATCGGGCGAAGGTCCATTCGGCCTGGTGCTGCCAGTCCGCGGGCAGCGGCAGGCCTTCGCCATATTCGACGGAAGGGTATTCACGGAAGGCACGCTGCGCATACAGTGCGCCAAAGAAAGTTCCGGCGAGAAGAAGCGCGCAGCCCGAGCGACGTAAAATGTTCTTGGCACTCATTGCTCTGAGTCCTATCCCGAGGATAACACCGGGCGGGTGAAGACATGATGCATGAGATGGACAATTGAGTGTTCTTGCCGCGCCGGCCACCCACACTGCCGCTGGATTCTTTCTCGTCTACCGCAACAAGCTCAGCCTGCCCGCCTGGGAGGTGCTTGAGCAGTGAGGCCGGGTCTGGTCGACTTAGAGCATTTTCAGGAATACTGTGAACTGTTTGAATAGGTAGCCAAAAGACTTGAAACGGTGAAGATCAGTCTTCGAGTCCCTACGGGACTCGTCATGCGCAGACGTCTTTCGCCATGATACGAAAAACGTGTCCAGAACCCCGCTTCAACGCGATCGGTCTGGTCTACATCAACTATGAAAATGCTCTAGTGTGGTGAGTCAGAAATTCGCGGCATAGTTCAAAGACCGGGGATCCAGTGTAGATCGCTGAAACCGCAGATCTCTCCACTCCGCTTCGCTCCGGTCGAGATGACAAAGTTAGGTGTAATTGCCGACCAAACCTTCCTCAACCCGATTTTCATCTCCTTGGGTGGGCCGCAGGTCCATGAGCACTCCGGTCGAGATGACAAAATTGTCGGCGAGTTAATGACTCAGGACACTAGTCGACGAATCGATATTGGGATAGCGCCTGCTCGTTGAGTTGCACGCCGAGCCCGGGTGCATCTGGTATCTGGAGAAAACCATCCTGTGCAGCGATGCGCTCGAGCGTGACCGAATCGCGCAGAGTCGTACCTTCTTCAACGACGAACTCAGCTATGAAAGAGTTAGGAATGGAGTTAAGAAAGTGAAGAGCAGCAGCGACGTTGATATACGTTGTAAACCCGTGATTCGCTACCATCAGACCTCGATCATAGGCGAGCGCGGCAATCTTCATCGCCTCGGTGAAACCTCCGCATCTGGTGAGATCAATCTGAACAACATCTATCTGGCCCTGATCCATCAGCTGCAAATAAGAATGCCGTTCACTTTCCTCTTCGCCCGCCGCAATTCGCACGTCTGTAGCGGCTGCGAGTTTCCGATATCCGACGTAGTCATCCGGACGCAGTGGCTCCTCAAGCCAGAAAATATTGTAGTCAGAAAAAGCACGGGCGCGCTGGATAGCAGTTTTGGCATCCCATACCAGACCTGCATCGATCATCAGGTCATTTTCGTCACCTAAACCTTGCCGGGCTTCGCGAACGAGGGCGAGGTCAGTCTTTTCATCCTGGCCCATGGGAGCCCAGCCGAATTTGGCAGCCGTAAATCCCAGATCCCGAAATCGTCGCGCGCGCTCGCCGGTTTCTTTGGGCGTAGCGCCGAAGAGCGAACTGGCATAAGCGCGGATACGGCTGTGAAAGCCGCCTCCGAGCAACTTCCAGATTGGCTGACCAAAAAACTTCCCCTTTATATCCCACAGAGCGATGTCTATTCCGCTCATGGCGTGAATTGCTATTCCTCGCCGACCTGAGTAGATGTTGGAGTTGTACATGCGATACCAGAGGTATTCAGTACGCAAGGGATCCTCTCCAATGAGCAGCTCCCTTAAACCTGAGGTGAGGGTATGAGAGTAGGGGCCTTCGATGACATATTTGGCCGCCAGCGGCGAAGAGTCCACCTCGCCGATTCCGATGATTCCGGCATCGGTCGAGACGCGTACAACAAGCGCATCTTGGCCGCTGTCACATTGATGCTTAACTTTTGATTGCCGCAGATAGAAAGCTTCGACATTGGTGATTTTCATTGAGGGGGGCCAACCTTAAGTGTGATTGCCCATGCCGCGGTACATCCGGCCTGGATTGTGGGATATATGTCCATAGCAAAGTCATCGAGCTTGTCCGATGCGCTTGTGCATGGTTCGATGGCTATGCACCGGAATGAATTTTGCGGGTGGGGAGGAAATCCGAAGTTGTTAAACCAGATACCCAGCCTAGGGGTCGCGACAAGATCAAATTCAAAACGCAGAGTGCAATGACTGAGGCCTAGCTCGCACCAACCCTCTGTTAGATCCAATAGGAACAGCTTAAGCGAGCTGCCGGCAGCAATCCAGTTACAAGAAACGTCGATCCCCCTCACCGAGGGCCACTGGTATTCGATGCTCTCCGTCAAGGTTCGAACCCGGTTGCTGCCTTTCGGCAGCGTCAAATAGTACCCAAGCTCATCGACGAGGATCAGGGGATGAGCAGCCCAAAGGTACATGAGGGGAACATCGCCGTTGTTTTCGACTTTATAGTCGATCCGAATCGTATCCTCATGGATCAATCGAACGGTCTTGCGCGCAGAATACGGCAGCGCGATTCCGGCGCGCTGAAGGCTAATAGCTTTTGCGGTGGCGGCCTCGACTCTCCAAGCACCGTAAACCCATTCTCCGTGATCCGGCAGTGGAGTTCCCGTCCAACGGTTGCCAGGATAGGGGCCCGGCGCAATATTCGGGAAGCAATCATCCATCCCGCTCAGATCGTAATCCAGCCAGCATGCACCGGGCGGAATAGTGGCGCACGGTTTTAGCGGAGGAACGAGGATAGACTTCCCCGACCGAAGATCGACGATCTGCGCGATCTTCCCCCCAACTTCGGGTCTAATGTGAACTTCGAGAGCGGAACTATCGATCATCATCGCCGTCATCATCGCCGTGTTTGTCGCCGCGGAACTACTCATAACATGATCACTGCCTTGATCAGGCCGTTAGAACCCCGGCGCACAAAATCATAGGCAGCTGGAGCATCGTAGAATGAGAAACGATGGGTAATGAGTGGGTCCAGCAGTAGCTCACCTTTCGAGACGAGTTCGATTACTTCCTCCCATCCATGGCGGTTTGAAAGTGCGCCGAAGACAACCAGGTCGCGCAACACGATGCTATTTACGTCGAGTGACTGAAAAGGGGTGGTATGGAGACCGTACAGCACGATCCGGCCGCCTGGCGTGATGGAAGCCAAAGCGTTCCTCAGCGCCTCGGAGGCGCCGGCGCAGTCGATTGCCACATTCACGCCAATGCCGGCGGTTTCAGTCATGATTCTGGCAGGTACATTCTCCCGATCGGTGAGAACGTAGGTGTCGGCAAGGCAAAGCTTCTGTGCCTTTCTCATGCGCTCGCCGTCAGGTCCGGCAAGGATCACACGACCTGCGCCGAGGACTCTTGCAATCTGACATGCAACCATCCCTGCCGGCCCTGGACCCAACACCAGCACAGTCTCGCCCGGAATCACGCCACATTTGGACATAGCTGCCCATACTTCCATGTCGAGCATGGCGGCCGCTTCGTCGGAGATGGTGGAGGGAAGGACGAAGACATTTTCCTGAGGAACTACGAGAAGGTCCTGGCAGCCTCCGTCAGCCGTTATTCCAAGTTCAAACCCAGCCTTGCAGAACTGGCGGCTACCTCTTTCGCAAAAGTAGCACGTGCCACATCCGATGACCTGATCGATGGTGACGCGGTCTCCCACCTTGACTTGATGGACGTCCGGTCCTATCGCCATTACCAGGCCAGCGATTTCATGTCCGAGAACGAGGGGTGGCCGTGCAGCTGGAAACCGTCCTTCAATAATGTGAATGTCCGTCCCGCAAATACCCACAGCCGTGGGACGAACCAGCACTTTACCGTCCGTAAGCTCTTCAGGCACAACGGCTGCGGCGTATCGAAAGTGAGTCCCACCCTCCCAGATAAGCCTTTTCAAGCAACGCACCTTTTTAGATTGAGCAGGCTAAACATAATTTTTGGAATAAACAGAACGATTCGTGGCAAAGATATATCAATCATGCGGGACACGCAAGTTGGAAAAGCGGTCTTAAATGAAAAATTTGGCTAAAGATAGCTTGCTTTGGGCCTTTCTTTATTCATATTTTAAAAGTAGCCTCGTCAATACGAAGTCTCGTGACTCCCGGGGCCTTTGCCACCCGTCGAAGAAGCCGAAAGAACAGGTAAGAGATTTCTACTTATGGCCAATCTGTCACGCCCTGATATTCGCCTCCTTGGTCTCCTAAAGGTCATATACGACGCCGGCCAAGTCTCAAAGACGGACCTGGTTGAGCAAACCGGATATAGCCAATTCCAAATTTCAAAGATGTGTGACGAATTGCTGGAGTCACGTTTTATACAGGAAACAGGATACGGAAATTCCACCGGAGGGCGGCCGCCTACTTTACTTTCAATCGATCCGAAGTCTGGCAAGGTTGTGGGTCTGCACATTGGGACATTCAATGCGCGGATCGTTATCACTGACCTGGCGGGAGCCATGTTGGCCTTCAGAAAAGTGCGGAGTCACGTAGAAACTGGACCGGAGGCGGCTCTTCGTCAGCTAACGTTGGAGATTGATGCAACTTTGAGTGAGACAGGCGTTGCGCGAGACCAGGTTCTCGGGATTGGGGTGGGAATCTCAGGCGTGCTGGACCGCTCTACAGGCACTACGCTCTTCTGGCCGAAGGTTCCCCAGTGGGTTAACGTTCCTGTCAAACAGTCTTTCTCGGAAAGATTTAAGACACTTGTCGAAGTTGAAGATACTCCGCGAACGATGGCCCTGGCAGAGCGCAGGTTCGGTGCGGCAAAGCAGGCATCAGAGTATGTTTACGTGTCCGTCGGAGCGGGGACGGGGGCGGCGCTGTTTCTAAGAGATCAGATGTACATGGGCGCGAGCGGCTTTGCCGGAGAATTCGGCCATGTGAGCGTGGATGAGCGCGGTCCATTGTGTTCCTGTGGGAATCGAGGCTGTCTGGAGGTGACAGTATCGGCATCGGCCCTCATAGGGCGTGCCCAAAGCGCGGTAACCCAGCGTCTCTCGGCCGTCTTGTGGCGGCTCAGTGGTGGGGACGTAAACAGCATTTCTTTGGAGATGATCGGGCAAGCGGCGGGCGAGGGCGATCGCTTTGCCTGCAGTTTGTTACACGAAGCGGGATCGTTTCTCGGTATAGGGCTGGTGGGAATCGTGAATCTGCTGAATCCTGCGCTCATCACCCTTGGCGGGGGTTTGGTACTCACAGCTGGGCAATTCCTGCTTCCCGCTGTGGAACAAGTCATTCGCAGCCGTGCACTTGAGCCCCAAGCGGCAGAGGTCAGGGTCGAGATCTCGAAGCTTGGTGAATCGGATTGGGCTCGCGGCGCCGCGTTGCTGGTTACGAGCAAGGCGCTCGAGGCCTCTTTCTTGAATAGCAGATCCCACCGGACGCGCTAAATCATGTAGCTTGCGGAAAGAGACGCAGGCATTCCATCCAAAGAATGCCTGCACATAGCCAACTCTTACCAGACCACAGTAACTGTAAAAATGTTCTAGGTCCGAGATTCCCCAATCATCCGTCACACTGCCTTTCGTGGGCATGGTCGTGACCGCCGGCAACGAAACTGCTGGTTACAATGGAATGCTGCCACTGGCGGCAGTTCCGATTTTGACTCATTACTCGGTAGCGCTGATCTAAAAGTCGCGCCACAGGATCGCAGAAATCCGGCCTTCGTCCTGGAAAACCTTGACTATTTCGCTGATCGCCTCGTCAGGGTCAACTATAGGCACGCCGTTCACCACCAGCTGGTACGCAAGCTTCTTTCCGCATTTGGTGGTGATGTAGCCTCCGAATGCCTGGGCCTTTAACTCCACACCGGTTGGGCCACCCGCACCAAGATAGGTGCCAGTTTTGGCAAACACGTGTCCCTTGGCTGGCGCAAGCGTGGCATTCTCTTCGAAGTCTGTAACGGTGCCCAGCGATCCATCGACGCCAAGTATGGGAAACGATGCCAGGTAGTCAGGAAAGACGCTGCGCTTGGACATCTCATCAAGGAAATGTGTCACCGCTTCATTGGTCGCCGTGGTGTCGTCCCCGCCGCTGCCATCAAAGAAGGTGTATTCCGATTGTGGAATGCCGAAATTTTCGCTCAGGTTTCGTTTCTCGACAGCAAGCGCAGAATCCATGCTATCGACGCCTTCGGTCAGGCCCCACAGCACCAGGCTTGTGTCGGCTCCCAGGTTGTAACTTACTTTCATGACCAGCTTTGCATCTTCGCTGTACGGCAAGCCCTCGAGTTCGGCCACCCGCGCTTGGGCCTTATAGCAGTCCTTGCCCGGCAATAGTTTTGTAGGATTCGGCTCGACCGCCGGGGCTTTCACGGTTACACCGGCTGCTCGCAACGCCTCAATAAATACGGTACGCGCGTAGTCAGAAGGTTTGGTAATGCGGTAGGTGCGAATCAGCGGATAGGTACCCGTGAGCGGCGGTGTAAAGCCCACCGGCAAATTGCCCCGCAACGTAACCGAGCACCCAGGCTCCCCGATACACGTTGGTAGCTGGGGTTTAATAGTCTCCTTGGTGTTACTTGCGGTCATCTCGACTTCGTTCTTTACCCTCAGCGCTTCTGAGACCGGGCGATGGTGCAGGGAAGCGAGGTCTCCCTGCTGCTCCGGATTGATAATCAAATCCACCAGGTCGTCGTTGACGAAGATAGGCCGCATATCGAACTCTTCGCGAAATTCATACGGCTTGAACAAACGGTCGTCGATAACGACATCTCCCTTGATCTCCGTTATGCCGCTGGCCGCTACCTGGCGGGCAAGCGCTTTATATCCCGCTAGGGGATCCGGTTTGGAAAGAACGGCATTGCCCAAAGTGTTGGCTTCATTGTGATCAAAGACGGTATACGCAACGGTGCCATCAGGATTGGTGCGCCCGCCCATCGTCAAATCGCCGGAGGCTACTATGATCAGGTCTCCGTCAAGCACTCCTTGACGATTCACTTTTCCTTGGCGGTATACCGGCGTGTTGTAACGATGTCCGGGTCCAACCTTATCCATCAACTCCCCGACTGAAAAGTTCTTGCGCACAGAAGCGATGAAGAACTGCTGCCCTGGATTAAGATTTACCAACTCGTGCCCGTTGTCCAAATCGATCACCCGCAGTCCCCAGGTGGCTCCCTTGTACTCGGGTTTGTCCATGATCTTCTTTATGTCCTTCGAAACAGCCGCGCCATCGTCCTTTTGGGCATATGCTGTCCCGCCGGCTCCCTGCAATGCCGCGGATACAATGAGAGTCAAGCAGCAGCGAAACACACCCGGTTTCATGTATTTCTCCAGATCGGTGATTTATTTTCAATTTGATTGTTGAATGATGGTTGAGATCTCAGCCTCGTCTTCGATGACTGAGAGCACCGGCGAAAGGTCCGGAGGGACTCCTGCGTCTCCTGCATTGTTTACATAGAGAGCGTAGGCGAGCTTTCTGCCACTGCGAGCGCCGATATATCCGGCCAAAACTTGCGCGCCGATCTTGCCTGCTGCCACATATGTGCCGGTCTTGGCAAACACCTTTCCTCGTGCGGGGCTGTTGCTGCCAAAGTCAGCCAGGGAACCATCCACTCCCAGGATCGGTAGCGATTGGAAAAACGGGATGAAATCCGGCTGGTCTTTCATAAATCGCAGCAGCTTCACCGTGGTTTTTGCTGACGCCTCGCTGTCTGGGCTGCCGCTGCCATTGGTTGGGAAGTAGAATCCTTTGCCATCCAGGCCGTCCTGCTCCGTCAGGGTCTTGCGCTCTACCTCGAGCGCCTGTTGTATCGTGTTTACCCCATGGCTCAAGCCAAACAGCATCAGGCTTAAATTGGCGCCGAGATTGAGGCTTATTTTCAGGATCAGCTTCGAATATTGCGCATAAGGTGTGGAGACCAGAGTGGCAACCTCGGTATCCGCCGGGTAACAATCAGGTGGGGGAAGCTTGCGGGCAGGGTTAGGCCCCAATAGTGGCGCATTGACCGTGATGCCCGCCCGGCGTAACGCTTCAATAAACGTGGTGCGGGCGAACTCCGTCGGCACCTGGAGTGAGGCCGGAGAATCAGTGTCCGCCGGATTGTCCACGGCAAAGGTTCGCACCAGCGTTGGTACGCCGGCAAAAGGCGGTTTATAGTCCACTGCAATTTGTCCGCTCACATGGCCGGCGTGCGGCCCGGACTGCGTAAGCTCTACGTTTGTTTCGTGGCCAGCAGCCGCGGTCATCACGTCTTGTGTCACCGTGAATGCCGCCGTGTGCGGCCGCCATTCAATTTTTGCGCGCTCCCCTGGCTTCGTCGGCAGGACCGTCACATCAATGCGATTGTCGTTGATGATGATCGGCGTGATCAGCAGCTTCTGATTTGGAACCCGGAAGGGCATGAACAAGCGGTCGTCGACGATCACGTCGCCGGAAATCTTCGTGATGCCCGAAGCTGCCACCTGTTTGGCCAGCCTGTTGAGGCCGCCCAGTGGGTCAGGAGCCGTCAGGACCCCTACGCCGAGATTGTTGGCATCGTTATGGTCAAAGTTGCTGATGGCGAGTGTGTCGTTGCCCTGGTCACGGCCGCCCATGGTGAGGTCGCCCTTGGCCACAAGAATCAGGTCGCCCTTCAAATCACCGGATCCGTCCACCTCGCCTCGCCGGTAGACCGGCGTCTTGAAGCGATAATCGGGGCCAAGGCGGTTGAGCGTGTCGCTTATGGAATAAAGCTTGCGGACGGAACCGGTTAAGAGGCTTTGCCGCGAGTTGAGGTCGTAAATCACTTCGCCTGACTGCACGTCGGTCACGCGCAGGGCCCAGGTCGCCTCCGAGTAGCGCGGCTTCTCCATGATGGTGCGGATGGCTTTGGGCAGTTCTTTGGAGCCGCCGCTTTCCCATCTGAAGCCGGTTGCACAGAGGGCGAAAACGCCCACTGCAACAGCCCCGTAACGCAGCGCCCGCGCGCCTTTACCAGACGCGTGCCCGCGCCCTGATCGCCATAAGCCTTGCATGAATCCCCTCGCTTCGAGAAGAAGGTTGCTATTCAAATGCTTTTGAGGAAAAAGCGCGCCAAACCCGGAAGGGGGGATTCTGGGAGGTTGATGGACCGCTTCCTAAGTGCGGAACTCTTTATATACCGATCGCAGTCAAAGTCCAACTGAAATTTCGCTTGTTTGATGGATGGCTGGGCCGGACACGGAGGTGAACTCCTGCGTCAATGACCCATGACGAACGCCCATATAGCGGAGGCTCCGCGAATTCAGGCGCATTGCCCGAACCGGTCGTATCTGATCGTCCGAACTCGCCGCACACGGCAGACCCGGGGGCAAACCCGGGGACGGGTCCCCCGGGTTCCCCCCGCTCCGCTTGCGGGTGCGAGGGGCTCACATAGCCAACTCTTACCAGACCACAGTAACTGTAAAAATGCTCTAGTGTGTTGAGTCAGAAATTCGCAACGTAGTTCAAAGACAGGGGTTGCAGCGTAGATCGCTGAAACCGCAGATCTCTCCACTCCGCTGCGCTCCGGTCGAGATGACAAAATTGTCGGCGAGTTAATGACTTAGGACACTAGGCCCGAGACTCCCCAATCATCTGGCACACTGCTCTCGTGGGCATGGTCGTGACCGCCGGCAGCGAAGCGCAGCTAACTATTCCGAGTGCCACAACCGCCGAATCCTCGACGCAGGCTTCACGATGACGGCTGCGGTGGCGCCCCTTCCGGCCATCCAGGAAGCACCCAGCGAGCTCAGGCTGCTGGCACTCCTGCGATGGCCTTGTTCTGCAGGACGCGCACGATAACGCGGCGGTTCGCTGCCTGGCCTTCCACAGTCTTGTCAGCGCCCACCTGCTCGCTTTCGCCCATCGCGCCGGGGGCAAGCATTCTGGTAAGAGGAACCTTGCCCTGCTGAAGCAGAATGTCGCAGACGTTCTGCGCACGCTCCTGACTGAGCTTCTGGTTCACCTGCGGACTGCCCACGGCCGAGGCATAGCCCTTTACCTCCATCATGTAGCCATCGACCTTGCTTGCGTTTTGAGCCAGCGTCGTGATCTGGGAGATGTACTTGGGATCCACCTTGGTTTTACCGTTGGCGAAGTAGATGGTGACTTCGTCCATGATGTAGTAGTCGTCAAGCTGGCCGAAGCGGGCGACGGCGGCGTCTACGGCGGCTTTGTTGGCTGCGATGGCTTGCTGGTGCTTCTGCAGAGCCTCATTCTGTGTCTGCAACTCGGCGTTGTGCTTCGCGAGTTCTTCCTGATTCTTTTGCACCTGCTGATTGGTATCGTGCATGCCGGCTGCGATTGCTTTGGCGTTCTTCAGGTCGCTGCCCTTGAATCGTACTTTGCTGGCAACGAGGACGTTCTGGTTGTTGTAGTCGCCTTCCACGGAGACGGCGAGGCCCGGGATGAGCGCAGCCATGGACATCTGCTTGCTGCGCGCTTTGAGCAGACCCTCCGCCTGGCCCACGTCAGTGCTATCGGTGAGCATGACGACCATGTTCGGGTCCTGGCTTGTGCTCAGGATGATGTCCGGGCCGCTGCGGCTTTTGATGATGCCGTTAACCTTCGTCGATTGCGCCGCGGCTGTCCCGGATGCGATGCCTAGAAACAACAGCGTTACGATATTGGCCATGCCGAGTAGACGAATTGCTTTCATTCTCCTGCTCCTTCCTGATGCTGATGTAGCGAACGCACTCTTATTCAGACTTGCATTCAATAACGATTGAACTTTTCCCGCGCGCGGTGACGCGCGATAACCAGTGGGCGCTCGTACCGATCTCGCGAGCTACCCCCTCGACGCGAGACGTTACCTCGGTGGCGTCGCCCCAATCGATACGTTGGGCGAGATCCTTGCCGCCGGCCGACTAGGGACAAATTGCAGCGG
Organism: uncultured Acidobacteriaceae bacterium; assembly: GCA_963774255.1. GTDB lineage: Bacteria > Acidobacteriota > Terriglobia > Terriglobales > Acidobacteriaceae > PALSA-350. Next base: position 89,256 of record CAVZEH010000017.1, read on the forward strand.
TGCATCGCTTTTCTTTCTATACGGATCGCGATGCACTTCGAGAAGGATCTAGCCGTTCTGGAGTTGCGCCAATAACACCGGCTCATAGATGATCCGCCGCTGGCCAACTCTTACCACATCCTTCGGGTCATCCATGTATGTGTTCAAACGCACTCCTGTGATAGCCAAGAGTAGAAGCACTGTGCCGCATTCGGAACTGGCAAAACTGCCAGTCCGCACGCGAAAATCACCTGAGTCTCAAGGATTGTGCCCGGATCATGGGTCATCCGGAATGTATCCTGCGTAGTGCCCGCAAAATCGGGTTAGCCCGCCATACGGACAAGTGAGCGGCGCTCATTAGACGCGAAGCCGACTTCAAGGAGGTGGTAGCGGGCGGGCATCACCAACTCTGTGGCGTCCATGGTAACTATCCAAAGCGGACCTTCAGGGCGCAGCAACCACGAAGGTTGTCAATCTCGTTGAATGATGGCATAGACTGCCTTATGCCTGCTGGTAAAATATCGCGATCTCTCAAATCCGCCGCGGCAACGGAAAGCCGCTTCGCAAACGTCAACGGTGTGCGGCTGCACTACCTGGTCGCCGGGAAAGGCGATCCCGTAGTATTGCTGCACGGCTATGCGCAGACCAGCCACATGTGGCGGCCGCTGATGGCGAAACTCGCCGATACCCACACCGTCATAGCCCCTGACTTGCGCGGAGCCGGCCAATCTTCGACGCCAGCTGATGGCTATACCAAGGCCGCTATGGCACAAGACATTCACGCGTTGATTAGCAAACTCGGGTACCAACACAATCAGATTGTCGGGCACGACATCGGCTTAATGGTTGCTTACGCCTATGCGGCGCAGTATCCGAGCGAAGTAGACCGGATCGCGTTAATGGATGCTTTCTTGCCAGGTATCGGGAACTGGCGTGATGTGTGGTTGATGCGGGACCTTTGGCATTTCCATTTCTACGGCAAAACTCCACTCGCGCTGGTGCGTGGCCGAGAGCGAATCTATTTCGAGCATTTCTGGAATGATTTTGCCGCTGACGCCAGACATTCAGTGTCAGAACGCGATCGTCGGATTTACGCCAAAGCCTATGCCCGGCCCGGGGGCATGCGTAGCGGCTTCGAGTATTTTCGCGCGTTCGAGCAGGACGCGACGGACTTCGCCATCCTTGCGAAAACGCCTCTGCCGATGCCGATGCTTGTTCTGACCGGAGAAAAGGCCTCCGGCGAGTTCCTGATTGAACAGGGCCGGCTGGTTGCGAAGAATGTTCACGGAGTGGTGGTTCGCAAATCGGGCCACTGGCTAATGGAAGAGGCGCCCGATCAGGTCATCCCGAATCTCGTGCAATTTCTCAACAGTTAGTCCACGAACATCGGATCACATCGTTGTGTGGGATTTCCAGGGAGACATAGTTCCGACCCGTCACCGGCTTAACCAGAACCTATCCACTTAGCCGTGTAGCCGGCAACCCGCACCTTACTCTCCAGCGCCTGACTCCGACCACGTCCTTATCGAACCGCGGCCGCGCCACCGCGCGCCTTCGGCGCGGATGAGATTTTGCACACCCTTTGGTGATCGCCGAAGGTGGCAGCATTCCGTTGCACTAGATGGCAGCATAACGCTGCACTTGGTGGCAGAATTGATTGCGCGGTCAGCAAAACCCCGTCGGCAAAAACGCCGTACCCCAACCCGGCATCATCGATCCCCCCATCTGCGAAGACTTTTGTTTTGAGCGTTTTCACCCTTGGAGGATGAGAGGCCTCTCGAATCGAAGTGGGCTCTCTACAGGGCAGCGGAATTCGTCTGTGCGAATGCAAAGAAAAGCCTCGCAATCGGTAAGGGGTCTACTCCTTTTGAGTTAAGTCGTCAGGTTTGGGTCAACTAGACCTCAATGTTGAGGACTAAAGTCAATTTATTGATAAAAGTTCTTGACATGTGCCCCAGCCATGCCTATGGTTTTCCTGTAATTACTGAGCAACTGGTCTTAGAGGCAGGAGGGAATCATGCCGCTTCCCAGGTACATTGCCCATGCAGGTTTGCTGTTGCTGATTTTTTCTTTGTTCCCGGTCTCGCTCTGGTCTCAGGCCGGAACCTCCGGGACGATATCGGGTACGGTCACCGACCCCACCGGGGCCTCTGTCTCAGGGGCTACTCTGACGTTAAGAGACTTGGGAACGAACACCGTCCGAACGATGCGAAGTGGAAGCGGCGGCGTTTATGCGTTCACTGATGTACCGCCCGCAACCTACGATCTAACAGTAACGAAGGACGGCTTCAAGACGGCCGAGTTCCGAAACATCAAGTTGGATGTGGCCGCGGATCGTCGTGTAGACGCAAGTCTCGCTATGGGCGCGGTGAGCGAGAGCGTCAGCGTTGAAGCCGCGCCGCTGGGCTTAAACACCGAAAATGCCAGTACAGGTCAAGTTATTGGGGATCAGGCGGTGAACGAACTGCCGTTGAACGGTCGAGATTTCCAGCAGCTTCAACTTCTGACGCCGGGAACGGTATCCACGACAAACTATCAAACGACGGAGGGTATGGCCGGCGGGGCGAGTACTCTCGGCACCAATCAGACCATGAACATTGCCAACGGCGGCCGGGCCGGCCAGGTCTTGTTTCTCGTTGACGGGGCATATGACTCTAACCAGAACGGCCGCAGCATCATCTATCGGCCAACCATCGACGAGATTGCCGAGTTCAGGGAGGAGACTGCAAATATGTCTGCCGAGTACGGGTATGGCAGCAGCGTGGTCAATGTCTCCATCAAATCCGGTACGAACCAGCTTCACGGAACCGTTTACGAATTCCTGCGCAATAGCGCTACAGATTCCCGAAGCTACTTTGCTCAATCTGTTGAGCCCCTTAAACGCAATCAATTCGGAGGCACGGCCGGTGGTCCGGTGATCATTCCTAAAATCTACCACGGGAGAGACAAAACCTTCTGGTTCGTCGCCTATGAGGGCTTGCGACAGGCGCAGGCCACTACAGTGATCTCCAGCGTAGCTACGGCGTTGGCAAGAACCGGTAACTTCTCTCAATATCCGCAGCTCATTTACGATCCTCTGTCGACCGTGCCTGATCCCAGCAATCCAGGTTCTTATATCCGCAAGCCATTCCCTGGAAATGTTATTCCGGCGAATCGGCTTGACCCGGTCGCGAAGTTCTTTCTTGCGCCGGATTGGATTCCTCTTCCGAACCTTCCCGGCAACTCAAACAACTTTATTCTGGAACCGAGCGCACTCACGACTTACAACCAAGGAACGTTCAAAATCGACCAGTACTTCGGCTCTTCCAACCAGCTGAGTGGACGGCTCTCTCAAAATCACGAAGAGGATGGAAGCGTCGGTCCATACCACGGTTTCAGTATTTATGATCCGGGAGCGGAACCGGCATTTCCCACTACCTACAACTCCATAGTGAATTGGGTTCATACATTCAATGCCAACAATCTGCTTGATGCGCGGGTCTCATACACCCGGGCTCATGCGCTCACTACGACGCCTAACATCGGAACCATCGACTACACGACGCAACTTGGTATTCAAGGATTTGGTCCGGGTATTTCAAATATCTATCCAAGTTATCCGTCGCTTAGCATCAGTGGTTATACGGGGCTGCCGAGCGGAGCCGTGTATGACTACAAGTCGAACGATTATGCATACAGCGTCAACTACACCATGGTGCGGGGTCGACACACCTTCAACATGGGCGAAACCTTTCGTGACTGGCAACAGAATTTAACAACCAGCGGGCAAGGAAGCGGTTCTTTCAGCTTCACGGGAATCTATTCTGAGAACCCGGAGAATCCCACCACGACGGGATCCGGTCTTGCGGATTTCATCCTCGGCGTACCTGCCTCCGGAGGCCGATACATACCCCCAGGATTTTTCTACCAACGCATAAAGAACCAGTGGGCATACTTCAATGACTCCTGGAAGGCAACCAGCAAGCTAACCGTAACTCTCGGTGTGCGATACGAGATTAATTGGCCTGTTACTGAAAAGAATGCCCAGTTCGCGTCGTTCTCCCAGCAGGCCCGCGGCGGTCAGGGGGCGATCGTGGTGCCCAATCTGAGATCGGTTTCCGCGCCCTACTTTCACACCTCGGTTCCGCTTTCCTGGCCTGTATACGGTCCCCTCTCCGTTTACGCCAGTGATGTAGGCCTAAGCGCTAAATACCTGCGAAAAGTCGGCTATCACAATTTCGTACCGCGGATCGGATTGGCATATTCTTTGGATTCTCAAACCGTCGTTCGCGCCGGCTACGGAATTTATTATTTGCCGTTGGACGGCAATCGTGAAAGTGAAACCGAATCTGCCCCCTTCCTGATCCGGGAATCCGGCATTCTAAACGATCCCTTGCTGCCAACCAAAACGACGCAAACGCTCTTTCCCCAAGGCTCCAGCTTCAGTGAGTTCGCGTCGCTCTTCGGCGAGGATCCGAATCCGACAAACTTCGGATATTCCCAGCAGTGGAATCTTTCATTTCAGCGTTCACTCGTTCCCAGTACGACTTTCGAGCTTGCATATGTAGGAACATCCGGAGTACATCTGCAAGCTCTTGAGCAGCTCAATGCTCCATTGCCCGGGCCCGGTAGTGTTCAGCCGCGTCGGCCGTATCCAGAATTCGGTGTGATCAGCTGGGACGAGCAAACCGCGCAGTCCATCTATAACTCCTTTCAAACGAAGATAGAGCGGCGATTTTCATCCGGCTTCGCTCTGTTGGCAGCATTCACTTGGTCTAGAGCCATCGACAATGCCAGTGACGACACAGAAGGCTACATCGACCCTTACAATCATCAGCGGAGCCGGGGAATCTCTTCCTTCGACGTTCCCCACACTTTCACCCTTTCGAGTTTGTATGCGCTGCCGTCTCTTAGTGGTCAGAACAGATTGACGCGATTCACATTGGGGGGCTGGATGCTAGGCGGCATAGTTAGTTACCATGACGGGCTGCCGTTCACTCCGTTGTACTCCGGCGATCCTTCAAATACGGGAACGTCCAGCTACGCGGACGCCGTGCCCGGATGCAATTCGACGCTCTCCCATCGGACCCCCCAAGAATGGTTTAATACGGCATGTTTTGTGTCACCACCGGGCCCTCCGATTTATCGTCGAGGTGATGCGGGTCGAAACATCCTAAGGGGTGATAACTACGCGGACTACGACACCGCGCTTTACAAAAACTTCGGCCTGCCCGACCGAGGAAGATTGGAAATGCGATTTGAGGCCTTCAACGTCTTCAATCAGCATTCGTTTGGATTCCCGAATGCGACAGTCAATGCACCCGGATATGGAACGATTACGAAGGCGTCTCCCGGCCGAATCCTGCAAGCTGCTGCAAAAATATATTTTTGAGAGGCGCAATGCCATGTCTTCGGCTCAAATTTGTTTTGACGGGGATGCTCATTCTCTTTTCGAGAGCAGCCAAGCCGGAGGTCCCTGGCGTTCTCAATCGAGGCCTCGAGGAAGCTCGAAGGGGAGATTGCCATGCGGCCGAAGTAGATCTGAGGAAAGCGCTGTTGCAAGATCCGGCCGCCGTGGCGCTGCATACAGCTATCGGAGTCTGCGAGGTCAGCGCTGGACACCCTGAACGAGCAACCAGCAGCTTCGAGGCGGTCGCGCGGTTGCAACCGCAGGCCTGGCAGGCGTGGAATAACCTCGGAGCAAACTACCTTGAACTAAATCGTTCCGGCGCCGCTACGAAAGCGTTTCAAAAGGCAATCGAAATCAACCCGGACGCCGGGTCGGTTTGGTTCAATCTCGGATCGAGCCTGCTGCAGTCGGGCGACAAACTGGAAGCGTTTCGGGCGCTGGATCGCGCACAGCAGATCTCTCCAAACGATACGCAGATAGCCGAGGCTTGGCTTAAAGTCGCCGAAGCCATCGCAGTTGAGGCGGGAAATGCGATCGACAAAGGCCAGTACGCGCCAGCTTACAGGATGCTTTCGACGGTTCATAGGCCACTCGAACGATCGGCTTCCTGGAACAACCTGATCGGCTATGCTGCCTTCAAGTTGAAGAAATCGGAAGACGCCAAACGTTATCTTGAAACCGCGCTTCGGATAGAACCCGATAACGAAAACTATCTTCTGGATGTGGGCGATTTTCTTGCGTCTTACCACGCCTATGGCGAGGCGGCCTCATTCTTTGAGATTGGCGCGAAGCGCATGCCGCATTCCGCCCCCATTCGCTTTGGTCTAGCGATCAGCTACATGCTACAGAACCGGACTAATGAGGCGATTGGCATACTTGAGCAATTGCACACCGGATATCCGAATTGGGATCCGGTGGATCGCGCACTGGGAGAATGTTACGAAGCTACGGGGCATTGGTCCTCGATGATCCAACTCGGTCAGTCGCTCCAATTACGAGAGCCCGGAAATGCATTTGGCTGGTATCTTGAGGGCGCCGCACGGGGAGAGATAGCCTACAAGGACGGTACTCGGCTTACTGAAGCTATCAACGCACTCGAGCGAGCGGTTGCCTTGGATCCGGCTGCCAGTCGCTATCATTTTCAGCTCGGGAAAGCGTTTGAAGAAGACAAAGAATTCGAGAATGCCGTCCGTGAACTGAAGGAAACAATTCGACTCGACCCGGACAACTCTAGCGCTCACTATGTTCTCGCGATGGCTTACAAGGAGCTGGGAGAAACCAAATCAGCGACACGGGAATTTCAGATCGTGCGCGGCATGAAGACGAAGAGTATGCAGGAAACGTACATCGCAATGCTTGCGGTGACGCAGCGTTCGCGCACAGAATCCTTAGGAAAAGCCCAAAAATGAATCGTAGACAGTTCGTTCTGGCTTGCTTATGTACTCCCCCTCTCTTGCGTGAGCATCTCACCGCACAAGCAGAGAATTCACAATGCTGTTGGCTGGGCAAGCCTTCCGCCGGGCAGGTGGTAAATCTTGCCAGATACGGCCAGCTCAAGTCGTGGCTGAATCCCCAAAGTGCAATCGCCTTTCAACAGGCGTCGGGCAAGCTGAGTCTCATGCCACCGCGCGCCGATCAAACAAAAGCAGACCTGGGCGCACAGGCAGACCTGGGCGTTGAGTGGCCTGAGTTTCGGACAGTGCACGAAGTGTCGATTCAGTTCGCAACCAGTCCGCCTGATCCTGCGACAATCTTTCTGGAATATTGGAACGGACTGACGGCGCTCCAGGGTTCCTGGAAAGCGTTTGAACAGGGGTTGACAAATGGCAATCATCTGGAGATTCAGAGCAGGCAACTGACGTATCGCTTCGACCAGCGCCGCACCTGCAAAGTGCGACTGCGACTCACCAATACGCAACCGACAGAGATTGCCGAATTTGCCGTCCGCGGACCGTCTGTCTGGAAATCGGGTGATATTCGTATCGAGTGGGGGCATACACAAGCTGGTCCCTGGGAAGGCCAAATCGAGCCCTATAATGGCGAGATTGTCGCCATCAATCCCATTGGGAGCGCCAGTCTCGCCGGCTCAAATCGTTGGAAATCGAGACCAGCAGAGGATTCAGGCTTAAGCCTTTCTCTTCTGTATGCGTCGGGATTGGATGTGGACCGCTCCATCCTGACCATCCGCTCCCAAGCCGGAGACTGCTCCTTTTTGCCTGGAGAAGCGGTGGAAGGCGAACCTATCGACATAGTAGATCGCGGCATATACGTCAGAAACAGTAATTCTGAAGTAAACCAAGCCGCCTATCGCTCTCGCAATCATGGTAGGTCGCGCATCATTGATGCAGTTGCGCGGGAGCAGGAACAGACGCTGGAGAACGCGTATTCACATGTGGAGGCGCGACGCGTTACTCTCTCGTTTGTTGGTGTGGATGCTAATAACCAGAAATTCGGCATCGCACCGGATGGACACATCGTAGTGGGCAATAACGATCCCCTGGCCGGCGATCCGATCATTCCCAGCTTCGCCGTATATTTCGATACGGCAGAGCAGCCATATCTTTTTCAAGCGCCCCCTCCCCCATCGAATGTCTTCGCGAGTGAAGATAAAACCAGCCTTTGGGTGGTTCCGAAACAGCAGCGCCTGAAAGAAGGCTGGCTGCCATTGATCGAAACTGCTATGGAGTCAAAATGACTTGGCATTCGAAAGAATGGACTTTGGCGCTCTTCTTCACGCGGACCAGGCCCCGGATAAATTGATTGGCAATGAGCCGGCAGTTCTGGTTTCCCGGCTTAACATTCGCAATAACTCCACGACCGGAGAGATAGCGACGTATTACATTCGTCCGTGGAAGCCCGCAGGCCAGACCCGATTTCCGTATGGACCGATTCCCTCGGGTATTCAGGAAGCGTGGTCGACGGTTCTCCGCGACAATCTTGTAATTGGATCTGGTAGCGGAGCCGAGGTTTTAGTGTGTTATGTCGATACGCATCAGAAGGGCGCGTTGTCGCTCGACCCTTCGCATAACGCCGTCCGGTACGAAGTGCATCTGAATCCCGGTGAAGAACATGTCGTTCATACCATTATTCCGGGTTGGGAGCCCACGGTTGAAGCTGCCTCAAGCCTGCGCGGACTTGACTACGATCAACGAGAGACAGCTGTTTCTCAGCATTGGAAAGACCGGGCGGATCAATCGATGCAGATTCGGATTCCCGATGTACATCTTCAGAATCTTTTCGATGCGAGCTCGCAGCACTTTCTCCTGGGGATGACGAAAAATGGCGCCAAGGACGAGTGCTTTCCCAATGTAGCTATGTTCTATTACGGATCGATTGGCACCGAAAGTAGTCCAATCATCCGAGCGCTGGACATGCGGGGATTGCATCACCTCGCCGAGCAGTGTCTGGAGGCGTTTTTAGCATCCCAAGGGGAGTTTATGCCCGAAGGCGACTACGAGTCTAAAGAAGGGGGATTTTATCGCTTTTGGCCGATTTATACAGTTGACCAGGGAGGCGTGCTCTGGGCCTTGGCGGATCATTACCGTTTCACCCGTGACAACGAATGGCTGCGGCGGGTTGCACCGAAGATCATCGCGGGTTGCGACTTTATTGTTCGTGAACGAAAGCGGACGATGACCGTTGACGCCAACGGTGCGAAGAGTCTGCACTATGGGCTTGCCCCTGCAGGATGTGTAGCCGACCCACGCGACTGGCAATATAGCTTTATGCTCAATGCCTGGTTCTATGCAGGCTTGAAGAATTGCGCGGACATTTTAGTTGAAATAGACTCCTCGAAAGCTAAATCTCTGCAGGCGGAAGCCGCCGACTATAAAGCTTGTATTCTGCGAGCATTTAATGAGAGTGTAGCCATTTCTCCAGTAACTCGACTTCGCGATAACACTTCTGTCCCAAGCGCACCTCCTTATCTCGGGCTGCGAGGTTTCAGTACCGACGTGAAGGATTCAGTCGATCCCGACCGCCGGCATGGATATGCCTACGACTGTACGATAGGTCCTTTCCATCTCTTCAACTGTGGGCTCCTGGAAGCGGACGATCCCATGGTAACCGCGATGCTTAATTATTTCGAAGACCGATTTTTTCTCTTCACTCCGCTTCCATCCCGCGTAAATCTCGACCGGTTGGCCACGGACTGGTTCAATCTTGGCGGCTTCGAGAAGTTGCAGCCTTACTACGTGCACTACCAGGAAGCTTATCTTCGTAGAGATCAGATTCCCAACTTTCTGAGAGGCTTCTACAACACACTCGCATCGATAGCCGATCCGCAAACCCTGACATTTCAGGAAGAACTGGACTTCGGCGGCGGCCAGCCCAACAAGACCCATGAAGAGGCGTGGTTCTTTCACCAACTCCGCGACATGCTTGTGATGGAATTGGATGCCGAACTGCACCTGGCTCGTGGAACTCCCCGGCGTTGGCTCAAGGGCGGCCAAGAGATCTCAGTCCAGCACGCACCCACCTATTTTGGGCAAGTTTCCTACCGAATCCGCCCCTCGCCAGATTCACAAAGTATTACGGCTGAGATTGAACTTCCAACCGAGCAACCGCCTGCACGGACTATTTTACGGCTCAGGCACCCAGACCAGAAGCCGCTCAAGGCAGTCAAGGTCAACGGCCAATCCTGGAAGAAATTCGATGTAAAAACGGAGTCCATCGAGCTGCCCAATGGCGGCTCAAAGCTCTCGCTCGTAGCGTATTACTAAGATTGATAAGCCAACGTGGAGGCAAAAGCATTGAGAGTGTTAGCTGTGGGCGCGCATCCAGATGACCTGGAAATTTTGTGTGCTGGAACTTTGGCAAAGTACGCCGCTCAAGGGAACCATGTAACGATGGCGGTCGCCACGAACGGCGAGGTCGGTTCACCTACTTTGACGAAAAAAGAAATAGCCGAGGTTCGTCAGAAGGAAGCGATGGCCGCTGCGGCTGTCATTGGCGCAGATCTTATTTGGATGAACTATCCTGATGAATTTTTGTTTTCGACCGAGCATACACGGTTGGATTTCCTGAATATGGTCCGCCAGTCCCGGCCGGACGTGATTCTGACGCATGCTCCGACTGACTACCATCCGGACCATCGCACGGCCGGCCAGATTGTGTGGGATATACGCGTAATGACTACGGTTCCAAATATCAAAACGCAAGCTCCCCCTTGCGAGAAGATCCCGGAGATCTACTATTGCGAAACGATCGCTGGAATTGACTTTGTGCCGCAATATTACGTCGATGTAAGTAATACGTTTGAACTGAAGCAGCGCATGTTGGCGTGCCACAAGAGCCAGTCCGTTTGGCTTGAAAATCAATACAAGATGAGCTATCTGGATTTCATTGAGTACATCGGGCGATACAGGGGATTGCAGTGCGGAGCGCGCTACGCTGAATGCTTCCAACTATCGCCGACATGGCCCAAACGGGCCGAAGGCGTACTTTTACCGTGACAGGCAGCTTTGCATGATCGAAGGTATTCTGCTGGCCTTCTCGGCTGCCATGGTCTACGGCTTCTTAGGCGTGGCCTTCGAGATAGCGGGAAAGCGACAATATAAAGTATGGGACGTCATTCTGGTCAAACAGTTTGCCGGTTTCTGTATTGGGTTCGCATGCACCGCATTCTTGCGGCTTCCTTTTATCGATTGGCGGCTTCTCGGGCTAGGTCTTGTCGGAGCTGTTGCCTACGTGATCACGCTCGCCGCATATCTGGTCGCGAGCAGAGAAAAAAATATCGCAACAAACTGGACAATCGTCAATTTGTCCGTTGTCGTCCCCATCTTGCTCTCAATAGTGTGGTTTGGCGACGCCTTCACTCTCATGAAGGTTCTGGGAGCGTTACTCACCATTCTCTCGATTGTGCTGATTGGCAGCGCTTCCACCCGTAAGTCGGGGCAGAAGAAAACAAGCTCCCGTTGGTTGGCTTGCATCCTACTGGCATTTCTTCTTAATGGCGTCCTAGTGATTCTCTTTCGCTTCGTACCCGTGCGAGAGGGAACCTTGTTCACCACATATTTTTACGGAATCAGTGTTTTCCTCGTGGCGCCTTATAAGTTGCTGGTGGATCGCACCTGGGACCCTGCCAGAGGGTTAATAGGGGTAAGTATCGCCGGCGCTGTCACCCACTGGTCAGGTATTATGTTGACTCTTGCCGCCTTGGCGCGTATAGGCGAGGTGAGTAAGGAAATAGGTGTCATTGTCTACCCGATCACCAACGGTTTGGTTATACCAATTGGAGCCATTCTGGGCGTCTTACTTCTTAAGCAGCATATGAATCGGCGAACCGGAATCGGCGTTGCGGTCGGAGTAGCGGCGCTGGTATGCCTATTCATTACGTGATGCCTTGTTATAGCTGTCAGATAGCATCCCTATGCTTACCGATGCCGAGGTAAACGGATTCAGCATCGCAAGGGCTTTTGGGTGGCTTGGACGATTTCAACGAGCCGGTGCGCGACTTTCACGTCGCCCGTTGCAAGCGGTTCGTCGACTTCGCCGCCTGATTTGGAGCCAAGAACATCGTCCTGGTCTTGGGCGAGTTTCTGAAAAGACCAGGCCATCCACGTTCACATCAGCGACTGCGACGGCAAAGTCCACGGCGATCTTCCCCCGGGAAGGGGCATCGTAAAATTTACACCCTGTCTCCGGGCCATCAAAGACCTCCAGATTGAGGGAGTAATTTCCATCGAATTGGAATATTCGCCCCGATCCAGTTTCAAGCTGCCGCAACTTTGGGGCACCAAGAGCGCTTACATCTCGCAAAGGACCCGTCTGCAACTAATCCGCGACATCGATAGGCCGGTGTGATTATAATAGGCGGCGGAAAATGGCACTACAAAATGGCGGTGCCTGGAGGGCTGGGATGGGTGCTGTGCTCAAACGATGCGCTATAAGTGCGATGGCCCTTACAGTGTTGCTCTTTGCGGGCTGTTCGCCATCGACCACGCCCGCGGTCAGCCATGAGGCGGAAGCGGCAAAGGCGCCTGCGGGTCCTCCGCAACTGGTGACTGCGAAGACGGCCTTTTGGCCGATGTACACCTCGGCTCGCAGTTGGAGTCCCGATGTCGTCGCGCTCAAGCTCACGGCTGAGGATGTCACAGGGTTCAAGAATGAAGCGGGCAAGGCAGCGATGTGGCAAGCGACGTTCGGTTCCCCCAGCCTGCACCAGGCCAGGGTTTACTCTTACTCGATCACCTCCGTACCGGGGCAGGTTTTCAAGGGTGTGTCTGCGGGCCTAGGGATGTCCTGGGGCGGCGCAACGCGCGATGCCATGCCGATTGACACTTCCAGCTTCAATACCGATTCGGATGCGGCATACCAAGCCGCGACGGCAGAGGCCGGGCCCTGGCTGAAGAAAAATCCAGCCAAGGCACTCTCATCCTTTGAGCTGGGCAGCACCTACAGATTCCAGACGCCTATCTGGTATCTGATGTGGGGAGACAAGACGTCCGGCTACGTTGCCCTGGTCGACGCCACCAGCGGAAACGTGCTCAAGAAGAAATAGCGGGTTACGGATACGCTTCATCTCGACCCGGGACGGTCTCTCCTCTCAGGCCGCCAGGCGCGGGACTTTCTTCCGCCGGTTCCGCGATGCCTGCCGCAGATCGTATTGCGTCTGCATATTGAGCCACAGCTCGGGCGAAGCCCCCAGAGCCTCCGAGAGCCGGAGCGCCATTTCAGCGGAGATGCCGGAGCTTCCATTCCACACACACGAGAGGCTGACGCCGGAGACTTCCAGCGCGGTCTGCAAACGCGCAGGAGAGGAGATCGTATGAAGACAGCGAGTGAACGGCTAAAAAAGCGCCTCAAAAGAGATCGTCAGATGACGACGATCAGTATCCGTATGCCCGAAGACGTGATCGAGGGCTTGAAGGAGATCGCGCCTACGCTGGGATTTTCCGGCTACCAGCCGCTGAAAGTTTGCGGCGGGAAAGTTGAGAGATTCGCGGTTTATGTGTGCTAACCGCGGATCCCCTTTTCTTCGCTTTACTCTCACTCAGATTTGAGAAACCGCAGATCTCTCCACTCCGCTTCCCACCCCAGCAAGCTTCGCTTGCCGGGGATCCCGGTTTCGCTCCGGTCGAGATGACAAATCAGGTGTAATTGCCAACCTAGCCTTCCTCAACCCGATTTTCATGCCCATAGGTGGGCGTTCCGCCGATTTGCGATGCTTGTATTCGCCGTTGCTTTTTCTTTCTGTCATTCCCGTAGGGAATCTGCTTCCGGTCTCTCGGGCATACTCGGCTTCTGGAGTGTCGGGAATAGGGCAGAAGCAGATTCCCTGCGGGAATGACAGAAAGAAAAGCAAAGACGGCGGATTCAAGGGGGCGAATTTTGGCGAGTATGGGCGAATCGTTTTCCTGCCCTCAGCCATCATTATCATTTGTGGGGGCTGGAGTACCGGCGAATCCCCTAGGTCACTGTGACCAAAGAAATAAAGCAAGGCATAAGGTCATGAGACTACCCTATTCTTCAACGCTTTCCTTTCTCCTTCTCGGCGTGCTGTCCGCATTCGAGGCAGGGGCGGCTACTGCGGGTTCGATTCCAAATAATGCGCTGCAGCCGGTAAGCACCGACCTGAGCGCAGGCCGGGCGGACGATGCGATTTCGCGCCTGAACTCGTCCCTGGCCGCAAATCCGGGAGACGCCGAGGCGCACAATTTGCTTTGCCGCGTGTATTACCAGGAAGAGCGATGGAATGATGCGATTCGCGAGTGCGAAACGGCAGTCCAGCTGGAGCCGATGAATAGCGGGTATCACCTCTGGTTGGGCCGGGCTTATGGTGAAAAGGCGAGCAGCATCCATTCCATAAAGGCCTACGGACTGGCGAAGAAAGTGCGGGACGAATTCGAACGGGCAGTCCAACTCGACAGCCAAAATGTGGAGGCGCTCTCCGACCTGGGTGAGTTCTATACGGCTGCTCCGGGGATTGTCGGCGGAGGCAAGAAGAAGGCGCAAGAGCTAGTCAAGACACTGGAACAAAATGAACCGGCGCAGGCTTACCAGCTCAAAGCCCGTTTGGCGGAGAAGGATAAGAAGTATGCGGTTGCAGAAAGCGAGTTCAAAGCTGCCGTTCAAGAATCCAAGCAGCCTGCCAATGCGTGGATGACGCTAGCCTCGTTTTACTCTCGCCGGCAGCAGTGGAACCAGATGCTCGAGGCGCTGCATGCAGGAATCGCCGCGGATGCAAAGGCAGCCAAGCCGCACGGACCTGCGCTGGTCGATGGAGCGGCCATTCTCAGCCGCAGCAATCAGGCACCGCAGCTTGCCATTCAGCTACTCAGGCTCTATCTTGCGTCGCCGAACCAATCGGCCGATTCGCCCGCCTTCCAGGTACATGCGCAGCTGAGCCGCTTGCTGGAGCAGCAGGGTGACCAAGCCGGCGCCCGGCAAGAGATCGAAGCCGCCTCGGCGCTGGCTCGGGGATACCATCCCGCTCCGCCTAAGGTGGAGCAAGCAGGTCAGTAGAGCGTATTTCCGATACAGAGTCTTGATGGACAGCACCCTGGAGAGACAGACCCAGGTTAGCTACGCGAACCTGCGTCAGCCTACCTGGATCAGCCTACCTGGGCCAGCCTTACCTGGATCAGTAGGGAACTCTATCGGGCTTGGCTTTGTACTTCTTCCAAACCTCGACCGCCTGCGCCTGCATGATTTGCTGGGCGGGGATTGAGCGCTCGCCAACGGGCTTCTTTAGTTCGCCGTAGATCATCGAATCGTCGAAGTCGCCGTATTTCAGGGCGTCCTCGCATGTCGCGGCGTAAAAGATCCGTTCAATGCCGGCCCAATAAGCTGCGGCCGCACACATGGGACACGGTTCCGCGCTGGTATATAAAACCGCGCCGGGGAGCTTGAACGAGCCGACCTTGGTGCACGCGTCGCGGATGGCCTGGATTTCGCCGTGCCAAGTCGGGTCATTCTCCGCCACAACCCGGTTCGAGCCCTCACCGATGATTTTGCCATTCTGCACGATGACTGTACCAAATACACCGCCGGCGCTATCGATCAACGACGTTTTCTCGGACAGCTCGATCGCGCGAGCCATGAATTGCTTGTCTTGTTCAGTCACAGTAATGTCCTTTCGCAGTTCGCTAAACACAACAATCGTTTAATAAGTCCATCTCCGCGGGATAAGGGCGCTAAAGCTATCCCGCCGAAGAATGGGGAGGGTTGGCGGTAATGAGAGAGGCTTGATAATTTATTTCTCAAAATAGAACCGTCGCGCGCAACGTGGCGGCCCATGCGCTGTTGAAATTGGGCGATCCTCCGGGTGTCGGTATGTAGGTCAAGGTGGGCTGAAGGTAGATGCCATTTGCGATCCGCGCCTGGTAATAGCTTTGAAGCATCAGTTCGCTGCTGCGCTTGAAGATATTCGGATCCAAGCGGGACCATGCAACGCCGATGCCTGTGGAGTCATTGGGCCTTGAAGGGAGGAGGCCGAATGCGGTGAATCCGCCGCCGAAAAATTGATTTACCGGGAGCGTGTTGGAGCCGTTGTGTCCCACCTGAAAAAAACTGGAGACTCCGGCGTTATCGCGGCCCGGGGCCCGGAACCAAAGCCGCTGCGAGCCGAACGCGTAGACACCGTTCGCGCCGTCTTCAGAAATTCCAGGCGGTCCCTGGAGAACTCCCGTCTGATGCCAGAGTCCGGCGCCGGCTGCTCCGGGAAGGCGGTTCAGGCCGAGACGCCAGGTCAACCCTGTTTCAGCAATCTGGAA
Organism: uncultured Acidobacteriaceae bacterium; assembly: GCA_963774255.1. Lineage (GTDB taxonomy): Bacteria > Acidobacteriota > Terriglobia > Terriglobales > Acidobacteriaceae > PALSA-350. Next base: position 105,339 of record CAVZEH010000017.1, read on the forward strand.
ATAGTAACCGTTAAAGGTCGGCCCTCTCTCGCCCGTCTGTACGCCGTGCGCCAGGTTCCCATCGAAGGCGCCGTAGTTGACATACCACCACTTGACGGGAACGAAATTCAGAATCACGCCGGCGGCCGAGTTATAGAAACCGGGTGACGCACCGTAAAGGGTGGGGTTCTTGAACATAGGGGTATAGAGCAGGCCGCTAACCGCCGGAATGAAACTCGCCGCGTCCTGCGTCGGCACCGGCCGCAGAATGTTGCCAAAATCGTCGGTCGGGCGTCATCTTGCCAACGCGCACGATAAGTTTTGCGTGGAAGAGCTGCTGTCGTATCCACAACTGATACAGTTCGGCGCGCGTCAGGGGATCGAGACCGGGGGTGCTGTTATAGCCTTGGACACTTCCAGCCTGGTCGTTTGTTGGACTCGCATTGAGTTGGAGGAATTCGGCGCCGAAGGAACCACCCGTCCACCAGCCGGTGAGTTTCTTGAGATCGATATGGTTGTCGAGAACAAGGGCGCTATTGCAGCTAAAGGCACCCGGCTTTTCGCCGCCGGAGATCAGCCAGTTGCAATCGGCCAGCCATAAGCCGCCAAAGCGCACGCCGTGATCGTCCTCGACCCCGAACCGTTTCAGCAAGAATCGTTGAACCTCGCCAGAGCCGGTATAGGTCTCTACCGCCGCGGGATTCGCACTGATGCCAAGGCCGGTCGGGCTATCTACTTCCTGCTTGACCTGGGGCGTTTTTACCGCTGCGGAATCCTGCGCCGCCCGCGCCGGATTGACCAGCAGAACCGGGACGAGCAGAACCGGGACGAGCCGAGCGGCCAGCAGCACAAGTCTATGCGGCAGGTCCATCATCGGAACCTGGTCCAGGGTTGGCCTCTTCAAAGAAGAATCCGCCACAGCAGGGCAATCTCAATGGCGAAGAGTGCGATAAGAAGAGCCACTCCAATCGGCCCACGCGATTTGGAGGAATTCTCGCCGGTAAACAGCCACCAGCCAAACGAGCGAACGAAGAGCGGCATGGTGATGAAACTGGTGGCGGCCACGCTGCCGACATTGCCGATGAAAGTGGCGAGCGCAGGGTTGAGAGAAGTCAGGTGAGGGCTGAGGAAGCGGATCTCCAGCACTACGATTGGGTAGAGCCCCAACATGACCAGTATCGCCGTTTTCCAATCGGGCGGTCCTTTCCCGGTTATAGGGCTGATGGGTACCCAGCCTGGGAACGACGTGCGCAGCCGCATCAGCTCTTCATTCTCGATGTATGCTTTGGATTCTCTCAGCAACTCGGCCCGCTCGGGGGCGGCCAGCCAATTCTCGAGATGTGCCGAGGTATCGTATCGCAGCATGGTTGTCCAATTGCCGGCCTCGCCGGAGGCCGGAGGCTGAATGTATGTGCCGCGATAGCCTGGATACTGCGCCTGGGCCTGTTGAATCCTCACGGACCACTCACGATAGGAGTCTTCCATTCCCGGCTTGATCTTCGAGAGGATGACTTGGGTTACGTTTGTGTCCGGCTGTGAAGCCGAGTTGTCCTCCGGCATCATTTCGCCAAGGTTCCCGCCCTCGACCAGGGGCAGCACATCGGCGATGAGTCTGGCGCGCTCTCCGGACTTCTGCCATTTGAGCAGCAGGTCGGAGCTCTCGAAATTCAGGATGATCGTCCACTCATTGTCCCCAGGCTTTGTCGGGGGCATGACGTCGCCGCTTATATAGCCGGGGAATTTGGAAACGATCGTGTTGTGTCGCCCTTGCCAGGCGGCGAAGGCGTCCTGATGCCCGGGGCTGACCTTGAAGGTAGCTAGGAAAACAGCGGGTGTGCTCATAAGTGGATTAGTCGCGTTTGAGTTTATCGACTTCATTCCCGTCAACTGCTTGAAAATGCGGCCGGGCCGGAAAGAAGATTGTCAAAGCGGATACCTGTGAGCATTCGCGAGGGCAGCCGAAATCCGGATAACTAGCGAGCGAACGTTGGCTGACGAAAAGCCTACTCAGAGTTATTTATCTCCAATTGACCTCTGCTTCCACGCATGCTGAAACCCTCTCGGGGCGGGCGAGCCGATTGATTGAGCAGTCCATTCATATCATCGAAACGACCGCGGTCCGCACTTGCTTATGAACTGCGTGATTTCTCGCGACGAATCTGTGCCAAAAATTTGCCTTTCGCATCTGCTGCGAGCGGACAGCGTGGAACTACACCGTCTATTGTGTAACTCTACACATTGTGTTCGCTACATCGCCATCCTACTATCAGGTCATAAGCGCAAATTCAGATCGTTTTTCCGAGAATTGATAAAAAAATACTTCATTATCAGATGGTTGATATATGCTTTGCAGCAGCCAAGTCATTCTCAAGGGAAAGTGAATACCATGCGCCTGAGAGCTTTATTCGCCTGCACTATTGCCTCGTTGGTTTTAACCTGTATTCCACATCCTCTTCGTGCACAAATATTTGATCCGAGCTTGGCTAATAACTGGGTGGAGTCTTGCTTGGCATTAGCTCGTGTAGAGGGAAGAGGTGCATGCAGCCCCGACGGCGGTGGCCCACACGGCGCAAACTGTCTACATGCTCCAGCCCGTTACCAGAGGTGCTCTCACATTCCCATAACGGGTGGCACCATTATTCCGAAATACCTGATTGCTGGCGTCGTCTACGCGCCGCCGGGATGCACTTCTACCGCCACGACGAAATGTGGAGTTTCGAGCAGTGTTGCTTATCAAGGAGAGAGTTCTCTAGGTACGAAAATCTCCGTTTCTAAGTCCGTTAAGCAGGGAGTCACGGCAAGAGCGAGTGTGGATGTCAGCCTCACTGGAATTAGTTTCAATGCGAGTCAGAGCGAAGAGTTTTCTGTTACCAATGTCGACTCCTCATCTGTCTCGATTACTAAGTCTAAGATAAAAACGCTTACCGTTCCAGCGAACGGGGATGGCATTGACCATAATCAGGACAAGATCTACATATTGCTAAACCCAGTGATAGCCATGGAGAAACTAGACGACACAATCGAATGGAATCTTGGACATACGCAGCAATTCTGGGTGCCATATGAGTTACCTGTTGCCTACTTGCGGCCGGGGGCAACTATCCCGTCGTCTGTTCAAACTGTCCTAAACGCAGCGCATTTGAACCAAGAAGATTTTACTGACATCCTGAAGGCTGATCCGCTCGCAACGGTCGCGCACCCGATCGTAGAAAGTGACCTTGATAAAGGGCGTTATTTCAAGGTGCTTACTATGGATTATGAGCCGGCCCAATTAGCGTCAGATTGCAATGGCGGTATTTGTAACTGTACTCAAGTTCAGAACACATTCAAGAATACGCTAGCTAATGAACAATCCAGTCAGGTTATCGATTCATCTACGTCTACTACGACAGTAGGCGCAACATTGGAACAAAAGGTTCAAGCTGAATATGCAGGAGTAGAAACTACGATATCGGATTTCAAGGAGGGCCTGTCTGTATCCGGTTCATTGACCTACACCTCCAGCTCAACGAACACTAACTCTCAAAGCGACAGCAATTCTGCGACCGTGACCATTTCTTGTGCGTCTCCGTCGTGGACGGGGCAAACCATTGTTGACGTTTATTGGGATGCAACATATGGTTCGTTCGCGTTTGTGTTGCGAGACCCATTCCCAACTGAGCAGCTTCTTGCGACGGAACAGCTTGATCTTACTGCCTCTCGTGCTCGTCGAGCGTTCTTTCCAGAAGCCCATTCTGCTGACCTCTACTATGGCGACCAGAAACTTCAAGCTGTCATCGGCAAAAATGGCAAATTGCGGTTTTACGGCAAATCTCTTGTGGGGATTTCCGAGGGGCTTTTGCACGTGCAAGGTAGTTTTGCGACAAAGGTAATTAAAACGACTCAATGATGACAAACCGCAATACTCGCTTACCGCTGGCACGTTCATGGAGCAATCGAACGCCTATTGCAATCCTCTACCGACCACGAGGCGGCGCGACGAATTGCTCTCGGCATCGAGCATGAGCAACAGCACCAGGAACCTGATCGTCACCGACATCAAACACGCCCTCTTCACGAACCCACCGCACCCCGCATACGTTCCAGCGTGAGGAAGCGCTGGTACAGGCAATCGGGCGGCTCTGAGGTTGCCGGTTTTGCCGGAAAGTACGAGCCTTCAAATGTTCACTCGCCCGACGAGTTTCGTAACAGTCTCGACCGTGCCCTCACACGTGCTGCTTCCGAAGTCAGTGCGCCGGCGTTCGCTGCAATCTGAAACAACGCGGATGCAAAGGCAGCCAAGCCGCACGGACCCGCCCTGGTCGATGAAGCGGCCATACTCAGCCGCAGCAACCAGGAGCCGCAACTTGCCATCCAGCTACTCAGGCTTTATCTTGCATCGCCGAATCAATCGGCCGATTCGAAGCCGCCTCCGCCCTAGCTCGGGGATACCACCCCACTCCGCCTAAGGTTGAGCAGGCAGGTCAGTAGATCGTTTCGCTTTTCACCTATTTCGTTGACGTCGACCCGGAGCTATCCTACGTTCCGCTTCCATCAGGTTGGTGAGGATGTCCTTGATACGCGTCAGGTGGCCTTCGCCTTTGGACTTCAGCCAGTCCACAACCTGGGGGTCCAGGCGTACGCTGACAGCCACCTTCCGCCCGATATCCCGCAGTCGCACCATTTTCGTCAACTGCTCGCTGGTTAGACGCGGTATGTCCTCGAAGTTAATCTGCGACTCGTCGCCGGCTGCCTGGCGTCTGGCCGCGCGCTGCAGCACCTGGCGCTCTTCCTCAGTCCATTGCCTATTGCTCATATCTTCGGATCTCGTGCTTCTCCGCTCTACGGGCTGAGATAATGCGGATGATTTCTTCGCCATAAACATTTTTCCTGTACATATGAACCACCAGCAGCACAATGGCGACCTTGGCCCAATGCGGGTCTTGCCGATCGCATGCGAGCGTTGTTCTCCCGTTTCGTCGATTCGGTCCAGGCCTACAAGACAGCGTTCGTCTTCAAAGACCAGCGTGCCAACTCAACGCTCATACCTCGCTTGGTCAGGCTGAGAACGATGCGGCGAAGATCGTCCAGGTTGAGAACAAGTCTATCCATCACTCCTTTCTAGCTTGCGATGGATCTGCGGTCATATTCGCATGGTCAGACAGACTCAAGGTGGATTGGGAAGGAACATCACTTTTTTTCTCATTTACCAATGGTTTAGCTGTAGTATCGTTTTTCATTTCGGCAAGGATGACGTTTTCTGGGTTTTGCGGAGAGTGGCCAGCACTGGCAAGTTTGACTGGCTGCGCCGTAACAACATCCGTAGAGGACTGAGTTGGCTTTACCTCGGGATGGGGTTGCTCTGCTTCTGATCGAGAGAAGATCTCTTCAATGTATGAAGGACAAGCACCGATAGACACCAGCGTCGATAAAAATTGCTGTGCGAGACCGATGCTCGCGCCAAGCGCTGCTTGCGGAAACATACGTCGCAAGACCCGGCGCATTTCCTTCCTCTTCGTAAACCGCTCAAGGAGTATGTAATCCAACACTTGCGGAAAGATGAGAGAGGGCGGATAGCCCTTCACCAAGGTCTCCAGAAATCCTATGAGCCCATCCGTCCCCGGAGGTTCAGGCATAGAGAACAGCTGGCGATCCAAATCAACTCTCTGATTTGTATAGTGCAGAACGGATTGCCGTGACAAGTTGTACGCGCTCTCGAGAATGCGCTCAGCATATTTAGGATTCAGATTCCCGTAGATCAATCCGTTCCTTATGAGTCCATGGCGATCTCTTTCGGCGAGATCAAATGTCTGCTCAACAATACGAAGGAGAAAAAGAGATAACTGAGCAATTGCCTCTGTAAACAGATAACGGTGAAAAGAGTCATTTGGATATTGTGGAAATGCTCGGGTGAGCAAGCGAAGCTGAGAGAGTAGATAATTCGCACCGGCGAACGGCTCTTCCCACCGAATTTCCGAGGTTAGCGTCAGAGCAAGCTCCCAATAGCGGACGTTCGCTTTTAGAGAAGCGTTCCAGCTCTCGATCTCCCTACTGAAGAACTCTCGATCTGAGATGCCTGGCCATTCATCTTCGTGAATGCCGAGAGAGGCCTCGATCTCCGAAAGTCTTTGCAGGTCAATAACTCGGACCCCGCACTCCTTGGCGAAGTCCTTGATATTCCACTTAGTGGCTTTTCGAACGAGTAGCGCTTCGCTCGCTTTGGTGTAACGTTTTACGCCGGAAAGCCAGAAAATCCTGTCCAGCGGCGCATTCTCACCACTCTTGCATTCGGCGATAATCATCTGGCGCTCGAAAGGCTCGATATACCGGGTGGCGAGCACGTCTAAGTCTGTAGCGCGATCCAGTGCGGCTACCGTGTATATCGGGCAGCCTCGACGCACAAAATAGCCCATGAAAAGATGAAGGCGAGCGATTCGATACTCCAAAGCCTCTCCGAGAACAAAGGCCGAGGGCTTTGGGCCCGATCGAGAGGACACGGCCTCACGCCCGGGGGGAGATGAAAATTTCTTCGAGTCTCGTTTGCTGCTGGAGCGAGGCACCATTGCTATCGTCCCTTTCTCATAGTGCGGAGGCCCAACACGAGTTCGTCGTGATACCCCCGCAGCTTTTCCGGAAGCTTCTGCTCTCCGCGCACCGCTCCGGGCGAAGTGAATCTACCTGCCCTCTCCACCTCTTCTGCGGTAGGTACGTGACCGGACGGAAGAAAAGCGTTTTGCTCCAACACTTCGCTTACTGCCTCAGCCACGTCGCGCTTCAGCAACTCCATGCTGTAGCGATTCGGGTAAAGGCGAGATTCAACGACGTTGATTATGCCCCGGGACAAAGCCAGCGGATAATCGTGGCCAATGGCCGTAGCGGGAGTTTGGCTGCCTATGGCCCCGTCACGAAGGAGGGCATCGACTATCCACGAAGGACTAATAATTTTCCCCCGACCCGGCTGAGAGTAAAATTGGCCGTAGCGCAGCGAGTTCAGAAAGAGTTTTGCATCGTCCGTTATGTCTGCGCTGAGGGAGGAGCTGCCAGCCGTAAAGACTCCCCAGGCACCCGGTGCGGTCGCAAAGAAGCGTCCGCCATCGTTTGCTGAAGTCGTGATCTTCGAAAAGTCAACCAGTCCCACCTTAATCAAAAGCTGTAGCACTGACCCGTCCATTCGCGGGGGAAGAGGAATCCCGGGAGATGTTCGCACATGGGTAAGGATCTCGTGGGCGACTTCCTGATCCTGCGCACTCAGGCTGAGAAGAAGTTTGTCTGCACCCTGAGGAGTGTCTTGGAACAAGTATGGATTTAGAATAACGGTTTGACCGCCAACCGTCTCACGCGTGACGCTGATGAGTTCAAGAGCCTCGGACAGCTGCAATGCGCATTCGACATCGCTCTCTCTTATCGATAGCTTCAACAACCTGTTTTTTAGGTCCTCTGACCGGCGAGGGATATCCACCGTCATCTGTAGAAGGCTCAGCACAGCCAGTGCGCATCCCGTTGGGTCGCTCCCAGAAAATACTGCGCCTGTTGCCGATAAGACAGCGTCTTTGGAGTCTTCTAAAAAGCAATATTCTTGGAGACCATGACTGCCCATCTGCGTTGCGATAAAGCCAGCAGCTTCCGCGAGTTGAAGCACGGACTTGGCGACAGCAGGTTTAAGCAGAGCAATTTTTCGATACCGGGCGAAGGTTTCTGCCGATACGACACCGAGAGAGCGGGTAGCGGAGAACAAGTCCGCAGCTCGACCAGCCTTTATGATCGCCTCGAACGGGTCGAACGACGGGTGATCTGTGTCATATTGAGAGATCACCTTGTAAATGGCGATGATCCACGCGCCTTGTTCGCTTTTCTCGTCCATTCTCAACCCTTTAGCAGATTCTAATTTGAAATAGCGATCCCACAATCAGCTTCAAAGCATAGCATTCTGTCCGCCGAGCGGCGCGAGTTACAAAACCCGCGTCCGAGAATCCGGGACGTGGAGTGCCCACTCTACTTGCCGATGCAGAAGGTGGAGAAGATTTGGTTTAGGATTTCGTCGGCGGTGGTTTCGCCGGTGAGGGAGTCCAGGTGGCGCAGGGCTGCGTAGAGGTCGAGCAGCACCATCTCGTGGGGGATGTTTTGCTCGACGGCGCCGGCGGCGGTTTTTAGCGATGTGAGCGATGCAGTGACTGCCTGGGACTGACGCAGGTTGGTCAGCATGCCGCTTTCCGCTTCGGCTTGGTTGCCGCGCACCAGGGCCAGCATGCGGGCTTTCAGATCTGGAATGCCTTCGCCCCTTAGAGCGGAGGTTCGCGACACCGTTAGGTCTGCGGGCAATGGCGCCTGCGGTAAGTCAATCTTGTTGACGATGACAATTGCTGGGCGATAGCGGAGCGCGGCCAGCAGATCCTTCTCCTCGGGCAAGAGCGGCTGCGTCCCGTCGAGCACCAGCAGCACGATATCCGCATCGGCTAGAGCCTCGCGCGACTTGCGAATGCCGATCTGCTCGGCTTCATCCTGCGCCTCGCGCAAACCGGCCGTATCGACCAACTCAACCGGGATCCCGCCAAGCGAGACCCGCTCGGTCACCAGGTCGCGGGTGGTTCCGGGCGTAGCTGTGACGATGGCGCGCTCGCGCTCGACAACACAGTTGAAGATGGACGACTTGCCGGCATTGGCCCGCCCCACAATGGCCAGAGTGAGCCCCGCATGAACGATGCGCCCGTGGAGAAAGCTCTCCGCCACCGGTTGAAGCGCGGAGGTGACCGCGGCCAGCCGGCTCAGAATCTCGTCCTTGGCCGTGACTTCGATATCGTCTTCAGCAAAATCGATGCCGGCTTCGAGAAGAACGATCAGGTCCACCAACTGCTGCTTGATGGGAGTGATGCGCCGGGAGAGCGCTCCTTCCAACTGCTGTGCGGCAACCCTTGCCTGGTATAGGGTCTGGGCTTCGATCAGGTCGCGCACCGCCTCGGCCTGGGTGAGGTCGAGGCGGCCGCTCAGGAAGGCGCGCTGGGTAAACTCGCCCGGCTCGGCCATGCGCGCACCGGCGAAAAGGGCGCGGGATACCAGGGTTTCCAAAACTATTGGGGAGCCGTGCGCAGCTACTTCAACGACATCTTCTCCAGTGTAGGAGTGGGGCGCGGCAAAGTAGGTAACTACGGCCTCGTCCAGCTTCTCTTGCGTTTGGGGATCGAGGATGTCGCCGAAGCGCGCTTGCGCGTGGCTCAGAGGATGGCGCAGCCGCAGCATCGGCTCGGCGATGGATCTGGCATCCGGGCCGGAGAGGCGGACGATGCCGATGCCGCCGCGGCCCGGCGGGGTGGAGATGGCGGCGATGGTGTCAGTAGCGTCTTGCCGGGAGTTGTTCACTGTGGAGATATTCATCGCCCAGGTTCGAGAAGATTTGTGGAATCCCAGGTCCCAGAATCGGGACCTGGGGCACCCAGGATCTGTAGCTAATGTATGGGAGAAACCGCGGATCTCTCCACTTCGCTTCGCTCTCTCGAAAATCATCCTGCAAACCTGGGTGCCCCATATCTGGCGCGCTCTTTGCGCCAGATGTGGGAAAACCGCAGATCTCTCCACTACGCTGCGCTCCGGTCGAGATGACAAAGTTAGGTGTAGTGGCCAACCAAGCCTTCCTCAACCCGATTTTCATTCCCTTGGGTGGGCCGCAGGCCCATGTACACTCCGGTCGAGATGACAAATTAAGTGCGGTTGCCGATGAAACGGTTAGCTTCGCGTTGCTGCGGCGGAGCGGGCGGGGGTTCGCGGTCTTTGTGCGCCGCGGGGATAGACCACCACGTATCTGCGCAGGCCTTCGCCGCTGCTCTCGGTTTCCAGATCCGCAAAGCCGCGGAAGGCGAGATGCAGCATGCGCCGCTCGCGCGAACTCATGGGAGCGAAGCTATAGGGCTGGCCGGTTGCGCGGACACGCTCAGCGGCGGTCTCAGCCGCGAGCTTGAGCTCGCGGGCGCGGATGGCCTTGAAATTGTTTGCGTCGAAGGAGATCTTGTCATGCTCTTCCATCTCCAGCCGCACCACCTTGGCCGCGATGTGCTCGAGAGCGCGCAACAACTCGCCTCCGCGCTGGGTCAGCAGAGGCGCATCCGGTCCGGCCATTTCGACATAGATTTCGCGCGCTTCCAAACCGTCCGGATCGTGCGCTCCCGCGCCTGCCGTAATCCGGTATTTCAGGCGGAGCTTGCCGGTTGTGGTCAGTATCTTCAGGAAAGCTGCAATTTTTTGCGCGGCGGCTGCGTAGTCGTCAATCGGCATCGCTTTAGTATCGCATTCCAGGCTGGGAAACCGTTCTAGCGCCTAACCATTTGGCGGCCGGCGCCCTTTTTTTTTGCCGCTCGTTTGGCCGCCATCTCACGCATCTGCTTGCCCATGCCGGTGCGGTTCATGACGGCCTGCTGAATCACGTTGATGACGTTGCTGAAGGCCCAGTAGAGGGTGAGTCCCGATCCGAGACTCCAGGTCATGAAGCCAAAGAAAACGGGCATAGTGAAGGCCATCATCTTCTGCTGCGCCGGATCCATTCCCGGCGAGGGAGTCAGATACTGCACCAGGAACATAGTCACGATGAAGAAGATGGGCAGGATGTGCAGCGGATCGGGAGCGGCCAGATTGTGCAGCCAATACCAGTGGGCCTGGCGGAGCTCGATTACATTGCCCAGCATGCGGTAAAAGCCATAGAGCAGGGGATACTGGATCAGCATGGGGAGGCAGCCGCCAAACATATTCACGCCTTCACGCTTCTGAAGATCGAATATCTCCTTATTCATGTCGGCGCGGCGAGGATCGCTGGCCTTGTACTTTTTGTACTTCTCCTTGATCGCGGCCATCTCCGGCTGAACCCGCTGCATCTTCAGCGCCGATTTCATCATTTTGACGCGGGTAGGCAGCATGGCCATGGTGATGGCCAGGGTGAGGACGAGAATGGCCCAGCCCCAGTTGGCGACCACGTGCTCGTGGACCCAGCGGAGCACCAGGAAGAGGGGTTTGGCGATAAAGCCCCAGAAGCCGAAATTCAGGATGGGCTCGATGCTCGGTCCGGTCGGCTTGCCATCCGGACCGGTGGCGTGGACAGAGCTGAGCACGTCGATTACCTTGGGACCGACGAAGAGGCGCAGGCTCTCGGCGCCGTTCTGAGCGCCGACAGCGGCTCCCAGCAAGGAGGCGGAGAAGGTGCCGCTGTGGGGGTCCTTAGGATTGTCGGGCAGCGCCAATTCATTCTTCAGGCCGACCATGGCCGCCTGGGAGGGCGTATCGGGCAGGAAGACCGCGCCAAAGTAGAGGTCGCTTACACCAGCCCACTCATAAGGGCCAGGAATGGTTCCGGCGTTCTCCACCTTTTTCGCGGCGGTGTGAGTGGCTTTGCCATTCTGCATGCTGTCAAGCTGAACCTGGGCGTAGTCCGGGCGGGTCTCCTGATCGCCGAACCCGGCGGGCCAGGCCAGCAAAGCGGTGAGTGGGCTGCCCTGGCGGGTGGCGGTGACCTCGGCGTGCAGCACGTAGCTGGAATCGAAGGTAAAGATCTTTTTCACCGTCAGGCCGTCGTGGGAGTAGTCGAAGGTGAGCTTTCCCGGGGCGTTCAGGACGCCGGTGGCTGAAGGCACAAAGAGCGCCTGGGCCAACTCGCTGCGCACTCCCGGATCACTGGTCCATAGAGAAAGGGGATAACCGAATTTGGCCGCGGCGGGGTGATTGACCAGGTCGAGCGGTCTGCCCTCGTCGTCTTTGTACTTCTTCAGAATCCAGGAAACGGCATTCGCGCCGCGATTGGAGAAGGTAATGCGATAGAGATCGTTCTCGACCACCGTCGTGCTCTCAGTAGCGGCCGTCACCGATGGACCTGACGGCGATGCGGCAGTATTGGCCGCAGAGCGGGAAGAGGGCGCAGGTGTGGAGGGGGAAGCCTGGGCGGGAGAAGGCTGCGCCGGCGCCCCGGCGGAATTGGCCGGGGTCTCCGGCTGCGGCTCAGTGCTCTTCTTCGGCCCAAAGAACTGGAAGCCCAGGAACACCAGAAGAAACAGGAGGGAAAAGATCAGCAGCGTGCGTGAGTCACCGCCCCCGGCGCCCGGCTGATTGGGATTGCGTATTTCAGTCAAGGAGAATTCCTATGGAAGAGCAATTCCTATGATAAATGGCGACGCTCATCCGTGCCGTTTGCGGGTCCCGTGGAATAGACGCCTGGAGGCGGATCAAAGCCTCCCCGGCTGAACGGATTGCAGCGAAGAAGACGCCAAAGGGCCAGCCCGGCGCCCCGGACTACTCCATGGCGCTCGAGAGCGGCGGCGGCATACTCCGAGCAGGATGGCTGAAAGCGGCACGCGCCGCCAACCCCGGAGACGGAGTGCAGGACAGGGGAAAGCCAGCGCTGATAGAAGGCAAGGGCACGCTCGATCATCGGCTCTCCTCCCGCTTGTCTCCATTGGCCCGTCTGTCTCCACTGGCGAGGGTTTTCTCGATGCTCAGGAAAATCTTCGAGACCTCGCCGCGGAGGCCGGAAAAATCCGCGGTTAAAACCGTGCGCCGGGGATGCAGGACCACGTCCACATCACGGGTTAGCACATTCAGGTTGAGCCGCACCGCTTCGCGCATCCGCCGCTTGATGCGATTGCGCTCGACGGCTTTGCCTAGAACGCGCCCGGCGGTCAGTCCCACCCGCGGGCCGGCTTGCGGGTGGGAGGGGCGGACAGCGAAGAAGTATGTCATGGATGCCGAGAAGTGCTTCCGGCTCTGGTGGTACACGCGTTGATAATCCGCGTGTTTCGCCAGCCGCGCCCGGCTTACCGGTTGTTTTGGCGGATCTGGCACGGTTCGATCCTCGTGGGGATCATTTAATCGCGGTAGCCCGCGCTCACGGAAACGCGCTTGCGGCCCTTGGCGCGTCTGCGGGAGAGCACGGCGGCTCCGGCGTTGGTCTTCATCCGCTGGCGGAAGCCGTGGGTCTTGGCGCGATGGCGGCGATTGGGTTGAAATGTGCGCTTGGGCATGAAGCTACGTTCCTTAAAGTCTGTTGAGATTCCTGCCCGGAGGCAATGTTTAAGTATATACGGGGCGTGGGGTTTTCGCTATGGTGGTCCCTCAGCGGCTAAAGCCGAAGTACTTTTCAGTCGGTTTATGGCACGACTGAAGTCGTGCCCTGATACAGAACTATAGAGATTCGTGGAATCCCAGGTCCCAGAATCGGGACCTGGGGCACCCGGCCAGATATGGGGCACCCAGGAATGGTGGAGGGATTTGGATCTTTCAATCCCACGTCCGAAAATCCGGACGTGGGGCACCCGGGATCTGTGGTTTATGTTTTGGGGACCGCCGATCTGTCCACTCCGCCGGGCGGCGCGATTCGTGCTAATTTATAGATCTTGCTAACTCTAGGCTGCTTGTCTCGCTCTTTTCACAAGCTCTGGTGCAACTTTAAAGGGAAAATTCTTTTCCCGTTAAAGAGCGGTTACAGGGCCCAACAATTGTGCTAGTATCGGCTGCGTTCACGATTGATTTCCGCACGTCTACATACCTGAACTTTCGTTTACTTTGGCGACGAGGCTAGGTCCTCACGCAGTCCCTCAGCACTTGGGCGGAGAGCAGCGTGCAATGTGCAGTTCTTGCGCGCGGCAGAGCTATTGCTATTGCAGAAGGTATCAGGGAAGCCGGCGTACCTGAAGGAAACGTATGTCTTTTGTTGCTACAGCTACTACCGCGCTCAATCCCTGGGTTCGGATCCTCGGCGCTCTTGAGAAGAAGGTCAATCGTCAGTCGTTTGACACCTGGCTGAAGCCTATACGATTCAGCCACGTGAATGGGCGGGTGCTGGTTGTGCGCATCCCGACGGCGGAGTTTGAGAACGTCGGCGACCGCTATGGCGACCTGATTCAGGAAGCGATCGACATTTTGCGCCTGGACTTGGATGACGTTTCGTTTGTCACCCAGGAGAAGGATCCAACCTACGTTCGTGTACGCCAGGATGGAGGATTCGCGCCGGTCCCGTCGGATGCCTCAGGTGCGCCCCGCACCGGGAGCCGTCCCGGAAACGCCGTGCCGCAACAGGCCAAATTCGACTGGACCACCGCCGCTCAACTGAATCCGCGCTACACCTTCGAGGCCTTCGTCATCGGCAACGGCAACCAATTCGCCCGCGCCGCCTCCCAGGCGGTGGCCGAGCGTCCGTCGAAGGCCTACAATCCGCTCTTCCTCTATGGCGGCGTCGGGATGGGCAAGACCCACTTGATGCACGCCATCGGCCATGAAGTGAAGCAGCGCCAGCCGCAATGCTCCATCTGCTATGTCTCCAGCGAGAAATTTACCAACGAGATGATCAATTCGCTGCGCTATGACCGGATGTCGAGCTTTAGGGACAAGTTCCGCTCGGTCGATCTGCTGCTCATCGACGACATCCAGTTCCTGGCGCAGAAGGAGCGCACCCAGGAAGAGTTCTTCCACACCTTCAATGCGCTGCACGAGAGCATGAAGCAGATCGTGATCGCCTCCGACCGGCCTCCCAAGGAACTGGCTGAGATTGAGGACAGGCTGCGCAGCCGCTTCGAATGGGGCCTGATCGCCGACATTCAGCCTCCGGACCTGGAGACCAAGGTGGCGATTCTGCAGAAGAAGGCGGAGAGCGAGCATGTGACGCTGCCCACCGATGTCGCCCTGTTCATCGCCTCCAACGTGCGCACCAACGTGCGCGAGTTGGAGGGGGCGTTGATACGCCTGTTTGCCTGGTGCAACCTCAATGGCATGGAGATCACGCTGCCTACCACGCAGCAGTGCCTCAAGCAGTTCATCGATACGCAAGTACGCAAGATCACCATCGAGGCCATCCAGCGCGCGGTGGCCGAGCAATTCGGCATGCGCGTCTCCGAACTGAAGCAGAAGAACAACTCGCGGTCGATTGTCGTTCCCCGGCAGATCGCCATGTATCTTGCCAAGCAGATGACGGAGGCGTCCCTGCCGGAGATTGGGCGCCAGTTTGGGGGCAAGCATCACACCACGGTGATGCACTCCATTGCCAAGATAGACGACCAGCGGCGGGGGGATAAGGATCTGGAGCGGACGGTGAGCAAGCTGATGGAGATGCTGAATAACTAGCGCTCCCTCAGCGGCTAAAGCCGAAGTGCTTTTCAGCACTTATGTACGGCCTGAGGGCCGTACGCTTCAAGCGCCTGAAGCTTCTCCGCAGCTCGTTTAGTCCTGGATTTCGCGATGCCAGCGCTAAAGCACATCATGCTGAAGCGCTCCTCCCCCTGCATGAATGCGGGGGCTTCCACCCGCAGTGGGACTGCGAAGGCTTCATCGACACAACTGCACCTTGGAACATAACCGCAGATCTCTCCACTGCGCTTCGCTCCGGTCGAGATGACAAAGTAAGTGGAGTTGCCAAGGAAGGGTTTGGGGTCCCACATGAGATCCGAGCTTGGCTCAACTGAGTTCGTCGGGACGAGTTGGCTCCTTGAATCGCACGTCCGAAAATCCGGATGTGGGGCACCCGGCATCTGTGGTTAGTCCTGGGAACATAACCGCAGATCTCTCCACTGCGCTTCGCTCCGGTCGAGATGACAAAGTAAGTGGAGTTGCCAAGGAAGGGCTTGGCTCCTTGAATCGCACGTCCGAAAATCCGGACGTGGGGCACCCGGCATCTGTGATTAGTCCTGGGAACATAACCGCAGATCTCTCCACTGCGCTTCGCTCCGGTCGAGATGACAAAGTAAGTGGAGTTGCCAAGGAAGGGTTTGGGGTCCTTGAATCGCACGTCCGAAAATCCGGACGTGGGGCACCCGGCATCTGTGGTTAGTCCTGGGAACATAACCGCAGATCTCTCCACTGCGCTTCGCTCCGGTCGAGATGACAAAGTAAGTGGAGTTGCCAAGGAAGGGTTTGGGGTCCTTGAATCGCACGTCCGAAAATCCGGATGTGGGGCACTCTGCTTCTGTGGTTAGTTCTGGGAACATAACCGCAGATCTCTCCACTGCGCTTCGCTTCGGTCGAGATGACAAAGTAAGTGGAGTTGCCAAGGAAGGGTTTGGCTCCTTGAATCGCACGTCCGAAAATCCGGACGGGGGGCACCCGGCTTCTGTGGTTAGTCCTGGGAACATAACCGCAGATCTTTCCACTGCGCTTCGCTCCGGTCGAGATGACAAAGTAAGTGGAGTTGGCAGGGAAGCCTTTGGGGGTCCCACATGAGATCCCGACAAATTCCGGCTATTGCTTTTCGGTGGGAATGGCTGGCTCGGGGGATAGAGTGAACTCGCCTTCCCATTGGGCGATCACTACGGTGGCGAGGCAATTGCTCACAACATTTACTGTGGTGCGGCCCATGTCCATCAGGGCGTCTACCCCTAGGAGGGCTGCTATGGTATCGACCGGCAACTGGAAGCTGGCGGCGGTCGCCATGAGCACGACCAGCACCGCGCGGGGGACACCGGCAATGCCCTTGCTGGTCAGCATCAAGGTCGCCAGAATCATCAACTGCCTGCGCCAGCCCAGATGAATGCCGCCGCTTTGCGCCACAAAGACGGTGGCTAAAGAAAGATACAAGGTGGAGCCGGCGAGATTGAAGCTGTAGCCGGTGGGGATAACGAATCCGACGATCCGGGCGGGCGCGCCAAGCTCTTCCATACGCTCCATGGCAATGGGCAGCGCAGCCTCGGAGGCGCTGGTGGCGAAGGCAATGGTCGCCGGCTCGGCAACCGCGGCCAGGAAGCGGCGCAAAGGCACCCGCGCCAGCAGCGCGGATGGCAGCAGGCCGGCGAGGGTAAAGACTCCGATGGCGACGTAGAGCGTGAGCACCAGCTTGCTGAGGCTGAGCATTACCGCAAATCCTGAATGCGCGACGGTGTATGCCATGGCGCCGCCCACGGCCAGGGGCGCGGTATACATGATCAGGTTGGTGAACTGAAACATGGTTGCGGTAAACGATTGGAGCACGTCCAGCAAGGGACGCTTCTTCTCTTCACTCAGCCGGCCCAAGGCCACCCCGAAGAGGACGGCAAAGACAGCCACCTGCAAGATTTGATTTTCAGCGATGGACTTGGCGAGGTTCTCGGGAAAGGCATGCAGGAGAAACTCTCCCCAGCCGAAGGGCTGAGTCTGAGGCGGGGGAGCGAGCTGGCCCGCGACAGGAGGCGACAGGGCCGATATGCCTACGCCGGCCTGGCTGATATTGATGGCCAGCAGGCCGGCCGCCAAAGCGATGAGGGTCAATGCCTCGAAATAGACCAGAGATTTGACGGCCAGGCGCGGGACCTCGCGGGAATCACCGTGGGCCGCAATTCCCGTGATCAGCGTGCCCAGGATGAGAGGGGCCACGATGGCCTCAATCAGACGCAGGAAGAGCGCGCTCAGGACGTGCAAGTGCAGGGCGAATGCGGGGAGATCGAGGCCCAGCTCGATTCCGGCCAGCATGGACCAGAAGATCCAGACGGTCAACGACCGCCGCCCAAAGGCCCAGGCGCACGGGATGAGGATCGAAACCGTCCGGAGTACGGCTGCAAGAGCGGAATGGCTCCCTGCGGCGACGGCAAACGCCACGCCGGCGGCATAGAGGATCACTCCCAAGACCAGGGGATATCTTCCCGATAGAGCCCGACTCATCCGGTGGGTCAAAAAATCTCCATATGTAAGAAATCCAAGAAAACGCAAGCACGGAGAGTGCGGGGCGCGATCAAAAGATCAATTTAACAGCGAATTGCGTTTCTCTGCTGGTGCTGGTGGTAGAAGTAACCTGGCCGAAGCCGGCAGCTTCCACATTCGCGGTAGGCGCGGCAAAGTCGGGATGGTTCATCAAATTATAAAGCTCCGCCCGGAGCTCAAGCTGTGCCTTCTCCGTCACCTGAACGCGGCGGTAGAGGCCGAAATCGAAGTTGACCACTCCATCCCCGGCCAGGATATTTCTTCCGGAGTTGCCGAAGGCATAGGTCCCCGCGGGCAAGACGTCGTTGAAGGCCGTGGTATTGAACCATGCGGTAGGAGTTGGATGAGGAAGGTGAATATCCACCCCGGGCACTCGATTGGCGTAGGTGCCGGTGCTTGACGCCCCAGTGTTGGACATATCCTTGGTCGTAGTCACGGTAAAGGGATTGCCGGTTTGATAGACGAAGATGCCGTTTACCTGCCAGCCGGAGATGGCTTGTCTTGCGGCCGGGTTCAGAGTGGCGCCGAAGGGCTTTCCCGCTCCAAAGGGCAGCTCATAGGTGAAGCTTGCGACCAGACGGTGGCGGACATCGAAATCCGACGATCCGTATTGCGAGGCAAGATCGTATGGGTTCTGGATCGTGCCCGAGTAGGGCGCGTCATCGAGCGAGTGGGAGTAGGTGTAGGAGACGAGCAGGGTCATTCCCTGGGAATAACGGCGGGTAAGCTGAGCCGCGAAGCTATTGAAATTCCCAAATCCATTCGAGTCTATCCAGGTGACGCTCCCCCACTGGTTGTGCGGCCTTCTTGGCTGGATGGCCCCCGGACCGGGCGTCGGTTGGTTGATGTTATAGCTCTCTTGTAAGTGGGTTCCGTGGGAGCCTAGATAAGTCAATTCCAGAGAGAGATCGGGTTGGAGCTGCTGATCGACGCTAAAACTCCATTCCTGAGTGGCGGCGGTGGCATAGTTTGCGTTGATGCCGTTGGGAGTAAAACCGCCGTTATTGGTCACGCCTGAGGGAAAGGGATTGGTCCATGTGGCGGCCGCTACCGGTTTGGGATAGGTGCTGCTGTTGGTGTTAGTGAATGTCTGGCGGGTACGGAAGGGGATGCCCCGCCACATCTGCGATATGCCATTGCCTGCGACCAGTTGATTGTAGAAGATGCCATAACCGCCGCGGATGACGGTTTTTTGGTTATGGAATGGCTGGTAAGCAATGCCCAGCCTGGGGGCGACGTTTGACTTATCCAGATGCCAGACGGCGCCGGTGAGCGGGCTGCTGCCGACGTTCACCAACGATCCTGTCGCGGGGTCGATATTGAGCAATTGTCCATTGGCTACCGGAACTAACCCGGTAACCGGATCGTAGGTCGAGATGCGGTTATTCTTTTCCCCTTCGGGAAAATTGAACTCATAGCGCAGGCCGTAGGTCAAAGTGAAGCGGGGAGTAAGCTGCCACTCGTCCAGAGCGAAGAAGTCGGCCGAGTTGGTAAAGCTGTGAACGCCCGGATAGCCTGGATCGCGCGAGGTAGAAAGCAGGTCGCCGAGCAAAAAGTCGGCTAAGGCGTTGGTAGTGTATTGACCATTGAAGGCGAAGACGCCCCGCCCGTTCTGATAGTACTGGAGATTGTACATAAAGCGTTTGAAGTCGCCGCCGAACTTAAACGAATGGGTCCCCTTCACCCAGGTAGCACTATCGACGAAGTTATAAGTGTTATCGCGGCGGTCTTGGGGAAGGTTGGTGGCCCCGCCCAGAGTCGCATAGCCGGAAACGGTCACCGAGGGCACACCGAGGTTATTGCCGCCCTGGTCGCCAACGCCGTTTGGGCCGGATGTCGGGATGCCAAGCTGGGAGAGGACATCTCCGTAAGCGGCATCCTGCAAGGAGCGATTGGTGCGGATGCGATTGAACCCGGCCCTGGCCTCGTTGATCAGCGATGAGGAGAAGATTTGGGTGTCATGCACGGAGACTGCCTGGTCGAGCTCGGGAGTGGTGCAGCCGAATCCCGGCAAGACGGACGAACCGCAGAGTGAGTTCGAGGGTTCGAAGGCATTGATGTTCTGGTATTGATAGCTGACAAAGACGGTGTTGTTGTTCCAGAGATTGTCATCCAGGCGCACCGAGAACTGGTCTCCCTGCTGAGTGCGGGTTTCGCTGAAGAGATAATTGTTCGCCGTCCCCGGCGAGGTTGGCAAAGGATAGTACTGCAAAAGCTGCTGGCTCACAGGATTGAGGGCAGGCAGCTGGTTATTGGGAAAGGGCTTTCCGGTGGCGGGATTGAGCACGGTGATTTTCTTGCCCGAGGAGGTTACCAGGTCGGAGAGGTTGCCGGTGCGGTCCTGCACCGTGGGCACGGTAGCTAACGAGCTGATTTGCTGGCTCAGGCGCAGTCCTTCATAAGTCGCAAAGAAGAAGGTGCGGTCCTTAACGATGGGGCCGCCGACGGTGCCTCCGTATTGATTTCGTTTGAAGCTGGGAAGTGAGCCGGGGCTGAAGTAGTTCTTCGCATCCAAGGCACTGGTGCGGAAGAATTCATATGCCGAGCCATGAATCTGATTGCCTCCCGACTTGGTGGTGATAATGATCTGGCCGCCGGAGAAGCGGCCATACTCGGCGCTGTAGTTTCCGGTGAGGACCTTGAACTCCTGAATGCCATCGACCGATGGAGAAACAACCGGCTGCATGGTCGCGGCGTCGGAGTTATCGATGCCGTCGAGAAGGTAATTGTTATTGACTTCAGGTTGTCCGGCGACATTGAATCCGCCGCGAAAACTCAGGGATGAGTTGTTGATCGGGGGGTAGGCGTTGGGAACCAGTTGCGCAAGCTGCCAGAACTGCCGTCCGTTTAAGGGCAGCTCCAGGATCTTGCGGGTATCGACAACTGTTCCCACGGTCGCGTTGTCGGTCTGGACCTGAGAAGCGTTTTCGACAACGGTTACGGTTTGACTTACTTCTCCCGGGATCAAAGTGAAATCGATCTGGGCTAACTGGCCGGTTTGAAGAGTAATGCCCTCGCGGACATTCTTTTCAAAACTGGAAGACTCGACGATCAGGGTAAAGGTGTCGGCGGGAAGCTGAGGAAGCTCATACTGGCCGCTCGAGTTTGTGGTGGTCTTGCGTGTCCAGCCCTTGGCGGTATCGAGTACGGTGACGGTGGCGTTTGGAATCGCAAGGCCGCCGTTATCGGTGACCGTGCCGCGAATCTCGGCGAGCACGCCCTGAGCCCGCGCCGGGCGTGCGAGGACGAGCAAAAGCAAAGAGAACAGGGCCGCGAAGAGAATTCTTGATCTCATTTCGCATCACCTCTGCGCCGCGGTTGGGGCAGGAGGAGTAGAGAGCGCGGCCGATGCGCCGATGGTTTGAGGTGTGGAGGTGGAATAGAGCAGAGCGTTGAAGAGGAACTTATAGGTCACCTCCGACATGGCGCGGTATTGCGGGCGGAAACCGAAGAGCACGATGCGGCCCTTGCCCATGGGTTCTTCCGCAATGGCGGAGGTTCCATTCAGATATTTGCCGCCCAGGATCCAGCCGCTGAGCAGGGGATGATCGCTGCTGTAACGGGCGACGGAACGGGCGCCACCGCCGATTTTGAAGGAAGGGCTCAGCTCGAAGAAGACCGGTGTTGTCGGGGTTGAACCGAATCCGATCGGGTTTGAGGTATCGACCGAGACCTCGAGGATCGAACCAGGCACATAGAACTCCTTATTGGGCACGCCGTTGAGCACGTTGCTGACATCGGGAGAGTTCTTTTGCGCGTAGACGTCGGAGGCCTTGTTGAGCGTGACGATGGTGCCGCCCTCTTCGGCAAAGGTCTTCATGTTGGCCGCCCCCTCGTCGCTCATGCCGCCGGTAAATTCCGGGGGCACCGGAGGCATGGCGGCCCGGCCTTCTCCGTAGCCGCCGCGTCCGGTCAGGATCGCGCGCGGCATGTTGTCGGGCACGAGGATGACGTCGTAGTGCTGGCGAAGGCCGCCCTTGCGGATCTCCGCGTCCACCAATCGGGTGTAGGGGATTCCGTTTTGATCGAAGATCCAGCGGGTCCACCCCTCATCCATCGACGGAACCCAGCTCTGATAGAGAGCTATGCGCGGCAGGGTTACGGCGAGCGCGCTTCCGGAGACGGGGTGCGCGGCCGGGGTAATGCCGATCGAGAAGCGTTTGGCTGCCTGGGAAAGCTTGGCCGACACTCCCGGCTGCTGGGGAATGTAGATGGTCCCTGGAGAGTAGCCGGCGCCGGTCAAGCGGTAGGCCTGGACGCCATCTTTCAAAAGAAAGAAGAGCGCATACAGGCTGCTGTTGGTCGAGTCGTCGATGATGTAGCCGGGGGCGCTCGAGCCGGCTTCAAAACGTCCCGGAGGAGGCTCCGCAGTTTCGATCTTCTTGCAGGTCGCTTGGAACTTGTTCTCAACGGCGACTGCCTTCACACCGAAGAGCAAGGGCAGCGTCTGAGCGGTAACGTCGTAAGGGCGCTGAGGAGGGCCGCCCGGATATTGACGCAAGTCCGGGTAATGCTGGATCTCGAGCACGGTCTTGGCAAAGTTGCGGTTGGGCTGATCGAGGGCAACGATATAGCTCCCAGCGGGATAAGTGGTTCCAGCAGCGTCAAAGGGCGCCGTAGCTTGTTCGACCTCGACTGCCGCGCGGCGCAGGATATTGATCAACCGGGCGGTAACTACGGGATCGGCTTGTCCGGCGGGAATCACATAGGCGTAGGGGCCGGCCGCGGGATGAACGGCATGCGAGCTCACGGTATAGAAATTCGAGAGGAAGCGCTCGCGATTTTCAGCCGTATTCTTGGCGATCGAGAAGAAGGCGTCCTGCTGATAGTCGACGATGTCTCCCAAGCGCCAAGTCCCGCCGGGCCAGGGATTGGGGAAGTTCCAGGTGGCTACTTTAGCGTCATAGCCGATGCCGGTGCCGAGCTTGTCGAAGGGAATGTCGATGGGCGATGCGATGTTCGCGCTTGCCGACTCAGTCAGGATTCTCAAACCGTTGTGGTAGGAGATGTAGTCGCGCAGCGGTGACCAGAAGTCGTAGACACCGTGCACCAGTATGCCCTTTTTGCCGGTGCTCGCTATATCGAGCGCAGTATTCACACCTACCGCATTCATCGAGGACACCAGCAGCGGATCGACATTGGGATCGATGGGATCGACCCACGGGGGCAGGTAGATGCGCGGGCCATCCGCGCCCATCTGATGGAGATCGTAGAGGATCTCCGGATGCCACTCATTGATGAGCTTTACCGCCTGCTGGGTCTCGACCTGGGTGAAGGCGACCCAATCGCGATTGTCGTCATGGCCGACATAACGATTCCAAAGTACAACCGGCTGTGTCCCTTCATAGGGCGTGCCAAGGTATTTCTTGTACCAATCCACCACCAACTGCTCGCCATCGGGATTGAGCGACGGCACCAGGAGGAGGATGACGTTGTGGAGGATGGATTGAATCTCCGGCGTATTCTCCGTCGCCAGGCGGTAAGCGAAATCGGCGGCGCTCTGCGAACTCGCAATCTCCGTGGAATGGACGTTGCAGGTTACGAGCAGCACGGTCTTGCCGCGCGCGATCAGGTCTTTTGCTTCTTCCTGCGTGGTGATGCGCGGGTCGGCCAATCGCCGCTGTATCTCCTGGTATTCGGCGAGGTGGGCCAGGTTCTCCGGCGCGGAGATGGTGAGTGCGACGAAGGGCCGGCCTTCCTCTGTTTTGCCCAGCTCTTGATAGCGGATGCGATCCGATTCCGATGCGAGCTTTTGATAGTAGGCTGTAAGTTCTTTCCAATCGGCGAGCTTACGGTCTGTCCCTGGCTTGAATCCAAAAGCTTCCTGGGGGGTGGTAATGGGCTTAGGCGGCGCTGCAAATCCCAATGGCGCAGCAAAGGTAATAGCTAGGAGGATCGCCATCCCGAGGTTTTTCATGAGGTTCTCCCGTAAGCCCGAATCAACGGACTATTGCCGTCAAATAGGTAAGGACCTATTTGGAAGTTGGAACGTTAATGAATGCGGCTGAAATAGACATACCGATAGCGCGGCGTAGAAAGAGCTACGCTGCGACATGGATCTATCGAGATAGGGCCTATTTACTCAGACAAATGTCGACGGGGACATCGGGGGCCACAAGGAGCACAAGCCCGATGGCGAACATTCTGGAAAAGCGGTCGAGATGGAGTTAGTTGTACTTCCATTTCTAGCGAAAAGATATCAGATATTGTGAAGGTGTCAAGGAAATATTTCGTATAGGCGGGGTGGGTTTTTGATAGCTAGACGAGGTATTAGAGGAAGTTATTAGTAGTTGTTCACGCGATCTGCGGCTGGAGAGCCAGGGCTAAACAGGCTGCGGAAAAAGGTCGAAGCGAGTGCGAAAACAATTCCCTCAGCGGCTAAAGCCGATCGAGTTTTGAGTTGCTTACGTACGGCCTGAAGGCCGTACCCTTCAAAGCTCCAGCGAAGAGCGGTTGATCTTAAGATGGGCTTTTGGACCGCGCTAAAGCGCATCATGATCAGAGTCGAACTTCCCGGAGCGCTTCAGAAAGACAAGAAGCAGATTCCCTTCGGGAATGACAGAACAGAAAAGCAAAAACAGAAAAGCAAAAACAGAAAAGCAAAAACAGAAAAGCAAGCCTGCGGCCCTCCGGTCGTTTCGTATTCGCAGTTGCTTTTCTTTCTGTCATTCCCGAAGGGAATCTATAAATGCGGGGGCTTCGGCCTACTCTACCGTCACCGACTTGGCCAGGTTCCTCGGCTGGTCAACATCGCAGCCTCGACGCACGGCGATGTGATACGCCAGCAGTTGCAGCGGGACGACTTCGATCAAGGGCAGCAGGAGCTCGGGCGCGTGAGGCACGTAGATCACATGCTCCACCAACTGCCGGATGTGCTCATCCCCCTCCGTCGCTACCGCCATGCACCCTGCCCGAGCGCGCCGTAACTTCCTGGATATTCGACAGCGTCTTCTCATAACGCAGCAGCGAGTCGGGATTGGCGTCGTCCTTGGTCGCCAGAACCACCACCGGGAGGTTCTCGTCGATCAATGCGTTGGGTCCGTGCTTCATCTCTCCCGCCGGATATCCCTCGGCGTGAATATAGGAGATCTCCTTGAGCTTGAGCGCGCCTTCAAGGGCGATGGGAAAGTGAATGCCGCGTCCCAGGAAAAGAAAGTCCTGAGCGGAGGAGTAGATCTTCGCCAATTGCTCGCAATCGCTGTCCCGCAGGCGCAGGACCTCTTCGATCTTCGCCGGAACGCGGCTCAG
Organism: uncultured Acidobacteriaceae bacterium; assembly: GCA_963774255.1. Lineage (GTDB taxonomy): Bacteria > Acidobacteriota > Terriglobia > Terriglobales > Acidobacteriaceae > PALSA-350. The sequence continues at coordinate 130,170 of CAVZEH010000017.1, forward strand.
CCCATCGGTCATGGCAAGGCTCTCGGCGGAGGAAATCGTTCCTCGCGCCTGGGCCAGGCGCAGCGCGAAGAGAAAAAGCGCGGTCAGTTGGGCGGTGAAGGCCTTGGTCGAAGCTACTCCGATCTCCGGGCCGGCGTGGGTATAGATCGTCCCGTGAGCCTCGCGCGCAATCATAGCCCCGACGACGTTGCAGATGGCGATGGTCTTCGATCCTTTGGCGATCATTTCCCGCTGCGCCGCCAGAGTGTCCGCCGTCTCGCCCGACTGGGTAATCAGCAGGCCCAGCGCCAGGGGATCGGGGATCGGATCGCGGTAGCGGTATTCGCTGGCATAATCCACCTCGACGGGAATACGCGCCAGCCGCTCAATCATGTACTTGCCCGCCAAAGCTGCATGCCAGCTGGTGCCGCAGGCTGCGATATTCACCCGGTTGGCGGCGCGGAACTCGTCCTCGCCGATCTCCATCTCGCTCAAGAAGACCTTGCCCGTATCGAGCGAAATTCGAGCCAGGGTTGTTTCCCGAACGGCGCGACGGCTGCTCGAAGATCTCCTTGAGCATGAAATGCTTGTAGCCGCCCTTTTCCGCCTGGATCGGATCCCACAGAATAGTTTGCAGGGGACGCTCGACCGGATTGCCCGCAAAATCGGTGATCCTTACCCCTGCCGGAGTCAGATACGGCGAGATCGCCATCGCCCAGGAAGTACATCTTGCGCGTGTGATGCAGAATTCCAGGCACGTCGGAGGCAACGAAATATTCTCCGTCGCCCACTCCAACCACCACCGGCGGCCCCAACCGGGCGGTGACAATTGTGTCCGGCTCATCGGCGGAGATTACGCTGATGGCAAAGGCCCCAGTCAATCTGCGCGCCGCTCTCCGCACCGCCTCTTCGAGCAGCATGTTTTTGCCCGAGCTGCGCGCGGAGCGCAGCTCCTGTTCGATCAGGTGGGCGATGATCTCGGTATCGGTCTCGGTTGCGAAGAGGTGGCCCTCTTCGGCTAGTTCCTGCTTCAGGGCCAGATAATTTTCGACGATGCCGTTGTGCACCACCACGATCCGCCCGGTGCAGTCACGATGCGGATGCGCATTCTCCTCCGTAGGCCGCCCGTGGGTCGCCCAGCGCGTGTGTCCGATTCCGTAGGTGCCCTGGATGGGATGCTGCGCGGATTACTTCTTCGAGATTGCGCAGCTTGCCCGGGGCGCGCCGCAGCTCCAATCCGGCGCCGTTGTTGCCCCCGACCGCAATGCCGGCGGAATCATAGCCCCGGTATTCCAGACGGCGCAGGCCTTCCAGGATCACCGGCGCCACTTCCTTCGCTCCTACATAACCTACGATTCCGCACATAGTGTTAATTGTAAGGGCAAGAATCTCGCCTCCGCTTATTCGTCGGGTTACTCGTCAAGGCGGTAGGAGAACTCCTCGATCACCGGGTTGGTCAGCACGGTGCGCGCAATCCGTTCCACTTCAGCGTCGGCGGCCGGCGCGTCCAGGCTGTCGTCCAGCGTGAGCTCGAAGTATTTGCCCTGCCGGACTTGGGCGACGCCCTTGTACTGCATCTTTTTTAGAGCCGCATGGATGGTTTGTCCCTGGGGGTCCAGGACGGTTCGTTTGGGCATGACGTAGACATGAGCCTTCATCGTGGCCGATTATAAACCGTAGCAGGCAATGCGCTGGCCGCGTCCTCCGACCACTCCCCGCGCCAACAGAAACTACCGCCCATCCCAGATGAGAGATTTAATAAAGGAGTTTATGGTCAATTATCTTGAATTGCCGATCGGCGACAATTCTCCCGAGGTCATCGATGCTGTTATTGAGATCCCGGCCGAGGGTATCAACAAATACGAGTACGACAAAAAGCTGCACGTCTTCCGCCTGGACCGCAATCTCTACTCTCCGGTCCACTATCCGGGCGACTACGGGTTTATCCCTTCCACCTTGAGCGAGGATGGAGATCCGCTGGACGTTCTCGTCCTGGTGGATGCGCCCAGCTTCCCCGGCTGCGTCATGCAGGTCCGGCCGATCGGCCTTTTGGAAATGCTCGACCAGGGCGTGCTCGATGAAAAGGTTCTCGCTGTCGGCAAGAAGAACCCGCGCTATCAGGACGTTTGGAACTACTCCGAGATCTATCCCCACATGCTGAAGGAGATCACGCACTTCTTCGCCATCTATAAGGATCTCGAAGGCAAGCGGGTGGAAGTGAAAGGCTGGCATGACGCCTCTCACGCCCGCACCAAGGTGATTGAAGCCGCAAGCCGCTTCAACGAAAAGAAAGGTTGATAAGTTTTTAGCGCTGCGGGAAAGGGACGGCTGAAACAAGAGAACTGAGGAGCGATTCAGCCGTCCCTACGGGACTTCTTCCTTATAGAGCTCTACCCAGCACTTCGTGCTGGGCTATTTTCATGCCGTCCCTTCGGGACTCTTGGGAAAAAACACACCATGCCGGAACTGCCAGAAGTCGAGACCATCGCCAGCGGGGTTGACCAGCGCCTGCGCGGCGACCGCATCGAGTCGGCCTGGTTCAGCGAAAAACCTGAGCCCTTCAAGTCTTCCCCGCAGGCCATGGCCGCAGCCTTGCCGGGCAAGAGGATAGATCGCGTCTTCCGGGTCGGCAAGCATATCGTCTTCGATCTTTCCACCGGCAAATCGGCCCGTGCTTCGCTCCATTCTGTGCAATGGATCGTCCACCTAGGCATGACCGGCAGGCTGCTGGTTGCCGAAGCCTCCACTCCGCTGCCTGCGCACACCCACGCTATTCTTCGCCTGGCCTCGGGGCGTGAGCTGCGCTTCGCCGATCCCAGGCGCTTCGGGCGATTGAGCTTGCACGTTGCCGCGGCACGAGGTCCCGCCGGAAAGTTTGCCGGCAGCGGCCAGGAACCCCTGCTCATTTCAGCCGACGAGTTTGCCGCTCTCTTCCGGCATAGAAAGACTTCGATCAAAGCCGCATTATTGAACCAGAAGCTGCTGCACGGAGTAGGAAACATCTATGCCGACGAGGGTCTTTTCCGGGCGCGAATCCGGCCGCGGCGGATGGCCGGCCGCCTCACGCGAGCCGAGCTTGACCGGCTGCGTGGCGGTGTCCAAGGAGTGCTCTGGGAGGCGATCGCGCTGGGTGGCTCTTCGATTTCCGACTATGTGGATGCCTCCGGCGAGCCCGGCTCTTTCCAGTTGGAGCATAAGGTCTATATGCGCACCGGGCAGCCCTGCCTGGTCTGCGGGACGCCCATACGCCGGATTACCCTGGCCGGCCGGGGCACTCATTACTGCCCCCATTGCCAAAAATAGCCGTGCAGCTTTGTCCCCGCTCTTGTCTTTCCAGCCGGAACCGATTCTATGAATTCATGGATGTATTGCCTGGAGGCGATTCCATAATCCGGAAAAAGCGCCGCTCTTGAATAGTGTAAACGATTGATTAAAAAGGGAATAGAGAACGGCACGACAACTGCAGTAGGGTATGACAGCCAGCGACGCACCTGATTGCGCGAAGATGTGAACTCAGCGCAGACTCCGGCGGATAGAGACAGGTTCCACGTGGACCTTCCGCTTCCGGAGTAATTTATTACCCGCAAGCCTGATCTGCGGGGCACTCCTGGGGAGGCCAGTGACTGGCCATTGGAAATGAAGCCACGCATAACGCGTGGCTTCACCTATTAAAAGCTCCTTATATTGCGTTAAATGTTTCTTATATTGCGTTTTTTTTGCCAACGCCCCTTGCCTTGGTTCTCTCAAGATCCCCCTTTCGCTAAAAAAAACTTCAGCCGCCGATTCCGCTTGCTCTCCATGCGCCGGTCCGTGTAGTATTAGCTTTGCCTATCGAGCGGCTGAAGCCAGAGTTCATTTTGAGAGCCGGGCTCGCCGCATTTCTCGAGAGTCACAAAAAAGTTTGAGTGCCGCGCCTTACTTGTGGGCCAAAGAGCGATGTTCTTTGCGAGACCCCTGAAATAGCGGAAACAAGCCAACGCCGGTACGCTGTTTGCCAGTACACGCTGTTTGAAAGATCAACCCATACGCTCCACCTCGAAACGCATCTCCCGGATTAGTCCCGCTCGAATGCGTCGGACGCGATTGCTAGCCGTCCGGCTATATGGAGCTGTGAACCTCTGCCGTTTTCCGCCTCCCCGATTCACCAACGGCAGCGGCGGGTCTTAACCGTCGAAAATAGCCAATGCGCCAGGAAGTGCATGCATGACCATAGAGCAAAACCAACCTCAGCCTCAGCCGAACCAGGCTCAACCGGCTTCAGGACAACCGCAAACCCCCGGGCAGCAGCATCGCCGCCGGCGTCGCAGACGTAAGGGATTCGCCAACGGATCGGCCAAGCCGCAAGCCAATGGGCAAGCTAATGAAGCGGCCCAATCGGCTCCCGCTAAACAGTCCTCGCGATCCAAGCCCAACCAGAACAGGTTCGCGGCTAAGAACGCCAACGGCCGCGGCGGTGGCAACGGCAATGGCGGCCCCCAGGGCGGCAGGCGCAAGAACAAACCGCGGCGGCAACAGACCTTCGTCGGTCCCATGGATCACAGTTATCGCGCCGCCAACGGCAACATGGCCGATGTCTCTCCTTCCACCATCGAATTTCGCGGCAGCGCCCAGAATGGCTTCTATCATGAGGCTCCGATGCCCGAGCCCGTGGTTACGCCGGTTCGTGAAGACTCGCCCACGCGTATCTTTTGCTTTATCGACGACCTGTTTTTTATGGCCAAGATTCAGGAAACAGCTCGCAAACTGGGCGTGAAGGTCGGCTTCGTGAAAGCCGATAAAGATATCGTCTCCCGGCTGGCCGATGTGCCCGAAGCCGAGCGTCCTTCACTGATCGTCTTTGACTTGAACAATGCCAGCGCTAAGCCGCTCACCTTGATTCCCCGCATCAAGACCAAGCTCAAGAGGGGCACTTCGGTCATCGGCTTTCTCTCTCATCTGCAGGGCGATCTTAAGGCAAAGGCAGTCGAAGCCGGTTGTGACATGGTAATGCCGCGTTCCGCTTTCTCGCAGAACCTGCCTAATCTTCTTCGCCGTCACGGCCTGGAGGAAGAACTGGAAATCGCCGAAGCGTAAACAGAAGCTGAAGGCCGGTTAGCAGAAAACCGTCAGCTAAGAACCGGTCAGCTAAAAAGCGGTCAGCGATAAGAGTGCAACTTTTCCTGCGCAGAGCGCCGGCCGGTGGCCCCAGGCTCGCGAAGTTAGCCTTGGATCTTTTTCTCCGAAGTGGTCTCCTGCATCCGAAGCGCCTAAACACTAGACAAGTTCAGTCGTCCCTGCGGGACTGAATCCTGCTTCCCCCTCCAACCCAGCACTGACGTGCTGGGCTATTTTCAGGCCGTCCCTTCGGGACTCGCCAAACGCACCTAATTTTTGTCATCTTGAGCGAAGCGGAGAGATCCGTGGTTGCGCATACGAGCCGCAGATCTCTCCACTCCGCTTCCCACCCCAGCAAGCTTCGCTTCCCGGGGAACCCGGTTTCGCTCCGGTCGAGATGACAAGTTTACTGTGGGATCAGCGCTGGGAGCAGTATGGCCCTGTATCAGGGCACGACCCTGGGCGCTGCCTTCTTCTAGCCTGGAGGCCAGTGCATGGCGCGGCCGCCCAGCACATGAATGTGCAGATGATCGACGGTTTGACCTCCGTCGCGGCCGCTATTGATCACCGCGCGGAAGCCCTCCTCCAGCCCCTCTTGCGTGGCCACCGCAGTCGAGACTTCGAGCAAGCGCCCCAGAAGAGCCTGCTCACCTACGCCGGCCTGAGCCAGCGAAACAATATGCTTGCGCGGCAGCACCAGCACATGGGTGGGCGCCTGGGGATGGACGTCGGCAATAGCGTAGGTTTCCTCATCCTGGTACACCACCTTTGCGGGAATCTCGCCGGCGATAATCTTGCAAAAAATACAGTCACTGTTACTTGAATCCATGTGGCTTGCGTTCCTCTTCTCTCAAGGGTTTTTGTTCCTGGTGTAGATCCCGGATCTTTGTTCCTCACAACAACAATTTAACCGGATTTCGCAATCGCGGTGGCAATTCGATCCCGCGTAGCCAAATCGAGCGGCGGCATGGCGCCCCGCTGCGACGCGACCCACGATCCCCACCGGTTTCCCGCCTGGTTGAGCACAGCCAATGGCGCCTTACGCAGGTAACCGTGCGTGAGCGCGGCGGTAAAGGCATCTCCCGCGCCTACGGTATCGACTACCTGGGTGGAAATTCCGGGATGACGGTTGAATTCCTCCCGGGTAACCAGCAGGCTGCCGCACTGGCCCATGGTGACGCAGACCAACTCGATAGGAAAGCGTTGCAGAAGCTCCCGTGCGCCCGCCAGCAAAGCCTCCGGCTCTCTGCCCGCTGCCTCACGCGAAACCCCAGCTGCATCGAGAACCACCGGCATCTCAGCATCATTCATCTTAAGCAACGTAGCCCGGCCGAGCGATTTCTCGATGACTTCGGCGGAATAAAACGGCGGCCGTAGATTGACGTCGAAAACACGCACGCACCCCGGCGAGGTCGCATCGAGAAAGCCTTCGATCGTGCCTCGGGAGACCGGGCTTCTCTGCGCCAGGCTGCCGAAACAGACCGCGTCCGCGCGCCCGGCAAGTTCTATCCACTGCGGGGTCAGGTCCAAAAAATCCCAGGCCACAGGCTTGTGGATCACATACTCAGGCTGGCCATGGTTGAAGGCGACCGATACGGATCCGGTGGGATAACGCGCATCCACCTGAAGGAATTCGATATCGGCCGAGAGCTCAGACAGGCGCTGCCGCGCTTGCCGGCCAAGCTCGTCATTCCCCACACGGCTCGCGCAGACTCCCCGGTCGCCCAGCCGTCCCGCCATGACCGCGAAGTTCGATGCCGCGCCTCCCAGGTAAGCGCCGTCGGGCAACAAATCCCACAGGAGCTCGCCCAGCCCGACAACCCACTTTGCGCCGCCGTCGGTCACTGCGGCCGTTCCGGCTTGGAATTGAGCAGATGCTCCATCTCCACATAGACTGCGTTGGTCCAGCCGAAGCCGACCACGTTCTGGTAGCCGGCAATTACCTGCACATCGGACGATCCGGTGACGACGTTGTATTTCTCGTGAATCGTGCCGTCTCGCTTGAAGTTGGAGGCAACGGTATGAGTGAACTCGTCCGCCACCCGGCGCGCATCCCCCGCATAGCCGTACCGCGCTAACCCCTCCATGGCAAACCAGTTCAACGGCGCCCAGCCGAAGGGCAAGTCCCATTGCAGGCCGCTTACCGTGGTGCTCGAGGCGACGCCTCCGGGCCGGTTGAGCAGTTTGAGGTTTCGATCCACCGCGGCCGCCTGCTCCTTCGTTGCCAGGCCCGCCCACAGCGGGTAAAAGATCGTCGCGTAATTGTACGTGGACTGCTTTCCCGTGGTGTAGTCGTAGTCGAAGAACATCCCCGCGCTCGCATTCCAAAGATACTTGTCGATTGCCTCGCGGCGGCGCTCCGCTTCCCGGTCCCATTCCTGAGCCTCTTGCGGCTTGTTAAGCAGCCTGGCGAAACCGGCCAGATCTCTCTCGTACTTATAAAGAAGGCAATTCAGCCCAACCGCGGCATAATGATGGGTCGATCCGCTGAATGGGCCGAAGCGGAAGGAGATATCGAATCCCGACTCGCGTACCGAGCGGTCGCCTTTATAGAAATCACGGCTCAAGCGGTAGCCGTCCGCATAGGCCAGCCTGCACACAACGGACTGGCTCATATTGCAGCTGGTTTTCGCAAGCACCGCCTGTTGGGTTGCGGTGGGGTGTTCCGGAGCCGCGATCAAATAGTTGGTGTGAACCTCCGGGTGAGCGGTCAGCCAACGGATCACATCGATATAGTAGCTGCTGTGATCGGCGATCTCGGGAACCGGACCTTCGCCGATATCGAAATAGCGGGCCAGGCCGGTTTGACCGGCGCGGTGAATCTCGCGCAGCCAGAAGTCGTGATCCCGGCGGGCGTCGCCATAAGCATGTTCCAGCCAGGTTCTCTGGACCGCGCGGTTGGCCGGCGAAGGATCGCGGGCAAGCTCCGCATCGTAGACCAGCGCGGATCATGGAGCTGAGCAGAGGCGGCTGCGAGCGGGTGAGGAAGTAGGTGCGGTTGGCGTTGAGAACGGCTCCGTAGTTTTCAATCTCATAGAAGAAGTTCTCCACCATGCCCCGCGCCAGGTCGGCGCGGTTGTCGCGCAGCAGGCCCAGAATGATGAAATAGCTATCCCATCCGAACATCTCATTGAAGCGGCCTCCGGGAACGACATAGCGGTTGGGCAGATAGAGCAGTCCGGCCTGCGGGATCTCCGCCTCCTTCACATCGCCCAAATCGACGATGCGATGGGGCAGGTGCGCAATCTGGATCCTGCAATGAGAGCGCAGGCGGAGCAGCTCTGGTGGAATGGGAGCACCGGCCGGAAGATAGAGCACGGGCGCCGTGTTCACCTTGGGGTCGACCAGCGACCGGCACTCGGTCATGGAGCGGGAGAGAGTGTCCCAGCCTTGGTGGATATAGGCGTCGATCGACTGCGTTCGTGGAGGCTGGGGTAATGCAGTCTGAGAACTGGGTCCGGAGCCGACCTTAGTCCTGGTCTGGGTCTGACTCTGCGCCGGCAGCGCATGCGGGACCACGAGCGTGGCAAGCGCAAAGACCAGCATGGTCCGCCCGCTCCTCATTTTCACCTCCCGCATCCGTTGGAGCATCGATTCCATGGGAAACCACAAATTGTATATGGTTATGCCGCCGTCCCGCCGAAGTGCTCATGGCCTGCTTCTGCCCTATTGTCCGTTTTTGCTTTTCTTTCTGTCATTTCCGCAGGGAATCTGCTTCTGGTCTCTCAGGCATACTTGGTTCCTAGTGTAGGGAAAGCAGATTCCCTGCGGGAATGACAGAAAGAAAAGCAACTGCGAATACAGAGGCTGAAGCGCAGCGAAGTGGAGAAATCTGCGGTTTAGAGCCATGCCTATTCCATCCGCAGCCCGGTTCCGGGACCTGGGGTCCTGCACTCCATCCCGGGCGAACAACAGCAGGAAGCAAAAACGAATCCAATCAAAAGGCATTTAGGAAAGGTTCTGCTAAGGTTGCAACAAGTCATTAGAACCCATTCGCTCGTTTAGGAAACGGCATCGTTTGATCTTTTGGTTCGGGATTTCACTTTCTGTTCTCTTCGTTGTTCTCATCGTTGGCTTCGAGATTCTTCTCCACCGGGCCGAGCCGATCCTGCGCGCCCGCGTAGTGCAAACTCTTTCCGCACGCTTCAAGAGCCGGGTCGAGCTCAAGAGCCTCGACGTCTCGCTCTTTCGCGGCCTTGAGGTTTCGGGGAAAGACCTGGCCATCTATCCCTACAATCTGGAGACTACCAAGCCGACCTTCTCCTTGGACAGCTTCTCCTTCCGCACCATGCTCACCAATCTTTTGCGATCTCCCATGAAGATCGGTCACGTTGACGTCAAGGGGCTGCGCATCAACCTTCCCCCCAAAGCGGAGCGGAAGCAGTTGCCCAGTCTGAGCGGCCCGGGCGGGGATAGCAGCAAAATCAAAATATTCGTGGGCGAGATTCGCTCGACGGATGCTGTGCTGACTCTCGAAACCGACAAGCCGGGAAAGGTCCCTCTGCAATTTCAGATTCAAAATCTGGTCTTGAAATCCGTTGGCGCCGGCCAGCCTCTCCACTTCGACGCCGTCCTGGTTAATCCCAAGCCGGTAGGCGACATCCGCAGCAGCGGCAGCTTTGGCCCGTGGAATTCCGACGATCCCCGCCAGACTGCGGTCTCCGGCAACTACTCCTTCCGAAACGCCAATCTCGGCCCGTTAAAGGGCATTGGCGGCATTCTCTCCTCCACCGGCCGCTACCAGGGGATGCTGGACAAGATCGTCGTCGACGGCGAAACGGATACGCCTGATTTCCAAGTGGACATCAGCGGGCACAAGGTGCCGTTGCATACCGACTTCCATGCCATCGTCGACGGCACCAGCGGCGATACCTATCTGGAACCCGTCGTGGCTCATTTTCTGCGCTCCTCGCTTACCGCCAGGGGATACGTCGTGCGCACGCCCGGAATCCCCGGCCATCATATTTACCTCGATGTCTCGACCGACCAATCTCACATTCAGGACCTGCTGCAGTTGGCCGTGCGCACCGACCCGCCAATCATGACCGGGCAGATCAAGTTGCATACCCAGTTGGATCTTCCGCCGGGAGACCAAGACGTTAGCCAAAAGCTCAAGTTGAAAGGCGGCTTTGAAATTCTGAACACCCACTTCACCAACCAGAAGGTGCAGTCCAGGGTAGACGAGCTAAGCCTGAGAAGCCGGGGCGAGGTCCACCTGGCGAAAGAGGAAGCGAAGAACCCGCAAACCGCGAATGTGAGCTCAGAAATGAGCGGCAACTTTGTGCTGGACAATGGCAAGCTCGCGGTCTCCAACCTGAATTACGACTTACCCGGCGCAAAGATCAAGCTCGACGGCGTCTATACCCTGGATGGCAACACCTTCGATTTTTACGGCACAGCCAGGCTGAAGGCTACCGTCTCGCAAATGGTCGGCGGCTGGAAAGGCGTTCTGTTGAAGCCCGTCGACCCATTCTTCAAGAAGAAGGGCGCAGGAACAGAGGTGCCGATCAAGATTACAGGAACGCGGTCGGAGCCCCACTTCGGCCTCAATCTCCGCCACAACGACAAGCTCGAAAAAAAGCGCAAAGAACAATCAGGCAAATAATTTGTTGCCTTTGCTTTTCTTTCTGTCGTTCCCGCAGGGAATCTGCTTTTCACATGCACGGGAGACAAGAACCAGATTCCCTGCGGGAACGACAGAAAGAAAGGCAAAGGCGGATACAAAAGCCCGGAGCCGGGTGCCCCAGTTCCCGATTCTGGGACCTGGGATTCGACAGCGCTTGATGGACAGTGTCGTAGTCACGCCTGCTGCGCAAAAGACCCAGGTTAGCTTTAGGTTAGCTTCGCGAACCTGGGGCACCCTGCACTTGCGGAGCGAGAGCGAAGGCAACCAGCGTGAGGCCTTGTCGGGGTGAGGAGCGCTCAAGCTCTTCCAGCAGATGCGCCTCCAGCTCTTCTGCGCCGGTGCGCATTTCGCAAGCCGCGATCTGCTCTTCGGTGGCGCCGTGATAGCAGAGTTCACAAACTCCCAAACTGTTTCCCGAACGTACCGGCGGCCCAAAAGTGCGGCAGGCGATAGGACGGGCGGCATAGAGATCGCAACGGCCAGTGGCGGGATCGAGCACCGGGCAGGTTTCATCATTGGCGAAGTCCTCGAAGCGGGCTTCAGCTTCTTCCGACGTATCCAACAGTCCGCTGACAGGATCGCCAGGAAAATCGATGGCCAGGCGTTCAACCGAACTCCGCACGCGCTCACCCAGAGCGGCGGCGCGTTCGGGATCGCTGCGGGCAAGCGTAATCAATCCATCGCGCAGCCGTTCGGCGTCGAGCTGGTTTATGGCAAAGACGCCTACGCAGCATTGCGTACAACCGGGGCGGCAGGCCAGCCATTCGCCGCTGCGCCGCGCGGCGTCCTCAAGCGCAAGGTCGATAATCTGAACCAATTGGCCGTCCCCAACGGGTAACATGCTCTCAGGATAGGCCACTTATTTTACCGCTGTCTCCCGGGGAATGAATGCGGGGTGCCCGCATCGTGATTCTCTCTAATACCAAATGACCAAGATGCCCATTGCGCGCTCTATCCCCATCCCGGAGTTCTTGACCCGCGCTCATCAACTCGAACCGCACATGCTCAAACAACTGGCTGCGCTGGTCCAGATCGAATCGCCGAGCGATGACAAGGCGGCGGTCGATCGAGCCGCCGCCCAAGTCGCGCAATGGGCGAGGGATTTAGGCGGCCGGGTCAAGCTGCACCGGCAGGCGCGATTTGGCGACTCTTTAGAAGCACATTTTGGTCCACGGCGAGGCGCCGATCCGGTTCTGCTTCTAGGTCACCTGGATACTGTGTGGAGCAAAGGCACGCTCGCTTCCATGCCTTGGCGGCTTAGCAAGGATCGTATCCACGGGCCCGGCGTCCTGGACATGAAAACCGGGGTAGTGATGATGCTGGCCGCGATCAGGATACTTGCCGAATGCCGGGCGCCGGCGCGGCCGGTGGTCGTCTTGCTCCATGGAGATGAAGAGGTGGGCAGCCCGGCTTCGCGCAAACTTACCGAGACGGTTGCCCGGCGATGCCGCGCGGTGTATGTGCTGGAACCGGCGCAGGGAGAAGCAGGGGCCTACAAAACGGCGCGCAAGGGAGTAGGACGGTACCGGCTGGAAGTGCACGGAGTGGCCGCGCACAGCGGCATCGATTTCCTGCGCGGTCACAATGCTTTGCTTGAGCTGGCGCATCAGATCGAGGCCATTTGCGGGATCACAGATTTGGCGCGTGAGATAACCGTCAATCCCGGGCTCGCCGGCGGGGGCACGCGGGTCAACGTCGTTCCCGCCAACGCCTGGGTGGAGATGGATATGCGCATCGCCCGAGCCAAGGATCAGGCCCGCGTGGAGCAAGCCCTGCGCCGTCTACGCCCTCGTGACAAGGCGTGCAAACTGCACCTCAGCGGAGGATTGAACCGGCCGCCGATGGAGCGGACTCCGGGCACGGCGGCTCTCTTCCGCCGCGCCCAAGCCCTGGCCGCGGAGATTGGGATAAGGCTGGACGAAGCCTCGACCGGCGGCGGCTCCGACGGAAATTTCTCATCTGCCCTGGGCATTCCCACGCTGGACGGAATGGGCGCGGTAGGCGCCGGCGCGCATGCCCTTAACGAACATTGCCTGCGCCGCCACTTGGCGCCGCGCACCGCCCTGCTCGCCGCCCTGCTTTAGCCGCCGGGGGACCATTTCTTGTCCTATCGAAGAGTTTTTCAGCAGCCCTTAAGCCAAGGCCCCGGGAAAGAGCATAATTATTGAGGTACGTTTTACCGCAGCAATGGAGTATCCCGTGCATCTAGGAAAACAGCGGCTGGGCTTCGTCGAATTCCTGATTATGCTTTCCCTGGCATTCTTACCTGCGGCGCCGTTGCTAGCCCAGGCTGCCTCTACAGCCGCCCGGCCGGACCAGGGATACGGGCCCGTCGATACCACCGCGCCCAGCATTCCGCCGGCCAGCATCATCCAGCAGTTCTCCGCCAAGGAAAGCCAGTTCCGCCAGGCGCTGAACAATTACACCTACCAGCGGGACGTCACCGTTGAGACTATCGACGACGATGACAAGCCGGACGGCATATACCGCCAGGTGGTAGAGATCTCCTTCGACGATTATGGGCGCAAGGTGGAGAGGGTGACGTTCGCTCCGCAAAACACCCTGCAGCGCATCTCCATGAGCCCGGCGGATATGTCGGATATCGAGCACCGCCTGCCCTTTGTGCTCACCTCTGAAGATATAGGGGAGTACAACCTCAACTACGTAGGGCGGCAAAAAGTGGATGAGGTGGATACTTACGTCTTCGATGTGGCCCCTAAGGCCATCGAGAAGAACCATCGCTACTTCCAGGGACGAATCTGGGTAGATCAGAAGGATCTGCAAATCGTCATCACCAGCGGAAAGAACGTCCCCGACGACACCAGGAAGGGGCACGAAGATTTATCGCCTCCCTTCACCACCTATCGCGAGCAGGTGGACGGCAAATACTGGTTCCCTGTTTATACCAAGGCGGACGCGGTGCTTCATTTCTCCGGGGGAAGCGGTTACGTCGGCCAGGATGTACGTATCCGGGAGATTTGCCGCTACACGGACTACAAGCAGTTCCGCTCCACGGTGAAGCTGATCTTCCAGGGCCAGGATGTGACTAACAACACTCCTCCTAACAATGCTCCGCCCAACAATAGCCAGCAGCAGAAGCCGGCATCGCAGCCCGCCCCAACTGCGGACGGAACCTCGGCAGCGCCTAAATAATCCCGGCTGTTTCCTGGGTTTTTGGTGGAAGCTCCCGCATTTATGCGGGGGTAGGAGCGCTTCAGCGCTCCGGGAAGTTCGACTCTGAACATGATGCGCTTTAGCGCTGGCATGGGTAAATCCAGGGCTAAAGCCCATCTTAAGATCAACCGCTTTCCGCTGGACTCAAGTCCAGCTTCCCCCTGCTAAAGCAGGGGGCTTCCACCGAGATTCTTTCTACGGAGTTTAGACAGCGGCTAAAGCCGATCGAGTTTTGCGGCATTTAGGGCCCGACTGAAAGTCGGGTCCTGATACAGGGCCATCGAGATTTGTAGAATCCCACGTCCGAGAATCCGGACGTGGGGCACCCGGGCAAGGCTGCTATAGTTTTCATTGTCATATTCCGACCGCAGGAAACTACCATGAGTACCGATCAGCAAACGTCCCTTCCAGGCTCCTTGACTCCGCAATGCATTGCCGACTATGCCTGCCATATTGGCGAAAACCCGCTGTGGAATCCTGTCGATGCGCGGCTGTACTGGTGCGATATTCCCCATGGACGGGTCTTTGCCTATGAGCCCGACAGCGGCTCCCATTGGCTGTGCCTGGAAGGCGAGGCGGTTGGAGGCTTCACTATCCAGCAGGACGGCGCCCTGCTTCTGTTCATGGCCCACGGCGCCATCAAAAAATGGCGCGACGGCAAGTTCACCACGGTGGTCGGCGAGATTCCCGAGGAGAGGGAGAATCGCTTCAACGACGTCATCGCCGACCCTTCCGGACGCGTGCTTTGCGGCACCATGTCCACCCCCGCGCGGCGCGGCCGGCTATACCGGCTGGACCGCGACGGCAGCTTGACCGTGCTTTTGGAAGATATCGGGTGCTCCAACGGACTGGCGTTTTCGCCCGACCGCAAGCAGTTGTACTACACCGATTCCTATGCCCGGAAGATTTATCTCTTCGATTACGACTTAGCCGGTGGAACCATCTCCAACCGCCGCATATTTGCAACCTTTCCGGATACAGAAGGAATGCCCGACGGCATGACCATCGATCGCGACGGCGCCATCTGGTCAGCGCTCTGGGACGGCAGTTGCCTGGTCCGCCTCACACCCGAAGGAAAAGAACAACTCAGGATTTCCTTTCCCGCAAAGAAAGTCTCAAGCGTAACCTTCGGCGGAAAGGACTACTCCGACATCTACGTCACTACCGCGGGCGGCGAGAATAAGCCGCAGGAAGGTGCGGGCGCTGGCGCACTCTATCGCCTGGAAACCGGCTTTCGCGGCGTCCCCGAATTTTTCTCCCGCATCGGCGAATAAGGGCGATTGCGGCTGGCTCTGGCTCCACTTCGGTTTAAACCTCACCATCGATCAAAGCGTTTTCAGTGGCCGAAAAGGGCGTCTAGGTCGCGATGGCCATGTACAACGCGCAGGATAAGCGCGTCCTCGTTTTCGACGCAGTAAATGATGACATATTCCCCCACGGTTACACTGCGGCATCCTGGGCCGAAGTCTTCATCACGGGGACGTCCGATATAGGGGAATCCGGCAAGAACGATGAAACGGTCTGTGATGCTATCGATTAAGCGGCTGGCAATCTCTATGCTGGCGCTTTCCTTCGCGACGTAAAACCAGATGTCGTCAAGATCGGATTCGGCGGGGGGCGCTACACGATGCGCCATTTAGCGGGGTGTCGTGGTGAGTTCGGCTAGAAGGCGGCCGCGTCCTCGCTCCTTTACTTCTTGGGCAAGCTGCTGCATGGATTGCTGCGTAATAACGCGGCCTTCTCCACGGGCAAGCGAAGCCCTGGCATCATCGAGCGTAAGAAGAAATTCGGTCCGTTGCCGCTCGCGTTCTTCCCATAGGGCAAGCGCTTCCCGCACAGCGTCTTGTTCCGAGTGCAGCCGTCCGCTTTCAATCGCGCGGTGGGCGAAAGCTTTTTGATCCGGGGTAAGGTGTACGTCCATTGCTTTTAGGGTACGGAAACGCTCCGCTTCAGGCAAGTTACAAATTAATCCGTTCGCCGTACATCGCATCCAGCACGAAAGCGCGGGCGCGGAAAGGGTGTGTAGATCCCGCGATTTAGTAATAAAGGTACTTGCGCCACTTCTGGTCGGAGTGGCCGATCATGCGCATGATATGCCTGCTGGTGTGCAGCGAGAAGGGCCGGGGCTCGCGCAAAAGCTTGATGTTATTGAGCTCGCTCAGCAGGTGATTGCCTTTCTTTCGATTGCACGAGTGGCAGCAGGCGACCAGGTTCTCCCAGGTCGATAGGCCGCCTCGCGAGCGGGGAAGCACGTGATCCAGGGTAAGCTCGCCCGCCGGGGACACGACCCCGCAGTACTGGCAGCTATTGCGATCGCGCAGCAGAATGTTTTTGCGCGAAAGGGCGCGCGTCTGGTGGGGGATGCGCCGGTATTCCAGCAGCCGGATCACCGAAGGCATGGGAATACGCACCCGCGCCGCGTGCAGGATGGCGCCCTGCTCTTCTTCCGTCTTGGCCACGCCCTTCAAAACCAAAATGAGCGCCCGGCGCGCGCCGCAGATATTGATCGGCTCATAGGATGCATTGAGCACGAGCACCGGAGTCTGCATCGTGTAGGCCGAGGAACTCCGCTGCGCCAGCAGCCCTGTATGCGGGTCGCCGGCGTCGTGCTGCGCGTGGACTTGCCCTAATGACTTTGGCTTGCGGCCGTGAATCACGTTTCTTCCCAAAGACATGTTGCTCATCCCCCCGGACTGGTATCGCCGGCCGGCTGCTGCTTCCCCGCAGAGAAGCCGGCATGGCGCATGAAATGGGCGTCCCACAGAGCCACGCCTTCCCGTTGGGCGCGGGCCACGGTTGCTACCCGGACCGATGCCGCTCCGCCGGCGATAAGCACCCGGCTGCAAGCACGAGCGGTAGCTCCGGTGGTGTAGACATCATCCACCAACAGCACGTCCCTGCCCGCCAGCCGAGCCGGCCGGCGCGTGACAAAAGCGCCGCGCAGGTTCCGCCGCCGCTGGCCTGCCGTGAGCCCGGCCTGGCTTAGCGTCGGTTTCACCCGCTCGAGCACATCCACGTCCAGGCGCAAATCCCATTCGGGATGGCTGCGGCCGAGCTTGGAGATAGCTGTCTGGGCGAGCAGCGCGGCATGGTTGAATCCCCGCCGGCGCTGCTTGGCGCGATGCATGGGAACAGGCACCACCAGCATCCGCCGCGGTTGCCCGGAAGCATCGGCAAAAGCATCGAGGCTTGGCGAATTCAGACTTCGCGCCAGCAACTCGCCAAGCCGATGAGCAAGCGGCTGCATGCCGTCGTACTTGAGCAGATGGATAAGCGAGCGGAGGTGACCCTGGTAGGCGCCGAAGGCCACCGCCTTCACAAACGCGGGAGGAGCCAGCCGGCAGGGTTGGCAGAGCAGATCGCCTGGCCGAAGCCGATCGCTGGCAGTAAGAGGGGTTGAGAAATGAGCCAGCCCTAAAGCCTCTCCGCAGCATGCGCAGAGAGTTTCATCCTGGGGCGAAAGGCAGTTCCAACAGAGATCGCAGATGGGAGCGCCGTTGAGGCGCAGAAGAGAATCGCCGCAGAGGGCGCAGGAGGAAGGAAACAACGCGCAGGCAAGATTGTCCACTGGACTTCGCAGCACACGAACCACGGCGCGCCACGCCGAAGTCTCCGATGGAGGAAGCGCGATAGTCAGGGGATCAGTCTGACTGGAGAAGATGCACCTCGCTGCCGGCGGCGAACCGCCATGGCCCTAGAGTATCACCGCATCTGCATTTTGTCTGTCGATGAGGGTGGCTTGGAGGGAGAATCCGCCTGAGCCGCGGCGCCCGCAAGGGCCTTCCACTGTTCATTGACCTGGGGCGGCAGCTTGTCCATTTGGCTGAGGAAGGTGACCACCTGCCAGGTCTCCTGCTCATTGAGTACTTTTTCGCTGGCAGGCATTCCGCTGAAGCGGATGCCATGGCGCACGATAAAGAAATTCTGGTTGTCAGCCATGTCGGGCGCATCTTCAAGGAACTGCGGCGCTCGCGGATAGAGCGCACCGCCAAAGGCGCCGCGCGGCTGATGGACATCGCCATGGCAGCCGGCGCAATTGGTTTGATAAATCTTCATTCCGGCAATCAGGTTCGGCTCGTTCACCTCCACGGGGTTCTTAACCTCCGGAGCTCTACGGTCGACGGACGCATCCAGCGCGGGCATGGCCAATTTGCTCTCCACCGTCCCAACCGGAATATCGGCCCGTGGATCTACAAATCCAAATCGGATGTAGCAGAACCCCGCCACTCCAATCATTACGACCGCTACGATCAAACCCGAGACGAAGGGGCGCATCGCGTACTCTCCTTAAAGGTTTATAGCATCTGCGGCATCTCCTCTTGTCCGTCGTTGCTTTTCTTTCTGTCATTCCCGCAGGGAATCTGCTTCTCCTATTCGCAGCCTTGTAACAGAAAGACCAGAAGCAGATTACCCGCGGGAATGACAGAAAGAAAAGCAACCGCAAATACAGATTGCCGGCGCAGCCGCTTCCTCCAACTCCAAGAAAACGTTTATTTCGAAATATGAAACGTGCATGCCATCTGGTGAGTTCATCATCCCTTGACAGTTCATCCACTGCGGGGTGTATGGTGGTGTCGCTTAAATTCGAAGATAAAACGAATTGGGAAACAACTTTGTTTCACTCGCAGCTTCAGTTACTTGAGGAGATCACCATGACGCGTATGCAGGCTCAATCGCTTATCTCAGCCGCACTGCGGTGCTGCCTGGGAGTACTGCTGTCTTTTTTGGCGCTCGGTCTCCTATCCTTCGCCCAGGTTGAGCGCGCGACCATTACCGGAGCCCTGACCGATAAGAACGGCGCGGTCGTCCCCGGAGCCACGGTGCATGTCATCGAGGAGAGCACCAACCAAACTCAGAACCTCCAGACCGACAGCGCCGGAGAATACACAGCCGGCAACCTGACCCCGGGCAGCTACACCGTCGAGGTTGAAAAAGAAGGCTTCACCAAGCACATCAACAAGGGCTTCGTGGTGCAAGTCGGCCAGACCGCGCGTCTGGATATTGTCATGGATGTCGGTTCCGTGACCCAGTCCGTGGAAGTGACAGGCGCCGTCCCCGTTCTGCAAAGCGAGACCGCGTCCGTAGGACAGGTGATTACTCCGACCGCGGTTCAGCAGTTGCCGCTCAACGGCAGAAACCTGACCGAGCTTGCGGTAATTGCGCCCGGCGTGACTGGTTTGAACTATGCTCCCACCGGGACCATCGGCTCCGGAATTCGGCCTGACGAGCTGCGCCCCGGCGGCACCACCATCGAGGCCAATGGAGCGCGCGACAGCGCCAACAAATTGCTTCTGGATGGCGTCGACAACACCGAGATGATCGCGCAGACCCAGATCGTGCGTCCCAGCGTCGAGTCTCTGCAGGAATTCAATATCATTACCAGCAATGCCGGCCCGGAATACAACCGCGGCGCGGGCGCGATCCTGGTAACCAGCACCCGTTCCGGATCCAATGACTTTCACGGTTCTCTCTACGAATACATTCGCAACTCGGCCGTGGACTCAAAGAATTACTTCGTCCGGCCGAACACGCCAATCCCGCTTTACCGGCTCAATGACTTCGGCGGAAGGCTGGGCGGACCTATCAAGCGGGACAAGGCATTCTTCTTTGTGAACTACGAGGGCTACTATGAGCAAGCCGCGGGGACTCAGGTGAATTCCGTGCCAACGATGGCTGAAAGGCAAGGTAACTTCCAGGGAGTAGCCAATATCTACGATCCGCTGACTACCGTAGCCTCGGGCTCAAGCTACAAGCGGACCCAGTTTGCCAACAATATCATTCCCGCGTCGCGCTTCGATCCTATCGCCTATCAGCTCGTCAACGCTTATCCCCTGCCTCAGACCAGCGCATTGGTCAACAACATCGTCACTTATCCCCTCAAGAAGAGCGAGGATAACCGCGGCGACGCACGGGTTGACTACCAGATATCGCCCAGCCAGACTTTCTTTGCCCGCTACTCGGTCGACGATACCCAGATACAGATGCCCAACACCTTCAACGATGTTATCGGCGGCAGTGAGGGCGCTTTCTCCGGTCCCGAGGCCGACCGCGGCCAACAGGGAGTTCTGTCCTATAACAGAGTGATTACTCCGAACCTTGTCGGTGAATACAGGTTTGGGTTCAACCGGTTTACCAGCTTCCTGCTGCCCTCTCCATTGACTTCTCCCATCTGGAACGAGATTCCGGGTAGAACGCCCATGCCCGGCTTCCAGCCGAAAGGCTCCGGCGAGGGCCCGGTCGCACCCATCATCAGTCCCTCCGGGTTTGGCGGCCTGGGCAATTCCAGATCCGAGCCCGAGATCCGGCGTGAGCATCTATGGGAAAACATTGGAACGGTATCCTGGCAGCGCGGTAAACATAACTTCAAATTCGGCATCGACACTCTTCATCATCTGATCAGCGAGACCGATTCCCCTCCGGGACAGAGCCCCTTCGGACGCTTCAATTTCGACAGCAATTTCTCCAATAACCCGGCATCCACCACCGGCACCGGAAACGCCATGGCCTCATTTCTGCTTGGCTATCCCGCATCCACCGTACGCGACTTGTTTCTTCCCGGGACGGCCCATGTCTTCGGCGATGAATACAACATCTTTGCCGGCGATAACTGGCGCATTACCTCCAAGCTGACCCTCAACCTCGGTATTCATTATGAGATCGATACGCCCTATGCCGACGCTCACGACTACTGGGTGAATTTCAATCCCGTGAATGGGGCGGTGGAGCTTGCCGGTCAGAACGGTGTGTCGAAGACGGGCAATTGGCAAACCGATTACGGCTCCGTCGGACCGCGTCTGGGCTTCGCATATACATCGGATGCTAAGACCGTGTGGCGGGGCGGCTACGGCGTCTTCTATGATCCTCAGGCCAACGAAGGAACCACGATACGCCAGGAGCGGCAGTGGCCATACGACCTGATCTATACGCTTTCCCCGGGAACCCTGTTTCCTTCAAACACCGTTTCTCAGGGATTCCTAACTCCGGCACAGATTCCGGCATCCGTCTTCGCCACCCCCTTTGGCACCCTCAAAGGAATCGACCATCATTTCAAGAATGCTTCCGGCCAGCAATTCAATCTGAGTATGCAAAGGCAGTTGACCTCGCGCTCCTCCTTCACCCTCGGCTATGTAGCCTCCATTAGCCATCGCCTCTCGTGGAACAATCCCATTGACCAGCCGCCTGCCGGTCCGGGTAACATCCAGGCCAGACGGCAGTACAACGCGCAGTATCCCAACGTGACCGCAATCGCCTACTATGAGTCGGTGGGCGTCGGCTCCTACAGCTCGCTTCAGACCAGCTTTCAGCAGCAGTTATCCCATGGGTTCTACTTGACCGCTAACTACGTTTGGGCTCATGCCCTGGATAATGCCCCCTTTGACGGCGGCTCGGATGGCCCGATTCCGCAGAACCCCTATGACCGCAATGCCGATTACTCCTCGTCGGACAACGATCTTCGCAATCGGGTGAACGTCTACGGAACATACGAGCTGCCCTTTGGACCGGGCAGGGCCTTCCACAACAGCAATTCCGTCCTGGACCGCTTTGTCTTGGGAGGCTGGCAGGTGAATGGCATCTTCGTAGGACAATCGGGCCTGCCGTTTACGGTAACCATAAGCGGCACCGCGACCAATACCGGCGCTGGCTCCAGCCGGGCCAACGTCATTCCTGGAGCACCCCAATACCCCGCGAATCAGACGATAACTCAATGGTTCAATACCGCCGCCTTCACCTCCCCGACTCCGTATAACTGGGGCGACGTAGGGAGAAACTCGCTTCGCGGACCCCATGAGACCAATGTCGATTCATCGCTCGAAAAGCATTTGCCCATTACGGAAGGAACCGCTCTGCTCTTCCGGGTGGAATTCTTCAACATGTTCAACCACCCGCAATTCCAGATACCGGCAGCCGTCATCAATTCCGGAGGCGCAGGAGCAATTACTTCCACATCGAATACGGCGCGCCAGATTCAGGCCGCCCTCAGGCTCACTTTTTGAAAGAGTGGATAGAAGGGCGGAAGCCCCCTGCTTTAGCAGGGGGAGCTGGACTTTAAGTCCGATCCTTAAGATGGGTTTTGGTCCTGGATTTATTCATGCCAGCGCTAAAGCGGATCAAGATCGGAGTCGAACTTACCGGAGCGCTGAAGCGGCTCCTACCCCCGCATAAATGCGGGGGCTCCACCGAAAGGCTCGCAGCGGCTAAGGCCGATCGAGCTTTGAGCAGTTACGGCAGCCAGGGCTAGAAGCCCTGGCCTACCAGTCATGCCCTGGTACAAGGCCATAGTTTTTCCGCAACCTGTTTAGCCGCTGAGGAGCGTTGAAGTGCTCCTACCCCGCATAAATGCGGGGGCTTCCACCGAAAGTTAGGAGACTTATTTGATCGATGCCGTGGAAAGACGAAGATCCCTGTTGCCGTTGGCGCAGCTCCAATCGACAGCGAGCCAACCGGCGGGGCCGCATCCGGTTTCCCAGGTGAAGGCCTTCGCCATGCGCCCGTCGGGAACGGGAAACTCCTACACCCTTTTACAAATACGAACTCAGTCCGGCCTGATTGGATACGGCGAGTGCAAGCCGCTATCCGTCGCCGATCTAGAAATCACCAGGCAAGCTATCACCGGCCGGCCCTCATCCGCCTATGAAGCATTGGGTTCCGCAGTCCCGCAAAATGCGCGGGCGGGCTTGAACATGGCATTGCTCGATATCCTCGGCAAAGCTACCAAGGCCCCGGTGTATCGCGTGCTGGGCGGTCCGACACGTAACCGGGCGCGCGCCATCGCGCGGCTTGCCGGCTCGTCCGATGACGAGCTCGAACAGGACCTCCAGAAGCAGCTCGCCTCCGGCTTTCGCGCCTTTCTCGTCCCGATTCCGACACCTGAGGCTCGCAATCAAGGGAGCGCTTTCGTCCAAGCCGCTGTAACGCGCTTCAAAGCCATGCGTCGAGCGGCGCCGGATGCGGATTTCGCCTTCGAAGCCGGTGACCGGCTCACCCCCGGCGATAGCTTCGAGCCTTGCCGCCGCCGTCGAGACCATGCATCCTCTGTGGTTCGATCAGCCCTGTCCTGTCTCCAATCTCTCCACCCTGCATAAGATCGCCGATGAAACTGTCGTCCCGCTTGGCTTCGGCCGCGATATCGCGAATCCCGGCGTCTTCCAGGATCTTCTGCGCGAGGGCCTGGTCGATTTGCTTCGGCCCGATCTGCTGACTTATGGGATCTCGGGCACTCGCCGTCTGGCGGCAATGGCGGAGACATATTACGTGGCCGTGGCGCCGTGGCATGCGGGCGGCCCCGTCGCCACCGCTGCGGCTCTCCACGCCGCCGCCAGCATGCCCAATTTTTTCATCGCTCAAATGCCCGGCCCGGGCGCCGGATCGGCAACCCTGCGCAATGGATTCTTCGAGCTGCCCAAGGGTCCCGGCCTGGGCGTCGAAGTAGACGAAAAGGACCTGGGGAGCAACGAAATCGCATGAATCGACGAAGCTTTCTTTCAAGCGCGGCGGCCATTGCAGCCGCCGTGCCTGGCTCTCCAATCGCCGCCGCCATCTCCAAATCCCGCGCCCCCGGTCTCTGCGGGTGCGAGCCATTCATGGCCCAACCGCCCGGGGGTCAACCCGCGGGAAGTGAGGCTTTCCGTGACATCAGCTCGGGTCTGACAGTCACTAAGATGAAAGTCTTCGGTGTGTCCCTGACTCCTGATTCCGATCGGCCCTACGTCTTTGTAAAGCTCGAGACAAACCAGGGCCTGGTAGGGTGGGGAGAAGGCACGCTTGAGGGCAAAGCCCAGGCCGCGATCTCCTGCATTCAGGATTTTCATGACTTCATCGTCGGCGCGGACCCCCTGCAGGTCGAGCATCTCTGGGAGTCGATGTATGTTCAGAGTTTTTATCGCGCAGGCCCGGTTATGGGCTCGGCGATCTCCGCCATCGATCAGGCATTGTGGGATCTGCGCGGGAAGTTTCTTAACGTCCCTGTCTATCAGCTTCTGGGCGGACCCTACGATGGCCGCGGAGTACGCGGCTATTACCACGCCGAAAATGCCAAAACCGATGAGGATCTGGCGCGGTTGCGTGAAACCGCTCTCCATGAAGGCGTCTCCTGTTTTAAGATTGGACTTCCCGAGCAGGATTACGAATGGATCGAAACCAACGCCAAAATCGATCGCGCGATCAGGTACATGCAGCGCATGCGCGAGAAGTTGGGGGATTCGATCGACATTGCCGTGGACTTCCACGCCAAGACAAGTCCCAGCGTGGCCTCGATCATGGTCAAGGAAGTTGAGCCGCTACACTTGCTTTTTATCGAAGAACCCTGCCCGCCGGAAAACGTGCAGGCCATGGCCCGCGTCTCCCGCCGCTCAACCACGCCTATCGCCACCGGCGAGCGCCTGGTCGCTGCCTATGGCTGCCGCGAGCTGATCGAGATGGGCGTGGTCGACATCTTGCAGACCGACGCCAACCATGTCGGCGGCATCACCGGTCTATCAAAAGTGGCGGCCATGGCGAATATCTCCAACATCTCGATGGCCCCTCATGCGTGCGAAGGTCCGATTGGAGGGATTGCCACCCTGCATGTGGATTCTTCCATGCCTAACTTTCTCATCCAGGAGATCTGCAGCTTCGTAAAACCGGGAGACAAGGAGAAAATCTGGGCTGAATGGTTTGGCTTTCCGGCAATGCGCATGGTGGACGGCCGTTTTCCTCTTCCGTCCAAACCCGGCCTGGGCTTCGAATTGAGCGAAGCCTCTCTCAGCAAGTATCCCTTTGGCGGATCGAAGCCGATGGCGCGCGTCTTCCACCAGGACGGCTCGGTTGCGGAGTGGTGATGGTTTTGGTGGAAGCCCCCTGCTCTAGCAGGGGGAAGCTGGACTTGAAGTCGAGCAGAAAGCGGTTGATCGTAAGATGGCTTTAGCCTTGGATTTACCCATGCCAGCGCTAAAGCGCATCATGATCAGAGTCGAACTTCCCGGAGCGCTGAAGCGCTCCTCCCCCCGCATAAATGCGGGGCTTCCACCAAAAGCTGTTAAGTAAGGAGGGACTTGCTAATTCACACCAACTCCGAACACGCTCTATCCCTAGAAGGTGTTTTTGCGGTGCCGCCACTGGCGCGAGCCGCGGGAAAAACCCGAGCCATCGACTTTGAGCAGAATGCGCGCATCGTCGATTCCATCGCCCAGGGAGGAATCTCCCGCTTTATCTACGGCGGCAACGCCTTCCTTTATCATTTGACGCTGGCCGAATATGAGCAACTGCTGCAATGGCTGGCGGAACTTCAATCGAGCCGCCTCTGGTTCATTCCCAGTGCCGGTCCCTCTTACGGCCGCTTGATGGATCAGGCTCCGTTGTTGCGCCGCTTTCAAGTTCCCTGTGTCATGACGCTCCCCTGCGGAGATCCTCGCGACGCGGCCGGCATCGAGCGCGGCTTTCGTGAATTCGCCGAGGCAGCCGGCGCCCGCTTGATGCTCTACCTGAAAGAAGAAACGAATATGGGCGCGGACCGCGCCGCCGGCCTGGACATCGTCGGTAAACTCGTGGACGAGGGGATCTGCATAGCCATCAAGTACGCCGTGGTCCGTGACCAGCCCGAGCAGGATGCCTACCTCGACCAGCTTCTTAAGCGCGTAGACCGGGGCAAGGTGATCAGCGGCATCGGTGAGCGGCCGGCAATAACCCATCTACGCCAATGGGGACTGCCCGGATTCACCACCGGCTCGGGGTCTCTCGCTCCCGGGTTGAGCGCCGCCGTCTTCACCGCCTGCTGCGCGGGCGACTACACCGAGGCGGAGCGCCTCCGCTCCGTTTTTCTCGATTTGGAAGACCTTCGCGATGCCTGGGGGCCGGCTAGAGTGCTGCATCATGCGCTCGAGCTGGCGGAGATTGCCGTGACCGGTCCTATTCCTCCGTTCATTTCCCAGCTCTCCGCCGAGCAACAAAGCCGTCTCCGGCCTGTCGTGCAGAAGCTGATAGCGCAACAGCACGAGTTTGCTCACGTAAGTTGAAGCGGTGCGCAGTTCAGGAGTCAAGTGTGGTCGAGCTAAACCGGCGCAATTGGTCGCGGCGTAAGTTTCTCAGAGTGGCGGGCGGCGCCGCGCTTCTCGGCGGCAGCGGATTTCTCAGCGAGTTTCGTAAACTGGCTGCGGCTGAAGTAGGGCGGAGAAAGATAAGCGATCTGCAGACCATGACCATTGCCGGGCCCCGCACTTATGTCCTGGTCAAGGTTGTCGCCGACGATGGACACTTCGGGATCGCCGAAGCCTACGGAACGCCGTCCATTGGGGTAAAAGAACAGATTCACACGCTTAAGCCGGCGCTCCTGGGAAAAGACCCTTTAGAGATCGATACTATTTACACCAATCTCGGAGCCGGCGATTCAGCTCTTTCCGGCACGCGAACCGACGGCTCGGCGCATTCCCTCATGCGCGCGGCCAGCGGCATCGAAATGGCTCTCTGGGATCTGGCAGGCAAGACCCTGGGTGTCCCCACAACAAGCCTGCTGGGAGGCAAATTCCGCGACCAGGTCCGTGTCTACGACCACGAAACTCCGCGTAATATGCTGGACAAAGCCTCCTGCCGTGAATGGGCGCAAAAGATCAAGTCGGACCCCAGCGGCTTTACCGCCCACAAGCTTGGCTTCCGTCATACACGCCCGTCTGCGGACAGCGCCCGCGACCTCTCCAATCGCGTGCTTACGACACAGGAACTGATGCAAATTGCTCAAGGATACGAGAACTGCCGCGAAGCGATCGGCTGGGATCACGACCTCATGGTCCACTGCCATTGGGAATACGACCTGCGCACCTCCATTCAGTTGGCCGAGGCTGTTGAGCCGATCAAGCCCCTGTGGCTGGAGGACCCGCTTCCGGTGGATTACTCCGAGTCATGGAGGAGGCTGGTCTCAAGCTCTCGCGTACCCATCTGCACCGGTGAAAATCTGGAGCGGAGAGCGGGATTTAAAGACTTCATCATCTATCAGGGATGCGACATCTTGAATCCGGATCTGCGCAATAGCGGAGGGTTTTTGGAAACCAAGCGCATCGCCGATATGGCCGATACCTTCGCGCTGCCCATGGCCAATCACAATACCGGAAGCCAGTTGCATACCTGGGCCACCTGCCAGTGGGCCGGATCGATCCACGACTATATCGCCTGTGAAACCGTCACCGGCCAGGGCGGCTGGATGGACCAGCTTCTGCTCCTGGATGGTCCTTATATCAAGAACGGGCACATAAGAATAAACAATAAGCCGGGTCTCGGAGCCGACTTGAATCCCGATGTAGTAAAGGCCCACCTGGCGGAAGGCGAAAGCTGGTGGGGATAACTCATAGAGGCGCGAACCCAATACGGGCGCCGCACATTTGTCATCTCGACCGGAGCGCAGCGGAGTGGAGAGATCTGCGGTTTCCCATATCTGGCGCAAAAGAGCGCGCCAGATATGGGGCACCCAGCTTCACCGGCTCGATACTCAAGAAGCAAGGCTTTGTATCGGGGCACGGCTTTAAGGCAGTTTAGGAAATACTGTGGTCTTTTCCAATTTGCTTGAGGCCGCCGCTCCCTGCTGGTCGCGTCGGCTTGGGGATAGTGGCTTCGGTCTACACCATTTCCTAAACTGCCGTAGCCGCTGAGGGAACTGTTTTCGCACTCTCAACTTATTAACTGCTTTACTGCCAAACAGGGTCACGAAAGGATCCGGATATGTCCATACAGCGTCGTCATTTACTAAAGTCCATCGGGAGCGCCGGTCTGCTCGGCCTTGCTGCGCCCCTCGTTCGAGCGCAAGATCAGGTTGACCGTGCCACTCGCGGAATGGCGACACCGCGTATCAAAGACATCAGCGTAATCGAATGCCAGCCCGCCGGAGTGCGGCTTACCGTGGTCAAGATCACGACCGACCAGGATGGTCTCTACGGCTACGGCTGCGCCACATTTACCCAGCGCGCCGATCTGGTTAAACCGGCGGTCGAGAAATATCTCAAGCCCTTCCTCATGAATAAGACTACCGACCGCATCGAGGATATCTGGCAATCCTGCTATGACAGTTCCTATTGGAAAAACGGCCCGGTGCTGAACAATGCCATCAGCGGAGTCGATCAGGCGCTGTGGGATATCAAGGGCCGCCAGGCGGGGATGCCTGTCTATCAGCTTGTCGGAGGAAAATGCCGGGAAGCCGCAGCCGCTTATGGACACGCCGACGGCGCCGAGTTTCAGGATGTAGTCGCAAGCGCGAAGCGTTTTATCGACCAGGGATTTCGCCATGTGCGTGTCCAGGTAGGGGACCCTGGAATGGCGGGCTATGGCTCGGGACACGCTGGAACTACCAATCTCAAGCCGCTCACGGATAAGCCTCTCTTCGAGCCGGCCTATGACATGCGCCGCTCGCTCAAGCTATTTGAGGTCTGTCGTCAGGAGCTGGGCGATGAGATCGAACTGCTCCATGATATGCATGAGCGCTTCACGCCCAACCAGGCCGTGAATTTCTGCAAGGAATCGGAAAAGTTCCACATGTTCTTCCTCGAAGATCCGCTCTCTCCTGAAGACATCGACTACTTCAGGCAGATCCGGCAAAATTGCTCCACCCCGATCGCCATGGGCGAACTCTTCAATAATCCGCATGAATGGCAGCCGCTGATCGAAGGCCGTCTGATCGACTACATTCGTTGCCATGTTTCACAAGTAGGCGGATTCACTCCGGCGCGCAAAATCGCCATCCTCGCCGAGCCCTATGCGGTCAGAACGGCATGGCATGGCCCGGGAGATGTTTCGCCGGTCGGGCACATGGCCAACGTCACCCTGGATGTCGTCAGCTATAACTTCGGCATTCAAGAGTACTCGCCCTTCAACGACCGGACCCAGCAGATCTTCCACGGCTGTCCGGTAATGAAGGACGGATATCTCTGGGTAAACGAGAAGCCGGGATGGGGAATTGAGATCGACGAGAAGGAAGCCGCCAAATCTCCCTACACTCCCGGAAGAAACAACCTAAACGGCGGCTGGGGAGAGATAAGGAACCTCGACGGCAGCGTCATCAAACAGTAAAACGCCGCGCGCGCCTCGGAGGAATCCCAGGTCCCAGAATCGGGACCTGGGGCACCCTAGATTTGTGACAAGGGATGGAGAGGAGAAACCGCAGATCTCTCCACTCCGCTTCGCTCTGTCGAAAATCATCCTGGGAACTTCACGAGGATCAGTTTCTAGCCACTACCATAACCTTGTCATCTCGACCGGAGCGCAGCGAAGTGGAGAGATCTGCGGTTTTGTGGGTACCTAACCGCGGATCCCCTTCACTCCGCTTTACTCTCACTCAGATGTGGGAAACCGCAGATCTCTCCACTTCGCTGCGCTCCGGTCGAGATGACAAAGTTAGGTGTAATTGCCGACCAAACCTTCCTCAACCCGATTTTCATCCCCTTGGGTGGGCCGCAGGCCCATGAATACTCCGGTCGAGATGACAAAGGTGGGTGTAATTGCCAACCAGCCTTCCTCATCCCCTTTTCAGTCGTCCCTGCGGGACTCCTCTCCGTCTAAAGGCTACCCAGCACTCCGTGCTGGGCTATTTTCAGGCCGCCCCTTCGGGGCTCTTCAGGGATCGCGAAAGCCTGATCTGACAAAGGTAGGCGGTTTGTTAGTCTGGAGGGAGTAGCATTTCAGTCCATTTCAGGTGGCAAAAGACTTGGGACGACAGCTTTATACCGCACGCCTTGCGAGCAAGCTCCTGCTTTCTGAGAGGACAGAGTGCTTCCACTTGGAATTCACCATCGACGAGTTGGAAAAGTTTGAGTTCCGCGCCGGGCAATTCATCTCCACGGTGGCCAACGACAGCAACGGGAAGCAGCAGACACGCGCGTACTCGATTGCTTCCGCCCCACGGAGCAACCAATTCGACCTCTGCCTGAACCGGGTTGAGGGCGGATTTTTCTCCAACCTGCTGTGCGATCTGGAAGTAGGGCAGGCCGTACAGTTTCACGGACCGCATGGGTTGTTTACGCTACGCAGTCCGTTGACCGATAGCATTTTTATCGCGACGGGAACGGGAATCGCGCCCATGCGCAGCTTCGTCGAAGGGCTGTTTCCGCCCAACGGAGAAGACCGGAGCGAAACGCGAAAGTTCTGGCTGGTGTATGGGACCCGCCATGAGACCGAGCTCTATTATCAGGACTACTTCGAGAAGATTGCCGAGGAGCACCCCAATTTCCACTACCTGACGACCCTGAGCCGGCCGCACGACGGCTGGGCAGGGACGCGTGGATATGTGCAGGAGCTGGTGGCGCAGATCGCGGAAGGGCATGCCCATCACTGCGCGCTCCAAAATCCGCCCTCGGTCGAGCCCGTGGGAGGCTTCGCGGTGCATGCCTATATCTGCGGGTTGAACGATATGGTCTCAGCCAACCGGGAGAGATTGATGGGGCTGGGCTGGCAAAAAAAGCAGGTCATCTTCGAGCGCTACGATTGAGGTCCGCGCAGCGCCGGCGGACGATGGAGACGACCGCCGGCGACGCTGTGAGATTCACCACCAAAACGATGAAGAAATCTTCATAGACGCGCCGGTTCTGGGAAAGAAGGTTGTTCCCTCAGCGGCTAAAGCCGATCGAGTTTTCAAGTGGTTATGTACGGCCTGAAGGCCGCACCCTTCACGGCTTGACGGCCATGCCCTTCACAGCTCCCGGGTTTTCCGCGGCTTGGGTGCTTCGTTCTCATTGGTCTTTGGCGCCGGATGGGAGGAACCGCAGATTTCTCCACTGCGCCGCGCTCCGGTCGAAATGACAAAGGCTGATGTTGGCTTATCCGTTTTTCAGTCGTCCCCGCGGGACTGGACTCGCTTCCAAGCGACCCAGCACTGACGTGCTGGGCTATTTTCATGCCGTCCCTGCGGGACTCTTTCGCTCGGCTGGAGGAACCGCAGATTTCTCCACTGCGCTGCGCTCCGGTCGAGATGACAAAGGTTGAGGGCTGCAGAATCCCAGGTCCCAGAATCGGGACCTGGGGCACCCGGCATTCCTTTTCTTGTCAGCTTGCTGGATTGCTGGGCTTATTTGTTGAGGTGGAAGTGGTTTCGGTTTTTGCGGGCGAGCTCTTTTCCGAGGCGGCGCCATCGGATGGAGCGGGCTTGGTCTTACCGTCGGTGGATGCCTCACTCGTTTTCGCGGAGGGCTTGGCGCCGTAGTCGGTCGAGTAGAAGCCGGAACCCTTGAACTGCACTGCGGGCGCGGAGAGCAGCCGCTCCACCTCGCCCTGACAGACGGGGCACTCTTTTACGTCCGCCGTAGAAAAGCTGGGAAGAATGCGTTCAAACCGGTGTCCGCATTTTTTGCACTTATATTCGTATAGCGGCATCCGCTCGCTCCCTCTCTAATCCCTCGTCTCTCTATTCTACTGTTGCATATTCGGGTTGAGGCGCTTCGAGCTCGATGAGGCGCACCTCGATGATGGCATCGGTGGCTTCGAGAACGTCGAGCGCGTCTCGCGTCAGCCGGCCGTCGATCTGCACCACCGCCAGCGCAATGGCCGGCTCATTTTCTTCGCTTGTCTGCAACTTGCGTCCCAGGGCGAAATTGGCGATGTTGATGCGGTACTCGCCCAGGATGGTGCCGATACGTCCGATGACGCCGGGCACGTCGCGGTTGCGGAAGAAGAGCAGGGTGCCGTGAAGGGGAACCTCAATATCGATTCCGTCGCAGGAGAGCAAACGGGGAGAATGGCCGTGCAAGACGGTGGCGCTCGCCGCCCGGTCGCCGGCGCGGGTGTGCAGGGTCAGCTTGAGAACGCTGCCGGCGCCTCCGGCGACTGCATCCTTCTTCTCTTCATGGACGCGAATCCCGCGCTCCCCGGCGATCGAAAGCGCGTTGATGCGGTTTACATGCTCGGAATGCGCAAGCACCCCTTGGATTGCGCTGTTGCGCACCAATTCGGTTTTTCCCTGGGCCAGCCGCCCGCTGTAGGAAAGGTGGATGCTCTCAACATTGCCGGTGGCAAGAGGTGAGAGAAAGGCCCCCAAGCGCTCGGCCATGGTGATGTAGGGCGCCAGGTTTTGATATTCCTCATGAGTGAGCGAGGGCAGGTTCACCGCATTCTGCACTACGCCGAACTTGAGGAATTCCTTCACCTGCATTGCGATCTGCACGCCGACCGCTTCCTGCGCCTCAGCCGTCGAGCCGGCGATGTGCGGAGTAAGGATCACGTTTTCCAGGCCGAAGTAGGGCGAGTCCTTTAACGGCTCTTTGCTGAAGA
Source organism: uncultured Acidobacteriaceae bacterium (assembly GCA_963774255.1). Lineage (GTDB taxonomy): Bacteria > Acidobacteriota > Terriglobia > Terriglobales > Acidobacteriaceae > PALSA-350. Next base: position 162,256 of record CAVZEH010000017.1, read on the forward strand.
CATCGAGCGCGGCGCCGGCGACTTTTCCTGAGCTGAGAGCCTGGACCAGCGCCTGATCGTCGATCAACTCTCCGCGGGCGCAGTTGACGATTCTTACATCCTTCTTCATGGTGGCCAGCGATTGGGCGTTGATGATGCCGGCGGTCTGCGGGGTGAGGCCGACGTGCAAGGTCAGGTAATCCGCGTTGCGAAAGAGATCGTCGAGCGAGCAGAGGCGGACATCGTTCTCGCGGGCGACCGCGGGGGATACGAATGGATCATGGCCGATAAGCTCCATGCCGAAGGTCTTGGCTCGCCTGGCGACCTCGAGGCCGACGCGTCCCAGTCCCAGGATGCCCAACTGCTTGCCTCGCAGCTCGGCGCCCTGCAGGGACTTCTTCTCCCACTTGCCGGCGTGTAGCGCGGTATTCGCCTTGGGGAGCTGGCGGGCGAGGGCGAGCATCAGGCCAATGGTCAACTCGGCCACGGCAACCGCATTCGCGCCGGGCGTGTTCATCACCACGATGCCGCGGTGGGTGGCCGCATCGGCGTCGATATTGTCCACGCCCACTCCGGCCCTGCCGATTACGCGCAGCTTGGGAGCATGCTCCAGCAAGGCGCTATCCACCTGGACCGCGGAGCGTACCACGAGCGCGTCGGCATCGGCCAATTCAGCGGCCAATCCGTTCTTGATCTGATCGTGGGTTACGATCTTCCACTCGGGTTCGCCGGCAAAGACGGCTATGGTGGCAGGTGAGACTTTCTCTGCTATTACGATTTTCATTGCTCTCCTTTTAAATCGCTGGAACCGCAGATCTCTCCACTCCGCTACGCTCCGGTCGAGATGACAAATTAGGTGTAATTGCCAACCAAGCCTTCCTAAACCCGATTTTCATCGTTCTCCTTGGGAGATGGTTGAAACCCAGGTCCCAGAATCAGGACCTGGGGCACCCACGGTGGTTGTGATTCTAAAAATCGCTAGCGGGAAGATGCCGCGGCGCCTGCCAGAGCGAGGTCGCCGGTTGACTCGCTGGTTTGGGAGGCATAGACCTTCTGCGCGGCGGTCAGAGCCTGCCCAAAGACGAAGCCGGGAATCTTGAGAGAGTGAGCTACCTGTTCCAAGGCGCCGATCAGGGCAATGGTGTCCATGTAGTCGAAGAAGCCGAGATGGGCGATGCGGAAGATCTGTCCTTTCATCTCGCCCTGGCCGTTGGTGATGACGACGGCAAAGCGGCTCTTCAACTCCTTCACGATGGCGCCGGAGTCCATGCCGGGCGGGGGAAGCACGGCGGTTACCGCAGCCGCAGGAGCATCAGGAGCGAAGAGCTTGAGGCCCAGCGCCTGGACCGCGGCGCGAGTCATCGCGGCGCAGGTTTCGGCATTGTCCACTAGCTTGGCCCTGCCCTTTGCCAGATCGCCATCCGCTTGGGCGGCGATGTAGTCGAGGGCTGCGCCCAAGCCGGCGATCAGCGCGACCGAGGGAGTGTAGGCGGATTCCCCTTTGGCCGCATTTTTTCTCTCCTTGCGCAGGTCGAAGTAATAGCGTGGATTGCGGCTGGCTTCCATCGCCTGCCATGCGCGCTCGCTGGCGGCAAGATAGGAAAGGCCGGGAGGAATCATGACCGCTTTTTGCGAGCCGCCAATCAGTATGTCGACGCCCCAGGCGTCCATCTGGAGATGCGTGGTTCCCAGGCCAGTGATGGCATCGACTACCAGCAGAGTGCCCTGGCCGCTTCGCTTGAGCAGATCGGCGACCGCCTGTACGTTATGACGCACGCCGGTCGAGGTCTCCGTGGCCTGCATGTAGACGGCGCGGGTGTCGCTCTTGAGCGCCTTGCGCAGGTCTTCCAATGCGAAGGTCTGGCCGTAGGGCGCGCTTACCACATCGACTTCGCAGCCGAAGGCCTTGGCCAGGCTCACCCAGCGCTCGCCGAATTTACCCGCTGAGAGCACCAGCACGCGATCGCCGGGAGAAGTGAGGTTCGATACTGATGCTTCCATCGCTCCGGTGCCGGAGGAGGCCAGCAAGACGACGTCATTCTTGGTGCCAACGAAGGTCTTGAGATCGGCGAGCACCTTTTGAAAAAGGGCGCGGAACTCAGGCGTGCGGTGGTGGATATCGGCCGCGGCCATGGCAAACTGAGCCGCGGGAAGCAGCGGCGTCGGGCCGGGAGTAAACAATCTTATTTTGCGAATCATAGTCAGTGTTATCCCTTGTATCTATTGTAATCAGAGGCTCAAAAACGCGGGTTTTCTATAATAGAAGGTTTAGGTCCACAGGAATGGAGCAGGATGAGTATCGTCGAAAAGGTAAATGAGGAGATGGTCGCCGCCATGAAGCAGCGGGCGGCCGAGCGCTTGTCCACGCTGCGCATGATGAAATCCGCGTTTAAGAATAAGGAGATCGAGCAGCGCGCGCCGCTCACGGATGCGCAGGCGGTGCAGGTTCTGACCACGCTGATCAAGCAGCGCAAGGAGTCGATCGAGCAATTCACCAAGGGTAACCGGCCGGAGCTGGCCGCCAAGGAGGCCGCGGAGATCCTGGTCATCGAGGAGTATATGCCCAAGGCCGCGGGGGAGGCAGAGGTGCGTCAACTAGTCACAGAGACGATTGCGGAACTGCGCGCTCAGGGGACGGTGCTTGGACCGAAGGAAATGGGAGTGGCGATGAAGGCGGTGCAGGCGAAGATCCAGGCGAGCGGGTTGCGGGCGGATGGGCGGCAGGTGAGCGAGATGGTGAAGGCGGCGTTGTAGAAAGACCCAGGTCCCAGAATCGGGACCTGGGGCACCCGCAGCCGGCGTAACCGCAGACGCTTCCCACCCCAGCAAGCTTCGCTTGCCAGGGACCCTTGGGTGGGCCGCAAGCCCATGACGCTTTATTGGCTCCAGAATTTTTGCAGGAATAGGTATCTGTCGCGGTGTTGGTCCGGGGCGGCGGCGGGGGTGGGGTTCAGATGCATCAACTGCCAGCCGCCGGCGGCATCGTAGGTGGGCCAGTTGGGCAGCCCTGAGCCGTTAGGATTGCCGGTCTTGGCGAAGTTGGTCCAGTAGCTCTGCATCAGTTGCGAGAGCTTGTAGTCTTCGGGACGCCACGGTGCGCCCTTGCGCGAATCCAGGTTGCCGAAGACATACTCGATGTCGTCGGAATGGAAGGCTCCGTAGGAGGGAGGGTGGTTGGGATCGCCGGGCGATCCCAGCTCGAAGTGATAGCGGTAGACGGGAGCGGCTCCGGTTTTTACCTGGGCCTCGAGCCACGCCCAGGTGGAGTAGGCGATAAAGCGGTCGCCGGCGAAGTCCTCCGCCACGCGCAGAGCCTCTTCGTCATTGGCGGCGGCATAGGCCTTGAGAAACTCATCCGCTTGCGAGCCAAACTCCTTTTCCGCCATGGCGCGCAGGCTTTCGACAGTCGGCTTTTCAGGCGCGTTCACTATCCCAGCGGTGCCTTCATCCTTATTCCATCCGGCGAGCACCGGCACGTGGGCTTGTTTGCCCGCGGCATAGATGGCGGGCACGCTCTCCGGGAGGAAGAGCCCATCGACATTGGGTCCGAAGTGAGGAACGCCGGGGGCCTTGCTGGTGGCGGCCTTGACCAGGTCATCGGCGCTTACCGCTCTTAGAGTGGCCAGGCTGCTGCTGCGGAACGCCGCTTGAGCAAAGGCCTCGCCCGCCTGCTCGCTCCGCTCCAAAGTTGGAGGGGCTGGGGCTCCATGCGGGAACTCTCCTCCACTCTCGCCGATGGCGTGGGCAAACAATCCCTGCGCCAGAGGCGACGCCATCTGCGCGCTCACCGACATGGATCCGGCGGACTCGCCGAAGATGGTGACGTTCTTAGGGTCGCCACCGAAGGCGGCGATATTCCGCTCGACCCAGCGCAGGGCGGCGGTCTGGTCCATGAGCCCATAGTTGCCGGCCGCGTGTTGCGGCGATTCCGCTGCCAGCTCATGAGTGGCGTAGAAGCCGAAGATGCCCAAGCGGTAGTTCATGGAAACGACCAAGACACCGTTTTTCGCCAGATGCTCGCCGTCCTGGCGCGCCTCCGATGTGCCGCCCCCGGCAAAACCTCCGCCATAGATCCAAACCATTACCGGAAGCTTGGAGTGCTTATCCTTGGCGGGCGTCCAGACGTTGAGGGTGAGGCAGTCCTCGCTTGGTCCGGGGTCGCGGAAGGTCATGTCGCGATAGGTTGCGGACTGGATGCAGTGATGGCCGAACTCGGCCGCGGAGCGAACTCCATGCCACTTGGCCGCCGGTTGCGGAGGCTGCCAGCGCAATGGCCCGACGGGCGGCGCGGCAAAGGGAATGCCGAGAAAATACCGCACCTGCCCATCCGCGCTGCGCTTGCCCTCCAGCTTGCCATTTGCCGTCTTGATGCGCAGCCCGTCGCTGGCGTATGCGGGCCAAGTGAGAAACAATGCACACAGCCCGGCTATAAGAAGACTCAATGGAGCGCTAAAACGCATGCCTATACCGCCCTTCTGAAACAGCAGTCCAGCCGTCCCAATCTACCAAATCTCGCTCAGGAACAATCCGCTTCAAATGCAGATCGATCATGTTGCCGCAGCTCTTGTCTGGACAATCTCTATTATCAGTGTGCTCTCTATGCTGCTGCGGCCGTGGGGAATCGCGGAGGCCTATTGGGCCGGGGGAGGGGCGATCCTGCTGGCCGCTGCCCGGCTGATCTCGCTTGATCGGGCCGCTCATGCAGTCTACGAAGGATTGGATGTTTACCTCTTTCTTACCGGAATGATGATACTGGCTGAGCTGGCCAGGGCGGAGGGGGTCTTCGATTGGGTAGCCGGAGTGGCCGCGCAATACTCGGGAAGCTCGGCGGGACGGTTGTTCGTGCTGGTTTACCTGGTAGGAACCGTAGTCACCGCTTTGCTTTCAAACGACGCCACCGCGGTGGTGCTGACGCCCGCCGTTCTGGCGGTGGTTCGCCGCGCCAAAGTCGAGCCCAAGCCTTACCTGATCGCTTGCGCGATGATCGCAAATGCAGCCAGCTTTGTATTTCCTATCTCCAATCCGGCCAATCTTGTCATCTTCGACCAGCACATGCCGCTACTGGGCGCGTGGCTGCGCATTTTCCTGCTGCCTTCGCTGCTTTCCGTAGCAGTCACTTTTCTCTGCTTGCGCTGGATATGGCGCCGGGAGCTTGGCGGGCTGATCCAGAAGGAGATGGAACCGGCTTCGCTCAGCGGTCAAGGAAGGCTCGCCCTGGCGGGTCTGCTGGTGGCGGCGGCCGGGCTCATCGCTTCATCGGCTCTGGGACTTTCCTTAGGAGCACCCACCTGCGGGGCGGCCTTGTTCGCCATGGCGATGGTGGCATGGCGGGACCGCGGCATTCCATTGCAGGTGGCTAAGGGAGTCTCCTGGGCGGTGCTGCCATTGGTGGCGGGACTGTTCGTCATCGTAGCGGCGTTGCAGGGCGCCGGGCTCTCGAGCTTGGGAACCGCAGGATTGAATTTGCTGGCGCATGCGGCGGCCGGGAGCGCCAAGCTGATCGCCGCCTTCGCCATCGCGCTGCTGTCCAACGGGATGAACAATCTGCCCATAGCCCTGATGAGCGGCGCCGCGCTGAGGAGTGGTCATCAGGCAAGGATCTTGTCCCATGCGGTGCTGATCGGCGTCGATTTGGGGCCTAATCTTTCTGTGACCGGGTCGCTGGCGACGATTCTCTGGCTGGTCGCTCTGCGGCGGGAAAGGGTGGAGATCACGGCTTGGGAGTTTTTGAAGGTGGGGTTGATGGTGATGCCGGCGGCTTTGGCGGCGAGTGTTTTTGTCTTGGGGGGTTGATGGAAACCCAGGTCCCAGAATCGGGACCTGGGGCACCCGGATTTGTAACAAGGTGTGAAATACCGCGGATCTCTCCACTGCGCTTCGCTTCGGTCGAGATGACAAAACTTAGTGTTCTGTAACAAGGGATGGAGAAAGAAACAGCAGATTCTCTTCGGGAATGACAGAAAGAAAGGCAAAGGCAACAGCGGATCTGTGGTGGGTGGGATGATGGTCTAGAATTCATATTTTGGCAGGGGGAAGCAGATGCGGCGTGTCGTTCTGATGCTGGTTTACGTTTTTTTGGGCTGCGGCAACGTTTTGGCACAGGCGCCGCTGCGGGTCGCCATTGTCGGCCTGGAGCATGGACATATCGGTGGCTTTCTGAAGCAGTTTCCGCAGCAGCGGGCGGTGGAGCTGGTGGGAATCGTCGATACGGATACAGCGCTCTGCCACCGCTATGCGCAGCAGTTTCATCTTGACTCCAGCCTCTTCTACACACAGATGGATGCAATGATCGCCGCCCGGCATCCCCAGGCGCTGCTGGTCTACACCTCGGTCGGCAAGCACCGCCAGGTGATCGAGCAGGCGGCGAGGCACGGGTTGAGCGTGATGGTCGAGAAGCCGCTGACCATGTCGCTCGCGGACGCGCTGGCCATCCGGCAGACGGCCCGCCAACACCACATCCAGGTGCTGGTGAACTACGAGACCACCTGGTATGCGAGCAATCGCGCTGCATATGAGGAGGCGGAGCAGGGCAAGCTTGGCGACCTGCGCAGGATCGTGGTGCAGGACGGGCACCAGGGGCCAAAGGAAATCGGAGTACAGCCGGAATTTCTCAAGTGGCTGGAGGATCCGGAGCAGAACGGCGACGGCGCTCTGTACGATTTCGGCTGTTATGGAGCCGACCTGGTGACCTGGCTGATGCACGGCGAGTCGCCGTTAAGCGTAACTGCGGTTGCCCAGACCGACAAACCGGAGATTTATCCGCGGGTGGCAGACGATACGACCATCATCCTGCGCTATCCCAAGGCTCAAGCGGTGCTCATGGGTTCCTGGGTTTGGCCTTTTTCGCGCAAGGATATGGAAGTATATGGGGCCACCGGCTACGCCATCACCATTGGAGCGGACAAGCTGCGGGTTCGCACCAAGGGGCAGAAGCAAGAGAGCATGATAACGCCGCCGCCACTTACACCGCCGAATGACGGATCGCTGCATTACCTGGCGGCGGTGCTCGATGGCTCGCTGAAGCCGGCAGGCGACCTTACTTCGCTCGATACGAATGTCGTGGTCATGCAGATTCTCGATGCGGCAAGGCAATCGGCGCGCGAAGGCAGAACGATCAAGCTGACTCCCTTGCCTAAGTAACCGGTATTATTTTCCGCTCCCGCCCTCGGTGTCCCCTTCGAAATTTGTGGAATCCCAGGTCCCAGAATCGGGACCCGGGGCACCCGTCTGCCGCGGGATAGAGAACTGTTACAAACCATTACGGTTACTAAAGCAATGAGCTTGAATCCAGGTGGCCCGCTGGGCACTATGGCGATTACAGTTACAGTGGCGTTAAAAGAACCCCTCCTACACCTTAGTGTTATAGAAGCCTGCAGCCGGTAACAGATATAACTCGATCTGGGACGGTCACCAAAGTTTCGGCGGTAGTAATCATCGGCCCGGCAATTTGAATCTTTTGGTAAATCTAGGGAGAAACAATGTTGACGGTCCAGAGGACATCTTTCACCGCCTTGTGCGCAAGTCTTGTCCTCTGGCTTCAGTTCATCCCGTCATCCGCCGATGGCCAGGTAATTCCATCGCTCCAGACGCCCCCACGGATTGCGGTCTTTTCAACTTTTACCAGCGCCAAACCAAACAAAGGCTACTATGACGACTTCGCGATCTATGGAATTTCATTGGGAGCCTTCATACAAACGCAGCACATCATCGGCATCGAGGCAAGAGGTTCAATTCTGAGGTGGGGTGGTCCCGAGCATGAGGAATCGGCGCTTGGCGGAGTACGGGCGGCTCTGCATCGTGGACATTTTTCTCCCTACGTTGACGTTCTCGGCGGCGCGGCTAACGCGTGGTATTGGAGCAACCCGCCGGTCAAAGGGGCGAAAAACGCAAAGAGAGAAGAAGCTGTCGGCCCCCAATGGTCGGTACTCGGGGGACTCGACGTTCACTTCCATCATCGCATCGACCTCCGAGTGGGAGAGTTCTCCTACTCGGAGATATATATGAAGGATCGAACCCTGTCACCGCTCAGTGTTAGTGCGGGGGTCGTCTTCCGGCTGCCAATTGGGCGTTGAATTGTACTACTAATCTTTCGGCAGCTCCTGGCCAAGCCGCAGTCGGCGGCATGGCCGCAGCGAACTGAGTAAGTAGAACCAAGTTCAACAAAACTGAGGAAAATCACTTGCTAAGCGAGAATGGCGAAGCCCTGCCCAAACCAGAGCTCTTCGGGAACACGCCACGCGCAGCGGTCGAGATGCAGCGCGAATGGTATGCAGCCTACACCATGTCGCGGCATGAAAGACGGGTTGCGGCGCATTGCGACCATATCGGAATCGAGCACTTTCTTCCTCTGTATAGCTCCAAGAGATCGTGGAAGAATCGCACCACGGTCGATCTCCAGATGCCGCTTTTCCCCAATTACATTTTTGTGCGCCTGTCAGCGGAGGATCACGGTCCCCTGCTCCGGCTGCCGGGCGTCCTGAGCACGGTGGGCAATTCCTCCGGCCCAGCGACGATTCCGGATAGCGACATGGATGCGCTGCGGCGCCTCATCGAGTGCAAGGCGATCGAGCCCCATCCATATATCGCCGCGGGAGACAGGGTGCGGGTCAAGAAGGGACCCTTGGAAGGGATCGCCGGAGTTGTCCTGTACAAGCGCAATGGCGCTCGTTTTGTGGTGACCTTGGATTTGATCGGCAAGAGTGTCGCCTTGGATATCGAAGGCAATGCTCTTGAGCTTACCGGTCTGCCCGACGCGGACCGCGGTGAAGGACGGGGCATCGCCGTCGCCTGATTGCCCAGATCCCAGGTCCCAGAATCGGGACCTGGGGCACCCGGCATCGTGATTTCGTCCGGATGGTTGAAGACCGCACCCGCCTAAAGGACACGTTCCACGGAGATCTTTTCTATGTCTCGTTTCTTTCTGTCTGCCAGTAATCATGAGCGCCTTCCGGAGCGGCTTCTCGCTTCTGTCATGGATTTGGCGGTATTCGCCATCAGCGGGTTTCTCGCCTTTCAACTGCGCTTTGACAGCACCATTCCCGCGGTCTATGGGCATTCGATGCGCCAGGCGATCTATATATGGGCGGCGGCCAAGTCGGCCGCGTTCCTGGTGGGCGCGGTAAACCGCGGCTACTGGCGCTATACCTCGCTCGATGAAGCGGTGCGGATCGGGTTGGCGAATACGGCGGGATCGATCTTTGGCGGGGCAATCATCCTTCTTGTAGTGCGGCCCGGGATTCCGCGCACGATCTATATCGTGGAGTGGCTGATCTCCTGCTTCCTGACGCTGGGCGCCCGGGCGATCGTCCGTTTGGCCACAACCGCCAAGACGGCGCGTCATGGAGTTAAAAACGGAGTTAAGGACGACCGGACCAGAACAGTGATCTACGGGGCCGGAGCGGCAGGGCTGGCGCTGGCGCGCGAGCTGCGGGAACACCAATCTTCGAAGTGCGAGCTAGTCGGGCTTATCGATGACGACCCGCGCAAGGTTGGCTTGACCTTCCATGGGAAAAAGGTCCTGGGCACGGGGCAGGCGCTGGCGGCGCTGGCGAGAAAGTATGAGATCGAGAGAGTGCTGATCGCGATCCCGTCCGCTACCGGGCCGCAAATGGTGCGTATGCTGCAGTTCGCGATCGACGCCGATGTGGACTACAAGATGGTCCCAGGCCTGGAGGAGATCATCCAGGACGCAGAGTTAGGCAAGCAGATCCGGGATGTCGCGGTTGAGGATTTGCTGGGACGAAAGCCGGTGCAGTTGGATCAGCAGAAGATTCGGGAGCGCATTCAGGGCAAGGTAGTCATGGTGACCGGCGCGGCAGGCTCGATCGGATCGGAGATCTGCCGCCAGCTCGCCCGCTTCAATCCGGCCGCCTTGGTCGGGTTTGACGAAGCGGAGACCCCGCTGTTCCAGCTCGACCGGGAGTTGAGCAACAAATTCCCTGGTCTTACGTTTCATCCCGAGATAGGCAATATTACCCGGCCGGAGAACCTGCAGCAGGCGATGGAGCGCTACAGGCCGTCGGTTCTTTATCACGCCGCCGCCTACAAGCACGTCCCGATGATGGAAAGGCACGTCTTCGCGGCGGTCGAGAACAACATATTCGGCACCTGGAACGTAGCAGCCGCTGCGATCAATCATGGGATTGAGGATTTCGTGATGATCTCCTCCGATAAGGCGGTGCGGCCCACCAGTATGATGGGGGCGACCAAGCGGGCCTCGGAGCTGGTGATTCGCGCGCTGCAGAAGGAGGGCGGCACGCGCTTTGTGGCGGTGCGCTTCGGCAACGTTCTGGGCAGCAACGGGAGCGTGGTTCCGATTTTCAAGGAGCAGATTGCCGCCGGCGGCCCGGTAACCATCACCCATCCCGATATGCGGCGCTACTTCATGACCATTCCCGAGGCGGCCCAGCTGGTGTTGCAGGCTTTCAGCATCGGCAAAGGAGGAGAAGTCTTTGTATTGGATATGGGCGAACCGGTAAAGATCGTCGACCTGGCCCGCAATCTGGTACTGCTCTCCGGATTCGAGCCGGACCGGGATATCAAGATTGAGTTCACCGGCCTGCGTCCTGGCGAGAAGCTCTTCGAAGAGCTGAATATGGACGATGAATACATGGCGCCGACCTCGCACGCGAAGATTCGCAGCTATCTGTCTCCGCTCTCGGCGGATCTCAAGGTGATCAGGCCCGCATTGCAGGAGCTGCACGAGATTATCGACCGGAAGGATGTCGGGCGGCTGGTGCTGCTCTTGAAGGAGCTCATTCCCGATTACAATCCCGGAGCCCAGTTGCTTAAGCTGGCTATCTCGGCGGCGCCGAGGCCTGTTTTGCCGGCGAAAATCACTCAGGCTTCGGCGGCTAAAGCCGAGGGCCCGCGTCTGATATCCGCATCGCTGGTGAATTGAAGTAGACGTGGGGCGGAGAGAGCCCCAGGTCCCAGAATCGGGACCCGGGGCACCCGGCTCTGCGACATCGGACACATGTGAGATTTTTCAGTCGTCCCTACGGGACTGGGCCCTGTTTTCTCAGGTAAACCCAGCACTGACGTGCCGGGCTATTTTCACGCCGTCCCTGCGGGACTCCTTTCACATCAGTGGGCGGATGTTTCACGCCGTCCCTGCGGGACTCCTTTCACATCAGTGGGCGGATGTTTCAGGCCGTCCCTGCGGGGCTCGTTTCACATGAATGCTGGGATTCCAGACAGAAGTCTCTTGCGGCGCTTCTGCCGCGCCAAAAATCGATAAAACGGAATAAAAAGCAATGAGATCAAACACGGATACGTGTGCCAGCGGAAAAGCTCGCGCGGCGCGGCCCCGGTTCAGCTTTGGGGGAGTCGCGATAGTCATCTTTCTGCTTGCCGCCACTGTTTTCGGGCAGCAGGTCAGTGCCCCCACGCATGTTAGCGGCAATATGGATGCCATCGCGATCGGTCCGGGGGATTTGCTCGATCTGACCGTCTTCGATGTCCCGGAGCTGATCTTGAAAGTTCAGGTCGATTCAAGCGGCGCCGTAACCCTTCCTTTGATCGGAGACCTGAAACTTGCCGGCATGACGGTTCGCGATGCGCAACTGTTGATTGCCCACGATCTGGTCGTCCGCCAGATGGTCAAGAAGCCGGAAGTGATGCTGCTTATCGAGCAATTCGCGACCCAAGGCGTCACCGTATACGGAGAAGTAAATACGCCGGGAATCTATCCGCTGATGGGTCCTCATAAGCTTTATGACGCAATTTCCGTGGCAGGTGGTTTCACGGCAAAGGCCGGCCGCACGGTGACGATTTTGCATAAGGGACGGATGGACGATCCTGAAACGGTCCACCTCTCGCGCGGGCAGCCGATCGAGCAAGCGAATGTGACCATCTATCCGGGCGATACCATCATCGTCTCCAAGGCTGGCGTGGTCTATGTGCTAGGCGAGGTGAATCATCCCGGGGCCTTCCTGATGGAGGACAATACCTCGATGTCGCTGGTGAAGGCAGTCGCGCTGGCTCAGGGTACGACCAAGCTGGCGTCCCTGCGGAATACCAAGATTATCAAAGAGACCCCTCAAGGCATGGTGCAGTCCGGGGTCCGGCTGGACAAGATTTACCGCGGTAAGGCCTCGGACCCGGCGCTCGAAGCGGAAGAAATCGTGTTCGTCCCGCTAAGCAACCTCAAGCTATACGGCGCGATGGGGGTGCAAGGAGCGGTACAGGCCGCGGTTTACTCCATCTACGCCGTTGAGCTGAAGTAATCACAATGCTGTTCATAATCACAATGCTGTCCATAGGAGAGAGAATCCAGTGAGCCGTTCAACTCTAGACAGATTCGAGGGGGCCGGCCGGGGAAGTATTCGGGGAAGCGGCGGGGAAGCAGAGCCCGGCGGCTCCGGCGAGATCAGCCTTTCCGACCTGATCCGCGTGCTGCGGCGGCGTAAACGGATCATCATCGTTTCGGTCATCGCCGTATTTCTTCTGGGCGCACTGTATTGCGGGTTGAAGACTCGGCGCTACGAAGCCGCCGCCGATTTGGCCATCAACCCTGAAGGCTCGGATGCTCTGGACATGGGCGACCTCACGGCGAGCCTTGGAGCCGGTGGCCTGGGCTTCGATGAAAAGCTGGAAACCCAGGTGCATATTTTGAAGAGCGACACCCTGGCCTGGACGGTTATCAGCGAATTGCGGCTGGATAGACAGCCTACATTCGCCGGCCACCGGAAGTTTATTTTCTTTGGGCCGTATGTCGTGCCAAAAACGCCGGACCAGATTGAGAACACCGGCCCTGCGCGCCGGAACGGGCTGCTGGGAGCTTTCAATGGGGCGCTCACGGTGCAGAGTATCGCGCGCACGCAGGCGGTAAGAATCACCTTTCGCAATGCCGATCCTACGCTTGCGCGGGAAGTGGTCAATCATCTGACCTCTGCCTATACGCAACGCACTTTCATCACCCGCTACGACGACACTATGAAGGCGTCGGATTGGTTATCGGGCCAACTGAATCAACTCAAGTCCGCAGTGGAAGGATCGCAGTCTAAACTCTCCAAGCTGCAAAAGCAGACAGGCATCTTCGGCACGGACGAGAACGACAACCTCGTGCTGTCCAAACTGGACGATCTCAGCAAAGAGCTGACGGATGCGGAGGCCGAGCGAATCGTGAAAGAGGCGAAGTATCGCATTGCCCAGTCGGGCAATCCAGAGCTGATCGGCACTATTGTGCCCGACAGCGTTCTTCCAGTCCTGCGCGGACAGGAAGCTGATTTGAAAACCCAGCTCGCTCAGGCGAACTCGGAATATGGCCCTAGCTATCCGAGGGTGGGTCAGCTCGAGAATCAGTTGGCGGAGGTGGAGAAGTCCCTGCAAAAAGAGATCGCGGATATTCAGGAACGCTTCCGCATGGACTACCAGGTTTCCGCCGACACCCAGAAGCAGTTGCAGTCGGCCTTCGACCAGCAGAAACAAAAGGCCAACGACATGAGCGCGGGACTGGACCAGTACGGCATCCTGAAACGCGAAGTGGAATCGGGCAACGATCTCTACCAGGACTTACAGAAGAAGCTGAAGGAGGCGGGAGTGGTGGCCAGCCTAAAGGCGGCTACGGTCGATGTCATCGATCCGGCGAGGCTGCCGACGAGACCGGTGGAACCCAGGGTCCCCCTCGTACTGGCGCTGAGCACTGTGTTTGGACTGGGAGCAGGCATCGCCTTCGCTTTCGCCGCGGAAAACCTGGATAACCTGATCCGGAGCCCTGAAGAAATCGAGGCTTTGACGGGAGTTTCTCTCTTCGGAATGATCCCGCACATCAAGCCGAGCCTCTTGAAAAACACGGCGGAGGAAGATAAGCCGGGTGGGGAAGGGTTTAAGCAGCATTCGCTGGTCAGCCTGCGGCGTCCGAAATCGCAGGCTGCGGAAGCATTTCGCGCCCTGCGCACCGCGCTGCTGCTCTCATCGCCTGGGGCGCCGCCGAAGACGGTTCTGATCGGCAGCGCGGTGCCGGGAGATGGTAAGACGACGGTCAGCATGAATACCGCCGCCGTGTTCACCCAGTCGGGAGCGCGCGTGTTGCTGGTCGACGCCGACCTGCGCCGCGGCAGGATAGGCGAGCTTTTGAAGATCCCGGCAAACTTTGGGTTGAGCGGATCGCTCACCGGAGCCGGCAACTGGCGCGACGCTGTGGAGGCGCTGCCGCAAGCTCCGAATCTGTTTGTTCTTCAGGCCGGGGTGCGTCCGCCGAATTCCGCGGAGCTGCTGGGATCGGCCCAGATGCACGGACTGCTTGAGGAGTGGAGAGCGGAGTACGATCACGTGATCATCGATAGCGCTCCGTGCCTGGTTGTCACCGACGCCGTGCTGGTGGCGCAGAAGGTGGACGCTGTTCTTCTAGTGTCGAGACTCGGCGTCACGCCGCGCAGCGGGCTGCGGCACGCCAGCGATCTGATGCAGTTCGGCAATGACCATGTCACAGGCATAGTGGCCAACGATGTGAGCATAACCGACCAGTATTACGGCTACGGCTATGGCTATGGGACATATAAAAGCTATTACTCGGAAGCGAGGGACTAGTGGAACACGAGAAAACACACGAGAGAGTCATTCCTACGTCCGGCGAAGCCGTGGTGGTGGTTGGCCTGGGAGAAGTAGGCGGCCCCCTCCATGAGATCCTTCGGCAAACCTACGATTGCGTAGGGGTGGATATCGAACCCGTAACTGTTACCGCACCCTGTTCGGTCCTGCACGTTTGCATTCCGTACCAAATCGCCGACTTTGTTGGCGCAACTGCGGAATACATCGCGAAATACCAGCCGCGGGTTACGGTCATCAACAGCACGGTGGCGCCGGGAACGACCCGGACAGTCGCCGCGAGGAGCCGGTCTAAGGTTGTCTACAGCCCGGTTCGGGGCAAGCACGCGCGCATGCAGGGCGATATGCTGCGCTACCGGAAATTTGTGGGCGCCGATGAAGCAAAGATCGGCGACGAAGCGATTGCGCATTTCTCCCGGGCGGGATTCAAGACAGACCGCTTTCCCAGCTCGACCGCGGGAGAAGTAGCCAAGCTTCTGGAGACGACATGGCTTGGGGTGCTGGTAGGGTGGGCGCAGGAAGCGGAGCGCATCGGGCTGGAGTATGGCGCGTCTTATGACGAGATCAATGCGTTCATCAAGGAGATCGACTTTCTTCCTCATCACATCACGCCGGGAATCATCGGCGGCCACTGCGTGATGCCCAATATCGAGATTCTGCGCAGCCAATACCGGTCGGAGTTTCTGGAAGCGATCGTGAAATCGAATCTGCGCAAGGCCCAGGATGCACAGGTTCCCGCGCCGGTCGAGGTGAACTCGTGATCAGGATCGGTCTTGCCGGGATGGGATACTGGGGCCCGAACCTGGCCCGGGTCATGAGCCAGTACCCGGGATGCAATTTCGCCGCAGCCTGCGATCTCCGCCGGGAGAACCTCGAGCGAATCACGCGGCAATATCCTTCGGTGAAAGGCTATGAGGATTTCGACGAGTTCCTGGCCAGCGATCTGGACGCGGTGGTTATCGCCACGCCAATTTCCACTCATTACGGATTGGCGCGGCAGGCGCTCCTGGCAGGCAAGCACGTGTTCGTGGAAAAGCCGCTGGCGCATACCGGCGCCCTGGCCCGGGATCTGGTAGCATTGGCGGCGGCCCGGAAACGCATTCTTTTTACCGGACATACCTTCATCTACAGTCCGCCGGTTATCAAGGTAAAGCAGCTCATCGACAGCGGAGAGCTGGGCGATCTGCACTACATCAGTCTGTCCCGCGTCAACCTCGGCCTCTATCAAAAGGATGTGGACGTAGTTTGGGATCTGGCCGTCCACGACATCTCGATTCTTCTTTATTGGCTGGGAGAGATGCCGTTCCGCGGAGCTTCATTCGGGCGCGCGTGCGTGCAGAGGGAGAAGCGCGACGTCGCCTTCCTGTGGCTGGAGTTTCCCAGCGGCGTGGTGGCGTCGAATGAGATCAGTTGGCTTTCCCCGCAGAAGATGCGCCGGACTTGCGTGGTGGGGGCCAAGCGCATGGTGGTTTACGATGATACGGAACCGGCGGAAAAGTTGAAGATCTACGATCGCGGGGTGGATTTCAGCCAGCCCCAGACCTTCGGCGAGTTTCAATTGTCCTACCGGATGGGGGATATGCACGCTCCTTATCTGGGCAGCGCCGAGCCTTTGCTCAAGGAGATCGAGCACTTTGTATCCTGCGTCGAGACCGGGGCCAAACCGCTCACCTCGGGTGAATTCGGAGCCCAGGTTGTCGAAGTGCTCGAACTGGTCGACCGCACCAGCCATGCCATGCAGCAGGCGGAGTTGAATGAGGTAGTTGCCGGATGATCCACACCAAGGATGAAGTAGGGAATGCAGTAGGCGCGGCACGAGCGTTCTTCGCTCACCCTCTGGCGCTGGTGGACACGGATGACATTGGCGAGCACACGCGCATTTGGGCCTTTGCGCATGTGATGCGGGGCGCGCGGGTAGGGGCGGGATGCAATATCGGCGAGCATGCCTTTATCGAGTCCGGCGCGAGCCTGGGCGAGGGAGTCACGGTCAAGAACGGGGTCTCGGTGTGGACCGGCGTGGTTGTCGAGGATCACTGTTTCCTCGGTCCGCATTGCGTCTTCACCAACGACGTGAATCCCAGGGCCTATATCAAGAAGGGTCCCGAGCATCTGCTGCCTACGTTGGTGAGGCACCATGCCAGCATCGGGGCGAACGCCACGATTGTTTGCGGACATACGATCGGAGCTTATGCCTTCGTGGGCGCGGGCTCGGTGGTCATTCGCGATGTGGTCGATCATGGCCTGGTGGTGGGCAATCCCGCACGGCAGATCGGCTGGATGTGTGTTTGTGCGGAGAAGCTTCCGTTGAAGGTCTCCTCGGCTCCCGGCGAGCATGCGCATTGCGGTAATTGCGGCGCGGAGTTTCTTCGCACGTCATCGGGGGTCAGCAAAGTTAAGGATGGTAAGTTCCAGGGCTAAAAGCCCATCTCCAGGTCGAAGGCTCTTTCCCGCTGGACTAAAGTCCAGCTCCCCCCTGCTAAAGCAGGGGGCTTCCAGGTGGAAGCCCCGGACTTCAGTCCGGGGAAGCGGGCTTTTAAGCCCGCGGGAAGGGCATTGTATTAAGGGCAGGGCTTTAGCCCTGGTGGTGGAGAGTGCCCGCGGCCCCTCAATCAATTCGCACATTCTTCGTCACGTCGGCGACCCAGGGACGGAGCGCGCTCCTCCAATCCGATCGCATGGCGCGGCTCCTGGTCGATGTTCTCGAGGACAATCGGCACAAGAGGCGGCTCCTTCTGCATGAATTTGTGATCATGCCCAATCGTTTTCATCTGCTCCTCACTCCTGCTCCTGATGTTCCGCTTGAAAAGGCGCTGCAATTCATCAAGGGCGGCTTCTCACATCGGGCTAAACGGGAGCTTCATTGGGATCTCGAAATTTGGCAGCCGGGTTTCGTGAATCATCGTATTCGCGACCCGGAGGATTACAAACGTCATAGTGTTTATATTTGGCAGAATCCGGTGAGGGCGGGATTGATCGAACGTCCGGAGATGTTTCCCTGGTCGTCGGCGTTCGCGGGCACGGAATTGGACGCGGCGCCACCAGGGCTAAAGCCCACGATCTAGTAATGGTCTACGTTTCCCGCGGGCTTGAAAGTCCGCTTCCCCGGACTGAAGTCCGGGGCTTCCACCCTTCTGTATTGGGGGCTGAGGTCCGGGGTTTGCACCAGGGCTAAAGCCCGAGATGTAGTGATGTGTGCTTTCCCGCGGGCTTAAAAGCCCGCTTCCCCGGACTGAAGTCCGGGGCTTCCAGCGTCCCGTATTGGGACTAAGTCGGGCTCCACCTCTGTATTGGGGGCTGAAGTCTGGGGTTTGCACCAGGGCTAAAGCCCACGATCTAGTGATGGTCTACGTTTCCCGCGGGCTTGAAAGCCCGCTACCCCGGACTGAAGTCCGGGGCTTCCAGCGTCCCGTATTGGGACTGAAGTCTGGGGCTTCCACCCTTCTGTATTGGGGGCTGAGGTCCGGGGTTTGCACCAGGGCTAAAGCCCGAGATGTAGTGATGTGTGCTTTCCCGCGGGCTTGAAAAGCCCGCTTCCCCGGACTGAAGTCCGGGGCTTCCACCGTCCCGTATTGGGACTGAACTCCGGGCTTCTATCCCAAACAAAAAAACTTAATTCAGCGAGATGAGACAGTGATGGATACAATTGTTCCCTTTGTCGACCTGCGGGCGCAGTATGCAGGCATACGAGCCGAGGTGGATGCCGCGATTCACGGCGTTTTAGAGAGCGCGCATTTTGTGGGCGGGGCCGCGCTGGAACTGTTTGAACAGGACTACGCCGCGTTTGTTGGCGCGGGCTATTGCGTGGGAGTGGCCAACGGCACCGACGCGATCACTCTGGCATTGAAGGCGGCGGGAATCGGCAGCGGAGACGAAGTCCTGGTGCCGGCGAACAGCTTCTTCGCCACCGCGGAGGCGGTGAGCAACGCCAACGCCATCCCAATCTTTGTGGACGTCGACCCGGTTAGCTTTCATATGAGCCTGGCTGGGGCGGAAGAGGCGATTACGTCCCGCACCCGGGCCATCATTCCGGTTCATCTCTATGGCCGCGCCATGGACCTGGGCGGATTCGAAGCGCTGGCAGCGAGGCGGAACCTGGTGCTGATTGAGGATTGCGCCCAGGCGCACGGGGCGGAGATCCGTGGCCAGGTAATCGGCTCTTCAGGCCGCTTGACTTGCTACAGCTTCTATCCAGGTAAAAACCTGGGCGCTTATGGAGACGGGGGCGCGGTCACCACCAGCGATCCGGATCTAGCTGCGCGGCTGCGCGTGCTGCGTGATCACGGCAGCCCGGCAAAATACGAACATAGTGTGGTGGGGGTGAATTCCCGGCTGGATTCGTTGCAGGCCGCGGTTCTCTCGGTGAAGCTGCGTTATCTGCGGCAATGGAACGCGGCTCGCCGGAACCACGCAAGGAAGCTCGCCGCCGCGCTGGAGGGCTCCCCGATCATTCCACCAGCAATTCCGGAGGGCAATCAGCATGTATTCCATCTGTTCGTCGTTCGCTGCTCGCAGCGCGACGAGTTAAAGCATTTTCTGGGGGAAAAGGGGATTCAAACCGGCGTCCACTACCCCATTTCACTGCATTTGACGGGAGCCTACCAGGCGCTTGGCGCTCCAGGGCGCGGCTCCAAACCGATCGCGGAGATGCTGGCCGGAGAGATACTGTCTCTGCCAATGCATCCCGAGCTCTCCGAAGAGCAGATTGCGTGCGTCATCGCGGCGTTGCGGGAGTTTACCGGCCGAACACAGCTCTATGCGCCGGCGGAGTTTCCTGCGTCGGAAGCGTTGGCACTGTGATGCGGACTATCTAGATGGGTACTGATCCACATAATGGGAATGGAAAGCTCTATGGGTACGCCTGTCCGGGGCCCTATGGGCTTGGACATAGCCTGCTCGCGTGGGCGCGTTGCTTTCTCTGGTGCAGAGACAACGACGCCGAGATGCTGGCGCCGCGCTGGTTATATTTTCGTCTTGGCCCCTATCTTCGTCACGAGATGGATAAGCGCTCGTATCATAAGCTGTTTCGGAATGATGTCTATGTTCGCGGCATACGCCGCCTATGGCTGCTCGGATCCGTCGGAGGAGCCAGACGCTTGGATATAGAGCAAGAGCCGCAAACAAAAGTGGGACGCGGGCCGAGAATTGTCGTCTTTGAGAATGACGTCAGCAACAATACCAGGTTCTTTAAAAAGATTTTTGGACGGCACGAAGAAGTACTTACGGAACTCTTGCGAATCGCTCGCCCGGAAGTTATTCCCGCCGTTAATAACACTGGACCTTTTATAGGGATTCACGTGCGAATGGGCGATTTTACAAGGGTGAGCGATCCTTCCGCGCTTCGCACCAGGGGCAATGTCCAATTGCCGGTCGAGTGGTACAGGGACATACTTCTTTCCATTCGAAGAAGGGCCGGCTGCGATCTGCGGGCCCAGGTCTTTTCCGATGGCGACGTGGAAGCGCTGCGCTCTCTGTTGGAACTGCCTAACGTATCGCTCGCTAGTCCCCGCTCCGCCTTGCATGACATCCTTGCCCTTTCGCAAGCCACAGCCTTGATTTCCTCCGGTTCAGGTTTCAGTATGTGGGCCGCTTATCTTGGTCAAGTACCCCGAGTCTGCTTTCCGAATCAGCGGCGCGAGTACGTTGTGCCGTCACCCGGCGCGACAAATCTCGAACCTGAATGCGAGACAGGGGAGGATGTCCCAGCTGCGTTTGTTCAGCATATTGGGGGCGCCGTCCAATGGGCGGAGGAGATCAAACACTTTCCATGAAGCACTTATGCTTCCAGGCTCATGGAGCGATGGCTGCCGCGAGGCGGGTTCGCCAGAAGCGCCTCGATTCTCGCCGGTGGAACGGCAATGGCGCAGGCAATCGCGATCGCTGCGTCGCCGATCCTGACGCGCATCTATCGACCGAGCGACTTTGGCGCTCTTCAGGTATTCATCTCTCTTATGGGGCTGGCCTTGGTCGCCGCCTCGGCGCGGTACGATGTTGCCGTCCTCCTGCCGGAGGACGAGCAGAGCGCAATCGACGTCCTAGGGTTGGCAGTTCTGTGCGTGTGCTGTTCGTCCGTGATTGCGGCGGGGATCGTAGGCATTTGCCACTACCATTGGCTGCTCCCGGCCAGCGTGCTGGTCTTGAAGGGCCATCTCTGGCTCCTGCCGGTCGGTATACTCGGCGGCGGACTCTACCAGGCGCTCAGTTACTGGGCAATGCGGCATGGGCGCTACAAACAGCTTGCCACTACGAAGTTTGTACAGGTCGGCGCGCAAGTGGGGACACAACTTGGCGCGGGCTTCGTAATCCACGGTTCTTTCGGTCTCCTGATCGGCGATGCCGTGGGCCGCATCATGGGAAGCGGGCGGTTCCTGCGCGACGTGTGGCGGGATCACGCTCGCCAGATTCGCGCCATTCGCGCATCCCGGATGATGAAGCTTGCCGCTCGCTATCGCGATTACCCGTTGGTCTCCCTATGGGGGGCACTGATCAACACTTCGGGCCTGGCGCTGCCATCTCTGTTTCTCGCTCAATATTACGGAGCGCAGGATACGGGATGGTTCGCCCTGGTAAATCGCGTTCTTGGCGTTCCCGCCGCGTTGATCGGGGCGAGCATCGCGCAGGTCTATACCTCGGAGGCGGCGAAGCTATCGCGGGCCGATCCGCAGCGCCTCCTGTATATCTTTCGTAAGACTACCCGACGGATGCTCTACCTCGGCCTTGCCCCCTGTGTTCTGTTTACGATTCTCGCCCCATGGCTCTTCCAGGTGGTTTTCGGACATGCATGGCGGGAAGCGGGGGAATACGCGCGCTATTTGGCCTTCATGTTCTATGCCAGTTTTATCAACTCGCCAGTCACCATGACCCTGAATATTCTTGAGCTCCAACGGGCGCAATTTTTGTGGGATGCTTCCAGGTTGGCGCTAACCGTCATTTCGGTCGTCTTGCCCTACTATTTTCACTGCGGCCCGCGAATTGCGATCCTTTCTTATGGAGCAGCAATGACTCTGATGTATGGCATTCACTGGGCGCAATCGTATTATGCGATTAAGCAATGCGCGCTCAAGGCTCCGATCACGGCGCCGACAAGTATGGCGCAGGTGTAACTAAGGCAAAGCGGAGACAACTAACAATACCAACTCTAGCGGTGAACCGGCATAAACATGACAAAAAGCGGCTTAATTTATGCACTGCACAAAACCGGAATATATTGGGCTCTGGACCGAGGCCGCGATTATGCGGAACTAGCGAAATCGGGCCAGCGTCAGGGCTTCTCCCAATACGGGGAGGACCTATACTTGCGCGACTATTTCGGCGAACGCCAAGGCCTCTACATTGAAGTTGGCGGTAATCATCCATTCAGCTTGAGCAACACCTATTTGCTCTATCGTATGGGATGGAAAGGCGTGGTGGTTGAACCCATCCAGAGGTTATATGCCAAGCATAAGCGATTCCGTCCCCGGGACATTCAGGTAAATGCGGCTGCCGGGGACAAAGTCGGCGCGCTGACCTTCTACGAGATGATCCCATCAGTGCTCTCTACCTGTGATCCGGATGAAGCCAAAACTATAGTATCCGGAAGATCGGCCAGACTATTTCATGAATATTCCGTCCCGATAACTACCGTAGCTGAGCTGTATCGTAAACATCTGGCTCCGCACCCTCTCTCGTTGCTTTCCATCGACACGGAAGGTCACGACATGGCGGTGTTACGCGGAGTTGACTGGGAAGGGATGCACCCTGAGATTATCGTGTGCGAGGCGAACGATGAAGCTAAAGTATCTGAGGTCAGTAACTTTCTCGACGGCCATGGATACAGATGTCTCACGGTCCTTGGGTGTAATCTTCTCTTTTCACTTCGGTGATACTGGATCGAATTGACGATACTGCGGGCTAATGCAAGTGCAGGAGTCCGCACCCATCGAATTGTGAAGTCGACCCAGTATGCTGGGGCGCATCGTGCAAGTGGCTGCAGGCAGTTTCTCTTTGCTCAAGCGATGTCCAGCAAATCGAGATTTTCAGCCAATCAAAAATGCAATCAGGCAGGGTGGAAAGGACTCTGGCACGGTGAACAAAATCAATCTCCCGTCGATTCTGCGATTGAGCATGCCAGTGTTGGTTCCACTTTACTGCATCAGCTTTAATTGGTCATACGTAAAGTGGGTTTCTCCTGTTTGGTCTTATTTGGGTCTCACCTACAATTCTCCTGATCCGGCTCTATTGATCTTGGGGTATGCTCTAGCTTCGATACTATCCGCACTGTCACCATTGAAAATAAGACGGCCCAGCCAGGTCATCTACTGGGTAATGTTCTTTACGGTCTATATACCGGGACTCTTCGTTCCTCTCTTCGTCCAGCTTGATAACGGTTTTACCCTGTTCTTGATACAGCTATGTCTCACGGGAGCGATGCTGCTCATTACGCTCTCATACAGGATAAACTTATTGAATCTGCCCCGTTATCCACTCAGCCGGGAGTTGTTTTGGACGGTATTCTTCGTTCTCTTCGTGTTATCTAATCTCATTATGTTAGTTGCTTTTCATAATGATCTACATTTGGCATCGCTCAAAGAAGTCTATAAGGTGCGAATCGAATCGAGGCAGATCGCCGGGGGAAATGTTGGAATCGGGTATTTTTCTGGGGCACTCAGTAGCGTGATGAATCCATTCCTGATCGCCTACGGGCTGTCTACCAAGAAGCGAAAGTTCCTCGTGCTGGGCATCGCGGGCCAGGTCTTTCTCTACGCGACCGCGGCAATGAAATCGATATTGATCTCACCAATACTAATAGTCGTCTTTTACTACTCGCTCAGGAAAGACCGTGGAGGTTGGGCTCCCAAGACGGCAGTTCTATTCACGGGGCTGTTCTTTGCTCTCACCACGCTGGCAATCGGGAAGACCGAGGGTATTTTCTTCAATCTGGCTTCCGCGATACTGCTTCGCAGCTTCGCGCTGCCAGGGCTCTTTATCGCGCAATACCAATATTTTTTTGAGAATTTTCCGCACACATATCTGGGCCACGTCACCGGCATCAATCTGCTGTTCCCATCGCCATACACTAGAGGCGACAGGCTTAGAGATTGGCAATTTTTTTCTGAAGGGAGGGCCAAACGGCCCGGAGGACGCAAACGCGAATTTCTTTGCAATGGATGGAATCGTCGGGTTTGGCTTACCTGGAATTCCGATTATGGGCGTTCTCTGTGCCGCCCTATTTTGGATTATTGATAGTTGCGCACGAAAATACCCAATCGCAGTTTCCGTGTCTGCTCTGACTATGTGCATCATTTCGTTGACTAATGGATCGCTTTTTACTACGTTCTGGAGCGGAGGGGTGATGGTATTTCTGCTGTTCTTCATTGTCATGCCGCGCCATCTGCTTGGCAATGAATCTAATGCCTAGAAACAGCCCCGTTAATGCGAGAAAAGTGATGTGGCTCTGTTTCCAACTACAACTGCGCCCAAAAGCTAATTTAGTCACTGAGCAGGGTGTCGCGAGGTCCCCGAGTCAGAAGCGCACGAGGCCCGTGTTAGCGCGCGGGCATCTGTTTGATTGGCTGATTTACTCTCGTTTGCGAATTGTTTCCAAGCTTCGTCTCAGACGCGCTGGACTCGATCATGATGCCAACCGGGGCGCCGTCTATCGAGTTGTTCTTGATGGTTGTGCGCACTTGAGCGACGCGCAAGTGGATACCCCACATCTTTGCATCGTTTACCTGGTTTCCTTCGATCAGCACATCTTTCGTCGTAGCTAAGACAATGCCACCCTTCCCTGATTTGTCAATTCTGTTGTCACGAATCTGTATATTATTGGACCCATTCAACGCAATCCCCCCGGCGGGAAGAGATCGGTCATCCATCTGCAATGAGGTATTCGTTATCGTGTTCTTGCTGACGGTTGCGCCCTGCACTCCCTGTAGATAGATCCCGCTGCCTGCCGTATTCACGATCTGATTGCCAGTAATGGTTTCATCGACAGGCGGAGGCAAGAGTGAGATGGGGGCGTCAGCGCTAAGCCCGGTCCTTACCCCCATCCGATAAAGCAATATTCCGTAGCCATTGCTTATGCAGGGTTTAACGCAGATGTCTCCCCCGTCAATGACGTTGCCGGAAACCACCGCGTGGTCTGTATCGAAAAGGCCGATAACGATATTCACGGTGTTACCGAAGATATGATTGTCTTCGATATAGATGTGCTGCGTGCGAAGTTTGTAGTAGTTCCAGATTGCGAATGCCTGCCTCCCAGGACCCAGTCCCACGCCGGTGATGATGGAGTTAGTGATCCAAATCCGGTCGACGGTGCCCAGGGAGATGGCCGAGAGAGCAGAGCTTCCCGTCCCATGAATGCTTTCAATCTGAAGATGGTCGAGACGGACATTGGACGCGCCGCGCACGGTAATTGCATTGTGAAGGCCGGCGCCAGTACCGCGAATAGTGAACGATTTGAGTTCCACCCCTGAGTTGCCTGCGATGACAATTCCACTATTCAAGGGACGATCCGGCGCGAACAGAAGTGTCGTGCCTTCGCTACCGGCAACCGAGATCGGATTCCCCGTGTGCGGTAACTGCAGCGTTTCTTTCAGATAGGTATGTTTTACTTTCGAGCCGCAGTTGTTCTCCGGCCTTTGCGGCGGCCGTAATCGCGGCGATGAAACGCTTTCGTATCGTCGGTCCTGCCATCACCTCTAGCGCCGAAGGATGAGATGGCGATGGATCGCGTAATTGGCAAGGGGGCAGGCCGTTGCGCGCGCGCACTGACAGGTCCCAATAACAAAACAGCAAAGAAAAAAGCGCGTTTCATCGAATCTCCACGTCCTCGCATTGTTTCACCGTTAGACGACCGCCACAGTATATGCTGCCCTACATCAGCTTATGCGTGAATATCCGAAAGCGCTATGAGACTGTTTCAAAATTCAGGTGTTAATCCGTCTTACCTTTCCCGTCGCTCTCGGGAGGCTCCAGCATCCCGCCACGTTCAAGGCCCAGGCTGCCCGCTTTCTTGACGATCGCTATGGGGCAATGCACTTTCTCGCGCCGGTGCTCAATGGCGACGACACTGCTTTCTTTACCAATGGCGATGACGAAATACTGCAGCGCACCTGGGCGCGAGAGGCGGGCATGCCGGCGAAGACGGCCTTGGCAGAGATTTTGCTTGCCCAGATTGAGTCCCATCGCACGGAAGTCTTCTACAACATGGATCCGATGCGTTATGGCAATGAGTTCGTGCGCAGGCTGCCGGGATGCGTGCGCCGGACGGTTGCGTGGCGCGCCGCTCCATCGCCGGGGGCAGACTTCGGCGGGTACAGCCTGATTGTATGCAACTTCCCCAGTATCTTGAGGAGTTACCAGGAACGAGGCTGGAAGGCGGCATACTTCGCTCCGGCCCATGACCCGGTCATGGATGAATATGCCGGCAATGACGACCGGCCGATCGATGTGCTGTTTGTGGGCGGATATTCGCGGCACCACACCAAACGCGCGGCTGTACTGGAAGCGGTCGCCGGCCTCAGGAAGCGGCGCCGGATTGAGTTCCGCCTCGCTCCTTCCCGGTTTACACGGATCGCCGAATCACCGGCCGGCTACCTCGCTCCGCTGGGCAAGTATCGAAGGCCTAAGGATATTCGCGCGATTTCCCGCGACCCGGTGTTTGGCCGCGACTTATACGCGCTGATCTCAAAGTCCAAGATCGTATTGAATGGCGCCGTCGATATGGCGGAGAAGACCGGGGTAATATGCGCTGCTTTGAAACACTTGGGTGTCGAGCTCTAATGGTCTCGGATTCGGGGCGATATCCGGAGGGCATGCAGCCAGGCGCTACCATAAACTACGACAATAGCGCTGAAGCCGTTTCCATCATCAAGTCCAGTCTTGATGACTACGAACAGACACACCTGATTGCTGCACAGGGATACAACATGATTCGTAGCGTATACAGCAAGGCAAGACAGTGGAGTGAATTCCGAAAAGCTAGTGGGCGCACAATGATTCGCCGCATTTTAGCACTATTAGAATTACTCTCTTGGCATTCTGGTCCGGCTAAAACAATGGCTTGACCGTCGGAGAGAGGAGCAGAGTAGTTTGGAAGCGAATGAAGCTACCACGTGGGGCATGAATTATTACATGAGGCAAGGACATCGTCTTATCCACGTGTAGCTAGATCGGCAGATTCGATGCTTCGTGCAAGGTCAAGTAACAATTGGCGACCGTGTCTATATTCGGGCATAGCTATTTACTGTGTTACAGCCAAATCAACATTGGTAACGATGTTATCATCTCCTGGGGAGTTACTATAGTCGATCATAATTCTCACAGCGTTTCTTGGGGGCAATGCAAGAGTGATGTGTCCAATTGGGCGCAAGGTATCAAGCATTGGGAAGACGTGCGACGTGCTCCCGTGAAGATACAAGACAAAGTCTGGATAGGTTTTAACGCCATCATTCTGTAGGGGGGTAACTATCGGTGAGGGGGTATGGTGGGCGCAGGCTCGGTTGTGACCAAGGATGTGCCGCCATTCACTATTGTAGCCGGCAATCCTGCGCGTCCAATTCGCGAGCTTGAGCTGTCGGAAAGAGGTTAGACGTGACGAAACGATTCTCTACATGGGAGTATGCAGTACAGTGGCTGCGGTCTCAACCTGATCGCCAGGATCTTGTTTTGGCCGCATATTACGACGATCCGTTGATCGAAGCGGCAAAGCGCTATTGGGAGAGCCACGAGTGGCAGGAAATCAGAAGGCTACTTGGCACAAGCAGGGGGCAAGCGCTGGATGTGGGGGCGGGCCGCGGAATTGCGAGCTACGCACTCGCGCGTGAAGGGTTTGCCGTGACCGCGCTTGAGCCAGATGGCAGTAACCTTGTGGGCGCGGGCGCTATTCGATCGCTAGCCGCGGAGAGCGGGTTGGCGATTAGCGTAATCCAGGAGTTTTCCGAGAATCTGCCCTTCGGCGACGGTCAGTTCGACGTGGTCTTTGCGCGCGCGGTCCTGCACCATACGAAAGATTTGGCCGCGGCAAGCAGCGAATTCTTCCGCGTACTTAAGCCTGGTGGTTGTCTGATTGCCGTTCGCGAACATGTGATTTCGCGACGGAAAGATCTTCCGGCATTCCTATCGCACCATCCTCTCCAGCATCTTTATGGCGGCGAGAATGCATTTCTGCTCTCCGAATATACGGGTGCACTCTCAGGGGCGGGCTTTGCGATTAAGTCGGTGCTCTCACCG
Organism: uncultured Acidobacteriaceae bacterium; assembly: GCA_963774255.1. GTDB lineage: Bacteria > Acidobacteriota > Terriglobia > Terriglobales > Acidobacteriaceae > PALSA-350. Next base: position 189,994 of record CAVZEH010000017.1, read on the forward strand.
TTAAGTAGTGCGATTAATTACGCGCCCCATTCCGAAGAGACGCTCAAAGACGAAGTGGCTGACCGTATGGGCATGACTGCCGCACTTCGGAGAACGTTAAGCCTGCCGGGACTCTGGCCTGTAATCCGCAAGCTGCTCTCCTGGGTTGACCACCGTCCGGGAAGGCTCTACTCGTTTGTCTGTACCAGACCATAATCATGGCGACTATCTGGATCACCGGCGCCCGCGGTTTCATTGGGCGGCACCTGGCAAAATGGCTTGCCGACCAGCGTCATACCGTCGTTGGCATTGGGCATGGTCCATGGCCTCAATCCGAGGCGGCGTGCTGGGGTGTGCAGCGCTGGCTTAATGGCGGCATTCATTCCAGCAACCTGCAGCAACTGATGCGCGAGGGTGGCGCGCCGGACTGCATCTTCCACCTGGCGGGCGGGTCTTCGGTAGGCGCGGCAATTGCCAGTCCATACGAAGATTTTGCGCGCACCGTTGCTACTACGGCAGAACTGCTGGACTGGATGCGGCTCGAGGCGGGCAATGCCAGGCTGGTGGCGGTATCGAGCGCGGCGGTTTATGGAGCCGGCCATACCGGACCTATCAGCGAGGAGAGGGCGCGTCTGCCATTCTCGCCCTATGGCTACCACAAGCTGATGATGGAGCAGTTGTGCCAGTCCTACGCGGTGAGCTACGGCCTATCGGTAGTGGTAATGCGCCTGTTCTCGGTGTACGGCAGTTGGCTGAAGAAGCAACTGTTATGGGATATGTGCGCCAAGCTTGCCAAGGGCATAAGTCAGTTGGAGCTGGGCGGCACGGGCGAGGAGCTGCGCGATTGGACGGACATTCGAGATGTGGTGCGCCTGCTGGAGGCGGCGATGAGCTTCCCCAACTCCGATGTGATGCCTATCGTCAATGGGGGCTCAGGGCAAGCCACGAGCGTATCCGAAATTGCCGCTCTGGTGCTGGAGTCCTGGCCCTCGCCGGCCAGTGTCAGTTTCAACGGCAAGTCGCGGCTTGGCGATCCGTTCAGCCTGGTGGCGGATGGGAAGATTCTGCAAACGGCCGGTTTTGAATGGAAGATCCCGGTGAGTCGCGGGGTTAGCGAATATGTGCAGTGGTACTTGCAGTACTCAAGGAGCGATGCATGATTCGAGTGGCTTTCACGGTCGTAAGCGGCAAATTGGCGGCATAGGCATTTCCAACTACTTCGCGAACCTGGTGCAAGTATTGAGCGAGCATTCACGGGATCGGGTGCAGCCGGTGATGTTCGCGGGAACGGATGCTATAGCGGCCAACGTCGAGCCCTTCGCCGGCATAGCGGGAGTGCAGATCGTTCGCGCCGCCGAGTACGACGAGGCGCGAAGGGGCCAGCGCTTGCGCGAGGCGCTGCTCATCGGTTGCGACCGTGCGGCGGCGCGCTGCTTGCGCAGGCATCGAATCGACGTGTTATTCGAGACCGCTCAATTCCACGGCTGGCGGTTTCCATTTCCCACCATAGCCTGGCTGCCAGACTTTCAGCACCGGCGCCTCAGAGAAATGTTCACCTTCGGCACGTATTGGAAGCGCGATCTAGGTTTCCGGGCGCAGGTCCTCAGCGGACGGCATATCATGCTGAGCAGCGAGGACTGCCGGCGCGATTGCGAGAGTTTCTTTCCCCAATCCATCGGTAGAATCTCGGTAGTCCGCTTCGCTGTTCGACCGCCCGATACAGGCGATTACGGCAGCGCGCGCGCGATCGCCGATAGCTATAAATTGCCGGCGCAATTTTTCTATCTGCCCAACCAGTTTTGGAACCACAAAAACCATCGCGTGGTGATAGAAGCCCTGCATGTATTGAAACAGCAGGGAAACAGGCCTGGTTGTAGCCGCCTCGGGCAAAGCGGACGATTACCGGCATCCCGAGCACTATAAGTCGCTGGTGGCTGGTCGATTCATGCGGGTTGGCGGATAACTTTCGCTTCGTTGGGATGGTGCCGCGGCAACATGTGTTTGCTTTGCTGCGCTCGTGTACAGCGCTGATCAATCCTTCGTTATCCGAAGGGTGGAGCACGACCGTTGAAGAGGCCAAAGCGCTTGGGGTTCCGATGCTGCTTTCAAATCTGCCCGTGCACATGGAACAAGCTGGAGATTCCGCGCAGCTTTTTCGACCCGCACGCAGCCGGCCAGCTCGCCTCGTTGATGGCGCAGCATCGGAGTTTGTCTGCCTCATCGCGGCAAGAGACGGAGAGATTGGCTATCGCGGAATCCCGGAACAGGGCAAAACAGTTTGCCGGCGACTTC
>CAVZEH010000018.1:0-181687 GCA_963774255.1 uncultured Acidobacteriaceae bacterium
ATTCCGGTGATGTGGGCACTTGATTCCGGCGATGTGGGCAGGCGTCGGAGCGAAGCGACGCTGGTTGCTTTTTACAGTAGTCAGGCTGCCCACATGAGTCAAGAAAAGGGTAAATAAAATATCAAGTAGCATGATTTCGTTTCTTGCTCTTTGCGGGGCGCGACTTGGATTCCGCCGGATGTGGGCAGGCGTTACGTTGGATGCGGGCAGCGATTCCATTCGATGTGGGCAGGCATTCCGGTGAAGTGGGGCAGCCGAAGACTGCCCCACGGGTTGCGGCATCAGGACCTCCTTGCATGAGCCTGTAGCCACTGCTGTTCCATGCGTGTAACCTTCGTGCGAAGCGGTTCCCAGTAGCTTTCCGGTATTGCCGGCTCGCGCACTTCCTCGATGATGTCAGCGAAGTATTCGAGGCTGGTGATCGGCGCTCGGACCCCGGCGTTGATCATGGCGACATACTTGCGGGCACATCCCAGGAGGATGGCTCGTGTGATCTGCTCCAGTGAAACGCCTCGTCGATGAAGGCCCGTTGCGATCTTCTCGTCGGCAGGCGAGAAGCTGGCATGGACGCAGGCCGGGGCCAGGAACAGGCTGCGGACTTTCTGGACGAACTCCGCCTCCGGCTCAGGTGCGCATCCGGGTGTGTGTTGCTTTTGGTATCGGCCAGAAGCGGTCGAGGATTTCGAGCACAAGCTGTGAGCCGCCGTTTCTGATCACGCGGCAGACGGCAAACGCCTCCAGTTCATCAAGGTTGATGGCGACCGCCGTTGGCGCTCTTGTCATCGCTCGCGCCAGCTCATCAACCGTTACACTGAGGCGCCCAGTGTGGCGATTGGCCTTCAAGCAGACATGGACATAGAGCCTGAAGGCGCCATCGGAGAGGATGCGTGATGGCCTGCGCAAACTCCCGGCCGGCGGCGAACCATCCGGTGGGCTGTTTGAGGATCAACCGAGGGGCACTCATGAGCGGGCTCCGATCGGCTCTGCTGCCGCTTCCTTCTTCTTCTTGCGCATCGACTCGCCATTCATTTCGATGCGATAGGCGTTGTGGACCAGCCGGTCGAGGATGCTGTCGGCGATGGTCGGATCGCCGATCTGCGCATGCCAACTGGGAACCGGCAACTGGCTGGTCAGCACCGTGGAACGGCGGCCATAGCGGTCATCGCAGATTTCCAGGAAGTTGCGCCGCTCGCCGTCGTTCAACGGCGCCATTGCGAAGTCATCCACCAACAACACATCAGTGCGGGCGATGCTCTCCAGCAACCGGCCCAGGCTGCCGTCGGCCCGTGCCTCAGCCAGGTCGCGGAACAGCTTTGCCGCGGACCGGTACAGCACGCTGTATCCATCGCGGCAGGCCTTCTGCGCCAGAGCCTGCGCCAGCCACGTCTTGCCGATGCCGGTCGGCCCGATAAACAACACGCTGAGGTGTTGCGCAACCCATTGCGAGTTGGTCAGGCCGCGCACTGTGGCCGGGTCCAGCTGCCGTGGATAACGGTAATTGATGTCTTCGACGCATGGCTCGGCAGAGAGCTTCGACTTCTTCAAGCGCCGCGTCAGCGCCTGGTTCTCGCGCCATGTCCAGTGGCTATCCACCAACATGCCGAAGCGTTCTTCGAAGCTAAGGCCGCGAGCCTCGGGCTCTTCCAGTTGCTTTTGATAAGCCGCCGCCATGCCCGTCAGCCGTAAGGCAGCGAGCTTGTCCAGAGTGGATTGATTCAGCATTGGCCCACCTCCCGACGAATCTCTTCGCCAGCGTAGTAATCGGGGCCGCGCAGATTCTCATGCTCCACCGGAAATGGGATCGGCACCAACTCAGGCAGTGGCTGGCGGTCCAGTCCGTTCTTCAACATCGACTTCACACTTTGAAAGCGGTAGAGCTTCAGCCGCACGGCCCGCGTGCAGGCTGCTTCCAGCCGTTCCGCACCATACTTGCGCTCCAGCCGGATCACTCCCAGAGCCGAGCGGTACCCCATCTCCGGATGCGGCTTGCTACTCAGGATGCCCTCCACCAACCGCGCCGTGAAGGGACCAACCTTGCCCGCCCACTCGATAATCCGCGTCGGCGTCCACTCCAGATATTGCTGGTGCGATTTCGGACGATGCGCCGCATTCGTGCTGGCTATATGCGGCTTGCTGCTGCGCGTGTGACTGGCAACGCGCTTGCCTTGATAGAAGATCTCTACCGTTCCGCTCGTGCTGCGGGCATCCACCTCCTTGCCCACCAGTTGATATGGCGTGCTGTAGTAATGCCCGCCCAGCTCGATGTGATAATCCAGATTCACACGCGCCTTCTTCCACTCCGCATAGACGAACGGTTCGAGCGGCAACGGCTGCAACGCCGGACGATCGATCGTCTGATACAACTCGGCACGCGAACCCGCCAGCTTGCGAAATGGCCGCTCGTTCAGCTTGTAAACCAGCTCCAGGATGGCCTCATTCAACTCCGCCAGACTGAAGAACTGACGCTTGCGCAACGCCGCCAGCACCCAGCGCTGAACGATTTGAACTCCGACCTCCGCCTTGGATTTGTCTCTGGGGCGATAGGGTCGCGCCGGAAGAATCCCCACGCCATAATGAACCGCCAGATCCCCATACGTGCGATTCAACTCCGGCTCGTAATAGCAGGGCGTCTTCACGCCCGACTTCAGGTTGTCGGGAACGACCAGCCGGCTTGTGCCCGCGAGGAACTCGAAGGCCCGCACATGCGAGTGGATCCAGTCCCACAGGTTCTGCGTCCAAGTGGCTTCGGCGTAGGTGTAGTTGCTGGCCCCCAACACCGCTACGAACACCTGCGCCTGGCGAACCTCGCCGCTCTTGGGGTCCGTCACCGGAACCGTCTGTCCGGCGTAATCCACGAACGTCTTTTCCCCGGCGCGGTGCTCGTGCCGCAGCACAACGTCCAGTTGCCGCTGCCACTCGCGGTAAAGCTCGCAGTACCAGCTGTAGGCGTAGCCCAGCGGATTCGCCTGCTTGTACTCTTCCCACAGAAGTTGAAGAGTGACATTCTTGCGGCTCTTCAGTTCCTTGTGAATCGCCGCACAGTCGGGCAGGCAGCGTTGCTCGGACGACATGACCGGCAGCGGTGGATACAAGCGCCGCTCCAGCGCCGCGTCATCCAACTCGGCCGGCAACGGCCAACTCAGTCCCGCCGCCTTCAGCCGCTCAAGGCACCGCTGGACGGTGCTTCTGCTTACCTTGCAGATCGAGCCGATCTGCCCTGGAACGAGGTGTGATTCAAAATGGAGACGTAGAATTTCGCGCGTTTTTCTCATTGGTAACCGACTTTCGGGCAACATGTTCTCCTTTGACTTTAGGAAAACATCTGCCTGGGATTACCAAAGCCGCCTGCTCCGGGCCCAATTCACCGTCACCGTTACGTTCCATGTGGGCACCGATTACGCTGCTTGTGGGCAGCCGTTCCATCCGATGTGGGCACCGATTACGCCATGTGGGCAGCGATTACGGTAAAACCAAAAATGCTGCCCACATCACAACGGAATAGCTGCCCACATCAAACAGAATCAGGTGCCCACATCGAATGGAATCTCTTGCCCACATCGACCGGAATACGCAGATAGTCTGCCGGAAGATGTACGAGAAGAGATCGATCGGTTGAACATGATCGAGGTTCTGAATGAACAGATAGCCGCAGAGAAACAGGACGTCGTGGTGATGCGGTTTGTACTTCACAGACTGCGCCAGCTCGGCATAGATGAGGCTGTCGATGATGTCTTGGCCAACCTCGGCGATTTGACTCCCGCTATCGATGTGGTGGTTGAGTATCTCTCGGGTTTGAGGAATTCTAACGAGCGGATTCGGCGCAGAATCGGCAGCAAAGTTTTGTCTGCTTCAAAAAAGCCCCAAAATGGAAGCTATGAGCGTCTGTGTTTGCTCAGTCTGTTTACCGTCGGAGACGAGTTCAACCATGCCGATCAGTTCGAACCTCTGTTCAATCGGTTTTCCGATGCGGTCACCCGCCGGGAACTGATTCTCGCGATGGGCCGCGCGGGGAGAGATCATTGGTTTCGCGCCAATCGATTCGACTATCAATCGTTAGAACCATGGTCGAGGAGAGCCTTTCTGGCCGCGTTTAGTTGTGTCGACCAGGATGCCGCGACCCACTTTTACAGATCGTTGAGAAATGGTGCGAACGTGCTAGAAAGAGCCGTAATAACTTGGGCTCAAGCATTCCCATTTGCATGAACTTCACCTCAATCCCTTTGTTCGGGATCAATTTGACTCACGATAAGCCGGTCGGGTCGAGGACTGGCGCGGTGTTCCGAAGGTCCGGCCTAGCTGTTGCTCCCCGTTTCCTCTGGGAGTGCCTCAGTAGCCAAACCGTGAATCCGTTTCCAGCCCCCGCCACATCGCACCCAGCGTGCGGATTTCCCGCACTGGGCGCACCTGTTTGCTTGGTGCCAAGAGTTATGTGGCCTATCGTGCTGGGGCGACTTTCGCACCTGACCATCGACGGAGCTGGTAGTCGTTAAACAGACCCAGCCGGTCATATAGCCATTCGCTACTCCACCGCGTCCAGCCGAAGCCTTTGCGGCCCCGGGCACGCATCAAATGCCGCCGGACCTTCTCCTCTACCCAGCGTTTGACCACTCCAAAACAAATACTCGAATGGCCGACCCGAAAGTAGTTCACCCAGCCACGCAGAATCGGATTGATTTTCGCAATCACAGTCTCGACGGGCCAGCTGACGTGCTGTCGGAAGATCTCCCTGAGCTTTTCAAACAGCGCTGTCCGCTTCTTCAGCTTGGGCGCATAGTATGGCCGCCACTTCCGCTGAAGGCTCAGTATGCGCCGATATTCAAAACCCAGGAAAGTGAAGCTCTCTCCCTTCTTCAGATCCACCATCCGACTCTTGTCCTCGTTGATCTCAACGCGGAGCTTCGCGAACTCCTCGCGCAGCCGTCTGTCTACCGCCTTCACCAGCCAGTCACTCCGCCGTTCAGCGTCGATCAAGATCACCATATCGTCCGCAAAACGTGCATACTGGACGTTGGTTGACTTGCCCCTTCGCGTGGTGTCCACCGCCTTCTCCAGCATCCGGTCTACCTCATTCAGATAGAGGTTACTGAGCAACGGTGAAATCACACCGCCTTGGGGAACGCCTTTCTTCCCGGTCGCCTTCAGAATCATCTTGAGCAAATGCATGACCGCATCATCATGGACCCGTCGCGCCACTTTCTCTAACAGCAGAGAGTGCTGCACGTTATCGAAATAGGCGGCTAAATCCAAATCAATGATGCGCGTCTTCTCTTCGACGATCGCTCGGGCTACCCGGGCTACGGCTTCATGCGCCGTCCGCTTCGGTCGATATCCATACGACCCTGCTTGGAAGTCAGCTTCGAAGATCGGCTCCAGGATGAGCTTTAACGCCCCCTGAACCACTCGATCACGGATTGCAGGAATCGAAAGGACGCGGACTTTCTTGCCCCCGTCCTTTGGAATCTCCTTCTTCCGTGCCTGCATGGGCCGATACGTGTTGGTAACTAATTCATCCCGAATCTGCACGAGAAAACTCTCCGCTCCGCTTTCCTCGATGGCTTCAAACGTGACCCCGTCAATACCCGGTGCCCCGTCATTACTTCTCGCCATCTGGTAGGCTTCCCGCAAAGTCTCCATCTTGCAGACGTGGACGTATAGTCCCCAGAAACGCCAAGACGGTTCTGCCTTCGCCTTGACATATAGACTCCTTCTCAGGTCCTGCAAACTGATGGGCGCTTTTGTCATCTCACCCTTGCCTCCCTTTTTGTTAGAGCCATTACAAACAGCAGGGCCTCTTCGCTCCACGGACATTACTCCGCTTCCTCGCTACTACAGACCCGGCCGAATCCCTCTCGCCTTCCACCGACTTCCCGGTGTCACCGGTTATACGGCTTCCCTGCTCCGCCGATTTCGCGACGGGGCGAGGAGGGCTTCTCCAGTTGCTTAGCATGACCTTGTCACCGTGCTGTCCCTACCAACCCCGCCGAAGTGTTTCGCCGCATCAGTCCTTGCGACGCTCCATGCTGCCTTCGCCCGAAAAGTGAGGGCTCGGCCTTCGGGTTGCAGTACTTTCGAGGCCATATGGGTTCACTTGCGTTACGGCCCGGCGACTCGCTCACCATCCTTTTAGATGGCTTCGTCAATAGGCTTCAGGATTCTCAGTTTCCTTCCTTCCTGCTATTCAAGCTACGGGGCTTGGACTCTTACCCCGGTGGGACTTTCACCCACTGTTCATGCCAGCCTTCGCTGGACGCACACTTATCGATACCAATCTGCGTTTAGCGAAGATGCGGGTATCGCGTTGTGCTCCAACAAGATCGATACTCCTTACAATTCAATAGACGCCAGATTCACCAATGGAGAAGCAAGTTGAATCAACCGCGAGAGCCGCAACCATCGGAAGCCCACATCAAAACCATGGACAGTCTTACGCTCGATGAGCGAGCAGTTGTGATCCACGCAATCATAGCCGCCGAAGCCGCTTACGGATTTAGGATTGAGCACCATTTTTGCTTTAGGAACAGCCAGATTCTGACAATGGCGGATCATGAATTGCCAGGCGGGAGCAAATCACTTCGGTATTTCGAGGGTCATATTGTCTCGGACCAAGGTCTCGTGCCCCACGCGTGGATCGAAATCAATGGAAATATCGTCGATACGACTTTGATGTGTAGTCCCCAGGGCCTACGAGCCTTGGCCAAAACGAAATATTACTTAAAGCAGGAAGTCCCTCTGGCATATCTACGCGACTATGTTGGCGTAGCTCGCAATTATGGGGAATACGGCACAATCCGTAAGCTGCGTCTGATCCCAGGGGATCAGATTTTTCAAGAGACTTTGCAGGAACAGCAGCGAGAAATTACGCCTTGGTGGCGGGCCTTTTCCAAATCTTCATGAACGCGCTTCTCGCCATCTCACCATCGCTTTCAAGAAGCCGACTTGCGGTACTCAACGGAAGCCGGTCAGCCTGTTCAGCCGATTACGAGGTTCAGGTGTGCAAACGGATATGATGAATGCGTAGGATCTGCCCCTGAAAGGAAATCGATGCCTCCGATGGACGATGAAGTCATGTCAACTTTTCTGAGCCCAGAGGCAGTCGGAAGCATCTACGATCAACTGCTTTCGTCCTCAGATCCAAATGCGCGGACGCTCAGAAGGACCATCAGCGACAACCTGCCGCCGAACTACTTGCAAGACGCCGGTATCAACATTCCTATAGAGATCGAAGCTGCTGCCGCACCATCTCGAAAGACGGTACTTGACGCCGCTGTTCGCCACACAACGAGGGGTGGCACGACTGTCCCATCCAAGACTTTCTCCAAGCATTTTGAAAACAGCAAGAATTGGGGGCTGGCTCTTCTCCAAGAATACTTTTCCGAACTTCGCAAGAAATTATGCGGCAAGGGCAAGACGCCGGCTGCACTTGGACAGGCCGTGAATGCGGGTCTCGCAGCCCTCGGAACGTCTATCTGCAAGTTCCTTGGAGTTTCCAACGCCATGGGGTTGGGGGTTGCCGTTCTTGTTATTACCAATGCGGCTTGGATAGGCAAGGCTGCGCTCTGTAGGATGACCTCTCCAGACCAACTCACCAAATATTTCGCTTAGGTTCACACAAGATCATAAGAGCCGCCGACCATAGGGAATACGGGGCGATTAGCACCGATAACCGCGCATCTTGTCATCTGCGATCCACGACGAGAAGGTGGCTGTTCCGAATTGGCTTGAGGTAACAACGTAGAAGTGACCTGAGGAAAGCTCATGATACAGTTCGGCGAAGCTTGTTTGCTTCGCCGTCTAAACCGGCTTTCTGGAGTACATATACAGCATCCCAAACCAGCCTCTCCAATTCTGCAATTCGATTCTCCCTGGCAGCGATAGACGCGTCCTGCCCACACCATTGTCGTATGAGCGCCCACGATGCCCTGTGATGGTTCAACAGTGGAATGATGTATTCGCCGTTCGGTCGAGTAGCGGTAAGAGACCAATTGCGTTCTCTAGCCTCTACAGCTGTGAGCGGGGTGCCGGGCTCCGTCATACAGAAAGCCCGAGCTAGTTCGAGAGCTGTCTCAAAGGGTAAATGCAGGCGTCCTTGACGATCCAAGTAGCGGGGAGGAATCTCATCGAGCTGGAGGTTCTCTAGCCGTGCTCGGCCCTTCAATCTCTCAAGCTGATCTCGGGTACCTGAAAGGTTTCCGTCGTTGAAACGAACATCATCACCGACGCTGTCAATGACGCTGTCAACAGCCTCGGAGATTGGCGATGAGGCGCTAAAACCAAATTCCAAGTTGTGCCTCCGCATGGATTCCCGGTCACGCTCTTCCTTCAGAAAAGCTGTTTGGTCTTTCCATGGCACGATGACCTGTTCGGTGGAAAGATAGGTGAGCGCTATCTGAACCACATCTGTTATGGGATTCGCGGGTCAGGTTTTTGCAAGCAGTCAAGTCGAGCGGTGTGATTGATCTTCCACTGATCTGGCAGCCACTGGGGCAGTTGGCTGATGGGAAGCGTTGGCAGGTTGATCAGCAACTGGGTGAGGTAGAGTTGCGGGTCCACGTCATGTCTGCGGCAGGTACTGGTCAGGCTGGCCAGGATGGCGGCTGTTCTTCCGCCGCGAGCGTTTCCCACGAAGAGCGAGTTCTTCCGATTGAGGACGACGCGCTTCATCTCTCTTTCGCTCACGTTGTTGTCGATGGGCACAGCACCATCGGAGCAGAAGACGTTCAGTTCATTCCATTGGCCCAGAGCATAGTGGATGGCCTCGGCCATGGGATGCTTGGGCAGCAGCTGTTGCTTCCACTGAAGAAGCCGATCCTGCAAGTCCGCCAGCAGCGGCGCTGACTGCTCACGACGCAGTTTCAGGCGCTCTGCGATGGAGCCATCCTTGCCCTGCCGCTCGACAGCATAGAGCGCACGCACCCGCTCGACCGCCTCCCTGGCGATCTCGGGAGCGGACTTCTCCGCATCGATGATCTTTCTTTTCATATGCGCCCAACAGCCAGCGCGCGTGATTGCATTGCCGACCACAACACCGTTGTAGCCAGCATAGCCATCCGCCAGCAGAACCTGCCCGTAATCTTTCAGGAAGCGCGTCGGTCCATCGCGGCCGCGATCCATCGTGAAGTCGAAGACGTTGTACGGTTGCGCCTCGTCGCCGACGTAAACCCACATGCGCGTATTCGCAACTTTATCTTTGCTCTGCATCGGCATGATGGTGTCATCGGTAGCCACCACATGCGAGGCACGCACACGATCCGCCATCAGTTGATAGAGCGGCTCAACCAAGTCTGCCACATCACCGCACCATACCGACTGCGTGGCCCGCGAGATCTCGAAGCCCTGCCGCGCGAAGATATCTTCAAGCCGGTACAACGGAAGATAATCACTAAATTTGCTGGTTACGATATAGGCCAGCAAGCCGGGACCGGCAAGCCCTTTGTCGATGGCCGTCTCCGGCTTTTTCGCCGCCTGGATGCTGGGGTTTTCGCCGTTCGTCTCGCAGCTTGTGCAGGCATACTTCTTGCGCACATGATGGATGCGTTCGAAGTGGCCTGGCAGATACTCGACCTGCCAGCTTTCATCGGCGCCGATCTCCTTGCGCGTCGACGCCGCAGCAAGGACAAGCCCGTTCTGCTTCGCTCAACTCGTAGACCTGCGTGCTCACAGGAAGGTTCTCGAAGTTGGCCAGATTGCGCCGACCCTTGCGGCGCTTCACACGACGCAACTCTTCGGCGGGCTCAGCCGCAGCAGGCAGATCTTCCGCGGGAACAGGCTTGCAGTCCAGTTCCTCGGCGAAGTTCAGCAACATCTGCGCAACGTCTTTGATCGGACTGCAGCAGTCAGCGCGAGGACCGTAATACCACTTCTTGTAACGCTCCAACTCCAGCTTCACGCGAAGCAGCTCGACCTGCAACGCTGCAGCCTGCTGCTATGCTATGGCGCGTCTCTGGACACGCTGTTTCTGTTCTTCTGCGTGCCGCTTCTGCTGATCGCGCTCCTCGAGCAACGCAAGCACCATCAACTGCAGCGTGTCCTTGTCGCTGGGCAGTTCAGTCGAGTTCGATCGAAAGTGACCCACTTAGTGGGTTAGACGTAAGTGAGGCGCGGCAGGTCGCGTCAGGCAACGATTGTTTCTGCTCGTTTCACAGCACTTTGCGCTGGCCGTTCATAGCGCGGCACACGCTTCAGCTTCGCCATGTCGATGCCATCTAACAACATCGCCAACTCGCTTGCGCGCAGCTCAACCGAGCCAGCACCAGGCGCAACACGAGGAAGCTTGAACACTCCGACCTCGAGACGCTTGTACCACAGCACGTAACCGTCGCGGTCCCACGTCAGGATCTTCAAGCGATTGCCGCTGCGCGATCGGAACAGGAACAGATGACCGCTGAGCGGGTCCGCGCCGATCACCGACTGTACGCGCTGGGCCAGCCGATCGAAGCCACACCGCATATCGGTCGCTTCAGCTGCCAGCCAGATCCGTGGACCCGGCGCGCCATCCAACGCCTGCAGACTCGGTAGACCGATCACGACGCCATCTCCAGAACGGCCAGCAAACGACGCAGGTGAGTTGCATCGAAGCCCGGTTCCACGATCACGCTCCAACCACGGCGATGCCGGATCTCGATCCCTGACATCGGCCCTGGCTGTGCCGATGCCGCCTCCGTGGAGGCCACCTCCACCGCGACAAACGGCGCCACTTCGGTCGGACGCAAGCGCTTCTTCCACTCGTAGAACTGCCAGTCACGTAATCCGCGATCACGACAGAACGCAGCCACACTCGTGCCGCTTGCTACCTGCTCCGATACAAGACCACGCCACCGCACCAGATCTTCTTCCTTGTGCTGTCCCATACCGTAAGAATGATCCGACAAACTGCCATCCACAAGATGTGCGTTCGCGTAGCGCTCACGAAAGATAGTCGATAAGATTGGAATTGGGCTTGATCCATTTGGCTTGCCATTTACGTCCCCGAATGTGTTTCAAGAGTTTGACGCGGTGCAGCGGACTGCCGACGATTCGCTTTTCACGAAACGCGTATTCTTGACCTGGTATGAGATCAGCATTCAACATGGTGTCCAATTTTAGGAGAAGAGGTGGGCCTCCCGAGGCTCTTTTCCGCTGCGGGCCGTCGGAAAATTGGCCATCGTCGGGACCGTATCCTGTGGCGTCTCGGGTGCGATAAGGCGAAGCCCTACAGTCGCGGATGTTTTGGGCATAGGCAAGTCCGCCGGGAATCCGTTGCGGCTGACTATGCCCAACACTATGTCCAAACTGCCAAAATAGCCCCTCACAGGACCGCATGGAACCTTACCGTCACACCCTGTAAGTTGTTGCAAGTAGTAGAGCCGTAAGTCTCCTATTTTGCAACAGATAGGGACTCAAAATCCGCCGATCGCAAGGTCGTGGGGGTTCGACCCCCCCTCCCGGCACCAACAAAACAAAGAGTTTAAGTCGGTTTGGCCTCTCCAGAACGGAGAGGCCAAAATCGTTTGGTGGCTGTTCTGATGGCTGTTGGTTTGCGCAGAAATGCCCTTGCTGATGTTTGCGCCTATTACGCGCGCAATCGGGGTGCGTGGCGCATAGACAAGTGCGCGGACCTGATAATAGCTCGACACAATAGCCAACACTTGCGGTTCTTCGTTGTTTCTAGTGTCTTTTCAGGCAAGCAATTATGCTGAGACTACTAAGAAAGGGAAGATGCTCTAGATGCCGCATAGGATTTTTGCAGATCTTGACGAACTGGTTCTACATTGTGATGACGAAAAAGCTCGTGCATATATCGGAGAGGCTGTAGCGTCATACAAGTCGGGCGCAATACGGGCAGCAATTCTTTCAACCTGGGTTGCAGTCGCATTCGATTTTATCGACAAGGTGAGGCAGTTGGAGTTGCAGGGGGATCCTATAGCGATGCAAATCGGTGCAGAACTCGATGCAATTCAAGCCAAAGACGATGTTGTAAGATCGCTCACATTCGAGCGCACGATCTTAAATCGTGCGCTGAATGAGCTTGGTTTCATCTCATCCGCTGAGCACAAAGACCTCTCACGATTGTATGAAGATCGTCATCGCTGTGTACACCCCTCAATGAACGCGAGAGGCGAGATTTTTCAACCCACAGCGGAGCAAGCCCGCTATCACATCAGGACCGCTGTGGAGACGATGCTCTCGCAGCCTCCAACAAGCGGGAAAGCTGCTCTTCAAGCACTGGTCGCTCAAGTTGAGGGAGTATATTTTCCGACGGAAGTTGATAAGGCTTTAGTGGTACTCAAAAGCACCGCTCTTGCAAGATCAAGAGCATCACTTGTGAGGAATTTCTCAATTCTTCTTATGAAGCGGATGCTTCTGACTACAGTCGATAAGGCGTCACGACTCCGTGCGGCAGCAGCTTTAAACGCAACGAAAGTTATGCATCCGCAGGCCTGCGGTGAAGCGATCGCTGAGAAGTTGAGCTCGTTGCTACGTGCTCTGGCGGATCAGAATTATGGTCTGGCAATAGCGCTCGCCTCCCGAATCGACCAAGGTGAGGGCTATTTAGAGCAAGACATAAAATTGCGTATGGAGCAGTTTGTGGCAGTTGCGGAACCCGCGTCGCTTGCGCGCATAGCTGAAACAGTCGCTAATCTTAAGGTTCTAGAGGCAAGCTTGCACAGCAGACTCGAGTCTTCGAGTATATCTGATCTCATCACAATTTTAGGAAATGCACCTACGCTACTTAAGGATAGTGCGATCAAAAATCGATCAGTTGAAGTCTACCTCGCATCTGTATCTTTCGATCAAGCAAATTCAATTGCCAACAAGCTGATCGTCCCTCTTGCGCACTCGTTCACGCGAGATCAGGTCGAATCACTCGTCCGAGGAAGTTTTGAGAATTATCAGGTTAGGGGAAGTTTCCAATTTGCTGAGACGATGATTGCATTAAGAAGTAATCCAAACCTTGATGAAACCTGGTGGAATGGACTGCTCACGAACGTTGGCGCAGCGGGCCAATTCACCCAATTGTTTATAGGGCGACCGCCAACGACAACAATCGCAGTCACTGGCGACGAAGACCTCCCGTTTTGATCAGTATTCGCAGAACTCTTAGGAAGGTCTGGGGATGCCCGACATTAACAAAGTACCTGCTTATATTGGCAATCTCTCAGAAATTGTGAGGTGTGCGGATGGTCAGAGCATAGCCGGATAACTCGGATAACTCGGGGACAAGATAACTCGGGAACAGACGGAACGTTCCTCACCCTTACACACTCCAATGGCATGGCCAATGCGATTAGCATTCGGCCTCCAAGATAAACAGCCGCCCAATCCCCAGGTTGCGTTGACACGGTGCGGCATATCCACGGCAACGACGGGAGCCAAACGTGCCACGCCTCACACGATCAAAAAACGTTCCGTCTGTCCCCACGTTTCCCGTAACCCATCCTACCTCGAAATCCCGCTGATAGTCAACTGAAAATAAAGGACTTACGCTAAACAATACGTTCGTACTGTTGACTACTGAGTTGGTCTAATGTATCCGTCTGAGCAACGCACCTGTTGTGCCATTTGGTTTCGTGGTGGACTTGAGTCATGAGCGAAGCGGCAGTAGTGCGAAAGCGGCGGAGTCGGGTCGAGGTGCAGAGGCTGGTTGCAGAGTATGAAGCCAGCGGGTTGACGCGGGATGCGTTCTGTCAGCAACGAGGCTTGTCGTTAGCGACATTGGATAAATACCGGCGACGCGTGCATCCTGGACCGCGATCGGTCTCCGGTCCCATGCTTCCCGTGGAAGTGTTTTCGCGCACTCCGGAACAAGCAAGTAGCCATGCCGATAGTGGTGGTGTGCTGGTGGTTGAGTCGCGAAGCGGGCGCCGGATCGAAGTGCGCCGTGGATTCGATACGGGGACATTGGAGCGCCTTCTGACCATATTGGACAGGGCGTAGGCGGTGTTCGGGTTCGGACCGGCGACGCGGATCTACGTGGCTACTGGCGCCACCGATATGCGCAAGGGATTCAACGGTCTTTACGGTCTGGTGCGCGACCGGCTGGAATGCGATCCCACGAGCGGCCATGTTTTTCTGTTCACAAATGCGCGGCGCAATCGCCTGAAGCTGGTCGTCTATGACGGAAGCGGGCTTTGGGTATGTGCGAAAAAATTGGACGGCGGGAGATTTCGTTGGCCGGAGAGAGACAGCACGGTGAAGAAAATCGTGTTGAGCCACGAAGAGCTGGCGTTGCTGTTGGGGGGCATTGATCTGACTCAAACGCGGCCCCGAAAGTGGCATCGTAAGCCTCCGGCCGAAGAACCAGCAGAGTCACTGAAAACCGCATGAACACTGGATATTTCGCTCGTTTTCTCGATCGCTTTCTGCTATTCAAGAAGCATCGTGAGCACGCCCTCTGAGCCCACTCTTGCCCCGCACTCGGATCCCTTCATGGCCGAAGTGATCGCGCAACTGGAGAAGCAAGTCGAGTCGCAGAAGAAAGAGCTCGAATACGCGCGGTTGAAGATTCAGGTGCTGGAAGAGCGGCTTCGGCAGCAGCGGATTGCCCGCTATGGTCCGGGCAGCGAGAAGTTGAGCAACCTGCAATTGGAGTTGTTGGAAGAAGAACCCACACTGAGCCGCGATGAGGTTCAGGCAGAGAGCGAGCGGGAGCCGGTGGCCCCGCCGTCTGCCACAACGGGCAAGAGGCAAGGTGAACCGCATCCTGGCCGCCAAACGTTGCCGGCGCATCTGCCCCGTGTAGAAAAGGTGGTGACGTGCACGCCCGCGCAGTGTGTCTGCACCCTCTGCGGAGGCGAGACGAAGGTGATCGGTTATGAGACCAGCGAGGTCCTCGATGTTAAGCCCGCCGAGTACTTTGTGGAGGTGACCAAACGCGAAAAGCGTGCCTGCAAAAAGTGTGAGGAGCAGGGCGTGGTTGCGGCGCCGCTTGCCGCGCGCATCATCGACAAGAGCCTGGTGTCGGACCGCGTCATCATCGATACGATCGTCAGAAAATATGCGGACCACTGCCCGGCGTATCGACAGAGTTCGATTCTGAAGAGGGACGCCGGCATCGAGATCAGCCGAGCGACCATGTGCGGTTGGATCATGCGGGCAGGTGACTTGCTGATCCCTGTTACCGGCGCCATGCGCAGTGAGTTACTGGCCGGAAGCTACATGTCGTTAGCTAATAATATGTCCGGTGTTTTTAGCAAATGAAATGTCCGCATAACGGGCGGCGAGGATGGATCCATGCATACGAGCATGGAGACTTATCCGAGGACCGCGGCGGAGCGGGCGATGAAGTTACAGGAAGTGTTGTTACGAGCCACAACGGGGAAGATCAAGTGGTGGCAGGCAGCGGAGTTGACCGGCATCAGCGAGCGGCAGATGGGTCGCTGGCGGAAGCGGCTTGAGGAGCAAGGCCCTCAGGGATTACTGGACCGGCGACGGCGCAAGCCAAGCAGCAGGCGGGTGCCGAAGGCGCAGGCCGAAGAGGTTCTGAGCCTTTACCGGGACAAGTACTTCGATCTGAACGTGCGGCACTTTCATGAGAAGCTCGGCGAGGAACATCAGATCGGGTTGAGCTACACATGGGTAAAACAAGCCTTGCAGGCAGCCGGCCTGGTGAAGCGCAAGGCCAGGCGCGGCGTGCATCGCAAGCGGCGCGAGCGGCGTCCCCTGCCTGGGATGATGCTGCACATCGACGGCAGCGATCACCAGTGGTTTCAGGATGAGCGCCGGCACGATCTGATCGTGATCCTCGACGACGCTACCAGCGAGATCTACTATGCGCAGCTGGCCGAAGAAGAAACGACCGCCACCGTGATGGCCGGGCTGCGGGCGGTGATCGAACAGAAGGGGTTGTTCTGCTCGCTCTATTCGGACCGCGGAGCCCATTTCTGGTATACGCCGAAGAGCGGTGGCAAGGTCGATTATGAGCGTCCCACGCAGGTGGGCCGTGCCATGAAGGAGCTGGGAGTGCATATGATTCCGTCCTACTCTCCGCAAGCGAGGGGCCGCTCGGAACGCAACTTCTCCACCTGGCAGGGACGGCTGCCGCAGGAGTTGCGGTTGCGCGGGATCCGAACACTGGAAGGGGCCAACAAGTTTCTAAATGAGCACTACATCGCCGAGTTCAACCGCCACTTTACGGTTCCGGCAGCGCAGCCAGGCACGGCGTTCATATCCTGCCGGCACAGGAACTTGGAAATGATCTTCACGCAGCGGTTTGAGCGCACCGTTGATCGGGATAACACGGTGAGCTTTTACAACCTGATCATGCAGCTCCAGCGTGCCGAGTGGCGTCCCACCCTGGCTGGATGCAAGGTGATCATCCATCAGCACCTGGACCAAACACTGACACCCATGATCGCAGGACATCGCGTCGGTCATTACAGCGCGGAAGGAAAACTGTTGAC
Source organism: uncultured Acidobacteriaceae bacterium (assembly GCA_963774255.1). GTDB lineage: Bacteria > Acidobacteriota > Terriglobia > Terriglobales > Acidobacteriaceae > PALSA-350. Next base: position 16,380 of record CAVZEH010000018.1, read on the forward strand.
GCCGCTGACCAAAAAACAAATCAAGGCCGTGGAAAAGACGTTGAGAGGAAAAGTCCAAAAACAGACTTTCCCTCCCAACTTGCAAATCCCGCACACTGCGCGGGATTCGCACTTTCCCACTGCCTCTACGGCTACTAACTTATGAAACCGGACACTTCATTTGTTCTCAAAAGCGGACATTTTCACTTGCTAACGACACTGGCCGGAAGCTACATCCAAGCCGACGAAACACCGGTAGATGTGCAGACCCACGATGGCCGCGGAACGAATCACCAGGCATATCTGTGGCAGTACGGAACTCCGGGCGGAGCGACGGTGTTCGATTTTCGCATGAGCCGCGGGCGCGAAGGCCCGGCCCACTTCCTGGATAAATTCGAAGGCCTACTGCAAACCGACGCGTATGTCGCCTATGATCGCGGGGTCGGCGGAACGAACATCGTGCACGCCGCCTGCTGGGCGCACGCGCGAAGGCGATTTATCGACGCGGTGAAGCTCAACAAGCAAGATGCCGCCTCGATCCGGGCGGTGGAACTGATGGACGAGTTGTTCGCGATCGATGCCCAGGCGCGCGACGACAACATGGACCACGCCCGCCGCCATGCTCTCCGACAGGAGAAAGCTCCGCCTTTGCTCGACCAGATCCGCAGTCACATCCTGGCGATGAGCAAGACGGTGCTGCCCAAGAGCGCCGCGGGCCAGGCCTCGAGCTACGCGCTGGCGATCTGGACGCGACTTACACGCTTCCGCGACTATCCAGAACTGGAACTGAGCAACAATCTCGCCGAGAATTCGATGCGTCCCATTGCCTGAGTTGGGCCGATCCAACTGGATCCATATCGGCAGCGAACACGCCGGTCCACGCATCGCGGCAATCTTCTCCGTTGTTGAAAGCTGCCGCCGGCTCAACATCCCGGTCCGTGATTACCTGGCGGCCATCCTTCCAGGACTTGCAAACGTGCCACTCCAGCGCATCGCAGAACTTACCCCTGCCGCCTGGGCTGCGAGACATCCGCACTTGTCAACCGTGGGTTTGCTCTGACGGATACGGTCTAATTAATTACGGGATTTGAAGAGTAAGTTGGATATATGCATCGAAACTACAAGATGTTGTGGTTATTTGTTGACAGCCGCGACAGACAGCGGTACTTTGCCAACTGACCCCCCGGTGTGGGGGGTGGCTAAGCGGGTCGCAACGCCCTCAGAAAGCAGCGACCCGTTCAGCTCGGTTCGACCAGTAAAAACTAGTGCGGAGTAATCCTAGTATTGGTTTCTTGGGTCGAAAACTACAAAAGTTAGCACAACGACCAAGGAGAATCGCTTGAAGAAACCAGATAAAGAGATGGAACGCAGAGCCGGACAGACCCTTAAAACTGCCAAACCCGGCAGCAATCCCAGCCATCTTGCCGGTCGCGTCTTGCGCGAGGGCAAGCCGTCACCCAAAAAACGCGGCTAACAGAGATCGTCCGAATCGGGAACAACGGTTCGGACGGACCTTCCTTACCGCCGGAAACCTCACAAGCTTTATGGGTAGTTCTCATGATCGAAGACTGTTGAAACGCGCCGTGTTGCGCACGATGGGAGAAAACCTCGCTAATTTTGTCCCGGAACATATAGCGAAGAAACCACAGGAGCCGCCGCCAAAATCTGCACACGCCAAAAGCTGGTTTGCGAGCTTTTGGGGATCAATTAAGCCACCCGTAAAGTGGTTGATTAGCGCTCTTTTGACGATTGCTGGATTGCTCGCCTTGTGGGCTCAATTACAAACGAAGGTGTCTATGACACCCGGCGAACTACTCGATCAAACCGAGCCCTTCGGCGCCGTGATGACCTTTTATAACAACGGAACCTTTACGACTAAGTCACCTGTCCTTTCATGCGAAGACCAGAAGATCGACGCGTCTCGGCACTGGGATATGCGCGACAATTTTTTCAGTTCATCGTCGGATCTCCCACTCGGGGATATAAGGGCTGGTGGCCATAGCGATGCCATGTGTATGTTCGGTATACAGTTTAAAGGAGGAGTACCTTCAGCTCAAATGACAGCGCTCTTTTCGTTTAGACCATGTCTGCTTTGCCCCTGGCGTGACACGATACCATTTTATCTTCGCACAGTTACGGACTCCCAAGGACACTTGCATTGGCAAACCACATCGAGATGAACGAAAGTAGACACAGGGTTATTTTATAAGCTATCTTTCCTACTACTTGCGCCAAACAAACAGAGACGTAATCAGGGATACGACGCCCCCGCCTCCTGCCGCCGCACCGATTAGCCAAAACTTAGGATAACTTGGGAGGATAACTTGGGGACAGACGGAACGTTCCTCACCCTTACACACTCCAATTGCATTGCCAATGCGATTAGCATTCGGCGTCCAAGATAAACGGCCGCCCCAATCCCCCAGGTTGCGTTGACACGGTGCGGGATATCCACGGCAACGACGAAAGCCGAACGTGCCACGCCTCACACAATCAAAAAACGTTCCAGTCCAGGCTGTCCCCCGATATAGGCGACGAAAGATAAAATAGAGGTCGATCTCGGATTCTGGGGGGATCGTGCAAATACAGTTCCAACCTTGAGAGAGAACTTCTGGCGAGAATGCGCGCCATAGCATCGGTAAGCCGCGCGGGGGGTGACTTGGCGATTTATCATCGACTGAGCAGAAACCCAACATTCACGGCAGCAATGCTCCGAATGCAAAAGGCGGCAAGAGAATGGGCATAGCCGAAGACTTCAAGATTCCAGTAGAGAGGATCGTCTATTTCGTCGCTGCTCTCATTCCGGGCGGCGTCGCTCTCTTGATATACCAGAGCGCGTCTGGTACAGGGCTGCAGTGGCTTTTCGACGTTGGATTTCTAGGCTATAAAACAAAGCTGGGACTGCTCATCTTCATAGCCTTCGTAATCGGGCACACGATAACAAATTTTGTCCGGGAAGTACTCGATGATCTACTACCTATTCTGGCCGAACTGGTTGGGCGGATGCCGTGGCCTTCCAAGGCATCTTTTCAATACGAGAACGGTCCATGGCGCAGCGTTGAGTGGAGGAACGCAATCAAGGGGCGCTTGGGCAGTTCAGCTCCTGACGATCTCAAGTTTATAACACAGCAGATGATGGCTCAAGAACTCAACTTGGCTACATCGCTACCCCCCGAACAGCAGGGGTTGGAGTTGCTGCGAATATCGCGGGAGCAGACCGCGTCGATTCTGAACGATATGGAATGGTCCGCGCTCTATAGCCACTACCACGTTCTTGCCGTGCAGCTAAGGGGGCAGGCAAACTATGATGAGGTGACAACATTCATCCGTGACGGATTCACCTACAACTTCGTTGCAGCAGCGCTTTACGTGTTGGCGAGTGCCTTGGTAGCACCCTCAGTAAGGCACTGGTGGTTTCTGCTGCCAGCTGCCGCCTGGATATTTGCGTTTCTCCTGTTCCTTGTGGCCCGAATAAGACGACATGTCGCGGACCAATGGTCTACGCTGCCGGATCAAATTTCGTACCTAGTGTCAGGACAGATCTAATAATCACTGCACGTCGCAGGCGATCTTTCAGGACCCTGTGTCTGATGTAGTCGCCGTAGACGTGCTCTTCGTAGTTGCTGATTTCAGCGCTTCTCCACCAAGCGTGGCCGCGCTCGGACGTATGCTGCAAACAAGGAGTCGTGAAATCTATAGTACCGCTCTCGAACTTTCTCGATCTCACTACCGTACTCAGCCGTCACAAGCTGACCGACATATTGGCTGGCCATTGTCGACACCTTGATCAGGATAACTCGGGGACGATAACTCGGGGACAGACGGAACGTTCCTCACCCTTACACACTCCAATGGCAGGGCCAATGCGATTACCATTCGGCGTCCAAGATAAGCGGCCGCCCAATCCCCAGGTTGCGTGGACACGGCGCGGCATATCTACGGCAACGACGCGAGCCAAACGTGCCACGCCTCACACAATCAAAAAACGGTCCGTCTCCTCCCCGCGTTTCCGGTCCCACGTTTCCGAGGACAAGAATTTCATAAATTCGGAGACTGGAGGGACTTCGAATATTGTAGCCGGTCGACGACTTTGACCTGGAAGTTGCATTTTCCTTCGATTGGCTCATCCGTAACCTTGGGTGTTATGCGACGATCGATTGCTATTGCGTTCGTGATGTCGATGTTGGCAATTCGAATGCTAGGTCAGACAACAACCAAAAAGCCAACTACTCTAGCCGATGCCTGGGAGCTTGGCTACTCGGCAGGCCAGAACGCCCGGAACGACCTTGACCTGGGCGACTCCGATAAGAAAATCCCGATTCAGATTGTGACCGAGGACATCACCGGGTCAGATGCTTACAGGATGGCTGCGGCGGAAGTTGTGCAGGAATTTTTTGGGAACCGACTTGTTGTGGCTCCGAAAGCTCGGTTGAAATTGCATATCGGGGGAACGGATCGAACCAGAAATGGATTTCAGCATATAGAGATCGAACTCGAAGTCTATGCATATGAGACCTTTTCATTTTCCAGGCAGGAGCATTCTGTGTTGGGAGATTTTGTTATCGCAGATGAAGGGAAAATAATAGCAGATCCTTCGGATAGCGCTTATACCGAATCAGTAAAACAACTCAGTTATAAGGCACTCACGGAGATGTTTCAGGAGTTCGAGAAGCAATCAGGGTCTTAGAATGTGCTGAGCGCAGGTGCAGCGGCGGGCACGCTCGTGTCAGCGCTGACCCGGGTTGTGATGGTGGTGCGGCACTGAGGTACGACTCGCAGCGTAGCATCGGGGTGTTCGGAGCGGAAATTCGATAAATGCATCACCCTGTTACCAACAACTGAGGGTTGGATTGGCTTCCGAAAATAGCGCGTCTTAGTCGGGCTCAACGCGTCAACAGAAATGCTTTGTCCGTCAATTATTCTTTCCACCGGGAATTCTAGTTGTCGCCCATCATGGCTCAATACCGAGAGCATTAGCCCAGATAGTTGGCGAACAATTTATGATAAATGGTCCCGTACTCGGCTGTGAACTCCTCCAGAGCGTCCACGTTGTGCAGATCACGCCCGTTATACAGAAGCAATGGCGGCTTCTTTTGCCTCGGCCGTTTTCCCTGCCTTACTGGCGCCTTCAGGATCCAGTTATGACCGCACTTGTTTCGCAGCGTATTCAGCTCCATAAGCCTGTTTTTGGTTCTCGTGCCGAGCAATCCGAGCGCCACGGCAAAGTTGAGCTTCATATCGAAGCCGAGACTTCCCGCACCAAAGAGCATCTTTCGCAGTGCCCGCGCTGGTCTGTTGCGCATTCTGGCTCGACCATCCTCCGGTTGAATTCCTAGAACGTGGCAAGTGATCTGAGAGTTGAGGAGATCCTCAATTGCCGTATGTATCTGCAAGACGACAGATCGTACTATATCGTCCCGCTTGCGTTCGAGCATGCCGGCATATAAAAGGCGATCTTCTTTTTCATTGCTCTTGTAGAAGAATTCGTCAATCTCCGCAATTTCTCGTGCCAGTCGCGTGATCTTAGCCTCTACAGACTGCCGATTTTTCCAATCCATGGTCGCTTCCGCCTCACTGATTATGATTCATTACCGGGAATCTATGTGTACCCGAAGGCGCGTGTCATCTGACACATGCCTTATGGGCGGGTAGAGCGGATGCCCGCGAAAGTTCTTCGAGGCTATTGTCTTTTGACAGAAGAAACAGAGAATCGCATCGCAGCTCGGATTGAAGCGAGCCGCAGGATGAGATGTATGCGACTCTTGTGGAGCGATTCATCGGCGAGGTACACGAACTCTGAAGGGTTGAGGATGAGGAAGAATAGAGTCAGCATCAGAACCGGCAGCGTGGACGAGTTTTTCAGCCGTGTTCGCGGACACGCCGAGAAGCTGGATCGCGGCGAGAGCCTTCCCGCGGAAATCACCATCACGTTTGAGAATCCGGGGGAGCTCCTGAATGTTCTTACGTCGGAACGTGTTCGTCTTTTGCGGCGGGCCAAGGCGGGATCGCTGCCCATCTCCGACCTGGCTTCCGGCCTAAAGCGGGACGTTCGCGCAGTCAGCCGCGATGTGGTCATTCTCGAAAGGGCGGGCCTGCTGCGCACCAGCTACCGCGTCAATCCAGGACACGGTCGGCTTAAGATCGTGGAACCCGTTGCGCAAGAATACAAACTGACCGCCAGCATTTAAGATTCCGCAATTCGGAAATATAGCTGTAGAGGAAGCTGGCAGCTACCGCGAAAAAGAGCCACTTTTGAGGGCAGCGCTCAAGAGACGCATTCGCCATAACATGTATCTTCGACTCGAGCACGGCGAAAATATCGGGTGGCGAGAAGTCGGCGTCCTGGAAGTTAAGGCAGTTTAGGAAATACTGTGGTCTTTTCCAATTTGATCGAGGCAGCCGCTCCCTGTTGGTCGCGTCGGCTTGGGAATAGCGGCTTCGGTCTACACCATTTCCTAAACTGCCGTAGGGAAATGGTTGCTGCCATTGTCTACAATAGGCCGTAAATATGAACAACCCTCGAGAATTTTGGGACGCTCCGCAGAATGAAGTACCAGTTCGAGGATTTCTGCACCACCCGCCCGATTCGGGTGGGGATTGCCTCGTCTTGACGCACGGCGCGGGAGCGAACTGCGACTCTCCGCTTCTCGTGATGCTGGCGAGTACGTTCTGCGCCTCCAGGTTGACCGTCCTCCGCTGCGATCTCCCCTTCCGCCAGTTGCGACCGCACGGGCCGCCACAACGTGGCAGTGCGGAACGTGACCAACAGGGACTTCGAGCAGCAATTGCATCCATGCGACGACAAACTTCGGGCCGCGTATTTCTGGGAGGGCATTCTTACGGAGGGAGACAGGCGTCGATCCTGGCTGCGTCTGAACCCGATCTCGTCGATCAGCTCCTACTGCTCTCGTACCCTCTTCACCCACCGCAACGACCCGGTGAGTTGCGGACGGGGCACTTCCCGGGTCTTAAAACTCCTGCGATGTTCGTTCACGGCACGCGGGATGGGTTCGGCTCCATCGACGAAATGGTGGCGGCGTTGAAGCTCATCCCGGCACGGACCGTACTGCTTCCTGTCACCGGTGCAGGACACGAACTCGTAACGAAGCGGAATCGTGATGAGGTGGCGAAGATGGTGGTTGAGGCGTTCCGGTCATTCACATACGAAGTAGCTGCTTGACTGGATCTTTTCCGGCCGGCTCTATAGCCGGCCGTCGAACCTACTCTTGGCACAATTCCTGCGCTGATGGGCCGGCTCTTCGGCGTTGACGGCGTCCGGCACTCCCATCTCAGCCTGCTTCAGCACTGCCACGATCTGTTCTATAGAGAAACGCTTCCTCTTCACGCAAATCCCCTCTTAGATACTGGATTCTGCCGGAACTAACTCTCAACTTGCATCAGAATTTGGGGGGCCGATCACTGTCAGGTTTCGCGGGACTTATTGCGGGTGAAACTGGGCTTCCAATCTTGGCCGGAACCACTGTTGCAGGTTCAGTCTGCTCGATCACCAACCCGTTATAGGCCGATGCCGCCAGCAAGCGGCCCTGATATGGCATGGCCCAGCGGATAGATACGGGAGCGTTCGGTGTCTTCCGCCATGTTCGCCCGTTGTCTTCGCTCTCAAAGACTCCATACTCATGGAGAGCGGTTGCTAAAAGTCGTTGACTGCTGGAGTCATAGCGCACTTCCAGGACATCTTCTTTCGGCAGGCCGCCAAGAACGTATGGCCAGCTATTGCCTCCGTCAGTAGAGTGAAACGCGCCCTGGGGCGTTGCGAGCCAGAGTGAGGAATCAGGCATTATCGTGACGCTGTTCAAACCAACTACAGATTGTGGAAGAGTCATCGGGTTCCAAGTCTCCCCCTGATCCCGGGAAAGATAAGCTTTGTTGTGGCTGACGAGCGTCGCGCTTCCGTCCTCGTAACTGTTCACTGCAATAAAGTCGCGCTCTCCTTGGACAGGTTGCCCAAACCACTTCTGACCATGATCTGCGCTGATAAATAGCCCTTGGTCCGTAGCCGCGTACCAGCTGTTTTCTCCCATACTGAGCGAGCGTACGCGTGGCGCGATATCCAACGGAATCAGTTGCCCGGCCGAAACGCTCCGCTTCGATGGTGGAGCGCTCCCCTTGGAACTATCCGGAGTCTGTTGCGAGCTCGGAACAGGACCAAGAATCATGCTTGCTGGCTGCCAGGAACTACTCAGCGACGCTAGAGAAAAGATCCCATGATTGGTGCCCGCGAACAGCACACCGTCGGCCGCCTGCTGCAGGCTCAAAACGTCACGTTCGGCTAGTCCCCGACTGACCTGCTGCCAATTCTTACCAGCATCCTCGGAAACGAAGACGCCGCCCAGGTCTCTATCGTTGGCTACACCCACGTAAAGGCGGTTAGGATCTTTTCGGTCGACGACAACACCATCTACGACGCGGTGGGTGTAGCCACGATTCGATGTTGTGTAGTGGGCAAAGCCGTCATTACTCGCCAGCACCCCCCGCAGGTCGGTTGCCAGCAAAACTCGGTCAGGATTGCGCGGATCGATTAGGACATCGTTCACGATCACATCGGCCGCCGTTACGAGCGACCACTTCGCGCCACCGTCGACGGTCTTCCAGAGTCCCCCGGTCGTGCCTGCATACACAATCGACGAGCGCTGCGGATCCTGCTTCAGCACCCTTGTGCGGATTGCAGAGTGTGGAAGTCCTTGGACCCGGTGGAAGAGCTCGGCACCGTTCTCGCTCTCGTAGATGCCGGAGCAGGCGCTCTCATAAACCCTCGACGGCTCCTTGGGATCGACAATGATGCTAAAGACGTCAGAATCGTCCAGCATTCCTCCGCTCGTGTTGTGCCAGTGCGCTCCGCCATCTGTCGTCTTCCAAGCCAGATGCCGCGTGCCGGCGTAGACGATGTCGGGATTCTGCGGATCGATAGCGACGGACACAAAGTTCTTCATCGAGGCGTGGTTCTCTAAGACCTTGGGATTCTCCGGTGTCATGCGCACCCAGGTTGTTCCGCCGTCGCGCGATCGGAAGACGCCATCCAGTGCCCCGATCACCAGCGTATTGTGGTCGCTTGGCGCCATTGCCAAGGCGCGTATCGATTCTCCGTGAGCTCCGGCCAACGCCTGCCAGGTGCGGCCGCCGTCATCCGACCGGAAAACATCTCCATCTGTGTCGTGGAAGAGGCCCCATCCGGCCCAGTAGATCGTCGCCGGATTGGTCGGATCGAAGACGATGTGATCGATGACATAGTCCTCAGCCGACCCGAAGTGGGCCAGCATCTCCCAGGAATTGCCTCCGTCTCGGGAAGAGAAGATTTTACCGGCACTCGTGCCGAGCAAAATGTGATTTGGATCACTCGGATCATACGTCAGACTGCGGACATTTCCGCCTTCCGGCCCGATCAGGCGCCAATCAGCAGCAAACGCATTCGAGGCAAGGGAACCAACTACCAGCAGCCCCGCAAGCCAATACAGCAGCTTCGCAATGACATCAGACGGCTTGCGCATAGGCAAAGCCTCCCTCGATATCAAAAATTACGCAAATCAGCCTGTACTCTTTGACGCTCCCCAAAAGATGAAGTAACTCCGGCGGTTAAATCGCCGGACGAAAAGGCTCGAGAACGATGCCTACCGCAGCACTTCGAAGCCGAATTTGTGATCGTAGAAGCCCTTCGGGAAAAAAATGCCGATGAGAGGATAATCCTCTCATCGGCATCGGGAGGTCCGACCGAAGACCTCACCTACTGCGCTGGGGGCGCTGCAGGCTTGGGCTTGCGGCCGGTGCGTGACTGCGGCTGAATCGTAGTCTCGTCTACCGCTGAACCTGGTTCTGTTTGTCCAGAGCACAGGTTCCCTTCAGGAACAAAGCGGAAGTTTACGACTTGACCTTCGTTATCACCCTGGCGAGGATGGATTCGGCTGGCATCGGACTTGGTCGGGCCATCCGTCGTCAGATAGTACTTGGTGTTGACTGCACGTTGCGCACCCAGAGTCGGCTTCTTCGCAGCTTCAGCCTCGCTTGTGGAACCGGCGATATCCAGAGTGCCGGTAGGCGCCTGCTGCAGACGGAGCGCCAGTTTATCCAGCGTATCCTTGCAGTCGTTGTCTACACGCCATGGTCTCCTGGGATCCTTCTCGAAGGTGCACTGACCCCAGTCCTCGATGTTGACGCATGCCGGAGGAGGCGGCGGAGGAGCCGGCACGTCGATCGTCGCGGTGCAGACAGTGTGCAGGTCGCGATCGTCGCTTACCGTTCCGGTCACTGTGATTGAATGACCAGCATCGGCCTGCGTTGCCGTCACGGTCGCGCTGGTGCCGCTGCCAGATACCTGGCCGCCCTCCGATGTCCAGTTGTACTTCAGGGGACGGTTATCCGGGCTGCTCGCCGTCATCGTAACATTTGCGGTCAGTCCGGCCGCAACTGAGGTCGGACTGGCTGAGCAGCTTGCTATTGGACCCCGCGGCTCCCTGACCGTAAAGCTTGCACTGGCTGTGGCGACGTTATTCTTCTTTTCCTTCTCGTCGGTTGCGGTTCCCGTTACCGTGTAGCTGCCTGGAGCAAGTCCGGTCGTCGTCACATTGCCGGTTTCACCCGCGCCGGACACCGGCCCGCCAGAGCCGGCCCACTTATAGGTAATGGTGTGCTTCGGATTGAAGTTCTGCGTCGTCATCGTTGCTGTTACAGGATCGCCGGCCAGGATCTCCGTCGGCGAAACCGAGACACTGGCCGCCGGCGGAATTGGTGGTTTGCCGCCGAAGTTGAATTCCACTCCCCCGAGATATCTCCAGCCATTTTGATTCGCGCCCAGGTTAACCCTGCTCGAGAAGTCGGTGTAGAGCCAATCCAGCTCGAGCACGCGGATCGAGATCTTGTGGCTCATAGCGACATCAAATCCCACACCGGCGGTCGCTGCAAAGGCCGAGTTGGAGTTCCCCGCGGTGACCCCCGTGAGATTAAGAGCGGGGATCGTTAGATTTGCGTAAAGGTTGCTATGCGCGCCGCCGACCAGCCCGTCAGCAAACGGGTGTAGTTTGCCCTTGTTTGTGCCGAGTTGGAGACCGAACAGATACGTGAAGAGGTCTCCCGAGGTATTCGCCGTGGTGCCGCCGGGAAGGTAGGGATTGCCCGGGGGAAATCTCACGAGCTTCGTGTTCGATTGGTAGCCCTGAAGGTCGGCCCTGAATCCTAGGTATGGGCGTAAGTTGTAAACAAACGACCCACCGCCTCCGTTCAGGGAGAACCACTGTCCAAAATTGTAGTTGGGACTTGCGTAGTCGACCGCTCCATAGTGCGAGTAACTATAGTCGAGCACGATCTGCCACTTAGGAGCTTCCTGAGACCACGCTGAAACGCCAAGCAGCATGACAGCTACAAAGGTAAGTGCAGCTTTGAGCTTCATTCAATTCCTCCAAATAACTCTGTATCTTCCGCAATCTTGATCACTCGATCGATTCCTTTTGAAACCCACTCCCCTGAAGATCCAGTCCATCGAGGTCTGTACACGCGGGGAGGCTGATGAGAGCCTCCCCTATAGCGTTTCTCTGCTTCAAGGCACGGTCAGCACTGCGTGGCTGGTCGCGGTGTTTCCGTTGATATTGCCCGTGGCTGTCACCGTAGTTGCCCCTAGTCCTGTGGTAGTGGCTAAGCCGGTTGAATTCACTACGGCAACCGTTGGCGCCGATGAAGACCAAACCGCCTGATCGGTGAGGTTTTGGGTTGACGAATCGCTGAACGTTCCCGTGGCGGTGTATTGCACCGAGGTGCCGAGAGGAGTGTGCCCGGTGGTGATCGACACTAACGCCAGTGACGTCAGTGTCGCGCTCGTCACGGTCAACTGTGGGGACGCGTATGCACCGTCGAAGACGGCGGCGATATTGGCTGTACCCGGATTGTTGCCCGTCGCCCATCCCGCTGAGCCGGGCGCATCACTGATTGTTGCGACCGGGAGCGTGCCCGTTACCGTCAGGCCCGTCGAGATCCACGTCACCGAAGAGGAGACGTTCTGTTTTGTTCCGTCTGCCAGAGTCGCCGTTGCCACGAACTGCGTCTGAGTGCCTGCTGCGATCGTGACGGGGGTCGGTGTAATGGCGATTGACGTTAGACCCTGAACATTGATCACCGCATTCATCGTGATTGTGCCGAATTTCGCTGTCACGGTAGCCGCGCCGGCTGCAACGCCTGTTACGAGTCCCGTCTGGTCTACCGTAGCGAAGGAGCCATTGCTCGGAGTAACGCTCCACGCTACGGCTAAGTTGATTGTCTGGTTCGACCCATCACTGAAGGCGCCAACCGCACTCAGTTGGAGGGTCGAGCCGATCGCGACTCCCGATGTCGCCGGGGTGAGCGTGATTGACTTCAGCGAGGCCGCACTTACAACCAGATTCGCTGTTCCGGTCTCGGCACCAAGAACAGCCTCGATCTGGGTCAACCCGACAGCCACGCCGGTGGCAACACCTTTCGGCGTTGAGTTAGAGACGGTCGCCGCACTGGGGTTCGTGCTGGCCCAGGTTGCGTCTACAGTAAGGTCTTGTGTTGTGCCGTCGCTGAACGTTCCCAAGGCCGCATAGATAATCCGGGTAAGAGGAGCGATGGTCTGGCCTAAAAGCGCAGCGTTGGTCTGGCTCACAGGGTAGACCTCAATACCTGTCACGGTTGCATTGGTGACAGCCAGCGAAGAGCTGCCGGCGATGGACGTCGTTGGATCGGTTGCGGTAATTGTTGCTGTTCCCGCGCTGATGCCGGTAGCACGGCCGGCATTAGTGATTGTGGCCACCGTCAACGGAGCCGAAGTCCACGTAACGGAAGTCGTTATATTCCGCTCGCCGCCGTCGCTGTACAGGCCATAAGCCAAGAATTGGTGGCCTGTACCCTTGGCTGTAGTGGCGCTCTTTAAAGACTGGGGACCGGGGTTGACGGTGGAAACGTCAGTTACGAAAACTGAAACCAGAACGGGCGCTGTAACAGTGAGTGTGGTAGTGCCTGTCACTGTACCGGCGGGTTGTGTGAAGCTCGCGGAAATAGTGGACGTCCCCTCGCTATAAGTTTGGGCGAACCCAGCTTTGCTGATCGTGCTTACCGGCGTTGTGGACGAACTCCACGCTACTAGACTGGTCAGATCTCGTGTCAAACCATTACTGAAGGTTCCCTGAGCAGTAAATTGCTGGGCATGTCCTGCTGCGAGAGACGGAGTCGCTGGGGTTACCGTGATACTCATGACATTGGGAAGTTTCGCATCAGCTGCATCCCATGAGTACACCTAACGTGACAAGCACTGTGGCCAATAAGAGTTTCTTCAAGGAACACCTCGCGTTTTCAGAAAAGTGATGTTGTCGGCAACTTCAACCATCCGATAGTCTAGGGTCTTTGCGAGTCCTGTAGCCTGGACGGCTCAAAATCATCAATCACGACGACACTGCAAACAGATACGACCTTAAGGTCACATCTGGCTTTAAACTTCGCGGCCGCTCGCACCCATGGCACGTCCGTTGCTTACGGTATGGCTACCAGTTCGAATTCCGTTTCAAGTAGTCTCTTGCACAGATCCGCCAGGAGAATATCGTCGTCCGGCAAATAAAAATGCGAGGACGCTTAGATGACATGAGACACCCTACTCCGGGGCAAACAATACATTCATCTTCTTCTACTGTGGTGCACAATATAACGCCACTAGGAAAATCCCTAAGTGTGGAGTCGGACCAAATCCCGGGCCGTAAGTCTGAGCGGGGTGCGGAGGAATCGGCGCGAACACTGCTATCTTTTCGATCGCTAAGTAGGTGCTCCTGGATTCCCTGCCTGTAAAGAATCTGTATGCATTGCGGATGCTGACCTGGGTCAGCGGCCATAAACAACCTATGCCTGCAGTGTGGGGCGACATCTCTTCAAGCCCGAAGTCGGCTATTCGCAACGCTTCGGCAAATGGGGTTCTGGATGGGTACACCGGTATTTGGTTCTTCACGACAAACCCGGATTACCGGTCGCGCAATATGCACTATGCGAGATAACTCAGGGACAAGATAACTCAGGGACGGCTTGGAGTGGACCCAAACTTGAGACACTGAAAATAGAGACACACCTGCAGCGAATGGAGGTTGGGATGGCAGCTGCCCGTGTTTTCAGTGTGGAATTTAGAGTAGCCGTAGCGGAGCGGATCTTGAACGGCGAGAGCGTATCTGCGTTGAACAGCGAGTTGAAGATCAAGCGCAGCGTGCTTTATCGCTGGCGTGATTGGTATCGCGAGCAAGGGGTCGCCGGTTTGAGCCGGCGTAAGGGTCGACCTCCAGGAACCCCAGCCAACGCGGTGCCGAAGCGCAGCGTACCCACTGCGACGGCAGATCACAGGATGGCCGAGTTGGAACGGCGCCTGGGGCGCTTAGCTTTGGAGAATGATTTTTTAAGACGAGCCTTCAAGCGAGTAAAGGAAGCACACTCGAAGAACAACGCGCCTGGCGAAACACGTTGTATGGATTACACCGATCTGCTGGAGCAGGGCGAGATTCAGATCAGCATGAGCCGGCGCGGCAATCCGTACGACAACGCGAGCGATTTATGCGAACGCTGAAAGAGGAGGAAGTGTACAGAACTGACTATAGGGATTTAGAAGGCGCACGCAGTCGAATCCGCGAGTTCTTGGAGCAAGTGTACAACCGGCAAAGGCTGCATTCCACGTTACGATATCTAACACCGGAAGAGTTTGAGCAGGCTAGCCAAGCTCTGGAAAGTGAAGGCGCTGATGGAAGCGGTGGAAAACCAAATGCAGGTTTACCACCGCTCCCACAGGCCTTGGAAATCCCTTCAGGATTTCCACACTTCCCAGAGCTCCGCGACTGCTGATCAATAACGAACGTACGAAAACAGGCCGAAGTGTCCCCAATTAACGGCGCTCGGCGTGGCTTAGGGGTGCAGTCCAGTCCAGTCCGTCCCCACGTTGTCTGAGAGAGTGCCGAGCAGAGCTGTCCAAATTGGTTTTTTTGAGGCTCCTCCTTTCACAAATCTTGGGTGCCCCAGGTCCCGATTCTGGGACCTGGGATTCCACAGATCCTCGATGGACCGTGTCGGCGCTCTTGCTGGCGAAAGGTTTGCCTGTAGTCCGGAGAAAAAGACCCAGGCTTGCTTCCCACCCCAGCAAGCTTCGCTTGCCGGGGACCCCGGTTTCGTGAGCCTGAGGCACCCGGCTCTGCACCAGAAACGAAGGATCTCTAATTTGGACAAGTCTGAGTGCCGAGGTCCGGGTTGTATGGAGGAAGAAATAAAACAGAAGTGGTATAAAAAAATAAGGATGTTGTTCCCAGCCTATCTCCGCCCAAACAGCGTTACGACTCCTCTGCATGCGATTCAATGCGTTCACGAATATTTGACCAACCCGGATTCCTGAATCATCCGACGCGAATATCCATGAATATCGAGAAATATCCTGAAGAAAAAGATCACGGAAAGAAATGTTTGCTAACGCCGGACCAATCAATACGGATAGAGGGAAAACGAGATGAAACAGTTAGTGATCGCGGGGCTATTTCTGGCTCTGGCGGCGACCCAGGCAGATGCGCAGATCAATGCAGGCGAGCAGAAGCCCGAGGCTAGCCTGCCTTTCAACATGGTCCAGGTAACGACCCTCGATCTGCCCTGGCGGATTGCCTTCCTGCCCGACGGGCGCATGCTGATCACCGAGAAGGTCGGCGGTCTGTGGTTGGTAACTCAGCAGGGAGCCAAGACGCCTGTCGCGAATGTGCCGGCCGCTCTTTACAAGGGACAAGGCGGCATGCTGGGCGTCTTTCTCTCGCCGCACTACGCCAAGGATCACAGTGTCTACCTCACCTATTCGGAGCCGGGCGATGGCGGTTCGAGCCTGGCTCTTGCACGAGCCCAGCTGGCGCTCGGCCAGGATTCGGCGAGCCTCGAGGAGCTCAAGGTGATCTGGCGCGATGGCGAGAGGGGCAATGGCGGACAGTTCGGTGCACAGATAGCCTTTTCCCCGGATGGCCATTATCTGTTCCTTACCGTTGGCGATCGGCAGCGCATGACGCCGGCCCAGGATCCTAACCAGCCACTCGGCAAGATCCTGCGCCTGACGTTGGATGGCAAGCCTGCTCGCAGGCAATCCGATGGCCGGGAAGAAGGGCGCGGCCAGCGTGCCCGTGATTGACCCGCCGACGGATACCGAAGCCGCGAAGACTGCTCCAGTCGTGAGAACGTATACCTTCCCCGGACCTAACCTGACGCCGGCTGAGACCTGGACCAGCGGACACCGTACGCCCTATGGTCTGGCCTTCGCGCCCGACGGCCGGTTGTGGGAGCTTGAGCATGGCCCGCGGGGCGGCGATGAGCTGAACCTGATCGAGCCCGGCAAGAATTATGGCTGGCCGCTCGTCTCCTACGCGAGTCAACTACAACGGAGTGCCGATCCCCAGTCCGGACACGCGACCTGACTTGACCAAGCCCGTCATCTACTGGACGCCGGTCATCGCGCCAGGCAACCTCATCTTCTATAACGGCGCGATGTTCCCGCAGTGGAAGGGCTCCGCCCTGGTGAGCGGCCTGGCGACCAAGTCGCTCAGCCGCATTACCTTCGACGGTCAGGGCGGCGCCAAGCCCGCCGAACGCTGGGATGTTGGTCACCGAATCCGCGACGTGGAGGTCGCTCCCGATGGCGCGCTGTGGATGCTCGAGGATTCCAGGACAGGCGGTGTATTCCGCGTGACACCGAAGTCATCTAGTGAGGCGCCGAAGTCATCAGTGATAGTGAAGCCAGAACGATGCCTGGTGGCGCAGAAGATCTATTCTGAGGCTCACGGTCCCATTCCCAATTTGCCTCTATCATTTCGGCATCGGAATCGACACTGCCTTGCCGGCGCCGCGTTCGGCGACCCAGATCGTGTCGCCCGCGGGCTCGACTGCGGTTGGTGTCTTGAGTCCTTCCTTGATTACCGTGACGCTGGCCTTATCGCCATTGACAGTAATCACGGCAATCTTGCCGTTGCCATTCTCAGCAAGGAGTAGCTTGCCATTGGCTGCGCGCATGCCATCCGGCCCTTTCACGGGCTGATCCATCCAGATATCGACAGGTTGTCCGGCCTTGCCGGCAGCGTCCACCGGGATACGGTAGAGATTGTTCGAGAACACATTGTTGACATACAGCGTACCGTCCAAAAAGGTGATCCCGTCGATGCCGTAGAGCGCGTGATCTTCCAGGAAGAGTTCGGCAGTGGAAGCACCGGCCGGCAGCTTGTAGATTTTGCTGTTGGCGGTGTCGCGTGATGTAAAGCGCCTTGTCCGGTCCGACCGAGAAATCGTTGCAGGTACTGTTGTCACCAGGCAGGTTCCAACGAAGCTTTTGGGCGCCAGTGGAGAGATCAAAGCCCCTCAGGGCGGTATGACGCTTCACCGGCGCTGTGCCTGGCACCGGGGTTAGCTGACACGCCCACAACGTGTTGGTAGCGGCATCGGCAAGCATACCGAAGAAAAAGGTGCCGGCGCCTTCAGCGCTGGCATCAACGAACTTCTCAGCAGTGGTCGAGCCCGGGCGCACCTTGTAGATGAACGGAGTGCTCGCGCTACCGACGATCAGTATCCCACCCGGTGCGACCGTCAAACTCTCCGGCTGGGATTTCGCGTCAACGATAAGAATTTCAGCGGCAGACGCAGCCTGTGCAAGGCCCGTCAATAATGCGACGCAGGCGGCAAGCCGTCGTGCACTTAAATTGGGCATAGTCAAATCTCCTCACTTTCGGCCTTCCATGCCGAACCGATCACGAATCGATACATTCTTGCCAAACCAGTGGTCTTGAAGACATGTATACGGGACTGAGTCTCGTATACCTTCGGTTCAGATTAACAGCCTTTAGCTCTTTTGACGTTGCGACTTAGGTCAAACGGCCGACGCGGCACAGGAGCCTCAGGCCCGGGGCGCAAATCCTGAGGGCTGGTACTCCAGCGACGCATTCGCCATACTATGTGTCTTCGGTTGCGTCCTGGGTTGCGTCTTCGGTTCGAGCACGGCGAAAATATCGGGCGGCATCCGGACGAAAAAGCAGCCACGCAATCACAGCACAGAACAAGGCGTGGACGGCGAGTTCGTGGAATGCGCGAAAGGCGCTCAGGACGACATGGAATGCGATCCAGGCGAGGGCAAGCCAGCGCGCCCAGTTATGGCCTCGGAGCATGAATGCTCCGGAGACTACTGCCAGGAACTCCGTCAGTTCCACCCAACCGCTGCCCTGTTGCAGGGCCAGCAGCCCGCGGAAGTGGTAGACGAAGCCGATGGCGCCTACCGCGATATACACGCAAGCGAGGACCAATATAGTCACGGGACGCTTGGTCGAATTCATGGCAACACCTCCAAGATGGTGTCGCTAATACCGTTTCACTGTTAACGTGAACCACAAACAATAAAGTTTGTCATCTCGACCGAAGTATTCATGGGCCTGCGGCCCACCCAAGGGGATGAAAATCGGGTTGAGGAAGGCTTGGTTGGCAACTACACCTAACTTTGTCATCTCGACGGAGCGCAGCGTAGTGGAGAGATCTGCGGTTTCCCACATCTGAGTGAGAGTAAAGCGGAGTGAAGGGGATCCGCGGTTAGGTACCCACAAAACCGCAGATCTCTCCACTTCGCTGCGCTCCGGTCGAGATGACAAGGTTATGGTAGTGGCTAGAAACTGATCCTCGTGAAGTTCCCAGGATGATTTTCGACAGAGCGAAACCGGGGTCCCCGGCAAGCGAAGCTTGCTGGGGTGGGAAGTGGAGTGGAAAGATCTGCGGTTTCCCATATCTGGCGCAAAGAGCGCGCCAGATATGGGGCACCCAGGTTTTGCGGCATCTATTTGTTTGCCATCGTCTGGGACGCTCCGTCCGGGGACGCCGACGCCATCACGTTGACATGCCCAAGTCCGGCTGCGACCGCCATTTTGTCGAGCGCCGGAACGTCGTTGGCCTGAAGAGCCTTCCACTTGGCAAGCTGCACGTCGAGTTGCTGGGTGAGCATCTGGAGGCGCTGGTAAGCCTGCGGTCTAGGCCCGGTATCGGCGCTATCCACGAAGTGCTGGAGTGTGATGAATTGCACCCTGAGTTTCACCGGGTAGTTGTGGGCGTCTTCCGCCGCCAGCATCTCGGGCTCGTAGAGTGCATTGACAACTTCCGATAGCTTGTCATTCAGGCTGCCGGCCTTCGCGGCTACCGGCGATCCCGACCCGGCTTGGCGCTCAAGCGCCGCCGTCCGTTCCCGCACACCCTCGATCTGGTTAACCGCCGTGATTAGAAGGTTGAGATCATCGCGGAGTTTGATTCCCAGCTCCATCTGCCGGGCAAGATCGGCCTCGCTGGTTTTCACCAGCGGGTCCATTTTCACCTCGAGCGGCTGGGTCATCGTTTTCCCGTTCACCGTCAGGCGAAGCTGATACATCCCGGGCAGGATGTAGGGACCGATGGCCGAGCCTCCATACGCGGGATGAGGGCCGGTAACCAGATTTATCGGCGGCGCCAAGCGAAGGCCCCAGACGTAGCGGTTGATTCCCGCCTGGGCGGGCAAGCGGCCCTGGCCGAGTTCCCGATCCGAGCCTCCTCCCGGGACTTTCGGAGCAGGCGCCTGATGGCTGCTGAAATGACGAATTTCTTTGCCCTGGCTATTGAGGACATCGAGGGTGATCTCGGAACCGGGTGCGGATTTCAGATAGTAATCGATCACCGCGCCGTCCGGAGGATTCTGCGCCACCGGCCCACTGTCACCGACCGCAAGGCCGCCACTACGGCGAACGCGGTAGGCAATGGCCGGCTTATAGAGAAAAGTATCGGAGCCGGCTACTTGCTGGTTGATCTGGCGCAGCGGAGTGATGTCGTCAAGGCTCCAGAAGGCGCGGCCATGCGTGGCAACAACCAGGTCGTCGCCATGAATGATCAGGTCGCGAACGGAAGCAACCGGCAGATTCATCTGCAACGGCTGCCACTGGCCGCCGCCATTGAAGGAGACGTAAGCCCCGGTTTCGGTGCCGGCGAAGAGCAGGCCGCGGCGGACGGGATCTTCCGCTACAACGCGGAGAAATGAGCCAGTGGGAATGCCGTCGGTGATCGACGTCCAGGTCTTGCCATAGTCGGCGGTCTTCCAGGCATAGGGTTTGAGGTCGTCGCTCTTAAAACGATTGACGGCAATGTAGACACCGCCGGCAGCGTGAGGAGACGGTTCGATCATGCTGACCTTGCTCCATTCGGGCAGACCCTTGGGAGTGACATTCTCCCAGTGGCCGCCGCCGTCTCGGGTGACCCACACCATGCCGTCGTCGGTGCCGACCCAGATCAGGCCTTTTTGCAGCGGCGATTCCACCACCGAGTAGATCACGTCGTATATCTCGATGGTGGCGTTATCGCCGGTGATCTGTCCGCCGGATCTTTGCTGCTTGCTTTTGTCATTGTGGGTCAAATCCGGGCTGATGATTTTCCAGTCCTGCCCGTCGTTGGTCGACTCGAAAAGCACGTTCGACCCGTGATAGAGGGTGTGCGGGTCAAACGGAGAAGTGGCAATCGGCTCTTCCCAGTTGAAGCGGTACTTATCCGCCACCGCTCCCCAGCCGTCGACCGAGGCGGGCCACTCGGAGATATCCTGGTCCTGGCCGGTCTTCTTGTCGAACCTGTGAATATAGGATGTCTCCTTATCGGTCGCATACACAAAATTGGGATCGCCGGGGCTGATGAAGATGGAAGCGCTTTCGCCGCCGCCGGTCGATGCGTAATCGGCGGACGAGATGTCGCGGTGGCGAGTGCGGGTGGCGATAGCGACGGTGGAATTGTCCTGCTGAGCGCCGTAGATGTGGTAATCGAACAGGTTGTCGGCGGAGACGTGATAGAACTGCGCGGTGGGTTGATTGTAGATCGAGCTCCACGTCTTGCCGTAGTTGTTGGAGATGGTTGCGCCGCCGTCGTTGCCGACGATCATGCGCTTGGAGTTGTTGGGGTCGATCCAGAGCGCATGGTTATCGCCGTGCGGCACCGAGTCCATCCGTGCAAGAGTTTTGCCGGCGTCGGTGGAACGGTACACACCTAAATTCTGCACATAGACGGTGTCGGGGTTCCGCGGATCGGCCCAAACGTGGGTGAAATACCAGGGGCGCTGCATGAAGTAGTGTTGATTGTTCATGAGCTGCCAGCTTTGGCCGCCGTTATCCGACCGGTAGAGACCCTTTTGGTTTTGCGTGGCTTCCACCAACGCGTAGACGCGGTTGGGGTTGGCGGCGGAGACGGACACGCCGATCTTGCCAAGTATCCCCGTCGGCCATCCTTGCCCACCCACCCTGGTCCAGGTGTCGCCGCCGTCGGTGGACTTGTAGAGTCCGTCGTCGGGCGACCCGCCGCTGGTCATGTGCCACGGAGTTCGCTGAAAGGTCCATAGCGCCGCGTAAAGAATCTGGGTGTTATTGCCGTCGAAGATGATATCGGCTGCGCCGGTGGTGTCGTTCTTATACAGAATCTTGGTCCACGTCTTGCCGCCGTCGGTGGAGCGGAACACGCCGCGCTCCTGGTTAGGGCCGTAGACATGGCCGAGAGCGGTGATAAACACTCGATTGGGGTCGTGCGGATCGACGAGGATTTTCCCGATGTGCTGGGTGTCGTCCAGCCCCAGATGGGTCCAGGTCTTGCCGGCATCGGTGGATTTGTACATACCGTCGCCGTACGAGGCATCTCCGCGAGGGCAAGCCTCGCCGGTGCC
The DNA here is from genome assembly GCA_963774255.1 of uncultured Acidobacteriaceae bacterium. Lineage (GTDB taxonomy): Bacteria > Acidobacteriota > Terriglobia > Terriglobales > Acidobacteriaceae > PALSA-350. The sequence goes on from CAVZEH010000018.1 coordinate 38,047, forward strand.
GACATACACGATATTCGGATCGGAGTAAGAGACCGCAACCGCCCCGATCGAGGCGACCGGCTCGTGGTTCCAGAGCGGATCCCAGGTCTGGCCGGCATCGGTGGTTTTCCAAACCCCGCCTCCTACATTACCCATGTAGTAGGTCAGCGGATCGTTCGGAATCCCGGTGACCGACTCGACGCGGCCGCCGCGAAACGGACCGATCAACCGCCACTTCATGCCGCCGTACAAACTCTGGTCGTACGTTTGCGACTGCGCGAGCACGTATCCCGTTCCCGGCAGCACCACAAAAACTGCCAGCAAAAAAGCGCCCCAAGCCAAGGACTTCCGCATATTCTCGTTGACTCCCTTCAAAAGTTCTCTATCAAAATCAGCACATACACCCGGCCGTTGCCTGTCCGCTACTACTCTCAAGCGGATACACATCCATACCCGGCCTGCGAGGTCAGGCACTTTTTTTGCAATTGCAGCCTTGCTTATGCCGAATTTTATATCCGAAATCATACAGAACCAGCGGCAACGTTCAAATACGCAAGATTCCGGTACAACACTTACCAGTTTTTAAAATTACTTTTTGTATGTTTCTCCCATCCAATACCAAAAGTATGTTTCTCTCATCCAATACAAAAGCGGCCGTGGCTGCTCTCTGTGTCTCAATGACCTCAACCGAAAGACCACCCTGGAGGACAAATGAGCGTCAATCTTGACGTTTCAAGAATAACTGCACGAGCCCGGAGCCTGTTCGCAACTGCTCTGGTGCTCGGATGTGCGTTCGGCGCTATTACTCAGGCACAAGCGCAAACCATCACGGCTCCAGCCACTCCTGGCGCAATCACGCCGCCGGCGGGAAACTCCGCATTCTTCCTGGGTCACGCAGTGGGGACTCAAGGCTATGTTTGCCTGCCCACGAGCCCGGGCGCTTCTACCGCTTCCTGGACCGTCAACGCCGCTCGCCCCGAAGCCACCCTTTTTGTGAGTGTCTTCGGTCAGTACGTGGAGGCAATCACACACTTTCTTAGCCCCGATACCAACCCCAACCAGTCCGCCCCAAACCCGCTACCCTTCGGGAGCGCAACGTGGCAGAGTTCCTTCGATACCAGCAAGGTGTGGGGACAAACGCTGCAATCGATTCCCGCTGGCTCTGATCCGAGTTGCCCTAATGCTGGCGCAATTGCCTGCCTCTTATTGCAGTCAATCGGGACGGAAGCAGGACCAGCCGGCGGTAACTTCTTAACCCAGACCACTTTTGTCCAGCGTTTGAACACAAAAGGAGGATCCGCACCCACCAGCGGTTGCTCCGTGATAGGCGATGTAGGTAAGCAAACGCTCGTGCCGTACACCGCCGATTACTACTTCTTGCACGCGAATAAATAGCACCCTCGTGTTCTGGGTGCCCCAGGGTCCCGATTTTGGGACCTGGGATTCCACAGATCTCGATGGAGAGTGTCGTCGCTCTTGCTGTCGAATGGATTGCCTGTAACTCAGAGAGAAAGACCCGGGTTTTCGCTAGAAATGAAGAGTCAACACTGAAACCCGCCTTGAACGGGCGGGTTTCAGTGCTTCAAAGCCAGCGTTTAATTGTGTTCCATTTGTATCTCATTCTCCCGATAGTCCTCTTCCACGGCGGGCTGCCGGATGACGCTTAGGCCTTCGCTGCCAAGGAGGAATGTGGTACCGGTTTGGTCGTTCACTACGCGGTCCTTCACTTGCTTGATCGTGGTCAATAGAGCGGGGTCGAAAGGCCTGGAGACGTCGACTACCCGGAAGTCGCGCGGTACGGGGCTAACGTACCTATACGTTCCATCCGCAACGATAAAGCCTGTCAAGCCGATCGGTTCTGCCGTTCCCAGATCGTCCATCGACTCTACGGTGTGCAATGCGGGCCTCTTCGCCTTGGACAGGTCCAACACAGCAACATCTCCGCTCCGGCGAAAACGAATCAATTCCACGCGATTATTCAAAGGCTGCATGAAATCAAAAGCGCCTTCGGTCTTCAGACGGATGCTCGAAACCGGTTTGATTCGAGAAGGGTCGGTTACATCGAGGACTGTCAAGCGCGCGCCCTCCTGTTGCTCCAGGTAGAGATAAGTGCTGCCGGCACTATCTGAATGCAGCAAGAGGCTCTCGCCGCCAAGCTGCGCCTGTTCGGGAAGGTCCTTCGGCAAGAGGACCACAATCTGCTTTGATCTCGAGTGGAGTTCTGCACGGCCTGCCAGTGGAGTTATTAAGATAGCTAACGCAATCAAGACGGTTGCGAAACGGTTAATAGTTTGACTTTTCATGTAAACCTCCTTGTCGATCTCAGTCTCCAACCGGCGACTGACGATGTCCAAGAAGTAATCTTGATGCCATATAAGTGCGCCTCCGAAGATGGTTTATACCGTATAAGAATTTGCAAATTCCATCGTGTCTCCACTGCGTCTAAGGTCGTATTTGAGGAGACAACAATGCGTCAAGCGAATACGAAACAGAAGACGATCGCAATCGTCGGAGGAGGAGCAAGCGGCGCCCTAACCGCCTATCACTTGGCCCAGCAGAAAGTGAACGCGAGAATAGTGGTCATCGACCCTCACCCGGAGGTGGGCCTTGGCCTGGCATATTCGACGCCCAGCCTGCGGCACCTGCTCAATGTTCCCACTGGCAAAATCAGTGCGCTGCCCGCTGAGCCCGATCACTTTCTTAACTGGCTTCATGCAAACTACGACTCAGCCGCTTCGCCGGAGACCTTTGCCCCGCGCGCCGTCTTCGGGCGCTATCTTCAGTCGCTTCTGGCCTCGGCAAAAGGCGTGCGGCATGTGCAGGCAAGCGTGGTGGACCTCTCTCAGACGGGATCCGGCGCTTTGCTGAAGCTCAGCGACGGATGCGAGCTTCGCGTGGACCTGATAGTGCTGGCCACGGGAAACTTCGAACCGGCACCGCTGCCAGGCGTCAGCCACGACGCGGCGGCGAGCGGAGCCTATCGTCACGATGCGTGGCTTCCTGAGACCTACGGCAATCTGGCCAAGGATGCTCCGGTCACGTTGATCGGCACGGGGTTGTCTGCTGTGGATGTAGTGCTGCGGCTGCGTGAGCTGGGGCATCGAGGTACGATCACGGCCGTTTCGCGAAATGGCGTCTTTCCTAATCGCCACGTCGCGTACACTCCACTGACGGAGAGCGCAATTCCTGCGGCCACGACGCCAACCTGCGTCGCATATCTGCATGCACTCCAGAAGTTCGTCCGAAACGGCGGGGATTGGCGGGCAGCGATCGACAGCCTGCGGGCGGCTACCAACGACCTTTGGCTGGCGTTGCCGCTTAAGGAGCAGAAGCGCTTCCGGCGTCACCTGCAGCGTCGCTGGGATGTGGTGCGGCATCGCATGGCGCCGCCTGTCGCGGACCTGATCGATGCCGAGTTGGCCACAGGCACACTTGTGATCCGCAAAGGCAATCTGGAGCGCGTGGAAGCAACCGAGAGCGGCGCGAAGGTAACGGTCCGCACGCCGTCAGGGATCGAAAGCTTCGCCACCACCCGGGTAATCAACTGCACCGGACCCAGCATGAATTACCGGAGCGTGAATTCGCCCTTGCTCAACAATCTGTTTACGCGAGGTCTCGTTTCCCCGGGACCGCTGGGCGGAGGATTCAACGGCACCAGGACCGGAGCGTTGATCGGCGCTGGGGCTGCTGTTTCCAGCGTGCTGTTCACCCTGGGCCCAAGCCGGCAGGGCACACTGATCGAATCCATCGCGATTCCGGAGATTTGCCAGCAAGCATTCGAACTCGCTACCCTCCTAGCCAGTCGAATTGAGTTGATGGAACGATCCGCCTGGGAGCGGGAAACATACTGTCCTCTGGAGCACGACGCAGTCCCGAACCTTGCGGCGGAGGCGGTATGACACAATCGGTCCTCCAATCGAAACCGCTCTCCAGGTGCGATCGCCTCCAAACTCGGTGCTTGGTTAGTGGCGAAGCGCCTGCCCCCGCGCTCCGGTCGAAAATTATCTCGAGACGCCATAAATTTGTCATCTCGACCGGAGCGCAGCGGAGTGGAGAGATCTGCGGTTTAGATATGTAACCGCGGACCTTGTATGTGGGAGGTAAACCGGGTGCCCCAGGTTCGCGAAGCTAACCTGGGTCTTTTTCGAGATTTGTGGAATCCCAGGTCCCAGAATCGGGACCTGGGCACCCGGGATTGTGGTCTATCTTTTAGATGACAAATTAGGTGTAATTACCAACCAAGCCTTCATCGCCTTGGGTGGGCCTCACAGGCCCGGAGTGGTGAAGCGCTCCTTCCCCTGCATGAATGCATGGGCTTCCACTATGCTTTGTCGACATCGGCCTCTGGGGAGCAGAAAACGCAACAACGGGAATCCTAACCGCAGGACACGGTATCGTAGTGACAGCCGCTTGGCTTCGAATTCGTCGTTCCCAGCTTTGAAATTGAGGTCTTGATCGCTGATGATTGAGAACTTCCGCATACGCGTCTTCCGCTCCGTGGCGCGCCACCTTAGCTTTAGCCGGGCTGCCGAGGAGTTGCTGCTCACCCAGCCCGCGGTGACGCAGCAGATCAAAGCGTTGGAAGACGAATTCGGTGTTCCGCTCTTCGATCGCGGCGGCGGCCGAATCTCCCTCACCCCGGGCGGCATGGCATTGTTGCCTTTTGCCGACAAGATGAAAGTGCTTTCGGAACAAGCGGTCGCAGCCGTAGGCGACGCGTATGGCCAGCAAGCCGGAGAACTCGTCCTCGGGGCCTCGCAGACCATCGCACAGTACCTGCTGCCAAATCTGGTGGCAACTTTCCTCAAGCATCATCCCAAAATCTCTCCGACCCTGCGCAGCGGCAACTCCGATGCGATGCTGGAGGCATTGCTGGCGCACGAGATTCAACTGGCGCTGATCGAAGGCCCCGAGCAACGTAAGGACCTCCATATCGAGCCGTTCATGGAGGATCACATGGTGCTGGTTGTGCCCGCCGGCCACGAGTGGGCCGATCACGAGATCGAGGCAGGCGACCTGTTCCGGGAGAAACTGCTGATGCGCGAGTTCGGCTCGGGGTCGCGCCGTGTCGTGGAACAGGCTTTGGCAGCCGCTGGAATCAAGGGCAAGGATTTCCATACCGGCTTGGAGTTTGACTCGAACGAGGGCCTGCTGAGCGCCGTGGAAGCAGGGCTGGGCGTCACCTTTGTCTCTCGATGGGCGGTGCGCAACCAGCTTTCATTGGGAACTTTGAGGCTCGCCCGCATTCGGGGCTTGAAGCTTTCACGTAGATTTTCGATGGCTTATCCAGCCGGTCCGGAGCCGGCTGGCAGCGTGGGAGCGTTTCGCGCCTTTCTTCTCGCCCGCGCCATGGATCTCGCCCCTCGAACCACAGGCAAACAAGCCCGGAACTCAAAGCCGGAGTGAGCGGCATGAGATCAGAGTTGTCGTTTCTGGTTTGTGGAATCCCACATCTGACGCAAAGAGCGCGTCAGATATGGGGCACCCAGGATTTGTTGAGGGGTTCAACGGCCGGGAACTTGTTCCGCAGCCACCTCTTGGCGCAACTTTTCATTCTCGATAAGCAAGTCGCAGATGATGCGCTGCAGAGACTCGACGCATCGTGTTAGATCGGCTTCCTTCCTAAGTGCCTGCTCGGATGAGTCTGACCGATTGTCCCCCATCATATCCCCTCCAGCAAGTGCCGTCCGCATGTTGTTACTTCTCTCCTACCCACCACACTGGAGGCATCGGTATATGGGGCAGATGTATCTTTTTCAGGAATTGACTTAGTTCCGGCGCAAACTCCTGCGCAACATTCTGAGCAGCCAAGCCGCCGAAGGCGATGGCGGATCTCTGACCTGCATGGGTCAAGTTATCGAAGCCGGGTGGAAGGTATGCATTGCCGATAAAACCATTCGCTGCGGCGCCTGTGAAATTGGAGATAGCAACCGTGCGATGGCCTCCATCCGTTCTATCGACCAAGGTGAAGGCAAAGGGATGGCCCAGGCGTGTGGGAAAGAAGGTGCTATCCGATCGCTCGTAACGAGGGTCTTCGTGCAGGAGAACGGCAGTGGAGAAACGCCCGAGACTTTCGGCTCCGGCACGCGCGAAACTGTCTCCGTAGTTGCGTCCAAATCCTTCGCCTCCAGTGCGCCATGCATGAGGGTAGTGGCTGGGAGGATTTGCCATGCGTATCCCGGCGCTGAAAGCGTTGATGACAAAGCTGCGAGGACCAAACGCGGGCTCCACCAAGTATTGGAACTTGTCTCCAAGACCCATCGTTTGCATAGGCCGGCTAAACCGTGGCGCGAGAAATGGAAGGTTGGGTTGGGAGCTTTGGGGAGCTGGCGAAGGGGACGGAGCATCGGGCAGCTCCGGTTGCCCGCGCGCAGACGAGGAAACGTATGCAGAAGAAGTCTGTCCGTGCGCGCACAAAACCGGTCCCGCTGAAAGAAGGAAGCATGGGAACAATAGCATGCAACCGAAGGAAGTAGACAACCTCCTCTCAAAGAGGAGCAGCAATGCCGATCGCGCGCTGCAGGATCGGCCGCAATAAAACCTGGTCAAACTACCATTAGCCTGCGCCATCACTTCCTCGATCTATGAAGTTGGATTTCGTTCTGTTGTTTTGACTCACCAGGCAGTTAAACTTGCGTCAAGTTCGGTCAAGTGCTGGTTAAGGATTGTCAAGTCAAGACGCGGAGATGACTTGACATTTCTCGACAGCGCCCGCGGTCGCAGAGACCTACAATGAATGCTTGGTCGAGAAGTATGCGGAGTGAACGACCGTTGGACACGGGCGTTGTGATGGATCGCAAATTCGAATCGGCCGCTGGACATATCCTGGTTGTCGACGACGATGCCGAGCTATGCAGGCTGGTCTCGCGTTTTCTGGGAGCGGAAGGATATTTTGTCCAGACGGTTCAGAGCAGCAGGCTAGGAATCGAACATGCGCTATCGGGAGACTATGATCTGATTGTTCTGGATGTGATGTTGCCGGAGATGGACGGCTTTGAAGTGCTCCGGCGAATCCGCACAAAATCCAGCACACCTGTCCTGATGCTTACGGCCCGGGGCGACGACCTCGACCGGATCCTTGGTCTGGAGATGGGAGCCGACGATTATCTGCCAAAACCATTCAATACCCGCGAGCTCTCCGCGCGCGTCCGCGCCATCTTGCGCAGGGCAAACTCAACGAATACCAATGTCGCTGTCTCTCCCATGAGGGTCGACGATCTGGAGTTGAACGCCGGGGCCAGAACTGTCCGCTGTGGAGACGAAGCGCTGAATCTAACCACCGTTGAATTTGATCTTCTCCAGAGATTGTTGCGATCAGCAGGATCGGTCGTAGGGCGCGAAGAGCTGACCAAGGATGTGCTGGGACGGGAATTCTCGCCCTTTGACCGCAGCATCGACACGCATGTCTGGAGCCTTCGCAGGAAAGTTGGAAACGCCCGGGATGGCGGGGAAAGGATCAAGGGCATTCGCGGCGTCGGATATCTCTATGCCTTGCCCGATCGGCCGGGGAGCGACGACTCAAAATGAAAAGTCTGTTCCTGAAGATATTTCTGTGGTTTTGGATTGCATTTGCGATCGTTGGGGTAACGGTGGCTGCCGTAGTGGCGGTCGTTCACTCCAACGAAACGACGATAGCCAGAATATCGTTCTTGCTGCCTTTGGAAGTGAGGCAGGCGACGGATATTTATGAGCGCGGAGGCAAAGCAGGCCTGCAGCGTCATTTTGACCACCTAAGAGGTGGTGGGTCCGCCGCCATTTACCTGTTGGACGGAAATTTTAACAATGTGTTGGGCCGAAATCCGGCGGCTCCGGCCGTCGAGTTCGCCAAGGCCGCGAGGGAGGATGCACCTCTCATCAGCAAATTCACGGGATGGAACGGATTTGCCGCTCAACAAGCGATCGGAACGAGTGGACAAAGATACACGATGCTAGCCGTCTTCTCCGGTCCGTCCCCTATTGGTTTAATCAGAGAGTTTGGCTTTAGAACGCTGTTCGTCCTGATGGCGATGCTGCTGGTCGGGTTACCTTTTTGCTTCTGGCTGGCCTGTCATATCGCCAATCCGATAGTGCGGCTGAGCGCAGCGGCAGGCCGAATTGCGGACGGTGGGCTTGATACGCGTAGCGACAAGAACATCCGATTACGGCGTGATGAGATTGGGCGTTTGGGTGTGAGCTTCGATCGCATGGCGGAGCGAATCGAATCACTGGTGCAGGGACAGCAACAGCTCTTCGGGGACATTTCTCATGAACTACGTTCTCCTCTCGCCCGTCTAAGCGTCGCAGAGGGTCTGCTGCGGCAATGTCCCCCCAGGGAATGGGCGGAGTATCTGGACCGGATAGCGCTCGAAGTGGAACATCTGGATCAATTGATCGGCCAGCTCCTCACCCTGGCTCGAATCGGCAGTGGCGCCGATTCAAGCCGCAAAGAAAGGGTTGAGTTGAACAGCCTGATTCAGGAAGTTGCTGTTGACGGAAACTTCGAGGCCCAGGCGAAGTGCTGTGCGGTTAAAGTCGATTCTGAGAACCTATGCACCACTACGGGCGCCAGGGAGCAGTTGCGTCGAGCGATCGAGAACGTGGTGCGCAATGCCATTCGCTATACGCGGCCCAGTACCGACGTGGAAATTACGATACGCAAGCATAGCGTTCATGCCCTTTCCAGCGCCGTCATTCAGGTGCGCGATCATGGCCCGGGTATATCGAGCGAACACCTGGAGAAGATATTTCTTCCCTTCTACCGCATCCCGGCGCTCAATGGTGAGCCAACCAGCGGCGGCGCAGGATTGGGTCTCGCAATCACCGAGCGCATTGTCAGGATGTACGGCGGATGTGTGAGCGCAACCAATGCTCCGGACGGTGGTCTCATCGTGAACCTGGAACTGTCACTTATGGAGTGAGTATTCGCGAAAAGCAGATTCCCTTCGGGAATGACAGAAAGAAAGGCAAAGACAGTACTGCAATCGCTCTGATCAAGCCCGATTTCGGCGACAGATGAGTGGAACTTTTAGGCTCCGGTCCTCGTATGTGCTTTCCAAGGCGGGTGATACTGCTATGCCTCTCGCATGATGGGACGGATTCGAGAAGCATCGCCGCGGCTCAAGGCCAGGGTAGCCGCTGCTTTTTATGTGCTCAGCGTACTAACGGCAGTATTCGCCGAGGCCTTTGTTCGCGGAAGGTTGCTCTTCGCGGTGAGTCTCATCCCGGTCTTGTGCTTCGCCGCCGTGACTCTGCTTCTCTACGGCATCTTTAAGCCGGTAAGCAGGAACATCTCTTTGCTCGCTGCCTGCTCTAACCTCGTCGGCCTCGCCTTTGAGGCTCTTGAATTGCATCTTCTGCACGTCAACATCGCTATGATGCTTCACGGATTCTATTGCCTTCTGATCGGCTACCTCGTTTTCAAGTCGACTTTCCTCCCTCGAATTCTGGGTATGCTGATGGCGTTAGCCGGTTTGAGTTGGCTGGCCTCGCTGTCACCGCCGTTCGCACATCATCTGCACCCCTACGGTCAGGCATTGGGCTTTCTCGGAGAAGGGTCTCTGATGCTGTGGCTCCTGGTGATGGGCGTGGACGTCACGTCACGCTGAGGACTTCAACAATGTGGGTGAGCTGTTTGCGCCAGATATGGGAAACCGCAGATCTCTCCACTGCGCTTCGCTCCGGTCGAGATGACAAATTAGATGTAGTTGCCAACCTAGGCTTCTTCAAACCCATTTTCATCCCGTGGGTGGGCCGTAGGCCAATACAGAAAGCAGATTCCCTTCGGGAATGACAGAAAGAAAGGCAAAGACGGTGCTGATGGCGCCTTCAAAGGGCTACGCACCCAGCATGCGGAGCACTACGCCCGCGGCAAACCCCCCGATCACGGGTCCGAGGATGGGCACCCACGCGTATTGCCAATCGGAGCTTCCCTTGCCCGCAATCGGAAGCAGAGCGTGGGCAAGGCGCGGCGAAAAATCGCGTGCCGGATTGATGGCATAGCCCGTGGTGCCGCCGAGCGACAGCCCAATTCCCCATATCAGGCAACTGATCAGATAGGGGCTGACGCCGGCCGCGGCTCCGGTAGTGAGAACCAGCTTTGAACTCATCGCGCCGGCGACGATGACCAGCACAAACGTTGCAATACACTCGCACAGCAGGTTCGCAGGATAGTTGCGCACGGCGGGCGACGTGCAGAATACGAAACGCTTCATCTCTGCGCTCTCGGTCAGCTTCCAATGGGGGAGATAGAAGAGCCACACCAGCACCGCGCCGCAAAAGCCGCCTGCCAATTGGGCCGTGACAAAGGGGAGCAATTTGGAATAGCTGCCACTCTGGAGCGCGAAAGCCAGCGTGATGGCGGGGTTGATATGCGCATCTGTGCTGCCGAAAAGCAGCGCGGTGAAGATGCCGCAGAGCACCGCGAAAGCCCACCCTGCGGTGACCACGATCCAACCGGAGTTCTCAGCCTTGCTGCGCTTCAATAGCACACCCGCGACCACGCCGTCGCCGAGCAAAATCAGAATTAACGTGCCCATGAACTCTCCGAGCATTGGCGAACGCATCTCGATATACCTCAATGAATTGGGAAGCGAAACCTGGTTCGTTTCTATGCTGCCACGTCCGGAGCAATCTTTTGCAAGGCATACTGAGCGGCGAGATCCTTGAATCGAGTCATCTCGGCATCGGTCCACGCCTGGTCTCTGCCAAGTTCGCGGGCAAGAATGCCGGCAACCTCCGGCGCCATGCGAAGCGCGGCTCGCGCATTGAGGAACAACGCGCGGGTGCGGCGCGCGAGCACATCTTCCACCGTCCGAGCCATCTCTTCGCGCACCGCCCACACGACTTCCGCCGCAATGTAGGGAAGCTCCGCATCCAACTGCCTCCCAAGTTCCGGCGACTCGCCGGCGAGGCTGCGGATTTTCTCCGCATCCGAGCCATAGACCCAAAGGCTGCCGAACTGATCGATCTGCTCCGCATAGCCATGGATGCGAAGCTCCTGGGTAACGCAGGGGCTCTCGGCTAATTTGCCGAGAGTGATGGCATGATTGACCGCATCCTCGGCCATGCGGCGATATGTGGTCCACTTGCCTCCAACGATCGTGAGCAGACCGGATTCATCAATGTGAATGGTGTGGTCGCGCGAAAGAGACGATGTCTTGGTGCTGTCCGATCCGGCGGCTTTCACCAGCGGACGAATCCCAACATAGACGCTCAACACATCCTCGCGCTGCGGCGGCCGGCTGAGGTATTCGCCGGCTGTCTCCAGGATGAATTCGATCTCGTGCGCGAAGGGCAGCGGCTCGTACGAAGGCTTTTCGATTGGCGTATCGGTTGTACCCACCACCGTGTGCTTGTGCCACGGAATCGCGAACAACACGCGACCATCGCTGGTATGAGGAACCATGATGGCTGTCTCGCCGCGCAGAAACGAGCGGTCGAGCACCAGGTGGACTCCCTGGCTGGGCGCAATCATTGGGCTGATCTTCTCCTCGGCCAGCTGCCGGGTCTCGTCGCAGAAGATGCCGGTTGCGTTAATCACCGCGCGCCCTTCCAGCGAAAAGCGCTCGCCGGATTCGGTATCCTCAGCGACCACACCATCCACGAAGCCGTCCGCGCCCCTGCGGATCCCGACCACCGGAGCATAGTTCAGAACGGTCGCCCCGTGGTCTGCCGCCGTCTCCATCAGATGGATCAAAAGACGTGAATCGTCGAACTGCCCATCGTGATAAATTACTCCGCCCCTGAGCCCATCCTGGCGCAAATTGGGCAGTCGCTCCAGCGTCTCCTCACGAGAAAGAAGCTTCGATTTGCCGAATCCATACTGACCCGCGAGCAAATCGTAGATTTTCAGGCCAATGCCGTAGAACGGAGTCTCCCACCAGGAGTAATTGGGAACCACAAAAGGCACATCATGTACCAGGTGCGGCGCGTTGCGGCGCAGAATGCCCCGCTCTTTGAGCGCTTCCATCACCAGAGAGATATTGCCCTGCTCCAGATAACGCACGCCGCCGTGCACCAGCTTCGTACTGCGGCTGGAGGTTCCTTTGGCGAAGTCCTCGCGCTCCAACAGAAGTGTCGAGAGGCCGCGCGTAGCCGCATCCACGGCAATGCCCGCTCCGGTGGCCCCGCCGCCGATCACAATGATGTCCCAGGGCTCCCGGCGCTCCCGAAGGCGTGTGAGCATCGCATCGCGATTCATGTACGCTCCTTTTCATCTGCGCCGCGGTCGCGGCTCCAGCCGCCCGCGCGTCTCACCGCATCCTGCCACTTCTCCTGGCGGCGCTCCATCTCTTTCCGGTCCGCCTTCGGTTCAAAGACCGTATCGGGTCCCCGCAGCTTGGCAATTTCCTCTGTGCTGCTCCAGAAACCGACGGCCAACCCCGCAAGATAGGCAGCCCCCAGCGCCGTAGTTTCCAATACCGCCGGCCGCCGCACCGGGAGCTGCAGCAGGTCTGCCTGAAACTGCATCAGCATATCGTTGGCCGCCGCTCCGCCATCCACGCGCAGCTCACGGAACGGCTCCTGTGTGTCTCTGTTCATCGCATGCAGCACGTCGGAAACCTGGAAAGCAATGCTCTCGATGGCGGCGCGTGCAATGTGGCCGATCTGCGTGTTGCGCTGGATGCCGATGATCAGGCCGCTGGCGTAAGGATCCCAGTGCGGAGCGCCAAGCCCGGTGAATGCCGGAACAAAAACTACGCCATCCGTCGTGTCGACGGTGGCCGCCACAGCCTCGACGTCCGGAGACGCTGAGAAGAATCGCATGTTGTCGCGCAGCCACTGCACCACAGCGCCGCCCACGAAGATGCTGCCTTCGAGCGCGTACTCAGGCTTCTTCTGCGGACTGCAGGTGAGCGTGGTGATGAGCCGCTGTTTGGAAAGGGTAAATTTCTCGCCGATGTTTTGCAGCAGGAAACAGCCGGTGCCATACGTATTTTTGGCGTCGCCCGGAGAAACACAGAGCTGCCCGAAGAGGGCGGACTGCTGGTCGCCCGCAATTCCTGCAATCTCCACAGCGCCCAAACCCAGCGAGGTTGTGACCTTGCCGACGGTTTCACTCGACCACACTACCTCCGGCATCATGCTTTCCGGAATGTTGAGCAGTTTCAGCAACTCCGCGTCCCAGCGATCCTCGACGATGTTATAGAGCAGCGTGCGGCTGGCATTCGTGCGATCCGTAATGTGCCGCTTGCCGCTGGTGAGGTTCCAAATCAGCCATGAGTCGACGGTGCCGAAGGCGAGCTTGCCCTGCTCCGCCTGCTCTCGCGCGCCTTTCACATTGTCGAGAATCCAGGCAATCTTGGTCGCGGAGAAGTAAGGGTCGATCAGCAGTCCGGTCTTTTTCCTAATGCTGTCTTCAGCTCCGTCATCAGCGAGCTTCTGACAAAGAGGAGCCCCGCGCCTGTCCTGCCATACGATGGCGTTATAAACAGGTTTGCCGGTTTCGCGATTCCACACGATGGTGGTTTCCCTCTGATTGGTAATGCCGAGCCCGACCACATCCCGCGGACGCACTCCGGCCTTGCCGAGCACCTCCACTGTTGAACTCAATTGCGAGGTGAGGATGTCGTATGGATCGTGCTCAACCCAACCGACCGCGGGATAAATTTGTCTGAATTCGTGCTGCGCGACACCGACGATGTTGCCATCGTGTCCAAAGAGGATGGCCCGTGAGCTGGTCGTTCCCTGATCGAGAGCCAGGATAAGTTTCATCGCTTCTTATGATGCCTCAAGATTGCGGTTCGAGATCATCGCGTGGTGGAACTTAACTTGCTCAAAATATACCTTGAATGTCATTCTCGATGCATGAGACGAGGAAGATTACTATGCGCGCTGGTGGGATCGGTGCTGACCTGCTGCGTGCCGGGTGTGGCACAGGAAAAGGGAATGTGGCCGGCGGTGAGCTCCACAGCCCAATCCATCACCGGTGACGTGGCACTGTCTGATGCGAAGATTTCAATCAACTTTTCAAGCTTTGCGATTGCTCGAATACGCCCTCTTCAGCAAGGCGAGATGAGCGCAGTTTTCGATGCAGATTACAGTGCCGGGGGGAGTGGCAGCCTCTATCGGCTGAGCATACCAGCTTCAAAAAAGTTTCTGCATCGGAATACTCTGTGTGGAGCTGAGGATACTCAGTGGATGGCAACTTACGTCGCAGGACATTATTTGCATCTTGCATTTTTCTCCGGACAAAAAATGCCGGTCTTTACAGCGGTTGCAATCGCAAATTCAACTGATCTGTGCGGCACATTCACTTATGGACGGTGAAAGAGCTGTGGGGGGCCAGCCCACCTCGATGGACTTCTTCCGCTTCCAACCATCGGCAATCCGCCGGCACATGGAGGCCGCAGGGCTGAGGATTGAAGAGCTCGTCGAGCGCGGGCCTTACGCTCCGGAAGTAGAGCACCAAAGCCGAAGGATCTACATTTTTGCACAGAAGCCGGACTTCGCACGGGACTGGGAAGGCTTCGTCGGCAACTCCACCTAATTTGTCATCTCGACCGGAGCGAAGCGGAGTGGAGAGATCTGCGGTTTATGTGCGTAACCGCGGATCCCCGTTCACTCCACTTTACTCTCACCTAAGATGTGCGTAACCGCAGATCTCTCCACTCCGCTTCGCTCCGGTCGAGATGACAAAGGTAGGTGTAATTGTCAACCGAGTCTTCTTCAACCCGACTTTCATCCCCTTGGGCGGGCCGCAGGCCCATGAATACTCCGGGGAAGATGACAAATTTATAGCCGGGCCAGAAACTGATGCTCAGGCGTCCCAGGAATGATTTTCGACTACATCTGGCTTCTGTTTTTGCTTTTCTTTCTGTCATTCCCGCAGGGAATCTGCTTCTGGTATCTCGGGGCATAGCGAAAAGCAGATTCCCTTCGGGAATGACAGAAAGAAAAGCAAATGCAAAAACACAAGCGTGCGACGATATTCTCTTTCCGGGCCGCCGATCGCAAAATTAGGGTGGCCGGGTTGCAACTCCACGCATCGGGAAAGGGTCTGGATATGGAATGGAAATCCAGCTCAAGGAACTGATCAACCATAAAGTTATTGTTATTGGGCCAAGCTTCCTCGACCAGGAGAAGCTTGAGAGCGTGAAGCTATTGGGCGTAGAGGAAGCCGGCATTTGGATCGAGAGCGAAAGGGCGCCCAACGTAATTTTCGATAAATTTCGGGTCAAACCCTCGTCGCCGGGGCTCGCATTTTTTATTCCCTACGCGCAGATCGTCACCATTCTGGCCAGCTTCGACTCAACTGGTGGGGCTTAAGGCAGTTTAGGAAATACTGTGGTCTTTTCTAATTTGCTCGAGGCCGCCGCTCCCTGCTGGTCGCGTCGGCTTGGCGATGGTGGCTTCGGTCTACACTATTTCCTAAACTGCCGTAGCGTCCTATTGCGGCGCCTGCGTGCTCCTTTTTGCGGATTCGAGCGCAATTGCTCCTAACAGGACGATCACTATCACCAGTGCCGCCCACAGCAGAGCCGGATGCTTCTCTGTGAAGGGGCGCTCGTCGGGGCGGGATCGGTATTGGGGATTCCGTTGTTCCGGTCCCGCCGCCGTCTGTAACGCGTCGGTCTTTGGAATGAATAGGCTGGCATAGTCGTAGTGCGGAGCCGCCAATGCCGGATCACCGTAAAAGATCGTATAGCTGGTCTTGTCAGCAGCCTCGAAACAGAGGCTCCGTTCCAGCATCTGAAGCCGAACCGATTCCAGCATCAATGGCGCGTCGTCTCCGTTGTCGATGCTGATTGTCCATTTCACAGGTATACGGAAGTCCGTCGCCGGTGCGTCGATGGCCAGCCGCTCTTCGTCGATTTGATGGCCATTCTGCAGGCCGTGAACACGCAAGAGGTTCCCGGCAAACGTAACCAGAGGCGCCCGCTCAGCCTCGTCTGATTGGGAGTTTGGCGTCAAGACGATGCTCACATCGCGGCTGAAGTTGACCGGCTGCGCACCTGGGGTAAACGCGATCCGGTCTACCGGAACATGGGCGGCCACGGTGAATTCGACCACCGAAGAGTGTCCTTTCTGCGCGATATGCGCCGATTCCGCTACCGTCTGATACTTCGTCTGGATGACGGGCAGGCGCTCGACCAAGAGACCGGAGACATTATCCGGCGAGATGGGGCCGGCGATGCGGAAATTAAGGTAACGGAAGTTCGACTCCGGCAGGTGAAGGACGGTGCTGCGGCCGAGCTTCTGCCTGCTCAGATCGAAGATGGTGTACGACCCGAGCTTGGTTTTGGCGCCGCCCCTCTGCATCTGGCTTCCCAACACCGTAACTGTGGCGATGAAGTCATGCGCCGTCACCGCAAGCTGTATGTCGCGATAATTTGCATCGGGCATGGCGGCGTCAAAAACGGTCTGACCGCCGTTCACACCCAGGTTGAGCGGCACGATTGATTTCTCCGTCACGAGCTCCGGCGCCGCGAGGCGGATCACGTAAGGGGTCTCTGTGCTCTGGTGATACACGCGAAGGTCGGCAAGCTGCGGCGCGGCATGGGCAAAGACAGCGGCATCGAGCAGGAGACAAGTCTGCCCGGGACGCTGCGCTTGGTTCAAGACTGGCCGCTCATAGCGGAAATACCGGATCTCCGGAGAAACGGCGGTCACGGCGAACAGAAGAATAGCGGCGGCAAGCTTCATGAGATCCGCCGCGGGCTGCCGCGCAGATTTAGCCAATCGCGCTGATAGACGAAGCTGACAGCAAGCAGCAGCGCGCCGAGGCCGAGGAAGCTAAGGATTCGGTATCCCTGACTGAGTTCGCTCACGTCCACGAGAAAGACCTTGCCGATCGAGAGCGCCAGCAGCAGGAGAGCCTGCCAACGCAGGAACGAAGAGCGCCGCCAGAAGCCGGCGCCCAGCAGAATAGCCCCAAACAACATGAATAACGCCGAGTACGTGAACTGCGCATAAATCCGATAGTCGTGCATCCGGTTCCAGCCCCCGTGCCAGCGCAGATACCACCAGTAGCTGTGGATCTCCCAACCTATAGCGAGCAGGATCAGCAGGTTCACAACAAGGGCCGCCGCCGAGGCTACATTAGGCCAGGAAAGTGGAAATCTCCCTGTCTCTTCAACTGGCGCTTTGCGCGTGACCCAGGCAACAAAGGCGAAAACCGCAATCCCGACGCAGAAGGCCGCGAAGCGCTGGTTGAGGAATGGGACGGTCGACGCGGGTGGATACACCACCACCAGAACGAGGAATCCGAGCGCCAGGCAAAGCAACGCCAGAACCCGCAGCAGCCGCAGGCGCACGCGGATCGCAACCCAGAGCAGGGCCGCACCCTCCACCAGCCAGCCGATAGTAAGCCATCGGCCATGTGCTTTGAGCGGAATCGAGAGAGTGAGGAAGACGACAGCCGCGGTGAGATAGAGCGACTGCAGCAGAGCAGGGCTTCCACGCAAAATTCCTCGCGCCGGAAGGCGGGGCAGCACCAGGTAAAAGGCGGCAAAGGCGACTGCCAGCCAGGGTCCGGCCCAGTCGGCTCCGGAAGAATCGAATATTGCGTAAAACGCTAGAAATCCAAGCCCGGCATTGGCGATGGGGAGCAGTATCAGCGCGAGGCTGTTCCATCCGGAGAAACGCGTATCGTTTTCCGGATCTATCCGGACCAGGCGCGGCGCGAAGGCGAAGATCAGAAAGAAGCATCCGAGAAAGAATGCGGTGCGCGCAGACTGTGCGTCCGAATAGTATGCGATCCACCAGCCCGCAAAGAACAGCACGGTGCCTGCAAAGGCGGCAAAGAGCAGGCGCGACCAGGGACGCAGGGCAACCAGAATCAGCACGGCGACATCGAGCACCAGCAGATAACTGAACAGAGCGATTTCGTGGTTTTCGCCGGTCGAGATCAGCAGTGGCGTGCTGAGGCCGCCGGCGATGGCGTAGACGGCCAGCAACTCCGCATCCTGAACCCAGGACAAATATCCGTTGAAGGCGGTGACCAGAATCATGGCCGCGAAAGCTATGGCCGACGGGATGAGATGGAAGAGCGAGAACCCCGCCCAAAGCGATAGATAGAGAATGCCGCTGCCCACCGCTTTCAGGGAATAGGCGAAGCCCACATACCCGCGACGCTGAAAACCTTCCGACCAGGTAATAATCCCGGCGCCCGCGAGCAGCCCGATCAGCACCCGACCCAAGGGGCCGATCCAATGATTGTCGATAGCCAGTTTGAGAAACCACGCCATGCCAATCAACACCGCGAAGATGCCGATGCGGTTAAACCACTGCGAGCCGATACGGCTTTCGAGCGAGCGGCCGTCTTCGCCTATGGCTCCGGAGAGAGCACGTCGGGGCGGCGGTATCGGCGTCTCCGGAACCGGCTCTGACGCGGATCGGGAAACAGGCGGAGTCACTTGATCTGCATTTGCTGTCTCGACCGGAGGCTGGGTCTCGTCGTTTTGCAGAACTATGCCCTGGATATGTAGAGCCTCTTCGAGCCGGCGCACTCGCGAACGCAGATCGTTAACCTGCTCTTCAAGGCTTCTGGGTAGGTTTGGGTCCATTGCCGTCCAATCTACAGCACAGGGGACACTTGTTCTAGCCAGAAGCTGAAGACCGGTTAGCGGTAAAACGGTCAGCTAAAAAGCGGTCAGCGATAATGTCGCAACCCACACGCGTCCAGCGCACCTATGCAGAGCATCCTAGTTGGGATAGGCTATTCAGCTCATGGCCAGTTTTCCCGCTGCAAAGGAGTCCCTATGGCGCGCCCCTTATGGTCAGGAACCATTCAGATTTCCCTAGTCGGGTTTGCGGTTGAAATTTACCCCGCGACCAGCACCACCCGGCCCATCTCTTTCCACGAAGTCGACCGGAACACTTTGCAGCGGGTTCACCACCAGAGGGTGTCGGCAGGTGCCGCGCCTGCGCAGGAATCAGGAGAAACCGGGGAAGCCGAAGAAGCTGAACCAGCCGACGATACTTCGGCAAAGCACAAGACGTCGCTGCACATTGCTCCGCGAGCCAGTGAGCACGAAGCTGCTCGGGATACCGCGGAAAATGCAAGCCAACACGCAGTCGAGAAGAGCGATATCGTCAAAGGCTACGAATACGAAAAGGGCAAATACGCTATCGTCGAGCCCGCGGAGTTAAAGAACCTGCGGCTCGCCGGCAAGAAGACGATCGAAATTTCACAATTCGCAAAGGCAACGGAGATCAATCCCGTCCTCTACGACAAGCCATACTTCGTGCTGCCAAAGGCCGGCCCGCAGGCAAAAGCCTTCGCCGTCGTCCGGCAAAGCATGATCGACACCGGCATGGTTGGAATCGGCGAAATCGTTTTCAGCGGACGCCAGCACCTGATGACTCTTGCGCCTCCTCACGATCCGGAGCAACCGGGAATGATGCTATATACTCTGCGCTTTGCCACAGAGCTCCGCGACCCTCATGACTATTTCAAGGATGTGGAAAGCATGGAGGCCGACCCTGCGCAGCTCGGCCTAGCAAAGCAATTGATCGACGCTTATACACAGCCGTTTGAGATCGGCAAATTTAGAGATCATTACGAGGATGCGCTCCGCGAGCTGGTGGAAGCGAAGATCAACCATGTA
Organism: uncultured Acidobacteriaceae bacterium; assembly: GCA_963774255.1. Classification (GTDB taxonomy): domain Bacteria; phylum Acidobacteriota; class Terriglobia; order Terriglobales; family Acidobacteriaceae; genus PALSA-350. Next base: position 57,555 of record CAVZEH010000018.1, read on the forward strand.
CCTGCGCCCACGCCCGCGCCTGAAAAGAAGCCAGCCAAGGTCATCGACCTGATGGAGGCATTGCGCCGCAGCCTCGCCCAGCGCAATCCTTCGCAAGCCGCGAACGCACAGCAGCGAGAAGCCCGGAGCGCGACAGATGGTAAACCGCCAAAGAAACCATCCATGCGTAGTACCAGGCCGAGCACGGCTAAGACCAAGGCTGCTGGGACCGGGCGCAGCCGTTGAGTAGTTCCAACTAACAATTGAGAGTTTCCCCCCGCCGATATTGCCGCGAAACGGACAAGATCCGTTTCCATACCGGCGAGGGGATATAACTACTGGAGTGGACTTACGATCACGACTTCCAGATTCAAAGGAAATGCAACTGGTTGATTGCTCACCATGCCGGGGGTAAAGCGGTATTGGCGTACAGCTGCGAGCACGTTTTGATCCAACTCTTTAGCCGGCGACTCAAGAATCTTCAGCTCCGACGGCTTACCTGTCGTGTCGACGACCATTGAGACGACAAACTTACAGTTATTACCTACCAGACGCCATGTCGCCATGGAATCGGCTGTTACGTTGACGGAGTGAACCAACTTTGGAGGAGTAACTCCAGTGGACTGGGCGATAGCGGCAGTCTTGGGAATGCCGAGGTTGGTTGCCGCGAATAACTGATCGGGCTGGCGGAGCTCGGATTCCAGCACAGAAAGGTTACTTCTGGCCGGAGTTTGGGCAGGCGAATTTGCCTGAGCATGAAGCATAAAGGGGGACAACATGAGTGTAGCCACGATTACTCTAGGCAGCATAGTTGATCTCCAGGTCAGGGGTGCTCGTCACCAATATAAATTCGTCTAAATACGACTGTCAAGAGAAATTTTTAAATTAAGAGATCATTGGGCCTTTCAATAAAATTTAGCTAAATCTTCGCGTGGTCGCGCAGGAGACTGTTCTTGTCGAGGCGCTCAATTCCTCCCGGGCCTGGAAAGGCTTCGAAGCTCAGCCGGTGAATGTTGTGGTTACTTTGGTTTGCCAGGAAAAGCTGCGCCGCGACTGCCCTGTATTTCTCACCAGAGTTGGGAAAAACGGGGTCAGAAATGGGGACTTAATTACTGAAGATAGCGAAGTAACTCTCAGACTAGAACCTAACGAGAAAGTTAGAAGAAGTTATGCGCGTCCACCTATCTATAGCAACATCATGGGGCAGGGGCAGATAGACTCGTGGTCTCCCACCCTTCGCACGGAACAGCACCGTGCGAAGGATGGGGCACCCTGGATTTGTCGAAAGAGAAGCTTCAGAAAAACCCCAGGTTAGCTTCGCGAGCCTGGGCATAGTTCCGACTGGAACGACATTTTTCGCCCCTGCTGCTTTTTCCCTCAGTGGCTAAAGCCGATCGACTTTTGCACCACTTACCGCACGACTGAAGTCGTGCCGTGAGCCATGCTACTGCTGGGCTGTCAGTTCTAACGGCGATTATCTCCTCCGCCTCCCGGTCTCGACTCCTGCGGAGCTGGTCTCGACTGCTCCATCGGACGGGACTGCTGAGTGGGCCGGGTTTCCGGCCTTGGCTGCGGCATTGGCCTGACCTGCTGCACCGGCCGGGCCTGCTGCGGCCGCGGCTGCGGCGCACGATTCATCTGTTCGGGCCGGTTCTGCTGGACTGGCCGAGCCTGTTGCGCAGGCCTCTGCTGGACCGATGGCCTATAAGAGACAGCAGGACGATTCTCCGCCGCCGGGCGATTCTGGATGGGACGAGTTTCGTTGCTTGGACGATTGGGCGCCGGCCTGGTGTTGTTTACTGCTGCAGGCTTGTTGTTCGAAGCCGGACGAACGCTCGCTGCCGGCCGGGTGGCAGCCGCAGGGCGAAACTCCTCCGGACGTGCTGCCGGAGCGTTGCGGCCGCCGTTCACGGGCTGAGTCCAGGCCGCCTGCGCCGGACGCCCGCGGTTCGCACTTGCAAATTGCGAGCGATTCTGCTGCGCCTGGCGCACAATCTCGCGTTGAGCGGGAATGGCTCCAAAGCGCCGTTCGCGAACAGCTATAAGCTGCGACTGGGTAGGCCTGGAAGACAGGCCGCCGCGTCCGCCGTTATAGCTCACGCGGTTGTTATTCACGATGGTCACGTTGTGCACGTAGACATTGCGAATGTTGGTTACATTCACCCGGGTTATGGAACGGTTGTAGTAAAAAGCTCCACGATTCCAGTAGCCGCCCTCATAGCCATTCCCAATGTAGCCATGGCCGTAATTGACGCCGCCATAGAAGCCGATGTGCGGCCCCCAGTAGCCGTGATGCCACGCGTAGCGGTTGCTGGCAAAGCCCCAATAGCCCGGCGTCCAGAGTGCCCCAATGTAAGGAGCGAGTATCCATGCTCCCGGCGCCCAGTAGTAGCCCGTGGGAGCATAATCCCAATAGCCCGGCGTCCAAATATAGTTATCGCCAGGGCATTCCGGCTGCTCATAATCGGGCAGAGCCGGCGGCGGCTCAGGTGCGTAGACCGGTTGCTCATCCGCGGTGTCGTCGTAGCTGCCGCCCTGGTCATATCCGCTCTGGTCGTAGGAAGCTGAATCAGCAGGCGGAGCATAGGATGAACTGGGCGCATAATTCTGCGGCGGTGGAGGCGGATTAGGCGCCGGATTTCCCGCGCTCTGCACGGGTGCGGCGGCCGGCGCCGCGCCCTGCTCCGGTGCGTTAACGGGGGCGAGATTCGCAGCCGCGGGATCACTCTCGCTTGGAACCTGCGTTGCACCTTGATTAACCTGTGTTGCACCTTGATTTTGGTTGCCGCGGCAACCAGCCAGGCCCATCACCAATGCCAGAGAAAGCGCCGGAACAGGGTAGAACTTGCCGATTTTGCTCATGAATTAATCCCCCAACGAAAGTAAGACCTAGGCGGCGCTTATTTCCTGATATACGCCGAGCACCTTGCGCAGCGCGCTACAGATTTCACCCACCGTGGCGTAAGCGCGCACGCAGTCCAAGAGATAGGGCATGGTATTGGAGCTGGAAAGCTGGTGCTTCGCCGATCCCTTCTCCTGTTCCGCGGCGCGGCAGAGCGCGTCGAGCGATCGTTCGACGGCTTCATTCGATCTCGCAGCTCGCAAGCGCGCGAGTTTTGCCGACTGCGATGCGCGCACCGACTCATCGATATAGAGAACATGGGGCGATGGCTCTTCGGCGGTATATTCATTTACCCCGACAATTATCTTCTCCTTATTCTCTACGGCACGTTGATACGCGTAGCTGGCTTCGGCAATCTCTTTCTGGGGAAAGCCTTGTTCTATGGCGCAGACCATGCCGCCCATAGCATCGAGTTTGTTGAAGTAGTCGAAGGCGCCCTTCTCCATATCCAGAGTGAGCCGCTCGACGAAGTAGGAACCGCCCAGAGGATCGGTTACATTCGCCACGCCTGATTCATAGGCAAGAATCTGTTGGGTGCGCAGCGCAATACGCGCGGCATCCTCCGTGGGCAAGGCAAGCGCTTCATCGAAGCCATCCGTGTGCAGGCTCTGCGCGCCGCCCAGAACCGCGGCCAGAGCCTGAATGGCCACGCGGGCGATGTTGTTCTTGGATTGCTGCGCGGTGAGGGAAACCCCTGCCGTTTGGGCGTGGAATCGCATCCATTGGGAACGCGCTTTACGGGCTCCAAATCGCTCCGTCATCAGGCGATACCAAATCTTGCGAGCGGCGCGGAACTTCGCAATCTCCTCAAAAAAGTCATTGTGGGAATTGAAGAAGAAGCTCAGGCGCGGGGCGAAGTCGTCGATTTCGAGCCCTCGGCGCAATGCCCACTCCACGTATTCGACTCCGTCATAGAGAGTGAAGGCGAGTTCCTGCAGCGCCGTCGAGCCGGCTTCGCGAATGTGATACCCACTAATCGAAATGGGATTGAAGCGCGGCGTGTAGAAGGAGCCAAACTCGAAGGCATCGACCACCAGCCGCATGGACGGCGCAGGGGGGAAGATATATTCCTTCTGCGCTATGTATTCCTTCAGGATGTCGTTCTGCAGAGTGCCGGAGATCTTCCCCAGGTCGCCGCCTTGTTTTTCAACCGTGGCCAGATACATGGCCCAGAGCACATTTGCCGGCGAATTGATGGTCATCGAGACGGTGGTCTTTTCAAGGTCGATGCCCTTGAAAAGGATCTCCATGTCTTCCAGCGAGTCAATGGCAACCCCGCATTTGCCCACCTCACCTTCGCTCTCCGGGTCGTCGGAGTCGTAGCCCATGAGGGTCGGCAAATCGAAAGCGACAGATAACCCGCCGCCTCCATTCTCAAGCAGATATTTGTAGCGTTCGTTAGTCTGCTCCGGAGTAGCGAAGCCGGAGAACTGACGCATGGTCCAAAGCTTGCCCCGGTAGCCGGATGAGTGAATCCCGCGCGTGTAGGGAGGATTTCCGGGCAATCCCACGTGACTGGCCTGGGACGCCGCCCAGTCATCCGGCAGGTCCGCGGGGCTATAAAGCCGCCGTACCGGAACCCCCGAGATGGTGGTGAAAGCGGCTCGGCCATCGCTCTGGCGATTGATACCGCTGAAAGCGCCGAGAGGACGTTCGGGCGCCTTCTTGAGCACTGCGGCGAGCTCTGTCTCGGCCCATGACTGCTCGACGCCGGAGGGGTGACGATCCTCAAATACATCCGCTACGAGCGGCTTATTCGCGCTATCCATGGAAATACCTCATTCACTTCCTCGACTCGACTGCCTTTCGTTTCGCGGCCAGAGTCTTCTTCAAGGAGTCTTCCGCGAAAGACCGCAGGATCGGATTGACCAACGGCCCTAAGCCAAACGGGACGTTTCTGCTAAGGGTAACGGCCTCGCACTCGACATAGACTCCGCCATCGCGTTGTTCCATGCGCCAATATGAGTTCATGGCCCAAAGCAGCCCTTCCCCTTCTCCTTCGGGCAGCACTCGCTCTGACGGCGTGCCTGGATTTTCGACCTGGCGCACGGACTCGCTGCGCGACCGGATGGCCAGCCTTCCCGGCCCAAGCGGCTCATAATCGATTGCCTGTCTGGTATCCATTACCGCAGTCAAGATCCTCTTTTCCGTAATCCTGTAGGAGACGATGAAGTGATTTCCGTTGTTAGCCAGAACCTTTGGGCGGCTCAGGTCGGGGCTGTACATCTGGCCGTAGGCCGCATAGTCCCGATCGATCCGCTCCACCTCGGCGAGCGTAACCTGGGGCAGAAACTCTCCCCCGATCCAGTGTTGGATCATAGCCTCGCCGGGCAGTTCGAGTGACTTCACCTGTGCGGTTGCGATGCCTCCACCCTTGACCATTTGCAGGCGGCTTGGGTCGCTGTCAATCCACAAGAAGCCGCTTTGGCGATGGTCCTCGACATCCAGGCGTGCTTCAATGGCGGCGATTTCTTTTTCATACGCGACCTTGGTTTCAGGTTTCAATGCGGCATTCGCCGGCAGAAACGCCATGCAAATGAAAAGCAGTAAGAAGAGGCAGTTCCGGCGTCCGCTGATTTGCCTGGAGATGGCATGCGCCGTGGGCGCATGACCGGCGATGAAGGTGAGTGGAGGGCGGCGAGTTGCGGTTTCCCACATCTGGCGCCAATATACCGTTTTTAGCGTTAACCTGTCCCCTGGGAGCTTGCAGGTTGCATTAAGCGGTGGTGCGGACCTGGACCGAGGTGCCCGCTTCGGCGGCCGCGGCAGCCAGAATCCGGTGGTGGATGGTAAAGAGCGCAAGTTCCAGGCGGTCGGAAACGCCGGTCTTGTCATACACGCTGCGCAGATAATTTTTGATGACTTGCTCGGTGGTTCCGAGCCGCAGTGCGATCTCTTTGTTCTTACAACCCTGCACGATCAGGGCGACGATCTTCATTTCCTTCGGAGTAAGCCGGTCACGAACCCGGGCGCCGACCGAATCCTCTTCCTCTGAGCCGATGACTTCAACCGGACGCTGAATCGACGAAAAGCCTTTGATGACCCGATGAACGCACTCCACCAGCGCCTGCCCGGTAGTGTTGCGGTAGACCACCCCGCGGATATCATGGGTGGTGAAGACTTGCGAAGGCTCGCCGTTCTCCGCGATTACCACTGCCCGGCTGCCGGCAGCCTTTACGTGAGAGATGAGGTCCTGATAATCAGGTCTGAGCCCGGAAGCAAAGAGAACGATAGAGGAGCGGTACGCATCGACGGAGAGGATCAGGCGCTCAAGATCCGCACACTGGGCGGCTACGCGAAAATCCTCTTCGCTGGCCAGGACCTTGGCAATACCTGCGCGAAAGATTGCCTGATTGTCGGCGAGGATAATTTTATTCATTGAGCTGTCTTTAGCCTCTGATCCCAAATCTCCTGTTACTGGTTTGCGGCAGGAGCCCGCTCTGCACGGCCGCTAAGCCGCGCTCAGTGCCGTATCTGTAAGCCTGCGTTATTCCCAGGGAAATGCATTTGCAGGCGGAATCGACGTCCAAAGACACTATCGGCCGCCGTTTGCCGGTCAATCTGAAGTGTCGAAATTTGCAACAACTGCGGTACGTTTCCTATTCCGGAGAGCTGCCACAAATGCTCTTCCTTGCACTCCAGCCTAGCGAGTCGGGCAGGAAAGAAAACTCCACGAAAGTGGCAGGTTCGTTCACGCAAGTTGCTGTCGCAACGGGCTTTGGACGTTTGAAGGGGAAAAGCGGAGACACCGCGGCGGGGACGAAATAGACTAGAGAGGCATGGTAAAGCCAGTCATACTCGCGGTGGACGACGATATTAGCGTCCTTGAAACCGTTGTCCAGGACCTCCGCAGGCGCTATGGCGCGAACTATAGGATCCTGCGCGCCGGTTCCGGCCAGGCGGCGCTCGATATCTGCGATCAATTGGAAAAGCGGGGGGACTCGGTGGCCTTGTTCCTCTCCGATCAACGGATGCCGGGAATGTCAGGGGTGGAGTTCCTGTCCAAGGCCATTTCCCATTTCCCTGACGCCAAGCGCGCCCTTTTGACCGCATATGCCGACACGGAAGCGGCTATCCGCGCCATCAACGCGGCCAAGATCAACTACTACCTGACCAAGCCTTGGGACCCGCCCGAAGAGCGCCTCTATCCCGTGCTGGACGATCTGCTGGAGAGCTGGAAGGAGGGCTATGTGCCCCCCTTTGAGGGTCTACGGGTCGTCGGTCCGCGGTACACGCTCCGCGACCACCAGGTGCGGGATTTTCTCGCCCGCAACCATGTTCCCTATCAGTGGCTGGACCCGGAGCAGAGCAGCGAAGCCCTAGAACTCCTGCGTAAACATGAACTGGACGACCGCAAGCTTCCTGTCGTCTTCTTCCCGGATGGATCGTCCCTGGTACAGCCGGGCCAACCCGATCTTGCCAGAAAAATAGGCTTAAGCACGCAGGCGGCTAAGGAATTTTACGATCTGGTGATCATTGGGGCGGGGCTGGCCGGGCTGGCGGCGGCGGTTTATGGAGCGTCTGAGGGTTTGCGGACGCTTGTAGTGGAGAATGTCGCCCCCGGAGGACAGGCCAGCTCGAGTTCCAACATAGAGAATTACCTTGGATTTCCCTCCGGACTCAGCGGAGGGGACCTGGGCCTGCGGGCCTACACCCAGGCCTCACGATTTGGAGCGGAATTCCTCAACCAGAAGGCGACCGGCCTCCGCTCGGAAAATACTTACAACTTTGTGCAATTGGCAGATGGCCGGGAAGTATCGTGTCATGTGTGTCTAATCGCCGTCGGGGTCAGCTACCGCCGGCTGGATACCCCCGGAGTGGAGCGTCTGACCGGGGCAGGAGTCTACTACGGGGGAGCCATAACGGAGGCCAGATCCTGCGGAAACGAGGAGATTTACATCGTCGGGGGCGCCAATTCCGCCGGGCAGGCGGCAATGCACTTCGCCAAATACGCCAAACAGGTGAGTATTGTGGTTCGGAGCGCTTCGCTCGAAAAGAGCATGTCGAAATACTTAATCGATCAGATTTCTGAAACATCGAACATTACGGTGAAGACCAATTCCCGTATCGTGGAGGTTATGGGCGAGAGCCGGCTGGAGTGTCTGCGTCTGTGCGGTCCTCGGGGCGAGGAAGTTGCCCAGGCGATGGGACTCTTCATCTTTATCGGCGCCGCGCCCAATACAGATTGGCTGCCGGAATCGGTGATGCGCGATCCCAATGGGTTTGTGCTCTCCGGCTCCGACCTGAAAATCGATGGGAAGCTCCCCAGGAACTGGACTCAGCCGCGTGAGCCGTATTTACTTGAAACCAGTCTCCCGGGAGTCTTTGTGGCCGGGGACGTGCGCCATGGTTCAGTCAAACGTGTGGCCTCGGCGGTGGGCGAGGGGTCTATTTCAGTGCAGTTCATGCATCAGTATTTGTCTAAGCTGTAGGCTTTTTTAAGAGAATATGAAACCAACAACGACGGAAATTCAGCAAACCGCGAGGGTGGAAACGATGCCGGCCGTCAGTCTGGCCGGTGAGTTCAAGAAAGTAGCAGCGCTGGCCACAGTGGGAGCCGAAGATCTCCGCTCGCTCGGCGATGTCCTGGTGATCCATGCCGGGAAGGATGCCGATCTTTATGAGACAGCGGGAGTGAGGCGCGGTTTTTGGGTCTTGCTCGAAGGCGAGATCCGCATGCTGAAGCGCGAGGATGATGGCTCGATTACCTCCTTTGGAAACATAACAAGCGGGGACACCTTTGGGGAACTTCCACTGCTGGTGGGAAAAGAGCCAAAAGGCGTGGTCGCGACGATACTCGAGCCGAGCACCATTGTTCACATAAAGGAAGACACTTTCTGGCAGCTCATGTTTTGCTGCCCCCAGGTTCGCGATTCCGTTTTAGGAAATATGGCGCGCAGGCTCCAGTTGTATCAATCGCAGACGTTGCACCGCGAAAAGCTGATCTCGCTGGGGACCCTTGCTGCCGGCCTAATGCATGAATTGAACAACCCTGGCGCGGCGGCGCGACGGGCAGCGTCGCAGCTAAGAGACAATCTGAACCGGCTGCAGGTGATCAGTCTTCGCCTTTGCAGCGGCGAACGCAAAACACCGGGTCAAATGCAATGCCTGCGGGAGCTTCAGCAGCAGGCGCTCGCCGCCAGCAGACCCACCACAATGGGTTCTCTTGAGCAGTCCGATGCTGAAGAGAAGCTCTCGGACTGGCTGGAGACCCAAGGTGTAGAAAATGCCTGGGAAATGGCGCCGACTCTGAGCGCCATTGGCCTGGATCAATGCGCGCTTCAGTGCGCACAGCAGGAATTTCAGGGCGGTTCTTTATCGGATCCGCTGAATTGGGTCGAAGCACTGGTTTCCAGCGTTCAGCTCGTCGGCACCATCGAGGAAAGTATCTCCCGCGTAACCGACTTGGTGCGAGCGGTCAAGAAATATGGCTATGAAGACAAAGCGGAACGGCATGAAATCGACGTTCATGACGGCATTGAAAGCACGCTCATGATCCTGGGCCACAAATTCCGGGAGAAGCAACTGGCTGTCTCAAAGCAATTCTCCGCAAAGCTTCCCCCAATCTCTACTTGCGGCAAAGGGCTCAACCAGGTTTGGACTAATCTGCTGGACAATGCAATCGACGCCGCGCCCCAGAAAAGCACCATCACCGTGCGCACCTGGATGGATGGGGCACACGTCTGTGTGGGGATTGCCGATAAGGGACCCGGAATTCCGCCGGAAAACCAAAACCATATTTTTGAGCCGTTCTATACGACTAAGCCGATGGGCGAAGGCACAGGTTTGGGGCTCGATATTGTTCGCCGCATCGTAGTGGGTCAGTTTGGTGGACGCATCGAGCTAAACTCTCAGCCCGGACAAACCGAATTCATCATTATGCTGCCCGTTCGTTCCTAACTGCCGCTGGCGCAAAGATAGCTACTAGTCGGTGTGCCCCGCCGGGGAGCCACCGCTTGCCCAGAGTATCAGGGTGACAAATGTCACCAGAAATAGAATCATGACTCCAGCAACTTCAAACATTGAGTAATCCCTTCCTCTATCGATCACCCACGGAAGATTCGCCGCGGATAAACATATTTTATCGTGTTTCGAGTGTGCGATAAAACCTGGTTTCCATTCGCTGCTGATTCCTCCATATATGACGCGTTCTTTGCGTCATATATGGATTCCACAAATCTCGATGGACAGCGTCCTACAGTGTCCGTCGAGATTTGTGGAATCCCAGGTCCCAGAATCGGGACCTGGGGCACCTAGGATTTGTTGAACGAACGAGCTTCAAAACCGAAAGCTTTGGGACATTGATGTCGTGCCGAATTCCAGAGTCCCGATCCCTGGGCGCTCGGCTCGGCACCTACAACTGTGACGCCGGAGTGATGCATCGCATTGAGGAGAAAGAAAGTGCGGCGGGAATATTCTTCCCCGCCGCAGCTGCGTTGCTTTGCTCTATCGATCGCTGTTTGCGAGCAATGTGCCGGGAGTAAACGAGACGCCGCGAAGAACCTCGGCAAATCGCGCCTGGCGGAGAGTGTAAAAGCTCTCGTTTGCGGCTATCGAAGGATCGGTATTGGAGAGCGAGTCATCGATAGCAACCAGGCGGTTGGGGTCGGCTCCAGTGTCGCCATTTCCGCTAACGGTGGAAGTAATGCCCCAGATGAGTACGTGACCGGCGAGAACGTAGCCGGTGATGTTGCGCATACCGTCTGTGGCCGGCGCCCAGGGCAGTTTGGTGACGGGGTTGTTTCCTGCGGGGAAATTGGGGATGGTATAAGGCACGCCGAGGCCAAGTCCAGTCTTGAGTGTGTAGACCATATTCCAGGTCGATGTCGTCTCGTTGAAGACCCATTTCTCAAGTCCGGCTGTGGTTTGTGCAGCGGCATGAGTATAGAGGTCGGCGCCGCCGGTGTAACCATCACCTTCATCGGCCACGTACAGGGTATCCTTGTTGGCGAACCAGAGACCGAAAGGATAGTTGACCGGGTTGGCGCTCTTAGCAAGGGCACTGGGGAAACCGGTAAGGATACACATGTTGCTGGGAAGTCCGGAGGTCTGCAGCTTGGAAGGATCGTAGGCCAGTGGCGTTGTGGGAAGAGGAGCGCCTGCGACAGGGAGACCTATCCCGTTGGGGCATGCTTTGCCTGTTGTGTCGACGAAGTATACGGTGTTGACGCCATTGCTGCCGCTACCTTTGGTGTAATAGATAACGTTGTTGAAGATGGCCATTCCACGGTAATTGTCATCTTTGCCAAGCTTATCTGCCTTGTCGCCAAGCCGGGTTACCGAAAAGCTGGCCAAGGGGGTGGGATCGCCGGGATTTTGTGTTGACTCAGGCTGATCGAGTTCAGGGATGAATTGAGAACCTGCGCCGAGAACGACACCGTTGGGCTGAGGGTTCGAGCCGTTGCCGGCGTTGCCGGCAGTGTAGAAGATCTCTGCTCCGTCTTCATCGTTCATGATGACGCTGCGGCCATTGTTGCCGCTGTAGGCGTTGGTCTCGGTGAAGGTAAACCTTCCCTGGGAATCAAGCCGCGCAACGGCTCTCAGGTAGCTCACGCCGACCGGATTGGTCGGGTCGTTGGCGCCGGGGCTATTGGAGTTCGAGACATCGAGGGCGTCAACCGGCGCAATATAGCCCATGAAGGTGAGATAGCGGCCGTCGGTAGAGAGGTGCAGAGCAAGTTCCGACTTAGAGCTGAAGCTGGTAACTAAGTGGTTGCTGGAGTCCTTGATTCCCTTTTGCTGGCTGTTGGGAACCTCAATGCTATTGATGGGAAAGCCGAATGGGGTGATCTGATCGAGGTAGATTTTCGAGGTGATGCCGAAGCTCCCGTCGTACTGATCGTTGTTCCACACATAGGGATAAGTTCCATCGTTAATGGCTCCGGAGCTGGCGGAGCAGCCGCCAGTAGTCGCCGCGCAGTTTGGCGGAAGAATCGTTCCGACAGAGACGTTTCCCGGGTTATTGTCATACACGCTGCGGCTGACCACCAGGTTTCCGGGATAAAGCCGGTTTTGTGGGTGGAAGGATTGATCCTGCGCGGATGCCGCGCGGGTGAACGCGAGAGCTGCTAACGGCAGCAGCACCAGCGACGGTGTAAAGATACGCATTTTTGGCATAGGTCTCCTTGAGTCATGTGCATGCCCTAAGGTGTGCAGGCATACAGCGGGAAGAGTATTCCCAGTATGTTAGGAGACGGTGAATTAAGATCCGGGGCATATCACGTCTGGTGTGCAAGGGATTGCCTTGAGTTCGGAGCAAAAGACCCAGGTTAGCTTCGCGAGCCTGGGTCACCCGCCTCTGTACCAAAAACAAAGAGTCTCTAATTTGGACAGGTATGATTTTCGAGCCGTCGGCGCGCCCTAGTTACTTTGGTGTCAGGATGTACTATTTCGATTGCTAGCAGCTCTCCACCTACCGACTACGATACGACCAATGTTCAGTCCAATTTCCTCGTAGGAACTGGGGAGTTCGCGCGGCAGGCGAATGTGGAGATCCCCAAGCTTGAGAGATCTTCCGATGTTACCTATGGTTCGACTGCTGCGACCGGTGTGGTGGGTTCTGCTAATATCTCCGCTGCTTTCCATCCCAGGTTGCGGCAGCGGTTCAGGAAATACCGGTTCGAGTCAGACACTCATTCCTCAACCGGACTTCTCGGTCTCAATCCCTGCCTCGATCACAGTCACGCCGAACTCCGCGCAATCGATTTCCATCTCCGTAGGCGGTACAAACGGCTTCTCAAATCCTGTCAATCTCACGCTTTCTGGTCTGCCGTCCGGTGTCTCGGCATCTCCAGCCACATTTACACTCACGCCCGCAGCATCTTCCTCGTCCGGCGTAGACACGAGGGAGACCGGTGCCGCCTCGTCGTCGCAGACCGTGCAGATCACGGGTGGCTCAAATACCACTGCCGGTCAGCTCAGCATGACGGTCACAGCAACTTCCGGGTCGATCACGCACAGCGCCATGACCCCGACCGGCGGAGCGGATTTTGCTTTGACCGTGCCTCAGCCAACTCTGTCTGTTGCGGCGGGATCGTCGAGTACGCTGAGCATTTCGGCGGACGCTTTCAACAGCTTTGCCGGGCCAGTCAGCGTCTCGTTGAGCGGGTTGCCTCAAGGGATGACCGCACTTCCTGCTTCGTTTACGGTCACGCCGGGCACGCCGCAGACGGTTACGCTGACGGCTGCGCAAGGCACGCAATCCGGGAACTCCACCATCCTCTTGCAGGGCGCCTCGGGAAACCTAAACCACAATCTTGAGCTTTCGCTCGCAATATCCTCAGCACCAGCACCGCCGCCGCCGGACTTCAGCGTTTCGGTTACGCCCGCTACGCTTATCCTGCAGGCCGGTGGGACTGCGCAGCCATTTACCGTATCTGCCACCGCCTTGAATGGTTTTACAGGCACGATAAACGTCAATCTGAGCGGGCTGCCAAACGGAGTTGCCGCCACTCCGGCGACGCTCATTCTTAGTCCCGGCAGCTCGCAGCAAATTGCCCTGAATGCGGCTTCGACCACGGCTGGAGGGACGTCGGTTGCTACGGTGGCGGCGACATCCGGCGCGATTGCACACAGCGCCCAACTGTCGTTAACTGTTCAACCAGCTACGCCGGATTTCAGCGTTTCGGTTACGCCCGCTACGCTTCTCCTGCAAGCCGGTGGGACTGCGCAGCCGTTTACCGTATCCGCCACCGCCTTGAATGGTTTTACAGGCACGATAAACGTCAATCTGAGCGGGCTGCCAAACGGAGTTGCCGCCACTCCGGCGACGCTCATTCTTAGTCCCGGCAGCTCGCAGCAAATTGCCCTGAATGCGGCTTCGACCACGACTGGAGGAACGTCGGTTGCTACGGTGGCGGCGACATCCGGCGCGATTGCACACAGCGCCCAACTGTCGTTAACTGTTCAACCAGCTACGCCGGATTTCAGCGTTTCGGTTACGCCCGCTACGCTTATCCTGCAGGCCGGTGGGACTGCGCAGCCGTTTACCGTATCTGCCACCGCCCTGAATGGTTTTACAGGCACAATAAACGTCAATCTGAGCGGGCTGCCAAATGGAGTTGCCGCCACTCCGGCGACACTCATTCTTAGTCCCGGCAGCTCGCAGCAAATTGCCCTGAATGCGGCTTCGACCACGGCTGGAGGGACGTCGGTTGCTACGGTGGCGGCGACATCCGGCGCGATTGCACACAGCACCCAACTGTCGTTAACTGTTCAACCAGCTACGCCGGACTTCAGCGTTTCGGTTACGCCCGCTACGCTTATCCTGCAGGCCGGTGGGACTGCGCAGCCATTTACTGTATCTGCCACCGCCCTGAATGGTTTTACAGGCACGATAAATGTCAATCTGAGCGGGCTACCAAACGGAGTTGCCGCCACTCCGGCGACGCTCATTCTTAGTCCCGGCAGCTCGCAGCAAATTGCCCTGAATGCGGCTTCGACCACGACTGGAGGAACGTCGGTTGCTACGGTGGCGGCGACATCCGGCGCGATTGCACACAGCGCCCAACTGTCGTTAACTGTTCAACCAATTGCGCCGGATTTCAGCTTGTCCATCGATGCCGCCAACGCCGCTGTGTCCATTGGGGGAGCGGCGCTGCAAATAAGTGTCACGGCAAACGCGGTGGGGGCGTTCACCTCGCCGGTGAATGTCTCTCTCGCAGGGCTGCCTGCGGGGGTGACTGCGACCCCCTCGGCCCTCACCTTGACGCCGGGCAGCGCGCAAACGATCAGCCTGCAGGAGGGTAGCAGCGCGATTGCGGGAGAGACCTCGGTGACTTTCCAGGGCACCTCCGGCGGCTTAAGCCGTAGCGCCGCTTTGTCTCTGACAGTGGCACCGCCGTCACCCGATTTCCAGCTCTTTGCCGGCCCGTCGACGCTGAACCTTTCGCCCCTTGTAGATCAACGGTTGACCATTGCGCTCATTCCGCTAAATGGCTTCAACGATGCCGCTACCGTCACGGTTTCCGGATTGCCGGCGGGGGTCACACTCCTATTTCCCCCGTTGCCACTTTTCGCGGACATCCCGCAGGCGCTGCAGTTGGACGCTTCCGGCGCGACGGCTGGGCAATCGACAATTACCATCACGGCTACTGCCGGAAGCATCACCCACACCGCACAGGTGAACCTCAATGTTTCCGCGGCAACTCAGGATACTGAAGGATATGTCCTGCGCCCCTATTTGAAGGGGCCAATCGACCCCGGCCTGCTTCTGGCTCCAGGTACGTTTTGCTTCGACATTTCTCTACAAAGTGCGGGGACGCCAGGTGCTGGCGTGGGCACGGCTGTGCAGCTTTCCGGACTTCTTCCGGGGATGAGTTTGGATCAAAGCCAATATACTTTTCCGGCGGACTCCTCGGGTAACCCCGAACCTGCCAGCTTTACCATTACCACTACGGCCAGTGCGGTTGGCGAGAGTGGTGTTCTGAAGGCGGTGTTCACAGGCGGCCAAGTCGATCACGAAGTCGACCTCCCAATCCATATCGTTTCTCAACCGTCGATCGTTGCCTATATCGCTCCGATTACCATTCGACAGGGTTCGGCGGCAAGCCTCTTTTATGAAGCGGCGAGTACATCGCAGAATGGCGTGCAGCTCTACCTGGGACCGAATTGGCCGCAGAATTTCTGGTTGAATCCCTACCCGGCGGAACCGAATTTCAAGCATGTAACTTACACGGGAATCCGGGGAAGCGATACCCAGAGCGTCTCCGCGGCCGCAAATGCAGCACTCGGAACGATCAACCTGCCGTTCCAGTTCAGCGTTGACATTACCTCGCAGACGGTCTCAGTGCCGGCGCAGGTAGTTCCATTCACGGACTTCGGTATCGCAGCAACGCCCGCAACGATTGCTTTGAACGGCGGGGCCTCGCAAGCATTCACAGTGAGCGCGTCAGCGGTCAATGACTTTTCCACTCCGGTGAGCGTAAGCCTGGACAATTTACCCAGCGGCTTGCAAGCTTCACCACAGACCTTCACCTTGAACCCGGGAAGTTCGCAGACTGTGACGCTTACGACCGACCAGAGCTATACGGCGGGAGGCGTGCTGACTGTAGATGCTACTTCAGGCGGTTTCGAGCACTCAACGCAGGTTGCCGTTTCTCCAGGATCCTTCACCGGGGATTTGGCGGTTACAGGAAACACGTTTTCTGGGTTAGGCGTAGCTCAAATATACACATCTGGAACCTACGGCCAAGTCACAGCATTGGGTGATCCGAATGCTAATGGAATCTTGGGCTATGTACCATCTCAGCTGAAGGAGGGATCTGTCATCAGCACTTGTGGGGGCAACACCAGCGATCCGAGTTGTGCGGTCAACATCGCGCTTGTCGACTCGCAAGCCTTGAATGCGGAGTCCGCCGACACGAATGACTCCGGAACGCTCGTTTTGTCGGCTGATTTTGGCGGCGGCCAGCAGTATGCCATTTTACCGTTTGACCAAACGCTTCCGGATTTCTCTTTAAACTTCACGCCTGCAACCCTCACCATACCTTCGGGCGGAACCGCCTCGCTGTCAATCGGTTATATGGCCACGCCGACGCTATTCTCGGGGAATGTATACCCGCAATACTGCGGACCTCCCTTTTATGAGGGGAAGTACACGGTTGATAATGGAAATCCGAATATTTCGTATTACTTTAACTTGACGGCCCAAGTGCCGCCTCCACTCAACTCTTACGTGCATTTCTTGGCGTCTCAGCCTATTGATCTCTGTAACCCACAGTCAATAAACCCACAGTCAATAAATGTTGTGGCATCGAATGGAGCTCCCCCAGGCACCTATGTGATTATGATGTCGTCCCAACTCTATGAACTTTATGAGCCGAATTTTGTAGCAGACGCAGCGATCAATCCAGGTGCAATTATCGGCGCAGCCCATACCTTCGCCCTTCCAGTCACCATCACGGCCGCACCGCCTCCAAGCTTCTAAATTTCTGCCTCGCCGGAGAACCTCACTATCGTTGCGGGAAACTCCCTGCCGGTCACGATATCGGCTACGGGCAGCTCTGGTTTTGCCGGGACAATTTCAGTCTCTGCAAATGATCTCCCTCCCGGAGTAACTCTCTCTTCCAGCCCTTTCTCTTTAACGGCCGGCTCGTTCCAGCAAATCACGGTTTCCGTTGCCGCCGGGACCGCGGCTGAGTCAGCCCCCTTAACCTTGGTGGGATTCTCCGGATCGCTGACAAGCTCGACGCAGAATCTCGATATCTGTCGTCGGCCAATGAATTAGATGTTGGCCGGCTCTTCTTCCAGTATCTGGAGATCGAGCGGCGGCTCCCCGAGGCAGTCCATCTTTGCGATCTCGGTCAATGCGACTTTTAGCGCGGAGCTGGAACACGGCTCAACTGTCACGACGAAGGGGAGGCGTAGTTTGTCGAACCCCGGCTTCTGCAAAATCGCATGAATATTGATCTGCTGATCGGCAAGATGACCGGCGATCCGGGCGATGATTCCGGGCTTATCGTCAACCACGAAGCGAATGTAATGGGGCACGATGAAATCGCAGTCTACCTTGGCGCGCGTGCTGGCAATCGCCACCGGCGAGCCGCCGTGGGCAATCGCCAGCACGTCGGAAAGGACAGCGACCGCGGTGGGATTTCCACCGGCTCCATGCCCTGAGAAGACTGTCTCCCCGCCATATTGGCCGCCCGAGATAACCATGTTTTCCGTGCCGCGCGACCAGTAGAGGGGCGAGCTCCGTGGAACCAGCATCGGGCCGACGGTTGCCATCAGCTCTTCATGGCGAACTTCGGCCCGGGAGATCTGCCGGATAGTGCAATTCAGTTCAGCCGCATAGGCAAAGTCGATTGCCGCCAAGTCGCGTATGGTGCGGCAGGCTATCTCCTCCGGCTGCACCTCCATGCGCAATCCCACCCTAGAGAGGATGACCAGCTTCGCCCGGGCATCGAAGCCGTCAACGTCTTCCGTAGGATCGGCCTCGGCGTATCCGTAAGCCTGCGCCTGCTGCAGCGCGGAATCGAAGCTAAGCCCCGCCTCCATGTTGCTGAGAATGAAATTGCAGGTTCCATTGAGTATCCCGTGGAGGTTAAGGATACGATCTCCCGCCAATCCCTGGCGCACTCCGGGGATGACAGGAACACCCCCCGCAACAGCCGCGCCATAGAGAAGCTGGCACCCGTGCACGCGGGCCAGAGCTTCAAGCGCCGGGCCATGAGCCGCGATTAGCTTCTTATTTGCCGTCACTACCGACTTGCCGGCGGCCAAAGACTTGCGTATCCACTCTCCGGCCGGCTCCAGGCCTCCAGCCGCTTCTATGACGATCTCCGGGCCGGCTGCCAGCACATCCTCAAAGCGTTCCGTCCAAAGCACAGAGGAGGGAGCCCACGATACTCGCTTGCGCTCAATTCCACGATTGAAAACCGCGCACAGCTCCACATCTTGCGGGGTGCGCTCACACAGTATGCGGGCCAGCGAACTGCCCACCGTACCGAACCCTAAAATGGCAACCTTCACCCGGCGCCCAGTGACTTCACGATCCGTCATTGCAGGCAAACGCATTCTTTCATCTCGAATACCGATCTGGAACGTTTTTGACACGAATGTAGAGCCGGCAATGAACTCTAAAAGTGGCGAATTTGTTCTTCCGGAATTGTCTCGGCGCTGGGCCGCGCTGTTTCACGTTCCAACGAGCGGCTGACGAGGTCTCGCGAACCCAGGCCCACGGCCAGCGCCAAGCCTAGAACGATGCCGCCGAAGAGGATGCCAAAGGCAAGATCTACAATCGCACCGCCAATCTGGAGATGGTCCAGCACCATGGCCATGGTGAGCACGATGACCAGCCACTTCACTCCCTGGCTCAACAAACGCGCGTAATGAAGATTCATGTTGACAGCGCCGATCAACACGCTGCGCGACAAGAAGCGGGCGATGATGTTGCCCAGGATGAGCAGGACCGCCGCTCCGACGACATTCGGCAGATAGGCGAGAAGCTTTCCGGAGATGAAGGCATCCGAGGAAGCTCCAAATGCTTCCAGGCCCACCAGGAACCCTAGCAGGATGCCGCACCAGAAGACAATTCGGGTGATCAAGACAGTAGGGGTGTAGGTGGGCGACCATTCCGCGATGGCTTGGGTGCCGTGGGCGAAACGCTCGTCGAAGCGCACCGCAACTAAGAACGCCCTTACCAGCCGGGCTAACAGCCAGGCGATCCCCAAAAAGAACAGGATGGCTACGATGAACGCCAGAATCCCGGGAAGCAGCATGGCAATCCGGCTGGTCACCCGGGCCATGGAGTCGTGCAGCGATTGTAGTACTTGATCCCACATAATCGTTCCTCCTGCCTCAGACCCTGCTGTGATAATTAAATCCTGTCAGTAACAGGCCCTAAGGGTTGAAGCGGTCCGGCCAACGCCAACGCGATAGCAAGTACGGTTTGCCCTCTTCATAGGCGCGGGCCAATTTCTCTACTCTTTGCTCCGCCTCGTGTACCCGCATGTGACCTACTTCGAGCAGATGCGAGGTAACCCATCCCAGATAAAGTGGAGTGAGCGCTCCCAGCAAGTGAGAGCGGCTAAGCGTGCGCAGCCGGTGGGCCAAGGCAAAGTCATAAACGATATGAACCCAAAGTTCGTCGGGCATTCGAAACTGCTCCGCGCCCATGCGCGTCAACCGCTGCAACTCAAGCAGAGTGACCGGAGGCAACACTAGACCCCACACCTCCTGCAGATTACGAAATCCCAAGGTAAAGGTTTCATACATGGGCCGCACATCCACTGCCGCACTGTCGTCTGGAGCGGCGGGCAAAGCGCCTAAAGTCTCCACCGGCTGCGAGCCGCGAATGCGTTGCCACACCGGGGCGGTCGCCTCCATTTCAGCGAATAATGGCCCCACGGTTTGCGTCAACAATGTACTCAGGTCGATACCCTCTGTAGCGGCGGGATGGCGGACATCGGTATAGACCTGACAGATTTTGCGGTCGTGCAGCGCCGCTTCCGTGGCCGGCCAGAAGAGCGTCTGCGGCTGGGACGAGGTGCGCTGCGAGGGCTCCTCGAGTTCGGGCAGCAAGCGCGAGGAGATAGCGTTGTCCGGCGCCAGGGGAAAGCGCACCCGCTTTCCATACAGCGCCCGCGTCAATGGCGCGAGAATCGAGGAGTTCAGCAAGCCCTCAAACCTGCCCACTGGATATACCGGCATGACCAGGTCGCAACGCCCTTCAAGCACCGGCGATATTAGCTGCATCAGCAGATCGGCTTTGAACATAGCCAGATCTGCAGCGACCACGGCACAGGCGCCGACACCCAATTCGCGAGCCGTGCCAAAGAGCGCCCGATAAGTTTGAGCAAGCCCCAGGGATGGGATAATCGCTGGATCGCCTTGCAGGGTAAAAGGAAGGAAGCGTAGCTCGCTCCCCGTCCCCGCCGGGTCGAGATGCACGGATACGTCCGTCTCCGTCTCCCGTGCGCCGCTGACGCCGGGATAAGCCACGGCAGCGCGCAGGCCGGAAAGAGAGCGCTCAACGCCTGGCTCTGTCATGGCCGGCATGTGCCGCACAGTCTCGGTAGCCACCGCCCGCAACTCCTCCACATTCACCGCGGTGGGAATCGCGATGAGCAGGTCGGCTGTGCCTGCTTCCTGCGCACGTTTTTTGATCTCTTCCGGAATTTCGATTTTTGCCATGTGTATTTATCGTCCCATGGGGAGCGCCAGTATTCCGGCCAACGGTATGCGCACCCAGTTCGGACGGTTATTCAACTCGTACACCAACTCGTAGAGCGCTTTATCGAGCATGTAAATCTCCAAAAGCCGCCCAAATTGGGCCGGTTCCGCCGGCAGTATGGAGGCGCCGCTCATCTCCTCGCGATAACGGCGCAAAAATGCCGATGAAGCCGACTGCTCCCACAGGCGCGCCCATGGCTCCAACTGCTCGTAATCTTCCGGACGCCGCGAAGAATACTTCATCATCGCTGAAAAGGCTGCATAGCTAAAGGATCGCAGCATTCCCGCCACATCTTTCAGCGGCGATTGCTTGGCCCTACGCTCTTCAAGGGACCGCGCCGGCTCACCCTCAAAGTCGAGGATAACGAAGTCTCCCTTGGCCCGCAGAACTTGTCCTAAATGATAGTCCCCATGGATACGGGTGCGCAGGGCGTGCATCTCTCCTCCCGCTAACTGGCGCAAACGGTGGAGGGCCAACCGCCGGCGGCTTAAGACCAGGCCTGCCAGTTCTACCGCACTGTCAGGCAGGTGGGAGAGGTTCTCCTTGAGCGCGTCAAAGGCGGCGGTGGCGTGTTCGATCAGGTTCTCGTGCAATCGGTCAAGGTCCTCAGGACTGGTCGGCTCCGGAGAAAATGCCGGATCCTCCGTCTTCTGGGCCAGCGCCAGATGCATTTCCGCAGTACGGACCCCCAGCAGTCCCGCTGCCTCAAGATAGATTCCCAGGTGCTCGCGGGCAAATACCGACTCCTCCGCCTGGCTCATGAGGAGCAGACTGGGCTGCGCTTCCGGCATGTGTTCCGGAGGAAGGCTCCGCGAAGCGGTCGACTCGTAGTAGCGGTCGAGCTCTTCCAGCGTCCATTGCCACCCATCGCCTTCGTTGGCTACCAACCCTTGGAGCATGGCCACAGTCGAGATATGCTGCCCTTCGCTCAAGTATTCGATCGAGCCGCCAAACGGGGCGATATTGGTGAAATTGGTCTCCTCAGTAAGATAGCGGCCGGTCTCGGTATCGGGATTGGGCCCGACCTGCTGGCGGCGAAAAAGCTTCAGGATCAGCCTGTCGCCAAAAATAATCGAGGTGTTGCTCTGCTCCGCGGAGCCAAGCCGCGGAACCAGGGCCTCGTCGCCACGCAGCTGGGCGAAGATTCTGCTCGGAACGCCCTGAATCACCCCTTTGCGCGAGGGCAGTTGGCCGCCTTCTGCGAGCAGGTTCAGCAGCGCCTCGCTCGAGTTATCACCGAAGAAAGCATCGTGCAGTACGCCTTCGTCTTCGGGGGAGTCCACTCTGGCAAGCACGGCGCCGGGATAGGCGGCGCGCAGTTCATCGGATGCTTTGCCAAACATCAGTCCTAACGCCAGCAGATAGCTCTCCGGGTCGCCTGCCGCATAGACGACCTCTATGAAAACCAGCGCGCTTGAGCCGTCGTTGAACGCGGCCCAATCCTGAATTTTTATGTTCTTGATAGAGCGGGCCTTGCCGCCAAACCATCGCTGCCGGGGCAGGAAGCTCGTGAGCGCCTTCTCTTCAAGTTCGCGCTGTCCATTGCCCTCGAGCACGCTCTTCCAATCGGCCGCTGCGTGCACTTCGATCTCGGGCTCCACCAGACTCTGAGCGTTCTCGATTCCCACGGCCGGCTGCTGTAATTCCAGCCACAAGAAGCCGTAAGGGCCGAGAGTCAGGGGATAGGACTGCTTGCGGATGGCGGGAAATTGGACATAACCCAGCATCTCCACCACCGCCAACCCTGCGTACTTCTCCAGATCCAATTCCACCGGCTGGGCAAAGCGGGAGAGATTAGCCACGCAAAGCACCCGTTCATTCTCATATTCCCGGATATACGCCAGGACTTTCCGGTTGGCGGGATTGAGAAAGGTCAACGTTCCCCGCCCGAAGACCTGGAATAGCTTGCGCAAGGCAATCATATTGCGCATCCAGCTCAAGAGCGAGGAGGGATCGCTCTGCTGCGCCTCCACGTTCACCGCCTCATAACCCCAGACAGGATCCATCACTACCGGGCTATACAGCTTTGCCGGAACAGCGCGGGAAAAGCCGGCGTTGCGGTCCGCGCTCCACTGCATGGGCGTGCGCACCCCATTACGATCGCCAAGGTAGATATTGTCCCCCATCCCGATCTCATCGCCGTAATAGATCAGCGGCGTACCCGGAAAGGAAAAGAGCAGGCTATTCAGGAGCTCGATGCGGCGGCGGTTGTTATCCACGAGCGGAGCCAACCGGCGCCGGATACCGATATTGATCCGCATTCGCGGATCGGCGCTGTAGGCCAGATACATGTAATCGCGCTCTTCGTCGCTGACCATCTCTAACGTCAGCTCGTCATGGTTGCGCAGAAACAATCCCCACTGGCAGCTCTCGGGAATACCCGGCGTCTGCGCCATGATGTCGGTGATGGGCAGGCGATCTTCCTGACGCAGCGCCATATAGATACGGGGCATGAGCGGGAAATGAAACGCCATGTGGCACTCATCGCCATCTCCATAATACGGACGCACGTCGGTTGGCCACTGGTTGGCCTCAGCCAGCAACATCCGGCCGAAATATTCCTGATCGATCGCCTTGCGAATGAGCTTCATGACAGCGTGGGTCTCGGGCAGGTTCTCGCAATTAGTCCCCTCGCGCTCCACCAGATATGGGATGGCGTCGATGCGCAGCGCATCCACCCCCATATCCAGCCAGTACCGCATAATCTTGATGACCTCTTCGACCACCAGTGGATTGTCATAGTTCAAATCAGGCTGGTGAGAGAAGAAGCGGTGCCAATAATATGCCTGCGCCTCCGGGTCCCAGGTCCAGTTGGATTTTTCAGTATCGGTGAAGATAATGCGCGCGCCCTGGTACTTCTGATCAGTGTCGCTCCAGACATAAAAGTCGCGCTGCGGCGAGCCCTTCGGCGCCCGGCGGGCTCGTTGGAACCATGGATGCTGATCGGAGGTGTGGTTGATGACCAGTTCGATCATCACCTGCAGCCCGCGATTGTGCGCCTGCTCCAGAAATTCCTTGAAATCAGCGATGGTTCCATAGCTGGGATGAACGTTGAGGTAGTCCGAGATATCGTAGCCGTCGTCCCTCAGGGGAGAGGGAAAAAATGGCAGCAGCCAGACGCAGGTCACTCCCAAGTCCTGCAAGTAATCGAGTTTCTCGGTCAGACCCTGCAGATCCCCTATACCGTCGTTGTTGCTGTCCATAAAGGCCCGGACGTGCAACTCATAAATAATCGCATCTTTGTACCACAGCGGGTCTGTCGTGCTTCCCGATCGCTTCAATCCTGCCTCCGAGTTCGAGTCCTTATCGCGAATCTAAGCGTAGAGCAATCCGGCGATTGATGTAAGACGGAGAGCGAATCCCGCCCTCGCAATAACTGTGAGATTGCCCTAATCAGCAACACCATATCTCTATTCAGATGCGTTTTCGCACGCGGAAGAGATGTGCGGGAATCTCCTTCGGCCTTAACTCTACATAGTTCCTGGCTCCCTGCCACAGATACTGCCGATCCGCGAGAAGATCGTCGACCTCGAATCGATCGTTCGCATCGAGGCCCAGTACATCCAGATCCAAAGTCACCCACCCGGACTGCACCAGGACGGGATCGAGGTTGACCACGACCAGAATTGTGTTGCTCTCTTCCGCAACTGCCCGGCCGGCCTGGTCGCCGGTCGGATCGCCGGTAGACTCGAGGCCGGTTGCCTGCTTGGAGTAACAGATGAGTTGGGGGTTGTCGATCGAGTGGAAGTGCAGCCCTCGATTGGTCTGGAGAGCCTTGTTGCCCAGCCGCGCCCGGTTCAACTTGGCGATGAGCGGCTTGAGAGTGTCGGGCGCATTTAGATCCCAGCTCCTAATCTCATATTTCTCCGAATTCAGGTACTCTTCACTGCCCGGCTTGATTGGGATGTTCTCTCCCAATTCGAATGCAGGCCCATAGATCCCATAGTTCGCCGCGAGCGTACCGGCCAGCACCAGGCGGCTCTTGAATGCGGGCAAGCCGCCGGCCTTCAGGCTCTCGGCCAGGATGTCGGGCGTATTCGGCCACAGGTTGGGCCGCAAGTACTCCTGCAACGGAGAATCCGTAAGTTGACGCAGGTACTCGGTTAGCTCTTGCTTGGTGTTGCGCCAGGTGAAATAGGTATAGGACTGAGAAAAGCCAAGCTTGGCCAAACGCTCCATCACCCGCGGGCGCGTGAATGCCTCAGCCAGAAATAGCACTTCGGGGTGTTCGGTTTTGAGCTCGTCAATGACCCATTCCCAGAAAGGAAACGCCTTGGTGTGTGGATTATCGACACGAAAGATGTATACCCCCTTGTCGATCCAGAAGGTGAAGACTCCCTTCAGTTCGTCCCAGAGCTTCATCCATTGAGACGATTCGAAATCCAGGGGATAGATGTCTTGATATTTCTTGGGCGGGTTTTCCGCGTATTGGATTGTCCCATCCGGCCGCTTCTTGAAAACCTCCGGATACTCTGTAACCCAAGGGTGATCCGGCGAGGCCTGAAACGCGATGTCGAGCGCGATCTCCAATCCCAGTTGCCGCGCGCGCTCGACCAGCAGAAGAAAGTCCTTCATGGTGCCTAGCTCGGGAGCGATCGCGGTGTGTCCGCCCTCCTTCGATCCGATGGCCCAGGGGCTGCCTACGTCTCCAAGAGCGGCTTCGGGAGCGTTGTTCTTACCTTTGCGGAAGCTTGTGCCTATGGGAGAGATGGGTGGGAGGTAGAGGACATCGAAGGCCATCTCTGCCACATACTCCAGGCGGGAAGCAACATCGCGCAGAGTGCCAGGCTTGCCCGGAACGCTCGACCAGGAGCGAGGAAAGAGCTCATACCATGTCGAAAAGCCCGCTTTTTCGCGGTCCACGACAACACCGAGTTCCCGTCCGTAAATCGTTTGCAGCGCCAGATCGTGATAGCGCTTGACCGTGTTCTCGATTTGCTGCCCAGTTTCGCCTTCGAGCATTACCATCGCCGCCGCGGAATCCGCAGGGCGATGGCCCTCCACCTGGTAGAGCCGGGCAGCCCACTCTCTCAGTTGAGCGGCATCCTTTTTGCTGGCCTCAAGCGCCACCTGCTCGAGCAGGAGAGCGCCGGTGCGCAGCGGAATCTCGAGATCCTGCCCGGCCTCAACGCGCTTCTTGAGATCGCTGCGCCAAGTACCATAGCGGTCGATTTCGCCTGCGATTGTGTAGACATAGCGGCCAATCTCGCGGACACGAAACTCCCCCTGCCAACGGTCGTTTCCCTTTGGGTCCATCTCGATGGCCTGCCAGCCGCTCTCGGCTTCGCGCCTCCAGAGCAGCCGCGCCCGCACTCCGTCGTGTCCGTCGGCAAATACGTCCGCCTCCACACGAACCATCTCTCCCACAATCCGCTTGATGGGAAATTGCCCGCAATCCAACTCCGGCTCCACGTTTTCAATGACGACCCGTTTTCGCCCTTCTTCCGGCTTTCCCATGCCTGCCCCTGTGATCCTCTTTTATGGAAGCGCTCTTCTTCAAGCTAACCTCCTCGAATAGCCTGCGGCAACCTTCCGCGTTGTTTTTGAGAGGAAGAGTAGTGGTTTCCCACATCAGGCCAAAATACCGTTTGACCGTTACCCGTCCCCTCTACAGGAATGATTATGTGCAGCTTTTCTGCTATGAAATGGCCAAGCACACTGCCATCCATGGTGGAATCCCACTCTTGCTGCCCACCCAGCAAGCTCCGCTTGCAGGCGACCCCGGTTGCGCAAGGATGGGGCACCCGGAGATCTCTTTGCATTGTGGATTTTCAAACCAGACGAATCGAGGGCGCCCCGTCAGCGGGGCGGTAACCACCATTCACGGTGCTTCTAGAATCCATATAGATTTGAAACAGATGAGAAATCCGGCTCAGCCGCAAGCAATCGTCGGCTTTCATCAAGACGATCTGGGGGACTGGATCGCCGATCTGGCCTGTGGTCACACCCAGCATGTGCGGCATCGGCCTCCTTGGGAATCACGCCCTTGGGTGACTACGGCGGAGGGCAGGCGGCAGCACATCGGCCGCGTTCTTTTGTGCGTCCGTTGCGCCGAGCATTCCACAACCGAATGACATTTATTTTGAGTGGGGCGCTTCCGCGGGCGTCGAGCGGCTGCGGCGTAAGTCATCGTTGAGAACGATGGCTTCAGCGATTTCACGCATGGACTTCCGCCGTTGCCGGCTCTCGCGGTGCAGCGTACGATGGGCCTCCGCTTCGTTCATGGAGAAATCGCGTTGCAGAATAGCCTTGGCTCTTTCCACGGCTTTCCGCGTCTCGAGTTGTTGCGAGAGCTCAAAGTTTTCCGATTCGAGACGGGCACGTTCTATCTCCGCGCCAACCAGGAAACCCAGCATCGAAATCAGACGGACTTCCTCGCGGGTGTGCCGATATGGCTGCCGATGCTGCAAATTGATGACGCCAACCAACTTGCCCCGACACAGAATCGGCACAGAGAGAAAAGCCTCGAAGAGATCTTCAGGCAGGTCTTTGAACATTTTGAAGCGCGGATCCCGAAGCGCCTGAGAGCCAATCGCGACCGGCTCCCGATGCTCCGCGACCCAACCCGTAATGCCCTGACCGAGACGGATGCCAAGGTGATCGATGACATCGGCGTGAGGATTCTTCGAAGCCCGCAGCACCAATTGATCCTGCTCAAGCACATAAACGAAGCACGAGTCGCACTTGACGACCGAAGCGACAAATTCGACGATGCGCTGCAGCACCGTATGGAATTGATCCTTCGACGCCATCCGGCTGCCAATTTCGTGCAAAAATTCGTAATTCTTATGTTGCGCCAGCACTGAAGAACTGGGAATCCGATTATCTGCTGGGATGGAAACAGGGAGCCCGGGACGAACGCTCACAGGTGAAATCGCTGCCGGTTTTGGGAAAGTCCCGGAAGCAAGGAGGGCGGCGCGCTTCTGCTCGACCAGGTTCCGGGCAATATGCGCGGCTTCATTGACCAGGAAGCCCATTTTGGGGTGCGATGGCTCGAAGTCGGGAACGATGCCGAAGCGATGAAGTTCTTCCGACGTGCTCGGTCCGATGGAAACAACCGCTGTGGACCGCAAGCCTTGGATCAGCATCTCTTCGCAACCCATCTGATTGGCGACCTTGAAAAGATGGGCGACCTGGGCCGCGTTCATGAAGAACAGCATATCGATCTGCGCTTGAGAGACGGCAAGCACGGCCTCACGGAGCGGCTGGATGTCTTCCGGGAGGGCCCATTGATAAACGGGAACGCGTGTGACCTCCGCATCGCCTTCGGTAAATGCGGCAATCAGGTCGGTACTGGGAGTTCCATATTCCTGAACGGCGATGCGAAGCCCGCCGAGTTCCAAACCCGGTTCATTTTCAATCGCGCCCATGAGTTCGCGCCAGGTGCAGGGCTCGGGAGCCAGGATGGCGACCGGGATTTTGAATTCTCGTAGTACGGAGAAAGACTTTGGACCCCGCGCCGCAATCTTCACGCCGCGCAAAGCGTTAAGAAACATTTCCCGCTCGTATACTTTTTCGATAATGCCGAGGAGCGCGCGGAACCCAACCGCAGTCAGGAACACAACCAGGTCGAATCCCCCGTGTATGAGAGTCTCGGCAAAATCGAGAGCGGAACGATTCGACTCAAGGGGAACCTCCCGCATTGCGGGCACAATCAGTGCTTCGCCGCCATAATTGCGGATCAGCGCGGCAATTTCTTTGGCGCGCCGGGTTTCGAGTGCAAGGACACGCAATCCTTGAAGGCTCGTCTGTGGCATTGGCATTCTTCGCACCCCGCCAGTGTGGATCGCGGTCTCCGGCATAATCAAAGTGGCGACCCCTCGCGTGGTAATCAGCACGATCCCTGGGTTACTTACAATTTTACCTGCTTCCACTCATCCGCCGGCTGTGGTGGCCGCATCGGTATCGCGCCGCAAGATATCTCTTCGGGCTTGCCCTGGCTCTCCGGCAATGCGACGTAGATAAAGCCATCCTTCAACTGCGTCTCGTAAGTCGACACGCAGGCGGTTTCGGAGGGTTTGACTACGGAGCCTGTGGAGAGGCAGACCTTCCAGGAATGCAGCGGGCAGACGACCGAGCTGCCTGCGACGATCCCGTCGCTCAGCGGCCCCCCCCGATGCGGGCAGCGATTTTCGACAGCCATGACCCGGTCGCCGAGGTTGAAGACCGCGATTTGGTGGCCGCCCAGATCGACTCTGCGGCCTTCCCGGAGCGGAATACCGTCTTGAGATGCGACGCAGACCCACTTGCTATTCGTTTTCATTGGATCACCTTTTCCAGACTGTCGATTGGAACAAACTGGGCCGCGGTGCGGGGCGTTTCGCGTTCAAGCCATGCATCGCGAGAGATACTTTTCGCCTTGCGCAGACGCTCGAGCAGAAGCTTCTTCTGCTCCTCAGGGGCATAGACCGTCTCCTTACGCACCCGATCGATACCAACTCGCTCGATAAAGTCATAGGTGCGCTCCAGGTAGTTGGCGTGTTCACGGTAATACTGGAAGAAAATCGCAGCAGTCTCCAACGCTTCTTCCGTGGTCTCGACCGTGACCAGAAGGTCGGCCTTGCGAACCTTCTTGCCTGCTGCGCCGCCAACAACGACCTGCCAGCTGCCTTCCTGGCCGACGAATCCGATGTCCTTCACCGTCGCCTCGGCGCAATTGCGAGGGCAGCCGACAACCGCCATCTTGACCTTGTGCGGGGTGAACAAATTCTCGAACCGCCGTTCCAGCTCGATGCCGGCCGCAGTCGAATCCTGTACCCCAAATCTGCAGAAATCCGTACCGACGCAGGTCTTCACCATGCGGACGCCCTTGGTGTAGGCCTGGCCGGAAGGCATTCCAAGATCGGCCCAGACCTTGGGCAGATCGGACTTCTCGATACCCAGCAAGTCGATACGCTGGCTCCCGGTGATTTTTACCATGCGCACGTTGTACTTTTCGGCAACGTCTGCGATCTTGCGAAGTTCCTCGGCCGATGTAACTCCGCCGCGCATGCGCGGCACCACCGAAAAGCTTCCGTCCTTCTGGATGTTGGCGTGAACGCGGTCATTGATAAAGCGTGCGGAGCGGTCTTCGTCGTGGTCCCCACACCAGACCACATCAAGCATGTAACTGAGCGCCGGCTTGCAGACTTCGCAACCTATGCCGTTGCCGTAAATTTCCAGCACTTCGTGAACGGAGCGAAGCTGCTGACCGCGCACCATCTCGCGCAGTGTCTCTTCGGAAAACGGAACGCATTTGCAAAGCACGCGGCGGGTTTCTTCCTCGAAATCGGGAACGACCGTCTTGAGCAGTTGCTGGCATAACGACGTGCAACTTCCACATCCGGTGGACGCTCTGGTGCACTCCTTGAGCTGCGCCAGGGTGGCGACTCCCTTTTCATGCACGGCGTGGATGATCTCTCCTTTGGTTATCCCCACGCATCCACAAACGGTTTCGCTTTCCGCCAAGCGCGCTATGTCCATGCCCGCGTCTTCAACCGGCGGAGGGAACAGAATATGGCGGCGTTTCGCGGTCAGGTCATTCTGGCGCCTGAGCCAGTCGAGATATCGCGGGCTCTCCGCGGTATCGCCAACCAGAATGAAACCCGTGAGGCGTCCGTCCCGGAGAACGAGCTTTTTATACAGCCCAAGGGAGGGATCTTCGTAGCGGACCACTTCGGCCGCCGGATCTTTCTTCTCGTCCCATTCGCCGGCGGAGAATACCTCGACGCCCATGATCTTGAGCTTTGCTGCCTGCAATGCGGATTCGAAGACGGGACCGCGATTGTCCGTAATCGTCGCCGCCAGCACCTTACCCTGTTCAAGCAGAGGCGCGACCAAGCCATAGCAGACGCCGCGATGCTCGACACATTCCCCGACGGCGTAGATGTCAGGATGAGAGGTTTCCAGGTAATCGTTGACTACAATACCGCGATTCACCGCGAGCCCGGCCTCGCGAGCTAGCCCGGCGTTGGGCCGGATGCCGGCGGCGATCACCACTAAGTCAGCTTCGATGGTGCCGCCATCCTTGAATCTCAGTCCCTCCGTCTTTCCATTTCCCAGAATTGCGCTGGTGCTGCGGCCGAGCATCACGCCGATACCCATCCGCTCCATTTGCGCGGCGAGCAAGGCGCTCCCGGTCGAGTCCAGTTGCCGCTCCATCAACGTATCCATCAGATGGATCACCGAGACGGTGCAGCCTTGCACCTGCAAGCCACGCGCCGCTTCAAGACCAAGCAGACCGCCCCCGATTACCGCTGCCCTGGTTCCGGGAGCGGCGCGCTCAAGCAAGGCCCGGGTGTCATCCAAAGTTCGAAATACAAATACGCCATCGCGCTCAGTACCCTCCATCGGCGGAATAAGAGGCGAGCTCCCGGTTGAGAGAATGAGTTTGTCGAACGGCGTCACGCTGCCGTCATCTCCGGTTACAGTTTTTTGAGCGCTATCGATGGAGACGATGCGAACCCCGAGACGGAGCGTAATCCCATGGCGCCGGTACCAGCTCAGCTCATTCAGGACAATGTCGTCCGCCAATTTTTCTCCGGCGAGCACGGAGGAGAGCAGGATGCGATTGTAATTTGCATATGTCTCGTCGCCGAAGACGGTGACCTCAAACTTTCGGGTGTGCTTTAGGATCTGCTCAACGCAGCCGATACCCGCCATCCCGTTCCCAACAACGACCAGCTTCTCCATCCAACTCACCTCTCCGTTACCGGTGTTGTACGAGCTATGCGAATCCCAACGCATCCGGCTTCTGAACTTCCAAAGCGGAATGCAAGGAAACAGAATCGACCTTCCGCCAAGCACGAAGGTGCGGTTCCGGCGCTCGTCGAGGAGCGGTCAAGTTTATGTCTTAGAGGGGCACTCCGGGGTGCCGGGCTGGACGACGTGCCATAGGGCTTCTGGCAAGTCGCCCGGATGACCATCCGCGGCATCACGGCCGCTACAGAGCCTCCGAGCGTCGCGTGCCGCACCAATTGAGCGGCAACGACATCTGATGATGTTAGATGATACTGTCGTTCGCGGTCTGGACGCAAGCAGCAATTGCGGCGGGCTGGGCAGCTATGTTTCTTCCCTATTTATTTCTTCGCCGCCCTTTGTGCAAGATCCCAACGATAAACAAATTCCGCATAGCCAAACTGGGCATTTTTATCCGCCGGATAGATCGTCGAGACCACGCTCTTACCCCAGGCGTGTGCATAGTAAAAATTGAAGGCCAGGGTCTTAGTGACCTGCCAATCGGCGCTAACATCGGCAACGGATGCAAAGGAAGAACGCCCATCGCCGGGCCGCCCGGTATATCCAAAAACCTTGTTGTCGTAAGCGCCGCCGCCCAAATACCACAGGTCCTGGCCCGAGGTCAGTTGCAGCCAGTGCAGGTCGCTACGCAGGGAGAGTTGCTTGATCGGCTTATCCATGATTTGCGCGAACTCGTCGCTGCTGTTCATCAAGTTGTAGAAAGGAAAACGCGCGTAAATCCGCGGGGTCGGCAATATCTGGAAGAAGGTATTGTGCTGGTTGTCTTTAGCATTGTTGTCGCCGCTCGACCGGAACCATCCTGCCCGCAGCCAGGGAGCGCTGGCTACCTTGGTGAGCTGATAGCCTCCTTCAACCGCCGCGGCATTCGCGCTATGACTCAACGTTCCCCAGTTCCCATTCTGCAGCACGCCCCAAAACAGAAAATCAAATTGGCCCGGCCCAGCGGGCTGGATGGCAAGCAAGTCTCCGCCGTAGCTGCCAATACGGATATTTTTGTGGTCCGCTGCGCGTGCCGCCAAGGCGCGGTTATCCGTCTTTGTGACTCCGGTGCGTCCGTCATGATAGCCAATACCGAAAACGCGCCACAGCAGGTGTTGATTTAAATCGGACTTGCTGAAGGCAAGGTATTGAAAGTCGACGTTCAGCTCGGGGTTGCCGTTCATGTTGAAGACGCCTTGATCAGACCGTCCAGCCGCGGCCGTCAAGTCCCAGCTGCCAGCGCCATAGTGTCCATCGACGCCATCGAAGCTGCGCTGGGCATTTGAAAACGCAAAATTGCCAACCAGTCGGTTTGCGATTCGGTTAGTTTGCAACCAGGCGAGTGTTGCATTCTTGGGGTTGGTCTCTTGACCCTCGACAAACTCAAAGCGGCCGAGACGGAGGTTCTTGCCAGAATCATCGAAGTGGTATCGTAAAAAGCCCTGCTTCAGGAACGCAGCCGCGGGATAGGTGTTATTACCGCCTGAGGCATAATATGTCCCGCCGAGCCCAAGCTGCCCCTGGGCGGTGACGGGCGAAATCGCATTCTTAGGCACACCAAGGACTGACGGTTGCGCAAGCTCCAATTGCCAATCCCAGCGCTGGATGCGCTGCGCAACGCCCAGCCGCAGTAGAGACTCAACATATCCATAGGTTTCAGATTCAGGTGGAGCGGCAAACCACTGCCATGCGTCCACGCGTGTACGGTCATAGACTGAAATGCTGACGGGAAGATTCGGAGCCGATTGCGCGCTGCAAAGAACGGGAGAGACCATGGCAAAAATCACCAGGTAGAATACGGCGCGTTTCATATGCGTCTGTCCTCAAAAAAACTGGAAATCGCCCGTGTCGCGAGCAGTGCATTCGTGTATCGGAGAAATCAGCACTTTTAGGCATGCAAAGCATTCATTGCTCAGGCAATGAGCGGAAGGATTCTCAAGAGCTACTGGAGAGTTAGCGCTTCCGAATGGCACTTCTGGGTGTCACCGTGTAATAGCTGTAACACAGCTCATCCACGCGAACATCAACCTTTCGGATGAGAGCTTCTAACTCCGGCAGCCTGGAGTTTCTGCTCTTTGCAAGAGTTGAAGCCGTACCCTCGAACCGAATCATGCCATCGGTTGTGGTCTCCCACCCGTCCTATCCAACACCATCGCGAGTCGAGGGTGCCCCACATCTGGGCGCGCTCTTTGCGCCAGATATGGGAAACCGCAGATCTCTCCACTCCGCTTCGCTCCGGTCGAGATGACAAATTAGGTTTGGTCGCTGAATTTGCTCCTGCCCGTCTTGTCAGTCTTTGCCTTTCTTTCTGTCATTCCCGAAGGGAATCTGCTTTTCCTACATAGGTTTCGAGCGAGTATGCCAGAGAGAGACCAGAGAAGGAGATCCCTTCCTTCTTGCATCGCAAGCCCTTTGCAGCTACTATGCCAATTATCCGGTAGTACTCATCGCGCTACTTCTGCCGCACTCCCCGCTGAGTCTCCAGGCAGACTGCAGAACAGGCTCCCAGACGAGCCGCCAAATCCACGACGCCACTCGAGAGTTGCTTTCCCGCGCCCGTCCATGAGGCGTTGCGTGGACAATAGCAACGCAACTTACTCAATCCGCACCCAGGCATTTGCAGCGGAGTCATATCTTGAACCTGCCGTTACTTGAAAGAGTGAAGGAAGGCGATCCCGCTTTCCACTTGACATTGTCGCAACCGGAGAAGCAAAAGCCCGGCATAGAATCGTGCGGCTCAACTGCGGGCACAATTCCGGCGAACACGCCTGGACCGGGCGAACAATACCGCTTTCACTTCGATATGACCAAATGCATCGGGTGCAAGTGCTGCGTGGTGGCGTGCAATGAACAAAATGGTAATCCGGCAGAGATTCAATGGCGGCGGGTAGGCGAAATCGAAGGTGGTTTCTATCCCGAGACCCATCGCCATTATCTTTCCATGGGCTGCAACCACTGCCTTGATCCCTCATGCCTTACCGGCTGTCCTGTCGATGCTTATTCCAAAGATCCGATCACCGGAATCGTTCGTCACAACGCGGATGCCTGTATCGGCTGCCAATACTGCACATGGAATTGCTCCTACGGAGTGCCGCAGTACAACGCCGAGCGCGGAGTAGTGGGCAAATGCGATATGTGCTACGGACGCCTCACCCAGGGCCAGGAGCCGGCTTGCGCCTTCGCCTGCCCGGAGGGCGCCATTCAAATTGAAATCGTGAACGTCGATCAGTGGCGCCGGGAATACGCTTCCAGTGCGAATGCGCCCGGAATGCCTTCCGCCGATGATACCCTCTCGACCACCCGAATCACGCAGCCGAAACATCTCCCGCGCAATATAGAAAAGGTCAATCTGAATTGGGTTCGCTTGGAACATCCCCACTGGCCGCTGGTTTTCATGACCATTCTCACCCAGTTTTCCGTGGGAGCATTTGCCGCTGTGTGGCTTTTTGAAAGCATGGGAGTTCGCGCCGGGATGCGCATGGCGGGAGCAGTTTCGCTCGTGGCTGCGCTGGTCGCCATGGGCGCTTCTACGCTGCACCTGGGCCGTCCGATTCACGCATATCGCGCGATCATGATGTGGCGCCGGTCGTGGCTCAGCCGCGAGGTTCTGCTCTTTTCCATTTTTGCCATCGTGGCCTCGCTTTGCGCGGCTACGATCTTTTTGGAATTGCACGTTGCGGTCCTGCTCGCCGCATTAACCGTTCTCGCCGGTACGGCCGGCATCGGCGCGAGCGCGCGCATTTACCTGGTTCCCGGCCGTCCAGCTTGGAATACTCCCTACACTGGCCTCGAATTTGCTCTCACCTCGATTGTTCTCGGAACGTTTTTCGCAGCGACGATCTCCGGCGGCATGCGCGGTACGCGCCTGGCGGCTATAACTTCCGCAATCGCCGTTCTTCTCGCCGCCGCCGGCAAGCTCCTCTGGCTGCTTCGCTCTCAAGACCATGAACTCCAGGCTACGGCGCGATTGCTCACGACTGTTCTTGCCAGCCGGACCCTATGGCGGGTAGCACTCATGGGTACGGCAATCCTGTTGGTTTTTGAGGCAACCAGCAAGCCGCAGGCTCTCGCCGCTTTGTTGCTCGCCGCGGCCTCCGAACTTCTTGGCCGTTACATATTCTTCGTCAGCGTGGTGCCTACCAATATCGCCGCCGGTTACCTGGCAGCTCAGGAGCCTCTATGAGCCTGCGCAACTGGATCGGCATTGACACACGTAAGGAGAAGTACAGCTATGGGGAGGATCCGGAGCTGGGCTTCAGTTCGCGGCAGAAACATGCCGACAAATGGGTGGCAACAACCTGCGGTTACTGTTCAGTCGGTTGCGGCATGTTCATCGGCGTCAAGGATGGAAGCGCGGTCAGCGTTCGGGGCAATCCGGACCATCCGGTCAACCGCGGCAAGCTCTGCCCCAAAGGACTGGCGGAGCACCACACCATTGCCGCCAGCGATCGCGCGCGATATCCACTACTGCGTAAGAACGGCAAGCTGTCGCGGGTCCTATGGGACGAGGCCCTGGAGACCATGGTGCGGACGTTCCGCGATGTGCAGAGTAAGTATGGCCCCGATGCGCTAGGCGTTATCGGCACCGGACAGCTTGTCACAGAGGAGTTCTACACGCTCGGCAAGCTGGTGCAGTTAGGATTCGGAACCCGTAACTTCGATGGCAACACGACGCTTTGCATGTCCACAGCGGTGGCAGGATACAAACGCTCCTTCGGAAGCGACGGGCCTCCCGGCGCCTACGAGGACCTCGAATGCGCGGATGTAATTTTCCTGATTGGCGCAAACGTCGCCGAGAATCATCCCATCCTTTGTACCCGGCTTGAGGCCAACCGCGACAAAGTCCTTATCGTCGCCGACCCGAGAGTGACCAAGACGGCGATGATGGCCGATCTCTATCTGCCCCTCAAGCCGCGATCCGATCTCGCATTGCTCAATGGCATCATCAATATTCTGCTGAAACATGGTTTATACGATCGCGAGTATGTAGCCATCCATACCACAGGAATCGAGGAACTAAGGCGGTCGGTCGATCGCTACACTCCGGAACTGGTATCGGAGATCACTGGTCTTTCTACCGATCTGATCATCAAGACGGCATCGCTTTACGGCAACGCACGAGCTGCATTTATCGGCTGGACAATGGGAGTGAACCATAGCACGCGCGGTACGGAAACCGTTAACGCGATCAATAACCTGGCGCTGATTACCGGCCAAATCGGCAGACCTGGAGCTTCACCCTTCTCGATTACAGGACAGTGCAATGCCATGGGGACGCGGGAGTCGGGCTTTACCTCGAGCCTTCCCGGTTATCGAAAATTTGAAAGCAGCGGCGATCGCGAGGAACTGGCGCTCTTGTGGAATCTGCCCGCCGCTCGTATTCCCCAGGCGCGTGGTCTTGCCTATCCGGACATTATCGAAGCCGCGGTTGCTAAGAAGGTCCGCGCATTGTGGATCATCGCCACCAATCCGCTGGTTTCCTATCCAAATATTGACGTGCTGCGCCACGCGCTGGGCAATCTGGAATTTCTTGTTGTGCAGGATGGTTTTCATCCTACGCCCACGACAGAAGTCGCGGATTTGGTATTGCCGGCGGCAATCTGGGGCGAAAAGGAGGGCGTCTACACCAATTCCGAACGGCGCGTGAGTAAGGTGAATCGCGCCGTCGATCCGCCCGGCGAGGCGCGCGCGGATTTCGATATCTTTCTGTCCCTGGCGGAGAAACTGAACTGTAAAGAAGAACTTTTTCCCGGTTGGAGCCAACCGG
Source organism: uncultured Acidobacteriaceae bacterium (assembly GCA_963774255.1). Lineage (GTDB taxonomy): Bacteria > Acidobacteriota > Terriglobia > Terriglobales > Acidobacteriaceae > PALSA-350. The sequence goes on from CAVZEH010000018.1 coordinate 94,593, forward strand.
AAGATGCGTTCAACGAATGGCGACGGGTTTCCGCAGGCCGTCTCTGTGATTACTCAGGCATCAGTTATCGGTTGCTGGAAGAATATGGCGGTATCCAGTGGCCGCTGCCGGCAAATAGCGGCGCACAGCCAATGGAAACGCGGCGGCTCTACAGCGGCGGCGGCTTTTCGACTGAAGACGGCAAGGCGCATCTGCTTCCGGTGGAATGGGAGCCATTTCCCGAACAGCCGAACGAACAGTACCCACTGATTCTGAATACAGGCCGCACCGTTGAACATTGGCATACCCGCACCAAAACGGGGACGATCCCAATCCTTCAAAAACTGTCTCCCCATGCCTGGTTGGAAATGAACTCTGCGGACGCCGCACAGCTCGGTTTGCGCCCCCACGATCCCGTCGATGTAATCTCAGCGCGCGGCCGGGTGAGCGCGGTTGAATTGCGCGTCACCGAAATCGTGGCGCCTGGACAGGTCTTCCTTCCTTTCCATTTTGTGGAGAGCAATGCCAACCAGATAACTCAAAGTGCATTCGACCCCATCTCGCGAGAGCCTAACTACAAGCAGTGCGCGGTCAGAGTTGAGCGGAGCGCGGCGCCGGCCCTAAGAAGAAACGCAAAACCTGCGGACCTCATCCGCAACAATCGGGAGAAAAAATGACAAGCAAGCCCTTCGCGCGCAGCGGGCATTGGCCCACTCTGCTGGCGGCATTTCTTTATTTTGATGTCAGCTTCATGGTATGGGTGCTGCTCGGTCCGATTGCTCCCTTCATCAACGAGCAGATGAAGCTTAGCCCTACCCAGTTGGGATTGCTGACCGCTATTCCTCTCCTCGGCGGATCGTTGTTTCGCCCGGTACTGGGAGTGTTGGCGGATCGCGCCGGGGGTCGCAGAGCAGGACTTTTGGGCATGTCGCTTACGCTCGTGCCGCTGTTTCTTGGTTGGCGTTTCGCAGATCAGCTCTGGCAACTCTATACCATCGGGTTTTTTCTCGGCATTGCTGGCGCCAGCTTTGCCGTAGCGTTGCCCTTGGCGGGCCGCTGGTATCCTGCCGAACACCAGGGACTCGCCATGGGAATTGCCGGCGCCGGAAATGCCGGAACCTTACTGGCCACCTTTTTCGTTCCCAGACTGGCGCAACACTTTGGCTGGCACGCTGCTTTCGGGATTGCCACGCTCCCCGTCGCATGCGTGCTCATTGCTTTCGCATTACTCGCCAAAGACAGCCCGCGCCAGACCAAACCCCCTACGTGGAGCGACTACTCCCAGTTACTCCGCCAGGCGGACACGTTTCAGCTCTGCTTTCTGTACAGCCTCACCTTCGGAGGATTCGTTGGCCTAACCAGCTTCCTCACCCTCTTCTTCCGCTATCAGTACCATCTCGGGAAGGTGCAGGCAGGCGACTTCACTACCATCGCCGTAGTTGCAGGAAGCTTCCTCCGGCCCCTGGGCGGATGGCTCTCGGACAAATGGGGCGGATACCGCCTGCTGCTCCTCTTGTTTTGCCTGATCGCGATTTGCCTTGGAGCCATCAGCACGCTACCGAGTGCAACCGTGGTGCTCGCGCTCTTCTTCCTTTCCATGGGCATGCTGGGAATGGGTAGCGGCGCGGTGTTCCAATTAGCGCCCTTACGCTTCCCACGCGAAATCGGCATCGCGACCGGAGTGATTGGCGCCGCCGGAGGACTTGGCGGTTTCTTTTTGCCCTCGGGGCTGGGGATAATCCGAGGCCTGACCGGAAGCTACGGCGCTGGCCTGCTTATCTTCGCGGCGATCTTCGCCGCTGGGGTCATCAGCCTCTCTGAATTCGGCGTGCGCTGGCGTAGGCGCTGGTCAGAGAATGCGATCGAGCGCGCCGGTGTATTTGCCTATCGCAGCCGTCAGGCCGGCCCTGTCGCCATCCTGCCTCAGCCGGATCAGCCGCTTGATTTCTGACGCGCGGAAGAAACGCGCTTCTGCTTGACTAATTGGTGGGCGACCTGAGCCGCTTCATTGACCAGAAACCCCATCTTGGGATGGGACGGCTCGAAGTCGGGAACAATGCCAAGGCGATGCAGTTCCTCGGAAGTGGTGGGACCGATGGAGAGAATGACGGTCGATCGCAGAGCCTGCGCCAGCTTCTCTTCATAGCCCATCTCTCCGGCGATTTTGAAAAGATGATCGGCCTGCGCCGCGTTCATAAACAACACCACGTCGATCCGTCCCTCCGAGATGGCGAGGACGGCCTCGCGCAGGGGTTCGAGGTCGTCCGGCAGCGCCCATTGATACACTGGAACACTTATCACAGCAGCGCCGCGTGCCTTGAGAGCGCTGAGCAGTTCCGGGCTTGGAGCACCATATTCGACCAGAGCGGTGCGCAGACCCTCAAGGTTTACACCTGGCTCGCTTTCAATCGCCGCCATGAGCTCTCGCCAAGTGAAGGGATCGGAAGCCGCGGCGGCGACGGGGACTTGGATCTCTCGCAGAGCGGAGAGAGGTTTGGGCCCCCGCGCTGCAACCTTGACCCGGCGCAGCGCATGAAGGAAGGCTTCACGATCATATTGCTTTTCTACGATGCCGAGCAGCGCACGAACTCCCACCCCGGTCAGAAAAATAATCAAATCGAACTCGCCTCGCATCAGAGCCGCGGCAAAATCGAGAGCGGGACGGTTCGACTCGATAGGAACTTCTTTCAGCGCCGGCGCCAACACCACTTCGCCGCCCTGGTTGCGAATCAGCGCCGCTATCTCTTTGCCGCGCCGGGTCTCCAGTGCAAGTACGCGTAGTCCTTGAAAGCCTATCTGGGCCATCTCAATATTTACGACCTCCTCATGATTCTAGGCGAAGCGAACGTGGGTTAGTCCGGGGGTCTTTTATAATTCGGTCAACCATGAGCGTGACGCTGCTTTCCGCCATCGAACAGCTCGCGCTTCTCAAGCAGCGCAAGATTTCTCCTATCGAACTGGCCGAGGAACACATCCGGCAAATACAACGGCTCAATCCATCGCTGAATGCGATCGTGGATTTTGACCCGGAACGAATTCGCTCACAGGCTCGCCAGGAGAAGTGCGGGGCTCTCGCTGGCTTGCCGGTGACGGTAAAGGCAGCGATCGCCGTGCGCGGCTATCTATGCGAGCTTGGGGCAACGCTCCATCGCGGCTTCCGCCCGGCAGAAGACAGTGAAGCGGTTGCGCGCCTGCGTGCCGCGGGCGTGACGCTACTGGGTACCACGAACTGTCCCGAATTCCTCATGGCCTACGAAACCGACAACCTGCTCTATGGAAGGACCAGCAACCCTTGGAGCCTGGACCATTCCTCCGGAGGATCGAGCGGCGGCGAGGCGGCCGCGATTGCCGCTGGGATGTCTGCGCTAGGCCTGGGCAGCGACAGCGGGGGCTCGGTGCGCGAACCGGCGCATTTTTGCGGCATCTGCTCCTTGAAGCCCACGCCCGGCCGCGTGCCTGGGCGCGGGCACATCCCGCCCTGCGTGGGACCTTTTTCTGTCCTTGGCGCAGTCGGACCCATGGGACGCACCATCTCCGATGTTGAGCTGCTCTTTCGGGCATTATCGGATCACGATCCGCTGGACCCAACCAGTCCGCCGGTAGCCCATCGGGCAGTCTCGCTCGAGGACGCAAAGCGGATTCCTATTGGCTGGTTTGAGGACGACGGCCTGATCCCAGTAACTCCGGAGACGCGACAGGCGGTGCGTGATGCCGTTCAATCGCTCATCGGACAAGGATTCAAGCTCGCGCCTTTCCGTCCACCATCTCTTGAAGCGGCGCGCAAGCTGTGGCAGACGTTCTTCGTGCGCTGTGGCGCCATGTTCCTCAAGCCAATGATTCAGGGACACGAAGAGCGACTGAGTCCCATTTTTCGCGATTTTCTGGCCACGGCTCGCCTCCAGCCGCCGTTGACGGCTGAGTCCCTGCTGCAGGCGTGGGCGGAGTGCGACCTGGTTCGAGGAAGGCTGCTGGCTGAACTCAAAGACTATCCCGTACTCCTTTGTCCCGCCTGCGCCGTGCCCGCCTTCCGGCACGGTGAACGCGAATGGCCGATCGAGGGCAGCAAAGTCGATTACTGGGATGCCATGCGCTATACGCAGTGGTTCAACCTGCTCGGGTCGCCCGCGGCCGTCGTACCAATCGCAAGGTCCATGGATGGGCTCCCCATTGGAGTGCAGATTGCAGGCCGGCCTTTCGAGGATGAGGTGGTGCTGACCATTGCCGCCGCCGTCGAGCGAGAGTTTGGATATCGGGTTCCACCGATCGCAAGCGTTCAAACCACAGCATGAATTAGGCTCTGAATCAGGGCCTGAATTCCCAGCGAGCAGATTTCGTTCGTAACTGTTGCACCCCTGCTGGAATATGCATCCCAATCAGGAACGAACCATAACTGGAGGAATCGTGATTCATCTTGAAGACGCTCGTAGAGTTATTGCCGCCGCGGAGAAGAAAGCTGCGCAAATCGGTCAACCTATGAACATTGCCGTCGCTGACGGCGGCGGAAACTTAGTCGCCCATGTGCGCATGGACGGTGCGTGGATTGGCAGCATCGATATTTCGATCAACAAGGCCTTTACCGCCCGCGCCTTCGACATCTCGACCAAGGATCTTGCGACACATTCGCAGTCAGGGGGTCAGTTCTTTGGCATTCATGCTTCGAATGGCGGCCGAGTCATGATCTTCGCCGGAGGCATTCCACTCAAAAAAGATGGCAAGGTGGTGGGGGCGATCGGGGTGAGCGGCGGCATGGGGGCGCAGGACCAGGCGGTAGCCGAGGCGGGCGCTGCCGCGTATTAAGTGTTAGAGCATCTTTCTGTATCGGAAAACTCGGGAACAACCTCGCAGGGCGGCCTGAAAATCAGACTTGTCCAAATTGGAGACTCTTTGCTTCTGGTGCAGAGGCGGGTGCCCCAGGCTCGCGAAGCTAGCCTGGGGCTTTTTTCCCGAGCTACAAGCAATCCTTGGCGCAGCCGGTGTGATTAGAAACACTCTCAATCGAGATTTGTGGAATCCCACATCTGACGCAAAGAACGCGTCAGATATGGGGCACCCAGGATTTGTTGAAAGGAGAGGCTTCAAGAACCAAAAGTTTTCGCAGGCCGATGTCATTCTAATTAACTCAGCAACATAGACTGTGTAAAATCGAAATCCGCCGCTAATTTGGACAGTTCTGCCTGAAAATAGGCCTTACTTAGCCGATCGGATTTTCGCGACTAACGGCACGAACACGGCTACGTAACCAGGCAGGGGCGCTTGGGGTTGAACTTCCACCCCGAGACCAGAAACTCCATCGCTGTTCGATCGTCACGGTTGCCGATGCCGATCTTTTTATACAGTTGATGCGCCTGGTCGATCCGCTCCATGTCAATTTCGATGCCGAGCCCCGCGTTTTCGGGAACCGTAAGCTTACCGCCTGCGATCTCCAGTGGGGCTCTGGTCAAGCGCTGCCCATCCTGCCAGATCCAATGCGTATCGATAGCGGTTATCTTACCGGGCGCCGCGGCCGCGACCTGGGTAAACATCGCCAGCGAGATATCGAAGTGATTGTTTGAATGCGATCCCCAGGTGAGTCCCCATTCACGGCAGAACTGGGCTACGCGCACCGATCCGTGCATGGTCCAGAAATGCGGATCGGCCAGGGGAATATCGACCGCGTTGAGCTGGGCCGCGTGTTTCAGTTCCCGCCAATTGGTAGCGATCATGTTGGTTGCTGTGGGCAGCCTGGTGGCCTGGCGAAATTCCGCCATGATTTCCCTGCCGGAATAGCCGCGCTCCGCTCCGCAGGGATCCTCGGCATAAGCAAGGACGTGCTGTTTGTTACGGCAAAGGTCAATCGCCTCATCCAGAGACCAGGCGCCATTCGGGTCCAGGGTGATCCGGGCACGGGGAAACCTCTCCGCAAGAGCCGTGACCGTCTCCATCTCTGCTGCCCCCGCCAGCACTCCACCTTTCAGTTTGAAGTCGTTGAAGCCGTAGCGTGCCTGCGCTGCTTCCGCCAGGCGCAGCACCGCCTCCGTGGTCAGTGCTTCTTCATCCCTAAGACGCAACCAACCGTCCGCGGATTCCCTGCCCTCTAGCCCGCTGCGGTAAGGTAGATTGGTTTTCTTTCTATCGCCGACAAAGAATAAGTAGCCGAGCACCTCGACCCTCGATCTCTGCTGCCCCTCGCCCAGTAGAGACGCTACCGAGACACCCAGAAATTGCCCCATAAGGTCGAGGAGTGCGCTCTCGATCGCGGTGACTGCATGAATGGTCGTCCGCAGATCGAAGGTTTCAACCCCGCGGACTTCAAGTTCGCGGCCCTGCGCGTCCCGCTGGGTAAATCGCTCCTGCACATGGTTCAGGATCTCGTTCCGCAGGGCGAGCGATTGACCTATAACCAGAGATTGAGCATCTTCCAGGATGCGACGAATTCCCTCGCCACCCGGAACCTCGCCCGCTCCCGTATGGCCGGCGTTGTCGGTGAGCAGGACAACATTCCGGGTAAAGAAGGGAGCATGGGCTCCGCTCAGGTTCAGCAACATGCTGTCGTATCCAGCCACCGGAATTACGCGCATACCGGTTACGATGGGAGACTGCTCGCGCGCCATACGCATCCTTTCAACAAATCAACCGGCGGGCTCGGCCAGAGGCAGCTTTAGCTCCACTCGCTTGATCTCGCCCACAATCGGCAAATAGGCAACAATGGCGAGCAGCGCCGTTGCCCCGACAAAGATAAGCACATCGTCAAACGAACCTGTTTCCTTGACCAGATAGCCGATAATTATCGGGGTTGTTATTCCGGCCAGATTGCCGATGAGGTTAAACAATCCTCCGTTCAGGCCGACCATTCCTTTCGGCGAAGTGTCGGAGATCACCGTCCATCCCAACGCTCCAATGCCCTTGCCAAAGAAGGACAGCGACATCAGGAAGAGCATGACTCCTTGCGACCGGGCATAATTGCATCCAATCATAGTCACCGACAACAACATTCCAGCGACGATGGGGGCCTTTCTGGAGAAGCTAAGAGAGTGCCCGGCGCGCAGCAGGCGATCGGATATTACCCCGCCAAGAATACCTCCCGTTCCACCGCAGAGAGCAGGTACCGCGGCCGCAAACCCGACTTTCACAATGGACATGTGTCTGGCCTGCGCCAGATAAATAGGAAACCAGGTGAGAAAGAACCAGGTCAGTGTGGTAATGCAATACTGGCCGAGATAAATTCCGACCAGCATACGATGGCTCAACAACTCCTTGACCGCGGACCAGGTAAGCATACTGCCCTTTATCTTCCCGGTGTTTCCCCGGTCGGTGTTGACCAGACCGCCGCCCCGCTCGATGTAGTCGATCTCGGCGCTCGAGATGCGCGGGTGATCCTTGACCCCATAGATGGTCTTGAACCACAGCAAGGTGAAGACGAAGCCCAACGCCCCCATGAACCAGAAACAGCTCTTCCAACCGGCCGCATGAATGATCCACCCCAAAATAGGGGCAAAGACCATCAGGGCGAAATACTGCGATGAGTTGAAGATCGCGGAAGCGCGCCCTCGCTCCGAGGCGGGAAACCAGGCAGCGACGATCCGGCCATTCCCGGGAAATACCGGGGCTTGGGCAAAACCCGAGACCAGCCTCAGGACGAAGATCGCGGTAAATGCGAGAGACGCGGTTAGATACCCGGCGAGTCCGGTCAGGAACGCAGATGCCGACCAGACCATAATGCTGATCCCATAAACCCGCTTCGATCCGAAGCGATCCAGCAGCCCTCCGGAAGGCAATTGTCCAAGCACATAGGCCCAACTGAATCCGGAAAATAGATAGCCTAGCTTCACCGCGTTCAGGGCAATGTCCTTGGACATTGCCGTACCCGCAATGGAAAGCGCCACTCTATCTCCATAGCTGAAGCAGCTAACAGCGAAGAGTATGGAGATAATCAGGTAGCGAACATGCGTCTGTCTGGTATCGAGCATCGAGGGTGGCTCCAATTTCATTGGGTCCACCTTCATCAGGAGCGACCCGCGATGAGTTTGGTCAATTCCTCCAACTCGTGTTGATCAAGATCGGTAAGGGGAGAACGCACGGGCCCCGCCGGACGCCCTACAGCAGTCATACCTGCTTTGACAATCGAGACAGCATACCCCTTTCGCCGGTTGCGGATCTGAATGTAGGGCAACACGAACTCGCGCAGCCGGGTGAAAACAGCCTCACGGTCGCGCGCCCGCACCGCGGCATAAAAATCCAGGGCGAAGTTTGGCATGAAGTTAAAGATTGCGGAGGAGTAGGTGGTGACGCCCATCTCCAAGTAGGGCAAGGCGAAGGTCTCCGCCGTCGGCAGTCCGCCGACATAGGTCAACCGGTCCCCCATCCTGGCATAGATTCGCGTCATCCTCTCAATATCTCCAACGCCATCCTTGAAGCCGACGAGGTTCGGACAGCGATCGCACAAGCGCGCGAGCGTCACCTCGTCGATGATTTGATTGTCCCGGTTGTAGAAGATCACACCCAGTTTGGTCGAGGCACATATCGCCTCGGTGTGCGCGGCTAACCCTTTCTGCTCCGAGTTCACGAGATATGGAGGCAAAAGCAGGATGCCGTCCGCGCCCGCCTTCTCAGCAGATTTGGCAAACTGCTTCGCCATGGCCGTGCCATAACCGCAACCCGCCAGAACAGGGACTCGATGCGCGGTTTCAGCAACGGCGGCCTGGATTACCGCGGAGAATTCATCAGGAGCGAGAGAAAAAAATTCACCGGTGCCTCCGGCGGCAAACAGGCCCGCCGGCTTATGCCCGAGCAGCCATGCGATATGTTCCCGATAGGCGGCCGGCTCGAAATCATGGTTCTTGGAAAAGTGCGTGACAGGAAAAGAAAGAAGGCCTTCGCCGATCTTTTTTGCCATCTCCCCGGGATCCATCAGCCTCATAGCTTGCCCTCTCGTTGTATGTTCGTGCGGGTAAACGTAGCGTTGGTCCTGCGTCTAGAGCATTTCTCCTGATACTGTGGTGGGGCGAGAGTAGCTATGTGTAGCCGTTCTTCGATGGAATGGCTACGTTCCGATCTGCTCTTGGCTTTACACCATCAGGAGAAATGCTCTAGCTCGACCACTTGAATAACTTGAGCGCATTCTTCCCTCGGATCTTCTCGCGGTCGTTCTCGCTCGCAAAGTCGAACATCATGTCGAACAGCTCCACCTGCTTGTCGAAGCTCACCCGGTCATGCCCGAAGTATCCCCAGATCATTCGATCGGGCCCGAATGCATCGTATATCCTCCGTACCGTGGGTTTGAGGGAAGGGCTGTTTACGTTTGAATATTTCATATAGACGCGAGGCAGCTTGGACAGATTCAGTACGCCCTCCAAATCGGAGGACGTACCCTCCGGCACACGGCCCAGATGGTCCAGAATCACCGGCGTCTCCCTAAACTGCTCCGCCAGCACGCCGATCTGCGGAGCATAGTAGGGAAGGAAATGCATCTGAATCGCCAGCCCTAGCTCGTGCACGCGGCGCCAGGTAATCTTCATCGCGGGCGAGCGCAGGTCGCGGTCTTTGATCGGACCTTTCGTCAGCGGAGGAGTCCCCGGCTTGCGCACCTCGTGAATGCGCAGCGCGACGATGCGGCCGGGGTTGGTCCTCACCAGCGCCGAGAGCCGGTCCGGCGTATCGCGCGCAAGAGGATCGAAGAGGCAGGTTCCCTTGAAAAAATAGGGAGAAGGCTCGTGCGCGAAACAGTACTCGAGATAGCGGTGATCGTCCTGATAGGGCTCGGGCTGCACCAGCACTGCGTGGTCGATTCCCACTGAAACGGCGAAGCGGACGTACTCCTCCAGCGGCAGAGGCGCAGGCCGGTAGGGGGCGCCGGGCGCAAACGGAAAGCGCTTCGGGTCGTCAGAAAATAGATGAACGTGGCTGTCCACAATCGGCCCTCGGGGCCGGCCGGCGCCTAACGCGGGAAGCGAGGCTGCCATTCCGGCGAGGCCGGCGACAAATTCGCGGCGGGTTATGCTCGAACCCCCGCGACTGAAGCAAGAGCCGGTTAGCACATGGAATCCACAGACTGAATTAGCGCGCGAATGTATCCATAGCAAAACGCGAACGATTGCAGGCCATGTGGGTCGTCGAGCGCCAGCGGGACGTGATCCGGCATGAGCATGTAGGGATAGCCGACTTCCTTGTACACCTGAATCGCTTTGAGGAAATTGATGTCGCCCTCATCCGGGTACACCTCGATAAAGTCATTGCGATGACCCCGGATATTGCGGAAGTGCACGTTGAAGATCTTTTTGCGGGAACCGAAATAACGAATGACGTCGAAGATCTCCACACCCGGATTCTGTAGCATTTCAGAGACCGTGCCCTGGCAGAAATTCAGCCCATGGTAAGGACTCTCCTGGATGGTGATGAACTTCTTCAGTCCATCGACCGTGCCCAGCACGCGATCGACGCCCTGATAGCCTTCCGGCGGCACGCCGGGATCTTGGGGGTGGCAGGCCATGCGGATCTTGTATTCGTTGGCCACCGGGATCACGCGATCGAGAAAGTAGGTAATCCGCTCCCAAAACATATCCGCGTCCACGTGCCCGGCCTTGGTGAGCGGGGTGGCAGGATGCGCCTCCGAGAGTTTCCATGTGCTGTACTGCGCATCCCCACGGCCTGGCGTGCGGCCGGTGCGGAGCACACCCAGGATGCTCATGTTGTATTTGATCGAGGGGATGCCTGCCTGAGCGCAATTCTTGATCAAGGTCTGCATGGATTCGATGTCCCGATCCCGCTCCGGGCTTTGGGCCAGCATGATCGCCGGATGCTTCTCCCGGTCGATGTAGCTCGAAGTCAGAAACGGCGGCCCGAGGCAATCGACGCTGATACCGTTGCTCTTGGCGAGATCCACCATGCGGTTAAGCTCGTCGACGGTGGCGTAGATACGGTCTCCTTCGATCTCGGGGTAGCCGCAGATATTGCGTACGCTATAGCGAGCCAGGTATTTCAGATGAGTATCGTTGGTGGGGCTGGTCTGGTCTCCAAGCTTCATGAGCGCGCGCCGGGGAGAAGCATCGGCCGTCGCGCGATCAGGACTGAAGCCGCTGGCCAGGAGCAATCCTGCCCCGCCTGTGGAAAGGAACTGCCTGCGATCCATGGTTAATCCCTCGGGTTATCCCTCGTTCGATCCAATTCGTATTGCGGGCTCGCAAAGGAAGTAAAGCCTCTCCCTCTTCAGGGACGTTTGCGTCCAAAGCTTTGGCCGAAGAAGAATATAGCCCAAGACCGATCTTCTTGTGAATTATAGTTTGGATTGATTGATGCGGAAGACGCATCGGTGTAGGGTTTTTCAACCACTTCACTGCTGACGACGGCCTGAATCCTCCCAATGTCACAAGCACGAGCGGTCACCGGTCTCATACAGTAGTGCCGGAAGCGGGCCGGCACATAGCTACGCCGGATGCCCCGGGATTGCGATGAGAAGACGAAAAGGCCAAAGCATGACCAAAAGCAACAACACCTCAGTGACGCCGCAAGGAACCAGCGATCCTGAGCTGTCGATCGGTCTTGCCACACGTCTTGCCACGTTCGATCAGTATCGCAGCCTGTTATTTTCTGTTGCCTACCGAATGCTGGGCAGCGTAGCGGACGCGGAAGACATGTTACAGGAGGCATTCATCCGCTGGCAGCAGTCCAGCGAGCAGGAGATACGCTCGCCCCGCGCCTTTCTGGTGACCATCATTAGCCGGCTTTGTATCAACCATCTGCAATCGGCCCGCGTACAGCGTGAAGAATACGTTGGCCAATGGCTGCCTGAGCCGATCGTCACGGGTCCCGGAAGCGATCCGTTCGGCATCATCCGGGTGGATGAATCGCTTTCAATGGCATTCCTGGTGCTGCTCGAACGGCTTACACCGGTGGAGCGCGCAGTATTCCTCCTTCGCGAGGTTTTTGAGTATGCGTATTCGGAGATTGCATCTGTTCTCGGGCAGAGTGAGGTCAACTGCCGGCAGATCCTTCGACGCGCGCGGCAGCATGTGAGCGCGATGCGACCCCGCTTTACAGCGGCGGAGCACAAGCGAGACGATCTGCTGGAGAGCTTCCTTGAAGCTACCGGAACCGGTGAGATGGATAGACTCGTCGATCTCCTGTCTAAAGACGTTGTTCTGCGTTCTGACGGCGGCGGTAAGGCGATCGCGGCGCCCAACGAGGTTCATGGGGCGGCTAATGTCGCTCGCGGCGTTCTCGGCGGCCTGAAACGCCTGGTGCCGAAGACTCTGATCAGAAGGCTGGTCGAGATCAATGGAGAGCCAGGGCTCGTGAACTACCTTGATGGGAAACCGCATTCCGTAGTCACGATCGATGTCGAGAGGGACAAGATTCGCGCGATCTATGTGATCACGAATCCGGAAAAGCTGACTCACTTGCCGGAGCTGAGGGAACGATGAAATTTGTAATTCTAGGAGCTACAGGCGGCACGGGGATGGAGTTGATTCGGAGCTCTCTCGCCCATGGTCACACGGTCACTGCTTTCGTCCGATCACCGGGCCGGTTGGCCGAGTTTGAAGATCGGATCGACATCAGACAAGGTGATTTGCTCAACCGTAAGGATCTGACGCAGGTCCTGCGGGGCCATGATGCCGCCTTATCGGCCTTCGGGCCCAGACTGCCGATCGCGAAATCGGACGCTCATCTTCTCGAGCATTTTGCAAGCGCACTAAGCGGAGCCATGCAGGATGCGGACGTGCGCCGCGCCGTGGTTATATCTACCGCTTTTCTCTTCAAGGACTCCATCATCCCGCCAACATATCTTTTTGGACGTCTGCTCTTCCCCAGCGTGGTGAAAGATTCGGCTGCGTTAGAGCGCATCTTTGAGGAGAGTTCGCTCGGCTGGACGATCGTCCGCCCACCTCAACTGACCGATAACCCTCCCACAGGGAGGTATCGGGTACGCATCGGCCATCTTCCTCGCTTTGGCTTCAAGATTTCAAGAGCGGACGTGGCTGACTACTTCGTGAAGGCCGCAACCCAAGACTCGCTGATTCGGAAGATCGTGGGAGTGAGCAACTAATCGCTCAGTTCGTAGTCCTGCCATAAATTTGTCATCTCGACCGAAGCGAAGCGGAGTGGAAAGATCTGCGGTTTATGTGCGTAACTGCGGATCCCCTTTGCTCCGCTTTACTCTCACTCAGATGTGGGAAAACCGCAGATTTCTCCACTCCGCTTCGCTCCGGTCGAGATGACAAATTAAGTGGAGTTGCAGATGAAGCCCTGCAACTTGGCCTGTTACGAGTGAAGGCTTTGATCTAGCTTGTTTGCATGGGTGGCATCGGCTGAAACTTTTCTTACTTAAAACCTCCTTTGCCGTCTGGAACATAGAGTAAACAAGGCGTTTCGGCGCTGGGGAAGAAGACGGTTGCCGGGGTGATTCTGAGGTCACCAAGGGCGCGAACGGGCGACAGATATTCCACGTATCTCTCGCCCGTTCACGATGGAGACCGCGCAGTAAAAATGATACAGATCGCCTTTGTAGGAAATCAGAGAGGGCTTGTGGGCGTATTTCGAGTCGACTGAGCCGGGAGGGCTGATATCGACCAAAGCTTCCGGGCACTTCACAGTTTTGGTAAGTGCCGTTCCAGTGGCAACTAAGTCGCGAGCGACGCCCTTGGCGTCCAGCCCAAAGTAGAAGAAGGCCCACTCGGCGCCGTTGCGCAGCACGCACGGATCGCTGGCAAACCTCTCGTCGGGCGAGCCCGGTCCCCCATTTGCAATAATCGGGTTTCCGGAAAAACGCTTCCAGAGCTTGAGGTCCTCGGAACTGGCTGTGCCGGTCTGTTCGTGCCAAGGGCCGGTCGTGCGATTCTTCGCGTTGTAGAAGAGATGGTAGGTTCCCTGGTACTCAAGCAGGCATGGCTTGTAGAGGCCGCCTCGCTCCCACAGCGCGGCATCCTGTGGGCGCAAAACAGGAAGATCAACTGTCCAACTGCGGAGGTCCTTGCTCCTGGCCAAGCCGATAACCGCCGCTCCCTGCTCAAGTCCTTCGGACGGGTAGGCGTGGTATGCACCCAGATAGTCGCCGCCAATCTTCTTCAGGCGTCCGCTTGAAGCGAGATCGTTCTTTCTTACGATCCAGTTCATGGCGACGTTGTACTTCAAATATGGAACAGAGGGATCGCGCTTGAGAATGCACCCCTCCTTCGTCCAACTCAGCAGATCGTGGGAGGATGCCAATCCCGTTTGATAGCCAATCCCATCGAACGCCACGAAGGTCATGTAGAACTTCCCTTCATGTGAGAAGACAAAAGGACAATCGACACTAAGGCTGTCATAAGCGCCCTTCTCATAAGAAGCGCTGAGCACCAGCTTGCCTATTTTGTACGGCGTCTTTAACCCTTGCTCGGAGCACCCTGCACCGAGCGCATGCCCGGCGGCAGCCATGCCGCCCAGCACCGTGAACTCGCGCCGCGTCCACAGTTTCGTCATTCAGAATTCTTCCCTCCGAAGCGGCGATACAGTGGATTGAGATATGTGGAATCCCAGGTCCCAGAATCGGGACCTGGGGCACCCGGGATTTGCTTTACTTCAAAACTGATTTCAGGAGTTTTCTCTTAGAGCTGCTTCAACAGCCAGCGTATCGATCTTTTCTGCACTTCGAGGTATTGAGGGTTCCACATTGCATGTATGGTGTGGCCCACCGCAGTAAATACCACCCTTCCCTGACCGAAGTCGTAGGCCCACCCCGACACCGACTGTGGCCCTAGGCCTTTGAAATCCAATCCATCGACATTCACCGCGTCCATAAGAACGTACTTCCGGTCCTTGTCATAAGTCACGTAGTGCTGCTCGTCGTTGACCGTAAAATTCTCGATGCCCTGAGTAATGGGATGTTTGTTCTCTGAGATGCGGACTTGAAACGGACGCAGCGGAGGATGGCCGCCATAAGCGCCGCCACAAACTTCGCGATAGTCCTTCGAGCTGAGAGCTACATCGCTTGCGTTGTGCAGCCCATAAAAACCGTTGCCCGCATTGACAAACTCCTTGATCGCCGCGCCCTGGTCTTCCGTAATCCACCGTACCGGCTTTACGTCGGGAAAGTCCTTCGCATTTTCCAGATCTTTTGCGTAAAACGACCATGCATCCGGACCGAGATAACCGCCGGGCCAGATCATCCCGTCGCGCAAAATGAGGAACAACTGATAATTCCTCAGCATCTCCCGCGAGATTTGGTCGTATTGGATCGTGTAATCGATGGGAATGTTCAGGTCTTTGAAGGTCCTGTCCAAACTCACACGAATGTAGTCGGGATTATGGAATCGATCTCCGATGAGAGCCAAGGCACGCGGCTTGCCCCCTCCCCGGCCAGGTTCAGCCGATTGAGCCCGAACACTTTTGCCGCCTCCAAGCCCGAGTAGACCGGCGCCTGCGGCCAGGCCAAAGCGGTGAACCAGCTTTCGTCTTGAGAGTTTCTCGTTCAACAATCGCATAAGCTTCAACTCCTTCAGTAGCTTCAGTTGCCAAATCTTCAACCGGAGAGAAATATAGTCCAAGATCGATCTTCACTTGAAATATATTTTGGATTGTTTGATACCGGAGGCGCATCGATGTACGACTTAAAGCAACTTCGCTGCTTTGTCGCGGTGGGCGAGGAACTCCATTTTGGCCGGGCCGCCAAACATCTGCACATGACTCAGCCTCCGCTGAGCCGGCAGATACAGATGCTCGAGCAGGAGCTTAAAACCGAGTTGCTTTCGCGCAGCAGCCGCTCGGTGAGGCTGACCCCGGCCGGACGGTTTTTCCTCCCCGAAGCACGCCGCATTCTGGCTCTCACCGAGAATGCTGCCGGCGCGACGCAGCGAATCGCCAAGGGCGAGTCCGGACTCATTCGGATGGGGTTCACGGCGACCTCAAGCTATAGCTTTCTACCCCGGCTGCTGGCTCAATTCCACGCGACCCATCAAGGGGTGGGAGTGGCGCTCAACGAGATGGTCACCAGGCAGCAGATGGAGGCGCTGCATGCCAACCGGATCGACTTCGGGCTGGTGCGGCCTCCCATCGATCGGCGGGGTTTGGGAGTGGCATGTGTAGCCCGAGAGCCGCTGCTGCTGGCGGTCTCCAGCCATCATCGCTTCGCCACAGGTCCTGCGCCATCCATGCAGGATTTAGCTGACGAGCCGTTCAT
Organism: uncultured Acidobacteriaceae bacterium; assembly: GCA_963774255.1. Classification (GTDB taxonomy): domain Bacteria; phylum Acidobacteriota; class Terriglobia; order Terriglobales; family Acidobacteriaceae; genus PALSA-350. The sequence continues at coordinate 110,698 of CAVZEH010000018.1, forward strand.
CACTTTCTCGCCGGTGGACGGGAAATACTTCTATGAGCTGATCGAAGGGATGTTCCGTACGGCGGGAATTTCAGCGAAATATGTGCAGCACGTCAGCCAGGTTCACTCCATCATCGCGCTGGTGAGTGCGGGCATCGGAATCTCTCTCGTGCCTGAAACAGCAAGAAAACTCCACTTCGAAGGAGCCGTACTTCGGGAGATGGCGGGCCCCCCGGTTTTTGCCCAGCTCTTTCTTGTCTGGCGCACCGAGAATGACAACCCCGCTTTGCCCAATCTTCGCGACCTTGTCCTCCAGCATTTCGCTATCCCGTCGGCAGAGGCCAATCACTCCCGCCTGGATGCGAATTACTCTACCGCCAACCGCTCAAAAGGCGGCCGGCTGCTCCACGCACTCTAAGTTGATCGCTGCGGCCGCTGAAGTAAAGCCGATTTATCTCGGACGACCCGATGTCTTCCACGCTGGCAAAGGCGGAGAACTCACGGGCGATTTCGGCCGGAGTGAAAAAGAGCTTGAAGGGCTCACCCGCGAGTTGAACTCGCGACGCCAGAGAGTCGTGAGCGAGTTGTTCAAGATCCGGAAGCGCGTCCCGTGGTTGACCGTAATCGAGAGCCACGCCGCTTCCCCGTGGCTGGGAGGAGATAAAGCCCAGCGTATCCCGGAATGCAGCCAGGGTGAGGTATGGAACCACGCCCAGCCAGGCGAAAAAAGCCGGGAAATCATGCCTGAAACCCGCAGCGTGAAGCTCCATGACTAAGGTCTGCCGCTCGAAATCCACGGGCACACAAGTGAGACCGCTGGGAAGCGGGATGCCATTGCGCTGAAGCAGATCACGTTTCCACTGCTGGGTCGCGGGATGATCGACCTCATAGACATGAACTTCGGGATATGGATTGCGATATGCGAATGTATCCAGACCCGCGCCAAGCAAAACATACTGTTTGACGCCCGCATCGACGGCTCGGCCTAGATTGTCTTCAGCATAACGGCTGCGAGCGACGAGAAATGCCCGCAGCGCGATAGAGAATGGCCGATCCTCCCGCAGAGGCGTTCGTTGCAGCTCGCCGCCATACTCCGGACCGAGAATGGAAACCGCAACAGGATCGGCAAAGACGACCGGTGAGTCGTGGAGCTGGTGCGCGGCGCGGCGCAGAGCCACGCGGAGCGCGGTTCGCGATGGGATAGCCTGCTCCATTTCACACAGCCCTTGTCCAAATTAGAACAATTTCTGTTTCAGTGTAGGGGACAGCAGGCGTGATCACGACGATGTCCCTCGAAGATTTGCAGTATCCCAGATCCAGGAATCGGGACCTGGGGCACCCGTCTTCTCAACTCCGGTGAGAAATGCTCTTTGTTCATTTGTACCGACGCTGGGACCTGGGATTCTACGGAAGCCTAGCCCTCGTTGCGCTTGCGCGCAGGCTTCCCTTCCGTGCCGGTCGCCTTCTGCGGCGGCTTTCTTCTGCCGCCGGCCTCGCTTGCGGCCTCAGACGGCGCTTGGGGCGGCGCATTTCGCTGTTCGATGCTCTTCTTGAGCGCGTCCATCAGATCGATCACCGGAGCCAGCTTGCGGCGTTGTGGCTGACCGCTTACTGCCGCATGCCCGGCTTCCTTGCTCTCCACCAGCTTGAGCACGCGATCCTGATACTCATCCTTATAAGCTTCGGGATCGAACTTAGCGGTAAGCTGCTGAATAAATTGCTCGGCTAACTGAACTTCGGGCTTTTGCATGCTTACTTCTTCATCCTTGCCGTACTCGCTGATCTCACGAACTTCCGCCCCGTAGTAAAGAGTATGCAAGACAATGCCATGGCGATATGGCCGAATCAGGACGATCTGTTCTCTTTGGTGCAAAGTGACCTTGGCGATCCCGGCAACCTCCAGCTTCTCCATGGCCTGCATCAATAACATATAGGCTTTTGTTCCCGGAGCTTCGGCCACGGAGTAATACGAGGTCTGGTAGTAGATAGGATCGATGTCGCTGAGCTTGACGAACTGCAGAATCTCCATAACCTCGGATGAGTCCGCCTCCAACTCCTTCAGCTCCTCGTTGCTCACCAGAACATAGGTGTCCTTGTCTATGGGATAGCCCTTGGCCAGTTCGCTGCGCTCCACCACGCGCTCGCAGGTGGGGCAAAAGATTCTGCTGCTTGATGCGCGTGCCGCATGGCTGGTGGATCTGATTGAAGCTGACGTGCTCCTCGCGCGCGGCGGCGAAGAGGCGCACCGGCACCGAGATCAATCCAAACGATATATATCCCTTCCAAACGGTCGACGCCATGGCTCTCCTAAGCTTCTCCAGTCTGATGTATCCCTCGAGTCTACCCAACGGGCAGCAGGAGCCGCGAGCGTTAGAGGGATAGCCGGAAAAATAGGCTACGCCTTTTCATCAGAAAAATCAGCTATTTATGTGCGTCGCCGGTAACAGATTGGGTGCTTTCGGAGTTCAAATGAATTCTGCGCAGGATCATGGAAGCGGCATAAGCTGCTCCAAATCCATTATCGATGTTCACCACCATTACGTTCGGCGAGCAGGAGTTCAGCATACCAAGGAGCGCAGCCAGCCCGCCAAAGGAGGCGCCATAGCCAACGCTGGTCGGCACAGCGATGACAGGCGCGCCGACCATACCTCCGACCACGCTGGGCAGAGCGCCCTCCATTCCCGCGCAGACGATAACGACATCGCACTGCTGCAATGCCTCCCGGTGGGCGAGCAGGCGATGCAGGCCGGCCACCCCGACATCGTAGACTCGCTCGACCGAAGCGCCCATGCACTCGGCTGTTACCGCGGCCTCCTCGGCGACAGGCAGATCGCTAGTGCCCGCGCAGAGAACGGCAAGCGGGCCGAGAGCTTCCCGGAAGCCTTGGCGCAGGGCCACGATCCTCGCCGTCGAGTGGTACTCAGCCTGGGGGACCAGAGCCTTCACCGCGGCAAATACAGCTTCATCCGCACGCGTGGCGAGCACTCCTACGCCGGTCACCGCCATGCGGAAAAAGATCTCCGCCGTTTGCGCAGGCGTCTTGCCGCTGGCATAGATCACCTCCGGCAACCCGATTCTCAGCGAACGATGATGGTCGATCTTGGCGAAGCCGGTTTCCTCATAGGGAAGGCTCACCAGGCGTCCCACCGCCTCTTCGGGACGAAGATCGCCGCTGCGCACGCGCTCCAGCATCTCCAGAATGGCTTGCCGGGTAATCATTCCGCTCTCGCCACGGATTTCTCCAGCCCTCGGCGCCATTGCGCGAGGGCCGCCTGCATCACGGTCTTCAAGGGCACATCCAGCGCATCGGCGGCACGGCGGCAGTCCTCAAATTCCGCCGCTGCATTCAGCTCTTCCCCCTGCCAGGAACCTACCTTGACCCTGATCACGCCAAACTCCGTTTCCACCGGAACGGTTTCACGGTCCAGGGAGAGACGGCTCTCCTGGCGCACGCGCATTCCCAGGGTGGTGGTCTCGCGAAAGAGAAGCTTCTCCAGATGGTCGGCGTCGTCCGGTTTGCAGAGCACTGTAAGCAGTGTTCCCAACCGTCCCTTTTTCATGGTTACCGGCGTGCTCATGACGTCGAGAGCCCCCCGCTCCATGGCAACCTGGGCAGTGCGGGCGAGAATCTGCGGACTCAAATCGTCGATGGCGCACTCGATCACAGTGATTTTCTCTTCCTCCGTTTTCCCCGCTTCCGAGGTCTCCCCGATGGTCAGGCGCAACACGTTAGGAAATCCCTGCGGATTGCGTGTCCCCGCTCCGTAACCGATGGAGCTTGCTCGCATGACGCCGGCTGGATCGAAGCGGCAGTTCAGCGCCCGCAGCAATGCCGCGCCGGTGGGGGTGACCATTTCCACCTGGGGGCCAGACGAGTAGACCGGCATGCCCAGCAGCAGGGCGGCTGTCGCCGGAGCAGGCACGGGAAAGCGCCCGTGCGCGCAATCGACAAAGCCTCCGCCGGCATTCACCGCGGAGCAATACCAGCGATCCAGGGCGATAGCGTCCACGGCGGCAGCACAACAGACAATATCGACGATCGCATCCACGGCGCCGACTTCGTGGAAGTGAACTTCTTCGACCGGCTTCCCATGAATGCCGGCCTCCGCCTTGGCCAGGAGTTCAAACGCGGTCAAGCTCAGGTTCCGGACCGCAGCGCTGAGCGGCGCGTTCAGCAGGATGCTGCGTATCTCCGGAAAGCTTCGGCCATGGCTGTGAGGGGGGTGTTGGTGGTCGTAACCGCCATGGTGGTGATGACCGTCCTCGCCATGGTGATGATGGCCGCTTGCATCGTGCTCGTGAGGATGAGCATGAGAATCCTCGCGCGGTCCGCTGGCCGCGGCAGTTTCCCCGGGGCCGCCATTCACCAGAACATCGATCTTAGTCGATTGAATGCCGCTCCTAATGACTTTGGATACACGCAGCTCCGCCCCTAAAGAAAGCGAGACGGCTGTCTGCTCAAGCAAGCCGATGGGCGCGCCGGCATCTACCAACGCACTCATCAGCATATCGCCGCTGATTCCGGCGAAGCACTCCAAGTAGCCGATCCGCATCTTGCTCACGGGCGCCCTATCCCGGTGAGAATCTCAACCGGAAGCACTTCGTTCATGGAGCCTGTCCGGTATCCTTCGCAATCCAGAGCTACATATTGGAAGCCGGCGGCGCGAACAACAGCGGCCATTTCCTTCATCTTTGAGACTGCGAGTGCGGCGGCCATCTCTTCCTCGGCAATTTCGATGCGCGCAACCGATCCGTGGTGACGAACGCGAAACCGCCTGAATCCCAATTGCCGCAGCGACTCTTCCGCTTCTTCGATCATGCGCAGATTCTCGGGCGTAACTCTGCGCCCATATTCCATGCGGGAGGAAAGGCACGCCGATGCGGGCTTGTCCCAGACACGCAGCTCCGCCTGCTGGGCCAGCATCCGAACCTCGGCCTTGGTCAGGCCTGCCTCAGCCAGGGGCGCGGCTACCTGGTGCTGGGCCGCGGCTTTGTGTCCTGGACGAAAGTCCTTCCGGTCGTCGGCATTCAATCCGTAAGCCAGTGTGCGGAATCCACCCCGCGCCAGCTCCTGCTCGAGCACGTTGAAGAGCTCATCTTTGCAATGAAAGCAGCGATCGGCTCCATTCTGCGCGTAACTCTCACTCTCCAACTCGTGCGTCCGCACCGCCCGCCACGGAATGCCCTGCTCCTCTGCAAACCGCGCCGCATCGCTCAATTGCGAGCGCGCCAGGCTGGCCGAGTCGGCGATCACGGCCAGCATGCCGGACCCTAATACGGCATGCGCGGCATACGCCAGGTAAGCCGAATCGACGCCGCCGGAATAGGCAACAATCACGCTGCCTAATTCCAGCAGCCTTGCATCCAGCGCTTGTTTTTTGTCCTGAAGACTCATGCGAAGCTCATTTTCTATCCCAGCCATTGTGGATTCTGGTAGGTCCCATCGAACGTGTGTGATGTTTTATAGAGCTCGTACTGTCCTGCCTTGGCTACTTCCGCGGTCTTGTTCAGAATTGCAACCGATTGCTCCTGGCTCAACGGCCGAAAGCTGCGGGCAGTGTCTAGAGCCTGGTTTAAAACCTTCATCGAGTCGCATCCGGTGATTACGGTCGTGATGGGCAGATTCATCGCATATTGAAGGTATTCCACCGGAGTTAAAGTATTGCTGCGCAAAAGGACGCCGCTGCCCATGGGCTTCATGCCCAGAATGCCCATGTTCAATGACGATGCAACCGGCACGACTTTCCTGGCAAAACTATCGAAGTGCGCGTCCATTGCGTTTAACGGCATTTGCACCGTATCGAAGGTGTAATGGTGCTGCTTAGCTGTTTCCAGCATGTGCAAGTGGATTTCCGGGCTCTTATGGCCGGTAAATCCAATGTGCCGCACCTTGCCCTCTTTTCGCGCCTGCTCCAGGTACTCGAGGCAGCCTCCGGGCGCGAAGACACGCTCGGGATCACCCATGCGGATGACCTCATGAATCTGGATCAAATCCAGATGATCGGTCTGCAACCGGCGAAGAGATTGCTCCAGTTGGCCCTGGGCCGCGGCCCGGGTGCGCCCATCGAGTTTGGTCATCAGAAAGGCCTTTTGCCGGTACCCGTCGCGAAGCGCCTTGCCCATCCGGACCTCGCTGTTGCCGCCGTTGTAATCCCAGCAGTTATCCAGAAAATTTACCCCGGAATCGAGCGCTTTGCGCACGATCGCAATCGCTTGCTGGTCCGACAAGGAACTGACGCCGATGTGATAGCCCCCAATGCCAACCAGGGAGGTCTTAACGCCGGTGCGGCCGAGTGTCCGATAAGGTATCTGGTTATCGGCGCCCGCGTAGGCTGAAGCCGACTGGTTGGCCGCTGTTACAAGTGCTGCCAGTGCTGCGGATTTCAGAAACTCCCGACGCTTCATGACTCTCCTCCCTCCCTTTCCCCTCCTCCTTTTGGATGCAGGATTATCCGAATCTTTGGATACGGCTTGCCAACTTCCCCGACGCTTCTCAGTAATTGTCGCAGGAGTCCTCTGCAAGCGGCGCAGTGACCGGCTTCCTTGGATTTCGACCGCGTATTTCACTACGCTAGACTGGAATAGAATGAACGCAATCGCAACCAAACCGGCCTTGACCGCTGAAGAGCGTGTGCAGCGGCGCCGGCTCCTCCTTACGGATACGATATCCCTCGCGACTCTGTTCGTCATCACCGCGCTGCTGGCTGTACTAACCCAGGCGTTCTATAAATCGTACACCGCCCACCAGGTCGCGTTGGCCCAACGCTGGGCAGCCCGCGGGGAGCTGGCCATGCGCAATGGCAAGCCCGAAGCGGCTGTCGACGCCTTCCGCTCGGCGTTGGCCGACGAGCCGGGACAACGGAATATCGAGATTGCGCTGGCGGAGGCGCTGGCCTCAGCCGGCCGCACCCAGGAAGCTGATTCCTACTTCAATACCCTCTTGGAAAGCGAACCGGGAAACGGCATGATCAATCTCCAACTGGCGCGTTTGGCTGCGCGGCAGGGCAACGTGGACCAGGCCTTGGAGTATTACCACCGGGCAATTTACGGCGATTGGGAGGGGAACGGTTACATCCGCCGGCGAGAGGTACGCATGGAGCTCGTCAATTTCCTCATCTCGCGGAAACTTTACTCAGACGCTCGCAATGAATTGCTGCTAGGCGCCGGAAATGCGCCGAATAATGACTTCTCGTTTTTGCTGCAGATTGCCCAGACGATGGAAAAAGCCCTCGCCCCCGCGGATGCTTTACGGACCTATAAGGGCATCCTCGAGCACCATCCATCCTCTGTAGAAGCGTTAGAGGGAGCCGGCCGCACAGCCTTCGAACTGGGCCACTTTCGCGAAGCCAGACAGTACCTCCAGCGGGTCATAAACACCCCCGACGCCAGCCGCGAATCACCGCAAGCCTTTGAGCAGTCGAAGGATATGCTTCGCGATGCCACCCGCCTGCTGTTGCTCTATCCCTCCTCGCAGCTCAGCCTGCGCGCGCAAAGCATGCGTATTCTGGAGGATCGGCAAATTGCGCAGGCCCGATTCGACTCTTGCATAGCGAGCTTGCCGGCAACGCAAGACGCGCTGGCGCCACCCCTTGCCCCCCTAACACCCGGCGCAACCGATTCTGCTTCTGCTGCGGCTTCCAAATCAAGCACTCTCAAGAATTCGCTGGAGAGTCTGGCTTCGCGGTTCGGGGGGCATTCGGCCAAGCCATCGGAAAGCACCCTTGCTGAGGGCCAATCGCCCTCCGATGCCATGGCGGCTTTGGCTGCGCGCTGGAAGCAAGAACCACCCAAGATCACTCTCTCCACCCTGCAAAGCGACCCGGACCTCGTCCGGTCCGAAATTCAGCTCATTTATGACACAGAAAAGGTGACCCGGCAGGTGTGCGGACCACCGAGCGGAGACGATGCCCTCCTGCTGAAGATCGCCGAAGCACCGAATGCCGTGGAACAGGAATGAGTCAGACGCAAGAAAAACCAAGAGTAGATGTTGAAGTAGAGCCGGTACTGGCTTATACCCCGAATCCGCCCGATGTGGAAAAGCTGGCGCCGAACCGCGACGAGCGGCTGTTCCTGGTGCTTTCTATTTTCATTGGAGTCATCTCCGGCCTGCTGGTGGTCTGCTTCCGCATGGCCATCGGCTGGTTTCAGGTGCTTACGCTGGGCTCGGCCCCGCACTCAGGCCAGTTCCGGCTCCTTTTCGTGCCTGCCGTGGTTGGCCTTCTGATTGGCCCCCTGGTCACGCTCGTTTTCCCCGCAGCCCGCGGAAGCGGCGTCAACCAGACCAAAGCCGCGCTTTATATCTACAACGGCTTCATTTCCTTCAGGACAGTCATCGGTAAGTTCTTCACCTCCGCGTTGGCTATCGGCGGAGGGTTCTCCCTGGGACCCGAAGACCCATCGCTGCAAATCGGAGCGGGAGTGGCTTCCATGATCAGCCGGCGCTTACGCCTTTCGCGCGAGCGGCTGCGCATGTTCGCCCCGATTGGCGCCGCTGCCGGGCTGGCGGCTGCATTCAATGCGCCCATCTCCGCCATCCTTTTTGTCGTGGAAGAGGTGATTGGGAATTGGAGTGCGGCGGTCCTTGGCTCCATCGTATTGGCCGCCGTCTCGAGCGTTGTGGTCGCGCGCTCATTCTGGGGCTCGCAGCCCATGTTCCGCATCCCCTCGGCCAGCCCTCAACGGCCCGGCGACCTGTTCGCTTACGCCGTCCTGGGTGTGGTCGGCGGCGTGGCCGCGCTGATTTTCTCCAAGGCCCTGGCTTACCTACGCCCGCGCCTTCGCCAGCTCCCTCGCTGGACCCTATTTTGCCAACCGGCCGTCGCTGGACTCGCAGTCGGAGCAATCGCGTTCTTTGGATTTCCCCAGGTTCTGGGAGCAGGATACGGTTCCATCGACCAAGCCATGCACGGCCAATTCGCATGGAAGTTCCTGCTTGCACTGGCCTTGCTCAAGATTCTCGCCACCACCCTCTCGTTTTCCAGCGGCACTCCCGGCGGCATGTTCGCGCCTACACTCTTTATTGGAGCCATGCTGGGAGCCGCCATCGGGACCTTCGAGAAGGTCTTCTTCCCTCATCTCCTGGTACCGGTCGGTTCCTATGCTCTGGTCGGGATGGGTGTGCTGTTCGCCGGATTTCTTCGGGTTCCCCTCACATCCGTCTTCATGGTTCTCGAGGTCAGCGGCAATTACAGCATTATTGTGCCCGTCATTCTCGCCAATACGATCGCCTATCTGGTTTCGCGGGCGCTGCAGCCGGTTCCTATCTTTGAAACGTTCACTCACCAGGACGGACTCGATTTGCCTTCCATGGAGGAGCAGCGGGAGGAGAGCGTTCTCCACCTCGAAGACGCTTTGCGGCCGGTCACCATCCCTGTTTTCTCAGGCACGGAGAGTTTGGGGAAGGTCTTGAACGAATTTTCGGCTCTGGAGGCTTCGGCGCTGCTGATTAAGCTGCAGGATGGTTCCTGGTATGCGATGACGCGGGATGAACTGACCTCCGCCGCCGCAACCACCAACGCGGAGGCGCCTCTGGCAAGCGTTCTAAAACCAGAGCGAACGCCGACGCTTTTTCCGGATCTACCCTTGGACAGCGCCATTCCTTACCTATCGCGGTGGCCCGTTTTGCCCATTCAAAATCGCGCCAGCCGGGGTACTTTGGAAGGCATGGTCACGCTCGAAGACGTGCTTCGCCGCTACCAGCGGCGCTAGCTAACGGCCGGCGAAGAGTCCCGCGAGGGACGGCCTGAAAATAGCCCAGCACGTTAGTGCTGGGTGTGGCGGGAGAGAGATCCAGTCCCGCAGGGACGGCTGAAAGGGAAATTTAGGAATGAATCAGCCGTCCCTCTTCAATCTACCCGACCTGTACAACCACTCCATATGAAAGGAACCGGCCCCGTTCTCAACCAAACAGCCACCGACCGGAAAGCAACGACAAGCCGCGGCCGTTTGCTTGCCAAACACCCCCTGTGGCCCATAATCCTCCTTACACCCCTGGTGCTTCTAGTCAACGGCTATCATCCTCTGGCGGATGATGGCGCCGTCTATGTGGCGGGGATCAAGAAGCTGGTTCATCCGGATCTCTATCGGCCGGATGCCGCATTCGTCCTGTGGAATGCCCGTGTCTCGATTTTCGCCCATATCCTCGCCGCTCTGGTCAGGTACCTTCACATACCGCTTCCTGTCCTCCTGTTGGCCTGCCATTTAGCGTCTATTTTCCTATTTCTTTTGGGGTGCCGGAAGGTAGCGATGCGCGTCTTCGCCTCTCCCTACTCGCAGTGGGGAGCGGTCCTGCTTGCCGCCTGTTGCTTCACCCTGCCTGTCGCCGGAACTTCGCTCTTCATCATGGACCCCTACCTCACCGCACGTTCGATTTCTACGCCGCTCAATCTCTTCGCTCTTGCGGCGGTTCTGGATGGAGCCTGGGCCGAGGCCGGAGTATGGCTGCTCATCGCCGCGTCGCTGCACCCCTTAATGGCCGGACTCGCGGCAATTTTCCTGACTGCGCTGGTGCTTGTGGAGCGCCGGATGTGGCGCGGATTGGCGGTTTTCGGCGTGCTCGGCCTGCTGGTCTGCGCCGCCATCTTTATGGCGACCCGCCACGTGCCGCTCGACCTTGCTTCCAGCCGCGCCGCGCTGAGCCGCTCCTATTTCTTCCTATCGAGCTGGGAGTGGTATGAGTATCCCGGCTTGGTCGCTCCGCTGCTTCTGCTGCTACTGGCTGCATGGCGCAGCCGTGGAGAAGGCGCGGTGGCCGATCTCTCGATCGCCGGGGCTTTTGTCGGGAGCTGCGCGCTCCTTGCCTCTCTCTGCTTTGTTCACCGCACCGGGAGCCTGATGCTGGCCCGGGTCCAGGTGCTGCGCGCCTTTCATTTGATCTATCTTGTGGGCACGCTGCTTCTGGGCGGACTTCTGGGCCGGCTGGCCCAGCGGCGGCTCGGGATAGCCGCCTGCGTTTATCTTGCTGTGCTCCTGGTTATGTTTGCCGGTCAGCGCCTGACTTATCCCGCTTCGGACCCGATCGAGTGGCCCGGGCTGAGGCCGCGCAATCACTGGCAGCAGGCATTCCTGTGGATTAGAACGAATACGCCGAAGAATGCCGTTTTCGCCCTGGATTCCGATTACATCGAAAGCAGTGGGGAAGACGCCCAGGGGTTTCGCGCGACGGCGGAAAGGAGCGCCCTCGCGGATTGGTATAAGGATGGGGGCGTCGCCGCCATGTTTCCCGCAGCCCAGGAAATTTGGTGGCGGCAAGTGCAGGCGACGGAGAATCTCAACCGGGCCACGGACGCCGAGCGGATGGCCCGGCTCGTCCCCCTCGGAGCAAGCTGGATCGTACTGCCGGCCAAGGCGAATACCAGTCTCCCATGTCCGTATCACAACACGGCGGTCAAAGTCTGCAGCCTGGCTCCGCACTACCAACATCTCTAAGAATGCTATAGAAACGTAGATACCCTCTTATGTTGACCATCTACCAGCGGCTGATTCTCGGATACCTGCTGCTTCTGGCATTACTGGTGGGCGTTGGGGTGCATGGTTCCGTTTCGCTGCACAGAGCCGCGACGCTGAATCGGCAGAGGATTTCTCCAGGCGGTCCTGAGTCTCAGACGCTTCTACATTTGGCACAGCAAGACACCCTGCTTGTGACTGCGAGCGCCATCCTGGGAGTTTTGATCTCCGCCGGTTTTCTTTTCAGCATAATCCGTCCCATTCGCCACGTAGCCAAGGCTGCCCGCCGCATCAGCCACGGAGATTTCGCGCAACGAGTGGATTGGCGCACCAAGGGCGACCTGGGCGCCATCGCTGCGGAAATCAATCGCATGGCCGTCCAACTCCGGGACCTTGGCGACACCGAGTCCGGCCGCAAGCAGATGGAGCATCAGCTCTCAGATGCCGTGGTGCAGTCCATCTTTGAACCCGTGATCGTTACCGATGCCAATGGACAGGTGCTGAAAGTCAACCGGGCGGCTAGCGACATCCTGGGCGAAGCTGCCGGCGACCGCATGGCCTTGACCAATACACCGGGCGGAGAAAAGATTCTTGTCGCCATTCGCGAGGCGGTCTCCATGCAGCAACCGGTAGCAACCCAGGGCGAAGCCGCCCTGCTGCCGATGAAAATCGGGCAGGCGCAGCGCAGCTACCGGCTACGGACGACGCCCATGCGCAACCCGGACGGAAAGCTGCTGGGCGCCGTCAGCGTACTCGAGGACATTACCGAGATGCAGGACATCGATCGATTCAAGACTCGATTCCTTACTGTCGCCTCGCAAAAGCTTCGTGAGCCCCTGGAACATCTTCGCCTCAGCCTGTACACCCTGACCAGGGGCTTTGCCGGGGAGATGCGGCCTTTACAGACCGACTTGATTTACGGCGCCGAGGAGGAAGCGGAACGTCTCAACGACCTGATGACTGACCTGATTGAAGTCTCCGAACTTGAGACCGGCCGCCGGGAAATTCGCGTTGACCGGCTGCGCCCGGTGGACATCCTTCGCGACGCCTACATGCGGCACCGCGACGAGGCGCGCAAGAAGAACATCGATGTCGAGATTCAGGCCTTCAGCGACCTCTCTTATGTCAATGGCGATCGGCGGGCTGTGCGCAGCATCACGGATAACCTTCTGAGCAATGCGTTGCGATATACCCCGGAAGGAGGAAGCATCCTGATCCAGGCCCAGGAACACAAGGACAAGGTGCAGTTCTTTGTCCGGGATTCGGGGCGTGGAATTGAGACGGAACGCCTGCCTACCATCTTTGGCCGTTTCAATACCTCCTTCGACGGGGGAACCGGCCTGGGACTCGCTCTTGTTCGCCGGCTGGTCGAATTGCTGGGCGGTCAAGTCTCGGTCGAAAGCCGCCTCGGTCATGGGACTACTTTCAGCTTTACCCTTCCAGTCGCCACCACGGCCGGCACACGTCATCCTATCGAGATCGGCTGAACTTCGACATGACGGACCTCTCGGACCTCTCCTTAGCCATCGCCAACAAGCCGCATGAAGACGCGACGCTGCGGGTATATCTCGGCGCCGCGCCTGGAGTGGGTAAAACCTACCAGATGCTGGAGGATGCCCACATTTTAAAGAAACAAGGGGCCGACGTCGTCATTGGATTAGTCGAATCCCATCGGCGCAAAGAGACTGAGTCGCAGATAGGAGATCTGGAAGTCATCCCCCGCCGCGCCATACCGTATCGCTCCGTCATTTTGGAGGAGATGGATCTGGAGGCGATACTCAAGCGCCATCCCCAGACCTGCATCGTCGATGAGCTTGCCCACACCAATGTGCCGGGATCGCGAAACCGCAAGCGATATGAGGATGTTCTGGAATTGCTGGATGCCGGCATCAACGTCATGACCGCCGTCAACATCCAGCACGTGGAGACACTCAACGACTCGGTATCGCGTTCCGCCAATACCGTCATCCGCGAAACTGTTCCCGACAGCATTCTCAAGCGGGCCGACGAGGTGGTCAACGTCGACGTCACCGTGGAGGAGCTGCGTTCCAGGCTCAAGCAAGGCAAGATCTACTCCGCCGAGAAGATTGAGCAATCACTGGCCAATTTTTTCCGCAAAGGCAATCTCAACATGCTGCGCGAGCTTGCCCTGCGCACTACGGCGGAGGAGGTTGGCTCGCGCGCCGCCGAGTACCGCAGGAGTCAAGGGCTCGAACAGGCTCCGATGCCGGAGAAAGTGATGGTCTGCATCTCTTCGCGTTCGGGAACCGAGCGGCTGTTACGCATCGGCGCCCGTATCGCCGGCCGCCTGGCAACCAACTGGTATGCCGTGAGGGTCGAAGACCCGGACCAGGACGCCCACCACAGCAGCCCTGAAGAGGCTCAACGCATCGAAGAATACCAACGTCTCGCCCGCGACCTCGGCGCACGGGTGGTGATTCTTAAAGACAAGAAAATCGCCGATGCGCTGATCGAATTCGCGCAACAGGAAAATATCTCGCACGTGATCTTCGGCCAATCGGCTCGCACCCGGATGGACATCCTCCTGCGCGGCTCAGTCATCAACCGCTTTCTCGCAGAGGTCCGCGATACCACCGTCCAGGTAGTCCCCATGAGCCGAAAAAAATGAGCCGTGGTCGGATTCTTGAGCGGCTGCTTTCCGCCGTTGGTTGCCTCTGAGCCGGTTTTCCCATACCTTGAAGGGCATGGAAGTACATTTCACGCCGGAGCAGGAAGCGGAGATTGAGTGGATTGCCGCCGAAGCCGGAACCGAGCCCGAGCATTTGGTCAAGGATGTTGTATTGCGCCTGCTTGAGGATAGGGCCCAAATTCGCCCTGCCTCGCCTGAATTGCCGATCTTGCATCTAGGCGCGATGGGCGCTCTCCACCGGCGCGACATCTACGACGATGTCCACCTTCGATAGCGATCATTTACAGAATTGACGTTGTTACCTCGCTAGTCAATCTGGTATGCCCCTTTTGCGCCACCTTGTGGACCGTTTCAACATCGTTGCCCGGGCTTCGCTTTTCCCGTATCTTGAATGGCATGGAAGTACACTTTACCCCCGAGACGGAAAAGAAGCTCAAGGACCTCGCCGCGCAGAGTGGACGCGGAACCGCCGACGAGCTTGTGCAGGATGTCGTAGAGGGATACTTCGATGAGCTTGGGCAGACGCGCGAAACGCTCAACAGTCGCTATGACGAACTGAAGAGCGGCAGGGCGAAGCCTATTCCCGGCGACGAGATTGTTGCCTACTTCCGTGAAAAGAGTGCCGCCGCGCGTCGTTCCCAGCCCGGTTCATGACCGGATACGACTTCCATCCGGAAGCCCGCTTTGATCTGGATGAAATCTGGGAATTCATTCGCGCCGATAATCTCGACGCCGCTGACCGGATGATTGCGGAGATTTTGGAAACCATTGACGCGCTTGTGCCTTTTCCCGGTCAGGGCCATAGACGTCCAGACCTTACTTCACGGCCTCTGCGCTTCATTGTCGTACGTGAATATCTGATTGCTTACGCTCCGGAGGAAAAACCCCTGTGGGTCGTAGCGGTCATCCATGGACGGCGCAACCCTCGCCTGATGGCCGCAATTCTCAAAGGCAGAGAGTAACTTCCGATCAACGTTCGCTCCAGCGAACCCTTCTGAAGCCGGTTGTCGTCACCGGAGAAACGCTCCCCAGCCAGTTGGCTAGCTGAACATAGTCTTCCACCACAGGAGAGTTCGGCGCATAATCCATCACCGTCATACCTTCCGCCAGCGCCTCGCTGACTGCCGGGCTGCGGCGTAAGACAAAGGGCAGAAGGCGGGATCCTAGCTGCTGCTGGAGAATCGCGCGCACGTCCGCGTGCAAGGCTAGCAACGGGTCAAACTGGTTTAAAAGATAAATTGGCTTGATCGGTTGTCCAGTCGAGTCTCCCCGGCCGGCAAAAACCGCTTCCACCGAAGCCACGCTCACGACGGAGTTCATATCCGGGAGGAGCGGCGCAAGGACTGTGGCGGCGAGAGGAAGCAGCGATTGCGCTACAGCCCGGGAAGCCGTTTGGACGTCAATCAAGATTCGGTTTGAAGCGTGTGCGTGGCGAAGCAGCGTCTCGGGCAACAGGTTCCTTTCATCGCGCTGCTGGAGGTACTGCTCTGCATCCAGCATCACGGATTGGACCGGAGCATCGGTGCTGCCGGGGGGCGGAGCAAAGGTCCTCACCGTGCCAAGATTGAAACCGGGTGTGAACTCGCGAGAGCCGAAAAAGAGCGGCAGCAGTCCCAAGGACGCGGTCTCCACCAGCAGGACCTGTTCACCGTAAGCCGCTAGCACCCGCCCCAGTGTCGCCACCAGGCTGCTCTTTCCCACTCCTCCGGCAATCGAAAAGACAGTGACAGCCGGAACGACCCGTTCCAGCCGGCGGGCGCTGCCCGCCGCTTCGGTGGTTTGGCCGCCTGTTGCGAATATCCCTTGCAAGGCAAACCAATGCCCAGTGGTCCGCGCCTCAGCCTGAGGTTGGCGCTCGGTTTCGGCTACGGAGGCCGCTGCCGGAGCCGGCTGCTCTGCAATTCGCCCCGGTTCAGGCCTTCCGCCAAGCGTCCGTAGCCGAAGCTGCGCGCGCACTTCACGGCGCGAAGCGGAGAAATCGCGATATTTAGCACCCTGAATGCCCACCGAAGAATAAATCGTCGCGCTCTCTTCGGACGTCTGACTTGGGCCGTGCTCACTGTCTGTCATCGCATTTCCTTCACAGGCAACACATTCATCATGCGCGCCCGCCTCGAGGACACGCGCCGGTCGAATGGTTTCTGAACCGGAAGGCAAAAATTGTGCAAGGGGAGTGGAGTGGCTTTACGAATCTCCAATCAAGGAGATCGCCGTGCGCAGCTTTTCCATTTAAAAAAGCTGCCCGTTAACATGGCTTGAAAAGTACCCAGCGGCAAGAGTAATGCTCGAGCAGCCGTACAATGAATAGCTTTGGGGATAGCTTAAATGCGAACCTTTACCTCTACAACTGGATTTGGGATTCCAATGTGTATTACCAAGGTGCTTCTCCGCGCGCTGTTTCATTGACGGGTTCGCGGATCTATGGCTTATGACGCTCTCACTGCTACATCCTGGCGTTCGAAACGGACCGGCCTCGCCGCCACCGGCGCTGTGTTACTTTTGAATCATAAGCGGAAACGAGCTCGTAGCTCAGTCGGTAGAGCAACGCACTTTTAATGCGTGGGTCCTGGGTTCGATTCCCAGCGAGCTCACCACGTCCATGCCCATCCCCTCTCAAACTAGTGCCTTCGCAAATAACGCGGCTCAACTCGTGGCCTGGCAGGATAGCAATACAGCATCATGGCATCGTGAGGCCGCCGTGGCGCCGGCCTCGCTGACAGGTTTGGAGCGTGCCGTGGTGGAACAGCACCTCGCGAACTTTGAGCTTTGGCACGCGGAGGATTCCGCCCGCGCTCCGGGAGCGAGCGATTGGGAGCTGGCGCGTATCAAACGTTACATCGATGCGACCAACCAGCGCCGCAACAACCTTGCCGAGCAATGCGATGCTCTCCTGCTTGCCGAGCTCAGGGAGCAGAATCTGCCCTCTCCTGCCGCTGAACTGCATTCCGAGAGTCCCGGACTGATGATCGATCGGCTCTCCATCCTTTCACTCAAGCTCTTCCATACGCGCCAGGAGATCGAGCGCGCGGCCCCGCCCCCGGGACACATCGCGCTCAATCGGGAACGCCTGCTCATTCTGAGCGAGCAGCGCGGCGATCTGGCCGCCGCGCTCGACCGGCTCTGGCGGCAAGTCCTTGCCGGGCAACGCCGTTTTAAGCTATACCGGCAGCTCAAGATGTACAATGACCCCGCGTTGAATCCGGCGGTCTACGCCTCGCGAGCGGGTTCCTGCTCCTGACCGGGTCCCGCGTGCTACATTCTCTGCGAGGCTGTTCCGGGCGCGCCGGTTGACGTATCCTGTCCTCAGCGGTTTGCCGGCAGTGACTGGCGGACACGAAAAGGTGTTTCGCAAAAGGTAGCGCTGGTCGCCTGGTTGCAGTCCTTGGCTGCGGTCCTTAGGATAAGGTTCCTTGACTGCACCTTGGGGGTTTCTGCTCCTATCCCCCGAAGGAGAAAGAAGAGTGGATATGCAAAATATAGGCCAGAGCTCAGGCGGCCGCCGTAATCCCCGCACCATCGCAGGAAAAACGCGCCCCATGTCCAATCCCTCGCAACAAAAATCCTTGCACGAATACCAGACCGCCCTGCAGTGGATGCAGGAAGGAAAATTCGAGAAAGCGCGCCCCGTCTTTGAAAGGCTTAGCCATGATGGACCGGCCGAGGTTCTCGAGCGCGTTCGTGTGTATCTGGCCGCCTGCGAACGAAATGTTCGTCAGGGCGGACTTACATTCGACAACACCGAGGAGCAATATGACTACGCTATTTCGCTTCTGAATACAGGCTTCTATGAAGAGGCGCGGTATCAGTTCGAAAACATCCTTGAGATGAACCCCAGGGCGGACTATGCCTACTACGGTCTGGCTATCCTGGAAAGCATGACCGGGAAAGCGGAGCCCTGCCTGGAGCATCTGGCCAAGGGAATCGAGCTCAATCCGAAAAACCGCATCCAGGCGCGCAGCGATTCCGATTTTCAGGACATGGCTGACGATCCCCGGTTTACCGAATTGCTGTATCCCGAGGTTCCGTGAACGTTAGGAATCCGCTCCACCTACACCTAACCTGTCTTGAAAGGGACGGCAACAGGAGAAATAACCCAGGCTGTGGTGAGATCCGTATCGTCTACGCGCTCTAAAGCAAGCAGAATCGTGGAGCAATCCAGCGAAGCTCATCCCGGTGTTCGCGTCGTCGCCATCGGCGGCGGCACCGGCCTTTCGACTTTACTGCGGGGATTGCGCCACTACGTTGCCTCTCCCAGCCAGCCGCTTGCCGACTGTGGAGCCACGCCCTGCCTCATCTCCGACCTCGCCGCCGTGGTCACCGTTACCGATGACGGGGGATCGAGCGGGCGGTTGCGCCGGGGATTCAACATGCTGCCGCCCGGCGATCTGCGCAATTGCATGGTCGCGCTGTCGGAGGATGAGCACCTGATCTCCCGCCTCTTTCGTCATCGCTTCACCGCCGGTGAAGGTCTGGAAGGCCACAGCTTCGGTAATCTTTTCGTGGCCGCGCTGTCGGAGATTACCGGAGACTTCGCTCAGGCGATCAAGCTCTCCTCGCAGGTTCTAGCTACCAGGGGACATATCTATCCAGTCACCAACGCCAACGTCTCACTGGCCGCGCGCATGGATGACGGCAGCATTGTTAAGGGAGAAACCAATATCACCGCCAGCCGTAAACAAATCGTCGAGCTCATGCTCGATCCGGCTGGAGCGGAGCCATTGCCTGAAACCCTGGATGCCATCGAGCGCGCCGGCCTCATAACCGTCGGCCCCGGCTCGCTCTATACCAGCCTGATTACAAATCTTCTGGTCAATGGGATTCCCGAGGCCTTAGCCGCTTCGCAGGCGGTCCGCATCTTCGTCTGCAATCTTATGACTCAAGCCAACGAAAGTCTTAACCTGACCGCCTCGCAGCACATCGAGCGTATCTATGAGCACACGCGGTGGCCTATCTTCGACTACGCGTTGGTAAACACCGCTCCGGTCTCACAGTCCTTGCTCGACCGCTACGCCAGCGAAGGCGCCGCGCCCATTGAAGCTGACATAGACCGCATTGAAGCGCTGGGAGTTCGCTGCGTAACAGGAAATTTCGCCGCCGAGGGCGATGTCCTCCGCCACGCGGCAGACCGCGTCACGCAAACCATCCTGAGCCTTGGCCTTCTCGGCCGGCCAAGCACGGCAAGAATAACCATCTGAGTGCCGTAAGCCTGCGAGGACAGCTAAAAGGATAAAAATCCGGGGCCAGCGTTCTCACCAGGATTGGAAACCTGGGGCACCCGTCTGCTCAACTCTGATGAGAGAAACCTCCGCGGCTATTGCGAAGTGGTGCGTTTGAGCTGGCCGCAGGCGGCGTAGATCTCGCGGCCTCGGGGCCGGCGAAGGAATGCCGGAACTCCGTTGTCCCTCAGCCTCCGCTGAAATGCTTCCACAGAGGCGGCCTGGGGCATGGAATAACCGATCCCGGGACCTGGATTCCATGCAATCAGGTTGACCTTGACGGCCATGGGTGCGCGCCGCACCAGCCTGACCAATTGGTCCGCGTGTTCCAGGCTGTCGTTCACGCCTCCTAGAAGCACATACTCAAAAGTTACGCGCTCCCTGGGCCGCAGCGGAACCAGCGAGGCGGCATGAATCACATCTTCAATCTTCCATTTGCGCGTAACCGGCATGATCTCTTCCCGCACCAGGTCATTGCTTGCGTTAAGGCTGATAGCCAGCTTCGGGCGAATGGGCTCGCCTGCAAAACGTAAAATTCCAGGCACGATTCCTGAGGTGGAAACCGTCATGCGCGACTCGGCAAGCCCTGCCTCCTCGACCAGCAGCCGGACAGCAGCCATGAACGGCTCATAATTCAGGAACGGCTCCCCCATGCCCATGAAAACCAGATTGATCCTGTCCCGGCCAAGTTCCACCGCGTGGCGGTCGAGCACAGAGATTACCTGTCCGGCAATTTCGCCCGCCGTAAGGTTCCGCTGAAGTCCCAGCTTGGCGGTGAGGCAGAACTGGCAGTTTACTGCGCAGCCAATCTGACTGGAGACGCAAATCGTGGCCCGCCTGTGACTTTCCTCCGCCTCTTCCTCACTGCCGTCGCCTTGCTCGCCGCCGTCCCCTTCCGGCATCCAAACCGTCTCCACGGTCTGCTCATCGGCACCCCCGATGAGATAGCGTTCTGTCCCGTCCAGAGCCCGGAAAGTCTCCAGAATCTGAGGGATAGCTATAACCCAGCCGAGTGCCGCCAGGTCTTCACGCAGCTTTAGAGGGAGAACCGTTACCCCCTGGAGCGAACCTATGCGCCGGCGAAACATTGCGTTCAGCAGTTGGTCAGCCCGATATGCAGGCTGTCCAAAACTTTGCATTAGTGTCGTAAGTTGTTGACGCGAAAGGCCAAAAAGATTCTTGCCGGCAAGGGGTGCAGGCACGTCTAATAGTTCGACAAGTTTTTCCCTGCCGGGCATCATTGGGGGCCAAACAAGCTCTCTTCCCAAAGATAGCACTGCAATGCGCCGAAGTTACTCTACCGGCGCACGCAGGGACTTGCGGAAAGCCGATACACTGAAATGGTGACAGAACGCAGCATCCGACGCACGATCCTCCCCAGCGGCCTCACCATCCTGACAGAACGCATGGAGAACATTCGCTCGATAGCCATGGGTGTCTGGATCAAAGCCGGCTCTCGCCACGAGCTTCCCGAGGTGAATGGCGTTTCTCATTTTGTCGAGCACATGGTCTTCAAGGGCACCCGCTCGCGCTCAGCCCAGCGCATCGCTCGAGAAGTCGACGCGATTGGCGGCAACCTGGACGCGTTCACCGGCAAAGAAACTATTTGTTTCAACCTCAAGGTTCTCGACGAACATGTCCCCACCGCTCTCGACATCCTCTCCGATTTGGTTCTCAATCCTATCTTCGACAATCAAGACATTCAGCGCGAGCGCGGAGTGATCCTGGAAGAGATCAAGATGGATGAGGACAATCCCGATTATCTGGTGCATGAAATCTTTACCCAAAGCTTTTGGAAAGATCATCCTTTGGGTAAGCCCATCCTGGGAACCAAGGAGACGGTAAGAAGTTTTGAGCAGAAGACCTTGTTCGACTACTACGGCAAGTGTTTCTCGGGCGGCAACATGGTATTTTCCGCTGCCGGCAACCTGGAGCACGACTCCTTTGTCGATCTGGTTTCACGCCGCTTCGCGAATCATCTGCCCAGCCCGGGAGATCAACTGCCCGAAACCACTCCACAAGCACTCGCCAAGATCAGCCTGCGTAACAAGAAGTCTCTGGAACAGGTGCAACTCTGCCTGGGTGTGCCATCGCCGCCGCTGGCGCACGAGCTTCGCTATGTGACCCTGGTGCTGAACACCATTCTGGGCGGCGGCATGAGTTCCCGGCTTTTCCAGACTGTGCGCGAGGAGCGCGGCTTGGTGTACTCCATCTTCAGCGACCTCAATCCCTACCGGGATACGGGCTCGCTCTGCGTTTATGCGGGCACTTCGTCGGACCGCTGTCTTCAGGTCATCGACCTGATCATGACCGAGTTCCAGCGGCTCAAGTCCGAAGCGCTTCCCGACGAAGAACTCCGGCGCGCTAAAGACCAGCTCAAGGGAAATATTGTTTTGGGTTTGGAGAGCTCCATGTCGCGCATGTCCAACCTCGCCCGCCAGGAGATGTACTTCGACCACTTCTTCGGCATCGACGAAATCATGGAAAAGGTGGAGAACGTCTCCAGCGAGCAGGTGATGGAAATGGCCAACTTTCTCTTTTCTCCGGATAAGGTCGCGCTCACGCTGCTCGGCCGGCTCAACGGTCTCAAGGTCACTCGCAGCCAGCTTGCCTGCTAAGGACTGTGAAAGCCTGATGCGAGCTTTTCTCCGGGTTTTTCGTCTGTTGGAAGAGCAATCCGAACAGAGAGGCGCGGTCTTGATAAACTTGAAGCGCCAGATTGCAACCATTGCAACGACATGTCCCTTGCCATAAGGAAATCCGGGTAAACCCATGACTCAGAATCACCGTATCGAAACTTGCCGCCAGAATCCCACTTGGCCTCGCCTGTGTAACCCACCGCTTGGGTTGGAGAGCGGCTTCACCTTAATGGAACTGCTCATCGTCATGTCCATCATGATCATCCTCATGCTGATCGCGATTCCGAACTTCATCAGCATGAAGGCCCAAGCGGATGAGGATTCGGCAATGCAATCTCTTCGCGTTATTTACCAGGCCGAGATCCAGTACCAGATCAACTTCCCGGCCAATGGATTTGCCTGCTCGCTGCCCGCGCTCGGCGGCAATTCGAAATCCGGACCACCAACCGCCCAGGCGGCGCAGGTTCTTCAGAGTGATCTGGCCGGCGGTCAAAAGTCTGGCTACACCTTCAACATCGTGAACTGCACCAAAGTCACTGTGAACAATCAGGATATGTATACGGCGTTTGAGGCCACCGCTGTGCCCCAGTCGGTGGGAAAATCCGGCCATCGCGGCTTCTGCATGGACACGAAGGGCGAGCTCACGGCCGACATGGCCGGAGGCACCAATTGCACGCAACCGGTCCAATGAGCATTTTGGCTCCAAAGCCTGCAAAGCGCAGAACTGCATGGAAATGGTCCCTAGCCGCCTTAATTTTGATAGTTGCTGGAATATTCCTGCTCTCCCATGAGCACCAAAAGCCCGCACCTACCCTGGCCGAGGCGGATGAGGCTTCGGCGATCCAAGCACTGCGGTCTATTTATCAGGCGCAGAGCCAGTATCAGACCAACTTTCCCGAGTATGGATTTGCCTGTTCCATGAGCGCGCTCGGCGGCGATCCAAATTCAGGTCCGCCAACACCCCAAGCGGCGGAGGTTTTGCCGGGCGATCTCCCTACAGGAGAAGAGTCCGGCTACACCTTCAAGATCGTTGGCTGCGGCAAAGACGCAGGAAATTCGAACCTGGCGACCTCCTTCAAGGTCATCGCGATTCCACAAATCGCCGGCAAAACCGGACGCCGCGGCTTCTGCATAGATCAGACGGGCTATATCACCTTCGACGCTGCCGGCGGCGATCATTGCACCCAGCCTCTTCGATCAATGCCGGCTGAGTCAACGCCGGATGAGCAGTGATGAGGACTGCACTGCGATCGCTCGTGCTGCTGACGCTCTTTCCACTCACCACCTCCGCCGTTTCCAGGGCAGGCGAGCTGCCTCAACAGGAAATCACCGCTCACCAGCTTGCCCAACGGGTCGACGGCTTCTACAACGGACTCCATTCGCTGCGCGCAGATTTTAGCGAGAGCTACCAGGGAATGGGCATCCATCGCGAAGAACGGGGCACGCTGGTCTTGCGCAAGCCGGCAAGAATGCGCTGGAATTATGCCCAGCCACCGGGAAAGCTCTTTATTCTGGACAGTAAATACGGCTGGTTCTATACGCCCGGTGACGCTCAGGCCGATCGCATCGCTGCCTCCCAGCTGGACGACCTGCGCTCCCCGCTGCGCTTTTTGCTGGGCCACACCCACCTCGAAAAAGAATTTGATAGTTTGCGCCTGTCGATCACCTCCACGGGCTTCGAACTCTCCGGGGTACCCAAAGGCATGCAGCAGCGAGTCGCCCAAGTTGTTCTAGGGGTTACTCGGGAAGGCGTCATTCAATCCATCGCCATCACAGAAATCGATGGGGCGCGCACCGCCTTCGCTTTCACAGACATTCAACCGAATGCGCCTGCCCCGGCGGCAGACTTTGTTTTCCATCCGCCTGCGGGCATTCCCGTGGTGGATGCGCTGCCTCCGGTGTAGGGTCACATCCGGCACAGCGCGTCCCTGCGTACTACCTTTGCTGGCCTATTCTGCAAGCGGTTGTGGTTTCCCACCCTTGCTACGCAAGGGTGGGAAACCTCTGAGTCTGTTTGAAGTATGGATCGAAGTATGGATCGAAGTATGGATCAAGGACCACCACCAATCCAGGGTGCCCCAGGTCCCGATTTTGGGACCTGGGATTCTCCGGTCCTCAACCATTACACTTACACTCAGTCGCATCTGCGGGTGAGCGGAAATGACCCCCGAAACGTCTTCTCATTGTCCATCCGGCAACCCTATCCCCCCTGGCTATCCTGAACCGCGAGCCGTGAGGCCGGACAGGCAAGCTGGTATCGTTAGAGTAGGGCTATATTCCCCTTGAAGGATCTTCTTAGGCTGGTACCGAACCATGGCGGAGTTTGTCATCAAGCTGGCCGACGAGCGCGGACGCATCCAGGAGCAGATCCAGGTGGCGGGTTCCGCGGAAGAGCTGCGCACCCGCTTCTCCCAGGCGGGATACTACGTCTACTCGGTCCGTACACGCGGGATAGGCGGTGTAAGCCGCAACCGCAAGCGCGCCAATCTCGAGGCCTTCATAATTTTCAACCAGCAGTTCCTGACCTTGGTCCGCGCCGGGCTGCCCATCCTGAGTTCGCTCGAAATGCTGGCTAAAGGACAGAAGAACATAAACTTCCGTGCGCAACTGGAAAACGTCGCGGCGCGGGTCCGCACCGGCGAGTCCCTCTCCTCCGCTTTTGAAGCGCAGGGCGGTTTTCCGCTCATTTACACCACCACTCTTCTGGCCGGGGAGCGCAGCGGCCATTTGGAAGACGTACTCGGGCGCTTTCTTGATTTTCAGCGCATCTCGCTTACCTTCCGCAAGAAACTGACCGCTTCCCTCTATTATCCGATCCTGCTTATCGTCATGGTGACGGCGCTGTTCATCTTCCTCATCAGCTTCGTCGTGCCCCGCTTCGCCATGCTCTACGAGCAGATCGGCAACAACCTCCCTATGGCCACCCGTTTGCTGCTCACGGTCGGCAACAACTTTCAGCACTATATTCTCTGGGTGTTGGCGGCAGTTGCGATCATCACCTACGCTCTGTTTCGCTACAGCCGCACGGCGGATGGCTCCGCCCGCATCGATCGCATGCGCATCGGTATGCCCATATTTGGCAACATCTGGCGCAAGTACCAGGTTGCGCTCTTCTCCCGCACCCTCTCCACGCTACTTACCGGAGGTCTGCCTCCGGTTCCCTCACTCGAAACGGCGGCGCGCTCCATCTCCAGCAAGATTATCGCCAAAGCCGTTTCTGAATCCGTAGGCAGCGTACGCGAGGGTAAAAGCCTGGCGCGGAGTTTGGAGCAGACCGGAATCTTTCCCGATCTTGCCGTCGAAATGATCGACGTGGGCGAATCGACCGGCGCGCTGCCGCAAATGCTCAACTCCGTGGCCGAGTTCTTTGAGGAAGATGTGCAGACTGCTCTGACCGCCTCTCTCGCTCTTATTGAGCCGGCCATCCTGATCGTGATGGGGTGCGTCGTCGTCCTCATTCTGATCGCACTTTACCTGCCGATATTCTCGCTGTCGCAAGCCGGCAATATGGGAGCCAGATGAGAGGGATTCGCTTGACCCGCCTATGCCCATCCCGGCAGCTTGATCCGAGAGTCGCCAGGAGGTTCCATGGCTGACACCGTACTCGTACCGCCGCCCGTCGGGGATTTCGACGAGAACGCACGCGCTCGCGCGCTCGCCCATCGCTATCGCTGCGAGTTTGTCGATCTCAAAAATTTCCGCATTCAGCACGAACTCTTCCGCAGCGTGCCCGTCGACATGATGTTCCGCTACAACTTTGTGCCCCTGGAACAACTTGAAGACCGGCTTATCATCGCCGTCGCCGATCCCAGCCGGCTGATGGTGCTGGACGAGATCAGCGGCCTGCTCGGCCAGCGGGTGATTACGCGAGTCGCTACCCTTTCGCAGATTACCGACCTGCTGAAGAAGACCGAGCAGTCGCAGCGCGTGCTTGACGAAGCCTCCGAGGGGCTTACCTTCGATGTCATCTCCGCGGAGGAGAATCCCGACGAGAACATCTCGATTGAGAAGCTCACTTCAGAAGAAGACATCAGCCCCATCATTCGCCTGGTGGACACCACGATTTTTACCGCGCTGGAGCGGCGCGCCTCCGACATTCATCTGGAAACCTACGACGATTCGCTCCTGGTAAAATACCGTATCGACGGGGTTCTCCAAGCCGCCATGGCGCCGATCGCCCGCGAGCACCACTCAACTATCCTCTCCCGCATTAAAGTCATGAGCGAGCTCGATATTGCGGAACGCCGTGTCCCCCAGGACGGGCGCTTCCGGGTCCGCTACAAAGGCCGCCTGATCGACTTTCGTGTCTCTATCATGCCTACGGTGCATGGCGAGAACGCAGTTCTTCGCGTTCTGGACAAAGAATCGATGAGCGAAAAGTTCCAAAAGCTCACGCTGGAAGTCGTGGGCTTCGCGGAGGATGACCTGCGCCGTTTCCGCCGTTATATTCGCGAGCCTTATGGCATGGTGCTGGTCACCGGCCCCACCGGCTCGGGTAAAACCACCACTCTTTATGCCGCGCTCAACGAAATCAAGAGCGATGAAGATAAGATCATCACCATTGAGGACCCAGTCGAATATCAGATCCGCGGCATCACGCAAATCCCCGTCAACGAGAAAAAGGGACTCACTTTCGCGCGCGGCTTACGCTCAATCTTGCGCCACGATCCGGATAAGATCCTGGTTGGCGAAATCCGCGACCAGGAGACCGCGCAGATCGCCATCAACTCGGCACTCACGGGCCACCTGGTCTTCACCACCGTGCACGCCAACAACGTTTTCGACGTCCTCGGCCGCTTTCTCAACATGGGCGTCGAGGTCTATAACTTCATCTCCGCGCTCAATTGCATTCTGGCGCAGCGGCTGGTCCGCACCATTTGCGAATACTGCTCGCATCCGGTGCGCTACGATGAAGAGACTCTGCGCAATAGCGGACTGGATCCTGCCGAGTGGAGCAGCTTCGACTTTCGCGAGGGCGCGGGCTGCATTGAATGTGGAGGAACCGGGTATCGGGGCCGTACCGCGATACATGAGCTGCTCGAGCTCACCGATCCGATTCGCGAAATCATTCTACTCAAAAAGCCCGGCTCGGAGGTACGCAGGCTGGCGCAGCAGGAAGGCATGCAGTTCCTTCGCGAATCTGCCATCGACCGCGTCCGGCTCGGCGTGACGACGCTTAAAGAGATTAACAAGGTTACCTTCGTCGAGGCCTTTCGCTAGATTTTTGGTCCTGCGCAGATCAGCAGTCAACCACAACCGAACGCAACCGGCCCTTCCGGCTGCAACCAGGATAGAGCAGAGTGAAGAACAAGTTGGTGAGTATCGGCAAGCGCGTTTTACCCTCCGAGGCCGCCGCTCTCCGTCCCCGCCTGGCGTGCGAGATTACCCCTGCCGGCGTGGTGGCCGCGCGCCCCGGCGCAGCCGACCGGGAGATTCTTTCCGCATTCGCGCCCCTGCGTCCCGGCATCTTCTCGGCTGGAATCAAGGCGCCAAACTTCAGCGATCGCGCCGCAATCTCGGGCGCCCTTCGCCAGGCGCTCGACGAAATCCGGCAGCGCGATACAAAGATCACCGTTATTATTCCCGATGCTTCCGTGCGTGTCTTGCTGCTGGACTTCGACAGCCTTCCTGCCAAGGTCGCCGATACGCTGCCCATTATTCGTTTTCGGCTGCGCAAACTGGTTCCATTTGATGTGGAGGACGCCGCCGTCACCTATCAAGTGATGGCGGCGAAGGATGGCATAGTACGCACCCTGGTCGCCGTTTCACCCGCGGCCGTGATCTCCGAATATGAAAGCGCGGTTCGCGAGGCGGGTTACGAGCCCGGAGCCGTGCTTCCCAGCACGCTGGCCGCCCTGGCCGCGGTAGCCGCCGATGAGCCGTCGCTAGTGATCAATCGCAATGCCAACTCGGTCACCACCGCCATCACGCGGCAGAATGAATTACTGCTGCACCGCACTCTGGAATTGACTGAGAAAGGATGGCTGGCGGAGGAGAACGAGCGCCACTCACTGGAAGAACTGCAACAATCGATCAGCGTCGCGATTGCCTACTTTGAGGACTCGCTCTCTGCTCCGCCGCACCAACTTCTTGCCTGCGGACTGGGCGGCGCGGAAGAACTGGGGCGCCTGCTCGGTGATATCCCCATCCCTGCGCGCGACCTGGTGCCAACTCCCGGATTCTCCCGAAGCGGGGCGGATTTTATGCCGCGCGGCATCCTCGCAGGTGTCGTAGGAGCCCTGGCAAGCTGATGCGCGTCTCACTCAATCTCGCTTCCCATCCGTACGTCGAACTTGGCCCGATCTATTTGCGCCTGCGTATCCTGATCGCCGTGCTGGCGTTTTTGGCTCTGATGCTTTGGCTGCTCGCTCGCGTGGAAACACGTAAAGCTGATGCGGCGCATGCCCGCCTGGCCGCAGCCCAGCACCGCGTGACGGCGCTCCAAAATACGCAGCAGAGCTATCAATCGGATATGCGCCAGCCGCAAAATGCCGCGGTCTTGCAGCAGTCCCGGTTCTTGAATCAACTGTTTCAGCGTAAGGCATTCTCCTGGACCGCGGTCATGATGGACCTGGAGAATGTTTTGCCCGGCGGCGTCCAGGTGGAGAATATCGACCCTGTAATCGCCCGCAACGGCAATGTGACCATTCATCTTCGCGTCAACGGACAGCATGACCGCGCGGTTGATCTTGTTCGTAATCTGGAGCATTCCCGAAGCTTCCTTTATCCGCGTTTGGCGGGCGAAACCGCGGAAACTGCTCAAAGCGGCCGCGGAGGCTTCCAGCAGGTAAGCTCGGGCGATGTCAACTTCGACATCCTGGCCGACTTCAATCCGCTGCCCACTCCCGCCGAAGCTGCTGCATCCAAAAGCCGGACAAAAAGCGAGGGCAGGAGCGGCAAAGAGAGGCCCACGAAGAGCGCCGCCCAGAAATCGACGCGCAGGCACGCGGCCCATACTCTCGGCAAAACCCCGCTACCCGTGCGGAAGGCAGGCCCGCAATGAAGCCAAGCCGCTCAAAGATCTTTAGCATTCTTAATCTTCATCTCGTGGCCGCAGGCGCGCTCGCGGTGCTGATCCTGGTGCTCGGCCTCCGCTTCTTTGTCTCTTGGCACACCTTGCACGCGTCCGGGCCGGAGCAGGTCGCCCAGGAACAGGTCATCTACCGCACTCTGCAACTGCAGATGTTTCCGCTGCTTGGACTCCCTCAAAAGGTGAGCCAAACGCGGGTGCAGGCCCAGGAGTTCTACAACCAGCGCTTCCCTGGGGCTTACTCCACTATCTCAGCCGCGATCTACGATCTCGCCGGAAAAAACAACGTCCGGCTCACCCGCCTTTCCTACATCCAAACGCCTTCAAGTCCTGGTCTCGCCGAGGTCCGCATGGACGCCAGCCTCAGTGGAGAATATGCGCCGCTCATGCACTTCATCAACGGCCTGGAACGAAGCAAGACTTTCTTTCTCATCAACGGCCTCACCTTTACCGGACAGCAGGGCGGCTCGGTGAATCTTCGTCTTGTTTTGACTACTTATTTGCATGCCGCGAATCTGGACCGTATTGCTCCGCCGCAAGACCAACAGGGCGCGGATCAGGCGGCAGGAGAGGACAACCGCTAATGGCTCTCCGCGTCGGCACAGAAGATAAGAAGAAAGTCTATCTTGCTACAGGTCTGGCTGTTGTCATGCTCATCCTGCTGGTCCGCTTCCTGTGGCAGACCTTTGGCCCGTCCACCCCAGCAACTCAACCTCCTGCGGCCACTGTCACCGCGCCCCGCGTTTCCGCGCCGGAGCCTTCGTCCGAGCCGGTTGAACAGCCCTATGCCCGCGAAGCTTCCAAGGTGGCGTCGTCGTCCTCTTCGCTCGATCCCACCCTACACCCGGAAATCATGCGGCAAGCCGAGTCTCTCGCGTATACCGGCAGCGGCCGGAATATTTTTTCACAGTTCTCGGCTCCGCCGGTAATTCCCAAGGCCATTGCCTCAGCCCGCCCATCAACCGCTCCCGCCGCGCCGGTTGGGCCGCCGCCTCCGCCGCCGATCAATCTACGTTTTTATGGTTATGCGGCGCAGAATAATGGCCATGAGGAAATCTTCCTCCTGCAAGGAGACGACATCTTCATCGCCTCGGAAGGAGATGTAGTCGACCGCCGCTACCGCATCGGTAAAATCAGCGCCGCCTCCGTCCAGGTTGAAGACCTTCCCTACCACAACACACAAACGCTACCATTGCTGCAGTGAGCGCATATGCTGAGCATTTCAAAAACTCCGAATGCCGGACCTGTTGCAAAGCAAGATGAGGGCTTTGTCCTGCTGGCCGTGCTCTTCCTGCTCCTGCTGGTTCTAATCTCCTTGTCGGTAGCAGCGCCCAAAGTGGTCACCGATCTGCGCCGCGACAAGGAGAAGGAAACCATCCACCGGGGAATGCAGTATGCGCGCGCGATCCGCATCTACTACCGCAAGTATGGCCGCTATCCAAACACCATCGACCAGTTGATTAATACCGACAGCCAGCGCTTTCTGCGCAAGCGCTATCTGGATCCGCTCACCGGAAAGGACGATTGGCGTCTCATCCATTTGGGCGAAGCGCAGACAATGACCAGCAGTATTCCCGGCTCTACGCCCATCGGGTCCAACGGCACCAATTCCAACGGCACCAATAATGGCGCCAACGGCGCGGCCGCCACGGGGAATGGAAGCTACAGCGGCTTGAGCTTCGGTTCCGCCGGCTCATCCTCCTTTGGCTCCTCTGGTTCCTCCGGTGTTGGCTCTCCTTCTTCCTCTCCCTTTGGCTCCTCTGGTTCCTCCGGCATTGGTTCTCCTTCTTCCTCTGCTTTTGGCTCCTCTGGTTCCTCCAGCATTGGCTCTCCTTCTTCCTCCGCCTTTGGTTCCTCTGGTTCCTCCGGCGCATCCGCTTTTGGCTCTCCCAACTCCTCCGGTTCGCCGTCCTCCTCCGGAATATCTTTTGGCAACTCCAGTTCCAGTTCCTCAAACGGTACCGGCGGCACGGGCACTACAGGAGGGAGCGCCTTTGGGACGCCAGGAGCAACTGTCGGCGGAGCGCCCATCGTCGGCGTTGGTCTTCCCAGCACCAAGGCCTCGATCAAAATCTTGAAGAAGCAAAGCCACTATAACCAATGGGAGTTCCTCTACGATCCCAGTCAGGATTTGGGTGGACTCATGGGCCAAACCGGCGCCGGCGTAGCGCAACAACCCGGTTCGAACAACAACATCAACGGCAATACGAATGGCATGGGCGGTCCGTCAACCGGGTTCGGAAACAGTGGCAGTTCCAATGGCTCCAGTAGTTCGCCCACACCGGCCCCTGCGCCTACAAGCCCCTTCGGCGGTTCATCCCCAACTTTGCCCTAGCCACTCCGATTCGCTGGAGCATAAGTGCTTCATGCTGCACTTCGGCGGCCAAATACATCCAGCTGCGGTTGCCGTCTTTGCGTTTCTTTCTGTCACAAATTTGCGGTTGTAGCATCGCTACAACCGCAAATTTATAGTGGGGCCCGGAACTGATGGCAGAGCAGGCGTCCCGTGCCGGTTTAGCGCTTTTGAAACTCCGGCGAACCTAGCAATAGACCGGCGACAACCGCTGCCTGCTTGTCCGCCGGTCCGGAAATCGGCTGCGGCAGATCGATCATCTGCACCATCGCTACTCTCCCGGGCACTCCCGGCTGCTTGGCCGCGGGTTGAGGCACCTTTACTGTTTCCGTGGCATCCCCTGCCTGCCGTAGCACGGCATCACGAGTCGAGGGCGCCAACGGCTGATTGAGGAGTGCGGTTTCCAGTGCGTGTTCCTTCTGCGCAATTGTGTCCGTGCGTGGCCCGTGGATCTTCATCAGCGCATCCAGGTCAATCGCCGTACCCATCCTGTGGCTCGCTAATGCCAGGGAGAGATTCATACGACCCAGCAGATCCCCGGTGTTTACCCAAGCAGCCTCCGTCCACGAGTAGCCATTGGGAGTCGCGCAGCCGTAAAAAGGCATCCCCAACTGGTTGATCGCATTCAGCAGCAGCACTGGACGTATTACCTCACCGCCGGTCGCCCGAACCGCCGAGATCACGAATTCTTCCGGCGTCTTCACCTTGGCGCGATAGGCTTCCCTGGACCAGAATTCCGGCGAGTTGAACATAGTGCGCAGCACCTGCCGAATATCGCCCCCGGTCTTGAGATACGTCTTTGCCATGCGATTGACTAACGCCGGCGGCGGATCATCGCTCACAAAGCGAACAGCGAGTTGCTGCGATAGATGATGAGCGGTCGCGGGGCTGGTTGCCAGCATGTGCAGCACCTCAAGCCCCTCCTGCTCGCCGCTGTCTTGAATAGTGCGCCCCAGGACGTATTTCGGTCCGGGTTCGTGCCGGCGGTCGTTGAAGGCAAAGCCGGGATTCTGACGCGGATCCCCGATCGTCCACCCAGTGAAGACCTTCGCCACTTCCGTTACATCCTTCTGCGTATAGCCGCCGTCCACGCCCAAGGTATGCAGCTCCATCAACTCACGCGCATAGTTCTCGTTCAGCCCGAGATCCTGATTCTTGATCCTGGGATTCATCCGCGCGCGAGTTGCCGCCAGCGAGTTTGGACCTATGCTGGTTTGATTGTCGAGATAGAACAGCATCGCGGGACTCTTTGCGGTCGCCACCAGCAAGTCCTCGAATTTACCCATCGCGTTGGGCTCAATTGCGTTCCGTTCATAATCGATCAGATACCACGGCGCAAAGGGCCCCTTCTTCACGTACACGTTGAAGTGGTTGAGCCAAAAATCCGTCATCACTGCCTGCAGTTGCCGCTGGCTGTAGATATCGGTAAGCAGGCGCGTCTGCAGCAATTCCCCGGCGACCACAAGCGTGGGGTTGATCAACGCATAGACTATTTCCTTTTGCTGGGGGCTCATTCCTTGCGTCAACTGCAGGCGCTCCTCGCCAGTCAAGTTCTTCATGAAGCCCCGGAACTCTTGAGGCTTCATGCTCACCAGTCTGTTCCATCGTTGGTCCGCGGGAAGATTGACAATCGAAGTCGAAGCCAAATCCGCATACAGTTTTTGCTCGTGCACTTGAATGGAAGGAGACCGGGCCACGTCCTCGAGCGTCATTGCATCGGAGGCCGCGTCATCCTTAACTTGAAGCTTTTCGATTTTTTCGCGCGAACTCTGTGGCGGATTTACACCTCCCGTTTGCGGGTTCCTGGCCACCGGCTCTGGAGCGCCGGAGGGAGCAGGCGGGGTCTGCTGGCGAGCCGCCTCTTGCGCCTGCTTTTGCTTTCTCTGTTCGTAATCCCAAATCTGGTTTTGAAAGATGGCGCGTTCGACGCGGTCCTGAGGCAGAGGGATGCGGCCATCAGCCGCGTTGCGAATCTGCGCCGCTGAGGGGAGTTCTTCGATCAGGCTCCGCAAGGGCGTTTCCATGGCCGGATAGTTCTGCAATTGCGCCTCCAGCAAGCTATCGTCGATCCGCCCTGGATTCAATTGCAGTTCAATCCATTTGTGCACGCCGAGCGCGCTCACTCGCTCAACATCTCCCGGACGCGGGCCGAAGGTCAACCGGTTGAGAGCGTGTCGAGCGCTCTCCTGGGCCGTCAGCGGAGCCAGATGGGCCGCGTGTTTGTGCCTAGAGAAGGCGCCCTCGGCCAACAGGAGCGCGGGGTCTTGGATAAGCAACAAGATCAGGAGGCTCGCCCAAAAGCGAGTCACAAGGCTGACAGAAGATCGGGAAGATAGACGCATAGCCTTGACAACTCCCCGGAAGAGATCAAGTTCTAAAGTTTCAACCCTCACGTGCCCATAATGTCGCGCCAATTCGCGCCCGACCGGGGCTGCGACGAACTCACAGGGTGGCAGAAGTGTTCGCGGCATCTTCCACATCGACCGCCTGGCGCGGCGGCAGGATACCCATCTCCTCGTAGATCGGCCGGATAGCCGTGCGGATCGCTTCCAGCTTGCTCCAGAACCAAATTCCGCCGGCGAGCACGAAGCCGCCTGTAATCATTACCGTCCGGGGCGCGCCCAGCCAATGCGCAAGGCCCCCGGACAGGAGACTGCCAAATGGCGCCATGCCCACAAAAGCCATGGTGTAGTAACTCATTACGCGGCCGCGCCGGTCTTCCGGCACCACGGTCTGGATAATGGTATTGCTCGACGCCATGCCTTGCATCATTCCAAAACCGGTCAATAGCATCATAACCAACGAAATCCAGAGAGAACGGGAAAGTCCCAGTAGAAACAGCCCCACGCCAAAGATTGCGGCGGAAATGGGAATCATGCGGCCCAATCCTAAGACGCTCTTGCGTGCGGCCAACGACAATGCCGAGACAAGGGCGCCCACTCCAGTTGCGCCTAATAGAAACCCGAGCGTATGCGGGCCTCCGTGCAGCACCTGGGAGGCAAATATGGGCATCAGCACCGTATACGGCATGCCCATGAGGCTGACCAAGGCGAAAAGCAGCAGGATGGTTCGTACCGGAGCAAAGTCGCGCACATAAGTCCACCCTTCCCTAAGTTGTTCCAGCATGGAGGACGCCGCCCGTTTTATCTCCGAAGGATCGACGCGCATCAGCAACAGCGACGCGATCACGGCGAAGTAACTCACGCCGTCCAACAGAAAACAATAGCCTTCTCCAAAGCCCGCGATGATGAGTCCGGCCAGAGAGGGTCCCAGCAGGCGCGCCGCATTCACCATGGATGAGTTAATGGCAATGGCGTTGCCTAGATCCTGCCGGTCCTTAACCATCTGTACCAGGAAAGCCTGACGCCCGGGCATGTCGAAGGCGTTGATCAATCCCTGAAAGGCACTCAGCAGCAAAATCTCGTGAAAGGTGATTCGCCTGGAGAGCGTCAAGGCAGCCAGCACCAGTGACTGGAAGGCGGCCAGCGCCTGAGTCCATACCAAGACCTGCCTGCGGTTCAGCCGGTCCACCCAAACTCCAGCGAACGGCGCCAGCAGAAACGTGGGAATTTGCCCGACAAACCCCACCAAGCCTAGCAAGAGCGCCGATCCGGTCAGCCGGTAGACCAGCCAACTGGTGGCCAGCCGCGTCATCCAGGTGCCAACCAGCGAAATACTCTGCCCGGCGACAAACAACCGGAAGTTCCTGTGTCTCAGTGCCCGCCAGGCATAGAAGACTCCGGTATCCGCCCGCCCTTCAGCCCCATGGAACGCACCAGATGGGATATCTCGCTCCTCTCGCCTCGATTGCAGCCATGCCGGCTGGATGATTTTTTAGTGACAATCTTTTCGATGTTACTCCGTCGCTTGAGGCAGCATAGAAAGCTGCGGTTTCGGCAAACTTAAACCAAAGATCTTGGGGTGCAGATCCTGGATATGCAGATCCTGGGGTGCAGAACCTGGAGTGCTCCGGGTCCCGATTCTGGGACCTGGGATTCCACGGATCTCGAAAAAAACAGGTTAGATTGGCTGATTTCCGCAGCGAATTGACCGCTTACCGCTTTAGCAACCCCAATCGCTTTTCGCGCCTCCTAAGGGGTGATTCCGATATCGATAAGAACAGGAGAATCGATGCCGAACCCGAATTCCACGCCCGACAGCAGCCCCACCGTAACGCGCCAACAGCTGATCGATCTGCTCAATGAGGATCTTTCCCGCGAATACCAGGCCATCATTGCCTATGTGGTCTATTCACAGGTGCTGAAGGGCGCCCAATACATGAACATCGCCGGAGAGCTCGAAAAGCACGCGACGGAAGAGCTTCAACATGCGCTGATCATCTCCAATCAAATCGATTATCTGGGCGGGATGCCGAGCGTAACCCCTAAGCCGGTCAAGACCTCGGAAAAAGCCGAGGAGATGCTTCGCTTCGATTTGGACAACGAGAATGAGACTATACGGCAATACCGGAACCGCATCCGGCAATGCGATGCGCTCAGTGAATACGCCATGGCCGAGCATATCCGGGAGATCCTCATGCAAGAACAGGACCACCAGATTGCGCTGGCCACGGCCCTGGGTATCGATCCTCCCGATCTCCATAAGCAGGACAAAGAGAAGAAATTGGCCCAAGCCGAACGATAGCTGCCTTGCTCGCCCAATGGGGGCAGTCCTCAATTAGACTTGTAGAGCAACCATGTTTGAAAATCTATCGGAAAAACTCCAGCGGACTTTTAAGAACCTTCGCGGCCAGGGCGTCGTTACCGACGAGAATATCGGTGACGCCCTGCGGGAGATTCGCGTTGCTTTGCTCGAAGCCGACGTCAACCTGAACGTGGTCAAGGAACTGGTCGAGCACATCCGCGAGAAGGCCCTTGGTCAGCAGGTTATGACCGCCTTATCGCCCACCGAACAGGTGATCAAGATCATCCGCGACGAACTGATCGCGCTGCTGGGTAAGGATACGGCTCGCTTTAACTTCGCGTCCAAGCCGCCCACCATTATTCTGATGGCCGGCTTGCAAGGTTCGGGAAAGACCACCACTTCGGGCAAGCTTGCCGCCTGGCTCAAAAAGGGCGGCCACCGGCCTTTGCTGGTTTCAGTCGATGTCTACCGCCCTGCGGCCCGCGAGCAGCTTAGGGTGGTCGCTAACTCGATCAAAACGAATATTTATGAAGGCGAGATCAACGGTGAGGCGCCGGGGACTCCATTGGTCCAGCGCTTAGCCAAGGAAGCACGCCGTGAGGCCATCAATTCCGGCTGCGATACGCTGATCGTCGATACCGCCGGCCGTCTGCACATCGATTCGGATCTGATGGAGGAGATGCGGCAGCTTAAATCGCTGCTCAACCCGCAGGAGATCCTTTTCATCGCCGATGCCATGACCGGTCAGGATGCGGTGCGTTCCGCGGAGGAATTTCATAAGCAACTGGCATTGACCGGCGTGGTGCTGACCAAGATGGATGGAGATGCGCGCGGCGGGGCGGCGCTCTCCATCCGTCACGTTACCGGCCAACCGGTCAAGTTCATCGGTGTGGGCGAAAAGCCGGACGCCTTCGAACCCTTCCATCCCGACCGCATCGTCAGCCGCATCCTGGGCATGGGCGACATGATGACGCTCATCGAACAAGCCGAGGAGAAGCTGGACCGCAAAAAATCAGAGGAGTTTGCCAGGAAAGCCCTCTCCGGGAGCGGCTTTTCGCTCGAAGACTTTCGCGATCAGTTGCGCCAGATCCGCAAGCTCGGCTCCATGCAGAGCATCCTCAAAATGCTGCCTTCCGTCGGGCCCTTTCAGGGGATTCAGCAGATGGCGGAAAACGTCGATGAAACCCAGTTTTCGCGGGTCGAGTCCATCATCAACTCGATGACCAAGCAAGAGCGCGACAACCATGAGATTATCTCCGGAAGCCGGCGCAAGCGGATCGCCCGCGGCTCCGGGACCACTGTACAAGAGGTCAATCAACTTCTGCGTCAGTATGCCCAGATGCGCAAGATGTTCAAAAGCGCGGCAAAGGGCGGCGGCATGCAGCGCAGATTGATGAATACTCTCGGCGGGATGCGGGGCATGGGCGGCCGTTAAAACGTTCCTCCGTTGGAGTTCTTTTGCCGCAATTGCAAGACCAACTCGACGAGATCACAGCCAATACGCGGAGCCTTGTGCCGCCGGACCGGCTCGAAACCAGCGAACGCTCGATTGCGGACCTCTATGCTTCCGGCATCGAGAACCGAATCCTGCCTGTGGGGGCAAAAGCTCCTGAATTCGCGCTGCAGGATGCATCCAATCGCCTGGTCCGAAGCAGCGACCTGCTCGCCCTTGGACCTGTGGTGATCGATTTTTTCCGCGGCCGCTGGTGTCCCTACTGCGTGACCGAGCTTGAATCCTGGCGCGACTTATATGCGGCGGTGCGGCGATATGGCGCACTCCTGGTTGCCATTTCACCGCAGACCGTCCGGCAAAACGATTTCCTAAGTATTCAGCACTCATTAGGCTTTCCGGTTCTTAGCGACCCTGGATGCAGCGTGGCCAGCCGATTCGGCCTGTCCTACACCGTTCCCCCTTCCCTTCGGCAGCACTATCGCAGCATTTTGGTAAACATTCCGTTGATGAACGGCGGCCAGGACTGGCAACTGCCGCTTCCGGCGACCTATATCGTAGCTTCCGACGGAACTGTGCTCTTCGCTCAAGCTCATGCCGATTTCCGCGTGCGCCCTGAGCCGCTGGAAGCGCTCCACACGCTGCCGGGAAAAATGCCCGCTTTCTAAGTAGCGCCAACACACCAATTCCCTGCTCTGTCAACCGGCGCGGACGCTTGATTGGCGCTGGTTCCGTGGTTTGACCCTGCCTGCACCGATTGCTATGATCAAGCTGCGGGGTGGAGCAGCCTGGTAGCTCGTTGGGCTCATAACCCAAAGGTCGCTGGTTCAAATCCAGCCCCCGCAACCAATCAGATCTAAAGGACTTAAGATCGATTTTGGGCCTTAAAAAACACCCCTAAAATCCCCACAGATCCCCACAATAAGGGAAAACATCTTTTAAACTGCTTCTCGTCTCGCGGGAAGAACCATCTGCACAACAGCACCGTGCGCCTTTCGCTTCTCCGTCATGTAAGCATTCCCATATCGCATGGTCGTGCTCACTTGGGCGTGACGCATGAGTTTCTGTTGCACACCGATCGGTGCTCCGCAGACGTCCAGCATCGATCGATAGCTGTGCCGGAAGGTATGCCAGCCCAGACGGTCAAGACCGATCTTCCTCCCCATCGGGACGAGAATATCCCCGTGGAGTACCGAAGAGTGCCAGACACCGCCGGTGTTGGGGTTCGGAAACACCCAGCCCCCCTCGCTGGCCGGGCATTGCGTCTGCCAGGCAAGTAGGATTTCAGCGAAAGCAGGATCCAGAGGCATCTCGTCCTCGCTGTATTCCGTCTTCACCCGTCCGATTCTTCCGTGGACTGTCCCGCGCGTGATCATCAGTGTGCCGTCTCCAAAGTCAAAGTCGGCCCACTTGAGCGCGAGGATCTCGCTCACTCGCAGACCCAAGCACATGGCAATCACCACCATCGTGCGAAATGGCTCTTCGAGACCGTTGCAGATCAGCTGGAACTGCTCCGGGGTGATAATCACTTTCTTTCGCCGCGGACGAGTGGAACCGCCCTTGATTTCGACCAGACTCAGGGGGTTTCGTTGCGCAGACAATAGTCCCCAAAGCATCGCGAGCTCCATCATCCTGTGAAAGACCCCTTTGATGTTCTGTTTTGTCTTGCGGGAAAGATTGAGTTGCTTCAGCCACTCTTGCACCTCAAGCGGCTTGATGTCGGACAATGGCACCTTGCCCCAGGCAGGCCGCAGATGCAGCTTGATTACGGACAAGTATCCAGTGGTAGTGCTGAATTTCAGGCCCTCATCGACGATTTCACCTGGACGGTACGCCTTGATTTCTTTCAGACGCTCGTCAGCAATGAATTTGTCGAGAATAGTCCCGAAGGTTGGCGACCGCTGTGCGATGTAAGCCTCACTACCATTGAACTTCAGTAGCAAAGCCTGTAAGGCCCGGCGGGCGGCCGTTTCTGTTTGGAATTCGACCGTGCTTAGTTTTATTTGTCGCATCGGCGAACCCGATTTCGAGTGATCACGAAACCGGAATTCCCACACATCTGGGCCGGTTTTCCGTGAGACTCGTCTTAATGATCCATTTTGAAAACGCTCGCGTGAAAACTTCATTTCTATTCTCCCGACTCACGCAGAGCGGCTGGCTATGTCCATTGGAACTCACCTGTCGGTCGAGGGACAAGCCTTTTCTTCAGCCGTGCGTGCTATTAACGACTCGTTAAAGGGTCGGCCCCAATGGGCACTGAGGCAGGAATGGTTCCCGTTTTCGCTGTATCCATAAGGCGCTTCATGGTTCGAAGCTTCAGTTGGTGCAGAGCGGGCGGTTTGGCCGCGGTCGACATCTCGAAGCTTCTCAGGTCGGATGATTCTTCAGCTGAACGCCTGGTCCGCGCGGAAGCGCACAATGGTGAGCCCAAGGGGATTCACGGCCAACTCATTGTTCTTCACATTCTGTCGAAAGACGTACGTTACGCTCGCGGTCCATCGTTCTCGTTTGACTTCTGTATGATCCGCCGGATTCGTGAACACCTTCTCGAACTCAATTCGCGCCGAATAGGGTGCCTGGCGAAGGTCGTCGAGAATGACATTCTTGACCTCGATATCGACATACGGAAGCGAGCTTTCCTTTACATAT
Organism: uncultured Acidobacteriaceae bacterium; assembly: GCA_963774255.1. Taxonomy (GTDB): domain Bacteria; phylum Acidobacteriota; class Terriglobia; order Terriglobales; family Acidobacteriaceae; genus PALSA-350. The sequence goes on from CAVZEH010000018.1 coordinate 150,753, forward strand.
GTCTGGATAAAGCCGTCCTTGCGTTCCTGGTCTATGACAGCACGCTGAACATCGCCATTCAGGAAATAAAGCGCGTTCATCTGATCCCGCTCAACGGTGAACCGGTTGCGGCTGAAGTAGAGCTCGGCCCAGCGCGACAGATAGTATTTGTTCTCGGCTTCCTGGGGACGGTACTGGAAGTTACGATAGTCGATTGCTTCCGCGCGGCCAACGTCATTGATGCGCACGATCATCGGGTGCATCGCTGCGAGCGCATTCTGGCTCCTGTACACGAGCGCCGCAAGCGCAAGACTGATGGCGCAAAGCGCCAGCACTGTGATCTTCAAATAAGTGTTCATCACGAGCGGTTCGCCGTATTGTTCGAGATATTTTTCCGCCGTCCGTGTGATATCGGGTTGTCTCATGGCGACCTCCATTTGGGCTACAGCGCCCGTGCAACTACGGCCGTGACCAGTCCGCTGAGCCCGCTGGCATGCCCGCCAACGTGGCCGGAGAAGAGGCTGGCCGTCATGGTCGGAATCTTGAGCAAAACGAAACCTGTCACGAAGCACAGCATTATGAGTCCAGGCATTATGTAAATGAGATTGGTTGGACTGCTTGCATTCAACGCACCGCTGGTCAGATACGTGATCATCAAATGGCTCATCACGCTCATCGTCGCGGCGGCGACCACCTTGTAGAACTCAAAGCCGAGGAATGCTTTTAGCCAGCCCCAGAAGAGGAAGTCGGTCTTATCGAATACCATCCAAGGAATGAACACGGGGCCAAGGAGCCCGATCACAGTCGCTCCGATGGCTCCGTAGGCAATGATGACTGAGATCAATGCCGTCAAAATGGTGAGACCAAGCTGAACCGTGAAAGAGCAAATCAAGGTGTAAGGCTCTGTAAACGAAGGCGTGAGCGCGCCGATTTTGCCAATTGCAGTATGGATAGTGTTCTGGACCTCAAGGCTGGAATCGTTGCCGATGTAATCCACCAGACTGCTCGTGCCGCCGCTGATGAATCCTTTGAGCGAATAGCCGATTCCTGGAATCGAGCCGTCGTAGAACTCCACAAAGCAGTAGGCGAACGTAATCAGTACGAAGAAGCTGATGAACCTCGGTATGCTGAAGCCCGCCCCGCCTTGTGCAGATGCCAGGGCTTCCTGAACACCAAACCAGACGAGCATGATGGTGGCGAGAGCAATTACCATATGCAGTCCCAGGGCATCTACTGACGGGGACACAGTAGCAGTTAGGCTGTCGCAGCCGTTTTTGATCAGAATCAGAAAGTCCATCGCCGGCCTCCAATCGATTTAATAATGAAATGCCCACTGCGTTCCTGTACTCGTCTGCTGAGGCGTCAGATAGTTGAAGTTCTGTTGATACCCGTTTCCGGTTTGAAAGAGCGCCTTCAGGTTGTCCTGCTGCATCTTCTGACCGATAATCTGTTGCAGCGCCTGGCCCTGCAGGATCTGGTTCGTCTCCTGTTGCGTACGCAGTTCGATCAGGAGGGCCTGATTAATGCGCTGGAGCGTGGCCATTTCGGTGTGCTGAGCGGGATCGGTCGAATGCGTCGCTGTTTCGAGCTGGCTAATATCGGCCTCACGCTGAGCCGCGCTCGCACGGATTGTCCCAACAGTTTGCAGGTTGCTTGCATTCACCGCGTCTGAGAGATCGACGGTCGCCCCCTGCGCTGCGATTGCCTGTTGGCCTTGCGCATCGAGGCTGGAGTACCCGGATATCTGTCCGGTGCGCGGGAAACTGGAGGTCTGATTTGCGGCAGATGCTCCGTACCCATTCGTTGCTGCGCTCATCCACGGCAGCGAATTGCCGTAAGTATTCGCGGGCCGAGTGAGGACAATCCATTCCTGACGACCGAGATTGGTGTAGGACGAGTACAGCATTTGCGGCAAAGACGCCATTCTTTGGGCCAGGTTGTAGGCAGCGATCACATTCTGTGCCGTTTGCACGGTTGTCGTATAGAGTTGATTGCCCTGCGCGATTTGTTGAATCGCATGGCCGGATTGCGTTGGATCGAAGACGATGCCCGAGCCGAATTGGGCGCGAGCGAAGGGCGCGGTCGCGGCGATTAGGATCGCCGCAACAAGGGTTTTGCGTTTCATATGTTCTCCTTGTGCTGGCTACCTCTTAGCGCGTTCTGCCAGAAGTTGGTCCCAGGTTTGCTTCATTTTTGTGTTCTCATCGTTGCACTTCGGGCTTAGTGTGGGGGGCACCTTAAGGTACTCCGCGGAACAATCCCTCCCAAACTGCTCACTCTCTTGCTGATACTCTTTCTGAAGTCGATCAACCTTAGCCTGGTGACTTTCACATCCAGCCAGAACCAGCAATGAAGCTGCGCTGAGAGTTGTGAACAGTGCGGCCTTGAGCATGAATACATCTCCTCAAAACGTTTGCGGAATCGTGTGGTTGTCGTATGCAGGCAGCAACATGTCCTGCATGAAATAGACCTTGACGCGATGTCCCTCCCGGATTGTGATCGTGGGAGGAATCTGAATAAACCGGTCGAGCACAGTGGTTGCCGATTGCGAGACGCTGGACGAGGCGCCGGTCGTGAATGCCTGTGAACCACTGGTCGTGATCGTCCCACCGCCGGCTTCGATCTGGCTGGCCCCGGCGATCACACCCAAGGCGATGGAGGTGCCAAAGATTTCGAGATAGTGGTTGTTGACCTTGTCTTTCAATCCTTCCTCGCCGATCTGATCGAGACCCTGAAACTGATCGAGATCGGCCGAGTATCCATCGGGCATGATCATGCGATGGAAGACGACTGCCATACGGCGCTGTTGACCAAAACCGCTCGACCCGATCTTCCGTGCTTCACCAAGGGCGATGGTTCCATCGGGAATAAGCACATGCTGGCGGTCGTGCGAATAGACGGGACTCGAAACCATCACCTTGACCGGGCCAGGTGCATCGCCATCGAGCCGATTCATCAGAATCGTGTCCATCGTCAGGCCCTCATAAATCACATATGGCTGCCCGACCGCCGAGTCGATGTTGAGCTCGGGATTCCGCTTGGCCGCAGAATCTCCGGTCGAATCGCTCTTCTTTTCCGCCGCCTGTCGAGACGGGATCAGGTTCGTCCCCGGCGGATCAGACGGTTGGCTTGAAGACGCCGTTGTCTCGCTGTCCACCCGCTGGGGGTTCCCGTCCGGATGGGATGCAGCCTGAGGAGTGTTCGCCTGCGTATAAACAAGGTTCGATGCGAATCGAGCGTTATACGCCAGTTCCCGTTCCCTCGCCGCCAGTTGTTGCGCCTGTTGTTCTTCCGGGGAAATTTGCGATTGTGCATAGACTCCTTGTTGTGGGCACTGCTGGCCCGGTGCGCACGGCACGGTCTGGCCCGTCTGGCCGAAACCCGCTGCTACCGCCTGTTGTGCAGGCGTGCCATTCGTGAAGGTCGAATCGTTCGTCTGGGATGATTGATTCAATGCTGCCTGAGCCTCTTTCTGGCGTTCGGCGGCAAGCTGGCTCTTCAGCTCCTGGACATTGTTGTCCGTGTTGTCCTGAAGGGCGGGTTGCGGAGGCTGGTGCTGCGACTGCGCTGAATGAGCCGAGGTGTTCTGTGTGTAGTTGCTGATCGCCGCCGCGGCTACGACGACCGCCGAAGCCGCAAGAAAGATCCAGACCTTGAGGTTCTTGCGGATCACGCCCTTAGGTTCGATTTTGGCCTGATGCAACGCGGGATCAGGCGCAGTCAAGTGTTCGGGTTGGATCGTCTGTTCTGCCATTGCCCTACCCCTTGCGAGTAAATTCCATGCGCTTGTTGCCAAGCTGCAGGTATCCGGAGTCCATGATCTTCGGAATGACATAGGTGCCGTCGCGAAGCTCGTAGTTGATTAGGTTCGGCTTGCCGTCCTTCATGTCGTACACGCTGAACTTTTCAGGGGCCGTTGTCTTGATGTACGTGAACTTGTCATCGTGAAAGATCGACTCCACATCGAATGGCGCGTCATTGAGATGGAACGAATAATCGAATTTCAAGGCGAGTGGATACGCGCTCTTGTACTCGTCCACAGCTTGAGAGACATGTGCCTGGATTGCGGCGAGCTGCTCCCGCGATTGCTGTAATTCGGCGGCAGGCACGAACTGCGCCGGTCCTGACGACGCGACGAGCGAGGAACGGTCGGCGGGCTCAACGAGCACCTTTAGATCCGGGGCCGCGGAACTGTCGGAGACATCCTGTAGCGTGAAGCTGTAAATGTTGCCCTTGTCTGTGATCAGGTTGAGATTGGACGCGATGCCAGCCTTGGCAGGGTGGACAAAGCAGAAGTTGCCTACGACATCCACGACCCAGAACTCCTTGTCGCCTGTGGCGGCCTCCATAATCTTTTCCGAAGCCGGCACTTCGATCAGCGTCGTGTACTTGAGCTTGGCATGAATAGGCACAATGTCCTGCGAATGGACCTGGACGGTGCGTGCGGGCGGGTTCTGTGCAATGGCGGCAGGCGCGCCCACGATTATCATGAGTACGGCTGAGAGAGGGAGTGAACGATTCATACTGCAGCTCCTTCGAGATTGGGGTTGATGGTGCCGGCCGCCGAGCGAGGCCGGAGAGGATAGTCCTTAGCAAGCTGACGCAGACCCTCAGGGATACCGAAACGTTCGAAGTATTCGCGCTTGGTCAAGTTGTCACGCGCGTTGTTGGTAGCCATCCAGTGGGAGAGGGAATCGACGTTCAATTGCACTTTCTTCGAGCTCTGGGCTTTCCGAATCAGCATCTGGCCCGGAGGAATGAGGCCGGCGATCAGTTCAAGCTCGGTGTCGTTGAGGTGGAAGGCATCCCGGTAGAGGTTGCGATCCATCTCAGGATTGGCGAGGAAGACCTTCGTCGGGCAGCTCTCGGAGACGAGGTGCAACATCCCAGATTCTTCCAGTTCCTTCACCGACTGAGTAGCCAGGATCATCGCGGCATTATGCTTGCGCCAGGTCTTTTGTGCCTGGACAACATAGTTGCGGATCGTCTCGTTGCGGATGAAGAGCCACGCTTCATCGAGAAGAAACACTTTGAAGGTGGCGAGCTTGGCCGGATCGGTGATCTCGTTGCTCGCACGATGCAGGACGTAGAAGAGCAGCGGCTCAAGAACCTGCGGCGCGTCGCCCCACCCAGCGAAATTGAAGGTCTGAAAACGGCTGAAGGAAAGGGTGTCTTCGGTGTTGTCAAAGAGGAATCCATACTGTCCTTGCCGGGTCCAGCGATGCAGACGGTCTTTCAACTCACCAAGGATGTTGGCGAAGTTCGAGACGGTGCGCTGCTCGGGTTCGAGAACATAAACCCGCTCAATCCCATCCCAGAGTTTCCGCTCCTCCCGGTAATCGAGGCGATACCGGGAGTCGTTGCCTTCGATCAGTGCCCGGAAGAAGGCGAAAAGAAATTGCAGATTCTCCTCTGTCCGCGGAAGCGAAAACGGATTGATGGTGAAATCGCGCGACTCGCGGCCCACGTTGAGGTAGCTTCCGCCGAAGATCGTGGTCAGCGATTGGAAGCTTCCGCCGATATCGAAGACGAACGTCAGCGGTGCATACTTTTGTGCGTTCTGGAGAAGGAAGTTGCAGAGGTAGGACTTGCCTGATCCCGTCATTCCCAGAATCAAGGTGTGCGCCACTTCGCCGTTGTGCAGGTTCAAAAAGTACGGCGTGGAATTGTCAGTTTCAAGAACCGCCAGGTATTCCGCGCCGAGATGCTGGTTCCACTTCTCCCCCGGCAGAATTGTGAAGAGAAACGAGAGATCCGAGTAGTTTGTGTTCAGGAGCAACAAGCGGCGCAGATTCATCACGTAGTTGCCGGGCACTGTGGCAAAGTAGGCGTTGAGCTGGTTGTAGGTCTCAACGAACAGGCTTCCATCGGCATTCGTAAACACGCCAGCAAACTCGCCCACCAGCCGATTGATTTCGTTTCGGTCGCGACCGTAGAGAACGATGGTCAACGAGAACTCGCCAAGCGATTGGCCTTCGCCCAATGCGCGCAGACAGTCGCCGAGATCTTCGATATCGGCCTGCTTCGATTCATCAACCAGAACATCGCGTGGGTTTGTCTTGATTGGGTCGTTGCCCAACTGCGAGATGAAGCCGGTTTTGGAGACATTGAAGTGCCGCCGCCGCTTGTTCACTTCCTTCCGTGCTTTATCGCCCGGAAGCGGAGCCCACTCCGTCACCACACAGAAGTTGCCCGGGATCTTGAGCAGTGCATCGAGGACCAGCGGCCTTGTTTCCGCAATCGCCTCTTTCATCGTCAACACGCGAACGAAGTGATCGCCCACGCGCAGATGGTCACGCTCCGCCTCGATGTCCGAGTTGACGATCTGATAATCGAGAAACTGCGTGGTCTTCGGACTCCCGGCAATGCGCCAGTCGTCGTAGTTCAAGAGGCGGCGGAAGAACCGAAATTGGCCCAGCTGATTCAACACCTCAATCGGGACAAAATCGCCCAACTGGCGGACGAACGCTTCCACCTGCTGTTCTAGAAGAGCGCGGTCGCTCTCAATCTCGGTACGCAGCAGAGTCTTCATGCCGCCGTTTGAGAATTGTGCCCGGAATTCTTCGAAGGCGTGAGCCGGATTCTGGACGAGCCTGGAGAGGGCCGGACCGATTCCCGTCTTTGCGTGTGTAGCCCGAAGAAGAATGCAGTAGAAGATCTCAATCTGATAGAGATCGTCGCGTTTGGTCCGGAAGAACTCACGCCGATGGTCGACCTCGGTTTGGACTACCGGATCGTCGTAACTCGCGAACGGAATCTCCGGGCGATTCGACTTGAACAAATACTGGTAGACATGGAACCCAGGACCAAACGATTTGAGGGCAGCTTCGAGACGCTTTACCGCGTACTCCTGGCCTGTGTGGTCGAGGCTCTCGTAATCGACTCCAGCAACACGGAGAACTACGCCCAGGTCTCCACTCTTGGTCAGAAAGACCATCTCACTCCAGGGGCCAAAGAGATTGATGTGATCGTTCAGCGCGGCAGACTCTTTCCACGCTTGGATGATCTTGTCGATGCGCATCATGAACGGACCTCCACGCGAGGGATAGATTGCTTGGCCGCGTCATACCGTGCCTTGTACTTTTCCGATTTCGCCAGAATGCGAAGAAGAGCAGGATCGCTTCCGGTCACCCAGCACCCGAAGGCGAACCCGCCTGCGAAGAGGAGCAATCCGGCGACCAGGCTGTTGAACAGGTTGAAGGCGCCGACAGCGGCTACACAGACGAAGAAGAACAGCGTTCGTTCTACCCCGAGGTACGTGAGGGGCTTGTGCAGGCTCTTATAAACCCGGTTTGCGCGCCGGTGATGTGTGTGTGTCTGCATCGTTGCCCCTCGCGTAGGTATTGGTTGATGGTTGAGGTTGTAGTTCTGAGAGAACAAAGGTTCAGATTCCCCAGAGCCAGGTCAGGACATTGGTGGCGAGAACGGCGATGCCAGTGCCCGCAGCAACGCCGGCGAGAGCCTTCTTCGCGCCGGGTTCGCCGTGAGCGAACTGATAGCCGCCAACTACGATCGCTATGAGGCTGGCGACCTTTGCCACCGTTCCGGTAAACAGGGTCTGCATTGCGGTAAAGCCTGTGTCAAAGGGTGAGCCGCCCACCTGCGCGTGCGCGGCGGCCGGCACGAGCAGAAGAAGCAGGAAGATCGCCTTCGAGTCCGATAAGGCTTGAAAGTGCCTCCGCCATGCGGGCGAATGATTCATTGGTGTACCTCCGGTTGAAGTGAACTCGACCTCGATCGAGCAGGTCCTGTGGAGAGATTGCCGCGGAGCCGATTTCTTGTCCAATACCTTTCAGGCCCTGTTTGATGCCCGCCAGCTATTAGTCCGGGGCCGCTTGGAAGCGATGGAAACCACGGGACGCTTGGCAGAACGCACGGCGCGCGAAAATATTTTTCTTCTCTGCTCGAAATGCCGCAGGGAATTTGCAATCTCCGTTACGACCTTCTGCACCTGAATGGGTGCCCCCTGCCGGTATGCCAGAACCACCGCCACTGGCTCCAGATTGGAGATGGGGCAGCATTGAAGATCAGGCGGCATTGCGTCGCACGCTTCGCCTGGCAGGATTGCGACTCCGATTCCATCCTGGACGAGATCGAAAACGCCGTCGGAAGATGGCACTTCCTCGACGATGTTCGGCTTGAACCCGGCCTTCGCACACTGTTCGAGGAGCCATCGACGCAAAGCGGGATGCGTCCGCTCCGAGCAAGGAACGATCAGGGGACGCGTTCGCAGATCGGTGAGAGTTATCTCTCCGGAGCCGTTCGTGGATTGGGCACGGGGGAAGACCGCATGGAGGCGCTCGAAACGGAGTGGGATCTGTGCCAGATCGTCGCGGTCGAGCGGCGCCCATGTCAGGCCTGCCTGGAACACGCCACTTCCGATGGATTCGAAGGTTTCTGACGGGCTGGCCACGCGGAGTTCGAGATGCAGTGCCGGAAAGCGGAGCCTCTGAATCGATCGCGCCTGGCAGCGAAGGCGCGGGGGAACAAAAGCTGAGCAGCCAATCACCAACGATGATGCGCTCTGGCGGGAGATGAGCCGGCCGGCCTCCACCGCTCGAGCGTACGTGTTATCAAGGTCTGCCACCAACTCCCTCGCATATTTAAGAAAGGCCCGTCCGGCAACTGTCACCTCCACGACGCGTCGATTTCGTCGGAAGAGCGCAAATCGAAGTTCGCTTTCGTATTCCAGGATCGTCCGGCTGAGGTAGGGTTGCGAGATGTTAAGCCGTCGTGCCGCCCTGCCGAAGTGCAGTTCTCGCGCCACGGCCAAGGCGAATATCAGTTTCTGAAGTGGGGGAGTCAGACTCATGAGTTCACCGCCAGGATGAAATGGTCCTTACTGAACCGCAGAAGTAAGCCGACACGAACAAGGCTCTGTACCGACTAAAGGCACTTTCAGTGGCCATTTGGGGCACAGGGATCGAACTTTTCTTCGCGGTGTACTGCGTCCTGCATGTACTTACGGCTCCTCAGATCGCCTTTCGGAGCCAGAAAAGGCCAATACTTCATCGAGCATTGATAGAACTACACAGACGAGAGGAACAACGCTGACGTCCCAAAAATTGGCCCTCTACCTATAAAGGCTGTGGGAAACACCCAAAAATGGACACCTCCACAGCATTTTTCATCGGACTTTCATCAGCGGCGCTGCTTGTCCATCGCGATGCCGTGCTTTTCGTTTCTTGCGCGTCGATTACTTGCCGCGTCGCTTAACGGGTGCCGGATTTCATGTGGCCACAGAAATGCACCTCGTGAGGCGATCAGGGCCGGATAGCAGCTTTGATACCCGAACGGTTACAATACTGACTTAATCTGCCTTACATGTCAACGTAGTGCTACATAAACATGTTTGCTACCTAAACATGTTTGCCGAGGTTGACGTATCCCATCTGGAAACTGTAACTTGCGTCTAATGGCGGACTTCGATGATCTCTATCGCGAATTGGGACGCAAGATCCGGCAGGCCAGAGAGCGTCAAGGCCACAAGCTCAGCCAGGGAACTCTTGCGCAGCGCCTGGGGATCAGCCGGGCGTCGATGGTCAACATCGAGGCTGGCCGTCAGCATGCTCCGTTGCACTTGCTTTGGCAGATCGCTGAGCTCCTGGGATCTGATTTGACTTTACTGATTCCCAGCCGGGACGAACTGCTCGCTACGTCAAACACGGTTGAGCTCGAAAAGGTGATGATGAAACAGATCGAGGATTTCGCCAAGGGTGACTCGGCGAGAATAAAGCTACTGGCCGGATTCGCCAGCAAGCTGAACGCGACGATCGAATCGCCACGGTCTGACAGGAAGTCGCATGAACAGAGAAAACCTCGAAGCTAAGGCAGAAAAGACGCTACGTGATACCGACACCTTCCGTGTGCCTGTGGCCATCGACATGGTGGCCCAGCGTTTGAACCTGACCATGGAAGCGGGCGCCCTCGGGGACGATGTTTCCGGCATGCTGATTATCAGAGGTGAGCGTGGTGCTATCGGATACAACTCGGGTCATGCCCGAGTTCGCCAGCGGTTCACCATTTCCCACGAAATCGCGCATTTTTTATTGCACGCTAAGCGTGGCGGGAAACCACAATTGTTTATCGATCGTTATGTGGCATTCCGTCGTGATGCGAGTTCATCAGCAGGAGTTGATCGAGACGAGGTGGAAGCGAACCAGCTTGGGGCCGCGCTGCTGATGCCGCAACGGCTCGTTCAGCAGGAGATTCGGAACAATGAACTCGATCTCGACGACGAAGATGCAATCAGTTTTCTCGCGAAGCGATTTCAGGTGAGCAGCGCGGCTATGGCGAACAGACTAGCGAATCTGGGGATACTTCGGTAACGGTCTGATCCAAATGAATGCGGTTCAACTCTAGTCGAATTGGTCCGAGCGAATTAGCCAGCGCCCAGACATTTCGAGCGGCCCATTGCGTCAGGCAAGATGCCGAAATGCCGACTTCCGGTACCGAGGTCTCCAGGCGGAGTGAGTCTCTGCCGAGTTGCTATCCAAGTAGTAACTTCCGAGTAGCCGGTGATTCGACCGCAACCATTTGGCAGAGGGGCCAGCAATGGCTCCTCCGCCCAGTTCAGGAGGACCATGTTCAGTTCACGTACAAGTTGAAGCTCAATGAGCGGCTCAGGCCAAAGTGCAGTCATCAGTTCCAATACGACCTTGGGTACCTCAGAATTTCTTACCAAAGACACAGCATCTCCTATTGACATTCGATAGGAGTAGTCGCACCATTTCCTACAGGGTGTCGATGGGACGGCTATGAGTTCCAACCAGACCAACCTCTTGCAGGGAACCCTCGATCTGCTCATCCTCAAGTCGCTCAAGACCGGCGAGCTGCACGGCCTCGGTGTCTCGCGTCGCATTGACCAGATCACCCGCGGCACCTTTCAGGTGAAACCCGGCTCGCTCTTCCCCGCCCTGCATCGCCTGGAAGAGGCCGGCTGGCTCACCTCCTTCTGGGGAGAGTCGGAAAACAATCGTCGCGCGAGATTTTACCGTTTCACCAAGTCCGGAGAGCGTCAGTTCGGGCAGGAGACCGAGCAGTGGCAGAAGATCGTCTCCGCCATGACCAATGCACTGAAGGCAACCTAGGAGGGCAGTGATGCAGCTCTGGGCCCGGCTGAAAAGTCTCTCACGCAATCTTCTCCGCAGGCGGCAGGTCGAAGAGCCAGCTTGAGGACGAAGTCCGCAGCTACGCGGACATGATCGCCGACGAGAAGATCGCCGCCGGCATCTCCGCACAGGAAGCGCGCCGCAGCCACGCTCGCGGACCTCGGCGGCATCGAGCAGGTAAAGCAATCGGTGCGCGATCATCGCACCGGCACCGGCCTCGAACTCCTCTGGCAGGATGTGCGCTACGCTCTCCGCCAGCTACGCCGCAATCGCGCCTTCACCCTCACCGCCGTCCTCACGCTCGGCCTCGGCATCGGCGCCACCACCGCCATCTTCTCCGCCGTCTACGCACTGCTGCTGCGCCCGCTGCCGTATCCGGACGCCGGCCGCCTCATGTACATCTCACCGCTGAACCCGACCTACCATATGCCGGCAATGCTCTCGCAGGATTTCGTGGCCGCGCAGACCGCGACAAAATCCTTCGAGCACTTCGCTGGGTATTACATCTTTACGCAAAATCTGACCGGCGCCGGGCGATCCCGCTGCGCGTGGTCCGTGCCGGCGTCACAGCCAACCTTCTTCCCACGCTCGGCGTCGTTCCGCAGCTCGGGCGCCTTTTCACAGGCGATGATGACCGCCCCGGCGGTCCGCCCGTCATGATTCTCAGCGATCACGTCTGGCGCACACAGTTTCATTCCGATCCCGCCGTCATCGGCAAATCCGTCGCCATCAACGGCAAGCCACAAACCATCATCGGCGTGCTGCCGCGCAGCTTCAGCTTCCCCGATCTCACGCTCGAGCCGGACGTCTACCTTCCTGCGGATCTCGACAGCAACACGACGCTTGCTGTCGACCGGATCTCCTATAGTATTCGCACGGTTGCCCAGCTCCGCGCCGGCGTCAGCATCTCGCAGGCTCAGGCCGAATTGCAGACATTCTTCACCGTGCGCGACCGAAAGGCTCCGCGCGAATACACCAACTACCTCTCCGGGCGCAAGATGATCGTCGAGCCGCTGCAGCGCCACATCGCCGGCGACAGCCGTAAGCCGCTCTTCATCCTCCTCGCCTGCGTCGCCGCCGTTCTGCTCATCGCCTGCGCCAACGTCGCCAACCTCCAACTCGCTCGCGCCGTCTCCCGCCGCCACGAAACGGCCCTGCGCGGCGCGCTCGGGGCCTCACGCCTCCGCCTCATCCGTCAGTTTCTCGTCGAAAGCCTCGTCCTCTCTGCGTTCGCCGCGGGCCTTGGCCTCGCCATCGCCATCATCATCACCGCACTCGTCCGCAGCACCGGCGCGCTCGGTACCGGCATTCTGACGTCATCCGCGTCACGACATCTCGCAACTGCTGCAACTCCCCTTCGGCAAGCTCAGCGCGGTCGTTAGATCAACGGATGGGTGCTCGCCTTCACCATCGGCCTTGCACTCCTCACGACCCTGCTCTTCGGCCTCGCACCCGCCATCAGCGGCTCGCGTCTCGATCTCCGCACCGCCCTGCAGTCCGCTGCCTTGCGCCTCACGCAAGGGCGCGAACAGCGCCTGCTGCGCCACAGCCTGCTCATCATCGAAGTCGCACTAGCAGTCGTGCTCCTCGCCTCCGCCGGACTGCTCGTCCGCAGCTTCGTCAACGTCATGCGTTACGAAGCCGGCTTCGACCCGTCCGGAACGCTCACAGGGACGACGCTTCTCTACAGCCCACGCTATCTGCAGCCAGCCGAGCGTGGCATGCTCGCGCCTTCGCCCGATCCCATCCGCAGCTTCGTCAACGATCTGCTGCCACGGCTGCAAGCCCTCCCTGGCGTCCAGTCAGCGGCGATCGCCGGCGCATTTCCGCTCGGCGTAACTGACGGAATGGTGATCACATTCGGATCGCCTGCAACACCCCCTCCTATCGGAGAGCGAAAGGATGCGCCACTCATCAGCGTCACGCCCGACTACTTCCGCACCGTCAGCACTCCCATCCTTCGCGGCCGCGCATTCACCAGCGGCGACACCGCAGCTTCGCCGCCTGGTCGCCATCGTCAACCGCGCTTTCGCGAAGCGCTATTTCAACGGCGATGCACTGGGCAAGCGCTTCAATCGCATGGTCGCTCCGCCCAATCAATTCGTCCCCAATACCATCGTCGGCATCGTAGAAGATGTCAGGCACAACGGCATCGAGCGGCAGTTGGAACCGGAATTCTACCTTCCGGAGTCGCAGTCCCCGTCAACCGACGTCAACATCCTCCTCCGCAGCACCGCCGATCCCATCCTCCTCGCGAACGCCATGCGTCAGGCCGTCCTCGCCGTCGACCCCCAACAGCCCCTCTTCGACGTCCAGACCATGGAACAGCGCGTCTCCGATCAGGTCGCGCAGCGCCGCCTCATCATGCTGCTCATCGCCTGCTTCGCGCTGCTCGCCGTCGTCCTCTCCGCGGTCGGCGTCTACGGCGTCTTCGCCTACTCCGTCTCGCAGCGAACGCAGGAGATGGGCATCCGCCTCGCCCTCGGCGCATCCCGCCGCGGCTTGCTCGGCCTCATCGTCGCGCAGGCCGCGCGCCTCGTCGCACTCGGCGGCGTTCTCGGCATCGTCACCGCATTCGCTCTCAGCAAACTCCTCGCCAGCATGTTGGTCGGCATCCAGCCGCACGATGCCCTCTCGTTCTCACTCGCCTGGATTCTCATGACTCTAGTCGCGCTCGTCGCCAGCACCATCCCCGCATCGCAAGCCGCCCGCACCGATCTCATCTCCGTCCTTCATTCTGAGTAAGGTTGCGCGGAACGCTTGAGGGGGTCACTACACGTTTGATGTGGTGACCCCTAAACGTACATAAATTTCCCTTTATTGAAGTGGACCCTGATCACCCTCTCCCACTATGCAAAGGCCTAAACCCAACATTTAAAACATTGCTGTCACCAGGGGCAATCTGTCTCCAGTTCGATGCTGTTTACTCACAAGTAATTGCCGGGTGAGCGGTAATCCTCCCGCAACTCGCGAAGTCGTGCAGAATGACCTGCGAAAGTGTCTCGATGAATGGTTTGGCGATTTGGTCGCCAACTGAATCAGCTTGCGGAGATAAACTTACCGGAAAATCCGGTTTCATAGGAACCGTCGCCGCTTATTAATTCGGCGACGGATGATCCACGTGATCAACCACCAGCACTTTCACGTCTGCCTTCTGCGCTTCCAGCTTCAGCCCTAGCTGCTCCTGTATGGCGGTGAACAGCGGCGGCCACGTGTTCGCGTCATCGGCCGGGTGACGCATCGACTCCGGCGCATCCGGAAATTGCGTATCATCAGGCGTCCACTTCAACGTGAAGTCCCACCGCCCGTCGAGTCCCGTCTTGTCCACCACCGGCTTGCTAAAAACGTAGTTTTGCAGCGTCTCCGCGAGAGCTCGCTATGGCGAGGCTTTTCCCGATGATCACGCCCGACGGGTACAACAACTGGCCTGGCGATAACGACGCGTCTGTTACCTTCGTCATCTTCGGCCCGTCCTTGCTCACGCTCAGAACGAAGGCCGCCATCTTCCGCTTCTCTTCATGAACCTGCAGCCCGAATCGCTCGGCGAACAGCTTCTGCATCATCAGTTTCGTTTGCGAAGGGTTGAGTTCCCCCGGTGTATCTGCCTTCGCCTCAATGTCCCATTTGTCCGTGTCCATCCAACCCGGCTTGCCCGTGATCTGCCGCACTGGCAGGTCATACGCGAAGCTCATCATGAAGCCGAGCGTGAGGTTTTTGATGAGCAGGGTCCCTCCGTGCGTTGAAAAATCCATTTGCTCGTTCCCCGGCTGGTGCGGTTTGATCGTGGCCACCTCCACATCTGGGTTCGCGTCCGGGGCCATCGGAGCAAGCTTCGCAGGTGCAGCAGGAATCGCCCATTCGGCCTCTGGCTTCGTGCGTTGCAGCGCCAGAGGCAAAGAGCGTTTGGCGTACGTCATCGTCCCGCTCATGGAATTCCCGTCTGCCGACATCGTCCCCTCATACGATCAGCCCCGGAAAGTCAAACACGAAACGCAGCTTTCCTTCTTGAAAACTTACCGAGCCGCTGGACGGCGGCAGCTCCGTTTGATCGAGGCTGTACAGAGTCGCACTCACCGCGCCCTTCTCGTCCTTCGCGATTTTCAGCTCCATGCGCAGATCGTGGCCGTCCGGCGTATGCTCCGTGCCCTGCCACGTTCCGGCGATGCCGCTTTTCTCGTTCCCCTTCTCTTGAGCGGGCTGCGTCTGTCCGTTCGCCGCGCGTAAAAGACCCGCTGTCAGGGGTACGCCCACCGCCAGCACGCAGGTCAGCGCCAATGTTGCCTTCCGTCGCAGGTCCAGTTTCCGCACGCCTTGTCCGGACATGATCCGCGTGATCCGCTGCTTCAGCTCCGATCCCGTTACACCCGAGATGCATGCGATGGGAGATTCGGTATAGAACTTGCAGACGTTGAGAATGCTTTCCGCATAGGCCGCCGCCTCATTGCCGAGCTGCAAAACGGCTTCGTCGCAGGCACGCTCGCGCTCCTTTACGAGTTGCCTCTCCATCCACCACACCACCGGATGGAACCAGAAGATCGCCTCCACCAGCATGTGGATCGCAGACGTTAGATTGTCCCGGCGCTGTACGTGGCATACTTCGTGCGCGAGAACGGACTCCAGATGCGCGTCGTCCATGATGACGCGCGATTCCGTCCGGCCATAGCAAGACGGGACGGAGGATGCCAAAGACTCCCGGCTCCATTGAGTTGCCTGAAGACAACAGCGGGACTGACCTCGGCAATCTTGCTAACAGCTCCGCTTTGCGTAGGAGGTCAACCTCGCGTCCCTCGGTTAACGGCCTTGCCGACCGCACTAATCTGGAGATGCGCGCACCACTGCAGACACCAAAGAGATCAGCATCGTAATGGAGCCGGTCAGCCAGACCGCCGTCATCACGGGCGGGAAGATACGAATCGGAACGTGGGAAGCTGTAGGCTTTGCGACAGGAATATCAATCGGTGTGTTGAGGGCCGTCACCTCCAAGAATGGCTGGCTCATCTCTTCGATTGCGACGTAGGGACTGGTCTTCGGGGCCACCGCATGGCTGGGCCAGGGCAGATGGCTTCCCAGGCTGACCAACAGCGAGAACGGAATCAGGAACTTGACTGACGCTGTCATCCACAGCCAGTACCGTATCCGCGCCTGGTTCTTCCGCAGTAGCAGTGCGAGCAACGCGACGATGCCAAGGAAGAGTGTGGACTGCCACAGGTGCATGCACAACTCACGTGCTCCAGCCGCCCATATTGGAGAAAGAGATTCGGGAGTCATAGCGACTTGTCCTTTCGTTGCAGTCGCTTGAGTTCCCGCTCGGCCTCTTTGACGTCCTCCAGTTTCAGCTTCCCGGACCTGACAAGATGCATCATGACCAACTGGGAGCGTCCGCCGAACATCGCGACGAGTTCATCGATCAATCTCAGTTGGGCTGCATCTCGGGAGATGAGCGGCGCAAAGAGGTGGAAGTTGCCAACCTTCCTTGTGCGGTGCACGATCTTCTTCTCTTCCATCCGGTTGATCGTGATCGAGATGGTTCCGTAGGACGGCCTGGACTTTTCCGGAAAGCTCTCCTGAATCTCGCGGATGGACACCTCGCCGCGCGTCCAGAGGGTTTCCATGATCTGTAGTTCGAGCTTTGACAATTTGGGACCGGGCATTGACCCTCCAACATGTGTTGTAGTTTCTATAACACGTGTTGTAGAGGTGTCAAGAACGAAACCCACACCGGGATACCGCACGCTCAACAGCGCCTGAACATGAAACCGGCTTGCCGACGATTGCTGCCGACCAGCCAATCGGGCTTGTGCGCGCCTGAAAAATCGCCAAACCAGCCAAGGTGAGTGCCGGCCAGGCGACTAGTGTTTACCAACCTCGCCGATGCTCGTGCTGCTGATAACTGGCCATGCGCTCACCGAGCTGGACAGAGGGCGATTTTCAAATTCCGGTCGCCCAACCGGAAATAACTCAAGAGTAAACACTTGAGACCGAGACGGCCGCCCTCTTCCAAGACAGATACCGAAAAACGCCCATGTGACCAGAAGCCCTCGGCGGTCTCAATGTGTGAGTTGGCGATTTCCAAACTGAGGACTTGAGCGCTGTATAACGGGATCGTAAATGTGGACTCAAGACGGGCATGTTCGACGTGCTCTCGAATCGATTCCGAACATCGAAAAATTTTCGTGACTCTCCGTTGCGCCGTGTGTCGATCCATTCTCACGGCTGCCTGAGCGCTCCTAATTCATGCCGTAAAGGCATCACTGCTGACCAAATAGGTCTTGGACAGATTGGAAAAACGCAGCCATCATTGCGTCATTGGAGGTCACTATGACGTACACATTCCCATCTCGGCCTACTCAAGTTCCTACTCAGCCTCGCTTCCCTATAACCGAATTTGAGCCGTTGCTCGATTCCGTCGAAGCCGCTGCTCTTCTTCGCATTCATCCAAAGACGCTTCAGAAGATGGCTCGCCGCGGACAGATCCTCGGGCGCCACGTCGGCAAGGTCTGGCGCTTTCGCGTCTCGGATCTGAACGATTGGCTGTGGCGCCAGGAGCACGCAATGTCCGGAGCTTCAGCTGACTGAGTCGCCGTCGCAGTCGATGCAATTGTGAATTGAGCTCCACGGCGTTGTTGCCGCAATCCCTGAAGAGACGGTCGCGCGAGCTTCAGCGTGCGATATTGGCGAACTTCCTGCGCCGGGAATCGGATGGGAGCTTTGGTCCAGAGGGCGTCTGCCGTTTGGTATCCCGCCTTCTGCCCGGTCACGGCTTCGGGGCTATGCCGGCGCCCGGCGGCGACTTGCTCTTCTGCTTCGATTGCATCGCCCTGAGGGTTACGGTTTCCGGTCGAAATCTTGTTCGCGGAGTGCGACGAAAAGATTTCTCCGGAGCCTCCGTAAATGCAGAGCTTCGGCCTTGGGAGCCGGGCCCCTCGCTTGGCTTCGCCGGGTGTGACCCGAGCAGGTTCGGGAAATTCAACAAACGGAGACAAGATCATGTACCAGAACAAAGTCAACCTCATCGGATTCCTCGGCGGAGATGCAGAAGTTCGCAACGCCAATAACCGCAGCTTCACAACACTTTCACTGGCGACCAAGTCCTCCTACAAGGACAAGAAGAGCGGCCAGTACGTCACGCAGACCGAATGGCATCGTTGCGTCGTCTTCGGCAAACTGGCCGAGTTCGCCGGAACGCTCACGAAGGGCGCGCACGTCCAGATCGAGGGCGAGCTGCGAAGCCGCGAATACGCGAGCACGAAGACCGACTCGAAGCAGCGCATCTGGGAGATCCGCGTCGACTCCATCCTGAAGCTCGATCGGGCCGAGAAAGCCGGCTCTGGACGATCAGGATGTCGGGGAGGGACCGGCCGCTTAGGCCGGTCCTTCTCCACTGGAGGCTTTCGCCATGAGCTTTGATCTGATCCTTCCATTCCTTCGACCGATCGGGCCGCTCCTGCTTGATGAGAGCGTGAGCGAGATCATGGGCAATCCCGACGCGACGTGGTGGTACGAGCGCGATGGGATTGTTCGCCCGGAAGCGAGCGTTCAATTCGACTCCGGCAGGCTCCGTACCGGTCTCGAAGTGATTGCCAATCATCTCGGCAAACGCCTCGACGAAGACAATCCGCTCCTACACGCACAACTCCCAGATGGTAGCCGCCTCGCGGCAGTCATTCCGCCGGTTGTGCGGCCCGCTCCCGCTCTCACCATCCGGAAGTTCACGAGCCGCCGCTATACCCTGGATGACCTGATCGCTCGCGGCACGCTGAGCCAGACTCTCGCCCAGTATTTGAGCGAACAGATCCGCAACGGCAAGACCATCCTTATTAGTGGTGGAACCGGCACGGGGAAAACCACGCTTCTGAACATCCTGGCGCAGGCGATTCCGGAGCAGGAACGAATCGTTGTCATCGAGGATACGGCCGAGCTACGAATCCAGAAACCAAACGTCCTGGCCGCTGAATGCCAGACCGACACGTTCAAGGCTCGGATCTCGTTCGACGATCTTTTGAAGTCGGCTCTGCGCTGGCGGCCGGATCGGATCATCCTGGGCGAGGTCCGCGGAACCGAAGCACGAACGCTTCTGGATTCCTTCAATACTGGCCACGCCGGGTCTCTGGCAACGATCCACGCAAATTCGGCCGAGAAGGCTCTTCACCGCTTTGCCAATCTCGTGATGCGCAGCCACTCCCAGACAACGTTCTCGGACACGGAAGCCGAGATCGGGGAGGCCGTCGATTTTGTGGTTCACATCGAACGCAAACCAGGTTGCCGAGTCGTCCGCGAAGTCCTGGCCATTCACGGCTATGACCGGGACGCAAAGCGCTTCGTCATGGAACCAATCCTGGAGACACAACATGATGCGTAGAGGACAGATGGATACCCGGATCGCAGCAGAATTCCTGAGCCGATCGTTTGCGCCTGAGGAGACGATTGCGATCGTTCTTCGCCGAACTTCGCCGGCCGCCATCGTGCAGCGAATCGTGACGCTCGAACGTGCGCTTCAGCCCCGGTATCTGGGCTGGCTAGCACATGAAAACGCGACTGGATCGAACGTCTATGTCGCCGCGAATCCCCTGGTCTCGGGAAGCCGGAAACGGACCAAGGAGAGCGTTGCCGAAGTTCGCCATTTGTACCTCGATCTCGACACCAATGGGGACACCAATCTGGCGACGCTCAAGGTTTCGAATACCGTCCCGATTCCCAACGCAATCGTGTCCACATCGGCGGGCAAATACCAGGTGCATTGGCGAGTCGAAAGCTTCCCGTTTGATCAGCAGGAAGCCCTGCTCAAACTGCTGGCGATGACGTTTGGTGGGGACCCGGCTTGCACCGACTGTAACCGGGTCCTTCGCCTGCCGGGATTCCTGAACCAAAAGTACGCTCCAGCGCAGCTTGTAACGGTCGAATACGCGAGTGAATCGACCGCGCATTCCGAGGACTTTCATCTCGCTAATCCGGTCCCTGATCGGGAGCTTATCTGGGGTCCAATCGGCTCCGTAAATCCGACAGGAAAGCACTCCAATTCCGAGCAGGATTGGGCCTGGATTCTCGCTGAATTAGCCCATGGGAAAGACCCGGTCAAGCTGACTCGAACGCTGGCCGAACGGCGCACGGATAAACCCAATCCCCTGTACTACGCGCAGCGAACCGTCGACGTCGCATCGGCCTGGCTCTGGCTAAGGGATGGCCTTCCCATCGGGGACGTCGTCACGATGCTTCAGGTTCGCCGGCGCTTCCAGATACCAGACAAGCTCTGCTCTGCCCGAGCGCATGAGATAGCGTTCACGGCGCAGCGGATGATCGCCCGCAAGAAGATCGCCTGATTTCAGTCACCAAGGAGGTTCGTTTATGCCACTGATAGAAGTTACCCAAAGCCGATACGTAAGCGCAACCATTCGGCTCGATGCGGCCACCGCAACCCTGATCGATCAATACGCCACATTTGTCCACGCATCGGCCGATGACGTCGTAGATAAGGCAGTGAACTATGTGTTTTCGAAGGACCGCGAGTTTCAGGAGTATCTGAAGACCGCGCAGTCCGGCAATGTTGTACCCACTCTGCGGGTCCGCAGGAGTGGGAATGGGGAAGCATCTGAACCTCCCGCCAATGGCAGGAGGGCCGTCGCAGGGGTGGAGGTGGATAATGCGATGCCTCGTGAATCCGTTCCAAAAGCGTAATTCGTGCCCGGTAGAAGCATTCGGTGCTTCGCACCGGGTTTATTTCGACACTCCACCCCTGAAAGGGTACTGCCGAGGAACTTTGGTTCCTCGCTGCGAACTTTATCAATCTTGGTGACTTATCGAAATCGCGTTCCTTACAAGGAACCAGCTAATTGGAGGAATTATGCCTGCACAAAGCGAAATACGAGAGAACAGCTTGCAGCGTCTGAGAGGACGAGTAGCGCGCTCGCGAAGCATAGGTACAAAGCTGACGCCCGATGAGGAGCAGCAGATCCTGGAGGCCGCCGAGGCACAAGGAAAAGCGCCGAGCGAATGGGCACGTGATGTGTTGTTGCGCGGCGCAATCACTACCAACCGCGGAGAGATGGAGATACATATCTTCACCGAGCTTGTCGGCATCCAGATGCTTCTGATGAATACGCTTGAGCCGCTGTTGCGGGGCGACAAAATGACCCAGGAGCAGCTCACCGTTCTCTTCCGGCGAGTTCAGACAACTAAAGCCGCGCAAGCACAGGAACTGCTCGCAAAGCGAAGCCAGAATAAGGAGAAATGACGATGTCAACCGTTCAACAGTGGGGGCGCAAGGAGTCGATTATCTGGCCGCCGCGCGGCTTTGTATACACCTTCGGAGCTTTTCTTTCCGCGTGCACATTGACTGCATTCTTTATCTACATCCACTTTCAATTTGGTCTTTTGCCGCTGCAACGTTACTACCTCCCATACTACTTGCGGACCGAAACAG
The DNA here is from genome assembly GCA_963774255.1 of uncultured Acidobacteriaceae bacterium. Classification (GTDB taxonomy): domain Bacteria; phylum Acidobacteriota; class Terriglobia; order Terriglobales; family Acidobacteriaceae; genus PALSA-350. The sequence continues at coordinate 172,260 of CAVZEH010000018.1, forward strand.
CGGGCCTGACCCATCCGATCAGCAGCTATCAATTGCTTTATGTATCGGACGGCGAGTCGCTGCGCCGAGTCGCATTGGATGCCGATGTACAGCTGGGGTCCACGGCTCAGTTCGAAGGCAAGCCGTTGCCTCTAACGCTCACTCCGCAAGCGGCGCGGGATGGGGCGTTTTTTCTGATACGAGAACGGCTTCGCAACTATCAGAACAAGGCGCTCCACTTGTGGATTGCACACTGGATCTACCAAGATGTCCCGTTGTACAAGCTGTTCACCATGCAGTTTGTCTTTGGCATCGTTGCGTTCGTTCTGCAGCTTCCTTTTTCGGTACCAAAGGACATCCGGCGGATCAAAGACCTTCGCTATGGACGCCGCCTCAAAGGTCCCGTTCTTGTAAGCGCAAAACAATTCAACAAAGCTGTGGGAGGGACGGGTATCGGCATTACGACTGAAGACTCAAAGCTGCCGCTCCGGATACCGCGGGATGCAGAGAACAAGCATTTTCTGATCGTTGGGGATACGGGCACGGGCAAGTCCAGCGTCATTCGCCAGATGCTTTACCAGGTGGAAGCGCGGGGTGACAGCGCAATCGTGTATGACCCGGCCTGCGAATTCGTAAAACAGTTCTACAATCCTCACCGCGGCGACATTGTCCTCAATCCACTGGATGCCCGGATGCCGTATTGGAACCCGTCGAAGGAGCTACGACGCAAGGCCGAAGCCAAAGCCCTTGCTGTCTCGCTTTACCAGCCGGAAGGAGTGTCCAACCGATTCTTTGTCGAGGCTCCGCAGAAGATATTCGCGCATCTCTTGACCTATCTGCCGACACCGGAGGACCTGGTCAAGTGGATGTCCGACCCGGCAGAGATAGACCGCCGCGTCAAAGGAACCGAGTATTGGATGTTGATCGATCCGAAGGCTCCGCAGCAGCGGACCGGGGTTCTCGGATCGCTCAATATGAGTGCTGACAGCTTCCGTTTGTTGCCCAAAGAACACGAGACAACTTCAGCCTGGACCGCGACCCAGTGGGCCGAAACTCGGCGCGGATGGATCTTCATTACATCGCGCCCGACTATGCGTGAGGCGCTCCGCCCACTCATCAGTCTGTGGATCGACACGCTGGTCCTGCGACTGTTGAACGAACCGATGCCGGATCAGAGACCCGTCTGGTTCGTGATCGATGAGCTGGCCAGCCTACAGCGGCTACCACAGCTTCACACGGCCATTACTGAGAATCGGAAGTCGCAGAATCCTGTCATCCTGGGCTTTCAGGGCCGAAGCCAGATGGAGGCTCGCTACGGGCAGGATGCCGAGGCCATGCTCTCCCAGCCAGCCACCAAGATCTTCTTGCGAACCACGGAACCACGGGCTGCCAAATGGGTGAGCGAAGCCATCGGTGAAGTTGAAATCGAGCGCTTGCGCGAAACGCACTATGATGGTTCACGCGCAGGCAAGAACTTCGCGCTCGATCGCCAGACGGAGCCTCTCGTCCTGCCCTCTGAGGTATCGGGCCTTGACGATCTACGCGGTTTCCTCAAGTACGGCAACCACGTAGCGCGATTCTCGTTTCCGTTCATCGCACTGAAGGAAAAGAACCCCGGATTCGACGAACGCACGATGGACGACCTGATTGTCCCAAGCACTCCTCTTCCGCCCGAGCCGGAGGGATTGCAAGGCAATCTTTTGACGCCGGAGCATGTGGTCCAATCTTCCGGACACCAGATGGAGTAACAGTCCATGCTGACCATCTCAAAGCCGCTGTCCGCCGGCCAGGCGCAGAGCTACCACCAGAAAGAGTTCACAGCGAGGGAGCAGAATTATTGGTCGCAGAGCGGAGTCGTTGCCGGCGAGTGGCAAGGCCGTCTTGCAGCACACTTGGGGCTTGCCGGTGCGGTTTCGGCTGAGGATTTTGCCAAGCTCAGTCAAGGACAGCACCCGGAGACAGGCGAACAGCTTGTTCGCCAGCGAGCGTCGTACGAATACCAGGATGCGGACGGCAAGACCATCAAGACGATGGAGCATCGCGCCGGGTGGGACGCAACTTTCTCCGCTCCGAAATCTGTTTCTTTGACGGCTTTGGTAGGCGGCGATGACCGCGTACGTGAGGCGCACCGTGACAGTGTCCGCATCGCGCTCGAACAGTTGGAATACTACACGCAGGCGCGCATTGGCGGAAACCATCCGCCCGAGACAACAGGCAAATTCGTAGCTGCCACGTTCGAGCACGATACGGCTCGCCCGGTGGACGGTTACGTGGCGCCGCAGCTCCATACCCATGCAGTCATCTTCAACATTACTGAGCGCGAGGATGGTCAGCCACGCGCCATCCAGCCGCAAAGCCTCTTCGATTCGCAGCAGTTTGCCACAGCTATCTATCAGTCCGAATTGACCTATCGATTGAGGGAACTGGGGTATGAGATTACCGTTGGCCGAAGCGGCGCCCCGGAGGTCAAGGGGTATAGCCAGGAATATCTGGATGCGTCCAGCCCCCGCAGTCAACAGATTCGCGACTATCTGGAGCGCACCGGTCGGCGTGGCAAGGAGGCTGCAGAAATTGCCGCGCACTCGACCCGCGATAAGAAGGAGATTCATTCGCCCGGCGAAGTGATGGCTGCGCATCGCAAGCTCGCTGCCGACTTCGGCAACCAGGCCGACGCTGTGGTGCGCGCGGCACGCGAGCGAGTCCAGCAGCAGGAGAAGCCTGCCAATTCGTTCGACCGCGTGCGGGAATCGCTTACCTTTTCTCGGGACAAGAATTTTGAGCGAGAGGCAGTCGTCGATGAGCGGGCACTGATTCGTGACGGACTCCGGCGCGGCATGGGTGACGTCACCTATGCCCAGGTTCGCGGCAATCTTGATGCCCGCATTGCTTCCGGAGAATTTCAGAGAGTGGAACGACCGTCCACGCCAGGTCGCCAATTCACAACCGCCAAGACCGTTGCGGCTGAACATGAGATTGTTAGCCGTGTACGCGAGGGCCGCAACCAGGTCGAGCCCCTCCTCACTCGGTCACAAGCCGTCTCAATTGCTGACCAGCACCCGCATCTCAACCGCGCCCAGAAGACCGTTGTTGAGGATGTCCTGAGTTCGCCAGACCGCATACAGGGCATCCAGGGTTTTGCGGGTTCTGGCAAGACCACGACACTCTCCGTCATCCGCAGCGCTGCTGAAAGCCAGGGATATCAGGTCGAGGGTTTTGCTCCAACCTCTCGCGCCGCACGCCAGTTGGGTGAGGCCGGGGTTGAGGCTGGAACGCTGCAAGGATTTCTCGCCCGACTGGCCACCCCGATGCCGCCTGATCAGAAGCACCTCTACTTTGTCGACGAATCGAGCCTTGCCAGCACCAAACAGATGCGCGAGTTTCTCTCCCGTCTCACTCCGCGGGACCGTGTTTTGTTGATTGGCGATACGCGCCAACATCAGGGCGTGGACGCCGGCCGACCTTTTGAGCAGTTGCAGGAAGCTGGAATGCGTACGGCCAAACTTAACGAGATCGTCCGCCAGAAGGATCCGGCGCTGAAATCTGCCGTCGAGATGCTTGCTACTGGTCAGGTGTCCGCTGCGCTGGACGCACTCCAGAAACAGGGCCGTGTCCGGGAAATTCCCAACGCCGAAGAACGCCACCGCGTTATCGCGAGAAGTTACGTTGAATCTCCCCTCAAAACGCTGATCGTCTCGCCCGATAACCTCTCACGGCGCGAACTGAACTCCGCCGTCCGTCAGGAATTGAAGGCCAACGGCACTGTTGCACCACAGGATCATAGCTTCCGCATACTTATCCAGCGCCAGGAGATGACAGGTGCCGAACGTTCTTGGGCTGGCCGCTACGAAATTAATGATGTCGTCCGCTACGCGCGGGGGAGCAGGAGCCTAGAAGTTGAAGCCGGGGAATACAGAACGGTTGTCGGAATCAACTCCGACTCCAATCTGCTCACCGTTGAGAAATCTACGGGTGAGTTGGCCAAATACGATCCACGCCGCCTCACCGGTGTGAGTGTGTACAGGGAGGTGGTGCAGGAGTTCTCTACCGGCGACCGCATCCAGTTCACCGCGCCGGACAAGTCGCTCGGCGTTGCCAATCGCGACCTAGCTATCATTGAGTCCGTAGCATCGAACGGGCTCATTACCGCGCGTCTCGACAATAACCGCCGGGTAGAATTCAACGCCCAACAACAGCGTCACTTTGACCACGGATATGCAGTCACCAGTCACAGCTCTCAGGGCCTTACCGCAGAGCGCGTCCTGATAAACGCCGACACCGGCGTCCACCCGGACCTCCTCAATTCCCGCTTCGGATACGTCTCTATTTCCCGCGCCAGCCATGAGGCTACCCTCTATACCAACGACATGGTTAGGCTCAATCCCCAACTCAGCACGGATGTGTCGAAGACTTCGGCGCTGGAAGTCGATCGAATACCATCGATCAGCCAAAGCCCTGCATGATTTCTGCGTTCAGGTACGAATGTCTTGCGCCCGAAGTGATATTCCATAAAACCGTGCATTGCCTTGTCAGTTGCGGTTGACGTCCAGCTTGTAGGCGCGCCGACGGCTCGGTTACTAAATGCTTGCCGACTTCACGCTCCTAATCGAGATGCCTCTGTGCCTGTTCTAGCACCTGATATCCCGATCAATAACACTCCTATCGAAACCCGATAAAACCTGATCTCCACCGCACAAGTGTGCGAGTTGTGTGCCTCTTTCGGGTCAGGAGGTATCCCTATGGCCTGAAAAGCAGGACAGATTGTTGCGCGTGGAGCGAGCACCTGGCTCGTCCGCGTTTATCTTGGGCGCGATCTGCAGACTGGGACGCGCAAGTACCACAACCAGACCATTCATGGTCCCTTTCGCGAAGCGCAGCGATTCTTAAATCTCAAGCTGCAGCAACGCGACAAGGGCCGTTTCTCTCGCGCCGCGGTCACGAGTCTTGACGAGTGTTTGCCCGTCGAGAAATTGCCAAGGAGCTGATGCCTCGCCCGTAACATGCGTGACCTTCAGAACCTGGTGGCTGACCTCAACGCCCGCAACATCGCTGTGGAGTTTGTGAAAGAGCACTTCGCGTTCACTGGTGAGGACTCACCTATGTCCAAACTGATGCTGTCGATACTGGGCGGCGTGGCGGAATTCGAGCGGGCCATAATCCGTGAGCCGCAACGCGAAGGAATAGCCGTGGCAAAGGGTATCAACCCATGGATTGGCGCTAGGCCGATCGCGGAAGTGACGCCGCCAGGGTTGCTGGCGGTGATCCAGCGAATTGAGAAGCGAGGCGCGCTGGAGACCGCACACAGAGCACTGGGCAATTGCTCCCAGGTCTTCCGCTACGCTGTGGCGACCGGACGCTGCAAGAGCGATCCTTCACACGATCTCCGCGGCGCTCTTCCGCCCGAGACGGTGGTTCCGATGCATTTGGATCCGATATCTCTGATCGACGCGCGCCCAGACGCCTGCCGCTGGCCTATCGGCGAGCCCCGTATGCTGAAGTGTTGCGGCTCTCCCATCAAAGAGGGTTCGTATTGCGGTGAGCATGCCCGGATCGCCTTTTTGCCGAAGAGAACTGCATCCTGAGCCGAGCAGGGCTAAATTGTTAAGAGCAGTAGCTCAAATGATTACCCCTCCGGTTTACTGGCTGAGTAGGCATAAACTCATTCCATAGTTTATGCCCGTAAAAGTGAAGATGAAGACCTGGGTCCGATGGGCGGAAGTGTCCGGGACAGAGGATACCACCCCGGATGTTTATCAAGCGCTATTGGCCAAATACCGACGGTCGTCACTGCTAATGGCGTGTGCCAGTCTCAGCATTGCACTGAAACTCGGTGTGGATGGGGATACCGCGGTCGATGATGAACGAGTTAAGCTCTGGATCCCTGTTCTTTTCCCTGAATCAGCTATAGGGAAGATTCAGCAGTTGCTCGCGGACGGCAGGGTGATTTTCTTTCAAGCACAAATCAGATACCTGGCAAACGAAGTCAGGAGAATGCCCCTAAGTCCGGAGGATGCCCTGCCCCCAATTGAAAATTATGAAATTGGGGAGCTTCTTCTCAGGGCGGCAGAGATGATGTTTAAGCCGCTGGAGAAGTTGTCAGACCCGCTTGAATCATCAGCGGCAGAGGTCGCGCAATGGCTGCCAATCTACGAGATCGATTCATCGACCGACCCATTCTATCCGCTGATGCGTTTCTATATCTTTCTCACGATCAACATTGGTCGGCTGAAAGACAGTGATCGAACGTTCGATGTCGACGCGGAATTTCAGAAGGTTTATCCGTTCTCTTTGGTGACGTTTTGCGAATTCATGTTTACGCTAGTGACCCATGCAGTGACGAAACGGGATAGTCATTCCGGGTATCAGCTGATCGATCCGAGTTTAGGCGTGTCGTGGTTTAAGAACACGAAGGTGGATCCGAATCTCGTGCTGGAAGTCTTCAATTCTGTCGGATTCACGCTGGAATCTCCAGTCGCCGGAACGAAACGCATTGGCTATGCCGACTTCGAGCCGCTGAAGAGGACGCCGTATTTTCTCTTCGACAATGCCATCTACTGCCTGGATTACGACTTTGCCCTGGGAAAGCTGGAGAGCAATTCGTTGTGGGCAGTATTGGCGTCAATGTCGAAAGAGAGGGGCAACGCGTATCTGGGATTTTGGGGTTATGTTTTCGAGGACTACGTGGCATGGATGTTGGAAACATACGCCCATCCCAAGAAGAATGTCGTTTACAAGTCTCCTGTTTATGAAGACGGATCGAACGAAGAGATTTGCGATGTGGTCGTCATATGCGGATCAGCGGCGGTCTTGATCGAGGCGAAGCTCGCGACTTGCGCTGTGGGCGTTAGATATTCGGGCGACTATGCGAAAATGAAGGCTTTTCTGGAAGACAAATTGGTGACCGGAAGTGATCGCCCGGCAGCCGTCACGCAATTGGTGAAGGCAGTCCATAAGCTTGCGACCGGAGATCAGGAAATGATTCCCACGTGGCTCCGAAACATTCGGAAGTTTATTCCGCTAGTCGTTACGCGAGAGGAGATTGGGTCATGCTGGGGCCTAAATGGGTACCTGAATTCCCGATATGAAGAGATGATTGATCGGAAGGCCTGCAAGGGATATTCCATCACTCCGATTGTGAGCATGAATGTGTCTACGCTTGAAAGATCCGGTAATGCATTAGCAAAAATGGAATTGGCGAAGATATTGGAGGACCGGATTCAAAACGATCACCAACTCAGGAGACCGTTTGAAGCTGCGAGCAAATATGTTCACCGCGGAACGCCGAGAAACCTCACCGCCCATCTTGATGCTCTGGGAGAGCTTCAGCAGAGGACCGTGGCGGACTTCGGAATCGTGGAAGGCTAATCCTCGTCCCATTCGCAGTCGCACAGATCCGACACGGTCGGTGGATCGGCTCGGAGATTGACGAAGAGATTGTCGTGCCGTGCATAGTCGAAATGGAAGTCCGGGATATTCGGATGAGTGAGCTTGATTTTTCCCTGTTTGAGCCTTTGCAGCACATCGATTTGTTTCGCTTCGTCCGCCGGTAGGAGCATCAATCCCCAGCAACAATCGTTGTGGGATCGCTGATACTTCTTGATGTGCCTCGGGAATTCGATGTCGGCGGTGACCAGCATCGCTTCTTCGCGCTGGCACAGGTCGAGAACGAAGGGAAGGTCCGGTGTCCCCTTACGCACGCCGCATTCGACGGTCGTCCTCGATCCGGCCGGCAGGTATGCTTTGATCGCCGCGCCCAGGTTTTCGTCGATGATGAACGGATGTTTCTTCTTGCTCATCAATGGCATACGGGAATACTACCCCAATCCCCGAAAAGACCTCCCCTGGAAAGGGCGAAAGGCATCTAAAACCTGGGTGATGTATGGCTGACAAAACATACGGATGGCATGAAGGTTTGAACGATGCTCTTACGGAGCCGCTCGGGAAGTGCGTTGAAGAGGTGATCAAGGAATTCTCGATGGAGCGACGCATCTCTTCGGCATATATCGATTTTCAAAAGCTGTGGGATGCGGCCAAGGACGCGCTTGAGAGCGCAATCAGCGGAGGTCTTGTGGTCGCCTCGATACGGCTGGTATCGGCCCTGATTTGCGCGGCGAATCGAGAACCGGCTTATTACGAAGAGATTGAATTGGCGAAGTTCATTTTCGCAGAGTACGGGGATTCCAGATGGATTGGGTTCAAGCATTGGTGGTGGAGGGTTTCGGCTCTGAAAGAGGCGAACAATATCTTGATGCGGGCGCAAAGTCTGGCGCGGAAAGACGGTCAGGAGATGGATGTGGCGCGGATCAAGCTTCTGCGCGGTCTCCTGGCGCAGGCCGCCGGTGTGTGGTCTGAAGCGGACAGGCTTTTCGAAAACTTCATTTTGAACGCTCACGTGACGATCAAAGCCCTTGAAGAAGCGAGACCTCAGAATGAACAAGCCCGGAAGGAGCTGGAAGGCAAGCTGACGTCCATTGGGATGGGCGTAGTGGAAAAAATCCTCAAGAGCGACGCTTTACAAGCGGCTGTAATTAGCAACAATCTCGACTCGTTCATAAAGAAATCATTTCGAGATTTGGATTCGGAAGGCCGACCTATCGTAACTGCCCTGGTAAGGAAAAGGCTGGAACAGAAGAACATCGAAAAGAGGCTTCAGGGTCTGCATACGTTCATTGCGTATTGCCGGTACAGACCAACGCTTCGCGACAAGATCGACAGCCGCATCGAGAGGATCGAGGTTTCCATATGCCGTTCGCATACATTCGCTAAATTGCCGGAAAGACAGCGTGATTCTGTTGTTCGGGTCTTCGGCAGGATGCGTCGAAGAAATAGGCGTCCTAGGTTGGAAAGCATGCAGAAGAAGGCACCGGTGCTCATTGGCAACGCTGGATAGAAGCCTTTGGTCTGGGGAAGGGTATGCTGGAGATGGCGCGGCGAGGTCGTCAGTTCTTATGAAAGTTCTTCGCACTCCCCAAACACCCCACTATCTGTATGGGCACAACCACAGGTCGGGTCCGGCGAGAAGGCCGGCGGGTGACTGCCCATTCGAGACCAAAATTGATGTGGGAACCGCGGCTACTCCCCGCACGATCCAATCCAGAGTACGGTCCGTCAGGCAGGTGGCGGACCACCATTTCTAAAGCGCACATTCGTGCGCGGTCCCGAGACCTTACCGGCAGCGACTTGCTCCGCCGCTGGCCGCCTGCACTACCTTGCGGGCGCGCGGTCCGCGGCGTCGCGATGGTGCCGATTCGGGGTTTCACCCAAGGCGTGAAGCCTGTCACGAGTGACGCAATCGCCATCGGGACAAAGATCTTGAAAAAAGAAAAGGGAGCCGCTAGGCTCCCCCTTCAATCTGGATCGTCTGTGGCACCAGTCCGATCCAGTGCATTGCTGTTCTCGGCAAGCGTGCGGCACTATCTATAGCCGCTCCCCCGTCAAAAAGCCATACATCC
>CAVZEH010000019.1:0-925424 GCA_963774255.1 uncultured Acidobacteriaceae bacterium
ATCGTCTATTAGATGTGAGTGTACTGCTTCGGTCGCGCTCCCGTTGTGAGCGTCCAATCGCCGCCAAGAATCATACCGGCGGGGAATGACGCAAACGGCGGAGCTGTTTCCAGTCGCTATGCCGACTTATCGGTACCTATCGTGGTTCACGAGACGATAGCTTCGGGTTGCACAGTCAAGCGTCGTTCAACACCGGCAGTGCGGATGCCGTTTAGTGTCAAAGCAGGCCGCGGTGGCCAGCGTAGTTTTCGTCGACGTCCAGACCATGCTCCTTGATAACCTCGGCAGCAGCAGCCAGTGCTGTTGCGATGGCAGGATAGCCAACGTATGGCAGCGCCTGGATGAGAACTTCCTCGATTTCTTTCAATGTGAGGCCGTTATTGAGCCCGGCCCCCATGTGGATGGCGAATTCATGGGGCTGACGCATGGCAATCATGACGGACATCGAAACCAGGCTGCGGGAGCGCCTGTCCAGACCGGGACGAGTCCAGATATCCGCAAAGACCTGGTCGACCGCGTAGGCAGCGATCGGGGCACCGAAGGTGTTTGAGTCAGCGGAAGCGCTGAGTTTTGCGGCCGCCTGGTCGCCCATCATTTCGCGGACTACATTGATTCCGGCTTCTCTATTCGTCATGATTGAGTCCTCTTGTAAAGCTCAAGTGACTTCTCCACCCCAAGACTACCCGAACGGCTCGAGGACACATCGGTCAATGCCCGAGGAGTGAGACTTCCCATGGCGCTGGCCCGAGGCCTCAGCTCCGTAAACTGAAAATATGCCGCCGATCCTGATCGCGCAGAATATCTCCAAACGCTTCGGCGCTATTCCTCTCTTCGACAACATTTCCTGTGCAGTCCACGACGGCGATCGCATCGGCCTCATCGGTCCTAACGGCGCAGGCAAATCCACTCTCCTCGCCATCCTCGGCGCGGAACAGCAGCCCGACTCCGGAGAAGTCTCCTTCCGCAAGGGCGTTCGCATCGGCTACGTCCATCAGATCTCGGACTTCGCGCCCGAAATCACGGTCCGCCAGGTCATCGAGGCCGCACTCGAGCGCGGCGCCGTTCCGGCCGACGCCCGCGAGCAGCGGCTTCGCGAAACGCTCGGCCGCGCCGGCTTTACAGAAAGCGACACTCACGGCAATCCCGGCATGGACCGTGAAGCCGCGAGCCTAAGCGGCGGCTGGCGCAAGCGGCTCGCCATTGCTGAAGCCCTTGTCACCGATCCCCACGTCCTGCTCCTCGATGAGCCCACGAACCATCTCGATCTTGACGGCATCGAATGGCTTGAAGGCTTGCTCCGCGCCGCCAGTTTTGCCTTCGTCGTCGTCACTCACGATCGTTACTTTCTGGAGAACGTCGCCTCCCAAGTCGTCGAGCTCAACCGCATTTACTCCGATGGCCTGCTGCGCGTAAAAGGCAGCTATTCCAAATTCCTTGAAGAGCGCGACGCCTACGTCGAATGGCAGCAGCGCGCCCAGGAGAGCCTGCGCAATCGCGTCCGGATCGAGATGGAATGGCTCCGCCGCGGCCCCAAGGCACGCACCACCAAAGCCAAAGCCCGCATTGACAACGCCAACTGCCCTTATCTCCGAGCTGCGCGACTCCGAATCCCGCACACGAATCGCCGACGGCCGGCATCAACTTCGACGCCACCGGCCGCCAGACCAAACGGCTCATCGAAGTCGAGAATGCCGCCGTCACCCTCGGCGATCGCGAAATCCTCCGCGGCGTCAGCGTCACGCTGACCAACGGCCTCAAGCTCGGCCTTGCCGGCGCCAACGGCTCCGGCAAAACCACGCTGCTGCGCGCCATCACCGGCGAAATCACACTGAGCGCCGGCGAAATCCGCCGCGCACCCGGGCCTGCGCATCGTCTACTTTTCGCAGATGCGCGAGCTGGACACTTCGCTCACCCTTCGCCGCACGCTCGCGCCCGACTCCGACTCCGTCGTCTATCAGGATCGCGTCGTCCACGTCGCCAGCTACGCTTCGCGCTTTCTGTTCACCAGCGAGCAGCTCAATCAGCCGGTCGAGCGCCTCAGCGGCGGCGAGCGCGCCCGCGTCCTCATCGCCCGCCTCATGCTTCAGCCCGCCGACGTGCTCATCCTCGACGAGCCCACCAACGACCTCGATATCCCCACGCTCGAGATTCTCGAGGAATCGCTGCTCGAATTCCCCGGCGCGCTGGTCCTCGTCACGCACGACCGCTATCTGCTCGATCGCGTCACCAACGCCGTTCTCGGTCTCGACGGCCTCGGCAACGCCGCGCTCTTCGCCGACTACCTGCAGTGGGAAGCGTGGCGCGGCCAGCAGACACGCGCCGCATCGGGAGCCGCCGCAGAGGAAACGCCGCAGCCGAGCCCAGCCGCATCTTCCGCGTCTCGAACTCGCAGAAAGCTCTCCTATATGGAGCAGCGCGAGTACGACACCCTCGAAGAACGCATCGACGAAGCGGACGCGCGCCTTCGTGCCGCCGAGCAGCGCATCCAGGCTGCCGAAGTCGTCATCGATTCCGCAGCCCTCACCGCCGCCCTCGCCGAACTCGAAGCGGCAAAAGCCGAGCACCATGCCGTCTACGAGCGCTGGGTCGAGCTAACCGAGAAGATCGGCGGCTGAAGCCGCTTACGCACAAATCATTGGCAAACCGTTCGGTCGAAGCCGGCGAGACCGGCCTGCACTCGAAGGCTGCCTTCTGAGAATCTCACGTCATCGGAGGTCAGAGGCTATTTGTCTGAGTGATGTATCCGCACACTTTCTGCACACTCGACGGCGCATGACATCGCGAAACCCGCAATCAACCAGAGGGCAGACTGATGCCGGATCAGTCCCCGCATTTCTATCTCCACCGATGCTTGGACACTACGGTGTTTGCCGGGACTGATCGTGGTCTGCTTCAATCGGTTTTGGATCCGTGGTTGCCCGTTCCCAAATGCGCGGCACCTCCACCCCAGCGCCTGGGGCGCCCATTTCAGTGGAAGAACACACTTCCATGGCACCTGGGGCCTGTTCACACTACTGGGCCCCGCCGCCAGAGTCAGAATCCCCCGCTTCAAAAAGCTTCCGCCATTCCGGCATGACCGTGGCCTTCAAAACCACGTTTGAGGTATTCACCAGGGTTGGCCCCGACAACTCGCTTGAACGCCTTACTGAACGCAGCGTCGGACTCGTAACCGACCGACCGAGCAACGTCGATGAGCTTCTTGTCACGCTGCTCGAGTAACTGCATCGCTTTCTGCATCCGCCACTCGGTTACGTATTCCAGTGGTGTTTGTCCGAGTAGCTCTTTGAAACGTGCTGCGAATGCGGAGCGAGACATGCCCGCCGCTTCGGCCAGGGATTCGACCGTCCAGGGTTGATTCACTCTGTCGTGAAAGGCGCACAGAGCCGTGCCCATTTGAGGATCGAAAATCGCACGAAGCCATCCTTTGTTGCGTTCCGGTCCCGACGCGATATGCGCCCGCAGTACCTGGATAAATAGGGCCTCGGCCAGCCGAGTCGCGACTACTTCAGATCCCGGCGCCTGTTCTGCCATTTCTGATGCCAGCGCCTGCATTGTGTTGTGAAGAGCAAGCGTGCGTGCCTGCTCGGCCTTAATCAGAATGAAGCTTGGCAATAACTGGGTGATCGGCTTCAGGCTGGCGCGATCGAAACTGAAGGACCCACAGACGATTGTCGTCGGTGCGCCACCACCTCCATAATGAGCGACATTGCTGTTGGCCCTGGCCCCGATCTCGCGGAGACTCCACCTCGGACGTGTTCGCGGGCTGTCGCGCAAAACAATCGAAGTCCCCCGGGCAAGCAAAAAGCAATCACCACCGGTGAGGGGAATCGGCTCCGGAATCCCTTCCACACTCAGCCAGCAGTTGCCGCGCGAAAGCATGGCGAAGTGCGCCAAATCTGTGGGTGAAATCCTTTTGTCGGCAGGCGCGACTTGTTCTTCGGCCTGCTTTTCTTGTTTTACGCCCCACGGAGCTGTGGCTTCGAGCCTGTGCTGACCGAAAGCGGTCACGTGCATCGTTCGGAAGATGTCTGTTATCGGGTCCAATTTAGTCTCCCCGTTTTGGACGAATAGACAAAAGATTAGGACTCCCGAGCAGTTCTCGTCCACCACCAAAGAAATCTACTCTACTGTACTGGATGCTACACATCTACCGAAGGGAGCAATTATGGGAAAGCTTGAAGGAAAAGTTGCAGTCATCACGGGTGGATCGAGCGGCATGGCGCTGGCAAGCGCCAAGCGCTTTGTTGAAGAGGGCGCCTACGTTTTCATCACGGGTAGGAGGCAGCAGCAGCTCGATGAGGCCGTCAAGTTGATTGGCCGGAACGTGACCGGCGTGCGCGGCGACATGGCCAATCTCGAGGACCTCGACCGCCTGTTCGATACGGTCAAGCGAGAGAAGGGCAAGATCGACATCCTGTTCGCGAGCGCCGGCAGGGGCGAATCCCTCAATCTGGGCGAGATTACCGAGCAGCACTTCGATGCGACCTTCGGCCTGAATGCGCGCGGCACGCTGTTTACGGTCCAGAAGGCGTTGCCACTGTTCAACGAAGGCGGATCGATCATCATGACCGGATCAGTTGCTTCGGTGAAGGGTTTTCCTGGTTTCGGCGTGTATGCGGCGAGCAAGGCAGCATTGCGCTCCTTCGCACGCACGTGGCTCAACGAACTAAAGGGCAGGAAGATCCGGGTGAACGTGCTGGGCCCGGGGCCGATCGCCACACCGATGCAGGAAGAAGTTCTCACCAGGGAGGCGAAGGAGATGTTCGAGTCCCTGATCCCGCGGGGAAAGATGGGTCAACCTCAGGAAATCGCGACGGTCGCTCTGTTTCTTGCTTCAGACGATTCGAGCTTCGTGAACGGGGTGGAGTTGAATGTCGACGGCGGCCTGTCGGCCATCTGAAATCGGCGGATCGCGGTGAGTGCATGATCGCCAAGGCACTCACCGAGATCCGATAGGTAACCAAAAGTCGGCACGGCGACGGGAATCTTGTGCCCTGTCGCCCGGTTGGAATCCGAGGACGCTCCCGAAGCCTGCGGCGTTTGCCAGGACCGATCCACCCCTCGTCGGGATAACCCATGTTGGATGGGTGCATTGCCCTGTTCTCGCCATTTGAGCTTTCTCCGCCCATAAGTTAGTAAACAGCCCGCCGGGCGTGTTCTTCATATCGACCACCTGTTTGCGCGCATGCAGCGTCTTAATACATACGAAGCAAAGACGAACGCCATGACGAGAATCGGATCGAATTTATCCCAGGTGACTGCCACCGCCATTCAGTTGTGAATAGAACGCGAGTAAGAGATCGATCGAGAGACCAGCATAAATCCACTCAGTCAATCGAGGCACATTGGGAATCAGAAGGCCCACGCCGCCAAGGATGTGGGTCACGCCAATCAGAGGGATGATATAGAGCGGGTATCCGAGCTGCTGATTGGCGATCCGCCATTCGCCGGGATCGTGGATTAGATATAACCTTCCGAAGTACACCCAGATGAAGGCGACGAGGCCGGTTATTACCATTGCGGCTATTTGAGTTGCTCGACCTGCCCGTGCGGGTTTATCGATTGTGTGTTCAGCTTTCATATTTAAATTGATCCTCTTCTTGCCGGTTAAATGGTTTAAATCGTTCTGCAATAAGTCGGCCATGGCTGAGCAGCAAAGGCAGGAACCGCCGGTCGAACACGAAGCCGCGGTGGCCACGGCTGGCTGTTCCCGCCCCCAGGGCGCTGAAGCTGCTTGCCCCGGACTTACGCCTTGACGGCGTTCTGTGCAGCCGCAAACACATCGCGTGCGGACGTCGTACCCGCTGCGTGCTCCGTACCCGTGATTCCGAGGTCCATCCATCCCGCGTTAACGCTCTCAAACATTTCTTCGGCAGGTCCAGTGTGGCCCTTCGGGATGCCGAACTGCTCGAACGCTTCCGCCCACCCTGCACGCGGGACTGCAAAGGCTTTTACGTCGAGTGTCAGGACTTCACCCAATTGTCCGGCCACTTCATCCGCGCTTACCATCGAACCCAGCTCGATGACGCGATGCCCTGACCACGCCGGCCCGGTCAGAAGCGTTGCCACCTCTGCGCCGATGTCGTCTGACGCGACCATTGTCGATTTCCGGTTTGTAGGATTGTAGAAGACCGGTAGTGTTCCGCCCTGGGCGACCTGTAAGCCGAAAAGAAAGTTTTCGAAAAATCCGCCTGCGCGCACAAATGCGACCGGAGATGGCAGGCTGCGAAAACCTTGCTCCAGGAGTGATAAGGCCGTGATCATCCCCACCCCGCTTGTTCTATTCGCGCCCATCGACGAGAGCGCTACCACCCGCGGGGGCACTACCTTGGTCAGCGCCTCGACATAGTTCGCAATCACACCCTTTGCTTCTCTGTAATCAGGCGAGGGTGCCCATACAGCCGGCAACATAACAAACGCGCCCTCAACACCTTTGAGCGCCGCCGCTATGGCTGTCGCATCGTTCCAGTCTCCATCCACCAACTCCACGCCTTGGTCTGCCCACTTCGCCGCTTTCTCGCGATTGCGCACAAGTGCTCGCACCTGTTTGCCTTGCTTCAGCAGATGCCGCGCGGTGCCGCCCCCAACTTTTCCGGTAATGCCCATGACTAAATACATGCTCGTGTTCTCCTTTGCTTCGAATTTGGCCGCCTATCCAAATGCGCGACCTGACGATTAGAGGCCAACAATAACCATTGGTTGCAAATTAAGCAGTGGTTGCATGTGGTGAACATATCAACTGCGGCCATAAGAGGGTGGTGCGTTGCAACCAATGGTTATAAATAAACAATCGGTCGCAAAAATCGCCAAAAGGGACTAAGCTATTGAAGTGACATCCACATCACCGAGTCGCCGGGTAGAGCGCAAGGAGAGGTTGCGGGGCGAAATCCTTGCGGCTGCCAGCAAAATGTTTGCCGATCACGGCTACGAGGCCGTGACGCTTCGCGCGATCGCTAAAGAGATCGGCTATACGCACGCCGTGATCTATCAGCATTTCCCCGACAAAGGGCATATTCTTGCCGAACTGAGCAGAGAGACGATCGGGCTGCTGATTCAGAATTTCGACGCCATTGCCGCTAAACATCTTCGACCGAAGGAGCGCCTTTTTGCGACTTCACGTGGCTTAATTCAGTTCTGCACTGCCCATCCACAGCAGTTTCGCAACGTCTTCTTCGGGCCTGAGAACCGCAACGGCATTCGCGCTGGACAATACATCAACGACATTGGCACGCCGTTGTTCGGACGTTTCGTGCAGCTCTTTTTCGATGTTGCCAAGGATGAAGGATTGCCAAGTAGGAATGACATAGTGGTAGCCCACACCTGGTGGTACACGATCTTTGGTCTCGCCACACTCATGGTCATCCAAGGGGTTGTACCTGACTTGCCTGACCAGACTCTCGTGATCGAGCAAACGATCGCAACGCTTTGGTCGGGTGTCCAGGCTGTTCCGCGATTGCCGAAGAGCGCAATCCCTAAGCGATCCGGCCGATCCCGTGCCTCAAAGCAATAACAGCTTCTGTCTACTTAGGAGCCGTTGAAGGTATCGATGCATACGTTTAGGGTTGTGCCTACGCGCTTGCCGTAGACGACGTTGGCGGTCCTCGCGGCGGGCACAGCTCAGCCAGTTGACGCCGGGGAAAGCGTAATGGTCGATTCCTATGAAGAGGCCCTTGAACGACAACACTCTCTCCAGTCGGCTTCCTATATTTCCGCCGCTAATATTTTATTCGCCTTCATAGCCATCGAACGCTTCCCGCACGATGGCCTCGATCGACGTCACTTCAGCATCCGTCAGCTGGGCAAACTCGCCCTCGCGACGCTTGCGGCCTAGTGCGCCTTCGTTCAGGCGGATGAACCTGACGAGGTTTTCCGCCATCCTGTCCGGCATCTCGACTGTGTTCATGACGCGGCGCATCGCCTCGTCGTTGCGGCGCAGGAAATCGATCTCCCGCGGCAGATCCTTGTCGACGGCCTGCGCGACACAGGCATAGAGAAACTCCGCCGCCTCCGTGCAGTCGAAATAACGGTAGAGGTCGGCCGTGTCGTTCTGCACGTCGACATTGCGCTCGGGCGTCGGCCGCCATTCGATGTAGTCCATCAGCGGACCCGAATGCGCGCGCAGCGTGTCGCGGTAGATATCGATGCGGTCGAGCATGACCGGCGAGACAGGGAAGACCATCCCCGGCGGCGTGAATTTCCGCTCCGCCAAGACGTGATGGATCAGGCAGCGATGCAGACGGCCGTTGCCGTCCTGGAACGGATGGATATAGACGAAGCCGAAGGCGGTCGCGGCCGCCTGGAGCACGGAGTCGATTTCTCCGGCGCGCATGCGCTCGTTCGCCGCGATCATTCCTTCCATCAGGCCCCGCAAATCCTGCGGGCGCGCGCCGATGAATTCCGGCAGTGGATCGCCTTCGTGATCGCGCTCGCCGAGGAAAACACCGTCAGGCCTGAGGCCGGCCCGCGTGAAGCGTGTGTCCTCGATTAGAACAGCGTGCAGCCGCACGATTTCATCGAGCGTCAGCTTGTTCTTTCCGGCCTGCAGCACGGCCCGGCCCCACCGCTCAATGCGGTTGCGCGGCGGCTTCTCGCCTTCGATCTCAAAGCTGGCGCGGCTGTCCGCGAGCAGAAGGAAACTCGCCGCGCGCGCGACGATGTTCGCGCCGGTGTGTCCGATGATGTCGTTCGCCTTCGCCCCGAGCGCGCGCGCGCCGAAATCGGTCAGCGCTTTCGTTTTGCAAATGACCGGGCAAAAGTCACGGTTGCCGAGCAGATTGTCGCGCACCTTGTGGCGGCGCGACGGCACGGGCGCTGCCGTGAAATAAAGGCGGCCGTCCAGCAGGTCGGTGAAACTGACCTCGGGGGCGTCCTCGATATCGAGCGCGCGGCCGGTCATGAATTCATAGAGGAACCAGGCGCGGCGGTTCGGGGCGCCGGTCGGGGCGCTGCGCACGAAGGCGGCGACGGTGTTCTGGGGAACAACGTCGAATATGCGTTTCAGGATGAGCAGGTCGAGATTTTCATGGCGCAGGGCGAAGCCGAGGTGATCGCCGAAGCTGTCGCCCGGCCAGTACCGCTTGTCGTAGATCGTCCACTCGCCGGCCTTCCGGAGGCTCGCCTTGACGTGCTGATCGGAGACGACGCTCGGGCGGCGGACCGGCGCGCGCACGCCGAAACTCTGAACCAGCCGGGCCCAGCCCGCCAGCCGTACCTCGGCGGGCACCGTCTTTTCCTGGAAGGTTCCGGGGCGATCATTATTGATTAGCTGGTTTTGGGTCGGCATGGTCGAAAATCCTTCTTTACGGTCGAAAACCAATCTGTTTCTAGGCCTGTTGGTCGATAACCAATATAGCAGGCCTTCGGTCGAAAACCAATCTTTTTGGTCGAAACATGCGTTTATTGTGGTCTTTAGGTCGAAAATAGATCTTGGATCAATACCTTAGCCTTTAGAGGGTAAGTCACTCTAAATAAAAGGCAATCTGCTAGATCTCCTCGGCATAGAACGCCTCGACCACTGGCGCGGCAAGCTCCGTTATTCGGTGGCAGCATTCGTGTTCATGGATTGCTCTCCTTTTGAGCAGTTGGATCGTGCTGGTGGGGAGTCGAGCGGACGGCGCGGGCCGTCCGCGTCTCTAATCTCGCGGTTAGCCAGCATGCGCCAGTTCTGGCTCCGGTTCTTCGGCTGTCGCTGTCTCTGTTGCGGGGTTTTCGATTGCGGCGAGAATGATGGCGGAGGTCTTCTGGATCACTTCCAAGCTCTCGATAAGCAGGGCCGCGTTGCCGTGGTAAAGGTGGATGTAATCCGCCGATGCCCTGCCCGTTGCAAGGCCAATGGTTTTTCCAACCACAAAAGCGACGGCCTCGGCCTCGGTTTCACGCACTGTCTTGGTGGTGGCGGTGCGGCGTTCGGCTTTGTGCAACATCTCGTGCGCCAGTTCATGCACGAGGGTTGAGAATTCCTCGGCGGAAGACTGGCCGGGTAGCAGGGCGATCTTGCCTCCATAGCTCATGCCGAGTGCGGGGGCGATGCTCTCTTTGAACTCCAGCGTGATGCCCTGAGCGATGACAAAATCCACGAGGCGGTCGCGGTACTCTCCGGCGCTGCCTGAGACGCGCTCGGATAATTCGGGAAGCTCTTTGCCTTCGGTCTGGCTCACATCGAAGACATAGGCGGCGCGGAACCCAACCAAAACGACCTGATTCTGAGTGCGGATGTCCTTCTCGGCTTCCTCGTCCTTCTTCCGGCGTATCCCGATCACGGGAGCGAGAATGCGGATGCCGTGCTCACCCTTCTTGACCTTGCGTCCAAGCTGGTTCCACGCATAAAAGCCAGCAACGCGGGTTGCGTCCGGCTTTTGCCGTGCAATCTCCAGAATGTTGCCAAAGCTGTAGCTGTGAAATCTGCCCATTGCGGTCAGGTACGCGGTAAGGGCTTCGGAGTGTCCCTGCTCCAACTGCTCGATGAGGGCTTGCACGTTGGCCGCGATTACTTCTTTCGCGGACTGCTTCTGTTGCTTATTGGAGTTCGGGATGGATGTGGTGACGGCTGCAGCGGTGACGGTGGTGTTCATGGTTGCTTCCTCCTTGGCGGTTGCACTGGCCTTTGCCCTTAAATCGGGGCGGTGGCGTGTACATACATACCGAACGCCTCCTGGCGAAGGCGGGGGTAGCAACTGCAAGGGGAGGGGGATCTCCCACCCTTGGAACGAAGCGGTAGCGGGAGTGGAAAGGGCGAAGCGAAGCGGAGGGCTGCACAAGCGAAGCGCGGAAGCTTGGGGAAACCCCTTGCGGGCGCGAGGGGCGGAGCCCCTGAGAGTACCGGGGACATGCTTTACAAAACAGACCGGAGACATGGTTTACACCATGGCGGAGAACAGTTGGCTTTCCCAGCTTTGGCTCGACGCATGAAGATGCGTTTATGCCTTGGAAAGAGACTCGAACCGTGGATCAACGCCTGCAGTTTTTATCGAGCTACCAGAAGGAAGAGATGTCCGTGACCGATCTTTGCCACGAGTATGGCATTTCACGCCCAACTGCCTACAAGTGGATCAAGCGTTACGATGAGGTTGGGCCCGAAGGCCTGCTCGATCTGACGCGAACGCCGCACAGTTCTCCATACACAACGTCTGCAGAGATAGAGAACGAAGTCCTTGCGCTACGGAAGCGGTTTCCCTCTTGGGGAGCGAGGAAGCTCAAGGCAAGACTTGAGCGCATGAACCCGAACGTGACCTGGCCCGCGGCAAGCACAGTGGGTCAGATCCTCAGTCGGGCCGGGCTCACTAACCCGAAGAGGAAGAAACGCCGCGCCACACCCAGCTCGCAGCCGTTCTCGACAGTCACCGCTCCCAATCAGCTTTGGTGCATGGATTTTAAGGGGTACTTCCTTACCGGCGAAGGCTATCGCTGCGATCCGTTCACGATCACCGATGCACACAGCCGATTTCTGATTCGCTGTCAGGCGGTCGCGCGCATGGACCTCGCCCAAGTAAGCGCCGTTTGTGACGCAGCGATGCGAGAGTTCGGCTTGCCCGAACGTATCCGCACGGACAACGGAGCGCCGTTCGCGGGCGTCGGCCTGCTGGGCCTGTCGAAACTATCGCTTGGATGGATGAAGCTCGGCATCGTTCACGAACGCATTCAGCCGGGACGACCGCAACAAAACCCTTACGTGGCATACTGCACCTCTTTGGACGATTGCGGGAAGAATCGCTTTGAAGCTGCTCGAAGCTGGAGCTTGATGCCTTGCTGTTTCCGAGGTGGGTTGTCGAGTGGTTCATAGAGCGACTCGCCCTTATCTGTATAGCGAAATCCTTTCAACAGACCGTGTGCGCACCAGACCTTTACTGTTTTGGGATTGACCCGCAGGCGCTCGGCCATCTCTGTTACGGTCAGCATACCTGCCTGGCGCAAGCGGTCATAGCGAGGGCGCAAGGAGTAGCACGTCTGAATGCGGGCGATGATCCGGGAGCTAAATCGTTCTCCGCGCCCGGGCCGTAGTTTGCGTTCGTTCAGGAGCGTGGCGATCTCAGCGTAGGTGTGATGGTCCAGCAGACGGTCCACCTCGGCAACGATCTCGGCTGGGGTGGTCCATGTCTCCCAGGAAAGTTGTGGTTTACGCATGCTGAGTGTCTTTGTCGCGCCGCCACGGCAACGAAGGTGAAGCGTGATCACATCACCGTAGAGCAGAGTGATGTCTTCAATCAGCAAACGGGCCATTCTCTTCCGATCTCGATGGGTAATGGATGGATCGCGCCACACACGGGGAAAGTCCTCAGCCAGTTGCAAAACGGCTTGCCGCTGCTCTTCACTGATCCTCTTGCGATCCCGTTCCCGCAGCCTCTCACATTCCTGTTGGGTATCCGCCAGAAGTTTTAGTTTCTGGTTCCAATCGGCTTCGAGTGAATCAGCCACCAGGCGATTATCTGGATCGACGCGCATGTATCGGCGCTGGGCCAGTTCCGTTTCATAGCGGGCCCGGTCGACCTGCTGCCCGCGAAGACGATCGCCTTCCTCCAGTTGCGCCTGCAGTTCTTGCTGTACAGCCAACGCTACGTCAAGGGTGATGGGGTTGATGAACTCCACCAGCAGGGCGGCTACAAACCGATCGACTTCAGCCCCCGAGACGCGTTGGCAGACCGGTTCGGCATTTTCGATTCCTTTTCGTTGACAGACATAGTCCGGTGCTAGACCGCCGCGGCGCCAGTGATAGCGGACCGTCATGCGCCGACCACAACGTCCGCAAACGATCAGACCCTGCAAGAGAGCAGGACCTTCTCGGGCTGGACTCTTGTCTCGTTCGCTGCCCTGGGCATGAGCATTTTCCAGTAGGCGGCGCTGATTACGCTCATACTCTTCCCAGCTAACATAAGCGGGATGAGCATCTGTTACAAACGCATGCCACTGTTCGCGCGGGAGGTGTTGCACAAGCGTCTCACCGTCGATCGTCTTGCGGCAACGAGTGCGTCCGTAGATAAAAACGCCGGCGTAACGAGGGTTGTGTAACAACCGGAGTACATGACAGTGTTCCAGTTTGCCCCAGAGGACGTCGCCTTTTCTGGTACCGGAGTAGAGCCGCCGTGGAAACAGCAATCCTTCCTGACGGAAGGCACGCACCGTGCCCAGGGCGGAGCCGGTTCGTCGAAACGTCTCAAACACCAGACGTACAGCTTGTTGAATCTGCTGGTCGGGATCGAACACCATGCGGGCGTTGGCATCATACGCATAGCCGATAGGCGGCCGCATCATGAGTTCCCCGCGCCGGGCTTTATTAAGAATGCCGCCCTGCAGGCGTGCCCGGATTACGTGCAGTTCTGCTTCGCTCATCGTTCCCTTTAAACCCAGAACAAACAGCGCCGTATGTTGCATTTTGCGGATGTACGGCCACCATTACTTCGGAGAACAGTACCCACTGTGGTCAGTTGGGACGAGTGTCTCGGGTGTTCTGGCGGCCTGACCCGTGGTTGCTAATCCGACTTCGCAGTGGTGTGTTGGAGGCGTTCCCCTGGAATTGGACCAATCTTCCGCAACCAGACACATGCGCGGCTGCTAAACAGCACCAGGGGTCCGCGGCTCTGCTTTCAGCTGCTGCACTGCTGAATCTTGTTCGATTCCTGGGCAGTCGAGAAGAACCGTGACCAAGACTAGCGCTTCGTCGATCACCCAGCCCGTTATTAGCGATCCGGTGACCTGGATGGCGACGAACCTCTTTGCAATTCCATGGGCTGCCCTATTCTCGAAGGTGTTCGACCTCCTCCATCCTGAGGCACGACAGTTAGCGGCTGCCAAAGCTGCCAGTACTGACAGCATTCAAGGAGTGGCAGCACTTAGTCGAAAGGCTAGATGGAACCGTCAAGCGGTTCTGCCGCACAAACAGAAGGGCGAATTGCACCTGGCGGATGGAGTGCAACTCAGCACTCCGGTTATCCGGCGCCAGTTTCTCGACGAGCTACTCCGTGATTGTGGTTTCTTTGCTCATCTGGTGTTTCGCCAGGTTCGTGCAGCGAGTAAGCCGTCAAGTCGTTTCTTAGATCCCGATTCTTCACAAACGAAATTGAATGTAGTAAAGGTCTCGCAAACGCCGCCTCGGTCACGGTCCAACGTCTTGCCGAGGCATCTGCCCGCGGAGGCATCGGACCTGCACCCCCTGTGGGTTGAGGTAGGCTACCGCCACGTGCAGACTCACCTTCCCGAAAAGGAGTGTCATGACTACGGTGAAAATCCAAAGCCTGCACTATGAGCGTACGGCCTACGTCTATGTACGACAATCCACTCCGTGGCAGGTCCTGGAGCATCGGGAAAGCACCGAGCGGCAGTATCATCTGCGAGAACGAGCTGTACAGTTAGGCTGGCCACCGAGTCATGTCGAGGTGATTGACGAGGACCAAGGCCGATCGGGCAGCACCGCGACTCATCGCAGCGGCTTTCAGCGCTTAGTGACGGAAGTGGGCCTGGGCAAAGTGGGCATCGTGTTGATGCTGGAGGCCTCACGGCTGGCGCGCAACAACAGCGACTGGTACCGGCTGATTGAGATCTGCGGACTAACCCGCACCTTGATCGGGGACGAGAGTGCGGTCTACAGTCCACGGGAACCGAATGATCGTTTGTTGCTCGGGGTGAAAGGGACTTTGTCAGAAGCAGAACTGTTTACTCTGCGCACGCGATTGTATGAAGGGCGTTGGAACAAAGCCCGCAAGGGACGCCTACAGTTCCCGTTGCCCACAGGCTACGTACACAATGCCGATGGGAATTGGGAACTGGATCCGGACGTTCAGGTGCGAGAACGACTAGCTTGCCTGTTCGACTCTTTTCGTCGCCACGGAATAGCTCGGACTGTAGTGCGGGATCTGAAGCAACAAGGATTGGACCTACCCACACGAATGACAACGCGGGAAGGGTACGGGGCTCTGACCTGGAAAACGCCCTGCTTGAGCGCAGTCGTTCGCATCCTGCGCAATCCGGCTTATGCCGGAGCCTACGTGTTCGGCCGGTGGGAGTACTCTGGAGATCGCCGTTCGGCCAAGACGGGCAAGGTGCTCCCCCGTTACGTTCCCATGGCACAATGGCCGGTGAAGATTGATGCTCATCACCCAGCCTATCTCAGTTGGGAGGAGTATGTGAAGAATTGTGAGCGGTTGCGCCAGAACTGGAATTGCGAGGAAACGCACGGCGTGGCCCGGGAAGGAAGCGCGCTGCTGCAGGGGATCGTCTACTGTGGGATCTGCGGCCGTAAAATGGGAGTGCAAAACCGCGTCCTGACTGAGAAACGGTCCCCTTCTTACATATGTCAATCCAACTACTCTAACGGAGATGAAGACAAGATTTGCCAGAGCATGACCTCGCGCCCTGTGGATGTTGCAATTGCGGAAGCCTTCTTGGAAACCGTCTCGCCTATGAGTTTAGAGATAGGTTTGAGAGTCCTGGAGCAACTGGAGCGTGACTTAGCTGCGCAACGCCGGCAACGGGAGCTGCAACTGGAGCAAGCGCGCTATGAGGCACGGTTGGCGCAACGTCAATATGATGCGGTGGATCCTGACCATAGATTGGTGGCATCGGAATTAGAACGGCGATGGAACGAGAAGTTGGAGAGAGTAAGCCATCTGGAGCAGGCCTATGTCCAGGCGGAACAAGAAGCCCAATGGAATATCACACCCGAAGAACGTCAGGCGATACAGAAGCTTTCACAGAATCTGCCCCTATTGTGGCGAGCCGCGACGACCACCAATCAGGAGCGAAAGCGTTTGCTGCGCATGGCGATGGAATCGGTACAACTGGATGGTGTGAGCAAAGTCGGGGAAATCGACGTGCAGATTCGATGGCGCTCGGGAGTGCTAACCAACTTCGCCGTCAAGCGTGCGGCGCCAGGAGAAGGGTCCTTAAAGACGCCTCAGGAAGCCGTCATGAAGATTCACGAAATGGCTGGCCAGTACAGTTACGCCGATATCGCCGATCGTCTGAATGACACGGGGTACCGGACGGCGTTCGGGCGCCCTTTCACCCACCAGCACGTGGGTTATATTTGCCGGCGTGACGGAGTGGCCCGGAGCATGAGCGGCACCAGGGCCCAGAACTTTGGGATCCGCAGACCGTAGTTTGAACATGCGGAGACTTGCGGAATATTGGACAAAGGAAATGTTCAACAAAGGGTGCTTTATGAATCAGGTCTTTTCAACCCGAGAAGTAAACGATCGTTGAAATGCGATGGGTCGTAAATACCGTCCTCGTCCAGGATGAGCGTATCGGTCAGAGCACAGATCTCGAGCAGTCGGTGCCAATCTGTTGAGTTCCGAGCCAAACGAGACACTTCCAGTCCCAGGACAATCCCCACGTGCGCCAGGCTTACTTCTGTCACCAAACGCCGAAATCCTTCGCGGTCGCTCGAAGCGCCCGACAGCCCGAGATCGCTGTCGATGACGATAATGCGATCGAGCGGCCATCCCAACGCCACCGCTTGTTCGCGCAATCCGTACTGTCGTTGGGTGCTTTCAGTGTTTTCGAAAACTTGTCGAAGTGACGATTGCCGCACATACAGGTAGGCAGTCCGCTTCAGATGACTCGCTTTGACTTTTTGATGGACGTCGTGATTCATCTCCCCTCCTGAACAGTTCGCTCCAACAACATACCGGTGAGAAGAGTGATCACGTCGTTCTGCACCGGCGCACGCAAGGTTGTCGATAGTGGAGAGCGTGCTGTTCTGCTGGCTGGAGTAAGCGCTAACCACTGGCGATAGGCGTTGATCCAGGCCTTCATGCCGCGCTCCAAAAAGACGGCCAATCCCGGGCCTCTTGGCGGCTTTCCGTTTACTCCCAGTACCTGGCTGCGGAGTTGCTCATAGGCCGTAGAGAGTTCCACATGCAGGGCGCAATCCGTAGCCTCATCCGCGCTCAACTGCGTTTTTTTTGACGGCTCCACTGGCGAGCGATACTGCGCGGGTGAATGGATATCGGAAACCGCTGCTGAATGAGCCTGCCTATCTCTGCCCAGGACAAAGACGTATCCCGTTCCCGGATCCGGCTGACGAAATCCATCACTTCCGTTGTCAACTTGTGGCCGCCTCGTGGTCCTCGTTTGTGAGGCAGTAATCCGACCAAGCCAGCCTCTTCGAAAGCGGCTTGTGCCTGATAAAACGAAGGCCGGGAAAAACCAAAGGCTCGAGCAGCTTGGCTCACGGGCTGTTCCTTGAGTTGCACTTGCCGCAGCATCTCGTACTTGACTTGCACCGCATCGGCGGGATCGAAAAACTCGCTCTGCTGAAACAACTCGTCCGTAACGGCGTCGGATCTGGGGTTCAGTGCGCCTTCCTGGCGGAGCAGTTGCCGTTTTCGGGAAGAACGAGGCATGCCGTTGTGTAATATTAATTATGTTCTCCAGGGAAAGGCCGTCAAGCTCTTTTTGTCCGTGTCCGTCTGGATGGTCATGGATAGTAAACACACAATAAGAAGGGAAACCCTGCCGGTCCATGCCTCCCATAACGCTGCAGAACATCTTTTCCTTTACATGAAACGCATAATTACCTTTACACATGTCGGGCATCCTTCTGGTGCAAAGATCGAATCTGCTCGACCAGCTGGCACAGGTCCTCCGCCCGAAATAGCGATCGACCAGCTGCTATCTTTACGAATGGATCAGGGCTAACGAAGTCTGTCCAAGAGGCAGGTAGAGCGACTAGGCGCGCGCTCTCGTCGTAGAAAAAGACTCGATCCTCGCCCCATGTGCGGCGATGGACAACCAGTTCAAACTCTCGTCCCAGCCACGGATGAAAAGGATGAGTAACCCGGAAACGTCCTCCTGCACTCCCCGGTGTCGGTGCAGTTGACAATGCGTGCGAATGGTCGACATGAACGGATGCACCGCACACTGAAAGAGGACACCGCGAAGCCGCCGGCCCGCACTGTAACTGCTCAGCAGAGGAAGTTTGATCGCTTCCGGTTGGTGTTCAACCATGAGCGCCCGCACGAAGCACTCGCCAACGAGACGCCTGGAAGCATCTATGTCCCCAGCACTCGGCTGCTCCCCAGCAGGGTAGCGAACTTCGTTTATCCCAGATCGTTCCAGACTCGGCGAGTAAACAATAGCGGAGATATCAGCTGGCACAAGGGTCGAGTCTTCGTCAGCGAAGTATTCCGCAACGAAGAGATCGGGCTGGAGCAGATGGATGAAGACGTGCACCGCGTTTTCTTCTGCAACACCGAACTTGGCGAGTTCAACAGTTCCGACATGAGGTTTCGGCCAGCTATTCGGGCATGAGATCTTTGTGGTCCAGTTACTGCTGGGAGCGGTGTTAACAGCTCACGTAGCACCGTTCCCGCAGCATAATCGTTCTGAACCTGAGCGTCCTGAGTCCTGAGCCACGCTGGAACGGCCGGACCTTCGGCGGAACGTGCAACGGATCAAGAATTCGAATCATGCCTCAAGCTGGTGGAAGAGAAAATCACCGGTCTTCCAATCTCGTGCAACTAGTTTTCCGTTGGCCAAGATGGCAATATCAAGTGGCTGCCGTCCGAGCTTGATTCGAGAAATCTCGGCCATCGAATTCGCATCGAGGATCACGGCATCCTCGCTAAAGGGCCGCGCGATAAAGCAATGGTCCTGGCAGAGGTTGAAACAGAAGTTTCCGATAAACTGCCGTGTCCCCTGGTGAGCAGCTTGAACGGTTCTAATGCCTATGACTTCAAGCGTATTCCCATCCAGCTTCACAATTGCGTCGTAGTCGGCTGTCCAGATCTCATGACCCGTAGCGCGGAACTGGAATGCAGGGTTTCCGCCCCTGTCAGCTAGGCTCAGTTTTCGGATGGCCTTTCGGCTCTCCGGGTCATACAAGACGGGGTGGGAGTCTCGCTGAACGGAAATTATCAAGAACGAACTGTCCGGGACTTCGAGCGCTCCAACAATCCCCTGATAGCCTTTGTCGTAGTCGTCATCAAACCAAGACAATGTTTGAACATCATCCTCACCAGGATGGCGTGTCAGAATGAGTCGATAGTCCCCGAATGCATATCCAGTGAATGCTGCCGGCAAGCCATCCCAAACACGAAGGTCGCCCTCTCTCAGTATTTCGATCCTCGACGGAAACCCCGAAATAGCCTCTCGAAGTGAGAGACGGGAGATGATCTCCTGTGGATTCGAATAAGCGTGAGCCGTAATCTCAAGCCTTTTCCCATCCCAATGATGGAGGACTGCAAAGAAGTCCTTCTGCCCCCCAAGTACCGAAAGGTACTTCGCGTCGCTGAGGACGACCTTTTGCGGAGATCTATCTTCAACCGAAGTTACCCACAGCGAGCCCCTATCGACCCAGCCTAGAGTGGACACTGCCTTCGTTCCATCGCTGTTGAGAATCACGACAATAGTGTGTCACATGCCAAAGGTCTTGCCACAAAGGTGCGCCCCACCGGCGAAGGGACCGTCCGTGGGGCACACGGAAGCTGAAACGAAGATGCGGCCAAAAAACAAGCCATGGAAATGCCGGGGTATGGAAAGCATGGAAAGCCATAAAGCCGGCTTTCCACCCTTCCCACACCCCTTGGAAATCCCTGCGGGGATTCCCACATTACCACGGCTACGGCGACGACTATCATGTATCAGAAGACCGGCAAAGCCCGCCGAAAACCCGCAACCAGAGCCACTCTCACCGCAAGGGGCTTGTAAACCATGTCTCCGGTCTGTTTTGTAAAGTATGTCCCGGTACTCTCACCCCTTAGCAGCTTTTTGAGTTCCGCTTCACTTTCAACGAAACCACCCCATTGCGGAGCCCGGCATTAACTCGCAAAGCTCTTTTCAACGGGGGGCGCTTGGCAGCCGCACGTGTCTGTCTAGGGATTTACAATTCTCCAAGGATTACCAATCAGGAATTTTCACCATGTAATTAATTCCTGCTTTTTCAATGACTTCCGGAACGGCGCCCGCTCAACGCACGCGTGCTGATACGGTTGCGTGACGCGTTATGCCGGTGAGGGCCCCAAAAACGATGGCTGGAGATCTCAAGTACAGATTCGCCGGGCACCAGACGTTTGCATTCAGATATGGATGGCTGGAAAAGGGCGTGCGAGGCGTCCATGAATGCCCTACGCTGTTTTTCGAGGACGACGCCCTTGTCCGACTGGGAGTCGGTAAGAACATGGTGTCGAGTATTCGGTACTGGTGCAACCTCACCCAATTGATTGAATTGGACGCAAACGCGAAGGCGCCCAACAACAAACACCTTCGCGCTTCAGAGATTGGAAGTCGATTAATACTCGAGGGCGGATGGGATCCCTACCTGGAGGACGACGCGTCTCTTTGGCTAATACATTGGTTGCTAATCTCGAACCCTAGAATCGGAACATCATGGCAGCTACTTTTCTCTCGATTCCATCGTCCTGATTTCACAAAGCGAGAGCTATTTGCTTTCATCACTTCGTTCGCAGAGCGTCAGTCGCTAACTGTGAGTGAGAGCGTAGTCACCAGAGATATTGATTGCCTCGTAAGAACCTATGAGCCGAGTCACAACGATAACAAATTTTCTAAAGCGGAAGAAACTTTCGACTGCCCGCTTCTTCAGCTCGACCTTCTCCAGCCATCTCCTGATGGCGATTTGCATCGTTTTGCAATCGGTCCGAAGATGTCTCTTCCCGCGAGGATTTTCTGTTTCGCGCTGGCTCAGTATTTCGACCGCTTGGAAGGTGCACCAAACACATTGAGCATTCAAAAATGTCTTTACGGGGAAGGCAGTCCAGGGCAGGTCTTCAAACTTGATGAGAATAGCGTCATTGAATATGTAGAAGATCTCGAACAGCAAACAAATGGCGCTTTTGTGCTTGATGAAACATCCGGTCTAAAGCAAATCTACCGGAAGCGAATCCTCGATCCTCTTGTGATCTTGGGAGACTATTATCGGGGCAAAAGAACATGAGCCGGAGTACCCCCGTAGATCAGCCACTGAGCGACTATTTTGATGTCGCTCGTCATTTTCGACGCTCCACCAACGTGGAAAGGGATTTCAGAGACGGATCGCAGAACGGCGACTACATTCTGACGCCGACCGCTCTCGATTCGCTACGGCGGCTTACAGACGGTCTGTCACCTAGCTCTTCGTCACGGGCCTGGACTATTACCGGGCCGTACGGTGTTGGGAAATCCTCTTTCGCGCTCTTCATGACCCGCGTCTTTTGTGCCGCAGATGCCTCCGGAGTTCGCGCAAGGGAGCTTCTAAGGCAAAGAGATCCTGAGATCGCGGCAGGACTGTCGAGGCTGAAGCTAGGCTCCAGATTCAAACGTGGTTTTCTCCCAATACTACTCACTGCCCGTAAGGTTTCCGCGCCACAGTGCATTGCAGAAGGCATTGCTTCCGCATTAACGATGGAGTCGAGCAAAGCCCTTAACACCTTGGGCCGAAAAGTTAGGGCGACGATAAGTGCAAATTCTACCGGATCATCATTCGACACGAAGCGAGTTATATCCGCCTTAGAAACGACCGCAACCTCGGCACGCAACGAGGGATATCAAGGCGTGCTTCTGATAATAGATGAACTCGGGAAGCTCTTCGAATACGCAGCGCGGTACCCACAGCGGGGCGATGTCTCTGTTCTTCAGGAGATCGGTGAGTACGTAGCGCGGAGCAAGGCCATCCCCACATTGCTTGTGGGACTCCTTCACCAATCGTTCGAGGAATACGGACACCTTCTAGATATAGGCACACGACGCGAATGGTCGAAAATTCAGGGCCGTTTCAGCGATATCCCCTTTCTCGAACCCCCCGACCAGGTTGTTCGGATGATTGGTGCCGCTATACAGCAGACTGAGATGACACTGCCTAGAGATCTGAGTCTTACAGTTGATCGGGTCATCACAACAGCATTGAAAATCGGCATAATGCCACCGGGAATGACGCGTGAGGAATTCAGAAGGAGTGCCCTCGCGGCGTACCCACTGCATCCGCTGGCACTTGTCGCCATACCATATATTTTTAGGCGATTTGGTCAAAACGAGAGATCGTTGTTTTCCTACCTGAGCAGTGCCGAACCCTTCGCATTCCAAGAATTCTTGAGAACGCACCAGATGTCTGCCGGCACGCCACAATTCATCAGACTCACGGATCTATTTGATTACTTTTCGAACAACTTTGGCCTTGGGTTATATCGACAGCCACAAGCAATACGGTGGCTCGAAGCAGCAGATGTTTTAGACCGCAAGAAGGATCTTGGGAGCACTCATCAGGATCTCGTAAAAACTGTTGGTGTTCTTAACGCCCTCGGCCAGTTTTCTCACTTGACCGCTTCAGCGGAACTCATTTCTTTTGCATTGAGTGACACGGCATCACCACCTAAACCGATAGAGATTGCTCTTTCACAGTTGAATGAAGCGTCGATAGCCCGAAGCACGGACTCATAGATGCTGCGCTCGGGGGGGAATCCTTCCATGCCAAGCAAAGGCTTCGCTTCACACTTCAGCATTGCCTCGATCAAGTTTCGTCTTGCGGCGGCGGCGGCGGTGGACAGGGTTCGCCGAACAATGAGCTCATTACGGATTTTCGGCGCTTGGTGATAAACGAGATCAAGAATCTTTGATAACAGCTGTGACACGTCTGCCAGACTAGATACCTTCTGGCGCAGGCCCGCATGAAACCAGAGACAACCACTTCCGATGGGTTCCAGGCGCGGGTCGGTGAGCCCCGCCAAATCTCGGAGCAGAAGTTGTTCAGCTTCTGTGATTCGAAGTGAGACTTCTCTGCGAGCTACGCGATCGTCTCTGAGTTCTGGAGTATTCTCCCAAACCCAGCGCAGGGCGGCCAATTCTGTGATGACTCCGCGCAATTGACGGGCGACAATTAGAACTCCCGGGCGTGTTGCCTCAAATAGAAATGTTACCGGATCCGTAGTTGTCATGTTTAGTTAGCAGCAGTAGTGGCTGTGTGGAAAGTGGGAATCCCGCCGCCTTTGCGGGATTTCCAAGCGAGGTGGGAAAGTCCAAAGGACTTTTCCACGGAGCGTCTTTTCCATAGCCAGCCGTTTTCATGTCTGGCATGGTGCTTACAGTGAAACAAGTGGTGGCTTGATGGTTTCAGCCGAACCTTGGAGGCTGGCTCCAAAGACGAGCTGCCGGACCATCTCATTGCGCCAGACTTTTACCCGCCGCTGGAGTGTTCGTAGTTGGCCCGTGTGAAACCGTTCGGGCGCTAAAACCTGAAGTCGAAGAAAAAGTTCTTTCGCCGATGCATCCGGTGAATCCACTAGCCACTGCTCAATCATCGACCATACCTCTTCAAAAGGATCGACGCGGGTACGCCAGGTCCTGGACTCGTGACGCAGCTTGCGATGAGTTGGGCGGACCTCGCCATTCTGCCAGGCGATGGAAAGGCTGGCTACGAAGACGCTTGTGTCTGGCTGCGCAACAGGCGATGGCGCATCTTGGCCCCCTATTTCGAGCGACGACAATCGGGCCTGAGCTTCCCGTATCTGACGTAGAAGCTCAACCGGATCCAAAGCATCGAATACCTCGCGAATCTGCTGCTTGCAATCAGTGGATACTCTGTCACTGGCCAGGAGGCGGTCAGCCGGGGTGGCGGGGGTGTGATACTGCTTTTTGACCTTCGCACCTTCTCGCGTCTTCGACTTTAGCTTGAACGAAGGTTGGAAGTAATTCACATATAGTCGTGCCACATCGTGCAGTCTGGCTAAAGCGGCAGCAGGCCCAAGGCCCTCCAATCTTCCGTAACCCACCAGTTTCCTGATCACCGCGCCGTTCTTTTGCTCAATCCAGGCCTGATCGTTCTTTCGGTATGCTCGTGACCTGGTCAACTCCAGCCCTTGCTCCCTGCAATAGTTCAGCAGGGTCTCGTTGATAAAAGCGCTGTCGTTGTCCACGTCCAGCCCCAACATGGGAAATGGCAATCTGGCTCGAATCCCTTGCACGGTCTCGGTCACCAGCACCTGCTCGCGCACCACCATGGCGGCCGCCTCGGTCCATCCGGAAGCGATGTCGGTTAAAACCAAACTGTGGAGGTGACTACCAGATACGGACTTGCCGCAATGCGCCACGAAGTCCATCTCGAAGAAGCCAGGAGCTGGATCGGTCCAATCGGAGAAAGTTCGCACAGTGATGCTGTTCCGCAGGAGCGAACGGATCCCCGATTTGCGACGGCCGCCGTTGCTCACCTGGCGGATCGCCTTCAGGAGACGATCCATGGTGGCTGGACTCATCATTAGGAGGAGCTGCCGGACTTCTGGATCCAGCTTGCAATGCCCATGCTGTTCCATCGAGCTAACCATCACAGGCAGTATTTGCTTGAGCCGCTTCGCGCAAATCCGATCCGCTGCTTCCCAGACCACGATCAGCGCCTCTTGCACTGCCTGATCGTAAATGCAGCCGCGCCGCATCCCGCTTCCTGCTGCCACGGTGCTGACCTGCTCGTTCAGCACGCGTATCGCGTACTTGCGATGAAAGCCGGTCACCTGAGTAAATTCGTCGAGTATGCTCTTCTTCTCGTTCCGTGCGCTCCTCTGGTACCGCACCGCTACCGCTGCGATCAGTTCTCGCCTGCTTGTCACGCCCAAGTGCCTCCTGTTTTTGTCGCCCGCTTCTTCCATTCCAAACGGGTAACATTTTCATGAGGCAACGACGTGGCATTGGTAACAAAAACCGTGAGTCAATGCGCCGGGCGACGACAAACAAAATTCCCGATCCAACGACAATTAGGCCAAGCGTACTCCGGTTCATCGGAGCGGAGGCGGATTGGTCACGGACAAGCAGGTTCGGAGGTTGTTTGCGTTGATAAAGACAGAGCAAAACCAGGAGATTGCGGCGTCCAAGGCAGGGATGGACGCCAAGACGGCGCGAAAGTATCGCCGCCATGGCGGGTTGCCCAGCGAGTTGCCGACGGCGGTACGCGGTCGGACACGGCCCGATCCGTTCATCGATGTTTGGGATGATGTGCAGAAGTTGTTTGAGGACAACGCAGGGCTCGAGGCCAAGACGGTGTTCGAGTTCTTGCAGCGACAGAATCCCGGTCGCTTTCAGGACGGGCAGGTGCGCACGTTGCAGCGGCGCGTGAAGGTATGGCGTGCCACCGAGGGTCCGGCCCGGGAGGTTTTCTTTGCGCAACAGCATCCTCCAGGTCGGCTGGGAGCGTCGGACTTCACACACATGGAAGAGCTGGGCGTGACCATCCAGGGGCAAAGCTTTCCGCACCTGATCTATCACTTTGTGCTGACGTACTCGAACTGGGAGGCAGCAACGGTGTGCTTTTCAGAGAGCTTCGAGAGCCTAAGCGAAGGGTTGCAGAACGCTCTGTGGACGGTGGGTAAAGTACCGCATCGCCATCGCACCGACCGGCTTTCGACGGCGGTCAACAACATGAGCGATCCGACCGAGTTCACGGATCGCTACAAGGGTCTGATGCGTTGCTATGGACTGGAGAGCGAGAAGACGCAGGCCGGGCATGGCAACGAGAACGGCGATGTGGAGCAACGGCACCATCGCTTCAAGCGGGCTGTGGCGCAGGAGTTGATGCTGCGCGGCAGCGTGGATTTCTCCAGCGTGGACGAGTACCGGCGGTTCCTGGCGACGATGTTGGAGCGGTTGAACGCCGGGCGCAGGCAGCGGCTTGCCGAAGAGATGGCGGTGATGCGGGGGTTGCCGGAGCGGCGCATGGAATCGGCCAGGCGCGATCGGGTCAAGGTGGACTCGGGCAGCCTGATCTATGTGGACCGCAACGCATACTCGGTGCCGAGCCGGTTGATCGGCGAGCAGGTGGAGGCGCGGCTGTTCATGGACCATGTGGAGGTCTGGTACGGGCAGAAGAAGGTCGCCGAGATGCCACGCTTACGCGGGCGGCAGAAGCATCGCGTGGATTACCGGCACATCATCGACTGGTTGCTGCGCAAGCCGGGCGCTTTCGAGCACTACCGGTACCGCGACGAGTTGTTCCCCACTAGCCGGTTCCGCATGACCTTCGACCTTCTTGAGGAGCAGCTTGGCCGGTATCAGGGTAGCAAGGAATACCTGCAGATCCTGGAGTTGGCCGCCAAGGACAGTGAGGTCAGAGTCGATGCGGCGCTGCTTTTCCTGTTGGGCCAAGGCGATGAGCCGATCAGCGCTGCGGGGATCGAGGCCATGCTGGTCGCCGAGCAGAACACAAGCGTCCGCGATGTCGAGGTGGCGGTTGTGGATCTCGAGAATCTTCGATCAGTTGTTCAGTGCGCAGGAGGTGCTGCAATGAGCGCGGCCCCTCAGATCAGAACGGCGTTGACGGAGAACCTGAAGGCACTGCATCTGCCTGCGATGCGCGACTGCTTCGAGCAGGCCGCGCAACAGGCGGAAAAAGAAACACTGAGTTATGAGCAATACCTTCTTGGGTTATCGGAGCGAGAGTGCGAGTCGCGGCGGTGTAATCGCATCGCGGCACTGTTACGCGAGTCGGCGTTGCCGCGAGAGAAGACGATGGCGAACTTCGACTTGAAGCGATTACCCGTCAAAGCTGGACGACAACTGAAGGCGCTGGTGGACGGCAGCTTCCTCGATCGCAGGGAGAACTTGCTGCTGTTCGGCAATCCTGGCGCGGGTAAGAGCCACTTGTTGTGCGCCCTGGCCCATGAACTGATCGCACAAGGACGCCGGATGAAGTACACCAGCTGCGCCATGCTGGTGCAGGATCTGCTGGTGGCCAAGCGCGACCTACGGCTGAGCAAAGAAATCAAGAAGCTGTCCCGCCATGACGGCCTGATCATCGACGAGATGGGCTATGTCCAACAAAGCCGCGAGGAGATGGAGGTGCTGTTCACCCTGCTGTCGGAGCGATACGAACGCGGCAGCGTACTACTGACCAGCAATCTCCCCTTCTCGAAATGGGAGGGGATCTTCAAGGACCCGATGACCACGGCGGCAGCCATCGACCGGCTGGTCCACCACTCGGTCATCGTGGAGCTGAACATCCCCAGCTACCGAATGGAAGAGGCCAAGAAGAATCGCGACCCGGCGCAGGAAAGCAACGCGGCCAACTGAGCGCGGGGAAGCTGGCCGTGGAAATGACGGTCTGCTGGAAAGCCTGGAAAAAACGGTGAGACTGTTTTTCCCACCCTTCCCACAGACCTTGGAAATCGATGTTGCCGATTTCCACATTACCACCGCCACAACGACGACGGGGATAAGCAACAACGACAAAAGAAAGAAGAAAAGCAAGTTCCAACAACTATCGGGAATTATGGTTGTCGTTGACCGGAAAGATTAGTTGACGCCAGACACGCAATTCTCCTATTTGCTGTGGAACCGCGATCAGAACATTCTGGACGCCGTCTAGGGCCTTTGCTCGAACTTGAAACTGCTCCGAGAGAGAGTTGGACTCGCTCAGGCAGACAACTACCTTTCCGTCCAACGCGGCCTTTGCAGCAAGCGATTCCTCCAAAGAACTGACGGAGTCAACGTAGATTACGTCAAACATGCGGAGTGCGCCCGTATCAAAGCTATGGCGTCGTGCAATCATCGGTCGCTTCACAATGTATTTGCGCACACCGTCCGCTAATCCGCGACTCTGTCCTGTCCGTCGTTTTCCCTCTGCTATTCGCTCTTCAAGATCAACATCGCTACCTTCCCAAATTCGATAGCTATTGTTGTAGCTTCGATGGGTAAGTATAGGCATTGACAGGCACCACGTCATTATTACTGGACATGCTGGAGATGGTAAATCGACTATTGCGCTTGAAGTCATTAAACGGCTAAGTAAAATAGCCCTCGAAAATCCGTGATTTTGGCATTCTGAACTGGCCCACCCTGGGCAGAGCGAACTTCTAGTCTGGACATGAGCGGAAGCTGATGTGCGGAGGGAAGTTGGACTGGAGAGCCAAGGTGGAGTTATACGAGCAGATCCGCAGAGAGTATGAGTTTGGAGCGGGCACGATCCAGAGCGTAGCGCGGAAGTTGGGGGTGCATCGGCGCATGGTGCGGGAAGCGATCCAGAGCGCGATGCCGGCACGGCGGAAGAAGACAGAGCGGCCGCATTTGAAGATGGCTCCAGCGGTGGCGTTGATCGAAGCGATTTTAGAGTCGGACCGCAAGGCGCCGCGAAAGCAGCGGCACACGGCGCGGCGCATTTACGATCGCATCCGCGCCGAGATTCCGGGCTGCGTGGCCGCAGAGCGCACGGTGCGGCAGTATGTGGAGCAGCGCAAGCAAGCGCTGGGACTGAGCCATCACGAGACGTTCGTGCCGCAGAGCTATGCCTGGGGCGTCGAAGCACAGACGGATTGGTATGAAGCCTATGCCGAGTTGGGCGGAGAGCAGATCAAGCTGCAGGTGTTCTCGATGCGTTCGATGGCCAGCGGGGCCGCGTTTCATCGCGCCTATCTGAGGGCCACGCAGCAGGCATTTCTGGAAGCGCACCAGTTGGCGTTCCATTATTTCGGTGGCGTGTTCCGTCGCTGCCGCTATGACAACCTGTCCAGCGCAGTGAAGAAGATTCTTCGCGGCCAGGAGCGGGAGTTGACGGCACGCTTCATCGCGTTCCGCTCTCACTGGCAGTACCAGGCCGAGTTCTGCACGCCCGCAGAGGGCCATGAGAAGGGCGGCGTCGAAGGCGAGGTAGGATACTTCCGCCGTAACCACTGGACGCCGGTGCCAGTTGCGAACGATCTCGCGGAGTTGAACAACCAGCTGCTGGAAGCCTGCCGCCGGGATGAAGGCCGCCTGTTATCGGGCCGCACGGAGAACGTCGGCATGGCATTGCTGGCCGAGAAGGAACACCTGCTTCCGCTGCCCGCCGAGGATTTCGATCTGGCCGAAGTCAGCTTCCCGCGTGTCGATCAGGCAGGATGCGCGAAGGTGCGCACCAACTTCTATTCAGTGCCGCTGAAGCCGGGCTCGATCGTCGAGGCACGCGTCTACTCCAGCGTCATCCAGTTATGGAGCGAGGGTGTTTGCTTCGCCAGCCACGAACGCTGTTATAACCGCTCGCAGCAGATCCTCGATCTTGAACACTATCTCGAGGTTCTGGAGCGGAAGCCCGGCGCCTTGCGCGGATCGAAACCTCTGGCGCAGTGGAGGGCGCAGGGCAAATGGCCCCAGAGTTACGACCGGATCTGGGAGTTGATGACCGCACGGCATGGACGCCAAGGTGGAACCCGGGCCATGGTCACACTCATCCGCATGGGCCGCGAGTTCAGCTACGCCAAGCTGGAAGCGGCTGTCGAACGGGCACTCGAACTGGGATGCATGGATGTGGCTGCGATCCGTCATCTATTAATGACCGATCAACTGCAGCATCCGGTTGCCGAGGGGATCGAGATCGGCGCTCTGGCAGCCTATGAACGCCCACTGCCCACCGTGATCGAGTATGACCAACTGTTCACCAGCTCCATTCCGGCGGTGCAGGCATGAGCCTCGGAAGCGCTATCATTGCCCAACACTGTAAGGTGCTGCGGCTGGCCGCCGTCGGTGCGCAGTTCGCATCGCTGGCCGAAGAAGCCAGCCAACAGAATCACTCCCATCTGCATTATCTGGAAGCTCTGCTGCAGGCCGAGGTAGAGGACAGGGAGCGCCGCGCAATCGAGTTGCGTGTGAAGGACGCACATTTGCCACGGATAAAAACCCTGGAAGAGTTCGACTTCGCGCAGTCGCCGCACATCCCTGCCTTACGCATCCGCGCTCTGGCCGAGGGCGGCTATCTCGAACGTGCCGAACCAGTCCTGCTGGTTGGTGAACCCGGCACCGGCAAGAGTCATCTTGCCACCGGCCTGGCTATCGCCGCCTGTCGTCAACGGCGGCGCGTGCGCTTCTCCACCGCTGCGGCGCTGGTCAACCAACTGGTCGAAGCACAGCGCGAACAGAGCCTGAGCCGCATGCTGGCCCGCTGGTCGCGAGTAGAACTAATTGTCATTGATGAACTTGGTTATGTGCCGCTGGCGGAAGTCGCTGCTGAACTGCTCTTCCAGGTCATCGCCGAGCGAGCGGAAAAGGCTGCCCTCATCGTGACCACCAACCTGCCCTTCTCCGAGTGGCCGCAGGTCTTCACCAACGCCCGTCTTTGCAAGGCCGTGCTCGATCGGCTCACCGATCAGGCACACATCATCGAAACAGGTTCGGAGTCGTACCG
The DNA here is from genome assembly GCA_963774255.1 of uncultured Acidobacteriaceae bacterium. Lineage (GTDB taxonomy): Bacteria > Acidobacteriota > Terriglobia > Terriglobales > Acidobacteriaceae > PALSA-350. Next base: position 30,053 of record CAVZEH010000019.1, read on the forward strand.
CTTCCGTAGAACGCTGCGGAAGAAACCCAAACTGTAACCCGGAGGCTCCGCTCCGTTCTACTTCCGCTTCGCCCTCCGGGCTACGCTCCAGCAGAACGGAACATCCTCTCAACCATTAACGTCCCAGGGGTGGGCCAGATTAAACCGCCGAAGTGGGCCAAGCCAAGTTGCCAAACGCAATCCCCTCAACACACAATTGCTACGTCGCGAAAACATCCAGATCCGCGATTTACGCATAAGCGTGGTGAAAGACTTTAGTGAGTGGTCCGCAGAGGAGCGGGCTCAACTGCTCGTAGAAATGCTGTCCCCGGACAGCCCTCGATTCTTCTTGGTGTCAAACACTGGAACTCTGCTTGACGCATTCAAAGCTCAAGAACGCGAGTTGGGTGGCGACCCGGTCCGCGTTGAGAGTGAACTCCTTGTGGCAATTAGCGCTCTTGGAGGAGATGAGTTTTCATTTAGGCAAACATCGTTCTCTATCTTTAATATTGCCATGGCCGACAACCTTTCAATTGCACAACAGATCTTTGACCGAATGCTGCACGCGGATCGTTGGAAGGTATGTGAAACCCAAGAATGCCGAAAGTGCTGCCCCATTTTTAGAAATGTCACGCTGATGAGAACAAACCAGGCGGTCGTGAGGGAAAGACTGTTTCTTATATATCGCAGAACTTACGAATATGGTTACCGACTCACGCTTCGACAATTGTCCGCACATTTGGCATATATGATCACCTCCGGCCTAAGGTTCCAAGACATTCTAAGGATGTCAGTGAGAGCTCAAAGACCGCCGATGGCGGAGTTCATGTTCTTCAATCGCTTTTTTGGAGACAACGGTAGAGAGATTGATTATCCAGCGTTGCAGCTCCGTGCTGTCCGCGTAGCTAGAGAGCAGCGATTTGGGGTACACTCCAGCCCAGCTTGGGAACGTAAACTTTGGCACACGGGCGGAAAGCTACCGTTTCAGCTGCGCGCAGCGGACCCACCAGACGACTTCGCAGCTCTTAGATCACTTGGGACTTCAAGCGACTCGATCGATGCCGCCGCGCAGGCACGCGACCAGGTACGTCGTGTCCTTTTCTTTCTTCACTCCTTTGATCAGTCAGACACCGGATTTCTCAAGATATTTCTTAACTCCGCGATGGTTTTGGACTTCGCTCACTGGCAGAGTCAAGAAAATGAAGCTTTGCCGCTCCATGAGACGACATCATTGCACAGACGAATATTACATGTCCTGCAAGAGCATTTCACCGGAGTTAGGCTGCCGGAGGGAATGCCTTCAGATCGGCACCTGTTCATTACGCTCAGTCGGCGCTCACATGACGTTCGACAGAGCGCACAAATCGTGCTCGCCCGTTTCCCAGATGATGAGTTTCGCGTGCGCCTTGTAGCGATCAACAACGTCGGAGCCGGCAAACGGAGAGAACTGGTTCTAGAAGGCCCGAGTCGAACCAAAAAGTTGACATTACAGCTCTCGCTTCCGTTTCTTGATTACGTCGTGATGCGAAGCCACGGTGAAATCGGCGGAACCCTGCAATCCTCATTCCTGGATAGACTAGAACGTTTCAAAGGACAGTTGATCCGTGAAGTAGGGTCTCGTGATACAGACGACATCATGCTCGTGAGATTGCGCACAAACAATACTTTTCGTCGACACATTTTTTCCGTTCGTGGCGATCGGCTGGAGGTAACTGATGCCTAGACCGTTCCCATCTATAACGCTTCAGAACGAAGTCAAGGGAGACGAGGATTTCAATCCAGCAATTCAACTTTTTGGTCGACGTTTTTTCGCTGATCAGACGGTAGCGGAATTACTCATCGAGCTTTTTCTCATTGCAACATCCGCAAAGAAGATTGGGACGCACGATGTTTCTGAATCCCTACCTTTGCCTGACTTGGAGCAATTGCAGAACTGGCCGAGGAATGAGCCTCTTCAGTACGCGGCCAAGGCTAGACTCAATCTGAAGCTATTTGCGTTTCTCGGCGCTTCCAAGCTCGAAACGCGCCATGAAACTCACATGCAGCACTACCAGAATCTTGTGATGTCTCTCAAGCGGCCGGACAAACTCGGCATTTCTACGTCTATGGATGTAGATGAAGTAGTTAAAACACTAGAGAATCTATTTCTAGGTCTTCAATCTGTGGGCGGACAGCGCACTTGGTGCGCACAGGCTTTTCTCCCCATATCGAAAAGATTGATAGCAGCAGAGACTCTCTGGAACGACACTCAAGCGAGGCGTAGGAATGATCTGACGTGGAGCACGATTACTGAAGGATTCTTGCAGTTCTTTTCATTCAACAAACACCGCTTTCTAGCAAGAGGCGGGGAATTGCTTTACCTGCAATTGTGCAATGCTCTTCGCCAGGACTCCCGGTCCGTTCAGAAGTGGCTGTATGAAGCTGGTATTGGTTGCACCGCAGAGGAAAGCGATACTGCCGCTCTTCATAGAAATCTTCAAATAGCGCTAGTTGCAGTTTTCGATGCTTGTCCGGAAACTGTGGGCAAGTTGGCCACCTTCTTGGATTCAGGAATCGACGCTTTGACAGCTGAGAATACTGACCTTGCAAGAAACGGGAGCCCCCGGCTCGCTTCTTGTGGATGGTGTCCAGAAGAGAGCTGGCGAGAAGGTGCGATCTTCGCAGTGGAATTGCTCCGTATTTGTCAGGCCTTGATCGATCCAATCGAGCGGATTGAATTACTGGAGATCGCATGCGCATTGCAACTGCTGCGAAGCCTTTGTGCACAGAGCGCGCGTTATGGACGGAATGTACGGGTTCAAACCGACGTTGGTGGACCTCTTCAGTACATATGGGCTCTCTCCGATCCAGACGGCCGGAATACTGTCACGAAGCAGATTTCCCGTCGAAATCTAAACGCTATACAGCGGATGATCTATGAGGCCCTTCGCGATCCAGCCGTGAGAAGGGGCCATATCGAGAGCGACTTCAAGGAGGCCGATAAGCGATATGGTCATAAGCTCTTCTTGACAGTTGCAAAACGTATCCACGGCCGAACCGATGCGGTGTATCAAATCCTTACCACGAACATCAGTATCTAGAACCCGATTCCTATCCTTTATCAACCCGGACAGCGGGGTCTGAATTGCCGCTAAATCAACGTATCCTCGCCAGGTCAAATCACGAAATCGGCGTGCTCCAGGTGCCTTAAGCTCACTCGCTGCGACTGTGGCAAATGCCGTTAAGAGGTAGTTAACCTGAGCCTGTAGCATCTCTATTAGAGCTGGGTGCAGTACCGTCACTGCACACGAGGATTCATACGGCTCCCACATCCATCGGCTATCGGACTCGTCGTGCCGAAGAGAGGTGCGGGAGCCCGCCTGGTCTTGAACGACAAACTGCTTCGCTGTATGGTCCTTGGAACAATTCGCCCTGGCGCGCGTGTCACCTATGAGCGCTTCAAGAGCCTATTGATGGCGCACTATGGATTGGCAGTCGATGCTGGAGCAATTGCTCGGTCATGTATCTGGACGGGCTCTGCAAAGTTGAGCACACTCGGTGGACTTACTGATTCGTGGCTGATCGAGATGCTGGACGCTTCCGGGATGCTCATCCGGCTTTCGGATTCCTTTTCGCTTGTTGTCAACCCATTCGGCGTAGGGGACATTCCATCGTGATCTTATTCGCTCAGAGCGCCTTTTCGTACATTCGCCGACAGCTCGATGATCGGGCGGCGGTACGCGGCAAGCTGCTGTTCATGATGCCGAGCCTTCCACCAGCGGTTGTTCTGAACATCGGCAACAGCCTTGTCACTTACTGCACCAAGCAACCCGAAATGGCACCGCCCGTGATTCGTGTCTCAATGCCCCTCGCAAATGAGTGGATCACAAATAATAATGACCCGAGGTCTCGGGAACTTGTAGACGAGATACCGAAGCATACGCGTGGGTGATTGCTCCCTGTTGGCCACCCTCCTCAGCAGTTAACAGCTCTTGCTGTAAGGTATCGGACCACAAATCTACTGGTGACAGCCCCCATTTGGCAGGATCAGGAACGACCGATTCGTTATAGCGCTCGATCGATTGCCCTAGAAGAGCTAGTGCTGAGCGCTCCTGCAAGTGCTTTCCTCCAGCAGCAAGGTGAAAGAGGAACCAAGTCGAGTACGGCGTTAGAGGCCAGCAGCCAACACGAATTATTGTGTGAAAATCGTCAAGATCGCTCCAGAGACGGTGACGATGTGATTGAGGAAACCAGCGGGACATGGAATGAATGATTGCTTCAGACTCTCTCTTCGACTCCGGACGGCCGAGCCTTGAAAGAAGCGTTTCCGGTTGTCGTTTTTCGAGGAGACTAGCTATTAACGTCTCAAGATTAATAGACAGATATACCCGGCTCGCGGACTGATATCTCGTCACATATCGAAGGATCTCGTTTCGATATTCAACAGCGATCCGTTGTACATAAGCGTTCAGTTCAAACTGAATGAATCCAGAAAAGCAGACCCGGCTGTTGTTGGCCTGGATGCCTTCAAACAAATCTTGAAGCACCCCGCTTCCGGCAATCTGACTCCTTACTGTTGCGAACTCCGTATACTTTCCGAACTCATCAAAAAGAATGACTAGAGATTGAAAGGGCTTGTTGGGACCACAAAATTCTCGAACCGTTAAATCTATTATGTCATGCACAGATTCACCGCGAAGGGCGGTTAATGCCATGCCCCTGTTGGAGAACACTTTATGAACATAGCTGTAGATCAGCTCATCCTGTTGGTCGAGAGCACCCAGAACCTCCTCAATACCGTTCATGGTGCACGCCGCTAGGACCTCTTGCCTGATCTCATCGTTTCCCATTCGAATTAGCGTCGCCGCTTGAGAGAAGCGAGGGCGCAATTCATCGAGAGCGCGCGTTTCTATGCTCCGTCTTGTTAGCTGACGGATAATCTGTCGGGTGAGCTCAGTCATAAGATCAAAGCTCTTCATTCCGTTCAGCGCAACAACTAGACACGGCTTATCTGCTTCATGCAAAATGGCGCGAATCTCTGCGCCGATAGGCTTGTCGGCTGCCTCAATTGCACTTAATACACAGAGCGCCGTTTGTGAGTTGGGATCGGTGAGAAGGGACGCGAGAGACAACGCGAGGTGTGATTTTCCGGTTCCGTATCCGGCGATCGCGAGCGTGAACGGTTGATCTTCGATTCCGTAGGAACGACGAACGATCGAAAGAGCGAATGTTGCGGTATCGACTAATCGGTGACCGTGTTCGACACCGACATCCGCCTGGGACACACCATGATATTGGGGGCCATGAAAGACGTAGGCTTCCGAAGCTGCGCTGGCGCGTTCCTCATCGGTACCGAACCAATCAATGTTTACGGCACCATTGAAGAGTTTGTCAGCTCTAAATTTGACTAGTTCTTGAAGAGCTTCGGGCATGTGTGTGCCTCAAGGGAGATCGTCATAGATTCGCTTCCAAGCTAAGGCGGCGGGCATTGCAGGGCGCAAAAGCCATGGCTCCATATGGCGATCAACCTCAACAATCCCCTTACGTTCCACCAACTCTAGGGCGCGTTGGTTGTTTACGATGTCCCATCCGGGGATTGTTCGCCATCCTGCTTTTCGATCCAGATCGGTAACAGACACCTGACCTGCCGCATGAAAGTGGTCAGCAATCTGTTCCAAAATCCATGCACCGTAACCGAAGCCAAATTCATCCGACACTGGGGCAGGCTTTCGCACTATATGGCCTGAGTTCTCAGATAAAGCCCCACACACACGAAAGGCCGCGTCGTCTTCGTACATGCCGATCATCGGCCCGACTACCCCCGCCGATGTTACGCCGTATACCGAGCTGAGATAGAGTTCAAGTTGCGTCCGTTCGAAATTCATGCCAAGAGATGGTAGACCGGAAAAGAACGTCTGATACCACACGTCCGCACCTCTGATCGGACCGCAAAGGTTCAGATGTGCAATCCATTGAGTGATAGGTGTCTTCAGAAATGGATCTTCTAGCAGCACAATACGACCAAAAAAAGTCAACTCTGGCTTCCTCACAGCAGAACGATCTGCCCCCACAAGCTGAATGAGGCCCATGGCTCGGCAGTAGTCAAGTATCGCCGGGACTTTTCCCGTCGAGGTTCCCGTTGGAATTCCAGTTGCAGATCCAATTTCTTGGAGATCTCCTTGGTGACCCGTGCCGGCAAACTTCAACATGGCCCCGATGTATTGGCGTTCAGGCTTAAAGGTCTTATGAAAGCTACGAGGTAGTCGCGCATCCACGCTCGTTTCACTCATGGACGGCCATCCGCTCGGCGAAGGATAGAATTTTCACGCGGAACGCCTTGACTTCAAGTTTTCCCAAGGAGTCATTCAGGCTCGGACCCAAGGAATAACACTCACCCTTCTTTAGAGCGGCGAGTTTTTTCACCCACTCGTCCACCTTTTCCCCGGTAGTGACTGCTGCTATTTCCGCATAAGCGCGCAGTTCCGTGTCGGCTGGTCGGAAAAAGAGCTTATGAGCAGCAAGGAAGAGTCGGTCTTTCTCGTCTCGATCAAGGTTGCTCATAATCTGGGTCGCCAAAATGAGAGAAAAGCCGAATTTCCGACCCTCTCTGAGCAATTGCGCAAGCGGACTCTCATCTCGGTGATCTAAGTTCTGCACTTCGTCGAGGACCACTACACGTGGCCTTGTTTGATTTCCACGCCCGCGATAATACCAATAAAGGTCAATGAGACTGAACTCCGTGACCAGACGCGCTGCGTCTTTCATGAACCCCGCGAGCTGAATAACGTGGCACCTGTGATGTTCGTCCGCGAATAGGCGATCCCAGCCACGTGGATCTTCGGCCCCAAATGGGTTTTGATCAAGAAATGGACGCAATTTGCTTATCACGCTATTCGCAGATTGACCCTGGGTTCCCTTGATTTCGGCCAGGTTCCCGCGGTGCACCGCATTCGCATTTGCCGAATAGAACTCCATTAGCAGTTACCAACACCTCAACTCCTCCGTGCTCCTCTACGTGCATTGACCGCAGATGCGAACACAGTGGAGGCTGGATACGCGACTTCTGGCTTGTCCTTCGACACCTTGATTGCTTCGTCGAGCGGTCCAAGAGCTTCGCCGTACTCTTGCAGTTCGACCAAACCGGTTCCGTAGACACTCGCATATCGAATGTGAGCAGCAGGATCAGCAACCTTGGCCACAGTCCATGCCTTGACTACGTCCTTCCTCGCAGTAGCAATGTCTCCCAGAAGGAATGCCGCGATCCCTTGCTCGCCAATTGCCCTGGAGGCGAGCAAGTAGTGATGTTGTCGCCTGGCGAGAGCTTCGACCTGTGCCCAGGTGGCTCGCGCCATCGCGGAGTCGTAATTCACTTCCAGCATCCCAAGGATCGTCAGGATGCGAAGTCTTGTCTCAGGGGCCTGCGCTTGCGGCAGAGAGAAGATCCGCCGTCAGTTCCGCAAGTTGCGCCGGAACACTAATCGAGGATTCACTTTGCGCTGGAATTTCGCTGACGTGCGCGTACAGTGCGTTCGATGGCTCATGATTTCGAATGAATCCAAGTTCCGCTTGTCGGTAGAGAGGTGCGGCTGCGATCCAGTTATTGACCCACGACTTCTCGTCGGCTTGTTCCAGCAACGCCTCTGGGGAACCCGGAATCCTCCAACGGAGGACGTGATATCCAACTACACCCAACAGGACAGCCAGGAGCAATCCGGCAGCGATGCGAAGAGTGGGGGAGACTCTGAGTCGCACTGCGCACCAATACCCTTAAGCAATTCTGCCAAAGAAACAGCGATTGAATCAAATATTCTAGAGAGTTCACCAGGTTTTCATGTCCCGATGCTATCGACTTCAAAAGACCTGAACCGACCACCCGGCCCCTTTCAGGTCAATGAGCGACTCGGGCTGGAGGCAACAGTTGAAAACAAGCCCACGATTGAACAACCGAGCAATTCAGCGCCTAAACGGCAGTGATCGCCTCGACTTTGCTGTCTCGCAATGCCTTGATATCGCGCATTGGTGGCTGGCCAAAGAAGCGCCTGTACTCGCGAACAGCGTGATCAAGACCCAACAAGACCGGGCGTCGTGCGGAACTGTGCTATTGCGGCCCAGAATTACGATGGGATCAATCGTCGTCGTGTTTGGCCGATCATTTGTGGTTGCATGCTGGCCGAAGATTCTCCGAAATCAGTCGGTCCAGTTCGGTTGTCGGAATCATCATTCGCGCACCCAATTTGATCGAAGCCACTCGGCCGCGATATGCCCAGCCGCGGACTGTCCACACTGAGAGCCCCAGACACGCTGCGAAGTCTTTCACGCTTTGCAGTCTGCCGGTGGGACCGGCAGATGGCTGCGCATTGACAGGTCGCGGTGATGGCCTTTTTCCGAGAGCCTCATCACCCTCCATCACTGCGTTAACTGCAGCACGCAGTCGTTGGCAATACCTGGTAAGCAGCTCGGCATCTTGCGTCCAGAGAAGGCAAATCGTGTCGAACACTGGATACCCATTGATCTTGCGATAAAGTAGGGCATCTTTCGAGTAAGCGTAGATCAGGGACGGAGCATGGACCGCCCATTCTTTCTCTTCTTCGTCGGAAAGAGATTCGATCGGGAGGAAGATCGCAGGCAGCAGGTGCCGATCCTCTTCCTTAACCTGGTCGCTCGTGAAGATCTCGGACTTCAAAATCCCCAAGGCGAGCCCCTTGATCACCTCGGTAGACAGGCGAGGTTCGACCCATTTCTTTCTCGGCTCAGTTTTCCGGGACGCTGTGGTTTCTTTGACATGCTTGGGTTGCCTTCGCATACGCACCTCGTTTTCGATAATGTCCTACCAGATCCAAGACATCGCGGTCTCGAGGTTTGAAAATAGCGGCTCCTCTCGCGCATCTGGTTGTTCCGTTCGATTCCTTCGTGTATCTGAATGTGCCTTCCTGATGCCTGGCGAGCATCAGTCTTGACGAAAAAGGTCTTGGACGCCTGTGGAATTTTGGGGCACTCTCGTGGAAAAGGAGGTCGCTAATGGCACAGGTGGTCGCAAAATTCGCCCCTCGCTCAGTCGACAATCATTCATTCGGCATTCCTGATTTTGAACCTCTGCTCAACAGCCATCAGGCCGCACAGCTCTTAGATATTCATCATAAGACCCTACAGAAGTTGGCTAGACGTGGCGAGATCCACGGCTCGCATGTAGGAAAAATGTGGCGTTTCCGCGCCTCCGACTTGAATGCATGGCTGGATCGGCAGGAACGCGCGAGCTGAGATTCAATCCCTAAAAGCAGCCACTAGCAGGTGACTTCCCCCGAATTCCCATCGGAATTGCGACCGAGAACCCGCGCGCAATTGATCTGCCCCCTGAAACAAGAACCCCAGAGGAACACGCTCGACCTCTGCCCCGCGCAACGGTACGCTTAAGACAGCCATCCGTTGCGCCTTAACAAGGAGTATTCATGTCAAGGCGAACACGGTATCAGCAAGGAAGCGTGCAACGCGAAAAGCGGCAGAGTGGCCCCGATGTTTGGATATTTCGGTGGCGAGAGGTCGGTCCCGATGGAATTGGCAAACAGAGAAAAGCCATCGTCGGCACGGTCGAGAGTCTTGCCACTGAGGCAGCAGCCCTCAAAGCAGCTCATGCATTGCGCATCGACGCAAACCAACAAACCCCGCTTGCAGAAGGTGGACCGAAGACAATCGCCGAGCTGATCGCTCACTACCGACTCAAGGAGCTGGCTGGCGAGAAGCAAGGACGCAAGGCATTTTCGACGCGAGCTGGATACGAAAGCTATCTCAAGGGCTGGATCGTTCCACGCTGGGGAGATCTCAGGATCGATCAGATCAAGTCAGTCGCCGTTGAGGAATGGCTGGACAGCATCAAGCGGGCAAAAGGGACGAGAGCAAAGATCCGAAATATCATGAGCGGAATCTTCCATCACGCGATGCGTTACGAGTGGGTTGAACGTAACCCAATGAAACTCGTGCGCCAAAGCGCCAAACGGGAGAGAACACCTGACGTACTCGAATTGGCAGAACTTCAGCTTCTTCTCAGCAAGTTGGCCGTCCGGGAGCGCACGTTGGCTCTACTCGACGCGGCAACCGGACTTCGAGTCAGCGAATTGTTAGCGCTTCGCTGGAGCGATGTCGATTTTGAGAACCTGGAGCTTCGCGTAACGCGTTCGATTTGGCATCAGGTCGTGGGCAACTGCAAGACGGAAGCCTCCGCCAAACCTGTCCCTATGGACAGCTACATGGCAGAGGATCTTCTCAGCTGGCGCCGTCAGAGTATTTACTCGTCGAATGACGATTACGTCTTCGCCAGCGAGACAATGAGGGGAAAGCAGCCCTATTGGCCGGACAACCTCATGAAGCGTCATATCAGGCCAGTTGCGAAGGCAAATGGCATTCACAAGAAGATCGGCTGGCATACTTTCCGTCACTCCTTCGGCACCTTGCTGAAGGCGAATGGAGAAGACGTCAAGACAGTTCAGGAGCTCTTACGGCACGCGAACAGCAGAATAACGCTCGATGTTTATACGCAAGCGGTGAACTCGAACAAGCGAGCCGCACAGAGCAAGGTTGTAAAGATGATGGTCTCCAGCGAAGGCACTAAAGTTGCTGGTCTGGGCACAACTGATTCAACAAAACAGGCTCAAAATGCAGGTTAAGAAGCTTATTGTGCCCGTATCGTGCCCGGATTTCGTTGTCACTTTAGGTCCATACGTTCCGTAAGTCTTTTGGAATGTATGGCGGGGACGACGGGGCTCGAACCCGCGACCTCTGCCGTGACAGGGCAGCATTCTAACCAACTGAACTACGTCCCCACTTCATTTTCATAGACTTGGCGTAAATCCCACAATTTACTAGGTTTCTTTACTGTCTACTCTTTCGCCTGTTTCTCCCATTTCCACCGGATAGAACCGAATTCCAGGACTAATGGACAGTATGGACAATAAGAAAAATCTACAGCTATCCTACTCGGCGCGAGCGACCGCGAACCACGAAACTGTCACCATCTCGTGATTGAATTGTAGCAAATAAACCCTTGTGATCGTTTGCAGCGGCTATCAGCCAACGTGCTCCAGATCCGATTTTCGGTAGTCAACTAAGTCGATTTGATTGTTATAGATAAGGTCAGGCAATTTCCTGTAAGTTGTTGATTCTAAATGGTGGCCAGAGACGGGATCGAACCGCCGACGCCGGCCTTTTCCGGGCCCCCCTAATAATGGACCTAAGTGGCTTAGAATCAGCGGACGCGATTGATACGAAAAACGTCGGAGCAGCGCCGATTTAGGATCGTTTGAGATCATCTGGGGTGGTTTCCTCCCCAGGTTCCTCCCGTATTGTTCCCGCGCCGAACACCATCCGCCGGTACTTCTCGATGACCAGCTTCAGGTGCTCGATCTGTTGTGTGTTCGACTGGTGCTGTTCCAGCAACTCGCTGTGCTGCGCGAGGACCCGCGCCTTGAATGCTTCGACATCAAGCGCATCGAGGTTCGGCAAAACTGCAGAAATCACGACTGCAGTATGCATGAAGTGTGAAGCGAATTACCTACAAAACCCGCATCAATAACAGGAGAATCTCTCTTGTCACTCATACCGCCAGCTCGGGCGTCCAGGTTCTCTTCGGACGGCGCCAATCGATGCCTTCCAAAGGCATCGAAAGCTGCTGCGGCTCGCCAAAATGACGATCTGTTGCTAAATCAGGTACATGCATTGTGTACGAAGTTTCCCTGTTTGGGGTGTAAACCTGGTTGTATGCTCCGCCTGCTAAGACTCCTGCTTGTTCTTGTTACCCGATGCTCTTGTTCTCGTCGCGACCTGCTCTTAGAGAACCTGGCTCTGAGGCAACAGCTCATCACTTTGAAGCAGAAACATCAGCGTCCGCGAGTTGCCGTTTCATACAAATTGTTCTGGGTGCTCTTGCGGCGCCTCTGGCCCGAGTGGAAGCAGGCGTTGATTTTCGTCCAGCCGGAGACAGTTGTACGCTGGCACAGGGCTGGATTCAAGTTGTTTTGGGAGTGGCTTTCGCGGCATCGAACTCAGGCGGGCAGGAAGTGCGTCAGCATTGAACTCCGAGAACTCATCTTCCGCATGGTTGCCGAAAACCCAACATGGGGTGCGCCACGCATTCATCGTGAACTGCGGATGCTCAGCTTGGACATTTCCGAAAGGACAGTGCTGCGCTGGATGCGGAAGGCACCAAGGCGTCGTCCTGAGCCGGCAAAGCGATGGGCGACGTTTCTGAGCAATCACCGTGAAGCCGTTGCTGCCATGGACTTCTTCACCGTGCCGACGCTGACGTTTGGCGTGCTGTACTGCTTCTTCGTGATCGCGCATGATCGGCGCCGACTTCTGGGCTGCAGCGTCACCAAACACCCGACCAGCGCGTGGGTCATCCAGCAACGGCGTGAGGCCTTTCCGTACGACTCGGTCCCCGGTTACCTGATCTTCGACGGCGCAACAAACTTCAATAAAGAGGTGATCAGCACAGTGAAGAGCTTCGGCATCCAACCCAAACGCACCAGCTTCCGAAGTCCGTGGCAGAACGGAGTTGCCGAGCGCTGGATTGGCAACTGCCGCCGTGATTTGATCGACCATGTGATCGTGGTGAATGAGCGGCATCTGAAGCGGCTGATGAACGAATACGTCAGTTACTACCATGAAGATCGAACCCATCTCGCGCTGGAGAAGTAAACTCCGGCGGGCCGTCATGCAGCGAAGAATCCCGATGCAGGTTGTAGGGTCGTATCCATGCCAAGACTCGGCGGCCTGCATCACCGCTACGATCTGGCCGCCTGACCCAGCGCTTCGGGCGTTTCGAATGAATCTTGAAGGACCAGCAACTGGTGAACTGTGCCTGCGAACCTGTCACGGAGCACGGGAGCAATTTCTCAGATTATCTCTTCATCAATCGGCCCTTACCAGTCGAAAAATCGTTCGCAAACCTGCCTACGAATCCGTGAAACCAGATCCGTTTCCACCCGGATGTTGTTTTGGCGAAACACAGGTCACTTTGGAACAGCCGTCATCGAAAGCGGAAGACGAAGCCGGCGCCTAGTTCGAGATTGTTCTGGACGTTGATGGTGCTGTTGGGCAACTGGGTTCGGAGCCAGTTGGCTTGGACGGCGCGGAGGGCAATTCGTGGGGCGAGGGCCACGTTCACGCCACCGCCAACCTCGAATGCGGCGCTCGTGTTGTTGCGGGTGGCGCCGGCCGGCGCAGGGAAAAAGCTATTGAAACCGTTGGCTACGCCCGCCAGCGCCTGACCGAAGAGCGCGTACTTACGGTGCGCCGGCGACCAGGTGTAGCGCGGGCCGAAAGTGGCCGTTACCATGTCCAGTCCCACGCCTGATGAGTTGATGTTAGACGAGTGTGCGCCGGCAACCTCGGCGACGACGCCCAGGCCACGATAAAACTGGCCGTGCAATTCGACGAGACCGCCCTGCATCCAGAAACTCGATCCTGTGATGACATCGGAAAGAGTAGCGCTGTAGGTAACGGCCACTTCAAGGGGATACTGCGGCCGCTCCGATGCGGCTTGGGCAGGCGTGTTCTGCGCCGCAACCGGCGCGGCTGCAGTTGCTGCGGCCATCGCCGTCATCATCACTCCCATAAAGAGCACACTGCTGAGTTGTCTACGCATCGCAAGTCTCCTTATGCGTTACTGGACGTCGAGAGTGGCGGTGGCGCTATGTTGCATGCTGCCACTGGTCGCCGTGATCGTGATGGTGTAATTCTGCGGGGCCTGGGCGAAGTAGCCGTTGCTCCCGCAGCCGCTGAGCGTGGAAGTGGCCGCCACGCCCCCCGCGAGCAACGCTACGATGCACAGCAGGCGACTGAGCGCCCGCCCGCGCTTACGGATGGCCCCTGCTCCGAACAGGAGCAGGAAGCCAAGCGCAAACGGCTGCAGCCGGTGGGTTTCAGGGGGCGACGAAGGCGCATGCTCGCTGGCCGTAGCCGGCGCCGTACGGATGGTGACGGTGATAGCCTGCGGACCGGCGTTAGCGGCAATGCTGGAGCGCGAGAAGGTAGCGGTCCCGCCCGGCGGCAGGCCGCTAATGGCGAAGTTCACCGTGCCCGCGTAGCTGCCGTAATCCGGCGCCACGTTTACCTGATAGGTAATGGCGCTGCCCGGCACCAACGTTGCGCTCGACGGACCGCTCAGCGTCATTGTGAAATCGAGGGGCGCCACGGTTACTATGAGGTTCGATGTGGAACTGCTGGCAGCGAAGTTCGTGTCGCCGGAGTAAGTCGCCGTAAGGTTGTGGGTCACGTCGGGGGCAAGCGATGAAGTCGAGTAACTGGCAGTGCCGGCGCTAAGCGTGGCCGTATTCAGCAAGGTTGTTCCATCGTAGAAGCTCACCGTTCCTGTAGGCGTGCCCGTCGTCGTCGAAGCCACCTGCGCTGTCAGTGTCGCGCTCTCTCCCGGCGTGAGGGCCCCGCTGCTCACCTTCAGCCCGGTCGTGGTGGCAGCCTGCGTGACGGTCAGCGTGCCGTTAATGATCGACTGTGTGTAATCAGAGAGGTTCATGCCCGTCACCAAGGGAACGATCGCGTAAGTGCCCGCCGGAGATGAGAGCGTTGCTGTCGTCGAGAAGTTCTCAGGGAACGTGTCGCCGTTCTGTTGCCCCGTGACGGTGCCGGTGAAGGTTGGATTCGCCGTGCCGTAGACTCTTCTGACATTGTTGGCAGTGATGGTCAAGGTAGGCTGACCCACGGCCATACTTACTTTGATCGGCGTGGCCGCGTTGTAATTCGTGTCACCGTTGTAACTCACCGTGACGGCATAACTCCCTGCGGCCTGACTGGCAGGTATGCTGAGCGACGCTGTCCCAGAAGCGATGACAGTGGTCTCCGCTGCCCCGCTGCCGATGGTATAGGTCACGCTGCCGCTGGGCGTGGCGATGCCTGGGCCCGCGTACTGGCCCGCGATGGTGACCGCAATCGTGCCCCCCGAGCCGTAGATAAAGCTCACAGGCGAAGCAGGTCCGCTAAGCGTTGAACCGGCTTTGCCAACAACCAGCGCCGACGCCGCCGGAGTCAGCGCGCTGGTTGTGAAGTTGGTGTCGCCAGCGTACTGCGCCGCATAACTATGGTTGCCTACCGTGGGGACGCTCACCGTGTAACTGGATCTGGAGCTCGCGACTGCGCCGGACGGAGTGAGCGCTGTCGAACTGTCATAGAACGTCACCGTGCCGCTGGGCGATGATCCGGCCACAGCACTCGGCGAGATCGCCGCCGTGATGGTGACCGGCTGGCCATAAACGGGGGCCAAATGCGAAGACGTCACCGTTAGCGTGGTCGATTGTTCTCTGTTGGTCAGCGAGAAGCTGGCCGAAGTTGCTCCGCTCACGCTCGCCGCCACCGTGTAGGCAGCGGGGCCGTGCCGTTGGCCGTTGCCGTCACGCTGGCTGTGCCGTCGCTCGCCGTGGTTGCGGGCGAGCCGCTGATGGTCGCGCTCGCGCCGCTCGAAGGTACCGTGAAGGTCACCTTCGCGCCCTGGACCGGGTTGCCATTGGCGTCTTCGACTTTCACTTCGAGCAGGGAGGCGAAGGCCGCCCCGATCTTTGCGCTCTGCCCCGAACCAGAGCCCACCGCGACCGTTGCGGCAGGACCAGCCGAGACATTCTCGCTGGCCGTGGCGGTTGTTATGGACGGATCGGTGGAGATCGACGCCGTAAAGCTATAGCGGCCAGCGACGGTCAACGCGGCGCCCGACAGATCGAAGGTTGCCGCACCGCTTACCGCCGCTTGTGTGTAACTCCGCGAGTAACTATTTGGCCCGGTAACGGTGAGCGTGATGGTGTCTGAAGCCGTTGTCACGGTCGTGCCGCCCGCGTTCTCTTCGTCGACCACGACTGCCGCTCCGGCATTGCCGCCCGCCGTTATCGTCGCCGCGGGTGCCGTCGAAAACGCCAACTGCGTCACCGCCGAGTTCACGTTGAATGCGTCGCTGGCTTGCGAGATGCTGAGCGGCGTGCTCAGCGCCGGGTTCAGCGTCAGGCTAGCCGTTAATACATCGTTCGAGCCCGGCAGGCTGATGCTTAGCCCGGAGTATGTCGCAATGTCAGTCGTGGTCAATGTTGAAGCCGAACCACCTGTGACGGTGCCGGAGCCGGTGGTCAGCGTGAGCGGAATCGTCACGGAGCTGCTCGTGAAGGCCGCGCCGCTTTCGTCCAACTGTACGGTGGGCGCCGGCGACATGGTGGCGTATTGCACCACCGTGGCGGGCTGCTGTACGAAGGCGATCGAGTAGTTGGTCTGTACTGCACCGGCGTCGACGCAGGGCGCGGCCACCGAGTAGCCGGTGTAGCTCGAGTTCGTGTTCGGCTCGCCGCGCTGGTCAGTCGTTGTGCCGCTCGGAATGTTCGTCGCCAAGCCTGCGCAGATGGCCGCCGAGCCGGGAAGCGGAATCATCGTTTGCATCGGCCCGCCGTAATTGCCGAGCGGCGAAACCACAGATGTTCCACCAATCACGTTTCCGCTACCCGTAAAGGTCCCACCTATATCCGCATAACTGTTCCCAGCCACGATGCTATTGTTCACAACCAGCGTTCCGGCACTGTAAATGCCATCGCCTGTGTTGCCGTAAATCATGCTGGAAGTCACGATTAACGTACCCGAGGCACTCTGGATTCCGCCCCCGTTCGAATTTCCAGAGATTGTACTTTCACTGACGTTCACGGTGCCCGATTGGTTATAAATACCCTCTCCGTAACCATTTCCTGTGATGGAGCACCGGATTACATTCAGGGTTCCACCTGCGTTATAGATCCCTCCACCGGAAATTCCGCCTGCGCCGTATACAAAATTCCCATCCAATGTGCTGCCACTTACTGTCAGCACACCCTGGTTATAGATAGCCCCGCCATAATTACTCGCCGCTGCATTCGTGATCACCAGATTGGCAACGGTCGCTCCCGTCACGCCGGAGCCTACGTTAAAGATCTGCACCGTGTTATTGCCGTTGACCGTGACCAGGTTCTTCAACGTGGCGCCGCTGCCGGAGGTTGCGCCGGTGATGGTCGTGTTCGAGGGGATATTCAGGGTTTCGTTGGTCAGCGTGATGGTGTTCTCGGCTGCCGTGTTGCCGGCCGCGAAGACCGCCGGCGAGAAGCTGATCTGACCTCCGATAGTGACTGACGCGGCAAGCGCATCGCGCAGCGAGCAGTTCGGGCCGCCGCCCGAGGTGCAGTTCGAAGCCGACCCGGTGGCGTCATCCGCCGTTGTCGTCACCACAAACGTTGGCGGGGGAACGACGGTCAACGTAAAGCTCTGCGCAGCACTCGGACTTACGCCATTGCTGGCCATGAGGGTCAGCGAGTAAGTGTTTGCCGTTCCTGCCACCGGCGTTCCCGCCAGGGTTGCAGTCCCATTGCCGTTGTCGATGAAGATTACTCCGCTCGGCAACGCTCCGCTCTCGCTCAGAGCCGCAGTGGGATAGGCGCTTGCGACGACTGTGAACGTCCCCGGCGCCCCAGTTGTGAAAGTTGTGCTGTTGGCGCTGGTGACGGCCGGCGCTTGATCCACGGTCAGCGTGAAGTTCTGCGTGGCGGTCGAGCCAACTCCGTTGCTGGCCGTGACGGTGAACGGATAGCTGCCGCCAGAACCGGCTGCGGGCGTGCCCGACAGAGTGGCCGTGCCATTGCCGTTGTTGATAAAGGTCACGCCGCTGGGCAGTAGGCCGCTTTCGCTCAGGCTGGCCTTGGGATTGCCGGTCGTGGTGACTGTGAACGATCCGGATGTGCCAGTCGTGAGCGTGGTGCTGCTGGCGCTGGTAATTGCTGGCCCTTGATCCACGGTCAATGTGAAGCTCTGCGTGCCGTTCGGGCTGATGCCGTTATTGGCGGTGACGGAGAGCGAGTAGACGCCACTCGTACCGGCAGCGGGTGTTCCGGAGAAAGTTGCTGTGCCGTTGCCATTGTCAGTGAAGGTCACGCCGCTGGGCAGCGCGCCGCTCTCGCTCAGGCTGGGCGTGGGAGAGCCGCTCGTGGTCACCGTGAATGTGCCGGCCGAGCCCGCGTTGAAGATAGCCGCATTGGCGCTGGTGACCGAAGGCGCCGAAGTCGCGGTTACGTCGAAGCTGCTGCTGGTAATCGAAATCGCAGGGGATGTCGAAGAGATGGCCGGATTCAGCGCCAGCGTTGCCGTCAATTGGTCGTTCGTCCCCGCCGCGCTTACCTGGAGCGTCGAGTAGGTGGCCACTCCGCTCGCGGTTGTGGCCGTGTTATTCGAGAGCGAGCCGCTACCCGACAGGCTGAGCGGGATGCTGACGGCCGACGCCGTCAACGGGCTGCCGCTCTCGTCCAGCGTGACCCCGGCCTCGAAGTTGGCGTTCTGATAGATCGCTGTCGCCGGGGAAATCGGCGCCGGCTCGGTGCTGAAGCTGAGCGAGTAATTCGTTTGCACCGCGCCTGAATCCACGCAGGGCGTGCCTGCGTTGTAGCCGGCATAGGTGGTGGTTGGTGTTGGGCTGGCCGCGCTGATCCGTCGTCACACCCGAAGGAATGTTCGCCTGCAGTCCCGCGCAAATGGCCGGGCTGCCCGGCAGCGGAATCATCGTCTGCGTTGTTCCGCCATAACTGCCCAGCGGCGCCAGGCTGCTGGTACCCACCCCAACAACGTTGCCGTTGCTGCCGTTCGATGGGCAGGGACCGGAGCCGCCTGCACCACAGTCTCCACCGGTATTACCGGCAAGAATTGTGTTCGATGCGGTGAGCGTTCCGTAGTCGTAGATTCCACCGCCGCTCGTGGCCGAATTCCCGGAGAACGTGCTATCGCTTACCGTGACGCCGGCGTTCGTATTGATAAAGATAGCTCCACCGAACCGACTGTCGAACGCCGAGTTTCCGGAGAATGTGCTGTTCTCGATGGTCACCTGCCCGCTATCAACAACAATGGCTCCGCCCGGCGCCGCCGAGTTCCCGGAGAACGTGCTGCCGGTGATTGTGAGCGTGCCATCATTGTAGATAGTGCCTCCGCCATTGCCCGAGCCGGCGTAGCCGGCTGCGTAGTTGTTGGAGAAGGTGCAGTCGTTTACCGCCAGTGAGCCAAGGTTGTTAATGGCGCCGCCCTGCGTGTTGATGTGGCCATTCGCGATCGTCAGGTTGTTGATGGCCGCTGCGGTCACGCCGGAGTTAACCGTGAACATCGAGAAATTACTGGACGAGCCGCCGCCCGAGACGGTGACCAGGTTCTGCAGGGTGGCCCCGCTGCCGGAGGTTGCGCCGGTGATGGCCGTGTTCGACGGAATGTTCAGCGTGCCATTTGTCAGCGTGATGGTCGTCGCGCTGGCGAACTTCGTCGTGTCGAAGTAGATATTCCCGCCAGTGAGGTTCGCGGCCTCAAGCAGCGCGTCGCGCAGCGAGCAGGAGCTGTCTGTTCCGGTCGTGGTCGAAGCCTGCACCGTGCAGTTCGACGCTGTGCCCAAGTCGTCACCCGTGCTCGTCACCACCAGATTTGGCGGCGGGTTGACGGTCAGCGTAAAGCTCTGCGCAGCGATCGGACTTACGCCATTGCTGGCCGTAATGGTCAACGGATACGTACCTGCCGTTCCTGCAGCCGACGTGCCTGACAAAGCGCCATTGGAATTGAAGGTTACGCCGCTGGGCAGTGCCCCGGTCTCAGAGAAGGTTGGCGCGGGATAACCGGTACCGGTAACCGTGAAGGATCCTGCTGTGCTTGCCGTAAAGGTGGTGCTGCTGG
The DNA here is from genome assembly GCA_963774255.1 of uncultured Acidobacteriaceae bacterium. Taxonomy (GTDB): domain Bacteria; phylum Acidobacteriota; class Terriglobia; order Terriglobales; family Acidobacteriaceae; genus PALSA-350. The sequence goes on from CAVZEH010000019.1 coordinate 49,709, forward strand.
CGCTGGTGATGGCAGGAGACTGATCGACAGTCAGCGTGAAGCTCTGCGTGGCGTTGGGGCCCACCCCGTTGCTGGCCGTGATCGTGATGGGGTAGCTGCCGCCGGTGCCCGCCGCCGGAGTGCCTACCAAAGTACCGTTGGAGGTGAGGGTGACACCGCTGGGCAGTGCTCCGGTCTCAGAAAACGTGGGTGCGGGGAAGCCGCTGGCGACGGCGGTGAACGACCCCGACGCGCCCGCTATGAAGGTGGTGTTGCTGGCGCTGCTGATGGCGGGAGACTGATCGACAGTCAGCGTGAAGTTCTGCGTGGCGTTGGGGCTGACGCCGTTGCTGGCCGTGATCGTGATCGGATAGCTGCCGCCGGTGCCCGCCGCCGGAGTGCCCGACAAAGTGCCGTTGGAGGTAAATGTGACGCCGCTGGGCAGTGCCCCGCTCTCGCTGAAGATTGGGCTGGGAGATCCTGTGGCCGTTAGCGTGAACGAGCCCGGCGTGCCCACCGTGAAGGCTGTGCTGCTGGCGCTGATGATGGCCGGCGCCTGCTTCACGGTAATCGTATTCGACGTGCCCGTGATCGAAAAGCTGCTTGTATCGGTGGCCGTAATGGTCTGGTTGCCAGCCGTATGGAGTGTGGCCGTGAAGCTGCCCTCGCCACTGCTGAGGGCGCTGTTGGCGGGCAGCGTGGCAGCGCTGTCCGTGCTGGTGAAGTGGACGGTGCCGCCATAGCTGCTGGCGAAATTGCCGTAGGCGTCGTATGCGGATACGGTAATGCCGAAGGACGAACCGGCGGTCGCCGACGACGGAGCTGCGACCGCCAACCGGGTGGCAGAGCCGGCGTTCACGGTGATGGCGACCGAGCCCGTCACAGACGAAGTGGTCGTATCCGTGGCCGTAACCGTCTGGCCCCCCGCCGTTTTGAGGGTCACGTTGAACGTGCCAACGCCGCTCGAAAGCGTCGAGTTTGCGGGAAGCACCGCGCTCCCGTCCGAACTGGTGAAATGCACCGTGCCCGAATAGCCCGTAAAGAGATTGCCCAGGGCGTCATAGGCCCTCACGGTGATCGAGGTCTGAGTTCCGGCGGTGACCGAACTCGAACCTGTGACGGTAAAGTAAGAGGCCTTGTCCGTGCCGGTTGCAGTGCCGCTCAGCGAGATGGTTTGGGTGGTGTACGGCGATGCATTGGCGTTGTTGTCGGTGAGCACCAGCGTGGAGCCGGAGTAGCTGCCCGCGGCCTGCGGCGCAAAGGTGACCGCCAGGGTGCAGGAAGCCCCGGAGTCCAGGACCCCTACAGTGGAGGAGCCCGAAGTCACCAGCGGGCAGTCGCCGCTGCCGCCGCTGGCCAGGGTAAAGCCCGGTGCAATGCTGGGATTGTTGCCGGAGCTGGGAACCTCGAAGTTTAGTGTGGCGTTGCCGATGTTTTCGACCGTCACCGTTTGGGTGCTGCTGGTCGAGCCCACGTTGACGCTGCCAAAGCTCAGACTGGGCGGATCGGCGTAATCTTCTTTGTACACGGCGCCGGCACTCGGAGATTCGCTGGTTGCGCTGCTGATCACAGCAAAATAGAGGTTGCCGCTCTCATCGAGCGCCACATCTTCGGGAGAGAAGAGGTCGGAAATGAGCGAGGACTGGGTGTAACTGCCACCCGACAGCGTCTCCTTGTACACGATGCCGCCGCCGTTAATGTTATTGTCGTCGGCAACATAAATGTTTCCACTGGGATCCACCGTCACGCCTGTGGGCGAGACGAAGTTGCTGGAAATGACGCTCTGCGTCTAACTGCCGCCCCACAGCGTTTCCTTATAGAGGGTCCCGGAGACTTGGTAGCTCGTCCACGCTATCGTGTCGAGGTTACCGCTGCTGTCCACAGCCACACCCCCCACGTAATTGACGCTGCCGATCTGGGTCTGCGTGTAGGTGCTGCCCGACTTGGTCAGCTTATAGAGTCCGCCATTCACAGTGGGAGAGCACCCCGGGCAGCCGAAGTCGGCGACATAAACGTTTCCACTGCTGTCCACAGCAACGCCATCGGGAGAGATGAAGCCGCTGCCGATCTGGGTCTGGGTGTAGGTGCCCCCCGACAGCGTCTCCTTATACACCGCGCCGTTGGTACCCCCGCCACCCTGCCCAAAGTCCGTGACATAAACATTCCCGCTGCTATCGACGGCTACGGCCCAGGCGTTCTGGAATCCGGTCTTAATCACGCTCTGGGTGTAGGTGCCGCCCGAAAGCGTCTCCTTATACAAGTAGCTGGGAGGGTTGTAAACGTTGCTATCGGTGACGTACAGGTTCCCGCTGCTATCGACGGCCACCCCTTCCGGCTCGGTAAAGCCGGTGATCGGCTCACTCTGCGTCCCCGGCGGGAAGATCACGATTGGAGCCGAGGTCTGCGCCGCCGCGGGCCGCAGCCAGCCCGCCAAAATCAGCAGCATGGCCGCAGCCGAAAGCAGCGCGCGGAGCAGCCGTGAACGAGCGTTGATTTCCCGGCTTATGGGGTAAGAAATAAGTGGGCTCAGGAGGGAGGGAACCAGACAAAGGCAGGGCCGCGAAGACATGAAAACTCCCACGATACGAGTACCGCTCGATGACGACAGATGAGCAACCCCAACCCACAGGTGGCGAACGCACTTGTCCTGCCCATCATGAATTCAAGTGATTATTTGCGAAATCTTCAGAATCGAGCACACAAGGCAAATAAACAGAAGCTTTGCCGGGGAAAGGCAGCTTTGCTGAAGAAACCGTGAACAAATATTGTTGCTTTAGAAAACAGGGAAAGAATCACATCTTTGCTGGCTCTCGCAATGCTGTACTACAAAAGTTGCAGGCGAGAACCCTACATGGAACCGTTCGCAGTCAATCCCGCCTTATATCGGCATACTTAGACAGCATTAGAATAATTGAGCTTTGTAAGGAACACTGTGACTCTCTCAAAAAATGCAACTTAAGTGCCAATAGAGAAGAGAAAACGGACGGAGAATTCATGTGGATCAGATTTTGATGAAATGGATGACTTCCGGCGATGCGGTGGATTCCCTTCCATTGATCATCGGCCGACGCTAAGTGCCAGACAGCGCCCTGTTGGAGCCGACGCCCAGTTGTTGTGGTGCTGCCTTCAAATTAACACTCCGTCTACGAATGAACATTCCGGAACGTTGACTGCTTGAAGTAGACCGGCGGCCTGCGGCAAGAGCGAATCATGCTCCCGTAGGAGTGTACAGAGCAAAGATGACCGCAAACAGCAGAATCAAATCATTCGTTGTTCCCTGATGAGGCATTCCTTTTCCTGCGATGTTCAATTCATTTCAACTGACTCAACGCTTCCCGCAGAAGACGCTCTAAACTCTCTTGAGTTTTTTGAGGCAGCCTTGAAAGGCCGGCGTTGTCGTCCTTTGCTCGTGCTCTCGATAAGCGGGCAAGGGAGCATTTGCCTTCGCGGTGGTTGCGATTCTCTTCCTTCGTCTGTCCACGCCGTCTTCCATTCGGCTAACCAACTCCATTCGGACCAACCGATCAACCGCCTGACTGACCGCTGACAAAGAGAGTCTTAGCGTGGCTGCCAGACCTGACGCGCTTGATGAACTTGCCTCGTGTAGCCGCGCAAGTAACAAAACCTGCTGTAGAGTGACTTGGGCCTCCGCCATTATGCGCCGCGTCTCGCCACTTTTGTGTGAAACGCGATTCCGGGGAGCGCCGGGGAGCGCCGAGGAGCGGCACTCTCTCCCGATGTCGTCGTGCTTCAGCATGAGGGCGGTGACAACAGGATTGTTGCTTTCAGAATTATTATTTGGCGTAGTGTTTCAGAGATATTTGGCGTAGTGTCGGATCTTCTCTAAGACCTGCGCCAGACAGGCGCCTAGACTCTAGTAACTGAAATTAATCTGCAGAATCAGACACTTATCCGTTATCTGGATTCTCGCTAAACGCCGGCTTTTAACTCCTCAATCGTTCTTGGAGGCCCAGCGTTACGACAAATAGCGCTGAAGATAACGCCAAATAGCGATCAAAGCCACAGTAGAGGAGACACGCGAGGATGGGAACGTCCTTTCCTTCTTCGTTGTTGTCGAGGAGAGGGACCGGCAGTCGAAACCTCGATACGTCTCTCCGGATTGGCCCAGTGCTGAAGCATTCGCTAAAGGGCGCTTCTGACGGCGCATCAGGCACGGGTCTTCATTCTGTCGATGATTCTGAGAGTCCGTCGAACGCCTGTCTCGAAATCACATTCCCATAACTTGGCCCTCAGCCGAGATAAGGGCAAAATTCCACCATTGCGAGACAAAGTGAGCCGCTTGAGTTCGCAAGTGCTTGACTTTGCGTTCGGGCACCCACTCAAGAGCTTTTGTTGCGACCTTCATCGTTTGCCTACGACGCGCCCGCTCTTTGAGAGTGGGCGTAGAAGATGGCCGAGAGTGGGCGTAGAAGATGGCCATCTTCGATCTTGGCGGCGGTCTGCCAGGCATTGATCCCCTTCTTTACCCATAGCGGAATCGCCACGGTCCGGACGGAACAACCCCAATCGCGAAAGGTTTGCGAGACAGACGGAGCAACCATCATTACCAGGCGACACCCGATGCAAGTGAAAGATGTTCTGTCTGGTCCACAAACCTTTCGCGATTGGGGTTGTTCCGTCCGTCCCGCAAAATAGCCAGGTACGGGGGGCCGTTCGGCAGCCAGTGCTATCTACTGAAAGAGGGGATCCAATCGATGGCGGCGTGGCGTGTCATTTCTGTGCGTGCCGCCCCCTCGTCTCAGGGACGATAGAGTAGCCTAGAGGAGTCGCGTATGACCTACTGCCGATCTACTCTCTTCGCCGCTCTCTCTTTCAGTGTCGTACTCTCCCCGGCTCTCGCGCAGGTGTCGCACGTTCCACCTTCCAACCTGCAGCTCGCCAGCCCGCAGATCGAGCGGAAGGTCGATGCACTGCTCAAACAAATGACGCTCGACGAGAAGATAGGCCAGCTGGTGCAGTACAGCGCGACCGAAGCGCACCCCGCGCCCACCCCCGGCAACACAACGACCGCTCTTAACGTGAACCCGCCCGCGCCTGGGGGAGTCGACAGCTACGTGCTCGCGCAAAAGGGGGAACTCGGCTCCATGCTCAACACTGTTGGGCAGGGCCTTACCAACCATTTTCAGCACGCTGCCGTTGACAACACGCGCCTGCATATCCCGCTGCTTTTTGGAGCCGACGTCATCCACGGCTTCCGCACCATCTTTCCTGTTCCGCTGGCCACTGCATCCAGTTGGGATCCCGCCCTGATCACGGATCTCGCGCATATGGCTGCCATCGAGGCCCGCACTGCAGGCGTCGACTGGGTCTATTCCCCCATGGTTGACATTGCGCGCGATGCACGATGGGGCCGCTGCACCGAGGGCGCGGGGGAAGACCCCTACCTGGGTTCTGCGATCGCTCGTGCCTATATCCGCGGCTATCAGGGAGAGAGCCTCTCGGCGCCAGGCTCCGTCGCTGCCTCGGTCAAGCATTTTGCCGCCTACGGTGCTGCCGAGGCCGGCCGTGAGTACAACACTACGGACATGAGCGAACTGCTGCTGCGCCAGGTCTACCTGCCGCCGTATCACGCAGCGGTTGAGGCCGGCGCAGCCACCGTGATGTCCTCCTTCAACTCGCTGAATGGTGTGCCTGCGACCGCCAACCCGTTTCTGCATGCAAACCATCCTGCGCGATGAGTGGGGCTTCGACGGCCCCGTGGTCTCCGACTACACCGCTGTCATGGAGCTCACGCATCATGGCATCGCACTCGATGCCGCCGTGGCGAGCCAAAAGGCGCTGATGGCCGGCGTCGACATCGACATGATGTCGCACTACTACGACGCCGAGCTGCCGGCTCTGGTCAAGTCGGGCCGCGTGCCGATGGCTGTGGTGGACGAAGCCGTGCGCCGCGTCCTGCGGGTGAAGTTCGCGCTCGGTCTCTTCGAACACCCTTTTACTGACGGCCCGGAGGTAACGGGAGCAGTTGCCGAGCATCGCCCACTTGCCCGCCGGGCGGCGGAGGAGTCTTTGGTGCTGCTGCAGAACAATCCTGCGCCCCAGGATGCGCTCCTGCCCTTGAACCCGGCTACCAAGAGGATGGCGCTCATCGGCCCGCTGGCAGACGATGCCAGCGATATGGTCGGCGCCTGGTCGGGCGCGAACAATTTCGGCGATGTGCGTACCTTGCGCGCCACCATGGTGGAACGAGCCCAGCAAAGCGGCGCCATCCTTACGTATGAGAAGGGAACGGAGATCTCCGGCACTTCGGATTCCGGGTTCGCCGCAGCGGTTGCCGCGGCACAGAATTCCGATGTCGCCATCCTCGCCCTGGGCGAGTCGAGCGACATGAGTGGCGAAGCCGCGTCGCGTGCTCACCTGGATTTGCCGGGGAACCAACAGCAGTTGCTTGAGGCGGTGGTCGCAACCGGCAAGCCTGTCGTCTTGCTCGTTTTCTCCGGCCGGCCGCTGGTGCTCGACTGGGCCGCTCAGCATGTGCCTGCAATTATGGAGGTCTGGTTCCCGGGGGTCGAGACTGGACCTGCAATCGCCGGCACCCTGTTCGGAGATGTAGCTCCGAGCGGCAAGCTCACCATGAGTTTCCCCCGCGCGGTGGGGCAGGAGCCGCTCTACTATAACCAGCTGCCTACTGGCCGCCCCATCCAGCACGCCGACCCCGCTCACCCCGGCTACGTGGAGATGAAGTATGTGTCGCGCTATCTGGACGTACCAAATGACGCGCTCTTTCCCTTCGGACATGGTCTTACCTACTCGACGTTCGGTTACTCCGGCGTTTCGCTTTCGACGCAATCCATTAGCTCAGCCTCGCTGATGCGCGATCAAAAGAGCCAGCCGGTGGTCGCAACCGCCACAGTCACCAATACAGGAAAACGCCGCGCCACTGAGATCGTTCAGTGCTATGTCAATGTTCGAGGCGCCAGCACCGAGCAGCCTGTGCGCAATCTCAAGGGCTTTGCTCGCATTACGCTCGACCCAGGCCAATCTCAGGCGGTTCACTTTCCTCTAGGCTTCGGAGAACTTTCGTTCTACAACGTCAAGGTTCGACGGGTTGTCGAGCCGGCTGACTATACCGTTTTTATAGGTGACAGTTCGACCACCACCAATGCTCGCCACTTTACGACTACGCCGTAGCAACGAGCTCTTTCTGGAATCCCGAAATTTCAAGGAACCTTTTGTGGATCAGCTCCCTATCACACTGCCATGAAAACGAAATATGCTCTGGCACTGGCCGCGCTCACCGTTCTCTCCTCGTCGACTGGCCTTGCCCAAGACCGCGACAGCTGGTGCGAGATCACAACTCTCCACCCCTGGGCGGGGCAAGTTCGCTCGGTAGGGAGCACATCAACCTCACTGGCGACTACACCTGGCACACCAATAAACGGGTAGCAAAGGGTGGCTACAGGCCCCTCCGAAACCCTAGAACCGGTTCCAGCGGTCCTTAGCTGTAGCTTTCAGAATTATTTGGCGTAGAGTTTCAGAGTTATTTGGCGTAATGCCTGGCGTGCAAGAGCTGAGCGGAGTGTCGAAGCAGCTCCTGGGCGTCCCAGGTTAACGACCTTCAACTCATCTCCAATGAAGTGGTTGAAGCGGCGCGGGACATCTTGTGATAGGCACAAGCTGACGCCGTGTACGCCACTTAATCCTGAAACATTACGCCAATTAACTCTGAAACTCTGCGCCAATTAAACTTGAAAGTTACACTCCCGGGTAAGCCAGTTGCCGATGCGGTTCCCACGCTGTGGCGCGCCTTTCACATCGTTGATGGAAGCGGCGGTTTCTGCCGCCATCAACCCGGCCATGACCGCCGCCCGGGTCAGGGCTTTAATGGCCGCCACGTGAACACCTGCCGTGGAGGACGACTTCCCTTCCCCGACCAGCGAGACCTGGTAGCTCGCGCCAGCTCGGCTGTCACGCTGTACTCAAATCGCGGATTGGCCGTCCTTAGTTTTCAATATTGTCCGCGATTTGAGTGCAGCGTGACAGGGGCGGAGTAGCCTTGTTCCGTCCGCAGTAAACATCTTGCCGAGTCCGAACTCGTGCCAGCTTGAATTGACTGCGCAGTCCTGGCTCGTACCCGATATCCGAGGCAGATCTGATTGAGAGTCGCTGCACTTAAGCCGGCCGGCTTGGTTGCTCTCAGGCGGGATTCTTCAGAAGGTCTGCCACCGTCGTCAAGATCTCGTGCGAAAGCACCTCATCCGATACGGCGCGGGCCAGCGACATCGCTCCGACGAGCGCGCTGAAAGTCAAGATCGCTCTCGACCTCGCCGCGCGCTTGTCCTTGCCTGGCAGCAACCCGACAATCAACTCAAGGTCATTCCTGACTTGTTCAGAGGTAAGCGCACGAGTCCGCTTATCGCTGCGAGCGATCTCCGGCGCCAGTGCACTGAAGGCACAGCCCGTACCTGGATTCTTGCGGTGCACAGTCGCTCAAGTAGTCGTCGATAAGCTTCGCGAAGGATAGCGGCTGCCCGCCGGATTCAGCAGCTTCCTTTTGGCGCTGCCAGATACCGAATGCGGCGCTGAGTGCTTCGGCCACTAGTTCGTCACGCGAGTCGAAGTGCTTGTAGAAGCCGCCCACCGTCAGGCCGGCTTCCTTCATCAACTCCGCAATTCCGAATCCCGCGAGGCCCTTTTCGCGGAATCTCTTTGAGGCAATCGCAACGATGCGCTTATGAGTTTTCTCCTTTTGGGCCTTGGAATAGCCCATATGAACCTCCTCCAAAATAATCTGCGACCAAATCAGGATTACGAATCTAATCCTGTATGTGGATTATAACAATAATCCACATGGATTGCTCGGCGAAGGCCAAGAACTCAACCAACTCGTGACCTGCTGGTGGTCTCGATCGACATTAACAATTTCCGGGTTGCGGCCTAGCGGCGCAGGCCAGGAGTGACATGGGAAAAGGGAGAACCAATAATGCGTGCAATGAGAGCGGAGCAATTTAGCGGTTATGAAGCGTTGAAGCTCGTCGAGCTTCCAAAACCAACGGTCACAGACGGGAAAGTACTGGTGCGAATCACGGCAGCCGGCGTCACGCCGCTCGACCATACGATTCTCTCCGGCAAGTTTCACATCCCGGAGGTGCCGCTAGTCCTGGGCAACGAAGGAGCGGGCGTGGTGGCGGAGGGAGGTGGAGCGGACTTTCCTGCCGGCTCACGCGTGATGTTCTGGGGTGCCTATGGCGCTTTTGAGGACGGAACCTACCGTGAGTGGATTGCCGTACGGAAGGAAGATCTTTGCCTGATACCTGATGGTGTCGACGATATAAGCGCCGCAGGCATTCCGGTTGCGTATCTCACCGCGCAAGTGGCTCTTACACTGGCTGGTTTTCGTCCAGGCAAAACCGTTCTGGCGCCGGCGATCGGAGGATCGGTCGGCAACGCGGTGACACAACTGGCGCGCGCTCTGGGAGCAAAACACGCCATATCCAGCACGACCAACCATGCGAAAGCCGAGCAGGCGAAGGCGCTCGGATTCAATGAGGTCATCGATACTTCCTTGGAGAAGTTGGGTGACGGCGTGCGTCGTGTCACGGACGGCTACGGTGCAGACATTGTCGTCGATGGGATCGGTGGTGAAGTCTTGAGCGAGGCGCTCAAAGCGCTCGCGTTGGGAGGAAGCCTCACAACACTGGGGTATTCCGCAAGCCGTAAGACGACCATTGACGTGACCGATCTCATCGTGCCACAAGCCAGCATCCGGAGTCTCAATATGTTCCGTCAGCCGCAGGCGACGGTTGCTGACGCTTGGAAGGCCATTGTCTCTCTACTTCAATCCGGTGCGATCAAACCGATCGTCGCTAAGACGTTCCCTTTGGTCGAAGCGGCTGAGGCTCTGCGTTATCTCGTTGAAGGCCGCCCCTTCGGGAGGGTAGTTCTTACAGTCTGACGACAATTGATGGGGGGAAAACATAACAGGTATCCCGCTCCGCAATTAGCGAACACAAGTTGTCAAATCAACCCAACTACGCTCGGACGAGCTTACTCAGAGAGAGGAATCAATGACAACAATAAAGGCGATTCGGCTGGCTTCGCTGGTCACGGCAATCAATGTCCTGGTCGCGAGCGGCTTTTCCATCGCGGCGATCATCCGTCCGCAATACCTGGTCCCTGCCGAATCCGTTCCAACGGAGGCGTCGTTGCTATTGGCGATGTACGCGGCGGCGCGCACAATTCCTCTGGCTTTGTTCGCATTGGGGGCGATCTACAAGCAGGCGACGCCTGCGTTGCTGATCCTGGGTGCGCTCGCCGGCGCCATGCAATTGCTGGATGCCGGAATCGGTCTGTTTGAGCATGATCTTGGGAAATGCGCTGGGCCGCTCTTTATCGCCGTCCTCCAATTCTTCGTGGTGTATCTGCTTCACAGATCCGTGCGGATCACGCCGCAAACCAAGCGCGGATAAACGCACGCTACGGCCCGGCACTTCCAAGTTCGCCCCAGTTGCGCGGTGAAGCTGATGCAGCGCATCACTCGGCAGTGATCAGCCATGCCCGGACGAGTGGAGCGTGCGCAAATGGACGGAAAACCGGGGTAAGCCAGAGCAATATGGCGTGCGGGGCACCTAATGTTTTGCATTTATGACACGGGCCGATGGGCAGTAATAGCTTTAGTCGGGATCAGCCGGCCGGCAAACTGGTGTTCGGTATCTTCGCGGCGCTAGCGGAATTCGAGCGCGACCTGATCGCAGAGCGAAAGCTGGCCTTGCATCGGCTCGCGCCTACGGACGAAAAGACGGTGCGCTTTCAAGATGAGTGCGGCGACACTGCGCCTGGCCGTGGCTGCCATAGGCCAAAAGGAAACGAAAGTAGCCGACTTGTGCAGCGAATTGAGTATTACCGGCAAACGCTCTACCGGCATGTCGCGCCGGACGGCACGCCACGGAAGGATGGGCTGAAAGTCATCGAAGCCGAACAGGCACGGCATCGCACGGAAAGAAACAGTGAACGGCATGGCTTACCCCGGTTTTCCGTCCATTTGCTACTCGGACCCAGAATACTGCTCCACCAGCGAGTACGCAGTGCCGTGTTACCGTGTATCTGGGAAGAATTGCCTTCAGATACTTTCATCAGCGCAGGTACAGGCGTTCGCACCGTCCTCCTCATGCTGGACGCATAACCAGGTGCCGCCCACTTCAGGGGGAACGCCGCAATGCGGCCCCTGAAGCGGGCGCAAGGGGACAAACCCCTTCGGTCTTTCTCCTTGACCTCTTACTGCACGCTCAACGAAGACGGCGAAGTCGTCGATCGAGGCCGCGCATCGCAGGTGCCGGGGGCGAATCCGGCCAAGAGGAGCTTACTGCGCGGGGTGTACAACGAGATCGTCCGCCAGTCTGAAAGACACAATCGACTCCGCTGGTATCTCGATATCCCGATTGCCGGTCAATCCCGCAGCGGCGGTTCCGGCGCCACCGCCTACCAGGCCGCCCACCAGCAGCCCCACTCCGCCTGTCGCCACGCCACCCACCAGCATGCCCAGCCCAGATCCCCCGGCAATCAAGCCAGCCGAACGTCTGCCCTTGCCCTTCTTGCTGCGCGCCAAGCCTCTCGTGGTCAGCGGATACTGCGCCCCGTCGAGCATGAGCGAAGTCAGCCGCAGTTCGAGCAGGGAGCGGCCTTTGAAGTGTCCCCGCCGGTGTGACGCAACCACTTCACCACCCACCTGCGCGCCCTTCGGCACCAACACGCTGTTGTCGCCGGCCAGCACCGGGTTCACCAGCTCGCCGGTAAACCTGTCTCCCGGGCGGCTGGTTTTGACGCTGATCGTCTGATCGATGCGGACCGCGAGCGTGGTACCCGCCGGGATGGTCACATTGGCCGGCATCGGTGGCGGCGGAGGGGGCTGCGGCACCGGGGAACCCGCCGCGGCTGAGGGCTTGGGAGAGGGCGCTCCAGGCGCAGGCGGGGTCACCGTCGTCGTTGCCGCCTCCTGCTTTTGCCCGGGCGCCGGCGGCTGCACCACCGTCGTCGTCGTGGTTCCGTTCTTGTCTACAGAAACCACCTGCTGCGCCTCGCCGGTTTTAGCCGCCTGCACTTTGGCCTGATCGATGGCCTTCTGTTGGCTTGATTCGCACCCCGAAAGGATGATCGCTGCCAGCACCACCATCCAGGTGATGCGACCCGATGGCCTTGAATTGAACATGGTTACTCCTCACTGTCAGAATACCCGAGTTATCTTCCGATCTCCTTTCTCTTACGGACAATCGTTGTTCGTCCGATGCCGAGCGCCCTCGCGGCGCGGACTGGCCCCCCTTGCGAACGGCATGCTCAATCGCGAGGTATTCCAGATACTTCAACGGGATCACCGGGGCATCGGGAGTGAACAGCTTATCGATGACAATGATCTTGACCGCGGGCTTTGGTGACTTTTCCATATTCTCCGGCTTCTGGCATGAATGCTGCGGCAAGGATTGATCTCAATGAGTGCCTCGGCGGAGATAACCGGCCAAAATCTGAATCAACTCTCAAGAGCTGTTCATAAAAAGCTATATTTTCTTTCAGTTGGATTCTTCAGGAGGCGGGGCTCTGTTTCCAGCTGAGATCTTGGCGGGTCACGCCGGGAGCAGAACCCCTGCGGGGTAACGATCCTCTTTGTCCCAGTTTCCGTCTCGCTGGACAGGGCTGCGGCCGGCTGGACGGAAGACTACGACGGAATCATCTTACGCCATTGTCCGGTTTGTGAGAGCGAAACGATCATCGGTCACGGGCGCCGCCGCAAGCAGGCGCACGACGAGCATCACGACTGGATCGGGATCCGCCGGGGCCGCTGCATCAAGTGCGGAAGGACCTTCACTTTCCTGCCGGTGTACTCACTCCCTTACACCCATTACAGCCTGGTGGCGCGCTGCCACACATTGCTGCGGCGCTTTGTGGAGCACTGTTCCTGGGAAAGAGCAGTGTCGAGATTCAAGGATGCGGATCGCGTGCCGGATTCCTCCACGGTTCGCCGCTGGTCGAATGGTCTGGACTGTTCTCAGCCGGCACTTTCATTTCGTTCCCACACTTTGACTCGCCTGGCTCACTGGCTGGAGCGTGGTGAGCCTGGCGTGCAGAAAGCAGCACCGTTGCCCTGGATCATTTCGGCTCTCGAAGTCCTCTGGCCCATGCGCGTATAAAAAATCCGCTCGCCCACCATCCTTGCCTGGGAACCGAAGAGGAGCCGTCCCAGACTGGGTTCCAGAGGCGGAAAAAAGCGTGAGCCAAGATGTCGAGACACGCAGACGGCGAATGTCCCTGCTGGAGTACCTGCGGCAACAGAACTGGATTGGCCGGCCTGCGGGCCGTTGGGAGTATGTGGGTCTCTGTCCGCTGCATGAGGAGAGCCGGCCCTCGTTCTACGTCAACACACACAAGGATGTCTTCTACTGCCACGGCTGCGGGCAGGGCGGCGATCTGATGCGCTTCCTGCAGCTCTCGCATTACTTGGCCTTCCACGAAGGCCTTGCTTATCTCGATCCAACGGCCACTCGAGAAAAAGATGCAATCGCAGTGCTCGAACAGGCGGCCACTTTTTATCAGCACCAACTGGATCAGTATCCGGAGGCGCTCGGCTATCTCTGGCAACGCGGAGTTTACCATCCTGCCTTGATGCGAGAACTGGGCATCGGCTATGCGCCCGGCGGAAATCTGCGGCGTCATCTCACAGCGCAAGGTCATTCCTTCGAACTTTTGCGGACAGCCGGTCTTATCAACGCACAGGGTGCGGATGCTTTTTATCAGCGCATCATCTTCCCGTTGCGTCAGGGCGAGCACATCGTCAACCTCTACGGCCGCAGCATCGGCTCTGCCTTCGCCCATCGTTTCCTGCCCGGCTGCAAGGGCGGCTTGTATGCGTGGGAAAAGGTGCGCCATTATGACGAAGTCATCCTGGTCGAAGGACTATTCGACTATGGCTCGTTACGCCAGGCCGGTTTTCAGAACGCGGCCTGCTCGTTGGGCACCCATCTGAATGACGCCCAGTTCCACCAACTGTGTGATGGCCAACGCACCGTCTATCTCACCTTCGATGTCGACGCCAACCAGAGCGGACAGCGGGCTGCAGAGCGACTGGCCCATCGCCTTGGCGCACACGGCATCATGGCCCTTCGCGTCCTGCTGCCACACGGTTACGATCCAAACTCGTTCTTCGTTGGGGGTGGGAACGCGGGACAGTTCCGGTCTCTGCTGGAGGCTGCCCAGCCATGAAGTTCCGCGTGATTCGTCAGCCCGCATCATCAGGTGCGCACAGCCCCATGCACGTGATTGAGCAGGATACTGGTCGGGAAGTTGCGTGGATCAATCGGTATCTCGATCGTGAGCATGTCCGCCGCCTGGCCGACAAATCCCTGTACAGCTACGCGCACAGCCTGCTGCACTTCATGCGCTGGTGGGAGAGCGTTCATCACACTGGCGATATCTCCCAGCAAGATCTCACCGAATCAACTCTGCTCGATTACCTGCGCTTCCAGTCGAGCCGGCAGCCTCCGCCTTCTGCCACCACCATCAACGATCGTGTCGCCTGTGCCGATCGTGCGATCCGCAATCAGTTCCCCGATGCTCCCTGTCAGGTGGCGCATGGCTTCCATAAGATTTACCTGCACCGCAGGCCGATGGGTCTGGGACGCCCCCGCTTCGAGCTCAGCAGGTTGCGCATCAAGGAACCACGGCTCAACATCGTTCCCCTCTCGGTCGATGAAGTGGCACGCTTCTGGTCCAGTTTTCGAAACGCCCGCGACCTAGCCATCGTCGGTCTGATGCTCCTGCATGGGCTTCGCTCCGCCGAAGTCATGGCCTTGAATCGCGATGATGTGTTGTTATCCGAAGGGCAGCTTCGGGTGCGCGGCAAGGGGAACAAGCTACGCTTGCTGCCACTGGCGCCGGAAACCACGCAACTGCTCGATCACTATCTCCGCGTGGAGCGGCCCGATCCCTGCTCGGCAGCACTGTTCGTGGTGTTGAAAGGGCCCGCTCGTGGCCAACGTATGACACCCGCGGGATTACGTTCTCTGTTCCGCCATCATCGCCGCACTACCGGTGTCCAGTTGGCAAATCCCCACCGCTTCAGACACACGTTCGCCTCCGATATGGTGCGCGCCGGCATCAGCCTACCCGCATTGATGCAGCTGATGGGCCACGCCGACATCGAAACGACCTTGCACTATGTGAAGGTCTCGCCGCAGGACGTCTACCTGCAGTACGCCCGCGCGACAGCACAGTGCATCCATCCTCAACCGAGGATCCCGTGATGCGCTGGCGCCGTGCTCCACTCCAGCATCCCCTGGCGCCGCTCTTCGCGCATACGGTCGAGTCTCTGTGCACCGCACTCACCCCGTCCAGCAAGCGTAACTACAACATCGTGGTGCGCAGCTTCCTTGTCTATCTCGGCGCAGAATATCCGAAGATTACTCGTCTCGAACAACTGCACCGCGATCCTCATATCCTCGGATGGATGGCGCACCTGCGCAGCCAGACTCCGCCTCTGGTCGCGGCAACCTGCATCGGACGCCTCTTTGCTCTGCGCACCATCTTCCATGAACTGGCTCGCACCAGCCATCTCCCTGAACTGGCTCACTTGCTGCTGCGCGAGGATATTCCGCGCTCGCCTCACACTCTGCCACGGCCACTCACCGCCGAGCAGGATCAACTCCTCCAGCAGGAGTTCAGGCGTCGCAACGATCTTGGCGGAAATGTCTTCCTCCTGCTCCGCTCGACCGGCATGCGTATCGGCGAATGCGTCGACCTGTCCTATCACTGCCTGCGCGCCACAGGCCCCAACCAATGGGCCATCCATGTTCCCCTCGGCAAACTCAAGACCGAGCGCATGGTACCCATCGATGCCTTCGGCCGTGATCTCGTCCAACGGCTGCGCTTCTTCCGCTCCCTGGATCCCCTGCCTGCCGATGGACGGCTTCTGGCGCGCCCTGGAAGCAAAGTGGCTCTGATCGTTCCACTCCGCGACTATCTTCATCAGGTCTGCCACTCCCTCGGACTCTCTACGCGTATCGTCCCCCACCAGTTCAGGCATACCTACGCCACCGAGATGCTTCGCTCAGGAGTCAGCTTCCCCGTCCTGATGAAACTACTCGGCCACGTCGATCCAAGTATGACCATGCGCTACGTCGATGTCGCCCTCACCGATCTCGAACGTGAGTTCCAGTTGGCTCGCTCCAAGCCTAGGCATCTGGCTCCACAACCCAAAACATCTACCGAACCAGTTCGTACAGGCATCGATGGCCTCATCGACTCCTTAGTCGCCGCTCAGCACGTCATGGAGATGTTCCGCCGTTCTCTCCCTAACGGTAATGCGCGCAATCGTCTCCTCAGACTCTCCATCCGCCTCATCAAGATCCTGACCGAGATAAGAAAACTCCAGACCACCTGAATGAAAATGGGAAGCGATTGGCCGGTTATGGCCTGAATGCAACAGTTGATTTCCCGAATTGCGGATCACGGGACGCTACCAGCAAGCCATTCGGAAGGAGACATTCCTACACGTTGCGTAAAGACTCGCGTTAGGGCTGTCGCATTTGCATATCCCACGGCGGATGCGATCAGCTTTAGCGAGTTGCCCTTACGCAACATTGTTTGGGCGACCCCCAGCCGCCAATTTGTCAGGTAATCAAACGGTGTCATGCCGACAACCTGGCGAAAATAAGCAGCGAAGCGCGCACGGGACATACCGGCGCATTGAGCAAGTTGCTCCAGCGACCAGGAAGTTTCAGGATGTTTATGCATGCCCTCGATTGCCTTGCTCAAGCGCAAATCACTGAGTCCCATCAAAATTCCACTATCGATAAGGCGCGTATTCATTGCTGATCGTATGAGAACCACAAAGACATATTCGAATAAGCGATCGATCGCAACCTGACGGCCGGGTGATTCTGAGAAAGCTTCTGAGAACAAAAGCTGCAGTGTCGGTGCGAGTTCTGGGAGGGCATCGAGCGGGAGCACGAGCGGCTCTGGAAGAGATGCGATGAGGGGATTCAACATTCCCGCGCCGAATTCGATGGTCGCGCACACGAGCTCGGGCTCCCTCTTGCTCTGGGCCGTGAAGACGATGGACGCGAGGACGTGGAAAAAACAGGATGCTCGGTGTATCAATGACCATCTGACGAGCATCTGGCCGGGTGATCTTCAGTCTTCCTTTCTTGAGCACATGAAGATGCCCGGCGTGTTCACTTTCTTGATCCCCGGAGCTTCCGCACAAGAGCCCCGAATAAAACATCCAGGCCGTGAGAGAAAACCTTTCGAAGAAGGGTGCCAGTCGATCCATCTGAGACTATAGGATATCTCAACGATACTCTGTGTGACACTCCGTCTCATCTTATCTACAGAAACGTTTCCTGCGCAGTGCAGAAGCGCTGCCCGGATTGGAGAAGAGTATGTCCCGTATCGCTCCCTTTATCGCACCAAACATCGACAACTACGTTGCCGCCACGCTTTCTCAGGTCAAAGCGAGCCTCGGCACAATTCCCAACACTCTCGTCACCTTAGGAAATGTCTTCCGTCGCAATACCTTCCACGTTCCAAGGAGTAGTCCGACGAAAATTCGTTTCTTCCAATCGTCTTCGCTTGCAATTGCCGTAGCGCTTATTGCTGCGTGGGGTTATGCGTCAGCGCAATCTTCCACCGGAGATTTGCAGTTGGTTGGCGCCAATGCAACGCTGGTCCAAGACATTAGCTCAAAGAGTGCTTCGCAGGGTGACGCCGTTACCGCCAGGCTCACCAGCACTGTAAAGGGCGCAACAGAACTGCCCAAGGGCACGGTGTTGCTCGGCAAAGTGGATGAAGTCCAGGCGTCAACCAACGGCAGCCCGGGGAAGTTAAGCATTGTTTTCGATCGGGCGCGTTTGCGCGATGGACACGAGATTCCGATCAAGGCGACCCTTCTTGGCGCCTTTCCTAAGCCGGCCGCCTACGGAGGGTACGATTCCAATGAGCCATTACTGCTGCAATCGATTCCTGACGATGAGCGCATCGATCAGGAGCCTGGGGCGCTGCACAACAACGTGGCCATGCATAGCGCGGTTAAGGAAGACGTGTCGGCTGTGTTTACCAGCACAGATCACAATATCGATCTGAAGAAAGGAACGCAGTTGCAGGTCGCGATTGCCCCGGAGGGTGGATCGCAGGGAACAGCGGTGGGCGGTAACTGATTTGCTTGATGGTGATTGGCGTTTCGGTATCGATGTTGGGTACTGGCGCTTTCCCGATCGACGCGGTCATCTTCGGTCACCAACGCCTGAATCTTCCGGGCCGCTCGTTCGTCAGCGCGGCCTTGTTTCAGACCAGGATATCGACATTGCCGGAAATTTGGGATCGACGACAGCCTCATGTTGGAAATTGTCGCCAATGTCGCACTGCATACATTGACCATTACGCCAATCGCCTTGCCGATACGGAAATCGACTCTCCAGTCGTTGAGGTCTCGCGTTAAGGCGGAAATTAAAAGCACCGTATCAAGGAATGAAGGACAAAATCATGAACGACGTAACAGCATCAATTGGGCATGTCACAGATTCAGAGATAGCAGCGGCGATTCGCTATCTCGACCCGACGCCGACTAATCACTCCACCTGCGAGAGCGATGACACAGCTATTGTGGTCGTCGTCAGCGTACTGCTGTTTGTGATAGCTGCATTGCCCTTTATCTCGCTCTACCTAAGAACTTCTTGACAACACGTTTCCCTGTACTCCGTATAGACCATTTGTTCCAGAAGGCGGCCTCAGCCGCCTTCCGGAGAAAGGACAAAACCATGAATTCGCTTATCAGGCTTCTATCCAAGACAGTCCTCTTGAAAGAGAATCTGGACACTTTGGCGAGGTACTGCCCGACAGGATCGTTTATGACGCTCAGACAACCTCCGGCGGCTCCGGTGGTCCGCTCTTCAACGATCAAGGCCAGGTCATCGGAATCAACTTTGCGATGGTACGCAACTTCGGGGGATCGAATTTTGCTATTCCCGTGCGTTTTGGGGAGTCACTCTTGAGGCAGTGAGGCGAGTAACCAAACGCGCTGCCCTGCCTCTCAACCTTAGAAGCGCTTTGCGCAAAACCGAAATGGAGTTATCCACATGTTTGATATGAAGAATCTCACTCGGCTAAAGAAGCTGGATGAGAATGCACCTGATACCATGAAAGCCTTCTGGGCTTTTGATAAAGAGACGTTCAAAGCCGGTGCCATCGATGTCCTGCACAAGCAGTTGATGGCGGTGGCCGTTGCGTTGACAACGCAGTGTCCTTACTGCATTGAATTGCATGTGAAAGCAGCGCGTCAGGCCGGCGCAAATGACGCAATGCTGACGGAAGCAGCGATAGTCGCGGCCGCGATGCGCGCGGGCGCGTCGATCACGCACGCGACGCACTTGTTCAAAGAGTAATGAGGGCAGACCGGAACCGCCTCGGGCGGTTCCGGTGGTCCGCTCTTCAATGAGCAAGGCCAGGTCATCGGAATCAACTTTGCAATGGTACGAAACTTCGGTGAATCAAGTTTTGCTATTCCGTCCGTTTTGGGGAGTCACTCTTGAAGCCCTGAGACGCCCGAGGTTCGGCGAGACGGCCAAGAGCGGAAGGGAGAAACAGGCGCGGACGGATATCGGTCCGCAAAACAAAGGTCATTTGCGAAGAAGGGACAAAACACGTGCAATTGAAATCGCAGTATAGACCTGCTGAACACTTCATTCGATCACAGCTGGCCGGCGTCAAGGAAGCGCCTGAGAGCGCTTCGCCTGCACAAAGTCGCAAACATCGCATTCTGTGCGTAGACGACGAGATTGCTGGCACCAGAATTCGCGGAGAAATTCTTGAGGAGCATGGTTACTCAGTCGTTCTTTATCATTCCCCATTGGCAGTCCTCCGTTGCGACCTTTCCCTGTTCGATCTTGCAGTTGCGGATTTCCAGATGCCTGACTTAAATGGCCGGGGAGCTATTACTGCGCATGCGGGCCTTGGGAGCACGATTTCCCGTAGTGCTGCTCACAGGAGCCGTTGATACGCTTTCATATGAAGATCGCGTTCTATTTGCGCGCTGCATAGAGAAAGGTGGATCTGTCCAGAATCTGCTCGGGACTCTTGATTTGCTTTTCAGCAAGGACCTCGTCCACCTCCTCGATCTCCGGTCTCCAACGGTATCGCAAATCGAGCAAGAGGTGGACACTTCGCTTGTGAAGTCCGAGCAGTAGTTGGCGCTGGAGTCAAATCCCGGATTTCTGCTCGCCACCCGATTTTGCTGCCACCCTCTAAAACTCCGTACGGATTTGCTGGTCTCGCTGCATTTGTCCGTAACGCACCAGTTCGCGATTTGAATTCAGTGCGACAGCCGCTGTAAGTACAGCCGCCGACCCTGAAAGAGGAACTCGCTAACAATGCCCCGCTGGGCAGGATGGGAGAGCCGGACTAGATTCCAAAGGCCGTTTCTTTTCTCGCTTCGGATGAAGCCAGCCATATCTCAGGGATCCGAGCTGTTTGTCTACGGCGGAGCCGCGCAAATCTAAGGTTAAGGAAAAGAGGCGATTCTCGACTTTTGCGAAATCGCACGCATCGACAACTGAGAGCAATCCAAGTTGCCGAATAGTCACCTTTCCGGACAAGTGGCCCTTGGCTCAACTGCTGGGTCAACACACCTGGAAACAATTCCCAACACGCCTGTTTGGTAGCACTTCGTAGTTACCGAAAACCCGACTTTGCGGGCGCTTCGCAGTGCCCGTCACCCATCCTCAAATCGGGAATCCCGGCTCAGTGCCTTTGGCAACAGTTGCGGCGCTGGCCGGCGACAGCTATCCGCTTCACACTGGATCGAGCCTTCGAATCCGTTCTGCGACGTCGCGAGCAGGCCAAATGGGTTACAATCCCTGCCCGTTTCGAGTCCAACACGGAAATCTGGGTTACTTCCGGCTTGTGCGACAGAAGGAGCCGCTTCTCTTCTGATCGCTCTTGCGGTCCTTCTGCGAAATCGCGCGCAGCTTCGAGTTCTGCGGGCCTAAATCTCTTTTCAACCGACTGCGCTAGGTAAATCCCTAGTTGTTGCATTCCAGCGCAGGGCTCATTGTCAAAGAGTAATTCAGCGTCGACAAACCATGAATC
This sequence comes from uncultured Acidobacteriaceae bacterium, assembly GCA_963774255.1. Lineage (GTDB taxonomy): Bacteria > Acidobacteriota > Terriglobia > Terriglobales > Acidobacteriaceae > PALSA-350. The sequence goes on from CAVZEH010000019.1 coordinate 70,772, forward strand.
GTGCCCGGATTTTGCTAGCTGACAACAACACGCTCAACTATGGAAATTGACGGCGACAAATCTGACTTCATCTTTCGACGTCGTGGGTATGGCACACAAAGGACGGGATCTGATTCTAAAGCATTGTTGCTTACTCCGGACGTCAGAACGCGGGGGGATTCGCATTACAATGAGTCGCTACTTGCAACTCTCTCTCTGCCTGATGACCACTCTATGCACGGGAGCGGCCTTCGCGCAGCCCTCAACCCCAGACTCAACGGGCAGTGCGCCCGTTGCCTACGTCTATGTAGCAGCGAGCAAGAGGGCCGATGCCAACCAGATTTATGCATTCGCCGCGGCGTCAAACGGAAAGCTGACGGAAGTGAAAGGTTCGCCTTTTCCAGGCAACGTCTCGAGCATGGCTGTGAACGGAAAATACCTTTTCGGCACAGACAGAGACCAGGTTTACATCCACTCCTTCACTGTCGAGCCGGATGGCGCCTTGAAAGAGATCGCATCGCTCAGCGCCCAAAAATACAACAGTGGAGATTGCGGCGGCCTGGGTCCGCTGTTTCTCGACCAAACCGGCGCGACTTTGTATGATCTGGATTTTGACGGCAATGCTTGTGCGAACAACATATATCAATCTTTCCGCATCGACAAAACTACAGGCGACCCCGAATATCTGGGGAGTGATGGCGCCAATGCGTGGTTCCGAAATCCGTTAAGTTTTGTTGGAAATAATACTTACGCCTACGGAACGGTATGTCTTTACGACATGTACTGGAAGATCTACGGCTTCCAGCGTCATAGCGATGGCATGCTGACCGAGGCCAATGTCAGTGCGCCAACGCCTACTGCGAAGGGAGAGGATTTCTATTGTCCCAACTTGACTACTGCGGACCACGCAAATCACGTCGTCATCTCGCTTCAGGCAGTTGACGAAGTAACATTCGATCCGGACGGTCCGCCACAGCTTGCGACCTATACGGCCGAGACCTCCGGCAACCTGACCACGAAAAGCACGCGCGATGACATGCCCGAGACCGCTGTGGGATCGGTGACCGATATTGCGGTGTCCCCGTCAGGCAAGCTTTTGGCCGTCGGCGGAACGGCAGGATTACAGATTTTCCATTTCAACGGAAGTGATCCGATTACGCGTTATACCGGACTGCTGACGACGGACGATGTCAGTCAATTATTCTGGGACAACGACAAATCACCTGTATGCCATCAGCCAGTCTTCGGGCAAACTGTTCGTGTTTACAACGACTCCGACAAGCTTCAGCCAGGCTTCCGGATCGCCGTACATGATAAGACAACCAACGAACGCGACTGTACCGCTCAGGACGTAACGTTGACAGCGGGAACGTCGGACCTTAAACCCGGCGTTTCCCCCCCAAAAAGGCTGCTTGCATTGCACCTCGTCACGTCCGTGCCCGCTGCTGATTGTGATTGCCATGCGACACGCGCGAGAGATGGCTAAGGCATCCGGCAGCTGAGTACGGTAACCGCAACTCCATTTGCCGGCAGCGGCGTGATGTTCGTCAGAGAACGTAAGTGCTCGACAGGTCTAGCCTTGATCTTGAAGGACGCGGCCACAAACTTGATGGTAGGGATTTCATGATCGGAAACACTGGCGGCCACGGTATCTTTTCCAGGACCACTGTGGCCAGGTCACTGCGGCTCTTCTCCCGCCGCCGCATGCTGGAATCAAGGAGCAAGCCTCGATGAATCACGACATTCTGAAATTCAGAACGATTGCCGTTGCAACTGACCTGAGCGAGCGGGCTTCTGCGGCGCTCCGTTATGCCCAGACGATGGCCCGGATGTATCCGTCGAGACTCGTGGTTGTGCATGTCATTGATCCGTTGCGCTTGGCGGCAAACCAAGCTGCGGCTGCGGAGCTCAAGAAGATAGAAGAGGAAACGAGTGCGCTCGGCATTCCGGTTCATTCGGCAATAGAAAGGGGAATCGTCTGCGATCGCATCTTGCGGGCAGTGAAGGACTACAACGCGGATTTGCTGATATTAGGAACACGCGCGAAAAGCGAAACGGGACGGGTTACATTGGGTATCGTCGCGCGGCAACTTCTGGCCAGGTCACGGTGCCCCATCCTGACCGTTTCGCCGGACGCCGCCAAATCTCTGCCTTGGTCTTGTTGCTGGGGGTGCGTTCTCGCGGCGACCGATTTCTCGCTTGCTTCCATCCGCGCCCTGCAATGCGCGCATCAGGTGGCTCTGACGCAACTAATACTTCTGCATGTTCCAGAAGGCGAACGCGTGGCGGAATCCGCGCATTGCCGGGAGCGGCTGCGCTTTCTCGCACCGCTGAACGAATCCCACACCGTCCCTGTGGAACACATTGTTGAGGCTGGCAACGCCGCCGATCTCATTTACCAGTATGCCGAAAAATTTGCGGTAGATTTACTGGTGCTCGGTTGCCCCACTAGGGAACTCGCAGAAGAAGACTTTCACTCGAGCACGGTCCTTCAGGTAATCTCCAAAGTCAGTTGCCCCGTCCTCTGCCTGCCCGTCCAATCGGATCCCTCTGCGGCGAAGCTGAGCCCTGAAGCTGCAATGGTGAGCAGCGTTACGGTGTAACCGTCTACCCTTGTCCGCGCCAGTGCGTAACCGAGGTTTGTAAGACCGTGGGACAGACGACGCGAATGACTGTAAAACGGGGTTATAGGTAACTACGTTGCCGGAACCGGTAGCCGCCACCTCTCGGATTGCTCCCGGATGACGGGCAAACCGGAACTTGAGCCTCGGTCCTGCCTATCGACGAATCTCTCGGATCCAAAAGGAGACGCTGCGGGTCCGGTTAAAGACCAGTTCCCACCTCTGCGTTTAGCATCTGTGCCAACCGAAGACCAGCTAGGGCGAGCCGCCGGTCCACTAGGGGCTGCTCCCGGCCGCAGTAAGCTTCGTCAATGACGGCGCCAGGCTCAACCCATGCCGCTTTCGCGAGAGGCTGAGGGATTCATTTGCCCACTGCTCCGGAGCCTCTGCGCCGGCCTGCAGATGCTGTTCTGCGATCATGGTCTCCGGTGCTGCAGCGTAACGATGTTCACGAATGCCAGTGTGCTTGATGAGGTCAGTATCCCAAATACCATGAAGTTCACAGGCGTAGTAGCCACATTACGTAGAACCAAAGAACTCAACAGGCACACCGTTCCCGCCGCGCGCATCCGCGATGGCATGGAAAGGCTGGTGCATATCGCCAACGAAATGGACGAGGAACTTGAGCGCCTCTTGCCGGGTCGCGAGTGGTTTGTGTGTATCTCCGACGATCGCGGCAAACTCGGTGATCTTCACCACGACACAGTCACCATCCACGCAGTCTCGTTGCGCTAGATAGGAATCGGCCGAGGATGGGATATTCACGTAATGCCACGGTTTCGTTTCGGGCCGGCCGTTTCTGATGTCATCGGCCCAGGTGGCGATCGAGGCGAGATCATTGTCTCCGAGCAGTTCTCGGAGATTCTGACGTGCCGAGGGGCTCAGGTGGTCCATCGCAACATCGGCGACGATTCGATGGCCTTCGCTTCCCCCAGCATTCGCCAGTGATGGCAATGCCAGGATGAGTCCGGTAACAGCTATCAGAGCGCCCAGTTCACGAACTATGTGACGGCTGCCGGCGCGGTGAGCCTTTTTCGGCATTCGAGCACCTCGCAGGTTCATTCTATTGCCTATATGCAACCACAGCACACCATCTAGAAACGATGGTAGTGGGTCAGTTTGAATCCACAGGTGTCGCTTTCAGAATTATTTGGGTTCTGGCGCACATTTGGTGAAAGGGAACTGAAAAAAACAGAAAAGAGACAAGCTTCACCACTAAGCGCCGGAGCAGTGATCCGGCGACCTCATAGCGGCTCCCGTCGAAATTGAGCAGTATCACCAAATGTGCGCCAGAACCCAAATAATCTCAAAAGCAACAGACCAACCCTTGTGGCCTTGGGCCTGGCATGTAGGGTTCGTATCCTTTAAAACGCTTCGCAATCGGTTTTCGGATCATCGGCCGAGCCATCAATTGACACGGTTGTTAATTTGTTTCCTGCTTTGGAGAGAACATAGACGTAATCGTGGTTTCGAAATGACGAGTGAATGCGCACCTGTTGCGAGTGCTGATCGCCGTTTGATTGCGCCTCCAGCCCGCCGATATAAAGCGAATCCATGTCAACCGAGCAGGCCATGCCATGCTGACTCATGTCCTGGTATGCGACTATGTAGTTTGCAGTGCCTCCGCAGTTTTTAACCTCAAGTGCATATAGGTGTCCATCCCCATTCAGATCTGCGGAGATTGGTAGCGTGCTTGTATCACGAGTACACTTATGTAGGACTTCAATCGGCGAAGTACTCTTACAGGAGCAATCGGCTGCGGCATGCCACTCGATGAAGTCATCTATGTCACCCTTCCATACCGTTTTCACAGTTGTTGTGGGCGCCTTCAGATGGTCTAAACAACGGGATGGTCCACAATTTCTTCGTTCCGGGGATCCCAGTAGAGCCGTTTTCCACTCCAGTAAGAGTGCGCAGCCATAATCGTAACAATGGAGTGGGAGAAACCATGATCCACATTCGCATTCGGCTGTTTTCGCGACTGCATGGCCCTGAGCCAGTTCATCAGATGAACCACACTGTCATCTCCGGGTCCACGCGAGTTGGGAGGCTCTGCACCAGCGACCGTCACAATCTGCTCATGATCGTCAGCCGGCGCCACGATGGGCAGCTTGTCGACCGTAACTGACCCGGAATACTCGTTTCTGCCCCCTTCGTTGCTCACTGAGAAAAGCGACGCGCCTTCGCCTCCATAGTTGGCAATCGTGCCATCACGGCCCTGAATCCGTGAAAAACTCCGATAACTATTGCCAAAAATTGTTTTATACGTATAGAGAAAGCCCTTCGGGTAGGTGACCGCTGCAACGCAGGTATCCGGGTTCTCACGGCCATCTTTCCATGTGAAGACGCCACCATTCGCGACCACACTTTCCGGATAAGCCTCGTCGGTCCAAAGGTGCACCAGGTCGCTGCCATGGCTCATCCACTGATCAAAAATACCTGAGGAATAATCCTTATAAAGCCTGAATTCTAGGTACACGTGCGGATCAAAGGGGCGGTAGGGTTTGCCTAGCAACCAGCGCTTCCAGTCCGTATCCTCTTCACGAAGCTGTGACTTCCGATCGAAGAGCCACGTCTTCCACTCCATTTTGCGATCTTGCTCCATCTCGGGGGAATTGCCGGTATCCACGTTTACAAATCGCCAGCGCTCCTCATTTACATTCCATTCCTGTTCGATGTGCACGATCTTGCCGATGCGTCCGGAGCGGATAATGTCCCGAACAGCCAACTGATACGGCTCGCTGCGGTGCTGTGAGCCTACCTGGACGACTTGCTTGGAAGCCTTGACCGTATCGCGGGCCTCCTTGGCTTCGGAAAGCACATTGGCGAAGGGTTTCTCCACATAGCAATCCTTGCCAGCCCGCACTACTTCAATGCAAAGCTTGGCATGTTGGAAGTCGCCCGTCGCAATCATTACACCATCGATATCCTTCCGCCCAAGCATCTCTTCGGAATATTTGTAACATTGCGGATTCAGATTGAAGGCTCTCTTTACCTGGGCTGCACACCGCTCCCGCGCCAAACTCCAAATATCGCAGACAGCAATGGTTTCCACAGGAGTTTGCTTAGCCGCTAATTGGACCATGTGCACGTGACCATGACTGCGTCCTCCGCATCCGAGCTGCGCCAACCGGATGCGATCGTTCGCCCCCAGCACCCGGCCATAGGAACGCGCATCCATCCCAGCCGCAAGAATCGCGCCTCCAGCCTGTTTCACAAACGTCCGGCGGTCAGTTCCGCTATTCAACTCGTCGATCATAATTCCCTTCCTTTCGCTTATCTCTCTCCAGCTTTTACAAATCGCGCCTGTCCCAATCCTCGCCAGATCTGTTCTCAGCGGGAGGGTATCAACCCATCCAATTCAGCGGCTGAATCTCGGTCCAAATAAACGGTGACTCCCGGATGAGTGCGAAGGATAGTCGCCGGGCGATTTTGGGACCTGGGATTCTTTGGTCCTCAACAGTTCCCTGCGGAATCGATCGGTCGGGGAAATAGGCCTCTGGCCGGGCGATTCCATATGTGATGATTGGCCGCACAAACCCACGTCCCACCATCTCAACAGCCGGAGATTAATGCGGCTTCATGTGTTTGTGTCCAGAAGGGTAGCCATTCCTGTGCGGCTCCGATCCAGACGCAGTTCCGCCATCATCTGACGAGACGAATTGTATCAATTGATCCACGAGTTGATCCGCCTTCGGGGAACCGAAACCAGTTGTGGCATCCCAGCCCCGACCGGCGTCGAAGCCTGTTATGTTGTCGAACGAGTTATTACCCTTCCTCACGTCAAAGAAAGACAGGGAGTAGTCGCTCTGGGACTGACCAATTTTGTAAAGTGCCCTATTGATAAAGCCCAGATCATATCCGACTTGCTGGTCGGCGATCGCTAGTATGGCCGCCCACTGTGGCGAGCCGGAACTGGTGCCACCGAAGAGATAAAAAGCTGCCGGGAGGCCGGGAAATTGAACGGAGCTTTGAAAAAGACAGGGCCGTAACGACCGGAGACAGATACCGAAGCTTATTGCAAACACTCCCAAACTACGGATTCACGTGTCGATCTCCATACCCGCTGTAAGGAACATTCGACCCCACGGGTAGTCCTCGACAGGGGAGAGTTGCCTTCGGACTGCCCTGTAATCGCCGCAGCGATAATATGGAAACCGTTGGGGTTGGTAGTTGACTCCACTCGAAGTCACGTGGTTCGATGTAACTTGGTGAGCCGCAAACCTAGTGTTCCGGTAGACGCAATCCTTCCGGAGGTCCTCGCTTCTCTCGGACATTCTCCGAATCTCATTATTGAGGCATCCCCGGGCGCGGGCAAGACGACCCGCGTGCCTCCCGCGATCCTCAATTCAGTTGCCGGTGAAGTGATTGTCCTGGAGCCGCGCCGGATTGCGGCTCGAATGGCTGCGAGGCGAGTCGCTTCGGAAATGGGCGAGCAGCTCGGCCAAACAGTTGGCTACCAGATCCGCTTCGACGAAGTTTCTGGCCCGCATACGCGCCTCCGTTTCATCACGGAGGGCGTGCTGACTCGGCGCCTAATCTCCGATCCATACCTGAAGGGCGTTGCGGCGGTGATTCTCGACGAGTTCCATGAGCGCCATCTCGAAGGCGATCTCGCCCTGGCCTTGTTGAAACGCCTGCAGCGGAGACGCCCCGATCTGAGAATCATCATCATGTCTGCAACACTCGATGCTGGTCCGGTCTCGCGATACCTGGATCACTGTCCTGTTATTCGGTCGGAAGGAAAGCTGTTTGAGCTTTCGATCAAGCATCTGCCGTACTCGCCAGACCCGCTGGATATCCAGGTGCGAAACGCGCTGGAGCTACTGATGGAGGAGGAGGGCTCCGGGGATATTCTCGCGTTTTTGCCGGGGGCGGCTGAGATTCGCCGTACCATGCGGGAGTGCGAAGCGGTTGCGCGGCGGACCGGTTTGCTGATGCTGCCGCTCCATGGCAGCTTGCCTCCCAAAGAACAGGATCGAGCGGTCGCACCCGCTTCCCGCCGGAAACTCATCCTTGCAACGAATGTCGCGGAAAGCTCCATCACCGTGGAAGGGATCAGTGCCGTAATCGATACCGGTGTGGCCCGCGCCGCAACATGGTCCCCTTGGAGCGGGTTGCCGACACTCCAGATCAGCCGCGTAAGCAAAGCTTCCGCAAAGCAGAGAGCGGGGCGTGCGGGGCGCACTGGGCCGGGTCGTGTACTGCGTCTCTACCCAGTCGAGGATTACCATCGGCGCCCGGAGCACGACACTCCGGAGATCCTGCGCAGCGATCTATCGCAGCTTTGCTTGGTCTTGCGGGCCATGCGGATGGACTTGCTCAAGGACATAGATTGGCTCGATGCGCCGCCCGCGCCAGCAGTCGAAAAGGCCGAATTACTCCTGAATCGCCTGGGTGCTATCGGAGACATGGCCATGCAGCTTTCTCGCTATCCTCTTCCTCCCCGGCTGTCGCGCATTCTCGTCGAGTCTCTGGAGCGCGGTGTTGGGGAGGACGGCTGCGTCGCGGCAGCCCTGCTCGCATCGGGCATCGATTTTGAAACCAATGACCTCCTGAGCGCGATGGAACGCCGTCAGAATTCCAACCTGCAACAGCACGTCGAGCAACTACGTGGAATTGCGAGGCCCTCCAGACAGAAGCATCACGATGAGGATGCTCTGCTCCGATCCGTGCTGGCCGGATTTCCCGACCGCGTGGCGCGGCTGCGGGCGGGCAAGCAGGTAACGTTATGGACGGGTCAGTCGGCGGAGGTGATGGGCGAGTCTCCCCGATATCAGTTCATGGTCGCCCTGGACGCTGAAGACCGCAGAGATAAGCCGATGCCGCTGATCCGCATGGTGGCGCGAATTGAACCGGAGTGGTTGATCGATCTGTGTCCGGATCGCATACGAGAGCAATCGACGCTCTTCTGGAATCGGGCGACCGAGCGGGTAGAGGCTGCAAGCATGCTGGTCTACGACGAACTGGTCCTCCAGGAATCGCGCGGTGCCGTGCCAGAAATGGAATCCGCAATCGAGTTGCTTTCACGGAAGGCAATTGAAGCCGGGATTGAGCGCTTCGTCAATGGAAATGCGCTTGAACAGTTCCTGGCACGGGCACACTTTGCTGGGCTTGAGCCGCCGGAAATTCCGCAGACACTCCGAGAATTGTGTTTTGGCCTGGTGAGCTTCGCAGAGCTGAAGGCAGCGGCGAAAAACTTCATTCCTATCCTGGAGCAGAAGATCGCCATGCGGCCTCTCCACGAGATGGCGCCTGCAGCGATACGACTGCCGAATGGACGCCAGACGAAGGTTCACTACGAGCGCGGCAAGCCTCCGTGGATTGCCTCCCGCTTGCAAGACTTCTTCAGCATGCGCGAAACGCCCCGGATAGGAGTTCGGCAGACGCCTGTGGTCGTCCACCTACTTGCGCCCAACCATCGCTCTATACAGACCACTACGGATCTTGCCGGTTTCTGGGATAGGCTCTATCCGCAGGTCCGGCGGGAGCTGATGCGACGTTACCCTAAGCACGCATGGCCCGAGCGGCCCTGAGGGCCAGGGACCCATCAAAGCTCCCGAGCGATGTAAAGCGCTTCTCTGTCAAGCCCGAAAATCTGAATCAGAGTACTCGGTCGTGGGAACCTAACAACCATGAAAATACTCGTCATTCTCTGCGTTCTGCTTGGCACTTTCGTGAGCGTTACGTGAACCACATGCTACGCGGCAGGAGGGGAGGAGGTTTGCAGGTTAGCCGTTCTAGCGGTCTGAAGTTGCTTCCACTGGTCTGGCAGCCATGCCGCAAGTTCGTTCATTCGCGCCGCCGGCAAGTTGATCAACAGTTGCGTGAGATAGAGTTGCGGGTTCACGTCATGGCGACGGCAGGTACTGGTTAGGCTAGCCGGGATCGCCGCCGGGCGGCCGCCCCGCGGGTTTCCGACGAACAGCGAGTTCTTGCGGTTCAGCACGACGCGTTTCATCTCCCGTTCGCTGACGTTGTTGTCAATCGGTACGGCGCCATCGGAACAGAAGACATTCAACTGCTCCCACTGACCGAGGGCATAGTTCACCGCTTCGGCCATGGGATGCTTGGGCAGCAACTGCTCTTTGCAGGAGAGGAACTTCTCCCGCAGTGCGGCCAGCACGGGCGCCGACTGCTGCCGGCGCAGAGCGAGACGCTCGGCCATGGAAAGACCGCCGGCCTGCTTCTCGACAGCATAGAGCGCGCGCACCGTTTCGATCACTTCGCGCGCGATTTCGGGAGCGGCCTTTTCCGCCTCGATGATCTTTCGTCTCACGTCGACCAACACCCGGCGCGCGTGATCTCGTTGCCGGCCACCACGCCGTTGTACCCACCGTAGGCGTCAGCCAGCAGAACCTGCCGGTAGTCCTTCAGGAAGTAAACCCAACATTCGTGTCGCCAGCCGCAAAGTAGCCTCTCACGCGTCGAGCAGAATTCCCTTGAGGACTGGGGCGACCTCGACCATAGAACCGGACAAGGGCTCCGGGACGGCCGTAACCGGAGTATGGGCAACGATTTGCGACAGACTGGGGCACATGACCGCAACTAAATGTCGGGGTCTATCCAATACCAACCTTCGTCCTGTGTGCTGGTCGTAGCTGAACAGAAGCTGAGCTTTCCGCCGACGGACGAACCAAAACGCGGCGTCGGGGCCGAGCTCGAAGTTACCTATAATCCCGTTTTGCGGGAACTCCATTTCGACTAGCGAAAAGCCACTTGTCCGGAAGCCAGGAACTGGGCCGCTACTTTGAAAGGCAGCCATGCGTCAACTCTCGTTCCTTCTGCAGGACGGGAGTGAATTTCCAGTCGTCCTCCGAGCAGTCGTAAGCGTTCCTCCATGCTCCGAATCCCGATGCCGGGTTCCGCTGAGGGGTTGGTTGGATCAAAACCTCTTCCTCGATCGGAAACTGACAGGTGGAGCCTCTCGCCTGACCATTCAAGTCGAACCTCAGCCCTGTTCGTACCGCTGTGTCTCTTGACGTTACGAAGTGCTTCCTGAGCGATGCGGAAAATACAGAGTGTCGCATCTTCCGGAATACCACGTGGAACATTCTCGTGCGCAAAGTCGACTTGTATGCCCTGCTGGTTCCTGAACTCCTCACAAAAAGCTTTCAGGCCAGCGACCAGCCCTAGAGTTTCCAGAGTAGAAGAATGCAACTGGTGTGATAAGGAGTGCAGGTCAGCACCGAGCTCGCTGACGCAATTAAAAAGTTCATGGAGTCGCTGATGTGCTTCGACCGAAAAGTCCCCAACGTTTTCAGCCAACTCGTCGAGGTCAAGTGCCACCATCGCCAGGCGTTGGTTGTAGTCGTCATGAAGCTCACGGGCAATTCGCGTGCGTTCCTCGTCTTGCGTCTCGATCGGGCGACCGGTCAAACTCGCGAGGGCATCTTCTGCCACCTTTCGTTCGGTGACATCGATGCAAGAACCTATGTATCCAGCAAAGGACCCGTCCGGCTTGGAATCTCGGTACGCCAACATCGAATACCCATCGGTATTCTCCGTCATGGCGGCAGAGCCGATACTGCATCTGGAATTGGCCGCGAGCAGGAACTGAGAGCCAAGCAAGAGAAGTTCTCCCTCGCGATTTCTCGCGAAGGGGGAATGCGCATTGAAGCAAGGTCAAGCCGAACGTGGCGACGACGATCCGGTCGCTACCACCTGTTGACTGAACCGTGGCATGTGCCGAAGCCCTTGTCGCTGTAAGCAGGCGAAGTCGGCGCACCCACTAAAGGAGCTTCCAGTGCCGACTCGAAATCCCACGCGTAGCCGTCCTGATTGAGCGTCAGGGCCATCACTCCCCAGTAGTTCCCTGTTGCCCCCGCCTCGAGATTCAATGCGTTGAACTTCGGGTTGCCGGTAGGATCCTCCATGTTTGTTTCGCCTGTGCCGGTCGTGACAGTGGCTGTGACGACCGGATCCAGTGTCTCGCCGCCGGTACCCACGATGAATTCCCGTATGCCGTTCTTTGGATCGTAATTCCCGGAAGGGTCAAGCGGGCGGTAGTGGGCATAGAGGTGGTCGTGTCCGTTCAGCACCAGGTCGGCTTTGTACTCGTAGAGCAGTTGCCAAAAGGCCTGAGCGGCAATGCCCTCTTCGGTGATGCCGTTAGTGGCGCTGAACGTGGGCTGATGCCAGTACGCGGCTGTGCAAGCGGCGTGGTTTTCCTCGAGATCCTTTTTCAGCCATGCGAGTTCGGCGGCGAACCAGGGGCCCGTGCCCGAACAGCCGCCCGGCTGCGTCTCGCACTCTATATTGAGCGAGATAAGGTGCCAGGAGCCCAGATTATAGGAATACCAGCCATCTCCGACTCCGACTGGGCCCCCCGGCGGTACGGTGGATCCAACTCCACCCGACTCCTCGAAGTGCCCTGCCTGTCCATCAGCCCGCGGTATAGGTTGGGGGTTGGGAGCGGTAGCGCCCGGATAGCCGCACCCCGTCATCGATGATGGGCACGGGTCCCCGAGCGTAGTCGTGATCGGTTTCCCTATGTTATCCCCTGTGGTATTGATCTGGAAGCCGTTGAAGTAGGAGAAGTAGCCGTAGCCGGCAACGCCGGTCGCGCCATGCTCGTCATAAAACTCGTGGTTGCCGGGGGCGGGCCGCGTGATAAATTTGAAAGCGCCATACGTCAAGTCGTACGAGTTCTCGAAGTCCGAATACTGGCCTACCTGGTATTGCAGATCTCCGACGAGCGCGATGAGGTCAGGCTTGATGGCCTCAATCTGATTCGCAGTGGCCTCCTGGGATTGCCACAGAGAGGTGCTGGTGTAGGGGGCCTTGGGGGTGCCGCAGGTTTCATTCGAAGCCTCACCCGTTTCGTAGTCCTCGTCTGGCTCGCAGGCGATGTCGCCAACTACCGCCAGCACAGGCGATTTACCCGTCGTTGCGTAAGGCCACGTATTGGTGTTGGAATTTGGACTGCCGTTGCCGTTGAAGTTTTGATTCTGCGCCGGCACCCCAACAGCAAATGCCAGCACCGAGGGCCCATGAGCACAGCCGCTCGGAACCTTCCTTGGATCGTCTTCATGCAGTTCCTCCGGTTTTGGAAAGGGTTGCCAACCGGTTTCTATCCCCTCAATATTTCGCTTGTATGACGAACGTGTGAAAAAACCGTCATAATAGATGCTTGAGAATCCGGGCACCGCAAGGAAGCGCTCGCCAAGGAAAGTGTTTGGACCCGGGAGAGAGGCTTGCCGTAAGCGAGGCCGAAGTCGATGCACGACACTGCTGATTTAAACTGTGCCACTGAACGAGCGCACGAGCGTGTTCGCAGAATCGCGCATCGCCGTGCTCAGGCGTAGCGAAACAGCGCCATGAAACCAAAGTCCATGTGCTGCTGGATATGGCAGTGAAACAGCGTCAGGCCCGGCTGGTCGGCGACCAGATCCACCGTGGCGCGTCCAAATGCGGGAACGATCACCGTGTCCTTCTTGATTCCGGCAGTGGGCTTGCCGTTGATCTCGACAAGCTCGAACAGGTGCCGGTGGATATGCAGGGGGTGAGAATCGTCACTGCGATTGTGAAACACCAGCCGGTAGCGGCGTCCCTGCCGCAACACGAATTCCCGTTCGTGCGGATATTCCTTGCCGTTGACTAGCCAGTGATTGATCCCGTGGGGTCCGCCCGGCACTTTCTCAAAGACCATGTCGATGGTCTGGTCTGGCGCGGGATGCGGCGCGGTCGTGCCAAAGATAGTGTAGTCCCAGCGCGCCTTCGCAGGCGGAAGCCATTGCGGGCGCGGCTGTGCGTGATTGGCGTACTCCACCACGATGCCCATGCCGGATTGCCGCGCGGCATCGCGCAGCTCACCTAAAATCCAAACCCCCGGCAGATTCATCTCCACGATCGCATCCACGCGCTCACCCGGGGCGATCTCAATCAGATCGACCGGCTGAGGCGCGGGCACGGGATTGCCATCGAGAGCCGTCACCTGAAAATGGTGACCGAATAAACCTATGCGATGAATTTGCGAAGCGCTGGCGTTGAGCAGGTGCATCAGGATGCGCTGACCCGACCGCACGCGGAGGGGATCCCCCGCGCCGAGCATTTTGTCGTTAATCGAATAAAGAGGAGCGCTGACTTCGAGTCCGTTCGGACGCAGGTCTGGAGTGGCGGGTTTTTCGGGCATCGGGTCGTTGGGATCCGCCCCCATCTCGTCCTGATCCATCGTAGACAGAAAATATTGCCATTCACGCAGCGCCAGAAAGACCTCTTGGTCGTAGTGTCCAGGGTCATTTCCGGAATCGATCATGAGAAAACCGAATTGGCCGGTGTAGGCACCCCGATGCAGATCCATCAAGGCTGCGGTGTGCGAGTGGTACCATCGCGAACCCGCCGGCTTGGCCACGAATTGATAGCGCCGCCTGCCGTGGGGCGCGACCGGGGGAGTCCCTTCTTCTTCCGCCCCATCTACTTCCGACGGAACGAACAGGCCATGCCAATGCACGTACTCCGGAACGTCTGTGTCGTTCACAACGTCGACGGTGACGCGCTGGCCCTCGCGCATCCGTAGGAGGGGACCGGGGACTTTATTGCTGTAGCCGATTGTGCTGATTACAACCTGCGGGGCCAACTCGACCAGCATGGGCGCGATTTGCAGGGTGAAATCTGCCGCACGCTCGGTGGCCTTCGGTTCCAACGGCACCATCAGATGCTGTGGCGGCCCAGAAACCTGCTGGAGGCCTGGCGACTTCCCAGACGCGGGCCGCAGCTTGCCTGCCCCGGTCGCGAACAGGGTGGCACATCCAAGCCGTACAAAATCCCTTCGCTTCACGCGATCCTCATCCCGGCTGCGAATGGCACCATACAGACGAGTGCCTCAATGAGCAATGCCGATATAAAAACTCTCATGATCGTTTTCATATTCATGCTGTTCATTCCTGTGTTTCGCCAAAACAACATCCGGGTGGCGGGTTTGCGAACGATTTTTCGACTGGTAAGGGCCGATTGATGAGGAGATAATCTGAGAAATTGCTCCCGTGCTCCGTGACAGGTTCGCAGGCACAGTTCACCAGTTGCTGGCCCTTCAAGATTCATTCGAAACGCCCGAAGCGCTGGGTCAGGCGGCCAGATCGTAGCGGTGATGCAGCCCGCCGAGTCTTGGCATGGATACGACCCTACAACCTGCATCGGGATTCTTCGCTGCATGACGGCCCGCCGGAGTTTTCTTCTCCAGCGCGAGATGGGTTCGATCTTCCTGGTAGTAACTGACGTATTCGTTCATCAGCCGCTTCAGATGCCGCTCATTCACCACGATCACATGGTCGATCAAATCACGGCGGCAGTTGCCAATCCAGCGCTCGGCAACTCGGTTCTGCCACGGACTTCGGAAGCTAGTGCGTTTGGGTTGGATGCCGAAGCTCTTCACTGTGCTGATCACCTCTTTATTGAAGTTTGTTGCGCCGTCGAAGATCAGGTAACAGGGGACCGAGTCGTACGGAAAGGCCTCACGCAGTTGCTGGATGACCCACGCACTGGTCGGGTGTTTGGTGACGCTGCAGCCCAGAATTCGGCGCCGATCATGCGCGATCGCGAAGAAGCAGTACAGCACGCCAAACGTCAGCGTCGGCACGGTGAAGAAGTCCATGGCAGCAACGGCTTCACGGTGATTGCTCAGAAACGTCGCCCATCGCTTTGCCGGCTCAGGACGCCTTGGTGCCTTCCGCATCCAGCGCAGCACTGTCCTTTCGGAAATGTCCAAGCTGAGCATCCGCAGTTCACCATGAATGCGTGGCGCACCCCATGTTGGGTTTTCGGTAATCATGCGGAAGATGAGTTCTCGGAGTTCAATGCTGACGCACTTCCTGCCCGCCTGAGTTCGATGCCGCGAAAGCCACTCCCAAAACAACTTGAATCCGCCCGGTGCCAGCGTACAATTGTCTCCGGCTGGACGAAAATCAACGCCTGCTTCCACTCGGGCCAGAAGCGCCGCAAGAGCACCCAGAACAATTTGTATGAAACGGCAACTCGCGGACGCTGATGTTTCTGTTTCAAAGTGATGAGCTGTTGCCTCAGAGCCAGGTTCTCTAAGAGCAGATCGCGACGAGAACAAGAGCATCGGGTAACAAGAACAAGCAGGAGTCTTAGCAGGCGGAGCATACAACCAGGTTTACACCCCAAACAGGGAAACTTGGTAAACAATGCATGTACCTGATTTAGCAACAGATCGTCATTTTGGCGAGCCACAACATTCTGCGGTGCGAAACAGGGTTCCACTCCCTGCGCGACTAACCGGCGCAGCGCTATCGCGATTAGGTCATGGTGCGGGTGATTGCGGTGGGACAACCTCAAGAGCACGTTGGGGTCGACGGCGTACCGCAACGCCATCAGTCATGGTCCTGATAGAAGCTGTCCGCGGGTAAATACTTCGTCGGGCAGCAGGGGGATCTTGTCTGAGTGCGCAGCCACCTCCTCGAAAAACTTCTCCAGCTTGGCGAGCTTGTCCACAGCGCCAGCTTGCGGCTGTGGCGCAGAAGACTGCTCGGCTAGCAACTTTTCGACGTAGCGCTCCGGCGTCAATCCGCGAGTCTGGGCCTGTGCGGCGAGTTCGTCGGGGATGGTGACGGTAATTTGCATGATCTGAGCCTAGCAAATAGGATGCCAGAAAACCACCCAGGAAAGACGTTACAACGGGGCGTAAGCCGCGACGAAACGTTAGGTCGCCAATATTGGCATTTTGGGCTGATCCCCCACGGCCAGCCCATTGGCCCACTGGTATCTGGTATATGGTTAGAGAACTTGGTAGCAATTTGGTAGCAAACAGCGCCCGGAATGCCGCTTTTTGCCAACTCAGCCGGTTTCTAACCCCTTTATCCTCAACGTCCGGCTGCATTTTGAGACGGTAGAGGTCAGGAGTTCGAGTCTCCTCGTGCCTATCATTTCTTTCAAATACTTACAGCAAGCTCTTCTGAAACATTGGTAACTTTTGGTAGCAAATCCTCAGAAGCTTGCTCTGACTCCCTGCCACGCCTCCCAGATTTCTCGCTTCGGAATGTCAAACGGCTTTGCTTTAGTCATGCAGCTCCTCCCGTTGCCGGTTGGCCGCCGCTAAAGCGCCAACACCACGGCCCCTTCGGTCCAGCCCCATTACAGGCCTTCTTCCCTACTGCGAGCCGTTCTGCCCTGTGCCCCGCGTCGGTCCTCTCAGCCTCATGGGGTTCACCACTTGGCCTTCTCCCTTTCCATTGGGACGACAGGTTCTCCCGTTCCATCCAAGAACCTGATTCAGGTTCACGCTGCCTTCATGGTCTTATAACCTGCATCATTCGGATGCAGGTGATCGCCAGAATCTAATGCGAAAGAGAGGACGCTGGGATCTGCTGGATTACGGACAGCCTTGTCAAAATCGATTATTCCGTCAAACACGCCAGTTGTACGGATCCAATGGTTGACGGCTTGACGCATCTGTTCACCCGGCTCGGAGAAAGAGTTCGAGCCTCCAAAGGGAAGAAGCGTTGCGCCGAATACTTTGATGCCACGCTCGTGGGTCCGCTTAACCATTTGCCTCAGCGCGAAGATGATGCCATTCGTTGCATCGGCAGATTCGGTCCCGCGCGACTGGGTCGCATGGACAATGTCATTGTGCCTCCCAGCATGATGATATATTTCACGCCGGTCTGCGTCAGGACATCCCGATCGAAGCGAGCGAGCGCGGTAGTGCTACCGCAGATTGAGACACAATGACCGCCCATCCCCTTGTTGAGGACGGCCAGATTGGCTGTGACCGGATTGTCCAACAGCCGCTCTGCGAAAATGTCGGGCCAGCGGTGATTGGCGTCACGCGTCGAGTTCCTGCCATCGGTAGTGGATGCTCCGAAAGCGACGCTCTTTTAGGTACTTAGTAATCGCCGCCTCTGCGAACTTCCGTTGCTCTTCCCGGTCGAAGCCATACCGTTGATTGCAAGAACAACCAGTTTTATAGCGCGATCAAGCCGTGAAACCGTTTTGAACTCTCGGCGATGCCTGCGGACGTAGATTTGGCTTTTGAAACTGCAAATTGTCCTGTTTGTGGGATCTGAGACGGTTCGTCATCCCAGGACACACACTCTTGGTTAATGTTTGAGGGTTCAATCTAAAGCGGATCAATTTCGCTAATTGATCCGCCGTTTACCAGCACAGGACAACATCATTGAATTCCCGTCTATGACCCGCCTTCTTACAAGGGGAAGTTATTACCAGCGAGAGATAGTCAGGTTGTCCAGATACACCGTGGTCGAGCCGCTGGAGCCAAGCCCATCCACCTGGACGTTGGTAGTCAGAGTAGGCCCCCAGTCTAGTGCGAAGGCCGAGTTCACGGTGGCGTTGATGTCCTGCTCCGCCCCGTCGAGCCACACAGAGTGATAGGTGATATTGCCGGAGTCATCGCGGGAGTAATAGACCTGTACGTGGTGCCAGGTGTTTATGCTCCAGCTACGAGGATTGCAATACGCACTCAAGTGTACCCACTGGTCGATCGGCGCGGTAGGAGTTCCAGCGTTCTTGGTGTAGTCCCAGCTGCTGGTGTAGCCGTCGCACTGAAATCCGAAGAGCGCAGTTTGGCCATTCTCCATGGTCTGGTTCATGTCCAGTTCGAGATTCGCGATCTGGCTGGCAGAACTATTGAGGTATACCCAACCATCGTAAAAGAAGTTGGTCGAGGTGTCGTCGTCTCCATACGAGACGCTGTAACGGGCGCCGCCCGAGTTTGTGAAGTTGGTGGTAAACGCGCGGGCATGGCCGCTCTGCGAGGGCGAGCTGACGATGCTGGTGCTGCCGGGCGCGGAGCCGGAGCCGGTGCCGGTGTCGAAGATAGCGGTCCAGTTGCTGAGGCTCTCGATGTTGCTGACATTGGCCGAAAGAGCGGGAACAAGAGAAGCATGGGCGCCCCCGCTGATAGTAATAGCGACGTCGGTATCGCAGGCTGCGCCCTGATTACCCCATGCCTTGACATGCAGCGTATGAGAACCGGCGCCGGCAGAAACCTGGGCGTTGAGCGATGTGCCGTTGACAGTGCTTATGTCTGTGCTGTTGTCGAGCGAATAACCGACGGTAGAGACAGGCTGCGAGGAGCAGTTGAAAGCATCCGCAGAGAGGGTGAAGGGAGAGGAAACGTCAGCGTCATTGCCAGGGCTGTTGATGGTGACGCTTGCGAAAGAGGGGAGGCCGGCGGCGAAGGCCAACAGGAGAGCGCGAAAAAACAACTTCTTCATCAATGAAACCTTCTAGCGAATTGATTCGTAACTGGGCGTGCACAACTTGGTTTTGGTCCGAGTGAGACCTTGCCCACTGCGGCACGCTGCGCATCGCAGGGGAGAAGTCGACGTATTCGATTGGGTGGCTTGTCTGAGGGAGGACAGCTTATGCCTGACTCGACAACCTCATTTGCATGTTCCAATGGGCCGCGAAGAGCGAGCATCATTTGTGAACACGGCTCAAGTGCGCAAAAAATGATGGCGACCAAACACACTCAAGTGCCAGTGCGTCGATCCACTTCACTTTCCGGGCCCAAGGTAACCGGCAGAAAGACGTAACGGGTTAATAACCAGATCATACACAAGGGTTGGCTCGGTGCAAGATCTTCTTGAACAAAAGTTCCGCCTGGCAGCAGTTTCACTCGAGGTACGTGCAAATATTTCCTAAACACTTAGAAAATATTTCGCGACGCGTGTGCGGGTTACACGGTGCCTGCTGTTTTGCCGGGTTGGACAAAGCTGTCAGCTACTTCAACTAAGTAGAAGATGGGAAGGTAAGTAGAAGGTGAGCGGGCGAAGAGAGCCCATCTGGCGGGATTTACGGTTATGGCTGCGACTGGCCTAGTTCCCTTGCCACTGAGCCATGGCTGAGCATTTTCGCTGCAGCTGCCAGGGTTAATCCGTGAGGGACAGGTTTGTAGTGGCTGGTGGTCTCGTCCGTTGGCTGATGCTCTTGAAGGGCAACATATGGCCTTGTATATGGACGTGGATTGCGCTGATCTGCCAAATGCCCGGCGCGATCTGAGTTCGCTCGACGTCAAAAGCTTCACCTTCGGCCCAGAACAATAAAGCGCCTGGGAAGGTACTGCTTCGTTTCCCTGGCCGGCTATTGCGGCACGAGATTACGACGTCCGCTTCATTTGATTGTTTAGATAGCCTTTCTTGCAGATCCAAGTCCACAAGACCGACACAGACGTTTTGCCGCACAAAATCTCTCCTGGTTGCTCCTCAGCAACGACCATGGTCCCGTCTCTCTGTGATACTTTGATCCAGTCTAGAAATCAACAACCACTTGTGCCTGTGAGCTTGAGACCTGGATCTGAAGCCGACGGGGTTCTCTGGAACGACTCGAGAAGGTCCCTGTTATCCAGCCTTATGTCCTCGTGAGCACTTGAAGCGTTTTTGGACACGGCCTGCGAAGACGTACGCCTAGATCGCGGCAGGAGTGTGCCCAAGAGGTTGTTGAGTTCTGCCCGGACGCACGTTGTCCTCGCTCGGACAAGCCCAGACAAACCAATGTAGTCGAGTTCTCCGCTGCCGATGGGCCGCGGACGAATTCCGCGGAACCAAAACGAGTTCCTGCCCGCACGGGTAAGGGACCTTGATTTTAACGAGGCTTTTAGATGAAGTATGATTTCTCGTATGCACTCCTGGCCGGCTTTTTAGCGGCCGCACCCGCATTTGCAACCGTCACAGTCGGCAGCCCTGGGAATGGCTCCGACGTTTCCTCGCCGTTCGATCTTTCTGCAAATGCTTCGACCTGTTCGTCACAGCCGGTCGCAGCGATGGGCTATTCATTCGACAACAGCACGGACACGACCATTGTGAACAGCACATCGATCAACGCCCATGTCTCGAGCGGAACGGGCCCGCACACGCTGCATGTGAAGGCCTGGGGAGATCAGGGCGCCTCATGCGTTACCGATGTTGCCGTCACGGTTACAGCCGCAGGTAGTGCCCTCGTTCCCTCACAAGCCAGCGGGGTCAGCAGCATTGAAAGCTTGAGCAACTGGATTACTGCCTATGACAGCTCCTCCGGCAACGGTACCGCGAGTGGCACCATGAGCATCGTCAGCTCGCCCTCACAAAATGGCCACGCACGCGCGTTTCTCACCAGGTTTTCCAACTCAGGCGGTGAACGTTACAGCGTGGTGTTCGGAGACGACGAGACAGCGACCAATTTCCTTTATGACGGATGGATCTACCTTAACAATCAGTCCAGCCAGATAGGGAACCTGGAACTGGATATGAATCAGACCATGCAGAATGGCCAGACAGTGATTTTTGGATTCCAGTGCGACGGGTACTCGAGCACCTGGGATTACACCAAAAACGGAGGAAGTCCCACCTCGCCTTCAGACCAGTGGGTGCACTCCAGCGCTTACTGCAATCCGCGTAGCTGGAGCCCGAACGTGTGGCATCATGTGCAGGTCTACTATTCCCGCGACAACTCCGGCAATGTGACGTATCACACGGTGTGGCTTGACGGCCTGCAGCAGAGCATCAACGCCACTGTGAACTCGGCGTTCGCACTGGGTTGGGGGCCTGCGCTGCTGACCAACTTCCAGGTAGATGGGCTCGGCGCCAGCGGCGCTCCCATTGCGTATCTCGATAATCTCACCGTCTCCCGCTGGTAGGCCCCGGAAGCCCCCATCCTTTGCGCTGCCGGCAGTGGATGGGGCTCCCAATTTTTTTATCGTCTCACAGAGTCTCCGCACTCGCGGAGTGGCCCCGTCCTGTCATTTCTGCATCCAAAGAACTGTTGTATTTGTTGTTTTTTGCAGCCAGGCTGTGAGGTCCGTCCGCATGCCGTCCCCGTTTCCCATGATTAGCGTGGTCGTGCCTTGCTATAACGAAGAAGAGGTGCTGCCGCATTGCCACGCGCGATTGATGCAGGTATTCGAGGGCACTCCCGAGGACGAGTACGAGCTGGTGTATGTGAACGACGGCTCCAAGGACGGCACGGAAGAGATTCTGCGTTCCCTGCACCGGCATTTTCCGCAAACGCGGGTGGTGATGCTCTCGCGAAACTTTGGCCACCAAGCGGCTGCGAGCGCGGGGCTTTCTGCTGCCGACGGTCAGTGTGTTGTCATCATTGATGCCGACCTGCAGGATCCACCCGAACTCATCTGGCAAATGGTGGACAGGTGGCGCGAAGGCTATGAGGTCGTTTACGGTGTCCGCGAGACGCGCGCGGGTGAGCGCGGGTTCAAATTGTGGAGTGCCCAACTTTTCTACCGTTCGATCAACAAGCTCTCTGACGTGGAGATTCCGTTGGACAGGGGGGACTTTCGTCTGCTTGACAGAAGGGCCGTGAATGCTTTGCTTGCCATGCCGGAGCGTCATCGGCTGTTGCGGGGCATGTCCAGCTGAATCGGCTTTCGGCAGTTTGAGCCAGGGTTGCGAGCCGAAGAGTTAATGAGGCGCCCGCGCGCCACGCGTACGATGGCGCGCGGCGATTCTCTGCCGCGCACCGGATGAAGATTACAGATTGATTTATGGTTTCCATGGTTTTCGTAAGATCGCGCTTTCTCCGGTTGTTGCTGCCGGTGGCCCTGATTGCGCCCTGCGGCAGGGGATGGCTGGTATTGGCCCAGACGCAGCCGGCGCCAGCGTCGCAAATGAAGCCGGCAACGCCGGTGAGCGCAAACGATCCAACGAAGCCGGAGGTTCAACCGAATCCCTCTGAGGACCGCGATCCGGTTCTCTCCCTGGACTCTGCGGACAATGCTCCGAAGAACCTTCAGCCGTCGACGACCACTGAAATTCAAAAGGGAAAGAGCGGCATCTTTACCCTGCAGGAAAATGTAAATGAGGTTCTGCTCAATTGCAGTGTGTTAGATGAGAAAGGGCGCTTGATCACGGACCTGACACGTAGCGACTTTCGGCTCTGGGAGGACGGCGTTCCGCAGAAGATCGACTGGTTTCAGCACCACGATCTGCCAGTATCGATGGGAATTCTGATCGACAACTCAGGCTCCATGCGGGACAAACGCGCGGCGGTGACCGCGGCAGCTTTGGACCTGGTGAAGGCATCGAATCCTCAGGACGCTGCCTTTATCGTGAATTTTTCCGATAAGGCCTACCTGGATCAAAAACTGACCTCCGACATTGCAGCGCTGGAGCGTGGGCTGTCGCGCTTCGATTCCCGGAACACCACGGCGTTGTACGATGCGGTGGTGGCTTCGGCGAACGAGCTGGCGAACCACGCGAAACAGCCGAAGCAGGTGGTGCTGATTATTACGGATGGTGCTGACAACGCTTCGCGGGAGACCCTGGAACAAGCCATCCGCCGGGTGCAGAACCTGAGTGGTCCAGTGGTTTATTCCGTCGGCCTTCTTTTCGAGGACGACAAGGAAGAATCGCGAATGGCGAGAGGAGCACTGGAGACGCTGTCAGCGGAGACGGGCGGCATTGCCTACTTCCCTGCCTCCTTGCAGGACGTGGATGCGATCGCACAGGAAGTGGCTCGCGATATCCGCAATCAGTACATCATCGGCTATCATTCGACCAAGCCGCCGAGCCTTGGGGGGTACCGGACTGTCCGGGTCGAAGCGCAGGCAGGGCATCATGGAAAGCTGATCGTGAGGACGCGCAAGGGGTACTATCCTAAGCCCACAGAGAACACTTCGATGGTGCAGTGAGCTCTACCAAATGCCTTTGTCGCTTCCGGTTATCTTTTGCCCAACCATCGCCGCTGTGGCCAGCCAGGGTAGCAAACTGAGCCTCGCGCTGTTATGCAATTCCCACTTGCGCAGCAAAGTCGTAAGTTGCGATCCGTAGAGCTGTGCGGCTTGAGGGACGATCGGGACTCGCAGAAAACCCCGCCCGAAATACACCACATCTCCGCCAAATCGTGCCGCGGCTCTCACCCACTGGGGAAGATCGAGCCCAACGCCGCTGTACCGTTCAACATAATCTGAAACGACCGCCAGGTAGGTAGCGGCACCTTCCCAGATGCCGGCCGAAATCGCCGAAGAGCGCAGATCGCCGTAATCTATCTCTCCCACACTCGCAAGAGCTGCCGTGTCGACTATGTCGCATAAACGGAAATAGAAGTGACGGTACATCCGCTGCAGGGTTGCGATCAGTAGACGATCGGAAACGGCCGGCACTCGAAACGACTGGCCGCCAATCTCAAGCGACTGGGCGCGGCAAGCCAGCCAGGAGGGGATCGGGACCTGTTCTCCCGTTTGCCCCAATCGACCCATGTGCATCTCGACTGCCTCGGGAAGCCCCGGTATCAGGAAGTTCCATTTGTGCGCCAGGCGATCTCCCCAACTGCGCGGTGCAATTTGCGCATGGAAGCGTTTTTGCATCAAGGCACATATCTCCCGTGGGTTGCTGTTTGTGTATAGATCGAGGTCGCTGCCGAGATCGGGCCAGTGATCGAGCGATTTGATCACTGTGGCGTCGTGCCCCGCCTCTCCGAGCGCCCCGCAAATGGATTGCAGAAAGATTATGGCGTTGTTGATCCGCAGACGCTCGGCTGCCAGCGCGGTTACCGCCCACTCGGCACGGACCTGGTCGCCTGCTTCGCGCATGGTGGCGAGAAATACTTCCAGCCCGCGAACAATGACGTGGTTCGAGTTGGCCAGGTTTCGCAGATCTTCAAATTCAGTCCAGCTTAGTTCGACAGGGATGGTTATTCGCCCAGCGTGCGGGGACAAAAGCAGATGAGACAGAACCGTCATTCCATCATGTACGAGGCACGGGGTTGAAGTATCAGGCATATAGGCAGAATGACCAGTAGCTTTTATTGGGGTGGCTGAGGTACAGCAATGGGAGAACCAGTTGAGGGCGCTGCATTCGAGTCCGCGGGTGTATTGTCACGGGGAGTCAGCTCGATGGGGCCGGTTTGCCGGCGGCGGGACTGGCTGTACTGATCCAACTCCGCGTCGACATTGTGGCTGCTATCCGCGGCCACGGCGAAGAGCGGCTGCCCTTCCGCGGAACGTTGGGTGGCCAGGCCGATGCGAGCATCGGCGTCTTGAGCCTTACGAGCCTTGGAGTAATAGAACTGAGCGGTCTCGAGGTCGCCATCCTTCTCGGCGACATAACCCAGATTGTTGAGAGTAAACGCACTGCCGGGATTGAGTGAAAATGCCTGCAAAAAGTCCTGCCGGGCGGTCTGCCAATCGTTGCGGTTGATCGCTGCCACTCCACGCAGCGACAGCATGGTGGCACGCGCCTCATCTTTGGGTTGGGTCCGCATCTTCTTTTTCAGCTCGCGGGCACTCTCCGCGGCCACCTCGCTGATAGGTTTACCTCTCGATGAGCGCTTCAAAGTGACGACGATCGGTTCGGAGGAGTGGAACGCGGCAGCGGCGTCGTAATTTTTCAGAGCGCTGTCAAAATCTCCCGTCGCCTCCTCGGCAACTCCCAGATTGTTCAAAGTGAAGGCATTCATCGGCTCCAGAGCCAAGGCCTGTCGAAGCAAATTGTCGGCCTCGAAATTCCGTCTCTGCGACAGAAGCTCGATGGCCTCGACATTCATGCGGTTTACACGCATGGGCACGTCTTGCAAACTGGTGAGGGCGTATGACATCGGTTTGCCCTCCATCTGCCTGGCATTGCTCACATCGATCAATGCGTCAGTCCCCTGTTCCGCTGCAAGCGCATAGAAGTTATGCGCACGATCCAGTTCTCCCTGAAGCTCAGAAACATAGCCCAGGTTGTTCAAGGTAAAGGGATCGCCGGGATCATAAAGATAGGCCTTATAAAAGATGGCTTCGGCCTTCTCGTATTGATGTTTGCTAATGGCTTCCACACCCTGGCGATTGAGGCGCTGCACCGGGGTAAGTTCGCTACGGCCTGGGATCGTGACTTTGAGATCGCGCGCCCACGTCACTTGGACGATGGGGCTGAGCAGGACCGCAATCATTACGAGAAACCTTGGCTGTAAGGAAAGCATGTTTTTGTCTTGAAACTGCGGCTATCCAGTCGGACATGCAAAATTAGATGCGAATTACTGAAACTTGTTGCCCAGAGCCCCAAGGCAAAGACTGGTTTCAAGCCACCTATCGGGGCGTCACGACATCCAAGCTGTACTGGGAATCAGTGACGGCAAGGTGAGGAATGGGACGTCTTCTCGCAATAGCGGTATTGGGCAGCCTCACGATTACCCAATATGCGTTCGCAGATGATAAGGCACAACAAGCAGGAGTTACGGAATCCGCGTCCATGGACGGGCTGTCTGCACTGCCGCCTGCACCCCACGGAAAGCCCACCCTGCTGGGTGGCGAGATCGAAAAGATTGATCCGGTGCGTGACCAGTTTACGCTGAAGGTGCCTGGCGGCCGGCCAATCAAATTGCTATTTGACGCTCGCACCCGAGTCTATCGTGATGGAGTAAAGATAGCGCCCGGTGATCTGCACTCAGGGGATCGTGCGTCGGTCGAAACGGTGCTTGACGGAACCAACGTATTCGCTCTGAGCATCCACATGTTGACCCGGCCGCCCGAGGGTGAGTGCCAGGGCCAAGTGCTGAAATACGATTCACGCAACCATGAGTTGACGGTGAGCAGCGCCCTTTCTCACGAGCCGATCAAACTGCTGGTGCCGCCGGGGACGCCGATCGTACGCGGGGGCCGGGCGGTCTCGTTTCCGGCGCCGGCGGGCTCGCCAGATTTTGCGCCGGGAACGCTGCTGTCAGCGAAGTTCGAACCTGATAACCAGGGACGAGGTGTTGCCAGCCAGATCGCGGTCTTGGCTACCCCGGGAGCGGTGTTTCTATTTAGCGGAAACATCTCATCCCTTGATCTGCACACGGGCCTGTTGGTGCTGGTTGATCCGCGAGAGGACAAGAGCTACCAATTATCTTTTGATCCCGCCCACTTTCCTTTGAGCCGGAATCTCCACCCGGGAGAGCATGTCAGAGTGACGGCAAGCTTCGACGGCACTCGCTATGTGGCGAGTGCGATCGTGGTTGGCTGACCAGTCGCAGGCAATCCTCAAGCTTAGATGAGCGCAAAAAGCAGGCGTGAGTTTCCGGGGATTATGTGCTGCATGTGATCCCGCCTCACCTTCGCGAACAGTATTCCGGCGCATCGCACGCCAGCTTCTCTGGCACGATGAATAGACCCGCTGCGGATAGAATTGCGGCCGACCGCGACCCGCCGTTCCCCAAAGCTCACGGGCCGAAATTGGCCGGAGTGCAAGGGTTATAACCCAGCGACTGGGGCGTGACTGGAGCGGGCGGAGTAGGCGGAGTAGCCCACGGCACCTTGTTGAAGTCGAAGAATTCCAACAGGTTGGGCTGTACGGCATCGCGCGCAGTCAAGTGCGCGGTTGAGCCGATAAACCGGTTCTCGACAAACTTGATCACTGCCGTGTGATCCATAGGCGTGTGGGAAACAAAATGCCGCCGGGTAAAGGGCGAGATGATCATGTTGGGTACTCGGAACCCGAGCTGAGCGGCAAAGCCGTTGATCGCTGCCGCATCGCCCGACTTGGCGCCAGGGTCGCTGGGTCTCAGATCGCAATAAAGTGTAGGTGTGCCACCAGCGGGCAAGCAGGGATTGTAAGTATCCGGATTTACCGCAATGGTGGAGATATCCGGAATGGTGCCCAGCGAGCTATCGGTATTTTTGTTGGATTGCGTGGGTACGGGGGGCACATGATCGTAAGGTCCCCCACCCTCGTCATAGGAGAGGAAGAAGACGGAATCTTTCCATTCCGGGCTGCTCATAAACGAATTCACGATGTTTGCTACCTGTGCCTGTCCGGTCAGAATCGATTGGCCAGAGCCTGGATGCTCGTCATTGTTGCCGTATCCGGCCTCGATGAAGGCAAAACTGGGGAGCGTTTCGTTCGTAAGATCGCTGAAGTAGGTAGACAGCGGGGCAATGTGATTGGGGTCGATGCAGAAGGAGTTGGTAGCATCGCCAACGACACTCGATGGCTGGGTGGGTGGAGTACAGACACCGCCTGTCGGCTTTTCGTGTAAGTACTGATACGAATAGGAAAGAGCTGAAAAGTCGGTCGCTGGATAGTTTGCGTTCCCGGGGGAGGAGCAGTCGTCGCCAGCGAGGCAAAGGTCATCGGTGACGGTGTAGTAAATCTTCCACGATACATTCGCCTGATCGAGTTCCTCGAATATATTCGGCAGGTTGAGCTGGGGAAGATGGTCATCGTTGCCTGGGTCATACACCAGTCCCTGGGTGGTGCCACCGGTGAAGGTTGCTATCCGGTTGCCAATACTCTTGCTCGACACGGGCGAGAACCACCGATCAGACACGGCGAACTGGGAGGCCATGTAGTAGTAGTAGTTAAGGAAACCCTGATCGTAGTATCCCATCGATCGCCGACCGGTAAGGTCGGTGAAAGCACCGGAGCAAGTGCCGGCAGGACTGGCGGCACAGCTCTTGGCGTAGCCTTCACCATTGTGGACGAACCCGCCCATCTGGATCGGCCGGGTAGCAAGAAAATTGTAGGTATTGACGTCACCGTAGCTTGCCAGCCAGTCTGAACTCTCGTCATCGATACAGGTGCTGGTGAATTTGAAGAGAGGAAACGAAGTACCTTCATCGTCGGAGTTGCTGATGGTCGTCAGCTTGTCATCAATGCCATCGACGTTGTAGGTATTGCCGTCATCGCCTACGTTCCATCCATTGCTCTGGCGGTAAGGATTCAGCATGCCAAAGTAATTGTCGAAGCTGTGGTTCTCCTGCAGCATGAAGATGACGTGGTCGATGGATTGAAGACTGGCTGCCCCTGTCACCGTTACGGTTGCGGTGGCTGAGGCGTGCCCACCCACTCCACTGGCGGTCGCGGTGTAGGTTGTGGTCGCAGCCGGGCTGACGGATTGCGTTCCACCGGCCGGCTGCAAGTTATATGTGCTGCCATCGGTCCCGGTCAACGTGACCTGGGTGGAGTTGGTGGCGGTCCCGGTCAAGGTGGATGAATTCCCCGCAGTGATCGATGCAGGGTTTGCAGTCATGCTGATGGTAGGTGTTGTTGGTGGGACTACGGTTACGGTTGCAGTGGTAGAAGCCTTTCCTCCTGCTCCGGTGGCGGTTGCGGTGTAGGTAGCGGTTGCGGTTGGGCTGACGGACTGGGTTCCACCGACCGCCGGCAGGTTATAGGTGCTGCCGTCCGTCGCGGTCACGGTCACCTGTGTAGCATTGGTGGCCATCACGATCAACTGGGACGCACTGCCCGAAGTAATTGACGTGGGTTTGGCAGTGATGCTGACGGTCGGCGCGGACGCGGGGCCCACGGTTACGGTCGCGGTCCCCGAACTCTTTCCCCCAGCTCCAGTCGCTGTCGCGGTATAGGTTGTGGTGGCGGTCGGGCTAACACTTTTAGTGCCACCGTTTGCCTGCATGGTGAACGTGCTGCCATCGCTCCCAGTTACTGTTAACTGGGCGGCATTCGCCGCTGTGACCGTCAGAGTGGATGAGCTTCCGAACGTGAGGGTCGCAGGGTTGGCGGCAATGGTGACTGTTGGCGCCGTAGTTGCAGCGCCGGGGTCCTGGGTGAAAGTTGCACCGCTGCACCCGGCGAACAGCAGGGCGCAAAATAGAAAGAATAATATTTGAACCGCACGGCCAGGGCGGGAGCCAAACCAGCCAACACTCACGTCTAACAAGGGGTTCTCCTTCCGTCGGTCCGGGGCCCATTGCTGCGAGTCGTCTTTCGGTTCAATCGTCCTTTCAAGACGAGGAAAGTTCAGGCGCTGCTTCAGAAACCACTTTGGAGCGCTGCAGTCCGTCATGAGGATCCACGAAATCACGCTCCTTTCCGATGGGTTCGAGCCGATCAGCAGTTCCGGCTCCATCCCTGCGGTCGCGGGAAAGGACTGATTTAAACGTCCAGCCCTGATAAGCTTCTTTGTTGGCGAAGGAGGTCTGCAGAAGGCGGCGGGGCAAAGAAAGATTGTGTGCACCCACCATCGCTCTTTTGCACTTGTTGAGTTCAAACCAACGAAGATAACTGCGCACAACGAAAGCCATGTTCATCTGCAGACCGGCTGAATAGTTGCGCTCGGCCATCTGGATCTGCAACTCCGGCGATTCAAGAATGGCAACCAGCCGGTCAGCGAGTCCGCTGGCATCGCCCCTCCTGTAGAAAAGGGCGGCCATGCCCTCATCGGCCACCATCTCGCGAAACTCAGGAATGTCAGCGCAGACTATCGGGACGCCGTGTTCGCAAGCCTGATGGGCCGGCCCGCTCGACCCGGTAGCCGAATCGTAGGGCATCACCACGATGGAGGTGGTACGAAAGAGTTCTGGAATATCTTCTTCCGGGACGTATCCGCGAAACTCGATGGGGAGATGAGGGGGCTGCGCCTCGCGTATCGATTCCCAATATCCAGCCCTGGTGTGATGGTTAGCGCCGGCCACGATCAGCCTGGCATCAGGGATTTTCTTGAGGACACCTGGAAACGCCTCCATCAAAGTTTCCAGCCGCTTGTAGGTTCCCCAATGCCCAATGGCGAGAATGCGAAGATCTGGATTGCCCCGTTTGGAGAAGTCAGGAGGAGCGAGAACAGTGGCGAATGCTCCGTGGGTACCCAGCAGAACATTTTGCGCTGCATACTTGGTAACCAAGGTTCGCCGATACCGTGAAAGCAGGACAGACACGGAATGTGCCTTCAGTAAAGCCCTGGTAGCGACGTCAGCGCCCATGCGCAGGATGCGCTCGCGGCGCACGCCGGCGGCGGCAAAATCGACGTGCTCAATGATATGGTGCAGGGTGATATGAGTGTAAAAACCTGAAGCCCGGGCAAGAGCCGGCGCGGAAAGGCCGGCAAATGCAGCAAAGGGATTCTCCGGGGTGGCGAAGCTGGAGTAAACCAGGTTGAACCACACCACGTCGGGTTGCAAGCTCCGGATAGCTCTCAAAAGACGCAGTGGAGTGGTCACGCTGCCGAACTTCCAGCAGCGAATCACGTGGAAGCCGTCTAATTCTGAGCATTCCTCGGGCTTCAATGGATTGCCATCCGCGTCTGTAGCAAATTCATAGTCGCTCAGTTCGTCCGCGAGGATGGTCAACTTGATATCGGCATTACGCTGCAGTTCCCGCGCAAGATGAAAGGCGTACTCATTTAACTGCCGTCCACTAGGGGGAAACGTCGCAACTAAGCAGATTTTCATCGGCTCCTGCCTCAAAACAATGTGATGCTCACGTACGGCCTTAGCTGGTCCTTCTGCCCGCTTGTGAAGTTTAAGAAGTTGTCCTGTTGCAGCCCGGCAGAAAAGCGAATCGGATATTGCAGTTGTACCTCTCCAGTTTCATTGTCGAAGTTGCGGTGGAGCGGCGTCGCATAGGAAATAGAGAATCCACTTTGAATGTTGTCGTAGACGTGAAAGCTGCGGGGGCTGGAGTACGCCGTCGATGCCTGAAAATCCCAATGACGGGTGGGAGAAAAGTCAATGGTTCCCGCCGGGCGTAAAGCTTGTGCAATCCCGGATCGTGGTCCTACGGTTCGCCAAGCACGAAGATCTTCAGCGACTGCTTCTACGTTCAGACGCTCTGAGAACCGATGCGTGAGACCGATGTAGGAAGCGGTGTAGTAGTCTTCTATCGCGACGGGTGAGAACAGCTGATCATTCGATCCCCAGCCAGTTACCAGAGCAGTTTTTCCCCATGGCTCGCCCACGCGGAAATTGATGGCGCCGGCCAGCGAGCGCGAATGGATATTGCTTTCAGTAAAGGGACCGACCTCGCGGATCAAATAGCCGTCAACCGAGACGGCGTTGAAAAAAGAACTGGTGGAGAGGTAGGTAAATACGCGAAAGAGGTTCTGGTTCATCTGCACCGGCGACAAGGAATCGCGGCGTATGGTTCCCTGAATGCCGCTGTTGAATTGCAATATGTTGCTTCCTAGATGAAAGGTGGGAGCCACGCCAAGATTGATGGAGTAATCCGTCGTGTTGCGATTCACGATGGAATTAGTTGCCGGGACGGATATCTCTCCGCGCGCATTCCTTACCTGGAAGAATCCTCCGAGCGTAGGAGAATTCCCCAGATGCAAATGGTAGGCGCCGGTCCACTGTGTGGCTAAGGAGGAACGAGGTGGAGGAAGCAGAGAGACATCGGAGCTCGGCACTGGTGTAGCCGCATCAAGCTTGGAGTCAAGGACGTAGACGGTCGAATCTTCGAAGATCGGCTCGACGGAGAAATCGGACAGAAGACTCACCGTGGGATCGATTCTGTATCCCTCGTTCGCCCCCGCCTGGAGAAGAGCTTGCTCCGCGGTCTGGTCTTCGCCGGCGGCGCTGGCCGCCTGGGCAAAGGCAGTAAGGGCCTGGGCACCCTGATGCTCCTGCTGGTATACGTTTGCCTCGGCGAGCAAATACTGATAATCGGATTCGCTGTCAGCTACATGGCTCACAGCCGATAGCTCAGCGGAGGCCCTGGCAGTATTTCCCAGAGCAAGGTAGTTGTTGGCCAGACCGACGCGCACAGCTATGTCGGATGCACCAGCAGATTTGGCACGTCCAAGGTAATTTTGAGATAGCTGGTAGTCATGCATCTGGCGCAGCAGGTCGGCGGCTGCGATGTACTGGTCGCCTGTCGGCGGCACGGTTTCTCCTGCCTCGGCCTCCATCAGGGCCAAGCCGATCTGGCGCTCTGCATCCTGCGAATGGTCCTGTTGAGCCATGAGCTGAGCGATGGCCAGACGCACATCAACTCGATTGCTTTTTGGGGCGGTGAGCGCCTTCTCGAATCGGTCCATGGCGCCCTTCTCATCTCCGAGCGTACTGAGAGCTTCTCCCGTGGCAACAAATATCGCGCTATCGTCAGGTGGATCGTCCGCGGAAGCCGGCGTATCGCGGGCGTGTTGCTCTGCCAACCCAACGTAATGCAGAGCCTGGCCCCGGTTCTCCAGGTTGGCGTAGGCGCGCGCCAAGAGCGCGTAGATAGCCGCATCGCCGGGAGAGAGTCTTTGCGCGATCTCTAATTCGTAGATCGCCTCGTGGTAGTGCCGCTGGGCGTAAAGCGTATTCCCCAAACCGAGGTGAAGCGTTCCGTCGTTGGGAGTAAACCGCAGAGCAGTTCGATACTCAGTCGCGGCTTTGGAAAGCAGACCCTCCCTGCCATACGCTGTGGCGCGAATCATATGCAGGATCTTTAAGTCGCCCATCTCCGCTTCTGCCAGTTGCGACTGGCGTAAGGCCATCTGCGGCCTATGCAGATCAAGGTCGGCATAGGCGAGTCCAAGGTGGGCCTCGCCATCCTTCGGTTCCAGCTTCAGGGCTGACTCGAAGTCGGCGGCCGCGGCGCTGGGCCTGTGCAGGTCGTTAAAAACATATCCCCGGTTCACGTATGCCGTGACCACATTAGAGTCGCGTTCGAGTACGTCGGTAAAATCACGCAGCGCGTCTTCACGCTGCGCATAGTGTTTGTGAACATACCCGGCC
Organism: uncultured Acidobacteriaceae bacterium; assembly: GCA_963774255.1. Lineage (GTDB taxonomy): Bacteria > Acidobacteriota > Terriglobia > Terriglobales > Acidobacteriaceae > PALSA-350. Next base: position 103,697 of record CAVZEH010000019.1, read on the forward strand.
AATAGCGGAATGTCGGGTTCATGAGGAAAGACCCGGTCATATTTTGAGGTCAGCTGCAGCAACTCCTGGTACTTTCCGAGGCGGAGCAAATCATAACCGAGATAAACAACGACATCCCGGTCTTCAGGAAGCACCTTGATCGCCTGCTCGCCGACTTCGGCGGATTGCTGATACTGGCCCTTGAAACTCAGGTATCTTTCCTTTTCCAGGAGCACCTGCGGCTCCTGCTGCATACGGTTTGTTGCCCAGCTCAACCATTCGCCGGCGAGGTCAAAATTGTGGGCTTCAATGGCGGCATTCATACCCCCAGCCACGATCAGGGCGTTGCGTGGAGTCAGCGCGTAGCCTTTGCTATAGAGGACCTCTGCTTTTTGGTATTGGCGGAGCGCGGTGTAAAGATCTCCCAAGGCCAGATAAGGCACACTCAGCGAAGGATGGGCTTGTGCCAGGAGCTCAAAATATTTCTCCGCGTCCCGGTCGCGCCCCGCTGCCCGTGAGGCGTATCCCAGTGAAGTAAGCGCGAACCGGTCATGCGGAGCGATTGCGAGTACGCGCTTGTAAACCGCAATTGCGTCCCCGGTGCGCCCGAGTTTCATCAGCAGATCGCCATCAAGCTGCAGGTTGTGAGCATCCTGGGGGCTGATCTCAAGGGCTTGCTTCATGTCGGCGAGCGCACTGTCAAGCTCTCCGCTGTTCATTTTGATCATAGCTCGCAGGCGCAAAAATTCGGTTCGGTCAGATCCTCGCTCGTCGAGCGCTTTGATTTCCTTCTGCGCAATCTTCGAGCTGTTGCCGAGCAGCATCCTGGTCACGCAAATCGCGCTCCAACTGCACCAAATCCATATGCAGTTGAATCCCGTAAAGCGGGCCCTCTGCAGGAGTTGCGGGTAGATGAGCCAAGGCGGCGCTGTATTCCCGAACGGCATCTTCATCTTGTTGCTGGAGCTGCGCGATCTCTCCGCGGATAGCATGTAAGCGATAATCGTCAGAACCAAGCCCGGCTGCACGCTGAAGAAATGGCTCGGCGCTTTCTACCGAACCGGCCGCTAGTTCGGCTTGGGCGGCAGAGAGTTGCAAACCGAGATCCCCTGGAATTGCGTTCGCCGCCCTGGTGTAGAGCTCAGCGGACTGTCCCAATTGGCCGTCGAGTTGGCAGGTGTAGGCAAGCTCGGCGACGACGTCGGGCCTGGGGTGGGCAATGGATTTGAGTGCGGCGATGGCCTGGGCATAGTTTCCGGTTTCGCGGTAGTATCCCGCCAAGGATCGCTGAACGTCAGGATCGTCCGGCGCCCGGCGCCTGGCCAACCCGAGATAGTGGCTGGCCTGATCCATTTGCTTCAGGCGCTGATACGAAAGGGCCAGCAGTAATTCCGCGCGCGCATTGGGCTGCAATGATTCCGCGTTGCGGAGCCAAACGATGGCATTGTTGTAGTCTCCAGACGCCATGTAAAGACTTCCCAGCAACTGCACGTCTTCTCTACGTCTTGGATCGGATGAGATCGCTTGTTTCAGGAGATGCTCGGCATCATCAGTTCGGCCGACTGCGCTGTACGTCTGGGCCAGGCCGGAAAGCCCGTCAAGCGCCGCCGGTTTGAGCCGCAGACCCCGGTTGTAGGAGGCTTCAGCCAGTTGAAACCTGCGGTCGAGCCGCGCCGCATAGCCCAGCAGGAACCAGAGCTGAGGATCGGTTGAATCCGCTTGGGCGGCCTGTTGTGCATAATCGACTGCCTGGGCAAAACTGCCACGCTGCAGCGCCAACTGTGCTGCACGTGCAAGGCGGGCGGTTTGAATATTCGAGCCCCAGCCCAACGGCTGACCCTGGGTTTGCGTCTGACCATTCTGAGGCTTCGCGGAGTTATTTGGACCCACCTGGTAAATTTGAGCCTGAAGGGACCCAGCAAGCACAATAACCCAAGCGCAATAACCGAAGGCACAAGAAAAATCAAACATATAGGTGCACTAAGCAAACGAGTCGTTCGAGTACCAGTGCCATCATTTGGATTCACTCAAGGCCTCGGCGCCGCACGCTAGTCCGGGGAGTTTCCACTGTCAGTCAGTCTTAGGCCGAGCAGGCGGTGAAAACAATTAGGGAAATCCCTAGATACATAGATTCACCTCACCCTGGCAGCCGCGTTGTCCGCGCGGGACGGGACCCTACCCTGGCGTGGCTAATGGCAAATGGTTTCTGCGACATCACAAGGGCGTAAGCAACCCGGCTTGGCTGGTAAGTAATCCCAAAGCATCACGAGGGGCGACTGTGGAGAGAGTTGATCTGTTCAGTCCTTCAAAACGTCCGATCCCGCTAAGTCTTATTTTTATGGCGGCAGTTGTCGTTCACCTGCCGCTATTACTGATGAAACTGCCATTGCAGTCGTACGATACAAACTTTCACATTTTCTTCGCTTCCCATTACGTCCATCACTGGTTCAATCCATGGAACGCAAAGTGGTATGCGGGCTTTTCTCAAACTACTTATCCGCCGCTACCGCAGCAGTGGGTGGCGCTGATTTCGCGAATCACTGGTTTGGACATGGCATACATGGCAGTGCAGTTAGCTGCTATCTTGCTGCTGGCGATGGGTGTTTATCGCTTTTCGTTACTCTGGGTGAACTCCAGGGCTGCATCGTTTGCTGCGCTGGCTAGTATTTTTCTCGGCTCGGAAAGCTTTCTTGTTTATTCCGCCGGCCAGCTGGCAACAACCTCGGCCGCTCCGATCTATCTGAACGCGCTGCCGTATTTGTACCAATGGGTTCGCTACGGGAAGTGGCGCACTTTCCTTAAAGCGAGCGCGCTCTTCACCGCCGCGGCCGCTGCTCACCACGCTACGCTGCTGTTTGGATCGCTATTTTTTGCGGTGCCCGTGCTGGCGCTGGTCATGCTGGACGGCGAGGGCAACGACCGCACTCCCCAAAAAGCATTTTGGCTTCGTACCGCCGGCATCACCCTGGTGGTGGGCGCTGCGATCGCTATCGTGCTGCTTCCGTTTTGGATCGCATTGATTCATTACCCGGTGACGCAGACTCCCATCCCGCATCCCAGCAGGGCGAACTACATCCTTAGCCCGGAGTGGGGCCTGAACTATTTCATCGTTCCGTATGGAGCGTTGATACTGGCGCTGCCGTTCATCATCGTTCGCGGCTCCATGGTGGTTCGCCTTCGTCCGTTGCTGCTGGGGTTCTGGGTGGCGTTTCTGGTAGGACTCGGGGGAACGACTCCCTTTGCGCATCTTCTGCTTGGCCGGGCTTTCGAAGTATTGACGATGGAGCGGTTTAGCTACTGGGCCACTTTACTCAGCCTGCCCATCGTGGGCCTGCTGGCCGCGGAAGCCGTCGAGCGCTTTCGCTTGCAGGCGGCTGTCTGCCTCACGGTGGCGGCAGCTCTCACTTGCGCCCTGGCGGTCGCGTGGGTTACTTACCGGCCGGCCGATGCCTCGAATTTCAAAGTGGATACCGTAGCCTCGTGGCTGAACCGGGACGGTCACGACCGGTACCGTTATGTGACGCTGGGATTCGGGAACAAAATCGCCCGGCTTGCCATGATGACCGACGCGAGCAGTGTGGATGGCGAATGGAATTCGGGGCGCATGCTGCCGGAGCTGACTCGCTATGGCGGGGGTGCGCTCACCAGCTCAAAATACTTCGGCAAGCCGGGACTTGACGCGTTGCGCGCCATGTTGCGGCATGCTGACCGATACGGCCTCAAATGGGTTTTCGCGCGCGACCCATATTACGATCCGCTATTGAAGTTTGCCGGGTGGCGCCGAGTAGATGAGCTTGATGACAATAGCGTCATTGTGTGGAGCAAAGATGGCGTTCCGCCGGCTACTCCAGTGAACGCTCCACAAATGCCTCCTCACTGGCAAGGAGTGCTGTGGGGTACTTTGCCCTTCGGCAGCAGCATCCTGGCGATCCTGATGATTTTAATGCCCGAGGGCCGGCGCCGTGAATACGAGGCTGACGATTCCCTTGCCACTCATGATGTCGTAGCCGGGAGTATGGTTTCGTGAGCAGGGGCGGTCTGCTCGCTGCCCTGATCGCCGTCGCGACCATCGCGTTGGTGGTGTTAGGAACACTTTGGCCAGTGCCTTCGGCGGCGGCGTACGCCGGAGGGAGGACTCTGCTGCGTTCGTCTTCCACGCCGGAAGCAGCAGTGGAGACGCTAGCCGATGAAATTCGCTCGCAAACCTGGGGAGAGGCCTATTCCAGCCTGGGCAACAAAGCCGAATTCACGCAACAGGATTTTGTACACGACTTGACGGGCTACTACCCCAGTCTGCGCAGTTTCGCCACGCTCGAGAACTTTGACATTTCGCCGCTGCATAGCTCTGACCAGGAAGCAAAGATTCAGCTGCGGTTGCATTGGTCTACCGTTGTCGGAACCTTCGCGAGCACGCGCGAGTTGCAGGTGGTTAAGAGCGGAGATCGTTGGAAGGTGGATTGGCCCCTGGTCAAGGAGCCGCATGTGCCGCCACAGGTGATCGCAGTGAATTACCTCCGCTGGGACGTGATTTACCCCGGCGCGGGAGATGACTGGGGCGTTCAAGGCGTGGAGGCGCCGCACATTCGCATCGTGGATATGCACCCTGTGCAACGCGCCGAGGGGGTGGTGATCCTAGGCGAAGTGCTGAATGAAGATGTCGTGCCCGCTTACGTTTCGGTCAGGGCAGCCTTGCTGGCGAAGAACGGAGCGCCGCTAGCAAGCGAAGGCAGCTTCGATAAGATTTCGCACACACTGCTGCCTAAGCAAGTTACACCATTTCTGATTAACTTTCCCGATGCGACATTGTCCGAGGTTGGCAGTATACGCATGGAGCCTTTATCCACCCTGGTGCCGGCCTCGGCCGACCCGGTAATCGAGATTCAAGATCAAAAGTTAAACCCGGCCCCGGACGCTTCACTCTCTGCGCAACTGGTTAACCAGAGCGGACAGGTCGTGAATATAGCCCATGTGCTGGGAACCTTTTACGACAAGTCAGGCCAAGTGGTGTGGGTGGCAGACCAGTATATCGATCGCGCTTTGCTGCCGCAGACTCCGGTTCCGTTCGCCATTCACATTCCTGAAGACCTGGCCAGGAAGATCAGTAGCGAACGAGCGATTGTTGCGACGTACAGTGTCGGAGGCTTTTCGTGAAACTCGCCTTGTTGATTGGGGCCATGGCTGTGGCCACAACGCAGACAGCTTGTATGCAAGGCGGAAGCATGAGTTTGCCCAAGACCGTCGAAGCGGGTAGCGCATTCTCTGTTCAGTACACAGGGGGCGGAAAGGCGGTACTGTACATCATTGGCCTCGGGCAATTGCTCCGACGGGATGCGCAAGCAGGACAGACGATTCCTTTTCCGGCTGGATCTTTATACAACGCCGGCCACTACCTGGCCGTTCTCGTTGAAGAATCATCCACATCCACGGAATCATTCGATGTTGTGCCGGCAGGTAAACCTGCGGAGCTGAGTTTTCTGGCTAAACCTTCTCGTCTTCCAGTAGGGCTGCATGATGGGATTAGCGGCACGGTGTACGTCTTCGATGCTTATCGCAATCTGATCACGGCGCCCACAGCCGTGCTATTCCAGCTCTCGAATCCATCGAGCCCGGCGCAGGTGCGGACCGTGATTGCGCATAGTGGCGCTGCCTGGACGCAGATGGACTCAACTGCTAGAGAAGGCAACGATCAATTTGTAGCGCGTGTGGCTGGAGTTTCGAGCACGCGCGTCATCGAGCAGGTACCGGGCGACCCATGCCGACTAAGCATGAGCGCACAGCAGGCAGGCCAGCAGCTTGAGCTCAAAACATACCCTGTGCGCGACTGCAGCGGCAATGTGGTGCCGGACGGAACGATCGTGACGTTTACGGAAAACTACGGCGGCAGTCAGTCGACGGCGGACGTACCTCTCAAACACGGAATTGCGCAGGTGGATATGCCCGCCCATCGCGGAGCAACGTTTTCCGTGGCCAGCGGGGTCGTGATGGGAAATCAGCTTCGTTGGGAAAAATGAGCATGATAAAGCCTTTGCTGGTCGTTTCTCTGTTCTTCGCTATGCCCTTCGCTCTGCTGGCCGAAGAGGCGACGGTACGCGTCGAACCGCCGAACCCGCAAAGCACCAGGCTGCTGCAGAAGCAGACCGCGACTGCGGCGATCCGCGACTATCTACAGTCCTGGGAAAGCCTGAGAGCTGCGCTTGAGCTAAATCGTCCTGACCTGCTCGATCAGAGCTTTGTGGGCACCGCACTCGACAAGCTCAAGGATACGGTGCAGCAGCAGACCGAACTGGGAGTGCACACCAGCTATCAGGATCGTGCGCACGACCTTCAGATCGTTTTCTATTCACCGGATGGGCTTTCCATCCAGTTGCTGGACAACGTTGAATACGATCAGCAGGTCTTCGATCATGAGAAGATTCTGGCCAGCGAAAAGCTGCGCAGACGCTATGTCATAGTTCTTACGCCTACGGAAGTGCGGTGGAGGGTGCGGGTCATGCAGTCGGAACCGAACGACGCGCCTACGGCAATCAACAAGCGCGTTCGATAGCATCGGACTGCACTTCTGCTGTCCAAGTTCACCACAGCAAAATGTTGGGGAAGGGAGAGAGCGGCCCAAGTCGAGCTACTGTCCCAAAGTTTTTTGCGGCTGGGGCGGTGCGGTTCCACAGGTGGGAATGCCGGGTTCAGTCGCAGTACCCTCCTCGTAATCGTTCCACGTTTCAACCAGTACAAATGGAATGGGTTGATCAGGGGGAACGTACTTGCGCCAGAAGTTGAACGTGTCCTGAAAAGTCTGGCCGCAGCGCGCGGATATGCGCCGATTCAAACCCCAGGATGCTTTGCTGTCGTTGAAGCTGGCCCATGCCCCACCCACGATGATTTTGTCGGGATACCTGGTCACCATGATGTGGTAGAAGTCCCTCAGGTATTGCTCCCCCCAGTTGCTGCCATCCGCCGCCCAACCTTTCGGGCCGGGGCTTATCCACCCGTAGAAGCCGTCAAGCGCGTCCGCATACTGGCCGGGCAGATTCTCGTCGATCAGCACCGGTGGATGGTCCCACTTGTTGACGACGGCTCTTACCTGGTCCCAGTTGGTGTGCCCTGCGGTGGGAAAGATGAAGATTACCGGACGTCCCTGATAGGTAAGGTACGCCTCATGGCCGGGCGCATTGGGCGCAAGGTAAGTGTCGTGGAACATAGTGAAATCGGCAATGGCCTCGTCAGTGGCGCCATCTTCTTCTTTGGCCTCGTCATACATCATTGCGACATGGAAATTATGGTTTGCGGCAATGGTCTGTAAGAGGGCATAGCTCTTGTCGATAAAGGGCTCGCGATCGCCGTACCAATCAACCACGAAGGCAGAGATTCCCATGGCGCTCGCCTGGGTCATCTGCCTGCGGATCGCAGCGGGATCGTGAGATGAATAGCCGACTGAGGCAACAGAGATGTGCCTGGGATGTCCAAACCAGGCCTCATACACCGCCAGGATTTCTGGAGATTTTCCAGTCGCCGTGTATTTCAAATGCACCGGTGCGGACGATTCAGAACCAGGGCACCCTTGGAGGAAGAGAGTCAAGAGCAGCGCAGCGCTTGCAGAACGCAGCATAAGGTAATACTTAGAAGCGCTGAACCCAGCCCGAGGTTGTCGCGACTTGCGGCAATCGTCGCATCATTGAGCGTTCCCGAGCAGCCGGAATGTGCATTTCAGCATCGGATGAGGTATTGAGGATTTGAACCGCACCAGCGGAGCTTTTTTCAGCAGTCTGTGCTGAATTTTCTTTTGCCGGACCGATTTCACTGATTGCCCCTTGGCAGTTGGAGCGTCACGAATGTGGTGAACACCCTCACCCAGAAGCCGAGACCACTGCAAGCCCGCATTCTGTCGGGCAGTTTCGTGCTGCTCTCCGGCTCGGGTCTGGCAACCCTAACGAACTTCGCCTACAACATTGCGGTCGCGCGCTTCCTGGGTCCGAAGGGTTTCGGGCATGCTACGGCCGTTTACACGCTGCTTACCCTGATATCCGCGGTCACACTCTCGTTTCAGATCATTTCCGCCAAAGTTGTGGCGCAACAGAGCACACCCCAGGGAAAGTACGCTGGATATCGAGGTTTCCACCGCGGCGCGTGGGCATGCGGCATCCTGGTCGCTCTGCTGCTACTTCTCTTTCAGAAGACGATCGCCGATTATCTGAATCTGCCAGGGTCGATTCTCGTTGTCCTGCTGGCCATTGGAGCTGCGTTCTACGTTCCGCTGGGGAGCCGGCGGGGCTACCTTCAGGGCGCCTACGGCTTTCGCCGCCTGGCTACTAACCTGGTACTCGAGGGCCTGGTTCGGCTCGGTGGTTCGCTGCTATTAATTTCGGTGGGACTGGGAGTGCGGGGGGTGATCGCGGCTAATTCTGCGGCGGTTGCGGCGGCCTATTTTGCCATCGTGCCGGAAGCCGCCACCCGGATGCCAAACCCGGTTCGCTTCCTCTATGCCTTGCGTGAGACGTCGCAGGGGATCGTGTTTTTCTGCGGGCAGGTACTGATCAATAACTGCGACATTGTGCTGGTCAAGCATTATTTTGTTCCCGAGGCAGCGGGGATCTATGCCGCGGTGGCGATGGTGGGCCGGGTGATCTATGCGTTCTCCTCAGCCGTCGTGAACAGCATGTTCCCCCTGGTGGCGGGCACCAGCGAAGAGGAGCGGAGAGATCTGAAAGTGATCGCAACCTCGCTCTTGCTGGTGTTGACGATCGGTTCGGGCCTGGCCCTCGTGCTGAGCCTTGCGCCGGCGGGCATCTGGACGGCGTTCTTTGGGGCGAGGTTTCAAATTGCGGGAGAGTACGGCCTGCCCTATCTCATGGCGCTCTACGCTATCACGACTGTCATTTACTCACTTAGCGCGGTGGTCATCACTTACGAGATGTCTTACAAGATTGCCAACACCAGCTGGATTCAGCTGTTGTTTAGTGGTGTGGTCATCGCCGGCATATGCCGCTTTCATGCGTCGTTGCGACAGGTCATTCTGGTGCAACTCGTGCTGATGCTTGCTCTGCTCGTTTTTGTTGCGGTCCCCTTCCTGTTTGACTCGCTGACCAGTTCAGACAAAAAAGAGCAGGCTGGCCGATTCAAATCGATGAGGTGCATTCGGCGGGTCTCGGAAGATGAGGTGATCGCGGAATTTCTGAAGAGCGATTTCAGCAAGCCCTCTTTTCAGAAGTACCACGATTCCCTCCGCCGAATTGTCATGAACCCTAACCTGGATGATGCTGTCGAAAATAGCAAACGACGTGCCCTGTTCTTTACGCGGCACCTGGCCTTATGGAACGAGCTTCCCCCGGACACAGAATGGTACGAACTGGAGATGAGGGAAGCAGACGTCGATCGGATCAGGGTTTTTCCGCGCGCGCAGTGGCGGAAAATCGCGCGTGGTGACTTCTCGATAACCAGGGTCGTCGAATGTATGCGCAAGGACCAAACCGTCTTAGACGGTCAATTCCTAGCAAAGATCGAGATGATATGCGATCGACTGCGCCAAGATGACACTGTTGTCGGTTCTGTGGTCCTTATCGGCACAAGCGCTCATGAACCACTTACCGTGCTCGATGGGAACCACCGGCTGGTAGCGGCCATGCTGGCGTCGCCAAGCAGGGCTTACAGGCTCCGGTTTTTGTGCGGATTGTCGCCAAGAATGACGGAATGCTGCTGGTACAACACAAACGTGATCACGCTTCTCCACTATGGGACAAACCTGATGAGGGGAGTCGTACGCCGCCCCAAGGCGGAGCTTGCGCGCATTTTGCAGGGTGAGGGTTAGCGGCAAAGCGGCCGTGGGGCTAATTGGCGACGCTCTGGTGGGCTAGATCCCGCCACTTACCGGGGACAGGGCCGTCTATCGAATTCAGAATAGCGAGGCACAGAAATGACAGTTCAAAGTCGCACTTTGGTGGTGGAGCAGTTGCCGGAGAGACTAGACATAATAGAAGGACGGGCATTTCTTCGCCAGATAGAGAGCTGCATGAGTCATGACCGTCCACGGGTGGTGCTGGACTGCTCTCACCTGCGCCAAGTGGACCGCTCTGTTATTCATATTTTGCTTTGCTGCCTGGAAGAAGCCATCAAGCGAAACGGAGACGTCAAACTTGCCGCATTGGCTCCCGAGGCAAAGAAGATCCTGCAGCTCGCTGGAGTTGACCGTATCTTTGAAATCCATCAGACGACCAATGATGCGGTCAAGAGCTTTTGTCAGCCTTCGGCAACCTGGGTTCACAAGAACCATTTCAACGCAGCCTAAACAATTTGGAGCCCATCAAACCGGGAGGGAACAAATGAGAATCTCGGCCTATCGCCTGCAGCGACAGATCGCTTGCAGTCTATTGATGTTTGTGGCCTTACCTGTCGTCGCACCGGCGCAACAGTCGCTTCCCAGCCAACAGGAAGGTACGCCTTCAGTGGGACAGGTCCAGCCCTCGAAGTCCGATCGTGCAGCGGACGAAACCACATCGGGGACGACCCAGTCTGGCTCTGAAAAAGCGCCCCCTGTGGGATCACAGACGAACCCTCAGGAGTCTTCGCAAACCGCCGCACAACCAGTAGGGACCGCTGCAGCGCCCTACGAGAAGACGTTGGCAGTTGCGGCCTCGAGGCCTGCTGGAGCGGTGATAGCGCCGGCAAAACAGAGACGAACGCATTCCTTGCTGATCAAGCTTGGTCTGCTCATCGGTGGCGCGGCTGCCATTGGAACTGTCGTGGCGCTCTCAAAATCAAGTCCGAGCCGCCCAAACTGAGCGACAACCGTCAGCAAGCGAAAGAAATCGTGCGGAGCAGAATCGTGGATGCTCGTGGTGAGAGCCGTCGTGCCAGCCTGGTGAGCTTCTCCGGCATTGATGGCGCCGGCAAGGGTACTCAAATCGAAGCTCTTCGATCCAAGGCGGAAAACGCTGGCCTTCGGGTGCTGCTGATTACTTTCTGGGACCAGGTCGCACGGCTTACTCGCATCCGGGAAGTGGCAGGGCACACACTGTTTAGAGGCGACAAAGGTATTGGAACTCCGGCGGCACCGATTGTCCGACGAGATAAGAACGTCCGTTCGTGGCTGATGACGGGGGTGAGACTGGGGCTCTATTTTTTAGACGCAGTCTCGCTGCGATTCGTGGTTCAGAGAGCGGTACGCGCTCCTGCAGATCTTGTTATTTGTGACCGTTACATCTACGACGAGCTCGCGAACCTGACATTGCGAAATCCTGCGATGCGTGTCTATGTTCGCCTAGTCCTGAAGTTGGTGCCCAAGCCCCACATCCGCTATTTGCTCGATGCGGATCCGGTTCAGGCTTTCGCGCGAAAGCCTGAGTACCCCCTGGAGTTTCTCTACACCAGCCGCCGGTCCTATCTCGCTCTCACAGAGCTGGTGGGCGGAATGACAGTCATCTCTCCGATGTCTGCCCGGAGTGTCGAGCGGCAAGTGCTTGAACATGCGCTTCCGTTGCTATCTTTCGACAGCTCTCGAAGTGAACGGACGCGACATTCCATTAGCAGGGATGATCGTGAGATTTCCGTCTAGAGCTTGGGCGGTCCCTCGCCGTCTGCAGAAATCGTTGGCGCGTAGACGACTCTTTAACTGCATGAAGGTCCATCTGGATCGGCGGCGCTGGGGACCAGGGAGAGCTGGAATATTGCCGCTTCGGGCAGAGGCCCCGCCGAGCCGCTGGGTGGCCTCGTGCGTTCAGGATGAGTCGCGAAGGGACGTCTAAAATCAGCTCATCGCGGGATGTGCCCAGGTCAGCTTCTTTCGCACAGCGTCGCTTACATTGTCCTTGTTCTCAGTAACCGAAAGCGAGACTGAAATGGGCGCGCCCCGGTCATAGCAGCGAGACGTTAAAGCTTAGTGCAATGCGGTCCTCAGACGACTTATTTTGCCCCACATGGTGCGCCATCCTGCTGTTAAACAGGATGACGCGGCGTTCAACGGGCGTATAACTCACAGTGTTGAAGTGTTCCGCTTTCATCCGTCTGGACGCCCACAGGTTATCCTGAAGTTCCTCGAAGTACAGTTCGCCGCAACTTGGCGCGGTTTTGATGTAGTACGCGCCGCTCACATATGATCCGTCGTGTGTGTGCATTCGCTCGTAGTTCCCTGGCGCGGAAATACTCACCCACGAATCAGTGACGACGTACTGGTTGCCCTCGCGGGTTTCCAGAATCGCCAGATACTCCACTATCGGCGGAATCAGCGCATCGCGCAGCACGGCGAACTCGCTGTGCTCAAGAACATTTGCCACTGAGCCGTACGTCGTGTACAGATTGGTTCTCGACGACTCCGGAATCTCCTGCCTGAGCGCACGGGCGGCCTGCAATAGCCTCCCGTTCTCATCCTCGGAGAGGAGGTCATCCTTGTAGTAAAACGCTTTCGGAAAGAAATATTCAACCGGCATTTACTTGTCTCATGGTGGTGCTTGTCCTGGAAGCTAACAAGTGTTTAGTTCTACACTGTTCCAAAAACAATCCTGTTCTTAACTTGGAATCCGCCGATTGATCCGCTCAACGCCGAACTAAATATCGTCTGACCCAGGCCTTTGTCCCAGTCATTTCCGGTTGCGACATTCTTTACAGTATTCACACCTATCCCTTTCGCCTCGCTCGAAGCCACACTTGTAGCAACATTCTTGGCAAGACCCGTCCATCCAGCGCTAGCAGGACCGTTAACCCCCAGGCTACTGACCTTACCTAATGCATCGGCTCCAAGCGATTGGACCGTTCGCGCGGCGTTGTAAACTTTATCGCCCACAGTCAGAGCTTCATCGCCCCAAGCGATGCCTTGTCCTAGTCTTATAGCTGCACGTGCCCCGGCTGAGGCTTCCTCGAAGAAGGTTTGCGCAGATTTTGCCCCAATATTAATTAGCGGGCCAAGGCCTCCGGTAACAAACCCTGTAGCGGCGCCGATACCCATCTGCACACCGTAGTCATTCCAACTGAAATCATCGAAGTTGAACACAGAATACGTAATACCGCTGATGCCCGCCCCATAGAACGAGCCGGCAAGCGCTCCTAGCCCAACCGCAACTGGCGTGGCTAGACCGCCGGTCAAGACCTCGGCTACTGCGGCGATCACATCAATAACAACACCGATCAGTATTTCGACAGCGCCGATCACAGCGCCCACTATGGCGCTGAAGAAGCTTGCCAGGGAGAACATCCCGGTTGGGTCGATGAACAACACCGGATTATTTGAAGCATAGATGTATGGACTGTAGTACTGTCGGGCAATGTCAATGGCTATGAACCGACCGAGCCAACCGCAGTAGAACCGCGCGCGGTAGTTATACAATCCGATCTCCGCGTCATACTCCTGCCCGGTATACAGATAGGACATGAACCCGGGTGTCGGCTCATTAGCATGGGCCAACGAGCCATATGTCAGATATTGATATGAGGCTTTAACATTACCCTGCCGATCTAGAACGGCGCGCACAGAACCGAGGTGGTCTTTCACAATGTGATAAAGATCTACCCCCTTGTGCATGGCTATCAATCCGCCTGGTCCGTAGATATAACACGCGTCAGTTTGTGAAGAACCGTCGCTAAAACGCTCCACAAGCGGCATGCTGTTTGTGCCGCGGAGATACAGTTTTGTGCTCGTCTGACGGGTGCCGTCGAAGACCTGTTTCATTACCCTGTCGTTGCGGCAGCCATAGGTCAGGTTTACGGTGGAACCTCCAGAGCCGGCGTCGACAATTCTCGTGGGCAGCATCATGGCCGGATCGTAACTGATTGTAAGATCGTGAGGCTTGGTGATGCCGGAGTCGACGGTAGTTACCTGCATGGCGTTTCCGTTGTTGTCGTAGAGAAACTGCGCGACGGTTGCGGAAGTGGCTGTATCACTGACAGCGCTGACTTCCTGCGAACCGGGATTATAGGTGAACCCGTAGGGAGTTCCGCCGGCTGCCAGATCCCGGAAGTTGCCGTTGGCATCATGGTTGACGGGCGACGTCACGCCCAGATTGCGAGCCGGTTTCTGCGGGTCCTCCGCGTTGACAATCTGTCCGACGGAGTCATACGAATAATGGAACTGATCCTGCTCGCCGCCTGGTCCATCTACCTGAACCGAGGAAGAAGCGATTGTCCCGTCATAATACGAGGCCCCTTTATATCCGCCTTCGGTATAGGTGAGGGTTTCATGGAACAGATCTGTCCCACCTTGATTCCGATTGCTGATTTCTGTGAGCCAATATGGGGAGTTGAACGCGTACGTCTGTTTGATGCTTGCGCCGTTGGCAAGCTCGAGATGATTCTCCAGTGGCTTCCCTGCCGCATCGTAACTGAAAGTTGCAAGCGTCGTCTCCTTGGGTCCCCAGCCGTGGCTGTACGACAACCGTTCGGAGATCGCTGCGATCTGGTTCAGAGCGTTGATCTGATAATTAACGTGAAGCCAGTATCCGTCTGAAAGCGGATAGATGATCCGGGTAACGTTCCCGACATCATCGTATTGATAGTTAACGACGTTGTAGTCCTGGTTACCACTGTACGCGTTCACGGTCAGATTGTCCGTGATCGTATTACCGAAAATATCGTAGCCAAAATCTTCGCTTACATCGGCCTTATTGGTGGCTCCATTATTGGCCACCATAGAGGTGCTCCTGCCGATGGCATTTGGAACGCTGTTGCCGCCGTCGTACGAATATTTCTTCCGCCAGGTTGGCGGAATCGGCGGCCAGGAAGGATCGGAACTGGCGTACTGCCGCAGTTGTGCCTGGTTCCATGTTCCTTCCAGATATCCGGCTTCGGTCGGCCGCGAAAGAACATCATACTTTGTATAGTTATACGTTCCTGCCTTTGCGCCCTGCGCGTCCTGCGTAAAGCGGATGTTGCCTGCCGCATCGTAGATGAACCGAAGCGGTGCCTGCGCGCCCGACTGCAGAGTAAGCAACCGGTTTCCATAGTCGAAGGTTTGGACCGTCTTCCAATCGTCTTGCGCGGAGCCCGGGGGCAGGTCAAAATAATTTGGTGAATAAAGCTCACCTGCGTTTCCTGCATCGGTATAGCGTGTTTCGCTCTTTATTACTGTGCCGCCTTTATCTGAGACACGGTAAATCACCTGATCCAGCACTGTGCTGACTTCATAGAATATGTCGCCGTTCGGATTTGTAGTCGTTTTCTTTGAATACATCAAAGTGCCGTTCGCTCCGGCAACGGCACCATAGGAATACGCTGTGCTGTGCCCGCCTCCCACACAGAACAGCGCACCCGGAACGCTCTCCTGGGTCACGCGGGCAAGTGGTGACGTCTCGAATGTCTGCCGTGAGAACGGATAGCCCTGGTCTGCCGGATAGGCATCGTTGACCAGACCCCGTCATGGTTCCCGCCGTCCAGTTCATGGACGCAAACCCGGCGCAGTACGTGAACATCGGGTTTTGACCGCGGCGTAACGTATGCGGGCTTTGTACTCACCGCCACCCTACCCATGTCGTCGGTTATGGCCTGCGACACAATCATCTGCTGACCCGCCGTACTCCTGCGACTGAATTGTCACACCGCGGGAATCGTCGAACGTGACGGTCGCCGACGGTCTACCAGCCGTGGCGATTTGTGAAATTGCAACGCGGTTACCGAAGAAAAGCGTCGGCAACGCGGAAAGCACGCCAGGGGCTGCGTAGCTGAATATCAACTGTCCGTCGGCCCAGAACACGACTGCACTTTCACCCACAAGCAGCGACCAGTGCCGGTTCATGGCATAAACTGCTATCTTCGGTCCGTCGAGCTTCAGCGCGTAACGATAGCTGTTATCCGGACTTGTCAGGGTCCAACCTTCTGCCGTTAGCCGCTCCGGCGCTCACTGCGGAATTCGCTGGTAGCAGATATCCCGAGCGCCGATGAATGCCGAGCACAGACTTGCAGATACCTTCCCCGCATCTACTTCGGCAGCGTATGGATCAGAGGTATGGCGAACGCCAGTGGCGTTCACAGGCGGCATCGCATCGCCACCGCCGGAGTTCAGCAGTTGCCAGGATGCCAGTCGCGGATTCCACTGAATGCTGAGACTCTGCGCCAAGCTGAATACCGATCGGCGACGTCAGCGTTTCAAGAACATTGAATTCAACCGCAAGCGCATAGTTTGAACTGAGCGCCGTCTCGACACAGGTCAGACGCCCGGCAAGACCACTCGGCTTTTTGAGTCAGCACGGTGCCGGCGACTTCCCAGACATTCGACTGAGGCTGCCAGACTGCCTCCCATTCGGATCCGCGGGTAAATCCGGTCAACGCGCCGCCGAGAGCAGAGCCGATCGTAAGCGAATGATTCGGATCAGCCAAAGCGAACGCGCCTTGATTGCCGCTTCGTGAGAAGTACGACTTTGCAATGTTCGAGGTTCTGTCTGCAGAGTTTGTCGACAAGGACTTGCTGCTGGAAGTTATCGTACACAGTCCTGCTTGTTTCTCCATTAGGACCAATCACAGCATTAGGTTGCTGGAACTTCGTGTCGTAACTGTATGCCTCCATCGGACAGGCCAAGAGGAGTGAAGCGCAGATTATCCAAAAGCACGTTGCAGGCCGTGTTGGCGTTCTCGCAACGTATTTCGATTTGCGATGAACCGGACGGATCCGGAAGGCGTTATCGTCCTGATAGACGTACACCCATTGGCCGATCGTGTCAGGAAAATCAAGAACAGACGACGCCGCCCCGGTCACCGTGATTCTCCACGACGCATTTCCCTTAACGTTGCTGAAGCCGGACGGCTTCTTCACCCATGCGGAAAACACATACTGCTGATTCTGTCGCTCGGGTGTAAATGTTCTGACAATGCCGTTGCTTTCCGGTTGTCGAGGCCGCAATGCTCAGGCTTCTCGTGCCGGTGTGCGCGTCTGCAGCAGGCGACTGAGCACTGGGAATGATCGAAGGAGCCGGAACCCAGAGCCCAGCCCTGATCTGCCTCGTACGATTCGAATCCGAAATAGCTCACTTCGTTGCCCGGAGATGCTGCCGTTCGGGAATTTTGCTATCAGGAATTTCTGATCCTTGTCATAGACAAACGACGACACAAGGCCGCTGCCGAATACCTGTTCCACAATCATCCCCTGAGGATCGGACCTGGACACTATGCCGGTCTTTAACTGCCATGCGTTCGATACCTGACCGGAGGGTGGAAATGTGGGCACCACACTGCCGGGCGTCGTCCAGTCAAAGGTCTTATACGCCGCAAGCCTGCACGGGCCTGAATCCTTACAATCCGCGGTCACAGTGGAGGTGTCGGCCCAGTTGCGATACGTTGTGGCCTGACTCTGAACGTACGTTCTGGAACTGCCGTCCATCAGCGACACACTTCTTGGTAATCATCGCTACCGATGAGTACATGTGCAGCTTTTGGAAAGCATCGGCGTACTCCGGCACCTGCCATGCATATAGCGTCTCGCTGCGAGCCCTTTTCCCTGTGCCCTGTCCGTCGTAGTACGTTTTTTCCTGCCAGCTCAAAAGCCCGGTGTACCGGTCATAGCGCGCAGTGGACTGTTGCTGGACACCATCCATCACCGAAACAGTTTGTTCGCATCGCGCATACCCGCCATAGAGATTGTTTCCTGACGAATCCCTTGTGTACACCGTCCAATAGTCCAGCTGTGACGACACCAGGTTGCCGGCCGCGTCGTAATCCTTCTGGCCCAGCTGGATTCCGTTAAGGATATTTTGGTAATTCTGTATGCCGCCGGATGGATAAAGCGTCGTCTGTTTTGCCAGCCCGTTGGAGTAGTAGAAACACACTACGACCCTGCGGCTGCTCAGAAGGAGGCGAACCGGAAGTTTCTTTTATGCCTGGCACCACGGTTACCTCGGATATTGAGCCACTCCCGTCGCAGCGTTGTACACGATCTGCGATTCCTGCGGAGTTTCCATAGAAGAACGATTGGTAATAGCTCTGCGCTGTTGCATACGCGTCCTCGATCTCCACGTACGCGACCGGATAATCCATCACGTATGGATCGAAGTTGACGTCGTCAAGATCGTAGAGATTCATACTGGTAGCAGCGTCGAATGAAGTCGCTGAAGAAGGATAGGTCACCAGGAAACGGGCACCAGCCAGCATGGTCCCCGGCCGTGGCTGGTCGGACGGTACGTACATCTTTTCTGCGCTCAGTTGGGTTGGCAGAAACGTAGCCCCGCCGTTCTTTAATGCCACAACATATGAGGATGCGCTCCCATCGCCGGCATCCTGATAGGCCATGTACTGCGGACCACGGTTTTGAAGGCTTTCAGGATAATTGAAGTTTCTCAGCGTTGTCGTCAACTGCCTCCATGTTCCGTCAGTGCCGCGGTAATAGATCAGGCTCGCAACGGTCATGAAGTTACCGGAAATACTAGGATTCTTCCCGCTCTGGGTAACGCTTGGCGTTGACCAGAGGCCGCTGTTCGGGTTGTAGGTTGCCAGTTGGTTGGACTGGACCGTACGCCTTTGTCGCGCATAATATTGCGACATCCTCTCCACAGGCAACGCCCACGGTTGCCGGTGTGCCAGGGTCCTGGAACAGCTTCTGTATCCAGTTGCTCCCCAGACTCTGGTCTCCGCCTCCATTTCGCAACAAGCCCCGGTTATTGTTCACCAGAGCATCTACAATTTCGGTCCGGAATACCTCATACTGCGATTTCCCGCCGCTAATTGGCGAAGACAAATTGACCGAGGCCGGCGAAGCGACATTCACGACACGAAAACTTTCGTCCCAGTCGAAGATCTTCAGGCTGTAATCAATGGATGTGGCGACACTGCTGGTAACGAATGTCTGCACAAATCCGGTCGGCATCGGACTTAAAGCAAGATAAAGCTGATCGTTCGAAATCTCTACGTCAACATTGCTGAGGGTCCAACCATTGTTGGTGCTTGATTTCCACGTCCCGTCCAGGTCGCGGTAGTAGATATAATTTTTGATCTGACGCGCACTGCTCAGATAGCATGAGACAGCATAATAATTCTGGAACAGCAGTAATGGCAGCGTACTGCGTATCAGAGGACGGCGGGACCGGCGGAGCACCGACGTCCTGGTATATAGATGCTTTCCATCGCTGGTCCTGCCATCTATAAGAGAACCCCTGAACCGGTCCGACGGCGTAGTGTTTATTGTAAGCCATGACAAAACTATCACCCGCAACGAAAACCGACGCTCCTGTAGCAGGGCCATTCAGGTGAAGAATAAATGGCACGCCGTTATACATAACCCACGTACCGAAACGCAGCTCCGATCCCTGGCCGTCGTTGCGGAACACATACAATTCATCGTCGCCGGTCGAACTGTTGCGAAACGAGACAGCAAAGAACGTCTCGTTCGTGAGAACCATCAGGCTGTCGGCGGCGGCAGTCTTACTGCCCATAGCACCTGTGACGTCCTGAGTCACCCACTGGCCGTTCCATGTCTGAACTATCACTTTCATGCTGCCTGTTTTGCAGTATGTAAAGACAACATAATCGGGTCCGAACCAAACACGCGGAGTGCTGCCCTGCAATGGATTGACCATCGTGACTTTCTTAGACGACGCGATAAAATTGGTTTTATAAGTGAATGATGCCTTGCCTCCCTCGGGATAAACAACTCCACTTAGCGCCCCGGGATTAATATCACTGGTCTGATCGACATACTCGAAAGCCATTGCCGGAACCGTCTCGCCGTCTGGAGAGTATTGAAAGACCGATTGCAGGCAACGTTTGTACATTAGTGAGTAATTGCTGTCGCCTGTGGATGCATGGTTGACGAAGATATACGTGAATTTGATCCCATAAAGCGCTTCGTTCCCGGCATCGGCAACATCGACGGAATCCAGGAAGTATGTTTCATATCGGTCCTGATAGGCGTTTGGCGCGGCTTGCTGCGTGTGTCGCGCCTGGTACTCGACAACGGGGTGGCCGCCGTGAGAGGTGTCCGGATTTAGTGCGCCGTATTTGTCGCCATAGTTAAATGTGATCGTTCTGCCATAACTATCAATTACCTGCTTCAGATACGAAGCCTGCGTATATTCAAGCCCGTTTGACATCACCTTCTGGCTGACGTTATGATACCGATACTTAACCTGATGGCCTGGCGGTGTAACAATAGACGCAAGATTCCAGGCCGTGGGATATAGGGCCTGCGTCGCACGCTGATTACTTGAACCTAACCAGTTGCCCCATTTCACTCCCCACTGCGTAGCTTTCGAATCGGGGTCCGAGCCGTCGCCATAGGTATAGACAAATCCGTTCTCCTTTACTATTAGCCAGATGAGCTGTTTGGGATCGTACTGTACGGACCAGAACTCGAAGTTGCGTAATTGGAATATCCATTTCCCATCGCTCGATTCACCGGTTTTTACCATCGGATTGGCAGAACCGTTGCTGACCAGATAATAGGTGTCGGAGGTCGCAGATCCGCTGCCAGCTTTGTCAACTGCGATCATCTCGATCGGCATTTGCCAGCCTAATCCCAGGATGCCGGTCGGAGCCTCTAGATTCCAGGTATCTAGGCTATTGCGTATGCTGCTCGAGTAGAGGGCCGAGAGCTTAACGTCAAGTCCTTCGCGCCCGGGTAGCGTCAGAAAATCCATCGGCAGGGAGACACTGCCGCGAAATTTATTGACGCTGCTCTTGATATTACCTATTGCGTTCTTGTCGAACTCGAATGAGCGGATAGCCGGCACTTCCGACAAGGTAGCGGCGTTGGCATTATCAGGTTCAGACATGTTAGGCATGGAACATTGACTCCATTTTTTCTGTTGTTAGGGTCTCTACTAACCGCAACATGGTTTTATACAGCTGTCCTTCTTTTGGAACCGTTCGCATGGCATGTCGCAGGTAAAAGTCATCCGGGACTTGATATACGTGCACCGTCCTGGCGTCCGCTGCTTCTTCTGCATAGCAACAGAGGAGTGGTGATTCGGTCGGAATGGCGACTCCGGCAGCAACCGGCCGCATCGCCCCGCTCAGGTTCGGCGTCGAACCATGAATCAACCGATTGTCCATGAATAACGCCTGGCCCGCGCGCATCGGAAGGTATTGCAGATAGTTCGCTTCTATGACGTCCACGTATTGCGGATATGGGAGCGGACTCGGATCGCGGTATGGATTGTCAAGACGGTGGCTTCCAGGCACAACGCCAAGCCAGCCGTTGTGTTCGCCTACGTCCACCAGCGGACACCAGAGCGTTATGCCAGGGTGTTCGCCTTCCTCGACAAAGGTGATGTCCTGATGCAGCGGCATTTTCCCGAATGCAGACGAGGCCCGTTTTGCGGCAAAATTTCCAAGAACAATTTTGTACCGGTCCAGCACCGGAAGCAGACTCCGCTCGAATACAGGCGTCACGCTCTGATGAATCGAGCGCCGCAATCCCACATCCGGAATCAACACTGACGCTACAAAATCGAACTGATGCCGCTGTTCTACTTCAGTAAAGGCTCTCTGTAATTCGTGAATGTCTTCTTCGGAGAGCAGGTCCAGCACCACATAGCCGTGCCGGATGAACTCCGCCTCGTGCAGAGGATTGATGAATATGTTTTGTGACATGATCGTGTGCATTTGATTCCGCTCTATCCTGCCAACATATGCTGCGTTAATGTGCGATTTTTACCGGCAAGAATCCGGGACAGGATGCGCGCGATTGTCGCTGTGGTTAAAACGGACTGTTGGTCTTCATAGTAGGCGCCTTCAGGACGGTCCCACGGAGCGTAACAATTGTGGTCTGTTACCCGCAGATTTGCAGCGCAACGCCACCGCCCGTCGCCTTCCTGCCAGTTCAACAGCGTCCGCAAATGCCCGCCGATTCTGTGATCAGATGAATCGCGAAGGCTTTCTATACCTACGTAGCAACCCAGGTCGAAGGGGTTGTCGATCTGAATCGAAGGCGCAGACTCGTGAAGCGCCGCCTCGGGCTCCGGTATGCCCAGGCGTTCCAACACTTCAAGCGTGACGAACGTACTGTAGTAGGGATTCCGCCACCAGTAGGCTCTCCAGAACCCATTGCCCAAGCGATTGTTCCACAGCGCTAACAGGAACCGTTCGCGATATAACTCGCGGTCCTCCGGCAGCATTCCGTGGTACCCCCACGGCGTGACGTCCCAATGCCCTGCTCCCCATGCTTCAGGTCCGTCAAACGTGGCTATGCCATCGCCATCCCGCCAGTGATTGCGCAAGAACGCTCGGTCCTGTTCCGCTACCAACATCCCAAGTTCGTCGAACAAAGCAATCGCGATTGCCGTCGAATCCGAATCAGGTCCCGTCGCTCCGTTATAGCCCCACCCCTCTTTGTATGTGCGGTTTTCGGACAACCACATCGCGCCCTTCACCGCGGCTCCGCTGCTGCACGGTGTTTCCCCGCACTGCGCGAGTGCAAGGGCAGCATATGCCGTAACCCATTGATCGGAGACCCCCACAGGCAGATGGAAGTCGGTCCAACTGCCATCCTGATTCTGGATTGACTGAAGGTAACCAACAGCATCGGCGAGCGCGCTCTGTAGCTCATCTGATTCCGGGGCACCGGATGGCGCGCTATGCTTCGCATATAAATTCAGCCTCGGCTCATAGCCCGTTGTCAGGCCAAGTCCGATAAACGCGACCTGGTATTCTCCGCTTTCCAGAACCGGGTCTGTATCCAAGGGAGCGAGCGAGAACCGGCGTGTGATATGCCGGACGACGGACGACCATTCGTCTGGTGTGTGTGTAAGGCAGTGCCCGCAAAGGTCAATTTTTGCGTCGGCCAGCTCTCCGGTTAAAAGGCTGAAGCCGACACTCATCACCAAACCCTCTCGGTCGACTTCGTAAGAGCCCATGGCGATCGACAGAAAGTCTTTCATTTCTGTCGATGAAAATATATCCACCCCCAATGCGCCCAGATCGATGGCCTTCAACAAGCGGAAGTAGATTTTTGCCCTTGTGTTCTGCAACGGTACTGCCTTCAAGTCCGGCGCTGGCAACCACGCAATGCCGGCTGAGCGTTTCCACTATCCTGCGTGCAGCATCGGGCGACGGCAACACGTGGGCGAGCCACCTTTCCACGGCCAGCCATGCATTCTCCAGGCCAAGACAGGCCATCTCCAGATAGAAGGCAATGCCTGGTTGATCCGGGCTTGCGGCAATCCATACAAATCCTTGCTTGTAGGCGTTGCGTTCTTCGTAAGCCTGAGGTATCAGGAGGGCTATGGTTTCCTTTGCCAGCGCTGTTAGTTCCTGGGCATCGTTACTTTCTATGGCTGAAAACAGTGTCTGGATCGAAGAACTATAACGCTCCTCGGTCGAGCTATAGAACGCACCTGGATCCCCGATAGCGCGCAGTGCGATTCCCCTGTGCCCTGATGTCAAACACAGCTGTAGCGGCGAACCGTCGTTATTCAGGCACGACACTCCAGGGAAAAACCCCCTAACGCTGCCATCCGCACCAAGCAGTTGGTAGCAACAATCGGCCATACGCCCGGGTTCGCCTGCAAGCTGCTCCGCAAGCGATATAAGACGCCGTGCCTTTTGCCCAATGCGCGCGCTACGAATCATTCTGAAGAGATCTCTTATTGAAATACACAGAACATAGTTCCAAGGTGGGAGACAAGAACCACAGCGGCGTTCGAATGCCGCTGTGGTTCAGACATGAGATGACCATTCAGAGCGCGTTTGCCCGCTTGCAAAGCCGAGAGACGCTGTCCTAGAGCTAACCCTGACGAATGTCAAAGCTACTCGGTTGACCGGGACTATCTCCTTTGGTGCCAGACTTTCCTCCGTCACCGGCATCAGCAGGGGTTCCGTTTTTACCTCCGGGCGATCCGCCCGTTCCTGCCGTGCCCCCAGCGCCGCCGACTCCGCTACCGCCACCATTGCCAACAGGGCTAGGGTATGTATACGGAACGAACTGACTGCCTTGGCTTAGGCTCCCGTAAAGTATCGTTACAAGAGCGCCGTTGCCGCCGTTGCCGCCGTTGCCGCCTTTGCCGCCTTTGCCGCCTTTGGCGCCGTCGCCGCCGTTGTAGCCGTTTCTGCTATATGCACCGCTCGAGGAACCGTTGCCGCCGTTGCCACCGTTGCCGCCTGCGCCACCATCGCCGCCCTTGCCGCCTGCGCCGCCTGCTCCCCCACCGGCCGAAACAAACACGGTACCAGTGAGTTTGGCTACGGACATGCGGACTGGAGGTGCATCGCCGCCAGCGCCGCCGTCGGAGGCGTCTCCGGCAGCACCACCCGCCGCACCGCTGGTGCCGGCCGAACCGTCGTTACAACCGGAAGCCCAATTGCAGCTGGCGTCCTTGCCGGCTACACCCGGCGTACCAGCAGCTCCGTTGGTGCCGTTGGTGCCGGCCGAACCGGGTGTACCTACGATAGAAATGTCCGGAGTAGATTGTGCGGCCGCAACAGCAACTGCCATATGTAAATTGACGCCCGCATTCTCTAGTGCCGCATTCAATTTCGGGGGTGTGCCCTTGGTCAATTCGTTGATCGTGACGTTAGCGGTGGTTTCAACAAAAATCTGCCCTCCCGGCTTGATAGTTACAGTCCCAAAATCTCGGTAGCCATCGGTGATGTGAAGTGGTTTGTCAGGTGTGACATCTACATTTGGTGGGGCCATTTTTGTTACCTTTCACCTTTCTTGAGTTAGAGTGGGAATAGCAAATTCGCCAGACTATTGTTACTGGCGTACCTAGTGAGCCTGAGTCATTCACAATCTCCTATTCAATCCCAGCATTACCCTGGCTAAGTAATAGCAGCGCAGCCCAATGAGCGACATGATCGAAGCAATTACTCATGTCCCGGCTCCTGAAAAATATGCCTTGCGGCACGGAGCAACCGGCGATGAAAGGGGCGCTAGCTCCAGTAACGAATGGGAACCCTAGGTAGGCTTGCGGCAGGAATTGATCGTGTCTCCGATGCCTTTCCACACCTCAGAAATCGGCACGATCCAGCTCTTGTCAATTAACGTGTAGGTCAAGTCTCCACTGCTTGGGTCGAACTCAAAGCCAAGCTCAACCTTGTACATCGATGTCGAGGTGGTCGCCGTCCCTTTGTTGCCATCACGTGGAACATACTTCGTTTCGTGCTGCTTCTCACTCGTCACTTTCATGCATTCGAAAATCGCCGGCGTGACACCATGAAATACCGTCATGTCAGACAAGGTGAACAACCTCCAATGCCGTACAACTAAACTGAGCTTCTATTTTGGACGCCCGCGTGGCTGGGAGCCTAGGCTTTCCGGCCGGGAATCCTAATCACGCCACACTGAAGCAATTCAAAATTGCTCTCATTGTGAAATGACAACGCATCTTGATATGGGAAGTAAGCTTGTACGGATGAGCATAAAGTTCTTGCGCCCTGACTCAAGAAGAGTACCATTGGCCGAGTGGCGCTGCAGAAGGCCAAGTACGATAAGTGCTACGTTAAATTAAGTGGGTGGGAGTGAGCTTCTTACCTTATACCTTATCCTATAGTTATGGCGATGTTTCTCCACGTTCGAGATTGTTATTCTTGGCTTGCCCCACTGTCAAGAACTATTTAGTTAATTTTTATCATTCGCTTTTTCGCTTTGGCATAGCCGGAATGTGGGGTTCGATCGAGTTTTTACCCGGGATTTCCATTTTGTCCTCAATGACGGACAGTGCATCCTTCTAGCCCGCCATTCGACTGCAGATGGACTGACGCAACAGCCCAGCAAGAGGCGACTGTACGGTCTTCGCCCGAGAGTTGGGCAAGTGCTGTTCGATGAGTTAGCTGAATCCCAGACGTTCACCGGCCCTGGACCCCGCTGACGACATCAGAGAGCAACTCGCTACGATAGCTGATCTAAAAGGGGTGTCTCCCCCATCCGTAAGTTCCGACCCTTATGCGCTCTACCCTCCCAGCAAGTCGCGAAGATACTGAGTGTAGAACAGGCCGTTCGGATCGCAGGTCTCGCGGTATTTCTTGAACGCATCAACGGGTGCCTGGCGCGTCTCAACGCGCTGCTTGGTGATGAAGCTCAAGAAATTCTTGTTGAACGGCAGCGTATAGGAATTCGGAGATTGGTCGGTCGGGTCGTAGAAACCGAACATCTTGCCGCTGTGTGGCAGGCCGCCCAATGAGACCCACTTCCGCTCGACAAGGGCGAAGAATTTCAACAGATCATCGGGATACGGGGAACTCGCCTCCACGTCAACCCAGGCGATGAGGTCCAGGTTCACAAAACGGGCATTGGGTGTTGTCGAAAAGGTCCCCGCCATCGCGGTGTTGCCACCCTGAACAAAACGGAATTCTACCGGAGCGCAGATATGGAAGTTACCGTCTTGTGTGACATAGGTGTTAATGACGTTCAATCCATCCCACGTTATCCCAAGAC
This sequence comes from uncultured Acidobacteriaceae bacterium, assembly GCA_963774255.1. Taxonomy (GTDB): domain Bacteria; phylum Acidobacteriota; class Terriglobia; order Terriglobales; family Acidobacteriaceae; genus PALSA-350. The sequence goes on from CAVZEH010000019.1 coordinate 129,942, forward strand.
CAGCGTCCTGCAGATCAGGAATTTCGATGAAATAGGACATGAAGATGACGGGCGACGATTTCACCAGCCATAGATCGGAATAGGTTTGATCCGCTGCTTTCGCCTGACTTTCGATCTCATCGAGCGCAATTTTAGTAATCACTGAAGCGCCGCCGAACAAGGAGGAAGTGGCAGCCTGCGCCATCCGTATCGCGATTGGAGCGTACTTTCCGAGACCACCGAGCAAGGGCGCGCCAAACTGGTTAGCCTGGGAGAACTCACAGGCGGTTTGTGGGGTCATAGCCGAATTCGGAATGGTCGGATTTGGATTTGCCACAACATCCCACCACAGCACAAAAGCGCTGGACGTGCCGGCCCATGCCGCGGCATAGGGCGTAAAGAAGCATTCCATGCGGGTATGTTTCGCCAGCAGACCTTTGAACGTTGCAATGAAATTCACCTTCTGCTGCTGTTCTCCGACCGGGGGGAACGGTGTGGTCAGGTACCAATCGCGTCCCCCTTGCAGTGTGTTCGCATAGGGCCGGGGCAGGACGTTGAGCGTTATCCGGGTCACGATGCCGAGTGCGCCCAGCGACACGCGCGCGAACGCCAGGAGCGAGTTGCCGTCCCCATCCTTCGATTGTTCGTTGATGATGGTTTCGTTGCCGTCGGCGCCCAGAATGGTGAACGCAGATGCCGTCTCGGCGAAGATCGGCGCATCTACCGTGCCTCCGTGAACATCGACGGCAGTCATGCCGCCGATGCTGAAGAAACCACCGGCCGTTACCGTCTCCAGCATCAGGTTGTTCTGGGTAAGAAACGCATCGAAATCGTCCTCTCGCGTACCCGGGTTCACCGTGACCTGGTTTGGCCCCGGCCCCAGAACCATAAGGTCCGTGCCATTCGGTCCCAGATCCGCATAGCACGACATGTCCACCAGATAGGTCGTGGGATGCGGCGGCACCGCATCGCGATTGTCATTGATAACCAGCGGCGGCTGTGAATGCCGCTGTCCGGACACGCGGACCGTCACTCCCATGGTCACGGCGCCAGCCAGCACAGACTTAAGCTCGGCCTGGTTGGTCGGTCTGAAGTAGTAGTTCGCGCCATCGGTTGGGGGCTCGTGGACGATGTTCCCCGTCCAGTTGCTCCACTCCGGCGCCGATGCGTTGATCGTCATTTTGAAAGCTCCTTAAATTCAATTCTCATAGTGGAGCAGATCGAGGCAATTGGTTAGACCACCCATCGCTGAGCATTGCGTCTTCCTGAAACGACGTGTTTCCCAAACTGATAAAACTAGCCGCGCTCATAAGTTGTCACATTGTCAAGAACTGTCTTGTAAATTTCTCGCCAAGGTCAGACGCGCCATCTCTTGGGTTCGTTCAAGTCGCGTTGTCGGACACTTGGAACTATGACTCTGACACTGGAAACCTTACCATACACTGCACGGCTTCCCCATTCTACGTATGATGTGGTCAAGTAAATTCCAGCATTCACGACCTGGTGGACAGCTGTCCGTAGATAACGAAGACTCTTACGCGGATTGCATCATCGCCGTCAAATCTCCATAGCCGAGTGAAGATTTCATCGCGAATGGAACTATGACTCTGACACTGGAAACCTTACCATACACTGCACGGCTTCCCCATTCTACGTATTGATGTGGTCAAGTAAATTCCCAGCATTCACGACCTGGTGGACAGCTGTCCGTAGATAACGAAGACTCTTACGCGGATTGCATCATCGCCGTCAAATCTCCATAGCCGAGTGAAGATTTCATTGCGAAGTTCGGATCAGGACTGATAGGGTAAGGTGTGGCCTGGAAGTGGATGCTCGTTGTGTTTGGCGTCGGGTGCAAGTCTATTCGTCGGAATTGAACAAGCGTTGCCAGCCCCATCTCAAACGCATCAACAAGAGCTACCGTGTCGACGAGACCTACATAAAGGTTAAGGGGCAAGACAAGTATTTGCACCGATCTGTGGATTCGACCGGGCAGGCTATCGATTTTCTGCTGGCGGCGAAGCGCGACACCGCCGCGGCTAATGGCTGCCTAACCTGTCCCATTCCTTCACAACTCAGCTGCACCTCAGCTCCGTAAGCAGCAAACTTCGCAATAAACCTTCCTAATGCTGGCGGGATGCCCGAGCGGATTCAGACTCGACAAACAGCAATAGTGTCAAACTACCTTCCCGGTATCCGCCGTGGGTGTGCGGCTTCATTTCCAGATAGCACTATAGTTGCAGAACACGGGCTCTATCCTCTCTTCAGGGATTTTGCCGTGCCGTCGCGTCAAAAAAAATTGCGAGAGACGCAGATTTTCCGGTGTAGACTTCTGCAAGCGGATTTTCTACAGTTCTGTTTCTTCATAAAACAGCACGGACGATCGTCTTGGTCCGTGCAGGAAATTGTGCAACACTCCCGTTGCGTTGATAGAAATTGCATTTTCATTCTGTGAGGTTCTCATCCCCCCATGCGCCTTCGCGTGCCCCGCGTCCGCTCGTACAAATTTTTAGCGGGAGACATCATAGCGCCTCCTGTTCCGGCCTCTCGCTCCAGGCGGCTCCTCGCGTATCCGCTTTCGCGGCGGCTGATGGTTTGCATCCTGCTGCTCTGTGCCTCCGGAGTGGCTTCGGCAACGCAGGCGACGTTGACCGGCGATACCTTCGTAAGCACCTCGCGCCCGTTCAGCAACTTTGGTGGGTTGTCGAATTTGTATGTGGGGAATGGGAACACAGCGCTGCTCCAGTTCGATCTGTCATCGCTCCCAGCGGGAACCACGGCCGGCGAGATCGCCGGCGCGACGCTCCGCGTCTATGTCAACCGGATCTATACGGCGGGCGCTGTCAGCATGCTGCCGGTCACCAGTCCATGGATCGAATCCGGCGTCACCTCCACCACGGCCCCAACGCTGGGCACGGCCGCCGGCACCTTCAGCATCACGCAGGGGTACATCTATGTTGCGGTGGATGTGACGCTGCTGGTGAAGGGATGGGTGGGAACACCATCCAGCAATGACGGCATCGCGATTACGGCGTCGAGTGCGTCGCTGGTCCTGGACTCAAAGGAAAACGACGAGACCGGTCATCCAGCAGAACTGGATATCACACTCTCCGGCCCCCAGGGGCCAGCAGGCCAAGTAGGGCTAACTGGAGCAACTGGACCCGCTGGACCAACTGGATCGCAAGGCATTCAAGGGCCTGCCGGACCGAGTGGCGCCACAGGGGCTACGGGACCTGTGGGAGCTACAGGCGTGCAAGGTCCGCCGGTTGCATTCAGGGGCCCATGGAGCAGCAGTACCCCCTATGCCATCGGTGATGCAGTTTCCGAGAGCGGAACGAGTTACATCGCTTTAGTGGCGAACGCGGCAACTGATCCGGCGACGGACGTCTCCGGCAGCGGAGGACATTGGGCAGTATTGGCACAACAGGGCACTACGGGAGCGACAGGTCCCGCGGGTGCGGCAGGTCCGCCGGGGCCTATGGGCTTGATAGGCGCAACGGGAGCGACTGGCCCTGCAGGAGCCACCGGCTCTGCAGGTGCAACAGGTCCACAGGGACCGGTTGGCTTGACCGGCGCCACTGGAGCCACCGGAGCTGCAGGGCCGACAGGGGCAACAGGCGCAACGGGAGCAACGGGGGCGCAAGGGCCGCCTGTCAGCTTCCAAGGAAACTGGTCCAGTTCCACCACCTACGCTCTCGGCGATGCTGTCTACTGCGCCGCGTGTTCCAGCAACGGTTCCAGTTATGTTTCGCTGGTTGCCAACAATGTGGGCTTTGATCCTCCCACCAGTAATGTGAAATGGTCTTTGCTGGCGCAACAGGGTGCAACAGGCGCGACCGGCGCAATGGGAGCCACGGGCTTGACAGGACCACAGGGTATACAAGGTCCGCAGGGAGCTGCCGGCGCCAACGGTACAAATGGCAGCGGGGTCAATGCGGTAAGCTTTGCCATGGAGTTCATCAATCCAGGAACGAATGGCGGCACAACTTTCTATCTTTCACCGCTTTCCACAAGCGTAAGCCCGAGTCCCACGCTAAACAATGCAATTGCGAGCTCCACAGAATCCAACTTCTCCGCCATACCGGTGACCTGCACCATGAGTGCTCTCAACGTTGGCGTCAACAACTACAATGCTTCCGCTTCCGATACGACGACCATCACCGTTTACAAGAACCAGGCGGCTACTTCGATGTCCTGTTCGGTAACTACAAATGGCAATGGTTCCGGTTGCCATGACACCACACATACTTTTTCCGTGTCTGCGGGGGACGATATCAGCATAGCTTTTGTCGAGACAAACACCATCCCCTTCAACAAGGTAGACGTCCAGCTAGTTTGCCAATAAGCGATTGCAGAAGTAGGAGTAACGCGGGAAAAGAAACCGAAGAGCTTCAAGGAAAGACTCAATAAACCACAAAGACGGGCAGAACACCAAAGAGAAATCTTTTTTCCACGTCCTGCACAGCAGCGTGGGCGCCTCAAAAGGGAATGCAGGGAGGCCCCACGAAAACAGAAGAACCACAGAACAAAGAGAGAGGAAATCATGTCAGAACCATTTCTCGGAGAGATACGGATGGTTGGCTGGAACTTTGCCGCCAATGGGTGGGCGCTCTGCAACGGGCAACTGATGTCTATCAGTCAGAACACCGCGCTGTTTTCGCTGCTCGGGACAACGTATGGCGGAGACGGCGTGCAAACCTTCGCGTTGCCCAATCTTCAGGGCCGCGTTCCCATCCATCAAGGTCAGGGCGTCGGTCTCAGTCCTTATGTGATGGGTCAGATTGCAGGCAGCGAAAACGTCACGCTACTGCAGAACCAGATGCCCCTGCACAACCATTTGGTAGGCGTAAGCAATCAGCCGGGAACGGTCCCCGATCCAACCAATGCAATCCTGGCCCAAGGCAACTCGGGAGAGGCCAGAAGGCCGGTGGCTGTTTCCGATTATGTAACTACGGCTACCACAGGCTCTCTCGCGCCAGCCACGGTCTCTTCTGTAGGCGGTAACCAGCCCCACAACAATCTTCAGCCATATCTTTGCGTCAATTTCATCATCGCGCTGCAAGGAATCTTCCCATCGCGCAGCTAACCCGTGACCGGGCGGCGAGGGCGCCGCCGCCCATTACTCAAGACCGCCTTACGCGCAGGCAAGATGCGATGCAAGCGTAGAGCGAGACCGTAGACCGTTTTCACAATCGATGTAGACGATTCAACCAGACGATCCCGTGGCAATGTGGTTTCACCTTCGTGAGGCAAGAGCGGAAGACGAGGCATTCCGCTATCAGCTCTTTGTCGAGACAGTTGGAGCGGAGTTCATGATCTTGGCTGGCGATGAAAGCCTGCTACAGATGCAGTACCGTGCAAGAAGAATGAGTTATGAGATGAGCTTTCCCGGCGCGGAGGAAAAGGTCATCTGTCTTGCAGACGCAAAGCCGGTGGGACGATTGCTGATTTATCCGCAACCGGGAGCAATGCGGTTAGTGGACATTGGCCTGCTTGAGCGATATCGCGGGCAAGGGATCGGCACGGCTGTATTGAGGAATCTGCAGCAGGAATGCCTGGAGAAGGGATCAGGGTTGGAACTGCAGGTGGCACGGACAAACCGGGCGGCAAATCTGTATCTCCAGATGGGGTTCACGGTAGCCAGCCAGGATGCGATGTACGTGCAAATGAGATGGCAGCCAATACGGCAGGCAGAATGAGGATGATTCCAAATGCAACGGAATGAGCGATTGGCTGCGAGAAGTATCAGCGGTGCGAATGCGATTCGCGGCAGAAGAGAGTGGGCGCCTGGTTTGCAACGAAGGATAGAAGACGCCGGATGATATATCGCCTTTACAAATGGCGAAGGCTTGCAGCCGCCGCATCATGCGCCGCCGCGGCCTGTTTGGCGGCAGCAGCCTTGGCGCAGGGCCCGGTGCTCTCTGTGCAGCCGGGAAACACGGTACGGACGCTGGCGGGCAATGGTATTCTGGGCTACTCTGGCGATGCCGCCGCTGCGACCAGCGCCACGCTGGCCACGCCTGCTGCTGTCGCCTATGACCACGCAGGCAATCTCTACATCGCCGATGCGAGCAACAACGTGGTCCGGAAAGTGGATGCGGCCGGCGCCATTACCACCCTGGCAGGCAGCGGGATGCAGGGATTCGCGGGGGATGGCGGGCCGGCCACTGCTGCCCTACTCGATACGCCGACCGGCATCGCCGTGGATGCCGGCAATAACCTCTATATAGCGGACAGCCACAACCAGCGCATCCGCATGGTCAATGCGCAGGGCGTCATCAGCACGGTTGCAGGCAACGGCTCGGCGGGCTACACCGGCGATGGCGTCGCGGCCACGTCCGCCAGCCTGTTCCAGCCGGAGGCAGTCGCCGTGGATGCTGCAGGCAATCTCTACATCGCAGACACCGGCAACTACCGCATCCGGAAAATCAGCAACGGCATCATCGCCACCGTCGCCGGAGATGGAGAGCAGATGTATTCCGGCGATGGCGCGGCGGCCGCCTCCGCCGGTCTGGATACACCGACCGGCATTGCGGTCGATACGGCGGGCAATCTCTACATTGCGGACAGCCACAACCAGCGCATCCGCATGGTCAACGCGCAGGGCGTCATCAGCACGGTTGCGGGGAACGGCACGCTTGGTTTCTCCGGCGATGGCGGCAACGCCGTACAGGCCAGCCTGGCGCGTCCCACTGGAGTTGACGTGGACGCGGCCGGCAACGTTTATATTGCCGACAGCGAAAATAACGTCATCCGTCAGGTCAGCAACGACGTGATCAACACCGTCGCGGGCAACGGCAATGAGGGATATGGCGGAGACAACGGCGCGGCTCTTGGCGCAACCCTCGACAAGCCGCGCTCCGCATCGCTCGATGCTTTCGGAAACCTCGCCATCGCCGACCGCCTCAATCAGCGCATTCGCGCGATGGAGCTGCCCGAGCTGATATTTCCCAGCCAGCCGACCGGCGCCACCGCCGCGCCCCAAAGCGTGACGCTCTCCGACACCGGCACGGCTCCCTTGCAAGTGCAGACCGTCAGCCTGGCGGGCAGCTTTACTCTGGCCAGTGGCGGAACCTGCGGTGCGGCGCCGATCGCATTGGCGCCTGGAGCCGCCTGCACGGTGCAAATCGCATTTGCTCCAACCTCTGCGGGAACTGCTTCCGGCTCGGTCATCTTCAATGGGCCGGGCGTCACGCCACAGACCATCCTGTTGAGCGGCAACGGCTCGGGATTCGCGGCGGCCATTGCTCTGAGTGAGACGCCGGGGACATCCATAGCCTACGGCACGCCGGTAACCGTGACTGCAAGGCTGACCGGGGGCAATGGCATTCCATCGGGCAATATCACCTACACGGTGGATGGCGCGAATGCGCAGAGCGCGGCCTTGTCCTCGAGCGGCACGGCCCAGTTTATTTTGTCCGGAACGCTACCAGTGGGAACGCATAGCGTGCTGGTGAGCTATGCGGGAGACGCGAACTATACCATCACAACACCTTCGCAGGGTTTTACGCTGACGGTTACGGCGGCAGTCATTCCGCCGAGCTTCACCTTGAATGCGGCTCCGTCTTCCTTGAGCGTCAGGCAAGGCCAGAGCGGCGCCACCACGTTAGAGCTGACTCCGGCCGGTGGCTATAAAGGCACAATAACCTTCCGTTGCTCCAACCTGCCAGCCAATGCGATCTGCACATTTGCGCAAAATCCCGTTCAATTGGACGGCAGCAACCAGCCGATGAATGTGGGACTCACCATCCAGACAAGCGTACCGCAGCCGCGGAGCCAAGCGACCCAGAAACCAGCGCCAAACCAACTCAGTCCGGTGATTCTCGCACTGGCTTTCTGGTGGCCCGGAGGCTTGGCGGGGCTTGCAGCGATCGTGCGCAAGCGAAAACTTTCCAAGAAGGACCTGCGATGGTTACAATTCTGCCTGCTGTTCGTAACCATGGGCGCATTGGCCGCCGGCCTGTCGGGTTGCGGCGGCGGCTTTGGTCCCTACGTTACGCCCGCAGGCGCCTCAACGGTAACCCTTACAGCGACGGGGACTTCGGGAACCGCTACTACTACCCAGACCATAACCCTTACCCTCAACATCGCGCAGTAGGAGAAATAAACATGCGGAATCTCTGGGCCCTACTTCTCTGCTGTGCGTTGCCGTCGCTGGTGGTGCTGGCGCAGAACACTTCCAGGCCATCCTCCAGTCCCTGGAGATATCCCTACACCTATCGAGGCGACAAGGCCACAGCCATCGCCGCGCCCATTGAGATCTCGGCCGGCTACAGCTATCTACGCGCCAATGAAGGCCCGGGCCAGTGCGGCTGCTTCCATATGAATGGCGGCAGCACCGAAGTTGCTTTTCATTTCTACCGCTGGTTCAGCGGTGTGGCCGACCTGACGGGAGAACGCTCCGCCAACGTGAACGGCGGCTTGCAAGGACTGTCGCTTGTTTCCTACACTGCTGGACCGCGCTTCACCTATCCGATCCATCATCGCTATGCGCCGTTTGCGCAAGCTCTCTTCGGCGGCGTGCATGGTTTTGATTCCTATCTTCCCGTTGCACCCGGTCCGACTGGCGCGGCCAATAGTTTTGCCATGCGGGGGGGTGGCGGATTGGATCTTCGGATGAAGCCCTGAGAGTACCGGGACATCCTTTACGATCCTGTTCTTTGGGCGGCTTGTTGCTGGCTTCTCAGCGCTGCAGCTCTCCCCGTTTGCACTTTCTCTTGAAGTTCCCTGCTTGCAGTCTGTCTAGTTTCAAAGCTCGATTTAAATTCGCGTGTGGAGAAATTGATCGAGCCATCATGAACATTAATCTCCTTGTGGTGATCGAGCAGACCTTCGGGTTCCAACTTCGTCGTAACGCTTGATCCACTTGTAGGCAGTTGGGCGTGAAATGCCGTACTCGTGGCAAAGATCGGTCACGGACATCTCCTCCTTCTGATAGCTCGATAAAAACTGCAGGCGTTGATCCACGGTTCGAGTCTCTTTCCAAGGCATAAACGCATCTTCATGCGCCAAGCCAAAGCTGGTAAAGCCAACTGTTCTCCGCCACGGTGTAAACCATTTACTTCGCGGGCAGGTAGCTTAACTCGGGATGAAATCGGATGATCTCGCTTGTCTCTTTGTCCACTGAACCATCGATTCGGTTGATGATTGAATCGGCCTCCGCTTGCCCGAAAGCTTCCTTGAGCATGTCGCGGAAGGGCTTCACGTCCGGTTTATTCTCGAAGTCCGCCCAGTTCTTGCGTGGTAGGACGAGAACAAACACGCCGCTCGGTCCGCCGTCTGCCAACTGGTACCAAGAGTAGTTGGGGGGCCACTTCGTCTTTTGCGCGCCGGCGGTCGCATGGTCGATTGCAGAGCGAAAGTCCGAGACCTTGCCGTAACGGACGTAGAAGGTGATAACTTCGGCGAACTTGGAAGGCGTCTTGTCATCCGGGGGGTTACTGATTTTCGGCATGAATTGGTAGTAGCGAGTGGTGAGCGAATCCACAGAACTTGCGATCACCTTTTGGAATTCGCCTCGGTTCGCTTCGTCCGGAATCGCCGGTTTATCGAAGTCGGCCCAGTGTTGGCCTAGGCGGCCGACAATGTAAGTTCCGGTATTCTCGCCGCTGAGGATCTCCCATACATACAGCGGCTGAGGGTCGTTCTGCTGCTTGTGCCATGCGGCCTTTTGTTTCCGCCCGGCCTCGTACTGCGCCGCCATTCCGAACTTGGGTTTCTGGAATTCCAGAGCGGCGAGGGTTGCCGGTTCGTTCTGGGCCATAAGCGGACAGACGATAAAGAAAATACTGCCGACAGCTGAGATCAAGTGCTTGCTTTGCAAGGTCTCTTTTCCTCCTGATAGATTGTTCAGCCAGGTATTTCAAAGTGATTGAAGTTCCAGGAAATGTGAAGTTGCCGCCAAGATCCGTCGATTTCGTCATTTCTTTCTCCTGACCCGGAGATCGTAATAGGCGAGCATCGTGCACTCATCCGCGTCGCGGATATATGCGAGGTACGTCTCCTCGATTCACCGCCGGCCAGCGGCAGCCCTCGCGCCGCGGACCATCTCGGAACTGAACCCCTCCGCAAAGACGTGGAAATCGATCACGATGGCCTCTACGCTATCCCAGTTGAGAGGCTTGTTTTTCGGGTCTTCGGTGTTGTCCTCGGGCCGAACGGTGAGGGTCCACTTGCCAAACGGGCCGATTGGGGCATAAATACTCTCGTGCTTGTCCTTCAGGCCCGCACCGGGCTGCGGAAAGCCCAGGTCACCGTCTTGGGTGAGTTGCCCTGGTGTAAAAATATCGGCCATTGGAGACCAGCTCAGCCCCGCTGCACTGTATGCGAAATCGATATCTTTGGGCCGGTGCGAGACATACTCCGACTCCTGATTATCCGTGCAAGGAGGATAGGGCTCATTTTCCGAGCTGCGAAAGCGCTCCTCTCCGAGATGGGTCAGCTTCACCGTGGTACTCCCAGATTCCGTGTAGAGGCCTACGATCCAGGGTCGGGCTTTGGTCAGGCGAACGTTAGTCTTTCCGTGGAACGGGTGGGGAGTAGATGGATCAAGTTCCGGGCGGGTACCAGACCAGGCTACCTTTGTTGGGGCATAAGCTTTTGAAGGCTTGGTGGACGCGTACGTCGCAGGCTCCAGTTCGAAATCCGCCTTATTCTCGTCTTGCAGATCTTGAAAGAAATCCGGGTGACTTTCTTTCGAGAGGACTACGATGACGCCTAAGGACGCTTCGCTCTTATCTCTGCGTGGGAAGAAGCTAACCGAACCAAATCCGTCCTCCAGCCTCTTTAAGATCTGGCTTGTAAGGGTACCGTGGTCGACTCTTAAGCTCTTACTGGTTATGGCTTCCGGATTTTGAATGGAATCGAAAAACTTGCCGTAGGGTTCGAGCGCCCAGAACGAGTAGGCCCGCTTAGCAAGATAGAAATCGTACAGACATTCCGCTTTAGCGCGCTCGAAGAGCGCCGAAACAAACGTTGCCATAGCCGGAAGACCGGGATTGGAGGTTAGGGCAAGCTGGCCCTCCACTACGGACTTCCGTGTCTCGATTTTCTTTCGGTCGCCTAAAAGATCCAGAAGATCCTGAACGAGAGAATTGTAGTAATCTATATAGCGGTTCCGAGTGGTGATATTTTCTATGTAGGCGTCGAGATCCTTGCGAAGTTGGGCCTCCTCCGGCACGGATTTACGGAACTGTTTACATAGTTCTTCGAACTTACTCAACTCTACAAGCACGCGCTGCGACGCGGTATAGGATTTGAATCCGTCACTGCGATCTTGCAGTTCCGAGCGCAGGTCGAGATCGCCACTGATCACATCAATCTGCTGCAGCAGCCATTTCTTGTTCACGCGTTCGCCATAATCATTCAGGATGTTGTTGACCCCCTCGTTTAGCATCATGCCAACCGGGCCCGCGACCATGGCGCCGGCGCTGGCAAAGCCACCTACTACCGCACCACCCTCGACAAGATCCGCCTTAAGTAATCCCCCTTGCTTGGAAAGGGTTTTGAGGGCCCGAGCGGGTTCACTGAAATTCGCGAACCCAAGCTGACTCAAACAGTTAAGGAAAGTCTCCAAAGTGAGCCCAAAAGCGGTCTTTACCTTTTCCTCGAAGTTCTTCAGTTGCGTGTTTAAAGAATCCTCAAGACCCTCTCGCTCTGTATCTTTGGTGTTGATGGACTTCTCAGTACGGTCCTTATCTTCTTTTACTGCCTTAATTCTGTCGGACAGGAAGTCTTTGTAGTCATCGACCGAACCCAGCACCGTTTTCAGATGTTCGGTTGCCGCCGTCTGGTTGTTCCAAGCTGCAAAGTAGTCTTTGTGCGTCGTCTCAATGCCTTCGAGTCGGTTGACGGAGTTCTTAAATGCGTCTAAATACTCGCCGAGAGAAATAATCGGTACCCAATCGGGTGTGTGGCCGTAGTAATCAAGCCCGTCGATATGGTTATTGGTAGCCGACCAGACCGATGGCTGGATCGTTTTCGCCAAAGCTTTTTCGGGATGCTCCTTTTTGGGCTCGTCTGGATAATCCTTAGAGGCAGCTTTCAGCAGATGGAAAAGCCACTCCAACCGCTGGCCGATACTGCTCCAGGTGTCGGTGTAATTTGCAATGTCGGCCGCAAGGGCAATGATTCCTTCCTGCTTTCTCAGGGGTATTTTGGATGCATTGCAGAAGCGGTCGCGAAGGTCCAACAAATTGCCGCGCAGCACGAAATGGTTGGTGCGCTTGGGCTCCAGTGCGAGTCGCACGACTTGTTGATTATCCAGCCCCTGCAAGTAACCAACATCGTAGCCACAGCTGCCTGCGACTTGCGCGATTAGAGTATTGCGTTCCTGGTCCGGATCGTGGTGCTTGAGACCTGCTTCATCCCGGATACTCATTTGCAGCAGAAATGCGATTGCGAGCCCGCGTCCAATCAAGTCGTGATCGTTAAGCGTGCTGAACTCGGCTTTCGCCACACTGGTTATTCGGCTGAGTTCGTCCTTGAGAGCTTGGCGCTGGTCTTGGGCGGACAGCTTATCCAGTTGAGCCCGAGCACGCCAATTTCCGGCCTGTAGCACATCAGCCAACGACACATCAGGCAACGACGTTGTGGGGAATAGCCGGTTTCGAAGAAATACCATGCCACCCCGGGGAACAAACTTATTACCGGGCTTTGGCTCGAGCGCAACCCGAACGAGTTGGTGATTGTCGAGTCCCCGTAGCAAGTACTGCTCGTAGCTCGTGTTGGCTGCGGCTTCCTTGATGAGAGTGTCGCGGAGGATTGCCAGGGCCCCTTTGAGACCCGCCTCATCGCGGATACCCATTTGCAAAAGGAATGCGGCTGCAGCGCCGCATCCGGCCAGCCCATCATCGTTACGTGTAACACTAAAGACCTCTTCCGGGGGCCGACCGCTTATGCGGCTCAGCTCATTGATCATGGCCTGACGCTGGCCTTCGATCGACATGCTGCTCAGCCGATCTGGGGCAACCCAACCCCCGGCCTGCAGGACATCGGCCAAAGACATTGAGGGGAATAGCCGGTTTCGAACAAGTACCATGCCGCCCCGGGGAACCAACTTATTACCGGGCTTTGGCTCGAGCGCAACCCGAACGAGTTGATAGTCGTCGAGTCCGCGTACAGAGTGCTCGTCGTACCCACACTTGCCTGCGACTTCCATGATTAGGGTGTTACGATAGTCCAGCTGAACTTTGAGACCTGCTTCGTCCCCGATACCCATTTGTAATAGAAATACGGTAACTGCGCCGCGTCCAATTAAGTCATAGTCGTTCAGCTTCTCGAACTCGGCTTTCGGCAGACCGCTGATCCGGCTCAGTTGGTCGATCAAGGCCTGGCGCTGATCCTGGACCGACATCGCCTTCAGTGGATCTGGCGCAACCCAACCGCCCGCACGGAGCACATCGGACAGGGACATTTCAAAAAGTTTTTTAAGCGCAGCAACTTTCTCTGTGCCGAGCAAACGCTTTTGAAGAAGGAGCATGCCGCCCCGGATCACGAATTTGTTTTGCTCTTTGGGTTCGAGTGCTAGTTGAACCAGTTCTAGATTCCTGCGACCTTGCAAGTAGTCCACTTCGTAGCCACAGTTGCCTGCGACCGCGAGGATTAAAGTGTTGCGATAGTCCTCCAGGTTAGCTTTGAGACCCACTTCATCCCGGATCCCCACTTGTAATAGGAAGGCCATCACTGCACCATATCCAATTAAGTTGTTGTCATTCACTTCGTCGAACATGTCTTTCCGCAGATCGCAAATCCGGCTTAGTTGATCGATGAGAGCCTGGCGCTGGTCTTGGGGCGACATCTTGTCCAGTACAGCCTCCGTAGTCCAATTTCCGGCCTGTAGCACATCGCGCAATGACATACTGCGGAATACCCGGCCTCGAAGAAAGATCATGCCGTTCCGGAGAGCGAATTTCTTGGTGCGCTTCTGTTCAAGTGCGAGCCGGACGAGTTGTTGATTATCGAGCGTCTGCAAGTATCCCCCTTCGTAGCCGCACTTGCCGGCGACCTCGACGATTAAGGTATTGCGATAGTCTTTCAGGTTAGCCTTGAGACCCGCTTCGTCCCGGATACCCATTTGTAATAGGAAGGCCATTACGGCGCCCAATCCAATCAAGTCGTCATCATTTAGCTTTCCGAAGATGTCTTTTTTCAGATCGCTGATCCGGCTAAACTGATCGACGAGACGTTGGCGCTGGGCTTGGGCGGACATGTTACCCGCGCGCATATTATCGAGTTCAGCCGGCGTAATCCAGTTTCCGGCCTGCAGCACCTCGCCCAACGAAATCGTGCGGAATAGCTGCCTTCGAAGAAAGACCATCCCGCCCCGGAGAGCGAATTGGTTGGTGGGCTTTGGATCAAGCGCGAGCCGCACGAGTTCTTCATTGTTCAGCCCCTCCAAGTATTTGCGGTCGTAGCCGCATTTGCCGGCAACCTCCCCAATCAGAGTGCTGCGGCCGCACTCCCGATCGCCTTTGAAACTCGCTTCGTCCCGGATACCCATTTGCAATAGGAAGGCCATTGCGGCGCCAAAATCGATCAAATCGCGATCGTACAGCTTGTCGTGGAACTCGTTGACCAAGCCGGTTTTCCAGCGAAGTTGGTTGATTAGGGTCTTGCGGTGGTCAGGGTACTGCATCCAGCTCAGTTCATGTGCTGTAATCCAACCTCCGGCCTGGAGAACATCGGACAGGGTAATCGGCGGGATCTGGCTGAACAGCTGGTGTCGAAGAAAGTCCATGCCGCCCCGGAGAACGAATTTGTTTCTAGGCACTGGACTAAAGAGGTCTGGGTCGAGTGCAACCCGAACGAGTTCTTGATTATTGAGCTTCCGTAGGCTTGCCTCGTCGTAGCCGGTGTTGCGGGCGATTTCCGGTACTACGGCATTTATTAGAGCATTGCGATAGGCCTCCGCGTTGATCTTAAGAGCTATTTCGTCCCGGATGCCCATTTGCAACAGGAATGCGGCAAGCCCGCCCCATCCAGTCAAGTCGTAATCGTTCAGCTTCTTGAACGCGTCTTCGGGCAGGCCGCTGATTCGGATGAGCTCGTCGATCAGAGCTTGGCGCTGGTCTTGGGCGGACATCTTATCCAGTTGAGCCGGTGTACGCCAATTCCCGGCCTGGAGGACATCGGACAGGGTCATGCCGAATAGCCGCTCTCGAAGAACCACCATGCCGCCCCGAACAACGAATTTGTTTCTGGGCTGTGGGTCAAGTGCAACCTGGAGGAGTTCTTCATTACTGAGTTTCTGCAGGCTTGCCTCGTCGTAGTCGGTGTTGTGTGCAACCTCCGGGATTAGAGCATTGCGATAGGCGTGCAGGTTAAACTTGAGACCGGCTTCGTTCCGGCTGCCCATTTGCAACAGGAATGCGGCAACCGCGCCCCAGCCAGTCAAGTCGTAATCATTCAGCTTCTTGAACGCGTCTTCGGGCAGGCCGCTGATTCGGCTTAGTTGGCCGATCAGAGCCTGGCGCTGCCCTGCGGATGACATGAGCGCCTGCTGCTCCTTCACGGACATACGTTTAAGGCCTTCCGTTGTAACCCAATTCCCCGCCTCCAGGACATCGGCCATGGATATCTGCAACGGCCTCTGAGCTTTGATCATCTCGGGTTCCTGTTTATCCACGACCTTCTGGCCGCTTCCGTCGAATATCCGCACGTGCAGGCCGTCGCGCGAACTACCTACCACGATGAGGTTGGTTCCCTCATTGACCAGATCGGGAGCGCTTGAACTCGAATCCTTAAGAGGAGCGACGGCCATCAGCCGGAGAGAGTAATTCGGCGGTTCGGTTAGGAGATAATCGGCGCGTGTCCTCTCGAACAGCATCTGCAACTGGGTGATGCTGGCCATCTGGACGAGGTCTGTGTAGTCCACCTCACCCCAGGTGATCCTGCTCGAGCCGGGGTTCGACGAGTCCGCTTCGCCACCGGGATCGCCGTCCCGGCCATCCTGCCCCTCTTTCCCGGGAGGCTCATCGTCGAATTGAACATAAGAAACCCCCATTCCCACCCCCCCGCTCCTGACTGCGGTGCCGCCCTTGCCGCCCTCTCCACGTCTCCCTTTCTGGCCGCGCTTGCCTCCTTCGCCCGGTGTGCCCGGATCGCCACCCTGACAATTGATCGCCAGGGCCGGCTGTGATGCAATACAGTGAAACTGGATGGATCCCCCATGGCCGCCCTGCCCGGCTTTTCCGCCTTTCCCGCCATTCCCAGCGTCGCCGCCATTTGTACCCTTCTCTGCGCGGCCGTCAGTCTCCTTCGTCGATCTACCGTCTTTCCCGGGCGCACCGTCGGCCCCGTCTTGGCCGCGTTGACCATCACCACCGCGTCTGCCTTCTGCCGCGATGGTTAGTTTGTGCTCGGTGCCATGGAAACTGGTCTTCTGGCAACAGATCCAAACATTTCCAGCCGCATTTCCGGGCTTGCCTTCGTCACCGTCTTCGCCGTTCATCTCGTTGGGGTGGTTGCTAGGCGACCAATCCGGTCGGCCCACGGGGACTTTTCCCGCCTTTTCCGGTTTGCCTTTGGGTGGCACTCCCTTCGGGAGAAATGCTGGGTGGGCCTTCTCCTCGGCAAGCGGGGCGCCGTCCACGCTGATGATTGCCGGATTCGAGCCGTCATCTTCAGCCCCTAGCACTCGCGTAACTATTACGACATTCCGGCCGGGGAAACTTAGCTTTCCGCAGACCGTCACTTCATCGGCGTGGATGCTGATGCTGGCAGTTGCGGGCAGGTACACATAGTTGCGTTTAGGGTTGAGCAGTTTCGCCGGGTCTTGAGTGAGAACGATGGGCCGGGCAGTCTCGATGGAAACCTGCGTGAGAATGGTCGAAGTATCGTCAAGCCACTTATCTGGCTTAAGGGGGGGAACCGTTTGCAGGTTGAAGATAGGATCGAGGAGTACGTCGTTCATAAGTTTCCTCAGGCGTTGAAGTGATATCGAGATCTAGTCGCGTGTGAAGACCGACCAGCTGAACCGCTCCCTCGGGGTCTCAGCTCGGTAAGTGGCCGAGCGGTCATCGGGCTTTTTCAGCATCCTGCTAACCCACCAACCTCTGGGCGGTCGCAAGTTTTTCAGTTATAGCAGTAACGAATCCGTCCAATGTTTCGAGATAGGGTTTTGCGTAAGACTCGGCGGCAGGTGACTTAGCACCTGTCAGAAAACGGTCAACTGCTTGCTGATAGTTTTTGAATTGAAATGCAAGCTGGGCGGTGCTCTCGTACAAACCAGGAAGCGCCTTTTTTTGTTTTTTTGTATCGCCAGAGCCGACGTCGTTGTAAGCGTCTTGCCACTTTTCTAAGAGAGACTTACCCGCGAGTTTATCGATGCTGTCGAGGTCAGCCTTTAAGGTCTTGGCGTTATTCGCGTCAATATCCAACGTCTTGATCTTTTTAATATTTTTGATGAACTGCTCTAGCTCCGCTTTAAAGCCAACGGCAAGAGGCTTATTAGTCAGTGCTTTTGCCGATGCCTGACTGTCTGCATAGATTCCCGAATGGGGCACCTCCATCATCAGCGTGTATGCGGCGGAGAAGGAGGGCTGTCCGAGGTGGGCCGCAAACTGAGAGGCAATCTTCTCGGAGAGAGCGCTCACTGTTGCCGGGAGTTGATATTTTGCATAAGGTGCCTTGTCTTCGCCCTTAAGGTAGGACGCATGTTTCAACTCGAACTCACCGAACGCCCGGTCGAATCTGTCCGCGAGCGCTTGAACTTCTTCTGGGTCGGGCAGCGGCTTGTCAGCAAGCAGTTTCTCCCAGTCGGGCAAGAGCTTTTCAATCTCCCGAAGCGCCGGATCAAGAACCGCATCCCAACTACCTCTTGCCAGATTTTCTGCGGCGTCGGGATCTCTGGCCGTAGCCCTCGCCTGTTTCACGATGTCTTCTAGAGCCAGGCTCCTGGCGGTTGTGACCACCACAGCCAAGTTATCTGCATTCCGCAGGATTTGTTCTTTAGCGTCCGCCACGAGCGGTTTCAAACCCAACCTCTCATGTGAGGGCATACTGCTAAGCAGACGAGTATCGTCGAATCGCTGCGCCAGTGACGTGTAGGTTTTGTTTGCCTGGCCGTCATTAAGTGCTAAGCTCGATCCAAATTTTTGGTCTATTGTCTCTAGCGCGGGTAGGTTGGGACTTTCCGCTTTCCAGCGATCTGAAGCTCGTGTGAAGAGATCTTCACGCAAAGCCTTTGTCTCCTCCCTCCACTGACTCACACTGGGGGAGGATTCGTACTCGAATATATTGCCGTGTGGATTCTCCGTCCTCCAGATTTCTTTGATCTCTTGCTCGGAGACCCTTTTAGGAACATTCATATGGAGCTCCACCATCTCTTCAAATGCACCCATGTTTGGTACCTCCTTACATTTGGTTACAGCTTCATTCCGCCACGCCCCGCGCCTGTGCACATGCGTTCCACCACATGGACCAAATCTGGCGAATTATGCTTGGGCGTGTAATCGCAAGCAGCGGCGACGAGCGCGGCCGCGCACAATTCGCCGTCGTAGCCAGTGACGAATACAATCTTGGCGGCTGGATCGGCCATCCTGATTTCGCGCGTGGCTTCAATGCCGTCTCCTATTGGGACATCAATATTACACCTGGGCGTTTGGGCGTGGTAGAGCTAATACGTCCATGTGGATTTCTGCACTCGCTGCTCGCTTCCTTAAACCACGAATGCTCATTGGAGGTGTGGTTCACCACGAGGTCGATCAGTACGCGCATTCCGCGCTGCTGACAGCCACGGGTGAACTCCACGAAGTCGCCCAGCGTGCTATAGCGCGGACCGACGCCATAATAGTCTGCTACATCGCAGCCGTCGTCCCGGTACGGAGAGGGCTGGAAGGGCATGAGCCAGAGAGGGGTGACGCCGATCCCTTGAAGATAATCCAGACGGATCCTCAAGATAGCAGACAAAACGACGTGCCAGACAAAACGTAACCCATCAATAAGGACGGTACTGCAATGCAGTGTGTGCACTGTCCGAGGAACTTGACGGACGAGTTCCCCTGGCGACGCCGGTCACCTCCGGTCGGTTTCCATGAGTATCACACGAACTACTAACCGGATTCGTGTTTGTCTAAGGACCCTGGGTAGGGAGAATCATAACGTCCTTTTACAAACGGCGCTCAGCTAATCATTAGCTCGGAAATCGCGTGTTCGGCACTGTTCGGTCCTTCGATAGCTAGAAAACGTGCTTCCGGCCGGCATCTGGCTAGTCAGAGAACCAATCCTGCTTGGCTTATAGGCCGAGATTGTCATTTACAGCGAGTGCAATCTCTTGCTCTGAGCCGAGATACCGTTCTGTAGTTTGAATCGAGGAATGTCCGAGAAGGAACTTAATCTGCTCCAGATCGCCACCGTTTTTCCTACAAAGCTTTGCGCAAGTCCGACGTAAATCATGTGCCCCGAATCGTTCGATCCCAATCTCCTTCGCAGATTGCTCGACAACCGACCAAATCGCCCAGGCGCCCAGCTCGTCACCGATCAGCTTCCCGCTCTTGGAGAGCGGCCGCAGCAAGCGGCCGTCCTCGATCTTCGCCGCTATCATCCAGGCGTTGATTCCCTGCTTGACCCAGAGCGGGATCGCGACAGTTCGGACTCGGCCGCCCTTGCTGTCAGCGCCGGTGCAAAAATCCGCATAGTTCCGGTTGAAAAATCGGCCACCCCTGGGCGGTCGCCAGCCGGCCTGATTCTGGAGACAGAGGAGGGCTGCATGTGCTTAGGGGGCGCGACGTGGATGAGGTTATCGAATTTAAACAGCAGGGGTTGAGCATCCGGGCGATAAGCCGATTGACCGGGTATGACCGCACAACGATCAGCAGATATCTTTCGGCACCCACTGGTCGGCCGGCGTATGGGCCGAGAGTTCCAGCGCCGAGCAAACTGGAGCCTTTCAAGATCTATCTGAAGGGGCGGCTTCAGGCCGGTGTCTGGAACGCCAGGGTGCTCTTGCGTGAGCTACGGGAGCGCAGCTACGACGGTGGATACACGATTCTGACCGACTGGCTCAGGCCGCAACGGCAGCAAGCCGAGACGATCGCGGTGCAACGGTTTGAGACGCCACCAGGCAAGCAAGCGCAAGTGGATTGGGGTCATCTCGGCAGCTTGTCGGAAGACGGCCGGGAACGCAAGCTGTGGGGCTTCACGATGACGCTCGGATACAGTCGCAGGATGATGGCCTGTTCAGCACTGGATCAGAAGCTGAGCACGTTGCTGCGCATGCATGAGTCCGCGTTCTACGAGTGGGGCACGGTACCGGAGGAGATTCTCTACGACCGGATGAAGACCGTCTGGACCGGTATCGACGAACGCGGAGAGATCGTATGGAACGCCATCTTCCTCGACTTTGCACGGTACTGGGGCTTTACCCCGCGGCTGTGCAGGCCGTATCGCGCCCAGACTAAGGGCAAGGTGGAATCGGGTGTGAAGTATCTCCGGCGCAACTTCCTGTGTGGACTGCAGGGACGCGAACCGTCAGGTCTCACCGATCTGAACGGGCAGCTGCGCTGGTGGATTGCAGACGTGGCCAACCAGCGTGTTCACGGAACGACACATGAACAGGTGATGGCTCGCTGGGAAGCAGATCGTGCAGCGATGTACCCGGTGAAGGGGCGGCCTCCCTATCCATATATGGATGACGAGCAGCGCAAGGTGGCCCGCGACGCCTACGTCTCATGGAAGGGCAGCCGGTATTCGGTGCCATGGCACTATGCCGGTAAAGAGGTCTGGGTTCGCGATCATGGCCCCTCGGTCGAGATCCGTTACAGCGCCGAACGCATCGCAGTGCATGCCCCAGCAGCCAGGCGCCATCTGGTGGTCACACTCAACCAGCACCACGCCGGCATTCCAACCCACAGCCGCGAAAACGCCAAGACACTCATCCACATCGTGCAGAGTGCGCCGTCAGTCGAGCATCGGCCTCTGGCCGCTTACGACAGCCTGGCTTGCGGAGGTGCGCTATGACTCCGGTTGAGCAACTGCGCACCACCCTCGCCGCTCTCAGTCTCACTGCCATCGATGCACGCCTGGAAGGATTACTCGAGAGTGCTGCGAAGAAGGAACCCTCCTATGCCGACTTCCTGCTCGAAGTAATCAACACAGAGGCCGATGCACGGCGCCAACGCTACCTCAAGGCGCGGCTGCAGCTCGCGCATCTCCCCTACTTGAAGACCTTCGAGCAGTTCGACTTCAACTTCCAGCCCTCCATCGACGAACGACAGATCCGCGAACTGCGCACCTTGCGCTTCGTGCATGAAGCTTCCAACGTCATCTTGCTCGGTCCGCCTGGCGTCGGGAAAACGCATCTTGCCGTGTCCCTGGCCGAGACTGCCATCCAGTCAGGAAACGGTGCATACTTCATGACCGCGCACGATCTGGTCACCGATCTCGGCCGTGCTTACCGCGAAGCGCGCCTCGATCGCCGCATGCGCGTCTATATCGCTCCCAAGGTGCTCATCATCGATGAGATGGGCTACCTGCCTCTGGACGATCTCGGCGCCACCATCTTCTTCCAACTCGTCAGCGCACGCTACGAGAGAGGCAGCATCATCCTCACTTCGAACAAGAGCTACGGCGAATGGGGATCGATTTTTGGTGATCCGATCATCGCCACAGCCATCCTCGACCGGCTGTTACATCACTCCACCACCATCAACATCCGCGGGGAGAGTTACAGGCTCAAGGAACGCCGCAAGGCAGGACTGATTCCTCTGCCTGAACAGCAACAAGCTGAGCCAACCCTCCTGGCTCACAGCAGCCGTAATAAGAGGGGCCAGCTTCCATGAGTTTTCTGAGGCATCAGCGATCTATCGTCCGGTGGGAATTTGAAGTCGGGCCGGGAGCGAACCAGGCTGCTGCTCCGCTCCCGCCCTCTCACCGTCTCGATGAGTCGCGGCCAGTTATTCCTTGGCGGGTTGCTCTCCAGCAGAGCCCGCCTCCGCTTCACCAGCCGGTTTCATCTTCACCCCGATCGGCTGGAAATGTAAACTGCGATCGCACCCAGGTGGCGGAATTTTCAACCGGAATTATGCGGAATTTTCAGCCGGTATTGACAATCGAGCACAAATGCCGGATGGACACCCCGACTCTTCAACAACGCACAGAGTGCTTCCGCGCCATGACCATCGTTTTCTTCGTCGTCTCCAAAAGCGAAGTAGGTCGTTCGCTTCGGTTGAAAGCCTTGTGCGATCAGGGCTTCAGCCGCCTCCATCAGAGAAAGCAAAGCCTGCTTGTCATCCATTGAACCGCGGCCCCAGACGAACCCATCGTCGATGACGCCGGCAAAGGGTGGATGTATCCAACGCGCGAGAGTGCTTGGTTCTACCGGGACGACATCCATGTGCCCCATAAAGAGTATGGGAGGAAGCGAAGCATTGCCGCCCTGCCAGGTAAAGAGCACCGCGCTTTGGCCGACGACTTCACGACGCATGGTCTGGTGCACGCGAGGAAAGTTCGTCTGTAAATAGTCGCGCAACTGCTGCATCGCCGCGGCGTTCGGCGGCTGCAGAGGCTCGGATACCGTCTGAATTCGGAGGGCTCCGGCGAAACGTTGCAATGCTGCTTCACCATCGACCCGTACTGGTGCGAGCGGGACCCCGGCTAATGTCTGGTTCGGGAATCGCAACGCACGAAAGCAGAGGATTGCCGCCAGCAGAAGCACCGCGCCGGCCGCTAGAGAACAGACCCATTTGAGCATGTGTTCTAGGATGAAGCATTCCTGCCATAGCGACAATCAATTTTTGCCTCGAGGCGGCCAGCACTACACCGTCGACGTTCTAGGGGTCCGCTCAGAATTCGGACAATCAAGCACGTTAGTGGGACGGGGTGTGAATAGAATGAGCAACCTTAGAAGATGGGGCTTCGTTCCGAAGCTTTGCAGATGGAGCGTTGCACTAAGCTGTTTGCTTTCGTCATTTTGACCTGCTTACCGTACTCCGTTGTCCGAATTCTGACCCCACCCCAGTCACGCCGGCAGCAATCCATATCTTCGTTCCAGTGCGAGGTTCGATCACTTGCGCAAGCTCTCCAGGATCGAACGCAACAACAGTGGATCGGCGCCACTCTCTATGCTGATCAGCGCACGGCCGGGAAACTCGATATGAATAGAAGCACTGGGCTGTACGCCAGACGCTCGCATCGCCGGCTCGCATGTAGCAGACACCATCACCGGAAGCAAACCTGTGGATGCCGCACCCGGCTCCGATAGCTCGCCTCGCTCGAAGGCCCGTCGCCACCTGAACACCTGGTTCGCGTTTACCCCGTGCGCCCTGGCCACCAGCGCCACGCTCGCGCCTGGCTCCAACGTCAGCTCTACAATCCGCCGCTTCTCTGCGACCGATCGCCACCGCCGAACACGGCGTTCCGCTCCCAATCCCTCTGCTTGAACCATGACCCAATCGTCAGGCTTAACTTCGACTCTTTGCCAGAGGGGAAGACTGGACGCTTACCCTCAAACGGATGACGAGGGCGGATGACCGTGACTCGCTCGGCAAGGTCCTGATGATGGGTAGTGTGTCGTAACTTCCTTCGATAACCTCGACAAGGCATGGGTGATCCGCTTCATCGAGCACCGCGTCGCCGACCGCCGCATCCTGCATCTGATTCAGAAATGGCTGAAGGCCGGGGTGATGGAGGAAGGAAAATGGTCGGACACGGAGACGGGTACTCCGCAGGGATCGGTGATCAGGTATGGCAACGATTCTAGAGAAAACGGGTCATTTGGAAAGCTGGCAGACCATCTCCTCGAGATGCGTCTTTCAAACGACATTGGTTTTTAATGACTTAGGGTTTTTCGTACCCAGCCAAAATTCTTATCCATTGACCGCTATCCCACGAGAGGCCCGAGCCGATAATCTCTTCAGGATCAGATAGTTGTGGCGATGTGGCCAAGTTTGTCGCGAATCGTTGCCATACCCCTTGTTGGCCCTGTTGGCCCAGGGTTCCCTTGCGATAGTCGTGTCGCCACTGGAACACCTGGTTCGCATTTACTCCATGCTCACGGGCCACTCGGGCAATCGAAGCTCCCGGGACAAAGGTGGCTTCCACAATCCGACGCTTCTCCTCCCGTGTCCTTCGCAACCGCCTCAGGGAAGGGGCCACTGCCCCAACTGCAACCGTATCGCTCACAAAGCCATCGTGGGACAGATAAACCCATCTGTCTATACGGCGATAAGCGGTGATAAGCGGACGCTTACCGACATCCTGCGGGCGGACGTTTGCCAATTCGCTATTCCTAAGCCCAGTAAAGATCAGCAAACTTCTGTTCGACGTAGCCTGTCAAAGGTACCCGTCAGAGCAAACCACGGTTGACTAGTGCGAATGTCTCGCAGCCCAGAGGGCAGGGGTAAGTTCTGCGGTGCGCCGGAGTGTCGCGTTTGCAAGCCCTGGAAGGATGTCGGCGAGGTAATCACGGACCGGGATGTTGAGCCGGCGGCAGCTTTCAACAACGGAGAAGATTGCCGCGATGCGTGGGCCGGCATGTTCGCTGCCGATATGGATCCAGTTGGAGCGGCCCAGGGCGATGGGACGCATCGAATTTTCGGCGAGATTGTTGCTCAGTTCAAGTTCCGGATAGTCGAGGAAGCGTGTAAGTCGCGTCCAGATGGTAAGTGCGTAGCTGCAAGCCTGGCCCGCGGCGCTCTTAGGCAGCACCGTCTTGCTCATTGCCAGGATGTGACTGCGGATCTGGTCGAGCAAAGGCGGAGCTTTCTGCTGTCGGAGACCATGGCGGCGGGCGTGATCCACGTTTTCGTCGCGCGCCTGGGCATCGATGGCGAACAACTCGTCCATAAGTTCCACCGCCCGGATCGAGGCGGCATCCTGCTTGTTAAGCTTCACCGCGTCGACAAACCGCCTTCGCGCGTGCGCCCAGCAGCAGGCGTGCACGATGTTCGCTCCGCCGACCCCGCGATCATAGGCGGCATAGGCGTCGGTTTGCAGTATCCCTTCGAATTTATCCAGGAAGTGGGCCGGCCCTTCGCGCCCGCGGCTCATGCGAAAATCGAACACCGTCGCTCCGCCCGGAGTTCCGTACTGCCACAGATAGGCCTGGTGATTTGTTCCGCGGCCATCGTGGGTCTGCACATCCACCGGTGTTTCGTCGGCCTGGATGTAGCTTCCCGCCAGTAACTCACTACGCATCGCGCCGGCAACAGGAATCAGCAGGTCTCCTACGCGCATGATCCAGCCGCACATGGTTGCACGGCTGATCTCGATGCCCGTGTCGCGCTTCAGAATCGAACTCTGTCGATATAACGGGCAGTGGTCGGCATATTTTCTGACCAGCGTATCGATGATGACGCGGTCGGACACCAGGCTCTTGTCGATGATGCGCGCGGCCAGCGGCGCCGCAACCACGCCCTGCTCCTCGCACTTCTTGCAGGCACGCTTCTCGCGCTTGGTTAGCTCAACGAAGTACTCGGCGGGTTTGACATCGAGGACCTCGCTGATCTCATAACCGATCACCGTTGTCTCACCTCCGCAGCAGTTGCAAACACACTGCGAGGGCGCACACGCGACCACCTTTTCCACGCGCGGCAAGTGCGCCGGCAAGCTCTGGCGGCCAGGATGCGGTGCACGTTGTTTGTTGCCGGATGTGGCAGGGGGCGCGCCTGCTGGCTCCTGCTCGCTCTCTGCCTGTACCTCATCGCGGCTGACCGCGGGTTCTTCGTCTAGCAACTCCAATTGCAGGTTGCTCAACTTTTCGCTGCCCGGACCATATTGGGCAATACGCTGCTGGCGAAGCTGCTCTTCCAACACCTGAATCTTCAGCCGTGCGTATGCCAGTTCTTTCCTCTCCGAGTCAAGTTGCTTCTCCAGTTGCGCGACTACTTCGGCCATAAAGGGATCCGAGTTCGCAGGAACAGTGGGTTCAGAGGGCGTGCTCACGATGCTTTTTAAATAACAGACAACGAGGAAGAGGACGAGAGAAATGTCTAGTATTCATGCGGTTTTCAGTGACTCTGCTGGTTCTTCCGCCGGAGCCTTGCGATACCACTTCCGCGACCGCGTCTGAGTCAAATCAATGCCACCCAGCAGCAAGGCCAGCTCTTCGTGACTCAACACGATTTTCTTCGCAGCGCTGTCTCTCTCTGGCCACCGAAATCTCCCGCCGTCTAATTTTTTCGCACACACCCAAAGCCCGCTTCCGTCATATACCAGCAGCTTCAGCCGGTTGCGCCGCGCATTGGCGAACAGAAACACATGGCCGCTTTCCGGATCGCAACCCAGATGATCGCGCACCAGGCCATACAAGCCATTAAAATTCTTCCGCATGTCTGTCGCGCCGGCCGCTACGTAAATCCGTGTCGCCGGTCCGAACCCGAACACCGCCCTACACCTTGTCCAATATCGTGAGCAGGCGCTGCAGCGTCTCGGCATCGAATCCACGACCCACTTCCATGCGACGCCCGCTGCGCGACTCCACCACCAGTACACCGTATCCGTCAGAGCAAACCCACGGTTGACAAGTGCGGATGTCTCGCAGCCCAGGCGGCAGGGGTAAGTTCTGCGATGCGCTGGAGTGGCGCGTTTGCAAGTCCTGGAAGGATGGCCGCCAGGTAATCACGGACCGGGATGTTGAGCCGGCGGCAGCTTTCAACAACGGAGAAGATTGCCGCGATGCGTGGACCGGCGTGTTCGCTGCCGATATGGATCCAGTTGGATCGGCCCAAGGCAATGGGACGCATCGAATTCTCGGCGAGATTGTTGCTCAGTTCCAGTTCTGGATAGTCGCGGAAGCGTGTAAGTCGCGTCCAGATCGCCAGCGCGTAGCTCGAGGCCTGGCCCGCGGCGCTCTTGGGCAGCACCGTCTTGCTCATCGCCAGGATGTGACTGCGGATCTGGTCGAGCAAAGGCGGAGCTTTCTCCTGTCGGAGAGCATGGCGGCGGGCGTGGTCCATGTTGTCGTCGCGCGCCTGGGCATCGATCGCGAACAACTCGTCCATCAGTTCCACCGCCCGGATCGAGGCGGCATCTTGCTTGTTGAGCTTCACCGCGTCGATAAATCGCCTTCGCGCGTGCGCCCAGCAGGCGGCGTGCACGATGTTCGTTCCGCCGACCCCGCGATCATAGGCGACATACGCGTCGGTTTGCAGTAGGCCTTCGAATTTATCCAGGAAGTGGGCCGGGCCTTCGCGCCCGCGGCTCATGCGAAAATCGAACACCGTCGCTCCGCCCGGAGTTCCGTACTGCCACAGATATGCCTGGTGATTCGTTCCGCGGCCATCGTGGGTCTGCACATCTACCGGTGTTTCGTCGGCTTGGATGTAGCTTCCGGCCAGTAACTCACTGCGCATGGCGCCGGTAACAGGGATCAGCAAGTCACCTGCCCGCATGATCCAACCGCACATGGTCGCTCGGCTGATCTCGATGCCGGCGTCCCTCTTCAGAATCGAACTCTGTCGATACGCCGGGCAGTGGTCCGCATATTTTCTGACGATCGTATCGATGATGACGCGGTCCGACACCAGGCTCTTGTCGATGATGCGCGCGGCAAGCGGCGCCGCAACCACGCCCTGCTCCTCACACTTTTTGCAGGCACGCTTTTCGCGTTTGGTCACCTCCACAAAGTACTCGGCGGGCTTAACATCGAGGACCTCGCTGGTCTCATAACCGATCACCTTCGTCTCGCCTCCGCAGAGGGTGCAGACACACTGCGCGGGCGTGCACGTCACCACCTTTTCTACACGGGGCAGATGCGCCGGCAACGTTTGGCGGCCAGGATGCGGTTCACCTTGCCTCTTGCCCGTTGTGGCAGACGGCGGGGCCACCGGCTCCCGCTCGCTCTCTGCCTGAACCTCATCGCGGCTCAGTGTGGGTTCTTCTTCCAACAACTCCAATTGCAGGTTGCTCAACTTCTCGCTGCCCGGACCATAGCGGGCAATCCGCTGCTGCCGAAGCCGCTCTTCCAGCACCTGAATCTTCAACCGCGCGTATTCGAGCTCTTTCTTCTGCGACTCGACTTGCTTCTCCAGTTGCGCGATCACTTCGGCCATGAAGGGATCCGAGTGCGGGGCAAGAGTGGGCTCAGAGGGCGTGCTCACGATGCTTCTTGAATAGCAGAAAGCGATCGAGAAAACGAGCGAAATATCCAGTGTTCATGCGGTTTTCAGTGACTCTGCTGGTTCTTCGGCCGGAGGCTTACGATGCCACTTTCGGGGCCGCGTTTGAGTCAGATCAATGCCCCCCAACAGCAACGCCAGCTCTTCGTGGCTCAACACGATTTTCTTCACCGTGCTGTCTCTCTCCGGCCAACGAAATCTCCCGCCGTCCAATTTTTTCGCACATACCCAAAGCCCGCTTCCGTCATAGACGACCAGCTTCAGGCGATTGCGCCGCGCATTTGTGAACAGAAAAACATGGCCGCTCGTGGGATCGCATTCCAGCCGGTCGCGCACCAGACCGTAAAGACCGTTGAATCCCTTGCGCATATCGGTGGCGCCAGTAGCCACGTAGATCCGCGTCGCCGGTCCGAACCCGAACACCGCCTACGCCCTGTCCAATATGGTCAGAAGGCGCTCCAATGTCCCCGTATCGAATCCACGGCGCACTTCGATCCGGCGCCCGCTTCGCGACTCAACCACCAGCACACCACCACTATCGGCATGGCTACTTGCTTGTTCCGGAGTGCGCGAAAACACTTCCACGGGAAGCATGGGACCGGAGACCGATCGCGGTCCAGGATGCACGCGTCGCCGGTATTTATCCAATGTCGCTAACGACAAGCCTCGTTGCTGACAGAACCCATCCCGCGTCAACCCGCTGGCTTCATACTCTGCAACCAGCCTCTGCACCTCGACCCGACTCCGCCGCTTTCGCACTACTGCCGCTTCGCTCATGACTCAAGTCCACCACGAAACCAAATGGCACAACAGGTGCGTTGCTCAGACGGATACAGTACACCGCCCCGGACAACGCCACTTGAACCTTGTCCCGTGGACAAAACCACTTCCACGGGAAGCATCGGACCGGACCCCGATCGCGCCCATTTCTGCACCCGCTGCCGGTACTTATCCAAGGCCGCGACTGACAAGCCCCGTTGCTGACAAAACCCATCCCGCGTCAACCCGCTGGCTTCATACTCCGCAACCAGCTTCTCCACCTCGACCCGACTCCGCCGCTTCCGTACCGACACCGCTTCGCTCATCACTCAAGTCCACCACCAAACGAAGCCAAACAACAGGTGCGTTGCTCAGACGGGTACGGTCAAAGACTCTATGAGCAGCGCGCGGAATTGCCGCCGAAGGTGAGTTACGCCGCTTGGTGAACACTGCTCTGAATGGCTTCTATCAAGACATCCATCGGCGAGTAGCGGAGGTATTTTCGCAACTGTAACCATCAGAGCAACGTTCAGTCGTCTACAGAGAGTTCTAAATAGACCAAAGCAGTCGCGGCTAAGGTGTCATTCGCAACCGGGTCTTGCAGCGTCGCGACGATAACCACTAACTGGGCACTGGTAAGCGTAGCAGGAGCCGTATAGTTTCCATTGGCGTCGATGCTGCCCGCATTGCCAGCCATATTGGCAACAGAGACCACCGACCACGTTGGGGTTAAGGGCTTTCCGGCTGCATTTTCTGCATTAAATTGTTGGGTCTGGGAAGATTGCAAGGAAGCGCTGGTGGGCGATACAGTCATTCCTTCTGTGTCCAGTCCTGTGAGTACCACGGCCAGAGCGCTCCCTTGCACCTGTGGATTGGCCTGACTGGTTGCGGTAATCGTGACCAGGATGGGCGACTGCACAGAAGCGGGTGGGGTGTAGGTGCCATCAGCGCTGATCGTCCCGATACTGGCGGGACTACTTGACCAAGTAACAGCCTGGCTCCCCTCCCCTGTAACAGACGCAACAAACTGTTGAGGGGTATTAGTCTGCACAATGACGGCATTAGGAGCTAACAAGACACCAGCGGGAACCAACATGACTACGGCATGAGAGGTCTCGGTTCCATCCGAGGTAGTGGCTGTAACCAGAATGTTTTGTGTACGAGATACACTGCCGGGTGCGGTGTAGACACCTGTTGCAGAAATTTGCCCCCTGCGAGGAGAGATGCTCCACGTAACCGCAGCTGGTTGACCCTTGCTGGTAGCTGTGAACTGCTGAGTTTGACCGGCTGCTACGGTGGCTGACGCTGGACTGGTAGCGACTGAACTGGTGAAAATGTCGCCAAAGATCACCAGATCGCCTGGTAGATAGACGTTTTTAAAATTAAGGATATGCTGTTGGGGAAAAAGGAGATTACTCACAGCAAAGGTACTGATAGGAGGAGGTGCAATGTTCGTGAAGGGGGTGAAGTTCTGTGTTATGACTTGCCCAACATCTTGCGCGTAATCGTTGTACAGGTATGAAGCGTTATCGCCGTCTTGGTCAGTTGCCTGGAAACTATTCTGTGGCTCATTATCTAGTTGAAAACTAATTTGACAGGTAGACGATTCAATAGTTGGGGTGAACGAACTATGTACAGTGATTTGATTCGAGACGGAAATTGGATCGTGGTAATTAACAGGATTCCCTGCAACAATAAGCGTGTAATCGTGATACCACTGGTCCGTCCATTGCTGATTTACATCCAGTTGCAAGGTGTATTGACTGTTGCAGGAGAGTCCAGCGTTGGCAACCGGAATGATGATGGCATTCACACTGTAAACCGTTCCACTGTAACCATCAGAATAGGATTTCTGGCCAAGATTAACACCACCGGAGGTAGTGGCGAGAGAATAGGCGCTGTTGGGCTGGGCTTGAATGGATTTTACGGCAACAGGTAAATTATTCTGATTAAACTCTTGGGTGACGTATGAGGCAAGGATGTTGGAGAATACTGCCTGACTCGATACAATCAGTGTTGTCGCATAACCATCCGGGATAATGTTTGCACTGTCCAGAGAAGTTTGTGCGCCTCCCCCCGGGATTGTAGGTGGTGGCAATGAACAGCAGCAAGCGGCCCTTGTCATCCGGATCGGTTCGGTCGAGCTGAGTTGCCAGATCAAACATGACGGGGGTGAGATCAGTGCCCGTTGGGTCGTACACCAGAGTACCCAGGACGTATTTGAAGGTGCTGGCGTTGTCTTGCAGAAAAGTCAGGAAATGTTGCCCCAGTATGGTTCCAGCACCACTGGGAAAATGCAAATACGCTGTAAATGCTGCAGCGTTTGTGATATCCAGCACCACATCGTGTCCATTCTCGACCTCACCTTCCACACTGGTCAGGGGCACCACGCCGGTGAGCTGATACCCATCTCCTGGCGAGATAGATTGAGAAGCAACGATACTATTGTTCGCTCCTACGGTATTGACCGTGCCAGATACAAAGTTAATCTGCAAGTTTGCGTCATTGGAATTCGGGAGAAAGCTAATCAGTGGTGGACCCAGCACCACATTGATAAACTGGACGGCCAGCATACCGGACTGTAGGGTCACAGTGCCGCTGAAAGGGGGCAGATTATTGTTTTGAGACACCATTAGGGCATACTGTTGGGCAAAGAGTTCGTTAATCCTGTCGGCATTCATCGCGCATACAACATCCCATCCTTGCGTGAAACTCTGTCCCTGCATCTGGCTCAGAATGGTGTTGACAGGGGACGTGGTCTGGGTGGCTTGAGACCTGATGTGTGCATTCATCGTAAAAACCCCCAAATTAGAGAAATGGAAAGAGCAGAGCCAACACAGAGGAGCGATCGCTCCTGGATATCCCAGGCCTCACTGGCGACCGCCCCACGTGTTCGTCGTCCGTTAGGCAACGGCAGTGGCAAGGGCAGTGCCTTCGCCTGTAAAGAAGTCCAATACCAATTTGATCACCAGTGAGATGCCCTCCGTCCCGGCGATGAATTCAGAGTTGCGTAGCACCTGAGTCATGTTGGCGATGGGGGAAAGGAAATTCGCGGCGATCGTCGCTCCATCTGCTCGCCCCACCACACTGGCAACGGTGCCAGCAATCATGTTGATGCAGCCTAAACCCGTGAGAAGCGCCAGTCCTAGCGGATCGATGTAGCGGGCAATCGTTTGTTTTTTCCCCTCGCCAAATGGAATCACTGGAGCGAGCAATAAAGCGAGATCGATCGCTACAATCGTCCAACCGACAGCCCAATTGGCAAAATTAGCTTTTTCAGCAGGGGTATCCATTGGAATCGGTGTAAACGGAATTTGTGCGTCCGTGGGCCAGGTAAACACTTGAATCAGGGCTGGGAAAATGATATCAATCGTCTTCAGGAAAAAGGGCGGATCGATATCGATGCAAGCATCGAGAGCCGTATCAAACAACGCCCACACCGCCATCAACCCCACACTGACAAACACCATTGCTTGCTTGGTATCTCCATCGGCGGCATCGGATGCGGTCACACTCGTCGGCAAAACCCCTCCCGGAAACAGCTTGGCATCGGCACTATGCATCAGCTTATATACCAGCGTCATGGGGATAGCGGCTAACAGACAGAACAGATCGGCAATGCTGACATTCGGAATCCCGATGAGGTTCAGCAGTGGTGTAATCAAAGGAATCTCTAACGGAATGATCAACAGTTCACCAACATTTTTTGCCACGACTGCGATCGTGTCAAGTAAGGCTTCAATCACGCCATCTGCAAACTTCAAT
Organism: uncultured Acidobacteriaceae bacterium; assembly: GCA_963774255.1. Classification (GTDB taxonomy): domain Bacteria; phylum Acidobacteriota; class Terriglobia; order Terriglobales; family Acidobacteriaceae; genus PALSA-350. The sequence goes on from CAVZEH010000019.1 coordinate 162,500, forward strand.
GCAGCTAGAATTAACTGTTCAATTCCATTTAGAAAATCGACAATGCCAACCGAACCAAAGTCTTTGGGATCTGTAAAGAACTGGTTAATTCCATCGCCAAAGTCATCTATCGCGGCTTTGAAGTCTTGAGCCGCACTGCTCAGCGAACTCGATAAGTCATTGAGTGGCTTATCCAAATCTGAAATCGTTTGCAGATCAGGAGCGCCGAGGAAATAGTTAATAATTTTGTCGAGCAACCAGTTGTTTTGGACATGACCACTGAAGTCACTGGGTTGAACGGGGGTACCGTCTGCAAACGCTAGAACTGGACGTGCGCCTGCTTGCAGCCTGGAGGCTTGAGCACCTGTGATTAAACTATGAACATTCTGCCCCTGGGTAAACTGAGCTTTGAAGTCGTTGAACTTCTCTGTAACCGCACCTTCCGCATTGGTAAAGAAATTGTTGAGCAGTTGATCGCCCTGCGTCTCGATCAGGTTATCCACATAAGGGCCAAATTTATTTAAAGCACTGATTAGCGCATTTTTCGTATCAATCATGTCTTGCCACGAGAAGAATGCCTCCAGCCACTTAATCACCTTCTCAACAAAAGCTGCGATCGCCGCAAAGATACTTTGAACAATGCTGATGACCTCCTCAATCCCTTTAATCCTTTAATCACCAGGTTCGCCAATTGAACAATTTCTTCGCCCACCTTGGCAATAAAGGAGACCACTTTATTAACGGTATCGACAATCCAGTGTTCGACCGCGATTGCAGCACTTTTGATGCCATTCCATACCTCTTCAAAGAAATTTTGGACGTCATCCCACCAGTCTCCCAGAACGGTTTCGCCGACTTCAGCAAATGCACCCTGCTTGTAGGCATCCATCTCTGCGTGGCTGTAGAAGCGAGTAAATCTGGGATGGTTGCGATCGCGCAGATCGAGCGCCCAGCCGACGACTCCCTCTTCTTCCAGCAGAAACTTTTGCCCATTTTGTCCGGGTTGAGTTTGCATCGCGTGTTGGACACCCTGAGAAGCGGAACTGGCAAGATCGGGATTATTTGCCAAACTGGGAGCTAAAGGAGCGCCATCCACTTGAGCATTTTGCAGTGTCGAACCACTCAACGGAGGCAGATTGTTCAAGCTTCCCGACCCCGCCATATAAGTGTGGATTTCGCTATCGGCTTGGAAGGTGAAGGCAGGAAGGTTCGCAGCCGCCACAGTCAGTTGCGGCGTGTGCAATCCCCGGGCGGGGGTCACAATCGTGAGCGTTCCCAGGGCATTCGTTTTTAGGCTAGCTGTTTGGTTCGCATTCAATGATAGGTTTTGCCCCCCACCCAAATCGCTGTTTCCGTTTGGGCAGAAAGCGTTACATCCAGATTCTGCTGAGGATTCTTAAATTGATCCACAATATTGATCTGGGTGCGATAAGTGGCCAGTTTGTAGGTAGCGTTCGTTGCCTGCTCACTGCTAAGCGGCTGTTGCACCAGTACCTTGTTCCAGATACCACTGGTCACATCCTTGGCTATAAAATGCAGCGTGGCATCATCACTCACGCCAAACAGATTCGGAGAGTCTTGCGGTAGGCCATTAATCGCCACCTGAACGAGGCCCACATCCAGCGGGATATTAGGTGCCCAAATTGGAGCATTGTTCGCATCCCATCCGGTCTGATGGAGCACCCAAAGCGTGCCGTTCGGATCAATACTGTACACTTGCAGGAGTTGCGTGTCGTTGTTAATTAATCCTGCGCCCGTTACGACCTTTGTATTGGGCACTGTCTGCACCTGATCAGAAAACTGCACCGAGGTATAGAGGGCATGATCAGTGCCAGAAAACATAAACATAGCAGACCGATTGTTGTAGTAGCTCAGCAATACCTGATCGGCTGGTGAGGGTGCTGGGATGGCGTCGGGACCGGATGCGATCGTCGTGTCGATCCCCGTGTAGAGATTGAAGGTGTTGTTGAGAGTGACCCCCAATGACCAATTCATTTGTCCGGTAATACTCATGGGAATCACCAGAACTGGTGCAGCATCCAAGAGCGCCCGGTTGCAATCGATGGTCGTCGCGCTCCAGGTGCCATTAGATTGCTGAATAAACTGTAAATCTCCTTCCTGTGTGAGCCCGCTGATAATGAGTTCACTATTATTGGGATTTACCGTTGCCTGCAAGTTGGAACACAGGGGCAGGGTTGTTGGTGTAGTCCAGGTGCCATCTTGGGTCAATGCAATTTGATAAAGATGGGTGTCATCCCGAAAAAACGCCTGCACAACATTATTTACATCTACTCCAACGACGACTTCACTTGCCTGAATCGTGCCACCAATTTCACCGATGTTCCAGGAGGTATCCGCCTGTTGCCAATTGCGATAGATATGGATCAGTTGTTTGTCGCTGCGAATCGCAACTGCTTCCGTATCCCCCTGGTAATCTTGAAGCACTGCGATCGGGTTGTGACTACTCAGATCCAGCAATATGTTTTGACTCGAAATGTAATCTTCGCAGAGCTTGCTCGTAGACGTAGCAGACAAAATAACGGGAGCACCCTGAAGGGTGGAAGCAGATGGGGTCGTCATGCTGAAAATCTCCTTGGTTAAGAAGCTGTTTGAAAACCCTGACCGAGCTCATCGCGCGGGCTTTGCAGGTGGTGCTCAAAGGGTTTTGACCGCTGATCTCCTCTATTTTCTCGAAAGTCTCAGCGAGCCAGCTTTTGGGCCTACGCTTGTCGAAGTCGTAATTCCCGAACATGATCTGGCACCACAGTTGAAGCGTCTAGCCGAGCCTCCGCCAACTTTACGTCGCTATCGCCGGGCGGAGAAGCCCGCTGCGATTTTGTAGTAGTTCGATCTCTGCGGTCAGATGCCAACCTAAAACGGGCTGCCTCCATGCTCAGAAGCAACCCACACTCACAAGCAAATACAGAAGGCTACCGTTATTCTGCCCGCTGTCTCCTGAGTCGACGCAATCCACCAAATCGAGCCTGCGCGAATTCGAGATCTACTCCCGATCCTTCGATTTGAGAGTCGACTTCGATCATCGCCTCTGCTGCGACCAGTTGCGTACCTGGAGATGGCGGCAGCGTCTCAACATACATCACCGAGGGGAAATGGGGACCTGCTTCGGCCTCGCGCTTTTCTATCAGGCCCAATTCGCCGAAGTGATCGATCATGTGCGTGATCTGTTCCACATACGGTCGATTCAGGCCAAGACTCCGCAACCAGTTTGGCCGGTGATAAAACGCGGCAGTGCGCACATCGAGTGGCAGACTCGAATCGATGACCGTTTTATAGCTGCGTTCCGAAAGAACCGTGTTCGGCACACGTGAGGGCCAGAAGGTTGGAATGAAGGTATCGACCGGAAACTCGGTTCCGGGGTATCCAGCCCTGCAGCTTGCGGTATCTGTTTGCCACGGAACTGCCATCCACTTGCTGATATCGCCGGGGTCACTGGCTGAAAGAGGACCATCCTTCGACAAAATTGTCGCCTGCGTGAGGAACTCGCCGTAGTCCGGCTGTTTATCGGTGATCGGCTTCTGCCGTAAGCGAAATGGGGCGCGATACATGGAGACAATCCGCATTGGCCATGTCATCTCGCAACCAGGATGGAACGGTCCGCCCATGCAGAAATGGAGGGCAGCCCTATCCATGGTAGTGGGCTGGTCCCCCAGAGTTATCTCTTCGATCGATCCTGGATGCTGTGCATTCGGGTCAAAGTCACCGACAAAATCGCCTTCCATCCATTGGTCGAGAAACTTATAGATGGTATTGGTAACAGTAAAGCCTGCTCGTGGGCTCGGTGGACTGTCAAAGTTTCCAAAAGCATCTCCGTAGAGTGGCGGCCATTTCAGGGGTTCGAAGGTATCCGAGGAAGGATCCCGGAAAGAATAGAAGATCTGACGGCGTATTTCTCGATAGGGATCCTTCTTTCCATTTGGCGGCGTAGCCAGCTTTAGGAGCACTTCCGGGCGCAGAAAATCGTTGGGACCGCTCCACCCGAATTGAACAAAGAAGCCAAAATTGACCCATTGTGCTTCGTTAAATTGCCGGAGCAGCGGCAGAATGTCCTGCGTGAAAGAGGGCTTGGCGGGTCGAGGGATTAACGATCCAGCCGACGCATCGAGGATCACGTCATACATCGTTTGAGGAGTCACAAGATCCGGAGAGTAGTTCGGCGGAGCCGTGACAACCCATGCAGGGTCAACAGGGATCGAGCGTCCGTTGATAGTGACGGTCGCAGATACCGGACCATCGGAGGTATCGTCATGCCATCCGGGATTGTTTGCGAATGTCACGAGAGAATAGCCTGGCAGCAGGCTCTCCGATTTGCCCTTGCCTCCAAGAAACATCAGACGGCCGGATTCGTCCGTCAACAGCTCTCCGAGATACACCTTCTTGCCGAAGAACTCTCCCGTGTCAAAAGGGAGTGATTTTTGATTGGGGCCGGAAATCGAGCGAGGTCCAGGATCGATGATCAACTGATCGCGTTCCTTGCCCTGGATCGCCGCATTACGGCGAGGCGAACGAACGTTAACAGAATCAGGTAAATCGAGAGCAACATCGAAGTCGTACCACGCCGCCTTCTTGTTCGCCACATGTGCAGACCACTGGATTTCGGCGTTGGCTGTCGTCAACTCGGCTACTACATCGCCATGGCTGTTATATCCGTAGATATGGAACCGCGCTGCCTGCCGTTTGAGACGACCCTCTGCGTCTCGATAACCGCCTTGCGGGGGCAGCGTAGCGTACGGGACTTCAGGGCCGATGAAGAACTCATCACTGTTTCCTACGCGAGCGATTCCTATTGCCGGATGGATACGCGCTTCAACAACCAAGTCCAGATTCATCGAATTCCTCAGCGCGGACATTATATTCTGCTGAGAAGCAGCACACCATAACCAATTTTGGAATTCTCAATGAAGAACAGGACGAGCGAGATGTTTGACGTGCTGGTAGTTGGTGGTGGACCTGCGGGAGCAACTGTAGCGCTATGCCTTGCTCGTCAGGGGTGCAAGGTTGCATTACTGGAGGCTACGGCATACGAGTCGCAGCGATACGGTGAGACTCTGCCACCCGAAATCAATCCTGTACTTCGTGAGTTAGGAGTCTGGGATGCATTTCGAAATCTTTCTCCGCTCGAAGCCCCTGGCATGATTTCCGTTTGGGGTGATCCCATTCCGGTCGAATCCGACTTCATACACAACGTTCATGGACTGGGATGGCACATCGACCGTGCGAGCTTTGATCGAATGCTAGTGCTGGAAGCCGAGAAGGCAGGAGCACAGCTGTATTTAAGGCGGCGCGTGAACACATGCTCTCGTGAAGGTGAGGGCTGGCGTGTGAACGGATTGCGCGCCCGCATCCTCGTGGACGCATCGGGGAGAAACGGGATCAGGTTGGACGGAAACGGAGATCGAGATACTGATGACGAGTTACTCGCTATCGCCTTATCAGTTTCCCGCACGCGCCGCACTGGAGAGGATCTCCGAACCTGCATCGAGTCGACCCCTTCCGGATGGTGGTATACCGCTCCACTGCCCAATGGCTCTGCAATCGCAATGTTATTTACCGATCCAGCTATCTATCGGCAAGACGGCATTTCCATTCAGCAACAACTTAGCAATGCTCCCATTACAGGTCGGCGCCTTAAAGGGGGACAAATTGACAATTCCAGTGTCCTGCACGTTACTTCATCATGCCGAAGAGCAGTTTTTGGAGCAGGATGGCTGGCTGTCGGGGACAGTGCCTGTTCATTTGAGCCGATTTCAGGGCGTGGCATCTTCAATGCACTCCGTCGCGCCAGTTTCGCATCAACTGCAATCATCGAGCAACTCGGAGGAAACCCGGACCTCACCATTGAGTATGCTTGGCAACTGCGACTAGAATATGGCGAATATGTTCGACAGCGATGGCTCTATTACACATCGGAGCGGCGATGGTCGAACCATCCCTTCTGGCGCTCCCGCCGAGCTCCACTTCATCCCGTGTTGGTATACGAGGGGAGACCTCAAGGAACGGGTAGAGTCGAGATGTGATGCGGTGGCGTTAGGTTATGCATATCTGTGTCCGGCTCTTTCGTTTGTCCCGTGCGTCACTATCCTAACCATGACTCCGTTTTCACATCCCGCTCATCGAACCGGACATGCGCTGCTAACGAGCTGAGGCGACGCGAAATCCGCTTGTCAAAGTTTATTTATCGGCGGTCGAAATGTCAGACGTGATGCCGCGTCCAGATACGAACTGGATCAGAAATGCAACCTTCAAACAGCTCAAAGCGAAACTTCCTATGAAAATGCGTACTCATCTCCATCTCAGAAGCTGGGGCGAGGGGGCGACAGACGAGGACTTGCTGCAAGCTGCCCACGGGTTGAGCTGTTGCTTTGAGAATTATTTGGCGTAAATCTTTGAGCGCTATTTGGCGTAAGCTCTTCACATGCTTGAACTCTTGGAGCTGTCGGATGAAGACCGAGAGTTGGCGATGTCTCGCGCTCTTGTGCTCCAACCGCATCTTGAACAGGACAGGCCGCTTCGTGTTGTAGCGGCGGAAGCGGGGTTGGCGTTTCGAACGGCTCAACGTTGGGTAGCACAGTACCGAGCCTTCGGTTTGGCAGCACTGGTACGGAAGCCAAGAGGAGACCGCGGAGCACGCCGTATTGTGTCCGAAACGATCAAAACGGCAATCGAAGGGCTGGTACTTGAGAGTCATCAGCTTCCGGTCACATCCGTTCACCGGCAGATTAAAGAATTCGCAGAGGCGATACCGCTTTTCAGCCGCTGCTGGGCCTGGGTCTGGTGCTGTTGAGTCGGAAGGCCGTTTTAGGGAGAGCAGGAGAAGCGGAATTGTAGCACCTGCGGATTTTCAGAGTGCCCTTTCCTCGAGGATGAAATCGCGTCTACGCGGCGATCAAATCTTTGTTGATCTCCACGCCCAAACCCGGACCTTGCGGCAAGTTAAGATAGCCTTCCTTGTCCACCAGTGGGGGGTTCTCCATAACGGCGAACCCATTGGTATACGCGGCGACGGGCGGGTCGTGGAGGATCTCAATCCACGGCGAGTTCGGCCAGGAGGCGATGGCGTGGAGCTGGGCGATGGTGCCGAGATTGCCTCCGCCGTGATGGGGAATCAATCTCTTGTGGTGTGCCTGGGTCAGAGCCGCGATCTCACGAAAGCCCGTGACGCCGTCGGCCACCATAATGTCGGGTTGCACGATGCTGAAGACATTCTGTTCGAGTATCCACCGGTATTCGTGTACGCCGCGATTGTTCTCTCCCCCGGCGATGGGAATGCCCACCAGACTGCTCAACCTGGCCAGTTCATCGAAGGAGTAGCGCAGCCGCGGTTCTTCCAGCCAGAGGCAGTTCAAACGCTCGAGTTCCCGCGCGGTCTCCAGCGCGCGGCGAAAATCCCACATCACCCCCGGCTGCCACGTGCCAAAGGACTGGGCCTGGTTGGCGTCCACCATGATCTCCATGTCGTCGCCCACCGCTTTGCGCACCGCTTCGACCAGTTGCACGTCTTCCTTCAATGTCGGGTAATGCGCTCGAAGCTTGATCGCCTTCCAACCTTGCGATTTGAGCTGGACCGCCATGCGGACCCTTTCCTCCGGAGTGGAAAGCTGGATCATGCTGGCATAGGCCGGTACCCGATCCTTGGCCGCGCCCCAGAGTTTGTAGAGAGGTTGGCCGGTGGCTTTGCCGATAAGGTCCCACAGCGCAATCTCCAGAGCCGAAACTGTGCGCGGGCTTCCACCCACGTAATAGCGCAGCGGACCGGCCAGCTGCTCGACACTGAACGGGTCCTTACCGATGAGCTGGGACTTGGCCGCCTCCAACCAAGCGGGGTCCATCCCCGGCCCGATGCCCGAAAGTCCCTGATCGGTTTGAATCTCGATGACCGAGCCGCCGCCGATCCGCTGTGTGGTCACCGTTCCTGGATTCCACGCCGCTTCCATCTTGCCGGTTTCGCGAACGACCTTCAGGTTCACGATCCGGATGTCGGTGATTTTGAGCCGGACCGCAGAGCGCAACTGCGGCATTAGCGAGGGTAACTGCGGCATCAGAATGGCAAGCGGTGCGGACTTCAGAAAATCTCTTCGCTGCATAGGCGACCCACCAGAGAGAGTACCAGCCCTACATTGGGCATCAATCCAGCGACTATTCTGCCCGGAAGCTGGTGCAATAGTCGCCTATTGATTGCCGGTGAAATAACCCTACCATTAGCCTCCGGATTGTCGGCAAGTCGGAAGTAATCCTGCCGAACGACGATCCCAAGTCGATATCGTAGTGCATGAAAAACGTCAGTACTCTATCGGAGCTGCTCCGCAAGAAGAGCTGTGCGCAGTGAGGTGAGGATAGGATAGGGCGGAGCAGGTCGGATAGAGTACTGACGTTTTTCGTCCAAGTGGATTGCTTCCGGTTTGCCGGTGATACGCCAATAATCACCCGGAGTACATCGGAAGCTAGAATCTTTCCATGCTGGTTATCGAATCAGAGCGGTTCCAATCTTCGCTTGGCGATATCATCCATTGGTGCGCGATACACCATCGCGCCATCCTGGTCGAATCGCCCTAGGCGCGAGCTGGTCGATGAGAATCCGGCAGTGGAAGATTCTGCTTGATTCCCTGCACCTGATGGTGAGGCAGCGGACGGGCGTCATGCGAGTGATCATGCCCGCAGTCCGATCTACCGGGCTGCCGCGCCGAGGTGTTTGTCGAAGAAGGCGCTGATTTCGCCGAAGGCTTCTTTCGTTTCGGGAGCCTGATCGTTGAACTGGTATTGAGCGTGCGATTGGCCTTCGAAGACCTGCAGTTGCGCATCGACGCCCGCCTGGCGGAGTTTGCGGTGCACGCGAACGGTGTTGCTCAGGAGCAAGTCGCGGGTGCCGGTGGTGAGGATGGCAGGCGGGAATCCGTGCATGTCGCCGTAGACCGGGGAGATGAGCGGGTCGGCCAGATCGTGGCCGTGCGCATAGACCACGGTGGCGGCGTGGCAAAAGCCGTCAGGGGAGACGAGAACGTTGTCGGCCATTTCATTGGCGTAGAACGAGTCGCCGGTCTTGGTCGCATCCGACATGGGTGTGCCGGGCGCAATGGCACCGGGCATGGGCAGACCTTCCTGCTTGGCGCGGAGCATCATCTGAAGCGTGAGTGCACCGCCCGCGGAGGTCCCGAAGACCGCGATGTTCCTGGGATCGGTGGTCTTGAGGGTCGCTTTGTACACAGTCATGGCATCGTCGAGCGCGCCGGGGAAGTAGGCCTCGGGAGGCATACGGTAGTCGACGGAGATGACCTTGAAGTGACCGAAGCCGGCCATCATGATGGCTTCCGATGTTCCAGACTCACCCGGATTAAAGACATAGCATCCGCCGTGCAGGTGAATGAGCAGCTTGTCCTGGTGTTCGGGAGGAATGACATCGGGCGTCACAATAAAGACGCGCACGCCATCAATGGTGTCTGCTTTGACGGAGACGTGGAGGCGCTGACGCAGGGCGGGGAGGGCCTGGACCGCTTTGGCTGCCCGCCCATTGGCGGCCTTTCGCCACTCTTGGCCTGTCTCCCAGAGGCGATCCCAATCCCGATTGCGCGGAGCCGCGATGAGCTTTTGCATTTCCGGGCTGACGTCCGTAGGGACGGGGAGAGATTTGGCGGGCACTTGCAAGGGCGGATAGTTGTTAGACTGCGCACCGGCGACGGTCGAGGCCAAAGCTGTGCAGAGAAGGGTCAGGATGTTCGTTCGAATCACGGGTATTCCTCTCGACTCATTGAACTACCTAAAATAGATTTCAACGGGGCAGAGCCAGATTCATCTGAATCTGCGGCGGCGATTCAATGCATTAGCGAAACTTAAAGACGACTCCTGCGCCGAGCCTGACATTGTTCTGAGCATTGGTTGTTGCGTTGGGCAGCTGGGTGCGAAGCCAGGCGGCGTCGAGGGCGCGCACGGCTAGATGTGGTGAGAGGGCAACATTCGTTCCTCCGCCCACCAGCATAGCCAGGCTGTTGGTGCTGCTGCCGGCTCCGTTGACTCCTGGTGTCGATTTTCCTTAATTGCTAGAACGCCGACACTGATTGGAAAAGAGATACCTCTCTCCGCTATGCGCAGAATTTCCCTTAAATTTAAAGAATTATCCCCTAATTTGTAGAAAAAGCGGCGTGAGAATTGTAACGAACTTTCTTGCATAAAACGGGATTTGGACACTGCCTCGGACGGTGAGGACGTGAATGGCAGCCGGCTTCAGAGCGCGCAGTTGCGTTGGCTGCGCTTACTGAGACACCTCACAACCTGGAGGTCGTCGTGCGCGGCTCCGACCGTTCTACAAATTAAAGAAAATTCCACTTAGGTCCGGCCCCTGAAGAAGTCCAGTGCCCAGGCCCCCGCTTTCTGTTGTGTAGGAGAACGAAGAGCTGTTGTTGGTCGCGTTGTACTTGAAAGAATTTACATCGATAGTGCCGTTTATGAAGACGCCGCTGTCCGTGTCACTTGTACAATCACCGCGCTGCACATAGCCCGTGCCATCACCATTGTTAATATATGCAGTCATGGCCATCAGAATCCGTGCGAGAGAGCGGGTTGTTCCGAACATAAGCATAGAGATTTAGGCTCTGGGGATCGTTCAGATCACCATACGGTAGCGGATCGGGAGGACCATCGTCGTCGCCCCAGTAATCGGGGCTCATGAATCGGCCCATGCATGCTGCCGGAGCGTCATAGATGCAGTCCTTGGGGTCACTTCAAGAAAGGGAATGCCACGTACGCTAAGCCGAAGTCGTTTCACAGAGGTCTTTCGTAATCAGCAAGATAGAGTAGTGAGTGAGCCGCTCTTCGATAGACCAGAACCCGTTGCCAATGTCCGGCTAACTTATTGAAAACAACCAGCCATTCTCTGCAAACGTAGATAAATGTCCGTTTCGTGAGGTGTCCCCTTATAGGCGTCATCGATTTTGACGATTTCATCGGAAACAGGAAACTCGAGTTCGGCCTCATGGTCTGTAATCTCCGGATCGGGAGCAGGTCGAATGAGGTCTCTTGGATGGACCCAGAACTCCGCAAATTCGCTTCTGGCAACCTCCACCGGCGGCAAGCCGAGCACCTGCTGCAGCCTTAGGGTGAGTGCGGGGTCATTCTGTTCGTCTCGAAACGCAGTGCAAAATTTTTTTAGCTCGGGCTCCGCCGTCACCCAGATCAGGGTGCTATCGTCATATGTCGGGGCGGCGGTCATAGGGCCGACAACATAGATTTCCGGGTCAGATGCAGCAGCATATTCAACCCAAGTCACTACCTTCACCATGGGGCCGCCGCTATCATCCTTTTTCCAAATCAGACCCTTTTCGCTGCGTACGATTGCGATCAGGTTCCGCGAAATTTTCCAAGGTTAAGCGTCTCGCGCATCGCGAGACGCGGCAAAGTATCTCCTCCACAAAGACGAATTCATGTCCTGTGCGGACGCCAGAGAGGAGATCAGCAAGAAAACCGCCATTGCCTTGAACATTGACGTTCTCCATGAGGCGAGCCCGTGACCTCACGCCGGCTTATTCACCGGGCTGGAATCCGCTGCTATCGCTTGTACTCACCCTGGCTTGCTTGAATCCTGCAAACACTACCGTATCCAGGATGTCGCCTCTTTATGCCGGGGGAATGCCCGCAGAGTAACACCGTCTGACGCGAAGCTGAATATCTTTCTTCAGATTGCAGATCCCCTCGGATGAATCTGCCAATGATAGTTTTTGCTTATCCGGCCGCTATTGCCAGCCTCCGCCCAAGGCCCGATAGAGCGAAACATAATTCTGCAACTCCGTCGACCAGGCTTGCTCCACGCTAAGTTCAGAGGTGAAATATTGCTGCTGGGTAGTCAGAACTTCGAGAAAGCTGGTGGCTCCCCCCTTGAAGCGTACATTCGCCAGGCGGGCCGTTTCCTCATATGTGGCCGTCTGCTCCTGAAGCTTCATGCGGTATTTCTGGGATTGGGCGTAAGCGACCAGGCTATTGGAAACGTCTTCGAATGCCTGTTGTGCGGTTTGCCTATATGCCAATTCAGCTTCGCTCCGCTGCTCCCAAGCCAGCCGATACCTGTTCTTGATGCTTCCTCCTGCGTAAAGCGGCTGGACTAACTGTCCACCCAACGCCCAGAACGTGGCCGGACCCTGCAGAAAGCTAGTCAAGGCGGTGCTCTGCGCTCCAAAGGTGGCTGTCAGGGGAATTTGCGGGAAGAAAGCCGCCTTGGCGATTCCCACGTTTGCATTCGCGGCTATTAAGTTCTCTTCGGCTTGGCGCACATCGGGGCGGCGCTCCAGGATTGCGGAGGGCAAACCGGCAGGAATCTCAGGCAAGTGCGGCTCATCGATAAGGGGCAGACCTCGCGCTATCGGCCCCGGATTTCTGCCTAGCAAAATACTGAGTTGATTTTCCGTCTGTTCTATCGCTTGCTGAAGTGTGATGGCTTCCGCCTCCGCCTGTTGCACCAGCAATCGCGCTTGATATACGTCTGTGATCGCGTATTCTCCCCCCTTAAAATTGATGATATTGATGCGCAGACTCTCGTTATTGTTGGCGACGGTTTGGTTTGAAAAATCGAGCTGCGAGTCCAATTGGCGCAGCTGAAAATAGGTATCGGCTACGTCGGAGATCAAGGTCATTTGCACCAGGTCTTCAGCGTAACTTGTGGCCAGAAGACTGGCGCGTGCCGCCTCCGTCGCCCGGCGAAATTGTCCCAAAAATCGATCAGATAATTAAACTGCAATCCTGCCAGATCGAAAGTCGGGGCTCCGGGAAACTGTGCAGAACGCTCGTTCTGCACACTCACTGTGCCGCCGAGCGAAGGCAACTGGCCGGCGCGAGTGATTTCCACGGCTGCCTGGGCTCCAAGGATGCCAGTGGCGGCAATTCGAATATCGTAGTTATTGCTGAGCGCCTCTTGGATCAGGCCCTGCAATACCTTATCGTCAAAGACCGCCTGCCATTTCATTGCGGCGAAAGGCGTCCCCGCCGCCTGTTTGGACAGATTCGGAGCGGCTCCGCGATATTGATCCGGTGTCGCCACGATCGGGCGCTTGTAGTTCGGGCCGAGCTTACAAGCGCATACGGAGAGCATCAGCATGGTGACGGCTGCTGCTTTGATCTTCATCGTGGTTCGGGTCATTTCGGAACGCCCTCAGCCGTATCCCGGGCCTGTTTGCTTTTGTTGAAGATCAGGCCGAAATGCTCGACGACATTGAATGCCACCGGGATGAAGAAGATGGCGATCAGTGAGGCCGCGAGCATGCCGCCAATCACAACCGTACCGAGGACCCGTCTTGAAATTGCGCCTGCGCCGGACGCCAGCCAGAGTGGCACGCAACCGAGAATGAATGCAAACGCCGTCATCAAAATGGGCCGTAGTCTCAACTTGGCGCTAGCCAACGCGGCGTCCACCAAAGAGGAACCCTTCTCGTATTCGCTCTTGGCGAACTCCACTATCAGGATGGCGTTCTTGGCCGAGAGGCCGATGAGCATCACCAAGCCAATCTGTGCGTAAACGTCATTGTCCAGATGGCGAAAGTAAATCGCGACAAATGCTCCCAGCACCGCGATAGGCGTTCCCAGCAACACGCTGACGGGTAGCGTCCAACTCTCGTATTGGGCAGCCATGATCAGGAAGACAATCAGGAACGAAAGACCGAATATCACCGTAGGGCTGATGCCTTCTGAGGCCTTAACCTCCTGGTACGACATTCCCATGTAATCGAAGCCCATCTGGCTGGGCATGGTTTTCTTAAATACATCTTGCAGAGCTGCAATCGCCTGTGCGGAACTGTAACCTGGAGCGGCCGAGCCTATGATCTGGACCGATTGAAACAGGTTATATTGCATGACAAACTCCGGACCGCTCCCCGCGTTGACGATCGTCAGTGCGCTCAGGGGGACCAGTTGTTCGCTGTTGTTGGTCACATAGAACTTGCCTAGATTCTCCGCAGAGGTTCGATAATTTCCTTCTGCTTGCAAGTAAACCTGCCACTGCCGGCCAAAGCGATTGAAGTAGTTCACCGGGGTTCCGCCCATAAAGGTCTGTAGCGTCTGGTAGACGCTATCCAGACTTATCTGTTGCGTCATCACCTTGGACGTGTCCACTGCGACATTAACCTGGGGAACACCAAAGAGAGCTGTCGTCATCACCCCTGCCAGCTCCGGACGCTTTTGCGCCGCCGCCAGGAAGAGCTGCGTGTTTTTAGCGAGAAAGTCAACAGTACCTCCGGAGCGGTCTTCGAGCACGAAGGTAAATCCTCCCGAGCTCCCTACGCCGGGAATTGCCGGGGGAGGGAAGGCGAAGGCTATCCCCGACGTTACCCTCGATAGAGCGGCTCCGAGATTCCTTTTGATTGCTTCATAGCTCTCGTCCGGCGCTTTGCGCTCCGCCCAATCCTTAAAGGTTACGAAGAAAAAAGAGCTGTAGGTGGTAGTGACGCCGCTCAACATGCTGTAACCGATGACCGAGCTTACGTACCTTACTCCGGGGGTGTTCATTATTATTTTTTCTACTTCCGCCGAGGCTTGCGAAGTGCGTTGCAGAGAAGCCGCGTGGGGGAGCTGCAGGGCGACGAAAGCGTAGCCCTGGTCCTCATCGGGAAGAAAGCTGCCCGGCACTTTCTTACCCATAAAGCCGGCGCCCGCGGCTAGCACGAGAAGAAGAACAATGGCCAAGCCTGCCTTGCGAATGAGTTGCCTGGAGGCGCCGACATAGTAGTCGGTAGCTTTGCCGAATACCCGATTAAACCACCGGAAGAAAGCGCCGAGCGGCCCGCGTAACTCTTTTTTCGGGCGTAGAAGCATTGCCGAGAGAGCCGGGCTCAGCGTCAACGCGTTGAAGGCGGAGAAGATCACCGAGACTGCGATGGTGACCGCAAATTGCTGATATAGCTTGCCGGTAATCCCGGGAATGAATGCCGTTGGAATGAATACCGCGGCCAAAATCAGGGCAACGGCCACCACCGGTCCCGAGACTTCCACGCCGGTTTCTCCTACAACGTCTCCAATTCCCTGGACACCGCTCCTCAGTTGCCGCCTACGCATGAAGCGCCTTCCGACTTGATCAATCCGGCCATCTCCGCCGATGTTCTTACGAAGGCCATTCCAACCGGAGTCTATGCGTCGTCTCCCTTGGCTCCAATCGTCAAGATGATTCTTAACTCGGGCGCGATATCGGGCGGCTCGGCTGAACCCCAGCCGGCAAAAGGAACAGTTGCGATTCCCTTTCCGTTCTCCATTCCCGTTCACTTTCTTCAAGCGATCGCGGGCGCGGCAGCCAAACAGTCGAATGGACCCAGTTCCATGGCGTATGTAGGGATGGGTGCTCCCTATGTTCTTCTGGCTCTGCCTCCCGTGGTCTACAACGGCAAATGCTATCCGCCGGAGTTTTTCCCAGGGCGGGAAGCGGATGATTTGGTTGAAATTCCGGACGAAACCACCCGGCAATGGTGGCAGCATTGGCCCTTTAATTACGCAAAGTATTTTTCCGAAGGCTCTGACGGAGCGATCGGATAGTGTCTATTTTTTGATCTCCGGGGAGGATCATTACCGGAATTGAAGTGGAGACCGAAACCGGGCGGTTGCTCATGCGCTGATGACGACTTGCACAGTCCGCTGGTGCAGCTGCTTTTGTTTTCCTATTTGCCAAGACCGGAAATGGTTAATATAGCTACACCTTTACCAGGACACTCAATCAGGCCTCTGCTCACGACCGGGAGATCCGCAGCATAAGTTCGCTCAGGTTGGCATAGGTACACAGAGATGGACACCGCCTCCACCAACTCGCCTATTGCATCACCGGTCCCGGAGAACGATTCCTCTCCGCTATCCATGGGCGCGGTCTTGCGCATCCCCATGATGCGTCACCTCTGGTATGCGCAGGTCATTTCGGTCTTTGGCGATTTTTTAGCTCTCTATGCGGTCATCAGCGTGCTCACCTTCCGGCTCCACGCATCCGCCCAGCAGGTTACCGGCGTCCAGATCGCATTCCTTCTCCCTATCGCCGTCCCGGCGCCATTGCAGGAGTTTTTGTAGATCGCTGGCCGCTCAAGGCCACCATGGTCTCGAGCGATACAATCCGCGCGGCGCTCGTACTCTTGCTTTTGATCTCTACGCGAATCTGGCATTTCTATGCCGCGTTGGCGGCCATCAGCATTATCTCGAGTTTTTCGGACCCGCACAGGGAGTCGCCATCCGTTTCGCCGTCCCTCTTCGCGGCCTCAGCTCCGCCAACGCCCTGATGCAGCAGGTAACGTTTGGTATGCGGATCGTCGGTCCCGCTCTCGCGGTCTTTCTGGTTGAGTCTGTCGGTGCGGCCAGCTGCTATGTCATGGACTCCGCCAGTTTTGTCGGCTCCGCTTGCCTTATTGCTTCCGTAGTTTTCACCCATCCGGCAGGGACGGCAGCTGACCGCCCGACACCCGCCGCTCCCTCAAAAGAGTCCGCCCTGGGGCGAGTGTGGACCGACATGAGGCAGGGACTCACCTTCATTGTGCATGACACGGGGCTACTCTTCGTTATTGTCGCGCTCGCCTGTGGGATGTTTGTGATCGGGTGCTTCGCCCCCCTCACCGCGCTGTATGTGCGCGATACTCTTTATGCCTCGACCAGGGTCTTCGGCATCGCCAGTGCTATGGTCGGCATAGGAATGGTCACCGGTATCAATTCCCTGAATGTCTTCGCGAAGAACGTAAAGAACACACTCCTGGTCTACTCAGGGCTCGGAGGTATCGCAGTGGGCCTGCTGCTTCTCGCGGTAATAGCCCAGACTTGGTCCACCTTCCTCGCCGAATTCGTAATAGGTTTTGCGTTCGCCGCCATCTTCGTTCCCTCTGAGACCATGATCCAGCAAGAGACCCCGCCCCCTCTGATGGGCCGTGTAGGCTCTACCGTGATGTCCGCTATCTTTACCGCACAGATAGCCGGCCTCGTCCTCAGCGGGATCCTGGCCGAGCATATAGGTGTCCGCGAGGTCTTCACCCTTTGCGCTGTTCTGCTAGCTATTCTCGTCGTGGTGGGCCGGATCTGGATGAGCCCAGGAAGCAAAGGCGCTGTCGCCAAGGGCGCAATCGAGGCTTGAGCAGGTGATGCTCTTGTGGAATGCGGGCATGGAGAATTCAGCAGGTTCCGGACGGGAACGCGAGGCAGGTCGAAAAGTGGAGAGATATGGCCGTTAGTAATTATGGTGTAGCATCGCTGTCGGCTTATCGGGCGCGAGTCGATCAGGTGTTTTTGCGCCTAAATTGCCGGGAGCTGCCCATCGTGGCCAGGGTGGTCGACGCTTCACGGCAAAAGCCCATTCGCATGCTTTTGCATTTGACCAACTTCCTCTATGACGGTTGGATCTATACGCTCTTGCTCTTATTTCTATTGCTTCACGAGGAGTGGCGATTGCTGCTGGCAGCCGCCCTTTCCGCAGCTATCTCGTTCATTTTTTACTTCATGACAAAGCCGCGATTGGCGCGAATTCGCCCCTGCCATCTTGCGGTTGCCCGAGCGATTCAGTCGCGCAGCCTGGACCGGTACTCGTTTCCCAGCGGTCATTGTATGACGTTAATCGTAGTGGGCGTCTTGTTAAGCTGGAATCACCATGGATTTATTCCTATCCTCGTGGGCATGCTGCTGCTCCTCTGCTGGGCTCGCATGGCAGCCGCGCACCACTACCCCTCTGATCTGATCGCCGGTATCGGAATAGGTTTGATCGTGGCAGTGCCAATGGCCATGATACTGCTGTAACGTGCTGCTCCATCATCTTGGGCTCGATCGGCGTAACCCGTTCGAAGGGTCGCACCAAAACAGGAGAAATGCTCTATCCTGACGCGGCTCTGATCCGGACTCGGGAAAAACTACGAGTTGCGAAAGGATAGTTTGCGATTGCACTGAAGACGGCGTCGAAGAGGAGCGAAGCTTTGCATCAAGATAAGCCCTCTGCTGATGGCCGTCTGTTATTTCCAAAACGAGGTGGAGGAGATGCTGGGTAGCGCGCGTACCGTATCAATCATCTTTGCAATCGTGGTGGCGTCTGCGGGTTTTCTGCTTGTACTTAACCGGGTATGGTCGACTGAAGAGCGACGCCAGCACAACGATATCGTTGGTTGGCAGATAAGCGTGATAGGCACAACCTATGCCGTGATCATCGGCTTCATGTTGTATGCCGTCTGGGGTAATTTCCAGGTGGCGGAATCCAATACTGACGCCGAGGCCAACTCGCTCGTAAATTTATCGCGGCTGGCCGAGGGTTTGCCCCAGGAGCAGCGGCAACCCTTGCAATCACTCGCCAAAGAGTATGCTAACTCGATGGTCAACAACGAATGGCCGGCGATGAATAGAAATTCTTTGGCGCCTGACGGCATGATCATCATGCGACAACTGTGGAAGGCAGTCAGCCGTCCGGAGGACTTGAATGTTTCACAACAGGAGATCTTGGACCACACGATTTCCACTCTATCTGAACTGACGGAGCATCGGCGCCTTCGTCAGTTGGAGAGCAGGATGGGACTGCCGCATATACTTTGGGCTGTGCTCGTAGCCGGAGCGATTCTCACTATCGCCTCCGCCTGTCTCTTCGGGACAAAAAGCTTCCGGCTGCACCTTCTGCAGGTCTTCGGCCTATCCTTATTGGTGGCCATGTCCTTGATGGCAATCGCTGAAATCGACCGTCCATTTCAGGGGTCGGTAAGCGTCTCGCCGGATGCCTTCATCCGAGCCGAACAGAGCATGCAAGCGTATTAGAGCATTTTCACTTTAAGTGTTTACTAGAGGAGAAGACACGATTCGGAATTTTAAGCACGCTAAGCGGCTGCGGCGAAGTCGGGTGTACGGGTCCGGAGCGGCCGAAATTGATCTGGACCGAGGGTCGGAGATGTTTCCCAGTGATAATCACCGGTTAGATTGATGTGCTCCCAGCCCAGTGGCGACAAATGGGCCAGATCGCCGGGTGCCGGATAATGCCCTTGGCCGCGCAGGTGGTCGAAGGCGCGCTGCAGGTAAGTGGTATTCCATAGAATGACGGCCGCGACGAGCAGGTTTAAACCGCTGGCGCGATGGCGCTGGTTCTCCGGCTCAGTCAGGCAATCATTGCCCCACATGTCCCACGCACGATCCTGGTATCAGAGTTAAGTACATGGAGCTTTCGCCCGTATACGATTTGAGTGCAGTAAACCAACGCCATTTCCGAAATTTTCAGTTTTTATTGCAGCGCGACAGGTACCAAATGGCAGTTGCTGGCCCCGGTCGGGTGGGGTAAGGCTCGGACCGTTGACTGCACCTTTGCCTATCCTGATAGAACCTATACCCAGTTGGCTCTCTGCTGATGGCCTGCTGGAAGCATGGCTCGCTGTGGGAGACCCATGATCGAGCTTGCCGAGTAGGGTGAACCGGAGCCTGGCAAGTTACCTATAACCCCGTTTTTTTCGGGAACTAGGAACTACAGAACGCGGCTAATTTGCCGAAGGCATCTCGACGCTGTCGATGACAAGCACGGGAACGGGCCCTTTTGTCGATTCGAGCTTGAGCCCAAGCTGCTCCTGGATGGCGGCAAAGATGCCGGGTGGGGCGTCGGGAGAGGAGGGATACAAGGCAGCGGCATCGACCGGGGTCTACCGCAGGCTGAGGTCGTAGCGGCCGCTGAGGCCGGTCTGGTTCAACACCACGCGGCCTAGCGTCTGCGCCAACTCGCGCGCGAAGATACTAATGGAGTCGTCGCTGCCCGCGATGTGCAAGTGGGTCCGGCCGGTATCGATGGTGGTGCCATTGATCTCCGACGGCTTGAATCTAGGGCCGTCCAAAATCGGAACCTTTAGCGCCCGGATGACTGGTAATTGACCTCTTGCTTCCGTTATTCCTTTACACAAAGCCCAGGTTGTTGGTCGGGAAACTGGCGATGTTTGGAAACACCGTTGCCAATTGGCTGACGCTCACGCCAAACCATTGCGCCAACGTGGCCGCATACTGGACCGTTGCGGTCGTTGGCACCCAGCGTCCGTTCGACCCCGAATCATCCGGGCCGCCCAGCGCCAAAGTGGGAAATGTTCCGTACATTTGTCCGCCCTTCACTGCGCTGCCGATCACGATGTGATGGCTTCCCCACGCGTGATCGGAGCCTCCAGTTGTGTTTGGTTGGAAGGCTCGGCTGAAGTCCGACATGGTAAATGTGGTCACATTGCTATCAACTCCTAGTTCCTGGGTCGCCTGATAGAACGCCGCCAACGCGGGCGAAATCGACGTCAGCAAGCCATTTTGGAGTTGGAGTTGGTTGGCATGCGTGTCGAAGTTACCTAGACCCGCGAAGAAAATTTGCCGCTGCACACCCAATGCCGACCTGACCTGGATGATTTGGGCAATCTGCTTAAGCTGGGAAGCCAAAGAGTTGTTCGCCGGGAAGACTGTTTTCAGCGGAGAGATCGACTTCACTGCACTGGTCAAAATCTTGGCATAGGAATACGCGTTCGTCGTGATAGAGTCATCGGCCTGCACGAGCGAAATACCGGAACTAAACGTGAGCAAAGCTTGGGCCGCCTGCAGTCGAGCCGCGCACTCGGTCGATCCTTCCGAGCACGCCGCGCCGGAGAGATTTCCCGGACTGACCGACACCGCCGTCGAATTCGCGCCATTACAGAAGAGCGTATCGCCAGCCACCGAGGTGATCATGGGGATCTGGGCGCCCTGGTTGTAACTGGCTCCCATCAAGTCTGCAATCCGTCCAGCCCACCCCGTCGGCGTGGCCCCACTCTGGGCCGCGTTCTGCCACTCCAGTTGCTGGTCCGGATGAGAGAACAGATTGGTTGGGGCTGTTTGCCCGCCGAGGTATTCGGCACGTGTCAGCGGCTGTACTAAGGTGCCGACGTTTGTTACCAACGCCGCCGCGTTGCTGTTGAAGAGCGTCTGGATATCCGGCAGGTTCGGGTTCAAGGCAAAATTTGGTGCATTCGTCAACGGGAGAAGAGAGTTCTGCGGCAGCGCCAGGTAACCCCGGAGCGAGGCATAGTTCTGAAAACCCGCCGAGTCATTCGGAATAAGCGTGTTGTTCGCGTCATTACCGCCAAAGAGAAAAACGCAGACCAGCGCCTTATAATCCGCCTGACCCTGCGCCAGCGCATTCAACATTTCGAATGGCCTAAGGCCTGCGACGTTCCCCGCAGCCGCAAGGGCAGCATATTTGATAAGACTGCGCCGGGTTGGATTCATGATCGATGCTCCTTCCGTCTTGTGGTGTCGTAGGGTTGAGAATTGTTTTTAGCTCAGTGGATGACTAAGTACTGTGGCGCCGTAATCACCAGATAAACCGCGACCCGCACGCGCTGCGCGGGGTCGGATAGTCCCTGCACCTGGCTGAGAATGGTGCTGCGCATCTCATCGGGCATCTGTCCATGCATAAACACCGTGCCCAACGTGTCGACCAGGTTCGCCGGGCTGCTGGCCGCGATCTGCCCCAGCGCGCCGGTAGCACTCAAATCCACCTTGAAGCCGGAGATTTTGTTTGCTACCAAGCTGTCCGCCAGCGAGAGGCGGAGATTAGCGCTTGCCGTATTCTCCAAACCAAACTCCGGAGCGTTGAGCGTTGTCCCCGGAATCACGTACGAAGGGGGAAAGAAGTTGAAAACGCTCGGCGAGCGGTACGGAATTTCGCTCAATTGATTCGAGTAAGTGGAAAGCGAAGCATAGCTTTGGTTCGGATCGGTGTTGGTATATCCAAGGCCCCGCATAATCGCTGTCAACCATAGGACCGGCTCGCGCAAATGCCCACCATCGAAGGTTGGATCGGTGTCGCCGGCGCGGGCCTCTTCATCCGTCAAAATTGCGTGAACGACTGCCTGCATGTTCCCGCGCACGCCATTGCCGTCGTTCGCAAATACGGCTCCAACGCGGGCAACGTATGCCGGGCTGGGCGTGCTCGTCACGAGATGCTGAATAAGCTGCTTGCTCACGAACGGCCCCACATTGGGATGATCGAAGAGATTCGTCAGCGCCCCCTTGAGGTCCTGCTCCGCGGATTGCCCCGCAGGCAACGTCGTCCCGTTCAGCAATATCTTCGATGTCATGTCGTGGTGGCTTTCGACGGGCGCCATCAAATCGTCATAATCCGCTTTCACGTTCGGGAATGTAGTAGGCGCGCCGCCACCGGGCAGTGCATACGTCCATCCCGTGTAGGCCTTGGCGAAGGCCTGTACCTGAGCTTGCGTATACGTCGGAATGGGTTGACCGTTGCCATCCAGTTGAATGGTGCCATCCGGGTTCAGCATGACCAACCCGATGGTGAACAGTTGCATCAGCTCACGCGCATAATTCTCATTTGCGATCTGTCCCTGCGGGGCGACGTTGCTGTCCAGCATATTAAGGTAAATGCCCATTGCGGGAGACAAGGTTACATCGTGGATGAGGTCGTAGAAGTTCCCGAAAGCATCTTTCGCGAGCAGATTGGCATAGGGGGTAACAGCTAGCGCATTCACCGAGTCTGTCGAGATCACACACATTTCACCGAGGGCGAAAGCCACCCGCTGCCTTAGCTGGTCCTGTCCTGTCAAAGCAACCTGCCACCACTCCGAATACTGGCACGGGACAAGATTGTTGGACATGCAAACCGCGGGTGGCGGATTTGAAATATCGGGCTCCAAGGTCGCCGGAGTGTTGAATTGCTGGGTGAGATAGTTCTCAACCCCAATCTGCTGCACATTAGCAATATCGCTCAAGGTGAGCCCAAAGGTGGCTTGATCCAGCAATCTGGCGGCCGTCGTCAGCGTCGCTTGCAGAACACTGACGTTGGATGTTGGCGACGCTGTTCCCCCGGGGTCTGGATTGACCACGTTGACCGCCACGGTGGTAGTCCCGCTCGGAACCATGATGTTCGCCTGCAAATCCGTGCCCGATAGATAATTCGTCGTTACCGACTGCCCGTTCATCTGAATCTGCGATCCGGAGATGAATCCTGTCCCCTGCACATCG
This sequence comes from uncultured Acidobacteriaceae bacterium, assembly GCA_963774255.1. Lineage (GTDB taxonomy): Bacteria > Acidobacteriota > Terriglobia > Terriglobales > Acidobacteriaceae > PALSA-350. The sequence continues at coordinate 185,417 of CAVZEH010000019.1, forward strand.
AGCAGATAACTTGACCCGGAAACAAGCGTAGCCTTGGTGCTTGTAACTGTCGGCAGTGGGTTCAGAATGCTCTCCGTTGCCGCTCCTGAAACGCTGGGCGTAGCCACGGTCACCGCTGTGATAGTGACCGTACTTGGAGACGGCACACTTGCCGGAGTTGTATAAAGACCGCCGGAGCTGATAGTGCCGCTGCTAGCGCTGCCGCCCGCTGTGCCATTCACTTCCCAAGTCACCGCCGGATTGGCGGTGGAGTCCAGCATGGCGCTAAACTGCGCGGTCGAACCAACGCGGACCTGACCACCCCCAGTCACGGTCAACTGTTGCGGGGGAGAAGGAGGGATAGGCGTAGGGGTCGGGTTAGAGCCGGAGGGAGCGGGGGACATGCTTCCGCCAGAGCACGCGGTCAACAGTCCGGTTAAAAGAAACGCGATGGCGGGGAGAACAGACCGCAAATAAGACGATAACCCGGTGGAACAACGCATAGCCCACCTCCGTGCATAAGGGCCTATCGTCAGTTCTAGGTCGGGGAAACACAATGTGAACTGGCTATCCCGCTTCCACCGTGACTGTGCCCTCCGCCGTGAGGCTTTCCTTGACGGAAAAGATGCATCGGCACGTTTCTCTGGGGCTGAGCCTACGGTGCAAACAGGTCTACACGCCTCTAACCGAGGGTCGAAGACTAAGTTGCGCCTGATTGAAAATATTTCTTGTCGAGAGAAACTTTATGCCCGGGCTGGGCGTCGGCTCGATTTCCGGGCGTTAGAACCGGAACTTGGCTGCGCATTCCGACTTAAATAACTGCCGGAGCCGGATTCCGCTCCGGTCCGGCGGCGAGCAGGTTGGCAGCCAGACATCGCACCCGGATGCCGGTGCGGCGTGTCTACTTGAAGGACTCGATGCTCGGCTCCAACCAGGAAGAAAGGAAGTTGCTGATCTCCGGGAACTGCGAGGTAAGCAGACCAATGAGTGGGACCCCAACCACGGAGATGAGCTTTGTATAGAAGGCAAAATCGAGTTTGCCAGATTCAGTTTCTGTTGCCCGGCTCAGAATCGCGTTCCAGTGTATTCCGCTGAATATAACGATGACGATAGTCAAGAAGATCAAAAACAATACGAGCAGTACGGCCATAACTGCGTGATGAGGACCTACCGGCTAAGCATTAAGAGCCAGGAGAACGAAGATATAGCCGAAGACGAAGGAAAACACGTGTCCGCGAATGTCGACCAATACCTGCTGAATGGCGTGGATGTAAACGAGGGCGACAAACTCTTGGGCAGAGCCCTTGAGAGGATTGGCCTGACCGTCCGCCTCAAGCTGTTTTTCTATTTTATCAGTTGGCTGATCGAGGCTCGTACCGAGGCACTCGTCTTCACCCCCGGTAAGGATTGTCACACAGCCATTTGGGCGATGCAGTCGGATGCGTTCGAGTGGTTCTGGAACCGAGTCGTAGTCACCTCACAGGGCGACGTGTTCGACTATGGGGAACAGGCATTTCCGACAACGATACAAAGTATCCCCGCCGTTGACGGGTCTTGAACAGGGCCAGAAGACCGATATGCGGAGCCGATTCTCTGGTTCACTTCTCCGCCCAACTCAACGAAGTTCGGCGTGGATACATCGGGTAACTCCTTGGTAGTTGCGGATGCGCAGTATTGCGGATTCCAGGCATGATAACCAAATCAACGTGGCTATAACGTCCTCATTTTGAGGCAAGTGTGACAATCCGACACGAATCCTTACCGGGGGTGAACATCGGCAGCCGCACCGACGCCGACTTTTTCAACACCCACCTCCTATCTCGATCAATACGTGGATCACGATACGAAGGCGCGACAGGTCTGGGAGATTCACAGCGCGAACGGCCGCCCCGGAGAAACCCACGCGGGACTAGATGGTGCCGTGAAGATACACGTGGAGTCCCCATTCCACCGCAACGAGCAGCAGAGTCAGAACCGCCAGGCCGATCTGCCATGACTCCGAACGCAGCTGCTTTATAGTGGCGGGTTTCATTCTCCACTGAGACGCAGGCCGCGCGCGCAGCTTGCGAACCCGCCGGACGGCATACAGATTCACGACGGAGCCGGCGATGGCAACCAATTCCATGGGGATGCGAAGCGCCGCACCATGCAGCGTAGCGAGAAATTTCATCCCCGCTGTTGCCACGGCCAGCGACCCGATCCCGATCAGCAGCCGCAGTCCGCTAATCGCCATAAATGCCGTACACGCGCTCTGCAGCAGGATAAGAAACAAACTGGTGAGTCCGACCGCGAGGCTGGGGCCCTCACTGTGCTTCGGTTCTGCCAGGCCAACTTCCACATCTTGTTCGGGCATCGCGTCTTCAGTGTATCGAAGCAACCGCGGAAGCAGGAGTCCGGGAGATCGGAACAGTCGGGTTGTGAGAGTGTTTCAACACAGCATAGCGACGATGGGCCTCCAACACCACGACCCATCGTCGTATGTCTTTTCGATGAGGGAGAGAGGACTATCCGATCGTGTTAGTGATCCTCGCGGCCATCAACCGGTTGGACATAGGCGATACCCATAACTCCGCCACTCTGAGGTAATGCAGTTGATATCTGCTGCAGAAGCGTCAAGGGCGCATCCTGCGAGGTAATCCGATAAACATCTACTTTTCCTGCGCCGCTTTCCAGATCGTAGAGGAAATCACTGTCTCCAGTTTCAGCAACGTCGACAAAGCCAGTGGCTCCCGCTACCGGATTGGCGGCATCCGGGTTGACTGGTACTCCGGTCGCTGCACGGCTGTCAATTTCTTCCACGGAACCATCATCATTGAATCGGAAGCTGGAAATAATGGACGAAGAGGCGCTGACCACCCAGAAGGTTCGACCATCCTGATCGAAGGAGATCCAGCAGGAACTGGTTGAAGTGTTCGTCGGGCCTGTTGTGATTTGGCTGCTGGTCGGCACATCCAGAGATATGGGACGAAGGGAACCAGAATCGTTCAGCTCAAATGTCGAAACGGATCCCGTTTGGAATTGGCTGAGCGATGCCGGCTGTCCGTTTGCGAGCCATTCACGAGATTCGATGACGACGACCACTTCATGCCCACCCGACTTGCGAATCGCGATGCCAATCGCCCCGGGAAGATTGCGGTTCTGGTCATTGTTCGGCTGCGTGGAGGTAATGGCTGAGACCGGGAATGGCGTCAGAAAACCTGACCGAACGATGGCAAAACTTTCAAGCTCGGCATTCGCAGCACTATCCGAGATCGCAGTTGATCCAGCGTTGTAGAGCGAAACGACAAGAGAGCGACCGCTAGGCGCAACGGCCACGTCAGAGGGGCGTCCAACCAGTTGCCTCTTCGAGCCCGGAATTTCCTGAAGTTGACCTGTATCACCATTCAATGTAAAAGCGACAAGATTGCCGACCTGGTCCTGCGGTCCGGTGTAGACACCATCGCTGTCGACATTCGCAACATAGACGACGCCATCACGTTCAGCAATCGTGTCGGGGCCAAAACCATCAGTTGGAACCACGCTGACGAGCGTTAGACTGAAATCCTTATTGACGCGAAAGGAAGAGATCGTATTGGAACCGGCATTTACCTGTAAAACAAAACCATTGTCAACGTTGAGCACGGAATGAGCTGAAATCAACGGGTCGACCGGGCCGCCAGTGTTGAGCCGGGCTCCAGTACCGCCGGACAGATACTCGCCGATGTAAGCCAGGGTTCCATCGGATCTGCGACCATAGGCCACCAGCCCGTTCTTTGCGGTGTCCGTTCCTGCGTAAACCGCTCCGGTAAAGTCCTGAGCCAGTGCAGTCTTAGCGAAGGCCGCTGAGCAGAGTGCAGTGAGTGCGAGAACACACGTCGCGCCAACCGACTTTGACATGAGCGCACTACCTGTTTTCCTGTGAACAGACAAACGTGTGCGAAATTCGGGAAACATTGTTACTCCTATCCAATACCTGGAAATTGGCCCGGAGTGCACACGTCTTGCGCGGCACCGAAGACCGATTACTGAATGAGAGTTCTGTGGGGGCGAAAGGTTACACAGAGCGCGCTGCGGCGTTTGATGTCGCGCTGTACCTAACCTGTAGATAAACGCGATTTGCTGTACTTAACTTGTAGACTTGGCGCCCTCAATACTGCACTGATCCTGTAGACAACGTATGCGATTCGGCAGCGTTGAGAACCGACAACCGCGATGCAGGGCGGCACTGGCAAATGATTGATTGCCCAGTGACGAGCCCTGCCCGTTTTCAACCCCTTCGTGCGGGGACTTCCACGATCCGAATGACTCAAAGATGACTGCGTCTACAGGTTCAGTGCAGGAAAATCGACGTAATAATGTCTACAGGTTTAGTGCAGCAGTCTACAAGTTAAAAGCAGTTTAGTGCAGCACGCAAGCTGCTGAAAACACACGAACCTCGGTCTACAGGTTAGGTACAGCGCGACAGCGGGCAAAGGCCCCGCCCGGAGTGGGGCCTTTCCGTTATTGGCATTGAGTGAATGCCAGCGTCGGAGCCACTGCTACAAAAGTTCCGCCTGTGGTCAACACATAGGCCGGCGTCTTCTGTTCCGAGGGGGTGCAGTCTGCAGTTCCACCGGAGGAGGGCACGAATGCCAATCCGTCGAGGACATATGCTGCCAATGGGGAGCTTTGCGACAAGGTGGCTCCATTGGCTGAGTATGCTCCCACATACGGACCTCCCGCAGGCAGCGTCATCGAATAGCTCACGCAGTCAGCACCCGTTGGGCAGCTGGGCGCTGCGGCTGTTTCCAGCGCAAGCATAGCGGTCGGCTGCAGAGCATTGGGAACAAGCGGAATGGTGAACGAAGTCCCCCCGCCTGTGTCGCTCCAAGAGCAGTGAGTTGAACGTCAGTGACGGTATCTTGATTTGCGGCGTTCTGAGACGTAACCGCACCTGAGAACTGGGCTGCGCCCAGTGTGCCGGCGACGCCTGCGTACAGACTCACTGATCCAGTAGTCTGTCCGTTGGCCACTCCGGTCACGATAGACGGCTGGTAGGCGGTGCCATCGGTACGTTCGCCCACTACGACAACGTCATACGTCCCGGTGGGAATGGGGCAAAACACAAACGTGCCGTCGCTCCCGGCGAGCGTTGCCATTATGATCCGGTCCACGCCTGTGGCGTCCTTCTGCTCCAGGGCCACCACCACGTTCCCGTTCACCGGATTTCCCGTTCCATGATCGAGCACCTTTCCGTTAATCGAACTGGAGGTAGTACTGACCTCTCCGGCGTGGAGAACAGGCTTCAGTCTGTATTGGCCATTGCCCTCTTGAACAATGGATGCGCAGGTATTGAAGTCGATATCCAAATCCTTGGTCTGGCCGGCGGCGATCGTGAAACCGCCGGAGGCAATTTGCCCGGAAGGAATCTTCAGTCCCGTCTTTGACTCACTCGAGAGGAGGAGCTGATGAACGCTGTTGTCGGAAGACAATACGACACAGTTGGCGGAACTGCCACAGGCATTGTTTGCGACGGTAGCGCTATTGTCCGCCAGAATCAGACGGATTTGCTGATACGTCCCTGCCTGGAGCTGCTGGGTATCACCCAAAGTTGCGAGAAAGCACTGATTGTTCGCCTGTCCGAGCAGATCGATTTGTTTCGGCTGAGAGGAGAGACCAGGCGTTAAGTCCGTCCAACCACTGTCGCTATCTCCAGCTGTCGAACTGATGTTTGCGTTGACATCCGTGATGGTGACATAGACGTGAGCGAAGGGGCCGGTGGGCCCGCTGCAGGTGGCCGGATCGCTTAACATCACGTTGGCAGTTGTGGTTGCCGTCACGGAAGGGGAGGAACCGGAGTTCCCGCTGCTGCACGCCACTACAAGGAGACCTGCCAGGAACGCTCCTGCGAACAAAAAGATTAACCAACGCGTTCCTGTGGATGTTGCCGAACCGTGCTTTGCGGTCACAACGTTTCTCCCGAGAAAGACTTCCCACATACGCAATAGAAGAAAAGCAGGAAATCACCAAGGAAAATGGTGAGAAACATTCAATACTGTGTTCACATACTTCGATCAGGCCTCGGCCTTTGTATGAGATCCAGGTGAGTGCCCGACATTACTTTGGGGGGACTCTTCAGTTGACATGGGAGGCGCCGCAACGACTCAACTGGGGCAGAACGTGCCGGACCACGCGAGTCTTCCCGTACCACTGCGTACCCACCATTGTTATAGATGGAGAAGTCAGACTGCCCAATGGCGCACAAGTGGGATATGCAGAAACGCTCTGCGGAAGCCTTAGAAGAGCATCACTTCCAAGCGGTATGTCCTGAAACCCTTCCGCTCCGCCGTGCGTGGCGATAGCTCGATCACTGACCGCCCCGACCGGACGAAGTTACACCGCGAAGCTGGATGGAACCGAAGGGGTCGCGTCAGAAAACAGACAATAAAGGGTGGGTGGAAAACTGATCGAAACCCGAACTGCCGGCGTGCTTTGCACCTTCATGCTCTTACCACTCCCCGTCGTCTTGTTCATGGATGAACCCCTGGTAATTCACCACGTTACACCAGATAGGTGAACTTGCAAACGAGGTGTGTAAGTGGTCCGATCTACCCCTGAGACGCGGGGGGACGCAGCCGACGCGTGAGTCTACGAATTAACCGTACAGCGGCAAAGACAAGCAATAATGCAACATCTTGTTGCACAAATTCCGATAGCGGTGAAAGCTCTAGCAAGGGGTCTCCTCGGACCTATGCACGGCAAATCGGCGGTTTATCGTGGCCAGGTATTGGCGCAATATGCCGGCATTGGCTGGCAGCTCGTGGACAGCAAGGTCATCGCGCGCGGAGAGGAGGCTTGATTTCATTGCATCAGTGTAAAACGCAGAGATTGCTTCTTTTGGGTTCCGGCTTCTAGGGGTGGGCGTTGCCCTCCGGGAAAGGCCCGCAGAGATGTGTGGTGGAAGACGGCAAGGCCAGGCACCCACTTTTTTCTCCAGCTACGACCAGCAAACGGGGTTCAAATTGCCCTGTGGCAGGTGGTGCTTGATACACCTACGCGTTTGGAACCCGTATTTCCGATCGAATGAGGATGAAGCGATGCGGCGTCACGTCAACAGAAACTATGACTGGACAACGTAAAACTCGGGGCAAACCCAGATGCCTAGAATGCCAAGAACGACCACCAAAGCGATCCATTGGACAGAGCCTCGTATCACGACAACCCCATTTCCACTAATTTCTGTGAACCGGAAGCCGCCGGAGTTTGCGTTTTGAGCGGGCCGCCCGTTTCACTGGGCGGCTTTCTTGAACCTGGCCCAACGAGCCTTCTGTGCGGCGGCGATCCTTGCACGGCCTGCGTCACTCAGCAATTTATCGCCTTTTAATACACCGGTAATTGTAGTTAAAGCCGATACTCATGTACTTAAATCGCATACGAAATGGTGGGTGAGTTTCGTATGCGATTTAAGTACAAAACCGCGATTGTGGGAGATTGCTTCCTCGGCCGATTGGAGCACCGCCTTGGAGCGTGAGGCTGTTATTGGACCTCTCGCCGAATAGCTCCGGCTCAGTCAGGCAATCATTGCCCCACATGTCCCACCCACGATCCTGGTACCAGAGTTAAGTACATGGAGCTTGCGCCCGTATACGATTTGAGTGCAGTAAACCAACGCCATTTCCGAAATTTTCAGTTTTTAGTGCAGCGCGACAGCAAGACACGCATACCGCGAAATGCGCATAGGTAGAGAATCTCCCCGGCGCAAGGATGTTTTCTTGAATATTTCGCTGGGTGCAGAATATTGGGGGATGTACCGCCCGGAGGTTTCCATGGATACACAGAACAAGCTGACCCGGTCTGCCGCAATAACCGCCGGAATCGCCGCCGCAGGTCTGGCTGTTGGCGCTGCCGCGATGGGCGCTTTTGCTATTGGCGCCTTGGCTATCGGCGCACTGGCCGTTCGGAAGGTCGCAATTCGCGGCGGCCGCGTAGAAAAACTAAGCATCGGCCAGCTGACGGTCGATCGGCTCCTGGTCAAGGATTCTGTAACCCGCGAGTAATCACGCTTCGCCGATGCATTTCTTTCCATAGATCCGGGCGAATCCGTTGGAACTCGGCGATCAGGTCGATACACTCCTGGGAGTGCAGATCGACAATGATGCCTTTGGTGACCCCAGCTTCTCGCGGGAGTAATGAGGCTACCTTCATTACGCGAGGCGTCAAATTGCCCAAAGCTCGTGTGCTTTCGGCGAGCCTGCGTAATTAGGAGCGAAGTGGCAAGGATACGGCGCACAGAGGTGCGGCCGATGCAGAGCCTGCGTGCGATTTGGGAGATCACGTTGCAACTGGCGGCCGACTTCAAAGCCCGTGACGCCCTCGAGGCCTTGGTAGGTTTGCTTCAGTCTGTTGGGAGCCCAACAACACTTTGTAAATTCGCAATGTCCCGCCCCCCATAGATCCGGTTTGAGAACCTTTCCCGAACTTACACTGTCCTTGGGCTGATAACCCCTTGAAGCTATTCTTGCGACCATACCTGCGCCTTCGACTGCTGGTTCCCTCCATCGCCTTGATTGTCGCTGCCACGATGATCCCGGTAGGGCTACGGCATCCTTCGTTCATCTATGTCGACAACGCCCCTCGAGCCAGCTGATTTTTTAAACAATATCCTGATGTACATGCCTTTGGGGATCGCCCTGAGCGGCTCGTCGCTTCTGCGCACATTCCTCTTTGGCTTCTGTCTATCGACAACTGCTGAAGCGCTGCAGTTGGGATACGTTGACCGCACCCCGTCAGCCCTTGATATCGCCGGTAATACGGCCGGGGCCCTGGTTGGCTAACTGGTCGCGATGGTTTGGCTTCGAGCGACTGGCTTCGATCCGAAGTCTATACGGATCCCTCGACCGATCGCGGCGGTGGCTCTTCCGGTTGCGACATTCGGCACCATTCCGCTCCTCATCCACCCCGCAAAATCTGATTTCTCAAACTGGAATTCGACCTTTCACCTGGCGATTGGAAACGAATTGACCGGGGATCGGCCGTGGTTGGAAATATCTTCGCATATCAAATCTATCCTTTTGCCATGGCTCCCTCCCAGATCGAGAATCTTGCCCAACAAGCTGCTCATACCAATCACCCTGCATTGCCGAGCGGTGGACTGATGCCTTCCGTATATTCCGAGACGCGTTACGGCCGTCCCCTTCTTTCCCCGGACGAAGAACTAAGGTTCCATGACGCGCTTGTCAGACAAAACCAGCTCACACTCCTGGTTTCTATGCGAACCAACAACCTTGAACAAACCGGGCCCACGCGCATCCTGACGTATTCTCAGGATCCTTCCAATCGGAACTTTACCCTGGGCCAGATCCACAAGACGCTCACATTCCGCCTGCGGACACCCACGTCTGGCTTTAACGGCACCGACCCAGCGCTGTACTCCGGGCCCGTTCTCTCACTCAACCGCACGGCATTTGTGGCAGCAGTCTACGACGGACGTATTTCCAGATTGTACGTGGATGGGAAATTAGTCGCGCATGCTGACCTGGGAGCAAGAAGACCGCGCTTACCCACGCGAGTTTTGTTCTGGCTTCCGCGGGAGATGCCGATTCGTGAGATCGAACTGGGCGCGGCTGAGAGTCTCCTGAGCGGATTATTCACGCTGGGATCTTCGCTCTGGCTGGAGTTCCTCGCCGGCCGTCGATGCGGTGGTTCGTTGGTACGGTGGCAGGCGTGGCGATCGGGAGAGCCATATGGATCTTTGGAGTATCCGAGCCGCGCCTGGGAATGTGCATCCTGCTGGAGTCCGTGGCCTCGGGATTGGTGATTGCTGCGTCAGTTGAGAGCGAGCCAGAAGGGCGCGAACTCATACCCACAGCACACAAGCACGCTGTCTCCCGGCACTCGATTGCTTCTTTATACCGACGGCATCACGGAAGCTCTGGATAGCACAGAGCAAGAGTATGGTCCGGCCCGCCTGATCGAGCACTTTCTCGAGCCCGATGCCTGCGTCGACGGCCTCATCGCGGAAGTCCGGCGCTTCGGCGTTGGATCGATCGGGTCGACGACGCACCGGCCGTCCTCAGCCGCAGCTGCTAAGGACGGCGGAGCCAGCGGAGCAACGCCCGACTCAATCTGTGCGTGCGTTCGGGAACCTCAAAGCACACCGGTCGCCGCCATGAAAAGATTAGTTTCGAAAAGGCAACAGTGAATGTTCCTTTCGAGTCGACATCAACTCCGTCCAACTTCCGGATAGCCGGCAACTCTTCTCTCGAGTAGATAGTAAATCTAACGTCAAAAAGCTAGGGGATAAGCTTCACATCTCGCAGACGAGCGAAGAGATCGAAAAAGCTATCATCTGTCGCTTGGTAGTCGAGAAATCCCATTTTGCGGCTCTTGCTCATATCGGTCATGACTTCGATCGGCCGCCCAAGATCGGCGTCTGTATGCCACGGAGAGACCAGGATGTTGATGTCCGGTTCCCCTAGGTGATATTTGCTGGCGATCTCAGCCCAAAGCGGAGCGGCATCAGCAAGTTGAACTTCGAGTGGCGTTCCCTGACCGGGGAAAGCTGCAGGTTCCAGGACAAACCAGGCTGCGATCCGTTCCCACATCCAGCTCCAACGAAATACATCTCCATTGACCACGTTGAACGCATTATCGCGAGCCGCTGATGTAGTTGCTGCCCATCGAAGATGGCGCGCCAGGAGCCGAGCGTCGGTCATATCCGTTAGCCCGTTCCATTGTGCTGCGGACCCCGGAAATAAAAACGGCCGCCCAGTCTCTCTGCAGATCGTGGCGTACACGGCGAGGGTGACCCCCATGTTCATCGCGTTCCCAATCGCGTAGCCGATGATCGTGTGCGGGCGATGTACGCTCCAATTAAACCCTTCCCGTCTGGCTCCTTCAAAGATTCTCGTCCTCTTGGGCGTAGTAGAAGTTGTCAACATCCAGCCTGCCCTGTTCTTCTCGAAAAGGGGTCGGAGGCATCTTGTCCTTCCCATATGCCTCGAAGGGTCCAAGATAGTGCTTCAATCCGGTGACCAACCCTACGTGTTCTAACGTCTTGGCCTTAGATACCACGCCGAGGAGGTTACGAACCATGGCGCTGTTCACCTTGATGTTTTCGGCTTCGGTCGACTGCCTCATCCACGCAGTGAAAAATGTGTGCGTTGGCCTTATGTCCTTGAGAGCTACGGCAAGACTCGCTGGGTCTAACAGGTTGGCGGCTACAGGTTGGATTCCCGCGGAGTGTGAAGGCTTCCGTGCGAGTCCGAAGACCGCCCAGCCCTGTTGAGTGAGATGGGTAGCGAGGTTGAGACCGACGATGCCCGTCGAACCTACGACGAGAGCTGTTTTCTGAGCCATGGAACTCCTTCTGATGGATCACCGAATCGCTGCTTATATGACACATCTATCAGAATGAGGTGTTCAATAATTTGGGACAGGATGTAGCCTATCCCAGGGGGTATCAGCACAGGTCTCACGACAAGGAACAGGGATCTTCGACCCTCTTTCGGGACTTGAGACCAAGCTCGAGCACCCGCGCGAACGCTACCTGCTTGCTTCCTTCTGCTATGGCTGCAACCTCGGTCCGAGCCAGACGGCACGATCGGTGCAAGCAACAGATCGCCGGCAGATCGCCTGGATTAACCAGCGGCACATCAGCGAAGACGCGCTTGATGATGCGATTACAGCAGTCATCAACGCCTACAATCACTTCGCGGTCCCCCGGTTGTGGGTGAAATCTTCATCTGGATGGCAAAGGAGGGCTCGACGATCGCGGGATTGATGGAGTGTTTCGGCACTGTCGTCTTGGTGAGCCTGCAGCATGGAGTGCCGCTCAGGTGCTCTGCGACAGGCTCTCGCATACTCGTTTCGAGCCGTCGGGCTGGACCGGCAATGAGGAACTTGGATATGCGAAGTCGATCATGGACTACCTCTTTCGCTGGATGGAATTGCGATTTCTGTCGGGCAAGCAGCTTCCGCTGTTTACACAACAGATCGCAGTTGTGGAACAACAAGGCAGCGAAGAGGCAAACCATGCTCCCGCAAGCGTTTCGCAATACCTTCACGACAGCTATGAGGTTGGCGATGCGCCACTCTGTGTCGCGTGTGGGTCACTGATGGTCCGCAACGGCAGTTGCCACAAGTGCGCAAATTGCGGCGGTACGAGTGGCTGCTCTTGATAACGGAGTGGAGTAGCTCTCGGTTGCTACACCAAATGACCTTGGAATCGCTACTCCATGGCGATGCAATTCGTTCTCCAGATCCCCGGCGAACTGCTGCCGGGTAAGAGATTCGATGAGGATGGAATCCTTGGCATTCTGATCCTTGAGATGGCGTCCTATCTCGGCGAGACCTTTGTGTCCGTCGTGCAGCACCTGAATGAGCGAGCGCAGGCTCGATTCGAATTTGTCCGGCATGAATGTTTTTTCCTGCGGGGATGAGATGCCGTTTAGACAATAGGAACCGCTTTATTGCGGGACTTGCTCCGCATTCTCCTTCTCCTCAAAGCGGCCGGCGATAACCTGCGTTACCAATGCCGATGTCTCATCGAGATGCGCGCGCATCAGAGTCCGGGCGCTTTCCGCATCCCGATTCCGAATAGCCTGATAGATTCCCCGATGCCGCTCCAGGGCTGCGGATGGGACATGTCTGATCAGCAGCTTGAGCTGAATCCAATATTTCATCAAATTGCGCAGGAGCTGTGCCGCATTCGCCAAGACTTCGTTGTGAGCAGCTTCGGCAACCGCTAAGTGAAAGGCCATATCCGATTCCAGAACGGGTTCACTTGCTGCGATGTTCTCTGACATTCTCTGGATAGCATCATCGATCCTGGCAAGCTCCTCCTGAGATGCGCGTTCGGCCGCCAATCCGGCAAGATCTCTCTCCAAAAACACGCGCGCTTCCATGATTTTGCCGAGTTCCGCATGATCGATCCCGGTAAATGCCCACAGCAAAGGGCGGGACAGAAACTCCGATCGCGGACAAATGAAAGTGCCCTCTCCGACGCGGCTCTCCAACATACCAATGAGTTCCATGGCTTTTAGCGCCTCTCGCAGGGAAGTGCGAGCGATTCCAAGATGTTGGCACAGCTCGCGCTCTGGCGGAAGTTGGTCCCCAGCTTTCCATTTGCCATGCACGATGTTGGAGATGAGGCGCTCAAAGGCGGCGGCCACTAGGGTTGTCCGCTCAATCGGAGCTGTGGGCTCTACTTTCATTCCTTCTACCCCGGACTCAATTCCTATTCTCTTTCGAGCATAGTCTTAAGTGGCGAAATGGACGAACGAGATAGATCATTTGTAAGGTATTACCAGATTACCGCCTCCAATGCAGAACCTTTGCGGATCTCCCATCCGCTTGAGTTACGCCGCAAAAGACATCCCTAAAGGAGGCCTCGTTTTTCGCCTTAACTCTTTGATTTATATGGCTATTATTGAAATAGCCATCCGGCTTTCCAAGGTACCCCAAAGAAACCTCTCCTGCCAAGGTAAAAATAAGCAAAAACACCCCTTGACAAGATTGGTCTTACCAGACTACCTTCTGGATCGTGATTTCTGGGTCATCCAAAGCAGGTCGATATTTGCTCCGCGCGCCTTTGTCGGGCATAACAAATCGTCTGTGCCGCCCTGGCAAGGGCGCACCGGAGCACATGGCATTCAAAAATGTGACCAGCTTGCGCGTTAGCCGAGCAGTTCTTTTCACAACAGGTGACGTCATGCATACGCTATCCATACGGAAATTCAGCTGCATTATCCTGGCCGTTTTGATCAGCTTGGTTCTGCCTCACGTGGCGTTATCGCAGTCATCAGGAGGAGCGCAAATCGGGGGAATAATTACCGATCAGAGTTCCGCGGTCGTGCCCAACGCCGAGGTCAAAGCCACTCAAACCGATACTGGACAGGTGCGGACCACGATTAGCTCCGCCAACGGTTCCTATGTTTTTCCAAATCTCGCCGTAGGACCGTATACGTTGGAAGTAACCGGTCAGGGCTTTGAGCATTACATTCAGTCCGGCATCGTTTTGGCGGTCGGAAACGATGTTCAGGTCAACGTTGCCCTACAGTTGGGCACCGTGAATCAGGAAGTACGAGTTTCCGCCGCGGCAGGCATGGTGCAAACGCAGGAGACATCGATTTCGGAATTGGTGGATCAGCGCAGGATTGTGGACCTTCCATTGAATGGCCGCCAAGCGACACAGTTGATCTTGCTCTCCGGCGGCTCAGCCAATTCACCGGCCTTTGCCAGCGGAGGCGGGGTCGCGCTGGTTACTACGAAGACCTACAGCGGCTCCGTCGCAATCTCGGTAGCCGGCGCCCAAGCTACCGGTAACAACTTTCTTATGGACGGCGGAGACAACAATGATGCCTTTTCAAACGTGAATCTTCCCTTTCCTTTTCCTGACGCCCTTCAAGAGTTCAATGTTCAGACGAGCGGGCTCTCGGCGCAATACGGGCTTCATCCCGGCGCCGCTGTGAACATCGTGACGAAATCCGGAACAAATCAGTTCCACGGAGATCTTTTTGAGTTTGTCAGGAATGGAGTTTTCAACGCGCGCAACTACTTCGCCACCGCGCAAGATACCCTTAAAAGGAATCAATTTGGGGGGACTGTGGGAGGCCCGATCAAGAGGGATAAACTCTTCGGATTCTTCGGTTATCAGAACACGATTCAGCGAACCGCACCGCCTCAAACAATCAGCTTTGTACCCACACAAGCTACGCTCAACGGGGATTTCAGTGCTCGCGAGGCCGCAAGTTGCCAATCAAACCATACGGCCCGGCCAATCACCAATCCCGGCACAGGTCTGCCGTTCGCGAACGATCAAGTATCGCCTACTCTCTTCAGTCCCCAGGCGCTTGCTTTACTGAAGTTTGTGCCTATATCAAGCGACCCCTGCGGAAAAATAACCTATGGGATTCCGACGCCCAGCAATGAGACGCAGTACATTGGACGCGCTGACTGGACGCAAAGCACAAAGGATCAGCTCTTCGTTCGATACTTTATTGTGAACCTAAACAATCCGCCGTACTTTGATGGCAAGGATTTACTCACAACCACCTCGCCTGGAACCGAGCAGCGCGGTCAGTCCCTGGTGCTGGGGGATACCTATTCGCTCAGCACTACATTGGTGAACAGCACCCATCTGACCTGGAGCCGATTCAGAGATAATCGGACGGCGGCATCGAATTTTTTTAGCCCTCCAGCCGTCGGCATCGATATTGCCTCCTTCGTTCCAAATTTCACCAACATGAGCATCAGCAGCGCCTTCGCTATCGGCAACGGCAACGGCGCTCCAGCACACTTCAATCGGAACACCTTTCAGTTCGCCGATGATGCGGCGCTGATTCACGGACGCCACCAAATCACTTTTGGAGTGGATTACCTCTACCGGCAGCTAAACGAATTCAACGTATTCAACGGAAATGGCACATTCAGCTTCAACGGACAATTTACTGGCGATCCCTTGCTCGACTTTATGTTGGGGAGGTCCAGCCAACTCGTCCAAGGTAATCCCGAACAAATGGGTTTCCGGCAAAATTATATTGCCCTCTACGGTCAGGACAACGTTCAAGTGAACAGCAAATTGAATGTTCATTTTGGATTGCGGTGGGAGCCTTTCTTGCCGGAAACGGATGTAGCCGGGCGAGGCGAGTACTTTTCTCAAAGTGCGTTCAATGCCGGCCAGAAGACCGCCAAATATACGAATGCGCCTCCCGGACTTCTATTTGCCGGCGACCCGGGCGTACCATCTTCCTACATCAACGGCAAGCTTGCCAACTTCAGTCCCAGGATCGGGTTCGCACTGGATCCAACCGGCACCGGCAAGCAGAGCATCCGCGGCTCATATAGCATCTTCCACGATACTCCAAACCTGTACTTTTACGCCAAGTGGGCGGACGCGGCTCCATGGGGAAGCACTGTGACTCTTACAAACCCTGGTCCGCTCTCCAACCTGTACGCGAACTATCCTGGGGGCAACCCGTTCCCCTTTCCATTTCCGCCGTCGATGAATCAGCCTTTCCCTACCCAAGCGACTTACTATAGCTTTCCCATTAATACCAGGCCAACGTATGCCCAAATTTGGGGCTTGAGCTATCAAATCCAACTGGGCAAAGATTGGCTGATTTCCGCAGACTATCTAGGCAGCAAGACCACCCATCTATGGTCTGGCGCAGACCAGAATCACGCGGTTTATATTCCTGGATTGTGCAGCGGGAAAGCTTGTTCGACTACCGCCAATACGAATCAGAGAAGGCTCTTATATCTGCAAAATCCTACCACGGGCGCTGCTTATGGCCAAATACAAACCTTGGATGAGGGAAATTATTCCAACTACAACGGCCTTATTTTAAAGGCCAGGCATAGATTTGCCCAGAATTATACGATTATTACCAGCTACACATACTCCCGCTGCCTGCAGGACGGTGAAATAGAGTCGAATGATTTGGGGAATAATGGACCTTCTTTTCAAAATCCCTATGACCGAAACGCCGACTACGGTCCGTGCGACTCTGATCTGCGTAATGCGTTCGTCGGTTCTTTGGTGGTAGATAGCCCGCGCTTTGGCAATAGGTTTGTCCAGGCAGCCCTGGGGAATTGGGAGGTATCGCCGATCATCACTGCTCAATCGGGGTATCCTTTCAATCCTGTGACCGGGCTCGACAACTCTCTCACCGGGATAGGACAAGACCGGCCCAATGTTGTCGGCCAGCCGTACGTTCGAAATACCAGAACTCTGGAATGGGTGAACCCAAAGGCTTATGTGGCCAACCCTCTGGGAACTTTTGGGGACGCGCGATGGAACTCGTTGACAACGCCCGGATATGTCGATGTCGACGCTGCTGTGGTGCGCATGATTCCTGTGCGCGAGACCATCAATCTGCAACTTCGCTTTGAAGCTTTTAACGCGCTCAATCACACAAACTTTGGCCAACCCGCGAATAATCTGAGCACCAATACATTTGGAACGATTCTCAGCTCGAACCCGGCACGTATTCTGCAATTGGCTGCGAAGCTTACCTTTTAGCGAATTACTCTGTTGGAGCGATCTAGGTATCAGGAGAAAAAATAATGGACCGAAGAACATTTTTGCAAAGCGCTGTAGCAACAGCGGTCGCTGCCTCCATGCCCCCTTACATGGGGGCAAGCGCTGCTGCTGCCGATCAGGCATTGTCAAATGATACGCCCGGCTGGTGGATGATTGAGCCGATTCGCTGGCTGCAAACTAATCTTCGCGAAACCAATGCTGCGCTAAATCCAAAGCTGTTCATCCGAGATGTGGCCAACTTTAATGTGAACGTGTTGATGATGTCGGCCGGCGGAATTACGGCGCTTTACCCCAGCAAAGTGCAATATGAATACGTCAGCCCCTATATACCAAAGGGGCAGGATACGTTTGGCGAGGTTCTTCGTGAGGCTCATGCGCACAATATCCGTGTGGTTAGCCGTTGGGACTTCAGCAAGACGCATAAGGATGTTTACGATGCTCATCCCGATTGGTTCTTTAAGATGGCTAACGGCAAGCCGGCCATCTACAACGGACTCTATTTAGCCTGTATCAATGGCGGCTGGTATCGACAGAAGTCGGTTGAGATCTTGAGTGAAGCGCTCGAGCGCTATGACGTTGACGGCTGCTTTTTTAATATGTTCAGCAATTCTACGACGGATTATAGTGGTCACTACCTCGGACTCTGTCATTGCGACAATTGTGAGAGACTCTATCGCGAACGCTTCCATCGCGATGTGCCTGAGGCGCCTGACGCCGATTATCGGGCATTCCTGCACGATGCCAGCGTTTCGATGTCGATCACCATCCGCGATCTGGTGAAGAGCAAGCGGCCCAACGCGGCGCTCGTCGGCACCGCTCCTGAAATCGGTGACATAGTTTACGGAGAAGCGAACACGGCAGTGCGCCGTCCGCTTCCTTTGTGGCCCTATACGGCCAGTGACAATACCAATCAGTGGAGAAACAGTTACCCCGAGAAAGGCGTGGTCTGCCAGGGTATGTCCTTTGTCGACTATCCCTGGCGCTTCGCGACCGTGCCCCAGCCCGAGATTCGAACACGCATTTGGCAAGATGTGGCCAACGGAGGAGCCGCGGCTTTCAATCTGCATGGCACTGTCGCCGAGCAGCAGGACAGAATGGCCATCGATGTCGCTATTCCAGCGTATGGCTGGCTCAAAAGCCACCAGGACTATTTCGTCGGACAGAGGAGCGAAGCGCGGGTCTTTCTGCTCGCGCCGCGATCCGGGGGCGTTGGTTTTCAGATCGCGCAGGACTCCTACCGTGGTTTCTTCCGGTTGCTGACCGAGCAGCATATTCCGTTTGCAGCGGTTGAGAACCTGGATTGGCTTGGGAAGCGCGATGCTGACCTGGTAATCACGCCCGGGACCGCGCCCAAGTCTTTGCAAGAGTACGTCGAGAATGGCGGCCGGCTGATTATGGCCAGTTTTGCCGCTCCGGAATTCGACGTGGCGCCCGCGGTCAAGCTGTGGAAGGACCCGGATGGCGCCTATTTCAGGATCAGAGACAAAGCCATGTTTCCTTCCCTTAAGGAAACAGATGTCGTTTTCATGTACGGCAACTACTTGCAAGTGAAGGCAGAGAGCACGAGTCCGATTACTTTTATTCCTCCCTCAATGTACGGTCCGCCTGAGTTCGTCCATATCGACTGGAAAGACACGAATGATCCGGGTCTGGTTATGAAGGACATTGGAAAGGGAAAGGTGGCTTGGCTGCCTTGGGATATCGGAGGACTTTACTACCGGCATAGTTCCGAGGCTCACTCCAGGCTCTTGAGCGATTTGATCGACGCTATGCTGCCTGACGGACGTCAGCTTAAGACCAACGCACATCCCCTTGTAGAGATCACGTTCATGCGGCAAAAGGATCGCCACTTGGTGCAGTTCATCAATCTTTCAGGCCACTCAGACACGGCCTATTTCAATCCCGTGCGCATGACCGATATTGAGGTCAATGTAAAGGGAGACTTCCATTCCGCCAATGCAGTCAGGTCTGGTCAAAACGTCAACGTCGCAAATAACAATGGCTATACCCAATTTACGCTTCCGGCTTTGGACGAATACGAATTAGTCGAACTTCGATGAGCGCGCGTTTACCCGGACTTCCGCCCGATGCCAATGAATTCCCGCTGACTCATCAAAGAGTGTTTTTGCGGAGCGCCGGCGCTACAGCGGTGGTTTCGGGCGCACCTCACGCGGCGTCCGCGATTTCCGCAAGCCAAGATTTGACAAGTGCGGAGCCGAGCTGGTGGATGGTCGAACCAATCCGCTGGGTACACCCTAACCTTCGCGAAACCGACGCTGCCCTCAATCCCAAGCAATTCATCGATGATGTGGTCAACTTCAACGCCAACGTATTGATCACGGCGATGGCTGGGATTACTGCGCTCTATCCCAGCAAGGTGGAGTATGAGTACGTCAGCCCCTACATGCCCAAGGGACAAGATACTTTTGGCGAGGTTCTTCGCCAGGCCCATGTTCGTAAAATTCGGGTCGCTGGGCGTTGCGACTTCAGTAAAGCACGGAAGGAGGTTTACGACGCACACCCGGGCTGGTTCTTTAAGATGGCCGGTGGCCAACCATCCATCTACAACGGTCTATATCAAACCTGTATCAATGGCGGCTGGTATCGACAGAAATCGATCGAAATTCTCAAGGAAGCGCTCGGGCAATACGAGGTCGACGGAGTCTATTTCAATATGTTTAGCAATCCCGCCGCGGACTACAGCGGCAGGCCCATAGGGCTCTGTCATTGTGATAATTGCCAGAGACTCTACCGCGAGCGCTTCCATCGCGACGTGCCTGATGCTCCCGATGCCGATTACCGGGCTTTCCTGCACGACGCCAGTGTTTCGATGTCGATCACCATTCGCGATCTGGTGAAGAGCCAACGGCCTGGAGCAGCGTTCATCGGTGCAGCTCCTCAGATTTGCGATATCGTGTACTCCGAGTCGAATACTCGCCTTGATCGTTCTCTTCCGCTCTGGCCCTACTCGGCTAGCGACAATACCAATCAGTGGAGAAACAGCTACCCGGATAAAGCCGTCGTCAACCAATGCATGTCGTTCGTAGACTATCGCTGGCGGTTTGCGACCGTGCCGCAACCTGAAATCCGGTCACGCATCTGGCAAGATGCAGCGAATGGAGGGGGCGTTGCAGTCAGCCTGCACGGCACAATTGCACAGCAGCCGGACAGGACTGCCGTCGATGCCGCAGCTCCCGTATATCGCTGGCTTAAAGATAAGCAGGATTATTTCGTCGCACAGAAAAGCGAGGCGCGCGTTTTTCTCCTCGCACCCGGACCGACGAATGTAGGCTTTCAAATTCTAGAGGACTCTTATCGCGGTTTCTTCCGGCTGCTGTCTGAGCAGCACATTCCCTTTGCCGCCGTCGATAACCTGAATTGGCTTGGGAAACGAGATGCTGACCTGGTAATTGCGCCGGGAGCGGCTCCCAAGGCTCTGCGAGCGTATGTCGAGAATGGCGGCCGCCTCATTATTGCCAGCTACACCGCTCCGGAATTCGACGTGGCGCCTGCAGTCAAGCTGTGGAAGGATCCGGACGGCACCTATTTCAGGATCAGAGATAAAGCCATGTTTCCTTCCCTTAAAGAAACAGATGTCGTTTTCATGTACGGCAACTACTTGCAGGTAAAAGCGGAGGGCCCGAGTCCAATTACTTTTATTCCACCCTCCATGTACGGTCCGCCCGAGTTTGTCAATGTCGACTGGAAAGACACGAATGATCCAGGCCTGGTTATGAAAGGCATCGGAAAAGGAAGGGTGGCTTGGCTGCCCTGGGATATCGGAGGGCTTTACTATCGGCAGAGTTCCGAGGCTCACTCGTGGCTCCTGAGCGATTTGATCGATGCTATGCTGCCTGACGGACGTCAGCTTAAGACCAACGCACATCCCCTTGTAGAGATCACGTTCATGCGGCAGAAGGATCGCCTCCTGATCCAGTTCATCAATCTTTCAGGCCACTCAGATATCGCTTATTTCGATCCTGTGCGCATGACCGATATTGATGTCAATTTGAACGGGAACTTCCATTCGGCCAATGCGGTCAGGTCCGGTCAAAACATTGCCGTCGCAAGTAACAATGGTTATAGCCAATTTGCGCTTCCGGCTTTAGATGAATATGAATTAGTCGTACTAAGCTGAGCAGTTTGGTTTTCTAGATCTGTCCCGTCCTTGCCTTTCTTAAACGCCGCACAGTACGAGAAGGGCGCGAGCAGATTCCCTTCGGGAATAACAGAAAGAAAGGCAAAAACGGAATTCGCGCAGAGCATGTGGGGACATTCGTTTTGACGCTTGCTCCACATCCCCTGGAAATCTTGTCTCACTTGCACAGAATCAGTACCCCACTTGCACCTGAAGACTCAGTCTGATTATGCCGAACAAAATAGTGTTGAAGGCAGCGATAACAACGTTCGCAACACCCTATGCGGCATAGTCCGGCATTGGACATTGTGGCTGAAGCCCGAGGTCGTCGCTCGGATAGAGTTCTTGGAGTGGACGGATAGTTGGCTGTCAGTCAGTTGCATGGGGACGCTGTCAGTACCCCAACGCCGGAGGTCTATCTCATACTGGGTCAGATCTTCCTCGGTAACACGGCCCCAGGTGCACATTTTTGCTTTGATCTCGTCGTTCGAATCAAAGAGCAGCCAAGGCCCGACAGGTATTTGAGTATGAAGCTTCGTCCTCCCAAGGGTTTTACCACTCTTCGCATAGCGCTACTTCCGGATAGGCGACGATTCGACCGGAATTTGAAAATCGCCCTCTATCCGGCTCGATGAGCGCATTGGCGGAGATAACCGGCCAAAATCTGAATCAACTCTCAAGAGCTGTTCATAAAAAGCTATATTTTCTTTCAGTTGGATTCTTCAGGAGGCGGGGCTCTGTTTCCAGCTGAGATCTTGGCGGGTCACGCCGGGAGCAGAACCCCTGCGGGGTAACGATCCTCTTTGTCCCAGTTTCCGTCTCGCTGGACAGGGCTGCGGCCGGCTGGACGGAAGACTACGACGGAATCATCTTACGCCATTGTCCGGTTTGTGAGAGCGAAACGATCATCGGTCACGGGCGCCGCCGCAAGCAGGCGCACGACGAGCATCACGACTGGATCGGGATCCGCCGGGGCCGCTGCATCAAGTGCGGAAGGACCTTCACTTTCCTGCCGGTGTACTCACTCCCTTACACCCATTACAGCCTGGTGGCGCGCTGCCACACATTGCTGCGGCGCTTTGTGGAGCACTGTTCCTGGGAAAGAGCAGTGTCGAGATTCAAGGATGCGGATCGCGTGCCGGATTCCTCCACGGTTCGCCGCTGGTCGAATGGTCTGGACTGTTCTCAGCCGGCACTTTCATTTCGTTCCCACACTTTGACTCGCCTGGCTCACTGGCTGGAGCGTGGTGAGCCTGGCGTGCAGAAAGCAGCACCGTTGCCCTGGATCATTTCGGCTCTCGAAGTCCTCTGGCCCATGCGCGTATAAAAAATCCGCTCGCCCACCATCCTTGCCTGGGAACCGAAGAGGAGTCGTCCCAGACTGGGTTCCAGAGGCGGAAAAAAGCGTGAGCCAAGATGTCGAGACACGCAGACGGCGAATGTCCCTGCTGGAGTACCTGCGGCAACAGAACTGGATTGGCCGGCCTGCGGGCCGTTGGGAGTATGTGGGTCTCTGTCCGCTGCATGAGGAGAGCCGGCCCTCGTTCTACGTCAACACACACAAGGATGTCTTCTACTGCCACGGCTGCGGGCAGGGCGGCGATCTGATGCGCTTCCTGCAGCTCTCGCATCACCTGGCCTTCCACGAAGGCCTTGCTTATCTCGATCCAACGGCCACTCGAGAAAAAGATGCAATCGCAGTGCTCGAACAGGCGGCCACTTTTTATCAGCACCAACTGGATCAGTATCCGGAGGCGCTCGGCTATCTCTGGCAACGCGGAGTTTACCATCCTGCCTTGATTCGAGAACTGGGCATCGGCTATGCGCCCGGCGGAAATCTGCGGCGTCATCTCACAGCGCAAGGTCATTCCTTCGAACTTTTGCGGACAGCCGGTCTTATCAACGCACAGGGTGCGGATGCTTTTTATCAGCGCATCATCTTCCCGTTGCGTCAGGGCGAGCACATCGTCAACCTCTACGGCCGCAGCATCGGCTCTGCCTTCGCCCATCGTTTCCTGCCCGGCTGCAAGGGCGGCTTGTATGCGTGGGAAAAGGTGCGCCATTATGACGAAGTCATCCTGGTCGAAGGACTATTCGACTATGGCTCGTTACGCCAGGCCGGTTTTCAGAACGCGACCTGCTCGTTGGGCACCCATCTGAATGACGCCCAGTTCCACCAACTGTGTGATGGCCAACGCACCGTCTATCTCACCTTCGATGTCGACGCCAACCAGAGCGGACAGCGGGCTGCAGAGCGACTGGCCCATCGCCTTGGCGCACACGGCATCATGGCCCTTCGCGTCCTGCTGCCACACGGTTACGATCCAAACTCGTTCTTCGTTGGGGGTGGGAACGCGGGACAGTTCCGGTCTCTGCTGGAGGCTGCCCAGCCATGAAGTTCCGCGTGATTCGTCAGCCCGCATCATCAGGTGCGCACAGCCCCATGCACGTGATCGAGCAGGATACTGGTCGGGAAGTGGCGTGGATCAATCGGTATCTCGATCGTGAGCATGTCCGCCGCCTGGCCGACAAATCCCTGTACAGCTACGCGCACAGCCTGCTGCACTTCGTGCGCTGGTGGGAGAGCGTTCATCACACTGGCGATATCTCCCAGCAAGATCTCACCGAATCAACTCTGCTCGATTACCTGCGCTTCCAGTCGAGCCGGCAGCCTCCGCCTTCTGCCACCACCATCAACGATCGTGTCGCCTGTGCCGATCGTGCGATCCGCAATCAGTTCCCCGATGCTCCCTGTCAGGTGGCGCATGGCTTCCATAAGATTTACCTGCACCGCAGGCCGATGGGTCTGGGACGCCCCCGCTTCGAGCTCAGCAGGTTGCGCATCAAGGAACCACGGCTCAACATCGTTCCCCTCTCGGTCGATGAAGTGGCACGCTTCTGGTCCAGTTTTCGAAACGCCCGCGACCTAGCCATCGTCGGTCTGATGCTCCTGCATGGGCTTCGCTCCGCCGAAGTCATGGCCTTGAATCGCGATGATGTGTTGTTATCCGAAGGGCAGCTTCGGGTGCGCGGCAAGGGGAACAAGCTACGCTTGCTGCCACTGGCGCCGGAAACCACGCAACTGCTCGATCACTATCTCCGCGTGGAGCGGCCCGATCCCTGCTCGGCAGCACTGTTCGTGGTGTTGAAAGGGCCCGCTCGTGGCCAACGTATGACACCCGCGGGATTACGTTCTCTGTTCCGCCATCATCGCCGCACTACCGGTGTCCAGTTGGCAAATCCCCACCGCTTCAGACACACGTTCGCCTCCGATATGGTGCGCGCCGGCATCAGCCTACCCGCATTGATGCAGCTGATGGGCCACGCCGACATCGAAACGACCTTGCACTATGTGAAGGTCTCGCCGCAGGACGTCTACCTGCAGTACGCCCGCGCGACAGCACAGTGCATCCATCCTCAACCGAGGATCCCGTGATGCGCTGGCGCCGTGCTCCACTCCAGCATCCCCTGGCGCCGCTCTTCGCGCATACGGTCGAGTCTCTGTGCACCGCACTCACCCCGTCCAGCAAGCGTAACTACAACATCGTGGTGCGCAGCTTCCTTGTCTATCTCGGCGCAGAATATCCGAAGATTACTCGTCTCGAACAACTGCACCGCGATCCTCATATCCTCGGATGGATGGCGCACCTGCGCAGCCAGACTCCGCCTCTGGTCGCGGCAACCTGCATCGGACGCCTCTTTGCTCTGCGCACCATCTTCCATGAACTGGCTCGCACCAGCCATCTCCCTGAACTGGCTCACTTGCTGCTGCGCGAGGATATTCCGCGCTCGCCTCACACTCTGCCACGGCCACTCACCGCCGAGCAGGATCAACTCCTCCAGCAGGAGTTCAGGCGTCGCAACGATCTTGGCGGAAATGTCTTCCTCCTGCTCCGCTCGACCGGCATGCGTATCGGCGAATGCGTCGACCTGTCCTATCACTGCCTGCGCGCCACAGGCCCCAACCAATGGGCCATCCATGTTCCCCTCGGCAAACTCAAGACCGAGCGCATGGTACCCATCGATGCCTTCGGCCGTGATCTCGTCCAACGGCTGCGCTTCTTCCGCTCCCTGGATCCCCTGCCTGCCGATGGACGGCTTCTGGCGCGCCCTGGAAGCAAAGTGGCTCTGATCGTTCCACTCCGCGACTATCTTCATCAGGTCTGCCACTCCCTCGGACTCTCTACGCGTATCGTCCCCCACCAGTTCAGGCATACCTACGCCACCGAGATGCTTCGCTCAGGAGTCAGCTTCCCCGTCCTGATGAAACTACTCGGCCACGTCGATCCAAGTATGACCATGCGCTACGTCGATGTCGCCCTCACCGATCTCGAACGTGAGTTCCAGTTGGCTCGCTCCAAGCCTAGGCATCTGGCTCCACAACCCAAAACATCTACCGAACCAGTTCGTACAGGCATCGATGGCCTCATCGACTCCTTAGTCGCCGCTCAGCACGTCATGGAGATGTTCCGCCGTTCTCTCCCTAACGGTAATGCGCGCAATCGTCTCCTCAGACTCTCCATCCGCCTCATCAAGATCCTGACCGAGATAAGAAAACTCCAGACCACCTGAATGAAAATGGGAAGCGATTGGCCGGTTATGGCCTGAATTCATCAACTGAGACGGAGGCAACCCTAATGTTCGTCGACGACCACGCGTTACTCAATCACGCAACCACCGGATCGGGGCGTGACGTGGCGACATTCCCCGCGGGGCCGATTCGTCCTCGATCTGCGCGGCTCGCGAGAAACTCGGCGAATATCCAGCATGCCCCTATCGCAGCCAGGTTGTATACGGCGGCACCCCATGCTCCCTGATCGTGCGGTCGGATAAAAATAGGAGGTATTTCTACAAGACCTTCAAACAGCAACAGCATCAACGCAAGAAGCCTGGCGGCCAGGACATCCATAATTCCTGAGCAAATTGCACACCCTGCCAGGAAGAAGGCGATTCCGGTTAGCACCGCCCAAAAATATCCAAACGGCATCCACTGCGGGACGATGCTCGCGAAGACGTGAATGCCGACGAGATGGAATAAGCCGAAGACGATAGGAGGCAATCCCAACATCCAACGTGCGGCGATCGCTGCTCTCTCCTGCAACAGGGAATCCGGTGAGGCGGTGGACGCGTAAACGATTGCTGCCGGAGCGACCAGCATTAACTGTTGAGCGAGCCCGAAAGAGATGCCTATTAAGACGTCGATTCGCCAGCCAAGCGCATGAATCCCGGCATAGTACCGAGGTAGCCAAAATGCCACAAAAATCAAGTAGACGATGGCGGATGCCGCGGCGCCAATCCTTTCGCTGCGCCGCCACAAGATTGCAAGACCAGCTGCGACCAGCCAGACGCCCGCGACGTAGGCCAGTATGTGTTGACCAGGAACATTTTTGCCCAGGGACTTGATGGGTTGATGAGAGGCATCGAATTCACCCCAGGCGATATCCAGAATGCCGGTGAGAGCGGTGCCCAAGCCATAGAACCAAACTCCAACTTTCATCTGTCGATCTCCCATGAGTCGCTCAGCGAGAAGCCAGAGCTCAATGACGATACCTGCGCTTCTCGATTTCAGAACTGATACTATGGCAGCAGTGGTACATCGAACAGAGCCATTTTCGCTAATCTTATTGGACCATTTGAGATGCCAAAAGCCATTAGCTCGTTCGAGCTCACTCTCAAAAGCCGGTCGCGCCATCAGACCCTGACCAATTGGTTGTACGGCGAACTGCGCTCTGCCATTCTTGACGGCCGGCTCGCGCCAGGCGCCAGACTGCCAGCGTCCAGAGATTTCGCCAGCCAGTATGAACTCTCCCGGGGCACAGTCGTCAGCGTTCTGGAGCGTTTACAAGCCGAGGGGTATGTCACCTCCCGTGTCGGATTCGGTACGTGGGTCAATCGTGTGGAGGCGCCCCGGCCGGCCCGCCAGGCAACCACGATACCGGCATACATTCGTCGCGTCATTTCGACATATAAACGGCCGCAACCCTGGATTGACCTGGCTTTTGTTGAGGGGATCCGCCCCTTTCGGATCGGGGCTCCGGCCATCAACGAATTCCCATCCGAAGTTTGGGGACGTATTGCCGCAGACCGAGCACGTAATTTCAGGTCATGGTTAAAGAAAGAGGCTGATCGGCGTGGGTATCGGCCATTGCGCGATGCAATCGCCGAGTATTTGCGCACGTCACGTGGGGTGCGATGCACTGCGGAACAAATCGTCATCGTTTCCGGAATACAACAGGCGCTCGACCTGTTGGCACGGCTGCTCTTGAAAAAGAGCGATCCGATATGGATGGAGGATCCTGGATATTTCGGAGCTAGAATCGCGTTTGACAATGTCGGAGCCAGGATTATTGCTGTGCCAGTGAATGATGAAGGGCTGTCTGTTTCCGCCGGAATTAAGATCTGTCCGGATGCGAAGGGAGCCTACGTAACGCCGGCTCACCAATTCCCGCTGGGGGTAACGATGTCGCTGGAGCGGCGGATGGCCCTTCTTAGCTGGGCCTCACGCGCCGGCGCTTTTGTTATCGAAGATGACTATGACAGCGAATACAGGTTTGAGGGACCGCCTGTGCCTGCCCTGCAAAGCCTCGATAATCACTCAAGCGTTATCTTCATCGGATCGTTCAGCAAGACGCTATTCCCAGCCTTACGCGTGGGCTACGTGGTATTACCTGCGCCGTTAATAGATTTCTTCCTGGGTTTTCGCTACCGAACCGATTTCCGGAATTCATCCTTTGACCAGGCGGTGCTCTGCGACTTCATCGTCGATGGGCATTTGGCACGTCATCTGCGGAGGATGCGGAATCTGTATGCGGAGCGCCTCGCAACACTCATGGAAGGAGCCAAGCAACATCTGGGTGGGTTGCTTGAGATCTCTAACGTCAGGGCAGGCCTCTACACGATCGGGTACCTCAAGAATGGAATGACTTCACGACGGGCGGAAAAGCTGGCGGCGGCCCAGGGTGTTGAGGTTCTCGCCGTCGATCGATGCACTCTGAGACGTCCTGATCCGAATGCGTTGCTCCTCGGCTTTGGCGGATTCGACGAGCTTGCGATACGGCAAGGACTCATTC
This sequence comes from uncultured Acidobacteriaceae bacterium, assembly GCA_963774255.1. GTDB lineage: Bacteria > Acidobacteriota > Terriglobia > Terriglobales > Acidobacteriaceae > PALSA-350. The sequence continues at coordinate 213,606 of CAVZEH010000019.1, forward strand.
GACTCGCAAAGGCATTGAGCTAGCCAGACCTCGGGACATGAGACCAGTTCTCTCAACGAATGCCAAATCGCCATAACCGGCCAATCGCTTCCCGTTCTAATGGTGTGTAAAATATTGCGCTCGTCGCAGGCGATGTTGCTCTAGGTTGGCTGAGATAACCATCGGTCCTTCCAAAGCTCTCGGTTACTCGAGTTGCGATCTCCGCTACAGGTGTGGCTTTTGGGCCCAGGCTGGCTCCTGGAAGTCCGAAGCTCTGTCCAAATGAGTTCCAGTCTGCCGCCGCTATTGGTGAGTCCGTTATTGCGAGTTGCGCTGACCTCGCCAAACGGTAAGAAACCCAGCTGAAGAATAATAGAACACCTCTCAACCCCGCGCCAGATCAGGGTCTCCGCTCACCAGCGAGTCTCGCAAGGTTGGCCGGTTATCTCCGCCGATTCACTCATTGACCTGTTCCGAACGGTTCACCGCCTACCCGGCAAACGAAGGCCGCGAGGTAACTTGGGGCGCTTGCCATAGCTCATGTGAATGCTTTTTCCTACAGAACAAGCACTCGGTCAAACGCCAGCATTGCCAAAGGCAATGCTCCTCAGGTTGTTTTGCCGCAACGATCGGAGGAAAAAATGCGCCCGGCTTTTTCGCAGGTGTTCCCTGGCATAGCCACGGATTCCCGCATGTTTCCGAACCAAAAGTTACCACCAAATGTTACTACTGAGGCTTTTGGGGAGATGGCAGGCAGCGTAAGTTGCTGATTATAAATGGTTGCCCCCCAGGGATTCGAACCCCGATATGCTGCTCCAGAGGCAGCTGTCCTACCATTGAACGAGGGGGCAATGCGGTGATCAGCCGGCCCGAGAGCAAATGAGCTTTGCCTCAATCATAGTAAAAGCAGAAGGGCCTTCGGTCAATGAACGCCCATGCAGAGAGCAAGAGAATCGGCTTGAGAAACAAAACCATCAGGAATGCAGTCCCGGCCGGGATCGGTGCTGCAGCCACAGCAGCACAAAGCCGATAATGGTGATCAGGAAGTCCACCACCTCAGACAATCAACCCGATTACCAGGAAGGTGAGGGTGAAATTCCCCAATATGAAGCGGATGATGCTTTCCATTGCGACCTCTTTCGTTGTTTTTACGCAATTCCCAGCAATGTAGGCTGAAGCTGTGTCTTCCTCATCATCCTATGATCTGCGTGGCGTCCATGTTTTCGAGTATGCAGCCGACGGACCGCCGTTGTGCAATTTTCAAGATGCAACAGCCGTTATTGGAGAAGCGATGGCGCACGCTGCCACATTTGTTGTGATCCCCGCCGATAGGCTTGCCCCCGATTTCTTTCAGTTGCGGACAGGACTGGCAGGCGAAATCCTGCAGAAGTTTGTGAACTACGGGCTAAGACTTGCGATTATCGGCGATCTCTCTGCGTTTACTGCAAACAGCACCGCCCTTCGAGATCTCATCAATGAATCGAACCGCGGTAATTCGGTTTGGTTCCTGCCCGATCTTGGCGAAGTGAAGAAGCGCCTCGCCCTAAAAGCGAACTCGCCCTGAATCATTGCACCAATGGAACTTCTACGGTTACGTTATTATTCTTCCCGCAGTACTTCGAGCGGCTTTTGGCCTAGCATCCGGTAACTGGCCAACCAGCCCGTAGCCGTGGCCAGCACCGCCGTCCCTAGGATTGTCATCAGACCGGCTAGCCACTCAATGTGGAAGGTCACATCCAGCCGGCCCATCAGGATGCGCGAGAGAAGGTTGGCGAAGATTACTCCGACCACCCCGGCGAGCAATCCCAAGACCACGAACTCCACGCTGAAGACGGCGGCGATGTGGTTCCGCTTCGCTCCCAGGGTCTTCAGCACCACCACTTCACGAATCCTGCGGAAACGCGTGCTGGCAATACTCGAAGCCAGGATGATCGCGCCCGCAAGTATGGAAAAGGCGGCGAGAAAGCGAACCACCACCGTCATCTGCCCGACGACCGATTGAATGGTTTGGACCACATCCGCGATGTTGATTACCGTGACCGTGGGATATGCGTTGAAGAGCGCCCGCTGCAGGTTGGCTACTTGATCAGGCTTCACATGCACGGCTCCGTACCAGATCACGGGAAGGCCGGCGAGCGCGCCGGGAGTCAGGATGAACTCGCTGCGGCTATAAACATGCTGCCCGTCCGATTTGGTAATGGCCGCTACTTCCGTTTGGATGGTCCTCTGATTGGATAGCAGCGTGAGTTTAGAACCGGGATGCAGATGAAGCCTCCGTGCTACGCGCTCGCTTACCGCCATGGACTGGGTGTCACCTATGGGCCACCATTTTCCCTGGACTACGGTAATTCCCGCAGGCAGGTCTTGTGACCAGGTAAGAGAAACCGAGCGAAGCAAGCCCTTAGGATAATTCTTCAGCTTGAGCGTCTCCACGGGCGTTCCATCAATCGACATGATTCTTCCCGAGAGTACAGGCACGGTTTCCACCTTTCCCTGTACTCCAGGCTGCTGGGACAACAAATGCTTCAAACCATCCAGTTCGCGGCTGCTTATGTCAACCATAAAGACGTTCGGCACACCTGAATTCGCGGTCTCCTTCATTCGCTCGACCACGCCGTCCTGCATGAGGAAGACGGTCAGGATCAGCATCACACCCAGGCCTAGAGCGGCGAGCACGGCCGCGGATTGGTTTCCCGGGCGATACAGATTCGCCAGCCCATGGCGGACGTAGGATTTGAGGCCCCTCCGCGTCCCTTGAAGGAAGGCGCGAACCAGGCGCAGAGTGACAGAAGCCAGCACCAGGACGAATAGCAGCAAGGCGCACAATGCGCCGGCGAACCAGCGTCCGACCACGGGCGAATCGGAGAGGGCGGCTGCAATCAACGCCAGCCCCGCGAGAATGATAACCACTACGATGTACTGTGCTTTGTCCTCCTTGATGTGTGTCAGCAGGCGTCTGGGAAGCGAGTGCCGCGGCCCTTCGCTTCCCTCTTCCACCAATCTGCGCAGCACCAGGTTGGGACGAATTTTCCGAATGTCGAGCAATGGCGGCAGACAGAAAAGAACCGTGGTCAGCAACCCGACTCCTAATCCGGCGAGCGCGGCGCGAATAGGAAAATGGAGATCCGCGCGCATGGGAAGCAGGCTGCCCAGCAGCGATGGGAATATCCATTCGACCGCCAAGCCAAACAGGACTCCGAGCAACCCTCCAGCGAGCCCTAAGAGCATCGTCTGCAGTAAATAGATGCGCAAGATGTCGGACGATCGCGCCCCGATCGATTTCATGATGGCCAGCACTTCGACCCGCTGCTGCAGATGCGCGCGCATCGCCATGGCCACCCCGATGGCGCCCAGCACCATGGCCATCAGGCAGATCAAGCTAAGCAGAGCGGTGGAGCGCTGGAGGCCCTCGGTCAGCGCGGGGTTGCTCTCGCGAAAGTCGGTCACCTGGGCATCGGGCAGCACTTCTTCCAGCCGTGCGCGAATCTGAGCGACATTGCCGGTCTTCGGAGACAGCTTAAAAAGAAAGCGCTCTCCTGCGCGAGTTCCCTGCTGGACCAATCCGCTCTTGGCCAGTCCGCTTCGAGCCATCATCACCCGGGGACCCAAACCCATACTCGAATTCATGCGGTCGGGCTCATGCGCCACGATGGCGGCAATACGAAAGGTTGCATTTCCGATCTTGAGAAACGCACCCACCCTGGTGTGCAGCCGAATCAGGAGATCCTCGGCGACCACCACGGTCGAATCGGTCAGAGCCTGCTCCAGCTTCTCCGCCGGCGCAAGCTGAACCGCGCCATAGAAGGGATATTTCGCAGGATCGACTACTTTGAGTGAAACCAGAAGCGGCACCGGGTCGGAGGGTGAAGAGACCATCGAAACCATCTCGGTCACTTCAGTCCGCTGAACGCCTGCGGCGGCCAGGGCATTCAACTGCCGCTCCTCGCCGGCCGAGGGTTGGCGAAACATGCGCGCAGAGAGATCCGCGGCCATGATGGTGCGCGCTTCTCCCAACAGCGTTTCCTCAAAAGAATTGCTGAAGCCGCGCACTCCGGTCAGCGCGGCGACACCAATCGCCACCGAGAAAATTACAAAAAGAAACTTCTCTTTCGACGCGTGCAGCTCGCGCCACGCGATCTTGGCCGCGGAGTTCCAGGTGAGTGAAGGTTTTCCCATTAGACCCCTCGCATCTTGTCTTCGACAATGGCGCCGTCGCGCAGCAAAATGCAGCGGTCGGCGCGGGATGAGATTTGCGCGTCGTGAGTTACCAGCACCAGGGTTGCGCTGCTTTCATGGTTTCTCTTGAGCAGCAGGTCGAGCACATGAGCGCCGTTGACCGAATCTAGGTTGCCGGTTGGCTCGTCGGCCAGAACGATCGGGGGATCGAGAATGAAGGCCCGCGCCAGGGCGACCCGCTGCTGCTCCCCGCCGGACAGCTGCACCGGATAATGGTCCAGCCGTTCCGCCAGCCCCACGCTGGTCAATAGCTCCACCGCCCGCGCGCGGCCATTCCCCGAACTATTGAGCTCATGCGGCAGCAGTACATTCTCCAGAGCGGTCAAGGTGGGGATCAGTTGGTAGGACTGAAATACGAATCCCAGCTTCTTGCCTCGCACCTCAGCCAGCTTGTCTTCGGGCAGGCGGCTGATCTCCACGCCATCGATCAGCACATCTCCCTCGGTGGGAAGGTCCAGGCCGGCAATCAGCCCCAGCAGGGTGCTCTTGCCGCTGCCCGAGGCGCCCATGATGGCGACGAACTGCCCCGCCGGGATGAAGAGATCGATGCCCTTCAAAATGTCGACCGTTCTGCTCCCATTGCGTATGGACTTCTTCAGCCCGCGAACCTCAATCATCCACTCTCCCCAGGGAAACGCCCCTCGACGGCCTGCCGCAGCCAGGAGCCGTTGCTACACTAGACTTGTGAACCGCCGCGAGTTCCTGTCTCTGTTCGCCATACTGCTGGCTTACCCGCTGCTTGCTCATGCTGCTCCGGACGGTTCTCTTCCCGCAATTGTTTGCTTCGGTGACAGTATTACAGCCGGTCATGGGGTCGATCCGGGTCATAGCTATCCAGACTACCTGCAGGCCGACCTGAGCGCTCGCGGGTATCGATACCGGATCGTCAATCAGGGCGTGAGCGGCGATACCACCAAAGACGCCATCGAGCGCCTGGATGAGGTGCTGAAGCTCCATCCGGCGGTGGTTATCGTAGAGTTTGGCGGCAACGACGGCCTGCGCGGTCTTCCTATTGCGGCGACCCGCGCCAATCTCGATGCGATCGTCTCAACCCTTAGGAAAGCAGGCAGCAAGGTGGTCGTCGCGGGGATCACGCTGCCGCCCAACTACGGTTCCGACTACATCCGCCAATTCGACGCCATCTTTCAAGAGGTCGCATCGAAAAACCACGTCACCCTGCTGCCCATGCTCTATGCCCATATCTACGGAGTTCCAGGCGCTGTTCAGGAAGATGGCATCCATCCCACCTCAAAGGGCGCTCAGATGATCGCCGGCAACATCCTTCCCCTCCTCCTTCCTTTGCTGCGCAGATAATTCAACTCAGAACCGTGATCGGCTGAAACAGGGTTCCGGCAACCCGCTTGCCGATCGCTACCAGCTCTCTCTGGCCTTCAAAGACCTTGACCAGGGAAGCATTGGAATATTCCGGGAGGTTCACCTGCATGCCATTTCTCAATCGGCCGGCGGTCCAGCGATCCGCGGTGGCGGCAGGCAATTCGGGGAGGAGGGTTCGCGGATGAGGCAGCATTTCCTCCAACCTGCCATTGGCCGCTCGTGCGCATATCTCTTCCAGTGTGCGCGCCTGATCGAGAGTGAACGGCCCAGCCGCAATACGGCGCAGACTGGCCAGATGCGCCCCACATCCTAGCAATGCGCCTAACTCGTGCGCCACCGAGCGGACATAACCGCCTGCAGATATGCGGATCATGAAGTCCGCATCCCTGCCTGCGAGCGAGCGAATGACAAACTCTTCGATGTCGATCTTCACCGGCCGCAGCTCCAACGGCTCTCCCCGGCGAGCAGCCTTGTACGCTGGGACGCCGCCGATCTTTTTGGCGGAGAAAGGAGGCGGAACCTGCTCTATCTCTCCCTGGAAGGGCGCGGCCGCGTTTCGAACCTCTTCAAGCGTCACCGACACTTCCCGCGGGGCTGAGGAGGGCTCCCCCTCGGCATCGTAAGTATCGGTGGAAAATCCGAAGCGAATGGTTCCAGTGTAGCTCTTCGCCATCGGCCCAAAAAACTGCGCCAATCTCGTATAGTTGCCTGCCAGGATAGGTAAAACCCCGGTCGCCATGGGATCCAGCGTTCCCAAATGACCCATCGACCGCTCGCCGGTGACCCGGCGCAGCTTGGCCACAACATCGTGCGAGGTCATTCCAGCCGGCTTATCGATCACCAAGAGCGCATTCACACTCTCTACTGTAAATCCAAGGATCCGGAACCGGCGTCATCTCGACTGTATTCGCAGTTTGCTTTTCTTTCTGTCATTCCCACAGAAAAAAGAAGCAGATTCCCTTCGGGAATGACAGAAAGAAAGACAAAGACGAATAAGGTGGCGTTGTGGATGAAACCCTTGCAGCCGCGATGCTCCGTACCTTCTGTATTCGTGGCTTTTCTGTCTGTCATTCCCGCAGGGAATCTGCTTGTGGTCTATACGGAAAGCAGATTCCCTTTCTCGGCCAATGCTCAGACTTCTAGGCCGATCGAACGCATCAATTCGAGCGCGTTGCTGGTTTGGACTGGTCCAGGGCGCAGCTTGTAATCGAATCTCAACTCTCCATCTTCCAGGCGATCGGCAAAATGGAAGTTGGCGACGTGCCGGCCCAACGTCTCGGGAATCCGGGTCAACGCCAAGTCGTGGGTCGTAACCAAGCCGATTGCATTCCGCTCAAAGAGCTTCTCGACGATCGATCGGCTCCCGGCCAGGCGATCGTGCGAGTTGGTGCCGGAGAGCAGCTCATCTAATAGAAACAATACCGGCAACGACCCCTGGGTTAGATCGACGATCTGCTTCAGCCGGTGAATCTCAGCATAGAAGCGGGAAATGCCGCCTTGCAAAGAGTCCAAGACGCAGATCGAGGCGGTGACCGCCAGCCTGGATAGCCACAACTTATTCGCCCGCACGGGAGCGCCGCATTGCGCCAACACGGCATTGACGCCAATGCCGCGAAGAAAGGTGCTTTTTCCCGCCATGTTTGGCCCGCTGAGGATGACCACTTGCAATTGACCGCCCAGCTCCAGGTCGTTACGCGCCGCCTTATCGAGAGGAATCAGCGGATGGGCCAATCCCTCGGCTCGAAAGCAGCCGGCCGAATCTACCTCTTCGATGAATTCAGGAAAAACGTCGCCAGGATGTTCGTAGGCATATCCTGACAGAGCCAGCAAAGCCTCAAGCTCCCCCACAGCCTCGATCCATATGCGGATTGCCGGGCCGAAGCGCTTGCGCCATGCCTCGATTGCGAGAACGTATTGGAGATTCCAAAACACCACCGGATCGAACATCTTAATGATGAGGTTGTGTCCGGACTCCAGAGACTGCAGCCGCCGATTCAGCTCGGCGATCGCAGCCGAGGGGACGACTTCCCCGCGCTTGAGCATGGCTTGGAGCTCGACCAGCTTAGGACTGGTGAAGCGCTCCTGCTCAAAGGCGGTTAAAACCTCCGACAAGAGTTTGAGATCGTGCCCCGCATCTGCGACTGCATGGGCGCGCTCATGGACGCGGGGACGATAGACCTGGGAGAGTACCAAGTTGACCACCGTGCTCGCCGCCACCAAGGCGACGTAGCCCAGCACGCCCCAGCAGATGACGCTGACCACCCAGACCACCGCCAACAGGGGCGTTACCATGCGCAGGAGCCGCGATTCAAATATGGGTTGCTCCTCTCCCCAAGCGGCTAGGGGCTGGGGTTGTATTCCCGCACCCAGAATCTCCCCTAAAGCGGATACTGTTTCCCTGAAGTCGAGACGTTCTCTAAGCTCAAGAGCGGCGGCTTGGCGGCGGATGATTTCGTCAATCGGGGCCGGCGCCAGCAGCCAGCGAGCCAGTGTCTCCTCGCCGGCGCGAGTGCGCGCCGTGCAGAGCAACTCGAAAATCGATGCCTTTCCAAAGAGGTCGAGGTCTTGTGCGTAGGCATGGGAGAGATCGAGAAACCGCTCCCCGGTTTCGCCCTTTCCGGCCCAACGGTCGTCAAGCCGTTCAAGTCCTCGTTCATAAAAGCGGACAACGCGCGACCAGTGACCAACGGAACGGATCAAACGTTCATGGATCGCCGCCAGAACGACGAAGGCAGCTACAGGAATAACCAGGAGGAACGCGGAACTTGACCAGTGCCGCAGCAGCCACAGGACCCAAAGGACCGCCGCCGAAACCACGGCAAGCTGGGAGTAGCCAACCAATCTTTCGCGCCGCTGCTGTTCGCGCTGGCGTTCCTGCGCCTTGGCGAGGCGCCGCGCATATTCCTCGTGCCGGATGTTAGAGGGCATTCCTCGCTAGTGTAGTGCGTCACAGATCATGGCGTTCGCAAGGAAAGCTTGCGGCGAGAATCCCAGGTCCCAAAATCGGGACCTGGGGCACCCGGGATTTGCTGAAAGAACGCGCTTCAAGAAACTGAGAATCCTGCTATCACTTCTGCTGGCGGAGGCTCCTTCAAGGACGGTGCCGGGGCGCGGGGGGACGCGGGGGAAGACTCACGCTATCCTGCTGAGCTTGGAAGTCGATTATTTGCCGCAGCATCTCATAGGGAATGCCACCTAGCGGAATTCCCCTCCCATTGATGAACAACGTAGGCGTGGAGTTGACACCGAGCTGCTCTCCCAGCTTGAGCGTCGCGTCTACAGTAGCCTTAGTCTCCGGGCTGGCGGCACAGGCGGCCGCCTTTGCCGGATCTCCGCCAGCCTTGGTCACGGCGTCCTTCAGGGTCTGGTCGGAGGCTTGTGGCGTTAGCTCAGCCTGGGCGGCAAAGACCGCGTCGGCGAACTTGAAGAAAGCGGGGTCGCCTGACGCCTTGGCCACACAAACTCCATAGGCGGCAGCCTTGAAAGCCTCAGAGTGGACTTCGACCAGGGGAAAGTTTTCATAGACAAAATGCGCCGTCGGATAGTCGGTCATGAGCTTCTCCGTGGTAGCCTGAGCATCCTTGCAGTGAGGACACTCGAAATCGGAAAACTCTACGAAGTTCAAGATCCTTCGAAGAGGCCCCTTCCGCAGGGCCGTTGGCTTGGCTCTGAAGCAGTTGACGATTGTCATCGAAGGGCTTGGCGCCAAAGGGCAAGACCCCGTCCGCGATAATGAACTTTCCACCGGGCAGCGTGTAAAAGGAGAGCGGCTGTGTTTGTTCCTTGGCTCCGCCCTTTTCCGCAACCAGAACAACCACCCGGCTGACATCAGCCACCGGCGTCTTGAGAATGGCTTGGACCTGCCAAATGCGATTAGGATCGTAGCCCCAGGAGGCTTTGAGGAAGGCGTCGACCGTCTCTTTGCTGGGAGTGGCGGCGGTAAAGTTCCGCGGATCGGCGGCAGGGAAGGGATTCACATTGGTAGCCGCGGGAGCAGCCGGAAGCACCTGGCCTGCTGCGGCCGGAGCGCCGCCCGCGGCAGGGGTGTTCTGGGCGAAGCCACCGGTTGTAAGAAGCGCCGCAAGCACGGCAAAGACGGAGGAGCGCATCGTGAAGCGAAAGTGCATTCAAAACCTCTAGACGAAAGAATCGCTTTTTTTAGGCGATAGCGGCGGCGATCGGAACAGCAGATTTCCTCGGCCGCCGAGCGCCCTGCATTGCTTATACCTGAACTTTGACGGCTATGGGAAAGCGGCGGCCCATGCCAAAGGACTTGCTGGTGACTTTGAGAACTAAGGCTGCCTGCTGGCGCTTGTATTCACTGCGCTCCACCAGCTTAACGATTTCGCGCACCATGGCCAGATCATAGCCGTGCTCGCCAGCGATCTCCTCCGGTGTTCTATAGCACTCCACATAAGCTTTAAGAATAGGATCGAGGATCTCGTACGGCGGCAAGGAATCCGTGTCTTTCTGTCCGGGCCGAAGTTCGGCGGACGGCGGCTTATCCAGAATAGCCCCGGGAATGACGATACGCCGACGATTGACATAACGGGAGAGTTGGTAGACCTCGGTTTTTACCACATCTCCGATGACCGCCAGCGCGCCCACCATATCTCCATAAAGAGTGCAATAGCCCACCGACATCTCCGATTTGTTGCCGGTGGTAAGCACCAGGGAGTTGAACTTATTGGAAAGCGCCATAAGCAGATTGCCGCGAATACGCGATTGAATATTCTCTTCGGTGATGTCGGGCTGCCGGCCAGCGAAGAAAGGCTCGAGCGCGCAGCCGAAGCTCGAAAAGAGATCGCGGATCGGGATTAACTCAAATTTGATTCCAAGGTTACCGGCCAGCTCGCGCGCGTCGTCGATCGAGCCGGTGGAGGAGTAGTCGCTGGGCATGCCGATGCCGGTGACATTCTCCCGGCCCAGAGCGTCCACAGCGATCGCGGCAACCAGCGCGGAATCGACACCTCCGCTCAGACCTACGATGGCCTTGGAGAAGCCGCACTTACGCACATAGTCGCGCGTGCCCAGGACGAGAGCGGTGTAAACGCCGGCATCTTCGTTCAAGTCCATGCCTCGCATATCCCCAGTGAGCGCGACAGAGTCAAAAAAGATCAGATCTTCTTCAAAGGAGCGGGCTTGCGCGAGGACAGATCCGTCGGGCCCCATGGCGAAGCTGCTGCCGTCGAAGACCAGGCTGTCGTTCCCACCCACTTGATTGACCATCACCACAGGAACGCGATGACGTTTTGCAATTGCGGAGAGCATGCGGTGGCGCAGTTCCCTTTTGCCGCGGTGATAAGGCGAGGCGGATATATTCAAGATGAGCGAACCGCCGGTGCGCATAAGATCCTCGATCGGATCGACGGAATACAAGCGGTTCGGCCAAAAGTGCTTGTCATTCCACGCGTCTTCGCAAATGGTGATGGCTACATGCTCTCCACCGAGGTTGCAAAGCTGTTGACGCTCCGCGGGAGCGAAATAGCGCTGTTCGTCGAAGACATCGTAGAAAGGAAGAAGCCGCTTGGATTGTACAAATTCAATCTCGCCGTGGCGCAACAGCGCCGCCGAATTGACGACTCGCTTCCCCGATCCGGGAGGAGCGGGCGTTACATAGCCGCAGATAATAGCCAGCGAGTGATCGGCTCTGGCCGCGATCTCCTCAACCGCCTGTCCGGCGCGGGCCACGAAGGATGGCTTTTCCAGCAAGTCCGCAGGAGGGTAGCCGCATACGGCCAACTCGGGAAAAACCACCAACTCCGCGTCGGACTGGGCAGCCTGATCGGCAAAGCGAAGAATCTTTTGGGTGTTCCCCTCAAAATCGCCAACCGTCGGGTTGATCTGAGCTAAAGCAATCCTCACATAGTTAAGTGTATCGTGGCCCGGGCCGCCGGCGCCCCACGTCCGGATTTTCGGCGCCAGGTCACCCCACGCTTTGAAATCCGAGACGTGGGGAGTTCCCTCCCGACTCCTTCACCTACTCGACGAATCAATTGTTTACTCTTTTTGATTAACACGCTGGGAGTTTAGGGGAATGGCTTTTAACCCTGGTCCTATCGTGCGGGCCAATTCCATTTCATAGAGTTGAACAGTGTCGCTCTTTCCAGCTTCGTTTCTCCAAATTCTTTCAGCAGGTGCGGGCGCACGCAAATGGACGCAGCCTCGAGTTCTTGTATGAGCAATACGGCATGAGAAACGACTATAACCTGCGTGTGTTTCGCTGCTGAGAGAATAAGTCGGGCGAGAGCCAGCAGCAGGTCCGGGTGCAGACTTGTCTCCGGTTCATTGAGCACCATCAGTTGCGGAGGGCGCGGCGTCAGAAGGGCCGCGGCCAACAAAAGATAACGCAAAGTCTCATCCGACAATTCCGCTGCTGAAAGAGGTCGAAGCAACCCATGTTGCTGCAGCCGCAGTTCAAACCGTCCTTTTTCGGATTCGACATAAAGCCGGCTTCCCGGAAATGCATCATCGAGTGTGGTGGCAAGTGCGGCATCGTCCCGAATCTCGATAATGGTTTGAAGAGCTGCAGCCAGATTGCTGCCGTCGTGGTGCAACACAGGACTGAACGTGCCTATTTGCGCAGACCGCGCATGGGATTCCGAATCCGTTCGAAAATGATCATAGAAGCGCCAACCGCGGACGGCCTCACGGACCGCGAGCATCTCCGGGGCCCGCTGTGGGTCTGCGACACTCGCGAGCATGCTGTCGGTATCGAGAAGGTGCTGCGTCAACATCACCGGCTCTTCATCACGGGTGGTCGCGAGCCATACGAAACTGTTCCTCCGGTCTACGAGGGCGACCGCTTTTCGGTAGACCGGACCGTGCCAGATGCATTCGCGCTTTATGTGGGGATCAAGTTGAAACATTGTTGCTGGAGGGGGTGGCGGCGGATAACCCAGATCAATGCTGTAACTGTACAAGTCGCCGCCAAACCCTAGTTTTAGGCTGGCGACTTTGCGCTTCGCGAGGGGTTCCACGGGATATGTGCCTTGGCGGACGCTACGAGCGATTATGTCCGGGCCAGCCCAGAAGGTGGAGGGCAAGCCGCCCTCCCGAGCAAGCGACGCCACGACCGCATTTTGCGCCGCGTCGGCGAGTAATCTGAGAGATCGGTACGCGCTGGATTTCCCGCTGCCATTGCCGCCAGTCACAAGGGTGAGCTGGCCTAGCGGCAAGACCAGGTCACGCAGGGACCGATAACCCTGGACAGCGACGGCGCGAATCATTAGGACTAGCATATCGCCGCTGCTACTAAAAGCCGTCGGGAAGTTCGCCGCAAAGTCCTTATCGATGGCCGCAATGCGACGGGTCTAGTACCCCAACCGGGCGCTAGGCAGAGGCGGCTCTCGTTCTTGACATAAGGAAACCATTCGGTTACGTTAATGGTAACCATATGGTTTCCTTGCAACGCAAGCATCGCGACGCTGTCTTCCGGGCAATAGCGGATCCGACCCGCCGGGAAATCCTTGGTCTCCTGCGCGCCCGCCAACAAACGGTCGGCGAGATCGCGGGAAATTTTCGCATGAGTCGTCCCGCGGTCTCGAAGCACCTTCGCCTGTTGCGCTCCGCAGGCTTGATCGTTACCCGCCAAGACGGCACGTCACGCCTTTGTGGGTTGAACGCCAAACCCCTGCGAGTAATCGACGATTGGCTTCGGGAATATGAAGCGTTCTGGAGCGCAACTATGCAAAGCCTGAAGAGTTACGTGGAGAAGAATCAATGAATCCTATAAGTGCAAGCGACACGATCGTCCAGGAAATCACGATCAAAGGTCCGGCGGAACGGATCTTTGAGGCGCTGACGAATCCGGATCAACGCATGAAATGGTGGGGCGCCGAAGGGAGATTTCAGGTCACGCACATCGAGTCTGATCTGCGCCCCGGCGGCAAGTGGGTGATGCGCGGCATCGGCATGGGCGGGAAGCCATTTACCGTGGCCGGAGAGTATCGCAAAATCGAGCGGCCACGTTTGCTGGTCTTCACATGGCTTCCTAACTGGTATGAAAATGCGACGGAGAGCCTTGTGCACTGGGACCTGGAAGAGAAGGACAGCGTCACCAGGGTCCGCCTGACGCACTCAGGTCTCACGAACGAAAGTTCCCGCACCAGTCATCGAGGCTGGCCTCAAATCCTGGGCTGGTTGCAGGCGTACGTCGAACAGCAACTCTAAGAAGATAGGCTCCGATCAACTTTGTCCGCTCCTGTCGTGGAACAGCGTCTCTTGCTGTTTAGGGAAGTGTTCCTCTTGCAGAGGTGTTGCCGCATCGACGAACACAAGCCCCACCACACGCCGCAATGAATGGCGCCATTGCAGCCTTGTAGGCTTCCGACGGAGAAAGAGCGATAGGATTCGCTTGAGGTTGTGCTTGAACTGCAGGAGGCGATGGTCCGGTGGACATCCATTCCGGTAGCGCCTGCCATACCGCGGCGCAAACTGTGGCGAGCACCAACAGGTAAGTCACGGAAACTAGCACCTCGTAAGGCACGGAGGACGATGCTCCCCAAGACTAGCACCGCGGGACCTGGTCCTACCCGACACATGAGCTGGTCATTCAACGCCGGTGGCGGATTTCTGGAAACTTCACCCGTTGACCAGACGGTCATCGGGCAAGTCACCCGAAATGAGACTTTTCGGACCGTTCGTCAAAGGGCGCTTTTTGCCAGCAGTTCTACGTTAAATGAAGGATGTTAGACTTCTGCTGGGCGCCGAGGACTATACTTCCCAAATCATCTGCACAATGCGTCAGCTCTGTATCATCTGCAGCCTTTTGGCCCTCACGCTCTTTGCCGACGCGCATCGCGCAAGTTCTCAAACAAGCGCTCGCAGCAGTACAAAGCGTGTCGCCGTTCGAGCTTTAACGTCTCTGTCGATGAAGTCAGCCTCACCTTTCACGCGGCCGATCTGCAGGGCACGCCTGTCACTGATCTGAAGCTGAGTGACTTGACCGTTTACGACAACTACAAGCCGCCGCGGCAAAATTCTTGCCTTCCAGTCCCTGCGGGATGCGCCCATCCGCGCAGGCATTCTCCTGGATACAAGCGTTTCTATGGAGGGGTCCATTTCTCGTGACCGGGCAGTTGCGACCGAATACGTGCAACGGCTGCTGCGGCCAAAAACCGATCGCGCATTCATCGAAGATTTCGGCTACGTTTCGCGAATCATCCAACCATGGACCGGCGATCCGACTGCTCTTGCAAGCGGGATCGGCGAAGCTACCGCGGGCCGCGACAATCCCCGAGGTGGCACAGCTCTCTTCGACACTGTCTTTACTGCATGTCTGTACCAGTTCGGCAAGTCGGGTCGGCCCGCCAGCGGAAATTTCATCTTGCTCTTCACCGATGGTGAAGACAACACGCAGCCACGTCGATCTCAAAGATGTCGTCGACATCTGTCAGCGTACCAATACGGCCATCTACGCGTTTCGCACCGAGCCGAGCGAAAACTCTTCCTCAGGTCCCAGGAACCTGGCTCGCTATGACGTCGCGAGACTGGCGGACGCGTGTTCCATCTCGATGACTCGGAAGCCGGAATATACAAGGACCTGAGCACCATCGATGCGGACCTCCGCAATCGATATTGGATGGTTTACAAGCCTGCACAGCTTAGGCACGACGGCCTATTCCACCAAATCTACGTGGGCGCTTCCGGCCCGACAGACAATGTCACCATCGACGTTCGCTCCGGATACTACGCTCCGGACCGTTGAGTGGCTCCAATCCTCCGGGTTCCGTGCGAATCGCAGGGCAACTCTGACGGAGAAGCGCAGCGATCATCGGCGCAACGTCATGGGCATGATCCTGATTGCGATCTTCGACCTCATTCCGCCCCCGATCCTCGCAGCGCCCTCGGTGATTTGGCGATCATCGATCTCGCGGAGCGACGGCCCGATTTGTCCTATGCGATCCCGGAGCAACTACTCCGAAATCATCCCGATCGTCCCCAGCCACGTCTCCACCAACCTGGGGCCATCCCGTAATCGGAAACTTCGTGCGCCGCAGCCCAAACGCATGCCCGCCCTGCGCATACAAATGCATCTCCACGGGAACCCCAGCCTTCTTCAGCGCAATGTAGTAAGCCAGCGAGTCGTCTACATTGTCCACGTGGTCATCCTCAGCCTGCAGCAAAAACGTAGGCGGCGTCTGGCTGGTGACAGGAACGTCCGGATTCAACCCAAGATGTCTATCGGCTGTCGCCGGATGAGGAACCACAAACTTTTTGGCGCCTTGCTTCGCATCCCACTCCGCTGCGGAAAGCGACAGATGTCCCGGATAAATCGCCACGGCGAAATCGGGGCGGCAGCTCTCGTTGTCGGCGGCATCGACAGCCGGATACAAACGCTTCTCAAAATGCGTGCTGATCGCTGCCGACAAATGGCCGCCTGCCGAAAACCCAAGCACTCCGATCTTGTGCGGATCGATGTGCCACTCCGCTGCGTGAAAGCGCACCAGCCCCACTGTCCTCTGCGCATCTTCCAGCGCCATCGGTGATTCCGGATACGGCCCTGATTTCGGATACGGCCCCACATCCGTCACGCGGTATTTCAACAGCACACACGTAATCCCTTTCGACGTCAGCCAGTCGCAGACTTCCGTGCCTTCAAGATCGATGGCGAGAACCTGATAGCCCCCGCCGGGAAAGACGACCACCGCGGCGCCCGTATTCTTTCCCTTCGGCGAATAGACCGTCATCGTAGGCTGCGTCACGTTGCTCACGCCAACCGCGGGCCTCCCGGCAACAAGAAACTCTTTCCCCGACGTCTCAGCGGTCTCGGGTCCCCGCGAGAGGCTGCGGACTAGGGGCCGCTCCCGGCCATATCGGGATCTGCGCATGTCCCGGCGATGGCTGCCACACAGGCTTCTGTGCGTTCAGACCGCTGCACGCAAACACAACACACAGCGCGGAAATTAAACCTTTGGTCACAGTCTTCACAGCTAATACATAACACGCAAAATCGTCTGCCGCCGCCGTAGGCTTTCAATACCCACCGATTCCACCCAGAGTTCGGTAGTGCTAAGGAGTTCGCGATCTGTCCGTTCAAACGGCCTCTTTCTGAGGGAACTTCTTTTCGAGGACACGCTTCCTATTCCTGTCTCCCCAGGCGCAAAGAGGAGCCATTGATTTACCCAGCTCCCTTCCAAATTGCGTGACGGAATACTCCACTTTAGGCGGAACCTGCTGGTAATCCTTCCGCACCAATAGGCCGCTCTCCTGCATTTGCCGGAGATCTTGTATCAACATCTTCTCGCTGATGCCTGGCACCAGCCGTCGAAGTTCGCCGAACCGTCGAGGTCCGTGGCACACGTGGTAGAGGATAAGCATCTTCCACTTTCCTCCAATCACAGCCAATACAGTATTCAGTCCGCAATCGGTCATAGACAGAACCTCCAACACAATTTTGATACTTACCTGAAAGTAGGTACTGGTTAATTTTAAAGCTACGATCTAGCCTTGAATCAAGTTGATTGCAGAAGAGGAAGAAGACATCTTCTTCTACGAAAGCATAAGGCTCGCAAGCGGCGGCGCCGAGTTGTAGCTTCACGCAATACGAAAGGTCAGAAATATGGGAAGACTCACAGGAAAAATTGCCGTCATCACTGGCGGCAATAGCGGCATCGGCTTAGCGACTGCGAAGCGGTTTGTATCCGAGGGTGCATACGTCTTCATAACCGGCCGGCGTCAGGATGAGTTGGATAAGGCGGTGGCGGTTCTCGGTTCCGGGGTCACGGGAGTTCAGGGGGACATATCCAGCCTGGATGACCTCGACCGACTGTTTGCGACTGTGCAGGCAGAGAAGGGGCATGTGGACGTACTGTTCGCCAACGCAGGGATAGGTGAGATGAGTCCTTTAGGCTCAATCAGCGAGGAACAGTTCGACAGTGTTTTCGATGTGAATGTCAAAGGAACCCTGTTTACAGTGCAAAAGGCGCTTCCGTTGATGCGGTCTGGCGGCTCCATCATACTTACGGGATCGACGACAGGTTCCATGGGAACGCCCGCCTTTAGCGTGTATAGCGCAACCAAGGCTGCTATCCGGAATTTTGCTCGAAGCT
Organism: uncultured Acidobacteriaceae bacterium; assembly: GCA_963774255.1. Classification (GTDB taxonomy): domain Bacteria; phylum Acidobacteriota; class Terriglobia; order Terriglobales; family Acidobacteriaceae; genus PALSA-350. The sequence goes on from CAVZEH010000019.1 coordinate 231,209, forward strand.
GGGCTCTGGACTTGAAGGGTACAGGTATCCGGGTCAATGTGCTCTCACCTGGGGCTACAACGACGCCAGGTCTTCTCAATGGACTGGCAAAGACGACTGCAAGAGGCTCTTCTAGCCATTTCGCCGTCAGACACCACTCGGGCGTGTCGGCACCCAGACGAAATGTCCACTAGCCTGTGCCTCGCCTCGAACAGCCGCGTTATGACAGGAATCGATGTATTCGTCGATGGCGGTCTGGCGCAGGTCTGATTCAGTGAGAGGGGCTCCGCCGATGGGAGCTCCTCTCGAAATGGCTAATCAATAACGAAGGCTACGGCAATCGTCGAACGCACGCCTGCGATTCTTGGCGCCCGGAGGCCATGACTGCTGCGATCCCTTTACGCCGAATGGGCATTCCGCAAGATATCGCAGAGATCGCCGGATTCCTCATTTCGGATCGCGCCGCCTGGATCACAGGCAGCAACTTCATCGTGGACGGCGAAAAGAATCCTTCCGGGTGAACAGTAATCGCGGCCCAGACAGGTGCAAGCGAGCCGTCCGATACTTCAAACTCTGCTCAGTCCGTTTACCCGTAAACGGAAAACACGACTTGTACGAATTCCACAAACACGCAATCGTGCATCGTGTGCTCGCGCCTTTCAGAATTGACGACGACGCTTGCATCGGTAGCGTACATCCTGGCTCTGACTTACGCTTCGCCGTGGAGGCGATGTCAGAGTGCGCCGGTCAACTGACAGGTAATTGGCAGAAAAAGAGGAACTACTTTCAAAAACCCGGCGAACTTTGAGATGGACGACTGTGGAGGTCACGACGGCGGGCGCCGCGCCAGACGATGGGTGACTCAAAGATGGCCACGTTAAACCGGAAGCTGTACCGCAAAGAAGTCTTCCCGAGGTGCGAAGTGAAGCTAGCTGCATTTTTGTCTTTTCACTGCGCTCACAGCGAGCGCTCAACGCACGGATGAACATCTACCAGTAACGGACGCCGAGAAGATTGCAGACGCACTGAGGGCCGCACCGAACTTCATAACCGACGGCGCGACCATCGTGGATTATCCGGCCAGCAAGGGCGGAGAATTTCGAGTTCTCCGTAAGGGTAGTACTGAGTGGACCTGCCTACCGGGTCCGCCACCCGGCTCCAAGCATGACGACCCGGGATGTTTCGATAGTGTTTTCTTTCAGTGGGTAAAGGATGTCCTTGCCGGACGACCGAAGCACATCGCGAGACTTGGCGTTTCCTACATGTATATGGGGCAATGGGTTCCGGGCGCGTCCGGCGGGGAGTTTCACGTGGGGCCCCACATTATGCTGGTAACTCCTCATCCAGAAGATCTCCAGGGTTTCACCCGCGGCGGGTGGAACGGTACATACATCATTCATTTGCCAGGCGCGGCGCCTGGTCGATAGATGGTTTTTGATTGTACCGCTTCATCGACCTGCTAAGCAGTAAGGGTGCGATGCATCTATCGATACCGGCATCGGATAGCCACGGCATGGATGGAGAGCAGACCGGAGTGAGTATCGGAACCGCGCCGACCGAGGATCATCTGAAAGCAGCGGTCGAATCTGCGAGCGGAGCATCGGGGCTAATGACTTACGATAACCGACCTCTCGACGACGTTCTGCAACTCACCACATTCTCCAAGAGTTAGAAGCGGTATTGTCGCAAGTGAAACACCTTAAGGAGCGGAATGACTCAATCCGGCAGCTTGCCTTCCAAGGAAACCCCACTTGAACTTGGCATAGTCCTTTATCCGGGAATGACGCTACTTGATATCGTCGGGCCGCAATGTGCATTGGGTCTGCACGGTAATACGCATCTTCTCTGGAAGACGTTGGAGCCAGTGAAAACCGACGAAGGAATCTCCTTGCTTCCGACGTCAACGTTTGCGAATAGTCGCAAAGATTATGATGTTTTGCTCGTAGGTGGAGGCATGAGAGCAGCCGATGCAATAAAGGACGATGAGATTCTCAACTTCTTAGCTGAAGCTGGAAAGACTGTACGATACGTGACTTCAGTTTGCACAGGCTCTCTGCTTCTAGGAGCTGCTGGCCTGTTGAATGGATATAAGGCCGCGACACACTGGTCTTATTACGAGGCACTTGCTGCGACGGGGGCCGAGCCCGTCCATGCTCGCGTCGTTGTGGATTGCAACCGCTTTTCAGGTGCTGGGGTAACTGCTGGAATCGACTTCGGTCTTACATTGCTGGCGGAACTGCGGGGCGAGGTGGCTGCTAAAGCTACTCAACTTGCGATGGAGTACGACCCCCAGCCGCCGTTCCAAACAGGATCGCCAGAGAGCGCAGGCCCGGAATTGGTCAAAGTAGCACATGGAATGCTACAAGGCTCCCCGAAGAACTGTGCTGAGGCTGTGCGCAGAGTTCGTGAGGCGCGGCCGATTTCGGTCTGATCAATGACGGTCACGATGCGTCGAAGTGGTCCGTGGTGAATAGCGAAAGACCTTTCCTAGTGGTCATGCGCTTTCTAGCCTTTGAACCTACTTTCGTCTATCGGGCAAGGCCCCACTCCAGGAGGCCGATATATGACTGATAAGGCGGAAGATTCCAAGAATTACGAGAGCGCGCCTCTCCGAGCGCATTAGCCGTGCGTCAACTCTATTTGGTTCAGCAGGCATCAAGAGCAGAAATTCAAAGGACGACGCCACATAGAAGGATTACATGACTATCAATCGTTGCCGGATCGCTGTTGCTGCTGTCGTTCTGCAGATTGCTTTGGGTGCGGTTAGCGCCTGGAGCGTGTTTAGCGTGCCACTCTGGAAGCAATTCGGATGGAACATTTCGGAAGTCACGCTGACTTTTACGATCTGTATCTTTGTTCTGGGCTTCGCCTCGTTCTTCGGTGGACTGTGGCTGAGCCGCCGAGGTCCAAAGGTTGTAGCGGCGACGGGTGGTTTGCTCTATGGCACAGGCTTGTTCCTAGCAAGCTTCTCTAATCACGGGCTGTGGTGGCTGTATTTCAGCCACGGCGTAATTGTGGGAATAGGCCTGGGATTCTGCAACATCGCTTCTATCACGGTTCTCGCTAAGTGGTTTCCGGACCGCAGAGGTCTGATGACTGGCATAGCCGTTCGGGGGATTCGGAGCAGGCGGGGTTATCACTGCTCCCGTGGCAACGCATCTGATCCAGACCGTCGGAGTCCTGCGGACGTTTGCTTATCTGGGGATCGCGTTTCTCATCTTAACCGTTGGCTGTGGCTTCTTCATGCGAAACCCTCCGGAAGGATGGAACCCGGCAGGCTGGATACCAACGGTCTCGGAGGTATCAAGTCGATCCGCGCGAGACTACTCCCTCGCGGAAGCTCTCAAGACCTGGCAGTGGTGGGCGCTCTGGCTACTGCTTTTTCTCAATACTTCCGCCGGCATCTCGGTGATTTCGCTTGAGTCGCCATTGTTTCAGGAGTCCTTGGGTGTGACTGCAGTCATCGCCGCTGGCATAGTCGGGATCACCAGCATCGGAAACGCCCTTGGCCGTGTATTTTGGGCATGGGCATCGGATTTGATCACGCGACGCGGCGCCTTTCTCGCGATGTTACTAGCACAGGTGCTGCTCTTTTGGTTCTTCCCAATCGTTCATTCAGTATGGCTGCTAACTACCGTCGCATTTCTCGTTTTGCTGTGTTTCGGCGGTGGATTCGGGACCATGCCAGCCTTCGCGGCTGACTACTTTGGCTCCAAAAACGTTGGCCCGATTTACGGACTCATGCTGACAGCGTGGGGCTTCGCTGGCGCTTTCGGGCCGCTCCTGATCGCATACATGCGACAGGCCAGTGGGAATTACCGCGGGGCGCTACACGCCATTGCGGCCATGGTGGCCATTTCCATGTTGGTTCCCTTTGCGCTACACCCGCCTTCGCGAACGAAGCTCTCTGAGCGGCTGGCACCGAGTCAAAGGAACGGGCGAAGAGTTGCCTAGTCCAAAATATTATTTAGGAGAGTGCTTATGATTCTGCTCAACATTCAGACCTCACCTAGAGGATCGAAGTCGATTTCAGTCGCAGCGACAAACGCCTTTGTTGAAGCATACCGTACCGCGCGCCCAGATGTGACGGTAGACAGCTTAAATGTTTGGGAGGAGGGCTTGCCGGAGTTCGACTGCGAGTCAATCGGAGCGAAGTACAAGGGGGTCGCTAAGGAAGCAATGAGCGAAGCGGAATCAGCGATTTGGAGGAGGATACAGAGTCTTGCGGCTCGCTTCCAGGCTGCCGATTTGATTGTGCTTGGAGTGCCCATGTGGAACTTCGCTTATCCCTACAAGCTGAAACAGCTGATCGATCTCGTCTGCCAGCGCAACTTTCTCTTCACCTTTAGTGAGGGTAGATTTGGACCTTTGCTGAAGACCCGCAATGCGGTCGTCATCTACAGCAGAGGGCAGACCTATGCGGAACATTCACCGACACCGGCCTCGTTGTTCGACCATCAAAAAGGCTATATCGACTTTTGGCTTCACTTTATCGGTGTAGAAAAGACCCATAACATTGTTATTGAAAATACCTGGAGCGACAGAGCAGCGGAAACTCTGGCTAAAGGCAAGAGTGAAGCTATCCGATTAGTCGAACAGTTATGAACCGGCCAAGCTTACGCTCGAAAGTTCCCCGAACATGGGGACTGAGGTTAGGCTAATAGTTCCTCGAGGCATCATCTTCCAGAAGATGATGCAGTCTTGATGTACGCAACGTCAATGATCGGATCTACAAAGGTTTCAAAATCATGCCGCGCAGCTCCCGTTCGCAGCGGACGAAGTGCTTGTCCGACATGCGTTCTGTGTTTTGCCGATACATTCGCCTGTTGCCAAAAGGCTGATAGAAAAGTCCATCTCATATCGAGCGGTCTCGATTGATCGGACCCATGCAGTGACCAGCGCGTCAGGCCGGAAGCGACGTTGGTAATCATAAGTCGGCCAGTGTCCACGAATGTCTCCGCTCCACCGACCGCTACGCGCCCTGCGCCTGCCCGCAACGCCCGCCCGAGCAACGTGCGGAATCTGCCCTAGAGAATATCGCCAGGAAATTTATGTGCCGCGCGGAGCGACTCATGTTTTGAAGATTGCTCCAGTACACACGCCGACCTTTTCTTCCGCGCGGTTCCCCGCGAATTGTGACTCGCCAGATGCGCGGTAACTGCTGGCTCTAACTTCATCCACGCCCCACCCAATCTCACTCGAAATCTCATCTTTGCTCCAGCTGATAGTCCTTCAACCGATGTCAGATCTCTTCGATTCCTATCTCTGTCATCAAGAATCGGCAAGATTCGGCCCGGACGCGTCAGATTCGGACCCGACTTCATATGCGGTATGCGGTTTACTGATTGAGTTGTGAACTATCTTGAAGGTTTATCGCCGGATTGAAGATCGGCACGGGGTGCCGGATCCAGAATATCGCGGCACGGGAGGGTGGAGGCGGGCAGCGGGAGCCGCGTACCAAGCCAGAGCCGGAGTTGGGGTTCAAGCATACGACGTTCCGGCATGTGTTTGCACCAGAGCCTGAACCGGTGCATGCCGACCTGTCCGAACCGAGTGCGGCGCTCGTCCTTGATATACAGGGGACGGCAGGACTGTTCGGAAGTCCGGAACACTCTGCCGCGGCACAGGCGGTGAGATTCGACGGGAATGAAGCCGCGCAAAATTGTTGTAACTAAAAAAGGAACTTCGAATGTCTCACCCAATGTATGTTCTCGGCAGTTCGCCAAGAGAGCTGTCACGTCTGAGCCTGCAGGCTATCATCCGGCCTGTCACGAGCGTCTTCTGCGGGAGGCAGGAATTGAGGAGATCTCGGGTCTTGGATCTTGGGTGTGGGGTTGGCGACGCCTCGATGCTTGCTGCTGAGATAGTGGGACCGTCGGGTTCCGTAGTTGGCATCGATCAGTCTGCGGAGGCGATCGCCGAGGCTGAGGCTCGCGTTCGAGATAGTGGCTTTCAACAAATTGACTTCAAAGTAAGTGCGGTTGAGGCGTTTTCTTCCGATGAGCCCTTCGATGCGGTGATTGGACGTTATGTGCTGATTCATCAGGTTGTCCCGGCTGATTTCATTCGCGTTGCACGACGACATGTTCGCCCCGAGGGTGTCATCGCCTTTCATGAGCTTAGCTGCCACCGCGAATTTCATAGTTTGCCTGTGTCGCCGCTTTTTGAGGAGGTCGCTGAGTTGCTCAAGATTGCCGCCACTGCTGGGTTCGCCAGCTATGATGCCGCGGGGCGGTTGGTGGAGCACTTCCGGGAAGGCGGGTCTTCCTCATCCTCAATTGTTTGCCGAGATGCCGGTAGGGGGAGGTGTGGATTCAAACCTGTACGCTTGGATGGCCGAGACGTTGCGATCTCTCCTACCGTTGCTGGTAAAGCAGGGAGTGGCTACCGAAGAGAGTTTATCGATCAACACCCTTGAGGAGAGGCTACGATTGGAAGCTGTCGAAATGCATTCACAGGTGACATGCCCATTCAAGTCTGTGCCTGGGCAAGGCTCTGACATCCTCTCAAAGGCAGTCACTGTGACATCGCCGGCGCCTTTACCGGGAGCCAGTCGCGACCGAGCCGCAATGCTCAACCGTCATCAACCGCAACACACCACGCCACGCTGCGTAAGTAACGAAAGGAAACTCCCCCACATATCTGCACACCCCATCGATATCGTCCGTCCTCTCGGCGCAGTTGAAGAGTTATTCTGGCTCTTTGATCACAGCTCCCCGACGCACTTTTGCCTGATTGCCGAGGTGACAGGACACACTACTGTCTCAGACTGGCGCGGCAGCGCTCGACGCGCTGTAGGAGCGCCATCCCATGCTCTCCGTCTCTATCGATACCACCTACAGTCGTGTTCCCCACCTCCGGAACGTCACTGGCCAGCCGATTCCTTTACGCGTTGCCGAAGGGGACACCACATGGGAGCGCGAAGCAGAGCGCGAGAGGCGTACGCTCTTCGACCCTACGAAGGCGGCCACGGATGCCGTTGACGTTGCACGGGAAGCGATCGCAGCTAACGCTCTTTATGGGTTGGTCCCACCGTGATTTTGATGAGCTGGTTCGCTTGGTGCGCACGCTCGCCCACCGGCTTAACGAGACGCCAGGTGGACAGGTGGAGTAGCCTCTGTGTTAGCGACCTCCAGAGCATTTCGTGCATCTATGTGTAAAGTACACATATGAACTCCGGAGGATTCATGGCGAACACACAGACACTGATAGCTCAGGCCTACTCTGCCTTCAATCATCGGGATATCGACAGCGCCCTGGCGCTCATGAGTGAGAACGTTAGCTGGCCCAAGGCATCGGAAGGCGGGCGTGTCGTCGGGAAAGAAGAGATTCGGGCCTACTGGACCCGTCAGTGGCAGGAGTTTGATCCTCACGTGGAACCACTTGAGGTAATCGACCAGGAAGGCGGCATTACCGACGTCAAAGTTCATCAGCTCGTGAAAAGCCTTGGTGGCGATGTCCTTTCTGATAGCGAGGTGTGGCACGTTTATACCATCGCGAACGGTCTCATTGAACGCATGGACCTCAAGGAAAGCGAAACGAGCTCGGACCCAACCCCATCTACAGCATTCTCCAGACACTAGCATGTGTCAGGATCTGCCGCTGTTACCTGAGCGGGAACGCCATGCCGACCGGCGTTCCCATCTTTCCGGCTCGCTGCGGCAGGATTAGTAATGGGATGTCGCCTTGTCTTGAGCAACCAGATTCGCCCTAGAGGTCAAAGATCTTTCAACTGCTAAGTAGGGTTGAACCGCTCAGCTTGCTCGAACTGAAGATGCCCCTTGCGTTGCAAGCCGGCTCACCGCATACTGTTCAAACTCATGCCCCCACGCCGTGCTGTAACGGAGCGCTATGCCAAACCCATGGAACGGAAAGGCTGTCCTCGAGGGTCTTCTGGTGGAACTGCTCTAACACCAGCTATTCAGAGCTACTATACCTACCTCGCGAAGCTTGCCCCAACCATCGCCAATCTTGGCTTCGACGGCATCTGGACGCCGCCTCCGTGCAAAGGCAACGGTATCTTCCAGAACATGGGCTACGAACCTTACGACTATTACGATCTCGGGCAGAAAAACCAGCAAGGAGGCGTCGCGACCTGGTTCGGTTCTCAGGACGACTTTCTGCGCATGGTTGCCGTTTGCCATGCCAACGGCCTCAGAGGTCTACCCTGACATCGTCCTCGATCACTGCGGGCCGGCCGATCCAGATCCAGACTTCGCCCTTCACAAGACCCTCAACACAACTACACCGAGCTTTCATGGCGCGGGGTTCGCGGGTCCCGGCACAGGCCGCTGGACCCGCAACTGGCTTGACTCCCACTACAACCCGCAGCACTGGCATGGCTGGGGCGACTGGACTCCTTCCCCTGACCCCAGTCAGGACTTCGGCTCGGACTTCTGCTATCAGGGCCGATGCAGCGATAACGGCGCAGCGCCTTCCAACTGCGCTGCTCGCGCCAATGCGCGGGCCTGGTTCGTCTGGTTCGTGAAGCAGACCGGCGTGAACGGTTTCCGCTTTGACGATGTCAAGGGATACCCGCCTGAGGTGGTCGAGGATCTGTTGTACAACGCCATGGGTCCGGGCCTCGAATACTTCTGCGTCGGCGAATACATACCCGACAGTTCCTCGTCGGAACTCGACAACTGGGCCAACAGTACCTTGAACCGCTCCGGAACGTTCGACTATACCCTTCCGCTATGCGCTGGGCGACCTCGCCAACAGCCAGGGCTTCTACAACGTCGGCAATCTTCCTTCACTGCAACAGCAGAACCGCTTCAAGACTGTGCCCTTCGTCAACAATCACGACAATCAGGACGACCATGTCAGCACATACATCGACCCTGACAATCCTCGCACCCAACTCGCATATGCCGTTGCCATGACCGTCGATGGAAGCCCCCAGCTGTTCATCCTGGATTTGTTCCAGAACATATTCAATGCTACGGCTGCTGCGGCCACACCACCCGTCCGTGGATGGTCAACCTGCTCTGGTGCCATCAGAAGCTTGCGTTCAAGAGCGGAGATTACTTTGTTCGCTACCAGGGCTCTCAGCAGCTCCTCATCCTCGAGCGCGGAGCTCGGGCCATCGTGGCCATCAATAACGATGGTACGAACTGGCACTCGCAGTGGGTTTCGACCGCCTTCTTCTCCAACACTCAGCTCCACGACTATAGCGGCTCGATGCCGAACGACATTTGGACGAATCAGGACGGCTGGGCGTATATCGCAGTTCCACCTTGCTCCTACTCCGTCTGGGGTCCCGCGGGCATTACAGGAGGATTCTCTCCCGCGCCAAGACGCACCGTACAACAGTTTGAAATGGCGGATGACCTCGGCGACAACGATCCGGCCACGCCACGATACGGAGGGTTTGCCATCCCCGCAGCCTACCGAACCGCAGGAGCGATCTGGCCGGCCGCGGCGTCCCAGGTCAACATTGCTGTTTACGCCGACGCCCCACAACAAGTCGAGCTCCTGATCCAGCCGCCCGCGGGCGCTGCCGCGATTCCCGTCGTCGTCGGTGCTGCGACCCCCCTCACAGCATTGATTGCCAGTTTTCCCGTCACAGTGGAAGGCAGCCATGTCCTTACCGCCCGGCTCTCGAATCCGGGAGACCCTCCCGCTCGCCTCTACCTCAAAGTCGGCTACCTGGGCCCGGCAGTGCCGACTTCTTTCTGATGCGCTCCAAGACTTTAGGAGCCTCCGATGTCATCGTGAAGAACCATCGGCCAATACTTGCCGTCCCGACCACGGCGCGGAGTATCGTACATAACGGCAAGGATCGCTTCCTAAGTGTCCGTAGCCTTGGTGGTGACACTGATTACTTCCGAAAAGTCGGCATCTCGTCAGCGACCACATCTATGAAATGCGCGTTTATCGTTCGCAATTCTGTGAACTGGAGCCCGATATAATGCCCGCATGTACACGCCTCAGGCTGGCATCTTCGCTCTTGGAACGTCCTCTCACTCGTACCTGGAGTTTGACCTTCTGAACGCGAAGAAATGCAAGGAGTTCGCCTCTGCAATCTCCGATATCCATGAACCACGGACCACCACAGGAGGAGTGAACTTCGTCATCGGCTTTCGGCCTGAGCTTTGGCGCGATCTTGTTCCAGATGATGCCCCTCCGGGTGTGGAGGGCTTTAACAAAGAGATCCAGGGCACAGAAGGATTTGTTATGCCAGCCACGCAACACGATGCGCTCGTATGGCTGTCCGGCAGTGCTTATGACGTTGTCTTCGATATGGCCCGTACGGTCATCCATGATCTTGCAGGCCAGGCCTCGCTAGGGGAGGAAACCTCGAGTTGGTCTTACCGGCGCGATCGCGATCTTACCGGCTTCATCGATGGCTCGGAGAACCCGACGCTGCTCGACGCTCCCATCGCAGCACTTTTTCCCGAAGGAGTTCCCGGTGCTGCCGGCTCAGTCCTGTTGCTTCAAAAGTGGAAGCACAAGGTAGCTGAGTGGGAAGCTCTGCCGATCGCTCAGCAGGAGCGCATCATGGGACGCACCAAACTCGACAGTATCGAACTCGAGAACAAACCATCGGACTCGCATGTCGCTCGTACGGATCAGGACGAGTTTGGGAACATCTTTCGTCGCAACATGCCCTACGGAAAAGTCGACGACCATGGCACCATGTTCGTTGGATTCAGCGCAGACCAGAAACGGCTTTCCAGAATGCTCGATAGCATGGCGGGCCCTATGACCGGTACGCGCGATGCGCTCACACGATTCACCCAGCCGCTGACCGGCTCCTATTATTTCGTGCCTTCCGTCGAGAGTCTGCGGCGCTTACGGTAAGACGCTGGTCACCCACGCATTTTGGGAGAGCCACTCGGTTTCGCCGGGAGTCTGAACAAATGCGAGAGCCGGCCTGCATACAAAGAAGTGACCGGTGGATGGCGAAGATATCTAACTAACTGCCGGTGCCGCCGGCGACAACAGCCAGCGTACGGACCAGAATCTTGATGTCCAGCCAGATATTCCAATTTTCGATGTATGCCGTGTCCATCGAAATGTAGCTGTCGAAGGAAGGATCCTGGCGCGCCTGCACCTGCCACAGGCCGGTCATTCCGGGCATAACGTCAAGCCGCCGCAAGTGGCTGAGTTCGTAATTTTTGACTTCGCTGGCGATGGGGGGACGCGGCCCCACCATGCTCATATCTCCCCGCAAGACATTCACGAATTGAGGGAGCTCATCGAGAGAGTACTTGCGCAGGAAGCGGCCCACGCGGGTAACCCGCGGATCATTGGTTACCTTGAACAGCACGTTGTCGCGCTCGTTCATGTGCAGGATTTCGGCGCGGCGGCGTTCGGCGTCGGCGACCATGGTGCGAAACTTGATGCAGCGGAAAATTCGCCCTTTTTTGCCCAGACGCTCCGAGCAATAGAAGATTGAACCGGGCGAATCCAGCCGGATGGCCACAGCAATGGCTAGCGCCACCGGGGCAAGAAAGATAATAGCCAGCGAAGAGAGCACGACATCCAGAATGCGCTTGAGGAAGAAGCCGAAGACCGGCACGTTGCTGCGATGCAGCGGAATAGTGGGAAACTGCCCGATGTACTCGATGGGGCTGTTCCAGGCTAAGCCATCGTAGAGTTCGGGCACGACGCGGATGTCCACTCCCGCTTCCCGCGCATGACTAACGATATCCTTTACCATCTCCGGCTCACATCTGGCGGAGAGAAAAATCTCATCGGCAAAATGCTTGCGCGCAATATCCAGAACCTCGTCGATTGATCCCAGAACATCGCCGTTCTCTGCCGCAGGGTCGAGGTCGCAACCTGGAACATGAACGTAACCCTTGAAGGTGTATCCGAGATGGCGGATGCTCTCCACATGATGGCGCAGCGCCTGACCTACCCGGCCGGTGCCGACGATGACGATGTTGCGAGTTTCCAACCCACGCTCGAAGCGCCGGTACATCATCATGCGCCAGAGCAGCCGCCGTCCGCAGAGCAGCAGGGTGGTCGTGATCACGGTAATGATCACGATGCCGCGGGAGACGATCTCTCCATGCAGCAGATACAGGGCGCCGGCCAACAGCAGACCGGCGGTCAAACAGGCCTGCACTGTCAGCCGCTGTTCGTGCAGGGTATTGCGCATCTGCATGGGCCCGTATAAGTGATGGCGGCGGCTCACCAGGATAAGCGAAAATATGAACCACGCCAGAACCCCCAGGCAGATGGCAGGATGGATGTGAAACATAGCGTTGGTGTGGTAAGGAGAGCCGGCGCTTCGGAATCCCTTGCCTAGCCAACCGCGAATCGCAATCATCAAGGCAAGCAGGACGATGGTCACATCTCCCAGCATCCATAGCGCTTCAGTAAGCAGGATTTTACCGCGGGAGATATTGGAGTGGTATCTCGCTGGCTGCTCCCCAATCGATTGCTGACCGGGGGAGGAGGTGGCAGATCGCTTTAAGAATTCAGAGGTCGCCATGGCTTATCCAAGTGAAAGGGGCCCCTTGCAGAGTTCACATATACTCCTCGAAGGTCAAAAATGGGAGTACACGAAGGATGTAAACGTCTGGCGATGATTCATCGCGAAAAGGATGAAGTCTTAGGGAATAGAGTCTTACTTTTTATTCGATTGACCTGCCGCCACCTCAATGGAGATGTCCACACGCGGTTTTTGGTTTTCTGATTCTTTCGGTGCTCTCACTCAACAAAACCCGCAGATGAGCCGCCTCTTTAGCGGCCATTCGCCAAGTCTTGAGCAAGCGACGAATGCGGAGAGTGCATGGGGTAGAACTACTTTGTGATCATAGCATTGAGTCACGCGGAGGTGAAGTTAATTGCTGATAAACATAAAGTTACCATGTTTACCATTTATACACCCAGAAAGCCAGGTTGGGCAGCGCGCGGCCGGTTCAGCCTGCCGGCAACATGAGCTCATCAAAATCGAGAAACTGGCGGAGAATCTCATCCTTGGTCTGCTCCATTTCTTCCAGCGATCCAAAAAAACGCGCTTTGCCCTGGTGAAGAAATAAAACGTGGTCGGCAACCCGTTTCGCGAACCGCATGTCGTGCGTGACCACTATGCTGGTGAGATGGAGTTGATGCTTTAACTTCTGAATCAAGTTGCCCAGCCGGCGCGCCATCAGAGGATCCACCATGGTGGTGGGCTCGTCGTAAAGAATGGCCTCGGGTTGCGCGGCTAGAGCACGGGCAATGGCTACCGAACGCTTCATGCCGGTCGACAGATCGGAAGGCAATTGATCTGCCAGCCCGGATACGCCGACCATCTCCAGCAGTCCGTTGACAACTTGCTGAATCTGATCTTCCTGGAGCTCCCGGCGCTCGCGCAGCGGAAAGGCTACATTCTCCCCCACCGACAGCGAGTCGAAGAGTGCGCCGTTCTGGAAGACCATGGTAACTTTCTTGCGCACGAACTCCATCTGATCTTCATTGAAGCGGGTGATGTCCTCGCCGGCGACAATGATCCGTCCCGCGTCGGGTTTGAGAAATCCCATGATCTGCTGCAGCGATACAGACTTGCCGACACCGGAGCGGCCAAGAATGCAAAGCGTCTCCCCAGCCGCTACGGAAAAGCTGACATCCTCCAGAACATGAAGATCACCGAAGGATTTAGAGACGTGTTCAAAGGCGATGTAAGGCGCATTGCCCCGAGCTTCGTGGTTCGCAGACTCGTCCCGCGATGACCCGTCGATAATCTCGATTGGAGTCCCATGAGGAAATTCAGTGACTTCCTCGGCCGGGCGGCCGTTTCTCGGATTGTCGTCGGAAAACATGTTCACCGGTTCAGATTAGAGCAATCTCTCAATTAGAGCATTCTCACTCTTGGTGTAGAGGTGGGTGCCCCAGGTCCCGATTCTGGGACCTGGGACTCTGCGATCCCCCCAACCCAGAAAGCCCCAGGTCCCAGAATCGGGACCTGGGGCACCCACAAGCGCTGATAAGATGGCTTACTAAATTTGCCTCCTCTTTTTTGTCCGTCATTCCCGAAAGGAATCTGCTTTCCCTATTCGGAGCGCTATTACCATCCCCATGCTACGCCGCACTCATGGCGAAAGACCATTACGGATTCCTGCGGGAATGAGAGAAAGAAAAGCAACCGGCCAAAACAAGCAATCACGTCTCTGCGGCAATGATCGCCAGATCCTCGGGCGTATTGCAGTTTTGGAACCAGCGATACAGGGGCGCCGGAGAAAAGGCGTGCAGTTCAGGGTAGGCTGCCGCCAGCGACTCCAGATCGAACGTATCGATCGCTTGGCTGTACTCGGCCGGTCCTGCGATTTCCCAGGCCGCGGTAGCGAGAACACGAACAACTTTATAATCGCCGCCGGCAAGAGATCGCGTGATGGGAGCGAGCAAGTCGCGGTGGTAAACCGCGCACAGAGGTTGGGCCACGCCATTCACTCGGGGATAGGTAACCAGCGCGCCGGTAGCCGCTGCGCGAAGCAGCATCCAGCCGAGAAACTCCGGCGGCAAAAACGGCAGGTCGACCGGAACAAAGAGATTGAGCGGCGCACAACTCACGGCCAGGGCGGCTTCAATGCCGCTCAGCGGCCCGCATCCAGGATGAATATCTTCGACGATTGGAGCATGGACGGCCAAGTCGGGACGAGAACCCGCGATGCGCGGGGTGCCTTCCGGAGAAAGATGGAGAGCCCGAAGCTGGTCCAGGGCAATGGTCAGCAGCGCGCGGCCGGAGATCGAGAGGAGGGCTTTATCCCGTCCCATGCGGGTACTCCGCCCGCCGGCGAGCACGAATCCCTCGGCTGCGGGCAGTGGAGCAAAAGGAAACCGTGGCTTCATGAATCCATTCCGCCCAGGTCTTCGAGAAAAAGAATGATCGACTCGATGCCGTGATGGAAGTTGGCGATGTGGAACTTCTCGTTGGGGGCGTGAAGGTTGTCGTCGGGCAGGCCGAATCCCATCATCACGGTAGGGATTTTCAGGTGACGCTCGAAGTCTCCTACGATGGGAATCGATCCCCCTCCCCGCACGAAGACAGTTTCCTTTTGAAAGACCTGGCGCATCGCCCGGGTAGCCGCCTGGATGTAAGGGTTATCGGTGCTGACCACGATCGGATCGCCGGAATGAATCAAGCGAACCTCGACATTCACGCCCTTGGGCTGGATGAGTTCGATGTAGGCTTTGTACTGGGCAAAGACCTCTCGCGGCTCCATTTCCGGAACCAGGCGAAGAGAGATCTTGGCAGTCGCCCTAGCCGGTATCACGGTTTTCGCTCCGGCCCCGGTGAAACCGCCGGGCATCCCGTGAACATCGAGCGAGGGGCGGGCCCATGTGCGCTCGAGTACGGAGTAGGCGGGCTCGCCGGTAAGCTCGCGCGAGCCGACTTCCGATTCGCGGTAATGCTCTTCATCGAAGGGCAGGCTTTTCCAGGCGCGAAGCTCGTCCGCACCGGGGGCGGCGACTTTGTCGTAGAAGCCGGGAATCAGGATGCGCCCGTCCCGGTCTTTGAGCGCGCAAATGATTTGCGAGAGAGCGATGAACGGATTGGGGGCGGCGCCGCCATAGATGCCGGAGTGCAGGTCGGTGCGGGCGCCGCGCGCTTCCACCTCGGTGTAAATCATTCCCCGCAAGCCCACGCAGAGAGTCGGCAGGTCCGGCGCGAACATCTCGGTATCGGAAACCAGGGCGAAATCACCCTTAAGCTGCTGGGGATGCTCGCGCACAAAACGGGCGATCGTCTCCCCTCCCACCTCTTCCTCTCCTTCGAGGATCACGCGCACGTTGACAGGCAGTCTGCCTGAGTGGGCTTGGAACAGGGATTCCAGTGCCTTGAGGTGCATGTACATCTGACCCTTATCGTCGACCGCGCCCCGCGCATAGAGGTTCCCATTGCGCTCCGTAGGTTCAAAGGGCGGTGTCTGCCATTCATCCAGCGGATCGGGTGGCTGAACATCATAGTGGCCATAGGCGATGCAGGTGGGTTTACCGGCCGCGTGGAGCCAGTCTCCGTAAACCAAGGGATGACCCTGACCTTCAATCAAATGGACATTCTCGAGGCCGACCCGAGAGAGTTCGGCGGCCAGCGTCTGCGCGGCGCGGCGGACGTCGCCGGAATGTTCCGGCAGAGTGGAGATGGAGGGGATGCGCAGAATAGATTTCAGCTCTTCAAGGAAGCGGGACTGTTGGCTGCGGGCAAACTCGACGGCGGACGGCATAGAAAGGGCTCCTAAAAGCAGCAAGTCGGCTAGTTAGCGAGTCAGGCCTGTGCTGGTGCACTTCCGACAGGATGGGGAAACCCCTTTTTCGCGGCGGCGATGACTGAAGGCGGCAGCCTGACTCGCTGACTCACTGACCGCCGACTCGCTGCCCTGACACATGTATCCTAAACCTATGCTTGAATTTGAGATTACTGCCCAGGATGCTGCCGCCTTCGTGCGGGCCGATCCGTCCAACCTGGTGCTGCTCGACGTACGCGAGCCTTGGGAATACGCTGCCGCTAAGATCGAAGGTTCAAAGAGTATCCCGATGGGAGAGATCCCTTCCCGGGTCTTTCAGGAGGTCGATCCGGCGGCGCATATCATTGCCATCTGCCACTCTGGAGTCCGTTCCCTGAACGTAACCGTCTGGCTGCGCAACCAAGGCTTTGAGAACGTCCAATCGCTGCGCGGGGGCATAGACGCGTGGTCGCGTGAGGTGGATGCGAAGGTCCCCCGGTATTAGATCACTTTGATTTTTGGAGAGTTTAGAGCAGATTTTTGGAGAGTTTAGAGCAGATTTTTGGAGAGTTTAGAGCAGATAGAAATGACCACGGCGGAACGAGTACTGATCGTAGAAGACGAGCTGCATGCCTTGGCTGGATTGGCGGAATTGATCTCCGGCTGGGGCTACCGCACGGAAACCGCGCGGGATGGGGTCGAGGGCCTGGAAAAGGCAATGGATTGGTCGCCGGGGATCGTTGTGACCGATTTGAAAATGCCCCGGATGGATGGATTGGAACTGCTGACGCGTCTCGGAGAAATGCAGCTCAAGCTGATCGTCATCGTTTTGACCGCGCAGGGCAGTATTGAGCGCGCAGTGGAAGCGATGAAGATGGGGGCTTACGACTTCATTCAGAAGCCCATCGATCCCACGCGGCTGAAGACCATCCTGGCCAACGCCAGCCGGCAGCGCGCCATGGAGCGCGAGCTGGAAGTGACGCGGCGCAAGCTGAGAGAGACCGGCTTTCTCGGCTCACTGGTCGGCAGCTCCAACAAAATGCAAGAGATGTTTGCCATGATCGAGCGGGTCGCGCCCAGCAACGTATCCGTCCTGATCACCGGAGAGAGCGGCACCGGCAAGGAGCTGGTGGCCAGGACCCTGCACGAGTTGAGTCCCCGCAAAAGCAAGCCCTTCGTAGCGGTGAACTGCGCCGCGATTCCCGAAACTTTGATTGAAAGCGAGATTTTCGGCCACGAGAAAGGCGCATTTACCGGAGCGATGGAGCGCCGCGCCGGCTGCTTCGAACTGGCCGAGGAAGGCACTCTCCTCCTGGATGAGATCGGCGAGATGCCGGTAGGAACCCAGGCCAAGCTGTTACGCGTTCTGGAAGACAAGAAACTGCGGCGTTTGGGCAGCAAGGTAGAGACGCCCATGGACGTGCGGGTGCTCGCCGCGACCAACAAGAATCCTGAGGAGGCGGTGGCCGCGGGACAGCTTCGCGGCGATTTGTACTACCGGCTGAACGTTTTTAACTTGCACATGCCACCCTTGCGGGACCATAAAGAGGACATCCCGGCAATTATCGACACCATGCTGAATGATATGAACGCCAAACACGACCGCCATGTGAGGGGTCTGGATGCCGAGCTGCTGCAGAAGTTGATGGCTCACGATTGGCCAGGGAACGTGCGCGAGCTCAGAAACACGGTCGAGCGGGCGGTGATCCTGTGCGGCGAGGGTTCGCTTGAGACCTCGCATCTGCCCCCTGGATTCGGCGGACGGCCTCTGCGGCCCGTCGCCGCCGAACCAGCCGAAGCTTCCAATGGGGTTCATGTGGAAGTGGGGACAACCGTCGATGAAGCCGAGCGGAGGCTCATCGTGAAAACCCTGGAGGCGACGCATAACAACAAGACGCGTGCGGCGGAGATTCTGGGCATTAGCCTGAAAACTCTGCACAACAAACTGAAGGAGTATGGAAGCCTGGCCGGTGCGGAGAGTATCCAAGAACGGTCGCTTTTCTAGGCCGTCTCCGCCGTAGGTCTATCCCTGGAATCGGGAGTGGACGCAGTCGATTCATTCCGATCCCATCATGGCCGATCTGATCAAGGATTCCATCGAGGGGATTCCATCAAAGGATCGGCTGCACGTAACCTGCTCTCACCGGGACATGGAAACAGTGGAAACGGCATAAGTAAATTCCGCCAAGGCGCCCACCATGCGACTGAAGACGAAGCTCGTACTCGCAATTTCAGGGCTGGTGTGCCTGATGGTGTGCGCTCTCTCCTGGATTTTTCTCTACCAGCTACTCGAACAGCGCATTGCTCAGTCCTACGCCGCGAATGAAATGGTGGCCCACCAGATTGGGTTTTCTGCCCGCCAGGCGCTGGAAAACGATACTGCCGGGCGTCAGGTAAATGCCAACGATCCTCAAGCCCTGCGCGCAGCGGTGGCCGACGTCTTGCGCAACAATGCAGGTCTTAAATCGCTCCTGGATTCAGCTATACGGTATTCGCCCACCGTCCTCGATGTCGCTATCGCCGACAGCCAGGGACGGGGACTGGTGAGCACCGATCCGGCAGGCATTGACGCTCCGCTGCCGGCGCGCAAGGAATATGGTGAATTGCAAAGCGGCGGCCTGTTGCGGCTGCTGACCATTGTCTTCGGACCGCCGCGCGTCTACAACGTAACCCTCCCGCTCGAGCGAGCCGGAGGTAAACCATTCTTAACAGTGCGCGTGGGGGTTCGCACTACTTTTCTGCGCTTCGTTGTGGAGCCATGGCTGGTTACCGCCCTGACCTACACCGGCCTGGCAATTCTTTGTTCCCTGATCGTCGCCGCCTTCCTGGCCAACCTGGCGCTCAAACCGATTGAACAGATCGGCTACAGGCTGGATGCGCTCGACCACGCCGAGGCGGTGGCCGGCGAACCGGAGCGTCCTCCTGAGTCGGAGGATGCGGTGGTCGTGGTCTCGCACAAGATCGAGCGAATCGGCCGCCGCATGCGCAACGTGGAGGAGGTCTTTTCCGCCCTTAAAGAGGGTTTGGATCAGATCATGACCAACCTGCAAGACGGCATCGTGTTGTTTACCCATGATGCTCGCGCGGTGTTGGTGAGCGACTCGGTGGAGCGATTCCTGGGTATGAGCCGGGCAAATATTCTTGGCTCCGAGCTGCACGAGGTATTCAGCAGGAACACTCGCCTGGGGAGCATGGTACGGGAATCTTTCGACGCGCGCATGGTTCTGGTGCAGGAAGAGATCACGACCGAGACCGGCAGGCGGGTGGAGATCTCGCTGGATTTTATTCACGACGACCGGGCCAAGGCTCCGCAGGGCGCATTGGGAGCGCTTTTGACCCTGCACGATTTGGAGTCCGTGCGTGAGATCGAGAGCGAATTGGAGCTCTCCCGCAGGCTGGCGGCAATCGGCAGGCTGACCGCCGGAGTCGGTCACGAGGTCAAGAACCCCATCAACGCCATCGTGGTCCACCTGGAGCTGCTGCGCAACAAGCTGGACGCTTCCGATGGCAACGCCTTGCGCCATCTGGAGATCATCTCCAGCGAAATACAGCGTCTCGACCGGGTGGTGCAGACTCTGGTCGACTTTTCCCGGCCGGTGGAATTGCAACTGGAGGAGCAGGATCTACGGCGCATCGTTTCCGGCGTGCTGATGCTGGCCTCGGCGGAGCTCGAAACCCGCGATGTCTACGTGCAGAGCAATTTGCCGGATCACGTTGTGCTGGCCAAAGTCGATTCCGATCTGTTAAAGCAGGCTTTGCTGAACATCGTTCTGAATGGCGCGCAGGCCATGGTGGATGGGGGCAAGCTGGAGGTGCGGCTGGCGGAAAACGGACGGACCGCGCTGCTCAGTATTCACGATGAAGGCGCTGGGATTCCGGACGATATCCGGGACAAGATTTTCGACCTGTACTTTACCACCAAGAAAGGCGGCAGCGGTATCGGTCTAGCGATGACCTACCGTATTGTGCAACTTCATAACGGCTCAATTGAAGTAGAATCTGGTGCAACTACCGGTACCACATTTACTTTGCGCTTGCCGCTCATCCCGGCGCAGGATAACAGGACGCGCGGCTATCTAATTCCAAGCGCATGGAATTCAGGAGAGTCCGGAGTGGCTGGGGGCCCTAGGGCATGACATCCGCAAGCAAAGCGGGGGCATCGATGATGCTGCTCACGATGTTGTTGATGGGCTGTTCCCGTCTCCATAAACAACCAGCACCACAGGCGCAGGCGCCTCCTTTGCAGACGGGGCAGGGCGAACTTCAACAACAAGAGAAGGACCAACATCAAGCCCCGCCGCCTACGAGTCTCCCCCAATCGTCGGCGCAAACTGCGCCACCGCCATTGCCGCCGGTGAAGGAACGCAAGGTGAAGCGTCCAAAAAAGCACAAGCCGGCAGAGAGCAGCCCACCTGCTCCGGCAACCCAGCAGACGGCAAAGACGGAGACAGGCCAAGCGCCGGTATCCGCCATTGGACAACTGACTGGTGGCGATAGCGCAACCGAGGAACAGACCAAGCGCGACACCATCAGCTTGATCAGCGCAACTGACCGCGGGCTGACCGGGATCAAGCGGACCCTCTCCTCCGAGGAACAGACGACGGCAGCGCAGATTCGCACCTTTCTCACGCAGGCGAAACTGGCGCTGGACAACGGAGATTCGGATGGAGCTCACACCTTGGCGACCAAAGCCAAGCTTCTTCTGGACGAGTTGATCAAGCAGTAAAAAGAGTCGGCAGTTCAGCGAGTCAGCGAGTTCCCGCTTCACTAATCGCTTCCTTTGCTGACTCGCTGACTCGCTGACTGGCTGACTCGCTAACTACCGTTCTCCCCACTTGAGCTTGGAGCGAAGCACATCGAAGAAGCCTATCGTGCCCATGCGCACCAGCTTGACGGAGTATTGCGACTTGCGGCAGCGTACCTGATCGCCTACGCGAAGCTGCAGCGCCTCCTGGCCATCGACGGTAACGAATGTTTGGTCGGGAACGCCTTCTATGGTCACGGTCACCTCTGCGTCTCCCCGCACTACCATTGGACGGATAGTAAGCAAGTGCGGGCATACTGGAGTCACCACTAGCGCATCCACGTCGGGAGCCAGGATGGGACCGTTGGCGGAGAGATTGTAGGCGGTGGAACCGGTAGGCGTAGAGATGATGAGGCCATCGGCCCGGAAAGACGCCGCCAGCTGGTCGAAGAGATGGACGCTGAAGTCGCCCATGCGCGCGATCGCACCTTTGGAGATCACCAGGTCGTTGAGAGCCTCAAATTCTTTGTACAGATTGCCATTGCGCTGAACTTCGGCGTGCAGCATGGAGCGCGCGTCGATTGCGCAACAATCCTTGTGCCATCCCTCCAAGGTGCTGTACAGGTCGGACAGCCGGACCTCGGTGAGAAAGCCTAGACCGCCGAGATTGACGCTGAGGATGGGAATGCCTGTTTTGGCGAAGGCGCGCGCAGCGGCGAGTAAAGTGCCATCGCCTCCAAGCACCACTACCAGCTCCGGCTGCTGCGCCGCAAGCTCATGGCGGGGGACAACAGGGACATCGGAAGCGTAATTTGCGCTTACCGGATCGAGGATCGGCTCAAAGCCGTGAGCGCGCAACCAAAGAACAAGCTCGGGAAGCACGGTTTCAAGATCGGCTTTGTGCGGCTTGGAGACTATGGCGATCTTTGGCATGAGGCTGCTGTAGGGTCTTAGACAATCACTTGGTTCCGATTAAGTGTACCCGTAGGGCCGGAGCATTTCCCAGCCGTCAGATTAAGAGTCTAAAAACGTGCATAGAGCAGAAATTCACGGTTGCCCTCCGCGCCTAAAAGGGGCGAATCGATGAGATCGGTGGAGCAGGAGCCAAGCTCCTCCACTTTCTGACGGACACGGTCGATCGCTATTTGGTGGGCGGCCGGATCGCGAACAATGCCGCCCTTGCCCACGTATTCCCTGCCCGCCTCAAATTGCGGCTTGATGAGAATGACCGCTTCCAGCCGATCCCCTCGGTTTCCGGCTGCGTCAATCGAGGCTAATACTGCGGGCAATACCAGAGTGGCTGAGATAAACGCTACATCCATGGCGAAAAAGGTGATGTCTGGGGGCAGGCTGCGCGGCTCGAGCAATCGGGCATTGGTGCGCTCGCGCAATGTCACTCTAGGGTCCCGCCGCAGGCGTTCGGCGATCTGCCCATGTCCGGTATCCACGGCCACAACGCTGCGCGCGCCGTGCTGCAGCATGCAGTCGGTAAAGCCGCCGGTTGACGCGCCGATATCCGCGCAATCGCGATTGCTCAAATTGACTTGCCAGTGGCCGAGCGCCGCTTCAAGTTTTACTCCCCCACGGCTGACGTAACGCTGCTCTTGCCCAAGCAGCCGGATTTCCGCGCCTGTGTCCACCAGTACCCCGGGCTTTTCCAGCTTCTGCTGGTTTACCAGAACGCGTCCGGCAAGGATGAGCGCCTGGGCGCGTTCGCGAGAGATAGCCCTTCCCTGCTCCACCAGCAGCTTGTCAAGACGAGTCTTCATCTACTCCTGCACTTATCCTCATTCACCGAACCGCTCCGCCTCGCCGTGCCGGCCGCAGCTCTGCTGTCCTGGTACTCTTAATGGACATCGCAAGAGCCGTCCTTTGTTTTCCGTGAAATGCTGCCTGTAAAATGAACTTCGATTGATCGATGCCTGAAAATCCCCAAAATCCGGCGGACTCTGTTCAGCGTTCTTCCAACAGAGCTTTCATCCCCTCGAATGCAGAATCCGGCGGCTTGGAAAAAACATCCTCTGACGACGTCGCCTTGGTCAATGGTGTACTCGCGGGCGACCAGAGCGCAATGGCGGAGATGTTTGATAGGTACGCGACCGTTGTCTACTCCGTCGCGCTTCGGGTGCTTAAGGATGCGGGTCATGCGGAAGATGTGACCCAAGAGATTTTTCTTCAGATCTGGCGCAAACCTGCCTCCTTTGTGCAAGGACGCGGTTCACTGACCGCCTGGCTGGTGGTGGTCGCCCGAAATCGGTCGATCGATCTGCTGCGGCGCAGAAAGCCTTCCGATTCGGTGGAAGACGTTGTCCTGGTTTCCTCCGTGGATGTGGCCTCGGAGGCGGAACGGATCATCGCCGGCGGCAGGATAAGAGAGGTGTTGAAGAACCTTCCACCGGAGCAGCAGACATCGATAGAGTTGGCCTTTTTTGAAGGATTGACTCACGCCGAAATTGCCCAGAGGACAGGCGATCCATTGGGAACCGTGAAAACCAGAATTCGATCGGCATTAGCCAGCATACGAAAGGCATTGGCAGTATGACGGACAACGGGCACATCTCGCAGGAGGACTTGGCTCTCTATGCCATGCAGAGTCTCTCCGCGGATCAGACTGCCGCGGTCCGCGCACATTTAGCGGGTTGCGCGCTTTGCCGTTCGGAGCTCGCCGGGATATCCGGCGACCTCGCCTTGGTGGGCCTCAGCGTTTCCCAGCAACCGCTGCCCGAGGGGGCTCGGCGGCGGTTCCTCGATAAACTGGCCGCCGACGCGGTAAGCGGGCTGCGAACGAATCAGGCTGTGGTTACCGAGCTGACGCCCGTATCCCGCCGCCGTGGCCCTTCCTTCTGGGCTCCCTGGCTCGCCGCAGTTGCAATGGCGGTCGTGGCAATCACCTTGGCGTTTCAAAATTATGCTCTGAATGACGCCTTGCACTATGAGTCCGGTTTGGTGACCGGCCTAGCCGCCAAGGCTTCGCGCGCGCAACAGATTCTGGAGGTATTCACCTCTCCCGATGCACAACGCGTAATCCTCACTCCCGGCAAAGCTCCCGACGAACCCATCGGACGCGCGACCTATCTGCCCGACCGGGGAGGGCTAATCTTCCAGGCGAATAATCTGCAGCCGCTTCCCCAAGGCAAGACCTACGAGCTTTGGGTGATTCCCGCCAACGGGAAAGCTCCCATCCCGGCAGGGCTATTCCAGCCGGATACTCGTGGCTCGGCGAGCCTACTGATGCCGCCCCTGCCCACCGGTGTTCCCGCCAAGGCTTTCGGAGTCACGATGGAGAATGCCGGCGGCTCCAGCTCTCCAACGGCTCCCATCCTCTTATCGGGAACTGTGCCCGGAGCATAATGGGCAGCGTTCGAGTTCAGCTCTGGTGAGAAACGCAGGCTAGAAAAGCATCACCGCTATGCGGTATGTCGTGAATCCCTGGCCCTCATTCCCGGAGCCGCAAGCGCCCACCTCGGCTGTGCGGAACCTTCCACTGTGTATCTGCTGCTCGAGCACATCCGGTAGCCGGTTCAGATCCGAGCCCTGCCAGCGCACGATGAACTTCGGCCGCACCGTTCCCGCCGAGCCGTGATCCATCGCGCAGGTCTGCCGCGCCGCGCTGGAAGAGCTTGGCCGGACGCCCTCCTCCGCCAACAACTGCCCTACTTGGCGTTCGATTTGAGAAGAGCCCATCTCGGCGACCCCGGCGGCGAAGTCTTCCACTGCCCATAGGTTGCCGCCCTGGCGCACCAGCCCCACGCCAATCTCGTTCAGCTGGGCATCCAGAATATTTCTGCGGTGGGGCGGCGAGTGCATCCACTCCACTTCCACAGCCTCCGGGTTCGGCGCAATGGCTATGTTCTCCGCAACCTCCCGGAAGTGTGCCCCATCCCGGCCGGCACGCGTCACCAGATCGGGTTCTCCTGAATACTGGTGCGACAAAGCGCCTTCCCGGATCATACGTTCGGCATGTGCCTGGGCCGCGCGCGCCAGCGCAGGATCCCACTTAAGCGGTCCAAGACCATTCGCGGCACGGTCTTCATTCGTCGCCTGCATCAACTGTCTGGCTTCGGCCGACTGAGCCTTTGCTGTGCTGCTAACTCCGCCGGCCCACACGATGCCAAGCAAGCCTGCCGCTATCCATCTAGTCACTGGCGTCCACCTCGGGATCTATTGAACCCGATTCGGAGTTCACCTCCGCTCCCACCAAAGATGTAAAGATGGCCTTTCAGCGACCTGCCGCCGTATCATCAGACCTTAGAGATGTCCTTCCCGTCTCACCCTTCATCCGCTGACGACCTCTATCACCAGGCACTCGATCTGCTGGCGGCCGGGCTTGCGCCGCAAGCCGCTGCGCTGTTTCGCAGCTGCCTCGCGCTCGATCCCGCCATGCTCGACGCCATGCACGGCCTGATCCGCGCGCTGCAGGAATCGGGCCGGTTGGATGAGGCCATCGCCGTGGCTCATCGCCTGATCGAACTCGACCCGGAAGAGATCCTGGCGCACACCAGCCTCTCTATTCTCTACCAGCACAAGGGCCTGATCCGGGAAGCCGAAGGTGAAGCATTGAAGGCCAAGCTTCTGGGCTGGAAGAAGCAGCTCCGGGAAGAGCAGCCGTGAACAGGCGGCCCGCACAGATCTCACGCAGAACACTTGCTCGCCGGGTGCCCCCCGTCCGGACTTTCGGACGGGGGATTTAAGGATCCAAACCCCTCCACCAATCCAGGGTGCGACTAAAAGTCGTGCCCTGATACAGAACCTTTTCCCGCATCCTGTGTGGGGCCTGTTTTCACGTTACGGGGTTTGACAAGTCCCGTCAGGGACGACAAGAAAATAGCCCAGCACGTCAGTGCTGGGGAGAGTTCGGCAAAGGATAAAGTCCCGCAGGGACGGCTGAAACATACCTTTCAGTCGTCCCTACGGGACTGAAGTTTGTTGCGCCGCAAACCCAGCACTGACGTGCTGGGCTATTTTCTTGTCGCCCCTACGGGGCTTTTCCGGAGTTTTTCCGCAGACTGTAAAGTCATGCCCTGACACAGAACCCACACTTTCCCGCGGTCCGTTTTAGCCTTTTTTTCGCGGCCTCTTGAAAATAGCCGGCACCGTTGCTTGGGGCGCGTGCATACTATACTTCGTTGCCATGGAAGCGAACGAAGCCCACGAACTGATCGAAGAGCACCAACACGCGGCGCACGACCAATCCCTGCGGCCCATAGCCTTTGCCATGAGCATTCTGGCCGTGCTGGTGGCCATTGCCACGCTGCTCGGCCATCGTGCCTCGACCGATGCCGTGCTGGCCCAGGCGCGGGCCAGCGATCAATGGAACGAGTATCAGGCCAAGCGCATCCGGCAGCACGAAGCTGGGCTGACGGCGGAATTGCTCTCCACTCTGCCTCTGTCGGACAAGGTGTCAGCGGACGAGCTGAAGGCCAAATATCAGAAAGAAGTCAGCCAGTGGGCCAGCGAGATCAAAGAGGAGGCCGACAAGGCGCGTGAATTCGAGGCCGACGTCCGCCTCGCCGAGCGCCGTGCGGACCGGTATGACTTGGGCGAGGCGCTTTTGGAAATAGGGCTGGTGATCACCTCGGTTGCACTGCTCACCCGTCAGCGCATCTACGCATTCCTGGGGTGTGCTTTCGGAGCCGTCGGAGTGGTCTCAGCCGCCGTGGCATTGCTGCTGCATTGAGAAGTGGTGCAGGGTGCTCGACGAGGTTGACATGAAGCGAAAGCTCCGTCTTTTTCGAACTCTGTGTGCGGCTGCCCTGTGGGTTTGGGCACAAACGTACTTCTTTCAACGCGGGTTGGGCGTCAGGCCAGTTTGGAGGAGCGTTCTTGTCATCTTCTCAGATTTATTGGTGCTTGGATGGTTGCTCCATAGCGCGTACGCGCGATGGCGAGAATCTGCTTGAGAGCTAATTCGAGCATTTTTTCGAATATGTTTGGGAAGCTCTACATTGCCAGCACAAATCCAGGAAAACTACGCGATTTCGCCATCGCCGCCGAAGCGCACGGCTTGAGCATTCTGCCCCTGCCCGGTTTGGATACTGTCACTCCCCCGGCGGAAGACGAAGACACCTTTGCCGGCAACGCGCGCAAGAAGGCGGCCTTCTACAGCCGGCTGCTTCCCGGGGAGATCGTCTTAGCCGACGACTCGGGGCTCGAAGTCGATGCTCTGAATGGGGCGCCCGGTGTCCGCTCGGCGCGATACGCAGCAGATGCCGGCTTCCTCTCCAACGCCGACCTACCCCCCGATGCGCGCAACAATCTCTTCCTGCTCGAGCAACTTTCCGGTATTCGCGAAGCGGATCGCAGAGCACGATACCGCTGCGTTTTGACTGCGGCGCGTGATTCTCAGCTTCTGCTCACGGGCGAAGGATCGGTTGCCGGACGCATTCTGAGTGCGCCGCGAGGCACGGGCGGTTTTGGCTACGATCCGCTGTTCTATTTGCCGGAGATCGGCCAAACCATGGCTGAGATCGATTTGCGGAAGAAAGATCAGTTGAGCCATCGTGGAAAAGCCCTGCGCGCTCTCTTGGCTCAATTGAAATAGACTCTTCGGTCGCGCAGCGGCTTCCCCCATCCGTCTCTCTCGGGATGCAATAATAATGACAGCAACATGAAGAAGCTGTGCAAATTCTGGAGGACTGTGGAATATAGATGACTGCAGGAGAGAACGATGAATAGCGTCAAGCCCGCTGTCGGCGCCGTGGTACGCAAGGGCGTCATGACGCGAGGCAAGATCGCCAACAACCCTGGCCTGGCCCTCTGGAGCACCGCGATCGGCAAAAAGATCGTTATGGCTGTGACCGGAGCGGTTCTGGTTCTTTTCGTGATCGCCCACATGTTGGGCAATCTTAAGATTTTCACAGGAGCGGAGCAGATCAACGCCTACTCGCGATTTCTCCGCGAGGTCGGCCAGCCGGAGCTTGCCTATGGCCAGCTTCTCTGGATCGTGCGCATCGTTCTTCTGATCTGCGTGGTCCTTCATATCGTCGCGGCCTACCAACTCACCCAAATGAGCCATGCCGCCAGGCCGGTCGGCTATCACGCTAAAAAGGACGTCGAGACCAGCTATGCCGCGCGCTTAATGCGCTGGGGCGGGGTGCTGCTGGCGGTCTTCATTGTCTTCCATATTCTGCACTTTACCCTGGGCGCGGTCGGATTTCGTGCCGGCCAATATAAAGACCTCCACGTATACCAAAACGTGGTTGCCGGCTTTTCCATCTGGCCCGTCTCCCTCTTCTACATGGTGTCGATGGGCTTCCTCTGCCTCCATCTGGACCATGGAATCTGGAGCATGCTGCAGACGCTCGGCTGGTGTACAGTCAAAAACACGAATTCGCTGAGGGCCCTTTCGCGAGTCATCGCCATTATCGTGTTCCTGGGCTTTATATCGGTTCCCATCGCTGTAATGGCCGGCTGGCTGCGCTGAAGGAGAGATTGATGCTCGATTCCCGAATCCCCTCCGGACCGATTGAACAAAAGTGGGATAACTGCCGCTCAGAGATGAAGCTGGTGAATCCCGCCAACCGCCGTAAGCACTCGATCATCATTGTCGGATCGGGGCTGGCCGGGGCAGCCGCAGCGGCGACTCTCGGCCAACAGGGCTATCAGGTTCACTGCTTTACGCTGCACGATACGCCACGCCGCGCTCACTCGATCGCGGCACAAGGCGGCATCAATGCGGCCAAGAATTACCGTAACGATGGCGACAGCATCAGCCGCCTGTTCTACGACACGGTCAAGGGCGGCGATTTCCGTTCGCGCGAAGCCAACGTATATCGCCTGGCCCAACTCAGCGTCAACATCATCGACCAATGCGTGGCCCAAGGCGTGCCTTTTGCGCGAGAGTACGGCGGCCTGCTCGATACGCGGTCCTTCGGCGGCGTGCAGGTGCAGCGGACCTTCTACGCCCGCGGGCAGACCGGTCAGCAACTGTTGCTCGGCGCCTATCAGGCCTTGGAAGAGCAGGTTGCAGCCGGCAATGTGACCATGCACACGCGCAGCGAGATGCTGGACGTAGTGCTGGTGAACGGCCGTGCGCGCGGCATTGTGACCCGGAACATGGTGACCGGCGCGATCCGGACCCACGCGGCCGACGTCGTTGTGTTGGCCACCGGTGGATACTCGAATGTCTTCTTCCTCTCGACCAACGCCATGGCGTGCAACTGCACCGCAATCTGGCGAGCCTATCGGCGCGGCGCTCTCTTCGCCAACCCCTGCTTCACGCAGATCCACCCGACTTGCATCCCGGTGAGCAGCGAGCATCAATCGAAACTGACGCTGATGTCCGAGTCTCTGCGCAACGACGGGCGCGTCTGGGTGCCGCTCAAGATGGGAGAAACCCGTCCGCCCAACGATATTCCGGAGAGCGAGCGCGATTACTTCCTGGAGCGCCGCTATCCCAGCTTCGGCAATCTTGTCCCGCGCGATGTAGCCTCGCGGGCCGCCAAGGAAGTCTGTGACGAAGGACTCGGCGTGGGACCGAGCGGGCAAGGAGTCTACCTCGATTTCGCGGATGCCATTCGCCGCCTGGGCCGGGAGGCTGTCGTCGAAAAATACGGCAACCTCTTCGACATCTACGAGCGCATCACCGGCGAGGACGCATACAGCGTACCCATGCGAATCTATCCCGCTCCGCATTACACCATGGGCGGCCTTTGGGTGGATTACCATCTGATGTCCACGATTCCCGGATTATTCGTTGGCGGCGAAGCAAATTTTTCCGACCACGGAGCCAACCGGCTGGGCGCCAGCGCCCTGATGCAGGGACTTGCCGATGGCTATTTCGTTCTGCCGGCAACAGTTCCGAACTATATTGCTTCCAACAAATTCGATCCGCTCGACCATTCGCATCCCGCTTTCGCGGCCGCTCAAGATGAGGCTCTGGAAGGCATCCGCTGCCTGCTTGGGACCAAAGGAAAGCGCACTCCGGATTCCATTCACAAGGAGCTCGGACGCCTGATGTGGGATGAATGTGGAATGGCCCGCTCGGCCTCCAGCCTGAGAAAGGCTCTGGAGATAATTCCATGCTTACGCGAGGAGTTCCGGAACAATCTTCTGCTCGTGGGCACGGGGGAGGAACTGAATCAGTCGCTGGAGAAGGCGGGGCGGGTGGGGGACTTTATCGAACTCGCCGAGCTGATGTGTATCGACGCGCTCAACCGCAAAGAGTCCTGCGGCGCCCACTTTCGCGAGGAGAGCCGCACTCCGGAAGGCGAGGCATTGCGCGACGATGAGCACTATTCCTATGTTGCAGCATGGGAATGGACAGGGTTGGGGCACGCGCCGGTTCTGCACCAGGAGCCGCTCAGCTTCGAACACGTTCACCTCGCCCAGAGGAGTTACAAGTAGACATGAATCTCACACTCAAAATCTGGCGCCAGCCAAACGCAGCCGCTCCCGGCAAGTTCGTGACCCATCAAGTGAAGGACGTCACCGCCGACATGTCGTTTCTGGAGATGCTCGACGCCTTAAACGAGGAACTGCTCAGGTTCGGCGAGGCTCCGGTCGCTTTTGACCACGACTGCCGCGAAGGGATCTGCGGCTCCTGCGGCTTTTTGATCGATGGCGTCCCCCATGGGGGCCGGCGCGGCACGACTGTATGCCAGCTCTCGATGCGTTTCTTCAAGGACGGAGACGTGCTTACGCTGGAGCCGTGGCGCGCACGGGCCTTTCCCGTGGTTCGCGATCTGATTGTCGACCGCTCACCATTCGACCGCATCATTCAGGCCGGCGGCTTTATCAGCGTGCCTGTGGGCGGAGCACCGGAGGCCAGCGCTATCCTGGTGCCTAAGGATGTCTCCGATACCGCATTCGACGCCGCTGCGTGCATCGGCTGCGGAGCCTGCGTCGCCGCCTGCCCTAATGCATCCGCCATGCTCTTCACCGCGGCCAAGCTCACTCAGCTCAACGAACTGCCCCAGGGCCAGCCGCAGCGCGATCAGCGCACCATCAGCATGGTCGTCGCCATGGATACCGAACTCTTTGGCAGTTGCACCAATCATGGCGAATGTGAAGCTGTGTGCCCTAAGGAAATACCGATCGCATTCATCGGAAAAATGAACCGCGACCTGATGCGGGCGATCTCCAGGGGCGAGCGGGAGGCACGGCATACCGTGCCGATCGAAGAACAAATACCTCTGGAACAATGAAAACGAAAATAGCGGGAAGGTTTCCCGAGTAACCAAAAGCAGATTCCCTACGGGAATGACAGAAAGAAAAGCAACTGCGAACAGAGAGGGCCGAGCATCGCAAAGCAACAGCCCACGATACATTTTTGCCCTTCTTGTCAGTCCTTGCCTTTCTTTCTGTCATTCCCGCAGGGAATCTGCTTTCCCTATCGCTCGGGCGCAAAACTCGAACTCATCGAGTCAAAATCACACCTCGGGAAGACCCGGATCTGCTGCTGCAAGCATCCGCCGCGAATCCCGTCCTACGTATCGAACGGCTGCCAACACTAAAAACACCGCGGCGAAAACATAAACCGCCGCGGCAATGCTGATGCCTAGGCCCAGTCCATAACGTTGGGCTATCAGCCCAATTACTACTGGAGCTGCGCCGCCCCCGCCCAGCCACCCGACCATATTCATAATGCCTGCGGCACGTCCTCGGGCAGGCGGCGGAACGACATCGAAGACCGACGCGAAGATATTGGCGTCGTACAATCCTTTGAAAAAACCCCAGGCAGTGAGTACGACGATCAGCCAGACCACCGAATGGGCCAATCCGCAAGCCACTACGAAAGGGGCTCCGCCCAAAACACCGGCAGCCTGCACCAGGATCCGGCCGCGCGGCGTTTTTCTATGAAAGAGATCGGCCAGCCACCCGCCGCAGCTCGCGCCGGCAACACTGGCCAGTTGCACAAATACGGTCGCTGTCAGACCCGCCATCGCCAGACTGAGATGAAATCGCGTGTAGAGAAATGTAGGCATCCAGCTCAGCAACACCAAGGCGACAAAGTTGGCGCAGACGAAAGCGCCCATCAGCAACAAAACCGTAGGCGTGGTGAACAGAAGACGCAGCGCCGCACCCTCATCTGCCCATTCGGAAGGAGCTGAGACAGTAGGTGGTAAAGCTGGCTGCTCAATGCCGCCGCGTGCCGGTTCCCTCAGAATCCGCATCAGGATCAGACCAAGAAGAACGCCCAGCCCTCCAAATACGACAAACGACCAGCGCCATCCGTAATGCTGGCCAATGTAGCCCGCAAAGAAACCTCCTCCAATGGTTCCCACGTAAACGCTAGTCTGATGCAACCCTAAAGCACGCGATCGCGTTCGCGGGTCATGGTAGTCGCTGAGCATGGACATGGAAGCCGGCATATAAAAGGTTTCACCCACACCCTCCGCCGCTCGTAGAAACAATAAAGTGACAAATCGGCGAGAAAGCGCCGTAGCCATACAGATCAGGCTCCAGGCATATAGGCCGCCCAAGATGGCCCTTTTTCGGCGAACCCGATCAGCTATCGCTCCAGCGAAAGGAGATCCCAGGCCATAGATCCATGCAAAAGCGCTACCCAGCAAACCTAACTGCACATCATTCAGGTGCAAGCTCTTCTGCAAGAGTGGAAAGACGGAAAAAATAGCCTGCCGGTCCGCGTAATTGAAAAATGAGATCGACCACAGCATACCGACCACCGCCCAGCGGTAGAAGGTTGAGGCCGGCCGGGGCCTGATCGACAACGAAGCTCGTGCGCTTTTATCGGGCATCGTAATATGCTACGTAGATTAGCCGTCCAGTAACTTAGCCTTCCGGCATACGTTTTGTATAAATAACGTCAACGGTAAATATACATGCGGTATTCTCAATAGACACAGTGTATGTCTATACGGAGACCCATTCATGGTGCGCAAAAAAACGCTTCGTTCCAACGCGAAAGGCTCTTTGCGGGAGCAGGCCTATACTCATATCCAGCGCAAAATCGCTTCAGGCGAGCTGAAACCCGACAGTCCGGTTTCCGAGCAGATCCTAGCCCAGGAGCTAGGCATGAGCCGTACGCCCGTTCGTGAAGCAATCGGCCAATTGACTGCGGAAGGATTGCTCGAACAGACCGCAAATCGCGGCACATTGGTCGTGCAGTTCAACCGCCAAGACATTGTCGATTTGTACGAATTGCGCGAAGCTCTGGAGGTTTATTCCGTCAGCAAAGCGGCGCGCTCTTCGGTTCGTCCTGTGGATTTAAAGCGATGGCAGGACATTGTGGATGAAATTCTCGTTCTCAAGAAAGAATTGGATCAATCGGGAAAACCTACTCTCGATTCCGAGCAAATGCATCGTTTTGTAACTTCCGACCTCACTTTCCACGCCTTGCTCATGCGTCTGGCAGTCAATCATCGGATGCTGAAAGTTGTTAATGACACGCGCCTGCTGATCCGCATTTTCTCCATCAATCGACCGGGATACGATGCCCCTAAGCTGGAGCAGATTCACCATCAGCACAGCGCGATTATCCGGGCCGTTGCCGAACATAATCCGGAAGTCGCCACCCAGTTACTCACCGACCATATTCGCATCAGCCTGGAGGAACGATTGTCCGCGTACGATGCCTGGGAGCACGAGGCCTCCTTGCAAAAAAGCATCCCCAACTTCTTTGGAGCTATCGGAAACTTGGACTAGATTTGCGGCGCTCCTTATTGTATCTACGACGGTTATACGAAGCCGCTCTGTCGAAAATCATCCTGGGAGGCGTGAGCATCAGTTTTTGGCCCTATCCATAAATTTGTCATCTCGACCGGAGCGCAGCGGAGTGGAGAGATTTGCGGTTTCCCAAAAGATGACCACAAATTCTGGGTGCCCCAGGTCCCGACTCTGGGACCTTGGATTCCACAAATTGCGAAAAAGACCCAGGTTAGCTCCGCGAACCTGGGACACCCGGCTACCGTCCACATACAAGCTCCGCGGTTACACACGTAAACCGCAGAGCTCTCCACTCCGCTGCGCTCCGGTCGAGATGACAAAGTAGGTCTAATTACCGCCCAGGCCTTCCTCACCCAATTTTCATCCCCTTGGGTAGGCCCATCAACACCCCGGTCGAGATGGAAAATTGTTCACCGGAGATCATGGATTTGCCAGCAAGGTATGAGCTTGCAGGTGTTGCTTTATTACTCGCGCCTCTTCTGGAGATGCTCGTTGATAGGGCCAACTGGGAACGTCACTGCAGATGCTTATCAGGGACAAGGCGCATTTAAGTCTGCTTATATAGCCGGAGTCTGCTTCGCCAGGTTGAAAGATCGGCAAACCGAGATCCACGATGTGTGCTTGCAGTTTGTACATCTCTTCGTATGCACCATCCACAAAGTGCTGATATAGGCGTGTAAGAAGCCGGGGAAACAGATTAGCCCCGCCCGGAACACCGCCGTGCGCGCCGCTCATCAGGGCTTCGGCTAAGAGATGTTCGGGTCCGGCAAGAACCGAGAACTCAGGTTTGTTCCCCACCAGCTCGAGTACCTGCCTGATATAGGAAATCTCTCCGGAGCTGTCTTTTAGACCGTAAACATTCGCGATCTCGGAGGCTAACACGACAGTCTGAGGGTCAAAGTTCATCTTGGTGAGAGCAGGCTGGTTATAGAGATAGACCGGAAGAGCGCATTCACGCGCCCAGCTCTCGATCAGCCGCAGCAACTCCGTTTGTTTTATCTGAAAATAGTAGGGCGGCGCGGCAACCACAGCAGATGCTCCGCCATGAGCGGCGGATTCGGCCAGCCGTAATGACTCGACATACGCAGTATCGGTGATGCCGACAAGCACTGGAACCCGATCCCCCACCTGTTCACAAACCCGCTTGATAAGATCACGCCGCAATGCGTAATCCAAGGCCGGCCCTTCTCCGGTAGTACCGAGAATGAACAGGCCATGCACTCCAGCCGCAAGGATATGTTCTATCAGAGCCTCCAGTCCTGGATAATCGAGATTGTCGATTGTGGCCAGAGGCGTGACCATTGGAGGAATAATCCCTCTGAGGGGACGAAGCAGCCTTTCGGAATTCATTGTCGAGTCCTTCGATTAGAGGTCAAGAGGTTGAATGAATTGCGGCTGGAGCGTTTCTTGTCAATAGAGGGAGCGCTTGTCGGGGGGCAGCCCGGCAATCCCCAAGGGTTTGAGGATCTGTTCCGCGCCTAATCGTAACAATCCAAGTTCCGTTACCGATTGGAAAAACTGGAATCCCTGCTCCCGGTACCGCAAGACCTCTTCCGCAGTGCCGGCAGGGCGGCCCAGCAATTTGCCATGCCGGCGCGCGGTGTCGACGATAGTCTGGATTGCCTGGCGAAGAACAGGTTCGTCTTGTCTGCCGCGCAGCCCCAAGGAAAACGAGAGATCGCTGGTTCCAATAAATACGACATCGATGCCCGGCGTAGAGACAATTTCATCAATATGGGCCAGAGCTCTCGCTTCCTCCACCACGCAAACAACCAGCACGTGCGCATCCGCGGAATCGTAGTAATTGCCGGCTTCGGGCCAAGTCGAAACAGCCAGGCCGGCGCCGGAGCCTCGTAGCCCGGCAGGGGGATAATGACAGGCTTGCGCAGCCGTTCGCGCCAACTCCGGATCGGAGACAAACGGGAAAATCACTCCGCGGACGCCTTGATCCAGCACCCGCTTGGCCGTCCACAGGGCGGTCACAGGCACGCGAGCAAGAACGGAGATGTCCAGCCCCCGCGTGGCTAGGACCATCCCGCGCACTGTCTCCAGTGTGACCGATGAGTGTTCCATCTCTATCCATAGAAAGTGGAATCCCTGCTGGGCGGCCAGCAGCGCAACTTCCAGATTGCTGGTGGTGACGGTCAGCCCGATGGCGAACTCCCCGGCATCGAGCCGTGCACGCATCTGATTCCAGCCGGTGGGACGATTCTCCATCTTACTTTTCCTCCGTGTTCAGAACTGGTATCAGCCAGACTTCTGAAATCTGGCAACCTTGGCCATTTCCCCCCAAACCGGCCTCGCGAGTCCAGGAGAGCTTCAGCGCGCCTGCAGACGTTGCCGCCTTCGGAATTGCAAACTCCTGAGGAGCTGGAGGCCAGACACGCACGATATAGGGATGAATCTCAATGCCATCGTTAGCTTGACAGCGCATTTTGAAGCGAGGGCCGCTTCCCGAATGTACAACGCGCAAACGGTATTCGCGTTGGGGATCCAGTCCGTCATAGCGGACCTCGACTGGAGCATCGAAGAGCGATCCAGCCCAATGCTTCCATGCGATCGGACCGGCAGCTCCGAGCTTGTCGGGATAACTGAACTCAATCAGCGGAGAATGACGAAACTCAGGATCTTTGACCGCTCCTAAACCAGTTACTAGATGCGGGCGGTTGGCAACGTTTCCCAATTCATCATAAAATCCGCCTGGTTCTGGATCCGTTCGAGATAGAAGCTCCCGAATGGCTTGGATTTGCTTCTCCGGACCAACCATACTTCTTATCCCGGCGATCTGCTGGCGCATCCAGGGTACATCGGTCACGGGCGTGTCCAGCGTGTCCAGATTGGCCCCGCGGTCAACTGCTTCTCCTTGATAGCGGTCCACTGCGAGTTGCATGTGAATGCTTTGAAAAAGAGCATACCCCAGTTCGGTGACCCGCGAACGCAACACCGCGCCCGCAGGTTGAATTGCGGGTTGATTCAAGATCTGTTCCGCCGCATCCAGCAAGACATTTGCATCCAGCCGATTCGCGGGAAACTCAGCGGGAGCTGCGCCGATACCGAGCGGCAGCGAGCCCCAGCCAAGCTGCCACACGCGGCTCAGTACATCGCGCGCACGCGCGAGCTGCCCGGTTTCGTCCAAGAGCCGGCGCCGAACATAGGCATCGAAGTAAGCCCGGTAGAGAGCCTGTTGCCAGCGCCAGTTCTGGATTACAGCCGGCGGGGCAGACCTCTCCATATCCTGAAAGCCTGAGAGTGTGACGTCTACACCTTCATTGGTGGCTAACGGTCCGCGCCAGTTCTGCTCCAGATTCAGAAGTCCCTGGGCAAAACCGTCTGCTTGCCGGGCTCCTATAAAGTACTGACTGAAATCGCGCAACGCGGCGGAGATCGATTGCTCCGGATCCCACCCCAGCGCGCTCCATACGAATTTATTTACATCGTCATTGCAGCCTTCCGAGTAGGTGATAAAACCGATTGTTTGCGGCAAGGACCGGCGCAAAATATCGGCCTCGCTTTCCGGCCGGGGATTGATGATCTCACGGCCCTCGGTAAGAGCGTAAGCGACATCCCAATCCGGCACCGGATACTGGCAGCCCAGGCTATGGGTAATGTCTGGATAGAAACGAACCGGGTAGTGCTGAGGAACCGCGCGGCGAAACTCCTCGGGCGAGAGTCTGGATTGAGGTCCGAAAACAACTCCATCGAGCCAGCTTTCCGTCTGAGGCTGCTTAAGAATATCCATGAACTCCGTCATCCACGCCGCATCGAATCCCTGTGGAGACACCCACATCTGCGCCTTAGGATGATAGCGATGTAGATTTTGCTTCTGCTTTTCGAGCAACGCCAGCAGAAATTTTGGTTCAGTATGGCCCGGATCCCCTCCCGGCACAAATACCGCATCGACTCGCGGCAACGTCTCTAATATCCGCCCCCACTCCTGAACCGCCGACTCGACCGTACGAGGATCGCTATAGTCACGGTCCATCGCCGGATACCACACCCAGACGTCCAATCCATAGTTATCCGCGAGCCGTGACATCTCTACCATCATCTGAGCCGGTGGTAGAGGAAACTGCGGGCTGTCGGGAAGATCGTCGGAGCGCGGAGGAATCAATTCGATCGCGTTCGTTCCAAACACCGCCAGGTCGCGAATGTATTGTTCCCACATCTCGACTGTCCAGCCATCGTAGGCGTTCGTCTTCGGACGATATCCTAGCTGGTGTCCACGCAGCGGATAGCGGGGACTACTGGAAATCTTGAGCAGATTTGCGTCCACCTGAGCGTGTTGTCTTGCGAAAACAATCAAACGCAGAAGCTTTCCGGCGCCGAACAAGAGCCCGCGCTCGTCCGCCCCAAAGACCGCGATCCAGCGCCCATTCGCATCCGTTCCCGTTTGCAGGGTAAAACCCTCCGCAGGAAGAGCGCGGCCCACGGAAGCCACTCCGGCCACACGCCGGTTAAGCTTGCCCCAGGAGGCTCGGGTACCCGCATAGATCGTCACTGCCCCGCTGGCTTACTCCGCTACTGGCTTTGCTCTCGACCGGACCAGTCGAGACCGCATCGCCTGCGCGACTCCTCCACCAGCATGCGGACCGCATTGGCCTCGCGCGCGCCCGGTGAATCAGGCAGCACAATCTCCACCTGCCGCAAGTCAATCCAATCCTCCTCTGCAAGCGCATGCAGCCAACCGGGACCCAGAGATGCGGAAGCAGCCAATACGGCTGCGCTATTCTTCAGAAAGCTTCTACGCTGCATTCTCCCTGCATCTCCTGAGGGCTGGGCGCTACCAATGGAAGCGCGCCGCAAATTGAAGTTGACGCGCATTCGTAATAACGCTGGTGACGGTAGCTTCCGCCGGTGACCCGATGCTGGTCCCCGGAATGCCGAAATTGGGATGGTTCAGCAGGTTGAAGGACTCGACGCGAAACTGCATTCCTAGCGCTTCTCTTATATGAAAATCTTTATCCAAGCTGAAATCCAAGGTTTCCAGGCGTGGACCAATCAAGATATTGCGCCCGGTATTGCCAAAGGCATAGGCGGGTGGACTCACAAAACAGGATTTGTCGTACCACTCTTGAATAGTCTGCCTGGAACCCGAGAGATTGCCATTGCACAGGCGGTTCGGACGGGTAAATGTGCCGGTGTTTGCTACCGAGGTGGCCATAGAAACGGAGAAGGGCGCTCCCGATTGGAGCGTCAGAATCCCTGTCGCCTCCCAACCACCCAAAAGCGCGTCGGTAACCGCGCCGCCGCTCGATAAAAACCTGCGCCCGCGTCCCAACCGGCAATTGATAGATCGTGCTGTCCGTGAACCGATGAGAGTAATTGAAATCGGACAAACCGTATTCAGCCGAGACGTCCCGTGGATTCTGTACATTGCTGCGCGATTCGCTGCTGGAGGAATTTCCCCCAGCACCCTCGTCCAGGCTGCGGCTATAGGTATATGCGGCCATGAAATACAGACCGTGATCGAGGCGGTTCTCAGCAGATAGCTGCAAGGCGTTATAGTTTGAGATTCCAATCGGCTGCCATCCCGAAATGGAGGAATAAGCGGTATAGGGCTGCCTCGCGGCAACAGTGCCGGGGCCTGGATAAGCCGTATCGGGATTGAGAGCAATGTTCAGATCGCCTCCATGCGATCCAACATAGGAACCCCGCACTACCAAAGCGGAGGATAGCTGCCGCTCCAGAGTCAAGTTCCATTGTTGGACGTTGGAGGTGGGGTTTGAAACAGGCATGTAGGTCACCTGCGGAAGAACGCCGGCGCCGGCAGTGTTAGGAATTCCCGAGGATGTATTCAGGCATGGGACGGTGCTGGTGCAGGTCACGCTATTGGTCGTAATCTCGGGATAATTGATGAACAAACGCGCCGAGCCGCCTGTACCTTGTTCGTCGAAATAGAAGAGGCCGTAAGCCCCCCTGAGGACAGTTTTTTCTCCCATACGATAGGCGAGGCCGATACGCGGGCTGAAGTTCGTGCTCTGCGTCCGCAGGATGCCGGCGGAGACACCGCCTTGTCCGGCTATTGCAACGGTCGACCCGCCATTCGCGATTCCTACAAAACCATTGGGCCCGGGAACGAAATCGGATTGCCGGTTTTCACGTTCCACGGGATTGGTGAATAAATCGTAGCGCAAGCCCGACGTGATGGTCAGCCGAGGTGTCGTCCGCCAGGTGTCCTGCACAAACCCGCCGAATTCCGTGTAACTCAAAACAGGAGGAGCAACCAGCGAAGTTTTGCTCGAAGAGGACGGCAATCCCAGTAGAAAATCGGCAAAACCTGAGCCGGTTCCACTAGGCCTGGCGGGATTATTGCTATAGCTTCCAGTCCATGAAAGCGCGCCATACAAGTTGGTGACTTGCAAAAAGCCAAAATTGTTGTGAATCACGTCAAGGCCGAAGGTCGATACGTGAGCCCCATGTACCCGGGAAACAGTATCGCTGTACTCCTCTGTATTTTGCGGCACGATCTCCGGCATATTCGCTGAACTGTAACCGGAGAATCCGCTAATGGTAAAGCTGGCCAATGCATCTCCCTGCCCGGGAGAGTCGGAGCC
The DNA here is from genome assembly GCA_963774255.1 of uncultured Acidobacteriaceae bacterium. Taxonomy (GTDB): domain Bacteria; phylum Acidobacteriota; class Terriglobia; order Terriglobales; family Acidobacteriaceae; genus PALSA-350. The sequence goes on from CAVZEH010000019.1 coordinate 271,273, forward strand.
CAGCAACCCCAATTTTTGCGAGGTATTGTAGCCGGCGTCCAGAGGCACGACATTGAGTGCTTCCCGGGTATACCCTACGGCTAACTGATTGCTGAGAGTCGGAGAGAAGATATGGATCTCCTGGACGGTCGCTTGCTGGCTGGGATCCTGATTGTGGCGCAGAGTGTTACTGGAAGGTACCGCGAAGGCCAGGGGATTCAGGTTTCCGTTGATTAATACAGGCGTATCGGGGTAAGTGATATTCGCCGTCCCATAAGTGTAGCGGGCGAACATGCTATCTTTACTCGAAATCACATTGTCAAAACGGACATCGAATTGGTTCTGCGCATCTGCTTCCAACGCATTCACCCGCAGGTTATTCACTTCTCCCGGCAAATTAGGCAGCGGCATGGTCGCCAATAGCGCGAGCGCCACGGGGTTCAGCCTGGTTTTGGGGATCACGTTATTAGCGAACGGCTGCCGGGTATTCGAAGCCGAGTTATACGTCGTGGGATCGTAAATGACGGCTGGAAATTGGCTGAAGTCTCCGCTTCGCAAGGCAGCTGTCGGCTCGGACAGAATTGCGCTGAATGCTTCGTGAATGCGCAAACCCTGGTAGTCCCCAAAGAAAAACATCTTGTTCCTGCGGATCGGGCCGCCTAACGATCCTCCAAACTGATTCTGTTTGTAGGGCGGAATGGTATTCGGTGCGTCGAAGTATTGGCGGGTGTCAAGTGCTGAGTTGCGGATGAACTCAAAGGCCGACCCGTGAAACTGGTTGGACCCGGACGCCGTGGTAACGTTGATCACTGCGCCGCCGCTCATGTATTCGGCATCGTAGTTCCCAATCTGAACTTTGAACTCCTGGACATCTTCAAGATTGGGAAAGACCTTGATCGTTCCGATCAACTGGTCATTGTCATTCAGGCCATCGATCAAATACGTATTGAAAGTGGCGCGCGCGCCGTCAGCTACGATGTTCGCTCCATTTCTAGCGGTTTCGTTTCCCGAGCCGGTGCTGCGGGTTCCGTTCACTTCGCCGCCATTGGTTCCCGGAACCAGCAGGGCAAGTTGAGAGAAATTGCGGCCGTTGAGCGGAAGCTGGATCAAAGGAGCGCGCGAGATCACATTCCCCAGGTCGGTGGTCTCCGTATTCAAAAGCGGAGCCCCTCCGGTGACCGTCACCTGTTGCTGAACGTTACCGACCGCCAGCCGGAAGTCCTGCTCCAGCACTTGGGCAACTTGCAGGGTCAAGTCTTTCCGCACCGCCACATTGAAGCCCGGAACCGTCACTTGAATCGAGTAGACACCTGGTTTCAGCAACGTGACCGAATAAAACCCACTTGAATTCGTAGCGGTGGATGTCGCCACTCCGGTCTGCTGTTCGGTGATCAGAACGATAGCATTGGGCAACGAGGCGCCGCTAGCGTCGGTCACGTGTCCTGAAATCGTTCCGCTCGCTTGAACCTGGGCTAGCGCCGCGGTTCCCAGCCCGAGGACAAAGAGCAGGGTCAACCAGAGTAGCCGGAAGTCTCGATTGGCTCTGCGGGATCGAGGTCGCGCGGCTTCCCTTACCTTTAGCTTGCTCCGCAACATGCTGCAATCTCCAATTGTGGAATCTGCAGGCCCGAGCTTTCACGGTGTAAAAAACTTCAACAGTCCCCGAGAAGTGAACGTATTCGTTGTGTACTGTATATGTCAACAACAAATATACATCACGTATTTCTCATGGAAACTTGCGTATACTCTGTTTTGAAGCACGGGCTCCAAAAACCACCACCAATCGAGGGGCGTCCCATCCTGGCGCTTCCACAATGATTTTCGACGGAGAGTCAGTGGGGTCGGCGGCCCGCCCATGCGGATGAAAATGAGAGGGGGCAAGTTCGATGTGACATGGGACTACGAAGGCTTCATCGGCAACAACACCTGATTTGTCATCTCAACCGGAGTGCTCATGGGCCTGCGGCCCGCCCAAGGGGATGAAAATCGAGTAAGGAAGGCTTGGTCGGTAATTACACCTACTTTGTCATCTCGACCGGAGCGCAGCGGAGTGGAGATATGGGGCACCCTCAATTGGTGACGGTTTTGGATCCACACTTCAAGCAGATCTAGGGTGCCCCATCCTTGCATAGCAACCACAACCGTTGGCAGAACAGGCCTCCCAGGATGATTTTCGACAGAGCGAGGCGGAGTGGAAAGATCCGCTATCGCCAAGCCGACGCGACCAGCAGGGAGCAGCGGCCTCGAGCAAATTGGAAAAGACCACAGTATTTCCTAAACTGCCTTATGGACCGGTTTCACTCATCGCGTTGTCACTCGAGCTTTCGCAATAGCCTCTTGAATTCCGGGTTAGCACGCAGGCCGTCGAACTCTGGATCGACTCTGAGAAAGATCAAAGAGTTGGAACGATCCTCGTATGCCTTCTCCAGCCACATCACTGCTTGATCGTTTTCACCCAGGCCGGCGTAAACGACCGCTAGATAGAATGGAGACACATACTGCCGGTTGGATTGGTTCTGAAGCTGGGCCAGCAACTTGCGTGCCTCAGTCTGCCTGGACGAAACGGCATATACATGCGCCAATGCCGCGATCAAGGGCGCGCTGTCGTGCGAAATTGCGACTGCTTCCTGGAGTTCCGCGATGGCGGCTGAATACTCCCTCTTTTGTTCGTAAGCCTGTCCCAAGACCAGATGAGCCAGCACGAAGGTGGGATCCATGTCGATCGTGTTGCGCAGTTGCTGAATGGCCTCGTCATAACGGCGGGCCATATAGAGCCGCCAGCCGAGGCTGAAATTCATGCTGATGGAAAGCGGGTCCAGCCACAAGGCGCGCTTGATCTCAGCTAAGCTCTCCTGTGTCCGGCCCATTGCAATCAGGTAGAGGGAATAGCGCTGGTGAGCGGTTGCATCGCTTGGATTCAGCTCAATCGCACGCTTGAATCCGGCTTCTGCGGCCGGCCAGTCCCAGTTGTAGTTCAATCGAACGGTGGCCAGAGAGGTTTGCGCCTCAGCCAGCGTTGGGTCGATCTCAATGGCCTTCATGGCCGCCGCTTCCGCCTTTGGAGCTACCTCTCTGGCTGGTACCGTCCCAACGATCGCAGCGCCAATGATCCCGTAGCAGTCCGCTAAACCAGCATAGGCCAAGGCATACTGCGGCTCCTTCTTCGTCGCCAGCGTGAAATATTGAATGGCCTTGGTCAGCCCTTCCTCGGATCGTTTACCCCAGTAGTACCGCCCCTTCAAATAATCTTCATAGGCTTCCGGGTTCACCGGACGACTGGCCGTAAACCGTTGCTGCTCCTGGGGAGTGAGTTCGATCTGGATCTTGTTGACGATGGCGCTCGCGACCTGCTGCTGCAAAGCCAGGATGTCCCCCAAATCCCCTTCATAGGTCTCCGCCCAAAGGGTCTGGTCGGTTGAAATCCGAACCACTTCCGCGGTAATCCGCACTCGGTTGCCTGACCGCAGCACCGTTCCCTCAACCACAGCATCTACATTCAGGTCCTGGGCGATCTCCGGCAGTGGTTTGTGCGTATCCTTGTACTCCATCGAGGAGTTCCGGGAGATCACCCGGAGCGTTGGGACCTTGGCTAAACTGGCAATCAGTTCGTCGGTCATTCCATCGGCGAAATAGTCCTGGTTTTTGTCTCCGGAGAGATTTTCGAGCGGAAGCACGACCAGCGATCTCACGCGATTCAACTTAGGCTTAGCTGCGGTTGAAGGCCGCATGTAATAGAGAGTAAGTCCAACCGCCAGGGCCAGCATGCCACCGATCAAACCGATCAATCCGGCCCAGGCGGCGAGGTAGGGCGGGGCAAAACGGCTTGGCCGTCGCGCGCCTGGCGCGCTCCTGTCCGGCACCACCGGAAGAACTACCTGCGGAGCTTGTACCGGGGCGTGATCCTCGGATACCGAAGACTTGGGCTCAGCGGCCAAGATTTTTTCCCGCGCAGCGCCGGATGGATCGACTGGGGCGATGAATCGGTAACCTCTGCGCGGGAGTGTTTCGATAAAAACCGGGTTCTCCGAGGAATCGGCCAGCACCTCGCGTAGCCTCATTACCCCGGTGTTCAAGCTATGGTCGAAGTCGACGAAGGTGTCGCTTGGCCATAAACACTTGCGGAATTCTTCGCGCGTGACCACCTCGCCTGAATGCTCAAGCAAGATCGCCAAAATTTGACAGGGTTGTTTCTGGAGCTTGATTTTGCGTCCCTGCTTGCGCAGTTCACAGGCCTGCAGGTCGACCTCAAAGACTCCGAACCGTAGGAGCCGCGCTGGCGTTGTCGCCTCATCCCTTGCCGTTGGCATCATCAATGACAGTTTCAAGAACTGCGGCGAATTCTAATGCGGCGGGGCGGAGACGGTCAATGAATTTTGCCGCCGGTTTGTGTGACATAACCTTCCAATCCATTCATAAAGAAAGGTTTGCTCTGTTACCTAACGGTGTTCAACATGTGAGTTGCCATTCCCCTACCGGGAGAGCAAGGTATCTATCGCATTGTGCCGATGCTTTCGGGAAACGTGAACCACAAAAGGGGCCACACGGACAAAAGAGCAGAAGCAAAACACTCCGGCCGAGGTGACAAAGTTATGGTAGGGACCTGGGGCACCCGGCGTGGGTGCAACAACAGATGGTGTTCGCAGCTAAGCTGGGATCTGGATTTCTCCGGTTCTCGACTTATGAGACCAGTTCATGCTTATCGCAGATGACGCGCAGTCGCCCGCACGAGAGTCGGAAATACCAGGCTGGCGATTTGCCGTTGCCTCGGGGATTCTCGGCTGGGTCCTGGATGCTTTCGATTTTTTTGTCGTAATCTTCCTGCTCGACACGCTGGCCGATCACCTGCATGTGCACAAGCAGGAAATTGTATGGACGATCACCATCACCCTGGCCATGCGGCCGGTGGGAGCTCTGATTTTTGGCGCCTTCGCGGACCGTTACGGACGCAAAAAACCGCTGATGCTCTGCGTTGTTTACTTTTCGCTCATCACCGTTCTCACCGGGTTTTCACCTAACTATGCATCTTTTGCCGTGCTCCGTGCGCTCTATGGCATCGGCATGGGCGGCTACTGGGGCATTGGCGCGTCGTTCGCTATGGAGAATGCTCCGCGCAGGCGGCGCGGCTTCCTCTCCGGCATGATGCAAGGCGGCTATCCCTTTGGCTATCTGCTGGCCGCCGTCGGTATGCAGACCATTGTGCCCGGCCTGGGATGGCGCGCAATGTTTGTGGTAGGTTCGCTGGTTGCAGCCGTGATTGTGGCGCTCACATGGTTCGCGCCCGAATCTGAAGCATGGAAACTGCATCGTACAGGCTCGATTGCCGGCATCTTCAAGACACTGTTTCGCCACATAGGCAGTTTCTCTTATCTGTTGCTGGTGATGGTATTCATGTCCTGCCTCTCACATGGCACCCAGGACCTCTACCCTGACTTCCTCAAGAGTCTGCCGAGTATCAAGGGCGCCCTGGTGCTGGGGATGAAACCGCTCTTCGGCATTCCCATTCTCTACAATATCGGCGCGATTACCGGAGCACTCTTCTTCGGCAACATCTCTGAGCGCTTCGGGCGAAGGCGAACTATGATGGCGGCCTTGATTCTGTCCGCGCTCTCTATACCGGCGTGGGCCTTCGGTACTTCCGTATTGGCCCTGGTCCTGGGTTCCTACCTGATGCAAACCGGCGTGCAGGGGGCCTTCGGAGTCATTCCCGCCCACTTGAATGAACTCTCACCGGATGCCGTTCGCAGCCTCTTCCCAGGTTTTGTGTACCAGCTAGGCGTTCTGGTGGCATCGCCCGCTGTGTCCTTCGAGTACCTGCTGCGCGATCACTTCGGCTATCCCTGGGCGCTGACGCTCTTTGAATCTTGCGTGATCGTCTCGTTGATTATCATCTTCGCCTTTGGGCCGGAGAGGCATGGAAGGAACTTTCGTTCCGTTTCCTCTAGTACAGAGCCGGGCGCCCAGGCTCTGCACTAGAAGTGAAAAGATTCTGAATCTGAAAAGTACTCTAGGACCTGCGGCGCACAATCTCCTGATAGATGCGGATGTATTCCCTAGCTGGGTTGGTCCAGGAATAATCGCAGGCCATGCCGTTGCGCATCAATTTTCTCCACTGCTCCTTTTCGGCGAATACGGTGAACGCCTGGCGCAGCGTGTTCAGCAGATCTTCGGGCTGGTAGCCATAGAACTTGAAGCCCGTGCCTGTGCCTTGTTCGGCATCCCACTGCTGCACCGTGTCATCCAGGCCTCCGGTAGCCCGCACCACGGGAACCGTACCATACTTCATGCCGTAAATCTGGTTCAACCCGCAAGGCTCGGAGCGCGAAGGCATCAGGATGATGTCCGACCCTGCCTCTATCTTGTGGGCCAGGGTCTCATCATAGGCGATGCGCACCGCGATCTTGCCCGGATAGCGCTCGGCAAGAGTGCGCAGCCCGGTTTCATAATAGGATTCGCCCATTCCCAGGACCAGCAGCAACATATTTTCCTGGGCCAATTGATCCGCGATCTGACCCATCAGGTCGAAGCCCTTTTGCGTGGAAAGGTGGGAGACCATGCCGACGATCGGGGTCGTCTCCGCCACGTTCGACACCCCGAAGGCGTGCAGAAGGTCTTTGCGGCAGGCTGCCTTTCCGTCCAGCTTTTCTGCGGTGTAGTGGGCCGCGATCTTACTATCGGTCGCCGGATCCCACTCCCGGTAATCGACGCCGTTGAGAATACCGTGAAGATCCACCGCTCGCCGGCGCAGCACCGCATCGAGTCCGTTGCCGAACTCCGGCGTCTGCAGCTCTTCGGCATACTTTCGGCTCACCGTGGTGATCGCATCCGAATAGACGATGCCGCCTTTAAGAAAGTTAAAGGTGTCATAGAACTCGACTCCCTCCGGAGAGTAGATCTCCCAGGGCAGAAGCAGTTGTTCCACAGTCTTGGAGGGAAACCGTCCCTGGCGGTCGGCATTGTGGATGGTCAAAAGACACGCCGTATTCTTGAGCACCGGATCGAAGTAGTAGACCGTGCGCAAGAGAATCGCCAGAGCTGCCGGCGGCCAGCCATGAACATGAAAGAGATTGGGAACGCCGAGCTGCTTGCTGCTTTCCAGCACCGCTCGCGAAAACAGGCCAAAGCGCTCCGCGTTGTCCGCGTACTCGGAGCTGGGCGTTTCATACAGATATTCGCGATCGAAAAGCTCCGGGACGTCGATGAAATAAAACTGCACTCCATCCGGAGTGCCCCCATCCACCACCCTGACAAACCGGTTGTAATAGGGGAAAGGAATGGTGAGGCTCTCGATCGCGACCTTGGTTTCCTTCAAATGCTTTTGCGCCTGGCGATAGAGCGGCATGTATACCGTGACTTGATGACCCTGGCGCACAATCTCTCGCGGCAGCGAGCCGGTTACATCTGCGACTCCGCCCGTCTTGGCATACGGAACAGCTTCGGGCGCGGCAAAAACGATATGCATGGGCGGTACTCCTTCGTATTCGTCGACTCGTTTTCGTATGATGCGAAGAAGAAGCCGACCCAAATGCGTAGTCTAAAGCAATTCTCCTGTCGCCATGTCACAGTCTTCACCCCAGCGCAGTCCGCGAAGAGCCCGGCTAGGACAGAACTTTCTCGTCAGTCTTACGGCTCCGCGCGCCATCGTAGAAGCCTTAGGCGATCTCAGCCAGGCCGCCGTTCTCGAGATTGGCCCCGGTCGAGGAGCGATCACCCGTCTTCTGGCTTCGCGCAGTAAGCACCTGATTGCGGTTGAACTGGACCGCTCGCTGGCGGCCGCGCTCACGTTGGAGTTCGCGGAGGATTCCGTCACCGAAATCCTTTGTCAGGATATCCTGAGTGTCGACCTGAACCGCTTAGCTTCGAGGTTTTCCGGCCGCCTGCGTATTGCCGGCAATCTTCCTTACTACATCACCTCGGATATTTTGCTGCACCTCTTCCGCCATCATCAGGTGATTGAAAGCGCCGTGCTCATGGTGCAGCGCGAGGTTGCCGACCGTGTTGTGGCTTCTCCCGGCAGCCGCGACTACGGCCTGCTCTCCGCCACCACCCAGATGTATGCCCGCGCGGAGCGGCTCTTTACTCTGCCGCCTGAGGATTTCTCTCCGCCTCCGGAGGTCCATTCCACGGTCTTTCGTCTCACTATGCAACCCCGCTTCGCGGAGTTTGGCGTAGAGCCGGACTCGTTTCTTGATTTCCTGCGGCAAGCCTTCGCGCAAAAACGGAAAACGCTGGCCAATAACTTTCGCGCCGCCGGTTACGGCTCCGCGGCTATTCGGACCGCCTTGGCTGCATGCAACGTGGACCCTTCCATCCGTGCAGAGGCTGTACCGCTCGATCGAATGGCCTGCCTCTTCCACGCCTTGGCAAAGAACAGCAACTGAAACGATTGCCGCGTATTTTCGGATTATTTGAATGCGGGTGCCCCACGTCCGGATTTTCGGACGTGGGCCTCTAAGGAGTTTGCAAGCGTAATCGGCATGCGCGGAGATCCTGTCCAAGCAGAAACCCACGTCCGAGAATCCGGACGTGGGGCACCCGCTTCTTCTGAGACTGTCCCGAGATGATTTTCGACCTCATCAGCGATGGCCGCCGCGGGCGCCGCCGCCGCTTGGCGGAGCCGAGTAATGCGGAGTAGGCATGGCTCGCGGCGTATACGTAGAACGTGAGCTCGGACTGTTAAAAGAATTCGGCCGCGGCTGGACCGGCTGAACGCGAGGTTGAACCGTCGGCCGGTTCTGTACCCCGCCAGGCTGGTAGGCACCACGAACGTCGTTGCTCAAATATGTGCGCATGCCCGGCGTCGTTCCCCGGTTGCCAACGAATCCCTGAGCGCCGAACGTGGATCGCCCGATCGGAGCGACGGCACGGCCACCCACGTTGAGCGTCTCTTGGTGGTTGGGCATGGGAACGGAGTGAGCCGATCCCCACGGACCTGCCGCCCGCGGTCCACGATTCACGATTACAAGCCGCTGAGACGGGATTGGGAAACCATGTCCGGGACGCCAGACCGGCCGTCCTGGAATGAAGTATCCGGGATATCCGCGAAAGCCGGCCACGGGAACCCAGGCTCGTCCACAACCGCCCGGAGCCCAGCCCCATCCGAAGGAATAATAACCCCAAGCTCCGCAATGGTAGGGCAGCCAGCCCCATGGATATGCCGAGATCCAGGTGTATCCGAAGCCCGGATAATAACCCCAATAGCCGGCGCCGTAAGGATCCCAACTGCTATCCACTCCTGCCGGAACCCAGACATTTCCGCTCCCCTGTACCGGGTACCAGTTGCCGTAGTAATCCAAATCGTTCCAGTTCTCATCGCCGGGATTGCCTGAACTGTCGCGAACAGATGTTTGCTGCGCGGCCTCTTGCGAAATAGCCTGATCCCGATCCTTATTCCATTGGTCCCAGGAATCGGGATCGATGCTGTCGGCGATGGTGTAAGGCGCATTGTTCCCAGGTTCAAAGCGGATGCTTTGGTTTTCACTTACTGTGGCGGCGGGGCTGCCGTTGCCGGAAACCTGAACCGCGCCACTTTCCACGGATAATTCCGGAACGGCGTCGAGAGCCAAACGAAAGATCGCGTTGCCCGTGGGTTGAGCTTCGGCGCCCGGGAACTCCACATAAAACGGCGGATGGCCCTGACCGACATTCAATTCGTAATAGGCCAAGCCGGAGTTCTGTTGCATCTGAACCCCATCCTGCCCCAGACGATTCAGCGCGAGAGAGCTGTTTGGCGTCAGCCGGGCCACGCTGCCGTCGTCGAACTCCACTTCGGCCTGGCCGTCCGCGCCCGTCTGCAGGCTGGAGCCGGCGACCAGCGGCATATTAGCCACCGCCTGGTCAAACGCCGTTCCTCCGCTGGAGGCGATCTTGACGTCGCCCTGAACGAAACTCAAGCGCGCCACGTTGCCCGGCGATTGTGGGGGACCCTGTTCAGGAGACTGCGAATCGCCCTGTTGCTGTACGCCCTGCTGAGGATACTGAGGAGGCCCTTGGTCTTGCTGGGCCTGTGGAGCTTGCTGCGGATCCTGTGGAGCTTGCTGCGGATATTGCGGCGGCCCCTGATCTTGTGAAGCCTGATCCTGTGGACTCGGGCCCTGTTGTGCGAACCCAGGTAGCGCTCCGAGAGATAGCGCCAGCCCTATACATCCTGCTGCAAAACCCTTAAGAAACGGTATACTCGCCACTCTGCGATTCCTCTTTTTTTCTTTCAGGCGCCTCATGGTACGCACCTCCGTAAACGGCGTAAACCCAGATCGACGGACGTTTCATTCTATTGAACACATTTCGCGGCATGGAGTTTCCATGCCGGCGGATCTCCACATTAGACGCACAAACCAGCTCTGCGGCAGTTGCGGTGTTACTCGGCTTGGGCCATGGCGAGCAGCTCCCGTGCGCGGCGCTGGGCACGTTTGAGGACCGCCTGATCGTTCGCGATTGTACGCAGGCTGGGCGCAATGTTGCCCAACTCCAGCGCGCGGCCCTGTTGGGCTAGAGTGTCCAACAACTCCAACTCCGAATCTAAGGATAGGCGCGAGTGTTCATACTCCATCTGCAGTTTCGCGCCCTCTTCCAAAGTTAAAGCAATACCTTCAAAGATCGAGGTAAGACTCTCGATTTGCTTCTCCTTAGACCAATTGTAGGTGCAGCTTCCCTGCCCTTCGTCACCTTTATACTCCAACGTCTTCGTTCCTTGAAAGGCGACATGCTTTCCTCCGCCATCGCAGGCCATGGCGAAGTACTTGCTGTCCCGGGCAGCAGTGAATATCCGTTCCCGGGTAGCTTTGGAAATGTGGATCTCGCGATCCTGCGGGCGAGCAGGTAAATCCTCCTTGCTCTCCGGCGGCGCAGCGCCGATTTCCGAATGGTAGTGGCCGGAGCCGTCCTCGATCACAAGCAAGGAATATTTCGCGGGCTGCAGTTGGGGATTTTCGTACCTAAATCGTATCTGCGCAGGTGGGCCTTGAGCAGCAGCGGCGGCCGGTAGTATTGCAGCGGCCGAGATCAGCGCGGCCAAGGAAATCCTTCGAAGCAGCGTCACCATGGCCTCCGTCACCATGACCTCAATGAGCGGCTCCCTGCTGCATCGAGAGCGTCTGGGCCGTATGCAGGTGGCATATGGCGATAGCCAATGCATCGGCTGCATCGGCAGGCTGCGGCGCCCGCTCGAGATTCAGCAAACGGGCCACCATATATCCCACTTGTGCCTTTTGCGCCAGTCCGTAGCCAACCACTGAGGACTTGATAGCGAGTGGAGCATATTCGGCCACCGGGAGTCCTTGACAGGCTGCCGCCAGCAGCGCAACCCCGCGAACATGTCCAAGCTTCAGTGCGGATTTCGCATTTACGGAATAGAAGACCTCTTCCACGGCCACCACGTCCGGTCTGTGAGCTTCGAGAAGCCTGGTGAGCTCCGCGAATACGAATGCCAGCCTCTGGGGCAGTGAATCTTTTTTTGCCAGCTTCAAGCCGCCGGCGGCCACCGCAATCAGCCGCGATTCCCGGAGCCCGTACTCGACCTCCACCACTCCATAGCCGGTGCAGTCGGTTCCGCAATCGATGCCGAAGACGCGCATGTGACTGATCTTATAGCATCCCTCACTGGGAATGGCTCACCGTGAATGCGGATCCGGGCGCCCCGGGTTCGCGAAGCTAAACCTTTAAGCTAACCTGGGTCCTTTCGCCTAGCGGGAGATGCCTTCCAACGGAGAGCTGGCGGCCGCATACAGTTTTCGCGGCATCCGTCCCGCGAGGAAGGATTGCCGCCCGGCCAGCACCGCGTGCTGCATCGCTTCGGCCATGAGCACCGGCTTGGCGGCATGGGCTATGGCAGAGTTGATCAGCACCGCATCCGCGCCCAGATCCATGGCCAGACATACATCGGAGGCCATTCCCACGCCGGCATCCACGATCAGCGGCACCTCTGTGATCCTTTCCCGCAGGATGCGCAGGCTGGCCAGGTTCTGCAATCCCATTCCGCTGCCGATGGGCGCTCCCAGAGGCATGACGGCCGCGGCTCCGGCATCGATCAACCGTTGCGCGAAAACGATGTCATCGGAGGTGTAGGGCAACACCGTGAACCCCTCCTTCACCAGGACTCGCGTGGCTTCCAAAGTCGCCTGCACGTCCGGATAAAGCGTCACCATGTCTCCGATGACTTCAATCTTGACCCAGTCGGAGAGTCCCACCTCGCGGCCTAGCCTGGCCGCGCGTATGGCTTCCTCCGCCGTGTAGCAGCCCGCCGTATTGGGTAAAAGGAAATAGCGCCGCGGATCGATGAAGTCAAGCAGCGACTCCTTGGAGCGGTCCAGATTCACCCGGCGCACCGCCACCGTCACCATCTCCGCACCGGAAGCTTCAATGGCGGCTTGTGTCTCTGCCCCGTTCTTGTATTTTCCCGTGCCCACAATCAGCCGGGACTGGAAGGCTTTGCCCGCTATTACCAGAGGTTCCATGCAATTATTGTAAGCCTGAAAAAGTGAAAGGCCCGCGCCAGTCTTGGCCGCGGGCCTCGATCACCGGTGGAACTGTTGAGTTTGGCCTGAGGCGTCCACACTCTCTGTTGCAGTGGGCCTCGGCGGAATACTGACCACCAGGTCTAGAGCGGGACGGCTCTAAGCCTCAGCCACCTCACGCAAATTGCAACTACTACCATCAGAATTTTTCATTCGCTGGATCATCCTCCTTTCCCGTGTACTTCCAAATTAAAACTGATGGGGGAGAAAGGTCAAGAAGCGCAGCAAGGCTTCGTTGTCTTTGCCTTTCTTTCTGTCATTCCCGAAGGGAATCTGCTTCTGGTCTCTCGGGCAGCGCTGCGATAGGCAAAGCAGATTCCCTTCGGGAATGACAGAAAGAAAAGCAAAGGCAGATCACCACGAATGCCAATAACCGTTCCGTTCCGTCAGCTCCAGGTCTACGCCGAAGAGCTGTGAAAGTTTTTCCGCCCGGAGCAGCGCCGCCTTGGGCCCGTCGCCTACGATGCGTCCGCCGCGCATCATGATGACGCGATCGATCTCCGGCAAGATGTCGGCCAGATGATGGGTCACCATCACGATTCCCGTTCGCCGCGCTAAGCCGCGCAAGATCTCGCGTAGCTCGCGCTGCGACGCAAGGTCCAGGGCGTTGCTGGGCTCATCCAGCAGAAGCATCTCCGGCTTGTGCACCAAAGCCCGCGCAATCATGACGCGGCGCGTCTCTCCCGCCGACATTTGGCCAACCCAGCGGTCGCGCAGATGGCGTGCTTCGAGCAGATCCAGCGCCTCGACCGCGCTCTCGCGCATCGCATCTGTCACCTCCAAATTGGGCCAGATGGTCGAGCTCGCGAAGAAACCGGAAATCACCGCGTCCAGTCCCCTGGTGCGGGGCGTTCTTTCTCCGGGCAGCTCCGCCGCAACCACGCCAAGATGCTTACGCAGCTCCTGCACTTCCCAGCGATCGCGGCCATAGATGAGGCTCTGCATTCCCGGCCGAACCACCGGGTAGCATTCACAGGTGATGGTCTTGATCAAGGTTGATTTTCCGCAACCGTTGGGTCCGAGAATGGCCACATGTTCGCCAGTGGCAATGTTCAACTCCAATTCGTGCAGCACCACATTCTCGCCGCGCGCAACATCCACGTTGCGCATGGCCACAAATTGCTCAGGCACTTGGAAGGTTTTGCCGGTTTGCATTGATTAACCGAGGGACCTGCCCTTCTCTTGATAAAGTAAAAGGCTTATGGATAACATGTCTCAACTTACACAGGAACCCCGGTTAGCGGAAGAGGCGGTGCCGCTTGGTTTTCGCTTCGCAGCCGTGAAAGCCGGCATCAAGGCCAGCGGCAAAACCGATTTTGCCTGCTCAGTAGCGGACAAAGCGGCGACAGCGGCGGCGATGTTCACTAGCAATCAGGTAGTGGCCGCGCCGCTTGTTGTGGGAAAGCGCCATCTGGAGCGAAGCCAGGGCCGCATGCGCGCGCTGGTAGTCAACGCCGGCAACGCGAATTGCGCCACCGGCGAAGCCGGCATTCATGCCGCGGAACAGGTTTGCGCTCGGGCTGGTGACATTCTCGGATGCAATGCTCATGAGGTGTTTCCCTCCTCCACCGGGATCATCGGCGTTCCCCTACCAAAGGAAAAGCTTATTGCCGCACTGCCCGCGTTGAGCTCCGCGCTGGGCAGCTCCGCCGGGCATTTGGAACAGATGGCGCGCGCCATCATGACCACCGACACGCGAGTCAAGCTGGCCGCGGTAAGCATTCAGGCTGAGGGCCGCACCATACGCTTGGCAGGAATAGCTAAAGGCGCGGGGATGATTCATCCGCAATTGACCACGGCTCCCGGCGCGGCATTGCACGCGGCGTTGCACGCAACCATGCTGGTCTACATCTTCACCGACGCGCTTATCGAGCCTGCGGCCGCCGGCGAATTGCTCCAGCGCGCGGTGGAGACCACGTTCAACCGCATCTCCATCGACGGCGATACCTCGACCAATGACACTGTCATGCTGCTGGCGAGCGGGGCTAGCGGAGCGGCCGTCGAACTGACCGGCGTCGTCGATGGGAGCGAATCGGCGTTCTTCTCCGCCCTGCACGAAGTTTGTCTTTCACTCGCCAAGCAGGTGGTCGCTGACGGCGAAGGCATCGGACACGTGGTTGAGCTGAACATCTGTGGCGCTCTCAGCGATAGCGACGCCCTGCGGATCGCGCGATCGATCGCTCACTCGCCGCTGGTCAAGACATCGTGGGCGGGCTGCGATCCGAATTGGGGCCGCATCCTCGCGGCAGTAGGCTATTCCGGTGCGCCCATCAATCCCGCCCTGGTCGACATCTATCTCGGCGAAATGGAAATCTGCAAGCGAGGTGGGGTCTCGCCGCTCTTGGACAAGGCTGCGGCGCACCATTATCTTGAGCAGCGCGAGCTAAGCATCCGCGTTGATCTCGGGCTGGGCCGAGGCGCCTGCCGTTTTTGGACCACGGATCTCACCGCCGAGTATGTGCACATCAACGCCAATTATTCAACCTAAGGAGCGCTGCGGAAGCGCGCATCGAAAGCGGTGCAGACCGTAGAAACTCGCATGAACACAAGCGTTGCACTTCTCTCGTACCGGGAAATGCACAGGCTTTTTCACATCTCTGTGGAAAGCTCCCTTAGCGCTGCAGAGGCGGGTGCCCCGAAGAATGTTGTCATCTCGACCGGAGCGAAGCGGAGTAGAGAGATGACAAAAACTTAGAGCCTGCATCCTGCTCCGTTTTCCCTTCCTCGCGCACTCAATTTACAATCGGCCTCAACTGGATTTGTTGAACATGGTTAAGGCTAAGAAGCCGTCGGCAACGCCGGCGGTAAAAAACTCGAATGGCGGCTCGCCGATTCCCCACGAAAAATTGCAACAGCTTTACACCACGATTCTTAAGCGCCGGGCGGCTCACTCCGCGATCACTGGCCACGAAGCAGCGGAGGCAGGTTGCACCGTTGATTTGCGGCCGAAGGATGTTGTCTTCTCCCCGCGGCAGCAGAAAGGCGGACTCGGCGCCGCTGTGAAGGCCTCGCGGAAGATGAAGAAGACGGGGAACGTTGTCGTGGTCTTTTCCTGCACCTCCGATCACGGAGACTGGTATGAGGCGCTCCGCATTGCCGGCGCGGGCGCGCTGCCTATTCTCTTCGTTCACTGTGATCAGCTTTCCCCGCATAAACGCGGCGACGCCAAAGAGGAGATCGGAGCTCAAGCCCAGAGCTATGGTTTCCCCGGCATCGCGGTTGACGGTCATGACCTTGTCGCCGTGTACCGGGTTGCGTACGAGTCCCTTGTGCGCGCTCGCCGGGGCGGCGGTCCCACGTTGATCGAATGCAAGCCCTATCGTCTGCGCGCCCATGATCAAAGCCCTCGCTCCCTGAATGCGCGTTCCTCCCCTTCTCGCTCGAGATCAAATTGACCCCTGCTTCCGCATTCGTTAGCTTGGAACACAGGTCATTGAAAAATTCCGGCCCTTTGCGCCGCATCTGTTTCCGCCGCGGACAAAATCGGGCATCAACAAACGGTACTGAGGTCCTATTGAAATTCCTCCGCTTTCTGGGCACGTTTGCCGTCTTGATCCCGGCTTTGGCAGGACTGGCTTTTCCCGCGGCGGCGCAGAATCAGACGCCCCCAGCACAGCAAGCATTGCCGCCCGCTCCTCAGCCACAGACCGGACAGCAGCAAACGGAGCAACCCCGGCCGACTCCTGACCAGTTGCCCGCTCCAACCCCCATCTGGTGGGGCAAGCCATCGCCGGACCAGCTTCCCACGCCTAACGAGAAGATTCACTTTGAGAATCCCGAACCCCTCAAATCGATCGAAGCCTTCAGCTCGCCTTATATTCCGCTGGATAGCTGGATCTATCCGGCAATGATGCGGCTTTACTCCATGGGCTTTGTCGATACCGAATTTCTTGGCCTGCGTCCCTGGACCCGCTTGAGCGTCGCCCACATGCTGGACCAGAGCGCCGACAGAATAAGCGTCGGTAACAACGACGAAGCGGAGGATATCTACGAGGCGGTCCTGCACGAGCTTGAACCCTATATGCGGATTCCAATGGATAAGAGGTTTGGCCGGACCGCGATCGAGTCCGTCTATACACTGGCTATGGGAATCGCCGGCCTGCCCTTGCGCGATAGTTTCCATCTAGGGCAAACCGACATTAACGACTTTGGGCGCCCATACGCCGGCGGCTTCAACAGCTACACCGGCGTGAGCGCCACGGGCCAGTATGGGCGCTTCTCCATGTACTTTCGCGGGGAATTCCAGCACGCTCCTTCCTGGGCAGGCTACTCCCCGAGCTTAGCCAACACTCTGGCGCTCATCGATGGTTTTGCCACAGATGCGCCGGTTGCCCTGCCCGGCAACACTACCATCCCGCTAGAACCGATAGCATCGGTGAACGACCTGACCATTTTGGAGGGCTATGTCTCCGCTCACGTTTGGGGGCACGAGATCTCGCTGGGTAAAATGGATAACTGGTTTGGCCCCGGAGCGGGCGGCGGCATGTCATGGAGTAACAATGCGGAAAATATCTATAGCTTCCGCATCAATCGAGTCGAGCCGCTCTACATTCCTTATGTCTCACGCGTCGCCGGTCTCATTCGCTATGACTTCTTTGTCGGCCCCCTCAAAGGTCATAACGTTCCGGTCAGCCCATGGGTGCATGCAGAACAGATCTCATTCAAGCCCACGCCTAACTTTGAGTTTGGCTTCGAGCGTACCGTTATCTGGGGCGGAATAGGACACGAGCCTATCACCCTGGGCACCTTCTGGCGCAGTTTCTATAGCATCAGCGATACCAGCGGAGGAGAGAAGTTCTCGCGTCGCGATCCTGGCGCGCGCTTCAGCTCCGTCAATTTTTCCTGGCGGCTTCCCTTTTTGGAGAAATGGCTGACGCTCTATAGCGATTCTGAAACCCATGATGACGTTTTTCCGATCAGCGCCCCGAGGCGAATGGCCTACCGCCCAGGTCTCTACCTTTCGCATTTTCCTGCCGCGCCTAAACTGGATCTCCGGGTTGAAGCCGTCAATACCGCTCCCAACAATGGACAGGCCAACGGTGGCCAATTCATGTACATCGAGGTTGTCCAGCGAAACGGCTATACCAACAACGGGCAATTGATGGGCGATTGGGTCGGTCGCGAAAACAAAGGCGGCCAGGCTTGGCTTACCTACCATCTCTCGCCCCGGGAATGGCTTCAATTCTCCTTTCGCAGAGATAAAGCCGCCTCGGATTTCATTCATGGCGGAACTACACAGAGTGACTACAACTTCGAAGCGGTCAAACGCCTTGGACCTCAGATCGAAGCGCGGGCCGATGTACAGTACGAGTACTGGAAGATTCCCATCTACAAGCCCAGTCCGCAATCGAATACCAGCGTGACTTTCCAGTTGACCTGGTTTCCCAAAGCCGAACGCCGCTTCTAGATCTCTCCACTCCGCTACGCTCCGTCCAAAATCATCCTGCAAAACCGGGGTGCCCCATATCTGGCGCGCTCTTTGCGCCAGATGTGGGAAACCGCAGATCTCTCCACTTCGCTGCGCTCCGGTCGAGATGACAAGGAGGGCTTATTACCGGCGCGAGGCGTTGACTTCATCGCCAACTGCACTTAATTTGTCATCTCGACCGGAGCGCAGCGAAGTGGAGAGATCTGCGGTTCGTTTAAACAGGCTGCGGAAAAACAATGGCTTTGTATCACGGCAGTCAGGGTTAAAACCCTGACCTACCAGTCGTCCCCTGATACAAAGCCATTGTTTTTCCGCAACCTGTTAAGCCTTAAGCGGGGCCGGGTAGGATGCCGGCTTGCCGCAGATCGCTGCCGGTCATTTTTGCCGGCTGATCTAAATTGAGCATTCCCAGAATGGTGGGTGAGATGTCGCATAACGAACCGCCGTCGCGCAGCCGGTACCTGGCGGCATCTTCACTTACCAGAATCAACGGAACAGGATTCGTGGTATGCGCCGTGTGCGGTCCTCCGCTCACCGGATCGATCATCATCTCGGCGTTACCGTGATCCGCGGTGATCAGCATGGAGCCGCCCTTTTGCCGCAGCGCTTGGTAGACCCGGCCGAGACAGGCATCGATAGTTTCCACCCCGCGAATAGTCGGCTCCATCTTCCCCGAATGGCCGACCATATCCGCATTGGCAAAGTTGACCACCACCAAATCGAAGGCGGTGTCGCCTATGGCCTTGACCACCTCATCGGCAATTCCAGCCGCGCTCATTTCCGGCGCCAGGTCGTAGGTAGCCACTTTTTGCGACGGCACCAGAACCCGATCCTCGCCGGGAAAAGGCTTTTCGATACCGCCGTTGAAGAAGTAGGTCACATGCGCATACTTTTCCGTTTCGGCCAGGCGCAGGTTGCGCAGATTGGCTTGGGCCAGCATGTCCGCCAGCAGGTTCTCCATGGACTCGGGAAGGATCACCATTGGCAAAGAAAACATCTTGTCGTACTGCGTCATGCAAACGTAGTGTAAGTTGGCTGGCACGGTGTTCCGGGGAATGGTCCGGTCAAGGTCCTCAGAGCCGGGGAGGTTTTTGCCGCAGTCGGGGGTCAACCCGCTGTTGCGCGCCAGCACTCGCGTGATCTGCCGCGCCCGGTCTGCGCGAAAATTGAAACAGATACAGGTATCATCCTCCTCAATCCGGCCGGTCGGCTGCCCTTGTTGATCAACCACGATAAAAGGCTCGATGAACTCGTCAGTGACGCCATTGTTGTAGGACTCGTTTACCCGGGCGATCGGGTCGGTATAGGAACCGCCCTCAGGGCGCCCCGTAACCATGGCGTCGAAGGCTCGTTTCTCGCGCTCCCAGCGGCGATCGCGATCCATGGCAAAGTAGCGGCCGCTCACACTGGCAATCCTTCCTATGCCGATTTCCCTGATCTTCTGCTCCAGCGCCTGGAGGTATCCCGCTCCGCTGGTAGGGAGAGTATCCCGGCCGTCGAGAAAGACGTGGATAAAGACACGCTCTACGCCGTGCTCCTTAGCCGCCCGCAGCAGTGAGTACAGATGCTCCTGGTGGGAGTGGACTCCGCCATCGGAGACCAGCCCCAGCAGATGGACTGCCCGGCCGCTCGCCGCCGCGTGCCGCAGCGCCTTTGCAATCACCGGCTGATGGGAAAATTCACCCCGCCGAATCAGGTCGTCGATGCGGGTAATATCCATACGCACGATCCGCCCGGCGCCGATATTCAGATGGCCCACTTCACTATTGCCCATCTGGCCGTCGGGCAGACCGACAAAGTGATCGGAAGCATGCAGAAGCGTGTGAGGAAATTCCGCCAGCAGCTTGTCATAAATGGGTTTGCGCGCCAGCGCGATGGCATTGGCGTGTTGCTCCCGCCGGTAGCCCCAGCCATCGAGAATGGTCAGCACCAGCGGTCGTTTTAAGGACACTTCATCTCCTGGTTCAAGTGTGTGCTATGCAGAGATAAAAAGATAGGACTTACTCCCCGAAGTTCACTGCCTCGAGGCCGAGGAATTCGGCCGCCTGACCCAGCTCCTCTTCAATGCGCAGCAACTGGTTGTATTTCGCGATGCGGTCGGTGCGCGAAGCTGAACCGGTCTTGATCTGCCCGACACCGGTGGCAACGGCCAGGTCGGCGATGAAGGTATCTTCCGTTTCTCCGCTGCGGTGGGAAATGATCGAGGTATATCCGTAGCGGCGTCCCAGCTCGATCGCCTCAAAGGTCTCGCTCACCGTGCCGATCTGATTGACCTTGATCAGGATGGAGTTGGCCACGCCCTCATCGATACCGCGTTGCAGGCGCTGCGTATTGGTTACGAAAAGATCGTCGCCGACCAGCTGCACCCGCTCGCCGAGCTGCTGAGTGAGAAGCTGCCAACCGGTCCAGTCGTCCTCGGCCAGCCCGTCCTCGAGCGAGATGATGGGATATTGCCGCACCCAGCTCTCCCAGAATCGCGTCATCTCTTCGCTGGTTCTTTCGCTTTGATCGCTCTTCTTGAAGACATACAGCCCACGATCTTTATCGAAGAATTCGCTGGCAGCCGGATCCAGGGCAATGGCAATCTCCTCGCCCGGCTTATACCCCGCCTGCTCGATAGCCTCGAGAATGACTTCGATAGCTTCTACGTTCGATTTCAGCGATGGAGCAAACCCGCCTTCGTCGCCCACCGCGGTGCTGTATCCCCGCTTCTTGAGCACGCCCTTCAAGGTATGGAAGACCTCGACTCCCCAGCGCAGGGCGTCTGAAAAGCGCTCCGCTCCGACCGGCATCACCATGAATTCCTGAAAATCCACGCTGTTGTCCGAATGCGCGCCGCCGTTGATGATGTTCATCATGGGAGTAGGCAAGACCGAGGCGTTCACTCCACCAAGATAGCGATAGAGCGGTATTTCGAGAGCGTTAGCGGAGGCCCGCGCGCAGGCCATGGAAACAGCCAGGATCGCGTTGGCTCCCAGACGTCCCTTGTTGTCCGAGCCATCCAGAGCAATCATGGTGGCGTCGATCAGCCGCTGATTGGCCGCATCCATGCCGGTCAGCTCCGGGGCCAGGATGCTTTCAATATTCTCCACCGCATGCAGAACGCCCTTGCCCAGATAATGCGACTTATCGCCGTCGCGCAGCTCCACTGCTTCATGTTCGCCGGTTGAGGCGCCGCTTGGGACTGCCGCCCGGCCTACGATTCCACCGTCAAGAACCACATCGGCCTCGACGGTAGGATTTCCGCGCGAGTCCAGAATTTCACGCGCGTGAATTTGAGCAATTTCGGTCATGTCACTCCTTGAAATGTGGTGCCGCAGGCGTTCGGCTAGCCGAGGGCGGCGGTCGACGGGAACCGGCTCGCCGCCAAGCCCTGAAATAACGTCAATGAAACTCCCCATACTTCCAATCGCTTCAATCGCATTCTAACAAACCCCCTTGCCAGTTCCGATGAAAGCAAAACTGACAACAGACCATGGATGGCCTGTTACCCTCCTGATACTTCGAGCCTGCTTCGCTCACTACGGGCTCGACGCCCGCTTGCCAACCATGCATACAATTAGATAGCCGGGAAAGTTTTCAGCCGGAGTGAGCTCTATGATCGAGACGATCAACAAATCTCTTACCCAGACTGCCGGAATTGCCGCGGCAGCCTTGTTGGGCGCGAGCGTTGCACTCGCCCAGACCGCACAGACCGCGCAGACCCAGCCAGCACGCGCGGCTGGCCAGATGGCCAAGCCCAGCCCTTATGAAGGCGTGTCGGCACCGCCATCTGATGACCTCATTACCACCAGTGAAGAACCGCCGGCGCAGCTTCCCCCCGCGCCAGCTCGGCCGGTGGCCCACTCCACTCCGCAAGGAAACATTGTCCAGGCAGCGCCGCCCGCTTCGCCGGTTCCAGCCCCTGAGCTAAAGGCTCGGCCAAGCGGAGCCTACGACGTTACACCGGCTGATCCGGACGCCGAAATTGTCACCTCTGTCCCAGCGCCACCCAACGCGCTGCCTGGAGGCACTGTTTTCCGCGTCCACATGTTGCAGGAAGTGATGGCATCCGATACCGCTCCAGGAACGCCGTTCCGGGCGAGGCTCAGTCAGGATCTGGTTCATGACGGACACATCGTAGTCCCCATGGGCTCGGAGCTGCTGGGCAAGGTCATCTACACCTCGTATGGACGCCGCATCAGCGGTCAATCGGTCATCCATCTGCGGGCCGATGAATTTATTCTTCCCGACGGCACGCGCTACCACGTGCACGCACAGGTTATCGATACTCTGGGATCCAATACCAAGCCAACCGGCGAAGGAAACATCGCGTACAAGAGCAGCGGGAAACGTGACCTGGCGGTGATTGCTGCCGGTTCGGGCGGTGGAGCAATCATGGGAGCTGCGCTGGCCGGTCCCGCGGGCGCGGCCGTGGGTACGGCCGTAGGCGCCGGCATCATGGGCACTCACTGGCTCCTGGCCAACCACTCGGCGGACCTTCCTCTGGAGTCGACGGTTGTCTTTAGCCTGACCGATCCGATGTTTCTCACTCCCACGCGGGAGTAGGTCGGAAACTCCGCTGAGACCATAAATTTGGCTTGATTGGAGCGAATAGATCTAGTTCGCGCCTTTTCCTTTCTTTCTGTCATTCCCGAAGGAAATCTGCTTTCCCTATCGCAGCACTGTTAGCATGCCGCCCCGCGAATACCATTTCCGGGGCTACATCCTGTCCAGCGCTCGCGCAATCTCTACATCGGCATGACAACAGCCGGAAGCGCCGCACCGCCACCCATGGCGAAAGATTCCTAGAAACCGAGACCGGCCGTTACGCTATCCACCATCTCACGTATTTCGAAATAATTTCGCTCGCGTACCCAGCACCATCGCGCGCTAGAAGCAGCTCAAGCACTGGACTCGGGCGCAAAAGGAAGATCTATTCCCGACGCTCCAGAAACCGAGTATGGCGGAGAGACCAGAAGCAGATTCCCTGCGGGAATGACAGACCAGTCCTCCACCGGCGTTGTACCGACCCGCGAGGGAAACGAGCAGCGTTGACAGATAGGGGCTCGCCGATCTGATGCCGGCCGATCTTGCAGGACTCTGTGGATCGCGGCGAGAGCTGTCACTTAGGCTCAACAGTTCCGGTATATACTTATCGCCGCTCTTCCAGAGCCAGGAGGATTCACATGACCGTCTATTCAAGAATTGCAACTTGCATTGTTATGTGTTTTGTGAGCATCCCATTGTGGGGCTGGCAAATGGGATCCCGGGCCGATCTCGTCTTTCAGCAAAATATTCCAGTACCCAACTGGACCACAAGTGGTACAACCCAAGCCAACTTCGATCTCTTCGCTTTCAATCCTCGTACTCGTATCATGTACGTCGCGGATCGGACGAACAAATCCGTCACCGCCATTGACGCAAGCATCAATCAGGTGATTGGGCTTATCGTATTACCGAGTCTGGGAAGCACGAATGGCGTGGTCATCGCGCCGGAGTTGCAGAATCTAGTGGTAACTGACGGGATGGCTAACGTCTTTGTGTACGACTTGCGATTGCCGGCCAAAGCTCCGGATCAATACGTAATACCAAATATCACTAGTGGAACCGACGCGCTCGACTACGATCCGTTGAATCGAACGGTCTACGTGATCAACGGCACCGCTCCTTACTACATGACAGGCATTGATCTGGTTAACCACAAGGTTGCAAGCCAGCTCTTACTTCCGGGTAGCCCTGAACTGATGCGCTTCAATCCGACCGATGGCCAGATCTATCAAGTGATCACCGACAACGACAACAAGAACGCAGGGGCCGGAGTTTATGTCTTTGATCCCGTGACCAACGCCATCACGGCTAAATACTTGACGTCTGATTGCGTCCCCCACGGAATCGATATCGATCCTGTTACAGATGTCGCCATTCTGGGTTGCGGGACAAACCAGGCTCAAATCGCCATGGACCTGACGAACGGCAACATCATTAATCGCTTTTCCAACGTCACGGGCACCGATCTTTTGCAATTCAATCCAAGCACACGACGCTTTTACACCGCTTCGTCGGGAAACGTGAGCACCACCACCGGCTGCCCATCTGACAGCACTAAATCCATGCCGGTGATTGGAATCTTCAGTTCACCCGGCATGGGACGCGCCGAGGCAGACGGTGTCGAGTGCGCCGGCCGAGATTCACACGGTCTCGGAGTGGACCCGATCGACAATTTCATTTACGTTGGCAGCCGCCAATTTCCGGTAAATCCTTCAGACCCGAACTCAGGTCAACCTGGCGTGCTGGTCTTTTACGATCCCAGTCCCCGCTCTGATGTGAGACTACCCTCGATTGCCGATTTGACGTCGAACTCGGCATTTGGAACGGTCCAATTCACCCGTGATTACGGAATCGTGCGATTGAATGCCCATGTGGGATTCTCCAGTGGGACGGCCGCATTGGTGAGTGTACCGACTACGTCGGGTAACGAAGTCGTTGTGTGTGGCGCCGCGCAGAACGGCACAACATCCTGCGAGGGGCCGCTTACTGGCAATCCACTCATCGGCGCGACTGTGACACTGGCAGTTGACGGCGCTCCGGTCGCACAGGGGACGATCTACAAAGATAAGCTCCGCGATTGAGCTTGCCCGGCGAAACGCGGTTCTGGCTGCGTAGAGCGATCTGGGTACGGTAATTTGTACTTTAGTGAATAACCCAACCTAGAGATGGCTTTGGGTAGCCGGAACCGCGTGCCACGGCTTCCTTGTATCTATGCATGAAAATTGGGCCAAAGACCTGATGTGTTAAGCGAAGCGGGTTCGCTTCCACAGGAACCAGCCGCAGCCGGCTAACAGCAGCAGGAGAATCACTGTCAGCACCACGGTGAACGCCCCGTTCATAGCCATTGGAGGACGTTCTGTGCCGGCGGCCAACCAGGCGAAAATCGCAACTGCCGCACCCAGAATTAGAAAATCCCACCAGGGGCGCTTTTGCCTCTGGCTGGCGGCGGGTTCGTAGCCCTCGTACAACTCCATGGCCGCTTCCAAATCGATGCCGTAGCGGCTACATTCGCGAGTGATCGCCCGGGTCGAAGAAGCCCGTTCCCCGGCCGGTGCTGAAGCGCTGGTGATGGCGACCGCGCCGGCGATCATAATTGCAGACGCACTCAAGACCAGAATTCGCGCCGGCAGGGGGACGTGCGCGAACTCTCCAAAGACCAGCACGCCCCAGGCCAGTCCCCAGAGCTGGTTGGTGTTGGAGAGAGGGATTGCGCGGCTGATGCCGATGTACTTGGTTGCATATTGCTGGAACAGGTCGCCGATGACCCAGCAGAATCCGCCCACAAACAGCCAAAGCATCGCCGGCCGGAGGGCATGCAACTCGGTCAATAGTCCGCTGCCGCCGCCCTCGAGCGTAATTGCCAGCAGGCCCATCGTGCCCAACTCGCCAAACGTGAAAACGGTAACGAAAGAGAGCGGGTTCATGCCGGTGAGGTAAGCCTTGCGGTAAGGGATATACATGGTTCCCCACAACAGGCCCGCAGTCAATGCGGCGGCCACTCCGGAAATTGCCTGGTGCGACGAGATCCTTCCCGAGTGAACGGAGACTGCCGAGAGCATGACCGCGCTGACAACAATGGCTACCGCCCCGCCCAAAACCTTGGCCCAGGTTTTTCGGCCCGCGCCTTTCAGCTCATGAAAGAGGAACCATCCCCAGAAGAGACCCACCAGGCAGTTCGTATTCCAGAGCGGAAAGGCGATCGCCAGCCCGACATCGCGGATGGCGTAGATGGTCAGGATATTAGCCACGGCCCAAAGGGAGCCGGCAAGAACCGCCCACACGATCAAATGCGGTTTTCCAGCCAGGTCGCGGAAGACGTAGTTCGTGCCTTTGAAAACAATAGGCAAAGTCCATCGCGCGATGAAGACGCCAAGGACCATGCAGAGAGAGATGGCAAAAGGGGAAAATCCCGCGCTGACCAGCTTGGTGGGCGCTTCGGCCCCTCCCAGCCAGGCTCCCGCCGTGATGGCGCAGGCAACGCCGAGCCCATGCATCGAGCGGGGTGTACGAACGGACTGGTTGGATTGCGTGAGGCTGGGCATCCGTATTCCTCAATCCACGATACGGCGCTCGCCGGCCTCCGCGCTACCAGTCGATCTCGGCGGGGAAAAACTCCGCGATTAAATCTTCGTAGAAGGGCTTCAGCTCCTGGAGATTCGGTTTGACGGAGCCCTTGGAATAAAGGTCGTATTGGTTGAACTTATTCACCCAATCGAACATCCGCTCATCGTGGGGCGACATAAGGTGGCGATAAGCGCCATGCCGGTGCGCCGCGTAAAACGAGTGATAGCGCAGCATGTAATGCGCGGGTTCTGGCAGATATTTTTGCGCCACGCGGTAGATGTACTCATCGTGTCCCCAGGACATGTGCACGTTTTCCAGACCGCAATTCGGTTTATAGATGCCGTAGGGAGTCTGATATTCAGGGACCCGGCTGTCCGGATTTTGCGCGAAATATTGTGGAAAGACGATCTCGCCGGAATAGGCGCAGCCTACGGGAAACGTGTCTCCCACTACCGCCCACTGCGGCTCTCCGTAGAGGCAGAGAACCTTGCCGAGATCGTGGATAAAGCCGGCCAGGATGAACCATCGCGGATGGCCGTCCTTGCGCACGGCCTCGGCGGTTTGCAGCAGATGCTCGATCTGCGAGAGATCGGTGTCCGGATCGCTGTCATCCACCAGCGTGTTCAGGTAATCGGCGGCAGCCCAAACACTCTTCTTTCCCCTGGTCAATAGGCCGAATTCCTTCTCCTTAGCCAGCACAAAATCGAGTGTCTGGTGGGCATGGTTCAGGCGATAGAACTCAGCGACTCCCGGATTGGCCTGCTCGTCATAGTTGCGAAATTCGGATTGGTCTTTCCCCTCGCGATATCTTCCGGCGATGAAATCGTCCCATTGATCGACATGCTTCAGAGGCTGCTCGGAGGTTGTGTTCATGGAGGTTTTCTCCCAAACCGAAATTCCTAACGTTACCGCTAACGTTTATCATTTGCATGGCCTGTTCCGCAAGTGCATTCTTGTGGGAGGGAAAATCGCCCCGCTTGGGGGCGCAGGAGCATTGGGTGTTCAAAACCATTTTTACCGACAGCCATTTCTGGATTCCATTTGTCGTTCTGCTGCTCGGGGTGGGCCTACTCATTTTTCTGCGGTAGGGAAAAGACACAGGCTAGCTACACGAGCCTGGGGCACCCGGCTCTCCACCAGAAACAAAGGATCCTGCGGTTGCAGCAGCGCTTTTTCTCTTCTTTCTTTCTGTCATTCCCGCAGGGAATCTGCTTTTCGGGCTTACTTGCTCGATATTTTGCGCCCCGAACCCCCAATGCTTGAAGGGCAGAAGCAGATTCCCTTCGGGAATGACAGAAAGAAAGGCAAAGACGAAACAAAGGGGCAGATTCGTCATCTGGACCGAAGTAGGCATACGGCGGCCTGAGTTTTCAAGGGAGTTCATCTACCCCTGCGGCAACCGAGGAGGCACGGATTATAAGTTTCGGCTCGATGCGAATGTGTTTCGCTTGGGCGGCACGGTCGCGGATCAGTTCCAGAGCGAGGGCCCCAGCCTGCTCGCCGAGCATTCCCGTTGACTGGTCGATCGAGGAGAGCGGGACGCGCAGATAACTGGAATAGCGGACATTCCCACACCCTACAAAGGCAATATCTCCGGGAATGGAGAGGCCGGTCTCGAGCGCAGCTTGTATGGCACCGATAGCGGTCAGGTCGTTGTAGCAAAAGACAGCGTCCGGCCGGGGCTTGAGCCGGAGAAGCTCGCGCATGCCGCGATGGCCGGCGTCCTCGCCAAGCTCCTCCACCCTTGAGGTGGCGATGACGTGGCGCTCCCGAACCGGCAGGTTGTGCTCGGCAAGCGCCGCTTTGTAGCCGCGGAGGCGGTCGGCCGCGGGCGCGAGATCCGGACCGGCGATGTGCGCGATTCGCCGCTTGCCAGTGCTTAGGAGGTGCTGCGTGGCCAGCAAGCCGGCGCGATAGTCGTCGGTGCCGACAAAATTGGCGCGCAAGTGGGGAAAATCGCGGTCGATCAGAATGAACGGGGTCCGCTGGTCCTCAACACCATAAAATCCGCGCAAGGTCGGCTGGCAGGAGGCGATGAGCAGAGCATCGATTCCCCGCGCCAGCACTGTGCGTATCTCCTGCTGCTCAATCTCAGGATCTTCTTCGGATGAGGTCAGAATGAGCCCGTAGTTGTGCTTCCGTAGAATGCCGTTGAGCGATTTTGCGAACTCGGCGAAAAACGGATGCAGCAAGTCGGGCACCACCAGGCCCACGATGAAGGTTTTCCCGCTGGCCAGTCCGCGCGCCAGCATATTGGGCCGGTAATTCAGCTCGGCCATTCTCTGCAATACCCTTTGCCGGGTTTCTTCGCTGATATCGTCCACGCCGCGCAGGGCCTTGGAAACGGTGATCAGCGAAACGCCTAAATCCCGTGCGATGTCTTTCAGGCGAATGGCCATAAACAAGATTGTCTACGGAAGCGGGGCTCTTGGGGCGGAAAATGGCGGCTGCCGCCGCCGAGATCGCTCGGGTGCCCCACGTCCGGATTTTCGGACGTGGGCCTCAGCACGGACACGGTCTTGCCCAGAATTTGACGTGAAATTCATGAAATGAACATCTTCATGGTGCATTCTTATTGCACCCTACGTTAGCGCTGCCGTACCCTCGTTCGCGCCGCCGGAATGTCGCGCGACTGGACCATGAAACTCAGGGAGCAAAGGTTGCAACTCAGGCCGGCTATCGCTCCAATCTCACAAGAGAACTGAACTGAACTTAACTGACACTATTCAGGAGGCTTTTCCAATGTTACGAATTAGGCTTGGCATAGGCACGGCCACGCTTGTTTGTCTTCTACTGACAGCAACGTTCACCCCGCATACACTTTTGGCCCAAATCGATACCGGTGGAATCACCGGGACAGTGACCGATCCCTCGGGCGCAGTCGTGCCTGGCGCGACAATTACGCTGACCAACGATTCTACCGGTGTATCTCTGGCTACCAAATCGACCTCGACCGGCACTTATTCCTTGAACGCCATCCGGCCGGGAAGCTATACCTTGCGCGGGGAAGCGCCGGGATTTCAAACCTTCATCGACAATGGCTTGCAGGTCCACGTCCAGAACACGTTGACGATTGATATCAAGTTCGCCACCGGCGCCGTGCAGCAGCAGGTCACCGTCACCGCGGCAGCCCCTCTGCTGCAGGCGGAAAATGCCGCCGTCGGCCAGACCATCACCAGTCAAACGGTCAACGATCTGCCGCTGAATGGCCGCAATTGGGACTTCCTTATCGCAACTTTCCGCTGGCGTGACCACAGCTCCGGCCGCCAACCCCAGCAGCAACTCGGGACCAACGGACAGCGCCTACTTCTCGGTCGACGGCGTCAATTTATGGCAGAACGATTTCCGCTTGAATGGCATTAACGACAATATCGAGATTCTATGGCGGCTCTTCGGTGGGCAGCAACGCGGCCATTATTCCTCCACCCGACGCCATCCAGGAATTCAAGCTGCAAAATGGCAACTTCAACGCCGAATTCGGACACTCCACCGGAGGCGGTCATCAACGCCGCCATCAAATCCGGAACCAACAGTTTACACGGCGACTTGTGGGAATACTTCCGCAACGACGATTTTGACGCCAATCATCTTCTTCAACAACAACAAGCCGGTAGCGGCGTATCACCAGAATCAGTTTGGCGCGAACCATCGGCGGCCCGGTCTATATTCCAAAGGTTTACAACGGAAAGGACAGGACGTTCTTCTTCGTTCGACTATCAAGGCGACCGGCTTATTACGCCGGCGCCGGCAACCAGTACGGTACCTACCGCGAATATGGTCAACAGCGGCTTTACCAACCTGCAGGACCTCATTACCTGCAGCTCGGGAAGCCGGAACCGATGTCCTGGGCCGGACGTTCTCTCATGGAACCATTCTTGACCCGGCGACCACGCGCTCTGTCGCAGTGAACGCGATGGATCCGGTTACCGGCTTGACCAATTCCAACGGCAACGCGGTCTACGTTCGCGACCCCTTCTATACCGGCGGAAGCATCGTTGGCAAAACGAACTTCACGGGATCGACCGCTCAGCTCAATGTTCTTCCGGTCGGGCGCATCGATCCAAATGCGGTCAAGCTGCTCTCGGGCTCTACCCGGCGCCGACCTCGAGCGGGCTGGTCAGTAATAACTTCACTGCCCCAAAACAGCCGGAGACGGACAATTCCTACGACATACAGGATTGATGAGACTATCAACGCAGAAGAACACTCTTGTTTGGAGTGTTTGACCGAAGCCTCATCACCAGAACCGTTCCATCGCAGTCTGCCCGGGCTGGCTGTGGGCGAGACCGGAGGCCGGAATGACAGCTTTCCCGCTTATGCATTCGCAGTGGGCTACACCACAGTATTTACGCCTACGCTCACCAACGAAATGCACGTTGGAATGGTCCACTCCGATAAATTCCAAAGCTCCATCTATGGAAACACCTTCGGCATCCCGGCCAAGTACGGCATCGGCGGCGTGCCCCAGGTTGCCAACAACGGCGGTATTCCTCCTATCAACTTCGGATCTCGCCAATTCCGAGCGGGTTGACCCATATTGGCGTCGGCAATTACACTCCGACGATTCAAACTGTCTACAGCATCGAAGGGTCGGACAGTGTGACCAAGGTTCTTCGCGGCCACACCTTCAAGACCGGCATTCAAGTCGACGATCTGGTAGCGAACATCTCTCAGCCGCCGCAGGGACGAGGAAACTACACCTTCAATGGGCAGTATTCCGATATCCCAAACCAAAATAACAGCCTGAACGGAATTGCGGACCTGCTCTTGACTCCGACGGCCTCTACCGTTACCGGCGGCATCAACAATGTCGGCGGCCTAAGTAGCTTCGGGGGCTCGAATGTCGCCGCGTACGGACGATCATCGCTGGTACATCGGGAGCCTATTTCCAGGATGATTGGAAAGCCACCCCAAATCTGACGTTGAACCTCGGCCTTCGTTGGGATTACTTCACTCCTTATGCCGAAGTGAACTGGCAGGCAGGCAAACTTCATTCCCAGCGGCGGCGGTAACGGCAACACTGGAACCTACTACATGTCCGAATAAGGGCTGCCAGGTACCCAGGTCGGCTTCGTTTAATGCGCTGCTGGCAAGCAGCAACATCACGCTCGACTGCGTCTCCGGGCTCACGCTGGGAAGCGCTCAGAAACTCAATTTCGCTCCAACGATTGGGATTTGCCTACCGTGTTACGACCCATGCTGGTTGTCCGCGGCGGCTATGGTCCGGCTTACGGAGCGCTAGGCAACCTTGGCTATGGCGGAACATTGGGCACGAACTATCCATTTGTCTACACATCCACCTTCAACAGTCCTGACTCCCAGCACCCGCTGGCTCTTCCCAACGGTCAAACAGCAACCTTGGAAAATAGCCTCGCTACAATCAATATCCAGGACCCGACGATCAATAACGGGCAGGGGCTGAATTTGTACGGGCGCCAGTACAACTTCCAGACGCCCTATGTTCAAACCGTGAATTTGACCGTCCAGGATCAGTTCACCAATCACGACTCCATTCAGGTTGGATATGTCGGAACCATGGGGCGCCATCTGGACAATCTGGGATACAACAATTCTGCCTCTCGAGATTCTGCCGCCGAGCGCCAACCCGCAGAAGTACATCCCGTTCCCGAGCTTTGCCCGGAATGCAACCTATGAAACGACAAATGCAACCAGCAGCTACAACGCCCTGCAGGCAACTTATGAACATCAAGTGAGCTACGGTTTGTCTCTGCTTGCCAACTACACCTGGAGCAAGTGCATGACCGACCAGCACACCCAGGCCTCGCAGAACCAACAGTACAGAGCGCAGTGGCTCCCTGGATTCGGGATTACGGCGGACTACGGCCTGTGCGATACCGACGCAACCAACGTGGTTCACGTCTCGGGCTCCTATGCGCTGCCTGTCGGCCGGGGAAAGATGCTCTTCAACAACTCGAATCGGGCTGTAGATGCTGTGCTCGGCGGCTGGGCGGTTAACTTTATCTACAGCTACCAGAGCGGCCAGCCGTTTACGGTCAATTGCCCGGTCACCACCGCCGCCGGTCTTGGCTGCTTTGCGCCTGTGGTTCCGGGTCAGAATATCTATGCCGGCCCGCACAACCATACACAATGGCTGAACCCCAACGCGTTTTCGCAGCCTGCCCGGCCACCACGATGGGGACTGACTACTCCGTTCTCGGTGGAGGCGCGCAGCAGGCGCGTGGACCCGGTTTCAACAACCTGGATTCCTCGGTCTTTAAGTATTTCAACTTCACGGAATCGGTGCGCCTGCAGTTCCGGGCGGAAGCCTTCAACACCACCAATACGCCGCAATTCGGGCAGCCGGACGGAGTCTGAATTTCAGCAACCCGGCAGGCTTCAGCTCCATTACAAACATGAGAGGCAGTCCCCGGTTGCTGCAGTTTGCGTTAAAGCTGTTCTATTAGAAACGCGAGGGTCTCGGCCGGAGTATTCATGGCCTTCGGCCCACCCAAGGCGATGAAAATGGATCTGCGGTTTCCCACATCTGGCGCAAACAGCGCGCCAGATATGGGAAACCCAGGCAGTTACACGCTGCGAAACGAAAAGCAGATTCCCTTCGGGAATGACAGAAAGAAAGGCAACGACGGGCTGAGGAACCCTTATGGTTCCTCAGCTTTGTTCGTAGGCACGATGCCAACCTCAGACGATCGTGCTCAGCGGTAACTGGTTGATCCGCACCAGGCTTCGTCCAGCGAACGCCACATACAAGGCCGGGTCATCGGGGTTGGTGATCCAGTCGTAGTAACAATTTGCCGACCGCCCGGCGATTGCCCCGGCATGGAGCAGGCGGATCCAATTCACGCCGTCATTGGTATAGAAGACCCCGCCTTCGCCGACGGCAAAGCGCACCAGCGGATTGTGCGGATCGAATTGCATGTCCGTCAGGATCATGTCGAAATAATCGCCAATGCCACTCGAGGTGTCATAGGAAGATAGCTGGATCTGGTTGCCCCACGTGAGCTGTGCTTCAAGCAGTTGATCCACTACCCAAGTAGCTCCTCCATCATCAGACCGCTTTACGTGATCGATGTCGAGAATGTAGATCAGGTTGGGCCGATAGGGATCGACAAAGAATCGGAAGGCATAGTTCGCGGCGGCCGCCGCGGGTTTTCCTGGAACGAGGTTTTTCCAGTTTGGCGCACCCCCGGTCCAGGTCCAAAGGCTGGCGTCGCCACTGACGTAAAAGACGGTATTCGCGTGTCCGCCGGAGGCTTGCACGATACCCAGACTGGGGCCACCCATAGGTGGATTCACATTGGGAGCGGGAAGTGGTGGCCCTTGCAGATAAACATTCGACCCCTGACCGGGCCCCGTCGCGGTGGTGTTGATCCACTCGTCGCCACTGACGATGTTGTGGGCGTTTTGGGTGCGTACAAGCTGTGGTTGAGTCGAGGTCGGGTTGAGGATGAAGATGTAGTCGCCCTGGGCGGGAGCAAGTTCCCCCGGAAGGCCAAGAACGATAGGCCGCGAACCGCGGTTGCCATAAGCGCTATTTGCGTTCCAGACATTCGGTGTGGTCGGGCCGGGCACGGTGTACTTAGTACTGGTTCCGCTTACCGATGCATTTGGAAGACTACCGGGAGAAGCTTCGTAGAGTGTGACCGTGTGATTCCAGCGGGGCGTGAACACAAGCATGGTGTTGGAACGCAGGGGGTCGGCAAAAGAACAATCGTTGTCGCCGCCACCATATTGCTGATAGACCCAGCTTGCGCCGCCGTCCATCGAATAAAATCCGTCGTTGTCGCCCGTATTCAGAGATAAAGCAGGACCTTTGCCCGTGATCGATACGCCGGCAACATCGACGCAGGACAAGGTATTGACGTTATGTGCCGTTTGGAAGGTATTTCCTCCATCCTCGCTCCAGGAAACACCGCCGTCGCTCAATATCCAGACGGTTCCGGCGCCGGGCTTATAGACGCCTCCCTCGATAGCGGCTGCAAAGTCAGGTGAGAGAAGAATCCCATGCAGATCCACATGGACCGCATCCAAAGCATGCCAATCGGAGTCCGAGGCAGGATGAAGCCGGCCAACGAAAGCAGGGTTACGTTGCGCGCCATAGAACAACAGATCGCCACGGTCTTTTTGTGTGACGGCGAGAAATACGTTGCCGCTATCCTGACTTAAATTGAGCAGAGCTTGAGGCAGCGGAACCGGTTCCCAGGTCGACTGGACGGTACCCGGAGGGAAGAATGAGTACACGCCCCGCCACAGAGCCGGTGGCGCATTCGCGTTTCCTGACACATAGACCTCGTTCGAAGCGGCGGGAGAGATCACCATGACGCTTGGCGCATTGGAATTGGCGACCGAACCCGCCAGGTCGCCCACGTTTGACGGAAAGGTGGGCGAACCGAAGTCCCACATCCAGTTTGCACCACCATCAAGGGAGACGAACATGGTGGGGTAGACATTCCCACTGTCGTAGGCTTGTGCGAGAGCGTAGATCACTGCCGTCGCGCTCTCGGCGGGGGAGTTCTGCCACACGGCGACGTGATTGATCCTGGTAAACACGGTTCCGCCGCCCAGAAATTGAAGCACCTCCTGGAAGGTAGCACCAGCATTTCTGCTGACGAAGATCGAGGCGCCGGCCACGGCACACACCAGGTGATCGCTGCCCGGCGCCCATTGCAGTTGTCCCATAAGTGGCGAAAACCCAAACTCGTAGACCTGGGTCCAGTTGGAGCCGCTGTCGCTCGATCGCCAGAGACCCGCGCTCTCCGCTACGCGGTCATTGCACATGAGCGCCAGCATGATTGTCTGGTATCCGAAATTGGCGAGCACAAAGTTGGAACCTGGAAATCCACCGTGGCCATCGCCGATCGCGGTCCATACGCCGGCGTCTCCGAAGCCGACAATCTCCGCCGGGTTTGTCTTTGTAAGGCTCGCCACGAGTCTCGGGTGCCTGTCTACCCGCCACCCCTGCTGATAGCCGAAGTTGGCGAGCACAAACTTTCCGTCCTGAAAGGTTCCGTCGCCATTGCTTAGCGCAGTCCACACTCCCGCGAAGCCGAAGCCGACAATGTCGGCGAACCCACTGCTGGTCAAGTTGGCCAGAAGTCTCGGGTGCTCATCGACTCTCCATCCGCCTGCGTCATAGCCGAAGTTGGCGAGCACAAACTTTCCGTCCTGAAAGGTACCGTCGCCGTTGCCCAGCGCAGTCCACACTCCCGCATCGCCGAAACCGACTATGTCGGCAAATCCGCTGCCGGTCAGGTTGGCGAGGAATCTCGGGTGCTTATCGACCCTCCACCCCCCGGCGTCATAGCCGAAGTTGGCGAGGACAAACTTCCCTTCTTGAAACGTGCCGTCGCCATTGCCTAGCGCGGTCCACACTCCCGCATCGCCGAAGCCGACTATGTCGGCAAATCCGCTGCTGGTCAGATTGGCGAGGAATCTCGGGTGCCTATCGACCCTCCACCCCCCGGCGTCATAGCCGAAGTTGGCGAGGACAAACTTCGCGTCCTGAAACGTGCCATCGCCATTGCCAAGCGCGGTCCACACTCCCGCATCGCCGAAGCCGACTATGTCGGCAAATCCACTGCTGGTCAGGTGGGCGAGAAACCTCGGGTGCTTATCGACCCTCCATCCTTGTTGATAGCCGAAGTTGGCGAGCACATACTTCGGCTCTTGAAAGGTGCCGTCGCCATTGCCGAGCGCGGTCCACACTCCCGCATCGCCGAAGCCGACTATGTCAGCGAGGCCATCGCCTATGAGATCGACAACAAACCGCGGATGCATGTCGACGCGCCATCCCCCGGCCTGGTAACCAAAATTGGCGATGACGACATTTGGCTGTTGAAAGCTGCCGTCACCATTGCCGAGCGCGGTCCATACACCGCAATCTCCGAAGCCGACGATGTCCTCATGGCCACTCCTGGTGAGCCGGGCGAGGAACCTGGGGTGCTTCTCGACGCGCCATCCCAACGAGGCGGCCATATCAACGACACACCAGCCTCCCAGAGAACCCGGAACATCAAACTGGTCCGGTGCAGGCTGCGGCCACGTCAATTGTTGAAAGTTCCGGCCGCCGTCATAGGAGGCCCAGATGTTCGAGTAGGAGCCTGCATACACCGCGTCTCCGTCGGGTGAGCAAGCAAGCGATATCATGCGACCCATCACGGATCGGTCGACGGATATGGAGTTAGTATTTGACCATGACGGACCTACATCAATAATTTGAGTCATCAGAATCTCCTGTACCGGCTCGAGATCCGCGCTTACATGGATTTGTCAGGACAATCCCCAGCCGTTTGTTTACCTGCTTCAGGGACCCGAGGAGCCGGAACAACGATGAATGTCAAACGATGCGGAAGGCGCAAGAAATCCGTCCTCGTTTCGTCACGTCATCACTGGTCGATCAAATTGAGAGATCGCCAGAGATTCGGAGACAGCGCAAGGAAACTCATGGGGGGTGAGCGCGTCCTTTGCAAAGACCAGAGAATCTTATACCATTTCGGACGAAACATCGGAGGGCGAGATGCACTTCATTGAGCAGATATTTGGAGTTTCTCCAGATGGGGGCAATGGATTGCTGGAACTCCTGTACGTTTTGAGCATTGCCGCTGCCATTACGCTTGTCTCCTATCGGCTGCGCCATCGTAGGGCTAGCAGCAAATGCGATGCAAAGAGACAAGGCTGAAGTAATCCCTATACCGGTACTTACGATCAGAAAGTCTCTCGTTTCGTAGAAAACAGGAGGAATTCGAGAATCATTCATGAGCGCTGCTGTTGGTGGAACAGGCACGAATAGCCGCGCTTAAAAGCCTTGCCCCCTGAATTGCCAACTCTTGTGACGCTATCGGCAGCACGATCGACCTCGTTTTCTGGTCAAGGTCCTGAATACCATTAACCGTTCTGGTTTCAGCTATCTTGTTGGCCGTAGCCGTGATTTGAACCCAGTACAGATTGCACAAAAGGTCTTCCTGGCAGCGAAAGGTGGTGTTGATGTTTAGTTCAGCGGGTACTGCGCGAAGGTCGTGAACCCCGTCAGAGCTGAGGTCTGCAAGGTTTAAGCGATATTCATAAACAGTATCGTCTGTCAGCTCACCGGTTGGCTGAAAACGAACTCGGCCCCAATCGCGACGCTGGATGCTACCGGAATACCGATCCTCGACGGCTACGCGAGCACTCATTCGACAGTCGTCTACCTTGAAGAGCTTAATGCCCGTATATAGTGTGCCCGCATAGGACACCCTCTCATTTTGGTCGTCGATGTACGACTGCCTATACGTGAGCACGGAGCCACGCTGCTGCTCAGATGCAAAGAAGGACAGGAGGTCGCCGTCTTCTGCAGTCACTTGTGAATTTGTAGGCCTTGAAGATAGGTTGCTGATCAGCCAAAGCAGGAACAACACGCGGCCAAGCAGAAATCGACCGTTCTGAATCGATGACCTCATCAATAATCGCCCCTTGAATCTCATGGGAGGCGACCCCCAATCATGTCGGCAGTTTACACGCACTCAATCGGTCGCCGTCGCCCGACGAATTATTGGTCGAGAAGTTCCCTGTAAACGGGGATTTCGATAACTTGCCCGGTCTCCGTGTTCGATCTCAAGGCAATTTATTCAAAAAGCTGACTTGGCAAGAGGTTGGAGTCAAACCTCCGAGAAGCCGGTTAATTCACTGTGCGCGGTGCGCAGGCGGCCAAACCGCTGGCGGATCTCTCGATACCGGAGCGCTATCGCTGGGTCCCACCCGCGGTCCCGGTCCTTGCCAGAAGACACCCTTCGTCGGCTGATTTCCAATCAGCAAGCTCGCCGGATGGATTTCCGAGCAAAAAGACGAATATTGCAACGGGGGAAGCAGAGTCAGGTTAAAAAAACGAGATCTTCCAACGTCTTGTCACGGCGCAAATGCCTCTTTTATGACGAAGCTATGTCAATGGATAGCGCTTTTGATGGTGTTCTGCGGTATTTCTGTGCACGGCCACAATCATGTTGCAGAGCCAACCGTCAATCTTGGGGATACGAGCTTTCTCGATGGAGTAGCCGGACCAGGAATCCTCGTCGAACAGATTGGTGACGTTGCGCATGATGGAAAAATTGCCAAGGCAACAGGAAACAGCGTGGCGGCTTCCGGTTCTGTGAACAGTCTCAGCGGTATAACCCACATCGCGTGGATTACCCATCAGCGGATCCTCGCTGGATGGTGCGGGATCGAGGTTATTATCTCAGGGGCGTATGTAGTCTGACGCGCCGACCGAGTACTTCTTACTGAACCGTTCACTCAAAGCATCGGCCATTTGTCAGTCCGGCGTAGAGAGCGGCCGGATTCGGATGTCCCGAAATTTCACCATTAGCGGCTGGCTCTTCGTGATGCCCCGGCCGGCATTTATGGGAAGACTTAGCTCGTGCTCGCTGAGCCCATGCACCTGCAGGCCGATGAAACCTTTGGCGTGGGTCTTATAGAGCTCCTCGTTAGTGTAGTCTTCGATCAGATGACCATTCACCCAGGTCTGAATCCGCGGCCCTTTGGCCACAATTCGCAGTTTGTTCCAGCCGTCGTCGATGAAGTACGGATGTCCCTCATCGATCTTCTTCTGTGAGGATAGCCAGCCTGTACCGAGTGCCTCCCCGTACAGCACGCCCGTTGTCGGCAACCCTTTGTAGTGGCGGCGAATCTCGACCTGCGGGCCATTCACTCTTCCGGCGAACGATTCGTACGGCCGTCCGGGTCCATCAACAGGCCTGACCTTAGTTCGGATCTGGATGCCAGAGTTGATTACAGGGTCGATGTACGTTTCGAGTTCAAGCTCGAAGTCGTCAAACTCCTGCAGCGAGCACAGGAACGAGTTGATGCCCGCACTGCTTTCCACAGTCCGGCCGACGATAGCGCCGTCTTCGACCGTGAAGTTATGGGCACCATTCATCTGTTCCCAGCCGTTCAATGTTTTGCCGTCGAAAAGCTGAATCCACCCGGAACCGGAAGGCCGCTCGCTGCGGCTGCTGGAAGCCGGCGCTTCCTCCTTCTCTGGTAGCGCAAAGGCGACGATGGAATCTCCCGATTTCGTGGCATTCTTGCCTCCGCCACCGGCCGAGATCGCGACATATTCCCTGCCGTTCACCATGTACACGCTCGGAGTCGCATAGCCGCCGGCAGGCAATTGATATTCCCACAGTTGCTGACCCGAGTGTGTTGCGAAAGCCCGGATCTTGGCGTCCGCGGTGGCGGCAATGAAAAGCACTCCTCCTGGCGTAGCGACAGCACCACCGAAGTTCATCGTACCGGTGTTGTGAATGCCTTTGGCTGCGAGTGCCGGGTATTCACCGAGGGGCATTTTCCACAGGATGTTGCCCGTTACCATGTCGATCGCGTTGAGCGTGCCCCAGGGCGGCGAGATACCGGGAAATCCCTGAGCGTCATTAAAAAGAATGTAGCCGTCGAGGGTATAGCGGCCCGCGGCGTGCGTGCCGATTGGACCGTCACTCGGTGGATGGCTGACATAGGCCGCCAGGGCCGCCAATTCATTGTCACTTAATTGGCTGAAGGCGGGCATGCCGCTGCGCCCTCCTTTAATAACTGCCTTGTACTCGGGCCGACTAAGATCGAGCTTCGCGAGCGCTGGGATCTGTGGCGGATTTCCCAGACGGTCCGATCCGTGACAGGCCATGCACCTAGCCTGATAGATTTGTAAGCCCAGTTGGGCCGGACTCAACTTACTCTGCGCGCCATCTGCATTGCCGTGGGCGGCGCCAATATCGGAAACGGGGCGCAGCCGGTTGATCGTCGGAATCTCATTCACGTTCACGTAAAGCACATTCAATTGCGGATCGAAGGAGGCGCCTTGCCACTCGGCGCCGCCCAGGTGACCGGGCATAGTGATCATGCCTTGCAGGCTCGGAGGAGTATAAATGGATCCCGAGCGGTATCTGCGGAAACGTTCAAGAGCGGATGCATGGGCCTCCGGCGTGATGTTCGTCAAATCCGCCTCGGTGATCGCCTGTCGAGTCAATGGAGGGGGTTTGAGCGGGAACGGTTGGGTCGGCGATGTCTGCTCTCCCGGCACGTCAGAGGGGGGCTCCGGGACCTCTACGACCGGAAAAATAGGCTTGCCCGTATCGCGATCGAGGACGAATACACGTCCCATCTTCGTGAGCTGGACCACCGCGTCCCGCGAGGTTCCACCGCTCTTCACCGTCACCAGAATTGGGGCCGGTGGATTGTCGTAATCCCAGAGATCGTGATGAACGGTCTGGTAGTACCATTTCAGCTTGCCGGTGTTCGCATCTATTGCCAACACGCAGTTAGCAAACAAATCGTTCCCTTTGCGATAGCCGCCATAGAAATCGTCGGTCGCCGACCCGGTTGCCGCGAATACCCATCCGCGCTTTTCATCGATAGTAATTCCTCCCCAGGCATTTGCGCCGCCGAACGTCTCGCCCTGAGGCCAGTTCCACGTGTCGTAACCAAGCTCACCCGGTTCCGGGATCGTATGAAAGATCCACTTCGGCTTACCCGTGACGGCATCGAAGGCGCGGATGTGCCCAGGCGAGGCGCCGTAGGTCTCGCCGACGCGGGAACCGAGAATGAGAAGATTCTTATAGACCGCGCCCGGCGAGGTCATTTCCAACTCGACTCCCTTCGGATCCACGCCCAGGTTTTCGCGGAGATCGATGTAACCGTCCTTTCCGAAGGATTGGATCAACTGGCCCGATTTCGCATCGATGGCGTAGACCCTGCCGCGGACAAAGTCGAAGATCCGCTCGCCTTCGGCGCCCTTCCAATACGCCACGCCGCGATTGCGCAGATGCGTGACCTTGCCGTTGTTGTATTTCGCAGGATCGAAGACCCATTTTTCGCGGCCGGTTGCGGCGTCGAGCGCCACGGCCTTTAGACTTGCGGTGCTCAGGTACATCGTCCCGTCAATGACGATGGGGTTGGCATACATCGTCGATCGCGGCGATGCATCCCGGGTGTGGTACTCCCACGCGGGCCGCAGCTTGTGCACATTGATTGCGTTAATCTGCGCCAGAGCAGCGAACTGGGTTCCACCTGGGTCTCCGCGATCGACGGTCCAGTCCACGTTGCCGCGAAAGAGTGGCCATTCTCCGGCAAGGTCCAGCCGTTCTTGACCGCTTTGAGCAGTGCAAAGTAAAGCACTAAGAACCGCGCCACCCAGCACCAATGCTTTAAACGGAAAACTTCTAAGGACCGAACGCTTGGGGACCATTATGCCTGCTTCTCCTTTTTGATCAGTTCGTCGCCGGCCGACAGATAAACGGGATTCATCACGCTTGATGGGTTTCGCCGTCAGAAAATCACCTTGAGCGCCACCTGCATCTGTCGTGGATCGTTGGCGAAAGTTAATTTACTGAAGGTCGGTGTGCCAAGGGCATTGCCTGGAAAACCGAAGTTGGGACGATTGAAGGTGTTGAAAACATCCCAGCGGAACTGAAGGTTCACAGGCTGATCCTTCACCTTGAACAGCGATGCCTCTTTCGAGAGAGAGCAATCGATATCCCTATAATTGGGGCCAATAATGGAGTTCCGTTGCTCATTGCCGTACGTGTACGGTGGGTTGGCCGCAAACGCCGCAGTATTGAAGAATTCGGCTACCCTCCGTCCGCCCGGAACAGCATTCGGATTGCCCACGATATTGGCTCGATCGGTTTGCCCTGAGTTGGAGGGATTGCCGTTCACGGTGACCGTAAAAGGCCTTCCGCTCGTCAGCGCCACGATACTGCCCAGACTCCAGCCGCCCAGCACGGCGTTGGCCCAGGGAGCAATCTGTGAGCCGAATTGCCTCCCGTGCCCATAAGGCAGCTCCCAGAGTCCGCTGAACACGAACGCCTGTGCAAGCTGGGTGTCCAATTGACCGTACTCCCCTCGAAGATTCGCGGGATTCTGATAGCTGTATCCCGCAGATGTGCCTTCGGGGGCGGCGTCGAAGGTATCGCCCAGCGCCTTGGACCATGTCCACGCCGCTAAAACCGTAAAGCCGCGGGACATTTCGTGTGTCACCTTCGCTTGCATGGAGTTGAAATTCGTGTTTCCCACAAACTCCGTCCGCAGAATTGAGCCCAACGGCGAAACGGTAACTCCTTGAACCGGCCCCGCAATGGCAGGAGCAGATGTGGGAACGAATATGCTCGTGAATCGGCGCCGCGAGTTGATGTTCCCCGGGCCCAGCGACGTCACATAATTCGTATCCTTTAAGTTAACGAGATGCGTTCCCTTGACGCCAAAATAGCCGACCTGGACCAACCAGTTATTCGCAAACTGGTACTGCACATTCAAGTTATATTGCTGGGTATACGCATGTGGGGGGTTGCGTTGCTGAGAAGCCAGTGACACTGAGGTCGCATTCTGAAGTGTCACTTGATCGGCGGGGATT
This sequence comes from uncultured Acidobacteriaceae bacterium, assembly GCA_963774255.1. GTDB lineage: Bacteria > Acidobacteriota > Terriglobia > Terriglobales > Acidobacteriaceae > PALSA-350. The sequence continues at coordinate 313,634 of CAVZEH010000019.1, forward strand.
CCGTTCTGCAGCAGCGACGCAGGAGTGATCCCGCCACTGCTCGGGGTGACCGCAACGTCGTAAGGAGGATTTACAACCATTGAGTCAGAATCACCGAATGGAGAGAATCTCTGAAATGGCGAGTACACTCCATACCCGGAGCGCACAACTACCTTGCCCTGAAACAGTTGATACGCCAGACCCACACGGGGCTCGAAATCAAGCGGGCTGTTTCTCAGGAAACCCTCACCCTTCGTGGAAGCCTCGAGTACGATTTGCGGCTGCAGGGGATTGGTGTCCAAATCGACATTCGCGAGCCTGTCATAGATATCATGGAATGGGTACAAATACTGATAACGCAGGCCCACATTCAGCGCGAGCTTTTTGTTCACCTTCCACGCATCTTGAAAATATGTCCCCAGCAGATTTGCCCGCGCTTCCACCCTTGTAACCGTGCTGAAGGCAGAGTTATCGACATAGCCTAAAAGGAAGTCGGCAACCGCATTCCCCCCAGTTGCGTTGAGAGGGTTCCGCGTGTATCTACCGGTGAAGTTGAAGGTTCCCTCTTGGTTCCGGGTATTGTTGTTATTGGTTTGCAGCCATTCAACCTCAGCCCCGAATTGGAAAGTATGCGCGCCCTTCGTCCAGGTCGAATCGTTCCCGATCTGACGATCCTGTCCCTGGGACCAAACGGGTGAGAAATTGCTTGGTCCGAGCGAGCTATAACCGGATATGCCGAAGTTCGGATACACAACGGGAAGATCGATTGGGGGTAGTGGCAAGCCAATCTTCGCGGCCAAATTCCCGATGGCCAGCGCTTGCGGACCGGGGCCCTCCAAGAACCTGTCGCCAAACCATCCCGCTCTGGTGGCTGTCACAAGCGTAGGAGAAACGAGACGTGTCCAGGTAAGACCGCTGCCATAGGTGATTATGTATATCTCGCGATCATCGCCGCCAAACGCGGGCGCAGGCAGGACAGGCTGTGAGGGTTGAAAACTCTCCTCGCGGTTGAATATCCCTGAAAGTTGGTCTTTCTGGGAGAACTGGTAATCTTCTCGCGTGTTGATTCGGTCGAGGTTTTGCTGGTTCGGTGAAATGTAGGTGTAATTCGAAGAAAGATTGTTGTTTTGCGGAGCAGGAAAGAGACTGATGAGCTGTTGGGCAACTGGGTCGAACCGGTTCGATGGGATCATGTTTCCCGGGAAAGGCTGCCGCGTATTCGTCGTTGAATTGTATGTCTGAGGGTCGTAGATGGGAACATTGAGTGCCGAGAAATTTCCTTGCCTCATGGCGGCTGTCGGAATCGTGTTGACATCCGTGTTGGACTCTCTTAGAAGCAGTTGCTCCCAGGCGAAAAAGAAGAATACCTTGTTCCTGATGATGGGTCCACCAAGTGAAAAGCCGAAGTCGTTCCGCTTGTACGGGGGCTTCTTGCCTATATTGAAGTAGTTCTCTGCATCCAGCTTTTCGTTTCGAATAAAGTCGTAAGCAGTCCCGTGAAACTGGTTGCTCCCCGACTTCAGGGTGAGGTTCACGACACCGCCGGCAGCTCTCCCGAACTGCGCCGGATACGAGTTGGTTTGCACTTTGAACTCCTGGATCGCGTCAACTGACGGCTTGATCACTTCTGCTTGATTCAGATCAAAAGATGTGTCATCCGTGTTGTTGTCGAATCCATCGAGCAGGTAGCTATTGTCAGTAGTGCGAGATCCTCCCGCGCTGAATCCTCCGGCCCTGCTGTCGTCAGTATTGTTGGATCCGGTTGCGTTGCGGGCCTGTCCTGGAGGAGGTAGGGTGCCCTCGGAAAGCAGAGACAGTTGAAGGTAGTCGCGGCCATTCAGTGGGAGGTTTGCGACTCTTTCTGCACCAATTACCGATCCCTGTGACGCGTCGGTGGTCTGGATCAATGGCGGGGCGGTAGTAACCGTCACCTCCTGTTGCACCCCGCCTACTTCCATTGTGAAATTCATAACGGCGGTTTGCTGAATCTCGAGCACGATATTCTCGCTGACCAGATGCTTGAACCCTGCCCGCTCGGCTTCGATCCGGTATTGACCAGGACGCAACGGGCCTGAGGAATAACGGCCGGCATCATCTGTCGCAATTGTCTCCTTGTGGTTGGTTGATGCCGCAATGATGCTAATTTTCACCCCGGGTACGACGGCGCCCGTTGCATCCGTTAACGTGCCGGTAATGCTCCCTGTGTCCGCCTGACTAAATAACCTCACCGCGCCCAGAAGGAAAATAGAAAGCGCGAGCACACCGAACCTGAGGCGAATCTTGTAATTACTTCCTGTCGATAGTGTCATTCTTGAAGCACCTTTCAACCTAAATTGGGCACCCTTAGCTTGGCAGTGGATCCGCGTCGTTTTGGCTGGGTCTATCGCTGGCGTCCAGCGGTATCGGTTTGTGTGCCGGCCGAAGGGATTTGAAACTCCGTGTCTGCTCTGTGATTGCGACCTCCGTGGCGAGACGCTCGATCGAAGACGCGCCGAAGAAACCGTCCAAGCCCAAGGTGTGCTCGATGATCCAAGCCACGTCCGCGGGCTCGGCGATGGGCCCGCCATGGCAGAGCACGAGCACGTCGCTACGCTCGTTCTTTCCGGCATCGATGATGCGCCGCACGAACCCTGCGGCTTCTTCCATCGTCATGGCGCTCCGTGCGCCAACAGAACCTTTGGTGGTTAACCCGGCATGCGCTATCAACAGATCGGCTCCGGACCGCGCCATTTCACGCGCCTGTTGTTCATCGAATACGTAAGGGCAGGTCAGCAAGCCGAGTTCGTGCGCGCGGGCGATCATTTCGATTTCCGCGGAGAAACCCATCCCGGTTTCCTCTAGGTTCAGCCGGAACATTCCATCAATGAGGCCCACGGTTGGAAAATTCTGAACACCCGCGAACCCCATCTCGCGCAGTTGCCGCAGAAAGCCATCCATCAACCGGAACGGGTCGGTACCGCAGACACCGGCGAGCACAGGCGTATGCCGCACGATCGGCAGGACCTCGCGCGCCATGTCCAAGACGATTGCGTTGGCATCGCCGTATGGCATCATCCCGGCAAGCGAGCCGCGTCCCGCCATGCGAAACCGTCCGGAGTTGTAGATGATGATCAGATCTGCGCCACCCTCCTCGGCGCACTTGGCCGACAGGCCCGTGCCCGCGCCGGCACCGAGGAGAAAATGACCACGCGTGACGGTGGATACAAGCTTGGCCTTCCAATCTGGTTTGTCTGTCTTCACAAGTCCCCTTTTTACGGAAGCGTCTTCGAGCTGGCTACCTTCGCCGTCAGGTCCAACGAGGTGCTTAGTTCCAAAAACATCTGCGTGGCGCGATCGGCGAAGACCGGGTCGTTGATATTGGCATCCACTTCGATAACCTGTATCCCCCGCCTCAGGCACGAACGGAGGGCGTCAAGGCAGGCGCGGTCAGCGTCGGGATCCCAAAAAGGCCCGCCGGGTGAATCCAGCATCGAGACGCCACGGAGTGGCAGCAGTACCACTGCGGTTCCAGCACATTGGTTCGCGGTCTCCGCGATCAAGCGCCCGATTTTGCGATTCTCTTCGACGCTCGTGCGCATCAGCGTCACGTTCGAATTCCATTCATAGAGCAACCGAGAACGGTATTTGTCAGGAACCGAAGCGCGCGAGCCGAAATTGCACATATCGACGCAACCCGGCGCCAGAACAACGGGGATAGCGCTTGCGGCTGCGATCCTGACCCGCTCCGGCCCGGCGCTGAAGACCCCACCACACACTTCGTCGGCGAGCTCCGTGGTTGTCAGATCGAGCATGCCTGCGAGGAGTCCTTCGGATGCGAGCCGCTGCATCGTTCTGCCGCCGCTTCCGGTGGCATGAAAGACCAGAACCTCGCACCCGGCGCGGTCCAGCGTTAAACGCGCGCGATCTATGCATGGGGTCGTATTGCCGAACATGGAAGCCGCAATCAGCGGCCTTTCGTCAGCGGATTCCGACCGAACTGCTTTCGCCATTCCGGCCACTGCAGCAGCGGCGTTGGTATAGATTTGCAGGCTGATTCGGTTTAGGCCCGCCACGTCGACAACGGAATGCATCATTGTCACATCCGCCGAGCCAACGTAACCCGAGACATCTCCGGCGGCCACGGTCGAAACCAACAGCTTGGGAACTCCGATTGGCAAGCTCCGCATAGCGGCGCTGAGAATAGCTGTACTGCCGGAGCCGCCCATTCCGCAGACAGCATCCAAACGGCCCTCTGCGCGCAAGCGCGAAACGACACGCGGCAAGCCCTCTGCCATCGCGCGCATGGCGAAAGCCTTGTCCTTGGATTGACGAAGCGTAGTGAGATCCACCCCGCTCGCGCGCGCCACCTCTGCGCTAGCCACATCAGGCATGAAGAGCGGATCGCCCATTACGCCGAAGTCGACGGTGAGAGCATTGACGCCATTAGAGCGAAGGCGCTCTACGAGAAATTTGTAATCCGCCCCTTTTGTATCGAGCGCGCCCGCCGCGACAACGGTCTTCATTGCGTTCCCCCCAATCCGAGGCCATGGCCGCAAACCAGATCGGCGGGAGCGTACAACAGCGCCGACGAGCAATACAATGTCAATACAATGCGGGGTTTATGCCCGCATTGGCCAGCAAATGTATGCACTTATTGCACCCTATTGTGCTTCTATTGTTCTTGAACAATGAGAACGCAGATCAGCTTATGTCCGACTGCTTTAATGTGTCAAGCCAGATTTGTTGTTTTTTGTGTCTAGTACCGCGAAATGGACTTGCGATCACCCCGCAAAATAGGAGCAGTACAATATCACTACAATGTCTACGCTTGTAAGCATCGCCAGGCTGAAAGCAGAGGGCGGGGCGCCCCGATACGAGCAAATTGCAAATGCCGTGTGTCAGGCTATCCGATCTGGCAGGCTAAAACCGGGCGATCGGCTGCCCACAGTGCGCGCGCTAGCGTCCGATCTGGGCGTGAGTCTAACGACGGTCACGGCTGCGTTCAAGTCTTTGGCCGAGGGTGGATGGACACGCGGCGAAATCGGCCGCGGGACTTTCATAGCAGAGCGAGGGGGATATGAGGCCGCCGCATCTTCCATCTCCATGCCGGCCACGCGTGTCTCGCCGCGCATCAACAGTCCCTGGCGCAGACGAGCGCTTGTGAGCTTGATGGAGAGACTGCGTTCGAGTTTCCCGAAGGCGACCAATTGCAGTTTTGGGGGGCCGGATCCATCTTTACTACCGCTGAAACTCATCAAACGACACTGGCTGGCCGTCTTCGATGACGTTACAAATCGGGACTTGCAATATAAAACCGTCGATCCCCTTGAATCCTTGACGGAGGTCTTAGCGGCGCGACTGGTCGCGGACGGCATCCCTGTCACAAGTCGAGACCTTCTCGTCGGCACTTCCGCTCAGCAATTGATGGTTCTCGCCACGGATGTGATTAGTCGCATGGGAGGCCCGCCGGAGCCTGTGGTCGCTGTGGAGCAGCCTGGGTATTACACAATTTTCGACGCGTGGGATCATGCGGGCGTTCGGATGATCGGCATCGAAACAGATGGAAACGGAGCCCAGCCTGAATCGGTGGAGTCTGCCATACGCAATGGCGCGAATGCGGTGCTGCTCACCCCACGCGCGCACAATCCGACCGGAGCCTGCTGGTCGCCCGCGCGGCTTCAGGCATTGGGGGATGTCCTGAGCCGACACCCGCATGTGCTTGCGATCGAGGACGATCACTTCGGCAATATCGCCAATGAACGGTCGGGATCGCTGCTTGCCGACGCACGAATTGAAGACCGTGTTATCTACATCCGGTCGTTTTCCAAGTCAATTGCACCCGATCTGAGGTTATCGGTAGCTGCGGCACGAGCACCGTTGAAGACGCTACTTGAGGGAGCAAAAAGCCACACCGATGGCTGGACTTCCCGTCTCCTCCAACGTGTCCTCGCGGGAGTTCTGCAGGACGACGGATTGGTTCCGTGGTTAGACCGCGTCCGCAGCACGTATCGGACTCGTCGTGAGCGAGCAGCCGAGGTTTTAGCAAATTGCGGCATACCAGGCGTTGTGGTGTGGCCTGCACGCGATGGAGTCAACCTCTGGATCCGTCTTCCCTCCGGCTTTGATGCCGGCGACGTCATTGAACGCGGTGCTGCACTTGGCGTGCTGGCCGCCCCAGGAGAGGTGTTTTTCCTGTCGCCTGGCCATAGCGACGTCATCAGGTTGAATGTCGGCGCGGTCGACACCGAACGCGTTTCGGCCTGCGCTGAATTGCTGGTGAAAGCGATTCAACAATCCGGCGGGAGCCGTTCGACCGCAATTTATGTCTGATGGCCACAGGCCTCGATTCTCACTCGAACCAAATTTCTCTCGCGCACCTCACGTCCCCGGAGCGACATCGCTGGTAAGCAACGCTTCGAGGCCGGCCACCTCACAAATTCTTTGTGCTTCGATACGCTCTTGTTCTCGTCGTCCACCGAGAGAACCAAGGAGTGAAAGCGCGAGAACTACAAAATCGGCGGTGCTTGCTTACCTTAGAGAGGCCCAGGGCTCCCGATGTGCGACATCGACCAATTCATATCCTCCCGGCCCTATGCTGGGGCTCAAAATAGCCAGCAACTTGGCATTTTGCTTACTGGCATTAAAGGAGGCATGCACGACATCGGCACCGATGAAAGCGGAATCGCCCGGCCGCAGTATTCGCTTTTCTTGATCAACCCACTGCTCGATCTCTCCTTCGACGACGTAGATTACCTCCTCTTGGTTGGGATGCTTGTGGAAGTTGTGTTCGCATGCGGGGTTGAGGCGGACTTCAATGACCACCAGGTCCTTCGAGCTTGATACTGACGGACTACTTAACCACGCCAGTGAGCCCCACTCCAGTTGTTCACGCTTAACCTCTGCTGAGCTGAAGAATTTGCCGCTCACGTCTCTCCTCTGCATGCGTTTGCTGTGGCAGTAAGGTCACAGAGTTCATACAACGCGTTGTTAGAAATTCAGCTATCCCCGCCGCTTACAAATCGGAAATTCGCACCGTCCGCGGTTTCCGACACACGCGCCAACACGGGCAAGCGCGAATGTCGGCATATTGCTGGGTACCAAAAAGTAGCTTCATTGCGAATTGAATGTTCCGTGGCGTTGTGCCGCGCTCCTTACGTTTACTAATGAGCCTCCACTGCTGTCTGTAACTGTACCTACGATATCGGCTGTAACTACTTGCCCTGTGAGCGAGGAAGATAAAGGCCAAACGCAAAGCGCCGGAACTGCTAGTACGCGTTAAGCGAACATTTAGCGCGCGAACTGCCTAACTGCATGAAATCGCCCCTTTCTTGAAGTCCTTGTTGCACTCGGAGTTATCTGGCATTTCGAACGAAACGTTTTGCAGTTCTATCACGGCCTGGTTGCCGCGTCAATCAATGTCAGGTAAACACGATTGGATTATTTGGCTGCAGATTGAAACATATACTCTCCTCTTCCAGCCCTGCTGGGGCGGCAGGTTTACTACTTTCACGGAGATATTTCCATTTCCACGGCCATCGGAGGTTACGATTTCTCCTATCCTTCGTTGCGCTTGCCCGATGATATTTGGGCTAGCCAGGTGTGCCACTTCGGTCGAAATCGATAAGTATTTCATCAGTAGCGACGCTGTCGCGTTTTTGTCGGCCTGGGCATCGATCGAGGCGGCTTTCACGTCCAACACAAAATAACTCTTAGGCATGCAAACCGCACGCCTTGCGTCACTCAGATTTGCCATTTGAGCAGCATTGGTGACCACGGCGAAGAGCGCAGCAGTGGCTGAACAGGTGTGCTTAGTGGGCGTCGACGGTCCAATCAGTACGCTCCCCGGCAGCTGTGTCATACGATCCCCCGAAGATAAAATGCAAGCTCTTAATGTGGCCTGAATTAGCGCTAGATCGAAGCATCGAAGAAGACTCTGAACGAGACCGGCGCTAAGCTGACCGAAGCAGAGAAACATCAGAAACTGCAAGAACTCGACACCAAAGAGAAACAGCTTCAGCGTGAAGCAGAAGATTATAAGAATGACTCAGAAAGCGAATCCCAACAGGTGTTTCAGCAGGTCGCTCAAAAAGTGTTCTCGTTCGTGCAAGAGTTTTCTCAGCAGCATGGGTACGCTGTTGTGCTGGAACGAGGAACTGACACGGCTCCGGTAGTCTGGTATACCGCCAGCAATTTAGATATAACCGATCAGATCATCAAGACCTACGACGCGAAGTTTGGTCTTGGCGCGTCCAGCCTGCCAGATAACCCTGCAGGGACTCGATCTTCGCCCGCGATTTCACCGAAAAAGCCTTAGAAGGGTTTCATTGCTTCTTCCTCGGGGAGCAAACGGCAGGCCAGGACTGGAGATAACAAATTCATCCGGACACCGACAGCTGACTCCCATTACCCAAGTAAGGCACGCGGCACGTAGCTCCCAGAAACGGGGTTTTGAGTAAATTCGCCTTGCGCGGGCAAGTTACCGATATCGAGACTTTGCAGGAACTGTCCAGTCGAGAAATATTGAGTACGGCCGGGAAATGAGCAGTCACGCGAAAGGTGGGTTGCCATTCGTCGATCCTCACGTCCTAAAAGGACACCTATAGGCTTCATTCGCACAAACGCAAGGGTTGGAGACACCCACCGGTCTTACGCTCATTGAGCGCGATCTTCCCCGCCAAGTCTCTTCACTCAGTCCCAGACAAAAATGCCCATTGTCACAACGATGCGAATTACTGCGTTCCCCCGCCCGCGGGAGCAACGCCAACCACCATCTGCGTGCCGCCGTCCAATTGGATATCTTGCTTGGCGCCGACCAGGATGCTGGAAGCCTGAGCCATTCTTGGATCTTGTTGCCCCGGCACATTGTTCGCCAGCAGCACGCCCGGAACCGACGTAGTGGCGATGGCTATGTTGCCGGTTCTGGCTACGACGGTCCCTGCGGCGGGGGCACCGTTTCCTGCGGCTGCTCCGGGGTCGCCGCCCGTACCTTGCGGAGAGCCACTCGCCCTGCTGCCGCCACTAGTACCACTTGCGCTCGGGCTAGAAGAGCCGCCCGCGGGAGGTCCGCTCATGGCGCCGGACCCGCTCGTCGTTGCCGCACCCCCCGCTGGAGCGATCGACTGAATCTGCGAATGGACGGGCAGATTTCGCCCTCCCTTCAACTCGAAGTGGTCAAACTGGAGTACCACCTGGGAAGTCTCGCCCGCCCCGCTCGGCTTCGCGCCAAGCACATGACCCACCAGCTTCGAGCCCTTGGGAATTTCGGTTCCGTCGGCAGTCTTTACTGATGCCTTAGTCTGGACCACTACGCTGTCGCCAGTCTTGGCGGTCTTTGAGTCCAGCTTGCTCACAAGTTCGCCGTTGACTGGACTCATCTCTATGGCGGGAGCTTCCGGACTCGCGGACGGACTGTTCGGCGAAGCCGGCTCGGTGCCCGAAGGGTTCTGCTGGGTGGCGGGTCTATTCGGTTGGCTGGCCGGGGGTGGCTGCTGCGCCAAGAGCGGAAAGCTAGCTAAGGCGAATAGGGTCGTTACCAGCGTTGTGCCTGTTTTCATGAAATATGTCCTCCGTCGGTTCCCACACTTCCAAGTCCGCACGTCCGCGGCCCGGTCACGAGTTTGCAGATACGTCGCAAGTGTCGTGCCAAACCAGGGATCTCCGCTCAGATTGCTGCAAGGGGTTGACTTGAAATCGATTGACGTTCGGCAGCGCACGATAGGCGTAATTCCGAATCGGCGCTGGACCGAATTCTCTCCACAGATCGAGTAATTCTTCCTAGGTCACGAATGTCAGAGGACATCATCAGGCACGACAGTGAAGTTCCCCGAAAACGGGGTTATAGGGAAGTTCGCCGAGCTTTCGGCTTGCCAAAGTCTGCTGCCGGCTCTCAGTTGGCGATTGCCTCCTCTTGAGGGCAAATCACGTGGACGTATAGTCGGCATCTCGTACACGTGGCTTTCCGCTGCTAAAGGACGCCAATAGGCCAACGCGCTTACCCAGGTGCACATCTCCCATCTCGATTACACTCCTAGAGGATGATCACAATCAGCCGGCGCCGGTTCCTTACCACCGCAGCGCTTTCTCTTGCTGCAACCCGCCTTCGTGCGCTGAGCGGAGCGGGAGCCCAGGTCATCCTCAAGGTTCCGGCTGAGGCCACAGGGCCCCACATACCTGCCGATTTCATCGGCCTATCCTATGAAGTGCAGCAACTGGCGGAGCCGGATTTCTTCTCGGCGAGCAATATCGGATTGATCCGCCAGTTCAAAACTCTGGCGCCCCGGGGCGTGCTGCGTCTGGGCGGCAATACAAGCGAGTTTGCCTGGTGGAAGCCGGCACTCGATTCTCCCGAACCCGGGCACCCGCAGACTCGCGTGATCGAAGGCGAGCCCAAACCGCAGTATTACGCCGTCACGCCCTCGGCGGTGCGCAATTTGGCGGGCTTTCTCAAGGCGACCGGCTGGACCTGCTTGTATGGCATCGGGATGGGTACCAACACGCCTGAGCGCGCGGCCGACGAAGCCGCATTTGTGGCCAAGGCTCTCGATGCGAGCCTGCAGTATTTCCAGATCGGCAACGAAGTGGATCTCTTTGGGCGCCACCTGCGCGATCCCAAAACGTGGTCTGCGAAAACCTACCTGGAGGAGTGGCTCGCTCTTGCTCGGGCCGTGACCTCCCGCGTACCAGGGGCAAAGTTCGGGATGCCAGATGTTGCCTCGAATGTGGCGTGGCTGACGGAGATCGCCGATTTGTGGCCTACCATCGAGAATCCTCCGCACGTGACAACCCTTACGCACCATTATTATTTCGGCGGGCCGGCAACCAACCCGGAGGTCAACATTCCCAACCTGCTCAAGCCAGCTACGACGGCCAAGGTGCAGAAGACGGCGGATACCGCAACTGCAGCGGCAAATAAGATGGGCGTCCGCGTGCGCATGACGGAGGGCAATACGTGCTACCGCGGCGGCAAGCCCGGTGTCTCCGACGTCTTCGCGGCGGCACTGTGGGCTGCGGATTATTCACTGCTGCTCGCCAGCAACAACTACTCCGGTGTCAATCTGCACGGCGGCACCGGCAAGTCCGTCGCAAACTCCGTTGGAGGTTTTCTGCCGGGAGACGTCCTGCTGAAAGAGAAAGGCGAAAGCCCGGAGCAGATTGCGACTCATCCTCACCCCTTTTACACACCCATTGCGACGTTCGGCTCAGAGTACGTGATGGAGCCGGTGGCCTATGGCCTCAAGTTCGCCGGGACGCTCAGCGGAGCCTCTTTTCTCCAGGGTGACTTCACCTCAAAGCTCCAGGCGACGGGAGTCGACGCGACCGCCTACGCCGCCATGCTCCCCAGCCGGCATATGGCCGTCATTATCCTCAACAAAGACGCCGAGCAGGATCTCGCAGTAAACCTGGACTTTGGCTCGGGGAGAACAGGAGAGGTGGACACTGAAACGCTGCACGCCCCGGCCCAGGACAGCCGGGAAGCTCACATTACGCGGGCTACCAAACCTGGCCGCCTCCAGGACGGCAAGTACACCGTGACCGTTCCCCGCTCGACGGCGCTCTGCCTGACCCTCAAATGAAAATTGAACAATCCTGCTCATCCGCGTTTCAGTATCAATGCGGCTAAACCCGATTTCAAAGGGAGCCCGATGGGGCTCGACGAGCGCATTGCGATTTATGAACAACTGAGCATGGCGGAGCACTCGGTCACCTGTCCGCTTAGCCGGTTATACGGCAACATACTGAGGACATAGATCGATCTGAACAACTCTCGATGAGTCCTATAAGAGAGGATGTGCATTGCCTTGATGGCGTGCATTGCCCTGTTAGCCCTCAACCGAGGATTACTTCCGGTTAGCCGGCGATACGGCAAGGACAGGTAAGTTATCGGGCCGACTAAAGTAGTCAGTCAAGCAATTCGCTTCGATTCGGATTGCCAGCTATCCTCCAGGTTGGAGGCCCATTTGCCTACAATCGCGCGCATCATGCTTTACTGCGCTGCAGCCTTGATCGTTCTTGGCGGTCTCTACGACGTTTTTGTTCCGAGACTGCCATCAAACGTCGTCGCGATGTATGGCGGAAATGAGCGAGCTTGCAAGCTGGTTCGAGAGTTGTTGCGGGCACTGGGCGGATCATTGGTCGCAGTCGGCGCGACAGTGGCATTCCTGGTCAGCCGATTGGGGGTCCAGGACCGGCCACGGACACTTATGCTCGTGCTCGTATTGGTACTGCCGTCTGAGGGATTCAACTCTCTGGGGATGTATAGAGTCGGCTCTCCCTTCCTTGTACCTCTGGCTTTTACTTTGCTTACGTTGCTGGGTGTGCTCCTTGCATGGCCGGGACTCTTCTACTAGAGCGCGCTTTCCTCGTTTCGGGCGTGCCGTCGAGAGCAGTCGGCGAAATCCGCTTCTCATCCAGGCGTGTGCCGGCCGGGTAGTCGCCTAGTCGGAAGTTACCAGCCTTCCGTCTCAATTCACGCCAAATCGCCATAACCGGCCAATCGCTTCCCATTTTCATTCAGGTGGTCTGGAGTTTTCTTATCTCGGTCAGGATCTTGATGAGGCGGATGGAGAGTCTGAGGAGACGATTGCGCGCATTACCGTTAGGGAGAGAACGGCGGAACATCTCCATGACGTGCTGAGCGGCGACTAAGGAGTCGATGAGGCCATCGATGCCTGTACGAACTGGTGCGGTAGATGTTTTGGGTTGTGGAGCCAGATGCCTAGGCTTGGAGCGAGCCAACTGGAACTCACGTTCGAGATCGGTGAGGGCGACATCGACGTAGCGCATGGTCATACCTGGATCGACGTGGCCGAGTAGTTTCATCAGGACGGGGAAGCTGACCCCGGAGCGAAGCATCTCGGTGGCGTAGGTATGCCTGAACTGGTGGGGGACGATACGCGTAGAGAGTCCGAGGGAGTGGCAGACCTGATGAAGGTAGTCGCGGAGTGGAACGAGCAGAGCCACTTTGCTTCCAGGGCGCGCCAGAAGCCGTCCATCGGCAGGCAGAGGATCCAGGGAGCGGAAGAAGCGCAGCCGTTGGACGAGATCACGGCCGAAGGCATCGATGGGTACCATGCGCTCGGTCTTGAGTTTGCCGAGGGGAACATGGATGGCCCATTGGTTGGGGCCTGTGGCGCGCAGGCAGTCATAGGACAGGTCGACGCATTCGCCGATACGCATGCCGGTCGAGCGGAGCAGGAGGAAGACATTTCCGCCAAGATCGTTGCGACGCATGAACTCCTGCTGGAGGAGTTGATCCTGCTCGGCGGTGAGCGGCCGTGGCAGAGTGTGAGGCGAGCGCGGAATATCCTCGCGCAGCAGCAAGTGAGCCAGTTCAGGGAGATGGCTGGTGCGAGCCAGTTCATGGAAGATGGTGCGCAGAGCAAAGAGGCGTCCGATGCAGGTTGCCGCGACCAGAGGCGGAGTCTGGCCGCGCAGGTGCGCCATCCATCCGAGGATATGAGGATCGCGGTGCAGTTGTTCGAGACGAGTAATCTTCGGATATTCTGCGCCGAGATAGACAAGGAAGCTGCGCACCACGATGTTGTAGTTACGCTTGCTGGACGGGGTGAGTGCGGTGCACAGAGACTCGACCGTATGCGCGAAGAGCGGCGCCAGCGGATGCTGGAGTGGAGCACGGCGCCAGCGCATCACGGGATCCTCGGTTGAGGATGGATGCACTGTGCTGTCGCGCGGGCGTACTGCAGGTAGACGTCCTGCGGCGAGACCTTCACATAGTGCAAGGTAGTTTCGATGTCGGCGTGGCCCATCAGCTGCATCAATGCGGGTAGGCTGATGCCGGCGCGCACCATATCGGAGGCGAACGTGTGTCTGAAGCGGTGGGGATTTGCCAACTGGACACCGGTAGTGCGGCGATGATGGCGGAACAGGGAACGTAATCCCGCGGGTGTCATACGTTGGCCACGAGCGGGCCCTTTCAACACCACGAACAGTGCCGCCGAGCAGGGATCGGGCCGCTCCACGCGGAGATAGTGATCGAGCAGTTGCGTGGTTTCCGGCGCCAGTGGCAGCAAGCGTAGCTTGTTCCCCTTGCCGCGCACCCGAAGCTGCCCTTCGGATAACAACACATCATCGCGATTCAAGGCCATGACTTCGACGGAGCGGAGCCCATGCAGGAGCATCAGACCGACGATGGCCAGGTCGCGGGCGTTTCGAAAACTGGACCAGAAGCGTGCCACTTCATCGACCGAGAGCGGAACGATGTTGAGCCGTGGTTCCTTGATGCGCAACCTGCTGAGCTCGAAGCGGGGGCGTCCCAGACCCATCGGCCTGCGATGCAGGTAAATCTTATGGAAGCCATGCGCCACCTGACAGGGAGCATCGGGGAACTGATTGCGGATCGCACGATCGGCACAGGCGACGCGATCGTTGATGGTGGAGGCAGAAGGCGGAGGCTGCCGGCTCGACTGGAAGCGCAGGTAATCGAGCAGAGTTGATTCGGTGAGATCTTGCTGGGAGATATCGCCAGTGTGATGAACGCTCTCCCACCAGCGCACGAAGTGCAGCAGGCTGTGCGCGTAGCTGTACAGGGATTTGTCGGCCAGCCGGCGGACATGCTCACGATCGAGATACCGATTGATCCACGCCACTTCCCGACCGGTATCCTGCTCGATCACGCGCATGGGGCTGTGCGCACCTGAGGATGCGGGCTGACGAATCACGCGGAACTTCATGGCTGGGCAGCCTCCAGCAGAGACCGGAACTGTCCCGCGTTCCCACCCCCAACGAAGAACGAGTTTGGATCGTAACCGTGTGGCAGCAGGACGCGAAGGGCCATGATGCCGTGTGCGCCAAGGCGATGGGCCAGTCGCTCTGCAGCCCGCTGTCCGCTCTGGTTGGCGTCGACATCGAAGGTGAGATAGACGGTGCGTTGGCCATCACACAGTTGGTGGAACTGGGCGTCATTCAGATGGGTGCCCAACGAGCAGGTCGCGTTCTGAAAACCGGCCTGGCGTAACGAGCCATAGTCGAATAGTCCTTCGACCAGGATGACTTCGTCATAATGGCGCACCTTTTCCCATGCGTACAAGCCGCCCTTGCAGCCGGGCAGGAAACGATGGGCGAAGGCAGAGCCGATGCTGCGGCCGTAGAGGTTGACGATGTGCTCGCCCTGACGCAACGGGAAGACGATGCGCTGATAAAGAGCATCCGCGCCCTGTGCGTTGATAAGACCGGCTGTCCGCAAAAGTTCGAAGGAATAACCTTGCGCTGTGAGATGACGACGCAGATTTCCGCCGGGCGCATAGCCGATGCCCAGTTCTCGAATCAAGGCAGGATGGTAAACTCCGCGTTGCCAGAGATAGCCGAGCGCCTCCGGATACTGATCCAGTTGGTGCTGATAGAAAGTGGCCGCCTGTTCGAGCACTGCGATTGCATCTTTTTCTCGAGTGGCCGTTGGATCGAGATAAGCAAGGCCTTCGTGGAAGGCCAGGTGATGCGAGAGCTGCAGGAAGCGCATCAGATCGCCGCCCTGCCCGCAGCCGTGGCAGTAGAAGACATCCTTGTGTGTGTTGACGTAGAACGAGGGCCGGCTCTCCTCATGCAGCGGACAGAGACCCACATACTCCCAACGGCCCGCAGGCCGGCCAATCCAGTTCTGTTGCCGCAGGTACTCCAGCAGGGACATTCGCCGTCTGCGTGTCTCGACATCTTGGCTCACGCTTTTTTCCGCCTCTGGAACCCAGTCTGGGACGACTCCTCTTCGGTTCCCAGGCAAGGATGGTGGGCGAGCGGATTTTTTATACGCGCATGGGCCAGAGGACTTCGAGAGCCGAAATGATCCAGGGCAACGGTGCTGCTTTCTGCACGCCAGGCTCACCACGCTCCAGCCAGTGAGCCACGCGAGTTAAAGTGTGGGAAAGAAATGAAAGTGCCGGCTGAGAACAGTCCAGACCCTTCGACCAGCGGCGAACCGTGGAGGAATCCGGCACGCGATCCGCATCCTTGAATCTCGACACTGCTCTTTCCCACGAACAGTGCTCCACAAAGCGCCGCAGCAATGTGTGGCAGCGCGCCACCAGGCTGTAATGGGTGTAAGGGAGTGAGTACACCGGCAGGAAGGTGAAGGTCCTTCCGCACTTGATGCAGCGGCCCCGGCGAATCCCGATCCAGTCGTGATGCTCGTCGTGCGCCTGCTTGCGGCGGCGCCCGTGACCGATGATCGTTTCGCTCTCACAAACCGGACAATGGCGTAAGATGATTCCGTCGCAGTCTTCCGTCCAGCCGGCCGCAGCCCTGTCCAGCGAGACGGAAACTGGGACAAAGAGGATCGTTACCTCACAGGGGTTCTGCTCCCGGCGTGACCCGCCAAGATCTCAGCTGGAAACAGAGCCCCGCCTCCTGAAGAATCCAACTGAAAGAAAATATAGCTTCTTATAAACAGCTCTTGAGAGTTGATTCAGATTTTTGGCCGGTTATCTCCGCCGAGTCACTCAGCGACAATCTAAGGGCGAGCCACTTGTACTTATAGTCGGCATTTCGGACAGATGCTCGCGATCATCTATTTCAGTTGCAGTTCCACGCCTTTGCCTGTATCCGCGATCACAACCGCAGTTCCGTGCGCGAGATGCTCGATCGGGATCCGTGCAGGGCTCCCATTGAGCACGACGCTGCCTTGTTTGGGTGTCCAGCCGAAGATTTCGGCGTGAACCTCCTTCCACCAGGGCGCGTATGAGCCCTCGTGAGCGCCAATGTGAAGGCGGAATTCGCCTTGCCTGATCTCACAGTCAAATTTCATCCGCAAATACGCGCCGTGAAGATAGACATAAGTCTTTCCATCATCCAGATAAAGACTGCCGCCGCAATGATCGCCGGCGTAGACGCGTAGCGTAAGCGGGCCCCGTGGAATCTCGCTTGTGCTTTGCACGAGAGGCTCGGTTGGCACGATGGATCCCGCGTGAACAAAGACCGGGAGCGAGGCCAACTGGGGATGGACACGGACAGTCAGCGGAGGTTGGGAGGCGAGAGTCACCGATGGGGGGTCACCGGCAGAAGCCTTGGGCGCGAGAACCTTTTCTCCGGTCCAATAGTTGTACCAATCGCGCGAAGGCAGTTCCACGGTGTAGTTGTCCAGTTCTTCGGGGAATGGCGAGGGGGCGATCAGGAGATCCGCACCGAGAAGAAATTCCGCCGCTGCGGAAGGATCCACGTCCAGCGGATGATGATCCGCCGCTGCATCCGGAAACTCCAGGAAAAGCGGACGCACCATGGGCAGCCCGGTTCGCGAAGTCTCCTCTGCAAGCGTGTACAGATAGGGCAGCAGGCGGTAACGCTCCTCAATGAACCGCCTGCGGATTGCCTCTTGCTCGGGACCCCCTACCCAGGGCTCCTGGTCGCCGGTCCCCTTCTCGGTATGATCCCTGTCGATCGGCTGGAATGCCGATATTTCTATCCACTTGGTGAGCAGATCGGCTGAGGGAGTTCCTGCGAAACCGCCGACATCGGCGCCACTGAAGGCGAAACCGCTCAAGCCAAGATTCTCCAACATCGGAGTTGTCATACGCAGATGGTTCCAGGTGCTGCTGTTGTCGCCGGTCCAAGTCGCCGCGTACCGCTGGCCGCCGGCATAGGTGGCCCGGGTGAGAACGAAAGGCCGAAGACCGGGATCGAGCGTTCTCAGTCCCTCAAAGGTCGCACGGGAGTTCTCCATGCCGTAGACGTTATGAATCTCCGCGTGCGTCGCGGTGCGCTTTGCGAAACCCGGCTCATCGATACGGTGAACTACATCCTCGGGCATTGTTCCCGACGCCACGTCGAAGATGGAAGGTTCATTCATGTCGTTCCAGAAGCCGGAGACGCCTTCGCAGGAAAATTTGCGATAGAGCGAGCCCCACCATTCGCGCGTTTGCTTGCGCGTGAAGTCAGGAAAGACACTGGGCCCCGGCCACACGACACCGGAATAAACAGATCCATCCGGATTCTTGACGAAGTGGTCCCCGGCGATGCCGCTGTCGTACGGCGCATACCCTTTGCCGGGAAGTTTTGCAATGTGGAGATCGGTGATGGCGACCACGTGAAAATTCTGATTCTTGAGCTGGGCGACCATGCCCGCGAAATCAGGAAAGCCCTTGGTGTCCACGGTGAACGGCCGGTTCTTCTCCTGAAAGTCGATGTCGAGATAGATCGCATCCGAGGGAACCTTATCGGAACGCAAGCGGTTAGCAATTTCGAGCACTCTCGATTGCGGATAGTAACTGTAGCGGGATTGCTGATAGCCGAGAGTCCAGAGGGGCGGCAGCGGAGGCGTGCCTGTGAGCCACGCATAGGATTCGACCACCTGCTTCGGAGAGGGGCCGTAGAGGAGGTAATAGTCCAGTGGTCCATTCACCGCGCCGAAGGCATAGACGCCGGGCGTCTGCTTGCCGAAATCAAAGTTGCTCCTCCATGTATTGTCGAGCAGAACTCCGATGGCGCGCCCGGCCCGGAAGGTCATGAAGAACGGAATGCTCTTGTACAAAGGGTCTGTGGACTCCTGGAACCGATAGGCATCGGTATTCCAGAGCGTGAAGGCCTGATTGCGGCGGTCGAGCGGACCCGTCTTGTCACCTAGCCCGAAGTAGTGCTCGTCCATCGGCATCCTCTTGTAGATGCGGAATCCTTCTTCGTAAAGACTCACTGCCCGGGCATCCCGCTGCAAAACGTTGCCGCTGCGATCGAGCACTGTAAGCAGCATTGTCTTGCGATCCACTTGAATGCGTAGATCTTCGAGTGGTGAATCCAACATGGTTGGCGGTATTCTCAGCGACCACCGTCACTGAGCGGTGCCGCGCGTTCGCCAGCACCGCCCAAGAGGCATCCTCCGGCAACTCACCGCCTTGCACCATCCGAACACGCAGGAGATCGTCGCGCAAAGCGAGAATCTCTTCACGCGTCTTCCCGGAGCGTATCTCGATCCCATTCACCATGGGCGAGAATCCAGTCACCCGCTCCGAGTGGTCTCCACGAGGCTGGGCAAAAAGAGTCGGCGCAGTCAGAATGGGAAAAGCGAAAAGAGAAATCGATAAACCGAAGGTCATTAAACCGGAACTTGCCAGACCGAACACGGGTGAACCAGAGGGCCAGCTGCTGTGCATTCTCATTCTCGGATGGACGTCGTCTTTCCTAAAGTTTCTTGGCCCTGCAGTTTCTCGGCCCAGAGTGTTTTTGACGCTACCGAATCCTCGCTCCGGCAACGCGCGAATCAGAGGAGACGCGATTTCCCGGAACCTGATTTCAGATCCAGAGAATATGGATCACTGTTGAGGATCTCCCTCCGCAGGTGGGCCGGAATCCTCGAGAGCGATGACGGCCCCGCTGCGCCTGCGCTGTTCGATGATTTTCATCTGCTGCACCGCAGCCTCTGCGCTCTTTTCATCACCGGATTTGCGGTAAACGCGAGCGAGCTGATAATACGTGCTGCCGTCCTGATCATCGACTACGCCTAATTTGAGCTGTTCGATGGCTTCCTGCGTGCGGCCGGTCTCCGCATAGACGCGGCCGAGAAGGGCGTGCACGTGTGGGAGCATCTGGGGCTTTGCCGTAAGACTCTTCTCAAGGAACGGCTCGGCGCCCGCGAAGTCATGACGCGTGAGCAAGGCCTCTCCCATGAGCAAATTCAGCTCCGGGTCGGCGGCGTTCGCGGCGAGCGCACTCTTGGCAGTTGCGATCGTCGCATCAATGTTTGCGTTGCCGAAGTATGCATAGGCCGAACCGATGAGAGCGGCGCGATCGTCCGGCAAAATGCTCAGAGCTTGTTTATATTCCGCTTGCGCGCTGTCGTAGAGGTTACGCTGGCGGTACATATCCCCAAGCAGAATGTGGGTCCGCGGCGAGTTCGGCTCCATCTGCTCGAACAGGGCCAAGGATTGAAGCGCCAGCCTCTCGTTTGCCTTGATGGACCAATAAAGTGCTCCCAGGGAATGGGGGAAGCGCGCGGCGAGCGCGGCACTCGCGGTAGATGTCAGCTCGTAATCTCCGGTGAAGTACGAACAGGCGCTCAGCAAGAGCATGCCGTCGCTGCTTCTGCTTGGAAGATTAGTTTTGAGTTCGGCCGCGCAGCGCCGATATTGCCCTGCCGCGTAATATTCCTCCGCAGTGCGGCGCCGGGTCAACGCCTCCGTCGCACTGGGGGACGGCGAAGGACTTAGATCCGGAGACAGGCTCCCCAGCGTGGCGCTTAACAACTGAGCCAGGTCTGCCTCAAGCTTTCCATCTCTCCGCTCCTGCGTCAGGACATCAAGAAAACCCGCTGAGCGAGATTCTGTCAATCCGTCCGTGAGCACGGAACCATTGGAGCGAAGATACCCATGGTCCTGTTTCCACAACTGCTGCAACAGCACCAGGCTCTCTGCGTACGAACCTGCTTCAATCCGCAGCCTTGCTTCCCCGAGAGCCGCCAAGGCACACCCAGGCTCCATCCGGCGCTCGCTTTTGAACTGCGTCTCCGCTTCGGTTACATTTTGCTGCTTCAGGTACAGGAATCCAAGTTCTGCGCGAAGGCAAGGCGGCCGAGGAGCGGCAGCGATTGCGCTCGTGTATGAGTCGGTCGCTTCATGGTATCTCGACTGCCGGACCATGGACTCGGCGAAGAGCGCTTCGGCATATGAAGAACCCCGTCCGTCCGCTGACATTTTGCGCGCATCCTGCTCCACCTGGCCCAGATACGCCATTCCACGAGCGAACCACGCGGAGCTGCGCTTCGGATCGAGTTCTGTTGCGCGCGTGAACTCCCGGGCAGCGGCGGCAAACTCCCGTTGCCCAGCATAGGCGTGTCCTAGAGTAAGCGGTGCCTCGGGATCCTTGCTGTTCATTCGCTCTGCCCTTACCAGGAAGGGGATTGCCGCATTTGCATTGCCTGTCTGCACGTAATCGATCCCTAGAAAAAGATTGGGAACATAGAGGGAAGGCTTAAGCCGGTTGGCCTTCTGCAAGCTGCGGATTGCGTCGGCATAGCTTCCACTTTCGTGTTCCATCAGGCCGAGGTTTGCCCACAACTCCGCATTCTCCGGTTGAATCTTCGTTGCCTGCCGATACGCTTCGGCGGCTGCCGTGAAATCGTTTCTGGCTATGGCTTGTTGCGCCGCATGAGTCAGAGACGCGTATTTCGAGTCTTTATCCTGCTGGCCAAACCCAGGTTCAGGTAGGGCCAGCAAGAGCAAGAGCAAGAGGACCTTGAGGGAACCCTTCCAGGAAGGGTCACCAATAAAACTTGCCGGCGAATTGTACGGTTCGGGCAGGAAATGCACTTGTGATTTGTCCTAGGCTGGAGGAGCAACCCTGGCTGGCGTTGGGGTCGCAGCCGGTGTAGCTCGTGTTAGGAGTATAGAACTGCGGGTGGTTGAAGGTGTTGAACAATTCCGCCCGGAATTGCAGCCGCATGCTCTCTTTCACTTGCCAGTTCTTCAAAATCGCGGTGTCCCAGTTCAGGTAATTGGGCCCCCGCAGATAGGAGAAATAGCGGGGCGCAGTGCCGAAGGTTCCATAAGGAGCATATGCGAATGCTGCAGTATTGAACCATTCGTGGATCGTAGGATTCGCCACGTGAACGTTCGCAATTACATCCGGCCTCGGAGTGCCTCCATACGATGCGATGTCCGAGCCGCTCACGCTGAGCGGGAGACCTTCCTTGAAGGTAGCGATCTGGGATATTCCCCATCCGCCGACAACCGCGTCTTCCAGGCGATTCATTTGCGATCCGAAAGCCTTGCCGCGGCCGATCGGCAGTTGATAGATGTAATTGGCCACCAGGCTATGCGGCGTGTCAGAGCCGTCCACGCTCTTTTCCGCAGCCAGGTTATAGTTGTTCGCCGGCGAGACGTTTCCGGCATACGACCAGTTGTTATTGCCTTCCACGTTGTCCAGGAACTTCGAGTAGGTGTAGGAGACGAGCGCGGTCAAACCTTTGCTGAAGCGGTGGTTGTAATTCACTTGTAGGGCGTTGTAGATGGAGAAACCGATCGGGGCGTCGCCTTCCTTGACATCGCAGTATTGCGGGTACGGCTGCAGGAGCTGCGATTGCACAACGGTCGGTTGATCGAGACCGCAAGAGCTGGTTCCAGCAGCGATGGCGCCATAAAATGGGTTTGGGACCAGGGCGTTCAGCTTCGACTGACCCACGGACAATAAATACGTCGGGTTCAACTGGCTCCTGTCGATCGACGCAGTCATCATGTGACTACCGTGATTTCCAACGTAGTTCGCTTCAAGCTCGTCATTGGGAGTGATGGCCCATTGCAATCCCAGCAGATACTGCTGTACGTAGCTCGTCCCACGACTCCTGAAATTGCTGCTAACGTTATTTCCGACCTGTTGAAGCTCGCCGAGCGAGTTCCCTGTAATCGGGATAAAACCATTCGGCCAAGGATTCCCCACTGTCACGGCAGGGTTCGGATTAATGGTATTCAGAGTGACCGGAGACACAGTCTGGCTGGCGAAGCCAGAGCTTTGCGCCAGGAAGCAGCAGGAAATAGAAGGCGGATAGAAGATCCCAAAGCCGCCCCGAACAACGAGTCTCGGAAACGCCTGATAAGTAAAGCCTATGCGAGGAGCTACGTTGTCATAATTGGTGTTATACGATCCGCGGTTGCCGGGAGATAGAAACTGCAGCGCGCCGGGGAGCGTTTGGCCGATAGCCGTACCGATCGGGTTAAGGGCACTGGAATTGAAGACGGATGCGATGTTATGGCGGTAGGTGGGCGCCGTCTGAATCTCATAGCGGATTCCAAGATTCAGCGTCAGCCTGGGAAGCGGCTTCCAATCATCCTGTACATACCAGCCCAGGTAGTGAATTGCGACGGCAGGATTGTAGGTAGTTCCGGCAGTCGTCTGGCTTAATCCCGGTGGCGCCGTATTGTCAAGCACTCCAAGCATTAACTGTGCAAGCCCGTTTCCCGTGGTAAACCCTGTTGGACTGTTAGGATTCGGTCCGCTGGTGAAGTTGCCGGCCGAGTCCAGGGTGGACTGGAAGAAGTTTGCCTGATCATCTTCGAGTTCTGCTCCCATAAACCCAAAATTCAGGGTATGCTGTCCGAGCGTCTTGATGAAGTCCGTGGCGACACTACCGATAGGACCGTGGTTCGTGACGGTTTCATTGGTGAGAGGACCGAGAGGAGACTGGCTCCCGATGTTGACGATCGGGAACTCCGGACTATTCTCGTCCAGGTAGGTTGGGAGGCCGATGGTGGAGGGTTTGAAGCCCCTCGACTGGTTGGTCGAAGTCTCATGCCAAAGCTCCACTCCCGCGAGGATGTTCATGGTGAAGGTTGGGCTGAAAATCTGGCTGTATCCCGCGGCCATGTTGTAGCGGTTGTTCGGCCTTCCATTTCCCGGACCTGCCGGGTTGGACGAACCCCAGAAATCCGGATTGCCTGTCTTGAACTCTTGTTTATAGGAATAGCGGAAATACAGTCTCGATGAATCGTTGATGTTGTGGTCCACGCGCACCAGATACTCGTTCGAGTGTGCCGGGGCAGTCCCGGCCACGAATAAGTTTTGAGTGAGCCCCGATCCAGTCGGGTTTGGATAGTAACTCACTAATTTGGCGCCGACAGGATCGAGCGGGCCTAGAGTGGTGAGGTCGTTATTCGGGATGGGGTCGCGAATATAACCGGTCGCGTTCGCTACTAAGCCCGTCTTCGGATCGACCTGGCCCTGGGTAATCGCACGCGCGCTGCGCGGATTGTAGATCTGGCCCACATAGATCGGGCGTCCCAGAGCATCGGAGCCTTTCTGTGCCCCGAGGAGTTCCGAAAAGTGACCAGCGCGAAAGTTCGCATCGGGCACGGTAAAAGTGCTATTTAAAGGGCTGGACAGGCTGAGACGTTCAAAAAGCCCAAAGATGAAGGTTTTCTCCCGCTGTTTATACAACCCCGGAATATAGAACGGGCCACCTGCAGATGCGCCAAACTGATTCCGGCTGAAGCTGCCGCGGGCAACGCCGTTGTGATTGTTGAACCAGAGGTTGGCATCGAGCGCGTCGTTCCGGTAAAACTCATAAGCGTCGCCATGGAAGGAACTCGATCCCGACTTGGTCACGACATTGACCACGTTCCCTGTGCTCCATCCATATTGAGCCGTAAATGAGTTGTTCTGCACCTTGAACTCCTGGACGGAATCGACGGAAGGCACATAATCGACCGCTCCCCACTCCGGATCCGTGTCCCAAGCTCCATCCAGCAGATAAGCCGACGTCCCGAAGAACCCGCCTGCGAAGTTTAGAAAAGAAATGTCCTGGTCCGCATCATCGGTGCCGTTGCTACCGCCACCCAACAATTGTTGGCCCTCCGAGGTGTTGTTCACGGATGAGTTGAGAGTGGCAAGGCCATAGACATTCCTTAGATTCAGTGGAAGTTCCACAACCTGCTTGCCGTCGATGTCCGCCGATATGTTTGCATTGTCGGTGTTCAGCTGGGACGCCTGGGCATTGACGACGACCTCTTGGTTTGAAGCTCCCACGACCAAAGCCACATTCTGGTCGGCAGACTGACCCGCATCCAGCACTATTCCTGTTTGTCGATAGGTCTCGAAGCCCTTCGCCGCGATCGCCAAGGTGTAGCTCGACGGTGGGAGCTGAGAAAACGAGTACCGGCCGGCGGCATTCGTGGTAAAGGTCCGCGTGACCCCCTCCTGCGCGCTGGATAGCGTCGCGATAGCTCCAGGAACGATCGCGCCCGACGAGTCGGTCACTGTTCCGCTGAGCGTCGCTGTCGTGACCGCCAACTGGGCGTAGACCTGATGGCTGCCAATGACCCACGCGGCCAGCACAAGGGCAACTCCCGTCCAATACGATACAAGCTTTTTGTTTTTCAACTGCGCCTCCTAATAGTTGCAAGCCCCAATTTGATTCAGCGGCTTCGCATCTCTTGCCGCACGGCGGCGTGGTGCGAAACAGGAATCTTCAAATGCCAGCACTTATAGAGTCGCAGCGATCTGCGCGTAAGGTCTTTACGGTAAGGCGGTAACCCTTATCATGTAAATTCTTTTGCAACCCTAAGATTCTCTAAGGGTTTAGGGAAATACTCTTCTGCGGACGATTGCAGCACCCGGGTTGTATAATTCCCCCGTCCCGGTAACCCTGTCCATGTTGATCGATCAAACCAGCGCGAACGAAGAGGAAAAAACTGCAATTCAGACTGCTATCAGGGAGCAATTGGAACGGCTGCTGAGTAATCCACACTTCAGCCACAGCCGCCGTTTCCCTTCCTTCCTGCGCTTTGTCACCGACCAGACCTTGGCCGGGCAAACCGATCTCCTGAAGGAGCGGACCCTCGGGATCGAGATCTTCGGCAGAGATGCGGATTACGACACCGCCTCGGACCCGATCGTGCGTGTCACGGCCGCTGAGATCCGTAAACGTATTGCGCAGTACTATCAGGAACCGGGCCACGAGACCGAGTTGCGCGTATCCCTTTCAGCCGGATCCTACGTTCCCCAGTTTCATTGGCCCCCGGCATCCACCAGGCCGGCAAAGGAAAGTGGCGAGGCACAGGTGCCGGCGGCTCACGAAATTGCCGCGGCGCCCTCTGACGCCTCAACCGGTCTGAACGATACGCCCACCCGGGAAAGGGCACAGCAGACCTCTGAGCGTCTTCGATCCTCGTCGCCCCCCCGGTGGCGCTCGTGGCTTGTCATAGTTCCGCTCCTGGCAGTAGTCCTTTGTACGGGCGGCGTATTGCTGTGGAGGTCGACTCAGCATTCGGCGTTTGATTTCTTCTGGGGACCGGTTCTGAACACGGGTGATCCTGTGCTCTTCTGCATCGCCGATCAAAGCCAGTATGACGGCCAGTCTCTTCGGGACGCTGTCGACCCGTCGCGCCAAACAGTGCTTAAAGACAGGCTCACCGCCATCGTCATCGACGACCTGAGTCCCGTCGTCCGGGTTGCCGGTATTCTGCAATCGCACGGGAAGAAGTACACGCTGAAAGGGGAAGGGACGACTACCCTCATGGATCTGCAGGATGGGCCCACGGTTTTCATTGGCGCGTTTGACAATACGTGGACGCTTCGCCTTACCGGGTCTTTGCGATACCACTTCGCCAATAATCCGGAAATGACGGAATTCCGCATAGTGGACAGTGAAGCGCCCACGCAATCGCGGTGGGTTGTCAATCGCTTGCAGCAGATGGCGACCAACAACTACCGCGATTTCGCAATTGTTGCCCGCTTCAGCGATGCCACAACGGGCAAGCTTGCCGTGGTGGCTGCGGGGATAGCACGAGGCGGGACCACCGTGGCTGGCGAGTTCCTCACCGATCCCAGCCATTTGGCCCTGCTTCAGCACGCAGCAATGCTTGCCGGCAACAAGAAGAATATGGAAGTAGTTCTGAGCACCCAGATCATCGACGGCGAACCGGGAACTCCCATTATCGAGGCCACTTACTTTTGGTAGTCGCGAAGCCGGAGGAGGGATACAGGCTCAGAGGAAAGACAGCGGGAGCCCGCTGCTCCGTGGCGGGAAGCGATCGGCGACGGATTCTCCAGATTGACGGGCGAAGGTTGTGGTACCGCCAAACTTTGCATCGTAGCAAATCCGACATAAGAGAGCTAATCTATGTGCGATGACTTGATTCACCAGGGTCTTATCCATGATCCCACTGTTTCGCGGAGAGCCTTTGGACTTGGAGCGGCAGCTACCATTGTGCTGAGTTCTTCGGTGGCCGCGGCACGGGTAAAAGTGCTTCAGAAGGACGTAGATGTACCCATGGCGAGTGGTGTTGCCGACTCGGCGCTCTTCTATCCCGAGGGCAGGGGAAGCTGGCCGGCAGTCCTGGTGTGGACCGACATTCTTGGGCTGAGGCCGGTGTTCCGCGAGATTGGTCAAAGGCTCGCCGCCGAAGGCTACGTGGTCCTGGTGCCGAATCCGTTCTACCGTAATGCAAAGGCGCCGGTGGTCGATGGTTCGTTTGACTTCAGCAAGCCGGAAGACCGCGCCAAGGTGATGCCGATGGCAGCGGCGTTGACAGCCGATGCTAACATCAGCGACGCAAAATCGTACGTCACCTTTCTCGACGCGCAGCCGCAAACAGACAGGAAGAAAAAGATGGGTGTCCAGGGGTACTGCATGGGCGGGCCGCTGACCTTTCGCACTGCAGCCACCGCACCCGATCGCGTCGGCGCGGCTGCTACCTTTCACGGCGGTGGGCTGGTGACCGACAAGCCGGACAGCCCCCACCTGCTGATCCCGAAGATGAAGGCCGAGATTCTCTGTGCGGTGGCAGACAATGACGACAAGCGCGACCCTGCTGCCAAGGACAAACTAAAGGAGGCCTTTGCGGCAGCGCATCTGAAGGCAAAGGTTGAGGTCTACGAGGGCTGCAATCACGGCTGGACGGTGCGCGGCAGCCAGGTCTACAACGAGGTAGGAGCAGAGCGAGCGTGGGCGGAACTCACCGCACTCTATAAGCGGAACCTCGCCTAAGCGATGGAATTGCAGGCAGAGATCGTGCTCTGGAACTGACTACGATCGAGCTTTCGGATAATTCATAGTGCCTCAGACGTATTGACGCGAACAGTAACAACAAGGGCGCTTGTGGTCAGTTGGGCGGGTGGTCTGCAAACACGAGTAATCGAGTCTTTGAAAGACTGACTTGCATGACGAGGTTCCTGATGAACGGGGGTTTCAGCAACTTCAACTCCCGGCTGTAAAGCCGAGATCAAGTTACCGGAAAGGGGACTTTCTGGCATTTCACACCTTGATGTGCTGACCTTATCGGAGCCCGGCGCAACACTCACCTCGCAACACTCACCTTTGGTAGAGCCAACGTTCTTAGATGAAAGCAGTACGTTATTTCATAATCCAAAAAGACGCTCCGCGTTGCCGTGTGCGATCCGCTCCCGGTCAGCAGTGCTGACCGGCAGTCGGTCCAAGAATGCACGCGCTTGGGTCATGGATGCATAGGGATAGTCAGCCGAGAACATAATCCGATCGACACCGACTTCAAGCAATAGGTCTAAAAATGTCGCCGTGTAGTTAAACCCGCTGAACGTATAGTGGATATTTTCTCGTAGGTAAGAACTGATCGGGCGGTTGAGCTTTGTCATTGCCATCGGCATGACATCAAGTCGTTGTAACATGAACGGAAGCGTTTCGCCCATGTGGCCGACCACGAGTTGCAATCTCGGATGCCGGTCAAATGTTCCACCCAGGATAATACGGATCACGTGGAGCGCTGTTTCGATGTGCCAACCCCAACCCGCACCGGCGAGCATATCCGTCACTGTCGGTGTAAATCCACCGTACGACGCCTCGATCACTGCGTTAGGAGGTTGGGTCGGATGGAGATAAATGGGGACCTTGAGTGCTTCCGCACGCTCGAAAATAGGCCAGAAAAATTTGTCATCGAGATAGCGGCCTTGGATATGACCATTGATGAGCGCTCCCTTGAAGCCATAATCATTGATCGTACGATCCAGTTCGGCGGCCGCTGCATTGGGGTCTGCGGTCGGCAGCGTGGCAAATGCGCCGAAACGAGTCGGATGGCTCCGCAGAGCATCCGCAAGGTAATCATTCGTTTCGCGGGCAAACGCCGAAGCCTCAGCAGCTTCGAGCTGCTCTGCGCCCGGGGAAGTGAGCGACAGTATTTGCATGTCGATGCAAGCAGCATCCATTTCCGCGATCCTCTTGTCGCCAAGGTCGCAGAGCTGTTCAAGCAGCTTGGCAGCTGAACTGCCGAACTTTAAAGCTTGTGCTTTGAGTCCTCGCCCAGGACCATCGAGGAATCCGGGACTCGCAAAATGTTCTTCAAGGGTTATGGTGCGCATAAGCGTCCACCTCTGCCGGACGTGCTTGATAATATCCGCCTATCACTCCTGCGACTGAACACAGAGCTAGGATCACACGTTAAACGGTAGAAGAGCGAACCGCTCGAAAACGGGGTTTCTGGAAACTTCGGTCCGAATCAGCCCCGACTGGGCGAACTTTCCGTAAACGAGACTTTTCCGCACAAAACAGGGGAGCACAAAACAGGGGAAAGGTAGTCGACCGCGATGCAGGCGGCGAGAAACTTGTTTAGCAAACGGGTTCAATTCGTTATCAGCGATGCCCAGTTGGAGTCAGTCTTGTGCAGGTTGTCTGACGGGTTTGTTCGCGGTAATCCCCTCAACGCCACGCAAGCTATACTTCTCCCGGAACCGCGCTGGGATAGAGGACTCATGATGAAGTTTAGACTTTTGGGCAGGTTTATTCTCGAGCATCTGTTGCCCTATTACGTGCTTGTCTCTACGCCCGAGCGAAAGCGCTATTGGGGAGAGCTGCCGCTTCGTCGAAGTTTCAAACTGCTGGCGGCGGTATTCATGACCCTCGCCGGTATCGCATTTTTTGTTGACTTAATTACATTGGGCGCCTACCCCTTGTGGGGAGTAGTCCTCCTGGCGATGACTTTGGGCGCCCTGAATGTGACCGCAATTTTTGCGCAGGCGCGCAATCCATGGCTGCTGGTCGCGACTTTGGGTTTGACATGGCTGTCTTTCATTTCCTTCTATCATCTGCCAAAACAAAGGGTTCCATCTTTGACCCAGAGGCGCGTGACACTTGACGGAGCCGGCCTCCTCGTCGCGATGATGTTCGGCTATCGCTTGTTCCTCAACTTCGCAGCCACGGAGGGGGTCGCTCACGTACAAATGAAGACAGAACTGGCGTTTGCTCAGGCAATCCAGACAACTTTGGCCCCCCCGGTAAAGTATCAAAATACCGGACTAGAGGCATATGGATGTACGCGTCCGAGCGACGCAGTGGGCGGCGATCTTGTCGATCTGGTCGAGTCAGACGGGAGCGTCTTCGCCTATGTCGCGGATGTATCCGGACACGGTATTCCGGCGGGTGTCCTGATGGGAATGGTGAAGACTGCCATGCGACAGGGTCTACTGTTCCACCAACCATTATCCAATTTGCTGGAGAGCATCAACTGCGTATTACCTGGCGTCAAGGAACCTTCGATGTACGCCACGATGGCCGGCCTTCGGTTCAGCGATCCGGGCAAAGCAGAGTACGCCGCAGCCGGGCACCTACCCTTGTTGCACTACCGGGAGGCACACAAAGATGTTGTGCGGTGGACGGCAGGGCAATTTCCTTTGGGCCTCTTCCCCGACATTGCATTTGCCACGCAATGCGTGCCGTGCGGGACAGGGGACATTCTTGCCATAGTGACGGATGGCTTGACGGAGACCGTAGATGAACGCGAAGAGGATTTCGGCCTGGAACGGCTGGAGCAACTACTCCTGCAGAACGCCGGCCGCCCGCTGCCCGAGATTTTTGACGCCGTATTGGCGACAGTCTCCCGCTACGGTTCGCAACAAGATGACCGCACTCTGCTGCTGGTGCGCATCCTCGGCTTATGAATGTCGCCTGAACAATAATTCTGAAAGCGACACGTCATGTCCTATTCAGTTCAGTAACGGACCCATGCGTTCAGGTTGAGCCACCGCGTCGTTTCGGGTCAGCAAGGGCTGAGGTCCGTCCAATGCTTATTGGTGAAGCACAGACAGTGTGCCGTAGTACATCTGAAAAGTTCCCGTCCCGAAGAAGTCTCCCGTAAACATCACGAGGGGGCTGGTTCCACTGCTGGCCGTGTCGTTCAGAATCACCGGGTTGTAAAATCCCTGCGTCGGCCAATCCGTCGTGTTGATCAGCGTCCACGGACCCCACGGATGGGGCGCTTCGTATGCCAGCCAAAGCGTATGTTCCGAGTGTGCCGCCCCCGATGCCAGTCCCTGGGGATACGAAAAGGTCAGCAAGAGATACCGGTTCAGCGCAGGCAGGTACTGGACATTCGGTTCTCCGAGCCTCCCCGTGTTGGCGATCACCGGTTGTGCGCCATTCTGGGCCGCTGTCCAACTCGCATCCAGTGAGCCATCCCCGCCCGTATAGAACTCATAATCGGATGCCTGTAGACGGCTCATCTTCGCGCGCGGAACCCTTGCGAGGTACAGCACATTGCCGCTGTCCCAGAAGCCGTCGTTCGCCATGAGATAGACATAAGCATCCGCGTTATCCGTGCGGTTGCACGAATCCAAATACCCCAGGGTGCCGTCGTCCCCGCAATACATTACGAATGTCGCCGACCCCATCTCACCCGGCACTGACGGGAACATCGTCGAACTCTCAGGGCTCGTCGGGCTTCCTCCGCTGTCAAAGTATTGCGCGTTCTGAAAGTTGTTCCACGAGTTCCCCTTGTCGGCACTCCAGATCACCTGGCCCGCATCCTGCACATAAGCAGTGTTCGATCCCATGCCCCCCGTTGCGTGGTTCAACTGCCGCCCAATTGTCATAAACAGGTTGCCACCTATGCAGAACAGACCGGAGTCCTTCTGGCTCCTCCGGTCATCTCCCATAGCCGTGCCCGCAGGCCCATAGGCGGCAAAAGGATTCACCGTTATGCCGGCCAGCGGAGCTTCCGCGGTAAACTTCGCCAACGACAGCGCACTGCTCTGTTGCCGCGGCAAGCCGTTCTCCTGCCATCCGCGCGTATCGTCCGTAGTCAGGTAGGTGGCGCCGTCATTCGACTTGCAGTTGTAGTACGTGTCTCCCTCCATGTAATTTTTGTTCCAATTCACGACGTCGTACGCAATTATCGGGCCAAGGGAGAGGCCCGTAATCGGCGTGCTCGCCGCGAGTGCTGTCGTATTCGTGTCGAAGGCGCTGGCGGTCGTTCCCCCGGGGTCCGCAAAGCTCATCTGGCAGTAGTACCTGGTCGAGGGGAGCAGCCCCGCAACGATGTTCTGGTGCGGTACAGAACCTGGCAGGCCATTATCCACCGCAGGCTTGTTGTAGGCGCCCGGGCTGGTGCCGCAGGCTAGGGAGGTAGTGAATGCCGCCGTGGAGGTAACTACGATGCTGGTCGCTGACGGGCTCACCGATATCGGCCACGAAAATGCTGGGTGGATAATGGGATGGATTCTTGTCCGCACCTCAGTACTGCCGCCGATTCCACTCGAACTCGTCATCCGCGAGCCCGTCGTCAAGGAAGAGCAGCCCTGCAGCAACAGGGGAGCCAACAGAAGCAGGCCAGCGCCCGCCGAAGCTGAAATATGCATTCTCTTATAACCCTGGCTCCATCCGATGGAGCAGCATGAGTTCGGTCGTGCGGTCCACGAGTTGGAAGTTTTCGAGTGCGAAAATCACCCGGCCAAGGCCTTGGACTGTATTGGGTCTACCGCTCAGAAGACGCCCACCCGAGTGGCTCACATCCGAACTCACCACCCAACCGCGTGACTCATCTTCGACGCAGCTGCAGAGGCCGGAGAGACTCCAGTGGAAACGCAAGCAGCCGTAACCACCATTGCGGACCAAGAGCCGAACGGCATGCGCAGAAATCACGACAGGGCAACATGTATGCAAGTAGGCGAAGCATGTTGAGAACACCGGTTCTCAACATGCTCCACCGAAAGTATTTGAAGGAGAGCTTCAGAACAATACCACGACAGTGGTAAACAACACCACAATAGTGGCAGAAGAGAAGTGGTGGCAGCCGAGTCCTTCCCCTAATACTTCGGGTACCCGTCGTCGGTGTCAGCGCTGTACTTCAATCGCGGATTTAACACGAATAGGGCAATTTCCGCGGAGCTGGCCGAGATGGCCGCCGTTTTCAACGCACGCGCCCTGGTCAAGAGTGCGGGCAGCGGAGCCGCACATTCCGGGATTTGATTGCCGCGTGACAGCTGCTTAGGGTGTCCATCTCGACTTAGTCGAGCGCTACGCTCGAAGGCTTGGACGAGAGCACCGAGGCTGCGCTCCTGGCTCGTGTTCGAGGAGATTTCAACCTCAACCTGTACGGCCGGAGCATTTGCGGCTTGTTCCTGCGCCTTCCGCACTTCGGCAGCTGAAACGACGATAGGTCCGGAAGGCACGGATCCGCTCAACGCGGCTGGGGTACTTGTTTCAGCGTTCACTGACCACTGGGACTTACGCCGGCTTATCTGGCGCTTGGGCGGCACACGTTGGATGGGTGGGCCTTCGTTCAGTTCCGGCATGGCAGGAGCGGGAGCGGCAAATTTTGCTTCTTCCGAGCCTCTCACCCGGTTCGCGGTGGCATCCGCCACTTTTGTCGCTGGTTTATTCCGGCCTGACGGTGGCTTCTTTCTCTGCCTTCTTTTGGGGAGCAATGCGGGGGTTGTCGGCACCCGAGCCAGGAAGTCACGTGCACTTTGGAGACGGCCGAGTTCAGCATCAATTTGAGCGATGATTTCTGCCCATTGCATTCTTTTTCTTGTATCCTTCTGTCTCTCTGGAATCTCATCCGAGTATAAGCGACTTCTCTCCCAGGCTTTGTGAAGACAGGACCCAAGGTAAGGTTCCCCGCGATGAGTTCGTCTTTGGCAATTCACATCGGTCCGTTCTCTGCTTGATATCCTCTGAGGATACAAAAGCCTCATGCCCTAAGGGCTAAATCGCATGAGGGGGCGGACCGCCCTGTAGTTGATCGGACCGGGCTCAGCGGGAGGTATGATTTCACCCTTGAGCGGACACGAGAGTCCAATGGACCCGCGCGATCAGGTGCCTACACGCAGTCGGACTCGCAGGGACCGACGTTTCTGGAAGCCCAAACAGTTCTTGACTAAAGTTTAAGATCTCTACCGCCGCAAGGGACTCGTAACGGGTGTTCCGGTACACTCACACCAAACAAGTACGCTTCACAGTCTCTGCAACGATTTCTTCCGCAGCCTATACAGCCCAACATCCGACAATCCGGGCGTACGGCACTCGCCTTTGTGGTGAAGATATTGCAATTCTCAGCGGGGCAACGGTTCGTTTCCTTCGACGTTGAACTGCGCTTGAACGCCTTGGGCCTCGCCTGGCTGGCCGCCGCCTACAAAAACCGTATAGCTGCCCGCTCTCACGGCGCGGGTTCCGCTCTCATCCACATCGCTCAAACGCCTGGAGTCGAGATTGAAGCTCAGGTGTTTGGTCTCGCCTGGAACTAAGGTGACGCGCTGAAACGAGCGAAGAGACCTGATCTCTCCCGATGCCGCCTGTGCTCCGCGAAGGTATAGCTCAGCCACCTCCTGCCCACTTCGCTGGCCTGTATTCGTCACCTCCGCCTCGACCGTCAATGGATCGCCGGCGCGGACCGTAGAGGCAGATAGCTTGAGACCTTTGAAGACAAAGCTCGTGTAGCTCAGGCCGTAACCGAAGCCATAGAGCGGCTTTCCGGAGAAGTAGCGGTAGGTACGGCCTTGCATCGCGTAGTCATCAAAGGGCGGCAACTGATCGAGCGAGGCGTAGAAGGTTAATGGAAGGCGTCCGCTGGGGTTGTTGGCGCCGGAGAGCGTCTCGGCGATGGCCGTGCCGCCTGCCTCGCCTGGATACCAGGCCTCAAGGATGGCCGCGGCATGCTCCTTGGCCCAGGGCAGGGCAAGCGCGCTGCCGTTCAACAGGACTAAAACCAGCGGCTTGCCGGTGGCGGCGACGGCCTTGATCAGATCCTGCTGCTCCTGGGGCAAATCGATCTTGGTTCGATCTCCCCCGGAAAAGCCATCCAGCGTGATCGGCATCTCTTCGCCTTCGAGGCGCGGCGAGAGACCCATAAAGGCCACGACGAGATCCGCTTTTTGAGCGGTGGCCACGGCTTGGGCACGCAGGAGATCCGCGGGAGGCCGCCACTCGAAGTGAATTCCGGCGCCAAACTCAGGCGAGCTATGGGCATACTCCAAGCGGAAGGCGCGCGGCTTATTATCCGCAAAGTGCACGGTCCAGGGCTGCTTTGCTTTGCACTGGCCTTCCGAGACCAGCTTGTCGTCCAGGTAGACGCGGTAGCCTTCGACCGCATGCCGATTTTCTCCCCGGCCACCACAAGACGTGACGCCCACGTTCAAGATGTAATCGCCCGCTCCGGGAGCGGCAACCGTGCCCGTCCAGCGGACGCTGAAGGCGGTGAGAGGCACTCCCGCCATGGGCGACGCCGCTTCCCAGTCGAAGTCCACTTCCTTATCCAAGCGCGTGGCCACAGGCTGGCCCTGCCAGGTTGCGTTGCTGAAGTACTCCCCTTGCAGCCCCTCTTTGCCGTTCGATTGGAATACTGTTCGCGGCACGGTTACGGATGCGCCGTCGACGTAGGAGGAGCCCTGGGCGTAGAGGATCTTGGCCCCAGAGCCGGCAAAAGTTGCTTCCATGCCGTCCAGCGGCAGCACGGGGTGGGAAGGCACGGCGTTGTAATTGCCTTCAATGGCGGCCAGCGAGGCCGCATTGGGACCAATCACGGCGATGCTGCGAAGATTTTTGGATAAGGGCAGAATATGGTTGGAATTTTTGAGCAACACCATCGATTCCCGCGCGGTCTCGAGCGAGAGCGCGCGGTGCGCCGGAGAATCGTTGTCGCTCATCGTAATGTTTCCGTAAGGCGAGTTCCCCTGCGGGTCCAACATTCCCAGTTCAAAGCGGGCGGTAAAGAGCCGCTTGACCGCGGTGTCGATGTCGCTCTCCGTCACCAGCTTGTCGTCTACCGCCTTGCGCAGCAATCTGAATTCCCTGCCGCAAGTGGTGTCCGTGCCCGCCTTCAGCGCCAACGCCGCGGCGTGCTCGTCGTCGGGAGCATACTTGTGGCCCCGCCAGATGTCGGAGACTGCCCCGCAATCCGAGGTTACAAAGCCGGGGAAGCTCCAGTCCTTACGCAAGGTGGTCTGGAGCAACATCTGGTTGGCGCAGGCAGGCGCTCCATCCACGGCGTTATAAGCACACATCGTCGAGTCCGCCTTGCCCTCGACCAGGGTGGCGCGGAATGCAGGCAGATAAGTGTTTTCGAGATCGCGAGAGGAAGGATTTATGTCGGCCGTATGACGCGTGGATTCAGGTCCGCTGTGTACGGCGAAATGCTTGGGAGTGGCGATCACTTTGGGGTGGGCTGGATCGCCGCCCTGGAGACCGGTGACGAAGGCCACCCCGATGCGCGAGGTCAGGTACGGGTCCTCGCCATAGGTCTCCTGTCCCCTGCCCCATCGTGGATCGCGAAAGATATTGATGTTGGGCGACCAAATCGTCAGCCCGAAATAGATGCGGTGATTGCCGTGGGCGATCGCATCGTAGTACTTGGCCCGGGCCTCAGTCGAGATGGCGTCTCCCACGCGATGAATGAGCTCCGTATCCCAGGTGGCGGCGAACCCAATGGCCTGGGGAAAGACGGTGGCGTATCCGGAACGCGCGACCCCGTGCAGCCCCTCGTTCCACCAGGTATATTGGGGAATTCCCAGCCGCGGAATCGCAGCGGCTGTCATCGACATCTGCGAGATCTTCTCATCCAGGGTGAGCCGGCTAACCAGATCGTCGACCCTCTGCGCGGTGGGAAGCGCCGGGTTTTGAAAGGGAAGTTGCGTGGTCCGCGACTTACCACACGATGTCAAAACCAACATCCCCGCCAATGCCGCCGCTAACCTGCGCATTCAGAAGCCTCCACAACGATAAGTTGCCGCGGAAACAATTTACTTTAAGCGCGGGCGATAAGAAAGCGGCTTCTCATACCGTTTTCACTGTTACTTGGTCGACTGCGAGAACGGTCTAGCGGTTGTTCTGGCTTGCTACGTCGGCTGGGTAAAACTTCTCGAGATCGCCGCTGAGTTCCTTGAGCGCATCCACATTCAGGTAGATCATGTGACCCGAAGGATAGTAATTAATCTCTACGTTTGGTCTCAGCTTAGGGTCGAGGTTCATGTGCGACAGATCGAACTCGGTGGTAAAAAACGGAGTCGCAAGATCGAAGAGGCCGTTGGCAGAGAAGACCCGCAGCTTGGGATCTTTGCGCATAGCATCGGCCAGGTCGCCGGCGACATAGGGGAGTTGATCTAGATGGCCCCCTGGCCCACGGTGCTTCCAGTCCCACGATCCGATAATGCTCGAGTTGGCGACAACGTAATCCTGGTCGCTGGTGTACTTGAGCTGGTGAGAGAGATAGTCCTGGAAAGCGGCGACAAATGCGCCCTTGACCGCGGTTTCGGATGGATCATATCCCGGCGTTTCGCCGGCCGCGTCCACATCCGTCCCCTCGAACCTTGCATCATAACGGCCGAGAATTTCGTCTTGCCCGCGCAGCAGCTCTTTGCGAAAGCGCGGAGGGCTCACGCGCAGGTTTGCCTCCTTCACATATTGCGCGCTCAGTCCGGTGTAGGCACTGACCTTGGCCGCGATCGCGTCCCGCTGTTGCTCGCTAAGGTTGTCGCCCTGGGCCAGCGCCTCCGCATACGGCCCGCGGGCAAAGGCCCGGACTTCCTTGAGGAATGCCTTTAGGTCGGCCGGCTTCTGCGCCAGCTTGTTGTGGTAATAGGCGATAGCCGCAAAGGAGGGAAGATAGCCAACGAAGATCTGGTCCTGCCCAGGACTGTGGATAGCGTAATTCAAAATGGAGGAGACCAGGATCACCCCATTGCAGGCAATCCCCGCGTCCTCAAGCGCGTCCGCCAAGCCTGCGCTGCGGGTAGTTCCATAGGATTCCCCAAACAAAAACTTGGGCGAGTTCCAGCGCTGGTTCACGGTGATATAACGCTCAATGAACCGCTCGAAAGAACGAACATCCTGATCCGTACCGGCAAAGTCCTTCTCTGTTCCCTTCTCGACAGGCCGGGAAAAACCGGTGCCCATGGCGTCGATAAAAACCAGGTCGGTCTTGCCCAGCAGACTGTATTGGTTGGGCACCACCTGATACGGCGCCGCCCCGGTCGCGTGAGGACTATCGGTTTCGACGCGTACCGGCCCCACCGAACCCATGTGCAACCAAAGAGTCGCCGAGCCAGGTCCGCCATTGTAAAGAAAGGTGACCGGCCTGGTCTTCGGATCTTTGACGCCGTCTTCGGTGTAGGCCACGTAGAAGAAGCTGCCATT
The DNA here is from genome assembly GCA_963774255.1 of uncultured Acidobacteriaceae bacterium. Classification (GTDB taxonomy): domain Bacteria; phylum Acidobacteriota; class Terriglobia; order Terriglobales; family Acidobacteriaceae; genus PALSA-350. The sequence continues at coordinate 351,384 of CAVZEH010000019.1, forward strand.
GGGCTTGCCGTCGTTGTCGCGAACCAGCAGCGTTCCCGCGGTCGCCGTATAGCTGATCGTGCGGCCGTTGAGCGTCAGGCTATGTTCGGTCGAGGAAGACTTCTCGGTAGGAGAAGTGGGCTGGTTCTCCGGATGCGAGCCCGGCGGGTTGTTCTTCGATGCATCCTGCGGAAAAGCATAGGAACGCCCGAAAACCAGAAGCAGGGCAAGAACGATGCTGGTGAAGTGTCGCAAACTTAATGCTACATCAAAGTATTTCGTCGCATTGGTACGGCAATAAATTTGTAATCCGCCCGAAGCAGAGTGAACCGAAAAAGCAGATTCCCTTCGGGAACGACAGACCAGAAAAACAACCGCGAATATGGGCTTCCCTCTTTGCCTTTCTTTCTGTCATTTCCGAAGGGAATCTGCTCTTGCCTCTCCCTGACCAGAAAAGCAACCGCGAACAACAACAAGCCGGCTCCGTGGAGGGTGCGGGTGACCGTTACCATCTCAATGAAGTAACCAGGGGAGTTTCCAGCGGGAATTCTGTCATGCTCCCCAGCGGCCCATGCGACGGCCGGATTTGTAACTACTCTCTGCCGCATTTACCGTGCTGGTGCCTGCTGTGCCACGGGTTCGCGCCATCACGGGCAGAGTCGAAGTAGAACAAGTGGTTAGCGAAGTAACCGCTTTGTTTACCGATTAAGTAACCTGAGAAGATATTCCTAATGGGGAAGGCTTTATTACCAAAACGATGTAGATCTTTGCCGGATTCACGGGTAGCTTTGCTTCATCAGGGCACGGTTAGAGCCGGCTCTGCGGCGAAGCTATAGAAATTGCAAGACGCTTTTTATTTATCTGCGAGTTTGAGTTTTTTTCATGCCTGGTTCTGCCTGTAAGAAGTCAGACCTTGAAGTCGGTGGCCCGGGCAAACTTTTAGCACAAGCGATGGGAGTATTGTGGGCGAAGCTCTGTCAAAAATCGGCCTAGGGACGAACCGGATCGACTCAGGACCAAGGTACTCGACGGCGCTGAATTCATCCTGCGCCGCGTGGTATGCGGTACAAACCCTTCATCGTCACGAACAGCGCATCTCCAGCGATTTGACATCCAAAGGCTTTCACACCTATCTTCCCTTGCTGCGGGAGACAAGGCAGTGGACGGACCGGAAGAAAATAATCGCGGTTCCGGCGTTCAGCGGATATCTTTTTGCACGCTATGATGCCAGCTCGCGGAACCGCGTGCGCATACTGGAAACCTCCGGGGTGGTTCGCATGTTGGGGGGCAATCATTCGCCTATCCCAATCGAGGATTTTGAGATTGAATCTCTTCAGCGCACGCTCGACAGCAGCGTCGCTTGTCAGCGATGCGAATATCTCACCGTCGGCGCTTTGGTCCAGGTCAAGAGCGGCCTTTTAGCCGGAATACGCGGACGCTTGATCCGCATCCACAATGGCTTACGTCTGGTCCTCTCGGTCTCCACGGTGCAGCAGGGCATATCCGTGGAAGTCGATCTTAAAGATGTTGAACCGGCTGCGGAGGGACGGGCATTGCAAGTTCCTCCATCACTGTCTTGAAACACCGCTCCTTCCGCTCCCCCGATTGAACTCAGGCCAAAGGCCGCTCCCCCCGGCAAACTTGATTGAAAGCGACTATGGCGACCTCAGAATTCATTTCAAAGCCTTCCAAAGCCGGGTGCGCTCCTGCACTACCCACTTTTCAGGGAGCGACACGCCGTTCCACCACTCCGGCCGCGGTCACCGCGGCGATGATGATGGCCACGGACGTGCTCGCAGTTCTCTTTGCACTCTGCTTGGCGGCGATGTTCCGCTTCTACAGCCCGGCTGATTCCTTGATCAATGCCGCGCCGCTCTGGCCGGGGCTGGCATTGCCCTCGAACCTGGGCTATCTGTTCTTCTTCATCGTCAGCCTGCTCGTGGTAAACCGCCGAGACAAGCTGTACGGCGCCCTGCAAACACAGAGCGTCTGGCACGAGTTGCGGCGGACGATCCAGGCATGCTTTGCCGCCGGACTGCTGCTCTGCGGCAGCATGTACGTGATGCGGGACACCAGCATCTCCCGTGTCCTGGTAGCTTATCTGCTGGTTCTGACAACGCTGTTTCTCTGCGCTTTGCGGGTCTTCTGGCGTTACTCGCTCTATCGCAGATACGAACAAGGCTTGGATACCCGCAATGTGCTCATCATCGGCGCCAGCCCCGTGGGCAACGTGGTGCGCAAGCAGATCACCAGAAATGGCCATCTCGGACGCACCTTCAAGGGCTTTTTGGCGACCAGCGAAGGCTTGGTGACCAGAGAGGCTGAAGATTTCCTGGTCGGCGACTTGAGCCAACTGGCAAGACTTGCCCGGCGGCACTTCATCGACGAGATCATCATTGCCGACCGCTGCGACACGCCGGCAGTGATTGAATTGATCGAAATCGCCCGCGAATTGGATGTCGAAGTTCTGGTCATTCCCGGCTTCTACGACGAGCTCACGCCCGAAGCTCCGATCGAATACCTGGGAGATTTTCCAGTAGTGGCCTTGCACCGCCGCAACGCTAAGGCGGTGGCTCACCTGTTCAAGAGAATCTGGGATTTTGCGCTTTCCTCTCTCCTGTTGATTGCCCTTTTGCCCACCCTGCTGGTAATCGCGCTGCTGATCAAAATGGATTCGCCGGGACCGGTCTTTTACACTTCCGACCGTGTGGGCAAGAAGGGCCGGGTCTTCCATTGCTTGAAGTTCAGAACCATGGTTGTCAATGCTGAGGAGCTGAAACACTCTCTGAGCGCGCACAACGAACGGGATGGGATTTTATTCAAGATCAAGAACGACCCCCGGGTGACGCCCATCGGCCGGATCTTAAGAAAGTTCAGCCTGGATGAGTTGCCGCAGCTTATCAACGTGGTGCGCGGCGATATGAGCCTGGTTGGACCGCGGCCGCCTATCGCGAGCGAGGTACAACGATACGAGCTGCAGCATTTCCGCAGGCTCGAGGTTCTGCCCGGCCTCACAGGTTTGTGGCAGGTGCGAGCGCGGCAAGATCCCTCATTTGAGCGCTATGTCAGTCTGGACCTGTCATACGTTGAAAACTGGAGTTTTTGGCTGGATTTGAAAATCCTGGTGCGGACAGCCGAGGTCGTTCTCCGCGGCACAGGATCTTGAGTTCCATAACGAAACGGCCGCGCTTGAAGCAACCGGCGCGAGTTCCATACGTCCAAATAGAGAGGTGGGAGGGCCCATGCAAGTCGCGATGACAGCGGAAGAAACGATCCAGCACCAACCGAACATCATACCCCTGGAGAGACGTCATGCCGACGACCTTCCTTACGAGACCTTCCTACACGACTATGTGATCAAGAACCGTCCCGTGATCATCGAAGACGCCGTACGCCAGTGGCCGGCTCTGCGCACCTGGACACCGGAGTTTTTCAAGCAGCGATTCGGCTCCAAAGTTGTGGAAGTAACCTATGGCGTCAACCAGCCTCTGGGAGAGGTCATTGATGGAGTGCGCCTCTCGACCGCGGAGAAGCCTGGTCCGTATCTTCACCGGGTTCTCATTCATCGGGACATGCCGGAGCTGCTTCCCGATCTGATGCCGGAAAACATCTACGGCTTTCCCCGGCGATTTGCCAGTCCTCTTATGCCGCCGCACTTTCGCCGGCCGGACGGATACCTCAAGCTCCTGATCGGCGGCGTGGGAGGCAAGTTCCCTTTGATGCATTACGATTCCGATAATGCCAATGCGCTGATCACCGGGATTTATGGAGAGAAGGAGTTTGTGCTGTTTTCGCCGGAAGACACGCCCCTCGTCTACCCGTATGGCCAAGGTGGCAACACCTCGCAAATCGACGACCTCGACCATCCCGACCACGCAAGGTTCCCCTTGTTCGAGAGAGCCGCGCAATACCGGGGTATTCTCCGCCCCGGTGACTCGGCTTTCATCCCCTCGCACTGGTGGCACACCGCGCGCGTAGTGACCACTTCGATCTCCGTCTGTGTCAACATGCTGCACGCGGCGAATTGGGCCGGCTTTATCTCCGAATCCTGCCGTCCACAGTCGGGCAGTTGGACCAAGCGCAATGTGAAGCGCCTTTATCTGGGCTCCGCCGGAGTCGTCATGAGCATCGCCGAGCGGTCGCAAGAGAAATTTCCTGGGGCCGCTCTTGCGCGCCGTCTGGCCACCCTTTGCCCCGCTCCAGGCGGGACAACTTCGAGCAGGAGCGGCCGCGATGCGTAAGTCCGTACCGATGCCTGCTCGAGCTCCTCGCGCTCGCGACCATTGTCTCGAGCTTACCGCTAACCTACAACCGCTTCAGGAGGCGAGGACCGCCGGTCCAATTGGCCACCTTCGCCCGCGCGGAGATTCACTATGCTTTACCCCTCTTCTGCCTACCTTGTCAGCAATGACGCCTCATTCCATCGTTTTCAGTCCAGTTTCGATCGCAGCCCATTTGCCTTCGCCCATCAATTCCAATCCTTAGAACAATTCAGCTACGACGCCTTGGTACGGCTTGCCCGGCGCGTTTCCGGCAAACCAAAGCGATGGTACGTAGAGGAGGGTGAGACCCTGCCGGAGACGGGTTGGAGCGGGGGTCAGGGAAACCATTCTCTGCTGGAAGTCCTGGAAAATATTGCCTCCAACCATTCCCTGGTAATCCTCAAGCGGGTACACGAAGAGCCGGAGTACGGAGAAATCCTGAATCATTTGGAAGAGGAGTTGAGCCGGCTCACAGGCATCGATATTGCCTCGCGATATTCCGATCCGATCATGACTGTACTGATTAATTCGCCGCTGCGCATTACTCCTTACCATATCGACGGAGAAGCGAATTTGTTAATGCAGGTACGGGGCACAAAATCGGTATACATCTTCGATGGCGAGGATCATGAAGTGCTGCCGGTCGCGGAGTTGGAGGGCTTCTGGTCGGGCAATATCAGAGCCCCGAAGTACAAAAGGGAGTTGCAGAGCCGCGCATGGCGCTTCGATCTCGCGCCTGGCGACGGCGTCATGAATCCCGTGATCTTTCCCCATTGGGTGCAGAACGGCCCTGATGTATCTATTTCGCTGAGCACGAATTTCAAACGCGTCTCCGATGACAAGGCGGACGCTTACCGCGTCAATCAAAGATTACGAAGAATCGGCTTGCACCCCACGGAGCCGGGCGCAGCGCCGTCGATGGATCATATGAAGGGCGCCATCTACCGGACCGCTCGACGGGTCAAGCGTTGTGTCGAGCATCTCTCGAAGACGGCCTGAGTTCCTGAAGACAATCGTTGCCGGATTGCCCGTCACTCGCCCATGATCTCGAGGACGTGGCGCAACAATCCTACGAGGGAAATTCAAATGGCTGGCAAGATTCTGAAAGTTCCGGGTGCCCGAATCTACTACGAAGTTTATGGATCGGGCCCGATATTGCTCATGATTCCGGGCGGTCCCGCAGACGCTGGTGGGTTCACGGGGCTTGCACATGCTCTCGCGGATCGGTATACCGTTGTACCCTACGATCCGCGCGGCAATTCGCGCAGCGTCCTCGACGGGCCGCCGAGCGACCTGCACCTGGACCTCTTCGGAGACGATGCTGCACAGCTGCTGGCCACGCTGGGAAACGAGTGCGCCTATGTGCTCGGAAGCAGCGGTGGTGCAAAGATCGGCCTCAACCTGGCAGCGCGTTACCCCGAGCGGGTTCGCATCCTGGTCGCGCACGAGCCACCTTGCACGGAGCTATTGCCGGATGCAGCGAAACATCAGACTACAGCGCAGGAGATCTTCGAAACCTATCGCAATCACGGAACCGGTGCTGCCATGCAGAAGTTTATGGCCATGGCCGGGCTGGACGGACCGCCGCCCAGGGACGCTCCTCCCTCCTCCCCTGAAGTGCAGGCGGCCTTTCAACGCATGATCGGAAACCTGGAGTTCTTCTTCACCCATGGCATGAAGGCGATCGGCGACTATATGCTAGATGTAGCGACGCTGAAGGCTGGAACGCCACGAGTCGTTATTGGCGTGGGAGACAGTTCCAAAGGTCAGCTCGCCCATCGGGCAGCCCTCGCGTTGGCGGAGCGGTTGAGCACTCCAGCGATCACCTTTCCGGGAGCTCATGGCGGCTTCAACAATCAGCCCGCTGCCTTTGCGGAGCGGCTGCACGCGGTGTTGATGAATTGAGGAATACGACTTTGGAAATGAGTATCAACGGTGTTTACAATCCGGGCTTTGCCACCCTCATCCAGGGGAGCGCACGACGTTGCTCACTGGAGCGCTCTTACCCCCGCATAAATGCGGGGCTTCCACACAAAAGCGCTGCAATAGCCGCCGGGGGAAGGGCGGCTAAAAATTCCGGGATCCTGTCTTCTAGCCGTGCCATATCTTATAGTCAGCTTAAGCACGCCGAACCATCACCATAACAATGTATTTCCATCTTGCCGCCGCTGGCGGTAACCTGACCGGGCGAAGTTCTCATTTTCGCGCAGACGGGCTGGGAACTCCACTTTATGGGACGAACCTCACATTCCCCGCTGGATCTGCCCGCAAGGGACAGCTCCGGCACCATTCTCGGGACGAGACGGCGCGGAGCCATGCCTGCGATCATGGCTATCATCCGCCCGCGGCTTGGGCTGCTCCTTTTTGCGCTGGCATTGATCGTCATCAACCGTGTGGCCGGCCTGGCCTTGCCTTATGAAACCAAGAACCTCATCGATGGGGTCATAGGAAAGTTTCACATTGGGGCGATGAGCACGGCCCAGATGCATCTGCTGCACGTGGTGGTAGGCACCGTGCTGGTGGCTACCCTGGTGCAGGCTCTGACCTCTTACATCGTGACCCAGATGCTATCCAAGGCGGCCTGGCGGTTGATCACCGATCTTCGCATTCAGGTACAGGAGCACATCGGAAGGTTGCCGGTGGCCTATTATGATGCGCATCGAACCGGCAATCTGGTCTCACGCGTGATGTCCGATGTGGAAGGAGTACGCAACCTGGTCGGGACCGGACTGGTCGAATTTGTCGGAGGGCTGCTGACCGCCACGCTGGCCTTTGTCCTCTTATTGCGCATTAGCGTGAGCATCACCCTTGTGGCGCTCGGTTTCATGATCATCTTCGGCTTTGTACAGCGCAAGGTCTTCGGCATCATCCGTCCCATTGCCCGGGAACGGGGCAGCATCACGGCGGAGGTAACCGGACGGCTTACCGAGTCGCTCAGTGGGGTGCGTGTGGTCAAGTCATACCGCGCTGAAGCTCGCGAGTCCGCCGTTTTCGCCGACGGTGTCCGGCGCCTGCTGGAGAACGTGCTGCGCGCTATTGGCAAGACATCCCTGACTACGATGGCGTCGACGACCGTCGTTGGCTTGGTCGCGGCCATCATCATGTTTCTCGGAACCAGGCAGATATTTTCCGGCACGCTTACTCTGGGCAACTACATTTATCTATCCATGCTGCTGGCGCTGATGGTCTCACCCATGGTGCAGGTGGTCTCGATCGGCACGCAGATTACCGAGGCTATCGCCGGACTTGACCGGACGCTTGAAGTCTTAAACGAGGCCCGAGAAGACGACGACCCGCGCCGCGTCATTCCCATCGATAGAGATGCGATCGCCGGCCACATCCGGTTTGACTCTGTCTGCTTCAGCTATACCCAAGGCAAGCAGGTGCTGCACGAAATCTCATTCGGGGCCCGTCCGGGAACCGTCACTGCGCTGGTCGGCTCCTCGGGCTCGGGGAAATCCACCATCATCGGACTGGTGAGCGCATTTCATACCGCGGACCAGGGTCAGGTCCTGTTGGATGGGGTCGATCTCTCGACCATACAGCTTGAGAACTATCGCAGCCGGCTGGGCGTCGTGCTTCAGGAATCCTTTCTATTTGAAGGCACGATTGAGGAGAATATCGCCTTCGCCCGTCCCGATGCCGCCCCCGAGGATGTGCTCAGAGCCGCCCGTATCGCCCGGGTGGATGAGTTTGCCGAACGCCTGCCGGATGGCTATGGCACGATTGTGGGGGAGCGCGGAATCAAGCTTTCCGGAGGGCAGCGGCAACGCGTCTCCATCGCCCGCGCCATTCTTGCCAACCCGCGCATCCTGATTCTGGATGAGGCCACGTCCAGCCTCGATTCCGAATCCGAAGCTTTGATCCAGGAAGGACTCAACTACCTCATCGAAGGCCGCACAACCTTCGTAATCGCGCACCGCCTCTCGACCATTCGCAGTGCGGATCAGATTCTGGTCATTGAAGAGGGACGAGTGCTGGAGCGAGGGAACCATGCTGCTCTATACCAGCGGCGCGGCCGCTACTACGATCTCTATACCCGGCAGCATGCTCTGGAGAGCAATCTTTTTCTTGCGCCGGGCGAAGGCGACACTATCGACGATGCAGGCCGCGAGCAAGCCTCCGAGGACAGCTTCAGGATGGCCGATGCCACCGGCGTTAAGCCGCTCTAGGCCGGTTAAAGCGCGGAGCATCCCAGGTCCCAAAGTCGGGACCTGGGGCACCACAACGACATTCGATCTTTTATTGGGTAATCACTGATGACGAATCTGGGCCTTAGGCTAATTAACAATCCTTTATTGAAGCTGGTTTTCAAGACTCCATGGATCGGGATCTATCCCTCGTTCTCCGCTGCCCTGGCTGCTATTCCGACGCAAGCCCGGATCGGATACAACCAGGAGAAAACGCGCGAGATTTTTATGAGTTACCCAATCGACCGCATGAGGCCGGCCGATTATCCCATCCTGCTGCATCTGCGAGAGCTTTTGCGTCCCGGAAGCCGGCTGGTCGATCTGGGCGGCAACAATGGAATGGCATGCTATACCGCGCAGAAGTACTTCAAGCTGCCCTCGCCGCTGGAGTGGGTGGTATGCGATGTACCAGCCATCATCGAGGCGGCAAAGGAGGTGGCGGTCCGCGAAGGGGAGAGCAGCCGTTTTCTGCGCTTCACAACAGAGCTGAAAGACGCAGGGGCCTGTGACATATTCTTCAGCAGCGGTTCGCTGCAGTTTATCGAGCCGCCACTGCCGGAGTTGCTGCGGCAGCTACCGGAGCTGCCGCCGGCGGTGCTGATCAACCGTATACCTGTCTGGGACCGGGAAGCCATCGCCACCATTCACGATATCGGCTTCTGTGTCGCTCCTTACCAGATATTTAACCGCCAGGAGTTCACCGGCGGCATGGAGCGGATTGGCTACCGTCTCGCCGATACATGGACGTGCCCGGAAAGCACCTTCTCCATCCGTTTTCGTCCGCACATCCGTCTGGATGCATATCAAGGTTTTTATTTTTCGCGGATTGCTTAGGCCAACCGGCGTGAGAGCCGATATACTTCAACTACAGCAACACCAGAGTTACTGTCAGGTGGTGAAATCTGCTATGAGCCGCCGTTCTTCGATGGAACGCCGGCGTGGAGAGTGGCTTTCTCCCTTACACTGACTCTGCAATTGTTTCCAGCCGCCCATGGACAACAAGTTGCCACAAGAGGCGGTGCGCGTCAGCGCGGAAGTGATATTCGATTCCCCAGCGAGAGCAGCCAAAATTGCAACAGCCGCGGATCGGCAGTTTCCGTATTTCCTGCACGGGGCGAACGCTTCCACCAGATGTGAACTCGCAAGCGATTGGCTCGTTGAAGCGATTTCCTGTTTGCCCAGCGAAATTCTAGATCATGGCCATTGAGATCGAACCACCTTCACCCGCAGTGAACGAGGAAGGCGGGTCACTGCCTCGCTCGCTTGAGTCGCGCGCGCTCAAGGGCACGTATTATGTCGTCTTCTTTTATGGCGCGGCCATGGGCTTGCGTCTGGTGAGCAGCGTCATTTTGAGCCGCCTCTTCCTGCCGCAGTACTTCGGACTCATGGCTCTGGTCACCACCGTGATCGTCGGCATGAACCTGTTTTCCCACGTGGGGCTGCAGGATAGCGTCATCCAGAACCCGCGGGGAGATGAGCCGGTTTTTTTAAACACGGCTTGGACCATTCAGGTCATTCGCGGCATCGGACTATTCTTAATCTCCATTCCATTGGCTTGGCCGGTTGCGCGGTTTTATCGCGAACCGCTAATCGTCGCATTGCTGCCCGCGCTGGGCTTTAGCTGCCTGATATCCGGCTTCAGTTCGAGCAGCCTGTTGACCCTGGCGCGGCATATGGGCGTGGGCCGGCTTTCCTTGCTGGAGCTGGTCACACAGCTCATCCAGCTCGTCGTCACAGTGATATGGGCCTTGATTCAACCCACCATTTGGGCCCTGGTTGCCGGCAGGCTGGTGGCCGAGCTGGCGCGAACCGTCATCAGCTTCTGGATGCTTCCCGAGATGCGCCCGCGATTTGCGTGGGATAGAGAGTGCGTTCACGTCCTGGTGACATTCGGCCGCTGGATTCTTGTGGGGACCGCGCTTACCTTCCTGGCCCTTCAGTCCGATCGGCTCATCCTGGCCAAGCTGGTCTCTTTTCAGCTGCTCGGCGTTTACGGCATTGCATTTTCCTTATCCGACATTCCCCGGCAGATCATTCTCCAGTTCTGCACACGTATCGGTTATCCGTTTATCGCGAAATTCTCCAGCCACCCGCGCGCCGAATACCGGGAGATCTTCCTGAAATATCGCAGACCGGTTCTGGCTGTCAGCGGACTGTTAATTATTCTCGTTGTCTTAACAGGCGATAAATTCATTCTCCGCGTTTACACCAAGCCATACCATGGAGCGGCCTGGATGATCCCCATCCTGGCCGTCGGCCTTTGGCATACTCTGCTGTATTCGACTACCAGTCCAGCCATCTTCTCCCTGCAGAAGTCGCACTACAATGCCTTCGCTTACCTGCTCTACTGCATTGCGCTTTATGTCACGCTTCCCCTGGGCTTCCACTTACTGGGCATGGTGGGCGCCGTTGTCGCCGTGGCGCTGAGCGATTTGCCGGTATATTTCGTGACCGCTTACAGCGCCGTCCGCGAGGGGGTGGGGACGCTGCGCCAGGATGCATGGCTGACACTTGCCTTCTTTGCCTTGCTTGCCCTAGCCTTGGCAGCCCGAGTAGCCTTGGGCTTTGGCTGGCCCTTTCCCCATCTGCCGTGAGACCAGCCCACATTTCTCACCAAAGTTGAAAAACCGGGTGCTCCAGGTTCGCGAAGCTAACCTAAGCTAACCTGGTCTTTTTCTCCGAACTCAAGGCAATCCTTTGTGGAATCCCAGGTCCCAGAATCGGGACCTGGGGCACCCGGTTGCGCGTCCAGAAGCTTTTGGTTATTGAAGCTCCTCCTTCACAAATCTTGGGTGCCCCACGTCCGGATTTTCGGACGTGGGCCTATGCCGCGCAGGTTAGGCGCTGCTTCCCTCTTTGTATTCGATCAATTTCCGCCGCTCGCCTTTCCTGCGGGCGCGATAGAACTGAAGCTGGCCGGCAAGGATGGGGATTTGCTGCAGATGGGAGTGCAGCCCGTACGCCAACAGCAGAGCGGGCTTTCCCGGCGCTTTCCAGCGCGATTTCCAGGCTGAACGCAACCCCAGAAGGAGAACCAGGAAGAACCATGCGGCTAGAGGAACAGGGGTCTTGAAGAGAGCCAGCAACGCTCCGGCGAGCGAGACAATCCAGAAGCCGCCTCGTAGCCGGTTGCCCCGGCTCTCGGAAGCCCAGAACGGATCGGCGCTGCCTTGGAAGCGACGGGAAACTTCAGCGTAGGCATGGCCGGCTCGGGTGGCCCGCTTCCAATATTGGCTCCAGCGGGTCATTTCCAGATCGTGCCCGGTCATCGGGCAGTCGATGTGCAGGATGCGGTATCCGCAAGCACGCAGACGGCGGCAAAGCTCCGGCTCCTCCCCGGCGATCAGAGCCGGATCGTATCCGCCGGCCTGCTCGAGCGCGGCGCGGCGCATCAGCACATCTCCGCCACAGAACTCGCTGTCGCCCGGCGCGTACACCCAGTCCAAGTCCAGCACGCGATTGTAAATCGAGCGCTCGGGATGAATCTCCCGGCGATGCCCCCAGACAGCGGCAATGGAATCCTTTTCAAGAAGGGCGTTCCGAGCGGCTCTGGGAAACTCCGGATCGAGCACCGTGTCCCCATCTAGAAAGAGGATGAGACCAGCCGTAGCACGCTGCCATCCTGCATTCCGGCCAAGAGCGGCGCTCGGGCGCTCCGCATCGAGAGCGATGACTTCGGCGCCCCAATCGCGCGCCAGCTCCCGGCTGCCGTCCGTCGAAGCGGAGTCGACGTAGATAACCTCGATCTTCCCCATGCCCCGTACCTTCGCGATCGAAGCCAGACAGCGGCTGAGCCTCTGGCCTTCATTGCGGCCGATCACGACCACGGACAAGACAGCCTCGCTCATCTTAGCCCCGATTCCTCGGACCCAATTCCCCGGCAGGCGCCGAGCCTGACTGGCTTCGCTCACTGTCAACCAGCGAAGCGAAGCTGCTCTCCCGCTTGCGGGGGAGGATACGGGCGGGAACGCCGACGGCAATCGAAGAGGCTGGAACGTCGGTGAGAACTACGGCATTGGCTCCGATCACGACATCGTCGCCGATGTGGATCGGACCGAGAATTTTGGCGCCCGCTCCTATGTCCACGCGATTTCCAATCACCGGTGAGCCACTTCGGCCGGTGTGCCGCAAACCGACAGTCACGCCGTTGCGGACAATGCAATCATCTCCAAAGACTGCGTCGCCGCTGATGACAATACCGCCAAAATGGTCGATGCGAAAGCGCCTTCCCAATGTGACCTCGCAGGGCAGCTCAATGCCGGTGAGAATCTCCGAGAGCGGCTTGAGAAACTTATACAGGGCGGAGAATGGCAGCCGCAGCCAGCGGGCGCGAATGCTATAGCGCCATCTGCCCAAGCGATAGACAGGCATGATCCATAAACCCTGCCGGGAGAGCTGCCGGTTGTAGGTTCGCCAATCCTCGCGAAGGTTCTCAAACATGCGCGCCGCCTTGAACTCGGAGCCGGACCGGCCGATGGAGCCCAGAGGCATACTTTGCCGGAACGCGCTGGGCCGAGTGGGGTTGTCGTTGTCTACCTTAACTGTAACTGTGAGAATGCTGTGAAAATGCTCTATGCGTTCAATTCCCGTTGCTTGGCCTTGCTTTCCACAATACCGTGCTTCTGCAATTTATAAAGGAAGGCCTTGTAATCAATATTTAAGCGGGCCGCGGCCTGACGGCGGTTCCAGCGAACTGCGTCCAAAGTTTCCAGCAGCAGCCTGGATTCGGCTTCACGGGATGCGTGGGCCAGATAATCGATTTTTGAATCGTTCCGGCTGGAATTATCCGGGCTGGGTGGATTGGGCGCAAAGCTTGCCGGTCTGTCCCGGCTCCCCGGATCGAAAGCAGAAGTATCCATTAACTCCTGGGCGAGAAGCTCCGGGCTCTGATACACCAGCAACCGCCGCATGACATTCTCCAGCTCGCGCACGTTTCCCGGCCAATGATAGGCGAGCATAGCCCGGTGCAGCGGTTCAGTGATGGGCGGCGCTGCCTCGCCCTCGGGCAAATGACGCAGCAGCAAATTTGTTGCCAGGGAGAGAATCTCATGCCGCCGTTCGCGCAGCGGGGGAACGGTGATGTTGATGACGTTCAGCCGGTAATAAAGATCCTCGCGAAAGCTGCCCTGGAGGATGGCGCTGCGCAGGTCGCGATGCGTTGCGGCCATCACCCGCACGTTCACGCTCAGGATGCGGCTGGAGCCCAGCGGTTGAACCTCGCCATCCTGCAAAACCTGCAACAACTTAGCCTGCAGCCGTATATCCATGTCGCCGATTTCATCGAGCAGGATGGTTCCATTTTGCGCCAGCTCAAACTTCCCCGGCTTATCCATCGTGGCCCCGGTAAAGGCGCCCTTTTCATAGCCGAAGAGCTCACTCTCGATCAACTCGGAGGGCAGCGCGGCGCAGTTAAGCTTCAAAAATGGCTTGGCCGCCCGATCGGAATAGCTCCATAGCCGCCGCGCCATGACCTCTTTACCGGCCCCCGTCTCGCCATGCAGCAGTACAGGGACACTGGAAGCTCCCACGCGGCGAAGAAAATCCTCCGTATAGACAAAGGAGCGCTTCGCCCCACCTTGTCCGGCGGGAGCAATAGCGCCGTTCTCAGGCAGGCTGGGGACCGAGGCTGGCTGGCCGAAAGATTTCTCCATCGTCTCTTGGATCAGGCGGAACGAGTCTGCTTCGGTGAGCGATTGGGGAAAGAGATGGAGACTGCGAAGCTGCTCGGGCAGTTGCCAATCTAAGACATTCTCTGCCGAAGCATTAAAAAGCAAAAGCGGGAGATGGGGACGCTCAAGAAGCAGGGCAGCCAGCATGCCGGAATCATAGTGGTGGGGCGAGTCCAAAACCAGGGCCGCAGGAAGGCCGGCTTTTTCCTCAAGCAGGGGCAAACTCTCTGCCAAGCTGGGCCGGGCGACCACCTCAACCCCGACGGCCTGCAAGCGTTCTATCAGCTTAGCGTGTCTCTGCGGATTTTCGCCTACAAGAGCAATTTTGAACATCTTTGTTTGGGGATTGCGAATTCACGTGCTCGAAGCGAAGATTTTGACACAAGCTTCGGGCAAGGCGGCTCACCGGAGAAAAATACGCGCCCGGAGAGCTGTTCTAGATTGGCTCACAGGTTACGGCGTGGACCGGCCCTCAGGCCCCAATCAGCTACATATTACACGCGTTAGGGTGGTGGCCAACTCCTCTTTGGGAACTTACTTGAGATCCGAAGATGGTTACTTGAAGTCCCAGCCGTGCAGAATCGATTTACTGATTTGTAAATAATCTACATAGAATATCGACCAATCGGCAATGCCAAATTATATGGATTGATTCCTGTTTTTTAGGTTTATTTGTAACTACTTCTGACGTAAGTCTCTCACCAAAACAGGTGAAGTGCAACAAAATGTTGCCAAAAGAGTTTGGCAAGTGGATTGCAACTTGTGTGTTCATCCCCTGCAACTTTTGTGCTATTCGAGCCCTTCATGAAAGCAGCATCCGTGCCCCTGAACAGAGACATTTATCCGAACCTGAAGTTGCGGATCTATACAGCAGGAATTCGCCAAAACCGTTTGGCGAAAATGATCGGAATTGATGAGGCGTATCTGAGCAAGATCATCAATGGGTTCCGAGAACCGAGTGGAAATATCCGAGGGCTAATCGCAGAGATTTTAAATAGCGACCCGGATTGGCTCTTCCAGAAGCTACAAATTACTGCCGAAACAGCATTTGCCGAACAACCCGTGCAAAAAGGTGAGGACTAGCACCTGGTCAGCGCGGAACGGAGGACTGCTTCTCCCCGCTTTCTAGAGCAAAACCTTAAGATCAAAAATTTTCCTCGATTCAGTTCTATGGGACTGACGTTGGCGAAGCTTTGCATAAAAACCAGCGGTCAATCCCTCGGCTTTTTCAGGATACAGCTCGAGTTTTGCCTTGTGGAGTATTGAATGCCTTATCTGGATCGCGCATCGGTAGCAGTTCTCGGGGTTCCCTTTGACAATGTCACAATGGATGAAGCCGTAGAGCTGATTGAAGACAAAATCAACGAAAGCGGGTTTCATCAGGTTGCCACGGCCAACGTGGATTTTCTCATGCACGCCATCCACGACCGGGAGCTGCAGGACATCCTGTGCTCTTGCGACCTGGTGGTGGCCGATGGGATGCCGATCGTGTGGGCGGCGCGTATGTTGGGGACGAGATTAAAAGAGCGCGTTTCCGGGGTGGATTTGGTGCCGCGCCTGGCCGAACTGGCG
Source organism: uncultured Acidobacteriaceae bacterium (assembly GCA_963774255.1). Lineage (GTDB taxonomy): Bacteria > Acidobacteriota > Terriglobia > Terriglobales > Acidobacteriaceae > PALSA-350. The sequence goes on from CAVZEH010000019.1 coordinate 367,056, forward strand.
GCCCGGCGGGGCTACGGTATGTATCTTTTGGGAGCCACCGAGCAGAGTTCCCGCCAAGCTGCCGAGATTCTGCAGCAGCGCTACCCCGGATTGCGCATCGTGGGACGCTATTCCCCAACCTTCGCCGCACTTGAGGATATGGATCATGAAGAGATCCTGTCCAGAATCGAGCGGGCAAGGCCGGACATCCTGCTGGTGGCGATGGGAAATCCAAAGCAGGAGAAGTGGCTAGCCATGCATCGCGACCGCCTCGCGGTTCCGCTTTGCATGGGGGTAGGCGCAACCCTGGATTTTATCGCGGGCACGGTTCCCCGTGCCCCGGCTTGGATGCAAAACTCCGGATTGGAGTGGCTGCATCGAGCCTGCCAGGATCCCGGACGGCTGGCCGCACGCTACTTGAACGATGCCGCCGGGCTGGTGCTCCACTTTCCTGCGCAGTTGGCGATCGGCGCCGCCCAGCCGAGAAAGCCGGTAAACTCCGCGCTACAGGCCTACGATCTGGGCAGCGCGCTGGTAGTGGTGCTAAGCGGCGACCTGACCGCTCCGTTGCTGGAACAATTTGACCGGTTGATGCGCCGCTTGTGCGAGGAGGAGCGGCACGTGATCCTGGATCTTTCGCGGACCGCATACCTCGGTCCGAATTGGCTTGCCACCCTGGTTCATTGCATGACGGCGATGAAACGACGGAGCCAACAGCTTTGGCTGGCGGATCTGGCCTCGCATGTACGGCGGGTTCTGCGCAGCGCTCATTTGGAACATTGCTTCGCCATCAGCCCCAGCGTCGCGGATGCCGTCTATCGAATTGAAAAGACGGAGCGGATGGCGCCCATGGAATTGATCGCGGCCCGCAGCTTGAGCTCGGAGGCGCGCGGCATGGCGAGCGTCCAGGTGGAGATCCTGCAGGACCTCTGCGAGCGCATCGGATCGGTGGCGCAGACGGCTGAGTTCAGCTTCGGCGGGCTGCGCACCAGGAGCTCCGCCACCCGGTGACTGGCAGAACGACTTACTACACGCGGCGTTCGCAGTTAAAAGAACACCCGCACAGAGGCAAATTAACCGGATCGTAGTCAATTGTAACTGTGAAAAATACTCTATCGTCTTTGCTGTAACTGTAGACCGAAGTAAACCATGTCGAAGTAAGCCATGCCAGCGCGGCTTTTCGGTTAAGAAAAGCTGCACGCAGCCTCCTAACCGAAAAGGCTGCGGCAACAGTCAAAACGGTATAAACGAGGTGTACTGCTCTCTTTGCTTCCGCTATGACACTCTATCTCTCAGTTGCGCTGGCTGTGGTCCTGATGGCGGTTACGCTGCCGGTAACCGTTGAGCTGGCGGTGCTGACCGCAGCCTATTTTCTGCCTCAACGCAAGCCGCGGCGCACTCTGCCGCCCGCGGATATCGATCTGGCGGTGATTGTGCCCGCGCACAATGAAGAGCTGCTGATCGCCCGCTGTGTTGAGAGCCTGCGGGCATCCGCCGCCGGGAGCGGCGCCCGGATCTTCGTCGTCGCTCATAATTGCTCCGATCAAACCGCCGGGCGGGCAGCCGAAGCGGGAGCGGAGGTGCTCGTCTTGAACGATGCGAGCGCCCGCGGGAAGGGTTTCGCCCTGCGCTTCGGATTCGAGCAGGTTTTCGCACAAGGGGCAGACGCGGCGCTGGTAGTCGATGCCGATTCGACCGTTTCGCAGAACCTGGTCGATGCGGTTCGCGGCGCACTGGGCCGGGGCAGCGACGCGGTTCAATGCCGCTACGAGATGAGCAGCTCCAGCGGCCGGGCAAGAGGCGGATTAGCCGCCCTGGCGCTGCGCGGATTCAATCTCGTCCGCCCCGCCGGCAGGAGCCGGTTGGGATTTTCCGCGGGAATCCTGGGCAACGGATTCGCTATCCGCCAGGCTGTATTCTCCCAGGTACCTTATCGGGCGCTCTCACTGGTCGAAGATTTGGAGTATCACCTGCATCTTGTTCTGGCGGGCAAGCGAGTCGAGTTTCTGGATCAGGCCAAGGTTTCCGCGGAGTTGCCCGACTCCTCGGCAGGAGAGGCGACGCAGCGTTCGCGCTGGGAAGGCGGCCGCTTCGGCACCGCGCGGGCGTGGTTGTGGCCGCTGGCCAAGCAGGTGCTGCGAGGCCGGCTGCGCCTGGTTGAGCCGCTGGCCGACTTAGCCGGCCTTCCTATTGCCTACGCCGCCTTCCTGCTGCTGATTGCCCTCCTGCTGCCTTTTGCGTGGCTTCGGGTTTATGCCTGCACCGCGCTGGCGGTGGTTGCTTTTCACGTCCTGACCGCTGCCTGGGCCGGAGACGATTTTCTTGGCGAAGTTCGCTTGTTGCTCACCGCACCGGCCTACATTCTATGGAAGCTTCGGCTGGTTCCTCGCCTGCTGCGCGGGTCGAGCGCAAGCGCGGCATGGGTCCGCACCGAGAGGGCTCCGGCGGCTCGCAAACCATAGAGGCTCGGGAGTACCTATGGCCGGTTTTGGGATCTTTTAGTACCTGGCGCCTAATCCGAATCTTGCTCCAGCGTAATTCAGGTATGAAAGCATTTGGAGATTCGTTATGAAGCAAAATTATTGCAAAGTTTGGATGATCGTCCCCAGTCTGCTGCTGGCTTCAGGCGGGGTCCAACTCCGGGCGCAAACGGCGGCTCCATCAACGCAGGCAGCTCCATCAGCGCAGGCGAGCCAACCGGCGGCCAGTCAGCCGGCCAGCCAGCCAGCCCGTCAGCCGGAGCAAGAGGCGCAACCAACGCCCCAATTGAAGATCAGCCCACTGAAGGCTCTGCAAAACTTCGAGCCGGAGGCGAATGCGGAATATGAGCTTGGCGCCGGCGATGTGATTACCTTGAACTTTCCCACCAGGCCGGAGCTTTCGGCCAAGGGAGTGGTGGTGGGACCGGATGGACGCATAACCCTGCCGCTGGCGGGATCGATCAAAGTTGCCGATAAGACCCGCAGCCAGGCCGCCAAGATGATCGTCGACGCCCTTTCGCCCTATTACAACAATCTTAGTGTCACAGTCGATATTGAGAAATACGGTTCCAATCGGGTCATCGTGCTGGGCAACGTGCAGCATCCGGGAGTGCTCTACTTCGACGGCACTCCAACTCTGCTCGATGTCATCGCGCGGGGCGGATTGATGGCCAACTCCACTTCCGCCGCGCCCGGCAGCACGCCGCGCGATGGACTTCCCGAGCGCTGCGCCATCTACCGGGGAAACGATCAGGTCATCTGGATCGACCTGAAATCGCTGCTGCAGAGCGGCAACACCATGGCCGACCTCAGGCTCAAGCGCAATGACGTAGTATTCGTGCCGTCGCAGCAAGAGATTTTCGTCTCCGTGATGGGGGCCGTGATGCACCCCGGCGCAGTGCCGCTGACCTCGCAATCCACTCTGGTCTCCGTTCTCGCCCAGTCGGGCGGGATGGCGGAAGGAGCAGGATCGAAGATCCAAATTATCCAGCCCACGACCGGCAAGACGATTACCGTTTCCTATAAGAGTCTTTTGACGCCCAGCGGCACCAATGAAGTCCAACTGCATTCCGGGGATGTGATCGTGGTGCCCCAGAGCGGTCTTTACAAATCGACTTATGTACTGCAAAGACTCAGCCCGATTGCGGCCATAGGCTCTATCGCTGCCTTTGCCGCCATGCAATAGTGAAATCCGGCGGCTGGCAGGATCGGCGATCGAAGGAAAGCTCGACCGGACTAGCCCTATCGTCAGCTATAGGGTCTTGAGGATTGGATCGATATGGATATTAAGCAATTCAACTATCCCGAACCGCGGCACGCATCCCTGCCTCCAGCGCAGCCTGTCCTGCCCCCGTCCCCGGGATCTTCATTCAACATCGACATTCTGCGCAGCTTGCGCATTCACGCCCTGGCGGCCACGTTGGTAACCTTACTGACGTTCATCCTGGGCTTGGCGGTGCTCATCCGCCATCGCCTTATCTATGCTGCCACCAGCGTGGTATATGTTTCTCCGACATTTCCGGCAACACTATCTGCGGATCGTGAACAGGAGTATCCCTACGAGTCCTATATCGCGGAACAGATCAACAGCGTCACCCGCTACGACGTCATCGCCGACGCTCTGCACAAGTTGAGGCCCGGGCTGGTGCAGAAACCGGGGCAGAGCGAAGAAGTGGCGGTCGCGAATCTGCAAAAGCGGCTGAACGTGAGCCGCAATGGATTGACGTACCAGATGTTCATCACCCTGGAAGGCAGCAGCCCCGACCACCTGGCGGAGATCGTGAATACACTCACCAACAGCTATATCAGCAAGATGAAGGGAGAGGAGTTTTACGGACGCGATGAGCGACTGGAGACGCTCAAGCAAGCTCGCGACAAGGTACAGAAAGATCTCAACACCGCATTGCAGGAACAAGCTCAGCTCAGCCAGGCCTTGGGCGTGGCGGTCATCGGCAGCGATTCCGATCAACTGGACAGCCAAGTGGCCAAGCTGCGCACCGATTTAACCACGGCGCATGAACAGCGTATCGAGGCCGAGGCCCAATTGAACTCGCTCGAGAATGGATCTTCCTCCGCCACCAGCCCGGCGCTGGATGGCGCAGCGGACGAGATTATCGCGTCGGACCCGAGCCTGCTGGCGCTGCGCTCTTCGATGAGCCAGAAACGGGTCTTGCTGCTCGATCAACTGGCCGGGCTCACGGCCAACAATCCCCTGCGCAAGGCGACCGAACAGGAACTTGCGCTGACCGAGGAGGGATTGCAGAAGCTGCAGACCAACCTTAGAGGCGAAGGCGGCGGCGCGCCTGGAGCAAAAGCTGCGCACCGAAGTCCGGCGGACCTCGATGATCGAGGGAAAGCTGACTCACGATCTCCAGTCCAACACCCATCAGGCCACTACTGCGGCCCCCAAGTTTCAGCGCGCCGACGAACTCAAGGCGCAGATCGCGGAGCTGCAGACCCGCTACGCGACCTTGGACGACCGGACGCGCAATCTGGAACTGGAGAGCAGCTCTCCGGGTTCGGTGCACATGTTCTCTCCGGCGCGGACGCCGTTGGGCCCGGAGCGAAGCAAGTTCAGGGAGCTGGGCATTTTCCTCATCCCCTTTTCGCTAATCATGGGTTTATCGAGCGTGGTGGTAATCGACCTGCTCGATCCCCGCATCTACTCCCCGGCGGATGTGGAACAGGCCCTGGGCTTCTCCCCAATCGGTTCGATCTTCGACGACCGCGATGTCACCCTGCAGGCCTACGATGAATGCTCTCTGCGGCTGGCCGCCGGCATCGATCAAGCCGCCCGCAATGCGGGCGTGCGCACCGTGGTTCTCACCGGAATTCATTCCGGAGCGGGCACCACCACCATTGTCGAGAATCTGGGTAGCACCCTGGCTAAGCTGGGCCGCAAGACACTTGACCATCGACGCCTCCGGAGTGACCCCTCCCGTCGCCTTCTTGACCGTCGGCGTCAACCGCCCGTCCAGGACGGAAAGCGACTCCGGAGCTCAAGCCGATGACGCCACCCTGCAGAAGGGCTCGGTAGTAGCTCAGCAAGTCTCGTCCCAGATGGCGCCATTGACCAGCTTTATGGATCAGGCATTCAAGGATCTAACCAAGGAGTACGACCTGGTGCTGATCGATGCGACGCCTCTTCCCATCTCCGCCGAGACCGAATATCTGGCGCGATTCGCCGATGTCACCATCCTGGTTACGGAATCGGGCAAGACCAGGAAGGCGCAACTCAAGCGCGCTTCGCGGCTGCTGGAGCGGCTCAACGTGCGCGGCATCGCGACCATCGTGAACAAGATCGGCTTGCTGCGCGCCAGCCGCGCGGTCAAGAGAGATCTCGAAGAATTCGAAGCGCATGTGAACAGGATGAATTTGAGGTGGAGGCAGGCGCCGAACCAGGCGCCTCCAACCCCTGACTTCGACAACGCCGAACAGCCGGCGGCAAAAGAGAATGCCAGCTACGCCTGATGAGAAGCGATAAGGAATTAAGAGTGATTCAGCCGTCCCGTGCGGGACTCAGCTTTTGCAGAACGCAACCCTGCTAGTTCGGGAGCTTTGAAGGGTACGGCCTTCAGACCGTACGAAATGGCTGGAAAGTCAAGCAAGGGCTAAAAGCCCCGTCGCTCTCAGGGGCTGATTGGGCTGTGTAAAAAGTGTGGTTCTGTATCAGGGCGCGACTTCAGTCGTGCCGTAAGCGTGTAGTAATTTGATCGGCTTTAGCCGCTGAGGGACCATTTTTAGGAACAGCCTCGCCTCTTGAGGAGGGTTTTTAACCGGTTCTTGATCCCGGTCCCAAGGGACAGGGATCATGTTGGATGATAGCAGCGACCGCAGATGGCAGAGACAAGTAAGAAGAACGGGCCCAAAGCTTCACCCTCAGGCGACGAACGCAGCCGGGTTTCCAGGCTCTGGCAAGAAGTGCTGGGTCTTTCCCACATCGGACTGGACGATAACTTCTTTGAGGCCGGCGGCACTTCCCTGCTGGCTACCGTACTGCTCACCCGCATCAACCGCGCCTTCGACCGGGAACTGCCGATTGCCGCCATCTTCGAGTCTCCCACCGTGCGCGCCATGGCGGATCGCCTGAGTGCGAGAAGCAGAACACGCCTGCGGCCGCGAACCGGTCCGAATTCTAGTTATCGGTCTGGAGCCCGGTGGATCAGACGCTGTCGCCATCATCGCCATGACGGGCCGCTTTCCCGGCGCGGAGAGCGTCGAGGATTTCTGGCAGCAATCTGGCGGCCGGCGTCGAATCGATCACCTTCTTCGATCACGCAGCAGCTTGAAGCGACAGGATCAGGCCGCCCAGGAGCGCGCCGCGGGCTATGTAGCGGCGCGGCCGATTCTGGAGACATGCCGAGATGTTCGACGCTGCGTTCTTTGGCGTATATCCCAAGGAAGCCGAGCAGATGGACCCGCAGCATCGCAGTCTTCCTGGAATGCGCCTGGGAGGTGTTGGAGCGCGCCGGATACGATCCCGGGCACACGCGCAATGCGGTCGGCGTCTTTGCCGGCTGCAGCATGAATACCTACTTCATGCAGAACCTGGTCTCCGGCCGCCAATATCTGGAAGAGTTCACCGGCGCCTATCAGGTCGGCTCCTATATAACGATGCTGGGAAACGACAAGGATTTCCTGGCCACCCGCGTCTCCTACAAGCTGAACCTGCGCGGACCGAGCATCACCGTGCAATCGGCCTGCTCCACTTCTCTGGTTGCAGTTTGCCAGGCCTGCCAGAGCCTGCTCGACCGAAGGGCTGCGATATGGCTCTAGCCGGAGCTGTTTCCATCACCTTTCCGCAGCGGCGCGGCTACCTTCCTCAGGAGGGAGGCTTGGCTTCGCTCGACGGCCATTGCCGTCCGTTCGATCACCGGGCCAATGGAACCGTCTTCGGTCATGGCGCCGCCGTGCTGCTGCTCAAGCGGCTGGACAAGGCAATCGCGCGATGGCGACCAGGTACTGGCGGTGATCCGCGGCTGCGCGGTCAATAACGACGGCTCGGCCAAGGTTGGCTATACCGCGCCCAGCGTCGAAGGCCAGGCGCAGGTGATCGCGCGCGCGCAGAAGATGGCGCGGGGTTCCCGCCGAGTCGATCACCTATATCGAGGCCCATGGAACGGGCACGCCGCTGGGCGATCCGATCGAGATCGCCGCGCTGACCAAGGCCTTTCGCGCTTCCACGCCGGCCGCTGGGTTTTGCGCCCTGGGAACCGCCAAGGCAAATGTCGGCCACCTCGATGTGGCTTCCGGGGCCACCGGCTTGATCAAAACCGTGCTGCAGATGGAGCATCGCGCGATTCCCAAGCTGCTGCACTTCGAAGCAGCCGAATCCGCACCTCGATCTGGCCGAGCAGCCCTTTCTTTATCGACCGCGAGCTCGCGCCCCTGGGACTGCGAACGGCTTTCCTTTGCGAGCCGGGGTGAGCGCCTTTGGCGTGGGCGGCACCAATGCCCACGTCGATTGTGGAGGAGCCGCCCCAGCTTGCGCGCCTCGGACGGCGGACGCCGATACCAGTTGCTTCACCTGGTCGGCAAAAAGCGAGCACGCGGCGCGAGCATCGCCGCAGCGACCTGGCCGACTTCTTCACTCAAAATCCCAGATTTGAACCTGGCGGATGCGGCCTATACCTTGCAGGTCAGCCGCAGCCGGCACAAGCATCGCCGCGCGGTGGTGGCCGACACGGCCGCCGAAGCGAGCCGAAATGCTTTCCGCCGAATCCACCCGGAGAGCATCTTCCGCGAAGATCATCCCTTTGACAATCCCAGCATCGTCTTCTGCTTTCCCGGACAAGGCGTGCAGTCGCCCGGCATGGGCTATCAGCTCTATCGAAAGCGAGCCCGTCTTCCGCGAGCAACTGGATCTCTGCGACGAGGGGTTGCGGCCGCTGCTTGGGGAGAGCCTGCTCAAGCTTCTTTATCGGCGACGCCGAAGAAGAGCCGCCGACGAGCCACTGGCAAGAGCGCCTCTAACCAAACCGTCTTCGCTCAACCGGCCATCTTTGCCGTCGAATATGCCTTGGCGCAACTGTGGCTCTCCTGGGGGATCCGGCCGGCGGCCATGGTCGGACACAGTGTCGGCGAGTATGTGGCCGCTTGCCTGGCGGGAGTTTTGTCACTCGATGATGCGCTGCGGCTGATTGCCGCGCGCGGCCGGCTCATGCAGGAACTTCGCCCCAGGGTCGATGCTGGCGGTGCGTTCTCCCGAGGAAACAGTGGCCGGGCTCATGGGCGAGCGCACTCGATCTGGCAGCGGTCAACAGCCCATAGCTCTCAGTGGTCTCGGGAACCGAGGCCGAAATTCGAAGCCTTCAGCGAGCGCCTGAACCGGGAGCAGATCCAGAATCGAAAGCTGGTCACTTCGCATGCCTTCCACAGCCGCATGGTGGAACCGGCGCTCGAGCCTTTCGCTCGAGCACGTCCGCTACCGTTACCTTTGGGCAGCCATCGATTCCCTGGGTTTCGACGCTCACGGGAGGCTGGATTACCGGGCGGGATCAAGTCCAGTCCGGCTATTGGACGCGACAACTACGCCATACCGTCCGCTTTGAGGATGCGGTTCGCGAGCTTGTCCGGGAACCGCAGCGCATTCTGCTCGAAGTCGGACCAGGGGAGACGACGGCGCAGATGATGCGCCAGACGGTGCTGTCAACAGGCATTCCCGGCAAATCTGCAAAGGCGCCGGTCGTCATTTCCAGCCTGGCGGGCAGGCGAGACCATCCCCGCGACGAGGAAAGGGCGATCCTCTCGGCGCTGGGGCAGCTCTGGACAGCGGGCGCGGAGCCCGATTGGCAGGCATTCCACGCCGGCTATTCGCGCCGGCGTGTGTCTGTTGCCGACCTATCCTTTTGAACGCAAACGCTATTGGGTAGAACCGCCCCCCCGGCAGAAGACCGAAGAGGCCGCAGTGCCCGAACGGTGCCGCCAGTGTTGAATACGCCGGCCAATCCAGCGGTGCCGCTACAACGGCCAGAACCACCTCCAGCCCGGATGTTAAAAACCCCTTTGCAATTGAAAGCAGCGCCGAGGTCGAAAGCAGTGCCGAGGAATCAACGATGAACGTGGCCGACCCATCTCCCATCGCTCCAGAAAGCGGGGCAAGACTTGAGGAACTCAAGGCCTTTGTCGCCGAGCTCTCCGGCGCTGACCTCTCGGAAGCGGATGGAGATGCTTCTTTTCTCGAACTAGGATTCGATTCGCTGTTTCTCACCCAGTTGACGCAGGCCATCCAAGGGAAGTACCGCGTCAAGCTGACCTTCCGCCAGATCATGGAGAACTATCCCACTTTGGGTGCGCTGGCTTCCCATCTGGAAGCCGTGGCGCCGCAGGCGTCTTCTCCGGCAGCCGCTGCCCGGCCAGCGCAAGCCCCGCTTCCAGCGCAGGCCGCCGCGAACGCTTCGGCTGCGCCGGGCGGTGTCCCCGTACTGCCGCTTCCGCCCTGGATTCGCGGCTCCGCAAACGGCCCCGGGATCCGCCACGGGATCCTATGAGGCGCTCTTCGCCAGCCAGATGCAGATGCTCAGCGGCCTGTTCGCCCAGCAGCTCGAGCTGCTTCGCGGCCAACAGAATGGGGGAACGGCCTCTCCGGCCGCCGCGGCCGCGGTTGCTCCTTTAGCAGTCCCAACCCCCGCCGTTGCTTTGCCCCGGCCCCAGCCCGCGCAGCCCGTACAACCCGCCTCCGCAGCGCCCTCTAGCGAGCCGGCCAAGCCAGCCTTTACGCCTTTCAAGCCCCTGCAGCGGGGGAGCCCGGGGGGCTTGAATCCGGTACAGGAGAAGTATCTCGACGACTTCATCCGCGGATATAACGGGCGCACACCGGCTCCAAGGCATACACCCAGAAGCACCGCGCCGTCTTCGCCGATGGCCGGGTTGTCTCCGGCTTCAACGCTCAAATTAAGGAGCTCATCTATCCCCTGGTGGTGGACCGCGCCTCCGGCGCCTACCTTTGGGATAAGGATGGGAATCGTTATATCGACATCCTGAACGGATACGGTTCCATCCTTTACGGACACTCCCCGGAATTCATCGTCGAAGCGGTGCGCAGGCAACTGGAAATCGGCTTTCCCATCGGACCGCAAACCGAGTTGGCCGGGGAATGCGCCGATCTCATCCGCGAGCTGACCGGCATGGAGCGCGTCACTTTCTCCAACACCGGGTCGGAAGCGGTGATGGGAGCGATGCGTCTCGCTCGCACGGTCACCGGGCGCAACTTGATCGTTGCTCTTCTCCGGCGACTACCACGGCAGCTTCGACGAAGTCCTGGTCAAGGCAGTCGGTAATCACCGCTCCATGCCGGTGGCTCCGGGTATTCCGCGCGAGAGTGTCGCGAATATGCTGGTGCTCGAATACGGCGCGCCGGAAAGCCTGGAGATCATTCGCCAGCGCGCAGAGGAGATCGCGGCGGTTCTGGTCGAGCCGGTGCAGAGCCGCCATCCTGAGTTGCAGCCGGTGGAATTCCTGCGTGAACTCCGCCGCATTACGGAGCAGAGCGGCAGCGCTCTGATCTTCGACGAAGTGGTCACCGGATTCCGCACCCACCCCGGTGGCATGCAGGCGATCTTTGGCATCCGCGCCGATCTCGCCACCTACGGCAAGGTGGTCGCCGGCGGATTGCCGATCGGCGTGCTGGCCGGCAGCTCGACATATATGGATGCGCTCGATGGCGGCCAATGGCAGTTCGGCGACGATTCCTTCCCGGAGGTCGGAGTCACGTTCTATGCGGGAACGTTCATGCGCCATCCTCTGGCGATGGCCGCGGTGAAGGCCAGCCTGGAACACTTGAAGAGCGCCGGACCCTCCTGCAGCAGACGCTGGCCGGAAGAACATCCTCCCTGGTCGCCGACATCCGCTCCATGTTCCAGGAGTTTTCCTATCCAACTCGCCCATCGAAACCTTCTCTTCCTGGTTCTTCTTCAGGGTTCCCGGCGAGCCGCGCCTGGCGCGGCTTCTTCACTTCAATCTGCGCGACAAGGGCGTGCATGTCCAGGAGGGCTTCCCTTGCTTCCTGACGACCGCGCATAGCGACGCCGATCTGGACTTTGTGCGCGATGCCTTCCACCGGAGCCTGCGCGAGATGCACGCCGGACAGGCGTTAGGGGCAGCCCATGCCACGCAGCCTGACTTAAGTGAAAGACCCGCTAGAAGAGATAGTCCCGCTGGTCCGCCCGCGGATGAAGCGCAACTGGCGCGCGGCGCAGCCGCATCTACCCTAGAAGTGGACTTGGAACCGGTAGCCCGCGAGATTCCAATTACCGAACCTCAGCGGGAGATTCTCTTCGGCACGCAGCTCGGCGATGAGGCCAATTGCGCGTTCAATGAATCGACCTCGCTGGTTCTCGATGGGAACCTCGAATGAGGAGGCTCTTCTCGAGCAGCCTGGCCAAGCTGGTCGCGCGCCACGAGTCTCTACGCTCGACAGTGGATCGAAGACGGCGACTCATCCATATCGCCGCCCGGCTTGCTCTTCCCCTGGAGCGTGACGATCTCAGTGGACTCCCTGCCGAGGCGCGCGAGCGGCAAGTGAACGCGATCCTCGAGCAGGGAGGCTTCCACTCCCTTCAAATTGTATTCCGGTCCTCTGTTCCGCATTCGCCTCATCCGGCTTGAGGCTCGCAAACACGTCCTTGTCCTCACCGCGCACCACATCGTCTTCGACGGCTGGTCGACCAACGTTCTCTACGGGGAATTAAGCGCGCTTTACAATGGCGAAGCCAACGGCACGCCGGCAAGCCCTGCCGCCGCTGCTCAGCTTTCCATCAGTACGCTATCGAGCAAAGCCGGCGGCGGGAACGCCGGAGCGCGCCCGAGTCGAGTCTTATTGGCTGGAGCAGTTCAAGGAAATCCCCCGCCTCTTGAACTTCCTATCGATCGCGCCCGCGCCCGCTCTGCGCACCAATGCCGGCGCGACCAAGCGCTTTGTCTTCCCGGCGGAGCTTTTGAAATCCGTTCGCAAGGCCGGCGCCCGGCAGGGCAGCACTCTATTTGCGACCTTGCTCTCCGCCTATTGCCTGCTGATCCATCGTCTCTGCCAACAAGCCGATGTCGTGGTCGGCATCCCCATGGCAGGCCAGTCGCTGCTCCAGAACGGGTCGGCCTTGGTGGGACATTGCGTCAACTTCCTGCCCATCCGCAGCCGCTACTCGCCCGACCAGCCGCTCGCGGAGTTTCTCAAGCAGACTCGCAAGACGCTGCTGGACGCGCAGGATCACCAGGACTACACCTATGGGACGCTGTTGCGCCAACTGAAAATAGCCAGCGATCCCGTCGCGGCTGCAGTTGGTCGAGGTGCAGTTCAACCTCGAGCAGGTGGGCTCGGGACTCAAGTTCGAGGGCTTGTCCGCGGATCTGAGCGCCAATCCGAAGACCAGCGTGAACATGGATCTGTTCTTCAACTTCGTCGATCGCGGAGACGGAGTTGTGGCTGGATTGCGACTACAACACGGATCTCTTTGAAGCCGCTACCATCGACCGCTGGTTTGCGCATATCGAGGCCATTCTTCAGGCCTTGATCGACGATATCGGACAGCCGGCGGCCAATCTTTCCCTGCTTTCCGCTGAGCAGATGGAACGATGCTAACCGCTGGAACCAGACCGCCGCGGCTTATCCCGGCGATAGCTCGATCTATCGGATCTTCGAACAACAGGTCAAGCTCACGCCGGATACGATCGCGTGGTTGGTGAGCAGCCTTTGACCTATGCGCAACTGAACGGAAGGGCAAACCAGTTAGCTCACTTCCTGAAAAGCTCGGGGTCCTGCCAGGCGGCCGGGTGGCGTTGTGCCTGGAGCGTTCGCTGGACGCAATCGTCAGCGTGCTCGGGCATACTCAAAGCCGGCGCTGCTTACGTCCCGATCGACCCCAGCCTATCCACCTTCGCGTGTCACTTATCTGATCGAGAATTCGCAGGCGCAGGCGCTGCTTTCGTCGCGCTCGATTGTCGCCAATCTGCCCAGTCTGCCCACCAACGTGATCTGCCTGGATGCGGACTGGCCCACCATCGCGCTCAAAGAGGCTGGAGACTTGGAGATCGAGAGGGGACCGGAGGATCTGGCGTACGTGATGTATACCTCCGGTTCGACTGGAAATCCAAAGGGCGTTCTGGTTCCGCAACGGGCAGTGCTGCGCCTGGTGAAGAATAACGGATTTGCCAGTTTCCTGCCGGAGGAAGTCTTTCCTGCAGCTTGGCGCCGCTCTCCTTCGATGCCTCCACCTTTGAGATTTGGGGCGCGCTGCTCAATGGCGCGCGTCTTGTCTTGGGACCGCAAGGACGGCTGTCGCCGGAGGAAATCGGACGGCTGATCGCCTCCCAAAACGTAACCACGCTTTGGCTCACCGCGGCTCTCTTCCACATGATGGCGAGCGAGCACCTGGAAGCTCTGCGTCCGCTCAAGCAATTGTTGGCCGGCGGCGACGTGCTCTCGCTCAACCATGTGCGCCGCGTAGTGAGCGCTCTGCCCGATCTGCGGCTGATCAATGGCTATGGCCCGACTGAGAATACTACTTTTACCTGCTGCCATCGGATCACGCTTTGGACAGTCTGGCCTCAGGCACTGTGCCTATCGGCCGACCCATCGCCAATACTCGCGTCTACCTGCTCGACGCGCATGAAAAAGCCGGTGCCCCCAGGGGTGTCCGGAGAGCTATACGCCGCCGGAGACGGTTTGGCGCTCGGCTATCTCAACGCGCCCGAGCAAACGGCGGAGAAGTTCCTGGAACACACCTTCGAGAACGGACGGACGGAGCGGCTTTACCGCACCGGCGATTTGGCGCGTTACCGCGCGGATGGAACGGTTGAGTTTCTCGGGCGGACCGACACCCAGGTCAAGATCCGCGGCTACCGCATTGAGCTGGGCGAAATTGAGCACGCTCTCGAGAGTTCGCCGTGGGTCCGCTCCGCCGTGGCCGCCGTGCGGACGGACTGGGTCACGGCGCAGGATTCTCCCGGAGACAAGCGCCTGGCGGCCTATGTGGTTCCAAACGCGGCCGGCGACCCGGTGAAACTGCTCCAGGAATTGCGCAAACATCTCGAGGAGCAGCTTCCTCAATACATGCACCCGGCGGCGATCATGCTGCTGGACAGCCTGCCGCGCACGCTCAACGGCAAGGTGGACCGGCGCGCTCTCCCGGCGCCACAGCCGGAACAGATGATGCGTCAGAAGGGCAATGGTGTATCCTCGCAATGCAAAGGAGGAAGACACTGGCGGGAATTTGGGCCAAGGTGCTGGGCGTCAAGGAGGTTGGAGTGGAAGAAAGCATTTTCGAGCTGGGCGGCGACTCGCTTCTGATCTTCCGTATCACCACCCTTGCCAACCAAGCCGGCCTCGGGCTGACGGCCCGTCACATCTTCCAGATCGAGAACCATCGCTGCCATTTGCGCACAGCTTGATAGTGGCGCAGGATGCCCCCGCGAAGACGCGTCCGGGATCAAGGCTGTACCCCGGGCACATTATCGCCGTCCGCAGACGACGCTCCAATGAAGAGCCGGAGAGCGGAACTCTAGTAGTAACGAGCATTGGGAAAACCACAATGACGAGCCATGGGACAACGACTGACCCATCCCCCGAACGCATATGGACCTGGACCTTTTGACAAATATCGTCGATACCGGCGAGCCGGATACTGAACTTGGGCAGGTCTGTGTATTCCCGGCCAGCCAGGAGCAGAGCCGATATTGGATCCTGGATCAGTTGGAAGCTGCCTCGACCGCCTCGAATATGGCAATTGCTTTTCGCCTGGAGGGCAAGGTAGAGGACAGGCTGATCAGAGCCGAGCATTCGTGAATTGACCCTTCGTCATGAGGCGCTGCGCACCACCTACCGCATGGTCGATGGCGAGTTGTCGCAGGTTATCCCGGAAGAAGCCCACTTCGCGCTGTCCATCTCGGATTTGCGATCCCTCCCTCGACCGAGGCCAGGGATCGGGCGGAAGAGATCATTCGCGACCATGGCAAAGTACGCATCGATCTGGCCAGCGGGCCGGTCTTCTTCGTCCATCTGATTCACGTCACCGAGCGCGGAACATTTTCTGGCCTTTACCATCCATCACATCGCTTGTGACGGATGGTCGAACGGCAGTTCTGGTACGCGACTTTGCCGACATCTATTCGGCTATAAGCGAGCAGCGGGAGCCCTGCTCTGCCCGCCCTTCCCTTCCAGTTTGCCGACTTCACCGTGTGGCAGCAAGAGTGGCTCAAGACGAGTCGAGGCAACGCCGCCCTGGCTTTCTGGCAGGAGCATATCCGGCGCGACATTGCCGGCCGTCGATTTGCCCACAGACCATCCCCGCTCGGCCAGCATGAGCGGTCCGGGAGAGATCGAGTCCTTACTGCTGCCGCCCGAGCTCAGTGCCAAGCTAAAGGCTTACTGCAGGCGCAACGACGCGACCATGCACCAGGTGCTGCTGGCCGCCTTTGAAGGTTTGATCTCGCGCTACACCGACCAGACGGAATTTCTTCTCGGCTCGACGATCGCCAACCGTACCCAGCCGGGGATGGAGAATGTAGTCGGACGATTCGCCAATCCGCAGGTCATTCTGGCGGATGTGCAGGGCGATCCGACCTACCGGGAGCTGGTCAGGCGCGTCTCCGGACTGGAGCGCCAAGAGCTACGCCCATCAGGATCTGCCTTTTTCCCGTTTGATGGAGGCATTTCAGCTCGACCAGTCGGGCGCGACGTCGCAGTTTCTCCAGGTCTATTTCGTCTATCAAAAAGCCTTCATGCAGCCGCAGCAGGCTGGAGATCTCAAGATCGTTCCCCGGCCTTCGGTCAGCGGTGGGGTTAATTTCGATCTGCTGGTGAGCGTCGTGGAACGCGCGGAAGGTCCGCGTCTGCAGATCGAATACAATACCGCGCTCTTTGAAAAGACAGAGAATTCGCCGGCTGCTCGAGATGTATGCCCGCATCCTTGAAGCGGTGATGGACGTCGATACGCCTCAAGGTTTCGGAATTTCCCTTGCTCGCGCCCTGGGAGAGAACCGCTATCGAGTTCACCGGCCCCAGCCCGCTGCCGGTGGAGTCGGGCGCGCACTCGATTTTCTCCTGGGTGGACCAATGGGCTGCCGCCTACGGCGACGATACTGCAATCATTGCCGGCAGCCGTCGCGTAAGTTGGCGGTCACTGCAAGCGAGGAGCCGGGAGTTTGTCCGGGGGCTCAAGCGATTGGGATTGAAGGCAGGACAGACGGTCGCCCTGCGTATGGAGTCCATGGCCGATACCGCTGCGGCGGCGCTGGCGGTGCTGCGCATGGGCGGCGTGGTGCTGCCAATCCCACAAACAACCTCGGTAGATGAGTGGAACCTGGTGCTGCTCGATCTTCAGCCGACGCTGTCCCTGGGAAAGCATGCCTTTGTGGAGAAGTTCTCGACTCTCACCAGTTTGAGCAACTTAGCAAGGCAGCCGGGGCGGAGCGGATGAGCCCGAGGAGGAATACCGTTCTCTCCATCCATCGCGACAGCCCGCCTGGCTCAACGTCCAGGCAGATAACACCGGTCACTACCGGGTAACAGCCGTCTCCCATCCAGCGACTTTGCAATCGATGTTAGGGGCCGCTGGAGCGCTGGACATGCGTCAAGGCGATGCAGTGATGATTTGGCCGGCTCACGGCTCTGCCCAAGCCTGGACCGATCTTTTGCTGCCGCTGATCGCCGGCGCTTTGACCGTGCACCCAAACGGAGCCTCCGGCCAGCAATTACAGACCCTGCTCAACGCGGAACAGACTGCCTTTGCCTTCGCCACGCCGGCTGAGTTTGCCGCCTTGGCGGCCCGCGGATGGAAAGGGGATCGCCGTTTGCATCTGGTCCTGCGCGGAGTGGGCACGGCGTCGGCGAACGTGGACAGGCTGGCGAAATTCCCCGGCAAGATGGATGTCCTTCATTTCTCGCCCTTCACTGCCGGTCCTTTCGCGGTCGCTCCTTTGCGGGCATCCACCGACCCCGCGCGGGCCGGCTTCGAAAGCCGTTTGTAGGCGCTGGCCGGCCAGCAATTGATGGTTCTGGACCGCTCGGCTTGCCCGCGCCTTTCGGAGTCACCGGAGATCTGGCGGTGCGGCAAAACTCGCATACCGGCGCTGGTATCCGCACCGGGTATCATGGCGTGCTTTTCTCCGGAACGCGGCATTGAGCTCATCGACCGGGCCAATCGCATGGTGCGGCTCCACGGCTACCGCTTGCGGCTGGGTGATCTCGAGAGCATTCTTTATCAAATCCCGGAGATTGAGACGGCGGAGGCAACTCTGCTCAGGGGCGGGAGTATCCATCCGCATCTCACCGCATACATCACCGGCCAGGCCGGACAGTTGCCCTCCGCCCAAGCCGCAAGCAGGCTGCTGAAGAGGCAGGCGCCGGGGCATCTCTCCTCAGCGGAAATCATCGCCGTGGCTTCGATTCCGCGGCGGATTGACGGATCAGCGAACTACTCCGCTCTTCCCCGCTCGAGCGCTGCACGCTCCTTACCTGGTACTTCGGTAACCGAGGTTGTTCCTCCGCGCGACGAGCTCGAGGCCAAGCTGGTCAAGATTTGGGAAGAGACTCTCGGTATCCGCGGCATTGGTATCCGGCAGAGTTTCTTTTCTCTGGGTGGATACTCGCTCATGATCGTGCGGCTCTTCGCGCGCATCAACAAGGCCATGGGCGCCTCCTTGCCCATCACCACCATTTTCAACGCGCCTACCGTCGAGCAACTTGCCGGCGTCCTGCGCGGAAACATCGCCTACTCTTCGCTGGTGCCGGTGCAGCCTCGCGGAAACCAGCCGCCGCTTCTTCATGGTCCACTCCTACCTTGTCTATGAGGGCTTGCGCAGCGTGCTCAGCGAAGATCGACCTTTTTATGGGCTGCGCGAATTAGACCGGGACGAGCAGATGACCATCGAGAGCCGCGCCGCCTCGTATGTAGGAGAAATTCGGTCGGTTCAACCATCGGGACCCTATTACATTGGCGGATGGTGCGCGGCCGGTCCACTGGCCGTAGAAACCGCCCGGCAGCTCACCGAAGCCGGTGAGAGTGTGGAGATGGTCATGCTCTTCGACTCATGGCGTCCTGGATATGCCGCTGAACTGGCCGCGCTTCTGGAGAAAGACCCCAATATGACCAAGAAGGCCGTGCTCCGGCGCAAGTACCGCTTCCATCAGAAAAGCCTGGAGCGGCTCTCAACTCCGGAGAAGGTCCTGTACTTTCTGGGGCCGAGGGGTGGGCAAGCTCCGTTCCATGCGCAGCAAATTGTTCCTGAATCATTGGAGCACGGCTCAGCGATTGTTCAACTGGTTCGGCATGCCGCTCCCGCCCTTCATGCACAATGTCAGCCGCAGCACGCTGGATGCGATCAAAGAATACAAGGGACGGCCCTTTCCGGGACGAATCACATTGATTCGCGCCGCGCAAGCTCCCTATTTTCCTCAAGCCGATCCTGCCTGCGGCTGGAATACGCTGGCATTGCAGGGGGTTGACGTCCGCTTCACTCCCGGCGACCATGAGACTATGTTTCTCGAGCCTAACCTGAGCGCGCTTGGCGAAATTCTTACCAGCTGCTTCGAAAAGGCCGCGGAGCCCGGGCCGGAACCACGGCGGGGCCATGCTTCCGAATTCGTCAATTGGCTAAGCGGAAATTGAGTGGAGAGTCGAAACTTTCCCGAAGCGATCATGGGCCTGAGGCCCACCCAAAGGGATGAATTGGGTTGAGCAAAGCCTGGTTGGCGATTACACCTAAATTTGTCATCTCGACCGAAGCGAAGCGGAGAGATGACAAATTTAACTCAAGCATAGATAGCGTGCACCAAACAAGTGCGCTCCTACCCGAGCATGAATGCGGGGGGGCTTCCAGCAGGCAATTTGGCTTTTTCACCGAGAGAAGGATGCGCTTTGCTTGTCTGTTTGTATGAAGACCGGCGGGAACAGTTGCCGGGGCTGAAACTCGCCATCCTCAGCCTCTCCAGGTACAACTCTGCCTGGCCCATCCGTCTGCGGTTTCCTGGAGCAAGCAACGAATTCCGATCCTGGCTTGAGCGCTTTCCCAATCTCAGCCTTATCGATGAGAAGATCGCGGGAGCGGGGAGCTATAACGTGAAACCATCCGTGCTCCTGGATGGATTGCGCAACAGTGATGAGTGCCTATGGCTGGATACGGACGTGATCGTCAACGCCAGCTTAGGCCTGGTTCAAGACGATTCACCGGATACCATCACCGTCGCTCAAGATCCATGGGAATATGCCTCGGGGTCGACCCATCGCTGCCGAAGCTGGGGCTTGGAGCCGGGCCGCGATCTGAGCGGCCCTCTGAATACGGCTGTGCTCAGGGTATCGAGCCGGCATGGCGAACTGCTCTCCGCCTGGCGAGACATTCTGGCGGACGAAGATTACCTGCGCGAGCAACGCAAGCCTGCGAAGGAACGAAATCAGCATCTTCTGGGCGACCAGGATGCCCTTAGCGCACTGCTCGCTTCGACCGGGTTTCAAAGTATTCCTGTCCATGTGTTGCGTCATTCGAGGGAGATCCTGCAACACCACGGGGCGGGCGCTTACGGCTTGAAGCATCGCTGGCAGAATCTGCGAGCCAATCTCCCCCCGCTGATCCATGCTATGGGGACAGTAAAGCCGTGGAAGGCCCCGGACCATCCCAATTTCATCTCCCAGTCGCGCGATTATTATGAGCGGATGTACCTTGAGCTTTCTCCTTATGTACACGTCGCCCGCCAATACCAGGCTTCGCTCGAGGAGGAGACGGGATGGATGGATGTACAGACGATAGCCGGAAAACTCGATTCATGGATAGCCCTTGGCCATCCATGTTTGAAAGGGGCATTGCAAGCCACCGTGCACCGCGCGTTGGCGCGTTTGCATTAATTTCTCAGCGCATTAACCCTGGGCTTTACAGGCCTCAGAGGAGCAGTTCTTGAATAGTCTCGTAGGGACGGGCGCGAAAATAGCCCAGCACTGGCGTTCTGGGCTATTTTCAGACGTCCCTTGCGGGACTTAGATCGGCTGAAGCATAACACGAAAGGATATTGATGACTGTGAATGCAACCGATCCGGGCCAAGCCGGCGCCGCGACAGAGCGGCGGATTTTCATGGTCATTTCGCCGCGCTCGCTGGCATATGCAAGCTATGCGCTGGAGAGTCTTCTTCGCAATTCGCTGGAACCAATCCATCTGCACCTGATCACCGATTCCGTTGCCGACAAAGCTCTGCTGGTTGAAGAGATGACCAACCGTCAGAATGCGGGCCGCCATGGATGGAGCGTTTTTGCGGAAGACGATTTCGAGCAGCAAGAGGAGACCATCTTCGGCCGGCATCCGGCGATCCGGCAGCTACGCAAAGGGCATCCCTGCTGGAGAAAGATCACCGATCCCGTTTTGTTAAGCCAGCCGGGCGAAGAAATGGTTTTGCTCGATCCCGATCTTTACTTCCCTAATCGCTTTCGTTTCGAGCAGACACTCGATCAAGGTTTATTGCTGATGTGGCAGAAGCCGAACTGCCTGCTTCCTCCTGAAGTAGTCAATGCGGCCCTGGGAGCGGGAGTTCTGCTGGCGCGTCATGTGGATATAGGAGTCGCTCATTGGCGCGCTCCGGTGGACCTGGATTGGTTGGAGTGGCTGCTGAATAAGCTTGGCGGAGCAAGTCTTCCCCGGGTGATGCATGTGGAAGCGATCCTGTGGGCGGCTCTCGCCATGCGCATAGGAGGTGGCTACCTTGCGCCCGATCTATGGCACTGCTGGCGGCGCAGCCAACCCAAGCGCGTGCTGCGCAAGCTCGGCGTTTCAGGCGTCCGGATTTTGCGCTTTGAAGATTTTTCCAAGATGAAGTGTTTTCACGCAGGCGGGGAGGCGAAGTACTGGCTGCCCGATGCTCAGAAACGAGGAGATCTGGAGGGTAAGGACGCTTTAAGTAGACCCGGTGAGGTCATTCCCTTTATCGAACTGACGCCGGACCGCTATCACCGGGAGCAGAGAATGAAAGGCTGGTTGAAGAAGTGGGGGTACTATGACATCTTCCAATCCGCTTAGAACGACTTGGATGAACGGAGCCAGGCTGGCGCGCTTGCATCATGGATAGGCGCCTTTGGACCGGGTTGGCTTAAACCGCGCTTCAGGAGGAAGACTTGAAAGCATCTCTTCTTTATCGAATCGCCTCGATTCTCATCCTGCTCTTCGCCGCCGGACATACGGTTGGATTTCGCAAGACCGATCCGAAGTGGAAAGTAGACGCCCTGGTTAGCTCCATGCGGGTGATTCGATTCGACGCTCAGGGTTTCCACCGGACCTACTGGGATTTCTTCGTAGGCTTCGGTCTCCTCGTCTCTGTCTTTCTGGTATTCGCGGCGGTTCTAGCCTGGCAATTGGGAGATCTTCCGGCAGTGGCGTTAGCATCGATGCGTGGCCCTGCTTGGGCTCTGGCCATTACCTTTGTCATTGTGACCGTCTTAAGCTTGAGATTCTTCTTTGTCGTTCCGGTCGTCTTCTCAGCCATCATTTCTTTATGTTTGATCGCGGCGGCGTGGCTCTCGGCGAATCCCCAACACTGAAAAACATGGAGCATGCCCTTAGAAGGACCGCGTAAAACATTGACTAAGCCCATGCGCATCTGCGTCGTTGCCGAGCACGCTTCCTATCGATTTGGAGGCGAGGCGGTCCTGCCCCTGCATTACTTCTCGCGTCTCCGCGCGCGAGGCGTCGAAGCGTGGCTGGTGGTTCATGCGCGCACCCGGGCCGAGCTCGAAGTTCTGTTCGCGAACGATCGCGATCACCTCCGGTTCATTGAGGATGCCTGGTTTCATAAATTGCTCTTCCGCGTGAGCCGCTTTCTGCCCCGCCGGGTCTCCGACGCGACCATCGGCCTTTTGAGTCAATTGATCACGCAATATCTTGCTCGCGGGATCGTGTCGAAACTGGTGCAGGAAGAATCGATCGACGCCGTTCATCAGCCGATTCCAGTGTCACCCCGCTTTCCATCGCTGATGGCGAATTTGGGCGTCCCGGTGATCATCGGGCCGATGAACGGCGGCATGGAATACCCTCCCGCCTTTCGCCACAGCGAGTCCCTCCTGAGCCGGACCAGCATTCGCATCGGGCGCCATCTCTCCAACCTGGTGAATTCTCTCCTGCCGGGAAAGAAACTAGCCCGAGTGCTGCTGGTTGCCAACCAGAGAACCCAGCTTGCGCTGCCGGAGTGCATCCAGGGCCAGGTGATTGAATTCCCGGAAAACGGCGTCGACCTGACAATTTGGCAATCTTCAGACAAAAATCATGTGGCGCCTCTTCCCACGGAGGAGGCGCGTTTTGTTTTCATAGGAAGGCTTGTCGACTGGAAAGGCGTCGACATGGCTATCGAAGCGCTCAGCCAGCTATCCAACAACGCCACGCTTGAAATCATCGGAGACGGTCCTATGCAATCCGCATGGCGGCAGTTAGCGGAACGCCTGGGTATTTCCACCCGCGTTTTGTTCTCCGGATGGCTTCCCCAAGAGAGCTGCGCACTGCGCTTGCGAACGGCCGCAGCTCTGGTGCTGCCGAGCGTTTATGAATGCGGCGGCGCGGTTGTGCTCGAAGCGCTAGCAGCCGCCACACCGGTGATTGCAACCCGCTGGGGCGGGCCGGCCGATTATATCGATTCCACCTGTGGATTCCTGGTCGAGCCTTCCAGCCGGGAAGCACTTGTCCAAGGCTTGGCCGGCGCAATGCAGGAGCTTATCGCCGCGCCCCAATTGGGCCGCCAGATGGGAATCAGGGGAAGAGAGCGTGTCCGGCGGGACTTCGACTGGGAAACAAAAGTCGATCGCATGATGGGCATTTATGAACAAAGCATCGCAGACGCTAAGCGTGGCCCCATGAACAAGCAAACCGCTTCCCCATTTGCCACGCCCGAACCGGATAGCGTTGCGGAGAAGAAGTAACACAAATGTGGGATTGACGTCGATGGGTAACCGGAAATTGTCCAAGCTTCGCTTAATTGATAAGCCCGCGAACGGCCTAAATCTTGGCGATCGGGCTAAATTGAAAATCGAAAATAAAGATGCTGTACTGCTTCGTCTCGCAATTGGGGGAGTCAAATAGAATTCTAAGTATAAGTTGTCAGGGTCTGACGGATTGCCATGGGAAGCTCACTCAAAATCGTGTACGCCGATCCAGGACTTGCTGGATATCACTGCGTGTCTTACATGGCGCGCCTTGCGGCCGAACTTCTTGACGGAGAACTGGTCGTACTGAACTCAGGACGTCCCACGATGATGGAGCAAGCGGCTGCCTTGCTTCCCCGTAACCGCCAAGGATCGGCTTGCATACTCATTTGCCCATCGCCAGGAGATCTCGGCTCGGTATTGCGGGTTAAGCATTGGCGAGAAAGCTTTGGCCGGATAGCCGCATGGGTGTTTGACTCATTCTGGACAGATCACATTCCCCGATTCGCATCCTTGGCCCGCGTATTCGATTATTTATTTGTGACTGAGCAAGAAGATCTCAATACCTGGCGCGAGAGGATGTCTGCTCCGGTGGAATGGCTACCCTGGGGATCGGACGTGCTCAGGCTCGGATCGGCAAATCCGCTGCGCCCTCTCGATCTGCTTCGATTTGGACGCCAGCCGGCGGACTGGGAAGACGATTCATCGAACGCGCATGGATGCCAGTTGCACGAATTGAGTTTTCAGGGCCGGCCTCCGATCTTCGACGACGCGAGTGAAAATGAGCGCTCGCTGATGGGTTTTCTGAGCGAGACGAAGTTTGCCTTGGCTTTCTCTAATCGTGTCAGCAAGAGTATCCAAACCCATCCCACCAGGGAATATATAACCGGGCGCTGGACGGATGCGGTCGCTGCCGGCGCCACCGTTGCCGGAGTTCCGCCCCGCAGCAAGTCTGTACAATCACTCTTGTGGCCGGAGGCGCTGCTTGATCTTGGGACTATCGATCGAAAGCAGGGACTCGAAGTCATCGCTCGCGCGGCTCGCGAATGGACTCCGGCCCGGGCTCGCCTCAACTATCTAAATTCGCTTCAACGGCTCGATTGGCGTTGGCGTTTCAAGAAATTAGCAACCGCATTGAGTGTAAATTCATTTAAACTTGATACTGAGCTGGCGCTCCTTAATGAAGAGGCAAAGGCAATGAAACATCATCTTGGCACCACCCCTGAGGTGCGAAGCTTTGCGGAAACTGATCGGCTCAGTCGTTAAGCGCGTAGCCTGGCGAACCGGCCAATGGCGAAACATGTACCTGCGCCTTTGCCGTCCATCAGCCGGCGAGTATACAGAATTTCTGCGGCTGCATGGAGGCTTCCGTTCGATTGGAGAGCACTGCAACATTTTGCCCACGACGGTCTTTACCGATCCAGCCTACGTGAAACTGGGAAACAACGTACATTTCTCCGACTGCGCCATCATCGGCCATGACGGCTCTATCGCCATGCTGAATCGCGCTTATGGTTTGCGCCTGGATTCTGTGGGCAAAGTCGATATTCGCGATAACGTCTTTATCGGCTTTGGAGCGATTGTGCTGCCCGGCGTAACCATCGGACCAAATGCGATCGTAGCGGCCGGCGCTGTTGTTAACCGCGATGTGCAGCCCGGACACATTGTCGGCGGCGTGCCCGCCAGAGCGATAGGCCGGACCGAGGACTTGGCGGCCAAACTCGCCGCCAAGACCGAGACCCTTCCCTGGAACGATCTGATCAAGCAGCGTGGATTGAGATTTGGCGAGGAGATGGAGGAGGAACTGGTCCGGCAGCGGGTAGAGTACTTCTACTCCGGCCAAGACCAAGATCAAGACATGGCCAGCTAGAGCATTTCCAACTTCCGGTTTTTTAGGATCATGAAGCCCAGCCTCCGAAACTCTTCACTCCTGGCCAGCGCTAATCGAGGACAAGATTAGCGTTCTTTTCAGATACATTGATCGCTCTCCTGTCGTATCCCTCAGGGCCGCGCATAGTGAAAGTGCTGCCGATCAATATCAGCAACACCCCAAAGGCGTTGACCAAGTGAAACGGCCGGTCCCACATCCCGGGCACGGACATGAGCGCCAAAAATGCAATGGGTTGAAAGCCGGTAAGCAGAAATCCCAAGAGGAATAGCTTGTCCGGCAGAGTCAAATACCCGTTCTCCAATCGATGGAACCGCCATGCCACCAAAGGAAGGAGAAGCACTCCGACATAAGGATAGACAAGGAGTGGAAAGGAAACCATCCAGGGAATCCAGGCAACCAGGTCGAGCATAGGGCCGTGACTTGAATCCAGACGGCGGCGAGAAATGGCGATCACCAGCGTCGCCAGCCAGCCAAGAAAAAATATGCCTTTCCAGAGCGCCGTGACATGGACGTGGAGACCGATCGCCGCTACATACAGCAGCACTGCGGGACTGATGTTGTTTGTGACCCACATCCTGCCGCCGCGATCGAAGACGGCGTGGAGAAAAGATCGCTCAATTCCCAGAAATGGAAGTTGCAGAAGAAGGAGAAATACCAACGCCAGAATTATCGTTTTGAAGCGGCGTTTGCGGAAGAGCGGAATAAATAGCAGGATCGGGTATAGCTTGAGGCCGATGGCGATCGCGGCAAGCGCCGCTCGGACAACACGCAATCGGGATACGGCTGCGAAGAGGATACAGCCAAGAATAAGCCCGTCGAGATTGCCGCGATCGAGGATGTAATAGAAGGGATAGTAAAGCAGCGTAATCCCAAACATCAGCTCGATTTGCCCACGCTGCATTTTAAGCGACTTCATGTATGCGCCAAGGGCGGAGAAAATCACAGCCAGGTTAAAAAAGCCAAATATGAGAGCCGCTGCATGGAAAGTCAACTTGACCAATGGCAGGCTGGCGAGAATGGACGAGGCCGGCGTGATGAAAGCGCGCGCATTGTATGGATTCTGGTGAGCTAACCAGGTTTGCGCTGCTCTAAAGAAAATCACGTAGTCGTACCCGAGAAAGATCCTGTCTACGGACAGGGGCCCTTTCTGGGCAAAGGTAGAGCCGACCAGCAGCACTGCCATCTGCGCAAAAAACGCAACGAAAACAAAGCGGAGCACAGAGCTTGTCGACTTTATGCGTGAAGCTCCCGGCAAAAAATCCATGTCACAAAGCTCCCTGATTGCGTAGTCGGCGCCCGCCGGGAGATCCTGATTTCTCTATCGCTCTAGAATCATCTTGACATGAGCCGAGCCCATTGCCCGTGGAAATCGCCCACCCACGGAGATAAAAATCAGGGCATAGATTTGTGGTCTCCCACGATTGCTGGTGGTTTTGGATCCATCCTCAAGCAGATCCAGGGTGCCTCATCCTTGCGTTGCAAGGGTAGGAAACCACAATCCCAAGACCGACGACACTGTCCATCGAGATTTGTTAAATCCCAGGTAGCAGAATCGGGACCTGGGGTACCCAGGATTTGTTTGAAGGACGAGTTTCTTACGCTGGACAGGCCGCAAAACAAACCTCGAGGATGGTGCAGTCGTCCTCCAGAGGAGCTCCTTGAGTAAAGGCGCTGACCTGATCGAAGAGCACGCCTAGATCTGCGCCACCCATCACCGCCGCCTGCAGCCGCTGTTCGCCGTAGCATTCGCCGGCCGGATTCTCCGACTCGGTCACGCCATCGGTCACGATCAGGATCCGCTCTCCCGGCTTCACCTTGAACTTATCCGACGTATAAGAGACGGCCGGTATCATCCCCACCGGAAAATTGCCATTGGGCAACGCACTCACTGTTTCGCTTGTTTGCAGCAGGGGTAAGACGTGCCCGCAGTTGATGTACTCGCCTTCACCTTCGGCATTCAACCGCAAAAGCACCATGGTCGCATACTTGCCGACGCTCTTGTCGCAGATGTAACGATTGGCGAACAGCGCAATCTGAGAAAGGGACTGGCCGGCAAGGACCTGCGAATGGATCAGCCCTTGCAGCGTCGCTCCCAGCAGCGCCGCCGATATGCCCTTGCCCGAGATGTCCGCTACTACGACATACAGGGCGTCCTCAAGCGAGATCACATCGTAGAAGTCGCCGCCGATGTCTTTACAGGGCACACTCTGCGCATTCACCTTGGCATAACTCAATTCAGGGATACGCACCACCATCAAACCTTGCTGAATCTCCGACGCAATCTTGAGTTCCTCGCGGTAGCGCCTGGCGGCCTCCTCGGCCTGCACCAGCATGGCATTCTCCAGTAGAACGGCCGCCTCAGTGGCGACGATCTTCAACAGGTCGCTATCGATTCGCGTCAGCTTACCCTTCTGCTGACTATCCAGATAGAGCACGCCGAGAATCTCCTTCTCCGGTAGCCTGGGGTCGGAAACTCGTCTCCGTAAGGGGATGCAGATAATCGTCCTCAGGCTCTGGGCGACAATGCTGTGTGAAGGCAACCCATCAGCCTGGCCTGAGAGCGCATCCTTAACAATGAAATCCGCCCGGCTCGCGATCGCCTGCTGCAGCGCACTGTGCGAAATAGTCGAATCATCGGAGAGCGGCTGATTGTGAATATTCCGCCCTGCCGCCAAGCGCGGCTGCCCCGAGGTATCGCACAGGAAGACATAGCCCCGTTCCACTCGCGTCAGTTCAAGAGTAGCCTCGATGAGCGAGGAGAGAATCTCATTCACCGCCCCCACTTTGTTCAGCCTGCGGGCGGCCTCGACGAACCAGCTTAACTTGCCCAGGCCGGATTCACTGCTCGACGTGTCTTTTATCTGACCGAGCAGGGTGCGCAGCGCAGTGGCCGTCGTATGCTCGATTCGGAATCGCAATCGCGGCCCTTCCGGCGAGCCGATGTGGATCACATCATCATCAGCCAGCCGCTGCCGCTGTACGCGCTTTCCATTGAGGTACGATCCGCTCTGACTGCCTTGATCGATCAGGTAGAACTGCGAATCTTCATATACCAATTGGGCGTGGTTGCGGGAGATGTAAGGATGAGGCAACACCAGATCCCGGTCGGGCAGCCGGCCAATGGTAAAGGGAGTTTGCGTCACCACCACTTCCCGTTCGACGGCGCCATCGGAGAGGAAAAGATGCGCTTTGGTTGACAACTCCGGCATACGCACGATCTTACCTCCACGCCTCATCTAAATGGATCGCGAGTTGCATTCTCAACACGAAACCAGGTATATAATTGGGCCACAAATCGGCATCTCTGAGGTGTGGGCTTCGGTGAGGGCTCACCAGCCCGGCGTCCGTCAGGAGAACTCAACTCATGTCCAACGCAAAAGGCAACATCGAGCGCCTCGAAAAGGCAGGAATTCTTAAGAACGAACACTTTACCGATCATGACAGAAAGCTCCTCGAAGGCATCACCAGCGACGAGGTTGACGTGCTTATCAAGCTGCGCGCCAAGATGGGGGAGACGCCTCAAGGTAAAGAGCATATGCGTCCCAACATCATCGTGTGAACGCAGTTAGGCTACTTAGTTACACCTGACATTTCCAACACCCTCCCCCGCGCTTTTATCCTAGTCAAGAGGTCCTGTTCGCGTGTCATCTGTAACCCACAGCGAAGTTCTGCGACACAAGATCTATCTTGCGGAAGATCGTCTGATTGCAGCCAGCGACCGCTTCTGGAACCATCCGAATCTAGCCGAACTCTACCCTGATTTTCTTATTCAGCTCTACCGCATCGTTTGCGGCGGGCTCGATCTGATGTCGTTTGCCGCCAGCCGCTCCGCCGATCTGTTCAACGATCCGGTCGCAGCCATCTCCGCGGAGTACCTCAGCCAACACATCGCTGAGGAAAAGGATCACGCCGGCTGGATTCTCGACGATATCTCTAGCCTTGGTATTGACGAGGCCTCGGTTCTGCAGTCAGTCTCATCCCCTGGCGTGGTGTCACTGCTTGGCGGCCAACACCTCCGGATTGCCAACGCTCATCCGGTCTCCATTTTCGGGTATCTCGTAGTTCTCGAAGGTTCACCACCGCTTATCGAACAGTTGGAACTAATCCAGCGGCGAACCGGCCTGCCCGGAGAAGCCTTCCGCTGCCTCCGTTCGCACGCCGAGGATGACCCCGCCCATCTGGCCGATCTGAACCGAACCCTGGATAGATTGCCGCTCACCGCGGAACAACAGCAACTGATCGCGCTGAGCGCTTTTCATACGATCGATACAGTAGCATCCCTGCTCGACGAGCTCCGCGCTCTCTCCGGGGACCGCTCCACAGCGGCGATGCTTCCATTAGCTTGTGCTTGAACAGAAAACCATCGCGCACTACCGCATCGAGGGCCAAATCGGGGCCGGCGCCATGGGTGTTGTTTGCAAAGCCCACGATCTGCGGCTCAACCGGATTGTGGCCCTTAAGTACCTCGCCCCGGAGACTACTTCCGATCCGGCCTCAAAGCAGCGCCTGCTCCAGGAAGCACGAGCCGCCTCTCAACTCGACCATCCAAACGTTTGCCGCATCCATCAGATTGAGGAGCTGGAAGACGGCCAGATCGTGCTCGTCCTCTCCTACTACGAGGGCGAAACTCTGGCAGCGCGCATCGCACGAGGCCGGCTCGAACTCAGCGCCGCTGTTCACTTCGCCTCGCAGTTGCTCTCCGGACTCGGCCATGCGCACTCCAACGGTGTAATTCATCGCGATATCAAACCATCGAACCTGATCATCTTGCCCAATGACGAGCTTAAGATCATTGACTTCGGCTTGGCCAAGGGCAGCAATACCGGTCCGCAATTGACTGAGACAGGGGCTTTCCTGGGGACAATCAGCTATATGTCGCCGGAGCAGATCCTATGCAAAGAGGTCGACTGCCGCGCTGACATCTGGGCGTCGGGCGTGGTGCTTTACGAGATGCTCACCGGCCATCTGCCTTTTACAGGGGAGAGCCCCTACGCGGTGTTCGAAGCCATTCTGCAGGCCAAGCCCCGGGAATTACAGCATCACGTTCCTGAACTGCCGGCTAGCATTGGCAGCGCCCTGGCACGAGCTCTGGCCAGAGACCTCTCTGTGCGTTATCGCAGCGCGACAGAGTTTCTCGCCGCGCTCGAAATGCTTGCCTCGCCCAGTCGAGCGACAGCACCGACGCATCTCTTCCAGAGCGCCGACGCAAATACCATGGGCCTTCGCGCCAACTCTGTCCTGGTTCTTCCCTTTACCGGGCCGGACAACAAGACCGATGCCGAATATTTCTGCGATGGTCTGACCGACGAGATCATCACCGATCTCTCCAGCGTGCGCTCCCTGCGCACCATCTGCAGCACCTCCGCCATGCGCCTGAAGGGCACTCAGGACACGCCTCAGAAACTCGCCCAGGATCTCCACGTCCGCTATGTGCTTCAGGGAAGCGTCCGTCTGGGCAACAAGCCGCAGTCGGCCGGCAATACCATCCGTGTTACTGTGCAATTGATTGACCCGGTGGACGACTCAATACTCTGGGCAGAAAAATACAACGGCACTCTGGAAGACGTATTCGCCATTCAGGAGCAAATCTCGCGCCAGGTGGTGCGCGCTCTTCGCCTGACTCTTACCCCTGCCGAGGACAAGCATCTTCTTCTCCGTCCCCTGCCCGATGTCCGCGCCTACCAGTACTACCTCAAGGCGAAGCATGAGATCCTCAGCTACTCCCGTGAGGCTCTGGAGCGCGCCCTGGACAATCTCGACCAAGGCGAGCGGCTGGTGGGCAATAACGCGCTGCTGCTTTCCGCCAAAGGCCAGGTTTACTGGCAATACATCAACGCCGGCATCTCCTCCGATCTCCAATACCTGAGCAAGGCCAAGGATTGCGCCAGCCGGGCGCTCGAACTTGACCCTGACTCCGCCGATGCCTGCCGCCTGCTCGGACTCATCAGTTTGCAGGAAGGAGAGACGCAGAAAGCCATCCGCCTTCTTAAGCAATCTATGGCTTCGGCTCCGAATGACTCCGACAGCCTGAGCTGGTATTGCGCTATCTGTGCGCTCAGCGGGAAGGCCCATGCCGCCATGCCGCTTGGCCGCCGCATCGCCGAGATCGATCCACTCACGCCTATCTACCGCTTCATTCCCGGGCTGCTCTCCCTCATGGCGGGTGAGTTTGACGATGCGCTTCCTTCGTTCGAGGAAGCCATCCGCCATGACCCGGGCAACGCCATGCTTCTCTGGTGCCGCGGCCAAGTCCTCGCGCTGGCGCGGCGGAACTCCGAGGCGATCGACCAGTTCCAGGCGATGCAGCTTACCTGTCCCGACCAGTTCTTTACCAACCTCGGCGCTTTCATGGCCGCCGCCCTGAGCGGGGATACCCCAGCCGCCCTTGGGCTAGCCACCTCCGGGCTCAAGGATATCGTGGCCGGCGACCCTCACTATTCATGGGCGATCGCGCAGGGCTACGCGGCGATGGCTGAAACGGCGGAGAGTCTTCATTGGCTGGAAAACGCAATGCGAAAGGGCTTCCTCAATTACCCCATGATTGCGCGCTGGGATCCAATGCTCGAATCTCTGCGGCGCGAAGCGCGCTTCTCCATTTTGATCAGAGAGATGAAGTCTCTTTGGGAAGCATTCGAGGTCTGAACCATGGCAACCCGCCCGCTGCGCAGCGCTCCCCTCAAGCTCACTCAACCGCTTGAGATTACCCTCGTTCTTCGTCCAAAGAATCCGGTTCCCGAACTCTCCTACGCTCCGGCAACCGGTTCGGCCAAACCAGGTCATCTCACCTATTCTCAATTCCATTCCCAATTCGCCGACCGGCACGCTGCGGATCCCGACGATATTGCCCTTCTGCGGACCTTCGCGCGCGATCACATGCTTGATGTCCTGGAGATTGATGCCTCTCGACGCACCGTGCGGATCTCCGGAACCGCTGAATCTATCGACGCGGCCTTCCGCGCCGCGCATCACGCTAGAGAAGCTTCCCCGCCTGTCACGCTGGCGGGCTCGGCTTCAATTCCGCCGGCCTTGGAGAACATCGTAGAGGCCGTCCTCGGGATCAATACCGCCCATGTCGCGCGCCGCCAGAAGATTCCGTTCCGCCGTCCCGAACAGAAGCCGCTTCCACTGCGCGACCTCGCTCTTGCCTATGGCTTCCCTGAGGGCATGGACGGTCAGGGCCAGACCATCGGCCTCATCGAACTCGGCGGCGGCTTTCATCTCCAGGACATCCAGCGCTTTTGCGGCAGAAACGGCTTGCCCATGCCCAACATCACGACTGTCGAGGTGCGCGGCGGAGCCAATCGTCCCGCACCCCCGCGGGCCATTCACGAGATGCTCGATGGCGTCGATGGGCAACGCCGTCTATCCGCCGCCGCACTCAAGTCTTCTGCGATCGAAGCCGCGCAGGCCACCGTCGAAGTCACCATGGATCTCGAAATTCTCACTGCGCTTGCCCCCGCCGCCAAGCTGATCGTTTATTTCGCTACTCCGGATGAGCAAGGCATTTACCACGCGCTCAGCCGGGCGATTCATGATATGCACCACCCTCCCAGCGTCCTCTCCATCAGTTGGGGTGAACCCGAGATTTCCCTCTCTGACACTTACCTCAAGGCCATCGATCGTCTGCTCGAGACCGCCTGTCATCTCGGCATCACCGTCTGCGCATCCGCCGGCGATGCCGGCGCCCTCAACAATTCACCTGACCATCTGCCCTGCGTCAACTTCCCAGCAAGCAGCCCGCATTGTCTCGCCTGTGGCGGCACCACCACACATTTTCGTGATGAGCCGGGTACTGTCCAGGTGGCCGAGGAGATAGTCTGGAATGCAACTCACTTTGGCTTTAAGGGAGCCACGGGCGGCGGAGTTAGCAGAAAGTTTCCGGTACCCGCCTGGCAGCATACTGCGAGAGTTCCCCTGGGTCCCACCGGCCATCCCGGACGAGGCGTCCCAGACGTGGCAGGTCCGGCCGATCCACGATACGGTTGCGAAATTCAAATCGCCGGCCGCAGCTCTTCCTCGGCTGGCACCAGTGCGGTAGCTCCACTGTGGGCGGCGCTCATCGCTTGTTGCAATCAGGCGCTCGGCGGCCGCTGCGGATATCTCAACCCGCACATCTACCACATAGGCGATCACCGTCTAGCCGGCTTGCGCCCGGTTACTCAGGGACACAATGGCGCTTACCACGCGGGTCCAGGCTGGAACCCCTGCACCGGCTATGGAACCCCTTCGGGCACTCACTTACTCAACCATCTTCGGGAAGCTATGGAGCTGAATCGCCGCTAGCGCCTGCCAACATTCGGTTACAGCATTGCTTCAGCGTCTTCGGCAGTAGGAAAGACGGCGAGAATTTTGTGCATCTTCGTCAATCGTAGAAGAGCCGAGATTCGCTCGTTTACTCCGGCGAGAAATAGTTGGCGGCCGTTCTTTTGAGCAGACACATAGTAATTCATAACCAGTCCCAGTCCGGCAGAGTCCATGTAGCTGGAGTCGCTCAAATCCAAGATCAGCACCTGGGGCTTTAAGATCCTGAACTCGTCCTGAAGCGGGAACAGCGTTGACAGTGTCAGAGGTCCTGTGAGCTTCACGATGATGGTTCCATCCCGCTGACCGGCAGCGGAGGTGTAGGTCAGTTGTTCATCACGCATGCCTGAGAGTGTATGAAAAAAAAATCGATTGAAGATTACAAATGTGTGAATCAGCGAGTCGGCCAGTCAGCAGTCAGCAAGTCAGCGTTCTTGGCGCCCACACTCGTTTAGCTTGCCCGGGCATCTCCTGGAGGTTAGGAGAAAACCCCAGCTGAGCGCATGAGAATCGCAGTGTGAATCGGCCAGTCAGCCTTGTTTTCATGTTTACTGTGGCCTGGCTGGATTCTTGGTGCAAGCAGGGTCTGCGGGTGCCCCACGTCCGGATTTTCGACGTGGGCCTATGCTGAGGTAGGAATAGAGTCACCGCTGACTTGCTGACTCGCTATTGTTGTTGTGGTTGCGGCTGCTGTGGCGGCGCCTGCTCCTGACCTAGGAACCAGCCTGCAACTCGCCAGTAGCCGTTTTCATAGGACATGGTTAACGTCTCGACTGCATCTTTCTTGTTGGCGAAATCGGTGTTGTATTGCAGCACCACGTATTGGCCGGCCGGAGCGCTGGGAAGTGAGGTGGCATACGTCGCGTTCAACAGCTTGCGCGTTTGCTTGGCGCCCAACGGAGCGCGGTCCTTCTTTATATCTTGCTCAAATTGAGATGCATTCATTTTGGCGCGAATGATGGCGGAGGTGTAGGAATAACTGTCGGCATAGCGGCCTTGGTCGAGATATTGCAAAAAGCCGAGTGCTTGTCTTTGCGCCGCCCGCTCTTCGGCGGCATGCGCATCGGGGGCAGGCGCGTTCTGTTGCGGCTGCGCCCCGCCTTGTTGCGCGAGCAGGGCCGGCGACAAAAGCAGGCCCGCCAAAATAGCACTGCGGGCACAAATATTCGATCGATTCATATCTTCACTCTATTTAAGGATATTTGACGGAACAGCCATAGGGACGGGTGTAAGCGGTCTCGACCGGATGCCCGGACATGGCCTGGGTCAGTGCGGAGGAGACGTAATTCTTTGACGATTTGATATCCGATATGTCTGTTGTCGGGTGATCGTCGATTGCGCCGTCATAGATCAACTTTCCCGTGGGATCGATGATGTACATCTGCGGAGTCGTTTTAGCGTCATAGAGACGGCCAATAGCTCCGGTGGGATCGAGAATGGCCGCAGTCGGATCCGCGCCCATTTTCTTCATGTAGGCATTTTCCTGGGCCGCGGTGACATATCCCTGCTTGCCGGGAGCCGAAGAGATCACGGTGAACCAGACCACTCCTTTGGCCGTCCAAGCCTTTTGCAGGGCTTGCATGTTACCGCTCTCATAATGCTTCATGGTGTAGGGGCAGTCGTGATTGTGCCATTCCAGCACTACATACTTGCCCTTGAACTGGGAGAGGGTATGGCTTTTGCCGTTGGAGTCGGCTCCGGTGAAGCCGGGCGCCTGCTGCCCGACACGGGCGGCGTAGGCTGAGATGCAGCCGGCGGCAAGCATGGCCGCCAGAGCAAGAGCGAGCGAAAAGCGCTTGTGGGTCATCTGCTTACTCCTTCCACGGAATCAAAGGTTTTTTATTAAAGGTTGGTTATCGGGGTCCGGTTAAAGTTGCGGTTATGCCTCCTTGTCTTGCCTGAGGCATGGGTTTGAGGCCATCGAGCGCGTTGAATATGATTCCAGGGGTGAGCACTTCGGGGAGAATCCGAGCCGGTTCACCAGGGCGATAAATCACATAGGTTGGGATGCCGCTGCGGCCCAATTTGCTGAGAGCCTGGCCAATGTCTTCATCGTGGCGAGTCCAGTCCGCCCGCAGAAGCACGATCCCGGAGTCGCGCAAGCGCCGCCGGACATCGTCACGGTCGAGAACCACCCGCTCATTTACCTGGCAGCTCAAGCACCAGCGAGCGGTGAAATCCACAAATACAGGACGGCCTTGAGCCTGGTATTTCTCCACCGCGGTTTGACTGAACGGCTTCCAGGCATCCTGGCTAGCGCTGTTGGAGCCAGCAGCGGCCGACTCCCGCGCAGGAAAGGCTCGCAACGCATAAATCGGCAGCGCGGCCGCAAGCGCAATCACCAAAACTGAAGACAGGGTGGCATATCGGCGCGCGGGCCAGCGGCCGAGGATCCATGCCGCAACGGCAAGCAGCAGAAAGCCGGCGAGGAGCCCGGCCAGGGCATTCACTCCCGCGGCTTGAGTAAAGAGCCAGACCAACCAGATCACAGTAATGAAAATAGGCGCTGCCGTCGCCTGCTTGAGGACTTCCATCCAGGCGCCGGGACGGGGCAGCAGCCGGGTCCATGCCGGGTTCAACGTAAGCAGCAAATAAGGAGCGGCCAGGCCCAGAGCAAGCGCCGTGAAGATAGCGAATGCGGCCGCGGCGGACTCAGCTAAAGCAAATCCGACCGCCGCTCCCATGAAGGGCGCAGTGCAGGGCGTGGCGACCACCGTGGCCAGCACCCCGGTGAAGAAGCTGCCGCCGTAACCGCGCTGCTCCGCCAGAGCGGAGCCCTTGCTGGTAAGGGTGAGGCCGATCTCAAACATTCCGGCCAGCGAGAGTCCGAGGAAAAAGAGCAGCAGAGCGATGATGGCGAGAAAACTGGGAGATTGAAACTGAAAGCCCCAACCCAGTTGATGTCCGCCCGCCCGCAGCGCCAGCAGAACGCCAACCACGGCCCAGAAGGAGACCAGGATTCCCAGGGCGTAAGCGACCCCATGCGCGCGCATGCGTCCGCGCGCTTCGTTGGACGAATCGACCAGCGCCAGGCCCTTGATGAAGAGCACCGGGAAGACGCAGGGCATCAGGTTGAGGATCGCTCCACCCGCGAATGCCAAAAGCACGATACGCAGAAAGTTGACCAAGCCTCCGGAGGAGCCTGCAGATGCAATCGCGGCCGCCGCTTCCGTGCTCGCCGGAACCGCCCCGGGCTGGGCATGCACCTGGTAGGCCAGCCCATCAGCCAGGTGAAGCACTCCATTGAGTTGCGCCGGCTTGCCGCTCAGGTTCTCGTCTTTCTTGAGGAGAATCTCCAGGCCGTTGCCGATCTTGCGGACGGCTTGGGGAGCCGGGTTGCTGATCTGATTTTGCTCCAGGGGGAAAAACTGAGCCGACTCAATCGATTGGCCGGGGATACCGGTAACGGCAAGCGTGAATCCCGAAGGGGTGGCGGCAAAGATTGCCTTCGCGGAAGCAGGGAGCGGCTGAGGCAAACGGGCGCGAAAGCGCGTAAAGAGCGCCTGCGCGGCTGCATCCGGCACACCCGGCTGCCTGGTAACTTCCAGCGGGAGCGCAAGATCCGCTTTGCCGGGGATGCACACTTCGCGGCAAACCAGCCACACGACGTGCGCTGAGAGCTGCTCGGTGGAAGGGGCCTTTAGCCCCGGCGCGGCCTGGAGCGTCAAGGGAAAGAGCACTTCATTTTCGTACCCGAAATCCATCAGCGGGCCGAGCGGCAGACGGGTTGGAGCGGGAAACTGCAAAGGGCCTGCCGTGATTCCGGCAGGGAGCTGCCATTGAATCCGAGGCGGTTCTCCGGAGTCGCCGGCATTGACCCAGTAAACGTGCCAGCCTTTATCCAGGACAAAGTGAAGGCCGGCAGGCAAGCTGGCCCCGGGCTGAATGGAGCCGCTGAGTGAAACCAGGTCCACACTCAGGTGCGCCGCATGGACCGGCCCGCGGACCGGAGTTGAAGCGTTTTGAGCAAACCCTGCCCAGGCGCCTCCGGATACCCACATAGCAGCCACCAGCGAGATCCGGAGCAGCGAGCGTAAGTGTAAGCGGCGCATAAGTCAATTGTAGATATAGCGAGCCGGCAAGTCAGCAAGTCAGCGAGTCAGCTTTCCTGACGCCCACAATTGTTTAACTTGCTCGCGCCCGGCTTCAAGGGTAGGCGAAAGACCCCAGGTTAGCTTCGCGAACCTGGGGCACCCGAATTTGTGGTGCTTCTAGAATCTAATACCCATTCAGATCGAGGGTGGAAACCACAAATCTGGACCATTGATTTGTGGTGCTTTTAGAATCGGAAACCCAAGCGGATCGAGGGTGCCCCATATCTGGCGCGCTCTTTGCGCCAGATATGGGAAACCACAAATCCCGACTTGCTGACTCGCTAGCTTGCTGACTTGCTTGCTAAGTAATCCTGGAAAATGCAGCGGTCCATGACGACTTTGATGCCGTTGCCTCTTCCGCGCGCTGCGCAGCCTCTTCATGGCAGACGCCTTCTTGCAGCCAAAGGCTGGGAATCTTAAGCCGGATCACGTCCTTCACTATCTCCGGCACGAATTCCGGTGCGCGAAAGACATTGACCAGATCGATTTTGCCTACCGCCGCGGCCGCTTCATCCAGAGTGGAGTAGACGGTTTCTCCCAATACTTCAGAGAGGTTTGGATTGACAGGAACGATACGGTAGCCCTGCCTTTGCATGAAGCGGGAGACGCCAGAAACTGGCCCGGTCCGGCTTGTCAGAGAGGCCGATGACTGCAATGGTTTTGGTATTTTCGAGAATGCTGCGGATCGTTTCGGGTTCGTTCACCTGCATTCCTTTCGTCCGCTCATTCGACTGTACTCCAAGTCGGGCTTACTCCAGGTCGGCCGAAGCATCGACTGCCGCGGGCACTCCACCTTGCCGCCGCATCATCAGATAGCCGCGAATGAAGGGCTCAAGATCCCCGTCCAGTACGCGATCCACGTCGCCAACCTCAACCCGCGTACGCAAATCCTTTCGCCATGCGGTAGGGCTGGAGCACATAGGAGCGGATTTGTGAACCGAAGTTGATGTCCAGCTTCGAATCCTCCAGCTTGCGCGAGATTTCCTTTTTCTTATCCAACTCGAATTCATAGAGGCGGGAGCGCAGCATCTTCATCGCCTTGTCGCGGTTCTTGTGCTGGGAACGCTCGTTCTGGCATTGCACCACGATGTTGGTCGGCAGGTGGGTGATGCGCACCGCGGAATCGGTGGTGTTGACGTGCTGGCCGCCCTTGCCTCCGGAGCGGTAGGTATCGATGCGCAACTCTTCCGGCTTGATGTCGATCTGAATCGAGTCGTCAATCTCCGGTGAAACGAAGACGCTGGCGAAAGAGGTGTGGCGGCGCTTGGCTTGATCGAAGGGAGAGATGCGCACCAGCCGGTGGACTCCGGTTTCGCCGGATAGCTGCCCGAAGGCATATTCCCCGATTACGGTGAAGGTGGCGGACTTGATGCCAGCCTCCTCCCCGTCCTGATAATCGTTGATCTCCGTCTTGAAGCCCTGGCGCTCCGCCCAGCGCAGATACATGCGCAGCAGCATGTCGGCCCAGTCCTGGGACTCGGTGCCTCCGGCGCCGGGATGAACGGTGACGATGGCATTGAGCGCATCGGTCTCGCCGCCCAGCATGGTGCGCGTCTCCAGTCCGCTCGACGAATTCGCCAAGCGACTGGATTTCGCGCTCCAGCTCGGGCTCGATCGATTCCCCTTCACGCGCCAGCTCGAAATATGCATCGATGTCGCCCATGCGGCGCGCAAGTTCATCGTCCATCGCCAACTGCGTTTTCCAGGCGCTTGCGCTCGCGCATGAGGATCTGCGACTGCGCCGGGTTTGACCAGATGGCGGGGTCGGAGAGCTTCGTTTCCAGAGTCGCTAGTTCGCTGTGTAGACGGGAGGCGTCAAAGATACTCCCGCAGGTCGCGCGCTTTTTCGCGCACCGGGGAGTAAGCGAATTCCAATTCATTCAACATGGCGTTCGGCAACATCCTGTCTCTCAAAGTTGTTCTTCCCTGCTGCTTCCCGCGGTTCGGTGGCGGAAGCGTCAGGCGCGCACGCCGCGAAAACAACCACTAAGGAGATTATCCCACACAGCATAGCGAAGAGATCGCCGTGGCGGGTGTAGAAGGTGAGGTCGCTGCGGTAGCCGTATCCCGCCGCAAGGGAGGCGAGCGCGTGACGCGCAATGCTGGCCGTGAGACGTCCGTAGGGATCGATTACGGTGGTCAAGCCGGTGTTGGTATCGCGCAGCACCCAGCGGCGATTCTCCACCGCGCGCATGCGCGCCATGTTCAGGGTCTGCCAGGGAGCACAGGTATCGCCATACCAGCCATCGTCGGAAATGTTGACCAGGACCTGAGCGCCGTCGCGGACGAAAATGCGAATCTCATCGCCAAAAATCTCTTCATAGCAGATGAAGACGCCGAAGGTGTGGTCATCCGTCTTAAACACTATGCGCCGCCAGCCATGGGTCATGTCGCCGGCCTGCTGGGTCAGGTTTTTGGCGAACGAAAAAAAATCTTTGAAGGGAATGTACTCTCCCCACGGCACCAGATGAACCTTGTCGTAACGGCCAAGCACATGGCCGTCCGGCCCCACGAAGAGCGCGGAGTTGTACCGGGCAGCCGACAGTCCTTGAGGGTCGAGGCCGATGTTGCCCGCCACTATCGGCGCGTGTTCGCTTGAGCGCCACCGTTCTCAACGCGATCAGAAAGCGCGGGTCTTTGTCATAGAACGGCGCGGGCGATTCAGGCCACGCTACGATGCCTGGAATACGAGGTTCCGGAGGACAGTCGGGCACCACCGTATAAGCGTTGAGCTCCGGCATGCCGGCCAGATAGGGGCCGCAGGTATGCTCGCTCAATTGGATGAAGTCGCGACGTGCTCCTGATAGGCGGGCCCGGGCCATGAATTGTCCTGATTGACGTCGAGGTTTTGCTGGACCAGGACGGCGGTCGCCTGGACCGGCGCCGGCGGAGGAGTAAGCCGATTCCCGTTCTGCAAGAGCACGACCAGCACCAGCGCGCCGGCGAAACGCAGGACGCCGCGCCGAACGAGCGGTGGAGCAATCCATGGGCGATCAAGCGCGTTGCCCGCCCATGAGCACGAAAGACAGGCCGTAGACGCCGGCGACCGGAGCCAGCTTGTCTAGTAAAAAGTTGTCTACTTGGGAGTAGCCAAGCAGGTCCCAGGGAACTTTCGTCAAGGTGCGATGACAAGAGCTCGAGCGCAACCCACAGAAAAGGGGCGGCCAGCAAGAGCGGCGAGAGGGCGGCGAAAGGCTTTTGCCGTCAGGGTAACGCAAAAGCCGAAGGCGGCGAAGTAGAGGCCCAGAATCAGACTGTAGAGAATCAGGATTCCCGCGGAAATGCTCGGCGGGAGGGCGCCATAATACAGCATGGTCTGGTAAATCCAGTAGCAGTTGCCGACATACCAGAGGACACCCATAAGGTAAGCGGCAAGGGTTCCGTGGAGCAATGCACGCGGGCGGGCGAGATTGCCCGGCGTCAATAGACCCCAGAGCAGCGGTACGAAGGCGACCCAGGCAAAAAATGTCCGCCAATAGGGCGCGGGACCCACAATCGAGAAAGGCAACATCAGCAGCCCGGCGCAAAGGAACCCGAGAAGCCAAGTATGCCGAGGCAATTTTACTCATCGCCGCGAGTCTAACATTTCACATGATTCAGAGTAGGTTCCGTACTCCCGGCGCCAAAGCGGTTACCCCACGTCCGGATTCTCGGACGTGGAATTCCGCAAATCTTGATGGAGAGTGTCGTCGCCACCCTTAATGTGCACTTAATGTGCAAAGGATTTCCTCAGATTCGGAAAAAGCCCCAGGTTAGCTTCGCGAACCTTGATGGGATAAGGAAAAAGGCTTCAGCGATCCGGTAGAGTTTTTGAAGGTTGTTGGGACCCGAAAACCCTGAGGACCAGGAGAAGCCTTATGAAGATTATAGGTTGTGATTTTCATCCGAGCTGGCAACAGGTAGCAATTTTTGAGAGCG
Organism: uncultured Acidobacteriaceae bacterium; assembly: GCA_963774255.1. Taxonomy (GTDB): domain Bacteria; phylum Acidobacteriota; class Terriglobia; order Terriglobales; family Acidobacteriaceae; genus PALSA-350. Next base: position 408,599 of record CAVZEH010000019.1, read on the forward strand.
AGACAGGAGAGATCGAGGAGCGCAAACTGAGTCACACAGACGGACAGGCGGAGCGGTTCTACCGCGAGCTGCTGGAGCCGGCCTTAATCGGGATCGAGACGTGTGGCAACAGCCAGTGGTTCATCGATCTGGTGCAGCGGTTGGGCCATGAGATCAAGGTAGGAGATGCGGCCAAGATCCGGGCCAGCTATGTGCGCAAGCAAAAGACGGACCGGCGGGATGCAGGCCATATTCTGAAGCTGCTGTTGGAGGAGCGATTTCCGCAGTTGTGGACGCCAAACGCGGCGAACCGGGATCAGCGGCAATTGCTCATCCACCGGCACAAGCTGGTGGAGATGCGGACGCGAGTGAAGAACAGTTTGCAGCACCTGGCGATGAACCGGGGGATGCAGCAGAAGAGCCGGCTGTGGACTTCGAAAGGTCTGGCGGAGTTCCAGCAGTTGGCTATGCCGGGCTGGGCGGGAGAGCGGCGGCAAGACCTGTTGCACTTGCTGCAAGAATTGGACAGCCAGATCGAGGAATTGGATAAAGCAGTGAAGCTGGCCGCCGGGCAAAATCCCCAAGCCAAGCTGCTGATGACTCAGCCTGGAGTAGGAGCAGTGACTGCCCTGGCCTTCGTGCTGACCATCGGGGAGGTGTCGCGCTTTGAAGGGAGCAAGCAACTGACCAGTTACCTGGGCTTAATTCCCAGCGAATACACCTCCGGGAACAAGCGCAGATTGGGGGCCATCAGCAAACAAGGCAACCGCTTTCTGCGCATGCTGCTGGTGGAGGCAGCGCAAACCGCTGTACGCCGAGATGAAGGTTTTCGCAAAGAGTATCAACACCGTTGCCATCGCCGGCCCAAGGGAGTGGCCAAGGTGGCGGCGGCACGGAAATTGGCTGTGCGACTCTACTGGATGCTACGCACCAAGGTTGGCTATCCGGAGATCGCTCATGTCGAGAGCAACCCGCGGGTGCCCCTGGGCGAAGCTTAGCCCGTAACTTTGATTGGGTGCTCTCGCATCCAGGTTGTTGGGCCTATGCAGAAGACGGCGCAAGCGCCTTGGAAAACGCCTCCGGCGTTTCCCACTTCCGCACAGGCCCGGCGGCGGCTGGATGTCCGCATAGAAACATCATGGATCGTAGTTGCGGTCGTATCGATGGTTGGGTGGAGCGATCTTACCCGTTGGTGATGCAGCGGTGATATCCCAGAGTTTCGGTCCCAACAACCTTCTCTGGCTATACCAAGCGCTGCTCCGCACCGCTCAGGATATTTTTGTCCTTGACAAAACCTTTTTCCTTATCGAGGGGCACCCGACTCTGCACCGGAAAACGAAGAGTCTCTAATAACGAAGAGTCTCTAATTTGGATAAGTTCGTGATGCGGGAAAGGGATACAATTCCTTAAATGGCCGTCGTACTGTTCCTCATGCACGTCTTGGTAGTGATTTTTCTTGCCGGCACTGTCGGCTCGGCAGTCGTCGTGGTGTTGAGCTTTGTGGAAGATCTTCAGGAACTCCTTGGAGAATAGGCGGATACCGGCTGTGGGGAGACCGGCTACACACTCCACCCAGGCCCATCTGAATCAATTGACCGTGAAGCCTAACCAACATACACTCAGCCAGAGCGACACCATCACTGACTTCTTGACGTCATGGAGTTGGCAAGACTAGAGCGAATGCCCTCCGAGCGAACCATCAGCGCACCATCGACCCGGGTGAGATTGGTCGTCGCCTCGTCGGTGATGCTCACCTTCATTTCCTTTTGGCGAGCCGCCGCAGTCGTCCTCAACGATTTAGGTTCCTCCGCCTTCTACGCAGGCGGAATTGCGGAAGAGGCCATCGGCAAATCCGCCCCCTGGTTCATTCTTGGAGTCATGCTCTTCTCCTTCGCGGTGCGCGCCGTGTACGTCGAGAGTTGCTCGATGTTCACCCGCGGCGGCGTTTATCGCGTGGTGAAGGAGGCGCTGGGCGGAACGTTCGCCAAGCTGAGCGTCTCGGCGCTGATGTTCGACTACATCCTGACCGGTCCGATCTCAGGCGTCTCCGCCGGACAATACATCACCGGCCTGGTCAACGAATTGATGACGGTGGGCGCCGCCCATGATTGGCTGCCTCATTCCCTGCTCAGCCCTGCCCATGCCGCTTACCAGTTCCCCATGAACTTCTGCTCGGCAGGGATTGCCGTGGTCGTCACCCTGTACTTCTGGTGGCAGAACATCAAGGGAATTGAGGAATCGAGCGACAAGGCGCTGGAGGTGATGAAGATCACTACCGTGATGGTAGTGATCCTACTCGCCTGGGGCATCTTTTCGGTCTTCCATACAGGGCGCCAAACTGCCGCCGCTTCCCGAGCCTTCGAACCTGCACTTTAGCCCGGATGCTTTGGGCTTTCTGAAGCATTTGCGGCTGCCGGAGACTCTGGGGCTCTTTGGAATCCTCATGGCCTTTGGCCACTCCGTTCTGGCCATGAGCGGCGAGGAGACGCTGGCCCAGGTCAACCGGGAGATCGAGCACCCGAAGCTCAAGAATCTCAAGCGCGCGGCCATCGTCATCGCGATCTACAGCTTCCTGTTCACTGGAGTCGGCTCCCTGCTGGCAGTGATGTTGATCCCCGATTCGGTGCGCGTGCCGGTTTATCGCGATAACCTGATCGCCGGCTTGGCCATGTATATGGTCGGCCCGCAGATCCTGCGCATCGTTTTCCGCGTCTTTGTGGTCATCGTCGGATTTCTCATCCTTTCCGGCGCGGTCAATACTTCGATGATCGGCTCCAACGGCGTGCTGATGCGGGTGGCCGAGGACGGCGTGCTGACCGACTGGTTCCGCATGCCTCACCGCAAGTTCGGCACCAGTTACCGGATTGTCAATCTGGTGGCGATCATGGAGCTGTTCACCATCGTCGTCAGCCGGGGCAACGTCATCACCCTGGGCGAAGCGTATGCCTTCGGCGTGATCTGGAGCTTCACCTTCAACAGCCTGGCCATGCTGGTCCTGCGCTGGAAATATCACGGGGAGCGCGGCTGGAAGGTGCCTCCCAACCTGCGCATCGGCAAAACCGAGATCCCAATCGGCCTGATGTCGGTCTTCGGCGTGCTGGCCACCACAGCCATCGTCAATTTCTTCACCAAATCCGTCGCCACCGTCAGCGGACTGGTCTTCGCCGCTGTCTTCTTCACCATCTTCAGCATTTCCGAAAAGGAAAATCGCCGCCGCCGCACCGTCGCCCAACTGCAGATGAAAGAGCACTTCCAGTTGGAGCACGAGGACAATGTGAGCCGCGAAGTGCTGCAGATTAATCCCGGTTGCGTGATGGTGACGATGCGCGACGCGACCAATCCATTTGCCCTGAAGTGGACCCTGGCGCACACCAACACCGACGACCAGGACATCGTGGTATTGACCGCGCGCATGCTGGGCGCGGGCGGACCGGAATTCCTGGCCGCGTCGGAGCAACTCTTCAGTGAATACGAGCAGATGCTCTTCACTAAAGCCGTTTCGGTCGCGGAGAGTTTCGGCAAACACATTTCCCTGCTGGTGGTTCCCGCGGGCGATATCTTCGCCGCCCTGGTCCAAACAGCGAATTCGCTGGAAGCGGCCGCGGTTATCTCCGGCCTCTCAAACAAGCTCACGGCACAGGAGCAGGCGTACTACGTCGGACAGGCTTGGGAGGCGCTGCCTGAGCCCAAGCGGCAGATTACCTTCTATGTTGTCTCCCCTGAAGGCGAGGCCCAGGCGTTTCACATCGGCCCGCACGCGCCTTCCCTGCAGGCCGATGACGTGCGGTTGGTCCATCGCCTATGGCTGAATTTCAAGCGCGATCCGGAGATGCAGGACCTGCACCATACCGACATCGTTACATATGCGCTGACCCGGCTGGCCGCCGAATATGCTCGCGACCGCGAAGAAACTCTGCGCGGCTTGCGCCGCTGCGTGCAGAACAGCAGCGAGCCTAAAGCCCCTGCTGCAATGGCCGGACCGGCGCGGCCCCCCGGGTTGAGCGCTCCAGGGTATGAATATACCGTGCGATCACCCAAATCCGACGACGAGAACTCTTAGCTGGCTCACACCAATTGAAGGTTGTGGTCTCCCACCCTTGCTGCGCAAGGATGGGGCACCCTGAATCTGTTCGAAGTATGGATCCAAGATCACCACCAATCGAGGGTGCCCCATCCTTCGCACGGCGCTGTTCCGTGCGAAGGGTGGGAGACCACAAGTCTCGGCCGGAGACAGTGAAACGAAGAGTTCCGCGCTTCCCACTTTCGGCTGCGAAAGGAAATCGCGATGAGCAAGCATGATCCGCACGACCACTAAGAAGAACCAAACTCACGCACCGCGTCGCCGGCTCCCGCCAGATTGGCTAACTTCATCTCCGAATACTTGCGCGATAACACCACCCCCTGTGCTCCGGCCTTGAGCGCCGCCGTAACCGACGCTTTAACATCTGACGGCTGGGTTTGCTTGGTATTCAGCGGAGTTGGAATATCGATGTCGATGCCAGGGTAAATCGGTATTGCGCCGTGAACATCGGCAATGGCTCGCTTGGCTTCCCTGCCCACAAAATTTGCCGAGAGGCCGGTGGTGGGCAATTTGTCCCAGCTCGCCTCTCCCTCCAGACCTAAAATTTTATAATGCTGCTCAAGAACCTCTTCCAGAGAGGAATCTGCAAACATAGTGGATTGCACGTTTTTAATGAATTGCGGAAAGCGGGCTCCAGCGCAGTTGTTGTACGGCGAGGGCTTGAGAAAGTCTGCGGCGCGAGCAATCCGAGAATAATTCTGGTCCCCGCGATAAAAGGGACTCAAGCTGACCAGGTGCATGATGTGCCAGCCGACCTGGGCTTTTGGATTGATCTCTTTCACCGTGCCATAAAGAAGTCCGTAGTTCTCCTCCTGGCTGCGGAACCAGAAATTATGCCAAGCCATGATCTCCGGATATTCGACCATTAGCCGCCACAGGGTGACAAAGCTTCCATCGTTCACTCGAGTTGGGCTCGATGGTTGATTGGCCCAACGATCCAGGGCGATGTATCCTTCCCGGGCTCGCCGTACGTCGATCCCCTGTTCCTGTCCCTTGCGCACGCAGTACGTACAGAAGCAGCAAATCGACCGATGCGTGGCATTGCTGAAATCCGCTTTGAGCGCGGTGTTGAGCGGGCCCTGCCGTTCGGACTCCCACATCATGCCATCCAAATCGTTGCAGGTGAACCAATCTCGCACCAGAGAGGTCAGGAAATCCCGATTACCAGGATTGTTATGGCAGCTGTTGCGCGCGACTTTGCCATAGACATCCACCTCCGCGATCTTTTCGAAATTGGGAATGAGCGCCGGATTGTAGTCTTCCGCGAACAAGGCATAGGTCTGAATGCCCTTCGCCTTAGCCTTGGGAATTACGTCCGCCAGAGTGTCGAAGTTACCCAGCTCCGGAGCACGCACATTTTGCAACGGCGAGTTCACATAATATTCCGGGTGAACCTTGGTATAGCTTCCGCCATGGATCTGATCGTAGGTTTGCGCCCCGTGGTCCGGCAAAGGATGACCGTGTATTTGCCTGCCATCCAGTTCCCATCCGTATGAGAAGACCGTAGGCATGATGACGTTCACGCCGCCTTTTTGCTGAAGTGTGTCGAGGCATTTGTCCACGCCTTCGTCAACGAAGGATACCGGGCTGACCTGGATAGCGATGAATTTCTTGCGCGAATCGGCTGCCGGCGCTCCTCCGGCCTGTGCAATCAGCGGCAGTCCCACAGTTTGGCTTGCTAAACTCCGGCCGCCGACCACCGCCATGGCTGAGGCCGCGCTCATCGCTTTGAGAAAATTTCTTCGCGAGGTTTCCTTGTTGCTCGCTCCCGATTCATCCATTTGCTTCTCCTGAGGCGCCGCGATTCGATTGTGGCTGCTAAAAAATTAAGCTCGGTAAGCTGCTCGTTTCGATCCCATCAAGCAAGACAACTTCCCACGGTGGGAAGTTGTATACCTAAAGCGGTTCTCTGTCAATAATCCAAAATAGATCGACCAACCGAAACGCTCAGCCTGCAACTCAATAGTTTTTCCGCTTGACAGCGGACTGCGCGAAGGCATAAAACCCGTGGGAACGTATCCCACAACATAGGATGCTCGCTGCTCGCACTCTATGAACTTGCCATGCGGAATCCTCATGGCTGCATTTCGCTCAAGAACGATGTATTTCCATCGAATTTGCCAGGGGAGCGCTAATGAATTCCCTAGTAGACCGCAGAACTTTTCTTCGGCTGTGTACCGCATGCGCGGCGCTTTTGACCCAGAAGGCACGCCCGCAGATCGCCGCGAAAGCAGCGCCGCGAATCGACCGGGGCGTGGTTAAGAACCGGAAGAACTTCGTCGCCGTTCAAGTCAAGCCATTCGCCTGGATTGACGAGGGCATCGACCGCCTTCTCGACAACATTCAACAAAAGGGCAATGTCAATACAGTCTGGGCCTATACCTACGATTATTCCGAAGAGCGCATGAGAAAGAACGGCCCCATCCCCCTTCCGGATCATGGAGTCGAGGGAAGCCCCAACTTCGTCGGCGGCGCCTTCTACGACTACGACCCGAAGTATTTTCGCAATACGATCCTCAAAGATTTCCGGTCGCCGGACTATGGCAAATTCAACGTGATTACGGAGGTAGCACCGAAAGCGAAGGCACGCGGCATGGATTTCTTCGCCTGGGATTACAACAACGCCTTTCCCATCATGAACCGCAGCATGCCCAACTATCCTGATGTGACTGAGATCGATGTGTATGGGCGGCGAACTACCAGTGCCTGCTTCAATAATCCGGACTATCGGGAACATCTGAACGGAAAGATCGAGAGTTTGCTGAACGGGTATCCCGGCGAAGTGGACGGCATTGCCTGGGGCTGTGAGCGAATGGGCCCATTGAATAACATGATCGGCGGCGGATGGAGTACAAAAGGAATCTCCTGTTTCTGTCAATTTTGCCGGGCCAAGGGCCGTGCGCGGGATATCTCTGTGGAGCGCACACAGACCGGATACCGCCAACTGGATCAGTTATTCCGCGCCGCGGCTCGGGACCAGCGGCCTGTGGATGGCTACTTCGTTGCGTTCTGGAGGCTGCTGCTTGAATATCCGGAGATTCTGAGTTGGGAGACGCTCTGGACGGACAGCTATCACGAGGTCCGGGCGGAGTTGTATGGCATGGGAAAGGCGATTGCCCCGGAAAAGCCTTTCGGCTTTCACATCATGCAGAACATGACCTTCAGCCCGTTTTACCGCGCGGAGGAGGATTACTCGCGGACTAAGAATTACTCTGACTTTCTCAAACTGGCAACTTACAACAATGCCGGCGGACCGCGTATGGCGGCTTACCTCGACCGCCTGAGTGAAACCGTCTTCCGCGACGCGACCCCACAAGATTTTCTGCCGTTTTACTACAAAATCATGAATTACCAAGAGGCCTCTTATGATCAACTGCATACCACGGGCCTATCTCCGGATTATGTCGCCCGGGAGACCAAGCGGGCCATCGCGGGCGTTGAGGGGCAGGTAAAGGTTTACCCAGGCATCGACATCGATGTGCCGGACAAATTGACCGATAAAAGAACGAAGCCGGAGGATGTGCGCAAATCCGTGGGGGCCGCATTTGGCGCGGGCGCGGATGGGGTTGTGCTGTCGCGCGAGTACACGGAAATGTGGCTAGCAAACCTCTCGGCGGCCGGAGATACGCTGCGGGAGATCTTTGCTAAATCGGCAGGTTGATGGATTGCCAGAACTTGATCATCGAGGCGGCACAAGAGCCACAGGAGATTGAGGAGGGTAGCATGACAAGAGTTGCAATCACAGCATGGATGACAGCGATCATCCTGATCCTCACCGCACCGAGCGCCGTTTTAGCGCAAGCAGTCAATAATGCACAGATTCACGGAGTGGTTCAAGATTCGACGGGAGCGGTGGTCTCCGGCGCACAAATTAAGGCGACTCAGATAGATACCGGGCAAGTACTGTCCACCGTGAGCGGCAGCGATGGAAGTTATGTGCTTCCGGGTCTCCCCGTCGGATCTTACTCGCTCGAGGTAATTGCCCCGGCCTTCAGCAAATATCTTCAAACGGGCATCGTTCTACAGGTTGGGCAGAATGTCCTGGTCAATATCGCGCTCAGCGTTGGAAGCGTCTCCCAGGAGGTACACGTTTCGGCGAATGCCGCCATGGTCGAAACCCAGGGAACGGCCATTTCAGAGGTCATCGATCAGAAGCGGATCATTGACCTTCCGTTGAACGGAAGGCAGGCTACTGATCTGATTGTGCTGACAGGAGGCGCCGCCACTCCTCCAAATGCCGCGAGCCGTGATGTCACCAGCCATGATTACGTGAATTCTCTCGCCATCTCCGTCTCCGGAGGCCAGATCAATGGCAATAATTATCTGCTGGACGGCGGGGACAACAATGACTCGCATTCCAACATAAACATGCCCTTTCCCTTCCCTGATGCGCTGCAGGAATTCAGCGTGCAAACCAGCGGGATTTCAGCCCGCTATGGACTGCATCCCGGATCGGTAATCAATGCGGTCACCAAGTCGGGCACCAACAGCTTCCATGGCAATCTATTCGAATTCCTGCGTAATGGCGATTTTAATGCTCGAAACTTCTTCGCCACCTCCAGGGACAACCTGCACCGGAATCAGTATGGAGGCACGATTGGAGGCCCGATCCGGAAAGACAAGATCTTTGTCTTTGGCGGCTATCAGGGGACGCGCATTCGCACTGCTCCCCCGCAATCCATCGCTTTCGTGGCCACGCCGGCGGCGCTCAACGGAGACTTTAGCACCCTCGAATCCGCGGGTTGCCAATCGAACAAGAAGGCGAAGCAACTCTACAACCCTTTTACGGGCCAGCCTTTCCCGAATAACTTCATCAACCCGAGCCTTTTCACGGCGCCCTCGTTGGCCTTATTGAAGCTCATTCCCGTCTCCAGCGATCCTTGCGGAAAACTAACTTATGCTATTCCCAACCCCAGCAATGAATATCAATATGTGAGCCGGGTAGATTGGGTGCAAAGCCCTAAGAACACTCTCTTCGCCCGCTATTTCATTCTCGATTATGCCAATCCGGCAATCTATACCAACAACGTTCTCACCACCAGCCGTCCCGGGCTCCTGCAGCGTTCCCAATCGATTGTCTTAGGCGATCAGCTTGCCATCGCGCCGACCATCCTCAACGCTTTTCACTTAACTTTCTCGCGGCTGGCGGTCCACCGTTCCAATCCGGAGAGTATGCCCTCTCCGGTCAAGTTGGGAGTGAATATGTACAACGGCTCTCCCAATTACCTCCAACTGTCGGTCTCCAGTTACTTCAGCGTGGGCGGCGGCTCCAACGCCACAGCTAAATTCATCCGCAACCAATGGCAGTGGTCCGATGATATCGACTGGATCAGGGGCAGTAACCACTATAGCTTTGGTGGAGAGTTCATCGCCAACCAGATGGATGAGGTGAACGATCAATACATCAATGGCGACTTCAATTTCGACGGCTCGCAAACTGGTGCTCCCGCTTCAACAAAGCTTGCAACGCCAGGCGATGGGCTGGCGGACTATCTGCTGGGCAGACCTATCCAATTGATTGATTCAGGCCTGGTGCAGATAGGCCTGCGTGAGAAATACGTCGGACTTTACTTCCAGGACGATATCCAACTCACCAAGGCACTCAATGTCCATGCAGGCCTGAGATGGGAACCGTCGTTGCCGGAGTATGATGCAGCAGGACGCGGCAACCACTTCTCATTGCCGGCTTTCATGGCCGGAACCAAAACAAGCGTATACACGAATGCGCCTCCCGGCCTGCTTTTCCACGGCGATCCGGGAATTCCAAAGGCCTATGCCAACGGCAGCTATAAAGGTTTTGCCCCGCGTATTGGAGTTGCTTGGGACCCGAGAGGCGCAGGCATAGAGAGCGTTCGCGCCTCCTATGGAATCTTTTTCGATCAACCTGAGTCTTATACCGATAGAGACTTCTCACTCGCCTCGCCCTGGGGCAACCAGATCACCCTGACCTCGCCAAGCGGCGGCTTCGTAAATCCTTTCGCAGGTTATGCAGGCGGCAATCCATTTCCCTTCCCCTATCCGCCTTCCAAATCGTCTGCTTTCCCTGCCGGAGGGTCATACATCAATCTGCCTCTCAATCTCCATCACCCTTACATGCAGCAATGGGGATTGAGCCTGCAGCGCCAGCTGGGAAGCGACTGGGTGGTCACAGCGGATTACATAGGCAACAAGGCAACTCATTTTCGCTCTGGCACAGAATCGAACCCGGCGGTTTATATCCCGGGAAACTCAACCACAGCCAATACGCAACAACGGCGGATGCTTTCCCAACTGAACCCCGCGGCAGGCGCGTATTATTCGACGATTACGTTTATGGACGATGGGGTCAATACCACCTACAATGCGCTCAGGCTGACCGCCCAACACCGCTTCAACCACGGTTATACATTGCTCGCGGCTTACACGTATTCCCATTGCTTTCAGGATACGGAGACTCTCGCCAACAGGCTCACGGGGAATCAGGAATCCAACCCGTATGACAAGAGCGCCGATTACGGGCCATGTGACTACGATCTGCGGCACAATTTCGTCTCCTCGTTTGTCTATCAGGGCTATCGGTTCAAGGAGCGGGCTCTGGACCTGGTCGCGGGAGGGTGGCAGCCTGCCTTTCTGGTTTCCGCCAATAACGGTTTTCCATTCTCTCCGCTGACGGGGACAGACGCTTCCCTCTCGGGTGTGGGGCTAGACCGCCCGAATGTTGTAACGGGCACGAATCCTTACGTGAGAAATACCCATACGCTGTTGTGGGTCAATCCGGCTGCATTCACCAAGAATGGGCCTGGGACTTTTGGGACGGCCCGCATGAATTCGCTTCTCGGACCTCACTATGTGGACTCTGACGTCAATTTAACCAAGCTGTTCGCCATCCACGAGCAACAGAATATACAGTTGCGCTTTGAGTTCTTCAATGTTTTCAATCACACCAATTTCATGGCTCCCGTGAACACCTTTAGCTCGGCGAGTTTTGGCGTCATTCAAGCTTCGAATCCAGCTCGCATCATTCAGCTTGGAGCGAAGTACACGTTTTAGCTTAAATTCAACGAAGAGAGGGCACAGAAGGCTATTCATGTATACAAAAGAAAATCCCGGCCTTACGCGCAGAAGGTTCCTTCAATCCGGTCTTGGTCTCGCAGCGGCAACAGCGGTGCCGCGGTTGTGGGCCAAGGTAGCAGGGGCGGAGCCTGCAGCCGCGGCTACGGAAAAGATGATCGGCATACAAATCGGAGCAATTTCTTTCGTCGATGAAGGCGTAAACAAGGTGCTGGACATTTTGCAGGAGCGTGGACAAGTGAACACGCTTTTCCTCTCTGCGTTCACCTATGACTTGGGAACTGGCGGCAGACAGGTGCCGAGCCGTCCGCTTCCCGATCACGGCAAGCAGGAATACGACCACTTTCACGGAGGCAACTACGCCACACCTCACCCGCAGTTCTATGCCGATACGGTGTTAAAAGATACAAAGGCGCCGGATCACGGCAACCTGGATATTCTCGAAACCGTACTTCCCGAGACCAAGAAACGAGGAATAAAGCTGTACGCCTGGAACTATAACATCTGGCGTTCCGATATCCCTCACATCGAACAACTGGAAGAGGTTGATATCAACGGCAAAAAGGCCAAAACCTGTTGCGCATACAACCCTGACTATCGAAACTTTGTGGTGGATCTTACACGCGATCACTGCACCTCCTATGACATTGACGGAGTGATGTGGGGCGCCGAGCAGCAAGGGCCGCTGAACAACATCATTGGAGCCAATGCAGGCGGCTGGAACGTTCCCATCACCTGCTTTTGCGAGTTCCACCGCAAGGCAGCCAGAGATCGGGGGATCGATGTAGATCGGGCCATCGAAGGCTACCAGAAGCTGCTCGCCTTTACAGTGCAGGCCCGGGCAGATCAGCGCCCCACCGACGGTTACTTCGTCGCTTTCTGGCGGATCATGGTCGATTACCCGGAGATCCTCGCATGGGAAAAGCTTTGGGACGACGGAAAGAACTCAACTTACGCCGATATTTACAAAACCGCCAAGAGCGTGAGATCTAACCTACAGGTGGGTTTCCATATCTGGCACACCAACTCATTCAGTCCCTTCTTTCGCGCGGAGCAGGATTTTGACCGTTACTCCCATTACGCTGACTTCCTGAAGCCGGTCCTCTACAACAACTGTGCTGGACCCCGTTACGCCAAGTACATCGACAAAGTCGATTCGACTGTTTTCCACGACGTGCCCAAAGACGAAATGCTAAAGCTGAACAACCACTGGCTCAATTATGACGGAATGTCTTCTGAAGAAATGTCGCTAGGAAAGATTCCCAAGGATGGTCTACCTGCAGAATACGTATTTCGTGAGACCAAGCGCGCTCTCGAGGATGTCCAAGGCAAATGCAAGATCTATCCCGGAATCGACATTGACATCCCTACGGCCAGCGAAGACAAACAGACCGAGCCGCAGGATGTCTATGCGGCAACAACCGCCGCTCTCAAGGCGGGCGCCGAGGGTGTCATCTTTTCGCGAAAATATTCGGAGATGCGCTTGGCAAACCTTGCCGGCGGCGGAAAGGCGGTCAAACAATTTCTTGCCTAGCTTGCGGAACAATAGTTTTTCCGCAGGCCTGCGTCGACACCAGCTCGGTTATGCTCCCCCACCCTTCCTACGCAAGGATGGGGCACCCTGCAGGCTTCATAGGCAAGCGCACCTAATTTGTCATCTCGACCGGAGAGCAGCGGCCCCACAGAGTTTTGATATTTAGTAGTCGATAACAACTATCACTAGCCAAAGCACCCAACATGACGTTTAATAGTCCACGCGAGCTATATGACCGCAATCAAGAGATGTCAAGAGTAGCCTACCGGGATGCGGCAGCCACGGCGCGGGAACGGCGATTCGTCCGGCGGATGGTCTTCTTCGCCTGGACAGGCGGGATCGCGGGGTCGCTCTGGCGCGAGTGCCTCTGCAGCAGAACTGCGGCCGCGCCGCGCAGCCGGGCAATGTCTCCCTCGTGCGTGGGCAGAATACGGGGCGGGTTGCCCGCCAACGCCAGCGCCGCCAACTGTTTCTCCAGCGGCGGCCCATAATGGCGCCAGGCTGAAGTAATGTCACCGGCCAGCAAAATCACTTCGGGGGAAAGTGCCGCAATCACCAGGCGCAATCCCTTGCCCAGATACTCAGCCTGGCGCTCTAGAGCAGCCAGCGCATGCTTGTCTCCCTCATCGGCCAACGCCAAAAGTTGATGGAAGCTCAAGGGAGCGTTGGTTGCGGATTCGGCATAGTAGCGAAGCGCCGCATGGCATGAGGCGAAGGCCTCGAAGCAGCCGTTTTGGCCGCAACCGCAGAGTGGTCCCAGGGGATCGAGCGAAATGTGACCGAATTCGCCTGCCATCCCGCTCTGCCCGGAGATGAGATTGCCGTTGGCGAGGATTCCCCCTCCTATGCCCTCGGAAATCGTCAGCAGCACGGCGTTGCGGATGCCGTCCATCTGCTCAAACCAAAGTTCGGCAAGCAGGCATGCGTTGGCCGCATTCTCCAGTTCCACCGGCAGTCCCATTCCCCGCTCCACAGCGCCCTTGATGTCAAAGTCTCTCCACTTGAGGTTGGGAGCGAAGATCAGGCGCTGGGTCTTGGGATCCACTCGGCCGGGGACGCTGATTCCGATGCCCTCGAACGATCTCCCCTGATGGCTGCTGCGGATACGTTTCATGCAATCGACGACATTCTTGATCGAAGCCGCCGGATCGGAGCCAAGCGGTATCTGGACTCGCGAGATCAGCCGTCCTTGAAGATCCACCACCGCCACCGTAGCCTGCTTGGGATGGAGATCGGCGGCAATGACCACCAGATCGTCATTCAGGCCCAGAAGAGTAGGTCTGCGGCCGCGCGGCAGACGCGCGATCGCCCCTTCGCGAACCCATTCCTCTTCAATCAATTGCTCCACAATCTGCGAGACTGTGCTTCTCTGCAATCCCGAGCGGCGCGACAGGTCGGCGCGGGAAATCGGCTGATTGGTGCGAATGATTTCAAGCAGGATGTCGCGGTTAATGCCGCGAGCAGTCTGGCTCGAAGCGAGTTTCGCATGGGTCAAATCTATGCGCCGCATGCCTCCGTGTCGTGCTCTCACCCGCCATCCTCCTGCGAAGCTCCCGCCGTTCACCGTTCCGGACGGCGCGATCCTCTTGCATCTGTTGATTGAATGTATTGAATGTACACCTTGCGAATGTATGTGCGTGATCCAGAAGAGGGAACATACATTAGTTCGCTTAGAAGATCAAATAGAACTTAGCTCCCGGTGCGGAGCCGGGCGCCCCAAACCTGTCATTCCCGCAGGAATCTGCTTCTGCCCTTCTTGTCTTTGCCTTTCTTTCTGTCATTCCCGCAGGGAATCTGCGTTCCGTATTTGCTCCCAGAAACGGCCCAGCCCGGCTTGACCGTTGCCTCCGCTTAGCGTACGGTCGATCCATGAAAGGCGAACAAATGGCGAAAGTAGAGACGACGCTGCCGCTCTTCCCCATCCTCGATCAAGCTTCCGCGGACAAACCCGCCTTGTCGGGAATTGCCCGCTTGGCGGCGGAGGGTGATCTGGCCGGCGAAGGATACCTCATCGAGTTCCATGGCCTGAAGGTGCGCTCGATACTCAACCGGACCAGCTCCCGGCGCGGATTGCCCTTTTCCTGGAGTATCAATCCTTACCGCGGCTGCGAGTTCGCATGCCGCTACTGCTACGCCCGCTATACCCACGAGTTCATGGAGCTACGCCGGCCGGAGGATTTCGAGCGCAAGATCTTCATCAAGCAAAACGCTCATTGGCTGCTGGAGCAGGAGTTGAAGCAAGTAAGGCCTGGGGAGGAGATCGCCATTGGCACGGCAACCGATCCATACCAGCCCATCGAGCGCCATGCCAAAGTTACGCAGACCCTGCTTGAAACCCTGGCCGGGCATCGCGGACTGCATCTGGGAATAGTCACGAAATCTACCCTGATCGAGCGTGACATCCCGCTGCTAGTGAAGATCGCGCAAGCCAATACTCTGACGCTGCATCTTACGATCACCACGCCCGATGCGCGGCTCGCGCGGCTGCTCGAACCCCGCGCTCCCAGACCGGATTTGCGGCTGCGGACTGTAGCCCGGCTGCGTCAAGCCGGCCTCACCGCTGGAGTACTCTGCTCGCCGGTGCTGCCGGGCATCACCGATACGGCCAAGGCTCTGGGCGCCGTGGCGGCCAAGGCAAAAGCGGCGGACGCCAGCTTTTTCTTCGCGCAGCCGCTGTTCCTGAAGCCCTGCTCCAAATCGACCTACCTCGATTTCATCCGCGAGCACTTTCCCCAGCTTGAAGAGATGTACCGGCAGCAATTCGCGAACGATGCCTTTGTCTCCGCAGCCTACCGGAACAGGATCGCGGCCATAGTGAAGGCAGTGCGGGAAAAGCATGGCCTGGGCAACCGTCGCGCCGCGCTCTATCCTCAAGCTAAAATTGAAGCGCCGAGGGAATCGTCACTGGCTTTCGGCTGAACTCTACAGCGCCGACATCTGTAAACAGAGCGCGAAAACAGTCCCCTCAGCGGCTAAACACGCCGCGGAAAAATTCGGGAGCGGAGCCTTTTACGCGGGGGTAGGAGCGCTTCAGCGCTCCGGGAAGTTCGACTCTGAACATGATGCGCTTTATACCGTTTTCACTGTCACCGCGTTCTCTCTTGGAAGGGCTACGTGCAGCTTTTCTTAACGAAAAGCTGCATCGGCAGGATCTTCCTGGCCTACATTTACAGTGAAAACGGCATCGCGCTGGCATCGGTAAATCCAGGACTAAAGCCCATCTTAAGATCAACCGCTTTCCGCTGGACTGAAGTCCAGCTTCCCCTGCTAAAGCAGGGGGCTTCCACCAAAACCCTTCTACAGAGTTTTTTCGCAGCCTGTTAGGAGTGGGACAGGTTGGAGAGATACGCCAGAATCTCCGGCGTTTGCCAGTCCTGGGGACCGATGAACTTGCGCCGGATGACGCCTTGCCGGTCGATGATATAGGTCTCCGGCGGCCGCGTAGTGCCAAAGGCAAGATTCGACTTCTGCGAGAGGTCCAGCACCGGATTGATCGCCGCCAGGTGGTTGCGCTTGACACATTCCTGGTAGGCAGCGGCATCCTGGTCGAAGCTCACGGCAAGAACCGTGATTCCCGGCATGCGCTTCTGGAGCTCAAGCAGAGAAGGAAATTCTTCCAGGCAGGGCCCGCACCAGGATGCCCAGAAGTTCAACACCACCACATGCCCGCGGTACTGATCGAGCCGCACCGTCTTGGCTCCATCATGAATGGTGAAGTCGGGCGCGCTTTCGCTCAACTGCGCCGGATGGTCCCCCCGGTCGCAACCGCCCAGCAGGGCAGCGGCGAGCAACAGGATAGCGGAGAAGTAACGCTGACGCACTTGTCTATAATAGCAACCTCAAAGACCAACTCGAAGCCCTTTCCGGCACCCCTTTTAGCTTGCTTGAGCAGAGATCAAACCGTGGGTCCTCCATCCATCTCTCCGTGATGGTTCCGGCGCGGAATGAGGAGGATGTCCTGCGGCCGTGCCTGCAATCTCTGTCGGCGCAATCGGAGGCCGGCTTCAGCCTGAACAGGGATTGGGAGTTGCTGGTGGTGGACGACCACTCGACCGACCGTACGCGCCAGATCGCACAGCAATTCGATCATGTCTTGGTGCTCGATCCCGCGCCGCCTCCGCCGGGGTGGACCGGGAAGGCAAACGCTCTATGGTCGGCGGCAAACCAAGCCCGGGGAGAGTGGCTCTTGTTCACCGACGCCGATACCCTCCACCAGCCTGGCGACCTCAGGCGGGCCCTGGGCGAAGCGGAAGACGCTCAGGTCACGCTGCTGTCCTATTCTCCGCGGCAAATGGTGAACGGCTTCTGGCAACGGGCTTTGATGCCCCTGGTATTCTCCGAGCTGGCGTCGGCATATCCTCCGAAAAAGGTCTCCGATCCTGCCTCTCCTTTGGTTGCGGCCAACGGACAGTTCCTCATGGTGCGGAGGCAGGCCTACTTCGAGGTAGGTGGACACTCCGCCGTCGCCGGTTCCCTGCTGGAAGATGTAGATTTGGCCGCGCTTCTCAAAGGCCGGGGCTATCCAATCCGCTTTCGCTACGCTCCGGATGCTTTAAGCACCAGAATGTATCGCAGCACCGGCTCGATGATCGAGGGCTGGACCAAGAACCTGGCCCGGCTCTTCCCCCATCCCTTTGCACTGGCTGCCCGGCGAGGGCTGGACCTGGTGCTCCTGATCGCTCCGCCGCTCTTGATTTGGAGGTACTTTTCTACGCCGCCGGCGCGCTATGCCTTGGCCGCGCTATGGCTAATCGCCCTTGGCCGCTTCTATTTGAGGAGCCGCCAATCGAATTTCCCGGCAACCGACCGTGTGCTCTCGATCCTTGGCCTGCCGCTGTTTTGCTGGCTGCTCCTGCGAAGCTGGTTCCACCACCATGTAGGCAAACGGGTGATTTGGAAGGGCCGTGAATATCCAATCTCGAAAAAGTGAAGCAGTTGCCAGCCGCCGGACATCTCGAATATTGCACAATATAAGTGATGATTCTTCTTACTAGAAGGGCCGAGTTCTCCGCATCCCACTACTACTGGATCGATCGCTTGTCGTTGGAGGAGAATACCAGCCTTTTTGGCAAGTGCGCGAATCGCAATGGGCACGGCCACAACTACACCCTGGAGGTGACGGTAGAAGGGCGGGTAGACCCGGTTACCGGCTTTGTTATTGATCTCAGACAGCTCAAAGATGTGATTCACCGCGAGGTGGTGGACGTGTATGATCACCGCCATCTGAACCTGGAGATTCCAGAGTTCAAGAGCGTGCTTCCGACTACGGAAAACATCGCCATCGCGGCCTGGAAGAGGCTGGAAGACGGGATCCGGGCGCAAGGAGCGAGGCTGCAGCGGGTTCGCGTTTATGAAATGCCCGACCTGTTCGCCGATTATTACGGAGAAGCATGAAGGCCCACCTCTCTCGCCGCTACCGCATCAGCGCCTCGCACCGCCTCCACTCGGATGCCTTGAGCGAGCAGGAAAACAGGTCGGTATACGGCAAATGCAACAATCCCCATGGCCACGGTCACAATTATTCGATCGAGGTGACGGTCAGCGGGCAGGTCGACGAATTGACCGGAATGGTTTGCAACCTGGCCGATCTCGATGGCTGTGTGCAAAGGCAAGTGATCGATCGATTCGACCACGTCAATCTCAATCTCTCCGATTGTTTCTCGGCTCAGGTCCCGACCACGGAGAATCTATGCAGAACGGTTTATGGCCTTCTGGCGGAGCATTTTGCCGAGGCTCATCTGGAGAAGGTGAGAATCGAGGAGACGGCGAACAACTTTTTTGAATATGCGGGGCAGCAATAGCATGGCTTATCCGGCAATTGTGAACGAGACATCCCTCCACGGCTTGGAGGGCTTCAGCACCCAGGAGCTCTTGGCCGAATTAATCTCGCGGCTAGGGGAAGACATCACCCGCGAAGGCTTGGCGAGGACTCCCGAACGGGTGGAGAAAGCGATGGCTTTTCTCACCAAAGGGCACAACGAAGACCCGGGCAAAATTCTCCGCGGCGCGCTCTTCGATGTGGCCTATGACGAGATGGTGATTGTCAAAGAGATCGAGATGTTTTCCCTCTGCGAGCATCACCTGCTGCCGTTCTTTGGCAAGGTCCACGTGGCCTATATTCCGAAGGGAAAAGTGATCGGCCTAAGCAAGATTCCCCGGCTGGTGGATGTCTTCGCCCGGCGGCTGCAGGTGCAGGAGCGGCTGACGCGGCAGATCGCCGAAGCCATCGAAGCTGCGGTTGAGCCTCAAGGGGTGGGAGTGGTGATCGAGGCGCGGCATCTGTGCATGATGATGCGCGGCGTGGAAAAGCAAAACTCCTCCACGGTCACTTCGGCCATGCTGGGTGTCTTCCAGAATCAGAATACGCGCGCTGAATTCCTCTCCCTGGTGCGCGACCGGCCGCAAGGCGCCTATTAATACTCCGGCTTTCAGAGCTGCGAATACGAAAAGCCGATTCCCTTCGGGAATGACAGAAAGAAAGGCAAAGGCGGACAAGGTGCAACTGTGGATGCCTGAGGTTCGCGAAGCTAACCTCGGTCTTTGACACTCCGAAAGAAGCATTACCCTTCGGCGAGCCGTTCTCGTTGAGCTAGGATAATTCTCTGGACGCAGCAAGTCAGCGCGCGATTGAGCTGCCACTTGGCCGAAATCAAAACAGGACGCATTCGGGAACTCGATGGCTGGCGAGGCGTCAGCATTCTCGCTGTGATTTTCGGTCATTGCTGGGTCTACCGTTTCAGCACGGCGACCGAACATTCCCCAAAAGTTCTGATGCACTTCGCATGGCATGCAGGTGAAGGCGGAGTTTGCGTCTTCTTCGTAATCAGCGGTTTTGTCATAACCCGGCTCCTGCTGTCGGAAGAGAGGCGAAACGGCTCAATTTCGCTTCGCAGTTTTTATGCACGCCGTTTCTTTCGCATCGTTCCCGTCTTTTATCTCCTGCTATTCGTTGTCTCCGTTTTGAGCCTGCTGCGCGTCATCCCATCCGGCTTATCGCATGTGCTTCAGGCCGCACTCTTTCTACGGGACACAAGGATAGTTTGGCCTGATTGGTTCACGGGCCACACCTGGAGTTTGGCCGTCGAAGAACAGTTTTATTTATGCTTTCCTCTGTTTTTGCTGCTCACGAAGCCACACCATAGAGCGCGTTGGATGGAGTTCACGCTGGTTATTTTCCTGCTGTGGAGTTTTCTGGCTCAGTACACAAGCCTTACGGGCTTTTTTTTTGGCAGCGCGATTCTCGGATTCAGTTGTATTAACGTCGGCGTTTTACTTGCCCTTTTTGAGCTTGACGCCAGGAAACTTGCAGCCTCACTCCATCCGGCGGTCGCTCTTCTGGCGGGCATCTTTGTTTTCTATCCGCCCTTTCCAACCGTTCCTCTTGGGACCGCGATTTACGCTCTTCTTGTTCCTTTTTGCATAGCGACGATGTTGATGTACACGATTGCCCGAAAAGGATGGGCTGCGTCCGTCTTGAATAGCCGTCTTATGCAGTGGGTTGGTCTGGTCTCTTACAGCGCCTATTTGTGGCAGCAGCTTTTCACGGCTCCGCAACAGTTCTATGCCAACTCCTGGGGAGGAGCGACGCTGCGCTTTCCTTTGCTCCTGATTCCGATTGTCGCCGCTTCATACTATTACGTCGAACGCCCGTGCATACGGCTGGGGCGGAGAATCTCTGCTTCTGCGCCAAGGGTTTCGATCGGCAATCTAGACTCGTCCGTCCCGCTTTGAGCGCCGCGGACAAGTGAGCGAAACTTTGCATCGTTTTGGCAATCGCTTTTACTGGGAGATTGAGTGGACCGAGGCCAGGGTATTCGCCGCAGGCTCAGAAGGCGCCGATTGCGCCGCATCGGCAGCGCTGGCCGCCTGGCGCGGGGCCGCGGCATCTGCCGGGTGTTCCGGTCCCAAGCCCAGACTGATCAAGGCCCGGCTATCTGGCATAAGCTTGGTTTGCCAGCCGTGGTCCGATTGATATTTCTGCATCGCTGCCTGTGTTTGTGAGTCCCATTGTCCACTAGGGGCGCCGCTCAGATACTTCTTGCTGATCAGGGCTGTCTGGATTTGGGTCGCTCTCTCGGAGTCGATTGTCCGCTGCCCATGTATTTTTTTGACTCTGAGATGGTGATGGCCGGAGGTCGCAGCCCGATGGATCTGGCTGGCAAAAGCAGGGGTTACGGCCAACGCGGCTAGCAACAATATAGCCTGGCCTGCTCGTACAAAGGGCATTCAACTACCTCTCTGGGGGGAATTAAGACTGTTTTGTAACGTTAATCATTGGTCGTCCCGATTGCAACTCGAAGTTAGCTCAAGCGGCATTCTTTTGGCTCCCGGTAACTGTTACTGGCTTTCAAATACATACCCATCGCTTGGGCCGGAAATGAGATCCGGCCGCCAACGGAAGCGCGGCCGGGTCTCGTTCAATTATCGCTAACTCCAACAAAGCAAGCAGCTTGCCCAAGCTTTAGGGCATCGTGCCTCCGAGGTAAGTGCCGCCCGCCGTGGGGTTCCTCGAATCGACTATGCGGAAGGCGACATCCTGCCCGGACTTCAACGCCGAAACCAGAGAATTGAACTGATCCACTCCAGTTACCGGCTGCTTGTTCAGTTCGGTGATCACGACGCCTGGCGCAAAGCCGATTTCGTCGGCCAGCGTACCTGGTTTCACCTGGGTGACCAATACTCCATTGATCCCCTTGCTGGCCAAGGCCTGAGGCACTGCCTGTACGGTGATGCCAAGCTTGCCTTGGGCCGCGCTGGGCGCGTTTTCAGGTCCATTCTGACCATTGTTGCTGGCCGCTTGGGCCCCATAGAGCTTCGCCCGATCCGCGATGGTTAAGGTGGCTGCCGCCTGATGGCCATTGCGTAGATAGCCGAGGCGGACAGTAGACCCTGGTCTGGAGGAAGCTATCTCGGTGACCAAGGCGTCCCCGTCCTTAATCGGCTTGCCCTCGACGGTGACGATGATATCCCCGGCCTTCATTCCAGCTTTATCCGCCGGCCCATTCGGCGTGACGGCATTGACCAGCACGCCGTTCTTAAAGCCATAGACCCGTCCCACAGCCGGGGAAAGATTTTCCTGGAACTGGACGCCGATCGAACCTCGAATGACCTTGTGTTCTGTCCCGATCAGGTCGTTGTAAACCTGGATGACGGTATTGGACGGCATGGCGAAGCCGATTCCCTGATAGCCGTTGGATTGCGTGTAGATCGCGGTATTGACGCCAATTACCTGTCCGGCCATGTTGACCAGCGGACCGCCCGAGTTACCGGGGTTGATGGCCGCGTCGGTCTGAATAAAATGCTGAAACTGACCGGCGGGACCCGGTTCGATGGTGCGGTTCTTAGCTGAGACGATACCCGCGGTTACGGTATGCGACAGGTTGAATGGGCTGCCGATTGCAACCACCCAGTCACCCACCTGTTCTCCGTCGGAATTGCCCAGCTTGACCGTGGGCAAAGGCTCGTTCGTGGTGATCTTGATAACCGCCAGGTCGGTGTCCTTATCCACTCCCACAACCTTCGCGGGGCGCCCTTCAGCGCCTTCAGTATCTGTCGAAAGCCTTACAAAAATCCGGTCTGCCTTTTCCACCACGTGGTTGTTGGTGAGGATGTATCCGCGGGGATCGACAATAAATCCGGAGCCGAGGGACTCGCGTACCTGGTCACCCTGCTCCCCTTCCCCCTCGCCGCCCGGACCCTGTCCGAAAAACCGGTTGAAAAAGTCCTGGAAATTCTGGTCCGGACCTTGCCCCTGACCTTGACCTTGTCCCTGGCCTTGACCCTGGTCTCCGTTCTGGTTGTCATCGCCGCCGCCATCCGGGCCCATAGGAGGTTGGCCTTCGTGAAAGCGCCTGCGTGTCCGCGGCTCCTGCTGGGGCAGTGTCTCGGTATTGATATTCACCACCGCCGGCCCTACATCTTTCGCAATCTGGGTAAAGCTGGTGGACAGATTCACGGGATTGGGAATCTTCAGCGGGGTGGCATCCGAGCTATCCACGGCTGCTTCATCCCCGTGAACGCCATGTACTGCAACCGAACCGATAAGAATTCCGGCGGAGAGCGCGCCGAGGATGGTGAAAGTAGAAGCGAGACGGCGCATGCGTAGCCGTTCGAGCAGTGATTTCATTTCGAATCTAACCTCGTCATTCAGAGACTCCCATAGTGTTGGACACGGGTATGGAGAGCCAAGTCTCAGTATAGAGCGTTTTGTTTCCGGGAGGGCCTTGCCGCCGACAAAACCACTTTTATACGATTGCTCCGCCGGGGCTCCACGTTGGTTGAGCCAGTTGGTTGAGTTCGGGCGCGCTACTTTGGGAAACGTGAGCATCGGCGAGACCGGAACAGCCGATAGTCAAATAATGCCGAGCAGCAGCAGGAGGATTCGTTTGAGCGCCAGTTCGCGGCCGGTGGCGTCGTACCACTCTGCGCGGGTGTGCACGCCACCACCCTCCCCGCCGGCGCCAACGCTGATAGCGGGAACTCCGACAGAAAGCGGAATGTTGGCGTCGGTCGAGGCTACTCGTTCTTGGGTGCGAATCCCGAAGTGCCGGTCGACGGCGCGCAAAAGCTCAAGCAAGGGGGCATTTTCGGCCAGACAGCCGGCGGGCCGGTCGCCTATCCGCTTGATCTCAAAGTGCAGGCGCCCGCGTGGACGGCTGCCGTTTGGCTGGTTCTCCGCCGCCTGGTTGGCCGCGAGGACAGTATCCTCGACAGCCCGGTGCAGAGCTACTTCCAGCCGGACCAGTTGCCCGGCCTCCAGGCTGCGAAAATCGAAGCGCGCCATTGCCCGTTCGGGAATCGAGTTCACCGAGCCGCCGCCTTCGATTGCCCCGACATTGAGGGTAGTGCGAGGCGAAGCGGGCAGCTTGACTTCGCTCAAGGCGGTGATGGCCTGGCTTATCGCTACAACAGGATTGGGTGTGCCGGCATCGGTCCAGGAATGACCGCCCGGGCCATGGATGGTTGCCAGATAGCGCCGGCTGCCTAGGGCCTGGGTGACGGCGACATCGCTGCCCGCGCCATCGAGCACGACACTGGCCGCGATTTGTTCCCGCCAGGGCGACTTTGCGTACAAATGCCGCATACCGCGCAGGTCGCCTTCGCCTTCCTCGCCGACGTTGCCGGCGAAGAGAATGTCGCCGCCAGACCGAATCCCGCAGCTCTCCATAGCCGCGGCCAGGGCAAGCATCCCGGCGACTCCGGCACCGTTGTCGCACGCTCCGGGAGCACTCAGGCGATTGTTGTCCAGCACCGGCGCGATCGGAATGTCTTTGGCAAAAACCGTATCGATATGGGCGGAGAGCATGACGCAAGGCCGCGGGCCGGGTGAGTCTCCCCGCAGCCATCCAAGCACGTTGCCTTCACTATCAATTTCCACCTGCTCCAGCTTGAGTTCCAGAAAACGCTCTTGCAGCCACTGGGCGCGTCTGGACTCGCCAAATGGGGGCGCGGCGATGGCAACCAAGTCCCGCTGCCAGTGCATGATCTTGCGCTCCTGCAGATGGAACCAGCGGAAGGCGGCGTGGACCGGGGCCAGGGACGCAAGCCGATTGACGCGGGAGAATGCGGATTGTGCAGATACGCCCCTCATGCCAGACCCAGAGTAGCAGGGGCTGCGGCCAGAGCGAGTATATCTAGCTGCGGGTGCCGCACCGTCTTTGCCTTTCTTTCTGTCATTCCCGAAGGGAGTCTGCTTTTCGAACAAGAAGAGTAGAAGCAGATTCCTTCGGGAATGACAGAAAGAAAGGCAAAGACGAGAACTTCTCAATAGTCCACGCTGACCAGGAAAAGACCGCGAGCTGGGGCGGTCGGACCGGCTAATGCACGCGCACGCGCACTCAGGATTACGGGAATTTCAGCGTCCGTCATGTTTCCCCGGCCTATTTGAAGGAATGTCCCCACTAGATTGCGCACCATGTGATGAAGAAAGCCATTTCCCCGCACGCGATAGATGAGCAGCGGCTCGTGATCTGAGGCGGCTGTGCGCGCCGCGGCGATCCACTCGGAGAGATGGATGGTTCGCAGATTGTTGTCCCGCTCTTGGGATGCAATGGGCTCAACTGCGCGCCGCGCCTTTTCCGGATCACTGGCGGCGAAAGAGGTGAAGTCATGCTCGCCGAGAACCCCCATGGCGGCGCGCTGCATGGCTTCGAGATCGAGCGGCTGATTGAGCGCGTAGGCATAGCGGGCCAGCCATGGAGGGCAAATCTCTCCACAAAAAATGCGATATTCATAGGTTTTCGCCCGGGCGGAGTGCCGGGCATGAAAATCGTCCGGAGCCAATTGAGCGCTGAGCACGCGAATGGCGGCGGGGAGTGTCCGGTTGAGGGCACGGAGCAGATTCGGCTCCGGGACTCGCGCCGATAGAGCGAAGGACGCTACCTGCCCTAGAGCGTGGACACCAGCGTCGGTTCGCCCCGAGCCCTGCGGCAGCACATCCTCGCCGGTGACGCGTTCAATCGCCGCACGCAGCTCGCCCTGTATGGTCTTTAGCCCGGGCTGGAACTGCCAGCCGCGGAATTCCGTACCGTCATAGGCAAGCACCAGTTTCCACATGCGGTTCTGATCGTTCTCTCGCATCCTTCACTCCGATCCGGTTCCCGCACACGGTGCGATGAAGAGGTTCCCTCAAATGAGGAGGGAAGGGGAGAGGATATCGCAAGCGGACGCTGCGATATACTCAACCGACGATCTGGAAATCACGCGTAGAGAACTTCTTACCTCCCCGCCGTCTATCAGCCCGACGCCTGGGGCGAGAAAACTAGAGTCATATGAGGGATTTGCCGCATCTGCCATGCGAGCACCTAAAATTGGCTCCGCGCCAGGCATATCGAGCGGCAGATCCCCGCTCTCGCCGAAAAAGCGCGGAAACGGATTCCAATATGAGCTACCAAAGTTACTAAATGGAGAAGGGCGATGGCCTTTTGCTTTCATCCCGAGGATTTTGACGCAAAAATGAAGAATTCGGAGTTCTACCTCTACAACGAACGGCTTCAAAAACATCGGAGAAACAGGCATGCAGGGAGTGGAAATCGGCTTTTTTCCCAGCTGCGCGCGACCGCGGCCGTAGCTTGCATGTTGAGCTCGTCCCTGGTGCAGCCGGTTTTTGCGCAGCAGCCGGCGCCGCAGACAGCGCCTCCCGCGCCCAATCTTCCCGCTGAGCCGCAGCCGAATTACACCCCGCCATTCATCCTGCGGCCAGGGCAGCGGGACTACAGCAAACCCAATAGTCCATTCCCGAATGTCTTCAAGCCGTATAAACCCATCAACGCGCCTCCGCCGGTCACTCTCAACTCAGGCCGCCTGTCGGATCTACTGCGGGGCGGGAAGATATATCTAAGCCTGAGCGACGCGATCGTGCTGGCCTTGGAAAACAACTACGATATCGCTATTCAGCGCTACAACCTCGACATCGCCAATACCGACCTTTTGCGGGCGCATGCCGGCTCGAATCTGCTTGGCGTCTCCAGCGGGTTGGTCGAGGGCACTCTCAGTGGTCCCAGCACGACTGCAAACTCTCTCACCTCGGGGGGCGGCCCTGGCGGCACCTCTACCGCGGTCGGCGGCGCCGGGGCCGGCGCCGGGGGCATCGTGTTGACTACTACCGGGTCGGGCCCAACGCCGGAACCATTGGATCCCACGCTGGCGGGAACGATTTCGGTAGAGCATACAACCTTGCCGTCGGCTAGTCCTTTTCTCAATGGCGGCGCGGCGACTTTGACCCAGAACACCAACCAGTACAACTTTACTTACAATCAGGGATTCATCAGCGGCACTGCTTTGCAGGTAGGATTCAACAACAACCGGGTCACATCCAACAACGGATTCAATGTGTTCAGCCCGGAGCTGCAGTCCAACTTCAGGGCAACTGTCACCCAGCACCTGCTGTACGGGTTTGGACCCGGTCTCAACGGCCGCTTTATCATCCAGGCCAAGAACAACCGGCGCATCACAGACTCCGCCTTCCGCCAACAGATCCTGTACACCATCAACCAGATTGAGAATATCTATTGGCAGCTGGTCAGCGATTATGAAGACGTTCAGGCTAAGCAACGGGCTTTGCAACAGTCCACTCAACTTGCGTCCGACAATCGCAAGCAGCTCCAGATCGGGACCCTGGCACCGCTGGACGTACTGAATTCCGAGAATGGCGTGGCCAGCGATACCCAGGCGCTGATCACCTCGCAGACCGCTCTTGAATATCAGCAACTGATCATGAAGCAGGCCATCAGCCGGAATTTGGACGATCCGCGCTCTCTCAGCGGCTCCGGTGATCCCCACCGACCGGGTATCTCTGGTTGAGACGCCGGAAGAACGCACTCCGGTGGAGCAGCTTGTACAAGAGGCCTACGCCAATCGTCCTGAGATCGAGCAAAACATTCTCAATCTCAGGAACGATGAGATCACGCTCAAGGCGGTCAAGAACGGACTTTTGCCTACCGTGGATGTCTACGGGTTCTATGGAGGAGCCGGCTTGGGCGGGGCGCCCAGCCCCTACTGCAACAGGGAGTTTCTCGGACAGGCGTGCAACACGCCTGCGGTCGGCTACGGCACGGTTTTCCAGAATGTATTCAACAACAGCGGTCCGGACAAAGGCGTCGGAGTCAACATCAACATTCCCATTCGCAACCGCACGGCGCAGGCGCTGCAGGCCCGTGCGCTGCTCGAATACCGCCAGGCGGAGATGCGTCTGCAGCAGCTTTACGTTCAAGTACGGATTCAGGTCATTAACGGTCAATATGCGCTGACTAACGACCGGGCCGCGCTGCAAGCGGCGCAAACTGCCCGGGAGTATAACTCGCAGTCTTACCAGGCTGAAGTCAAGAAGCTGCGTCTGGGAGCTTCGACGACAGCCAATGTGCTGTTGCAGGAGAAGAATCTCGCCGCCGCCGTAAATAATGTTATTTCCACCGAGGCTACCTACGCCAAGGACAGGGCTTCACTCGAACAGCTCCTGGCGGATACGCTCGCTCGCTATAACATTCAGCTTTCCGATGCGGTAAGCGGCAATGTAACTGCGCAGCCTACGATTCCCGGCATCGAGCACGTGAAACCGGGTTCAGATGTGAACGTGCCCGAGCAACAAGAGCGCCTGCAGCAAACCGAGCATCCGCCGGCCGTCCAACCCGGCTTGCCCGCGCAACCGCAATTGACGCCGCAGGAGCAGCAAGGCATACCGGCGCAACCGCCACCGCCCCCACCACAGCCGCGGCAGTAAATGGCGTCACGGGAGACCCACATCCGGTAATCCGGACGTGGGTCTCCCATCTTCGCGTTGCTACATGTAACCGTGACTGTCCACTACGGCATTTTCGGAATACTGTGAACTCTTGAGATCTATGGAAGTGGATTTTTTTAGGAAAAATCCACTTAGCAGTCGCGGCTTCGGTAGACATCATTTCCGATAATGCTTTAGCGCTCGGACACGCGCTCCAGCAGATCGAAGAATTCGGGAAAGGAAACCGCTGCCGCGTCTGCTCCGCGGATCAGCGTCTCCCCTTCCGCCCTGAGCGCGGCTACAGAGAAGGCCATGGCAATGCGATGGTCGGAGCCTGAATCGATTACCGCGCCGTGCAGCTTTTGTCCTCCGGGGACGCTAAGTCCGTCCTCGAACTCCTCCACCTCGGCTCCCATGGCGCGCAAATTGCTCGATACCAGCGCAATTCGGTCGCTCTCTTTCACGCGCAGCTCCTTGGCATCGCGAATGCGAATTCCGCCACGAGTGTAAGGCGCAATGGCGGCAAGCACCGGCAGCTCATCGATCAACTGCGCGGCCAGCGCTCCACTGATCTCGGTTGATCCCAAGCCGTCCGCGGGCGCGGTCAACTGCAGCGTGCCGGTCAACTCGCCGTTTTGCTCTTCCAGGTTAAGCACATTGATTCGCGCGCCCAGAGCGGTTAAAACGTCCAGCAGAGATGCTCGTGTCGGATTCATGCCCAGTTGGTCCAGGACCAGGTTTGAGCCTTTGAACAATGCCGCCGCGCATAGGAAGAAGGCCGCCGAGGAAAGGTCTCCGGGGACCGTCGCTTCGATGGCGTGCAGCGATTGGCCGCCGGTGATTTCTACCGATTCCAGGGTCCGCCGAAGCTGGGCGCCGAAAGCGCGCAGAGCCAGTTCGCCATGGTCGCGGGTGCGCACCGCTTCGCGCACAGTCGTCGTTCCTTCCGCCTGCAATCCGGCAAAGAGAATGGCAGTCTTCACCTGGGCACTGGGAACCGGCGTTTCATAGGCGATACCCTGCAGCCGCGCTCCGCGAATGACCATCGGGGCGTGACCGGCGGTGAGATCGATGGCGGCGCCCATTTGAACCAGAGGTTTGCGCACCCGTTCCATGGGCCGGCGGTTCAGAGAGGCGTCTCCGAAGAGAGTGAACTCGCCTTGCTGCCCTGCCAATAGACCCGCCAGCATGCGCATGGTCGAGCCGGAGTTGCCGCAATCCAGCGCTGATTGAGGCGCCTTCAGCCGGCCCGCGCAGCCTTCAATCTCTACCGTATTTTCCGAGCGGGTCACTTGGGCGCCCAGTTGGCGGGCACACTCCAGGCTGTTGGCGCAATCGGCTCCGGTGGAGAAATTATGCAGACGGCTCACCCCTTCGGCCAAAGCGCCGAGCATGGCGTAACGATGAGAGATGCTCTTATCGCCGGGTATCCGCAGACTGCCGGTCAGGTTGCACGCCGGCCGTATCGTTCGTTCCGTAACTGCGTTCAGGGTCTGAGTCAATGCTTGCGCTCCGTGGCAAGGAAGTCTAACTTTCTTTCCTTATCCTACCGCGGCTGCGAAGCATAGCACCTTCTCTTCAACCAATCTTGGGTGCCCCACGTCCGGATTCCCGGACGTGGGATTTGCAGTCTCGATAGACAATCTCGTCATCGCGCTTCGTCTGAAAAGGAATGGATAGGAAAAACAGATTCCCTTCGGGAATGACAGAAAGAAAGGCAAAGAGGGAAGTTAGATGCATTCGCACCCAATTTGTCGTCTCGACCGGAGCGAAACCGGGGTCCCCGGCAAGCGAAGCTTGCTGGAGTGGGAAGCGAACTGGAGAGATCTGCGGTTTCTATTCTCCATCCTTCGCGAACCTTATTCCCTGAGGCACAACTGAAGCCGTGCCCTGATACAAAACCAAAGTCCTACAGCACCTTCAGCACTACAACCGTCTCGTCATCGAAGCGATCCGTGCCATTTTGAAAGCGCGAGACCTCTGCAAAAATCACTTCCGCGATTTCCTGCGCTGTCTGTTGGAGATGTTTGCGAACCCCGGCCATCAAGCGATCTTCGCCAAAGAGTTCTTCCTTTTCGTTCAGCGCATCCGTAATGCCGTCGCTGAAGAAGATGATCGCGTCCCCCGGCTGCATGGAGAGCGTGAACTCTTCATAGGTCGCGTCCTTGAAGAGTCCGAGGGGAAATCCTTCGGCGTGGATAGACTCGACGTCCCCGGCGCGGCAGATGAGTGGCTGCACGGCGCCGGCGTTGGCGATCTGCAAGGTCCGGCCGGCGTCGTTCCAGACCGCATAGACCATGGTTACGTATTGTGAATCGACTCTGCGCTCGTGCAGAGAGTCATTCAACACTTTCAGCATCGCCGCTGGGGAGGGATGCTGGCTGGCGGCGGCGCGCATGATGCCGCTGGTCAATGCGGCATAGAGCGCCGCCGGCGCCGCTTTGCCGCTCACGTCGCCAACTGCGATGCCCGTAT
The DNA here is from genome assembly GCA_963774255.1 of uncultured Acidobacteriaceae bacterium. Classification (GTDB taxonomy): domain Bacteria; phylum Acidobacteriota; class Terriglobia; order Terriglobales; family Acidobacteriaceae; genus PALSA-350. The sequence continues at coordinate 438,935 of CAVZEH010000019.1, forward strand.
TCTGCTTGTCGTACCTTAGAAAGTCGTACAGGTCGCCGCCGATGGTTCGCGCGGGCAGAAATTTAGTGGCGAATCCAGCCTGTTGGTGACGCGGCGTCTTCGGCGGCAACAGCCGCAGTTGCACCTCGCGCGCCATGGAGAGATCCTGCTCCAACCGCTGTTCCTGCATGGCGACCCTCTGGTAGAGCCGCGCATTCTCAATGGCAATGCCAATCTGCGAAGCAAGCGTAACCAGCGTGCGCTCGTGGTCTTCATTGAAGTAGTTGACCCGGGTGTGCTCCAGGTCGAGCACACCGATAACCGCGTTCTTGTAAATTAACGGCACCGCCATCTCCGAGCGGGTCTCCGGATTGACTTGGAGATAACGCGGGTCCTTGCGCACGTCCCCGGCGTGGATCAGCCTGCGCTCCCTCACGGCTGCTCCCACCAAGCCCTGGCCCAGTGGAATTTTTTCCGCCGGCATAACGGTATGGCCGAAGCGAATGGCATACTGCGTCTCCAGAACCTGCTCCCTCTCATTGACCAGCAGAATGCTGAACATCTGGTAATCGATAAGCCGCCGCAACAACTGCGCGATCCGCTCCAGCAGCGGATCGAGATCCAAGATGGATGACACTTCGCGCGCCACCTCGTTGAGCACCGTGAGTGTCTGCGCCTGCCGCGCCACCCGCGTGTACAAGCGCGCATTTTCTATGGCTTGGGCCACACGCGAGGCGGTTAGCTCCAGCAGATGGCGGTGCTCCTGATGGAAATAGCCGACTTGCTCGGCTTGAATATCCAGCACGCCGATAACCCGGTTCTTGGCAATGAGCGGCACCGCCAGCTCCGACCGGACATCGGGGTTGGCGCTGATGTAGTAGTCCGATGTGCGCACGTCATCCAGAAGGATGGATTCCCGCGCCTGCGCGGCTTGTCCGACTACGCCCTCGCCTATGCGGATCCTCATGCGCTCGGTCTCCGTGCTGTGTCCAATTTGAAAACGCATGCGCAGATCGTTGGTGCGCTCGTTCAAGAGCAGTATGGCGAATATCTTGAAGTCGATGACGGCGCGCACCAACTCCGCCGTGCGGTGCATGAGCGTTTGCAGGTCGAGAGTAGTATTCAGGGCGTTGGCCAGCCGCATGAGGAATTCGGATTGCAGCGGATCGACCCGCACCCGCGCGGCAGGCGCGGTTACGTCGGAGCTTGGCCGGTAATCGCCCTCAAAGGAGTGGGCGGCGACGGAATCCGCCGGCTTTGCGCCCGTGGGAGGCGCATGTTGCTTCGCGGCCTTCGCGGATTCTTCCGGCTTGCGTGGAGAGGTCATATAGAGCGATGTGTCATCATAACGGACCTGGCCGTACACAAAAATACTCCGGAAGAACGAACCTGCCGCTCCCGTTCCGGAACTCAGGCCAAGCCTGTGTCCGCGTGGTGTTGTATGCGATGGTTGGGGATCGGAAAATCCCAGATCCCGAATCGGGACCTGGGGCACCCGTTTATGCGGTGCTCCCGATTATGTGTCCAGCTCACGGAGGATAGCGACGCTGGCGCTCGAGCCCAAGCGGTTAGCACCGGCGTCGAGCATGGCCCGCGCATCCGCCAGAGTGCGAATGCCACCCGCGGCCTTGACTCCACAGCGGGTTCCGGCGACGCCGCGCAGCAGAGCTACATCGGCGGCCGTTGCCCCCCCCGTGGAGAAGCCGGTACTTGTTTTGAGGAAGTCGGTACCTGCAGCGATAGCCAGTTCGGCCCCGCGTAATTTTTCCTCCACATTCAACAAACAGGTTTCCAGGATGACTTTGACCGCGGCACCCGCTTCGTGGGCTATTTCGACCACCGCGCGGATCTCCCGTTCCACCACAGCATTCTCACCCGACTTCAGCATGCCTATGTTCAGCGTCATGTCCAATTCGCGCGCGCCAAGCTTTACCAGGCTCAGGGCCTCCTCGCGTTTGCCGGCGGGCAGGCCGGCTCCAAAAGGAAAGCCCAACGCCACCCCTACAGGGACGCCGCTGCCGGCCAAGACGGAATACGCCAGAGATGCCCAGCAAGGATTGACCATAGCACAGGCAAAGCGGAAGGTCGCCGCTTCCTCACACAGAGTAATTATCTGGGCGCGGGTGGCCTCCGGCTTCAAAAGTGAATGATCGAAGACCAACGCCAGGGCGCGCGAACTGGCGAAGGCCATGCGCGTAAACTCCGCGGAATCGAAGAATCCAGCATTCCAATCGACCTCTGGTTGGATGACTCTCACTGCCATGGGTATTGCTCCCTCGAAGGACTGCACAACTTCTTAAGGCTTTGCTTCTTCTCCATCAGTTCATCAATATGCATCGGGAGGGAGAATGCATATATCCGGCAGATTGCGGTACTGCTCGCAGTAATCCATTCCGTAGCCCACGACAAAATGATTGGGAATGCGGAATCCAACGTAATCGCCCTCAATCTGTTCCAGTCTCCGTTCCGGCTTGTCCAGGCAGGCCGCAATCTTGAGGCTTTTGGGACTGTGCTGTTCAAGCAGCTTGCGCAGAAAAAGAAGTGTGAGTCCTGTATCTAAAATATCCTCAACTAGGATGACATTCTTGCCCTCAATAGGTGTATCGGCATCCTTGATTAGCTTGACCGCTCCCGAGGTCTTCCGTCCCGGGCCGTAGCTGGAGACGGCAATGAAGTCAAACGTCGCATCCAGGGAAATGTTGCGGGCCAGGTCGGCGAGGAAAATCGCCGCTCCCTTCAGCACGCCGATGAGCAGCACGCTCTCACCGGCAAAGTCACGGCTGATCTCTGCGCCGAGTTGCGCTACCCGGTCGGCAATCTGCCTCCGGTCGAGCAAGACTTCCAGGGCGGATTGTACGGAGGGCGTGACCATCTGCATCCAGGATATCCCGGCCCTTCTGTATTCGCATTGTGCTTTTCTAGGAAGAAAGAAAGGATTAATTTGTCATCTCGACCGAAGTGTACATGGGCCTGCGGCCCACCCAAGGGGATGAAAATCAGGGGCGCATGCATTTGTGATCTCCCACCCTTCGCACGAAACAGCGCCGTGCGAAGGATGGGGCACTCTCGATTGGTGGTGGTCTTGGATCCATATTTGAAACAGGTTTGGGGTGCCCATCCTTGCGTAACCGGGGTCCCCGGCAAGCGAAGCTTGCTGGGGCGGGTAGCAAGGGTGGGAGACCACAACCGTTGGCAGAACAGGCCTCCCAGGATGATTTTCGACGGAGCGGAGCGGAGTGGAGAATCCGCTCTATACTCTAGGTACAGACGCTTATGTATCCATTCATTCACGTCGGCCACTTTTCGATTGGAACCTTCGGCCTCTGTCTCTGGCTGGCCGCGGTTTGCGCCTGTTGGGTTCTGCATAAAAACTTTCAGCGTCACGGCGTTCCCGCCGATGCCGTCAGTGTGGTCGCCTACGTGACAGTCTTCGGGGTTGCCGGATCCAAGCTTTGGCACGTCTTCGAAGACCCCGGATTCCTCATGCGCAATCCGGCCAGCGCGCTTTTCGATCGTGCGGGATTTGCCTGGTTTGGCGGCCTGCTAGCAGGTATTCTGGTTCTCCTCTGGCAAGGAAGGCAGGCAAAGACGGGCGGGTTGGCCATGCTTGACTTGGCCTCTCCTGCGGCTGCGGTGGGATATGGAGTCGGCCGCATCGGCTGCCTGGTCTCCGGGGACGGCGACTACGGAACCCCCTCCCATCTGCCTTGGGCCATGAGCTTTCCCCACGGACTCGTCCCTACTACGCAGCGGGTGCATCCTACACCGATTTATGAACTGCTGGCGGCGCTCCTGATTGCCTGGGTACTGTGGCGGCGGGGCCGTCCGCGCCCCTCTCAGGCGCCGCTTGCCACCGGCGAAATCACTGGCGAATATCTTCTTCTCAGCGGCCTCGCCCGCTTTCTGGTCGAATTCATCCGCATCAATCCACGGATCTACTGGGGCATGAGCAACGCTCAGGTGGCCGCCCTGGGATCGATTGCCGCAGGCATTCTGCTGCTGGTTTGGGCCCAGCGGCACGCTGGTGCCCCCGCGCATAAATCGCTGCCGGTCGCAATCCAGGCTGGATCAAAGCGTTAGCATAGGGGTGATATCATTGATGTATATCAATTAGAGAGGATCGCTCTATGCGTACGCTCGTTGACATCCCAGAAGAGGATCTGGCCCTTCTGAATAAGCTCAGCGAGATAAGAGATATGTCTCGCGCTGAGCTCGTGCGGCAGGCAATCTCAATCTATTTGGAGCCCCACAAAATGGCCGAAAGAGTGGAGGGCTTTGGCCTTTGGGCCAATCGTGCCGAGGACGGTTTGGTTTATCAGCAGAGGATTCGCAGCGAATGGTAGGCACGAATGCTCTCTTCGACACCAACATCCTTATTGATTATCTGAGTGGCGTTGAAACTGCACGCGAAGAGATGGAACGTTATCGCGATAGGTCCATAAGTGTTATTACTTGGATGGAAGTGATGGCTGGAGCCATGCCTGAGCATGAAATCAAAACTCGTGCGTTCCTTACTACATTCTTGAGTCTGCCTGTCACAGCGGCAGTCGCCGAGCGCGCTGTAGCTTTGCAAAAACAACGGAGGATCAAGCTCCCGGATGCAATCATCCTCGCGACGGCGCAGACCGGAGACCGGCTTCTGATTACTCGCAACACCAGAGATTTTCCCGCCGGCGATGCCGGTATCCGCGTCCCCTATCAGCTTTGACGGGCGAGGAGCGACCCAGAATCTCCCCCTTGGTCTTAAAAGAACAGGAGAACGCATGGCGCAAGCCGATCAGCTCCGGGTACCCGAATCTGCCAGAACCGACCCAAAATCCTTTGAGCTCCTGCGCGTCTGGGTGGCTCACCAGGACCAACACATCACTCTGCGGGTTGGCGTCTGGGAGGATCCCACCGACTGGGGGGTGATGCTGGCCGACCTGGCGCGGCACATCGCCAACGCTTTTGAACGGGCCGAGAAACGCGATCCGGTCAAGGTCCTGGAGCTCATCCGGGCAGGATTCGAAACGGAGATTCAATCTCCCGGCGACCCGATCCACGGCGAAATCAATGGTTAGTTCGGCTCCCGATTCTGGGACCTGGGATTCTCCGGTGTTCAGAAGGTGCGAGCAATATAATAGAGAGACACACGAGCAAGGTTCAGGAATTGGCCGATCAGATTGTCATTCGCGGCGCCAAAACCCACAATCTGAAAAACATCGACTGTGATCTCCCTCATGGGAAGCTCACCGTGATCTCAGGTGTTTCAGGTTCGGGCAAATCTTCGCTCGCCTTCGATACCATCTACGCGGAAGGCCAGAGACGCTATGTCGAGAGCCTTTCGGCATACGCCCGGCAGTTTCTGGAGCGCATTGAAAAACCTGACGTCGAGACCATCGACGGCCTTGCGCCGGCCATCGCGATCAAGCAGAAGAACTCCACCCGCAACCCCCGCTCGACGGTCGCTACGGCTACGGAAATATACGATTACATGCGCCTGCTTTATGCCCGCTGCGGAACCGCGCATTGCCTGATCTGCGGCGGTGTGGTGCGGAGGGATAGCGTCGATGAGATTGCCCAGTCCATTCTCGCCTTAGGCGACGGCACGCGGCTTTATGCCCTTTTTCCCGTACAGCCTCACGCGGAGACGCCGGCAGAGACGGCTGACGATTCCGGCAAGGCCGCGAAAGCACCTAAGAAGACCCGAGCCAAATCATCCGATACCAAGCCGAGCCCAGGCAAGCCGCACAAGGACGAGCTGGGCGCGCGGTTGGGCGAGTTGCGCAAACGAGGCTTCAACCGGCTTTATCAGAAGGGCACAATTGTTGAATTTGCGGCGCCCGAGTCGCTGCTCGAGCTCGATTTCTCGCAGCCGGTTTTTGCTCTCGTCGACCGTTTGGTGGTCTCGGCGGAGAATCGGGCCCGTATCGTCGATGCGGCTGAAATCGGCTATCGCGAGTCGGGAGAAATCATCTATGAGGTTGTTCCCCGTGAACCGGGGGAAACGGCCACCCGCCTGCGCTTTTCTCAGAACTTCGAGTGCAAAACCTGCCACCGCAATTATCGCGAGCCAGAGCCCAGGCTGTTTTCCTTTAACAACCCTTACGGCGCTTGCCCGCGATGCCAGGGATTCGGGAATACGGTCGATTTCGACATCGATCTGATCATTCCCCACAAACAGAAGACGCTCGAAGAGGGCGCGATCGAGCCCTGGACCCGCCCCAAGTACCTTTCCTACCAGGCGGAGCTGAAAAAAGCCGCCCGCCAGCATGGGATTCCGCTGGATACGCCCTGGAATGACCTCACCGTGGAGCAGCAGAATTTCGTGCTCCACGGCAGCGGCTCCTTTCCCGGCATTTATGGATTTTTTGCCTTTCTCGAGCGCAAGAAATATAAGCTCCACGTGCGCGTCATGTTGAGCAAATACCGCGGCTACGCGCGCTGCCCGGACTGCAATGGAACCCGTTTGCGTGCCGAGGCGCGCGCGGTCCGCATCTCCGGCAAAAATATCTGCGAGACAGCGGCGCTGACCATCGCCCAGGCGCGCAGCTTTTTCGATGCGCTCCTGCTCACCCGCGAGCAGGAGGAGATCGCCGGCGGCATTCTGATTGAGATACAGCAACGGTTACAGTTTCTTGACGCCGTGGGGCTGGACTACATCACGCTGGACCGGGCCGCCTCCACTCTTTCCGGCGGAGAGGCGCAGCGCATTCAACTGGCGACCTCGCTTGGCTCCCGCCTGGCGGGCGCCCTGTATGTGCTTGACGAACCCTCGATCGGCCTCCATTCCCGCGATACCAACAAGCTGATCCACATCCTCGAAGAGCTGCGCGACCTGGGCAATACCATTTTGGTGGTGGAACACGATCCCGACCTGATACGCGCGGCCGATTGGCTGGTGGATCTTGGTCCCGGAGCGGGAGAATTGGGCGGCCGTATCCTTGCGGCAGGCACAGTGGCGGAGGTGGAGAAAAATCCCAACTCCCTCACCGGCCGCTATCTCAGCGGACAACTCACCATCCCCATACCCAGCCGGCGGCGCGAGGTATCCAAAGAGAAGCTTATGCTGCGTGGCGCCCGGATACACAACCTGCGCGGGCTGGACGTCGACATTCCTCTGGGGATGCTGGTCGCAATTGCAGGGGTTTCAGGTTCCGGTAAATCGACTCTGGTCCACGATGTGCTCTATCGCGCCGTGGCCCACGCACTGGGAAAAACTGAAGGCGGTGGCGATCCGGCAGGGATCTACAAGGAGATCAAGGGAGTTGAGCGGCTGAACGATATCGTCCTGGTCGACCAATCCCCCATCGGACGAACACCGCGCTCCAATCCGGTCACCTATATCAAGAGCTTCGACTCCATTCGCGAGCTGTTCGCGGCCCAACCGGAAGCCCAGCGGCGCGGCTACACCGCGGGGCACTTTTCCTTCAACGTTCCTGGAGGCCGCTGCGACGTATGCGAGGGGGATGGCACGGTTTCAGTGGAGATGCAGTTCCTGGCGGATGTTGAGCTGCCCTGCGAGGAATGCAATGCAACCCGCTACAAGGCAAGCGTGCTCGAGGTGAAGTACCGGGGAAAGAACATCCATGACGTGCTCAACCTGACCATCAAGGAGGCGCTTCGCTTCTTCGCCGGCCAGCCGAAAATCGTGGAGAAACTGGCGGTTCTCGATGAAGTCGGGCTGGGATATGTGCGGCTGGGCCAGTCGGCGACAACTCTCTCCGGAGGTGAGGCACAGCGCGTCAAACTGGCCTCCCATCTCGCCCTTGGCCGAACAACAGCGGGCCGGGGGGTAAGCGGCGTCAAAAAGACAGGCAGCCGCGTGCTCTATATTCTGGATGAACCGACAACCGGGCTGCACTTCGACGACGTAAGCAAGCTCTTGGCTACCTTCAAACGCCTGATCGACGCCGGCGGATCGATGATTGTGATCGAGCACAATCTGGACGTGATCAAGTCGGCGGACTGGGTGATCGACCTCGGCCCCGAGGGCGGGTCCGGGGGCGGCAGGGTGGTGGCCGAAGGGACTCCGGAACAGGTAGCGCAGACGCCCGGCTCTCATACGGGAAGCTGGCTGGTCCGCGCGCTGACTCCGCAGGAAGTAGCGGTCTAATTCTGGAACTGGAATATGTTCGATGGCGGCGAAATGAGTTCAAGGACGGCCCGAAACGGGCTGTCAGTCCTGGATTTCGGGGAGACCGACACCAGTCCCGTAGGGACGGCTGAGATAGTCGCGTCATCAGCACAAAGCTCGAATATTCAGCCGTCCCGCGAGACTCTGTTAGGACCGCTCCTACCCCAGCATAAGTGCAGGGCTATTTTCAGGCGTCCCAACGGGGCTCTACACCGATTCAGCTCTACTGGAAACGAATCGATGAATAAGTACCTTTTGATTCTGCTTGGCGGCGCGTTGTTCGCGACCCTGCCTGGCCACACGCAAAACACCTTGCCGCCGGGGACACAGATGCCGTCCAGTCCGGGGCTACCACCTCCGGCCTGGACGATGCCGAGGAGAAAATCCAGCAGCAAGACTTCGCCGGCGCGCGGCCCTTAGTCGAGAAATACCTGAGCCTGCATCCCCACGACGCCCGTGGACTCTTCGATCTTGGCTATCTCGATCAATCGGCCAATCACAGTGATGCGGCCATGAAGGATTATCAGGACGCGATCGCCGCGGATCCAAAGCAGTTCGAATCGCGTCTGGCGCTGGGATTGATGCTGGCGCAGCAGGGAAAGACAGACGAGGCTCGCACCCAGCTTCAACAGGCTACTGAACTCAAGCCCTCGGCGCTCAATCCCGAGGCTCAGGCGCAAGCCTTCCGGGCGTTGGCGGCGCTGGATCGGACGAGCGATCCCGAAGCCGCCAAGGATGCCCTGATCGCCGCCCTCAGGCTGACCCCCGAGACTCCCCAGGATCTGCTCTTAACCGCCCAGATCGCCGAGGCCAGCGGCGACGAGGAGACCGCCCAAACGGCATACCGGCGAGTGCTGGACCGTCAGCCTCAGTCCGCGCTCGCGTCTGAGGCTACCGCTGGGCTGGTTCACGTGCTTTTGAAGCAGCAGAAGAATAGCGATGCCGAGGCGTTGCTGAAGAGCTCGCTCGAGCGCGATCCGGATAATCTGGCCTTGAACGCACAGCTCGCGGCCACCCTCATCGCTTTGGGCAAGAACGATGAGGCCCTGCCGGTATTAGAGAAGCTGCACCAATTGGAGGCGAAGAGCGCTTCCCCCGAAAGCCTTTCGGTGGACGAGATGTTGGCCGACGCCTATTCCCAGGCGGGCCATCCGGAAAAAGCGGACCCGATCTACGCCAGGATGGCTCTGGCCCGCCCCCAGGATGCCGAGATTTTAACGGAACAGGGAAAGAATCTAACTCGGGAACAGCGCTATCCTGAGGCTCAGGAGGTATTTGAGCGAGCGGTCAAACTCAAGCCGGACGATGGAGATGCGTGGAGCGGCTTGGCCTTTGCCGCTTCGGAAAACAAGCAATACTCCACTACACTGCAAGCTCTTACCATGAGAGCAAAATATCTGCCTGAGACTTCAGGTAGTTATTTCTTGTGGGCCACTTCGTACGATAATTTGCATCAATCCCATTTAGCGGAAGACTGCTACCGAAAATTTCTTACCGCTGACGGGGGTAAGTTTCCCGACCAGGAATGGCAGGCCAAACAAAGACTCGCTGTTCTAGGTAGGAGTCGTTAACGCAAGACGTGCCGGTTTTTGTGAGGTGCGAGATGCGGTTCTTGGCTAATGCCGTAGTCTTCTCTGCCCTGTCTCTAATCTGTGCCCACGCCTTCGGCGTAGATGAATCGTCCCCTGAGTTGGCTGCACTGGAAACCAAGGCGGATCAGGCCCAACCCAAGGACAGGTGCTTCTTGTACGCCGAAATCGTCAGCCAGATGACAGAGCTCGCCGGGCACCAGTTTAATTCCGGCGATTCCCGTCAGGCTTGGGCGACCCTCAAGGCCGTTCAGCGGTATGCCGAGAAGATCCATCTCGACATTGCCGAAGATAGCAAGAAGCTGAAGAATGCCGAATTGCTTATGCAGCGAACCTCCTACCGCTTGAAAGATATTCTGAGCGATGCCTCCTATGAAGACCGGGAGGCACTTGAGGCGACGCTCAAGCAATTGGATCAGGTTCAGACGCAGCTCATGATGCAGGTGTTTAAGAAGTAGAGCCCTCGGAACAGGTGAGCGTGCGCAAACCTACCATGCAAAGCCGGATTCATGGCTTCCTGGTGCTGTGGGCGGCTATATGCCTGATGGCGCCCTGGGCGCTCCTCAGCCAGCGGCAGAACAACGGTGATGTGCTGACCGACCAGCAGACGGAAGATTTGCGTCAAGCTGCGGACGATCCGAACGAAAAAGTGAAGCTCTACCTGGGATACATTGAGGAGCGCGTCGCGGAGATTCACCGCCTTTCCGGAGACCTGAACGCGCGCAACCGAGCGGCTGAAATCCATAACCTGTATGTGGAGTTTACGCGGCTCTCCGATGAGCTCGAAGATAACCTGGACTCCTATGAGCAGCAGCATGCCGACATGCGCAAGGCGCTGAAGCTGATCGTGGAGAAGAGCGAAAAATGGCCGGAGACCGTGAACCAGCCAAAGCCCGACCCCGAATATGATTTTGCCCGGAAGACGGCGCTCGATGCCGCCCAGAGCGTACACGCCGACACCCAGAAGATGCTGGCGGACGAGACTCAGTATTTCGCGGAACAAAAAAAGGAGAAGAAGGGCAAAAGTTAGCGCTGCTCCTGATAGGCTCAAAGTCGGTGAATGCTGAGATCAAGCGCCTGTTTGAGGAAGAGTACAGGGAAATTCGTCCGCGCGCGCCGATACCCTGGCTGAGAGATCCGCTTCCGCCGCTTCACCAGTCTGAACACTACCATCCGTCTGCGCCAGGGGCAGGTGCACGTTCATTTATCCGACTTGCTCGAAGGAGCCCCGGAAGGTGTTCTTCGCGCCATCGCCCATATTCTGCTGGCCAAGCTCTACCGCAAGCCTTTGGATGTTCGGCACACCACCCGCTATCGCAGATTTGCCGCGAGCGAAACCGTTGTCCGCCAAACGGAGTTGATCCGGCAGACGCGAGGCCGCAAGAAGATGCTCGGATCGAAGGGCCAGCACTACGACCTCGAGGAGGTCTTCGAGACCCTGAACCTTAGGTTTTTTCATGGATTGCTGGGCCGTCCTCTGCTCACCTGGAGCGGGCACGCAGCCAAGCGTAGTTTGGGGCACTACGATGCGGCCCATAACACCATCGTTGTCAGCCGCGTCTTCGACCGCAAGCATACTCCACGTTATGCCATCGAATATCTGCTCTATCATGAGATGCTGCACCTCAAACACCCGGTCAAATTGCGGGGAGGCCGGCGCTGTGTCCATCCGAGGGAGTTCCAGGCAGAAGAACGCTTGTTCCCGGAGTTGGACCAAGCCAAGCAGTATCTGAAAACCCTATAGCCGGCGTTGCTGCCCAATCTGTAGAATCCCAGGTCCTAAAATCGGGACCTGGGGCACCCGCTTTTTCAATGGCCTACGGAGAACTCGGATGGGTCAACCCACGACTCAAAGCCATTAGCTTCCTACAGAAGGACGGCCTCCGCTGCAAACAGGCCGGGCGCGGTCTCGCGGCGGCGGATCAGCTTGGCCTTTGCTCCTGCTACCAGGACCTCAGCCGGACGGGGCCGGGAATTGTAGTTCGAGCTTAGCGACATCCCGTATGCGCCGGCGTCGAGAATTGCCACCAGATCGCCTTCTTTTACCTCAGGCATCTCCCGGTCGCGGGCGAAAAAGTCTCCGCTCTCGCATACCGGCCCGACAACATCTACGATTCGCGTCCGGACCGGGTCTTTGGGATTGCGCATCACCGGGACAATCTCATGGTAGGCGTTGTAGAGCGCGGGCCGAATCAGGTCGTTCATGCCTGCGTCGGTGATAACAAAGGTCTTGGCGCCGTTTTGCTTGACATAGAGGACCCGCGCCAGCAGCGCACCCGCTTGGGCTACGATGAACCGCCCCGGTTCGAGGAGAAGGCGGACATCAAGGCCGCCCAAAGCGCGATCGATTGCCGCGGCATATCCATGAGCTTCGGCGGAAGGGTCAAAGGCGTCCGTCCCGGTGGCATCCGTCCGGCTCGGGGTGGCCGGCGACTGATACTCGATGCCGAGTCCGCCGCCGGCATCGACGACTTCGATGGCAATGCCATCCTCTGCAAGTTGCCGGACAAGCGCGGCCACGCGTTCCAGCGCCTCGCCAAAAGGCGCGGCGCTCCGTATCTGTGAACCTATATGCACACTGATCCCGACCGGCTCCAGATAACGTGATTTCTTTACTTCCTGGTAAACATTCCGAGCAGCCCGAATATCGATGCCGAATTTATGCTCGCGAAGTCCAGTGGATATATAAGGATGGGTTTCGGCCAGAATGTCCGGATTCACGCGCAAGGCAACGCGGGCAGTTTTGCGGAGCTTGCTCGCTCGCTCGGCGAGGAGGGCGATTTCGCGTTCGCTCTCGGCGTTGAAGATCATAATTCCGGACTTGAGCGCCAGATCCATCTCCGGTGCGGTCTTGCCAACCCCGGAAAAGACTACCCGCTGGGCGGCTCTTTTGCTTATCGCGAGCACCCGCTCCAGCTCGCCTCCGGAAACCACATCGAATCCCGACCCCTCCCGGGCGAGCAACCGGAGGATCGACAGATTCGAATTCGCCTTCACCGAATAGCAAATCAGATGATCGCGATTCGCGAACGCCTTTGAAAATAGCTGGTACCGATTCAGGATTTGGCCTTCGGAATAAACCCAGAGAGGGGTGCCGAATCTCTTGGCCAGCAAATCCAGAGGCGCCTGCTCACAATGGAGCGCCGACGCGCCTTGGGGATAAGTGAACGGACGTATTGGGAATGCATTGACAGGGCTGAATTTCAAAGCCGGAAAGCCTCGGGTGCGAATGGGTATGCTGTTCCAAATTACAGCAATAACAGCAGTTTAGAGCATTTCTCCAGATCCTGTAGTGTGGCGGGGAGTAGCTATGTGTAGCCGTTCTTCGATGGAATGGCTACGTTGAGTTCTGCTCTTTGCCCTACACCGTCAGGAGAAATGCTCTAGACAGACACACGGGCAAAAAACTCAGCCAGGATCCGGCTGACCACTTGGGGCTGCTCGTAGGGCGCAAAGTGGCCGGTGTCGGGTAAGAGGTGGTACTCCGCGGCCAGCAGGAGCTCTGGAATGGCTCTCATCTCCTCCGGCGTGCTTGCCGGATCTTGGGAGCCGGCCAGCGCGAGAACGGGCACGGTAATTGTCTTGACCGTGGGGACGGAGTCCGGCCTCTCCATCAAGCCCTGCTGGACCGCGATAACGCCCTCCGGTCGCATGGCATCCATCATAGTGCGCAGTTCCGCCACCCGGGCTGGCTGGCTGGAGCGAAACCCTGCAGTAACACAGGTGTCGATCATCTGGTCAAAGAAGTTACCGGTGCCGTTAAGTCTTATTTTCTCAACGTTTTCTGCTCGCTTAACGCGGTTTCCGGCGGCATCGGGTTGCGGCTTGCCGCAGCAAAAGGCAAGAGCATCGACCCGCTGCGGCATTCGCCTCCAAAGTTCATACAGCACATAACTGCCGATCGAGCAGCCGGCGAAGATGGCATGGCTAATCCGCATCTCGTCGAGCAACCGCTCTACGTCTGCGCCCAGCCGGTCCATGCCGATGGCGCCTTCTCCGGCTTCCGACTGACCGTGACCCCTGAGATCCGGAATGGTAACCCGGTAGCGCCCGCTTAATTCCGCGGCAATGGGTTCCCAGAAGCCCTGGCTGAGCGGTGTGGGGTGAAGCAGGACAACATCCGGGCCGCCGCCAAAGGTCGCGCTGAAGAGCCGCGACCCGAGCGAAGTGTAGAACATGCCGATTTACCCCTAGACCGCTGAACTGACAGGAGTTGCTGGAGGAAGGCTGAGAGGTTCCTCAGGCATGATCAACCAGGCAATGAGATAGACGACAATTCCCAGGGGGAAGGTTACGATGGCAAGCACCACCGCGATTACACGGAGCAGGGTGACATCCCATCCCATATGGTTGGCAAAGCCTTGGCAGATGCCGGCAATCTTACGTCCGGTGCGAGCGCGCATCAGCCCCGGCCGATAGGCCGAGGGTGCGCCGGCCGCCACGTTCGCGATCGGCTGCCCGCAGGCGGAGCAAAAACGAGCATCCTCGCCCAGCGCCTTGCCGCAGTTGGAACAATGCAGAGCCATAGAATTCACCTCCAGGGGGCCCAATCTATACATATAAGGGTACGTTGCGTCGTTTCGAACCGTTCCCGGCAATCGCATCCGTCGATCGCGTTTAATGGATGTGGGTGCCCTAGCTCGCGAACCGGGGTCCCCGGCAAGCGAAGCTTGCTGGGGTGGGAAGCAAACCTGGGTCTTTGCTTGGTGCTCGGTCCCTTCCCTCTACACCGGGAACAAAAATGTCCGCAAATCATTCTAGCGCTCGACAAATGGGGATCTCAGATATTTTCGAGCCGACTCGGCCTGCGGAGATTGAGCGGCGTTCAGGAGCACAGACCGATATTGCGCTTGCGCTCTATCTCTCTGATTCAAGACGTCATACATCTCTCCGGCATTGAGTTCGCAGCGCCCTCTCAACTCCGCGTTGGTATTTGTCTGAGCGGCAGCGTCGCTATAGGCGACGGCGGCTTCAAGATAGCTCCGCTGGCCACGCAGTGTCTCGGCGAGGCCGAACCAGGCAAGTTCCAGATGGGCTGAGGGGAAATAGCCGGGCCTTTTGGCCTGATTGAGCAGGGCCCGGTATTCCGCAATTGCTTTTGGACCGTCGCCGGCGTCCTTAGTAAGGTTCGCGACCTCCAGCCAGAAGAGAAAATCCCTGGGATATTCACGCTTCAGAGATTGCATGATCACGATTGCATCCTCATACTTGGCCTCTCGCCGCAAAAATAGGCCCAGCGCGGTGCGAGCGTCGACCGATGTGAGCACTCCGCGTTGCCCGGCATCTTGCAAGTCGGCGATCCCCTTGGTCTTTGAACCTGTGATCCCAGCCAGCCCCGCGACCATCTTGAAGGCGAAAGGAAGGCTCCCAACAACGTATTGATGCACCCCCACAACCAGCTTCGCGTCGACATACTCCGGATTTAAGCTGAGAACCTTTTCGTTGTCACTGCGGGCCTGGATGGCGACATGCAGCGCGGAGACGAAGCCTCTTTTCAACAGGCCGATGTAGATGGCATTTAAACTCCGCGCCCATCCCCGGGCAAAGAGCGCATCGGTATCTTTGGGATCTATCTTCAAGCGGTCGTTAGCCAAGCCAACCGCTTTCTGAACCAACAAGTTAATCTTGTCTGCCACAGCCGGATCGACCGCCGGCGCCGAGTGCTTGCCGGTGAGAAAGCCATCATGAGCGTAGAAGGTCGTATCCAGCAGGTCGAGGCGATACAACTCCTGGAAAAGCGTCGCGTTGAGAACGTAATCGACCGCGATCGGATCTGTAGCATGGGCGGCCTCAATCTTTTCAAAACGCGCTAACGCGCCGTCATAGTCAAGGATGTAGAACTGCCGGTATGCTTGCCGCACCGTCGGCTCCAAGTTGAGCGGATCGGTTACGACTCCGGAGCTTGTGGTTACGGAAGAGAGCAGAGGTGTAGGAACAATTGTCGCAAGCAGAGCCAGAATGCCGCAAACTATTGATCTAAACTTCCCCAAAGAGCGATATGCTATACCGTCCTCATTGTTATCGTTTCCTCTACGGGGGAGCGCAAGGTGCGGCTCTCTATGCCGGAGATGCTGCGCCGGCAGGGCTTTCTCCCGTCTACACCCAGAGTGAAAACGGGTGTGCGGCTCAGCGACGGCCTTCACCTGTGCTGCAAGAGGGCTACTCCAGTTACGAATTAGGAATTTTTTGAACGAAATAGTGAGTACTACTGGTAATTGATGTGACTCTTGGAGCATAAATAAGTTGAGCATACTTCTCCGGGAAAAAGCTCGAAGAGCTTTTCGAACAAAGCCAGAGGCGTTATGACGAAGCAGGATATACTCCGAATCTTAATTCGCCAGGCACGGGGCAACGGATTCGAGTTCCGTAAATGGTTTCAGAACAAGATTGAACAACCTTGGACGACGTTTGATGCCGCCGTAGACTTGCTCGCATCGGGGAAGCGCTACTATACGCTTCTTTATTCTCACGAGTTTGTGCGTTCGTTCTGGAAGCAAGGCGCGCAGATGAGCTTTGTTGTTCCTTCGGCGAGTTATACCCGGCGCGACAAGAATGGCAAGATCGTCACCATCAAACGTAAGGCATTTACCCGCAGAACTGTAAAGGCGGATGTTTGGAAGTACCATCTGCGCGAAATGGTAGTTCAAGAAGAGCCCCTCCGTTATATTCGCCGCTTCCTGATGATAGAAGAGGATCTTCAGGAAGCAAAAAGCGTCCCTTTCTCTCCCAACTCGAGAACGCTTTCCGAACCGCTTCCCCCAATCGTGTAGAGACGTTTTTCCCAGGCACGGGCATCGCCAAACTTAATGGAGCAGAAGAAGTAACTCCATTACTTTCCGGTGATTTTTGAGGCTGAGGATTTGCACACTTCAGGTGATGTACGGTTTGCGCCGGTAAGCCTACTCTCAGCCTTAAGGAATTGCCCCTTGAGGAATTGTTTGGATTGGAGCATTTCCTTCGGGCTCCCGAATGGAAACTTTCTCCCCCGTTCGTCCCCCATCGAAGACTCGCCGGGTTTCATCGCCCTGCCGACGGCGGCAGGCGGAGAAACGATTGAATGATCCGCTTGCTCTACTCGCGATGATGCGTATTCTGCCTGAGCGTTTCCGCCAGGAGGGATAGCCATGAAACTAGCTCTGACCGCATGTTTCGCCGTAAGCATCGCCGCCACGGCGGCTTCGGCACCGGCGCAGGATGTAACGCCGCTCCGGTCCGCCGACGCGCTCAATGTGGCGCTCTCCACTCCTCCGGCAGTCAATTCCGACTTGGCGTTCAATACGCTGGCAAGCATTCCGGCCGGCTCATGGAGTTCCTCCAACACCAGACAATTAGCCATCGAAAATATCCCGGCGGGAGTTCCCTTGCGGGTGCAGTTGGACAAAAGTTATCGCATGCGAGTGGGAGCACGGATTGAAGGCCATCTCACCGAAGCCGTGTACCTGGTCGACCATGTTGTTCTCCCAGCGGATTCAAAAGTCTTCGGAACAATCTCCGGCAGACATTCGGTGAGCCGGCAAGCGCGTACGGCGGCAATGTTCAACGGCGATTTAACTCCTCTTAAGGCGGCGGAGGTCACTTTCACCGACGTCGAGACACCCGACGGGCGGGATTTCCAGATCGAGACGAATGCTACCGAACGCACTGCACAGGTGGTGCGCATGGCCGGCGAAAGCCCCAAGCTGCGGCGATCCTTGAGGCAGCGCATCGCGGCGGCCTTCCATTGGACCAGGGAACAGGCTGCGGCCACCCTGGCAATGGACCATAAGTCAGACAAGATGCGGCAGATGCTCTATAAACAGGTTCCCTTCCACCCGCAGGAGATTTGGGTGGGGACGCAGTTCGATGCCGAGCTGACCCAGCCGCTGGCAGTGACCGGTCAACCGGTCCCGCCGCCGGTGCCGGCGGCGGACCTGAGCGAGCTGAAATTGACCGGTTCGATCGAAGCCCGCCTGCTCGACCCGCTGGACTCCGCTACCGCCCAACCCGGTACTATGGTCGAAGCTGTCCTGACACAGCCCCTCTTCGACGGTCAAACGCAAGCGGCGGCTGCCCCCACGGCTCAGCGTAATGGCAGGCTTCTGCTGCCCGAAGGCACTCGCCTGATCGGCTCGGTGGTGCGGGCCAAATCCGCAGGGATGTTTGGACACAACGGCAGCCTGCGCGTGACCTTCCGCAAGGCTGAACTGCCTGCCGGCGACGAGCGAGTGGTTCACGGACAACTGATCGCAGTCGAAGGACAACCTGACGCCAAAATCCAGATCGACAGCGAAGGGAGCGCCAAAGCAACCAATGGACCTGCCCGGTTCTTGGCCCCGCTTTCGTTGGGCTCTCTGCAGACGGTAAGTGACGGCGCCGGAACCGGCCTGGCGCGCGAAGCCCTGGCGGGCAACGGACTGGACATGCTGACCAGAGTTGTCGGCACCGCATTCTCAAATGGCGGGCTGGTTACCGGCTTTGGCTATTATGAGGTGGGCAAAGTGGTCTTCGACCAGTGGATCGCCCGCGGCCATGACGTCGTCTTCGCACGCAATACCCGACTGGAGATAGAGCTGGCGCAACGCTAGTCCTCCGGTCCTCATAGTCCTCAGCGAAGCCCTCCCAATTCCGCCTGATTTGTCATCTCGACCGTAGCGAAGCGAAGTGGAGAGATCTGCGGTTCCTCACAAATTTGGGAGACAGGGTCGGGAAGGAGCGCCTATCTGCGCCGGTCCAAGCGGAAGAGATGATTCACCGGTCCCTTCCCTTTGCCCACAGGATAGGCCGCGCGGAGGGCCTCGGTAATGTAGGTTTTGGCCTTTAAGACGGCGTTTGCCGGCGAGTCTCCGGCAATCAGGCGGCAGAGCAGCGCGCTTGAGAAGGCGCAGCCGGTTCCGTGGGTAGCTTCAGTCGCGATGTGCTCACCTGGAAACCAAAGCTCGTCTCCGGATGCGCTTAGGAGAAAATCATCCGGCCGGCTGAAATCGCCTCCGGTAACCACTACGCTGAGGCCGGCATTTCCGAGCTGCCCAGCCATGGCTCTTAGCTTCAGAGCCGCTGGCGGCACATCTTCCTTTTGAGTGCAACGGACCCCGGTAAGAATAGCCAATTCGGAGAGGTTGGGCGTGATCCAGCCGGCATGGGCTAGCAAGCCACGCCGCAAAAACTCGATTCCCTCGGCATCGATGAGCGGAATCCCGGAGCTGGAGCAAATCACCGGGTCCAAAACGATACGCCGGCTCTCCACGATCCCAGTTTGGGTCGCCAGAAACGAGCTCACCTCACCGGCTACATCGGAGCCGCCCAACATGCCTATCTTTATTCCGGAAAGGTACAGGTCTTCAACCAGGAAATCGAGGGTTCGCCGAACCAGGGTTGAAGACATTGGTTCTACTGACCGGACACCCAGGGTGGATTGCACCGTGACTGCCGAGATTGCGGCCACCCCATAGATGTTATGGGCGGAAAAGACTTTAAGGTCGGCAGTGATTCCAGCTCCGGAAGAGGGATCGAAACCGGCGATGGTGAGGGCAACTGGACGTGAGTTTGCAAAATCGGTTACTTGCGATACCTCGGTTTGGGATGAAGGTGCTGGTGGAAATTCGCCGCTCATCGTAGCCTTGAATCAATCAGGAGGTCATCTTTTTATCCAAGTGTAGAAGCGGTTTGCTGTTCATAGGTTCTGAAAGGAGAAATATGCGCAGTAACCTAAACGGTTCCAGCTTCACTTTTCGCTATACGCTGGTAGCCGGCGTAGTCCTGCTGACGGGATGGAGTTTATCCGGTTCGCATACAGCTATAAGCGGCGCTCTCCGGCAAGCTGGCAGAACACAGCAACAGACCGCCGGTTCGCCGACCCACTCTCACTGGTTCGAGTTTGGCCGCGCTTCCTGGTATGGACACGCATTTCAAGGACAAACTACGGCTAGCGGCGAAGCCTACGATATGTACCGCATGACTTGTGCGCATCGCAGCCTGCCTATCGGAGCTCTGGTCCGGGTGACCAATCTCCGCAATCACAGATCCGTGGTCGTCCGCGTCAATGATCGCGGCCCCATGGTCCATAGCCGGATCGTCGATCTTTCCTACGCGGCTGCCCGGGTAATCGGCTTTCGAGGCATGACCAGCGTACGGTTGGACCTTATCGATCCATCGCCCACTGCCGAGGAGGTTGCCCGGATAGACTGGCCGGAAAAACTGGCCTCAACGGGCTCGGCATTGTCACCATCGGCACCGGCAAGATAAACGGCCGGCAAGATAAACGGCCGGCACGATAGAATCTCAGAGATCATGATCGCTCCTGACGCTCTCGCCTCCAATCTTCTCAAGCCAGCCTCGGAGCCCGACCGGCTGATCGTCGCTCTGGATTTCCCAAAGGCAGAGATGGCGCTCTCCATGGTCGACCGTCTTGAGGGAGCCTGCCGCTGGTTCAAGGTTGGACTCGAATTGTATCTGGCCGAAGGCAATTCGATTGTCGCCGAGCTTCGCCGGCGCGGTTATTCCGTTTTCCTCGATCTCAAACTCCATGACATCCCAAGTACGGTAGCCTCGGCCGTTGGTTGCGCCGCGCAACTCGGCGTGGAAATGTTGACGGTCCATGCCGCCGGGGGACCACTCATGCTGAGCGCCGCCGCGGAAGCAGCCGGTCGCGACTCCAATTCCCTGACCTTGTTGGCAGTTACTGTTCTGACCAGTATGGATGCAGCCGAATTATCCGCAACCGGCGTGAACACGCAACCGGCGGTCCAAGTGGAACGGTTGGCAAAGATGGCCCTTGCTTCCGGAATTCCCGGGCTTGTCGCTTCCGCCGAAGAAACGGCAAGCTTGCGAAAGCAGTTGGGCGATCGCGCCATACTCGTCATTCCAGGAATTCGCCCGGCGGGCGAGGCGGTTGGAGACCAAAAGCGCGTCGCCACGCCATACGATGCAATCGCGGCCGGGGCTAGCTACCTGGTCGTGGGCCGGCCCATTACCCGGGCTTCCGATCCGGGGGCGGCAGCCAGGAGCATTCTTCATGAGATCGAAACTGCAAGCCTCCGGAGAGGGATTTCCCACAGAACATAAACTACAGATCTTGGGTGCTGGGATTCCACAAATCTCGAATACCCAGGTTAGCTTCGGATTAAACCTATCCAGCCTACCGGATTGCCTCTTCCAGGATAGAACCGAGGCCGGCGATGTTCGATATGAGGGCGTCGGGTATGGAGTGTCTTTTCTGGAGGTAGATGGGATCGTTGTAAGAGACCAGAACACTCCCATCGTCCGCCTGCCAGATGAGAGCCTTCAGGGGTAAATCGATCGCAACCGTCGGAGCGACGATCATCAGAGGCGTGCCCGATTGGGCCTTGCCGAAGATCAGCAGCACCGTCGGCCGCATCTTCAGTCCGGCTTTGGCAGCATCTTCGCTGTGGTGGATGCGGGCAAGGATCGGTAGGCCCTTTGCCTGAAGCGTGGATTCCACGCGCGCCAACGTTTCCAGCATGGAATGCTTGCTGCTGAGGTGAACCATTCCATTGTTTGGCAGCTCGGGCATGGCGTCGCGCGTCTAGAGCTTTTCGTAAAAATCGCAGGCGGAGCAGGAAATGTAGACTCCACCGGGCACACCGCGCTCGCGGTCTTTCACCCGCTTCACAATGCGCGTCGGTTTATTGCACTTGGGACAATCCGTGCTCTTTGCGGTGTCCATTACTTTTGCACGGTCTGCTGTCTTGGCGATCTTGGCCATTGAATCAAACGCTCCTGATTAAAAAAGTTTCGAATGGGCGAAAAGCCCTCGAACCGCGGATCTCACCGCGGTGCGGCCAGACTTCTGATGGGCTTCTTTTGAGAGACGATGCAGAAGAGCCAGGACACGCTAGCTCAATTTTACATGATTGCCGTAAGCAAGGAACTGAGCCGCGTCAGCCTCACTGGGGAATGTCGGCTCCGTTCGGTGATCCATTTGTTGGTCCGGGCGTTGTGCCAGGTACTGTTCCAGGTGGTTGGGAAGAAGGATAGCGGCCGGAACGGCCTTGGCCAGGCTGATTCTGAGGAAACGGATCCTGGGCCGAGGAGTCGGCGGTTGGGTCTTGACCGGTCTGGCCCTGATCCGCGGAAGTTTGATCTGCGGAAGTTTGCCCCGGCGGAGGCGGAATCGGGTTCGGTTTGGGATCGTCCTTGGGAAACTGCACCCGCTTCAACTGGTTCTGCTGATCGACCGCGTCGGGCAGATCTTCGCCCGGCTTGCGCAAAGTCGGCGCGGCCTGAGGGCCGTGTTCCTGATTGGGGCCGGTTGGCTGCGCGTCTCCAAGACGCACCTGATGCACAAACTGACCGGCGAAGTAGCCATCGGTTTCGTCCTTATCGCGAATAACGGGCTTCTGCCCTACGTCGGCAATCTCCAGGCGTATCACCCGGTTGCCGTTAAAGCGCACGAACTGCACTTCATGAGGCGGCTCGCCATAAATCCACTCTTCAAAGGGCATGTTGCCGTCCATCTCGCGCACTTTCTGGTCCGGCATGCCTACTGCTTTGATTACCATCTCCCGGTTCATCCCGACCAGGACCTCATGATCGAGCACGGCTGTTTTCAGTTTGGGGGGAAGCGTGTCAGCGAACGCCTGGACCGGAGTTTTCAAAGAAAAATCGAGCAAAGGAGCGATCAAACCGCGAAGCTGCGCAGCGTCCATCTCGGGAACGAATTTGTTGAACGTCAGCGTCAGACGAGAACCAACCGGCTCTTGACCGTCATCTTGAGCTAAGGGCACACTGGTCATCCCGCCGCCGATTTGAATATGCTGCAAGATACGGTGGTGCTTATCAGGGCCGCCATTGAATTCAAAGATGATGGTGTCTTTTTGGACATCGAATTTGGAGATCATCAGGCGGTCTCCCGGCTTGGAAGAGATGCCGACCTTCTCCAGCTCATTCACATAGGCATTTCCGGAAGGCTCCAACGGCCCATTCGCGCGAAGGGTGAGACCGCGCCGGCCAAGCGGAAGAGGCCGCACAGCGAAGGCTTGTTCAGACTGAAAGAGGCGAATCAACTCTTCCCGTGTGCGGGGAGTGAGGGGGACCGTCGCCAGCGGGACCGAGGTCGGCCGGAAGGTCGCCAGATTAGCGGATTTACCTGCAATGTGATCGCGCTCCACGGTAAACACCTGGGCAGCGCAGGTAGCAGGGCTCAAGAGCGCCGATCCCATAACTGCGGCGCTGGAGAGCAAGACGCAGCAGGTGAGGCGTTCGCAGCAAGGAGAAAGCGACTTGGATATGAACCCAGTCATTGGGCCCTCACATCTCACATCTCGTTGCCCATCATGGCCCCTTTTCCATTACAAATGCAATAGCCTTCCCAGAGATTCGGCTGAGTTATTTTGAGCAGACCAAATCCAAGCACCATGTCATGCGGATCGCGCCGCGGGGCGGGTGCCCCCGGTCCCGATTCTGGGACTTGGGATTTCGCGGTCGGCAAGCTAGTTCTCGGCGTCGCGAGGATCCAGGGGATCGAGCGGATCAGAGGAAGATCGCGGCACCGGCGATTCGCCAGACAGCCAAGCTTCGGCTTCCTGCTCCCGGGAGGTAGGAGCAGGCCTCTGGGCGGGGCGGGGCGCAACCGACGGATCGGCCGCAGAACCGGGCGCAGAGCCAATTTGGACAAGCTTTTCGCCTGCCGGGGCGGCCGCGGCAGAATGATGCGGCGCCACCACTCGATTCATCGCATCGAGGTCGACGGGCATTCCCCCGGTTACAATCACCGGCTGCGCGTACTTGTAGGCGTAAGAGCGAGTGATCCGGAATGCCAAAACGAGGCCAATCAGCATCACAATCGCGGTTACCAGACTGGCTTCAGGGCCATAGTCGCCGCCGGTGATCCAGGGCCCGCCAATGGTATTGCTCTGCACCACTGGGGAAAAGCGCGTGATGCCGCTAATGGGAAGACCGAAGATCAGGCCCATGCTGGCATTCCAGGCAAAGTGCCAGCCCCAGGAGAACCATAAGGCGCGGGTGCGCAGGTATGCGGCGGACAACAGCCATCCGGCGAACATGGTAACGATCACGCTGGCGCGATTGGCGGCGGGATTCAGCATGTGAGCCAAACCAAAGAGAGCTGACATGACCAGCGTGGCCAAGAACGGCCCGATGGCTTCAATCAGCCGCTGGAAAGGATAGCCGCGGAACGCGACTTCCTCCGCCAGCGAGGCGACAGCCAGCGCTACCACATCGATACCGAGCAGTGCGAACTGATGGGCACTCGCAAAGATGGTGACAATGAGGCCGCCCGCCAGCACCATGGGCAGGATGCTGGCAACCATCATGCCCCAGCCCAGTGCGGCGCCTAGGCCGAACTCACGCTTCCAATCTGGGCGGAAGACCAGGCCCATGGATCGAAGCGGCTGGCGCTGCGCCTCAAAAGCCCGCGCCATGGCTGCATAGCCAACTAGCAGAAGGAAAAGAAAGATCAACCGTGAGACGACTTCCGACCACTCCCCGGACAAGAGGCCGCGGGCTGCATGACTGGCCACAGTTTGCGCAAAAAAGAAGTAGATGCCGGCGATAATGAAGTAGCCGAAAGCCCGCACGCGGCGAGCGGCTGCGGTTTGGGTCATGAGCAGCAGTCTCCGATCAGACCGTTTTCACCGCTGGTCCGAGGACCGTATGAGAGATGAACCAACGCTCGACCTTCCCAATCGCCTTTGATGTCATTCTGAAGCGCCAGAGCTGCCGTCCCTTTCCTACTTCCCCACATCTACAACGCACGGGATAAGAGCCCTAGCTGGTGTAGAACTGAGCGATATTCCTGAACTTGGCAAAACGGCGCGCAATCATCTCGTCCAGAGGGATAGAGCGCAGTTCGCCCAGGTGCCACTGGAGCTTGGCGTCCAGCAGCGCGGCCGCCCCGGAGGGATCAAGATGAGCGCCGCCGAGCGGTTCCGGCACTACGTCGTCCACGCAGCCCATTCCACTCACATCCTCGGAAGTAATCTTGAGAGCCGCGGCCGCCTGAGCCCGTTTGTTGGAGTCGCGCCACATGATGGAGCCGCAGCCCTCAGGAGTAATCACGTAATAAATTGCGTTTTCCATCATTAAAACCCGGTCGGCGATTGCCAGCGCCAATGCTCCGCCGGATCCCCCCTCGCCGGTAATAGTCGCGATGGTGGGAACACGGAGCCGGACCATCTCGCGCAGATTACGTGCGATCGCCTCGGCCTGCCCCCGCTCCTCCGCGGCCAAGCCGGGATTGGCGCCGGTCAGATCGATAAAGGTAAAGACCGGCCGATGAAATTTCTCGGCAATCTTCATCGCCCGCAGAGCCTTGCGGTAACCCTCCGGGTTGGGCATACCGAAGTTGCGGCGCACTTTTTCCTTGGTGCCACGCCCCTTCAGGTTGCAGATGACCATGACCTCTTCGCCGTGGAATCGCGCCATGCCGCAGGCCATGGCGGGATCGTCGCCGAAGGCGCGGTCTCCGTGGATCTCCGAAAAGTCGGTAAAAATGCGCTGCACCAGTTCCATGGGATAAGGTCGCTGCGGGTGACGCGCAAGCTCGGTCTTGATCCACGCCGCGGGCGCCGGCTCCGCGCCTTCCTGCCCATGCTCAAGATTTGCTGCTGCCTGGTCAGTCATGAGACTTCGCATTCACCCTAGAGGCTGTTGCCCGCGCTGGCCGGAGCGCTTAATTCATTCTACTGATTGTATGGATTGTATGGATCGGCCGACCGCTGCACAATAAGCAGACTCTTTCTTCCGGGGCGCAGAACCGGCCGACCGAATGCGGCGGAGGTTTATGGTATCCCATCCTTGGCACGGAAAAGCGCCGTGCCAAGGATGGGGCACCCTCAATTTGTGGTGGTCTTTGAATCCATGCTCCAAACAGATCCAGGGTGCCCAGGCTCGCGAAGCCAAGCGGAATCCCACGTCTGAGAATCCGGACGTGGGGCACCCAAGATTGGTTGAAGGAGGAGTTTCAAGAACCGACTTAAAGACTGATTCTCAAGCGTCTATTCGAAGGCCTCGACAGCGCCGCGTCCGAGAAGTTCCTCGGTGCGCTCGATGAAGCCCCGGTCCGCCGCAACCGAAAAGCCATCGGGTTCGAGCATCACGCAATATTCCCCGCTCCGCTCGAGGTTGATCATCAGGCGGCCAGGTCCCGGGGCACCCACGACGATTTCCTTCAGCGAGCCGAGCACAGCTTCATTGGCTCTCTCCAGGGACACGCGGATGCGCACGTTCTGCGGCAGCCTGATCTTGATGTCTTCCAGAGCCTGGATGCTGGAGATGGAGAGCTTGGGGGCGGACTCCTCATCGTCGGCGCGAAGCGACCCCTTGACCAGCACCGGAACTTCGATCTTCAAGCTTTCGGCAAGACGAGCGTAATCCTTGGAAAAGCAGATCAGGTCGATCTTTCCTACCGTATCTTCAAGGGCGGCCTGAGCATACATCTCTCCGGAACGCTTGGACTTGCCCGCCTTCAGCCCGACAATGACTCCGGCGATCGCAATAAGATTTTCCGGTTCGTTCCCCCGGCGGCGGCCTGGGGCCGGGGGATTGGGCTTCATCTCAAGCGCGGTCACCGTATCTACCACTGTCAGGTTACGCAGCTTCTCCGCGTATTTGTCGAGAGGATGGCCGGAGACAAAGAAGCCGAGGACCTCTTTCTCCGATTGCAGGCGCTGGTTTTCGTCCCAATCCTGCACGTTGGGCAAAGCGTCCATGTCCGCTGCGCCGTTCTCCGATGGTCCGCCATCGAAAAGACCGCTCAACGCGGCAAACAATCCATGCTGGCCGGCGGCTTGATCGCGCTGGCTCTTCTGCGCGCTTTCCATCGCTTTATCCGTGGCCGCCATAAGCTGGGCGCGCCGCCCCAACGAGTCCATGGCCCCGCTCTTGATGAGCGACTCGAGAACTCGCTTGTTCATCAGGCGCAGGTCCACTTTGTGGCAAAACTCCCAAAATGAGGTAAAGGCCTTGACCCTCTGTGGGCCTTCGGCGCGCGCCGCGAGGATCGAGTCAATGGCGTTCCGGCCTACATTCTTAATCGCCGCAAGGCCGAAGCGGATCGCCTCTCCGTGCGGGGTGAAGTCAGCCTGAGAGATTTGCACGTCCGGCGGCTCGACGGAGATGCCCATCTCACGGCATTCCTTGATGTACTTGACCACGTTTTCCGGCTTGGAAGTCTCCGAGGTCAGGAGCGCCGCCATGAACTCAACCGGATAGTGAGTCTTCAGGTAGGCGGTGTGGTAGGCAAGCAGCGCATAGGCCGCGGAATGCGACTTGTTGAAGCCGTATCCGGCGAACTGCTCCATCAGATCGAAGATGGTTACAATCTTTTCCTTGGGATGACGGCGCTCCGCCGCGCCCTCGACAAAGCGTGTGCGCTGCTTGGCCATCTCCTTCGGATCCTTCTTGCCCATGGCGCGGCGGAGCAGGTCGGCTTCCCCCAGCGAGTAGCCGGCCAGGACGTTGGCGATCTGCATCACCTGTTCCTGATAGACGATGACGCCCAGTGTTTCCTTGAGAATCGTCTCCAGCTCGGGCAATTCGTAGCTCACTTCCCTGCGGCCCCACTTGCGCTCGATAAAGTCATCGATCATGCCGCCTTGGATCGGACCCGGACGGTAGAGCGCGTTGAGCGCTGTCAGATCTTCGACCGAAGCTGGTTTGTAACGCCGGAGAACGTCGCGCATCCCCCCGGATTCGAATTGGAAGATGCCTGAGGTGAGCGCGCGGTGAAATACCTTTTCATAGGTCTCGGCGTCATCCAGTGGAATCATGGCCATATCCACTTCGATACCGCGATTGCGGCGGATGAGCTTGAGCGCATCGTCGATGACGGTAAGCGTGGTGAGCCCAAGAAAATCCATCTTGAGCAGTCCCATTTTCTCTACCGCCTTCATGTCATAGGCGGTTACGATTTCGTCGTTTTTGCTGCGGCTTAAAGGCACGAGCTCGGTCAACGGCTGAGGCGCGATGACCACTCCGGCTGCGTGAACGCCGGCTCCGCGCACCAGGCCCTCAAGCCTCTTGGCGGTATCGACCAGCTCCTTGACCTGCGGCTCCTTATCGTAAGCCTCCTGGAGTTGGGGTGAATCCCTCAGCGCGCTTTCGATGGTCACGCCGATAGTTGCGGGAACCATCTTGGCGACACGGTCCACCTCTCCGTAGGGCAGGTCGAGCGCGCGGCCGACATCCTTTATGGATGCGCGGGCAGCCATGGTATTGAAGGTGATGATCTGCGCTACCTGTTCCCTGCCGTATTTGCGGGTGACGTACTCGATGACTTCGCCCCGCCGGTTCATGCAGAAATCGATGTCGATATCCGGCATCGACACCCGCTCGGGATTCAAGAACCGCTCAAACAACAGCTCGTTCTGCAGCGGATCGATGTCGGTGATCTCCATGACATAGGAGACCAGAGAACCGGCGGCCGACCCGCGGCCCGGACCCACCGGAATGTTCTGCTCGCGGGCATACTTGATGAAGTCCCAAACGATGAGAAAGTAGCCGGAGAACTTCATCTGCTTAATACATGCCAGTTCGCGCTCCAACCGCTCTTCGTACTCGGAGACCGGGCGCCGCTGCAGCCCACGTTCGGCCAGGAAGCGCACGGCTGTGCTCATCCGCTTGCGGAAACCGGCGCGGCATATCTCCTCAAAATAGCTGTCGATCGTATGTCCCTGGGGAACGGCGAACTCGGGAAAGGGATTTTCCACCTTGCCCAGCTTGAGCGAGCAGCGCTCGGCGAATTGCATGGTGCGGCTGACCACCTGGGGAGCATAAGAAAAGAGCTTCTCCATCTCCGCCGCAGTCTTGACGTAGAACTGGTCGCTGTCGAATTTAAATCGCTTAGGGTCGTGGATCGAGCCGGCGGTCTGCACGCAGAGCAAGACCTCATGCGCGTGATGGTCGTCTTCGCAGAGGTAGTGGCTGTCATTGGTTGCCACCAGGGGAATGTCGAGTTCGCTTTCCAGGCGGAAGAGGTCGGCGCGGATTTTCTTTTCAAGCTCCAGGCCCTGGTCCTGAATCTCCAGGAAAAAATTGCCGCGCCCGAAGATATCCTGATATTGGGCGGCGGTGGCGCGGGCCGCATCGTATTTCTCCGCCATCAGGTTGGCGCAGAGCTCACCGGCGAGGCAGCCGGAGAAACCGATCAGCCCTTTGGCGTGGGCGGCAAGAAATTTCTTGCTGACCCGCGGCTTGCGGTAGAAGCCGTGAAGAGATGCTTCCGAGGTAATGCGCACCAGATTGCGATAGCCTTCTTCGTTTTCCGCCAGCACCAGCAAGTGGTTATACTTTTCACCCTCGGCCGGGGCGCGGTGATCGTCCTCGCGGCAGATATACAACTCGCATCCCAGAATCGGCTTTACGCCCTTGGCTTTGGCGGCGTCAAAAAAGTGAACCGCTCCGTAGATATTGCCGTGGTCGGTGATGGCCACGGCCTTTTGACCGATGCTGTCGACGCGCGTCACCAGCTTGTCGACGTCGCATGCTCCATCCAGGAGCGAATAATCTGTATGCAAATGAAGATGGGTGAATTCTGCCATGGGATATCTTCCATTTTAATGGACCATGGGAAAGGAGAACGTGGCTCTTCTGAATGCGGATGTGCGAAACACGGCGCTTGTGAGGAAAAGTGGAAAATTCATTTCTGCGGCCCATAAGCGCTAAGCTACGGTTGTTTCTGGAGGGTTGGGAATGGATCTTTGTCTTTCTTTCTGTCATTCCCGCGGGGAATCTACTTTCCCGGTCGCAGCGCTGGCACCATAGCGCCATTGCCAGAAGCAGATTCCCTACGGGAATGACAGAAAGAAAAGAAGAGGAAAGGGCGGTGCTGCGACCGCAGGTAGGCACCGCTCGAACAAGCTGCGGCAAAATTGCGGTGCAGAGTCTTTGGGTGAAAGCCCCGCATTTATGCCGGGGGCAGGAGCGCTTCAGCGCTCCGGGAAATTCGACTCCGATAATGATGCGCTTTAGCGCTGGCTTGTGGGCCAGCGGCCACCCAAAGGGATGAAAATAGGTTGAAGAAGGCTTGGTTGGCAATTACACCTAACTTTGTCATCTCGACCGGAGCGCAGCGGAGTGGAGAGATCTGCGGTTTCCCTCGATTGGTAGCGGTTTTGAATCCATACTTCAGACTTAGGTGCCCCATTCTTGCGCAACCGGGTCCCCGGCAAGCGTAGTACAATCCCATCGTGCCATACTCGATTGAAGACCAGACCTCGGCAGAGATCCTTCATCTCGAGCAGATTCTGGCCAGCAAGACCTTTGAGAAGAGCGAGACGCTCCGTGCTCTCCTGCGTTATCTATGGGAGCACCGCGCAGATAGGTTTAGCGAGTATGCAATCGCGATTGATGCTTTGGGACGCAAGCGGGATTTCGACTCAAAGGTCGACGCCACAGTAAGGGTCCAGATACTTCGTCTGCGGCAGCGCCTTTCCGCTTTTTATGAGACCGAGGGACAATCTGCAACATCCCGATTCGTAATTCCACTGGGCACTCATCAGATCCACTTCCTTGAGGTAGACGGGGAGAGCAATCAGGAACCCGATGGTTGCGCACCCTCCCTCCTCTCCCCGGCCACCGTTTGGGTAGAGCACCGCCGTCCAGCCCCTTCGCCCATCTTGGCAAACGGCATGCTGCTATGGGTTCTTATTATGGTTTTGGCTGGGGCTGCGCTACTGGTCTCCACCCACGGGGTTCGGCCCGCGGTGGTTAAGAAAGAACCGCCCGCTTTCTGGAAGCAGTTTTTGAACAACGGAAAGCCCGCGGCCGTTGTTCTTCCCATTCCGGTTTTCTTCACATGGACTACGCCCTCGGGTTCTATCTTCATGGTTCGCGACATATCCGTGAATGAATTCTCTCAATCGAAAAATTCCCCGGAGATCGCTGATTTAGAAAATCGCATGGGTCAGCCCGAGCTGGCGCAAAACTATACCGTGACTTCCGATACGTTTGCTTCCTTGCGGCTGGTCCGCTTTTTTGACGCTTGCGGCGTGCAGGCCTTTATTTCGAGTGCCCCCGAATCACCGGAAGAGATCCTGGATAGCGAAAATGTGATCGCTTTGGGCACCTCTACCTCTCTTGCTCCTTTCAAAACGTACGTCGAAGAACTCACCTTCCACTTGTCCACTGACCAATCGATTTTCGACAAAACCAGAGATCCGGCAAACAAACCTGTATTTCAAGCCATACACGAATCCGGTTCCCGGGCTATTTTCCCCGGAATCATCGCGCTTCTACCGGGAAAATCTTCCGACAGCCGAGTATTGATTTTGCAAAGCCGGCAAACAACAGGACTCATCTCCTTCCTCACCTCTGAAGAGGGCCTGAAGCAACTGGACAAAGCCCGTGCCGCAGCCGGTAACGCCCCATTCTTCGAGGCGGTCGTGCTTTCTGAGGTGGATGGCGTCGCAGCGCTGAAAAACCGGCTGGCCGCCTTCAGGGCATTCAAACCGCGATAGGCAATCGACAGTGCATGAAGTACCCGGCGCCGACAAGATCGCTCGTCCGCAGTAAGCGCGGAAGGCTGGCCGTCTTGACGGAGCGTCAAGCCTGGGCTTGTAACTAGCTAGCCTTCCCGCGCCGGTCGTGCGGTGTTCATGGGAGGTACGCGTGGCTCTCGCCCGAGCAGCAGGAGCCGGCGGAGCTCTTCGGCTGCTCGTATTTCTGGCCCGGATCTACGAAATAGTCTTCCCTATAGCGATCATGATGGCGAACCCAGGACATGCTAAAGGCCAAGCCGTCTTCGTCGCGGCCCTTGGGGACGAGATCGAGGAAGTTGTACGTGCCGTTCAGCATATCGATTCCCCGCCCGTAGGTGGAATAGGTATGAAAGACTTCGCCCGCCGCATCCCTGGCGAAGATGCTGAACCCTGGAGCTTCGTCGGGGGGGAACTCTTCCATGTTGTAGTTGTGGTAGACCTTCCCGCCGGCTCTCTCCTCCGGCGTGAAGGAGACGTGATAGTCGAAATTGAAATCACTGCCGAAAGACGAGACCCACTGAAACTTCCAGCCCATGCGCTTCTTGAAGGCTTCGATCTCGGCGAGCGGAGCGCGCGAAACCACCGCGAGCGTAGTGTCGCGATTGGCGAGGTGTATGGTGGAGCCGTCGAAATGATCCGCCCAGTACGAACAGCTTTTGCAGCCCTCCTGCCAGCCTGGAGCGAACATGAAGTGGTACACAATGAGCTGGCTGCGGCCGTCGAAAAGACGGGCCAGCGTTACCTTGCCCTTGGTTGAATTAAATTCATACCGCTTCTCTACCTTTTCCCAGGGCAGAGTGCGGCGCTGGCGGCTCAATTCATCGCGCAGGCGGGTGAACTTCTTCTCTTTGGTCAGGAACTCGCTGCGGGCGGCAACCCACTCGGCGTGCGAAACGACGTTTGGACGTCCTACTTCATTGATTGTGCTGCTAGCCATGGCGATCCTCCGTGGAAGGGGTTGAGCGGGATGATTGTCTACGGCGTTGTTCACACCGAATTTCTTGATTCCGGTTGCTGCCAGTCCACCCGTAGAGGTGACGCAGGCGGCAGTCAGCGCTGCAGTTGTTATGCACGACTCGTCGATTGCGATACGGGCTGTTGTCGGCCGGCCTCGGCATGGCTGCGAACGCGTTCGTGCATCGAGGCCCAGCCTTTGTCCATCCCTGCCTTGTGCTCGTCGGAAACGAAGCCGAGCGCGGTGTGCCGGAAGGCGATCAAAGTTCCACCCTCGACTTCACTCAGCCGATATTGCACGTTCGCAACAAACGGGAAAGAGGCGAACAATGGGCCAGCGAATTCAAGCAGCGTGGGCCGCTTGATGGCCTGGACATGGGCCCAGAAATGCCCATTGCCGTTGCCTAAGTCGCGGTACCACCTTCCGCCGGGCCACGGTTCAATCTTCATGTTGAGAGATTTGCCGTCGGGTGTCTCGTTGGCGGGCCCCAGTTGCTCGAGCAACGCGGCAAAGGTTGTATCCAGGGGCGCCTGGACGTGGATTTCCTGGTTGATCGTAAGGGTTAGGTTTTCGAGGGTCTGGTCGGTAGCAATCATCATTTCTTCTCCTTAAGATTCGGGTCCGGGGAATTCAAATCTGGTGAGCCTTGGCGGACCATCGCTTCCGCGCGTTCCTTCACTCGATTCAACTGGTGCTGCCAGTAACGCTCGAAGGTTCCGGCCCACTCGTGAAGAGGACGTATCGCCTCGGCGTTGGTCCGGTACAGTTTTTGGCGGCCTTGGCAGCGCATCCGAACCAACCCCACATCGCGCAGCACGCGCAGGTGCTTGGAGACAGAAGGCTGCTCCAGGCCAAGGGCTGCCACAATCTCTCCGACGGGCCGCTCGGCTCCGGCAAGATAACTCAAAATCTCCCGCCGGCGAGGCTCAGCAACCGCGTTGAAAGCATCGGAAGTGGTGCTCGCCCTTGCCATGACCAAACATTACATTCCCATATAGGAATATGTCAAGCGGTAATTTTTTAACCTGCCGCACAGGGCTGAGAGCCAGCTAGCCGTGTCCAGATTTCCGAGTTGGACACGACTGGTTGTACGGATGGGAGCGGCTTATCTCGATGGTCTTCGGGGCCGCGCGGCGATACAGCCGACCGGCTGCGCGGTCTCCGTATCGGCAACAATATATTTGGCTCACCTGCTTCACTTCGAGTTCGCGACGACCCAGCCGTAGGTCGTTTTGAGATCCGCTGTTCGCTGACGGGTCTCTCCTTCAAGGCATGCTGAGTAGGCTGGAGACTCCGCATCTCCCCCTTTGTAGAGGTCGCTCTCTGCCCTGCAGGTGGCGTCTCGAAGCTGTAGCCAGAGGCGCTGCGCTGCTACGAGCTGCTGCTGTTGATCCGGTGTCAGCACCTGTCGAATCTGCTTGTAAAGCTGATTCAGTTGGTCATCGGCAGTTCTGTATGCCCTGGCGAAGCAGTTGTCGAGCGCTATGGTCACCCCACTAGTCTTCTGGCAGGGAGCGCCTGCTGCGTTCATGTGCTGTGCTTCGGCGATGGAGCAGGAACAAATGCAGATTGCCACCAGGAGCAGCCCGGAGCGGATAGGAGAGGTCATGGCTGCACGATAACAGAAACGTTTAGCGGCACTCTTCAGTGTCGGGCACTGAAATTGGCGTGGTGAGTAAAGTATGTCATTGCCTCTGTATCTTATTGAATCAACTACGTAACACGGTTACAACAACCTGCGGAAACTGTACAGAAGCAAAGCGCGATGCAATCCTCCTGATCATTTGCTGAAGTTGCACACCAGACTCTAGAGCATTTTCACTTTTACTGTGAACTGGTGAAACCGGCTAGGTGCGGCCGTTCTTCGATGGAACGGCCGCGTTTGGAGCAGTTTGCTCGTAAGCACTTAAAGTGAAAATGCTTTAACGCCCCACAACACTGCGGGATTTTTGGAGGATTTGTGACGCATTCCGTACGCTTGCCATACTGGCTCTCATTCATTTTCGCTGCGGCAATCTGCGCTTGCTGCTCAATACCCTGCCGGGCTCAGTCTCCCACCGGAACCATCACCGGAACTGTGACCGATAACCAAGGCGCAAGCCTTGGAAGTGTACAGATCATCGCGCAAAACCATGCAACCCAACTAACCTACAAAACGCAGAGCGCGGAGGACGGCACCTATTCCCTGCCCCTTTTGCCGGTAGGAAACTATGAGGTAAGTGCTACAGCGGCGGGATCCGAGACCTTCCACCAACTCTCGGTCACACTCGACGTGGGGCAGAGGTTGCGAATCGATATCAGCCTGAAGGTGGGAGCGGAAAGCCAGACCGTCACTGTGAATGGAGAAGGGCCCGTGCTGCAAACGGAGGAGTCTTCCCTGGGTAATGTCATCGAGGGCCGCAGCATACAAGAGATTCCCCTGAATGGCCGCCAACCGTTTACGTTGGTCCTGTTAGTGCCTGGGGTCCAGACAACATCTCTGGGTAGCAACGGCTTTGCCGATGCAAGCAATCAAGGCTTTTCACGATTGAGAATCAACGGCGGACCGACATTGGGAAACCAGTTCCTGCTCGACGGCGCCATGGATACGATTCCCACCATCAATGAAGTTTCGGTGATTCCGATGGTTGATTCGATAGCGGAATTTAGAGTCCTGACCAACACGCCGCCTGCAGAATTCGGTCTTACATCAGGCGGGGTGGTCAACCTGGCGACCAGGACGGGAACCAATGAATTCCATGGAACGGCATACGAGTTTGTGCGCAATGACGTGTTGAATGCCATCAACCGATTTGCCAGCGCGCCCAACCCGGTCAACGGCCGGGTAAAGCCGGTTTTACGCTACAACCAGTTTGGAGGAACAATCGGAGGTCCGGTCCGCATCCCGAAAATCTACAACGGACGCGACAAAACCTTCTTCTTTTTTGGTTACGAGCAATGGCATGAGCGAAGCGCCACTATCAACCGGACCAGCGTGCCGACCGCGTTGCAGCGCTCAGGAGACTTTTCACAAACCTTTGACACCACGGGTGCGGTGATACCAATCTACGACCCGGCGACGACCAAGGCGAACCCGGCGGGCAATGGATTCGTCCGCACCCGGTTCCCCGGGAACATCGTTCCGGCAGGACGAATGGATTCATTGTCGCTTTCAGTGCTCAAATATATGCCGCAACCGAATATCGCGCCCCAGGTTGCGCTTACCAACGCGAACAATTTCTTTTCCGAACCGACCAGCGGCATCGATCAGGACGTGATTGCTGCCCGGATCGATCATCGGGTGAATAGCGCCGATAGCGTTTTTGTACGATTTGCAGGGAATCTGAACC
Organism: uncultured Acidobacteriaceae bacterium; assembly: GCA_963774255.1. Lineage (GTDB taxonomy): Bacteria > Acidobacteriota > Terriglobia > Terriglobales > Acidobacteriaceae > PALSA-350. The sequence continues at coordinate 474,337 of CAVZEH010000019.1, forward strand.
TGACAAGAGCGGCCGGTTACGGACTCGGCGTCGCCGATGCCTCAGCCCGCAACGATACGCGCAAGAATTACAACCTCGCCGTGGGTGAGACGCACACCTTCTCACCGTTCCTCCTCAATGAATTCAGAGCCAGTTTTGTAAGGCAAAATCTCACGTTTGTTGCTCCTAGTGTTGGTGGCGGGTGGCCGCAGAAGCTAGGCTTTCCCGTCCTCATTCCTCAGACCGAATTTCCTTCCGTGCAAGTCTCCGGAGACCTCAGTCTGGGCGGATCCACCGGCACCTTCACCGATGGGTACCGCGTGGGAACGGTTATCCAGTTTGCAGACGGGCTGACCTTGATACGGAACAACAACACGATCAAAATTGGCTTTGAGTGGCACCCAACCAGATACAACCAGGCAGGTCAAATCTATCCATCCGGAGAATTTGGTTTTAACGGCTCCCTGACCGACAATCCGCAGGTACCGGCCGGCAGCGGCGTTCCATTCGCCGATTTTCTGCTCGGCCAGGTGGCGAGTGGGCAACAGGGCCAGAACCCTGCCTTCGCCACCAGCGCATGGGCTGCGGGCATTTATATTCAGGATGATTACAAGGCCAATAGAAAACTGACTTTGAACCTGGGTGTCCGGTATGACATTTCCGGTCCGCCGACTGAGCGTCACAACCGTTTTTCCACGTTTCTTCCTTCAGCCGTCAACCTGCAAACCGGCCGCTTAGGTGAATTGGTCTATGCCGGGGTAACCGCCCCGAGGACATACGTCGACTACGACTATAACAACATCGCCCCGCGGTTTGGTTTCGCCTATTCCGCTGATCCCCAGACCGTGGTGCGCGGAGGAGCAGGCCTCATCTATAACCCTGTGGAATCCGGCGACATTCATCAGGTAACGAACGATGCGCTTGGTTTTTCATCGTTAGCAACCTTCTCCAGTTCCGGTCCGAATGCAGCCTTCCAATTCAGCACCGGCCCTTCCGCACTGCCTGCTCCGATCGGCGCAAGCGGAGGACCATCGGCGTTTCGCGGTCAAAACGTATACTTCCAAAATCGCCATGCTCCAGTCCCGTACGAGCTGCAGTGGAACTTTACTGTGCAACGCGAGCTGCCGCACGGCTGGACCGTATCAGCCGGATATGTCGGCAACCATGGGGTGCGGCTCTATGGCGCCAATTACAACCTGAATCAAATCAACCCCGCCTATTATTCCTTATACGGCTCCAAGTTGCTTAACCTGGTGCCCAACCCCTTCTATGGCAAGATCGCGACCGGCGCGTTATCCGGACCCACGATCAGTCAAGCGCAAGCGTTACTTCCCTTCCCCGACTATCAAGGCGTTACTACGCTTGCCCGTCATGGAGCGGACAGTATTTATCATTCGCTGCAAGCCACGGCAGAACATCGCTATTCAAATGGCATTACTGCATTAGTCGCATATACGAAAGGGAAACTGATCGACGACTCAACCTCGAGCGCCAGCGGCGAAAGCACCGACGGGGCTTTCCGGCTGGGACTCTACGATCCGCATCTTGATCGTTCGCTCGATCCGACCGACGTTTCTCAGAACCTGGCGGCCAGCGGCGTGTGGGAGCTGCCATTTGGCGCTCAAGCGAGCGGAGCACGACGCATCTTGATAGGTGGATGGCAGATCAATGGCATTGTTGCCTGGCAGACGGGTGTGCCGCTGTCTGTGACCGGAGCCAATAATTTTACCAATACCACCGGCACAAGCGGGACCGCCTATCCAAATCTCACGGGTAATCCAACCTTGCCGGCCTCGAAGCGGAGCGCCAGCAACTGGTTCGACACATCTGCATTCGCCAACCCCGCTGCGTTTACTATCGGTAACTCGCCGCGGACATTGCCTTCGACCCGTGGTCCAAACTATACGAACGCCAACCTCTCACTTATCAAAAAGCTCTACTTTGGCGATCGATGGATTCTAGAGCTCAGAACTGAAGCTTTCAATGTGTTCAACCATCCTCAACTCAACCTGCCCAATACATCCTTTTCACCAAACTCCAGCGGGATTAACACTAACTCCCTATTTGGTAAAGTTACCGGCGCTTTAGATCCACGGGATATCCAACTAGGCGCCCATCTAAGCTGGTGAACGCTTCTTATTTAGGCAAATGTCATAACCCAGACAAACAATTTCGGCACCAAAAGGAAACCTATTGATCGCGACAAGACGAACGACCCTCTTCCTGCTGCTGACGCTGATCTTATCCGGATCCTGGCGGAATGCGCTGTGTTCTCCCGATAAAGCAGCGTTCGATCTGGTCGTCTATGGCGCCACGGCGGGTGGCGTGGCGGCTGCGCTGGCTGCGGACAGACAAGGCCTCAAGGTTGCGCTCATAGAGCCCAGCCACCATATAGGAGGCATGGTCAGCGGCGGCCTTAGCAGCTCCGATCATGGAGACTCGAGCGTTATTGGCGGTATCTCCCGCGAGTTCTTCGAGAGGGTTGGTAAACATTACGGTGAAACGCTGGAGTGGCATTTTGAGCCCCACGTAGCTGACCAGGTATTTCACGAGATGCTGTCGCAAACGAATGTAGCCGTGTTGCTGGGAGCCAGGCTGCGCGAAAACGGAGGCGTCGCCAAACAAGGGGGGCGCATCGTTGCAATCACCTTGGAAGACGGAAGGGTGATTCATGCGAAGGTGTTTGCCGATTGCACTTATGAAGGCGATCTGATGGCCCAGGCGGGAGTGTCCTATACCTGGGGACGTGAGAGCATCGCGCAATATGGAGAGTCTCTCGCCGGCGTGCGCAGCAAACAGCGGCCGGACCATAATTTCAACGTTCGCGTGTCACCCTATGCGGCGGACGGTTCGCTGTTACCCGAGGTTCAGCCTGGGCCGGCGGGGGTTCTGGGTAGCGGAGATAAGAAAGTCCAGGCATATGGCTTCCGGATGTGTCTGACCAATCAAAAACCGGATCAGATTCCCTATCCGAAACCCGAGGGGTACGATGCTCGAAGGTATGAACTTCTGGCGAGGTTGATTCGGGCGCTCAGCCAGGCGCAAGGCCATCCTCCGACGATGAGACAGATGATGATCATGTCTCCATTAAAGGGAAACAAGTTCGACATCAATAGCTTTGGAGCCTTTTCAACCGATCACATCGGGGCAAACTGGGATTATCCCACGGCAGGCTACAAACGCCGGGCGGCGATCTGGCAAGACCATTATTCCTATGGCTCCGGCTTTCTGTACTTTCTAGCGCATGATGCAAGCGTGCCGGTTTCGCTCAGGAACGAGCTCGCCCAATACGGCTTGGCCAAGGATGAATTCACCGATACCCTCGGTTGGCCCTGGCAGTTATATATCCGCGAGTCCCGGCGCATGTTGGGAGAATACGTGATGACGCAAAAGGACATACAAACCGATATTGTGAAGCCGGATTCCATCGGAATGGGATCGTATCAGAGTGACTCCCATAATGTAGAACGCATCCCGACTCCAGATGGGGCCGTTGAAAACGAAGGAGAAATGTATACCCCGACCAAGCCATACGAGATACCGTATCGGTTCATCCTACCCAGGCGTGGAGACAAGGTCAGTAACCTTCTGGTTCCAGTTTGTTTCTCTGCCAGTCACGTGGCGTACTCGACACTTCGCATGGAGCCGCAGTACATGATCATCGGCCAGGCGGCGGGAGTTGCAGCCGCCATCGCGATAGAAAACAAGGTTGATTTCTATCGCGTACCGATTCAGGAGCTGCAAAAGCGTTTGATTGCCGGACACGCTGTATTGCAAAACCGCAGATCTCTCCACTCCGCTTCCCACCCCAGCAAGCTTCGCTTGCCGGGAACCCTGGTTTCGCTCCGGTCGAGATGACAAAGTTGCTTTTGTATTCGCCTTTGCCTTTCTTTCTGTCATTCTCGAAGGGAATCTGCTTGGGTTCAAAATCCAAGCGCAACAGATTTTGTGAATAGGTTCATACAGATAGCCGCAGCCGTGCCGTGGGAAAGTGGGAAACGTTCTTTGTTTTCCATCTTTTCCACGGCCGTTCTTCGGGATCTGGAGCCTGAATCCACCCTGCTTCTGGTCTCTCGGGCATACGAAAAGCAGATTCCCTTCGGGAATGACAGAAAGAAAAGGCAAAGGCACTGCCGCAACCGGCAAACCCCAGTTTTGTTTCCATGGGTGCCGCCACAAATCTCGATGGACAGCGTCGTTAAAGGATTCCCGGGATCAGGCCACCAGCGTAATCGGCAACGGACCTTCGCTGGCCAGGGCAGGTTTTCGTCTTCGCACCATGGAGACGCCCGCCTCTTCGGAAAAGAGGAAGTTGTAATCCCGATAACAGTCGCCGCAGAGCCAATAATGCTCCACTTTTGTCTTGCGCACGATGCGGACGACTCTACCGTCGCGAAGATAGCGGAGCTCTCTGCGGCATGTAGGATTCATACATTCTGAGATCATGTACACCTCCCAGTGAAGGTCTGAGAGTGAGGGATGTGGTGGTTTAGAAAAGAGATCGTACAGCAACTTTAATTATGCGCCGGGGCTAGCGAATTTGAAACAGCTATTTTTGTTTATTTTTTTCACAGACATCTCGCCCGATCCACTCGACCGGCTCCCGCTGAACCCCAGTACACTAGGTTTTGTTCCTGGCCAACCAGTCTGCAGCATGTTCCTGGAGAGCGGCTCGGACCAGTTGACCGCGCGTACGAACACCCGCCTTCTCGAACAGTTCTTGGATCGCGGTCTTGATCGTGGTCATCGAGACGTGGAGCTTCCAGGCAATCTCTTTGTTCGAGAGGCCATCGAAGATTCCGGAAAGCACCTCTTGTTGACGCACGGTCAACGATCCCTGACGGCGTCCCTCTTCAGCGATCGTACTTGCGCCCGCAATGAGGGAACGAATGGCGCCGCTCTCTAACCACAATTCCCCGTCCGTTATCTTCTGGATAGCCTCCAGAAGCTGGGCCGGGCTGCGGTGTTTATAGAACACTCCATCCGCCCCGGCGTTGAGTACCTCCGTGGTAGCGGCGGCGCTTAGGCCTGCTGTCACCACTAACACTCTTGTCTGTTGTGCGCGTTTTTTAAGGTCGCGAATAAAAGCCGCGCCCGACTCCTCACCGAGATCATAGTCAAGCAAAACCAAGTCGATCGCGGTAGTTGAGAGAATCTCCATTGCCCGCGCGATCGAGTCGCAATTCGCTACCACCTGAAAGTCGAGTTCAGAGTCGAGTAGGCGGACAAGACTTTCCCGAAAGAGAGCATGGTCGTCAACGACTAATATTCGAGTCGAGCCGTTCATTCTAACCCTCCCTAGTCAACCCGCAGCCCGAAGCTACTCCTCAATGCGGGATATGAGAGCGGCTCGGCGACAACACCGGCAATCATTCTTCGGCGCCGCTGCAGCGGTTTAGAGCAAGATTATAGGAAAACTTCATAATGATTCTGTAAGGATTGCGCAGGCTAGTCGAAAGATACTTAGAGCGTCCCATTGATATCTTTCTTCAGGCCCATTGATAGCTTTCTTCAAAGGACAAACCTCGTTAGCGTATCTGTAGCGATCCCTAACCTTGCATTCCTTCAACAGACTTGGATGAGCAGAAAAAGGTTCGCGCGCACAAAGGCCGGCTTCTATCCGCATGAGTTTCAGACGATCAGGACTTCTTTCATCTTCTCTTCTTCTCGCCGCGCTGCTTGGAGCGGTGTCTACAAGCACGCCCGCGAGTGCGCAGGCCGCTTACACGTGGCAGCAGGTGAAGGACAAATTCGAAGCCGCCAATCCGGCGTTGAAGGCGGATGCGCTTGGCGTCGACGAGCTGCGGGCCGAAGAAATCACCGCCTATCTCCGGCCGAATCCTCAGTTTAACTTCGCCGTGGATGGAACTCAGTTTCCTCACAAGGCACCTTACCAACCTCTTGTTAGCGATCAGGAGCAAAGCACTTTCAGCTATCTCCACGAACGCCAGCACAAGCGGGAACTCCGTCGGGAAAGCGCGGTAGAAGGCACGCGCATCGGCCAGTCGCTGCATGAAGACCTCACCCGGAACATGATCTTCGTGTTGCGCAGCGCCTTTGTGCAAACCCTCCAGGCCAAGCACGTGCTGGATCTGGCAAAAGCCGATCTGGACTACTACGACAAGATTATCGATATCAGCAGAAACCGGTTGCGTGTCGGTGACCTCGCGCAGATCGACTTCGATCGCATCGAGCTATTACGGGTGCAATACGAGTCGGAACTGCAGACCGCGATTGTCAACCTGCGCACGGCAAAGATCCAATTGCTGCAACTACTGAACGACCGCACGCCTGTCGACCAGTTCGACGTGAGTGGCCCCTTTGACTTTTCCGGCACGCTTAAGCCCGTCGAGGACTTCCGGCAGATCGCGCTCGATACGCGTCCCGACCTCCGCGCGGCGCTGCAGACCATTGAGCAATCGAAGACCAATCACAAGCTGGCGGTGTCTAACGGTTCCACCGACCCCACGTACAGTCTATGGTGGACGCACAATCCCTCGTTTAACTACATAAACCCTGGCGAAAATACCCTCGGCGGCAGCGTCAACATACCGTTGCGCATCTTCGACCGCAATCAGGGCGAGAAGAAGCGCACGCTGATCGACATCGACCGCAGCAACCAGTTGACAGAAGCCACCCGAGCGCAGGTCTTCAGCGATGTCGACTCCTCCTACGAACAGGTGCGCAGCAACATCGCCTTGCTGCAACCCTACAAGGACAAATACATAGACCAGGCGACGCGGGTGCGGGACACGGTCACCTACGCCTATCTTCATGGCGGAGCGTCACTGATGGACTTTCTGAACGCACAAAGCGATTACCGCGTCGTGCAGTTGTCGTATGCCCAACTGATCGGCGCGTATTTAACGGCTGTGGGCCAACTGAATCTTGCGGTTGGGCGCGAGGTACTCCCATGAAAAATAAGTCAGCTTTTCAAGCGATCGGATGCCTCATACTTGGCCTTTTTTTGACTGCATGCGGAAAGAAATTCAACCCCGCCGATGGCGCAGCGCCGCCGGCACAAGTCGACCAGACCAGCAACACGGGTCTTGTGACGGTTGAAAAACCGGAGCAATTCTCGTTGGTTGAGGCAGGCCGAATGGAAGCCCCTGCTCGGCTGAACGTGACCGGGTCCGTAAATCCCGATATTGCTCGCGAAATTCCCGTGATCTCGTTGGCCAGCGGCCGTGTGGTGGACATCCGTGCACGCCTCGATGACAACGTGAAGAAAGGCCAGCTCCTTCTAAAGGTGCAGAGCCCTGATATCACGAACGCCTTTGATACTTATTTAAAGGCCAGCAATGACGAGCTGTTGGCGAACAAAGCATACATCCGCGCCAAGGACCTTTATGCGCATGGCGCGATTTCGCTCAGCATGCTGGAGCAGGCCGAGGACACCGAGAACGATGCTAAAGCGGATCTCGTGGCCGCGGAAGGTCAACTCAATACGCTCGGCGTCACCAAGGAGCACCCCTCGAACATCGTGAGTATCTATGCGCCGATCTCCGGGGTGATCATCGCACAGAATGTCACCAATGCTGCCGCGGCAGGTGTGACCTTTTCGGGATCTTCGACGGCCTTCACCATCGCCGACCTGTCTGTCGTATGGATCATTTGTGATGTCTATGAAAATGACATTCCTAAGATCCACCTCGGACAAGAAGCATTTATCCATGCAAACGCGTATCCCGCTGGGACGTTGACCGGCCGCATCACTGACATTGGTCCGGTCCTCGACCCAAGTATCCGCACCGCCAAGGTGCGCATCGAGATTCGCAATCCCGGAAATCCCGGAATACTCAAGCTGGGCATGTTCGTAACTGCGACCTTTGAAAGCAGAAACAAGCAGGCTTTTGCAATTGTGCCTTCTTCCGCTATTTTGCACTTGCACGATCGCGACTGGGTCTTTATCCCCGCGGGCGGCAAGCAATTCAAGCGCGTTGAAGTCAATGCCGGCGACATGCTGCCCGGAAACAACCAGCAGATTCTTTCCGGCATTGCGCCCGGCCAGCAGGTGGTATCGGAGGTTCTCCAACTGGAAGCCACGCTGGAGGCGCAATGATTCGTAGGCTGGTCGACTTTGCCCTGCAGAACCGCTTCCTTGTTCTGGTGGGCGCGATCCTTCTGTTTGCCTGGGGCGTGGTTTCGTTCTATCGGCTCCCCGTGGAAGCGTATCCGGACGTTGCGAATAACTACGTCGATGTCATCGCGCAGTGGCCCGGAATTTCGGCGGAACAGATCGAGCAACAGGTCACCATCCCGCTCGAAACCGTGATGAACGGTATTCCAGGGGTTGCCCATGTGCGCTCTTGGTCGATCTTCGGGCTGTCGACCGTAGAAATGGTGTTCGGCGAGGAAACGACGGATTTCGAGAACCGTGAACGGGTTCTAGAGCGGCTTTCGCAGGTAACAATGCCCCCGGGTGTCGTTCCCCAGATGGGGACGGACTGGAGCCCCGTAGGCCAGATCTACTTTTACACACTACAGAGTACAAACCCCGAGTACGACCCGATGAATCTGAAGTCGCTCGAGACTTGGGTGATCGAGAAGAACCTAAGGAGTGTTCCAGGCGTCCCGGATACCAACCCATTCGGTGGGCCTACGCGCGAGTACCAGGTGCGCCTCGACCCGGACAAGCTGGTCTCCTACGGGCTCAGCATCTCCCAGGTGGAGCAGCAGCTTAGCAATAACAATGGCAATGCAGGCGGCAGCTTCATCATCGCCGGGCTGCAGCAGATTAACGTTCGCGCAGTGGGTCTGGTCAAAAATATTCAGGACATCGAAAACACGGTGATCATGACCAAAGCGGGCACGGCTCTCCGGGTGAAGGACATCGCAGAAGTGACCCAGGGTCCGGAGATCCGGCTTGGCCAGTTTGGTGAGGCGATTCGCCGTGAAGATGGAAAAATCATCGATAACGACGATGTAGTGTCCGGTATCGCACTTCTTCAAAAAGGGGCCGATGCGCAGCCTGTATTGGAAGGCATCCATAAGAAAGTACAGGAACTGAATGATCAGATTCTGCCCCAAGGCGTAAAGATTGTTCCCTTCATCGATAGAAGTGAGCTGCTGCGCTTCACAACCCACACCGTGCTGCACAATCTGACCGAGGGAATCATCCTAGTGGTGATCATTCTCTTCCTGTTCCTCGGCAATGTTCGGGGCGCAGTCATCGTTGCACTCACTATCCCCTTCTCCTTATTGTTCGCTTCGATTTGCCTCGATCTAAAGCACATTCCGGCCAACCTCCTCTCGCTCGGCGCGCTGGACTTTGGCATGGTCGTGGATGGCTCCGTGGTCATGGTGGAAAACATCGTTCGCCACCTCAGTCATCAGCGTAATGGTACGAGTACACCGGCAGAGAAGATTCGGGAGGCGGCGCACGAGGTGCAACGCCCGGTCTTCTTTGCCATCGGAATCATCATTACGGCCTATTTGCCGATTTTTACGTTGCAAGCGGTCGAAGGGCGGCTTTTCAGGCCTATGGCATGGACAGTGGCCTTTGCTCTGCTGGGCGCCCTCACCTTCTCCATGATCGTTGCTCCGGTACTGGCCAGCTTTCTGTTCCGCAAGGGGGCGAAGGAGTGGACCAACCCGGTGATGGCATTCCTTACCGTGCGCTATCGTAAGGCCGTCACCTGGGCTATCCATAAGAGAGTTATCACTGTCGGCGTTGGTCTTGTCGGCCTCTTTATCGCTATCTATCTCGCATTTAGCGGCGTCATCGGCTCCGAATTTCTTCCCCATCTGGATGAAGGCTCGCTTTGGGTACGCGGCACACTGGAGCAAAGCGCAGGACCCAATGAAGGCGTCTCAGTCGCGAATCGGGCACGAATCTTGCTGTGCTCCTTTCCTGAAGCAACCGAGTGCACCAGCCAAACGGGCCGCCCGGATGACGGGACCGACCACACCGGATTCTTCAATATCGAGTACTTCGTCGGTCTGAAGCCGAAGGAGCAGTGGCGGCCAGTCTTTCATCAGAATAAAGACAACCTGATTGCCTCCATGACTATGGCGCTCGAAAAGAACATCCCGGGCGTGGTCTGGGGCTTCTCCCAGCCGATCGAGGACAACATGGAGGAGGCAGTCAGCGGAGTCAAGGGCGAGCTTGCCACCAAGGTTTATGGCAGTGATCTGCATTTGCTCGAGGACAAGGCCAATGAAATAGCCGGCATTATGAGCCACATCCGGGGTATCACGGACCTGGGTGTCTTCAATGTTACCGGGCAGCCTGACCTGGTCTTCGCGGTGGATCGTGAGAAGGCTGCGCGCTGGCAGATCAACGTGGCGGATATCCAGGACGCCATCCAGACTGCGGTGGGAGGCAATGCTCTCACCCAGGTTCTTAAGGGCGAAGAGGTTTATAACCTCACCTTGCGCTATCTCCCTCAGTACCGGGATAACAGGCGAGAGATCGACAACATCCGCTTGTTATCTCCGTCGGGAGAGCGAGTTTCGCTGGCTCAGCTCTGTAAGGTCCAGGAACAGGACGAGGGCTCTGAAATCTATCGCGAAAACAACCAGCGGTATGTCGCTATTAAGTACAGCGTACGCGACCGTGCGCTGGGGGACGCGGTGAGAGAGGCCATTCAGAAGGTGAACGCCCAGGTAAAACTTCCCCGTGGGTATCACCTCGGGTGGGAGGGCGAATACCAGAGCGAAGTACGTGCGGAAGCGCGGATGCTCATCATCGTGCCCTTAACCGTGCTGCTGATCTTCATCATCCTGTATGCGATGTACAAGTCTGTCAAATGGGCGATGGTGATTCTAGCCACCGTCGCCATGGCCCGCATCGGCGGATTGCTGGCGTTGCTGGTGACGCACACCAACTTCAGCGTCTCCTCAAGCGTTGGCTTTCTGGCGCTGTTCGGAGTTTCCGTACAGACCGGCGTGATCATGCTCGAGTACATCAATCAATTGCGTGCGCGCGGCCATTCGATTGAAGAATCAGCCGTGGAAGGGGCGGTGCTGCGGTTGCGTCCCATCATGATGACGATGCTGGTTGCCACGCTGGGGCTACTTCCGGCCGCTATGTCTCATGGTATCGGATCTGATTCACAGCGGCCCTTCGCCATCGTGATCGTCGGCGGCTTGATTGCCGATCTCGTCATGAGCATCTTTCTGCTTCCAACGCTTTATGTCTGGTTTGCAGGACCCCACGACGTGCTACCCGTCCCGGAGACGGAGTTCGAGAACTAAGGAACGGCCACGGCGCTCCCCACATAGCAAAAGGCGAGACCCCGGGGGGTCGCGGGAGAAGCGGAATGCAACCACACCGGAATCAATCCGCGAATGCGGCTCCCAGACAAGAAGCTGGAGGCCAGCGGTGCAAGCTGTTGTATGTGGACCGCGAAGACGTAGCAATGAACGATGGCTTGCGCCGCTTGTTCAACGCCCGCGAAGTGCAGGTCATTAGCAGGACAACGAGTTTTCTCGCAGCACTGCGGCGCCTGGACTTTGAAGCTATCGATGTGATCGTGCTGGGCCCAAAATTTCAGGAAGAGGAGTCATCTCTGTTTGCCCTGAGTGCGCAAGGACGCGGGTTCGCAGGCCTCGTTCTGCGTGTCGTCCCTATACCAAGACATCTCAAGCGATCCGGCCCGTTCACCGCGCCGGGTTCCCGGCGGCCCAAGCAGGCTAACGCCGGCTCCTCTTATCCTGTGCCACTTACGTCAAGACAACGCATCGTTTTCGAGCGAGTCTCCGACGGTTGGACGACCAAGCGGATTGCACAGTCTTTGAGGTGCTCTGAAGGATCAGTCAAGGGCAGTATCCAGCAACTATTTCGAAAGCTTGGCGTCAGAAAAAGGGCGCTGCTTGCGCGAATAGCGGCCGAAGGCGCCCGCGCGAATACTCATGACGCTCGTTCTTTGCGTCAGGTATGAGAAACAGCAGATCTCTTCACCCCGCTGCGCTCTCTCGAAAATCATCGCGGGAAGCCGTTAAGCGGAGTGGAGAGATGACAAATTAGGTGTAATTGCAAACCAAGCCTTGCTACGGACGTCTCGCCGGATCCACTCGACCGGCTCCGGCTGAGGCCCGGCAGAGGTACACGTCCGCGTCGATGCCGGCGGCTTTGCGATATTGTTCGCAAATTGTCTCGCGGAATCGCTCTGCCTCGGACTGCTCAACCAGGTTTACCGTGCATCCCCCGAAGCCGCCGCCGGTCATCCGGGCGCCGTAACAGCCGGGCAGTTCAGCGGCAAGGGCTACCAATATATCCTGTTCGCTGCTGCTGGCCTCGAAGTCGTCGCGGATACTGCGATGTGCTTCGAGCATCAGGGCGCCAAAGGCGGTTAAATCTCCCCGTTCGAGCGCAGCCGCGGCAAGCTGCACCCGTTTGTTCTCGGTCAGGATGTGGCGGCAGCGGCGAAAGACATTTTCCGGCATCTCCTGCCGGACGCGCATCAAATCCTCTATGGTCGCATCGCGGAGCGATTCGATCCGCGGCTGGAAGTGGCGGAGAATGCGAGCGCCTTCCTCGACCTCGTCACGCCGCTGGTTGTACTCGCCCCCTGCATGCGCGTGCTTGACCATGGAGTTGCAGATGACGAGCCGCACATTAGGCGGAATGGGTAACAAGCGATATTGCAAAGATCGGCAATCCAGCATGAGGGCGTGGTCTTGCCGGCCTGCGCACGCGATGAACTGATCCATAATGCCGCTGCGCGCGCCGACAAACGCATTCTCCGCCCGCTGGCAGGCGAGCGCGATGCGGGCCAGCGGCATCTCCACGCCAGCCGCGGCCAATAAGGCAAAAGCCGTGGCTACTTCGATCGATGCTGACGAACTGAGGCCGGCGCCCAGTGGGACGTTGCCCGCGATGGAAAGGTCGAATCCGCCGAAGTGAACCCCCTCTTCAGCCAAGCTCCGGACAACCCCAATCGGATAGTCGCTCCAGTGATTTCGCGCGGCTGCGGGCAAGTGGCTTGCCTGATAAGTGACCTCACCGGGCAGATTCGCGGAACGCATCCGAATCGTGGAATCCGCCCGCGGATGAAGCGCGGCAACCGTCCGGAAATCAATCGCGGCAGGCATGACGAAGCCCCCGCTATAGTCGGTGTGCTCGCCTATCAGGTTCACCCGCCCTGGCGCCGCGAATTCTTCCGCGCGCCCACGCGAGTCGGCATTCTTCAGAGACTCGCCTGGAGACGCCATTACTTTTCCCCCAATCCTCTCGGCAGGAATCAAGATTGCACTTAATGCAGCGGACAATTGAACTTTATTGTATCTGTAACCGCTTACAAAAGGACAACCGCGACAAAGACCCCCACCATACTTCAAAAGCTCTGGCGGCAAGGGCCACCAGGATGGGAAAGAATTCTAACGTATACCGCGGCTCGGGCGCCGTGACGGTCAGCAGCACCAAGCTGCGCAGGACAATATAGGCCAACATGGCTCCTGTATACCGCGGCCAATAGAAGGCTCCAACCAGGGCCGCGATGAGATAGGCCAAGTTGAGGGCGCCATAAGCGACGGCGAAGCGGGTCTCCGCCCGGTGGCTGGAATACTGCCACCAGCGCAGCTCGATGTTGAGCATTTCGACCCGGGGACGAAGCCACATATCCGCCAGACGCGAAAGAGGAAGCACCACGGATGAGCGCAAAGGGTGTGCCCGTATTCGCTGCGAGGCAAGATGGTTGAAGCCCGCGTCGATCTCCGGCGTGATGCTCTGGTGAAGATTGTATTGCGCGAACAGAAGGCGTGTCTGCTCATATTGCGCGGGCGTATCGAAGGCGCGGGAAGGCAGCTTGGTTATGTCCAGGTCGTCTCCCGGCACATTCCAATAAACCTCGTAAGTGGAAGCGAAATCCGCCAGCCAGGTACTTGTCCAACGGTCGAAGCCAGGCCCAGCAAACTCCCCCGGATCGGCGGCGGACCGAGGCGCAAGTGGCTGAAAGACATGGAAGGTGCGCCAATTGCGAAGTGTCCATCCAGCGAACGGAAGCAGTGAGAGAAAGGCACAAGTGAAGGCGATACGGAGGGACGGAACCAGGCCAAAGGAGTGGCGTCCATAGGCGACCAGGGCAAAAAACAGCACGACAGCCAGCAAAGCGCCATCTGGCCGGAGCAGAGCACAATAGCTCCAGATAAAGGCTAGGCTCAAGACCCGCAGCCAACCCGGACGCTCGAGAAGACGCACGAAAGCGTAAAATCCGGCGGCTACGCAGAAAATGGAAAGGGTCTCGGTAAGCGGCATGGCTACATAATTTGCTGTAAAGGGGCAGAGCGCCGCGAGCCACAAGGCAATGATCGCGGCGCGAGCGGAGCACAGCCGGCGCACAAAAGCTCGAACCAGCAGGCACGTGGCCAGATCGATGGCAGCCTGCAGGTAGAGGACGGCGCGATAATTATCAACTCCGAAAATCCGGAAGCAGAGCGCGAGAAAGGCGGGATAACCGGGCAGGCGGATGAGCGTTGGCGAAATATCCGGTGAAGCGCCGCGCGAGGTGAAGCCGTAGATACCCTGGGAAAGCCAGTTCTTAGCTATGGCGCCGTAAAGAAGAGAATCCCCCTGGATTTGCCGGAAAGCATGAATGAAGTAGATGCGCAAAGCCGCTCCCGCCAGAAGCGCGAGAAGGATAGGCAAAGAATGGCGGAAGCGAAACACCTGCATCGACCTGAATCATACAGCGACTTGAGCGGCATCTTTGCGCGGCATCATTTGATAGACTCGGAAATATACTAGCGTCCCGCGGGCGGGAGTAGCTCAATGGTAGAGTAGCGGCTTCCCAAGCCGTTGGTTGCGGGTTCGATCCCCGTCTCCCGCTCCAAAGATCGCTATAGCACGGCCAGCTCACGGGCGCGGTCGAATATTCTGCGAAACATCGGGCGGGTAAGCTTGCCGGTATTCGTATTTTGCAGCGAGGGATGGAAGCTGGCGATCAGATGACGGCCCCCCGGAAGCGCGTATTCCGCGCCGTGGGAGAAGATAAATCCCGCCCTGCGCTCAATCTCCCCTGTGCGCATCAAGTGTCTCAAGAACCCGTCAAAGGCGATGCGCCCCAAGCAGACCACTACCCGGAGGCGAGTGAGCAGTGCGACCTCACGATCGAGATAGGGCGCGCAGTTCGCCAATTCGCTCGGCTCCGGCTTGTTTTCAGGAGGCGCGCAACGAACCACGGAGGTGATCCGACAATCGTCGAGAACCATACCGTCATCTCGTGAAATGGCGACCGGCTGCGACGCAAAGCCCGCTTCGTAAAGCACAGGGTAGAGAAAATCGCCGGAACCATCTCCGGTGAAGGGACGGCCGGTGCGGTTGGAGCCATGCGCGCCCGGCGCCAGACCCAGGATGAGGACACGAGCCTGCTCATCGCCAAACGACGGAACCGGCTTGCCCCAGTAGACCCAGTCGCGATAGGCCAGGCGTTTGTTATGGGCAATTGCCTCGCTATAAATCCGCAGGCGCGGACAACGCTGGCAATGAATGACTTCATCGTTGAGCAGCGCTAGAGGAGTGGGATCGGCCGGAGGACGCACACCTTCGATTTTAGAGCAGTTCGGCCGTTGCCAGGCAGGAGGAGCCCTTGATTGAGCTGCCACTCTCCAGGAATACTCAGTGCCTTTTTTGTGGTTTGTATGTCCTTTTGTATACTATCGAGCGAACTTCCTGGTGAATCTTTAGACAGCCTTTTATGCCGCTGGACACTAGAACAAAAATGAATTTGGCTCGGCTTTATTCGCTTGACGCAGATCCTCCGCTCGCCAATAATAAAGTGTCGCTTGTTCACGAAGGCTCTTGGTATTCTTCTCTTCCCGCCGTCATGAAAGCTGCATGAAGAAAACATCCGCACCTACAAAATCTACCCCTAAAGAACAGACTAAGCGCGGCGACAGTGTCACCACTGTATTCATGAAACTGCGAGACCTGATCGTCCAAGGGCAGATTGCTCCGGGGTCCTGGGTGGTCGAGGCAGAACTGGCAGAACGCCTGGGTTTTAGCCGCACCCCGGTTCGCGGCGCTCTTCAGTTGCTACAGCGAGAGGGGTACATCCTCGAACAACGTGGTGGAACGAAGTCGAGGCTTCGCATCTCCCCACTCACCAAGGAAGATGCTATCGAGTTATACACCATCGTAGGACAGCTAGAGGGATTGGCGGGAGTTATGGCTGCCGCACTTCCGAATGAACAACGCCAGGAGCTTGCTTCAAAACTGGGGGACATCAATCAACGCCTGAACCAGATCGCAACAAGTAAAAAGGTGGAGCTACGTTCAGTTTTTGAACTCGATACTAACTTCCACCATCAGATTGTAATCGCGGCTTCAGGCCCCCGCCTCAGAACGCTCCATCAGATAGTAAAGCCCCAGATCGAACGCTATTGGCGCCTTTATGCCCATACCATCATTCAGGATTTGCATCTCTCGGTGTCAGAGCACAAGGAGATCATCGACAGCATCGCCAGCGGTAATCCCAGGTCAGTCGAAAGGGCTTTGAATAACAATTGGAAGAAGGGTGCAGACCGCATCTTCCATTTGATTGAGCTCTTCGGCGAACGCGGAAGCTGGTAACGCACCCGCTCAGCTATTCTCAAGCAACCTACTTGGGTGTAGTTTGGTCAAAAAGTTGATCTATGTCTTTCTTGAGTTGATTCAGTGAGCTACGGTCGGCTCAATTGAGGCGTCACCACACGAAGCATGCCGGCGCTCTGCATCTCTTTATTGAAGGCGGGTACGGCCTGCTCGTTCAGTTGCTTAAGGTGGGCCTTCGTATCCTCCAATTGCTTATTGAGCAGGTCGTAGACCTCATACTCCGATTGGGTTGGAGCGAAGTCCGAGTTTCCGGAGACATCTGCACCTCCCGTCCCTACCTCCGCCCCCAACCAGACAAACTTCAGGTAAAGCCCCAGGGGTCCGCGAAACGATTTCTGATCACCTTCAGCGATCGTCCGGTCAAGCAGGGTCTCTTCTGCTTCACTGAACTTCGCGTCCAGCGCATTCGCTGAATCTATAAAGTGGCGCTTGGTGGGATCGTTTGCCAGCATCTTCTTCATCTCTTCAATCTGCCGGCGCAGCCACTCAATCTGATTGATGAGCTCCACCGAAGTGTTGGCGTCGTTGTATATCTTTACTGCAAGGCTGGTGGAGTCGGCCACGTCCTTATCACTTGCGCTGGTATTCGGATCTTTCAGCACGATCAATTTTTGCGTGAGCTGCTCTGTTCCAACGCTTAGCTTCACGGTGTAAACGCCTGGGGCTACAAGCGGACCCAGGGTTGGCTCACCTGTCGTACTCCTCATAAATTGCGAATTTTCGCCTTCGGAAGAGCGCGACTGTCCGACGCCGTAATAGTAAACGGGGCGCGTGTCTTTTCCCGCGAAGCGCTTTTCTTCCCAAATGTGAGGGTTTCCCAGTGGTGTCGTTCGTAACTCGACAGCTCGCGTCGGCTGATAGCGCAAGTCCCACCATGTCCGGTTCAACCCTGGTTTGTCTGGCGCTTCGAGCGTTCTAATAGTTTGTCCATCCGGACTGATGATCGACACCTCAACCTTGTTTTTCGATTCGTTCTTCAGGTAGTAATCGATTGAAGACCCGTAAGGCGGGTTTTGGCCCGGCATTGCCTCTCGCGGCGCCATCTGCTCACGCGCCCTTGCCCGGAAGCGATAGGCTTCGCGAGGTGGAAAGAGATAGGTGGCGGAATTCTGCACTTTATCGTTCCATTGCTGCAGCGGCGTGACGTCATCGAGAATCCAGAAACCTCGCCCATAGGTGCCAACCACCAGATCGTTGAAATGCGGTTGCACTACCAGCCAATGTACCGGAGCATGGGGCAGATTCAACTGCAGCGGCTGCCATAACTCGCCATCGTTGAACGAGACATAGAGACCATTTTCCGTTCCCGCATAAAGCAAGCCCTTCCTGACCGGATCCTCCTGGACGACGTTGGTATAACTCAAGGGCGATCCAGGAATACCCGTCGTGATCTTCTCCCATGTCTTTCCAAAGTCAGTTGTCTTATAAAGATAAGGCTCCCTGATATTTATCTGGTGACCATCGAATGCCACATAGCATGTCCCGGCTTCGTACTTTGACGGATCGACGCTTACCACCGTCATCTTTGCGGGCAGATTCCTGAAATTACCGGTGACGTTGGTCCAATGGGCTCCGCCGTCACGGGTGATCTGCAACAGCCCATCATTGGTGCCCGCCCAGATCTGACCTTTCTCGACGGGTGATTCCGCAATCGCGAAGACCACCCCCGCATACTCAACGCTCAGGTTATCTACCGTTAAACCGCCGGAGTCGCCCATCATGCTTTTATCGTTCAACGTAAGGTCCGGACTGATGGTCTTCCAGGTCTGGCCGCCGTCCGACGTCTTGTGCACATACTGGCTAGCTGTGTAGACAACGTTATGGTCGAATGGAGAGATCGCTATCGGTTCTGTCCAGTTCATCCGGTATTTTACCTGCCCGGCGTTGGCGCCCATGGTGCGATCGGGCCAGACACTTACAGATCGGGCCAGGCCGGTGCGCAGGTCCATCCGTTCAGTAACCCCCGCATAACATCCACCCCAGACAATATCGTTGTTCACCGGGTCCGGGATGCTCCAGCCAGTCTCGCAGCCTGCCGTCGTAATCCATGCCGAGGCGGGAATATCTCCTAGCCCGAGATAATTGCTCGGGCCACGCAGCGGAGAGCCGTCCTGCATCTGTCCATAGACGAAGTAGGGAACGCGATTGTCCGCCGCGACGTGGTACATCTGCGCAATCGGAAGGCGGGTTTGAGACCACTGCTTTCCTCGCACAGTAGAGATGGAAACTCCGGCATCACTGCCGATCATCATCCGAGCTGGATTCTTAGGATCAGACCACATATCGTGGTTATCTCCGGCCCAGGGAACAGTCTCGGACGTTGCTCCGCCGTCGTAGGTCACGCTGATGCTATTCGAGGGGAAGTACACTTCATTTTCGTTGTCTGGCATTACCAGGATGCGGGTATAGTAATGCGGGCGCTCATTCAAAAGACGGCTGTAGTTCACCACCCGCCAGTTTCCACCGCCATCATTGGAACGCCACAACGTCCCACCTTGCCCGGTCTCGATCAACGCGTACACGCGGTTTGCGTCGCTTGGCGCAATCGCGACAGCAATCTTGCCCACGTCGGTTGTGGGAAGTCCATGGCCCACAATTCGCTTCCAGCTATCCCCGCCGTCATTGGTTACGAAGATCCCGCTGCCCGGTCCGCCGCTCTTTCGTCCCCACGTCTTGATGTCGATCTGCCAGGTTCCGACAATAAGCTTCTGAGGATCTGTCGGATCCATGGTTAGATCGGAGGCGCCGGTATTCTCATCGACAAACAGAACCCGGTCCCAGGTCTTTCCGCCATCTTTGGTTCGGAAGACTCCGCGCTCCTGTTGTGGTCCATAACCGGTACCCATTGCTGCAACGTAGACGATATTTGGATTGGATGGATCTATAAGAATGCGCCCGATGCGGCCGGTATTATCCAGACCCATGTGGGTCCAGGTCTTGCCGCTGTCGATAGACTTATAGACGCCGTTTCCCAGGGATACACCGCTTCTCAGCCAGGGTTCGCCTGTGCCGACCCAAACAACATTTGGACCCGATGGGGCAATGGAGATGGCTCCGATGGATTGCGCCGGCTCCGCATCGAAGATGGGCGACCAATGGCTGCCGCCATCAGTTGACTTCCACACCCCGCCTGAGGCTGCCCCGGCATAATAGACATTCGGATCGCCGGGCACGCCAACCACAGAAGTAACACGATTTCCGGGAGGTCCTATGTAACGATATTCCAGCTGGCTGAAGAGATCCACAGGCTTTGCCGGGGAAGCCGTCTGGGCAGCGCTGAGAGAACTTCCAACGGAACCAGCTATAACTATTACACCCACAATCCGCCACAAGATTGAATCAGTCATTGCTGAACTTCTCCGGAACTTTCTTCGCATACAGAAGCAATCTCAATTCTCCTCGATAGGCACTTGCTGTCAAAGCTTTTCGCGCTCGGCGCCGGTCAAGGTTTCTTGTATCGTTTTATAAATCTAGCATTGCATACTATTTAGCATTCGATTTCATACTCTCTGTTTTTGGCGGGCTCTCGCGGGGAAAGGCGGGGAAAGAAAGAGAGAGAGGAGGCGCCCACTGCGGCCCCGGGATGCTCAGTTAGAATTGGAGGCAAAATGAATGCCAGCGTCGAAGTCATTGCCGATGTTGGAACCACAGCCTTCAACCGATCAAGAGTGAAAACCAATGGTGAAAAAATGACCGCGCTTGACCTTTGTGCGTATCTCGGGCTCGGCGCAGTAGGAGCCGCTACCCTTAACCTGCTGCTGGGTATGCTGATGGCGCTGCGCTACAGCCCGATCCGGCACTGGCCGCATCGCAGGCTGAACATCTTCGCCCTGCACCAGTGGACGGCCTATTGCGCAGTCGCACTCACGTTGGCACACCCTACTGTCCTGCTCTTCCAACATGCTCCCCGTTTCCGCGTCATCGACCTGCTCTGGCCCATACATTCACCATTGCAGCCCAAAATCAACCTGGCGGGCGCGGGGGCGCTTTACATTTTGCTGGTCATCCTGGTCTCTTCCCTCCTGCGCCATCGTATCGGCCGCCCGTTGTGGCGCAGGCTGCATTACCTCGCCTTCCCTACAGTTGCCTTGATCTTCCTCCACAGCATACTCACCGATCCGCTGCTCAAAGATGGAAAGCCAGACCTGTTGGATGGAGGAAAGGTCTTCGTCGAGATCGCTTGCCTTCTGTCAGTTGCAGCTGTACTCACTCGCCTCTGGATCCGCGGCAGAGGACTGCGGCCGGCTTCCGAGACCCAGCGCGCCCGGCAGACCGCTTAGGATGAGGACCCTTTGATGTGGAACATACTGAGCGAGGCTGTTCCCAAATCAATTTGTTTCCTTGAGCGGTGACATTTGCCGCGTCCACACCAGGTATACAGGCACTCCCAGCAGGACAATGACCAGGCCAGGCCACGTATATTGGGGTTTGTAACGCAATAGTACGATGCAAATCCACAATGCCATGACGATGTATAAGGCCGGCAACACCGGATACCCGAACGCCTTGTACGGACGCACCGCATCCGGCCGCGTCCGCCGCAGAACGAAGAGCCCGGCAATGGTCAGGATATAAAAAATCAGTACGGCGAAGATCACGTAATCCAGCAACTGCCCGTAGCTCCCGGACAAACAGAGCAGAGAGGCCCACGCCCACTGCACCCACAGGGAGTTAACCGGAGTTTTCGATCTCTCGCTCAATCTCCCCACGGACTTGAAGAACAAACCATCGCGGCTCATCGCGTAGTACACTCGCGACCCCGCCAGCAGCAGCCCGTTCACACAGCCAAAGGTCGAGATCAGGATCGCGGCCGCCATCAGCTTAGCCCCTTGGCCTGCGAAGGTCTGCTGCATCACCGCGGTCGCGACCCTGTCCTCGGACGCGAATTGGATTCCCCGCCCCGCAACCGTGGCCGCGGCCGGGTTGCCCATCATCGGCAGCACGCTCAAATAAACGAAGTTGCAAAGCACATACAGCAGCAACACCACACCCGTTCCGATGGCCAGGGACAGCGGCAGATTCCGCTTGGGATTTCTGATCTCCCCCGCCGTGAAGGTCACGTTGTTCCATGCGTCGGAGCTGAACAAGGAGCCTACCTGAACCACCGCTATTATCGTTAACAGCCCAACATAGGCGGTTGCGCCGCCCACGCCAACGCGCACCGGATGCATCGTATGCCAGCCGGCGCCGGCCCAGAAGTTATGCCAGCCAGCGCCCGCGGTCCCGGTAAAGTTGGCTGCGACCGCAGCCGCATTCTTCGCCAGCACGCCTGTCATCACCACCGCCGCCAGCGCCAGAACCTTCGCCGAAGTGAAGATGTTCTGCACTGTCGCGCCCATCTTCACGCCCATCGTATTCAACAGCGTCAACAACGTGATCACTAGTATTGCCGCCAGGTTCGCCGTGTTCAGACCGATGTCCATGTTGCCCAGCATCATCGGCCCTACATTCCACGGCGGAACATGCCCGATGTGCCATATCCAGTTCTGGGCGCTCACGCTGTGAATAAACACGCCAAGAAACTTCCCAAACGCGACGCCTACGGCTGCAATCGTCCCGGTCTGGATTACCAGGAACAGCGTCCATCCATAAAGAAATCCCCAAAACGGCCCCAGCGCCTCGCGCAGATAGACATACTGTCCACCAGCCTTTGGCATCATCGCCGCCAGTTCGCCGTAGCTTAAAGCGCCGATGATTGTCATCACCGCGGTCACTAGCCAGGCTGCAATCAAAAGCGCCGGCGAGCCGAGTCCCCGCGACATCTCAGCGGAAACGATAAAAATTCCCGACCCGATCATCGAGCCCATGACAATCGCCGTGGCTGAAAACAGCCCCATCTCCTGCACAAACTGAGGAGCCGTGGATACCGGCGGGCCGGGATCATGGCTTGAAGCAGAGGGATCCCGAATTGCTTTTGTCGAAAATCTCATGATCGAATTAAATTCTTCGCTATAAAAAGAGCGTTGGCCGGCCTCTCTGCAAGCCGGCGCATGAAGTAGGGGTACCACTCGTGACCGAAAGGGATGTAAACACGCATTGCGTATCCATCTTTCACTAGAGACTCCTGCAAATCCCGCCGAATGCCGTAAAGCATCTGAAACTCAAAGCTGCGGGCCGAGATACCTTCTGTTGCCGCCATCTTCTTAATCTCTCGAATGATCGATTCATCGTGAGTGGCCAGGCCGTGGAAAATGCCGGAGTGCAGGAGAGTGCGCGACAGATGTATGTAATTTTTATCTACATCGGCCTTGCCAGGAAATGCGATTTCAGGAGGTTCCCGATATGCTCCTTTACATAAGCGGATGCGAATGCCTTCGCGGAGAAGCGTCTCGATGTCCTTCTCGCTACGCCGCAAATAGGACTGAATGACGATGCCCACTCGTCCGCTTGACTTTGCCCTCTGATTCAGCCGGCGCACCATGTCGATGGTGGCTTGAGTATAGGCGCTTCCTTCCATGTCGACGCGAACGAAGCTGTCGACATCATGGGCATGATCGACAAGATCGGCGACGATGCGCTCGGCAATGCCGCCCGGCAGATCCATCCCCATCTGGGTGAGCTTTAGGGATACGTTCGCATTCAAGTTAAGCTCGCCGATTTTGTCAAGCATTGCGTGATAGGTGCCGGCCGATCTCCGAGCGTGGGCCTCGTTGGTGACATTCTCTCCCAAACAATCCAGGGTCACCGAGGTATCTCTCCGATTGAGCTCTTGGGCTGACCTGATGACATCCTCTATCTCTAAACCAGGAACAAAACGCCGGGATAATTTTTGTCCAACCGACGATCTCTCGGCAAGAGCGCGCAGATAGCGCGCTTCAGAAAGAGAGATGAAGGTGGAACGGAGCAGGCCCATAGCCATATCGTATACGACTTAACATGCAAAGTTGCACGCTAACACATAGCCAACTTGTGGACAAAATCCCCCTTCGTACAGAGGATTGGCGTAAGCCGACGCGCTCGCCCACGGCCCGGCTGAGCGTGGATGCCCAGCCGCCGCGTAGAAGACTATGCCGGTCGATAGACCCATTAAGACCGGATGCGCAACTCGGGTCTGCATACGGTCCCAAGCTACTGAGGATCTTATCTACGAAGATTTTCGTTGACAGCTACGAAGACCTTCGTATATTGTTCCGTACATGTTCAAGCAACGTCCTTTGCCGAAGCCGACCGAGGGGGAATTGGAGCTGCTTCGCGTGCTGTGGCAGATGGGTTCCGCGACCGTGCGGGAGCTGCACCAGCAGGTCAACCAGGTGCGTCCGCTAGGCTACACCTCGGTATTGAAGCTGCTGCAGATCATGACCGAGAAGGGCTTGGTTGAACGCAGCGAAGCGAGCAGGGCCCACATTTACCGCGCCGCGGCAAGCCAGCAGGATACGCAAAACCAACTGCTGAAAGATCTAAGCGAGAGGCTCTTCTCCGGATCGGCCGCGCAGCTTGCCATGCATGCCCTGGCTATGGAGCCGGCGAGCAAAGAAGAGCTTGAGGAAATCAGAAAGCTGATTGAGCGAAGGGGGGAGAAGCGATGAGCCATGCTTGGGAAGCCCTCGGTTGGACTCTGATCCACTTTTGCTGGCAAGCGGCAGCAATCGCAGTGGTGTATTGGCTGGCAGATATGGCAGCAGGTAAAGCACGCATCCAGACACGATATCTGCTCTCGCTTGGCAGCTTGCTTGCGATGCTTGCCGTGTCCCTGGCGACGCTGAGTTACGAAGCGGCCCGCGGCCATGCCGATCTCTCCCTTTGGGCTGGGGCGCCGGCTGCGGGTTCCCTTCCCCTTATGCCGCCCGGCGAGGTAGCGGCAGCGCTGGCAAAGCAGCCGGCCCACCTCCACTTGACTACTCTCATGCCGTGGCTCGACCTTGCATGGCTGCTGGGTGTAATCGCTCTCTCGGTGAGAACCATAGGGGGCTGGTGGTGGCTCCAGCGCCTGCGCCGGGCCGCTTTCAGCGAAGCTCCCGCGGCGCTTGGCGCAAGCTTTGCCCAAGCTTGCGGGCGGCTTGGGATCACCCGCTCAGTCCACTTACGCATCTCGGAGTTTGTCTCCAGTCCGCTCACCATCGGCGTGCTTCGTTCGCTCGTCTTACTACCGGCGTCTGCCTTGCTCGCTCTCAGCCCGGAGCAGTTGGAGGTGGTGCTGGCTCATGAGCTGGCTCACGTGCGGCGCGCGGACTATGTGTGGAACCTGGTCCAGACGGCAGTGGAGACTATCTTCTTTTTTCATCCGGCGGTCTGGTGGATGGGGCGCAGGACGCGCCAATATCGCGAACTTTGCTGCGACGATATAGCGCTTCGTTCCTGTTCCGACCCGCTGGTCTATGCCACGGCGCTTCTCTCGATGGAGGAGCAACGCAATCGGCGGCTCAAGCTGGCAATGGCCATGGGCGGGCATCAGCCGCGCCAGGCGCTGCGGGCCCGGATCGCCCGGATGCTTGGCGAAGCGCTGCCGGCAACGAGCAGAGTGCGGCCGCTGCCACTGGCTATACTCTGCGCGGGAGCCGCCCTGTTGCTGCTCCCTCTGCCCCAACTGGTCGCGGGATCAACGCCGCAATCCGCGGCCCCGTCCCAGCCCATAAGGCCGTTGACCACTCCGGTCCAGTCCGCTGCGCGCCACAGCCGGGTACCGCAACCGGAGGCGCCGGTTCCGCAACCTACGCCGCTCGCGCAGCCCAAGCCACTTCATCAGCAGCCTTCACCGCTCACCTCCAGGACGCCGGCCGGGTTGCAGACGCTCAACTTGCCTGAGATCGTCCACATGGCAACCTCCCTGCCCCTGGCTCAGCTCGCGCAGGCGATGGGCGAACTCTCTGCCCTGCAGGAAACGGCAGCAGCAGCGGCCACCTCCGCCACCACATCGTCAGACAGGAAAGATTACATCGACCGGATGCGTGCAGCCGGATACGACGTGGACATACACAAATACACCGCCATGAAGTTCCAGGGCATTACTCCGGAATACGCGCGCGCCATGGCCGCCGCGGGGTTGGGCAAGCCTTCCCCCGATCAGCTCATCGCAATGAAGGTGCAGGGAATCACACCGGAGTATGTCTCCAAATTGCATGCGGCCGGAGTCGAGCCGGACAATATTTCCAACCTTGTCGCCTATCGAATTTTCGGTGTCACTCCGGAGTTCCTGGAGGGGATGAGGTCGGCGGGATTCGCTTCCCTTTCGGCGAAAGACGCGCTTGCACTCCGCGTGCAAGGCGTAACGCCGGAGTATGCGAAGAGAGTAAAGCAGCAGTTTCCCGAAGCGACCGTCCAGGATCTGATCAAGTTGCGCATCTTCCACATCGACGATGCGTTCATTGCCTCAGCCAAGCGGCACGGCCTGGGACCGCTGAGCGTGGACAAACTGGTGCGCCTTCGCATCTTCGGCATCCTGGATGACGACGGCGGCCAAGCGGAGAAGAAGCCCTAGCAAGTCGGAAATAGATCTTTACTTTTCTTTCTGTCATTTCCGAAGGGAATCTGCTTCTGCCTTTGGCGCGTTATGGTGCCAGCGCTGTGATAGGAAAAGCAGATTCCCTTCGGGAATGACAGAAAGAAAAGCAAAGACGGACAAATAGCTTCATCGGCAACTGGACCTGATTTGTCATCTCGACCGGAGCGAAGCGAAGTCGAGACATGACAAAGTTATGGCAGCGGCTAGAGACTGATGGCCAGTTTCCCTAAATGATTTTCGAGAGAGCGAAACCGGGATCCCCGGCAAGCAATACGACAATTCTCCAGATCGCGGTGAACTATTTTCCAGGCGCTTGCGTAACTCTTCCCGAGGGCGATCCGCTTATGGCTCGCCGCACGCAGTCCCAACCAATAGTGGAGGCCCGATTGCGATACGTATGCATGTCCTTCGGTTGGTTTCAGGCGCTTATAGATGAAACCAGCGTCGCCGACTTATCCGCGGCCGAGGCGGAGATCTTTGACATGCTGGAGCGCGGCGCCATGATCGCGCACGCTTACCGGGAGACGGACCAGGAACATCCAGAACTGGTCGGACGTCACCGCAACTTTCGCTCTTTGCAATTCGAGCCGGCGGATCGAGCAGCGCCGGAGCCGGCAGCCACTCACGAGATCGAGCGATTTCTGCTCGACCTTGAGAGCTTTCAACTCTGGGCGGACGCACTGAAGCACAACGCCCCCATCGAGCAACGCTGGATAGTGGTCGATTTATGGCCCTTTGAACAAGACCAGGCGGAGTGCCTTTATGGGCGGGCTACTCTGATTCCAGGCGCGCTCAGGAGCGGACTCGAGCAATCTCCCGAAATGAGAGGCGCAGCCATCTCTGCACCTCAGCGTTGGCTGGAATACAGATGATGCAATTGGTCGAAGACATTCGCTACGCATTGCGCCAGTTCATGAAGGCGCCCGGCTTCACCGTAACTGCGATGGTTACGTTGGCTCTGGGAATTGGGGCGACGACGGCGATCTTTACCCTGGTTGACGCCGTCCTGCTGAAGTCGCTCCCGGTAGTGAAGCCGGAGCAGTTGTACCGTGTAGGCGATGAGGAGAATTGCTGCGTGAATCGCGGCATGCAGGAAAGCTGGTCGCTCTTCTCTTTTGAACAGTACAAGCTCTTCCGCGATCACAATCCGGGTTTTTTGGAGTTGGCGGCGTTTCAGTCGGGGCACAGCTTGATCGGGGTTCGGCGTGCAGGAAACAACGCCCCGTCGCAGTCCTATTCCGGCGAGTTCGTTTCGGGAAACTACTTTTCCACCTTTGGCATTCCCGCGTATGCGGGCCGAACCCTCACTCCGCAGGACGACCGGAAGGGGGCGCCGGCGGTAGCCGTGATGAGCTTCAGGATCTGGCAACAGAAATTTGGCCAGGACCGCTCGGTCGTGGGGTCGGGGTTTGTAATCAACGGACAACCCTTCACCATCGTGGGCATCACCCCGCCGGGTTTTTTCGGCGACCGGGTGGCGAGCAATCCGCCCTCGTTCTGGATTCCCCTGGCTGCTGAGCCGCTGGTAACTGGAGCGTATTCGGTCCTGGAAACCTCCGACCTTGATTGGCTGGACCTGATCGGCCGGGTCACGCCCGATGCAAACACGCGCAGTATGGAAGCGCGGATGCAGGTCCAATTGCGGCAGTTTCTGCTCAGTCCGCTGGGCAAGGTGGAACCCCGCGACCGTCCGCTAGTGGCCAAACAGATGCTGCGCCTTTCCCCTGGTGGCAACGGCGTTCAGAGGATGCGCGATCAGTATAAGGACGGCCTGCATCTGTTGATGTGGGTTTCCGCCTTCGTGCTCTTGATTGCATGCGCCAACCTTGCCAACCTCATGTTGGTGCGGGCGGCGACACGCAAACAGCAGACCTCAGTGCGCTCCGCGTTGGGCGCTCCCCGCACTACCTTAGTCCGGCAGGCGCTCACGGAAAGCGCAGTGCTGGCCGTCCTGGGAGGAGCGGCAGGGATTGCCATTGCTTTTGCCGGCACCCGGTTTATTTTGCGTTTGGCCTTTCGCAACGAATACGTGCCGATCCATGCCGCGCCCTCGTTACCGGTTCTGGGATTTGCCTTGGCGGTATCGCTGGGCACAGGTATGTTGTTCGGCGCGGCCCCGGCTTGGATGAACGCAAAGGCCGAGCCCGTAGAGGCTCTGCGCGGCGCCAATCGTTCCACCGGACGCCGCGGAACCTGGGGACAAAAATCTCTGGTCGTGGTGCAGGCCGCGCTCTCACTGGTGCTGTTGTGCGCCGCCGGATTGTTGACCCGAAGCCTGAGCAATATGCAGCGCCAGCACTTCGGCTTCGAAACCGGCAATCGTTACATCCTGCACATCGATCCACAGATGGCCGGATACAAACCGGAGCAACTGGAGGCTTTGTACCGGCAGTTGCACGAGAATCTGAGCGCCATCCCCGGAGTGAAAGAAGTGAGTTTTTCACTCTACAGCCCGATGGAAGGGGACAACTGGGGTGAGGAGGTCTATATCGAGGGCGACCCGCCTCCTCCGCCCGGCGCCCGCGATCACGGAGCTTCCTGGGTGCGTGAGACGCCGGGCTACTTCGACACCATCGGGACCAAGATCCTAGAAGGACGGGCCAACAACGAGCAGGATACGCCGGCGACGCGCACCGTTGCCGTAGTGAATCGCACCTTCGAAAAGAAGTATTTCAAGGATGGCCATGCGCTGGGAAAACACTTTAGCGACGACCTCAAGCATCCCGGCGCATTTGAGATCGTCGGCGTAACTGAGGACACCCGCTATTGGGGACCGGCGGAAAAGATGCGCCCGATGTACTTTCTCGCAGCCGGTCAGAGCGCACATATCGACGATCCGCAATACCAGCAGTTTGAGGCGCGTTCGGACTACTTGAATGCGGTTGAAATTGAGACTTCAGGCGAGGTGCTGGGTCTGGAGCCGCAGGTGCGGCGGGTTCTGTCTCAGATCAACCCCGATCTCGCAGTGATCGACTTTCAGCCTTTCGCGGAACAGGTGAAGGCCAAGTTTACACAACAAACAATGATCGCCAAGTTGACTTCATTCTTTGGCTTGCTTGCTCTAGCTTTGGCATCGATCGGACTTTACGGGGTGACCGCATATTCCGTGGAGCAGAGAACGAACGAGATTGGAATCCGGATGGCGCTGGGCGCTAACCGGTCGAATGTGGTGGGAATAATCCTGAGAAGTGCATTTTTGCAGGTTGCGCTGGGATTGATGATCGGGATTCCCGCCGCGATCCTGAGCGGACACGCAATTGCGAACCAGTTATTCGGTGTCCAGTCGTACGATCCCGCGATTCTCCTGCTCACGACCGCGGCGTTGAGCTTGGCGGCATTTGTGGCTGCCGTCGCGCCCTCGCGCCGAGCCGCAAGCGTCGAGCCGATGCGAGCCTTGAGAGCCGAGTAAACAGAGCAGATTCTCGAGCAGATTCTTCGCCCGGGGCGGGGCAGCTAGCCTGGGTCTTTTGCGCTGATTGAATCAAGATTGGTTGAATCCCAGGTCCCAGAATCGGGACCTGGGGCACCCGCCATTGGCGCCACTCTCTGATCCTGGTCCCTGAACCCTGGTCCCTTATCCCTGATCCCTGTCTTTTCAACTCCCACCAAAGAATCGGCTTTCGCCCTCTTTCGTGTCATGCCGTACGCTTTATCCACTGCCTGCCTCGTTTGACCCCCCCGGCAAAGGCTCTTACCATAAAAGAAAGCACTGTTCTTTGGAGCGCTCGCTGTTAGCGACAGAATTTGCCATTTTGGCAAAAGATGCCAATGCGGCAAGCGCGCCTATTTGGAAGGCATAAAGTTGAGCTCAACCGAAACAATCGAACCCACGCCTAACCCCGAAGCGGCGGCCGATGCAGGCGACGAGCGCGGGGAGCACCCCACGAGCGGCCCCGAGCATAGCCACGCCGCTCCCACCCTGAACCCGGAGTGCACACGCCAAGTTGAAATCGAAATTCCCGCCGATGAGGTTTCGCGCAACTTCAAGGCCATCACCCGGCGCTACCAGAAGATGGCTCGCATACCTGGATTCCGTTCAGGAAAGGTGCCTGAGTCGCTCATCCGCGAACGCTTCGCCAAACAGATACGCCAGGATGTGATCGAAGCCGTGCTGCCGGGACATTTCCGCGAGTCCATCGCCGAGCAAAAGCTGCAGCCAATCTCGGAACCTCAAGTGACAAACCTGGAGCTTGAAGAGGGTAAGCCTCTGCGCTTCACGGCGGCATTCGAGGCTCTCCCGGAGTTCTCGATTGAGGGCTATGAGCAGGTCGCCGTGGAAAAGCCGGACGTGACGCTCACCCCTGATGAGCTGAACGACGAGATCCGGCGCATCCGCGATTCCCGTTCTGTAATGGAGCCGGTGACTGAGGCTCGCCCGCTCGCCGATGGGGATTTTGCCGAGATCAGCTTTACCGGGCAGGTGCAAGCCGGCGCCGCCGCGAACGAGGCGCAAGCCGCCTCTGAATCGCCAACTTCCGAGGAAGCGGAGCCGATTGTAGGCCACGACGTTTTGATCGAAGTCGGGGGCGAGAACACGCTTGAAAGCTTCAATGCTGCGCTGCGCGGCGCTACCCCCGGGCAGCAACTCAAGTTCGAGGTGAGCTATCCGGAGGAGTTCGGGGAGCGCAAACTGGCTGGCAAGACGGTTGCCTACGATGTGGAAGTAAAGAGCATCAAGAAAAAGGTTGAGCCCGAGCTGAACGATGAGTTTGCCAAGGAGCTCGGCGATTATCAGAGCTATGACGAGTTCTCCGAAAAGGTTCGCGAGATTCTGGCCAGGGAGAAGCAGCGGCGGCTGGAAAACGAAACGAAGAGCCGGCTGGTGGACGCACTGGCGGCGCGGTACGAATTCCCGGTGCCGGAGTCGCTGGTGCAGCAGCAGATCGATGTCCGGCTGGATCGCGGGCTGCGTGCTCTGGCGGCGCAGGGCATGAGCACCGAAGAGATGCGCAAGATCGACTTCGACCGTCTGCGCGCCGCGCAAAGAGCTCCAGCGACCGCGGAGGTGAAAGGTTCACTTCTGCTCGACCGCATAGCCGATGCCGAGCAGGTTCAAATTGCCGATGAAGAAGTGGAGAGCGAGCTGGGCGCTATCTCTCGCCAAACAGAGGAACAGGTTGATGCGCTGCGCCAGCGTTTGACTGAGAACGGCGGTCTGGCTAAAATCCGGGAACAATTGCGCCGGGAAAAAACAGCCCGTCTGTTGTATGAACGATTGCCGTCCTGATTTGAGAAGTGCCTGATTTGGGAAGTGGAAGAACAGCAGGCTGGGATCAATGAAGTGTTTGCCTGAAGCGAGGAGCTTCAAAAACACTTCTCGTATGGGGAGAAAGAGTTCATCATTCCCCACGCAGCTCCGAGAGAGTAAGAG
Source organism: uncultured Acidobacteriaceae bacterium (assembly GCA_963774255.1). Classification (GTDB taxonomy): domain Bacteria; phylum Acidobacteriota; class Terriglobia; order Terriglobales; family Acidobacteriaceae; genus PALSA-350. The sequence continues at coordinate 505,660 of CAVZEH010000019.1, forward strand.
TGATTCAAATCGGGGCACAAAGCGGCTCCGCGAAGTGAGCCTAAGGAGTGTCATGGCGCTTGTACCTATGGTGGTTGAGCAGACGAGTCGGGGCGAGCGCGCCTACGACATCTATTCTCGTCTGCTTCGTGACAACATTATTTTTCTGGGAACCCCGATCGACGACCAGATTGCCAATCTGGTGATTGCACAGATGCTGTTTCTCTCCGGTGAGGATCCGGAAAAGGACATCCAGCTCTACATCAATTCCCCGGGCGGATCGATAACCGCGGGCTTGGCGATCTATGACACCATGCAGTTCATTCGCAACAGTGTAGTGACGTATTGCATCGGGCAGGCGGCGAGCATGGGTGCATTTCTGTTGATGAGCGGCGCCAAGGGGAAACGATTTGCCCTGCCTAATTCGCGAATCCTGATTCACCAGCCCTCGATGGGCGGTCTTTCAGGGCAAGCAACCGATATTGATATCCACGCACGCGAGATTTTGCGCATTCGCGAGATCACCAACAAACTGATGTCCACCCATACGGGCCAGACCTTGGAGCGAATCGAACGCGATGTGGAGAGGGATTTCATAATGAATGCACAACAATCCAAGGAATACGGCATCATCGATGAGATCATTGACAGACCACGCACCTGAGGTCCACCTGATACAGGTTAAAGGAGTCGCCGCATGAAGACGCCCAGGGGAACAGATGACACACTCCGTTGTTCTTTCTGCCATAAATCGCAGGATGCCGTAGCGAAATTGATTTCGTCACCCAGCGATTACCCGCGTGCCTACATTTGCGACGAATGCGTGGCCGTCTGCAATTCCATTCTGGAAGATGACCGGAGCGAAACGCCCGCCGGCTCGGCCCCCACTCACCTTCCCAAGCCGCAGGAAGTAAAGGCCTTCCTCGACGAGTACGTAATCGGGCAGGAGCAAACCAAGAAGAAGCTGGCGGTAGCCGTCTACAACCATTACAAGCGCATCCAGATGAACCGGACGCGGGGCAGCGATGTTGAGCTTTCGAAATCCAACATCCTGCTGGTGGGTCCGACAGGAAGCGGCAAAACTCTTCTAGCCCACACCCTGGCCAAGATGCTGGACGTGCCCTTCGCCATCGTGGACGCAACCACGCTGACGGAGGCGGGCTATGTAGGCGAGGATGTGGAGAACATCATTCTCAAATTGCTGCAGTCCGCCGACGGAGACGTGGCCCGGGCGCAGACCGGCATCATCTATATCGATGAGATCGATAAAATTGGCCGCAAGGACGAAAATCCTTCCATTACCAGAGATGTCTCCGGTGAAGGCGTGCAGCAGGCGCTGCTCAAGATCCTGGAAGGCACGGTAGCAAACGTGCCGCCGCAAGGCGGGCGCAAGCATCCGCACCAGGAGTTTACCCCGGTGGACACGACCAACATCCTGTTTATCTGCGGCGGAGCATTTGTGGGGCTGGAACGGGTGATCGGCCGCCGGGTAGGCAAGAAGGCCCTCGGCTTCAAAGCTCTCTCCGACAAAGATGCGCAGGAGGCTGGCAGCATGCCGGCGCAGCGCGATACCGAACTCTTGCGCCGCGCCGAACCTCAGGACTTGATCAAGTTTGGCCTGATCCCGGAATTTGTGGGCCGCTTGCCGGTCATGGGCATTCTTGACGAGCTGGACGAAGCCGCACTGGTAGAGATTCTTACCAAGCCGCGCAATGCCATTCTGAAGCAGTATCAGCGTCTCTTCGAATATGAAGGCGTTCGGCTGATCTTTGCCGAAGAGGCTACCAAAGCAGTTGCCAAGGAGGCGCTGAATCGCAAGGTGGGCGCCCGTGGATTGCGAATGATTTTGGAAGAGCTGATGCTTGACCTCATGTACCACCTCCCCAGCAATAAGAAAATCAAAGAGCTGGACATCACCGCCGAGATGGTGCAGAAGCGTGATCTCTCTGTGACCCTGTTGGAGAAGGCCGGGTAGAGCGTTTGGTGCCCCCAGTTCTGAAAAATGCGTCGCGGCCGTGCACCAAACATCCAAGTAATTGGGAGCTTTCCAACAGAACCTGAAGTGCCACAAAGCCGGGTGCCCCAGGTTGGCGAAGCTGACCTGGGCTTGCCTGCGCGCTGACAGCAACCCAGGGTGATGAAGTGCTGGCCGGCTCGGGCGATATCGTTTCATCTGCCAGAACATTGAAAAAGACCCAGGTTAGCTTCGCGAGGCTGGGGGTACCCGAATTGTGGCGTTCAACTGCGGCAAGGGTCTGCTCTTCCCCAATTCAGCAGGTTTTGACGCAGTGGCCGCGTATACCCTAAAAACAGTATTCCAACGTCGAATTAGGATGGCGGCAAAGTAGAGAGTCAGGTTGAACCAATATTGATGATATTGATGACTCCAAGTTCCCGGCCGGCCGGAGAGTGGATGTAACCCTCCCTTTATCTGTATAAGGGAGAGAGGGAAAGGAAATCGCGTGACACAACCAAAGGAACACCGGGAGAAAGGCGATCTTCGCAAACTGCCCATGATGCCCATTCGGGACATGGTGATTTTCCCTTACATGATGACCCCGTTCGTCGTTGGGCGGGAGTCAAGCGTACGGGCGCTCGAAGAGGCATTGACCGGAGACCGCAAAATCTTTCTGGCCACGCAGCACGATGCAGGCATCGATGAGCCGCGCCCTGAAGATATTTTCCCCGTGGGCACCATCGGCAACATCGTGCAAAGCGTGAAGATGCCGGACGGCAACATCAAGGTATTGGTGGAAGGCCTGGAAAGAGCTAAGGCCGTCGATATCAATGACTCGGACGGCTTTTTCGTGGCCACAGTCCGCGTGGGCAAGGCGCAGTTCGAGGTGAACCCGCAAATCGAACAGGTGATGCAGCGGGTGACTTCCCTGTTCGAGCAGTACGTCAAACTGCAACAGTCGTTGAACTACGAAACCATGATTGCCGCGGTACGCATGGACGATCCGGCCAAGCTGTCCGATACCATTGCCGCCAATCTCCAGCTTTCCATCGACGAGAAGCAGGAGCTTCTCGACATTTTCGATCCGGCCGAGCGTCTGGCCCGGGTGGCCGACGTACTCGATGTCGAGATCGAAAAGCTGAACATGGATCGCAGCATTCAAAGCCGGGTAAAACGGCAGATGGAGCGCGCGCAAAAGGAGTATTACCTTAACGAAAAGATCAAGGCCATTCAGAAGGAGCTTGGGCGCGGGGAGAAGAGCGAGTTTGACGAATTGCGGAAAAAGATCGAAGTCGCCGGGATGCCCCAGGACGTCTTCGATAAGGCCATTCAGGAACTCAAAAAGCTCGAAGCAATGCCTCCCATGTCGGCGGAGTCAACCGTCTCCCGGAACTACCTGGACTGGCTTCTGGCGGTGCCTTGGAAGAAGCGCAGCAAGGAGACGCGCAGCGTAGATCACGCCGAGAAAGTGCTCAACGCCGACCACTACGGTCTGGAGAAGATCAAGGAGCGGATACTGGAGTTCCTCGCGGTGCGGCAGTTGGTGAAGAACCCCAAGGGATCGATCCTCTGCTTTGTGGGGCCTCCGGGAGTCGGAAAAACCTCTTTGGGGATGTCCATCGCCAAAGCCACAGGTAGAAAGTTTGTCCGCATGTCCCTGGGCGGAGTGCGGGATGAAGCGGAGATCCGCGGACACCGGCGCACCTATATCGGCGCCCTGCCGGGACAGATCATCCAGTCCATGAAGAAGGCGGGCACGAAGAACCCGGTTTTCATGCTGGACGAGGTGGACAAGATGGCCTCCGACTTCCGTGGGGATCCGGCTTCTGCGCTGCTGGAGGTGCTTGATCCGGAGCAGAACGGAAGTTTCCAGGATCACTATCTGGATGTCGAGTACGACCTGTCGCAGGTACTCTTCGTGGCCACTGCCAACGTATTGCACACGATTCCAGCCGCCCTGCAGGATCGCATGGAGATCCTGCGCCTGCACGGATATACCGAGGCGGAAAAGCTGGAGATCGCCAAGCAGTATCTGCTCAAGAAGCAGCGCGCCGCCACCGGCCTGACCGACAAGAACGCTGCCTTTTCCGACGATGCGCTAGTTGATATCATTCGCGGCTACACCCGTGAAGCTGGCGTCCGCAACCTGGAGCGGGAGATCGGGAACGTCTGCCGCAAGGTGGCTCGCCGGGTAGTGCGGAACGGTCCGAAGCACAAGGAAGAAATCACCGCGCAGAACCTGAACGATTTTCTGGGTGTGGCCAAGTTCCGCGACTCTCAGGTACACGAGACCAGCGAAGTCGGCCTGGTCACAGGTCTTGCCTGGACTGAGGTCGGTGGAAGCATCCTTTCCACCGAAGTGCAGGTGCTCGATGGCAAGGGCAAGTTGACCCTGACCGGCCAACTGGGCGATGTCATGCAGGAGTCGGCGCAAGCTGCCTTGTCCTACATGCGAAGCCGCGCTCGCCATCTTGGACTTCCGCGAGATTTCTACCGGAACCTGGACATTCATGTGCACGTGCCGGAAGGCGCCATTCCCAAAGACGGCCCCTCCGCGGGTATCACGATTGCGACCGGGTTGGCCAGCGCGTTGGCCAAGGTACCGGTCCGGCGCGACATTGCCATGACCGGCGAAATTACCCTGCGGGGAAAGGTCCTGCCCATCGGCGGATTGAAGGAGAAGCTTCTGGCGGCGCACCGAGCCGGAATTTTTGAAGCCATCCTTCCGCGCGAGAACGAGAAAGACCTGGCGGAGCTCCCGGACAATCTGCGCAGCGTAATGAAGCTGCACTTTGTGGATCAGATGGACGACGTGCTGAAGATAGCCCTGGAAGGGCCTCTCCCTGAGCTGCGCGAGGAAACTCCGGATGCCCTCGCCAACGTCGCAACCCCGGCTGCCGGCGACCAGTTGGTCGCGCATTAGCGCATTGAGGAGTGGCGAATCCCGGGTCCCGATTTTGGGACCTGGGTTTCGCCTAGACCTAGATCAGCTTCGTGAACCCTGCCGGCAATGCGCCTAATAACCAAATTCCTTCTTTCCGCCACATCTCCCGATCAATTTCCCGCCGCTGAGGCCCCTGAATTTGCCTTTTTGGGCCGCTCCAACGTCGGTAAGTCCAGTTTGATCAATGGATTACTGGGGGAGAAGGCGGCCAAGGTCTCCGCCAGCCCGGGACGCACTCGGGCGATCAACTTTTTTGCGCTTTTGGATTCGCCCTCGGCCCGGCAGCCTCATTTGCTCTTTGCCGACTTGCCGGGTTATGGCTACGCCAAAATATCCAAATCCATCTCGGCGGAGTGGCCCAACTTTATCAATCCTTATCTTGAAGAGCGTTCCAACCTGAAGCTTTGCATCTGCCTGATCGACAGTAATATCCCGGTACAGCCGAGCGATCGGCAACTGATCGATTCTCTCAAGGGATTGAGACGGGAATTTCTGGTTGTAGGGACGAAGGCCGACCGGCTCTCCGGCAATGAACGCTCCAAAGCCAACACCCGGCTCAAAGAAGGCCTGGAACTGGATGAGTTGCTGCTCTGCTCGGCGAAGACCGGCGTTGGGTTGAAGGAGCTATGGGCGCGGATACTCTAGGAACTGTGGGTGCCCCACATCTGGCGCGCTTTTGAAACGCTTGATGGGGCACCCGAGATCGCTTGAAGTATGGATCCAAGACCACCACGAATCGAGGGTGCCCCATCCTTCGCACGGCGCTGTTCCGTGTGAAGGGTGGGAGACCACAAACCCCTACGAGATGACAAATCTATCGTAGTGACTCCTTACCATGCGGAGTACGGCTGGCCGTCGCCCCCGGTCTGCTCCGAACCGCTATGAACATCGCTGATGCCGGGATCGGTCTGGTCGGGATTAGCGATCGAATCATCCATGGTCGGAACCCAGGTGCTTGAAGTGTTTGTCATCGGGTCCTTGGGAATCGCTTTGAGGTAACCGGCGCTGACCAGGTCGTCCAAGGATTGCGGCGCCTTATTCTTATCATTCGTGTAGGAATCGATGGCGTCGCGCATCACATGAAGATCTTCTTTCAGGACCGCCTCGTGCGCGGCCTTGATGGAGGAGACGTATGCGGGAATAGCGACAGAGGCGAGAATGGCGATGATGAGCATCACCACCATCAACTCGATCAGGGTGAAGCCGGAGGCATGGTCCTGCGCGGGCGCGGACTTCACGCCATAATCGAACCCACATCGGGATGGAGAGCCGCGCCTCATAACAGGGTTACCAATCGGAGTACTTCGTTCCATCCAGGCCCGTGCCCGTCGATTTGGAGTAGACATCAAAGACATTCTGCCCGCCCCAGGAGTCGCTGTTGCTATCGTCCTGCATGGAGCGCATTCCCCAATCGGCCTTGCCGGTCATCGGATCGACTGGAATGCGGCGCAGAAACTTCAGCTTTTTGCCCTGCACATCCTCACCTTTGACCAGCGTATCCAAGTCCGGGGGGTAGCCCTGGCTATCCAGCTTGACTTGAAACAGGTTCTTGTCGGCTGCATCCTTGTACCTGTCGATCGCGTCGCGCATCTGCCAAAGGTCATACCGCAATTCCCTTTCCCTCTCCCGCTGGGCGCGAAAGCGGGCCAGAGGAATCGCCGCAGACGCCAGGATGGCAAGAATGGCCACGGTTACGATCAGCTCGATCAGCGTGAGCCCGGCTTCTGATCCGGATTCTCTGGCCAGCCGGGCCCTTGAAATGGAATGCATAGGAATATCCCTACTGGACATGTACCCAAGCTTGCGATCCGGCGATATCGGCGGATTGCTGCGCGCTGTTCTTGACCGATGCGCGAACGATGTTGAGCGCCGCGTCTCCAGGCGCCTTGGCCTGGAAGGTCAGGAGGCATACGCTTCCCGATCCGTTCACTCCGGCGACCCCCGGGGGACGCGATGCCGAGACGACAACCATGCCGTTGCCATCATCGCGGTGGACCAGAGCGACGGCCTGGCCATCATGACCGAGAAAGTCGCCGCTATCCACGTTGATCAGTGAAAGCTTGCTCGCGTCATAGTGCAACATCATGGGAACGGAGAAGACATCCTGGCCCCCGGAGAGATTGACGGCCACTTGCACGGTGCCACCCACCTTGGCTGGGGTGGTTGGCGGGACAAGTTGCATGCTCATCGGATGGTTCTGCGCTCCCGCCCCTAAGGTATTGGACGATGCGGCCCCGCGCGGCGTAATCGAAGGCTCAACCGGCGGCGGGGGGCTGGCCACGGCAGGCGGAGCAGTTAGATTGGAATTCCGTTGCACGGGCAATGTCTGGTCCGCACGGCGTAGCTGAATGTTGGAGCCCGTCCCGGTGTCTATTTCTCGCAGGTTCAACGGGCTCAGGGTGGTGCCGCGAACGATATGCGGCGTAAGCATGAAGACGATCTCATCATCCGTGCACTTCATGCTGCTGCGAGCTGAAGAGATACTTGAGGATTGGAAGCTCTCCCAGTCCCGGGGTTCCTCCAACCGTGAGAAGATTCTGCCTCTGCAAGAAGCCGCCGAGAATGTTCACTTCGCCTTCCTTGAGGCGGACCGTCTGCTCGGCGGTGCGCTGGCTGATGATCGGCTCCGTAATGCCGCCGATATTCACTGAGCTCGACTCCTGAGAAGAGACGATCTTGATCTTCAGCGTTACATCGCGATCGTAGTGAACAATCGGGCGTTATCTCGATTTCGACCCCGACATCGAGATAGGTGAACTGCGTGTTCACCAGCGAACTCACGATGGCTGTGGCCGCGCCCGTCTGGTACGAACCGGTGGCCACAGGGATACGGGAGCCGACCTTCAAATCGGCCTTCTGCCCGTCGCTGGCGCGGATACTCGGGTTCTGCAGCACCTTGGTGTCAGAGTCGGATAGGAGAAGATTGGCGGTGGCCGCCCCAATGGTTACGGCAAAGTTCGTTCCATTGAGATTGGCGAGATTGTTCAGCGTGAGATTTTGCGTCGTGCCGGTTGTCGTGGTGGTGGTGGTGCCGGTTCCAGTTCCAGTGGAGGGAGTCGTGGTGGTAGTCGCGTTCGGCGGCTGTAATTGCACGCCGAAGCTGCCTGGCAGCTGGATCCCGATGGTTCGGGTTTTGTCACGATTTACTTCGAGCAGGGCCACATCGACGACCACTTCCGGCCGCGATTTGTCAAGGTCGCTGATGAGCTTTTGCGCCAACAGGAGCTCGTCCGGGGTAGCGCGCATCACAATCGCGTTCTGGCTGGGCACGCCGTAGAGCTTGGCGTTGGCCAGCAGGTTGCGCAAAGCGGTTTGGATGTCATTGAGATCGCTGGCTTGCGCGGTGTTAGCCAGGTAGAACGTCTGCACTGCTTCATCTTCCAGTTCCTGACGCTTGGCTCGGGTGTTCGCCGCGACAAAAATTGTATTGGCCGTGACCGGATGCCAAAAGGTTCCGGAAACCGTGCCGATGATGCGCAATGCGTCCAGAAGAGACACGTTGGCCAGATCGACCTGAATTCGCTTGGATGTGTATTCGGGATCGAAAAGCACGTTGATGCCCGCTGCCTTGCCTACCGTTTCATAGACGATCTTGCTGTCTTCGGTCATGTGCAGCGTAATGGGCTCATTCGAGATGGGCGAGAGCTGGATGGGAGCGCCTACTTCACTGAGTTCGCTCGCCTCTCCCTTGGAAATCGAGGTTTCCTGATCTTGCACCGGCGTAGCAAGCTTTTCCTTGATGGCTTGAATATCCTGGCGGGCGAGTTCGTTGCTGGGATCGATTTCGAGCGCGCGCAAAAACTCAGTGATAGCGTCGGTATCGTTTCCCTCTGCGTGGAGCTTTTCTCCACTGGAAACATGCGCGGCGGCTGCGGGAAAGCGGGTGCGCTCGAAAGCTGTCTTATAGCGGAGATCCTTTGGATCCTTCTTGTGAGCCTGGGCATAGTCTTCATAGGCGGTGACTATATCGTCTTTCGCCTCGGCCAGTTGACCTTGCTTATACAGGCTTTTAGCGGAGGGTTCCCGCGCCTGCAGGCAAGGGGTGGCGAGGCAGAGAAAAACAGCGACAGCGGTAGGTAGGGCCCAGTTCATCTTCCGGCGATTCATTGCACTCCCAGATTGCCAACCGGCTTCCGTTGGAAAGATTACAGATACCCTGTTCTGCTTACGCCCGGCTCACCGGGACGAACTGCAAGGGACCCGGCGGCGTCCCAGCAACAAGCTTTTCAAGGGGGACCCGAAGCCCGTGGACTGGCTGCATAAAACCAGTCGCCACCGGGCGCGATCTTAGAAAAGAACCGGAATCAGACTGGTAAAGTATAGCATCCGAGCCGCCGCCTCCAAGCTGGCGCAACGCGCATGCTAGCATGGGGCTTTGTACCAAAATATATGCCGCGGCAAGCCAGTCAACCCACGACTCCATCTCCTCAAAAAGCCAAGCCTCGCGAACCGGTAGCCGCGGGTGAGAGAGATGCCGCTGTGAACCGTTCGGCGGGACACAATTACTTTCTGCTCGACAGATTCGAGGCCGGCATCGCCCTGCGCGGGACCGAAGTGAAATCGATCCGCGAGGGCAAGGCGAACCTCAAGGACGCTTATGGCATCGTCTCTAACGGCGAGGCGTTTCTGCTTAATGCGCATATTGGCCCCTATTCGCACGGAAACTCCTTGAATCACGAGGCGCTTCGCACCCGGAAATTGCTGCTTCACCGTGAAGAACTCAGAAAGCTATTGGGAAAGACGCAGCAGAAGGGTTTAACGCTCGTTCCCACCAGACTCTATTTTCGCAATGGGCGGGTGAAGTGCGAATTGGCGGTAGCCAAAGGCAAGCAAGATTGGGACAAGCGTGAAACGGAGCGGCGGCGCGAAGACGAGCGTGAAGCCAGGGCAGCAATGGCGCGCAGCCGCAAACAATGACTCCGTTCGGAACGGGTTGTGTAACTACAATCGGTGCCCCAGGTCCCGATTTTGGGACCTGGGATTCTCCGCTCCGCCCTGGAATGAGAGCATTTCTCCTGTCGGTGTAGAGCCCACGCTGACCCTGCGCCGCAAATGCAGCCTAGAATCGATACCGCAGTGAGAGTTGGAGCTGCCTCGGATTGCCAACCGATTTCTGCGTCACTTCGCCGAACTGGGATGAAAGCGGGTTCATTTGCAAACCGCCGCTCTGGCCGGAGGGAGCAGACGGCCCGTTTGAAGCCCAGTTGGGATGGTTGATGAAGTTGTAGGCTTCGGCGCGAAACTCGAATCCAGTCTGTTCATTGATAGGGAACTGCTTGGATAAGTTGAGATTCCAATTCTGCATACCGGGCTGGTAGATCTCATCCCGGATACCAGACTGCAGGTTGAATGTGCCCGGTGCGGGCTGGGTAAAGATCGGGGATCCGTTGCCATTCGTTGTGGTGAAATATTTTGCGTTGCCGCCATATCCGGCAAATTTCTTTTGCATCACCGGAGTTCCGTTCCTCACCCAGAACTGCCCCTCTGTGGTGTTGCCGCCGCAACCGAAACTGCCGACTTCTCCTACACCGGCATAGTCGTTATTGGTTCCGACTCCGCAGGGTGTGCCGCTCTGGAATTGAACGTTGCCGCTGAGCATCCAGGCGCCAAGGAGTTTGCCCGCGAGCGTCCGCTGTAGCTTGAAGAACGGCAGTTCATAGAGATAGTTCACCAGCACGATCTGGGGGGTATCGTACTCGGAAGGTCCCCAGAGATTGTTCGAGTAGTAGGTGTTAGGCATGATGTCGCGGTAATTGGAGCTGTTGTCCAGGCTTTTCGAGAAGGTGTAGCTGACGCCGAACATCGAGCCGGCCGTGAAGCGCCGGTTCCAGGAAACCTGCAGTGCACTGTACAAGGCACTCCCATTGCTTTGCTCCTGCTGGATCGCGGCGTAGCCTTTGTAGGGGCGCGCCTGCGCCAGGATGTAACTTGGGTTCTTACCGGGATTGGCTTGCAGAGCGCCAGCGGCGGGCTGGTTGATGTCAAACACTCTCCAGTTGCGCAGACCGCGAGCTCCCACATAGGCGACCGATAATACCGAATTCAGGGGAAGCTCCCGCTCGATGGTGAAGTTCCAGTTCCATCTCGTGGGAGGCGACAGATTCTTGGCCAGCGACGTGACCGTGAGTGGAGCGTTTAGGTTCGGAGTCAAGGAGGCGCCCGGGTTGTCGACCGACACGTTGTTCACCGTGAGAAACGGCTGGAAGGGAGAATTGCCGCCGGGGAAGATATTGTCCAATAGCCCCATGCGGGTCACGAACTCGCCAGCCCCGGCGCGCACCACGGTTTTGGGGTCGAGCTGATAGGCAATGCCGAGGCGCGGCTGAAACTGGTTGGTAATATTTACGTATGTTTTCGAGATTTGCGGCGCAAACAGGCCGGTGCATGGCTGGCCGGCGCAAGCGGTCGAGCCCGGCGCCGCGGCCGGGACGCGGCCATTGGCAGAGCTGGGGAACTTGCTGAAACCCGGAATAACCATGCCGTTGTAGGGGTTGCCTGTGCCCAGGGTGACGTAGCCGGTAGTTGGATCGATCTGCGGAGCCTGTGCGGGATTATAGGAACCCGGATCGAAATAGTCTGCGTTGCCCCATAGCGGGTAATAAGGAACGGTGGAGGTTACGCGGAAGCCGTAATCGAGGTGCAGCTTGTCGTTGACCTGCCATGCGTCCTGGATAAACTCCTCGTACATTTGGCCGCGCCATGCGGTGTAGGATTTCGGGCCGATCTCGGTGTAGCTGTCAGCCAAGCCGAGGGCGAGGTTGGCCAAACCGACGCCCGAGGTGGCCCCATAACCGCTTCGCGGATCGGTGAATACGAAGGTGCCGTTCTGGTTACTGCTGCCGCCGGGAACGGTGTTGACGTTGATCTGGTCATTGTCATTCTCGCCGGAGTACTCAAAGAAGAATCCCCCCTTGACCGTGTGATTTCTCCACACCTTGGTCAGACTGTCCGAGGCGGTGTAGATCATGCCCGAAGAGTGGGATGGGTAAGGACCGCCGGCCAAGCTATAGAAAGTTGGAACGGTGACGGTGGGAATCTTATTGGGCGCGGCCTTGCCGCCGGGCAGGATGTATGGAAAGTTGATTCCGAGCGTCTGCCGGTTGAATCCGGCGAGCGCGGTGTTTACCGGGATGTAAACGTCATCGATGCTCAGGCTCGCCCGGGCCTCGTTAACCATGGATGAATTGATGGTCCAGGTCCAACCCAGGGCGTTAGTCTGGTTCGGGCGATTGAAGTACTTGCCGGTCAGACCCGATCCCTGATCGAAGGGCTGGTATTCGAAATAGGTGGCGTTCGAGCGCCGGAACTCTATGTGGTGTTTCTCGTTCGGCAGGTAGTCTACATTGATGACTCCTTTCCGTTGATTGATCGGATGCGCGGCCTGGGCAATCCAATTCTGGTTACTACCCGACTGATATCCAGGCGTGGGTGCGGGATAGGCGTTGAGAATGGCCATGCCGTTCGGGCTCAGCTGGCTCGGTGGAATAACGTTGTTCGGATAAGCCACGCAGGTTGAGGCGCCCAATGTCGGGCAGGTTTTGGGGTTGTAGATCTTCGTATTGCTGTACCAGGGATTAGCACTAAGCAGTTCGCTAAAGTTACCTTGGCGCATCAGTGTGGTGGGCACGGCTTGCGTCTGGGTATCCGTGAAGCGGTACCGGGTCCAGTCCTCGTTCACAAACCAAAAGAACTTCTTCCTCAGTTTTTCTGTGAACGCCACCTTGGGGATCCAAACCGGACCGCCTACGTCAAACCCGAATTCGTTATAGACAAAGGGCGGAGCGAACCTCGTTGTGGGGCTTTGGTTGCGCGTCCAGGTATTGGCGTTCATGGCCGAATTGCGGAAGTACTCGACCAAGTCACCGTGGAAGCTCAAGGTTCCGCTCTTGGTCACAATGCGCACCTGGCCGCCCGCGGCACTGCCGTACTCCGGCGCATAATTGGCCGTAAGAACCTGCATCTCCTGTACGGCGTCGACGCTGGCGACGCCGATGATTGCGCCGTTGCCGCGGGTGCGAACTGCCGGAGCGCCGTCAAACGTAACCATGGTGTCCTGGGTGCGGGCTCCGTTAATCTCGAAAGGATTCGAGCCGCCGACCGCGAAGTTGAAATCCCCCATGGACGAAGAACCGCGAACACCCGGTAGAAGCCCCGCCATGTAAAGAGGATTGCGGCCGTTCAGCTCCTGGTTTTGAATCTGCTGGCCGGTGACCTCGCTTTGCACCGCGCCCGATTGAGTCTGTAAGACCGATGCCGTGCCCGTCACTTCGATGGTCTGGGTCGCCTCGCCCACCGAGACATTGGCGTCAAGGGAAATGGTGCTATTGGACTCCAGCTTGTTGTGGCTGCTCGTGAACTTCTTAAATCCCTTCGCTTCCGCTGTCATGCTGTAGTAGGCAGGTAGAAGGCTAGGGACTGTGTAATGACCCTGCGCATCTGTGGAAACGGTGTGCACCTCGCCCGTCCCCTCGTTTTGGACGGTCACACTCGCGTTGGGCACGACCGCCCCAGACTGATCTCTGACAAATCCGACGATTGTACCGACGTCGGACTGAGCGAACGCAGCAACGGAGAAGAAGAGGGAGATGATTAGCGCTGCACAGAGATACGAGATGCTTGCATGTATGGCTTTCCGCATGGGAGCCTCCTAAAATCAGATTTGAGAAGGATTTTTCCGTGGCTGAATCGCCTCTGAACTACCGTCACCAGACTTGCAAACCGGCATCTTTTCATGTGGTTTTCGATGGCGAGACTGTCGGCCCATCCTGGATGTGTCTTGCACCATTTGGAAGGGGTCTACCCGGTGTTTACACCGGTTGTTCACTCGTCTCATTGACGCGCTTTACAGTTCTCCAGAAATCTGGAGGCACGTTAGGAAATTCGATAGGCTCGCCGTAAGCCTTATGGAACGAGTCAGGTAGCAGATTTTATCGCCTATTCACCCCAGAATCTGATACCTTCCGTGGGTGGGCGCAATGGATGACAGCGACGTCTCACGACCAGACTTCAAGACCGCCTCCAAAGGCTCTGCGGAAATCCCCGCTGTGCGGGTCGCTTCCACATGGAAACCAATTGTTAATCTGGCCGCCGAACCCCGCTGGCAGCTAGCTCAGCGCATCGTCGCAAGCCGGAGCTTCGCTAAGTCTGGTTTCTTGTCCGGTTTTCTTCTCTACGTGTGTGAACGCGAGATTACAGGAAAGACCTGCGAGATCAGCGAACATCAGATCGGCGTTTACGTCTTTGGGCGCCGGCCCAGCTACAGTCCCGGAGAAGACAATATCGTCAGGAACTATGCGCGTCAGCTCCGCCAACGCCTGGACCAATATTTCCAGGAAGAAGGCAAAGACGAAGAGCTTCGCGTCAGCATTCCTCGTGGAAAATATGTTCCTGTCTATTCCTCCAATCGCTTCCACGACTGGCCCCGGCTTGTCGAACCGGAGCACGAGAGGAATGACGGTGTTGCTTTGCAATCGATCGCGGCCACAGCCGTATCCGCGCGGCCGTCTCGGAGCCGCCTCGGGCTTGTTCTTTATTTTGGGCTGTCCATGTTGTTCCTCTCTGTGGCAATTGCCTGGATGGCCACGCACCGGGTATCCTCGCAGCCTGCAGATCCGTCGCACCCGTTGTGGGCACAACTCTTCGACAAAAATCGCCAGACATTGGTTGTGCCCTCCGACGATGGAATCGTCATGATCCAGAACCTGACGGGCCATCTGGTACCTTTATCCGAATACATCAATCGGGACTACCTCTCTCTCAAGAGCCCCTACAACATCGATCCGCAGAATATGAGGGACCTGGATGCGCAGCGCTACACGAATGTGACAGATCTGAATGCAGTGCTGAGGTTCTCGCGGCTTCCACAGGCGGGCGCAGGTCATCTCACGGTGCGCTATTCACGCGACCTCCACATGGAAGACCTCAAGGATGCGAACGTCATTCTTCTGGGATCCAGTTTTTCAAATCCCTGGGTTGAGCTATTCCAGAAAAACCTCAATTTCGAGTTTGAGTATCAGCCCCATCCAAATTCTTCTCAGATCGTAAACAGGCGTCCACAGGCCGGCGAGGCGCCGGTCTACGCGAATGATGCGAACGGTCCCTCGCATCGCACCTATGCGGTCGTTGCACTCGTGCCCAATCTCAACAACACGGGATGGGTCCTACTCGTAGAAGGGCTCACGATGGCGGGAACTCAGGCGGCGGTGGACACTGTTTTCAATCGCGGTGTCATGGGACCCATCCTGGCCAACTCCAGAAATCCGGACGGTTCTCTGAACTCCTTCGAGATCCTGATTGAAACTCGAAGCTTCGGCTCGGATTCGCCGCAGGCTAACATCCTCGCGACTAGAATTCATGAGAAGAGGTAAAGGAGCAGGGCAAATATGAACACGGAACTTCTATCGGGCGGCTTATCGGAAACAGCCGGCGACCTATTGGTGATCTTCGCTTTCGACGATTCGGACAAAGAAGGCCGCCCAGCCAAGGATGCCAAACCAGTCGTTAAAGTTCTGACCACGGATCAAGCTGTCCTCAAGGCAGCCGATGCGATCGCGGGCAGCGGTGAATTCTCCGCCGGAAGCTGCGAAACCGTCCTGCTCCACTCACCGCAAGGGCTGAAGGCGACTCGTCTCCTGATCGTTGGCGTTCGCAAGCCAACGGCGCCGGAGATACGCAAGGCGGCAGGCACGGCAGTTCGCTTTGCCAAGCCCCGCAAGCTCCGGAATCTGGCCATTGCAGTGCCGGTAGCCGAGGGGCTGGACCCATCTGTTGCAACCCGCGCCGTGGTCGAAGGCGCTTATGTCGGCGACTTCGATCCCGATACTTACCGCTCCGACCGCACGGACAAGAGCGTCGAGCGGTTGACAGTGGTCGTCGACGATGGGGCGGCTGCCCAAACCGGCTTTGCCGAGGGAAATATCATCGGCCAGGCGCAGAACTTTGCGCGCTCCCTGGTCAATGAGCCAGGTAACCGGCTCACGCCTACGGTGCTGGGAGAACGCGCCAAGGGAATGTGCGAGCAATACGGGCTGAAATGCGAGGTTTACGGGGCCGCCAAGCTGAAAGAGCTGAAGATGGGCGCTTTCTGGAGCGTATCCCAAGGATCGGACGAGGCCCCGGCCTTGATTGTGATGACCTATGAGCCTGCCAATGCGTCGGCGGAACCGGTGCTCGGCCTGGTAGGCAAGGGCATCACCTTCGACACCGGCGGAATTTCCATTAAACCGGCCGATGGAATGGAGAAGATGAAGTACGACATGGCCGGCGGCGCGGCAATGATCGGAGCGATGCAGGCGATCGCCCAATTGAAGCCGGCAGTAAAGGTCGTCGGCATCGTCTGCGCGGCCGAGAATATGCCCTCCGGCAAGGCTCAGAAACCCGGCGATGTCCAGATCGCCATGTCCGGCAAGAGCATCGAGATCATCAATACGGACGCGGAAGGGCGGCTGGTGCTGGCGGACGGGCTTACCTATGCCAAGCAGCTTGGCGCAACTCACTTAATTGACGCCGCGACCCTCACCGGGGCTTGCGTGGTGGCGCTGGGCATGATCAACGCGGGAGCCTTCTCGAATGACGATGCAACCTATCAACGCTTTGCCGATGCCCTGCAAGTATCCGGCGAGCGCTTCTGGAGGCTTCCGGTCGAGGAGGAATATGGCGAGATGATCAAATCCAACATCGCCGACATTATGAACACCGGCGGCAGCCGCTGGGGCGGCGCGATCACGGCTGCCATGTTTCTCAAGGAGTTCGCCGAAGAGACGCCCTGGATCCACCTGGACATCGCCGGCGTCGCCTGGATGGAAGAACAGAAGCCCTGGATCGCCAAGGGCCCGTCGGGTGTTGCGGTCCGCAGCATCGTCGAGTGGGTGCGCAGCTACGCAAAATAGCGTCTCTTTTTTTGAAGGGAATCTGCTTCTCAGGCTGCGGAAAAAGCCATATTTTTTTTCCGCAGCCTGTTCTGCCCTTCTTCTCCGCCTTTGCCTTTCCTTCTGTCATTCCCGAAGGGAATCTGCTTTTTTCTATGCCCCGGAGACCAGAAGCGGATTCCCTGCGGGATGACAGAAAGAAAAGCAACTGCGACACCATCGAGATTTGCGGAATCCCACGTCCGAAAATCCGGACGTGGGGCACCCCAGATTGGTTAAAGGAGGGAGATGTGGGAAACCACAAACCTCCGCAGCGCGGCAGCGTCTTTGCGTTTCTTTCTGTCATTCCCGAAGGGAATCTGCTTTGCCTGTCTTTCGTCATTCCCGATAGGCAGATTCCCTTCGGTAACACGCAGACTCCGCCCTATGAAGCAGCTTTCATCTGCTGGGGCGAGGCGCTGAACTGCTGAATGATCCTCTCGTTGAAGACAGGGAGATCATCCGGTTTCCGGCTGGTTGTAATGCCCTTGTCAGTCACTACAGGCTCATCTACCCACTGACCCCCGGCGTTGGAGATGTCGGTGCGGAGCGATGGCCATGAAGTCAGCTTCTTTCCCTTCGCTATACCCGCTTCCACCAGCATCCAAGGGCCGTGACAGATGGAGGCTATCGGTTTGCCCGCCGCTGCGAATTCCTTCACAAAACTTACCGCCTTGGGCTCAAGCCGGAGGTTGTCGGGATTGATAACTCCGCCCGGCAAAAGCAGCGCGTCATACTCCGAGGCCTTGGCGCCCTCGAGCGCCTTGTCGACGCGAATTTTGTCGCCCCATTCGGTGAACTTCCAGGCCTTGATCTCGCCTTGTTTAGGGGAAATAACCTGAGTCGTCGCGCCGGCTTCTTCGAGCGCCTTCTTAGGCTCAGTCAGCTCAACCTGTTCGACTCCGTCTGTAGCTAGAATGGCAACTTTCTTGCCTTGCAATTTTCCACTCATGAAAGCATCCTCCATCGCGATTTCTTCCACGATTCTTATGATTTAGAGGTCAGTGAGGGGGCAGCCGTTGCCACCCGCCGGCCCGGAAAAAAAGTAAATTGCGAATGTGAATTGTTGGCAAAAATACTCGCCATCGGGGGCGCCCTAAGTGCTTAATTGAGACAACCCCGCATTGGAGGATAGAAAGTGTTGAAAGCCAGAACTGATCAACCATGTCAAATTGATCGAACTTACCGAGGAAAGTCTTCCGTTTTACCCCTGCTGCTCGCGTCGTTGTTGTCCGCGGGCCTGACTGCATGCAACTCCGGAGGGACGGGTAGCAGCACCATTACCCTGAACGGAGCCGGCAGCACGTTCGTCTATCCCCTGATGGGTCATTGGATCGAGGACTTCCAGCAATCGCATGCTAATATCCACGTCAACTATCAATCGATTGGGAGCGGTGGCGGCATTCAACAAGTGAAGGCCGGCACGGTGGACTTTGGCGCGTCCGACGCGCCGCTGACCGACCAGCAGCTTCAGGCTATGACGCCAGTAATTCAGATTCCGGAATCCGCTGGACCGGTCTGCGTTACCTACAATCTCGAAGGCTTGAGCAAGCCACTCCAGCTCTCGGCAGAGGCTCTGGCGGGCATTTTCCTGGGCCAGATCACCAATTGGAACGATCGCTTGCTGGTACAGGACAATCCGGGCGAAAAGCTGCCCAACCAGAAGATAACGGTTGTGCATCGCGCGGAAAGCAGCGGCACCACCAATGCCTTCACCACCTATCTGGCGGCGGTGAGCCAGCCATGGTCAACCAAGGTAGGGAAAGGCACTTCGGTAAGCTGGCCCGTAGGGTTGGGTGGAAAGGGCAGCGAGGGGGTTACCGGGCAGGTAAAACAATCGCCAGGATCAATCGGTTATGTCGAACTGACCTTTGCCAAGCAGAATAACCTGCCCGTCGCTGCTATAAAGAACCAGGGCGGCAATTATGTACTACCCTCGGCCGCGGGGACAACCGCAGCCATCGCCGCCTTCAAGGATCAGTTAGCGAGCGACGTGCGCTCTCCGATCGCCAACCCGCCGTCTTCAGCAACCGATGCCTATCCTATTTCCACCCTTACCTTCCTTATCATTCCGAAGGATGGAAAGAATGTGCAGGATAGAACGGCGCTAAAGCAGTTCCTGCACTACGTCGTGACAGACGGACAGCCGGCGGCAGCCACTCTGAACTATGCTCCACTTCCCGATGCAGTGAAGCAGCAGGATTTGCAGGCCCTCAACCAGCTAACTGCAAACGGACAGCCGATTCAATAAAGCGGTGCAGTAGAAGATCTGCGGTTTTGCCCAGCGCTTAACCGCAGATCTCTCCACTCCGCTTCCCATCCCAGCAAGCTTCGCTTGCCGAGGTGGGAAGCAAGCCTGGGTCTTTTTCTCGAAACTGCAGATTGCTTAAACAGCCGAGAAGATATGGAGACAGCCATAACCGAGTAAGGCGCCAATCGCCGAGCCGGCGAGCACATCGCTCAAAAAGTGCATCCCCAGAATAATGCGCGAGGCTGCGATGCTGGTGGCGGCAAGCAGAAGGCAGAGTTGCAAGTCGGGATAAAAGGAACCGAGGACCACCGCCACAGCAAAGGCGGTGATCGAGTGTCCTGAAGGAAAGGAGAACTGGTCGGGTGGAAGAGTAATTGACCAGCAATGCGGCTCGACTTCGCATGGCCGTTGCCTCTTGCTGACTCGCTTGAGCACGCGGAACAAGAGGATTCCCAGCACAGCCGCCGATCCGGCATCGCCGATGGCTGAGAATCGTAACGGCCCTCCGAAAAACGCGAGCACGATGCCGAGGGCGTACCAAAGCCATCCATCGCCGAGCCGGGTTGAACAGGTCATGAAGATCCGGAACCACCGGGGCGCGGGCCAGCGGTGGACACGTTTCATCAACCGATGATCGCTGGACTGAATCTGATTCCACACCGTTCTGGCTACGGCCATGTCCCTTCCTCCGCTTCCGGTTTCAGCGCTGTTATCCAAGACGGGGACTTGCCGGCCGGCTCACCAAGAATCCTTGGTGACCAGTGACGGACAAATTCTCGTTCCTTGCGGTAATTCAGAGCAATGACAAGGGGAACAAGTGCAGCCAGCGGCGCTAAAACAGTGGTCCATCGCTCCTCGCGCATCATTCCAAGCACGATCAACATCACGTCCCGTGTCAGCCTTCGATGGCTGCCGCCTTCCCCTGCGACCCGTCCCATCCGCGCCCGTAGCCCGGCAAAGAACTCTTCTTTATTTCGCGCTCCGGGAACTTCAGTGAAGGCGGCGCCAACCGAGGGCAGAGCATGTGCATCGCTGCCTCCGATGGGAATCTTTGCCGCTCGCCGCGCGAACAGCGCCGCGGCCGCATTCTGCTTTTCCAGCAGGTGGCTGTTGTGCGCTTCAACCGCAGGAAAGTACCTCTCAAACCAGAGGAAATCCTCCTCGTTGCGGCGTCCCGTCAGACTGGAAAACATGTGATTGATACAGAAGAGAACACGATGCTCGATGAGATACGCGAGCAGCGCGGGCAGATCGTCGCGGCGCTCTTGAATCCGCTGGTGTTGTTTTTCGGTGATATCGAAGACTCCGATGTGCGCCTCGGCGCCGCTGGGCATGCGGCAGGTGACTTCCTCGCTCATAAAACAATCGCGATGCCGCATGAGCTTTTCGGCGCCCTCGATCGAATCGTGGTCTGTGAGTGTGAAGAGATTGAGGCCGCGCCGGCGCAACTGTTCGTAGACTTGCTCCGGTTCACTATAACTTTCACGGCAAATCTGAGAAACGAGGGGGGTTGTGCAGCGGCCCGAGAAGTATGAGTGGACATGCATGTCGCACTTCATGTGCAAAACTCTACTTAGCCTTTATTACAACGTCGTGACCGCCGCGCTAAACTTCTGCTAGCTACTTAACTCTTGTGGCACAATAAAGCGCAATAATGGGTATTTAACAATCACGTAACATGTGTTACGGGTGTTTTAGACTGCGCAGAGGGTTTCTAGGGAGAGTTTTAGTCTTGAGATGGGCTTTGCAGGCTACGGAAGCCTCTGCGCAAGACCTGGGACTGTACTTATTTAGTGGAAGTACCCAGGTTCATGCAGGGGGAAGGATCGCTCCGGCGCTCCCAGAAAAACTTCCACTCTCGATCATGCGCTTTAGCCGGCTGGACCTCAGTCCAGCCCCCCCTGCTAAAGTAGGGCTTCCCACCGCAGCATTCGCTGGCGTTACGAGGACCTTCGATGGAGCAAATAGAATTCTGTTTTTTTGACGCAGGGGGCGGCCATCGGGCGGCGGCAACCGCGCTTCAAATGGCCATCGAAGCCGAGCGGCGCCCGTGGCAAATCCATCTTGCCAATCTGCAGGAGCTCATCGACGAAATCGACGTCCTCAAGAAATACAGCGGCATACGGATGCAGGATTTCTACAACATGATGCTGCGCAATGATTGGACGCTTGCCAGCCCCCTGCTCCTGCGCGTGCTGCAGTTGGCCGTTCGCACTTATCGTGGTCCGATCGTTCGTCTGCTGGAGGAGCATTGGCGGCAGACAGAGCCGGATATGGTGGTTTCCTTCGTCCCCCATTTCAATCGCGCGTTGTGCGAGAGCTACCGCAACGTCTTCCCCGGCCGCCCGTTTGTGACGATTCTGACCGACATCGCCGACTATCCCCCGCATTTTTGGATCGAGCGCCAGGAACAATTCCTGGTTTGCGGATCGGAAAGGGCGATCAATCAGGCTCTCTCGATCGGGCACTCGCCGGACCATATCTTTCAAGCCTCGGGCATGATTCTTCATCCACGCTTCTACGAGCCGCAACCTTCCGCCATCGGGTTGGAGCGCCATCGTCTTGGTCTGCTGCCGGACCTGCCGACTGCTCTGGTTTTATTTGGCGGATACGGCAATCAGGTGATGCGCGAGATTGTCGAGCGGTTGAATCGCTCCCAGCTCGATCTCCAACTAATCCTGATCTGCGGAAAGAACCAGAAGCTCGCCAACGCTCTGCGAGAGCAGAAATCGCGCATTCCTTACTATGTCGAGGAGTTCACCAAGGAGGTCCCCTATTACATGCACCTGGCGGATTTCTTTATCGGCAAAGCGGGACCCGGAAGCATCTCCGAAGCTGTAGCCAAGCAGTTGCCTGTAATCGTCGATTGCAACGCCTGGACGCTTCCCCAGGAACGCTACAACACCCAATGGGTTCGGGAGCACGATGTGGGCATTGTGCTCCCCAGCTTCCGGAAAATCGTTCCCGCGGTGACCGAGCTCTTGCGTCCCGAAAGGCTTGCCGCATGCCGTGAAAACACCGCTCGCAATCCGAATCGGGCAGTCTTCGAGATTCCAGAATTTCTGGAGGCAATCTTCGAGCGCACGCGTACGTTGAATGTTAAAGACAGCGTCTCGGCGGATCGTCAAGTCCCGTAGGGACGGCTGAAAGAAAGCCCGGAACGCCGCGGAAAGGGGTGCCCCACCCTTCGCGCGGAACAGCGCCGTGCGAAGGATGGGGCACCCTCGATTCGTGGTGGTTTTGGAGTCCCTACTTCAAAGTGGATCTAAGCGTCGGCGCCGTGGCACTTCTTGTATTTCTTACCCGAGCCGCAGGGACAAAGATCGTTCCGCCCGACCTTTTCGCCGGTGCGCCTTTGTGCCGGGGCCGTCTGGGAGGCTCCGTTCCCGCCTGCCATTCTGGCGTGTTCCAGTTCTCGCTTCTTCTTGCGCTGGAATTCCTGCTCCAATTCGTCAATGGTGGTGGCAGGAGCGCGCACCGGCACGGCAATCGCCGGCGCCGGAGCGGTGGCGACTTTGGATGAACCGTTGGCGTCGATGGTAACGGGAGTGCGTTGGCCGCGCGATTCCGGAGCCATGGCAGGCTGGGGACGCCGGCTTGGCGGCTCGGTAATGGGTTGGCCATCCGGCCCTACCACCTGCATCAGGAACAGATAACGAACCGTGTCCTCCTGAAAGCGCCCCATCATGGCTTCGAACATATCGAAGGACTCTTTTTTGTAGGCGACCAGAGGGTCCTGCTGGCCGTAGCCGCGCAGGCCAATCCCTTCCTTCAGGTGATCCATACTCAGGAGGTGATCTTTCCACAAACCGTCGAGCACACTGAGCATCACCATCCGCTCGTGGAAGCGCATTGCCTGGGCGCCGAGGATGGCTTCCTTCTTTTCATACTTCCCTTTCAGCCGTTCGAAGAGCGCCTCGCCCAGTTCGTGGCGGTTCAGGGTTTCTATGCTGATGCCTTCCGCCTCAGGATCCAGCCCGAACTGAGAAGCTAACTTGCCCTTCAACGCGTTCACATCCCATTCATCGGGATGCTTGTCATCCGGAGCATGCTCCTCCATACCGGCGCTCAGAAGATTGGCCACATAGTCCTCCAGGACAAGCTCCTTCTGATCGAGGCCCTCCAGCAGTTGGCGGCGCAGTCCATAAACCGCCTCGCGCTGCTTGTTCATCACATCGTCATACTCGAGGAGGTGTTTGCGGGACTCAAAATTCTGCGCTTCCACTGCCTTCTGCGCGCCTTCGATGCGGCTGGTGATCATGCGCGATTCAATCGGCACGCCCTCTTCCATGCCCAGCTTCTGCAGCAGAGTCGATACCCACTCCTTGGCGAAGATACGCATCAGATCGTCTTCGAGCGACAGGTAGAAGCGGGAAGCGCCGGGGTCGCCTTGCCGGCCGGCGCGGCCGCGCAACTGGTTATCCACCCGCCGCGACTCGTGCCGTTCCGTGCCGATAATGTGCAGTCCACCCGCCGCGATCACCTGCCCGCGCTCTGTCTCAGTTGCCGCCGCATGACGGGCGTAGGTCTTATCCCAAGCCTCCTGCTTGACTTCGAATTCCTGCCCCTGATAATAGAAGCGCAGCATTCCGGGTGCGGCCGTAGGATTGATCGCGCCTTCAGCCACACTCACCGAGCGCGCCTCGTTGCGTTTGAGCAGCTCCTGTTTAGCCAGGAATTCCGCATTCCCCCCCAGCAGGATGTCAGTGCCGCGGCCGGCCATGTTGGTGGCAATAGTCACCATGCCCAGCCGTCCCGCCTGGGCCACGATCTCGGCCTCCCTCTCGTGGTACTTGGCATTCAGCACCACATGCTTTACGCCTTTGCGCTGCAGAATGGAGGAGAGAAGCTCCGATTTCTCGATCGAGGTTGTGCCCACCAGCGCAGGCTGCTTCTCTTCATGGAGGCGTGCGATCTCGTCGGCGACGGCAAAATACTTTTCCTTTGCTGTGCGGAAGACCACGTCCTGGTTTTCCGCGCGGCGCAGCGGCTTGTTGGTCGGGATCACGACAATATCCAGCTTGTAGATATCGCCGAATTCCGCCGCCTCCGTCTCCGCCGTGCCCGTCATTCCCGAAAGTTTGCTGTACAAGCGGAAATAGTTCTGGAAGGTGATCGTCGCCAGGGTTTGATCTTCCCGGCGAATGTTCACGCCCTCCTTGGCCTCTACCGCCTGGTGCAGACCGTCACTCCAGCGGCGCCCGGGCATCAAGCGCCCGGTGAACTCGTCGACAATAATAACTTCGCCGTCCTTCACCACATATTGCACATCGCGCTTGTAGAGCGAATGGGCCTTGATGGCTACTTCGACGTGGTGCTTCAGCTCCCAGTTCTCGACCTCGGCGATGTTGCCGATGCCCAGCAACTGTTCGACTTTTTCCCAACCTTCATCGGTCACGCTGATGGTCTTATGCTTCTCATCAACGGTATAGTCGCCGGTCAGGATCTTGGTTTCGCCTTGCTCGATCTCCTCACCCATTTCGAGCGACGGAATGATGCGATTGACGCGAGCGTATTTATCCGTTGTCTGGTCGGTAGGCCCGCTTATGATCAGCGGTGTGCGCGCCTCGTCGATCAGAATCGAGTCCACTTCATCCACGATGGCGAAGTAGTTCCCGCGCTGCACGCAATCGGCAATTTCAAACTTCATATTGTCGCGCAGGTAGTCGAATCCGAACTCGTTATTGGTTCCATAGGTGATGTCGGCGGCATAGGCGGCGCGGCGCTGAGCGTCGTCCAGGTCATGCACTATCACGCCGACTGTCAGCCCTAAAAACTCATATATCTTGCCCATCCACTCGGCGTCGCGTTTGGCCAGATAATCATTTACCGTAACCACGTGCACGCCGTGGCCGGCGAGCGCATTCAGATAGCAGGCCAGCGTGGCCACCAGGGTTTTGCCTTCGCCGGTCTTCATCTCGGCGATCTCTCCCCGATGCAGCACGATCCCGCCGATCAATTGGACGTCGAAGTGCCGCATGTGCACCGTCCGCCAACCGGCCTCGCGCACCACCGCGAAAGCTTCGGGAAGGATTTCGTCCAGCACCTGCTTCTCTTCTTTCGTGCGCTCTTTCGGGTCCTCGATACCTTGCAGACGATCGGCGATCCGTTTCCGGAATTCGACGGTCTTGGCGAGCAATTCCTCGTTCGACAGCGCCTGCATGGCCGGCTCCAACGCGCCGATCTCACCTACCATGGGCATCAGCCTTTTGATGATGCGCTCGTTACTGGTTCCGAAAACCTTGGTGATTAAAGCATTGCCAATCAATGTGTAGTTCCTCTGATGCTCCCCAAGCGTGCCTAAAGCCTGGGAGCCCACCGCTCAAGAAAGCGATATCCTTCCCTAGTCTAGTCGAGACCGGCCTTTGCTGCAGACGGCAGGTTGCCCCGCCAGTAACTTATTGGGCGAGAAGCAGATGCAACAACCGGCGAGGCGTTGCTTCATCGCCTCCGCATACGCCGACGTCCGAAAATTCCGCCGTGGGGCACCCGGTCCCCACCATAAATTTGCCATCTCGACCGGAGCGAAACCGGGGTCCCCGGCAAGCGAAGCTTGCTGGGGTGGGAAGCGGAGTGGAGAGATGACAAATTAGGTGTAACTGCCAACCAAGCCTTCCTCAACCCAATTTTCATCGCCCTAGGCGGAGCCCTCAGGGACCCCTGAATGCTCCGGTTCAGATGACAAACCAGTCCCACACCACATGCGCCTCGACCTGCAACTTACGTAACTCGACTTGAGCAAAGGTCTCAGTTACTGTCTTCTCCACGCTGTGTTGAGGAGGAATCCGTTGAGAACTCGATGGCTCGCATTCCTTAGCTGCACCCTGATTTCCCTTCCATTCACCTCCGCGAAGGCGCAAACCCAACCGGTGGCAGGCGCGGCCACAACTCACGCGGAACCCACCTTGACCGCTTCCAATGAGCCGGGCGCTCTGCAGTGGAGGCCGCAACTGTTGTGGACTGCTCAGGACGCCATCCCCAAAGTTGATGCCGCTGGAATCGATTCACAGGATGAAACTCCAGTAGCGCCGGATAAGGCGGAGTGCCGCTGGTCATTTGGGGTCTCAAACGATTGGAGCTGCAAGATCAAGCCGCTCACAAGACATGAGCTTCCGATCCACAGCGTGGTGCATCATCTCTGGCCTCTTTACGGCAAGAGCGGCAACTAATAAATCGCTTTCTGTTGAAATGAACTTGCGGAGAATCCCAGGTTCCAAAATCGGGACCTGGGGCACCCATAGTTTGTGGCACTCCGCAAACTATTTCGTCCCCGGCCCGTTTTGTTGCTGTACCTCTACGCCTTCTCCCGGGAAAGGCCAATTCTTGTTCAGCAACAACTCCTGCTCGCGGGTGGCCTTGGGAACGCGGTTGATCCTGAGATTTTCAAAGAAATGCACTCCGGTCTTTCCCGCTGTCGCCAGATCGAGATCCCCATCCCCGTCCAGATCCTGGGCGATGATCTGCGTTCCCACTCCGGCGGTTCCGTTGACTGAAATCGCGGTACGGGTAAATTTGCCTGTTTTGCGGTTGATCTTGTAGTAGTACACCACCAATGGATCGTACGATCCTGGATCATTGCCGGAGTGCCCGCGATAGCGCTTGCCGGTGATGAGCTCGGGCTGGCCATCTCCATCGATATCCGCGAGCAGGAGTGCGTGGCTCTGGGAGAAGGACTCGTCAATAATATGCCTGATCCAGTGCCGGTTCGCTCCGCTTCCCTGCTGCTCCAGCCAATAGAGACCATAGCCGTGGCCCTGGCCGTAGATGATATCCAGCTTGCCGTCCGCATTCACGTCATAGCCGATGATCGGGAAACCCGCGTCGCCTAGCTTCCAATCCCCATGCCACTGCCACTGATCGTGATCCGCATCGATGTTCTGGAACCATCCATACGGTGTAAGGATGTCGGCTTTGCCATCTCCATCGACATCCGCGATCCCCACTCCGTGGCCGTCCTGTTCCCTTCCGCCGAGGTGATGAACCTTGGGTTCCTTGGAGGAAAAATCAACCCAGAACAACCCGGAATGGTTGTAGTGGCCGAGCACCAGGTCGGGCTTGCCATCCCCGTTGATGTCACCCATCGCGCCGCCTTCGGTGTCATAGCTGTCGGTGATGAAGTGCCGTTTCCACATCACGCCGGGCCGCTTGGGGTTTTCGTACCACCATAGGCCGTTGAGCATCCATCCGGTGGTGACTACGTCGGGAGCGCCGTCATGATTGACATCCACGGTCCACTCTCCGCTGTCGGAGACAAACTCGTTCATTATGCCGACGGTGCGGTACTGATGCTGCTTCCATTCACCTCCCGCCGGCCCAGGATTTTGGTACCAATAGGCACCGCTGAGCAGGTCGGTGAGACCATCGCCATTCATGTCCATGGTGGTGATCGCTTCGTCATGGTCCGTTCCCAAACGATGAACGAAAAAGGTGGCCTGAGGAACTCCATTTGGACCGTTGCCGGGAGTGGGCTTGCGGACGCTTTGCGCGCCCGCCGCCAACGGGAGCATCACGGCCGCAAATGCAATAAAAGCAACAGCGGTAGTTATCTTAACGCGGACAGATTGAATCATCAAGGGACATCCTGCTGCCGATGGTTGTGGTCTCCCACCCTTGCTGCGCAAGGATAGGGCACCCTGAATCTGCTTGAAGTATGGATCGAAAACTGTCACTAATCGAGGGTGCCCCATCCTTCGCACGGCGCTATTCCGCGCGAAGGGTGGGAGACCACAAACGTATATGCCATGAACGCTCCGGTCGAGATGACAAGCTGCCGCCGATCTGGCTTAGCGGCGGGCGGGATCGCCAATCTCCGTATTCAATCCCAGCTCGGCGAATGCCTTCTGTGCGCGTTCTCGATCGAACTTGCCGTCACGAGCCAGCCTGGACAAAGTGGCGGCGGCGATCGACTCCGCATTCACTTCGAAATGCTGCCGCAGATGCTCGCGATTGTCGCTTCGGCCAAAGCCATCCGTACCCAGAGACACCAGCCGCTCTCCTAGCCAAGGCGCCAATTGATCGGGAACCGCCTTCATGTAATCGCTGGCGGCGATAATTGGACCCTCGGCTCCGCGCAGCGCTTCGATGATGTAAGGAGTTTGCTCAGGCTGGGCGGGATGCAGGCGATTCCAACGCTCGACCTCGAGTCCCTGACGCCGCAGCTCGGTATAGCTGGTCACGCTCCACACGTCCGCTTGCACGCCGTATCGTTCGGCAAGAATGCCTTGGGCGCGCAGCGCTTCATTCAAGATAGGGCCGCTGCCGAATAACTGGGCCACAGCATTCTGTTCAGGCGCGCCTTGGAATTTATAGATGCCGCGGAGAATACCGTCGCGGGCGCCTTCCGGCATCGCCGGCATGGCATAGTCCTCGTTGTACATGTTGATGTAATAGAAGATGCTTTCGCCGTCGTGATACATCCGCCGGATGCCGTCCTGCAGGATAACGGCCAACTCATACACATAGGCTGGGTCATAGCTGAGGCAGTTGGGGACTACGCTGAACAGGACAGGGCTATGGCCGTCCTGATGCTGCAAGCCTTCGCCCAGCATGGTGGTGCGGCCGGATGTGCCGCCCATCAGAAAACCCTTGCCGCGCGCGTCCGCGAAGGCCCAGATCATGTCTCCCACGCGCTGGAAGCCGAACATCGAGTAATACATGTAAAAGGGAACGGTAGGCACTCGATAATTGGAGTAAGCGGCGCCGGCCGCGGTGAAGGAAGCCATTGCGCCCGCTTCGGTGATACCCTCTTCGAGAATCTGGCCGTCGATCTCCTCCCGGTAATAGAGCAGCATGTCCGAATCGTGCGGCTGATATTTCTGTCCTTCGCTGGCATAGATGCCGACCTGGCGAATGGCCGATTCCAATCCGAACGTGCGGCCCTCATCCGGCACGATGGGTACAATCAGCTTGCCGATCTCCGCGTCCTTCATCAGATGGCGCAGGATGCTGACAAATCCCATGGTGGTCGAAACGGCGCGCCCTTTCGAGCCTGCGGTCCACTCCTTGAACTCCTCTAAGCTGGGCGCTCTGAACTCGAGCTTCGGGGTCTCCCGCGCCGGCAGGTATCCACTCAGCTCGCGGCGGCGGCTCTGCAGGTAAACGATCTCCGGGCTATCCGGGGCGGGACGGTAGAGCTTGCCTTGCTTGGCCGCCTTCTCCGGAACGGGAATGTCGAAGCGCTGCACAAATTCCGCCAAAGCGGCATCGGTGAGCTTCTTCTCCTGGTGGGTCGCGTTGCGCGCTTGCAGGCTGCCCAGCCCGTAACCCTTCACTGTCTTGGCCAGGATAACGGTGGGAGTTCCGTGATGTTCGGTGGCTTGCTTGTAAGCGTTGTAAATCTTGGCCGAATCATGTCCGCCGCGATGCAGATCGGCCAACTGCTCGTCGGTCATGTCGCTCACCAGCTCCAGCAGCTCCGGATACTTGCCAAAGAATTCCTTGCGCAGGTAGGCGCCATCCTTGGCTTTGAACCGCTGGTAATCGCCATCGACGCATTCTTCCATGCGCTTCAATAGCAGCCCGGTATGATCGCGCTCGAAGAGCGGATCCCAATCGGAGCCCCAAATGACTTTGATCACATTCCAGTTGGCGCCGCGGAAAATTGCTTCCAGCTCATCGATGATGCGCTTGTTGCCGCGAACCGGCCCATCCAGGCGCTGCAGGTTGCAGTTGACTACGAAGATCAGATTGTCGAGCTTCTCGCGTGAGGCGACACCGATGGCGCCAAGCGTATCCACCTCATCGGTCTCGCCGTCGCCCAGAAAGGCCCAGATTTTTCGCGGCGTTTTCTCAAGAAGGTTGCGGTTCTCGAGATAGCGCATAAAGCGCGCCTGGTAAATCGCGTTGAGCGGGCCAATGCCCATGGACACTGTGGGGAAACGCCAGAAGTCGGGCATCAGCCATGGATGGGGATAGGAGGAGAGCCCGGGCTTGTCACGCAGCTCATGGCGGAAGTTGAGCAAATGCTCTTCATCCAAGCGTCCTTCCAGAAAAGCGCGAGAGTACACTCCGGGCGAGGCATGTCCCTGGAAGTAAACCAGGTCCCCGGGCTGATCTCCATACTTCGCATGGAAGAAATGATTGAATCCGACCTCGAGCAACGTAGCCAGTGAAGAATAGGTGGAGATGTGGCCGCCAATTCCCGAGTCTTTTTTATTCTGGCCGTGAACCATGGCCATGGCATTCCAACGAATCAGGCTCTCCAGCCGATCCTCGAGCTGGCGATCGCCGGGATACGGAACTTCGTCATGCTTGGGAATAGTGTTCAGATAGGGAGTGGTGAGTTCGTTAGTAGTCGCAACGCCGGCTTCGCGCGCCCGCTGGCGTAGTGCCTGGAGAAGCTCGGCTCCCTGCTCCGGGCCTTCGCCAACCACAACATCGTCGAAGGCTTCAATCCACTCGGCTACTTCTTCGGAAAAATTAGCCTGAACGGGAAGCGCAGTTTTTGTATTCATCTGGAAATGACTCACCGGTTCGTTTTGGATTGACGCGCCATCCATCCTCCCTTGGTTCGCTTACGCCCTCCCAGCCGCGAAAACGGCATAGATGGAGGCGAATTTGAGAGGATGCAGCTCGACTTACCAGTATACAGTCCTGATTTGCTCCTCCGTTTAAGGACAGGATTCACGCCATCAGTTCCTGATACAGGCGATATTTCTCATTTTGGATCGCCGGGAACGAGCGGAACGAGACAGGCTGGCCAGCCGATGCGGCAATCCATTCCTCCGAGCCGGATGCTTGCTGCTTTGCCTGGAGCAGTTGGGCCCGGCGGAAGCGGCTGTCGAGCGAGCCGGTGTTGAACAAGGTGAGCGGCCCGCTGAGGAGAGCGATGTCGTTGGGGTGCTGGGAATCTACCGCCTCCAGTGTGAGCGGCATGTCGATGGTGTACTCAATGCGGTCTCCATCCTTCCATCGGCGGCGGAGAGCGGCGAAGGCTCCGGGCTTCAATTCAATCGAATAAGCACAGCCGTTGACGGCGACAGCGGTCTTGGCGCCGGCCCAGGCCGGCACGCGAAGGTAAACGGAGAAATCTTCTTCCCGGTCCGTGTGTACGCGCAGGCTGATCTCGGGCGAGTAGGGATACTGGGTGCGCTGCTCCATGGAACAGCGCGCTCCACTTTGCCTCCAGGAGACTCGCGAAGGAACGAAGAGGTTGACATAGATCCCATCCGCGGAGCGGAAGTAGGAGCTAATGCCGTAATCCGCTGTGATCTGCGGAAACGTGCCGGAGCAGCACGGCCACTTGTCCTGGTGAAAGAACTTGGACGCCGAGTTGTTGTAGTCCGAGTAGTAAAAGGTCCGGCCGTCGGACTGCATGGGCTTGGCTCCCAGGATCGTGTTGTAAAGCACCCTCTCCATGCTGTCACCGTAGCGGCTGTCGCCGGTGATGCGCATGAGATAGCGGGCGATCTTGAAATGACCATAGGAGCCGCACGGCGTCTCGAAGCTCGCATGAGTATTTGTCAGGCTGGCGCCCAGATCGCCGCTCCCTGGCTGGCGGAACCTCTCATCGGGTCCCCAGCCGCCGGTCGCGAAGCTCTGCGTGTCTCGCACAAATCCAAAGCCGTTGCGGACGGCTCGAAGATGCTTCTCGCTGCCTAGCACCAGATAAGCCTGCGAGGCCGAGCTCAGCGCATTGACGTGGCTATAGGCATGCTGTCCGGGCAGAACATTCCGCCCTTCCGCCAAGGGATTGAAGTAGGAGTCATCCTCCAGAAAGCGCTGCGCCAGTTGGCGATATCGCGGATTTCCGCTCCTTTTGTACGCCAGGAAGAAGTTTTCCGGCAGCGTGTAGCTCTCGTCCCAGGTGTAGGCGATATTTTTGTGAGGGCGCGCCATCATCTCCTTGCGCGAGAGGGCTTTTTCCGGAAGGTAGGGCAGCACGGCATCGGTGGCATGATCGAGGACGCTGAGCGCCATGGGATCACCCGCGAACTGATGCGCATCGATCAGTCCGCAGTTGGTTTTGTCGAAGGTATAAGCGGGCAGCGGATAGTTCGCATAGAACTTTGGTGAGACCGTCGCCGCAAATCCGCGAACCAGGCGGTTGACCTTTTCCCGCGTCGGCCGATCGCCGGTAGCGGCGTAGGCGCGGGCAAGCCCGGAAAGATATTGGCCAAAAGTATGCCCAGGAACATAGCCGGTCATGTTGCGGGGAGGGTCGAAATCTTTCGACCAGCTATACCATCCACCCATATCCTCGCCTGGGGCCGGCAATCCGGCAGCCTGGCGGAAAGGCTTGAGCAGCGCGTTGTCGTTCAAGGCCAAGTAGAAAGCATGGTTCGCCTTAAACTGCTCGCATAGAGGGCCATCCAACAATTCCACATCGGCATATTGAAACTGCGCCAGCTTGGTATTCCCGGTGTCTGCCGCAGCCGGCCTCTGAGAAAAGACCCGGCGGCCGAGCCACACACCGGCGCCTGCGACAGCGCTGCCTTTCAGAAAACTCCGCCGTGTTGGCCTATCCATGCTCTCTCCCTCACTTCTTCGACTCGGAAAGTCCGCTTAGGTTTTATCCGGGATCCACACCTGCATGGCCGAGTCTTCACGATTGGCCCAGGCATAGTACGGGATTAGCTTGAGCGTCGTGGCGCTGCTTACCGGAGCGGCTATCGGCGCCGCTTGATACAACGGCTGCGATGGCGGAGGAGCCGTGTAGGAACCCGGATGCTCGAGGGTCACAACGCCGTCAAGCAGCTCGGCTCGATACTTCGCTTCTCCCTGCCCGGCTACACGAACGCTATAGTGATAAAAATCCTTGGGTGCGCTTCCCGCCGCCTGATCGAGCTGCTCCATGCAAAACACGATGGGGCCCCTCTGCATGGCTACACGGCCGGTGTCTTCGGTGACCGCGGGATTGGCCGTGACCACCTGCGGCTCCATATCGAAGCCGATCTCGACCGCATCGTCGCCCCGCCAGTGACGCCGAAGCGGAAGATAACTGCCGGAGGCGACGTCTTCGACCGGCTCGCCATTGACCTTGACGGTGGATTTGCGCGACCAGCCCGGAATGCGGACGTACAAGGTAAAGGTCTCAGGCGCGGCAGGCGCGACAGTGATCCTTACCGTACCCTCCCACGGGTAGTTGGTTTTCTGCGTCAACTTAATGGCATTGCCGCTCGCCAACCGCCAGTTCATCTCGGAGTTGTCATACAGGTGAACGTACACGCCATCCTCCGCCGTGCTGTAGAAATAGCCGGGCAGCGAGGCAAGGGTGCGCTCAAGGTTGGGCGGGCAGCAAGTAGTGTCATACCAGGGATTGCGGATCTTGTCGCCTGTAGTGGGATCGTGGGCCAAGGGATTTCGATAGCAATAAAGCTTTCCGTCGAGCGACATCCCGGAGTTGATGCCGTTGTAGAGAGCGCGTTCCATGATGTCGGCGAAGCGCGCCTCTCCGGTAGCCGAAAGCATTCGCCAGTTCCACATCATATTGCCTATTGCAGCGCAGCTCTCACCGTAAGCTTGCGCATTGGGCAGCTCATACGCATTGCCGAATGCTTCGCCTTGGCTGCGCGCGCCCACGCCGCCGGTTATGTACATCTGGCGCTCCGACAGATCCTGCCAGAGAGTGTTGAGGGTTTGCCAATAAGCCTGGTCTCCGGTCTCAAGATAGTAGTCCGTAGCGCCGCAGCAGGCGTACATCGCGCGCACCGCATGTCCTTCAAGCTTGGTGCGCGAGCTGAAAGGAATACCGCAGAACATGTAGACGATTTGGTTGGCGGTAAGCGGAATGCGGTTGTCACCCCGCAGGATGTAGCCGGCCAGGTCTAGATAACGTCGATTCCCGGTGGTGCGATATAGCTCGATGAGTGACATCTCGATCTCAGGATGTCCGGCCACGATGGGCTTCTGGTTGGCTCCGGGACCGTAATTGGGCAGGAGAAAATCATCGACAAAGCGGATCCCCGCGTTCAGTAGAGTGGGATCGCCAGTCGCACGATAGTAGGCGATGGCGGCTTGCAGCATGTGGCCAAGGCAATAGAGTTCGTGCCCCACTTCCTGCGTATGCGGCAGCATGCGATCAGCCCGGCGGTCGCCGACGAAATACGTATTGAGATAGCCGCTCGGTTCCTGCACGGCGACCACAGCCTGAGTCATGCTCTCCGTGGTTCGGCGCAGTTGAGGAAGATCTCCCGACTGCAGAGCAAAGCCAACCGCTTCAGTCCACTTATAGATGTCGGAATCCGAGTAGTACGGTCCAATCTGGGGCGCGTTCGATTTCCCCGTTAAGCGCAGAAAATTATCCATGCGCCCGTGTGCGACCAGCTCATCGTGCATGCTGGGAATGCTCGATTCGACATTGATGACACGGCGTTTGGACCAAAAGCCCTGCTGGATCACCACCGCGCGGATGGGCACGGTCTTAAGCTTTGCGTGAGGAGAGTTGGAGACGTCGATAACACCTTCATCCCTCCATTTTGACGTGGGAGTTGTGCTCGCCGGCGGGGCGCCGCTTTCGCTGAGTGCGCCGGCGGCGCCGGGAACCAGCGAATAAGCGGCCGTGGCCGCGCTGGCAGAAAGGAAACGGCGGCGTGTCATGCTGAACAAGCTTTTCATCCTAACTCCTATACCTGTTATTGCCGTGGCGTTGTCGTATCCGCTGAAACTTCTTCCAATTGATAGGCCGTCTTAGCGTCCTGCTCATTCTTTTTCAACTGCTTGAGCCGGCTGACCGTTAAAGCTCTAGTGAGAGCCGTTTACCGCGGAAAATAACCTGCCGCTCCCCTTGGCCCGCAAGCCCAATCGTTAGCTTGCGCTCGAAGAAAACGCCCCCCATGGCCAAGATGATGGCTGAGATCAAGAAGTAGTGTTCTCGACTTCTCTCCCCACTCGACGGTTGTGCGGGTAAACTCGCCGCGCTCATAGGCGAAGGTAATCCCATCGTCTTCGTACCAGGAAAAGCTCCCATCCGCTCCCGAATAAACGGTCAGCTTGACCGGCTCGTTGCTTGCCTCCATCGCGAATTGCTTCACCGCACCCATGGGGACGATCGAACCTGCCCTGACATAGATGGGAATCGTTTCGAGATCTACCGGACGATTGACTGAACGGCCGCCGGAAACACGCTTCGCGGTCCAAAAATCCCACCACTCGCCGTCGGGTAAGTACACCGAACGCTGCTGTGCTCCGGGGGCGAGAACAGGAGCCACCAGCAGGCTCGGACCTAACATATAGGCATCCGCGGTGGCGGCGGCGTGCTTGTCCTCGGGATAGTGCAGCCACAAAGAGCGCATCAAAGGCATCCCGGTAGCGTGTGTTTCGGCAACACACGAATAGATATAGGGCAGAAGCTGGTAGCGCAGGTTAAGG
The DNA here is from genome assembly GCA_963774255.1 of uncultured Acidobacteriaceae bacterium. GTDB lineage: Bacteria > Acidobacteriota > Terriglobia > Terriglobales > Acidobacteriaceae > PALSA-350. The sequence goes on from CAVZEH010000019.1 coordinate 541,005, forward strand.
TATTTACGGCAGATACGTTCGACTTCCGGATTGTGCAGATCCTCCGGCTGGGGGAGATTGTGCGCCGCATAGGCCGGATCCAGCTCCGTCGGGCCGTAGTCTCCCATGTTCCATCCCCAAGGTAGGCGCAACTTCCAGGTGCGGCCATGCCCGCGAAATAGAGGACAGAAGGCGCTGAATTGGAACCAGCGAAGAAACAATTCCGCTGTGAACTCTTTTGTGGGCACAAATCCGCCAGTGTCCGTGCCCCAATACGGAAATCCGCTGAGGCCGGCATTGATCCCGACCATCACCTGCGCGGCGAGCGTTTTCCAGGTAGAAAAGATGTCTCCCGACCACAGCCAGCCGTAACGCTGCAGGCCTGCATATCCATTGCGATTGAGCGCGTATGGGCGAAGATTCGGATGGTCCTGGCGCGCGCCCTCCCAGTACATCTCATTGCGCGCCAGCCGGGAAGCGACAGGCAACACGTCCCCTTCATCGGGCCACCAGCCGTCGACGCCCATCTGATCCAGAGGAGCATGATTGGCCCAATATTGCGCCGCGTCTCCGGGTTCGTGGGCGGCGGCCCCACAATCGGTGACTTTTCCGTGGAGGTTTTCCGGAGGATTCACGACGTGCAGAACAACCTTGAAGTGATCCTCGTGCAATTGGCGGATCATGGCCTCAGGATCGGGAAAGACTGCCTGGTTGAAGGTGAACGACCCGTGGCCGGTGTTCCAACCCGAAGGACAAAAACCGGTGCCCAAGTAGATGAGAGCATCGCACGGCAGATGCTTTTCGCGAAAGGTCTTCGCCTCCGCCAGAACCTCTTCCCGGCCCGCAAGGGTGCGGTGTGATTGCTGATAACCAAGAGCCCAAATCGGCGGCATATGCGGATAGCCGGTGAGCTCCGCCCAGGCGCGGAGCAACTCCGCTGGAGTTTCCCCCAAAATGAGAAAGATGTCCTGACTCCGCGGGCTATCCACGGGACGAAATGTTCCCATCTCCTTCGTCAGGTCAAAGCTGCCCCACGGCTCGTGAAAAAAGAGGCCCCATCCACTGGCGCCAATCAGCCAGGGAACCGGCACGCGCGCACCATAGACTCTCAGGCCCTCGCCGGACTGGCCGTTCCCCATCGCATCCGTAGTGCCTCTCCGGTCTAAAGGATGGCCGCCCTCACCCAATCCAAAAACTGGGCCGCCATCACAGCGGAAAGCTACTTCGTGGTTTCCTTCAAAGCGCAACTCCTGCAGTAGGCGCCCGTCCTTTTCGCGAACCTTGATGTGTAAAGGATCGCCAGCTATCTGAATTTGCCGTGTTGCCCATGTTACCGAGCGGGCGGCGCCGCTGGTCTGCTCCCGCAGCAGAGGCTGTGGCCATAGCCTCTCCACCAGGCTGCCGTCTCCGTAGATCCGATCCGGGTTCGTATCTGTAGCTGATACCGTGACGCGAAGAATATTCCGGCTCACGGCCACTAATGAAAGCTCAACTCCAACCGGTCCGGTGAGCGGAGCGGCAAGCACGAATCTCCGGCGAAAGAGGAGCGACGCTGCACCGGTCCCGATTCCTCGCAGCAATATTCGTCTGGAAAGATTTGTTTGCAATCGATAGCCCTCGGTTTTGGCCTCAGTCGGCGTGATGCGTGACTATACTCCCGAAACCCCGCTGAGAATGAGCTAGGGATTCTTGGTGGAGATCATTCCCGGGCCGGTTATTCCGGGCGGCCATGCTGGACCCTTGGACTGCGGCGCAGGCAAAGGAGGCGCATTCGCCGGCAGCCACTTGTGCTCGAGCAGCCAATTACGCAAAAGCAGCGGCCAGGTGGAGAGTAGCGGAATATCTCCACACAAGCCGCAGCCATGATTCGCGTAGTCGTAGATGTGCAGCTCCGCGGGAACATGGGCGCGCTCGAGCGCCCGGTAGAAGTCCAGGCTGTTCTCAATAGGGACGGTGGGATCCCTGGTGGTCGCGAAGAGGAATGTGGGCGGGGTTTGGGGCGTAACCGCAAGCTGATTCGAATATTCGCGTTCCAGCGCCGGATCTACATTGGGACCAAGCAGGTTCATGCGCGAGCCGGCATGCGCCTCGGGAAGCGTCATGCTGATGACCGGATAGGCCAGCACCATGAAGTTAGGCTTGCAACTGAGCGAGTCTATTGAATCACTCGAATCACCGGAGGAAGGAGTGTTCTCGGCTGGCTCGCAGTGCGTACCCAGAGACGAGGCCAAATGGCCTCCCGCGGAGAATCCCCACACCCCCAATTGATTGGGATCGATTCCATACTCGGTGGCATGGGCGCGAATGATCCGCATCGCGCGCCGCCCGTCGTCGATCTCGGTTGGGTAGTGGTAAGGCGCTACCCGATAATCCAGAACAAAGGCGGCCATGCCCTGCCGGTTGAGCCAGCGCGCAACCTCAAAGCCTTCGTAGCCGAGCGCTACATGCGTGTAACCTCCGCCAGGGGCGATGAGGATAGCGGCGGCTGTCGAGCGGCTCTGGGGCAAGAATGCGTACATGCGGGGCTTGTCGGCTTCGCCGTTACCCAGCGCTCGAGGGGCATTCCCGGCCCAGAGCGGAATCGCCGGCGGGTAGGCCGCGGTGGATGGAGCTTGCGCCTGGACCGGCAACGCGAGAGAGGATAGGCAGAGGGCCAATTCAAGAAGATATTTCACCCGCACCAGTATAGAGGCTTGAGACCGGCGCGTTCTACGCAGCGCGGGGAAACCGCGAATCTCTCCACTCCGCTTCGCTCCGGTCGCCGCTGAATTGGAGTTGCGGATCAAGCCTTCGCAATCCGATGCCACATCGTCCATTGTTGCGATGCTCCGGGCTTCTGTCTTCGCAGTTGCTTTTCTTTCTGTCATTCCCGAAGGGAATCTGCTTCTGGTCTCTCGGGCATACTCGGTTTTCAGCGCAGGGAAAGCAGATTCCCTTCGGGAATGACAGAAAGAAAAGCAAAAGCAGACAAGCAGGGCAGAAGCAAACTCCGCAAATCCGTTCGCCGCTCCACGAAGTACTATTTGTCATCTCGACCGGAGTGTACATGGGCCTGCGTCCCACCCAAGGGGATGAAAATCGGAGCCCCGGCTTGGTCGGCAATCAGGCTGTGAATTAGCTAAGCTGGAGGTGGCGTGAAACGGTAAAGACCCTCTTCGCTCTGGGTGAGTTGAGACCGTACCGGAGTTTGGTCTGGGATGTGCGTTTTGAACCTATGAGTGTCGCGCTATCCGTCCCTGAACGGGAAGGGTGGTAGCTCGTGAGAGTGCGTAAGTCTTTCGCCGCGCGTCCTACCCTTCCGCGTCAAGGAGGGAACTATGTTAGGTAGGGTAGCAGGGATTGACGTCCATAAGAAAGTGCTGATGGTGGTGGTAATTGAAGTAAGCGAACAGGGTGGGACAGTGAAGCGCAAACGGTTCGGCACCCTAGCCGGCGAGTTGCGTTTAATGTCGGACTGGCTGCGGGAAGAGGGGGTGGAGGAAGCCGTGATGGAATCGACCGCCCAGTACTGGAGGCCGGTGTGGTATGAGCTGGAGCCGCAGATGCGTTTGCATCTGGCGCAGGCGTACTCTAACCGCGCCCCGCGCGGACGCAAGCACGATTTTCGCGATGCCGAACGTCTGGTGCGGCGGTTGCTAGCCGACGAGCTTACCCTGAGCTTCGTGCCTAGTGGCGAACAGCGCAGTTGGCGCACGATGACGCGCATGAAGACTCATCTCACCCAGGACCAATCGCGGCTGCATTCCCAAATCGAGTGTCTGCTGGAGGAGATGCGCATCAAGTTGTCCAGTGTAATCAGCGATCTGCTGGGAGTCAGCGGATACCGTATCTTACGCGCCTTGGCCAAAGGGGAAACCGACGCGAAGAAATTAGCTGCCCTCAAAGATGATCGGCTGCGTGCGAGCGAGCAGCAACTGGTGGATGCCCTGAGCGGGAATGTCCAGCCCTACCACCAGCAATTGCTGGGGCTCTATCTGGACCGTTACGATCTCATCGCCACACAGATCGAGCAGCTCAATCAGATGGCCGCCGAATCCATGCAGAAGCATCAGCAAGCAGTGGAGCGCCTGGCGCAGGTTCCTGGTTTCGGGGTCGACTCCGCCCAGCAGGTAATCGCCGAAGTAGGAGTGGAGGCCAGCACCTTTGATTCAGCCGCCAAGCTGACCTCGTGGGTGGGAACCAATCCAGGGCGGGAGGAAAGCGCGGAACAGAACCACAACAGCCACTCGGCCAAAGGCAATCGCTATCTGCGCCGTATCCTCAACCAAGCTGCACATGCGGCAGTGAAGAAACAAGGCTGCCACTTTCAAGCCGTGTTCCGGCATCTTCTGCCACGGCTGGGCTATAAGGGAGCCATTTGGGCTGTGGCTCACCGCCTCTGCCGCTTGGTCTGGAAGATCTTGCATGAACGAGTTCCATACGTGGAGCATGGCAGCGAACCCAACCCCAGAGCGAAACAGCAACGCGCCCGCAAATTGCTACAAAATCTGCACAGGCTCGGCTATCAAGTCACCATTGAACCTCTAAGCTAAATATCTCCAATCCGGGGGCACCCCCTATGAAAGAGATCTTCCCAGGATGATTTTCGAGAGAGCGAAGCGGAGTGGAGAGATCTGCGGTTCCAGCTTTCGGCCGCCTCAAAGCTATCTCTACTTCGCTCTAGGATGTGTGCGGTCGTAGACCTGGGTTACCTGGCCGACGGTAAGCTGCGTATAGCGCTGGGTTGTCGAGAGGCGTTCATGGCCGAGCAACTCCTGGATAGCCCGCAAATCCGCGCCTTCCTCCAGCATGTGGGTACCGAAGGCATGGCGCAGAGTGTGGGGATGAATCTCCGCGGGCAGCCCTTTCGCCAACGCGATCCGCTTGACGATCCGCCCCACGCTCCGCGTTGTCAACCGCCCGCTTCCCTTGTGCTGCAGGTTTAGCAGCAACGCCTTGTTCGCCCGGCTGCCAAGTTTCGCCTGGCGCGATGGAAGGTAAGCCCGAATCGCCTCTGCCGCCGCGTCTCCCAAGGGCACATAGCGATCTTTGCGCCCCTTGCCGCGCACCAGGATGGCCTCCCTGGCCCAGTGGATATCCGCCAGATTCAGGCCCACCAGTTCGGCGTTGCGGATTCCGCAACCGTAGAGCAACTCAAAAATCATGTGATCTCTCTCCGGCCATGCCGCGCTCTCATCCGCCGCCGCCGTTTCAACCAGATGATTCATCTGCTCGATGGAGGGCACCCGGGGCAGATGCTTCGGCAGTTTGGGAGTGGCTACCAGCGCGGCGGGGTTCATTTGAACATGACCCGCCTTGGCCATCCATTGGAACCAGGAGCGGATCGCTGCCAGCGCTCTGGCTACCGAGGCCTTCGATAACCCACGCCTGTACAGTTCACCAAGAAAGCTGCGGACCTCGGTGTGCTCCACTTTGCGCATTTCCAACTTCGGCCCGCGCTGCTTCACCAGGTACTCGGCAAAGCCCAATACCTCGCGCCGATAAGCCCGCAGAGTATGTGGAGAAGCAGCGCGCTCATGGGCCAGCATGGCCAGGAATTCATGAGCCAATCGCAGCGGCTGGGGCTGCTTCTCCGCATCTCCGGATGGCGCCTTATTCATTGGCCGGCCCGCTTGGCGCGCGGATGGTGCATGCGGTGCACCGCCTTGAGGCGGTCGAGCGCCAGGTGGGTGTACACCTGGGTTGTGGCGATATCAGCGTGCCCCAGAAGGGTTTGCACTGTCCTCAAGTCGGCGCCGTTCTCGACCATGTGGGTGGCGCAACTGTGGCGCAGCATATGCGGACTGGCCTTTCCGTCGGCATCTTTCACCAGCCGCCACACCCACTGCCGGGTGAGAACCGAGCCGCGCGTGGAAAGAAAGAGCGGGCTGCCGCTCGATCGCTTACCTCGTTGGGCAAGCCCAGGGCGGCCCTTAGCCAGATATTCTTCCAGCGCTTCGACCGCGAGGCGGCCCAAAGGCGTCAGCCGCTCTTTGTCGCCCTTGCCACGCACCAGAATGCGCCCTTCGGCGAGGGATAAATCCTCCAGTCCCAAGCCGGTAAGCTCCGATACGCGTATTCCGCCGGCATAGAGCAGCTCCAGAATCGCACGATCGCGCAGCGCGACTGCGCCGGCGAGGGGGTGGCTCGCCGCTGCCCCTGCGCGATCCAACATGCTCTCTACTTCGCTCCGGGCAAGAGCCTTGGGTAACACCTTCCAAGTCGAAGGGGACTCAAGATTTACCGTGGGATCGTGCTGAATCCGCTTGTCCAGCAGCATCCATTTATAAAAGCCTCGCAGGCACGAAAGCTTCCGGGCAACGGAACGCGATTCTACGCCATGCTTGTGAAGATGCTCGAGAAAGCCCGCTACATCCGACTGCCGTGCCGTGGCCGGCAGACCATTCGAGGCCTCCAGGTATTCGGCAAACTGCAGCAGGTCGCGCTCATAAGCTTCGCAGGTTAGAGGACGAAGGCCCTTCTCCACCTGCAGATAGTTCAGGTAATCCTCAAGCAGAGTAGCTTGCCTGTTCCTCCGGTCTGTAAGAGAGCTGGCCGCCACATCTTCGATTATCTCCTCTTGCATTCCGTTCCGGGGCTTTGTCCGGCGGCGCGGGAACCAAGACAATCAGCGGTTGCGCAGGCATGAAGCGCAGGCCGAAAGTGCAAAATTACCCTGGATGGCCCACAATGAGACAAGGCCTTTTGAGCCCTTTGGAGTATTCAACCGCTTGACTAGCATCCATTCGAGTGCTTCAGTTCGACTTTCCGCTGAGGATTTTACCGAGACTGTTCTATCGCTGCGTCCGGCAGTGGCTGTTTTCGATTGCGATGGAACCCTGTGGGATGAGGATGCCGGGTATGAATTCATGCTCTGGTCAATCGCCGAGGGCATCGTCTCGCGCAACGCGAGCGATTGGATCGATTCCCGTTACCGTCTCTACCGCGCCGGGGAAGTTTCGGAAATCGCGATGTGCGGCGAGATGGTGCAGATTTACGACGGCTTGCGGGAAACGGAGATTCGCCGCGCCGCCGCGGAATTTTTCCGTTCGCGGATCGCGGAGAGCATCTTCCCTGAGATGCGCGAACTGGTTCGCTCCCTGCAGCATTCCGGCGCCGATATCTGGGCGGTCAGCTCTACGAATAATTGGGTAATCGAAGAAGGGCTGCGCGGTTTCAACATCCCCGCAGACCGGATTCTGGCCGCCCGAGTCCTGGTTACCGGCGGCGTGATCACCAGCAGGCTGGTCGACGTTCCCTCCGACGAGGGAAAGGCCATGTCCCTCGCGCGCGCCGGCATTGTGACCCCCGATGTAGTCTTCGGCAATTCGGTCCACGACGGCGCCATGCTGCAGATAGCGCAGCACCCCTTTGCGGTGAACCCCACGCCACAATTGCTGAAGGTGGCGGCGCGGAATGGGTGGCCGGTCTTTTATCCTAAAGCTGTGATGCCCGAGCGAATATGATCGACCATGCGCCGGGACCGCCGTGGCGGATTGCCGTGCTGCAACCGAGCATCAGCCTGCTGCTCGATGGCCTGGATTGCTTGGACTCGATCGCCGCCTGCACGCGCTATTGCCTTGAAGCCGTCCCCGCCCTCAGGAGCCGCGATGTAAAGGTAATCGCCGATTCATGGTCATCGACGACGGAGGAGATCCTCTCCGTGGCTCCCAATCTTGTGCTTGCCTCGGTTCCCTATCGTCTGGAGTCTTTGGCCGCAATTCTCAAGAGCGGATGTCCGGTAGTGACGCTCGCCCCCCACGCACTGGCCGATATTTACCAGGACATCCGGCTTCTTGGCTCGATCCTCTATGCAAGTGAGCGAGCGGAAGGGATGGTCACCGAGATGCAGAGAGGCATCGACGCTATTCGCACGCAAGTTGCTCAGGCTGCGGACCGTTCTCCGGTCTCCCCGCTGGTTTACTGCGAAGAGTGGGGCAAGCCGCTCATTCACTCGCAGGCTTGGGTGGCCGAGCTTATCTCCGCCGCCGGCGGGAGCTTTCTCGGCGCTCCCGGCTCGGTTACCCGGGCGGAGGCCATCGAAGAGGCCGATCCGGATGTCCTGTTCTTCGCCTGGTGCGGCGCCGGGGACCGCGTCCCCTTGGCGCGCGTCGTCGAGATGAGGCGCTGGCAGGAGTTACGGGCTGTCCGTTCGGGCCGCGTGTACTGCATTCCTGACCAGTTGCTCAACACACCGGCGCCTAGCCTGCTCGATGGACTTCGGGCGCTGGCTGCCGGGATTTACCCGCAGATTTTCGGGAGCAACAGTAACCTTCGCGCACTGGATATTGCCCGATCTTCGATCCACAACGTCTAACATGGTGTGAATGTGGATAGAGTGAATGTTAAGGAAAACGCTCAACCTGGCAAATCGCCGGATGATATCAAGACCCTCCGCTTCGTAGTTGCCGCGATTATCCTTCGCGCCAACAAGGTTCTCATCTGCCAGCGTCGAGCCGATCAAGCCATGGCCCTGAAGTGGGAGTTCCCCGGCGGCAAGATTGAGCCTGGGGAGAGCGCCGAAGAGGCGCTGCGGCGGGAGCTCGAAGAAGAACTGGGCATTGCCGCCGAGGTAGGCAGCCGCATCGTCCACACCCGCCACGTCTACCGCAGCGGGAACGCAATAGACCTGCAGTTCTTTGTTGTCAACACCTTTCAGGGCGAACTCACCAACCGAATCTTCAAAGACCTGCGATGGAGCCCGCTGCGCGAGTTGACGCGCTACGACTTCCTTGCCGCCGATCGCACCCTCATTCGCGATCTGGCCGCAGGCAAACTGCTCTGAAGGCTACGGCTTAGTTTCAGTACCTTCTGTCGATTTGCGATTCGCACTTGCTTTTCTTGCTTGTCATTCCCGCAGGGAATCTGCTTCTGGTCTCTCGGGCATGCTCAGGCGGCCGGCATCGTAACGGCGCTGCGATAGGGAAAGCAGATTCCCTTCGGGAATGACAGAAAGAAAGACAAAAGACGGACGAAGCGCAGTGGAGAGATCTGCGCCCCGCGTCAGAACTGGAAGTAGATAAAATCCCGGTGACCGAAAAAGCCAAAAAAGACGATGCTGTAAATACACGCGTTGTAGCAAAGGGCGCGGAATACCGGTGAGCTCCAAAGCTTTGGGGCCTGCGAGGGATGGGCGATCCACCATTCCACCACGGTCATGGCCAAAAGAAAGAATGCCAGGTAGGGCGCGGTCGCGCGGGTAAAGCCGCCCACCTTCAGCACAAATGGATCGAGCCGCCCCAGAGGAAGCAGGTGGGTCAGGACGAACCATGCGTCGCCGATGGTGCTCGCCCGGAAGAAGGCCCAGGCAAGCGTGACCACCGTGAAAGTCAGAAGGATCTTCGAGGCGCTCAGAAGCCGGGGAAAACGCTCTACACGAAGCGCCTTGCCCAGGCGTGTTGTGAAGGGACTCACCGTCTGGGCGACAATCAGAAACACTCCATGTACAAAGCCCCAAGCCACAAAGGTCCAATTGGCTCCGTGCCACAGTCCGCTGATCACGAAGGTAGCCATCAGGTTGAACCAATGCCGAGGCGTGCTCACGCGATTTCCCCCCAGAGGGATGTAGACGTAATCGCGAAACCAGGTAGAGAGAGAAATGTGCCAACGTCTCCAAAATTCACCGATAGAACGGCTGAAATAGGGCTGGCGGAAATTGACCACCAACTCATACCCCATCATGCGCGCCAAGCCAAGAGCCATATCCGTATAGCCGGAGAAGTCGCAATAGATTTGTAGGGAAAATAGCGTGGTCGCCAGCAGCAGCGCGGCGCCGTCATACTGCCTCGGCGCGGCGTAGATCAGCCTTACAAAATCCGCTACGTTGTCTGCAATTACGATCTTCTTGAAGAGTCCCCAGAGGGCCTGAGTCATTCCTGAGCGAAATCCCGCGGCTGTAATCCGCGGCTCACGATGAAATTGAGGCAGGAGCTGATTGGGCCGCTCGATCGGTCCAGCCACCATCTGGGGAAAAAAGGCGACATAAAGGGCATACTCCAGCAGCCTTTTTTCCGCCGGAACCTTGCGCCGGTAAACCTCAATGGTATAGCTCATGGCCTGGAAGGTATGGAATGAAAGGCCAACCGGCAGAATGATCGAGAGCAGCGGCGGATCGGACTTTAGACCGAACAGATGCCCCGCTCCATAGACGGACCCAAGCAAAAAATTGAAGTATTTGAAAAATGCCAGCAGGCCGATGTTGCAGACCAGGCTCAAAGCCAGGAAAATGCGCCTGCGGCGCGGCTGCTCGGCCTTTTCAATCTGCAGTCCCGCAACATAATCGATGAGGGTTATCCCCCAGATCACGAAGATGTACCGGGTGCTCCAGCACATATAGAAGTAGTAGCTGGCGATGAGCAGGATAACTTTTCGCGTCGTCCCCCGGGTAGCGAGCACGAGCAGCCAGACGAGGATGAAGAAGAACAGGAACTGGAAGCTATTGAAGAGCACGTTCGTGTCCTTGGCTGAGCCGGTCTTTCAGCAACTGGAACAGCGCCTCGGTATAGACGCGAGCCCCCGCCGTATTCAGGTGGGTCTGGTCGGAGAAGAGCCGATTGGGATAAAGAAAGTAGTCCGGGCCCACGAGAGTGCAGGATGTAGCGCTTTCGGCGGCGGAAGCAAAGCTCGGATTATAGGCCGGCGGCGGCGCGGCTTCTCCCATGCGCAGGTAATAGGGCACATAGTAGCAGCGGATGTGATATTGCCGCACCAACCGGTTCAGCTCCTCGGTTTGCATATCCCGGCCTGGCGCGACCCGGGAAGCCACGCTCCCCGGCTGATCTGAGGCGAGATGGAAATTATCGGGAATACGCCCCCCGGGAAAGCGGCTCTGTTCGGTGATCAGATAGTAGCCGCGATCGGAGACCACCTTATGAGCGTCGTTTTGCGACTCCCGGTAAAAGCTCATCACACCGCCGTGGCCGCTCGCGTCCATTAGGAAGCTTGTGAAATCCCTCAACCAGAAGCGAAAGGGAAACAATTCTCCTATCACCGTGTGGTCATTCTGGATCAGGTGGAAGAGGTCGCGCCGCGGAGGGTCTGTTTCCCAGGGAAGCGTGAGCAAAAGAACATTCGGGGCCTGCCCTCGCTCGCATAGGGTCTTCAGCTCCGGCAAAAATTCATCAGACCCGGGAAAGCCGGAATTGAACGAAGACACATTCATCTCGCCGGCCGCGGCCAGCCTATCAAACAGTGACGGTAGAAAACCGGCGAGAACCTTGCTGTTGCCAAAAATCAGTACTCGTTGCACGTTTGGACCAGAAGGGAAAATCCTTCCCGTGCGCTCCAATTGCAGCTTGGCTGCAAAGATGATGTCCGAGCCGTTTTTCAGAAAAGGGAGACCACGCTCAAAACCGTAAAAGGCGAACCAAAGCCAGAAGAAGAGGACCAGCGTCCAAACGGCGGCGGACGGGCGCTCTCCCTTGACCGCGAGTTCGGGCGCGGCAACTTCGGGTAAATGCTTCGGAGGAGTTTCGAGTTCCAAAAGAGCCTCGAGACAGCAAAGCGCTTTGGAATGAGAGGATCGCCTGCCTCCGCCCATCCCTGAGTTCTAAGGGTATCAGTCCGGAAAGGCGGAAGTGTAGTTTCTATAAGCACCGCAAATCGAGGGTGCCCCGTCCTTCGCACGGCGCTGTTCCCTGCGGAGAACGGGAGACTACAAAATCTCTAGCCGCCGCCGGTGAAGAGCATGACCAGGGACAGACCGCTGACAATGATCGCCGTCAGCCATGCGACGGCATTGAACCACCGGGAGTTCACATGATCGCCCATCAAATCCTTACGGTTGATGAGCAGCAGCATGAAAACGATCACCAGAGGAAGCAGCACGCCGTTCAGCACCTGCGACAGGATCACCATCCTGATGAGCTTTCCATTGGGAATCAAAATGACCGCCCCGGCTCCGCCGGCGATGAGCGACCCATACAGCCAATAGAAGAACGGCGCCTCCTTGAAGCTCCGGTCCACACCCGACTCCAAGCCGAGCCCCTCGCAAACCGTGTAGGCGGTAGACAGGGGCAGGACTGAAGCCGCAAATAGCGAGGCATTGAACAGCCCGGCGGCGAACAGGAGGAAGGCATATTGGCCGGCCAGGGGCTTCATCGCCTCGGCCGCATTGGCCGCTTCCTGAATCGGCCCCATGCCGTGGGTAAACAGGGTTGCCGCGCACGCGACCACGATGAACCAGGCCACGATATCAGTGAAGAAGGAGCCGACGATCACATCCAGGCGTGAAGCCTTGTAGCTCTTTACGTTCACCCCCTTTTCCACAATCGAAGATTGCAGATAGAACTGCATCCAAGGAGCGATGGTAGTGCCGATGACGCCGACCGTCATGTAGATGTAGCTCTTATCGCGCCATACGGCGGCCTTAGGCAGTTGCACGGTTGCCAGCAATGCGTCATGCCAGCTTGGCCCGGAGAGCACCCCGGTTGCGATGTATGCGATGTAGAAAACCGAGGCCGCGAGAAAAACCTTTTCCACGGTCTTATAGTCTCCCTTCACCACCAGCAGCCACACCAGCACCGCGCATACCGGCACCGAGAAGAACTTGCTCAAGTGAAAGAGCTGCAGGCTTCCCGCGATGCCGGCAAACTCCGCCATGACGTTTCCGAAGTTCACCACCACCAGCAATGCCATGACCAAGAAGGTGATGCGCAGCCCGAATTCTTCTCTTATCAGGTCGCTCAGGCCCTTGCCGGTGACCGCTCCCATGCGCGCGCACATTTCCTGCACCACAATCAATGCGAGGGTAACGGGAATCATGGTCCATAGCAGGGCATACCCGAACTGCGCCCCGGCATTCGAATACGTCAAAATGCCGCCCGCATCGTTGTCCACATTGGCGGTGATGAACCCCGGACCGAGCACGGCGAGGAACAGCAGTATCCGGGTTTTCCAGCTCTTCAGCATGCGGCCATCGCCAGGATTTGAAGTTAAAAGGGCGCAAGAGAGCCTGATCCCACGTGGCCGGAGGCAGCACTCGCCTTAAAGAACTTATCAGACGGCCAAGCCCTAAGGAGCGCCCCCCGTGATGAAAATGAAAAACATTTGAGCTTCGCCGGCTGCGAAAAACGTACTTTGGTGGAAGCCCCCGCATTTATGCGGGGTAGGAGCGCTTCAGCGCTCCGGGGAAAAGTTCGATTCTGCAAGTACGGTGAAGATTAGCGGCGAAATGAGTCCCGTAGGGACGGCACGAAAATAGCCCAGCACGTCAGTGCTGGGTTGGTAGGGGAAACGCTCCAGTCCCGTAGGGACGACTGAAATATCTTTCGAGGAACGATTGAGCCGTCCCTGCGGGACTCAACAACCGGCTAGTGCTCTTCTCTGAGAAAGGCGATTACGTGATCGGCCTGGATCACGCCTACCAGCCGGTTGGCGCTGTTCACCACTGCCAATGCATGCAGGTTGTACTTGTCAAAGAGCTCCGCCACCTGGTTCTGATGGGCTTCCGCGGGACAAGAGAGAACACGAGGTTCGGCGAGCACGGCAATTCGCGTCTCGGGCAGCGATACGACCAAGCGGGCCACCGGGACGATCCCTTTCAATACATCTTTCTCATCGGTCAGATATACCTCGGTTACGCTCTCGAGGTCGCCCTCGTACTCGCGCAGCGCCCGCACCGCTTCCCCAACCGTAGCCGAAGCGTTCACTTGCACATAATCGGTCGTCATTCTGCCGGCGGCTGAATCCTCGCGAAATTCGAGCAGCTCTTCCACTTCCTGCCGCTCGGCCGGGTCCATTTCCTCGAGAATTGCCTCGGAACGCTCCTCGGAGAGTTCGGCCAGCAGATCGGCTGCCGCGCCGGGATCCATCTCCTCCACGATGTCGGCTACCTGTCCTGAATCAAGGGATTCGAGGAGCGACTTTTGCAGCCGCGGCTCAACTTCCTCGAGCGTGTCGGCTGCTATCTCCTCATCCAGCGAGACAAAAACGGCGTCGCGTTCCGCAGGCGCCAGCTCTTCCAGGATTTCGGCTATGTCGGATGGGTGCATCTCCGACAGCCGGGCGTGCTCGATCTTCAGTTTGACCCGCCGCGCCGGATCAACTTCGATCACATCCACGAACTCCCAGGGAATGACCGCCGGATTGAAGCGCCTGGTGAAGCTCTCAAGCGAGCCTCGGGATACTACGCCTTTGAACAGCCGGCGCACCGCGCCCCGCAGGCCGACTTCCACTTCGCACACTTGCAGCCGCACTCCGCCATTGTGAGGGGACCATTGCAAGTCGACGTCGTTCACGCGCACCACCTTGCGTCCGTGTACGTCGATGATCTGCCGGTCCATCAAATCCTGCTGCAAGAGGAGATAGTTCTCATCGCCGCGGAGAGGTTGAAGGATTGCTTCGTCACGCAGCTCCAAGGTTCCAGCGGGAGTCTGGCATACGTCCTCCGCAGCTACGATCTTGGCCCCATCACGCGTCCGCAAAACCAGCCCGGAGACATTTCCCGCCGATTGTCCAGTGGTGACCGCGACATCCTTGAGACGGCCGCGCACCACGCCCGTCCGGTCGGTGACCGGGGTACCGAGCAGCAAGGCAAGGCTGGCTTGACCGGGCGATATGGCGCGCATAAAAACTCTCCGTCGGTTGAAGTCTATACCGATTTTTCTTTGTCCCGTGTGCCGCGAATCGATTAGGATGCGGACATTTGGATAAGAGCCTTCCTTGACATAAACCCGGTAGGCGAAGCAAACTTTTCCACACGGGTATCTCTCCCTTCGTAAAGGCTTCAATGCGTCAGAACGAGGATGGGCATTTGGCGGGATCACAGGCAAGCCGCATCACTTACACGCTCGACTCGTCTCTGGAGAGCGTCAATCGCCTGGAACAGACAGCCGAAGATATGGCCAGAAAGGCAGGGGTGGATGAGGACGAAATTTTCCGGATCTCCATGGCGGTGCGCGAGGCGGCGGTGAATGCGGTGCTCCACGGCAACAGCTATGACCCGGAGAAGCGCGTGACCGCATCCTTTGAAGCTAACGGCGATGACCTCATCATCCGCATCTCCGACCAGGGGAAGGGACTTGATCCGGACACTCTACCCGACCCGCTGGCCCCGGAAAACCTGCTCCGCGGCTCAGGCCGTGGTATCTTTTTGATTCGATCTTTTATGGATGAAGTAAAGTTTCGCCAATTACATCCAGGCACCGAACTTACCCTGGTCAAACACCTGGGAGCGGCACGCACAGGAACATAAGGAGGACTCTACGTGAGTATGAAAGTCAGCACCCGTCAAGTCGACGGGGTCACCATTTTGGATCTCAGCGGCCGCATCACCCTGGGTGAAGGCAGCGTGCAGTTGCGAGATGCCGTCCGCGATCTTCTCTCCAAGGGCTCCAAGAAGATTTTGCTCAACTTGGGGGACGTAAACTACATCGACAGCTCGGGTATCGGCGAGTTGGTGAGCGCCTACACCACGGTCCGCAATCAGGGTGGAGACCTCAAGCTGCTCAACCTGACTAAGAAGGTGCACGACCTTCTGCAGATCACCAAGCTCTACACCGTATTCGATATCAAGGATGATGAGGCCAGCGCCGTAGCATCTTTCGATCGCGCTTAAAGTCCCGCCTTTGGCCGGATAATCCCCACAGCGGAGAAACCCCAGGTCCCGGAATCGGAACCTGGGGCGGCCGCCATAGCTGCAACTAGAACTTAACCGTGGGAGGATTCTTAGCGCCAGGGCTGGCTTCAAAGTAGGCATCATTCCGCTGGAAGCCACCCATGCTAGCCCAAACGCTGTTGGGAAACTGGCCAATGAACGTGTTGTAGTCCTGGATATTTCGGTTGTAGCGCATCCGGGCAACGCTGATCCTATTTTCAGTTCCGGCAAGCTCATCCTGCAGACTTTGAAAGTTTGCATTCGACTTCAACTCCGGATAATTCTCCGAAATAGCCAGCAGCCGTCCCAGAGCCGAGTCCAATTGTCCGTTGGCCTGAATGGTAGCTTTAGGGTCGCCGTGCGCGTTGAGCAATCCTGCGCGCGCATTGGCGATATCCCCAAAGACCGTTGTCTCTTGTTTGGCATACCCCTTCACGGTCTCGACCAGGTTGGGGATCAGGTCCGCGCGCCGCTGCATCTGGTTGTTGACCTCGCTCCAAGAACTGGCGATCGCCTCCCGCTTTGCGACCATCTGGTTCTTCGCGCTCACGTAGCTGCCGAAAACCAGCAGCACGGCAAAAAATATGACCACAACTACTGCGAGTACAATCCAAAGCCCACGTCTCATTTGAGCGTTCTCCTCCTCATAGTGCAGTCACAGACTTCCCTACCAATCGCCGGAGGCTCCGCCGCCGCCAGAGCTGCCGCCCCCAAAACCGCCGAAGCCGCCACCACCACCGCCGCCCCAGTCCCCTCCACCGCCGCGGCCGCCGCCGCCACCCCAGCCGCCGCCCAGGAAGGTGCCGATCAGGAACCCAAGCAGCCCCGAACCACCCAGGCGGCTGAGGATAAAGATAACCAGAAAGAATAAGCCCGCTAAAATGAGCAATTGGCCGGCGCTGAGCTTGTGCGCCTGCGGCTGAGGCGGTCCGCGGGGCGCCGCCGCATTCAAAGTTACCCCAGCGTCTGCGGCGATGGTCTGGGCCATCTGGACTACGGCCGTGGCTACCGCCTGGTCGTAGTTCCCTTGGCGCAGATAAGGAACCATCATTCTGCCGATATCGCCGGTCTTGCCGTCGGGCAAGATGCCTTCCAATCCGTAACCGACTTCGATGCGGTACTTACGATCGTTGGCCGCCAGAATCAACAGGGCGCCGCGATCGGTGCCCTTGGTTCCTACCTTCCACTTTTCTTCCAGAGCGGTGGCAAAGTTCTCGATGGGTTCACCGTCGAGGGTCTTGATGGTCACCACCGCGATCTGCGCATGCGCCTGGCGATCTAACTGAGCGCAGAGGGCATTCAGCCCGCGCACGGTTCCAGGGGAGAGTACGCCGGCAAAGTCACTGACGTAGTTCGACGGAGCAGGGAGATCCTGTACCCGTTCGCCCATGACCGCGGACGAGGTAAGAAGGAGCAAAATCGCAAGGTATAGGCGCCCGAGCATCTTACGTCATTGTACTCAGGGAAGAAGAAAGCAACGCGAATCCCGCAGCACTGGGCCGAGTGTACACTGGCGACAATCCATCATGGCGGCAGGCCGATACGTTCTTGAGTGCATTCATCTAAGCCGGAAATTGAAGGATGGTTCAGGCAAGCTTCTGCTGGACGACATCAGTTTCGGCCTCGAGCGCAGCGAGATTTTGGCGGTGGTTGGACCCAGCGGCGCCGGCAAGAGCAGCCTTCTCCGCTTATTGAATCGGCTGGATGAGCCGAGCGGGGGACAGGTCCTCCTTGAGGGGCAGGATTATCGCGAATTGACGCCCCGGCAGCTTCGCCGTCGCATAGGCATGGTGATGCAGCGGCCTTTCCTCTTTCCCGGCACGGTGGCGGAAAACATCGCTTACGGCCCTCGCCAGGCTGGTCTCGAAATTCCCCCAACGGCAATCGAAGACCTGCTCTCGCAGGTGGGTCTCGAAGGCTATGCGCTTCGCCATGCCGCAACCCTTTCGGGAGGAGAAGCTCAGCGCATCTCCATCCTCAGAGCCCTGGCCAACGACCCGGAACTACTCCTGCTGGACGAACCTACATCGTCTCTGGATGAGATAGCGAAGCTTGCTGTCGAAGACGTGCTGGCCTCCCTGATCGAGCGGCGCCGGCTGTCCTGCATCTGGGTGACACACGATCGGGACCAGGCAAGGCGGCTGGCGTCAAACACCCTGACGCTCGAAAATGGGCGGGTTCGCTCGCTCGGCAGGCTGGAACCTACATTGCCGAAGGAGGAGGAATCGATCGAATGATCACCAGACTCTTTCACTCCCAGACCTCGCAAGGACTAGCCGGGTGCGTCATCGCCGCGGTGACCGCCCTGCTGATCATGCTTCTGGCGCGCCGCCGGGGCGTGGATATGTTGACCGAGCTGCCGCTTGCGCAACTCCGCGGCATTGTGCAGATCGTGGCCGTAGGACTGATCCTGGCCTATCTGCTGCACGGCGCGCAGTGGATCTCCGCGCTGGTGCTGGTCGTCATGATGCTGGCCGCGGCCGGTATCGTCCGCCGGCGCGCCCGCTCGATCCCCAGAGCCTTCACCCTGGCTCTCCAGTCAATAATGGTTGGCGCCGGCATCATTCTAGCGGTGATGATTGTGACCGGAGTCGTCCCTATCCAAGTCGCAATCCTGATCCCGGTAGGCAGCATGGTTATTGCGCAGACGATGAATATGCAGTCGATCTTTTTAGACAGGATTCGAGGGGAGATTTTGACTCATGTCGGAGAAGTGGAGTCGGCCTTGTCGCTGGGAGCCAGTCCGCAAACGGCGGTGTTACCCTATGTTCGCGCGGCCTTTCACGCCAGCCTGATTCCCTCGGTGGACAACATCCGCTCTTTGGGAATCGTCTGGATTCCCGGCCTCATGGCGGGAATGGTGCTTAGCGGCTCTTCTCCGCTCTATGCCGCGCTCTATCAGTTCGTGGTGCTCTCCATCATCTTCTCCGCTGCAGCGCTGACCTGCTTCACCGCAAGCTATCTGGTCATCGGCAGAGTTTTCACCCCGCACGAGCAATTGCTGCTCCGTCCTGAGCGATAAACTGTCCTGAAGTGGGCTACTCTTTGCGAGAGCAATTGGGGAGACCAGAAGCAGTTCCCTACGGGAATGACAGACCAAAAAAGCACCTGCAAATACTGAAAATACTTAGCCTTTCTTTCTGTCATTCCCGGAGGGAATCTGCTTTTCCTACCGCAACGCCATGACAGAACCAGAAAAGCGACTGCGAATACTGAAGGACAGAAGCAGATTCCCTTCGGGAATGACAGAAAGAGAAGCAACTGCAAGGACTGAAAACACTCACTTTCTGATCAAAACCCGCCTTTGTCCTCCTTTCTGTCATTCCCGGAGGGAATCTGCTTTTCTCATGAGGATATGCTGAAAGAGATGCCTGAAACCGTTGCTCAACCACCTGTAGCGCGCCGCCGGCCAACCGAAACCGCCCTCTTCGGACACTCTCTTGTGGACGATTATGCATGGCTTCGTGAGAAGACCAATCCTGAAACAATCGCCTATCTCGAGCAGGAGAATGCCTATACCGAAGCGGTGATGAAGCCGACCGATGCGCTGCAGGCCAAGCTCTATGCCGAGATGCTGAGCCATATTAAGGAAACCGATGTTTCCGTTCCCTTCAGGGACCGCGGCTACTTCTATTACTCGCGGACCGAGCAGTCGGCGCAATATCCCATCTACTGCCGGAAACAGAGCTCGCTCGATAATCCGGAAGAGGTGATTCTCGACGTCAACCAACTGGCCCAAGGGCAGGCCTTCATGTCGGTGGGAGTAGTTACCGTCTCCGACGATGGAAACCTTCTTGCCTACTCTACCGACAATACGGGTTTTCGTCAGTACACGCTGCACATCAAGGACTTGAGAACCAGCCAGGTGCTCTCCGATTGGGCGGAGCGCGTCGGATCGATTGCCTGGGCAGCCGACAACCGCACCCTGTTCTACTCAGTCGAGGATCAATCGACAAAACGGCAGTTCCAGCTCTTCCGGCACGTGCTGGGAACCAGCCAGCAAGATGACGCCCTGGTGTATGAGGAAGCCGATGAACGCTTCAACATCGGCGTGGGGCGCACGCGCGACCGCAAGTACCTGATGCTGGAGAGCGCCAGCCACACCGCCAGCGAGGGACGATCCATGGCGGCCGATCAGCCGGCCGGGCAATGGACGCTCATTGAGCCGCGACGCGAGAATATTGAATACTATGCGGATCATCGGGATGGATTGTTTTATATCCGGGTGAACGATACCGGCAGGACCTTTCGTCTGGTCACAGCTCCGGTCGCCACTCCGGGCCGCGCCAATTGGCGCGAGTTGATTGCTCATCGCGACGACGTGATGCTGGAAGAATTCGACCTTTTCCAATCCTTCGCGGTGGCCGTCGAGCGATCGAACGGCTTGCCCCGAATGCGGGTGATGCTCTTCGACCAGGAACCGTTGGGCGCAAGCGCGCGGGAGATCGAGTTTCCCGAGCCTGCCTACAGCGCCCATCCTCACGTCAATCGGGAATTTGTGACGGACCGGTTCCGCTACGGCTATCAATCGCTGGTCTCGCCCAGTTCGGTCTATGAATTCGATGTCACGACCGGAACATCAACGCTGCTCAAGGAGCTGGAAATACCCGGAGGCTTCGATCGGGCGAATTATCGCTCCGAGCGAGTCTTCGCGACAGCGCAGGATGGGGTAAAGATTCCTATTTCGCTTGTCTACCGTTCGGAGATGAAGGGCAAAGGGACCAACCCGCTCGACATCTACGGCTATGGATCGTACGGATATCCATTGCCGATCGGCTTCAGCTCCAACCGTCTCAGCCTGCTTGACCGCGGGGTTGTGCTCGCATTCGCGCACGTTCGGGGCGGCGGCGATATGGGCAAGCCCTGGCACGATGAAGGCCGCCTGCTCAAGAAGACGAACACCTTCACCGATTTCATCGCGGTCACCGAGTATCTCACCGCGAATGGCTATGGCGACCCTGAGCGCGTCGCCATTGAGGGCGGCAGCGCAGGCGGCCTGCTGATGGGAGCCGTCGTCAACCTGCGGAGCGATCTCTATCACGCCGTTGTTTCTCATGTGCCCTTCGTCGACGTGATGAACACCATGCTTGACGCCAGCCTGCCGTTGACGGTTGCCGAATACGAGGAGTGGGGCGATCCGCACCAACGGGAATACTTCGAATACATGCTACGGTACTCCCCCTATGACAACCTGGCGCCAGGAGAGTATCCGGCGATGCTGGTGAAGACCTCTCTGAACGACAGTCAGGTCATGTATTGGGAGCCGGCAAAGTATGTGGCCAAGCTGCGCACGCTCAAGACCGGAAGTCAGGCGCTTCTGCTGCACACCAACATGAGCGCAGGGCATGGAGGCGCCTCCGGCCGGTACGACTATCTGAAGGAGATCGCCTTCGACTATGCATTCGTGCTGCGCGAACTAGGCGTGGAGGGATAGAAGGTAGGTGCCCCACGTCCGAAAATGCGGACGTGGGGCACCCGATTTATTAGCGGTGTTCGTGGTTTTCACCGCCGCCGTTGTTATGTTGGTTCTCGTTCTGGTTTTGATGAGGCTGCTGGTAATTCGGATGACCGCCGCCGTTGTTGGCTGACGGATGATAGCCGCCGCCATTGGCCACAGGCCGATTGTTGTTGAAGTTTGCTTGATGGTTGTTGTTGTTGAAATTTGCCTGCCGGTTGCTGTTGAAGGATGCCGGCCGGCTCATGGCTGGTGTGCCTGGCCTTCCTCGATTGACGGAGGCGAAGTTGTTCCGATTGAAGCTGGCCGCGTGCTCGTGCGACATCTGCTCCGAGGTGGCTCCGAAATGCTGTTCACGCTGCGCAGCGAGCTCCTGATGGCTGGCCCTGGCATTGACTCCGCCCGGTCCATTGAAGCTGGTGCGGTTGACCACCGTGGTGTTGCGTATAACCGTGCGGTCCACATAAGTGTTGTGCACGATGGTGGTGTTCACGTGCATCACAGCAGTGTTGTAGGCAAAGTGGCCGCCTTCCCAACGTCCGCCGAAAAAGCCCACTCCGCCATAGCCATAACCGTAATTAACCCCGCCATAGAAACCCACATGGGGACCCCAGTACCCCGCGTGCCAGGCGTAAAAGCCGCCGGCAAAGCCCCAATAGCCCGGAGTCCAAAGCACCCCAGGCCGGGGAGCCATAACCCACACACCGGGCACCCAATAGTAGCCCGCAGGCGCGTAGGCCCAGTACCCAGGAGTCCACAGATACCCGTCTCCCGGGCAAACCGGCTGCGCGTAGACCGGCAAAACCGGAGGCGCCACGGTGATGGAAACAAAGACCCCGGCAAAAGATGCCGCCGGCACGATAGAAAAAAGCAATGCGAGTAGCAGAATACGAACTTTGCTAAAGACGCGCATCTCGATATCCCTCCGGACAGCAATTGTTCTTCGAATTGCTGTCGCCTTTTCCATCCATATAAACTCCTGATCGCCCGTTATGTTGCTCTCAAAAGCAGGCCCGTGTGCTCCAAATGCTACCGAGCCTATGCCCATCTACGGCATGGGGCTATACAACATTCGAGGGAAAGGTTCGAGGCGTGGGCTTTTCAACCAGGCATTTAAATCTACCTTCAGCAAACTTGTCCAAATCAAAGAGGAAGAGTGACGACACTGTCCATCGGCAGAGAAGAAGAGTCTCCAATTGGACGAGTACGATTAGCGGCGACGGGAGCCGCTGGCGCCGCCCAAAAGCGATCCGAGGATGCCGCGTACAATCTGCCTGCCTACCGTGCTGCCGATGGTGCGAGCGGCGCTCTTGGCAAGAGCTTCAGCCAGCGTGTCACCCCGCCGGCCGCTTGAGGGACTACCCAGCGAACCAAGATTGCCATACCATGGTGTGGTCTGCGGCGTCGATTGCGGTTGCGATCCAGCCGGAGCGGACTGACCAGCTTGCTCGGCCCGCGCTTTTAATACTTCATAGGCCGATTCACGATCGATCGCATTTTCATACACGCCGGCAACCAGCGATGTGCGCATGATCTGCTGCCGCTGTTCCGGCGTGATGGGACCAATTTGGCTGCTTGGCGGACAGACCAGAGCGCGCTCTACCATACCGGGCGTGCCTTGAGCATCGAGAAAGGAGACCAGCGCCTCGCCTACGCCGAGTTCTGTAATCGTCTTCTCGACATCGACCTTGGGGTTGGCGCGAAAGGTTTGCGCGGCCGCGCGAACCGCCTTCTGATCTTTCGGAGTAAATGCGCGCAAGGCATGCTGCACGCGATTGCCTAACTGGCCCAGCACAGCATCCGGAACGTCGAGCGGGTTCTGGGTGACAAAGAACACACCAACCCCTTTGGAGCGGATCAGCCGAACCACCTGCTGAATCTTGTCTTCAATGGTTTTGGGCAGATCGGAAAAGAGCAGGTGAGCCTCATCGAAAAAGAAAACCAGCTTGGGCTTTTCCGGATCGCCAACCTCCGGCAGGCGCTCGAATAGTTCCGTCAACAGCCAGAGCAGGAAGGTAGCATAAACTCTGGGCGCACTGACCAGCTTGTCCGCGGCTAAGATATTGACAATCCCCTGGCCCTGGGAATCGGTCTGTATCATGTCGTCGAGATTCAACGCGGGCTCGCCAAAGAACTTTTCCCCGCCCTGCTGTTCAATCGCCCCTAGTCCGCGTTGAATAGCGCCCACGCTGGCGGCCGAGATATTTCCGTACTGAGTCTGAAACTCCTTCGCATTCTCCGCCACATAGCGCAGCATGGACTGAAGATCCTTCAGGTCCAGGAGCAGCAAGCCCTGGTCATCGGCGATCTTGAAAACCAGCGCCAGCACTCCTGCCTGGGTTTCGTTGAGGTTGAGCAGGCGGCTGAAGAGCAGAGGCCCCATCTCTGAAACTGTCGCGCGTACCGGATGACCCTGCTCACCAAAAACATCCCAGAAGGTAACCGGGCAGCCGGCAAAGGAGAAATCACTTAGCTTGAGCTTCTTCACCCGCTCGGCGATCTTGGCATTTTCTACTCCGGGCTGGCTGATTCCGGAAAGGTCGCCTTTGACATCCGCCGCAAAGACGGACACGCCCAGCTTGCTGAATTGTTCTGCGATCACCTGCAGTGTTACCGTCTTGCCTGTACCGGTTGCCCCGGCGACCAAGCCGTGGCGGTTCGACATGCCGGTCAGCAAATAGAGAGGGACATCGCTTTGCGCGATGAGCATCGGGTCTAACATGCTCGGTGAACCTCCTCGGTAGATTGGCCACGCGCCGGTGAAGCCGCCACCGGCTTGCCGAAGAAGTCGATTCTATACTGTTGGCCGCGAATGGATAAAATGGCGGTCGTGATACAACCACAGGGAGTCAAATGATATAGGCTGCCGGCCCGCTATGAGCTTCGTCCGCTGGTTATACGCGCTTACGATCTTTTTAAGCGCCTTTCTGCTGTTTGTGGTGGAGCCGATGGCGGCCAAGCAACTGCTGCCATCGTTGGGCGGATCCTCCGCAGTCTGGACCACCTGTCTGGTCTTCTTTCAGACGGTGCTGCTTCTGGGCTATCTTTACGCACATTGGGTCTCGTCGAGGCTTAAGCCGATACGGCAGGCCGATGCCCATATCCTGCTGCTGATCGCTGCGCTGCTCATGCTAGGAGTGCGATTGAGGCCACCCGCCGCGGCCGCCAGCTATCACCCCGCACTGACTGTTTTTTTGACGCTCTCGGCAGTGATCGGCGTGCCCTATCTTGCGCTTTCCGCCACTACCCCGCTGTTGACTTCATGGTTCGCCAAGACTTTTCCCGGCGAGTCGCCTTATAGGCTGTTTGCGCTGTCAAATCTCGCCTCTCTGGCGGCCCTGGCCAGCTATCCGCTATTGATCGAGCCGAACTTTACCATGAACCAGCAAACCTCCGCGTGGGCGCCGGCATTTTTTATCTTCGCCGTGGCTTGCGGCGCGATCGCTTGGTCCAGCCGGCTGCGCAATCCTGTCGCCTCGGCCGGCGCCATCGAAGATCCTGGCCACGCTCGCGTTGTACCTCAAGGTGTACTGGGCGGCGAACGATCCGGGCCGGTTCTCTGGTTTTTTCTGGCCCTGGGTGGTGGAATGATGCTGGTCGCTGTTACCAATCATCTGAGCCAGAATATCGCCGCTATTCCCTTGCTGTGGCTGCCCCCTTTGGCGCTTTACCTGATGACTTTTATTCTGACCTTTCAGGGAGGCGCATGGTACCCGCGGCCCTTTGTCCTGCGGCTTGCCCTGGTGGCGTTGGCTTCCATGGGCTACGCTCTGATGGATATTCGCAAGCTTTTTCCCATTGCGGTGAGCTTGCCGCTCTTTCTGGTCGGACTGTTTGTAGTTTGCTTCTTCCTGCACGGAGAGTTGTACGCGCGGCGGCCGGAGGCGAAACGGCTGACGCAATTTTATCTGTATACGGCGGCAGGAGGCGCGGCTGGAACGATGCTGGTGGGCCTCGCCGCTCCACTCCTGCTGCGGGCTAACTATGATCTCGCCTGCACGCTGGTAGCGGTGGCGGCCATAGCACTGGCTACCACGTGGAAAGACGGATGGGGACCGCGTTTGATCTGGGTGGCCGGAGCTGTGGGCGCCATCTTTGTGGTACACGCCCAGGTGCGCGGGTATAACGATGAAGCAGTCGCGCTGGTGCGCAATTTCTACGGGACTCTGCGGGTGCGGGAATCCCATGTGCCGCCGCAATCGCACACCGACCGGCAACTTATGAACGGAACCATCGAGCATGGCGCGGAATGGTTCGCGCCTGAGTATCGGGACCAGCCGCTCACTTATTACTCTCCCAGATCAGGAGTGGGATTGGCCATGCGTTTGTGCTGCGGCGGAGCGGCCAAGCGCGTAGGGGTGATCGGACTCGGAACCGGAACGTTGGCGGCGTATGGCAATCCGGGAGACTTCATCCGCTTTTACGAGATCAACCCGCTGGACGAGCCGCTGGCGCGCCACTGGTTTACTTACTTGCGGGATAGCAAAGCGGGGGTGGAGGTAAAGCTGGGGGATGCGCGATTGTCGCTCGCAGCCCAGAAACCACAAAATTATAATGTCATCGCCGTGGATGCTTTTTCAGGGGATGCCATTCCCGTCCATTTGCTCACCAAGCAGGCGCTCGCTCTTTATCGCAAGCACCTGCGGCCGGATGGGATCATCGCCTTTCACGTGTCTAACCAGTTCATCAATCTGGAGCCGGTGGTGGCAGGCATCGCGCGCGATGCCGGACTGGACGTGGTGGCTGTCGATACGCATGCGGACGACCAGAATGGGTTCTATTCCACGGATTGGGTGCTGGTGACCGGCAACCAGGCATTTCTGCGACTGCCGGAGTTGGCGGGCGCAGTCCCTCTGGCCCGGCCACCTGATTTGAAGACCTGGACCGACAGCTACAGCAGCGTATTCCCCCTGCTCAAGTGGCGCAACAAATAGGTTGAATGAATGCCTGGCGGTTTGGTATTCGCAGTTGCCTTTCTTTCTGTCATTCCCGCAGGGAATCTGCTTCTGGTCTCTCGGGCATACCCGCTCGATGAGTTCGACTTTTTGCGCATGGTACAGGCGTTACGAAATACAGAAAGCAGATTCCCTGCGGGAATGACAGAAAGAAAGGCAAACCGCAGATCTCTCCGCTCCGGTCGAGATGACAAATGACGGTTTACGGGCGGTGGATATTTGTGGTTCGGGATCCAAACTTCAAGCAGATCCAGGGTGCCCCATATCTGACGCGTTCTTTGCGTCAGATGTGGGATTCCACTCAGGCCTGTAGCTGCGCTCCATGCTTCATTCAATCTCTTCGAAGAGCTTCTCCCCTTCCCCGGGCGCGAGGAAGCGGTTGGATTCGACACCATGCTGGCGGGTGTAGAGGTCGTAGTAACGGCCTTCCAGATCGAAGAGCGTTTCATGCGTTCCCCGCTCCACAATCAATCCCCCTTCGACCACCAGTATCTGATCGGCGCGGCGGATGGTAGAGAGCCGGTGCGCGATCACGAAGGTCGTTCGCCCCTGCATCAGATAGCTGAGACCATTTTGGATCATGGCTTCCGATTCCGAATCGAGCGACGATGTAGCCTCGTCGAGAATCAGAATGCGGGGATCGGCAAGAATGGCCCGCGCGATAGAAAGCCGCTGGCGCTGCCCTCCAGACAGCTTGACTCCGCGCTCTCCTACTATCGTGTCGTATCCTTCGGGGAAGCGCTCGGCGAACTCATCGACGCGGGCGATGGCCGCCGCGGAGAGGAACTCTTCCTCGGTAGCTTCGGGACGGGAAAAGATGATGTTCTCGCGGATTGTCCCATCGAACAGAAACGACTCCTGCAGCACTACGCCAAGCTGGCTGCGATAGCTCTTGAGACGGACAGTGGAGAGGTCCGTTCCATCCACCAGCACCTGGCCCGAGTCCGGCTTATGGAAGGCGCAGACCAGGCTGATGATGGTCGACTTGCCCGATCCCGAGGAGCCGACCAGCGCGGTAACAGCGCCCGGCCGGGCATGAAGCGAGATGCCATGCAGGACAGGCTTGCCCGGCTCATAGGAAAACCGGACATTCTCAAAGCGGATATCGCCTTCGATGGTTCCCAGGTTGACGGTGCGGCCGGGATCCGCATCTTCCCGCTCCTCATTCAGGATTTCGATGGTCCGGTCAAGCCCGGCGACCGCTTCCGTCAGTTGGGTGCCCACATTGACCACCTGAAATACAGGAGCAACCATGAAGGCCAAAAACATGTTGTACATGATGTAATCGCCCAGGGTTATCTTGTGGGCCATCACCTGGTGAGCGCCGAGAAACATCACCGTCGCGCCCACCACGCCGAGAATAGCGGTCGAAGCAAGCGAAAGCAGAGAGGTGGCAGTGAGTGAGCGGACAACGTTCTGATAAAGCCGCTCGACGCCGGTTGCAAACACTCCAGCCTCCCGGTCCTCCGCATCGTAGCCCTTGATCACCCGCACACCCCCAAGCGACTCGGTAAGGCGGCCTGTAACCTCGGCGCTGATGCGGCCGCGTTCCCGGAAGATGGGGCGGATGACCTTGAAGGCCTTCTGTAAAACCAGCACGAACACCAAAATCAAGGCAAAGGAAACCAGTGTGATCTTGGCGCTGATGTGCATGAGGTAAAAGAAAGCGAGAACGGCTGTAAGCAAGCCTCCGATGAAATCTACCAGGCCGGTGCCGATGAGGTTTCGCACTCCCTCCACGTCGGTCATGATGCGGGAGACGAGCGCGCCGGTGCGATTGGCGTCGTAGAAACTGATGGAGAGCCGGCCGATGTGCTGCTGGACTTGCATGCGCAGGTCCGCGATCAGGCGCTGCGCGGCCTTGGAGAGCAACTGGGTCAAGGAGTAGGATGTCCCCGCCTGAATTGCCGTGGCGATCAGCACCACTCCTATGATAGAAGGCAATTTGGCCGCCTGATGCTTGACCATGACACCATCGACCAGGAGCTTGGTCGAGGCGGGAAGCACAAGCCCGGCGACCCGATTGAAGACCATGAGGACAAAGCCCACTCCCAACAGCCCTTTACGGGGAGCGATCAGCGTCCATATCTCAGGCAGAACTTTGCGCAGCTGGGGTTTGGGCCGGTCGACTTCCGGTTCTGTCCCACGGGCGCTCGAGCGCATGGAACTCCGCTCGGCTCGGACAGATACACCACCTCCGGCGCTGGATCGGATGCTCATGAAAGATGCGGTCTCCTAAACCCTGGTGTCCACCCTGCCGCGGCGGGCGGCGATAAACGAACGCACGCAGAGTATTACAAAGATGAGCATGAGGGTAGCCATCGCTGCTTTTTCTTCAACAGCGGCCGGATAAGGAAAGGTTTTGCCTTGGATGAGCTGGACAAAGGAGACCAAAGAGGACGCGGTTGCCAGGAAGCCGAGCAGGCCAATGGTGACAGCGATATGCATAAGAAGCATTCGCCGCTTGGCGTCCGGGCTCTCGGCCATTCTGCCCAGGCCGAGCAGTATGATGCCGAAAACGGCGGGAATCAGGGATGTAGGAAACTTGTTCCCGGTTAGAACGAAACTTGCCACGCCCAGAACGATGAGCGCGATGCCAAAGCCGACAGTCATTTTTGCCATGGTGAGGAAATACCTCCGCGCTCAACCTGGTACTCGATTCGATGCGCTGTTCTCTAGTCTAATTGCCGCGAGATTCCCGGAGTCTCAATCGAGAATAATTGTGCCGGCATGGTGACCCCGGCAGATGAACAAAGTTGCGAAATCAGTTTCGGAAAGACCTAAGAAGGGTTGCATAGCTTCAAAGCGATCTTTTAACTGAAGCCTGGTTTTGCTTGACTCAATTCAGCCAAATGGGTCAAGCTTGCGCCAAATACGGGCCACTGTCGCCAACGAGTTCCCCCCTTCGACAACAACCCCTCCCCGCTCAAAAGGATTCCCTAAGAGGAATTCGAGGGCTGCTATGTCAAACTCTTCTGCCTGGTTCTCCTGTGGATACGTGTGCCTCCCACCCGAAAAACAACAGCAAACGGTGAAAGCGCGCCGCTATTCTCTATCCCTTACTATTATCTGCTTGTTGACGGCCTGGATGGCTTGCGGTCTCGCCCTTGGTCAAGTATCGGACGAATTCAACGAAACGAGCTTGAATACCGGGCTGTGGCAGGTAGAGGCGCCGGTGGGCGGCTCGGCCACGGTGAGCAATGGGGAGTTGGTCATCACTGTGCCTGGAGGGAGCAATCACGATGCATTCGTGCCGGCGCTGGATGCAGTTCAGGTGGTCCAGCCGATCGGCAATGTGAACTTCGACGTGGCGGTGAAGATAGACTCCACGCTTCAGGGAACGACGCAGTATTACGGACAGGGTCTGCTGGTGGAAGGTGACGCTAGTGATTACATTCGCTACGGAGTCGGCGCCGGAGGATTGATCACCCTGGGCGCAAACACCATCGTCTCGGGAAACCAGAGCACGCCGTTCCAATCTCAGCCGTTTAGTTCCTATGCCGTACCCACGTATCTGCGCTTGTCGCGAGTAGGAAGCACTTATACCGGCTACTGGTCGACGGACGGGGTGAACTGGAATGAGGCGGGGAGCTTCAGCGACAGCATGGTGGTGACCGGATTGGCGCCATATGCATGGAACTACAGCGTCACACCCAGTGATGCGCCGGCGCTTACCGCAACTTTCGACTGGTTCCACAACCTGGCTGCGACAAGCTCTGCGGCAATGCCAACCTTCAACCCAGCTAGCGGCGCCACCTTTTCTACTACTCTAAGCGTCTCGATCGCCGATGCTACACCGGGCGCGACCATTTATTACACGACTGATGGATCAACTCCAACAACATCGTCCCAGGTCTATTCCGGTCCCTTCACGATCAGCGAGTCGACTACCGTCAACGCGATAGCGACCGCCAGCGGCTACACCCAGAGCGCAACAGGCACGGCCAGCTACACCTATTCGCCGGTTATCAGCGGGTCTCCCGTATCGGATGAGTTCAACGGATCAAGCTTGAATACCGCGTT
Source organism: uncultured Acidobacteriaceae bacterium (assembly GCA_963774255.1). Classification (GTDB taxonomy): domain Bacteria; phylum Acidobacteriota; class Terriglobia; order Terriglobales; family Acidobacteriaceae; genus PALSA-350. Next base: position 570,991 of record CAVZEH010000019.1, read on the forward strand.
ATGGCAGGTGGAGGCGCCGGTGGGCGGCTCCGCCACAGTGAGCAATGGGGAGTTGGTCATCACTGTGCCTGGAGGGAGCAATCATGATGCATTCGTGCCGGCGCTGGATGCAGTTCAGGTGGTCCAGCCGATTGGCAACGTGAACTTCGACGTGGCGGTAAAGATCGATTCCACTCTCGCAGCGGCGACCCAGTATTACGGGCAGGGGCTCCTGGTGGAAGGTGACGCCAGTGATTACATCCGTTTCGGGGTCGGCGCCGGAGGATCGATCGGCTTGGGTGCAAACACCATCGTCTCAGGTAACCAGAGCACACCGTTCCAATCTCAGCCGTTCAGCTCCTATGCCGTACCCACGTATCTGCGCTTGACACGAGTGGGAAGCACCTACACCGGCTATTGGTCGACGGACGGGGTGAACTGGAACGAGGCGGGGAGCTTCAACGACAGCATGGTGGTGACCGGATTGGCGCCGTATGCCTGGAATTATAGTGTCACACCCAGCAATGCGCCGGCGCTTACCGCAACGTTCGACTGGTTCCACAACCTGAGTACTACAACCCCCACTGTGGCCACGCCTACCTTCAACCCGGCTAGCGGCGCTACCTTTTCTACTACTCTGAGCGTCTCGATCGCCGATTCTACGCCGGGCGCGACCATTTATTACACGACTGACGGGTCAACTCCAACAACATCATCCCAGGTATACTCCGGTCCCTTCACCATTAACGCGACGACGACTGTCAATGCGATCGCGGCAGAGACCGGCGAAACCACAAGCGCTGAAGCGTCAGCAACCTATACGTCGATGGCGGTTGGCCAGACGGTAGCGACCCCGGCTTTTAGTCCTGCCAGCGGCACCGCCTTCGCAACAACGCTGAGCGTCTCCATCAGCGACAGTACATCTGGCGCCACAATTCACTACACTACCAATGGATCGACGCCGACGACCTCCTCAACGGTCTACTCCGGTCCCTTTACCATCAGCGCGACGACCACGGTCAACGCCATCGCGGCGGAGGCGGGCGAGACGACGAGCACTGTAGCCTCGGCCACCTACACTCTGACCTCATCGAATGGTGGCTTGGTCTCCGACAACTTCGATGAGAGCCAGCTGAACACTTCCTTATGGACAACGGAGAACCCGCTGGGGGATGGCACTGTCACTATGAACGGCTCGGGAGTCACGTTGAACGTGCCGGCCGGGCAGAACCACGATCTATGGGTCACCGGCGACGACTCGTTGCGAGTCGTGCAGCACATCGCAAATACCGATTTCAGCGCCGATATCCGCTTCCAGTCGGCGGTCGAGATCGGAAATCAGGACGAAGGAATTGTTGTCGAGCAGGACAGCAATGATTTCCTGCGATTCGACGTGGATTATGGAAGCGGGATAGGTCCATTTTTATTCGCGGCCGGCGTCAACGGCTCGAATGCCACCATCTTTATCAATACAACAATTTCACTCCCGAAGGGACCGTTGGTGCTTCGTCTGGCGCGCAGCGGGAATACCTGGACAGGGAGTTGGTCGACGGACGGAGTAAACTTCACCGCCGCGCCGGGATTCAACTTCGATCTGAACGTCGCGACGATTGGTCCGTACGCCGGAGCATCGAACTCTACTCCAAGCAACTCGCCTGCGTTTACAGCAGTCGTCGATTACTTCTTCAGCACCGAGAACCCAATCGCGAATCAGGATGGTCCACAACCCTACGGCTACGTCACCGTCGACGCCAACCCCGCCTCAACTCTGGTGGAGAAGACCCTGGCCGACATTCAGGGCACTGGGCATCTCGATCCTGTGGTCGGTCTCGAACAGGAATCGCAGAATGGGAATACCGGAATAAGCGGTATCTATTGGTATGAATATCCCGCGTCAGGCAATCTAAATGATCCCTGGATTATCCACACAATTGTAGGCAGCGGCGACGGCTATGAGGATATGGCGGCCTACGATGTCAACGGAGATGGAGCGGTAGATATCGTGGCCAGCTTCGATCCAGACTTCTCAGGGACTCCCGAAATCGTGTGGTTTGAAAATCCGCGAGGATCGGGCGGAGATCCGACCCAACCATGGGTAGTGCACGTGATTGGACCTGGCTTGGGCGAAAACAATATAGTACTCGCCGATATAGATGGCGACGGCAAAATGGACGTCGTCACTCCGTCTTCCGTGTACTTCCAGAACAGTCCCGATTCATGGACACAAGTGCAGTACAGTCAATCCTTCCGCGGAGTTGCATTGCTGGATATCGGCTCAGGGCTGGGGAGCATCAATCTTGCGGGCACACAGCCAGGGTCTCCCTACAACGTGGTTTGGTGGGAGAATCCGCGGGAAACCGGGGGCGATGCGCGAACCGGGCAATGGATCATGCACACTATCGGACCCGGTTATCCCTGCAACCCAAACAACTGCTCCTCTGCAAGCGGGAGCGGCGAAGTAGCAGCATACAATGCCATGGACGTGAATGGCGACGGCAAAATGGACGTCATTTCAGGTCAGTCGGAAGGTCCCGGCGGAGGCATAGCTCCACCGCCTGGAGGAATGATCTGGTGGCAGGCCCCTTCGGACCGGCGAAATGGAACCTGGATCAAGCATGTCATGGACGCCAATATGCTTGATGTCCACAAGATCGCCATCGGGGACATGGACGGTAATGGAACATTGGACATCATTGTTGCGGAGCAGGATCAATCACCGCTTGACCGCGTAGCCGTCTTCTACAACGATGGGCTGGGGAACCTTACTGAACAGATCGTCTCTAATGCGAAAGGACACAATATCTGTGTCGGCAACATAACGGGCAATGGATCGCTTGACATCCTCAACTCAGGCCACGGCTTCTTCAACGATTCGCATCCTTTGCAGATCTTTATCAACCCATACTGAGGTGCATTTCGGAAGCCGGGTGCCCCATATCTGGCGCGCTCTTTGCGCCAGATGTGGGGCACCACAACTCTCCGCAGCGGCGGCTATAAAGCGCGATTTCTTCAGCAAACTCTGCGGCAATATCGTCGCGGAAATGCATTCCAGGAGCCCGCATCAAATTCAACCGTATCGCTTCAATGAGGTCACGGCTAGATCGCCGCGGAAATCAACTCCGCTTGCTGCCGTTCCGCCAACTCCGCCGAAACTTCAATGAGGCCGCAACGATCTTGAGCCTGGCGAATCTCAGACGCTCGTCTTGCACTCGTCCCCCATTTTGCTTTTCTTTCTGTCATTCCCGAAGGGAATCTGCTTCTCTAACCCGTCCGTCCCCCGTTCCGCACATGTAAAGAAATTGCGTTACGCCGACGGCACGCTGCTGGAGCGGCAACGTACTCGCTTCCCTGCTTCAATGAGGCCACAGCCATGTGGCCGCGGAAATCAGGCCATGCGTAAGATTCGAGGCCGTGCTGCTACGCTTCAATGAGGCCGCGGTGAATTCACCGCGGAAATGTGGCAGTCCAGCCCGTATAACTTCCCGCTGCGAACGCTTCAATGAGGCCGCGGTGAATTCACCGCGGAAATTCCCGCGCTGAAGCCGGAGATTGCCGGCGCCACCAAGCTTCAATGAGGCCGCGGTGAATTCACCGCGGAAATGCATGAGACATCGCCGACACTCACCAATGCCGACATGCTTCAATGAGGCCGCGGCGAATTCACCGCGGAAATGCGGGCGAGTCCGCGCGATGCTCGCGGCAGATCTCATGGGCTTCAATGAGGCCGCGGCGAATTCGCCGCGGAAATGCTCTCGAGCAACGCTTGAGGATGACGTGCAGTCCGGGCTTCAATGAGGCCGCGGCGAATTCACCGCGGAAATTAATGATGCGCGCCTGAAGGCTAAGGCACTCGAATCAGGCTTCAATGAGGCCGCGGTGAATTCACCGCGGAAATGCGGCTGCATCCCATGTGTGAAGGCTTCGGCTTTTAAGCTTCAATGAGGCCGCGGTGAATTCACCGCGGAAATCGCCAGATGGTTGTACACGCAGACCGATCCACTCCAAGCTTCAATGAGGCCGCGGTGAATTCACCGCGGAAATTAACCTCACTGCCGAGGAAGTAATTCGCAAGGCGCTCGCTTCAATGAGGCCGCGGTGAATTCACCGCGGAAATCCCAGATGGTTGTACACGCAGACCGATCCACTCCAAGCTTCAATGAGGCCGCGGCGAATTCACCGCGGAAATAGTGCGGCGGAGCATTGGGTAATTGCTGGAGCCTACGTGCTTCAATGAGGCCGCGGCGAATTCACCGCGGAAATGCAGCGGCAAGCTCACCGACAAGCGGTCTTTCCTGATAGCTTCAATGAGGCCGCGGCGAATTCACCGCGGAAATGCTGAGTGGCAGCACTGCAGCCGCAGGATGACGAGCTGCTTCAATGAGGCCGCGGTGAATTCACCGCGGAAATCGGCCTCATCGCCGATGCGCTGTTGCTGCGCCGATAGCGCTTCAATGAGGCCGCGGTGAATTCACCGCGGAAATGGGACTGGAGCGCAGAAGACGGCCCAGTGTTGCGCATGCTTCAATGAGGCCGCGGCGAATTCACCGCGGAAATGCCGATGCGGGCATTGGAGCCGGTGGCACTGCTTCAATGAGGCCGCGGTGAATTCACCGCGGAAATGCTGACGCTGCAGCTGATCAGCAGGCTCGATCAGCTTCAATGAGGCCGCGGTGAATTCACCGCGGAAATAACACCTGAATTCGCGCACAGCTCAACAGGGCAACGGCTTCAATGAGGCCGCGGTGAATTCACCGCGGAAATGATCGCTGATCTCTTCGTATCGCGCTTGAATACGCTGCTTCAATGAGGCCGCGGTGAATTCACCGCGGAAATACTTCAATACGGATCAGGTGCGCAAGGCCGTTCACGCTTCAATGAGGCCGCGGTGAATTCACCGCGGAAATCAAGGACAGGAACCGAGCGCAAGATCACGGCACGGTTGCTTCAATGAGGCCGCGGTGAATTCACCGCGGAAATTCACGCTGCCCAGCGACTCGCGCTTGCCCGGCTGCGCTTCAATGAGGCCGCGGTGAATTCACCGCGGAAATGCAGACTGCTGGATCAGCCATGACGTCGCTGGACATGCTTCAATGAGGCCGCGGTGAATTCACCGCGGAAATGAGTCTGAACCGACGGCTGATCGCCGATCGCTCGCTTCAATGAGGCCGCGGTGAATTCACCGCGGAAATGGCATGACGTCATGCGCTGCATGCAGATCGCGCTTCAATGAGGCCGCGGTGAATTCACCGCGGAAATACGAGTGCCGCATCGTGATCGCGCTGATTCGGCTTCAATGAGGCCGCGGCGAATTCACCGCGGAAATGCTGCGGAGGGCTGCCGCTGAGTCACCGAGCGTACGATAGCTCGCTTCAATGAGGCCGCGGTGAATTCACCGCGGAAATTCGCCAGTTCGAGATCCATGCCCTCTTGCAGTCGTAGCTTCAATGAGGCCGCGGTGAATTCACCGCGGAAATGATCCGGCTCATGCTGCGTCTGAAGCGCGGCGATGCTGCTTCAATGAGGCCGCGGTGAATTCACCGCGGAAATGATCGCAGTGGGCCGGAGGCTGCCTGATTCGTCATTGGCTTCAATGAGGCCGCGGTGAATTCACCGCGGAAATCATGCCCGTGCAGACGGTGACAGGTCCGCATCGCTCTGCTTCAATGAGGCCGCGGTGAATTCACCGCGGAAATAGCCGCCGACGAAACCATTCTATTTTCAAAGAGATTCGCGGCGGTTTGCGAGAGGTTGCCCTCGGGCAGCCGACTAAAAGCATAGCAGCAGAAGAACAAGGTCCCCAAGTCTTTCTCCTTGTGCAGATTACGGATGGCGAGCGGCTGGCGTATTTTGCACATCACCCGACCCCTCGCTGGGTACTCAACGGGTGACGAATACCGGGTAATCATCGATTTCCCCATTCAGAAAGCGCGCCAGAAGCCGCGCCTGGATTTCCAACAACCGGCGATAGCTGACGCGGTATTCGAAGATCGGGTGGGTCACAAGCATGTCCATGCGCAATTCATAGGCGCGAAAAAAGCTCTTCCGTCCATTCGGTTTCAGCGCAACGGACGGGCCGGACCTAATAAAATCCCCAGCGGAGACCATACGCGCGTTGATCGCTGTCAACACCACCGAATCGGCAATCAACGGCCGAAAAGGCTCCATCAAATCAAGCGCGAGAGCCGGACGTCCGAAACGCGGCTGATGATAGAAGCCCCAGTACGGGTCGAACCCGAGCGCATAACAAGTGATGGTCAGATCCTTTGCCAGAATACTGTAGGCCAACGACAGCAGAGCGTTTACCGGATCGCGCGGCGGCCGCCTATTCCGCTGAGTAAAGTCAAAGCGAAACTCCCCGGGCGCGCCCCGGTGCGGATCGCTGTCCTCTCCCGCTTTCAGCATCCCGGCAAACTCGCTGAAGTAAACACGCGCGGCGGAGCCTTCAATCCCAAGAAGGATATCGAGCTCAGCCGCCACTTCCGCCTTTTCCGCCAGCGACTTTAACTGCCGCAGTGCAATTTCCGGCGGTTCGATGTGGTTTCTCTGAAGCAAGGTGCGCTGGTTGCGGATCTTGCCCACAACCAGTTTCCGCGCCAGGCGGAGAGCGGTCGATTCGTGCCCGGCGGAGACGAACTGGCGATGACGCAAGAACACATTGCGTGCGTTCAGGCCGTTTGTGATGCCATAGAACCAGCCGCCCTGGGAGAAATAGCAAATAGGGACTTCAGCCGAACAGAAGGACTGGATGGCTTGCGTCGAAAGCTGCACGTTGCCGAATAGATTGATCTGCGACACTTCACCCAGCCTGACCTCTTGCTTGAGAGAATCGCCGTCACGCACCTGGATGACCTCTCCGGATTTCCCTACCCGGAAGCCCTGGGAGTTCAAATACAAGGGGCGGAGATCGTCCCGCGCAGCCACCAGTTGCCGCGGCTCCGCCGCGTCCGCTTGGTCGCCATCACCAAACAATGAGAATTGTATTGAGCGGCGTTCCTCGAATCTCAATGCCCGCGCACGCAGCGCGTTAGTCTCATCGGGCAGGCAGATTCCCACCAACGAGCACCGCGGACATTTGGGGCTGTCTACCAGCGGCTCGGGAATCTTGTCGCTCAATGCCGCCTTGCGGGCCTGGGCGATGAATTCTTCGGTCTCGGCTATCAGGGCATCGTTGATTTCGATGCGCACGCGCTGCTTGGTGGCGGCATAGTACAAGAGGCCTTCGTCGCAGGAATATCCGTTATCCCGCAGGACAAGAGCCTGGGCCGCGATTTGAATGCGATCCGATGGCCACGGTGCCGGCTCGCCATCCACTTCGCGCGGCTTGCCGCGTTTGTAATCCACCGGCCGCACGGAGTTCCCGCCGTCTGCGCTCGCATCGCTTTCGATCAGGTCGAGCTTTGCTGTCAGGCCGGCGCGTTCGCTGGATAGGGTCACCGAGCGCGAGTGGATAGTATCGCCATCCATATCCCCAGCCGCCGGCATCGCGCTTGGTCCGGAATCGACGCGGGTGTGTTTGGCGTGACCATCCAGAGTATCCACGCTACTCTCGAATACGCCCTCTACCCATTCATAGAAAAAGAGCCTGGGGCAGTAGACGAACTCGTTCAGCATGCGCGCCGGCAGAAGATCGGGCAGCTTCAGTTTGAGATGGTGTACAAGACTCTCATCGTCGATACGGCCGGGATCAACGGGTTGAGCGTTAGCGGACATGAGAGAAGACCTTAGATGCCGGCAATGGAATCAAACAACGATACAAGGGCTATCCATGTTGGTGTATGGTTTGCCCAAAGCGGTGATGACCCGATCCCCTCGCCCTTCCGTGGGTCCAAGATTGACAAAGAGAACTTGATCGTTGTCGTGGTGAATAATAGCGCGCAGCGCCTCCCGGCAGCGAACCAAGTCGGAGGGCGTGAACTGGCACTCGAAGACGGAAAATTGAAGATGGTCTCCAAACCCGCGCATCACCTTGAAGACCTTCCGCAGCCGCTTGTCATCCGATATGTCGTAGCAGACTAAGTAGGAGCTGCGCATGACTCAAATCACATGGTAAATTGTTAACTTCTCAGCACGCCGCAAAGAGACCCAAACCACAGAACCGGCCACCACCCAGACAAAGAGGCCCGGGTATCTCAATTGGCCTACGATTTCTGTCTCGCCATTGAATCCTGACATGAAGGCGTGGAAAGCGCATTAGATGATTCGGTACACCATATCTGTCAGCCAGCTCTGTACCCGGCCAAAAGCCAACGTTTCGCCATTCGATCTCAGCGCAATCCGCCATAATCTCTGGGAAGCCTGCCTGAATGATGGATTTTCGCAGTAACGCGTCGACGCGATCATGAAGACGGTTCAACAGATTGCTCTGATCCTGTGCGCTGGTTTCATGTTTCAGCCGCCGCCGGTAGTGCCTGGGGTCATCGTAGCCTGGGAGCACCAAAGGAGTGACTGTCGCCCAATCAGCGGAAACTCTTGTATAGCATCGAACAACCGTATCACCCGAAGGAATTAACGAAAGAAGAGCTGTAGCTTGCTTCTGAGTCTGTTCGATGAGCTCTTGGCCGGATAACGTACGTCTTGCCCAAGCAATCTCACGCTCGCAACCTTCCGTAAATACAGTCATGATTGCCCGCCGAACACTACCAACAACAGGAGTTTTATTTGAACCCCTGAATTCAATACTCGGCAGTGGCAAATAGGCGAACCTCTTCGGACCAACTGGCACGTGAGCGGCACCACGCGGTTCGCCATGGCCAAGGACACAGATATCAACGGATTCCCTGGACCATCCGGTACGCTCGGCCATCTGTTTTGTCGCGTAGCGCAACATCCCCGCGACGGTAAGGGATTGTCGAGCTGTATCGAAGGCGCGAAATCCGCTAGCGTCTGCTTTCAAAAAGCCGAAAGCAACAAACAAACGTTGGACGGGATCGGTCGCCCGGTGGTACCCGATAATACGAAACTGGGTCAGTGGAGAGGCAGGTTTAAAGCCGTCCGGAGTGACCCGAGCCAAAAAGCCTGCGTGTTGTTCCAAAAGAGCCTTGAGCGTGCCCGATTGAGGCACACGAAGTACATTGCCAGACATACTATTGGACGGTTGCCATTGGTCACCCGAGAGATTAGTAGCTTCCTTCTCACAAATCGTTCCAGCACCCGCTACTACCATATCAACTCCCCAACCGAGATGAGTTATGCTCCGCGCAGCAGCGATCAAAGTGTCTTCATGTTCCGGAAACTGCAGATCAGCTTCATCAATTTGGTATAGGTAATGCACGGTCTCCCCATTCAGACGGGTGAGATGAACATCTTTCGCTACCCTGTAATCGGCAATGCTCGCAGCACCCCCGCGCGACCAGGAAGCGGCCACCTTGTCTCCCACGTTATCAGGCACGTACAGACGGTATTTCGCTTTGGCCGGCTGAGTCCCCGCGGCTATCAGTTTGGGTGGGTGCTGCCTCTCTAGCCAAAAAAGAGCTGGGAGCGCATGCTGTAGGTTGATCCGCTCATTCCAGCGGGCTGCTGAAGCCGCGACGAGCGATTGAAACAGTCGAAGCGGCGATGGGGGCCATTCCGGTCTTCCGCCATCACCACGGCCGTGACTCACAGGCTGCAGAAATCGCACGGTAACACAAAAATAGGTCGGCATCACGCAATTCCTGCGCCAATGGTACCCTTGTCTTTCTTGCCCTTTTTCTTAGCGTTGCCTTCCCCATTTATGTCATCCCGCGCGCGATCCTTATCGAACTCAACAGTTCTGTTCTCACCGACGCCAAAAGATTTAGCAGTATGTTCGGCATATTCGATAGCTAGGTCATGCGTGACACTTGCTGGCTTGCGATCGCCGCTTGCATATACCTCAACAAAGGCACTATCCATCGCCTTGTTGGGATCACGAACTAACAGGCAGCCTTGCCGGAGATAACCCGAAGAACTATGGGTTAACGCTGTCAACGCAAGACCAAGAATGTAGCGTTGTAGCGCCTCGCTCTTCTCTCTGTTACTTCCCGCAAAAAGCAATCGTAAAGCAGCAATCGCAAGCGTGGCATCGCGTCGAATCCCTCCTGTTGCAAGTACACCGCCATGCGTGTTCTCTACCTTGGTCACCGGAATATGGGTAAAACCCCGTTGAGCGAACGGGTGTTTTCCCTTAATCTTACCTTCAGCATCTCTTAGATCTGCCGGCTCTTCGAGAATACCCTCGCCAACGTAGTCAAGGGCCGGTATGAACTGTGCATGACGAGTTAGCTTTCGCACATTAAATGCCCGAATCGTGGACGCCAGAAGACGCGGCAGTTTTGCCTGCGTATCGCGCGAATCCCATACACCGAACACCAATGAAGTTGGGGCGATCTTTGCTAGGGGCTCCGCATCTCCTTTCAGTACCGCTTTGAAAGCATCCTGAAGCGTCTGTTGGAGCTCAGAGCAACGAATGATGGCGTCGCCGGCTCGATGCCCAATGTCGAGCAGGTTTATTTCCCTTAGTCCAGCTTTTACAGTGATCTGTGGAACAAGAGATCTGTATTTCTCTTCCTTGAACAGCGGCTCAATGCGGTTTGCCTGCGATCCGATGCTGTCGATAAGGCAGACATTCGTACCGTCCTGGTAGCCGTCGATGTTGTATCCTCCCGGAAATCCGTCCCCTGCGGCGAACGTGGCAGGAAAAGACACGCCGTCAGGCCCCTCTACGGGCATTAGGTATTCTCGGATAACAAGAGCCGCGGGGCCGTCGTCTCTTAGATAGTGATCGAACTGGTGTAGCTCATTCATTGCCCAGCCTCCTTATGGGATTGGCAGTTAAGAAACTCTTGAGGTATTTGCTCCGATACAGCATGCGAAACGAAAAGACCCTTCCTATCCTTTGAGGGATAGATCCACAGCATGCCGCCGCGGCGAGTATTGGTGGAAGAGGTTCGGTCCACAACATGTAGGTGAAAGATTCTCCGTTGTTTTTAGGTGCTGGACGGAATCGCTGCAATCCGACAAACGTACCGAGCTCGATCATGGGCCTCGTGCAACTTCGCATACTCAAGGTATCGAGGCTAAAGCCCACATCAAGCGATGAAGATTGGCCCCCCGTGTCGGAATCGAAATATAGAGGCAAGCTACCATCCTTCATAGAATTATTTAGCCATCCCGTTGACGGAAGCGATGACCACACATCTGAGCGAATTTGAGTTTGCATGCCCCTGACCAAATCAATGACAAACTGCTTTCCCGCCCAGGTCTTGAAGTTAGTTCCGCCGGCATACTCGTCGCGCCACCAATCTATCCACAGATGAAAAGGTTCATGAAGGCAAAGCCGTTCCTCCTCCCATAATTTTGAAAGCCGTTGCTTTTCTGCCATCTGTTCCGAACTGAGGGAGCTCTTCTCCTGATTCAACAACCTCTTAAGACGAGAAACCTGTTCGTCGGACATTGTGCTGGTGATATCACACGACGCGAGCATGGATCGCAATTCGTCAGCATCGCTCTTAATCGCGCTGCTGCCGGGACTGAGCAAGAACTCAACACCTGAAGAGGAAAAGGCTCCTTCTGCTCCGCCCCAAAGTCGGTCAGCAAGTTCCAGCAAGCCGCAGCAGGCGAAAAACTGACCCGGATTGGCCGCGTCCACATCGATGCGAATGCTCATCAGGCGCCCTCTTCTTCCGACGGGTTCGCGCTGGCAGCATAGTCGGCTGAGCGAAGCAGCGATTCAAGGTAGGCGAGCCCCCATCGGCCATATTTACCTTGGAGCCGGACGAAACGTTGTGGCACCGTAGCAGCAGCCAGGGCCACATTCCGTCCGTTCGGCTCGGGATCGAATGCTTCGTCCGAGGGAAAGTGCGGTCGGCCCCGCCCATGGTGTGCGGCAATCAGATGAAGTACTAATTCCTGCATGTCTCCGTCGAGGCTCCTAAAGTCTGACTCATCCTGAGTATCGAGAAGTGAAACGAACTCGTGGCGGTAGCTCTCGTTCAGGCTGTGTAGCTGTTTCTTTTTCCCAGACTTTGCGAGGAGTGTCTTGCCATCCATGTTGCCGATGATTCGCTGAAACAATGCTCTCCTCTTCCCGAGGTCATGAAATCGAGCTGCAATGACTACGGCCTTACGAATTTCATCGGAAAGCGGCAGTCGCTGAATGGTTTGGCTGACATTACGAACCACATCATCGGTGTGTGTCTTCCACAACACCGGAGTGGCCCCAATTTTCGAGCCGTCATTGTCCGCCGATTTCGGCAATTCGAACCAGTGCCAGTAGCAACGGCTCACCATGCCATATTCGTCCTCATCTTCGCCCCTTCCCGGATTTATATCGATGGTGCGAATGAGCCGCATGCCTTTAACCTTTTCTTTGAACTGGGGGTCATCATCCCAAACACGAATGCGGCGCGGTGTAGCATTTTTGTCTCTCCATTCGTCGGCTACGTCGTTGGCTGTGTCCGAATCGCCGTCCAGCAAACCGGCGTGAATGCCACCGCCTGACGGCGGAAGGATGAGTGTGGTGTAGTTGATACGATCTTTCCTAGCTTTTTGGGTCAAACTCCCTAGAGTAAACACTTCGACACTGCCGCTGTCTGCGAGCAACCAGACTGGAGCCTCAGGATGCCGTACCGCGAGTTTAGCAAGATGCTTTAGCACTCGATCGCTTCGGTCACGTAACAATTCGTGGGGTTTCAGTGGATAATCGTCTAATAGATCCTCGGGTTTGTATTGCTTCAGCAACTCGCCGGTGACGAGCCCGACCTCATCGCGCCACGCTACGTGCGTTTCTGGAGGATCCCTGTTTAGCCCATGTAGGTATGGCTCAACCGGAGGGCGTCCAGGAAGTTTGCCTTTTATTGTTGTGAGTGCCCAGGAGTCGAATAAAATATCGGATGTAGGGAGGATAGTAGGCGCTGGACTAAACGCAGCCAGACATTCTTCGAGGTCGAGCTCGCCGAGTTCCCTCGGGCAGCCGCTGCCCTCTAACCTCCTAATCAATCCAAGCGTCTTCTTCCGCCGATCGTCAACTTCTTTCTTCCCTTCAAACTTTGCGGGGAAAAAGATGTTAATTTCGGTATCGTCGCGATTCCCGAATCGATTTACGCGCCCAAAACGTTGAACCATGCTGTCGAAGGTAGCGAGGTCACACACTAGGTGATCCGCAGACATGTTCACCCCGACTTCACCTGCTGAAGTGCAAACGAGATAGACCGTGCTCGTTCCTAAGTCAGCGCCGAACAGGAACCGACGAAAGATTGGATTATCTGTGACAAGCATGTCGCGTTCCAGCCCGCGCATTGTGCCAGTCAGTTGCTGTGTTTGCTCTTTCGGCAGTCTCGCCCGAACCTTCTCGACATCCTCAACCCTCTGCAAGAACACCAGCACAGCGCACCCGGAATCTCCGAACCTTTTCAGTGCCAGTTCCGTGACTTCTTTGGCTAAGTCTCCCTCATCTTTAATTTCGTGCAGGCGAATTGTTTTCGTCGCTTTCTGCCGGCGCCAAATGACGTGGATCGGTTTTTCCGGTGGATCCGGTATCTCTTCTGGTGGGTATCTCTCTGCCTGCGTCAATCCAAATGCTTCGCCTACTCCCCGTGACGTAGCCGATAATGCCATAATGCGGAACTCACCGAACTCTTTGCAACGTTTCTGCTCTTCCCGAATGGCGGTTAACAACTCCTGGAACGCCGGTTCCAGGTGAGCTTCGTCGTGGACAAGGAGCGAGTCCTGCCCGAGAAATCCGGCGTGTAATGGTTTTGTCTTGAATCCGATTCCGTAACCGGAAAATAACAGCCGGCTGCCAATCATATCCACGGTGCCGACAATCACCGCGGGACGTGCAGGATCGCTTCGCCATTCGGCATTATCCTCAAACTGACCTCGGAGGGTGCTAATGCCTAGAAGCTCATCGGAAGAAGTTGCTGAAAGCTTTCTCAGCGCACACCGAATCGGCTCCAATTCCACGATTGCCGTGTCATTCAGCCTCTGTCTAAGCTGTTCGGCTTCGCTCGTCGCCTGATCAACGACCACGCGACGATTAACCACCCAGATCAAGCGCTTAGGGACGGCGATTTGCCTTTCATCCACTGACATCTTCGCCGCCAGCCCGAGGAGCCAGAGCGCCATGATCGATGTTTTTCCCGTTCCGGTTGGCAGATTGACACTAGCGGGGAATGTTCCTGATGCAAAAAGCGAGAATAGCGATTCTTGCCAAGGGAAAGGAGCGTTCCCGGTCAGCGCCTTGAATCGCTTCGCGAACTGCTCTATGTATTCTGTATTAAGCGCGGACATTAACCGATCCTGCATTGCGACAATTGCACACAATTTCACCGCGGGACCGAACCACGTCCTGGAGTTATAGGGCCTGTATAAAGTTACGGTAAGTGCCAGTGAACGTTACACACCCACCGGCTCGAATTGTCAATACCCCAACATAGTTATTCTTTCGCTTTCATAAGTAAATGCGAACGGCATCGACAAACACAAGCTAATCGTCTTCCTCTGTGGCTACGCACCCACAAAGCGCAAACCGCAGACCTCTCCACTCCGCTTCCCACCGCAGCAAGGTTCGCTTGCCGGGGACCCGGTCTCGCTCCGGTCAAGATGACAAGTTGGGTTCAATTGCCGACGAAGCCCTTGCCGTCCTACGCGACATCCGGCTCCACATATCTGGCGCGTTCTTTGCGCCAGATATGGGAAACCGCAGATCTCTCCGCTCCGGTCGAGATGACAAATTAGGTGTAGTTACCAACCAAGCCCTCCTCACCCGATTTTCATCCCCTTGGGTGGGCTGCAGGCCCATCAACGCTCCGGTGAAGGTGAAACAGCGCCGTAGGGGCGGGACAAAGATAGCCAGCACCCGTGGCTTTAACCTACAAGGAGGGTGATCGGTTCATTGGTAAAGACGCCTGGATCAGACGCTGTTTGGATGGAGAGCAACAATGCCGCTAAAACGACTGAAATGGTTTACGTTCAATGTAAGAATATGACCAACGCCACCTGCAAATCATTGTGGCTGCAAGACGCGCATCGTGTACCTGTAAACCTCGTACCTGGTGCTGTGCAACGATGCGCCGCCATTCGTGATAGGCGGCGACTAACCGAGCCTCGGTTTCGGGCCGCACCTGTACTTGAATCATTGAACACCTCCGCTATAAGAAGCAGGCCGCAACGATTTACCGATCTCCCGCCTTCTTATTATTAACGATGAGATCCAGACGCCCGTTTAAAGGCTGGGCTTCCCTTCCTCAATCAGGAGTTGGTCGAGGATCTCCTGCACGACCTGGTGAGGCTCGTGGTCGGCGTCAATCAGGATTGCGTCTGCCGGCATTTCCAGGGTATCTAGCTGGCTTTGCAGCAGGTCGGGATTCATGTAATGGCCTTGCCGGTGTCGCAGGCGATCCTCTAACTCCTCGCGTGGGACTTCCAGCATGATGAAGCGAAGATTGAGAGGCGGAATCTGATCCGCAAGCATGTCGCGGTACGTCTGCTTCAAGGCGGAGCAGGCTAGAATTCCGCTAATCCCGCTCTGATTCCATTGAAGCAGCATCTCGTGCATGCTGAGCAGCCATGGAATACGGTCCTCGTCGGTGAGAGGGATGCCTTGGTGCATCTTGGCGCGGTTGGATTCGGAATGGAAATCGTCTCCTTCGGCGAATTCCCAGCCGGTCTCCGCAGCCAACAACTTGCCGACAGTCGTCTTGCCGGAGGCGGTTACACCCATGAGTATAAGAATCATAATTTCACGCGAATCATGCATTGGCCGGAGCGAGAGCCTGCTTTACATCCTTAAGAATATCCTCTGGTTTCCACTCGTTGGTGGGATACCAGTTCAATACCTTGCCGTCCGGACCGACCACCACGGTGGAAAGCGAGTGGTTCAGAGTCTGGTTGGCGCCGGGCGTGATCCCGAGGTCGAAAAATTGCGACACCGCAGGCAATTCCGCTTGTGGAGGAGCCGCGAAATCCCAGTGCGAGAAGGCTTCTTTGGAACGTGTGTACTCACTGCCGTAGGCGCGCAGAACTTTTGGAGTGTCGTTAGCCGGGTCGAAGCTGATGCTGAGCAGATGCGTTCTGTCATAGAGCTGCGGGGTAGCGGCAAGAGCTTGATCGATCTTGGCGAAGTTGCGGCTCATGCGGATACAGAAATCGGGCAGCGGGCAGCGCGTGTAAATAAAGGTCAGCAGCAGCACTTTGCCGCGGAACCGGCTGATATCGATCGTCTTGCCATTCTGGTTGAGAAACTTGAAATCGGGAACCGTCTGGCCGGGCTTAGGAATATTGTAGAAGACGCTCGGCTTATAGTCCGGCTTGGCCTGAGCAGTCACCACGATCTGGTCGAGTTCGCTCGCGCTATCGGAAACGCGAAGCCGGCCCGTGATATGGTCGCCGGGATGAAGCTCGCCGGCAATGTTCGGCTGCGCCAGCTTGTAGGGCATGACCATGGCCTCCATAAAGCCGGGAATCGCCTCGGAGTCGATGGTGACCTCGCCCGCCGCGGGCTGCGACGATACTACGATTCCCTTAAGCTGGTAGGTTTGGATGTTGCCGGAAAGGCCACCCTCGCCGGAAGCGGTGCTCGATTGCCTGGCGCGGCAACCGGATAAAGCCAGACCGGCCATGGTGCACGCGATAAGCAGAAGGATTGGTCCGGAGGCACGGAGCGCCCGGCGGCCCATGGAGCAAGCGGAATACTGCATTCGACCCTCTCTAAATATTCTAGTAGTGGAAAAAGAATCGCACCTGACCGTAGATCTGCCGGGGATCGTTATAGTGAAATCCCCCAAATGTCAGGCTGTTATCGAGCAACACTCGACGGTTGGCAACATTGAGCGCATTGATTGAAACCACCGTCTTCTCGCCGAAGGTCTTCCCAAAGGAGAGATCGAAGGTGGTGTGCTGCGGCAGGTAAGGACCGGAGTAGGGCGATGGAGGGTCCTGATAGCCGTTGCTAAAACCCGACCCATAGTAAACGTTGGTAGAGCCGTAAACGCGCCAGGGAAGATTCATGTTGAAGCCCACATTCAGGGTGTTGCGCTGGTCATGATCAAGAGCGTGGTAACCCGGAGCAACGTCGCACTGGGGGGAGCTGAGGGGGTAGCAGACCAGGCCGCCGGTGAGGGCGCCGCGCTGCTGTGCGATCTGGTTGGAGTAGGCAAGATGCGCCTGACCGCGGCGCCACAGAGTGGGTGAGCGCAAGGTCAGCTCCCATGCCTGAATGAGCGCGCCATCCACCGTGACCGGGTAGTAGATGCTGGATTCTCCAAGGTTCGCATGGTCAAGAAAATTATTGGCGCGAGTCTGGAAAGTGTCGGCATCGAGCAGCCAGCCTCTGAAGGGAATCTGCACGCCGAACTGGTGCTCCTCATCCCGCTCACCGTGCAGGGGCACAAAGCTGGTGTTGTTGGCTTGTGCATAGTCCGCGATGGGACCGGAAGCGGTCAACAATGGAGGCGGCTGATAGAAGCGCCCGTAGAATGCGCGGAAGACCCAGTTGAGCTTCGGAATCTGGACGGCGATGCCTACACGGGGATCGGTTGCGTCTTCCGAAAAGCTGGATTGGAAATGCGCTTGACGCAGGCCTGCGATGACCGTCAGCCAGGACGTGGCTTTGAAGTTGTCGGAGACGTACTCCTCGATGAGACCGCCGCTGGCTGAATCCGGCGTGTGGAGATTCGGAAAGCTCCCATCATTGAAGATGGAGCCAAAAACATAGCTGTCGTGCTGGCCCCAACTATAGAACCCAACCTGGATGGTATTGCGCGCGATGTTGGCGTTGACGGCCGCTTGGACTCCGCCATAGTTGGAGGCGCGGTCGGAGGTCGTGGCTACGGGATAGTCGCCCGGATTCGGCTGGTAATTCGCGGTGTTGTAGTGGTAGAAGGGCGAGACCTGCAGCATGGCTGACTCATTGAAGGTGTGCGCCCAGGTCGAGGCGACCAGGCCGTCGGTCTCATGCTGGCCATCGCGCAGGCCGCTCGAATCGTACAGTTGATTCTGATAGCTGTCGGGATTGGGGTCGTAGGGAATCTGGAAATAGTCCTGGCGCAGCTGCGTCACCAAGCGAAGCTGATCTTTCGGGGTGCGATTGTAGATAAGAGAGGCAAAGCCGCCATACCCGTTGGCCGCGTCGTGGTAGACCTGTTCAATCGGAGGGGCCAATCCATAATTGCTGCGATTGCCGTTAAGACTCGCGTAGTAGGCGAATTTCTCCGTGTGACTGCCAAAACTGATCTGGTCGTCGGTCTGCCCGAAGTTGCCCACGCTAAGGGTGACCTCGCCCTGGTTGTTGCGATCGAAGCCGGTGCGCGGCTCAACATTGAAGACGCCGTAGGTTCGATCCCCAACGTCGGCGTTGTAGCTGCCGCGCTGAATTTCGAGGGAGTCAATGTCCTTAGGGTCGATCTGCGGGCCGAGGTTGCTGGCGATATTGGTGTTGGGAATTTCAACGCCATCGATGAGCCAGCTCACCTGGTGTCCGCCGCGCATGTGGAGCATGTCATGGGTTATGTAGGCGCCGGGAACATAATCCGTGATCATCTGCAGGGCGTTGGTGCGGTCGGCCCCGGGGGTCTGCTCGATATTGGCGCGGTTAATCATGGTTGTCGGCGTAACGCTATCCACATTGACAGCGGAACTTTGCGAGGAGACGGTGACGGATTGCTCGATCGAGCCAACTTGCAGCTCGAAATGAAAGATAGGCGAGGTGCCGGAATTCAGCGTCAAGGACTGAGCCAGCGGCGCAAAGCCCGATTGAGTGACGGTAATCGTGTAGCCGCCAAAGGGAACGGTTTGGAAGCGGAAGGCCCCATTGCGGTCGGTCACCGTCATTTGATTCAGGGCGGAAGCACCGTTCCCTAAAACCACCTTGGCCCCGGCGACAGGACGGTGCTGGGGATCGTGAACAATGCCCTGGATCTCTCCGAATACCGTGGCATGGGCGGTATTTGCCGGCAGGATGGCGCAGCCGATGGCAATCGCCATCAGGCGAAACACTCTCTGAATAGACATCTCTTTTCCTACTTGTCATCCCGAAGAGGGGTCTGCGGTTTCCCACATCTCGCGCAAACAGCGCGCAGTTATGGGACACCCGATTGACTAGGTTAGAGAAAACGTCATCCGTACTAACGCCAAATTTGTGATCTCGACCGGAGGGCAGCGAAGCGGAGAGATCTGTGGTTTCCCACATTGGCGCAGGTTTTAGAAAACGTCTCTAAATTCTTGAGAGATGGGGGTGGGAAGGGGGTCCGCGGGGAGCGGCGCGATCGAAGCGGTGGGCGGAGAGAGATTTGGACCTGGTGAGCGGACGAAAAAACGCTATCGCCAGGGTGAAGCCGGAAGCGCTCTCCGAAGCCGCCGTGACAGAGCCGGAAGTGACGGCTTGAAAGCCTTGGCGATAAGGGCAGCCGGCTTGGCGGAATCCCGGCGCCGATCCTGCCCCCAGGCCGCCCATAGCCGCCAGCATGCAATGGTGGGCGCCGTGAGCACGGCAGCAGGCGGGCAGCATTTCCGCCGGCGCAGCGAGCGCGAGCACCGTTGCCGATGGCAACAGCGCACTAAACAGGAACAACAACACCCCTGCCGCGATTCGCCGCATGTCATGAGTCTACATGGTTCCGTCGGGCGGCATTTCATAGACCTCTGCGGTATAAACAAACCATGCGGCTTCCCCAAGTCATTGCCGCGGCACTCGAATCGGGTGGCGTGGTCATCGCATCCAGCCCGCGGGCGGCTCGCGCTCTGCGGCGGGTGCACGCAGAAGCACAGCGCGATCTGGGACTTACCGCGTGGCTCGCGGCGGAGATTGTGGATTGGGACGCATGGCTCCAAGGCTTGTGGCAGCAAAGGCTGCGCAGCGGCAGCGAATCGCGCTTGCTGCTCTCCAAAGTACAGGAACACGAGCTCTGGGTGCGGCTGGTCAAGCCGAGTATCGAGGGACTGCGGCTGATTTCAATCGACGGCGTGGCCGACCTAGCGCAGGAGGCCTATGCGCTGCTCTCCACCTATGACGCGCTCGACTTTCTCAAGAGCAGGTTACTGGGCCCGGACTCGGACAGCTTCTGTGAGTGGGCGCGTGACTTTGAACGGGAATGCCGCGAGCAGGGATGGTTCAGCCGAAGCAAACTGCCGCTGGTTCTGCGCGAGGCCGTGCTCAGCCAGAAAATGTCTTTGCCTGCCCAGGCGGTACTTGCCGGCTTCGATCGCGAGACCCCGGCGCAGAAAAGTTTGCTGGCGGCCATGGCGTCCCAGGGCTGCATTTTTGAGAGGCCGGGGACCGGGCCAGCCCCGACGGAAGAAGCGATAATAGTCGCGGCCAATGACGCGCGCGAGGAGATCGCAATCTGCGCGGAGTGGATTCGGCGCAAGCTTGAATTGGCCGCGACTGGGAATCAAACCGTACGTGCCGCAGTGATCGTGCCTGACGTGTCGAGCGTGCGCGGTGAGGTGGAGAGGATCTTTCGCCAAGTGCTGGCTCCACAGTTGATCCCTGTGGGCGGGCCGGAATCCTCTCTGCCATTTGAATTCTCGCTCGGCGTTCCTCTAGCTAAAACTCCCATGGCGCGGGCCGCGCTTCTGCTGTTGAGCTGGATGACGGATGCTCTGCGGCAGGAAGAGCTGACATGGCTGGCGCTCTCCGGATTTCTGTGGAGCGACGAGTCCGACTTACTGGCGGTGGCGGAGTTTGATGCCAGGACACGGCGCTTGGGTGTGCTTCCGCCGGAGTACACCTTGGAAGCTTACCTGCGGCAACAGGGATGGAGCCGGAGTGAAGCATCGAAAGGATTACGCCGGCGCCTGCAGGCTGCGCGCTGGGCCTGGGTAGAAGCAGGGGCAGCGCTCAGCTTTGCCGATTGGGCGGAGCGGGCCAAGGCAATCCTGGCCGCCGCCGGCTGGCCGGGCGCGCACCGGCTAATCAGCGAGGATTTCCAGATCCTGAAGAAGTGGGATCAGTTGCTGGACAGCATAGCCACTCTGGCCTTCGACGGACGCCGGGTGGTCTACGCGGAGTTTTTGCGCGTGCTCAAGCGGCAAGCCGAGCAAACTATCTTTTCGCCCCAGTCCCATGGCGCTCCCGTAGAAATCCTGGGACCGTTTGAAGCCGCGGGCATGGAGTGGGATGCGATCTGGTTCCTCGGCGCCGATGATGCGCGCTGGCCGGCGCCGGCACGTCCCCATCCTTTTATCCCTAAGCTCTGGCAGAAGCAGCACGCAATGCCGCACGCCGATGACAATGCCGATTGGGAATTGGCCAGACAGGTGACGGCGCGAATCCAGCGGAGCGCGCCTCGCTCGGTCTTCAGCTATGCGCTCAACGATAATGAGGCCGATGAAGAGGGCCAGCGCCATCCATCGACCGCGCTGCCGCCCGATCTGAAACCGGTTTCCTTGTCCCAGATGCGGCAGTATCTGGCCATTGCGGAAGAGAGCGAGCCAGAGCGGCCGGCTCTCGTTGCCGAAGAAGAGCCCGCCAGCGGAATCCTCTGGCCGATGGAGCGTGAGGCGGGCGGCCAGGAGGTCCTGAAGTTGCAGGCCGCGTGTCCCTTCCGCGCCTTTGCCGAGGTGCGCCTCCGCGCACGTGAGATCAATCGCACGGATTGGGGGCTGGACCCACGGGATCGAGGCAATCTCCTGCACAAGGCTCTCGAAGGACTGTGGCGCGAGTTGAAAGACCGCGATTCACTGATCGAAGCCAGAAGCACGGGAACGCTACGCGGGATTGTCGAGCGTCATGTAGACGCTGCGCTAGCGAGATATCGAGAAGATAGAAGGGCGGACCCGAGCGCGAGCGAGCCGGATGGGTCGAGCGTGAGCGAGCCCAATACTTGGAGTGGCGCCTATCTCCATGCCGAACGAGAGCGCGTAGTCAGGCTCATCGAAGAGTGGCTGAATTATGAAGCGCAGCGTAGCTCCTTCACCGTGGAACGGAATGAAGAGCCGCTGACAGCAAGCGTGGGCGAGCTCACTCTCAAGCTGCGGGCAGACCGGATCGACCAGGTGGAGGGCGGGCGTTTGCTGATCGATTACAAGACCGGCAAAGTGACCGCATCCGCCTGGGAAGGCGAGCGGCCGGACGAGCCCCAGCTACCTCTCTACGCTGCCTTTGGCAATGTTGCGCCGCTGCGGGGCGTGCTCCTGGCGCAGATCCGCACCGGCAATGTGAAATTCGATGGCGTAAAAGACGCTGATCTCGCAGCCCTTCCCGCCACATCGCGGCTATCATCGCAGCTATCCCGGACGCCCTTCTCTGAAGATCTGCTACGGCAATGGGAGAAGACCCTGCTGACGCTGGGCGGCCAGTTCCTCAACGGCGAGGCGCAGGTAGACCCTAAACGATTCCCCAAGACATGCGAGTTCTGCGCCCTGCCGGGGCTTTGCCGGGTGGCCGAGATCGACCGCGAACCAGCGGAGGAAGACGACAGCCTGGGATGAATGCCGGGATATATACATTTGTGGTCTCCTACCCTTCGCACGGAACAGCGCCGTGCGAAGGATGGGGCATTCCTCGATTGGTGATGGTCTTGGATCCATATCTCAAAGAGATTCAGGGTGCCCCATCCTTGCGGAGCAAGGGTGGGAAACCACTACTGATGGCGGCAGGATGTCGGGGATGATTTTAGACGCAGCGCCGCGGGACCAGGCTCTCGAAACGCAAAGCTCCTTCATCGTGCAGGCCCCGGCTGGTTCCGGCAAGACCGATCTGCTGACCAAGCGTTTTTTGAAGCTCCTGTCGGTGGTGGACGAGCCGGAACAGATTCTGGCCATCACCTTTACCCGAGCGGCTACGAGGGAAATGCGGGACCGGGTCGTGGGTGCGCTCCAGCAGGCGCAACTTACACCGGAGGCGAGCGAAGCGGCTCGCGCCGCGCTCAAGCAGGATGCGGCGCGGGGATGGAAGCTGCTGCAACAGCCACAGCGGCTGAACATCCAGACCATCGATTCGCTGTGCCTCACCATCGCCAGTGAAACTCCCTTGCTGTCGCGGCTGGGCGGCTCGCTGAGCCCGACCGAGCACGCCGAGCCCCTCTATGCTTTGGCGGCGCGGCGCACGCTGGCCCGCTTGGGCGGCGATCACGAAGAACTCTCCGCGGCCATTCGCGCCTTGCTCGAGTTGCGCGAGACCAGCCTGGGCGATTGCGAACAACTGATCGCCGGAATATTGGCGCAGAGAGACCAGTGGGGAGCATTGCTTTCCTTCGGCCCGGAACCCGATTGGGCTATGGTGCGAGATACCCTGGAAGCGCCTTTCAGGCGGGAGCACGAGCGGGTGATCGCGCGAGCGCACGCCCTGTTCTCCAACTACCCCGAGGCAGCCGAGAGCTTGCTCGAATTGCTGGCCTACGCGCGCGAGAACCTGGAAAGCGCGGGCATCAGCTCGGCCATGCTGAACTTAAAAGGTGTGACCCGGCTCGATCAGTTGATGGAGAACCGCCATTGGGCTTGCATATGCGAGTTCCTGCTGACCAAAGCCAACACCTGGCGCGTTCGGATCAACAAGCACGAATTTCCATCCGGCAAAGCAGGCAGCCATGAGAGCCGCCAAAGAGAGCGCTTCAACTATCTCCTTGCAGAGCTTGACCGGGAACCGGAGTTTCACCGGGTCCTATGCGAGCTGCGCAATTTGCCACCGCCTCAGTATTCGGCGGAGCAGTGGCTGCTGCTCAAGCACATCCTGCTGCTGCTGCGCCATTCTACGGCCGAGCTGCGGCTGATCTTCGCCGAGCGGAATGTAGTGGATTTCGCGGAACTGAGTCTGGCGGCGCGGCAAGTTTTGCGCCATCCCGGCGAAGGCCTGCCACCGGACTTGGCCCGGCGATGGCCGCACCTGCTGGTAGACGAGTTTCAGGACACGTCCCGCGGCCAATACGAGTTGCTTGCACTGCTGATCGAAGCATGGGAGTCGGAGGGAAGCTGCTTTCTGGTCGGCGACCCAATGCAGTCGATCTACAGCTTTCGCCAGGCAGAGGTGGAGCTCTTTGAGCGGACTCGCCGCCATGGGTTGGGCGAGGAGCCGGCAAAGCTGGCTCTACAGCCGCTCCAGTTGCAGATGAACTTCCGCTCCCACGCGGGTCTGGTCGACAGATTGAACGAAATCTTCGCCAAGGTCTTCGCTTCCGCTCCAGGCGGCAGTGAATATCAGGTCGCCTTCGCTCCTTCGGTCGCCAGCAAACCGGCTCCAGGCGCCGCGGAGAGTGTGCGCGTGACCGCCCAATTTCTCCATTCCGATGCGGGGCAAGAGGAAGTACTGGCGGCTGCACGGGCGGAAGCAGACAAGGTGGTCCGCGTGATCCGAGACCATTGGCCACAGGTCAAAGCCGCCGCGAAACAGCCACAAGGACAGTTTCGTATCGCCGTACTGGTGCGGGCGAAGAATCACTTGGCGGAGATTGCGAAGAAGCTTAGGGAAGCCGCGATTCCCTTCCGCGCTATCGAGATCGAGGAGTTAGGCAGACGCCAGGAAGTACTGGACCTGACAGCGCTGGTGCGTTCCCTGCTGCAGCCTATGGATAGAATCGCGTGGCTGACGGTCTTACGCGCTCCCTGGTGCGGATTGAGATTGCAAGACCTGCACATCCTATGCGGCAGCGACGACCGTGAGTTGGCCGAGCGGCCGGTTCTTCAATTGCTGCGCATGCGTATCCCACTGCTCAGCGAAGATGGCCAGCAGAGAGCCTCCCGGGTGGCCGCGGTACTCGAAGAGGGCTTGCGCGGAAAACACCGCCAAGTCTCCTTCTCTCAGTGGGCGGAGCGGGTGTGGCGGACATTGGGCGGCCGGGAATGCGTGGATCGCACCGGTTACGAGAATGCACGCGCCTTTTTCCGCATGCTGGAGGAGCTGCCTCCCGACGGGACCCAACTGGAGCAACAGCTCGATCGCCTGTTCGCCCAGCCGGACCCCAATGCCGGCCAGCGCTGCGGCGTACAGCTCATGACCATCCACAAGTCCAAGGGCCTCGAATTTGAGGTAGTGATCGCTCCCGGGCTGCACCGGCAAACCACCATAGATCGTCAATCGCTCCTGGTCTGGCTGGAGCGAAGTACCCTTGAGGGTCCTCGCGAAGCCGAGGGGCGCGAGTTCCTGGTAGCTCCCATCGGCCGCAAGGGCGGCGACACGGACCCGCTCTACGGTTGGATCGCTCAGCAGAGGACGCGCAAGCAGGCGGAGGAAGCCAGGCGCCTGCTGTACGTCGCCTGCACCCGGGCCAGCCGCGAGTTGCATCTCATGGGAACGGCGACGGTGACGATTCATAACGATGGAAGCGAGTCCCTGACGCCGGGCAGAGGCCCAACCCTGCTTAGAACGGCGTGGCCAGCGCTGGAAGAGGTCTTCCAGGCGAAGCGGGCGGCACATAAGCATGACGCTGCCAATCCTAGGCAGAGCGCGCTTCCCTTTCCGGAATCGAGCGTCTCCGTCTCCCCACAGAAGACTCTGCAACTGCGGCGGTTGCCTGCGGACTGGCGGTTCTCTACCGCCTTTGAAGAGGAAGCGGTTCCGCAGGATAACCAAGGAACTGAAACAGCCGAGTTGTTCAATCGCCCAGGTGGTTCGTTGAAGGCGCGCGCCCTGGGTGTGGCCGTGCATGCGCTGCTTGAGGATCTCACGGAGGAACTTACCCATCTCTCGGGCAGCGGCCCGGAAGTGCTGGTGAGGAGAGTGGAAGGCTGGCGTTCACGGGCAGCCGCCCTCTTGCGCCACGGTGGTTTGCCGAGAGCAGAGGCCGAAGCCCACGCGGCAAAGGCCGTCCAGGCACTGAAAGCGACACTCGAGGACGTGAACGGGCGCTGGATTTTAGCGGCTCGCCGCGAAGCCCAGACCGAGACATCCTGGTCGGTATGGCTGGAATCGGAACAAGCGGGAGGAACGCTAAAAACTCATCGCGGAGACCGGATCTTCCGCGCCGGAGCCGAGCCGGGCTCGACGGAGCAAACCCATCTATGGATCGTGGATTATAAGACGGCCCAGCACAGCGGCGCCGGCCTCGAGGCCTTTCTCGCGGAAGAGAAGGAAAAATACAAGCCGCAGCTGGAGACCTACGGCCGCGTGCTGCGCCGGGTCCACGGCGAAGCACTGCCTTTGCGCCTGGCCCTTTATTATCCGCTGCTACAGAGATTGCTGTGGTGGGAAGGTTGAGGCTGCATGCACCTATTATTTGTCATCTCTCCATCGGCATGAATCCGGGTGCCGCCAGGTTCGCGAAGCTAACCTGGGTCTTTTTCCAGAGTTGGCGGAATCCCAGGTCCCAGAATCGGGACCTGGGGCACCCGAGCACCCAGGCGTGCGATCGCCTTCTGTATTCACAGTTGTTTTTCTTTCTGTCATTCCCGCAGGGAATCTGCTTCTGGTCTCTCTCTAATAGCGCTGCGGTAGGGACGCAGTTCCCTTCGGGAATGACAGAAAGAAAGGCGAAAGCGTTTAGCGCTATGGACCCTCCGGCCCATGAACCGAGGTTGATGCGCGATGCTCGCGAGCACTTCGGTATTTTGCGAGTTGCTTTGTCTTTCTGTCAGTTCCCGCAGGGAATCGGGTTCTGGTCTCTGGGGCCATGCTGCATCCGGATTTATCAGAGCAGGGTCAGAGGCGGAGCGGAGGGTAGAGCGCCACAAGCCTCGGCATAGCGGTAAAACTCCCGCAGCCCGTGCAAGCATGCCTCGTCCAGCGTGTAATGAATATTGGTGGTCAGATAGGCGCGAATCGTGGCTGGAGGGACAACGATTCGTTCCGACCACTCCGAGACCAGATCCTCCACATGTTCGAGGCCATGGTCCCGCGATGCCTGGAGATCCCGGACCAGGGTCTCCGCAGAGATGCCGGTCTCGCGCAAGGAGTCCGTCCGGACCGCCCAAACGGCGGAGACCCAGGGCAGGCCGGTCACCATGCGCCACTCGTGCGCGAGATCAAGATAGAGCAGCCGCTCCCCGGTGCGCCGCTCGCGATCTTCGCGATTCTCCAGCGCCAGCAGCGCCGGATCGCCGATGAGCAGCGCCGCATCGGCCGAGGCGAGCATGGCTTCAAGGTCTGGCGGGTGGGGAGAGAATTCCGCCGGCCTTTTCCAGAAAAGATCGAAGAGGATGCGTGTATAGGTGGTGGAAGTCAGCGAAGAAGTGTCTACCGCGACCTTGCGCACCGCAGAGATCCCATCCGCCGGCCGCACCACCAGAAGAATCGAGCGAATGTGGTCCAGCGAACCCACGGAACAGCCGGGCACGATGGCCAGCGATGGAGTGGTGGCATAGGATGCCACCGGGACCAAGCCGAGATCCGCCTCGCCCGACTTGAGCCGGAGGGCGCAGTTGGAAGGCGTGGTGTAATCGATCGCATAGTGTTCAAGCAGGCGATCGCGCGTGGGCTGGTGCTCGAAATCCCACATCAATGGAGCTGGATTGAGAAAGTCAATCGCAGCCATACGCAGACGACGTCTTGGCCCTAGAATCACCCATTAGTGTAGCTTGCCTTTCTTGACAGCGGCGCCTGCCCCCGTTAGTCTCGGCCCAAACGCCACAGATAATATTGAGCTTGCATCTCTGGGTCAGACGCGAAGCTTCCCCCAATCATGACCATCTCCGGCCAACGCGATTCATCCCTCGCCGTGCACGCAGCCGCAGTCGCAGCCTGCGTTGGGAAAGCCAGGTCGCATGGCTCGCTCTCGCGCTTACGCCCGGGCTGGGACCGCGAAGAATTCTTCAGGCATGGCAAGCGCTCAACGACATAACAAAACTTTTCCGGCTCTCACTCACGGAGCTGGAATCGTTGAAGTTCCCGGCCTCGGCGGCGCAGTTTCTCTTCAACGGCAAAGCGCGAGCAGAGGCGGAGGAAGAGCTAACGCGTGTGCGCGAGCAAGGCGCCGCCATCCTTACCTATTCCGACGATGCGTACCCGGAGCGCCTGCGGGAGATCTTCGATCCGCCTCCGGTGCTTTGGATCCGTGGGGACGCCGCGCTGCTCTCTCGCCCATCGATCGCCGTGGTGGGAACACGTCATCCCACACCCTATGGGTCCGGCATCGCAGGCATGCTGGCGCGCGACCTGGCTCTGCGCGGGCTGGTGATTCTGAGCGGAATGGCGAGAGGAATCGACGCTCAGGCGCATCGCGGCGCACTAGAGGCAAAAGGTTCGACCGTGGCCGTGTGGGGCACGGGAATCGATGTCATCTATCCCAAGGAGAATAAATCGCTGGCCGAGAGTATCCTCTTGAGCGGCGGAACTCTGGTCTCGGAGAATCGGCTGGGCACTTTTCCGGCGCCGCAGAATTTCCCCCGCCGCAACAGAATTTTGAGCGGCATGAGTATCGGCGTCCTGGTAA
Organism: uncultured Acidobacteriaceae bacterium; assembly: GCA_963774255.1. Classification (GTDB taxonomy): domain Bacteria; phylum Acidobacteriota; class Terriglobia; order Terriglobales; family Acidobacteriaceae; genus PALSA-350. Next base: position 599,229 of record CAVZEH010000019.1, read on the forward strand.
TCGAGGCGGGAGAAAACAGCGGCACCAGGGTGACGGCGCGCTGCGCGCTGGAGCAGAATCGGGAAGTCTTCGCCGTGCCCGGCAATGTGACGACGAAGAATGCCTGGGGCCCTAACACGCTGATTAAGCAGGGGGCCAAGCTGGTCGCAACATGGGAAGACGTGTGGGAAGACTTGCCCTCGCAGATCAGGCTGCAGCTTGAGGGCGAGTTGGGTTTTGCATCGTTAGGAGGAAATGCCGCATCCTTAGTTGAACAGTTGCCTCTTCAGGAGCACGAGAAGCTGGTTCTTGGCGTGTTGCGCCATGACGACGCTGTGCAATTGGACGAATTGATTGAGAGACTCGATCCTACCCTCTCTTCGTCTGAAATCTTCACTGCTCTCTTTGAGCTGGAGCTGGCCGGCCGAATCAAACAACTTCCCGGCAAAAATTATGTATTGCGCTTGTAGCCCGCAAAAGCAGAACACAGGCAGGCTGGGTGAGAAAGTGCAACCCGATTGCCCATCCGGGCATCCTGACAATCCGCCTGGTTGTTCGGGCGCTCAACAGCAGGGTAGATTGAAGAGGCCGGAGCGTGTTAGCTTGCAGAAACATCGCTGCGGCGCCCCGAGTGCTTTCGAGGGCCTGCTCCTCACGGCTGCTGCGGTGACAGTGTAAAGGAAAACGATGAGCAAATCACTTGTGATCGTCGAATCGCCCGCCAAGGCAAAGACGATCAGCAAATATCTCGGAAAAGACTATACGGTCGAGGCCTCCATCGGACATATAAAGGACCTGCCGAAGAATAAGATCGGGGTCGATTTGTCAGATGGCAGCTTTGAGCCCGAGTTAATTGTCATTCCGGGAAAAGAAAAAGTAGTCGAGCGATTAAAGAAGCTGGCCAAGGACGGCAACGGCCGTTTATCTCGCCCCCGATCCGGATCGTGAAGGAGAAGCGATCGCGTGCTCACCTGCAGGATGAGCTTAAAGGAATTACCAAGAAGAGCCTGATTCGCCGGGTGACGTTCAACGAGATCACGCCCAAGGCGGTGCGCGCGGCCTTTGAACACTGCGCGAAATGTCGACCAGCATCTGGTTGACGCGCAACAGACACGCCGTGTGCTCGACCGTATCGTGGGCTACCAGATCTCGCCTCTGCTCTGGGATAAAGTGCGCCGGGGCCTTTCCGCAGGACGTGTGCAGACCGTCGCTCTGCGGCTGATTGTCGAGCGGGAGCGTGAGATCCAGGCCTTCGTTCCGGTGGAATATTGGACGATCGACGCTCAGCTGACGCCGGCAAAGCAGCCGACCGAGTTTACCGCGCGCTTCATCGGTATCGAGGGAGTCAAGGCCACGCGTCGAAACCGTGGATACGCCTTCGCTGCCGGACAAGGAAGCGACCGATGCCGTCGTTGCCGCACTGAAGACAGCAAGATGGTCGGTAAGAAATGTAGAGAAGAAGGAGCGCCGCCGCAACGCCACGGCTCCCTTCACCACCAGCAAGCTGCAGCAGGATGCCTCCCGGCAGCTGGGCTTCAGCGTCAAGCGCACCATGGGCGTAGCGCAGCGGCTCTATGAAGGGGTGGAGCTGGGCAGCGAGAGGCTCGGTCGGCCTGATCACCTATATGCGCACCGACTCCACTCGCGTCTCGCCCGACGCCATCGCGGAAGTGCGGACGTGGATCGAGCAGAAACATGGCAAACAGTACCTGCCCGCGGCTCCCAATGCTTTCAAGAGCAAGAAGGACGCGCAGGATGCCCACGAAGCCATTCGCCCCACCAGTGTGGAGCAGCATCCGGAGCTAATCAAGCGCTATGTCAGCGACGAACAGTACCGCCTGTACCGGCTGATCTGGCAGCGTTTTGTCGCATCGCAGATGACGCCCGCGGTCTATGACCAGACGACCGTCGATATCGCCGCCCAGGCGGACCGCCGTTATGACTTCCGCGTCACCGGTTCGGTCTTGAAGTTCGACGGTTTTCTCAAGGTCTACGAAGAAGCCAAGGAAAAGCGAGACGAGGAGGATGACGAGCTTAAGAATCAGTTGCCCGCTCTTGAAAACGGGCAGGCTCTCGACCTCAAGGCTCTGCTGCCGGAGCAGCACGCGACCGAACCCCGGCCGCGCTTCAACGAAGCCTCTCTGGTGCGCGAGCTGGAAGAGCGGGGCATAGGCCGTCCTTCGACTTATGCAACCATCATCAACACCATTCAAGAGCGTGAGTATGTGACCAAGGTAGGCGGAGGCAGGGGAGCGAGGTTTGTGCCCACGGAAATCGGCCTGGTGGTCACCGATTTACTGGTAGCTAACTTCCCCTATATCTTTGATCCCCAATACACCGCCCGGCTGGAAGAAGAGCTGGACGACATCGAGGACGGCAAGGAGCGCTGGACAACGCTGTTGGGCGGCTTCTACGGGCATTTCAAGAAGGAACTCAAGCATGCCGAGAAGCACATGGAAAACATCAAGCGGATGGAGAAGCCGACCGGTGAGATAGTGCGACTTGTGCGGCTCCCCGCTGGTGTTCAAGTGGGGTAAGTTCGGCTCCTTCTTCGCCTGCAGCACCTACGACAAGAAAGACCCGAATAGCTGCACCTTCACCAAGGAAAACTTCGCCGCCAAACCGGAGCTGAAAACGCCGGATGCGCAGGAGGCGGAGCAGGCGGAGGAGTACTGCGAAAACTGCGGCCGGGTGATGGTCCTCAAGCGCGGGCGCTTCGGCATGTTCATGGCCTGCCCCGGATACAACGAGGACCCGCCCTGCAAGACGACCAGAAGGCTGAACCAGAAGCAGCAGCAGAAGCCGCCGGTGCCGCTGGACGAGAAGTGTCCCGAAATGCGGCGAGCCACTGGTGCTGCGCAACGGTCCATATGGGGAGTTCGTCTCCTGCAGCGGCTATCCCAAGTGCAAGTACATCAAGCAAAACATCATCGAAGGCATGAAGTGCCCGATATGCGGAGACGGAGACATCGCCGAGCGGAAGGCGCGCCGGGGAAATATTTTTTACGGCTGCACCAATTATCCTAAGTGCGACTTCACTTCCAACTGGAAGCCGGTTCCCGAGAAATGCCCGGAGTGCGGCAGCCCATACCTGATCGAGAAGACGCTCAAGTCGGGGGTGTATCTGGTTTGCCCCAACAACCGCAAGACTTCCGCCGAGGAAGAGCCGGTCAAGAAGAAACGGCGGGGCAAAGGCGAAGCCGAGCCCGAAGCCGCGGTTGCTTGCACCTTCATCAAGAAAATAGCCGATCCTCAACCGGAATCAATTGAGGCTATGCGTTATCAGACCAAAGCAGAGGCTCTGCCCGTAGGGTGACGATGGAAAATCGAATGGATACTATGCTGGCCACGAATGGAGACGCTCAACTGATCCTCAAGCTGTACGAGCTGCGGACGGAAGAGCGCATGCGCAACGCCCGAAGATGGGTAACAGATGAATTCTGGCCGTCATCTGCGCGCAGGAGATCCTGTCGGTGCTGCAGCGCCCCGGAAACCGACGAGAACGCCTACCTTCGCCAGGTGACGAGCTACTGGGAGATGGCCGCCGCCTTTGTGCTGCATGGAGCCCTGGATGCGGACCTGTTCATCGCCTGCAATACCGAGGGTCTCTTCATTCTGGCGAAGTTTTACCCTTTTCTTAAGGAAGTTCGAGCCGAATCGCCGGGCTTTCTCATCCGCACCGAAGAACTGGCGAATCGCTTCGGCGAAGCGCAGCAGCGTCTGCAACGCATGATTCGAAAGCAGGAAGCGCGCCGCCCGCCAGCTTTAAAACAGTGAACGGCCGGTTCCCCGCCCTTCCCGGGAATGTGCAATCCGAGGCTCTAATCTGCTAAGGTTGTCGGAAGAAAACGAGAGTTGAAACCGCATTTATGGCAAAGGCAACATGGAACGGCAAAGTGATCGCCGAAAGCGACACTTATGAAACAGTCGAGGGGAATATTTACTTTCCCGATACCTCTATCCGCCGGGAATATTTCCGGCCCAGCTCAACTATCTCCACCTGTCCCTGGAAAGGGCAGGCCAGGTACTACAGCCTTCTGGTAGATGGACAGGAAAATCAGGACGCTGCCTGGTACTATCCAGATCCCAAACCGGCCGCTCGCAACATTAAGAATCATATCGCCTTCTGGCGTGGGGTTGAGGTTGAGAAGTAACCGCCTTCCCAAGTAGCCGGGATCTCCGCAGGAGCGCGGACATGCGAGTTGCATGGTCTACCGGAACCATCCTTCTCTTGAGTTCCCTGGTCGCCGGAACGTCGTGCTCAGCCCTTGCCGTAGCCCAATACTACGGCTCTGCCCCGTTGCCGCAGGCAGCCGCTCCTCAACCGAATGCGGCAGCCCAGGATATCGAGGCCTTACGCGAGATCGAGTCGAACTATATGCGAGCCGAGATGGAAGGCAGCGCGAAGCTCGCCGGAACCATCCTGGCCGACGACTATCTGGGCATTCGCAGCGATGGCACCACCCTGGACAAGGCCAGGGTTCTGAACAACCTGGCCAACTATAGCCGCACTCGGGAGCGCTACAGCATAACCGCGACGAACATGCGGGAGCATGTCTTTGGGGACACCGCTTGCGTCACCTATACCAAGGTCTACACCCTGCCCGCGAACGGCGCTTCCTACAGCGAAAATCTCTTGCATGTCTTCACCAAACGCAACGGTGTGTGGCGCCTTCAGGTGAGCAGTCCCATGCCGACACCGCGGTCGCAAGACGCCGCAAAACCTAATGCACAACCTTAAGTTATTGACTTATAGACCCCTAAAGTATAACCTCATGTCATCATCCCAACTGATTGATATAATAAGGTGTAACAGAAGATTATTTCCCCAGGTTCGCGACGCTAACCTGGGTCTTCTGAAATAAGCCGGGATCCTACCCGGATGGCTGGGAGTCACGGAGTCGATTCCTCAGGGTATTCGGGGGCGCCGATTTTCTTTCGCTCCCGGACATCTCTGGGATAATGAAATTGCTCTGGCGTCTAAACCGGCCGGCCGCTCGTGATCTGATCTCCTGCGGCATGCACCGCAGTTTGCCCCGATGAAGCCACTCAAATTGGTGATGACTCCGACGCGCAACCGCCGATTGAATGAAGTAATCGGCCTGGTTCTGCTTGTCGCCGCGTGCCTCCTCTTCCTCTCCCTGGTTTCCTACCGCTCCAGCGATCCGTCGTTCGATACCGTAGTCAGCTCCGGGACTCATGCGCAAAATTGGATAGGCCTCGCCGGGGCCAATGTCAGCGATCTGTTGCTGCAGATCCAGGGGGTGGCGGCTTTCTTTCTGCCTCTATTGCTGGGCGCCTTGGGATGGACATGGATGCGCTCGCGGCCGGCCGGCTCGCCTGCGGCAAAGGCTTTGGGCATGCTGCTCAACATAATCTTCCTCCCCGCTTTCTTCGGTTTATTTCCCGGGAATCTCCGCTGGATGCACGCCCTGCCCATCGAAGGTCTCACCGGACGGATAGTGGTAGACACACTGGTTGAATACTTGAATCTGCCCGGGGCGACCATCATCGTTCTGAGCATGGTGGCTGTTTCTCTTTATCTTTCGACCACCTTCAGCTTCAATACCGCGCAGGAGTGGTTGGCGGTTCGTCTGGCATTCCTCTATGCGTTGCGGGACCGGGTGAGGAACTGGCGTGCAACACGTGCGCGGGCCAAAGCGGAGAGAACGATCGCAAAGCAGCAAGCGCAGAGCCAAAAGCAGGAGGCCAAGGCGCGAAAGGCAGCTGAAAAGAAGGGCAAGCGGCCGGCCACCGGCAGCGATCAAGAAGAGGAGGTGCCGGCCTTCCGCCGCGGCGGCTTCGTAGACGTAACCGCATCTGCTCCTGTATCCCGGGTGCAACCATCCGAGGCGGCGGCATCTAGGTTTTGGGATCAGATGCCGCGGACCAGCATTCCCGATCCTGAGCCGGAGCCGGAGCCTTTGGAGGTCGAGCCGCTTGCGGAGTACGTTCAGCCGCCGGTTTCAGCGCCACTCCCGGTTCCCACGTCGAGACGCGATTCCCCACGGCAAATCATGGTAGGCGAGCGCGCCGAAGTAGAGTCGCGGCAGGTTACGGTTGCCCCGAAGTCGATGAGCGGCTTTAAATTGCCTCCCAGCACGCTGCTGCACAGGAGCGACGAGTCACAGGTTGTCCGGGAAGACGAACTGCGCGATGAAGCCAAGGTGCTGGTGGAAAAGTGCGCCGAATTCGACGTGCGCGGGCAGGTAGTGCAGATCAATCCCGGTCCCGTAGTCACCACCTTTGAGTTCCGGCCGGAAGCCGGCGTGAAGTATAGCCGGGTCACCGGCCTGGCCGAAGACCTCTGCCTGGCGATGCGCGCGGAAAGTATCTTGATTGAGCGCATGGCGGGAAAAAGCACGGTGGGCATTCAGGTTCCCAATCATCAGAGGGAGACCATCTGGCTGCGGGAAGTAATCGAGTCGGAAAACTTTTCCCAGACTAAATCCAAGCTCACGCTGGCAATGGGCAAGGACATCAATGGGCGCATCGTAACCGCAGACCTCGCGACCATGCCCCACGTCTTGATCGCCGGCTCCACGGGCAGCGGCAAATCCGTGGCCATCAATGCAATGATCATGTCCGTGCTTTACAAGGCCACGCCGGCCCAGGTGCGCCTGATCATGGTGGATCCCAAGCGGGTGGAACTTGGAATGTACGAGGGGATTCCACATCTCTTTACTCCGATCATTACTGAGCCGAAGCTAGCCGCCAATGCCCTGCGCAATGCGGTGCGGGAGATGGAGCGGCGGCTCAAGCTGCTGGCTTCGCGCAGCGTGCGCAATATCGACCAGTACAACAAGCTCTTTGAGAGCGGCACGCCCAGCCTCTTTGACGATCCGCAAGCGGATCAGCCGCTTCCCAACATCATCATCATCATCGACGAATTGGCCGACCTGATGATGCTGGACAAAGCCAACGTAGAGGAGGCGATTACACGCTTGGCCCAGATGGCGCGCGCGGTTGGAATCCATCTGGTGCTGGCAACCCAGCGGCCTTCGGTCGACGTCATCACCGGTTTGATCAAGGCCAACGTCCCCACCCGCATTTCCTTCCGCCTGGCCACTAAAGTGGATTCGCGCACCATTGTCGATTCCAACGGCGCCGAGGCATTGCTCGGCCGTGGAGACATGCTTTATCTGCCCCCGGGCACTTCGCGGCTGCAACGTCTGCACGCTCCCTTTGTGACGGAAAAGGAGATTGCCGCAGTGGTTGAATTTTGGAAGAGCCAAGGCCAAGCGGAATATGTGGAAGGCTTCCTGGAGTCTCCCAAGGATGACAAAGGACGCGAGCTGGATCTGGACCCGGAGGATGGCGACGCCAACGACGAGCTCTTCGAGGATGCGCTGCGCCTCGTGCTGGAGTTTGGAAAAGCCTCTACTTCCCTGCTGCAACGACGGTTACGCATTGGCTACGGGCGTGCGGCCCACCTTATCGACATGATGGAGCGCGACGGCATTGTCGGTCCTTCCGACGGGTCTAAGCCGCGCGAGATACTCAAACCGCCGGACTGGCTGGACCAGATCGAGCCGGCCATCCGCTCCTGAGCTAAGCCTAATATTTTCAGTACGCTTCTGTCGATCCGCGATGCTCCACCTGGTTTTGTCATCTCGACCGAAGCGAAGCGTAGCGGAGAGATCTGCGGTTTCCCCTATCCGGCGCAAAAGGCGCTCCAGAAACGGGGCGCCCAGCCTAGTTTTCAGAGCAGGGCAGCTTCAGCCACCAGCCACCAACACGGGCACAAAAACTTTGGTGACGAAGGTTGTAGATAGAACTGGTGCCTTTTTGCGCGGAATGTCATAGGATGCCGTAGGCGGAGTATTTCGCAAGGACAGGTCTGGTTTTGCAGGATACGCTCTCCAAGACACCTCGATCCAGCGCAGCCGAGCAACACAGGGTTCTTCTGGTGGATGACGACGCCATCAGCCTGGAGATCCTGGCCCTCATGCTCGGCTTCGATGGGCATGAAGTGCTGCAGGCCATCGATGGCGAGTCCGCGCTCGATCTTTTAGCCGCTCGCGATTCCGCGGCCTCCCCGGATGTGCTTCTGGTGGATTTGCAGATGCCGGGCATCTCCGGCCACGAACTGGCGCGGAGAGTTCGCGCCATGGGCGGCCCCAAGCCGCTGCTGCTGGGGATGAGCGCGACGACATTGGACGACCGTCAATTGCAAGGCTTCGATGGCTTTCTGCTCAAGCCTCTCGAACTTGAGGAACTGACGCCAAGCCCTCGGATTCCGAAAACATCAGCGGTCGGAGCTTCGAGCTGACCGCCGCTCCGCAATCCCGGCCGGGGCTGAAACGGGCGCTGGAACGCGGCGATTAGTGGTCGATCGCGCGAAGCGAACGGAGGGGCGAACTGTAGCAGCCTACGGCGAGCGCGAAGGCGTTAACCAAGCGGTCCTAAGCAAGCTGCGGCAAGCAATGTCGGCGGAATCGCTCAACCAGCTCTATACCGCATGCCTCACCGACTCGCGCGACCGGGCGATCGCGCTTCGAAGATTGGCCCAAACTGGTGAGATGACGGAGGTGAGCCGGGGCGCCCACCAAATTAAAGGGGCAGCCCTGATGGTAGGCGCGGCCCGCATCGCCCGGCTGGCTTCGGCATTGGAACTGGGGAGTTGCAAGAAAGAGGACGCTTTGCCCCTCCTGGATGATTTACTCAACGCTTGTGATCAGCTAGAGGGTATGCTTCTGGCAGGAAAATTAGATCAATCCAAATGACGACACCGACAGCTAAGAGCAACGATCGTTTGCAACAGATCCGGATAGTTATTGCGGATGACCATCCCGTCGTGCGCGTTGGCGTGCGCAACATGCTCCAGGTGGATCAGTCGCTGGAGGTCATCGGCGAGGCATCCGACGGCGATGAGGCCATCACCGAAACTCTGGAGCTCTTACCCGACATTCTCTTGCTCGACCTGCAGATGCCCCGCCTTCCCGGGCTGGAGGCGATGCGGGCCATCATGAGCGGTTCGCCGACGGTGAAGATTCTCCTGTTGACCAGCACCATCACCACCCAACAGATCATCGAAGCCCTGCAGATTGGGGCTCGCGGCATTGTGCTCAAGGATGCTTTGGCTGACCATCTCTCAACCGCCATCCGCGCCGTCTCTTCGGGCGATTACTGGATCGGCGGCAAGCGGGTGGTCAACCTGGTAGGCGCACTGCACGATCTGATGCAGCAGGCAGCCGTGCCTGAGCGCAAGACCTACGGGCTGACGCCGCGCGAATTGGAAGTGGTGGGTTGCATCGTGGAGGGCTGCAGCAACCGGGACGTCGCCAAACAATTCTCCATCAGCGAGGAAACGGTGAAGCGCCACCTGTCCAACATATTCGACAAAACCGGTGTCTCGACTCGCCTGGAGCTGGCGCTGTTCGCCATCGCGCATCAGCTTGTCACCATGCAAACGTAGCTTCCACCTAATTACAAAATCACTGCCGGGTGCCCCAGGTTCGCGAAGCTAACCTGGGGCTGTTTCTTTCCATGCCGCGATCCAATGTGAGTCATAGCGCGACGAGCAGATGCGCGTAGCCGCCAATAGCAACTGGCAGGAGCGTTCATGGGCCTGCCAGGATGAAAATGGATTAAGCAAGCCTAGGATCAATACTGTTCACTTAAGGAGATGCGATCATGGGTTGGCGGAAGCCGAGGGGGATGGGCGTATAGTTTCTGGGGCGCAGGGGGAAGCTGCTCATTTTGCGTTTTACACCACGAGGGTTCCGTCTATGGCGGCTGGAGACGACGCGTTCCTGGAGAATTTCGTCAATGGCTCTGTTATGAAGGGCTTTTCTGCGCCGAGGGGGGAATAGAGTTGTAGGCGGAAATCTTGCGGCGGACCACGCGCACGGCATGGAGGAAGGAAAGCCGGTCGGGGTCTTCCTCCGCCTTTAAGGCCGCTTCATGCATAAGGTTGCGTACCGCGAAGTGAGCCATGAGAAGCCCATAGAACTCCTGCCGTACCAGATCCGGCGTCTTGCTGCGGAGCACGATCTTAGAACCACGCAGATGGGTCTTCAGTTCGTCCAAGGAGGTTTCGATTTCCCAGCGCTCATGATAGAGCGCAGCCAGTTCTGCGGCGGGAGCCCTCTGGTAATCCAAAATGCTGGTAAGCAGGCGGTAGATGGGTTCAGTATTGGCGACTCCTTCCAAGTGGTAGTCGATGACCCGCACAGCGACCCCATTGGTCTTACGCTGCCAGTCTCGCCCCGAGGGATAAATGTGACTGTAATAAGAACCATCCGGCAGACGTTCTTCACAGGCCAAACGCATGTTCTTCCTGATGCGCCAAAGCAGATCAGCTCCGGTCCCTACAGCCTGGGTCCACAGCTTAAAGCCAAAAAACTGCCGGTCGGCTAGGCAGAGCATGCCTTCTTTTAGGTTTGCCAGGACGCCCTGGGCCAGCGTAGTTTCGCCTGTTCTGTAGTCGGCCATCTGACTGCCGAACAACACGTGCGTACCGTTCTCAACGAAAGCTACAAAGCGGATCTGCGGAAAGGCGCTGTGGCCGCGACTGCTTGGTGGCCGGCCGAAGGCAGCAACATTGCCCGCCTCGTCTGCCACCTCCAGCGTACTGCCATCTAAACTGACCAGACGCCAGCCCCGGTACCACGCGCCTTTGCTGGCCTGGACTGCAATCGGCCTCACTACTGCGTCATGCAGTTGTCGCAGTGGCTCCCATCCCAGCCGTGCACGTGCTTGCGAGATGCCCGACTTGCCCGCCACCTTTACTTTGGCCGACGGATCGAGCAACCATTGCGCGCCCTCCAATATGCTGCGCAATACTTCCCGATAGGACGACTGCATGTACAACGCTAGAGCGATTACGTAGTACACCACCAATTGCGCTGGCAAGTCGCGCTGCCGCTTGCTCGTCTTACCCGCTGCTGTCAAGATCGATCGAATCGTCTTCAACGGAAAAGTTTTGGTTATCACTCCCAAGCTGATGTAATCGGTGATCCGCGTCCCTGAGGGAAGTTCGGCAACCGTACGCGCCATCGCTCCTCCTGCGTCCTCTTTGCGCAGGGTAACACTTTCCTTCTTAAGTGAACAGTATTGAGCCTAGGATCGCGATTACATCAACTTTGTCATCTCGACCGGAGCGCAGCGGAGTGGAGAGATCTGCGGTTTCCCACATCTGGCGCAAAGAGCGCGCCAGATATGGGAAACCCTCGATTGGTGGCGATTTTGGATCCATACTTCAAGCAGATCTAGGGTGCCCCATCCTTGCGTAGCAAGGGTGGGAGACTACAACCATTGCCAGAGCAAACCTTCCGGGATGATTTTCGACAGAGCTAAGTGCAGGCCGCACTCCTGCCGCTATCGCTTTCAGTCTCCAGCGTATCTGGAGTATATGAAAAACCCAGGTTAGCTTCGCGAACCTGGGCCACCCGTTTTCTCAACTTTGGTGAGAAATGCGGCTAACACGCGGCAAGTCGACTCGAGCGGTTGTCCTTCAGGTGTGTACCGAAGGCCAACCAACTCAAGTCTCCATTTCCTTAAGAAATGGAGACCCTGTGCGCTCTGGGCGAGAATACATCAGAAGGAGAACCGCTCTAAACCATTGTCGCGAGCCGGGACTCGATATCCGCCAGGGCCGCTTCCAACGCCGCCCTGCGAACCGGACTCGATGTTCGCTCGGAGAGAATGCGTTCCCGCTGAAGCCCCAGTTCCTGCTTCTGCCGTGCACGCTTCGCCATCTCCGCGTTATTCAACCTTTGAGCCGCAGACTTCATCCCATGACTGACGTCTTCCAGAGACTGCTGCTCTTCCACAGACTTGCTTTCCCAACCTCGTGCCATACTTCCATGGTACGTCAGTTCCATCGCGTATAGGTTTAAATCCATCGGCGGCCAAGAAAGCCTCTATGAAAGTTTGGCAAATATCCTCCTTCGGGCTCGACGGCCTGGAGATGAAGGAGCGTCCCAAACCGAAACCCGGACCAGGCCAGGTCCTGGTGAAGGTGCACGCGGTCTCGTTGAACTATCGCGACCTGCTCATGGTGAAGGGCCAGTACAACCCTAAAAAGCGCTTGCCTGCCATTCCCTGCTCAGATGGCGCGGGCGAAGTAGAGGAGCTGGGAGAGGGAGTAACGAGCCTCAACGTAGGCCAGCGGGTGGCTGGAATCTTCATGCAGAACTGGCTGGAGGGCAGCCCTACCGCAGAGCGCATTCGCGGCGCGCTGGGCGGCGATATCGACGGCACTCTGGCGGAATATGTAGTGCTCCAGGAGCAAGGCGTAGTCCCGGCGCCGGAGAATCTCTCCTATCTGCAAACTGCGACTCTGCCTTGCGCGGGCGTCACCGCATGGAACGCGGTGGTTCACGCAGCGGAAGTCAGGCCCGGGGACACGGTCGCCATCCAGGGCACGGGAGGGGTCTCCATCTTCGCATTGCAATTTGCCCGGCTGTTGGGAGCGAGCGTGGTGGGCATCTCCAGCAGTGACGAGAAGCTGGAGAGGGCCAAGGCGCTGGGCTTGAATGCCGGCTTGAACTACAAGCGCACTCCCGGCTGGTCACAATGGGTGCTGGAGCAGACCGGCAATCGCGGCGCCGATTTGATTGTTGAAGTGGGCGGAGCAGGCACACTCAATCAATCGCTCAAGGCTGTGCGCATGGGTGGCGTGGTGGCTCAGATCGGCGTGCTCAGCCAATCGGACCAGCCTTTGCAGATCACGGCGATTCTTCACCGGCAGGTGCAAGTGAAAGGGATATACGTCGGCTCGCGCGCGCACTTCGAAAAGATGAATCGCGCCATCACAGCCAACAATCTACAACCTGTAGTGGACAGAATTTTCCCATTCGACCAGGCCAGGCAGGCCCTCCAGACAATGGAAGCCGCTGACCATTTCGGCAAAATCGTAATCCAGGTTGTTGCGTGAAAAGATTACCTCCGGGAACCGCTCCATCTATCTGGCTGAAACTGCGGGGCTAACCCAAAAAGGGGGTAACCCTTTCAAAACTAGCAGGTTACCTCTCAGTACCAAAGATGTATTTTCCCTACGACAAAAGAGACATTTTGAGGCACAATGCATCTATAAGTGTGAGCAGAAGGCGGTTTGGCCGGATGCAACTGTCCGCGGAAGGAGCGCTGTTCGTCATGGATTGGATACACTCTCTGCTGGGGTTTCTCTACGATCTGATGTTCGGATGCCGGCACGGCCGGCAGACGCGGCCGTTCACGCTGGAGCAAGAGACATACAAGGTATGTCTCGACTGCGGAAGCAAGATCTACTACTCGCGGGAGCGCATGACTCCGCTCAGCGCGCGGGAAGTTCGCCGGATGAAGACCGCTCAAGCCGGTGTTCTCTCCGTAGTCCCCGCGGCGACACACCCGGCCATTCTGGGGGCCGCCGGCAAATCCAACGCAGCCGCCTGATCTTGTTTGGCCCGCTTTCCGGCGGGCGCAGATTTGGGTGCCCCAGGTCCCGATTCTGGGACCTGGGGTTCCACAGATCCCGAAAAAGAACCCAGGTTAGCTTCGCGAACCTGGGGCGCCCGGTTATCATGCAGATACAAGTTCCGCGGTTAAAGTGATTTTCGAGAGCGCGACAGAATCCTTCCCACCCGCCTGTTTTCCGTTCAATCATCCTTCATGAACCCTTGGCTTGGCTGAAGTATGCTTGATTCGGGGTGGCAGCTCAGGGCGGAGCTTCCCAACTCCGCTGAACGGCCTGCGCCACCATTCAATGCCGAAACCACGAACAGTCCGCGCTCATGTACCATCGTTCCTCCCGCTGCTGCCTGTCGCTTTGCTCTTGGCAGGATGCGGAGGCATGGGTTCGACTGCGCACATCAACAGCGGCGGCCTGGTGGTCCGTGCGGCGCGGGCAACTACCGACACAAACACTACCGATCAGCTCGCGGCCACGTTTGCTTCCGGAGCGGCCGCAGGTGTGACCTGGTCCATTGTCGATGGCCAGAACGATTCTTCGATCGGCCAGGGATCTATCAACCGGAATGGCTTATACACGCCCCCGCCGCTGCTCTCGCGCGATGCCGTCAATGTCGAAGTCAAAGCGTCATCCGAGAACGATCCCATAGACTCGGCAACCTATGTGCTCACCGTTACACCGGGATTCGTGCAGTCTCTTACGCCGCAAAACGCCAACTTGGCGCCGGGCGGATCGATTCGCATTACAGGTGAAATCGCTGAGGTGAATTCAGGCGCGGTGCACTGGTCGCTGGCGGCGGCCGCAAACGGGGGAGCCGGCTCGACCATTCCATTGGGCGCTCAATATGGGAGCATCGATGCGGTCGAGTGCCAACACTCCTCCCAGGCCTACACCACTTGCTCAGCTATCTATACCGCTCCCCTCTCCGCTTCGGCCAACGCTGCCTCCATCTATGTCATGGCATCGTCTCCCGGCAATCCACGCTCAAACGCCTCCTTGCACGTGCTGCTGAATAGAGCGAATTTCAACAACTCACCCCTGGAAAACCAGGCGGCGCAAACCGATTATGTAGAGATGGGGTCATCCGGAGGCAACGTGAACGACTATGATTCGTCCCAGGATGGCCGGGGCGATCAATATGTGAATGACTGCTGCGGAGGAACTTTAGGGGCGCTGGTTCAGGACCGGAAAAACAACCTCTACATCCTGAGCAACAACCATGTTCTGGCGGAATCGGATCAAGCGCGTTCCGGAGACACGATCATCCAACCGGCGCTGATTGACCTCAATTGCAACCCGCAGGCCGGACGAACGGTGGGCTCCCTGCGCTATGTTGTTCCTCTCGATGACCCTCGGACCAACGTCGATGCGGCGCTGGCGGCGGCTACTCCGGCAGTCGATCCGAGCGGAGCGATTCTCGACCTTGGAGCCCCGCTCAATGGGCGGTTGAGTCCGGCTTCTCCCGCCGGAGGATCGGGCGAGGCGCTCACCTCAAGCCAACTCGATAACCTGCGCATAGCCAAGAGCGGACGAACTACAGGCCTTACCTGCGGCACGGTCAATAGCATCAATTTGAGCGTGCAGGTGGATTACTACTACGATTGCGCCGAGACTAAGCCGTCCTACACCAAGACGTACAAAGACCAGATCGGCATTCCCGGAATGGCCTTCGCCGACAGCGGCGACTCGGGCGCACTGGTGCTGGACGCAAGCAATGCCCAACCGGTCGGCCTGCTCTTCGCCAGCGGGGGCGACAACAACAATCACGGGTTCAGCGTTGCCAATCCTATTCAAGATGTGCTGAACGAGCTCGGTCAGATGAGCCAGGCGCAGGGACAGCAGTTTCAGGTTGTCGGTGGCGGCCCGCATCCGATCACATGCTCCAACTACGATCAGAATGCCGGGTCCGGTGTCTCTCCCGCCCTTAGTCCGGCACAATTGGCGGAGGCGGAATCGGCGGCCGATTCGGCAGTTGCTACGCTTGTTCGGCCGGGCAATGGCATTATTGGCGCCGGCACGGGGAGAAGCCTCGATGCGCCGGAGGAACCGGCCGTTCTGGTTTATGTGA
Organism: uncultured Acidobacteriaceae bacterium; assembly: GCA_963774255.1. Lineage (GTDB taxonomy): Bacteria > Acidobacteriota > Terriglobia > Terriglobales > Acidobacteriaceae > PALSA-350. Next base: position 614,672 of record CAVZEH010000019.1, read on the forward strand.
ACAAGAACAAATCGTCTATCGCCGTTCCTAAGATCATCGGCGGTTTGCGGACAGTGGTGATCCCCACGGACGACAATGGCGTGGCCACGGCTATCCCAGCCGATCGGCTGCAAGGCATTCATCTGCCGGCCGGAGTGTTGCGTACTGCGGCTCAAGTCGAGCAGCAGTACGCTCCCAAGTTGATGAGCGATCCTGCATTCTTCGGCGTAGGCGTAACCCAGAGTTATGACAACCCGGCGGAAGCGGCGTTGCTTGTTTTGGCGGATATGCGCAAGACGCCCCAGTCCATGCCCGACGTAGTGGGCGGTTTGCGGGTGCGCTATTTAAGAATCAACCGGCTGCACGTGACCCGATCGAGATCGTCTAGCAGCGCCCGCCCCACGAGCTGTCAACTCCGCGCAATGCGCCGTTAAGTGCTCCGGCCTTGTGTATTCGCTATTGCTTTTCTAGTTTGTCATTCCCGAAGGGAATGCAGAAAGAAAGGCAGAAGCTACGCGCTCTGCGCTACAGCCACTTGGGAATGCGGCTGCGGCGGGCCGACTCCGTTTTCGGGAAGAAAAATCATGAAAACCGTGCCGGAAGATCTTCCGTTCCGCGCCGGCGCATCACAGGACCGGCTGGAGACGCGCACCGTCCCATGGTGTTTTTGAATGATTCCGTCGCTGACCCAGAGACCGAGGCCGGTGCCGGTGGCCTCTTTCGTAGTGAAGAACGGTTCGAAGATTCGCTTGCGGGTGGCCCCGCTCATTCCACACCCATTGTCGGCTATAAAAATCCTGATTCCCTGTGAAGCGTCGATCCAGGAACGAGAGTGGCGAGCTCTCAGGCAGAGACGGCCGCCCTCGCCCATGGCATCAAGCGAGTTGGCTATGAGATTGGCAAAGAGCTGGCGCAACTCGCCGGAAAAGCAGTAAAGTTCGAGGTCACGGCCATAGCGGCGCCGGACATCGATGCGCAGTGAGTGAACTCGCCCCTGAAAGAGCGTGAGTACTGAATCCAGCAACTCAGCAACATTCGCCATTCCCGGGAAGGTCGATTGCCTATAGAAGCGGAGGGTCTGCTGAGTCATCTCCGACACGCGCGAAATCTCATATTGAGCGGAGTTGGCATAGGCCAGCGCCCGATCGTCCAGCGAAGGTTCGCGGCTCAGCAGATAGAGAAGATTCGTGATTGCTTCGAGCGGATTGTTGATCTCATGCGCGATCGAAGCGGCAAGCCGCCCGGCCGCGGCAAGCTTTTCGGTCTTGCGCAGAGTATCCTCGGATTGCTTCCGTTGCGTTGTCTCGACAATGATCGCTCCCACCCAGCGCACCGTCTGCGACGACGTCTTGACGGGATAGACATTAATGAGCCAGCTACGCCCTTCGCCCGAATCCGCGGGCAGCCTTGAATTCAGCTCAAAGTCGCGCACCGGCTGCCCGGTCTCAAAAACATTGTGTACACAATCCTGCAACAGCGTGGCGGCCGGGCTCGGCAGCAGCTCGGCGATGGTGCGGCCCAGGTGCCGGCTGATAGGCGTTTGATTCATGTCGGCCAAAAACTGGTTGACACGCACATAACGAAATCTCCGATCGAAAAAGGCAAAGCCGATTGGTGCGTTCTCCAGCATCGAATCGAGAAGCGCAAGCGTGTCATTGAGTCCCCCTCTTTGCTCCTCCATCGATGTCACCATCAGATTGAAGGCGCGCGTGAGGTCCGCGGCCTCGTTGGCGGAGGTGACCTCGAGAGGAAATCCTTCCTTGGTTTCCGGGTCGCGAATGAGTTTGCGGGTGGCGACTAAAAGGCTATTGAGGGGCCGGGTAATTGAACGGGCAAGGAAGCTGGCGATGATCGCGGTGCCAATGGCTCCCAGGATGGCAAAAATGGCAGTGATGCGAACCAGCGAATAGATCTGCTGCCTCTCGGAGGTCGCATCTTCATAGACCCAGGCGTAAGCGGTAAGTTGACCATGGACGTAAACCGGAACCACCGATTCGCGAGCACCACCGGGCGCCCGGAAGATGGCGCCGCGCGCGAAAGGTACGAGATGCTTCTTCTCAAAACGGGTCAGCGCGTCCTTGCCGTCCATGGAAGAATCGCTGCTGGCGATGATTCGGCCATCCGGGCTGGTAACAATCGCTGCATGGATGTTGGGCGAGCTCAGCATAGCGCGGACAATCGGCTGCAGATAAACACTCTCGCCCTGCCCCAGGGACTCCTGGGTCTGCAGAGCCAGAAGATTTACCTCTGATTCCAGGCGGAGGCGAGCGCGCTCGTGAATCTCAGAGGCCTGTTCGCGCACAAGTAGCGTCGCAAAGACCAACACCAGAAGGCCTTCGAGGAGAATGAGACCAAAGATGAGCTGCCCTCGGATCGAACGAGGTTTGAGCCAACTCATAAGGCAGAAGAGGTTTCCTTCCTAAAGACTACCAATACCTATCGAATGCCATCTTCTTTTGACGTCCGCGACATTACGGATTTCTCACCCGTTCTGAACGAACGGCAGGGCATGCTGACCAGTTTAAAGCATTTCCCTGTCAGGGGTCAGAGATCAGGCCCGGGCGTCAAGTTCGGCATGAATCGCCGCTAAACCGGGTGCTCCAGGTTCGCAAAGCGTAACCTGGGTCCTTCGCAGGGGTCTTTCACTGGCGCTCTCTTACTCTTCAGCGGCTGATCTCGGCCGGCTGCCCCGCCAGCTTCCGCTCAAGATCCTGCGCGATCTGCCGTCCATGGAAGCGGCCGTTCTCGATGAATATCTCGTTGGTCCTCATTCCGGCCACAATCACGCCGGCCAGATACAGTCCCGGCACATTGCTCTCCAGACATTGCGCATCGCACGCCGGCAGGCGATCCTTACCCTCCAGCCGCACTCCCAGGGAGGCCAGGAAATCGAAGTCGGGATGGTATCCGGTCAAAGCAAACACGTAGTCGTTCTTGAGGCATACCGGCCCCTCCGGCGTTTGCAATTCAACTGAATCTTCGCCAATCTCCGTGACGCTACTGGAGAAATAGGCCTTTACCTCGCCGTTCTTGATGCGGTTGTTGATGTCGGGAAGGATCCAATACTTGACGTGGTGGTGCATGGCTGCGCCCCGGTGCACCAGAGTGACGTGAGCGCCATGGCGCCAGAGATCGAGAGCCGCGATCGCCGCCGAGTTCTTTCCGCCGATCACAAGCACGTCCTGGTCGTAGTACGGATGGGGATCGTGGTAATAATGCAGAACCTTGGCCAACTGCTCCCCCGGCAGGTCAAGGTAATTCGGCAGGTCATAGTAGCCGGTGGCAAGAATCACTTTGCGCGCCGCATACCGGCGGCGGCGGCCCAGACTGTCCAAGGTGGCAATCGCAAAATTCCCATCCTCGCCGGTAATGCTCTCCACCGTCTGGTATTGGCGGAGGGTCAGCCGATAATGCTCAGTGACCTTGCGGTAATACTCCAGGGCTTCGTTCCGGTTCGGCTTCTGGTTGGGACTGGAGAAAGGCATGTCTCCGATCTCCAGCAGTTCCGGGGTGGTGAAAAAGGTCATATTCGAGGGGTAGTGGAAGAGAGAGTTGCAAAGGCAGCCCTTGTCCACGCACACCACGGTGAAGCCGGCTCTCTGGACCTCGATGGCGCATGCCAGGCCGGTGGGGCCTGCACCCACTACCAGGACATCAAAGGACTCATTTGCTATAAAGGCGGCCGCTTCCATAGCTTCTAGCATAGAGCCTCTCTTTCGCTTGTGCACCCAGCGGGCGCCGGGCCGGACGTCTCCACCACGCTATATACTCAAGAGTTGCGAATGTCTTCAAACAGAGGAGCGTATGTCCGATTCACGGAAGGAAAAGGATTCGCTGGGTGACGTAGAAGTTCCGGCCCGCGCCTACTATGGCGCTCAAACCGCTCGGGCAGTGGAGAACTATCCCATTTCCGGCATGCGAGCCAATTCGCACCTCATTCGCGCCTTGGGCATGGTAAAGCGCGCTGCGGCGGAGGCGAACAAGGAGCTCGAGCTGGTCGAAGAAAGGCGCGCCAACGCCATCATTCAAGCTGCCCAGGAAGTTATCGACGGCAAGTGGAATCCGGAGTTCTTGGTCGACGTATTTCAGGCGGGCGCCGGCGTTAGCCTTCACATGAACACCAACGAAGTGATCGCCAACCGGGCCAATGAGATTTTGGGCGGCAAATTGGGCGAGTATGCCTACGTCCACCCGAACGATCATGTGAACTACGGGCAATCGACCAATGACGTTTTCCCCACAGCCATGCGCCTGGGAGTGCTGCTCGCCTTGGACGATCTTTACCCGGTGCTGGACGAACTGGCTTCAACCTTTGCCGCCAAAGGGCGTGAGTTCCACGACATCATGAAGTCGGGACGGACGCACATGCAGGATGCGGTTCCAATCCGCCTCGGCCAGGAATTCACCGCTTATGGAGTGGCCATTGAAAAGAGCAAGAAGTTCATTATGCTGGCCGCCGATTCGCTGCGTGAACTGGGCCTTGGGGGCAGCGCGGTGGGAACAGGCATCAATACTCACCCGGACTATCGCGCGAAGGCGGTAGCCAATCTGGCCCGCATCTCCGGACAGCAGCTAATCCCCGCCGGCGACATGCGCTGGGCCATGCAATCGACCGCCTGCATGGCGGAGGTCAGCGCCGCGTTGCGCGGATTGGCCCTGGAAATCATCCGGATTTCAAACGACCTTCGATTGCTTTCTTCCGGACCGAACACCGGCTTGGCGGAGATTTCCTTGCCAAGCTTACAGCCAGGTTCTTCCATCATGCCCGGGAAAATCAACCCGGTTATACCGGAACTGGCCGCCATGGTCAGCTTTCAAGTGATTGGCAACGATACCGCCGTAGCGTATGCCGTACAAGCAGGCCAACTGGAACTCAACGTGATGATGCCCACAATGGCGTACAGCGTTCTCCAGAGTATCGCCATCCTGGGAAATATGCTGCGCCAGTTCAACGATCGCTGCGTGGTGGGAATTACCGCCAACGCGGATCGCTGCCAGTCTTATGCGCAAAGCACGGTCTCGCTGGCCACCGCGCTCAATCCATACATCGGCTATGCCAAGGCCGCGGAGATTGTAAAGCAATCGGTAGCCACCGGAGAGTCCATCATTGCTATTGCGCGAGCAAAAAAACTTCTCACAGAAGAGGAGATTGCCGAGATTCTAGACCCGGTCAATATGACCGAGCCGCAGTATCCGTTGGAAGCGGCAAAGCAGCGCGACAAGCGAGTGAACGCTTAAAGACGTTGCAAAAGCAGATTCCCTTCGGGAATGACACAAAGAGAAGAAGAGGCAAGCACGGTTAGATGTACTCGAGCCTGCTTGTCCGTCTTTGCTTTTCTTTCTGTCCCCCCCGAAGGGAATCTGCTTCTGCCTTTGCCTTTCTTCCTGTCATTCCCAAAGCAAATCTGCTTTCCCTATCAAGGCCGGAGCGTCGCCAAACAACCCTACCGGCGCCCAAACCGGTAAACGATGCCGGTGGTAAACCCCAGGCCCTTGGTCTGGACGAAGCTGTCGTAGGTCGTGAATAAGTAGTTGGGGTTGATGCGAACAGCGAGCGCCGGCCCAAGGTTGTAGTCAATGGGAACGCCCGCGTCGAAGGCCAGGTTTGTGCCATTTGGCCACAGTCCGACGAGCGTGCCCGGCAATTGGCCGCTGGTGGCGTTGAAGATGCCTTTGGTCGCGCCGATGAGCCCTTGCGCGCTGATGGCCCAGTGGATGCGGCTCACGATCCGGTACTGCGGACCGGCCATGAAGCTGTATTCGCTGACACTCGGCTTAAAGATATTAAAAGAATTGATTCCAACGAAGGCGGTGCCGTAATAGCCGCGAAAATCCACGGTTACCCCCAGACGAGGCCGGAAATAATCCGTCATGCCGCCGTTCCAGCCTCCCTCATTGATCTGCTGGAGATATTTGCCCGGCCGGAAGCGAAGATATCCTCCTCCGCCGTAAACCTCGAATTTGTGGCTGTAGGTATCCTGCACCACCCGATTGACCAGTTGCTGCCTGCGCGCCCGTATTCGCGCTTGTGCCTCCTGCGCCATTCGCACCTGATTCTGCTGCGGGTTTTCGGGCTGTTGTTGGCTCTGCGGTTGGGCGGGTGGTGGAGTGCCGGTGGAACTCTGCGCAAACAATCCTGGCGCCGCGAAAAAGACAAAAAGGACGAGCGGATGCACGAGACATCCGAAACGCTGGCTAAAATGCATGAACCTGAAAGCCTCCACTGCTACGTCTCGCCCTGGGGCGAAAAAAAAATTATGTCCTCCTTAGTATTAAAGCACTTGCATCCTCGCTGCGGCCCTGCTTTCCTGGAGAAACATCGCTGACAATGTGATTCAATAGCCTGGACACACTCTGAAACGACCAACCCTGCAGCCTTTCGCACTGGGCTTCAGAAACTTGCCGCCGGTAGAGCGGCGAGTACGCAATATTCTCAGCATTCCGATGAGGTTTGACAGATGAAGCTTCTCCTGTTGGGTCTGGTAATTGGCTTGATCGCTGTGCCCGCCGGTATTTGGATGTATCTTGACTTCGGCCAGCCGCCGGTTGCAACCGGCGACGCGCCGTTTCCCTTCGAAGCCTCGATCGTGAGCCGGCCGCTGCACCGGCGCATCGACAGCGAGATGCCGAAAACCGTCCCATTGGAGGCGAGCGAAACCAATCTGGAGACCGGCGTCCACATTTATCGCGAGCAGTGCGCAGCCTGCCATGGACTCTATGGACTTCCCTCCGGATTCGCCAAGAGCATGTTCCCAAGCGCACCGCAACTCTGGCAGCCGCATCGTAACGGCGTGGTGGGCGTAAGCGACGATCCTCCAGGAGAAACATACTGGAAGGTAGCCAACGGCATCCGTCTTAGCGGAATGCCAGCGTTCCGCAAGATATTGAATGAGACCCAGATGTGGCAGGTTTCGCTATTGCTGGCGAACGCCGATAAGCCGCTCCCGCCCAACGTGCTTACGCTGCTCAAGCAGCCGCTCACCTTCGATACGCAGACCCAGTAGCGGATAGAGATACTCTTTGGTGGAAGCCCCCGCATTCACGCGGGGGTAGGCGCTTCAGCGCTTCGGGAAAATTCGGCACTCAATTATGCGCGTTAGCGCTGGCCCTCTGGGAAATCTCAGGACTAAACAGGCTGCGGAAAAAAGCTGGTGCGGAGCGTTTTGGTGGAGGCCCCCGCATTCCCGCAGGGGTAGGAGCGCTTCAGCGCTCCGGGAATTTCGACTCTCATCATGACGCGCTTTAGCGCTGGCATCGGTAAATCCAGGGCTACAGCAGTTTAGGAAATGGTGTAGACCGAAGCCACTATCGCCAAGCCGACGCGACCAGCAGGGAGCGACGGTCTCGAGCAAATCGGAAAAGACCACAGTATTTCCTAAACTGCCTTAAAGCTCATCTTACGATCAATCGCTTTCCGCTGGACTGAAGTCCAGCTTCCCCCTGCTGAAGCAGGGGGCTTCCACCAAACCCTTCTACAGAGTTTTTCCCCAGCCTGTAAGGCCGATCGAGTTTTGAGCCGCTTACGCTAGCTAGGGGATGTGCTGCGAGCGACTGTAACGTTAATTGACTGCGCTCGTATTCCGCGATGCGAACATCTCCATCCCTAACTCGACACGCTGGAGTAGACGCGTGCCTCGACGGTCAGCCCGGCTTCAGCGGCCGCGCTAGACTTTCGTGCGCAACTTCGGCCTGATCGAAACGCGGGAAGCTGACGTCGGGCCAGATCACCCCCCTCTCGGAGCGCCAGCAGGTGTTCCTTCTCTGCCAGGCAACGCAAATGCCGATATTCCCGGTGCCGCGCGACAAGACCCGGATCTTATACCGGCAGCAGTTCTTCCGGAAGCTGGTTTTTCACCTCCAATAAGCTCATTCGGAACCGGCGCGGGCACACAAGTGGCTGCGCCGGAAGTATCCCTACTTGGCTTTCTACGCCGCCCTTTTCGTGGCTCCGTTAGCCGTGCAGACTGTGCCTGTTACAGGGCGCTGGAGTCCTCGCGGAGGTAATTAACGTTAGGAACTGTCGGGAGGCAAAAAGGAAATTCCGGCGGAGACCGCAGGCTGCTCGAATGGGCGCAACAAGAGCGCAACGCGAAGGTATGCCTAAAGTGTATGACCATTTCGACATGAGGTATGACCAGAAAGTTGTAGGCGCTAGTCCCAGGGCTGCTAGTCTGCGGCCAGACTTGAAGAGGCAGAAAAAATGAAACCGGCAAATCCGAACAGTAATCTTTGGAGTTCTTTGTACAGCCTTGGGAATCGCACAGACGCAGCAATCGTATCGCGCTTGGTCCGGTTTTGCGGACGCAAAATACCACGCGAACTCACAGATCGCAACGGTGCAAACCAAGTACCTCGACGTGAACGACGGTCGAGAAGAAACTCCCTCATGAGACTGCGAAGTTGCATGTTTATGTTTTTGACCGCCTTGCCTTTGGCTGCCATAGCCCAAGAGCATTCTGGAGCGTACTGGTTGCAGGGAGACGACAAAACGCCGATACCTCACAGTTTCTTTGATCAGACCAATCTTAGGTTACAGGGTACTAACGTGGTATCCGAGACGCTAGCCCTGCTTGCTATCCAGTCCCATGACAACGGAGGTGGGATGACTCAGTGCGCCAAGCCACCTTGTACTGGCTCTCTAGAGGCGCGCGGTCGAACCCTCGACCCTTTTGAAAAACATTTTGAGTCCTATGGTTACGGATGGGGAGCTGTTTACCGATACGGCGGAGGGGTGGGATTGAACCTCGTTGTCGCTTACATGTTCCACGCGACCGGGCATCACAAGCTTGAACGCTGGGTACCGATAGTCGCGATCTCGCATGCCGAGGCCTCCACTGGATATGCCCTTACTGGCTCAAAACAGGGCAAAAGCGGCTGGTGAAGAAGAGGAAGGGACGAGGCCCGCAAAGCGCGATTGAAGTCCTTGCGTCACGCTGAAATCCTCAACATCCTGGAGAGAGTGTTCATGGGCCTGCGGCCCACCCAAGGGGATGAAAATCAGGGGCGCATACATTTGTGGTCTCCCACCCTTCGCACGAAACAGCGCCGTGCGAAGGATGGGGCACCCTCGATTGGTGATGGTCTTGGATCCATATTTGAAACAGCTTTAGGGTGCCCCATCCTTGCGTAACCGGGGTCCCCGGCAAGCGAAGCTTGCTGGGGTGGGTAGCAAGGGTGGGAGACGGCAACAGTTGAGTCCAGCTCCCCCTGCTAAAGCACAGGGGTTCCACTAAAACTCTTCTGCTAGAAAGTGTAGGTTAAGCCGCCGGTGAACTGGAAAGAGTTCTTCTTGCTTCCGACCGCGGGGTCATTCAGATAGTCATCCACTGTTCCCACCGTGAAGGCGATGCGCTTGTAGACGGGAAATACCAAACCCGCGGTGAAGGTGGCAGAGAAGGCCTTGGTTTGGTTGAAGGCAGGGGTGACCACCAGTCCCTGATTGAACAGCAGCCCATGCGGCAGTTTCAGAAGGTAAGTGTCTCCAATATCGGCCCCGACCAGATTCTTGTCAGGCGTGACGACAGGCGGGAAAATGCCCGGCGTGAAGCCGAAGTGCTGTCTCTCATAGTGAACGTCGGCCTTAAGATCAAGCTCCTCTTTTGGAGTCTTGATGAGCGTGTATCCGGCTCCCGCACCGTAGATTTGCTGCAAATTCAACCCCTGGGAATAATTGTGATCCCACGATGAATCCACCAGGAAATAAAACCGCCGAGTAATATACCAGTCATGCTCCGCATCGCCGTGGATGATGTTCGTCTTCGTCGTTATAGTTGTCGTGCCGCTGGGTTGCGAGACCGATCCATAGGCTGCGTTGAAATCGAGCGTGGTGCGGTCGCGAGGATCGAGCCAGGTCACGTTGGGTATGGTTCTCACCGCGTTCGCCGACCCGGTGAAGGAGCGGCTGTTCTGCGTAGCCTCGATCAATGCCGCTCCCGCGGTTACCGATCCAACCCAATCGCGGCGCCAGCTCGGATTCCCGCGTATTTCTTTGGTATACGTATCTTCATCGATAAGATATTGGGCATTCTTGGCCGGCATGGCGGGGGCTCCGTTCACCTGAACCTGTTGATCCTGAACGGCAACCTTCCCCTTGGGCACCTCGCTCTCCGGGGTCTTGCGGGAAACCTCTTGTCCCTGCCGAATGACGGCAAAATTCTGCGATGTTTGCAGGGATTTGATCTTGTCCCAGGTCACGTTGATGTCGCCGGCAATGTCGCTATGGAAAGTGACGGTCCCACCGACCTCATGCAACAATTTGCCGGTAAGCTTATCGCCATTAGTGAAGACGATGACATCCGGAGCCGGCGCGGACTTACCCTGCGCACTCGCCGGAAGCGCGAACACCAGAGAGCAAGCGGCAAGCCCTAAGGCTAGCGCAGTGAATCGACGGAAAAGCGAAGAGCAGCCAGCATATTTCGAATTGGACATAAAGTACCCTTCTTTGCTCCAACAAGATTTCTGCATCGATTGAAAATGCTCAAATGAAAGATTGATCCGTCATGCGTAAGAACTTGAGATGCGTATGCATCCTGGGTATTGCAGAAAAACAGATGAATTGCCGATGATAATCCCAGGAAGTTTGCGGTTATTGCGCCCTGTAGCCCCGGCCTACGAAGCCCTGAGAACTAGGCAACATTCTAAGTCTTCATCGCTGGATTGTCAGCCGCATTTCCTCGTAGAATCAAGAGCATGTCGATAACCAAACTCCAGGCTCTCGACTACTTTCGATCCGACGACTTGATCGGCCTGGGCATGGAAGCTGATGCGTATCGCTGCCGGCTGCATCCCGAAGGCGTTGTCACCTATCTGCTCGATCGCAATATTCGCTTTACAGATTTTGGCGAGGAATCTTCCGCCTCTTGCGCGTTTTATCGTCCCCTCTCGGGCAAGATCTCCTCCGAGCCCTACCTCGCGGATATCGAGACAATCTACGCTCAGGTAGCAGAGACGGTGGAGATGGGAGGAACCGGAGTGCTGATGCAGGGTGGCACGCATTCCGGCCGCAAGATCGAATGGTTCGAAGGACTGCTCAGCGGTGTTAAGCGCAGATTTCCGCAGATCTGCCTGGATTGCTTTTCAGCTCCCGAGATTTTATCCATGGCCCAATCGAGCGAGCTGTCATTGCGGGATACGCTCGCCAGGTTACGCGATGCCGGCTTGGACTCGATTGCCGGCGACGGAGCGATTCTCATCGACCCGAATATCCTCGACCATAGTGCGCCTGGTCATTGGCAACGGCCGCTGTGCTCCATGGAAAATTGGGTGCGCGTCCACCAGGCCGCCCACCAGCTGAACATACGAACCACCGCCGCGATGATGTTTGGCGCCGGCGAGACATTCGATCAACGCATCGACTATCTCGAAGAGGTCCGGCGGTTGCAGGAAGCCACCGGAGGATTTACCGCTTTCTTTCCCTGGAGCTATCGGGCGAAGAACGCCAAGGTTGAAGCATGGGACGAAGCTACGGCGGTCGAATATCTGAAAGTGCTGGCCATCTCGCGGCTCTATCTGGACAACATTGAGAATGTGCAGTCCAATTGGGCTGCGCAAGGCTTGAAAGTGCTGCAGCTCGCGTTCCGTTTTGGCGGCAACGATGCCGGTTCAGTGTTGCTGGAGGAGACTGGCACCAACGAGGAGCAGTTGCGCCAGGTGATCCGCGACGCAGGATTCAGGCCGGCACAGCGCGACACCCTTTACACTACCTGCTTTCTGAACTAATGCCGTCCATCGAGATCTGTGGAATCCCAGGTCCCGGAATCGGGACGTGGGATTCTCCGGTTCGCGGCTTTCTTACCGGAGCGTTCGTGGGCCCGCGGCTCACCCAAGGGGATGAAAATCGGGTTGAGGAAAGCTTGGTTGGCAATTACACCTAACTTTGTCATGGTAGCGGCTAGAAACTGATCCTCGGGGGGACTCCCAGGATGATTTTCGAGAGAGCGGATGGAATCCCGCCACGAAACTGTTTTCTTATTGACAACCCTTCTCCCCAGATGGAAACATTTTCTGCTGGTCAGCTATTGTCCGAATTTCTGATGGGAGTCCGGATGCTAGGAGGAGCATGTCTCAATGGCCCGTCTTTTCCCTTTTATCCTGAGTATCGTCATTCCCTCCATGATCGCGCTTCCTCTGGCTCAAGCAGCGGAGCCGCCAACCTCCTGGGTAGACAAAGACACCGGACACAGGGTAATACGCCTTACTCCGGAGGCCGGCTCTTCAGGCTTTTATTTCAACGTGAATGCCTACTCGCCGGACGGCAAGCTGATGGCCTACGCTGCCCCGGACGGGATTCACGTGCTCGATCTGGCAACGCGTAAGACCAGGCTGCTGGTCCCGAATCCGCCGCGGGATGCTGCCCCTCCTGTAAACAGAGGCTATTTCCGTAATGGCGTCCATGCTGTGGTCGTGGGGCGAAAGACTAACAGCGTCTTCTTCACTCGCTACGACTCCGGTAGCCAATCCAACTGCCTCTACAAAGCGGATATGTACACCGGGACGGTCAAGAAGCTGGTGACGCTGCCCCCGAGCGCAAGCATCGCCAGCATCAATGCCGACGAAACGCTTGGCGTGGGTACCTACGACGAAAATCCGGCCGATGCGGCGCGGGAGTATGGACAGAATCGCCCGGCGCCGTCCCCATCCTCATCCGCTTCCGGAGCGCGCCCGCAAGCCGGCAATCTTGTTCAGCCCGAGGGCAAAGGGGCAATGATGGAACGCCGCCTTGCAGCGCACATCCCGGTCGTTCTCTACACCGTCAATCTTGAAAGCGGCAAAGTCACTGCCCTGCTTCACTCCACCGACTGGATCGGTCACATGCTCTTCTCGCCCACCGACCCGGCTCTGCTGATGTATTGCCATGAGGGTCCCTGGCAAAAGGTTGATCGCATTTGGACCATTCGCACCGATGGCAGCCAAAACACGCTGATCCACAAGCGCACCATGGCGATGGAGATCGCCGGACACGAGTTCTGGGGCTTGCAGGGTAAGACCATCTGGTATGACTGGCAGTTTCCCAAGGGCGAGGATTTCTTTCTCGCCGGCTACAACGTCGAAACCCACGAACGCATCGCTTACCACATGCAGCGAAACGAGTGGTCCATCCACTTCAACGTCACTCTGGATGCGGACCTCTTCACCGGGGACGGCGGCGACCCCGGCCAGGTGGCCAAGGCGCCCGATGGCGAGTGGATCGAGCTCTTCCATCCACGGATGCTCAAGGTTACGGGAATCAACCAGCCCGATTTCTGGCAGCCCGGCGTCTTCGGCTCCGAACATCTGGTCAACATGGCCCACCACAACTATCGCCTGGAACCCAACGTGCGCTTCTCCCCGGACAAGAAGCTGGTCATCTTCACCAGCAACATGTTCGGCCCCAGCTATGTCTTCGCAGTCGAGGCCGGGAAGGCCACGGATGTTCAAGGCTCCGATATCGACTCCACTCCTGAGCTGGCCGCGCAATTCTCACCGGCCAATCCCACGCCCACTCCCAATGACAAGTAGACTCACCTATCCGAAGGAAATCTGCTTCTGCACTTCTTTGCCTTTCTTTCCGCTTCCGCCTTTCTTGTTTTTCTTTCTGTCATTCCCGCAGGGAATCTGCTTCCCGTCTCTCGCGAAGTGGTATTCACGGAGTGGCATCGTAACAGCGCCGCGATAGGAAAAGCAGATTCCCTTCGGGAATGACAGAAAGAAAAACAAAGACGGACAGACAGACGAGACGACAAATCTCTCCCTTAAAAACGATGCGTCTGGAAAACCCAGGTCCGAAAATCCGGACCTGGGGCACTCGGATTGTCGAGAGAACTGCACCGCCAGGGGGTCGCTCCTTCACTGATTTTCATACCCATGAACGGCTCAACCTCGGAATCCAGGTTTAGAAGTTGAAATGTCCGGCGAACTGCCAATCACGCGGGAAAGTATTGGTTGCAAGTCCCGTGACGGTCCCGAACGAGGACGACCCGGCAGACCAGGTTGCGTTGGGATTCCCGAAAGTCACCTTGTTCCAGACATTGAGGCAATCCGCCTCGATCACCAGCGACATCTCTCGCGGAAGAGGGAAACTGCGGCGCAGCGAGGCATCGAGATCCTGCGTGCCGGGGTTGTTGAGGTTGAACGCCCTGGTCCGGGGCGCATTTCCGATGAGATAGAGAGCGCCAATTTTGACCGGCTCGTTAAATGCGGTTGAATCGACATATTTAACGGTGCCGAGATTGGCTGAGGTCGTCCCCTGAGGACTGGTTCCATAGCTTCCGTTGATGCGGGCGGTATTGCGCGTGTACGCGCGATTGACGTCCGGCATACACTGGCCCTGGCCGGGATCGTTGTTTGCATTGCAGCCGTTCCAGGTAACCGCCATCGGCGTTCCGGAGTAATAACTATAGATGCCCGACAACTGCCATCCGCCGGCCAGTGTCCGCGCTAGGAACGAGTTGTTGCCGATATGTCCCTTGCCGAAAGGCAGTTGGTAAACACCGAAGGCGTGTAATGCCTGCGGCGCCGAGATCGTCGTCCAGGAGCGATCGATCCGGTCCTGACGCCAGCTCTGACCGCCGCCGGAGATGGCGGCCGCCGGAATGTCGAAACCGCTGCGGAAGGTGCCGTCGTCTCCGATGTTCTTGGAGTAGGTGTAGTTCACATTGAAGGTGAGGCCCCTGCTGAGACGCTGCAACAGCGTGATCTGCAGCGAGCTATAGCTGAAGTTGCCCACGTTCGAGCCCCAGGTGTCGGTGACTCCGCTGTACTGTGGAAATGCCACCAGTCCCTGAGCGATCGTCGCCGTCGAGTTTATCAATGCGGCGCTCTGGTAAAACGCTGGAATCGAGATGCCGGGCATCGCCGCCTGCGCCTTGGCCACGTTAGCCGGAGTCGCCGGCGCAATGAGAATCGGCGTCTTGCCCGTGCTGTCGGTGACTGCGCCCAGGCCGGCGAGGTAAGCGGGGTTCAACTGATTCGACCAGTATCCACGTGCAGTCGCGCTGCTTGGGGCCAGGAAATGGCTCTGATTGCCCACATAGTAGACCGCCAGCGTCATGTCCTTGGTCATCGCCCGCTCGATGCCCGCGTTGTAGAAGTTGAACTCCGGCGCGCGCCCGGAGACATATGGGTCCGCATAGGACACGCCGCTCGCGGTCACAAACTTGCCCGCGCTGTTCAGATAGTATCCGGTATTCAAGATCTGAGAGGCTGGACCGGGAGCCGGAGCGGAGGGATACGGATAACCTGGTCCGAAGAGCGAGGAGTTATCGCCGTTCAGGTAGAAGGATGGTCCAGCGGCCGCGCCGGTTGTAACCTCGGCGGGTCCGGTAGCGGTGACGTTGAAGCCGGTCTGTCCGGTGCCGTTGTAGGCGCCGCCGCGTCCGCCCACGCCGCCCGCCACGGAATAGACCGACCCAAAGCCCACGCGGAACACGGTCTGCTGGTCGGGCGAAAACGCCAGCCCGACTCGCGGACCCCAGTTCTTCCAGTAGGTCTGGACCGGTGTTCTGCACCCGCAGCTCACGCCCGCGCCGCCGTAGTTGCCCGCGAACTGCAGCTCGCCCGGCGTTCCCGTGGCCCCATTGGTGAGGTTCGGATTCAGGAAGGTCCAGCGGTCCTTGACTTCGTGATAGGGCGGCAGGTAATCCCAGCGCAGGCCAAGATCCAGAGTCAGCTTCGATGAAACCTTGAAGCTGTCTTCAACATACGGCGAGATCGGACGGTACCGTCCGCCCACTTCACTGACAGGCTGCAGCCCGATCGAGGGTGTGCCTCCTACCGCGCCCAACAGGTAGCTGGCATAAGAATAGCCGGTTGTGGCGTGTAGACAGGGCGCTGCCCACGAAATTAGCCGTGGAGAATCCGTTATAAGGAAGACTGAGAACGCCGGTGTAAGTGGCCGGGTTGGCGTTGTTGATCTGCTGCCACTGCACAGTAATGCCGAAGGTTAGGGAATGCCTGCCCTTGAGCCACTGCAGGTTGTCGACGATCGTATAGTTATTCGGTGTGGTTAGCTGCGTGGAGGCCGCGTTGCTGTTCTGCGTCCATGCGGTCTGTACGCTGCCGAAAGCGGGGGTGGTTGCAAAACCCGCGCCGGGAAACTCTTCTGCAGCCTGTCCTGGAGGCAGGTTGGTGATGCCCATCGTGGACGCCTCCCACGCCGCGACCCCCTGGGTGGCGTTGTGAATGTTCTGGTAGAACCGCGTGAAGCCGTACTTAAGCTGATTCACCATCCTCGAGTTGATCGTATACGTGTCTTCGACGCCGAATACCTTGGGATAGATATTCGCCAGGTCGCCGCCTACGTAAGGCGGCGGCAGAAAGCCGTATAAATATGAAACTCCGCCACTCGTAGTCGTGCCGGAGCCATAGTTATTAAGATAATTCACCGTTCCGACCGCGCCGAAGGTGGAGAGCCGCTGTTTCGCGCTCAGATCGTAGTCCACCCGGTAATTGATGACATGGTTGTCGAAGCCGCTAGGCTGACCGCCGAGATAGTTGTTGATTAAGTTGCTGTTGGAAGGAGCCGGAAGAAACGACTGCATTTTTTGCGCGATGGGCGAAAGACGGCTGGCCGGGATCACGTTGTAAGTCGGCACGCCATTCTTCATTCCCTGGAATGGCTGCCGCGTGCAGACGCTGCCGACGCACTTGGTGGTGAGCGGATCGTAGAGGATCGGCGTGCTGCCCAGTTCGGTAAAGTCCCCGGACCTCATCAATTGGGTGGGGATAGTGTAGAGGTTGTAGCTGGCCCCCCTGCGAGAATGGAACCTGTCATAGGCGACAAAGAAAAAGAGCTTGTCCTTTGTAAGTGGAACTTTGCCGCCGACGGATAAGGACAGCTCGTTCTGGTGCTCAACGGGCTTCGGAGCCGGAACCTTCTGTCCGGCCGCGTTCGTGGTCGTCGCGGCCTTGGCGTTGAACGCCCATGCATCGAAGATCGTATTGCGAACGAATTCCGACACCTGTCCGTGATATTGGAGCGTGCCTGACTTCATGGTGAAGTTCATCGCGCCGGCGCCCTGATATTCCGCCGGAGGCGTGCTGGTCACCACCTGGAACTGATCGACTGCGTCCAGGTCCACGGCTTGCGAAACCAGCCGGTTGTCGCCCTGCTGGCTGATCGTTTCAGCCGGGAGTCCCTCCAGATAAAGCTGGCCGAGGTAATTCCCTGTGCCGCCCACGACCGGAAGGCGGGTTCCTGTCTGCGTGCCGGGCGCTAGAGTCCCAAACGCCGTGGGATCCCGCTGCGCGTTATTCATCTGTATCGGCAGATTGGAGTAGGTCTCGTTTTGCATGGTCAGGCCCAGCGTGGCGTCGGCGGTATGAAGCACCGGAGGCGCGGCTGTTACGACTACCGTCTGGGAGGTCTCCCCCAGGCTCAATACGGCGTTGAAGCTCAGTACCCCCAGGGCATTCACGACCAGGTTCTCCTGCTTCAAAGTCTTGAATCCGGAAGCCTCGACCGCGATGGAATAGGTTCCGGGAGGCAGAGGAGCAATGGCGTAGTAACCCGCTGAGGAGGACGTGCGTTGCGTCGACACGTTTGTGCCGATATTGGTGGCGGTGACTCTCGCGCCTTGGATTGTGGCGCCGCTGACGTCGGTTACAAGACCTTGGATCGTGCCTTCACCGGCGGTTTGCGCCGGAGCCGGCATGACGGCCCATCCTAGGCAAAGGGTTGACTCGAGGACGAATCGGAGAATGATTGTCCTACCTCTGCTGCATCCGGCTCTCTTCCCGATAAATTCGACTGATTTCATACAGCCTCCTAAAAGAATGCACACTGCTCCTTTGGCCGCTCCTAAACCATCTGCAACCATCTGGTCCGACCACGTGCAAAAATTTACGGTATCGCCAAAGAAGATGTCAATAGAAATATTGTTTACGCGTTTCCAACCTCAAAATGATTTTTGGACGAGTGCTTATGGGGCCCGGAACCCGCTCAAGCGAAGAAAAAGGGGTAAGTCAAGCTGGACACCTAATTTGTCATCTCGACCGGAGCGCAGCGAAGTGGAGAGATCTGCGGTTTACGTGTAACCGCGCACCTTGTATGTGGATCGTAGCCGGGTGCCCCAGGTTCGCGCGAAGCTAACCTGGGTCTTTTTTCGCGATTTGTCGGATCCCAGGTCCCAGAGTCGGGACCTGGGGCACACCCAGGATCTGTGGTCATCTTTTCGGGAAATACAGATCCACTCCGCTGCGCTCCGGTCGAGATGACAAATTTATGGCAACCCACGTCCGAGAACCCGAACGGATACCCGCTTCCTCTAAGAGCCGGCAGTACAGCTAGTTGGAGATCCCGTACAATGGACCAATAACAAAGACGCTTTCCGCGGAGACGCCCTCCTGCTGGCAATGATTGCGGACAGACTTACCGGCTGCATTTTCGCGGCTCGGCCCACATTTGTATGGGACGCGGCCATGTATTTCTTCGCGTCGCAGCACGGATTGCAGCACTATTTCAGAACCCACTATGCCGATCACACCTTTCAAGGTCTCTACCGCTGGAATCCCTTCGATACGGCTCTACTGATTCCCTACTTCGCGGTGATGGTGATTCTCGCCTTTTATGGCATGCACCGGTATCAACTGGTGTACCAGTACTACAAATATCGTAAGAACGCCGTCAAAGAACCCGCGTCGTACTTCGCGGAGCTTCCCAGCATCACCGTGCAGTTGCCCATCTTCAATGAGCAGTTCGTGGTCGACCGGCTGATCCATGCTTGCTGCAGCCTTGAATATCCCCGGGAAAAACTTCAGATACAGGTTCTGGACGATTCGACCGACGAAACCAAAGCGGCCGCTCAGGCGATTGTCGGAAGATATCAGGCGCTGGGCCACAACATACTTCACATCCATCGAACCGATCGCCACGGTTTCAAGGCCGGGGCTCTCGATGAGGGCCTGCGCACGGCAACCGGCGAGCTCATCGCCATCTTCGACGCGGATTTTGTGCCGCCAACCGATTGGCTCCTCAGGGTGGTACACCACCTCTCCGATCCGGCGATCGGGATGGTACAGACCCGTTGGACGCACCTCAATCGCGATTACAGCTTTCTCACCCAGGTGGAAGCCATTCTTCTGGACGGGCATTTTGTGCTCGAACATGGAGCACGATCGCGCATGGGCGTCTTCTTTAATTTCAACGGAACCGCCGGCATGTGGCGCCGCAACGCGATTGACGATGCCGGCGGATGGCAGCACGATACTCTCACCGAAGACACCGACCTGAGTTATCGCGCGCAGATGAAGGGCTGGAAATTCCGTTACCTGCAGCACGTGGAATGCCCGGCCGAGCTGCCCATCGAGATGACCGCGTTCAAGACGCAGCAGGCCCGCTGGGCTAAGGGCCTCATCCAGACATCCAAGAAGATCCTTCCCCAGTTATTCAAGAGCAGCGCACCATTCAGGGTGAAGCGAGAGGCTTTCTACCACCTTACGGCCAATCTCAGCTACCCGCTGATGGTCGTGCTATCTACGCTGTTGATGCCGGCGATGATCATCCGCTTTTACCAGGGATGGTTTCAGATGTTGCTGATCGACTTTCCCCTGTTCATGGCATCGACCTTTTCCATCTCATCGTTCTATCTGGTCTCTCAGCGGGAGTTATTCCCCGGCAAATGGTATCGCGTCTTGCTGTACATACCGTGTCTAATGGCCCTTGGAATAGGGCTTACGGTGACTAACACCAAAGCTGTGATGGAGGCTCTCTTTGGCATCAAGAGCGCTTTCAAGCGGACGCCCAAGTATCGGGTTGAAAAGCGCGGACAGAGATCGCAGGCCGCCAAATACCGTAAGAGGCTGGGCCTGATCCCCTGGATCGAACTGCTCATTGGGGGCTATTTCGCGCTGACCATCTGGTACGCCATGGCCAACGAAAACTATATTACCGTTCCCTTCTTAGTGCTCTTCCTGGTCGGGTATTGGTACACCGGCTTCCTGTCCTTGCTCCAGGGTAGCTTTGAGCGATTCAGGATGGGAGCGAACGCTGAAGAGTCCTCTCCAAAGCCGTTCCCCGTCGGCGTCTAATTTGCTACGGCATTCTGTCTCTGCCTTTCTTTCTGTTATTCCCGAAGGGAATCTGCTTCTAGTCTTTAGGGCATGCTCGGTTTCTGGAGTGTCGGGAACAGATGGTTCCTCGGAGTCTCTCGCCATGGGGTGGCGGTGCGGCATCGTGACAGCGCTGCGATAGAAAAAGCAGATTCCCTGCGGGAATGACAGAAAGAAAGGCAAAGACGGTCAAGGGCTCCGGCTATGCCCGGAGCCCTTGACTCACTACCACATCGATCTTCCGCTACACCAAGAACATCTCTACCAGCGGAACCCAACGGTTACCGGAAGGAAAGATTCCGTCCCATCCGGCGTGCCAAACACATTAGTCTTTGGAGAATTCACCCAGACATAGCGAACTTCGGCGAAGAGCTTGCCGTTGTTGTCCTGGCCAAACGCCTTGTAGGTCACGCCCGCTCCGATATTCAGGCCGCCTTGATTGCTGGAATAATGGGCGACGGGCACATTGACCGTTTCCTCATAGCAGAAGTAGTAGCACACTTCCTGCAGTTCCGGGACAGTGAAGGTCGTGACCCGGCGATAGAACCCGCCTCCGCCAATCACATATGCCCCTAGTGCACCGTCGGTCTGGTAGTTGAAGGTGGGCTCAAGGGTGAGGCCCCAAGTATGAATGTGGCCGCCGGGAACGCCGACATTCGCCAGATAAGCGCCGGGTATCTTGTTGTCCAGCAACTGCCATTCAGCTAGGGTGCTGAACCACTTATTGAATCTCCAACCGGCGCCAATCGTGACATTGCCGCCCCACGTGGCGAACGATCTGGAATATCCGAGGGGCCTATTGAAGCCTCCGCCAGCTTCAATCGCAATATGGCTCAGCACAGAGTTATCGTGATAGGCATTGTATCCTTGCCGCGAATAGCCGCCCTGATTGGGAACCTGGTCCTGGATCAGAGTCTCGACCTGCTGGTGGTACTGGGCACTCGAGCTGTACTCCTGGGCCGAGGCAGGGGGGACAATCAGACATGCGGACAGCGCGGCCGCAAAAACTCCCAGCCGCGCGGCGAATGAGCCGTGAAAATTACAATTCCGAGGCATTCTTGGATCACCCATGCAAAAGGAATTTGAGGCCCTCTTTTGAGGGCCTTTGTGTTCTCTAACACTTAACAGACGCTTTTGACTCGCTGAAGGATGCTCTCCAAGCATTTATCGGCTTTGCTGAATGGCTTTTAGTGGATATCGAACTGCTCCGGGTGAAGCGCCGGATCGCTCTTGACAATGACCGTCTTGCCGCTCATCTCTTCAAGCTCCGTGAGCCAGTGCGCATTGTTGGCCTTCAAAGTCTTGACCACCTCCGGGTGTACCCGCAGGAGCACATCCTGGCGCTCAAGGTTCAATTGCATCTTGCGCATCTCGACATAGATTTCATTGCAGACGGTGGTCGGGCTCTTGGTCATGCCAGTACCGGAGCAAATCGCGCATTGCACACACAGAGTGCGCTCCAGCGACTGTTTCACACGTTTGCGGGTGATCGCCACCAGTCCAAAATCGTTAAACTGCAGGACCTTGGATGGCGCGCGATCCGACTTCAACGCCTCCTCCAGGGCCTGCATCACCTTGTGGCGGTTCTTGCGCTCATCCATATCGATAAAATCGATCACAATGATTCCGCCCAGATCGCGCAGCCGAATCTGGCGAACGATTTCGGGGATAGCGTCGAGATTCGTCTTGAGAATGGTGTCTTCCAGGCGAGCCGTCTTGCCGACATATTTGCCGGTGTTGATATCGATGGCAACCAGTGCTTCTGTCTGGTTGATTACGATGGATCCGCCGGACTTCAGCCACACCTTGGATTTGAGAGCCTTGCCAATCTCTTCCTGAATGCCGAACTGCTCAAACAGCGGCGTTTCCTTGGTATAGAGGCGGACTCGCCGGACAAGCGATGGTTGAAAGCGATTGAGGAAGCGGACGGTGCGCTCGTATTCAACCTCGTTGTCGACCCAGATGGTAGAGAAATTGTCGCTGACCTGATCGCGCAGGATCCGTTCGACCAGGTTCAGATCGTGATAGATCAACGCCGGAGCCTTGGCCGCGTCGGCCCTCTGCTTGATCTCGGTCCACAGGCTGATCAGGAAGCGGATATCCGCGCGCAGATCGTCTTCGCTGGCGCCGTCGGCCGCGGTGCGAACGATGAAGCCTCCGCCACCTGTTCCTTTCTCGCTGTTGAGAATCCGCTTGAGCCGCTGGCGTTCTTCGTCCGAAGAGATTTTGCGCGATACGCCAACGTGATTCACCGTCGGCATGAAGACCAGGAAGCGTCCCGGAAGAGCGATGTGGCTGGTGATGCGGGCGCCCTTCTTGGCGATCGGCTCCTTGGCGATCTGGACCAGGATCTCCTGCCCTTGCTTCAAGAGCTCGCTGATGATCGGCAGCTCGCTGGTCTGAGCGGTTTGCCGGCGGCCATTATGACGGCGGCGGTTGTCGTGACGACCGCCCCGGCCATCGCGGCGGTGGTCATGGCGATCGCGACGGGCCGGCTGACCCGCGGCGGAAACCGCTGGAGACTCCTCCGTCTCCGGCTCTACATCTGCGAACTCATCGCCGGTCTCTTCCTCATCGATGGTTAGCCCGGAAGCCTCCGCGCCAACCCTCTGCTCGATATGAGTGTCGCGCACCAGGTCGTCAATCTCAGCGCCCGCCATCGCCTGCTGCTCAAGCGTCTCCTCTTCCATATCTTCAAGATCGTGATCCTCGGAATGGGAGTAGAGAGGCGTGAAGTCGTACTCCTCTTCCTCCGTAACCTCTTCCTCTTCGAGCAAGCCGGAGGCCGCCGCGCCATAAAGCTCTTGGCCGGGATCGTCGAAATCTTGTTCGGAGTCGTCGTCTACTCTCTACCGCGGCAGCGCCGGTCTGCTGGCTCGCTCCCGGTAGGCGCGGGTGACTCTTCTTCTTGCTCTTCTTCTTGCGCTTCTTCTGTTCCTGGCGGAAGTGGCGCTCGATCTCCGCTATCGCGGGAAATGGCTCCGCCTCCTCCACCGGCTCAGCCTCAACAACCGCTGGGCGCGGAGCTGCCACCCGGAATTCACTTGGCGCGGATGGATCGACACGATAGGCTGCCGAAGCTTCTTCGGGCTCGAAATCAAGAGGCGCTTCGACGGCGCTGGTTCCTCTTCTGAGAGCGATGCTTGACCGGAAGAAGGCACCTCTGGCGGATTAAAGGCTCGGATCGGCTGCCACGGCGCGATCGGGCGGATTCAGCTTCGTTCCTCATGGAAAGCCTCGGTTCGCCGCGTATCCGCCGGCTCGCTTGGTCTGGATACCGGTTCACTGGATCGACCGTGTTCGACTCGGATACCGGGGCTGGCGGATTGGTCCCTCCTTCGCGATAGCGCGAAAGGATTCGCCGACAAGAAGGCCGGAACCATTCCATTGCAGCGGCGTTTCAATCAGGGTCGACGGCTTTGCGGGAATGAAGGTGGTGCTGCGGCTGGACGGGGGAAACTTCCGCGGGCCGGGAACTCTCTTGGCTTGCTGGGCGCCGGAGCCTGCCGCCATACTTCGAGAGCGATTCCCCGGGTAAAGACGGGATAGGAGGGCTCGGGTCAGGAGGCAGGCGATGAGGGTTCTTGCCGGCTTGCGGCTCGCCGGTTCGGGAGCCGCGCGACGGCTCTCCTTGGCAGCTCGTCTTGCTGTTGTCCCTGGCCGCGCCAGGCCGGCGGACGCAGGCCTCCCCGGCTGCGGCGGCCCCGGCGGCCCCGCCAACGGCGGGTACCCTGACTTCAAATTGCTCTGAAGGTGCGGCGGCGCTGCCCTCCTGGACAGACGCTGCGCCATCGGATTGCGCGGCACGCGCTTCCCTGAGGCTCCCGGCCGGAGGATGAGTCTTTCGCCGGCTGCGCCCGCGCCCGGCTGCTCCCGGCTACGCTCCTGCCCGCCATTTCGCCGGCACACGCTCGAACTCGGCCGAGTCTTCCTGCTCCTCCAGGAAGTCGGTGACATACAAAAATGCGTCGCGCTCCAGTCCCAGGTCGACAAATGCCGACTGCATTCCGGGAAGTACGCGAGTAACTCGGCCCTTGTAAATTGAGCCGGCGAGCGTGTATTCGTTCTCGCGCTCGTAGTAGACCTCGGTAAGTTGTTCGTCTTCAATGATGGCAAGCCGCGTTTCATGCGGCGTGCTCGAAATGCAAATTTCCTTGGACATGCGTATCTCTCCTGCCGGCAGGATTTATCCTGGCGGACGGCCGGCGCGGAGGATCGGAGCGGAAGCAATCCGCTCCCGGGATTACGGAGAGGATCAGGTCAGACGAAGAGACAGCCTGGAGCTAGAGAGCCCGGTCTAAATTCAACATGGTCAGGCGAGATTCCTTCTATGAGAGAGGCTGCATACCCCCGAATTTAAAAACGGGCGGAGGCTCACTGAAAGGATCGGCTGAAATATTTAGACTGGCTGAGATTTCCCGGCTATCCGGGCGCAAAGAGTTTGTGACCGCTTCAGCCCTGAGCTTCAGGCCGGGTCGTTACCCGTCTTTGCGCGCTCATTCCCAAATCCTGTCCGGCCCCGGTGATTCACCTGGCCGGCTTTACTTAAATTCTCTAAAACAACACTTGGCTCGCGGGCACGGCCGTACACCGACGGCCCTTGCAAACGAATCTGCCACTCGCCTTCCACTCTAGTTTACGAACCGGTTCATGCGGACATTCATCACCATGCCCAGAGCCAAGAACGTAAACAATACCGAGGAACCGCCATAACTCATTAACGGTAAAGGGATTCCTGTCACCGGCATTAATCCGATCACCATCCCGACATTGACGGCAATCTGAAAAATGAGCACGGCGACCACGCCCATGATCAGGAACGTGCCAGGAAGGTCCGCGGCTGTTTGAGCGTTTTGAATCAAACGCATCAATATAGCAAAGTATATCAGCAGTACAAAAACCGCGCCCACAAAGCCGTGCTCCTCGGCAAAACGCAGCGAAAATGAAATCCGTGTACGGAATGGGCAGAAAGTCTCCTTGGGTCTGCGTGCCTTTGGTCGCGCCCCGGCCCAGCATCCCGCCATCGCCAACGGCGATGAGCGACTGCTTCACCTGATAGCCGGTGCCGCGCGGGTCGGTGTCCGGGTTAGCGAAGCTGGTCAGCCTCTGTTTCTGATAGGGCTTCAGAACCTTGGACCAGACCGGGACAATGAGAACGGCGGCGCCTACCAGGAGGATGAGCGCCTGCTTCCAGCGAGATCCTCCGAGAAAAAGGCCTATGAGCAACACCGGGATATAGGTGAGCGAAGTGCCCAGATCCGGCTGTTTGAGAACCAGCAGCATAGGGACGCCGACCAACAGGCCGGCCTTCGCGATGTCGCCCCAGGTCAGATCCTTGCCCGGCAAGGTTTGAGAAGTACCGGGCGATGGCGACAATGAGCACCAGCTTGACCCATTCGGAGGGCTGGAAGTGTATGCCGCCGGGAAACCTGATCCAGCGCCGGCCGCCCATAACCCGTTGACCCACCAGAAGAACCGCCACCAACGACACCAGACAAAATGCATATATCCAATGCACTATGTCGATGAGCCGGTGGTAGTTGACAAACGACAGAATGAACATGGCGACCAGACCGCCAAGCAGCCAGAACATCTGTTTGGTGTGGAAGCCGACAAATTTCGTGTGCAGGGTGGCGCTATAGATCTCAAAGATGCTGATGATCGAGAGCAGCAGGACGAGGCCCAGGAGCAACCAGTCGAAATCGCGAAAGGAGATAGATCTCGCATTTCAGTCTTTTCCTTTTCAGCGCGGCAGGACCGCTACCTGATCCCGGCCGCCGGCTGAGGCAGGAATCTTCGCGGGATCTTCAAGGTAAAGTGGCCTCCCTGCATGGGTGCCGCCGTCTCGGCTCCCGGCTTAATCCCGTTTTTAGCATCGACCGGCTGTGGGGCTGACCAGACGGCGCCCACATCAACGCTGGCAGAGGTTTTAGCCGCCGCGGGAGCCTTTGCCTCCTGCAGGTTGTGGGCAAGGCGGCGCTGCTTGTCCACATAGGCTTCGATCACCTGGGCGGCTATGTGCGCCGAGTCCGCTCCCCAGCCGCCATGCTGCCATAAAACCACGACCACAATATCCGGATTCCTTCTGCGGCGCTATTCCCACGAACCACGAATTCGGCCGTTCTGCAATATCTTTAGCGATACTTTTCATACCGGCGCTATGGTTGACCACCTGCGCCGTTCCGGTCTTGCCGGCAAAATCGATGTTGTCGAGATGCGCCGCGCGCGCGGTGCCGTTGGTGGTGGCGGCCGCCATGCCGTCGGTGATGATCTCCCAGTTCGCCGGATCGATGGGAACCGTCTGCATCGCCGGAGCCGGGAAAGGAGTCGTACATCGCTTTGCGATAATCCGCCGGCAATTGCGCGGGATCGATCACGTGCGGCCGCTTGAATGCGCCGCCGGAGGCTATCCCGCCAACCGTACGAGCCAATTGGATGGGCGTTACCGCCACTGAGCCTTGTCCGATGCCGACGGAAATGGTCTCGCCCGCATACCATTTCTCATGGAAGTTCCTCATCTTCCACTCTTCCGAAGGCACCGTGCCGGTCTGCTCGCCGGGCAGGTCAATGCCGGTCTTTGCGCCCAGTCCCACCTTGTGCGCCCAGTAGGCAATCTTCTCGATTCCAAGTTTTTGCGCAAGGTAGTAGTAGTAGGTGTCGCACGACAGGGGAAGCGCGTTGTGAATATCGACATGCCCATGCCGTTCGTCGCACGCGAAAAATCGGCCGTAGAAATTGGCGCCGCCCTGGCAATTTACATTTAGAGTTTGCGCGACGTTCTCCTGTAGCCCGGCAACGCGACATGATGATCTTGAAGGTCGATCCCGGCGCGAGCTGCGCCTGGATCGCTTTGTCCAGCAGCGGGTGCTCCGGATCGGTGACCAGCTTGTTCCAATCGCTCTCGTCCGATACGCACGGAGAATTTGTTGGGGTCAAAGCTGGGATGGCTGACCAGGGCGAGGATCTCACCGGTGTGCGGGTCCATGGCGACCAGAGCGCCATTGCGGTCGCCCATGGCCTCTTCGGCGGCTGCGTTGAATATCCAGATCGATGGTCAGATCGCAGCGCCTGCCCGGGTACAGCCGGCTCCCGGCCCAGAACGCCGACTTCGCGGCCGTGGCTATCGACAATCAGGTCCTGGGAGCCGTCCTGGCCACGCAGCAGTGAGTCGTAGGATTGCTCCGACTCCGGATTGGCCGACGACGTCGCCCGGCTCGTAATAGGCGTAGCGCGCCTCGTTCAGCATGTCGTCGCTGACCTCGCCGACATAGCCGATCAGGTTGGCGGCAAAACCGTCTCTCGGATACAAGCCGGCGCTGCTCGTCAATCGTCTCCAGTTCAGGCAGCTCATTGCGATGCGCCTCGATGAACTCCTCTTCATCCGGAGTGATGTCCTGCTTGAGCGGAATCGGCTGATATTTGGGGGCCGTCCGATAGCGCTCGAGCGCTTTATCCAATTGATCGATGGTCATGTTGAGGCCGTGTGCAATCAGGGGAAAATCCGCGCGAATATCGCGGCCCTGCTCACGAATCAGGAAACAGGAGACCGAAGGGTAATTGTCCACCAGAAGCCGGCCGTCGCGATCGAAGAGCTTGCCCCGGGGAGCGAGGATGGGCACTTTGCGAATACGGTTCTGTTGCGCCAGGTTGCGGTAGTTTTGCGCGCCCAGCACTTGCAGCCGCCACAGACCGGAGAGCAGCACCAGCAAAACAGCCACGATGACTGTACTGCACGATCGAGAGCTTGAACGCTGGTAATTTTTCTTCCCGGTTGATCATGATGACGACTTTCTATAGAGCCTCTGCTGAAAGCCCAACTTTTGGTTCTTGAAACCCTTACTTTCAACGAATCTTGGGTCCCCATATGTGACGCGTTCTTTGCGTCAGATGTGGGATTCCACAAACCTCGATGTGTCCTAATTCCTCCCTCACGTTCATAAGACCCTGGTGGAAGCCCCCTGCTTTAGACGGGGGAGTCGAACTTTAGTCCACCTTCAACTATTCCCGGCGCCTGAAGCGGTCCAGCACATCGAAGACGAATACACCCACAATCGCGTTAATGACCGACTTGATCACCTCGTGCAGCCAGCTCGTCTTAAGATCGAGCGCGAGCAGGCGATGCATGATGAACAGGTAGATCGCGGCGCTCAACATGGTAAAGGTAAAGTTCATCAACAGCCGCGTGCCCGGGTTCTCGACGTCGATCTTGACTCCCACCGATGCCGCACAGAAACCCGACCACGCTCTTGGCGATCCCATTGATCCCCAGCGGATGATTGGTCAGCGCGTCCTGAACTAATCCAACCACTGCGCCGGTAATGGTCCCGGCAATGGGATTACGCCAGCCCACCGCGAAATAAATCACCACCAGCAGAGGGAGGTCGATTACGTCGAATTTGGGAATGAACCGCGGAACATAGGCCTGCAGAAAGATCGCCAGCAGGGGCATCAGCAAAACGAATATCAACGAATAGCGCTGAACATCCAACTCCCGCCGCGCTGCTGAGGCTAACATCGCCATTACTGGGGCTTCTCCGGAGGAGATACGGGCTGAGGTTTGGGCGCCGCAGGCTTTTCAGTGAACACGGCAGGGTGGGTTACGCGCTTTTGAACCGGCAATTCCCCGGGCTGGCCTGCATCGGATGGCCTGGCGGGTTGATCTGCGGCCGTTGGCTTGATGGCGGGTTTAGGGACTGCCGCATGGGCTGCACTTCGCGGCCTATCCGGCAGCAAAACGGAGCCGCTGACGGTAAAAGCCTTTCCCGGAGCCAGACCCGCAGCCGGAGGGGTGGCATTTGGGTAAAGCGATCCGTGTGCAGCGGCGGAGGAGGCTTCAGCGGCGGAGGATTGATCGGATCGAAGACGGCGTTCGTCTTGGGCTTGTCGCTAGCCATCTCCTGCTCATCCAAGCCGGGAAGCCTCTCGGACAGGATGTCGGCAGCCCTCTGTGCGCCGGCAGCGGCCGCACTTTGCACCAGATCGATCTTTTGGTCAGCCGGCATCTGATTGCCGGTCGCAGTAATGATGAGCACCTCTTCCAAATGGCTCAGATTCGCCGCCGGCTTGACCACGACGTCGACGTATGGTGGATTTTGCGGTGTCGGGCGCCACATGATCGACCACGCCGACGGGAAGCCCGCGAGGAAAGATCTGATCGCCGCCGCTGGTTATGACCCGTTCTCCAGGCTTGACCCGCTCATCCGGCATCAGATTGATGACCTGCGGCTGGCCAAATGCATTCCCC
The DNA here is from genome assembly GCA_963774255.1 of uncultured Acidobacteriaceae bacterium. Taxonomy (GTDB): domain Bacteria; phylum Acidobacteriota; class Terriglobia; order Terriglobales; family Acidobacteriaceae; genus PALSA-350. Next base: position 643,920 of record CAVZEH010000019.1, read on the forward strand.
CGCAATACGCCCCGCAGACGCGTGGATTCGAGCAACACCCCGGCTCCGCTGGTCTGATCGGAGATCTCCAGCACCTGCGCCGTAGTCCGAAATACGTCCTTGACTTTGCCCACTATCCCGTCCGGGGTAATGACCGCCATATCCGGCTTGACTCCGTCCTTGGCTCCCTTGTCGATATAAAGGACCCGCGACTGATCCGTACCCGCGGTTCCGACCACCTGCGCGGGCAGCGTGCTGTAGATGTAATGCTCGCGAAACCCCAGCAACTCTTGCAGGCGCTGTCCCTGGCGGGCATCTTCGAGCAGCGCCGCCTGCTCCAGTTGCAGGCGGCCCATTTGCGCCCGCAGATCCTGGTTTTGCTGCCGAACCTGGCGCAGATTCAGGTAATTGGACCAGAGGCCGCGAATACCGCTGCCCATGCCGTGCAAAGCCTTTTCCGGCGGGGTCATCACGTCGACGGCCCAGGAGCGGATCAGACGCACGCTCGATCCGTCCTGGGCATGGGAATCGGGGCGCCGAATCTGCACCGCCAGACCGACGATCTGCGCGACCAGAACACTGACTAGGACCAGCAGGTTCTTGTAACGGTACAAAAAGGAGTCCATGGCTACCACTCGCTCGACATAAGAGCCAAGCCCTTGGGACCCGTCGACAGGGCCCTAGTCAATCTTGATCTTGCGCAGTAAGCGAAAATCGCTCAGCATCTTGCCTGTGCCGAGCACCACGCTGGCCAAGGGATCATCCGCGACCGAAACGGGCAATCCCGTTTCCTCGCGGATGCGCTTGTCAAGATTCTTGATCAGAGCGCCGCCGCCGGTCAGGACGATGCCGCGGTCGCTGATATCCGCGCTCAGTTCGGGAGGCGTGCGCTCCAGTGCGACGCGAATGGCATTCATGATGGTCGAAATGGACTCGGTAAGCGCTTCGCGGATCTCGCCATCGTCAATTGTAATCGTTTTAGGCACGCCTTCGATAAGATTGCGCCCCTTGATCTCCATGGTGAGCGGCTTGTCCAGGGGATAGGCCGAACCGATGTCGATCTTGATCTGTTCCGCTGTCCGCTCGCCGATGAGCAGGTTGTACTTGCGCTTGAGGTAGTTCATGATGGCCTCGTCCATCTGGTTACCGGCCATGCGAACAGAACGTGAATAAACGATGCCGGAGAGCGAAATGACAGCGATATCCGTGGTTCCCCCGCCGATATCGACGACCATATTGCCGCTCGGCTCGGTAATGGGCAAGCCGGCGCCAATCGCCGCCACCATGGCCTGCTCCACCAGGAACACCTCACTGGCCTTGGCCCGGTAGGCGGAGTCCTCTACCGCGCGCTTTTCTACCTGCGTGATCTCCGACGGCACCCCGATCACGATCCGGGGATGCACCAGCATCTTGCGATTATGAGCCTTTTGAATGAAGTAGTTCAGCATTTTCTCGGTGATCTTGAAGTCGGCTATGACACCGTCCTTCATGGGCTTGATGGCCACAATGTTGCCCGGAGTGCGGCCCAACATCTCCTTGGCTTCCTTGCCCACTGCCTCGACTTCACCGGTGTTCTTGTTAATGGCGACGATTGAGGGCTCGTTCACAACAATGCCCTTGCCCCGGGCGTAGACCAGGGTGTTTGCGGTACCCAAATCGATGGCGAGGTCGCTTGAAAAGAAGCTGAACAGCGAACGCAGGCCATGCGCCCGCGACGAACGCGATTGGAAACCGTTGGATGACATGGAGGCTGGACTTTTCTCGATGACTCGACCCTATTGTAAGGCCACGGTTGCCTTCCTGCATCGCTACTCTTTTGAGTCACCGCTAACACCACCTTTAGGGTACGCGCTGCCTGCCTGGCATTTCCGGCATTCTTGCTATGCGTTATCCTCGGGAGTTCAGCGGAAACGGATGAAATGCAGACCAAGATATACAAAAACCTGATTGGCGGCCGGTGGGTGAGCGCGAGAACCGGGAAAACTTTCCTCAATCTCAATCCGGCGAATGTGGAGGATGTGGTAGGGGAATTTCAATCTTCCGCCCGGGAAGACGTAACCGACGCGGTCCGGGAAGCCCGCAAGGCCTTCAAGATCTGGCGGTTGGTTCCGGCGCCAAAACGTGCTGAGATTCTCTATCGGACGGGCGAGATCCTGCTCAAAAGGAAGGAGGAATTCGCTCGCCAGATGACTCGCGAGATGGGTAAAGTGCTCAACGAGACGCGCGGGGATGTGCAGGAAGCCATCGACACCGCCTTCTATATGGCGGGTGAAGGGCGTCGGCTCTTCGGCCAGACCACCCCTTCCGAGTTGCGCGACAAGTTCGCCATGTCGGTGCGCATGCCGGTGGGGGTCTGCGGCATGATCGCGCCCTGGAACTTCCCCATGGCCATCCCCTCTTGGAAGTTATTCCCGGCGCTGGTCTGTGGAAACACCTGCGTAATCAAACCGGCGGAGGATACGCCACTCTCCACTTTGAACCTGGTCGAGGCCCTGCTCGAAGCCGGGCTGCCCGACGGCGTGGTCAATGTCGTGACCGGCTTCGGCCCGGACGCGGGCGCGCCCCTGGTCTCCCATCCCGATGTCGATGCCATTTCCTTCACCGGATCGAGCGAAGTAGGACGGATTATCGGGCAGACCGCGGCCGCCAACTTCAAGCCCTGTTCTCTCGAAATGGGCGGTAAGAACGCCATGATCGTGCTCGAGGATGCGAATCTGGAGCTGGCGCTCGATGGGGCTATCTGGGGATCGTTCGGCACCACAGGACAGCGTTGTACCGCAACCAGCCGCATCATCCTCGATCAATCCATCGCCGAGGAATTCACCACCAAGCTGGTCGCGCGCGCCCAGGCGCTGCGCGTCGGCAATGGACTGGATGAGTCTGTAGAGATGGGCCCGCAGATCAATCGGCAGCAGATCGAAACCTCGCAAAAGTACATTGAGATCGGACTCGGAGAAGGCGCGCAATTGCTTGCCGGTGGCCGGCGTCTGACCGGCGATCCCTTCAGCGGCGGTTACTTCTTCGCCCCAACGATCTTTGCCGGCGTACGGCCGGAAATGCGCATTGCGCAGGAGGAGATCTTTGGCCCGGTAGTCAGCCTACTCGAATGCGGCAGTTTGGAGCAGGCCATCGAGATAGCCAATGGAATCCAGTATGGGCTTTCGACAGCTCTCTACTCCCGGGATGTGAATCGGGCGCTCAAGGCAGTGCGCGACCTCGAAGCCGGAATTACCTACATCAACGCGCCGACCATTGGCGCCGAGGTCCACCTGCCCTTCGGCGGAGTCAAACATACGGGCAACGGGCATCGCGAAGGCGGAACAGGCGCACTGGATTTTTACACCTCGTGGAAGTCGGTGTACGTGGATTACTCCGACCGCTTGCAGCGCGCCCAGATCGATACGGGAGAATGAGCTCTGTCATTCCCGCAGGGAATCTGCTTTTGCCAGCGCAGCGCCGTACTACACCTACATTTGTCATCTCGACCGGAGCGAAACCGGGGCCCCCGGCAAGCGAAGCTTGCTGGGGTGGGAAGCGAAGTGGAGAGATCTGCGGTTTTCCCACCTTCCGATTGATGGCGGTTTTGGATCGATCCTCACGCAGATCCAGGGTGCCCCATCCTTGCGTAGCAAGGGTGGGATACCACAACCGCTAGCACCAGGATGCCCCGCGTTTATCCCTCTAACCTGCTCGCCGCCATAAACAGATAATCCATCGGCCAATCCGGCTTAATCCCGTTCTGCCTGACGAGCGTTGCCAGTTGTGCATAGTGTCGAACGCTGTGCAGCAGCGCATGAAATAGAATCCCGCTACGCGGCGCCTTTAGCCGGCCGAGGCTGCGCGTATTAAATTCCAGCTCCTGCGACCAATCGTAGGCGCCATCCGCCAGCAACTCACGGAACATTCCCATCGCCCGGTTGTGGGTGAGGTAGATTTTCTCCGGCGAGTCAAAGGCGATCTTCTCGTAAGGAGTCTCGTCCACTCCTGCCAGCCGCTCTGCAAACCTCAACTCCACGGCAACAATGTGCTGTAGCAGTTCAGCCGCGTTCTTAACGCCCGCAACGTCGCACGCTATCCGCAGCGACTCCGGGTGCTCCACAATCAGCTTCTTCCAGTTCTGCGCCGTCTTGTCCACCCAGGTCAGCAGATCGTCTGCCGGCAACGCAAGTTCACTCATTCCTGTCTCGTCCTCCAGGATTCTTCACCAGCGCCGTCTAGCGGCTCTCAAATTATATGGGACGTGCGCGAGTAAACGAGTGAGATACGATAGGTAGTTCCCCCTCAAAAGGACATCGAAATGATCATCGGCGTGCCTAAGGAAGTTAAGGACCACGAGAGCCGGGTCGGCATCACGCCCGCCGGCGTGAAGGCGCTGCAGGAGGCCGGACACAAAGTTCTAGTCGAAACCAAGGCCGGCGAAATGTCCGCCTTCACTGATGACGACTACCAAACGGCCGGAGCTGAGATCGTTGGCTCGGCGCATAACGTGTGGGGCCTGGCGGACATGATCGTAAAGGTGAAAGAACCGGTGGAGAAGGAGTATGCCTTCTTCCGCGACAGTCTGGTGCTCTTTACCTACCTCCATCTTGCTCCGCTGCCGGCTCTGACTGAGAAGCTGCTGGCCATGAAGATCACCGGGATTGCGTATGAGACCATTCGCGACCGCTCCGGCGCCCTTCCCTTGCTGACGCCGATGTCGGAGGTGGCGGGGAGGATGTCGGTCCAGGTAGGCGCGGCTTATCTGGAAAAGGAAAGAGGGGGCCGCGGGCTGCTGCTGGGCGGCGTCCCTGGAGTGCCGCCGGCAAGAGTATGCATCATTGGCGGGGGGATCGTCGGCACCAACGCGGCGAAGGTCGCGCTGGGCATGGGAGCAAATGTAACCATCGTGGACCTTAATTTGAACCGCCTGCGCGAGCTCGATGATATCTTCAACGGCCGCGTCTATACCCTCGCCTCAAACTCCTACAATGTAGGCAAGGCGGTAAGTGAGGCCGATCTGGTGATAGGGGGCGTCCTGATTCCCGGCGCCGCGGCGCCCAAGATTGTCACCCGCGAGATGGTCTCACAGATGAAGAAGGGCGCGGTGGTGGTCGACGTTGCCATCGACCAGGGAGGCTGCGTCGAAACCGCGCGCCCAACCACCTTCAGCGATCCGGCATTCCTGGTGGATGGCGTGGTGCATTATTGCGTGACAAACATGCCGGCGGCCGTTCCGAATACCTCCACTCTGGCTCTCACCAACGCCACGTTTCCATACATCCTCAAGCTGGCGCAGCACGGAGCAGGCGCAGCCATCCGCGCCAATGAGGGCATGCGCGAGGGCGTGAACACTTTTGCCGGCCATCTCACCTACAAAGCCGTGGCCCAATCCCAAGGCAAAGAATGGCGGCCGGTCGAGGAGTTGGTGGGCTAGAGATATCGTAATGACGTTGTCATTACGATGTGCCATGCTCTTGTTTGGGGGAATTTCTGTGGTTGTTCTGGGCAAAGACAACGCCAAACGTGGGACGCTGAACCTCCGCATCAAGCCGGAGGTACGGGGATTGATCGATCGTGCGGCCGCGCTCGCAGGAAAAAACCGGACAGACTTTGTGCTCGACGCCGCCCGGCAGGCTGCCGAAAACACGCTGCTGGACCGCACCGTCCTTACTATATCCCCCAAGGCGCATGCGGAGTTTCTAGCGCATCTCGATGCGCCACCCCAGCCAAATAAAAGCTGCGGCGCAGCCTGCAACCCCCGCACCCTGGGAATAAGCATGACGCTCGCCGCGCAGCGCGTGGTTCAGGCCGCGAATACGATCGGTATTCGCGGCATCGTGGTTCATGCGATTTCGGAGCAAGCCCGGGAGTTCTATGTCGCCCTGGGTTTCGAGGAATGTCCAGGGCAACCGATGGCGCTCGTCGTCACCATGGCCGATCTGGTCGCGGTGCTCTCCTGAATCGTTCTGTTCCAGCGTCGAGGCCATTCCCGATTAGGTGACCTTTTGCACGCCTGGCGGATACCAACTCCCGCCGGTTACTGCGTCATCAGGCCAGTACATGCGAAGGAAAATGATGAACTCCCCCTTGGGAGCGGGCAGCCAGTTGTTGAACTGCTTTGGATCGGAGGGCCGATCCTGCTGGATGTATATGTCCAACGACTTATCGGAATTGAAGCTCGCGTTATGAGCTTGGACTTCGAACCCGCCGATGGCGTTGTAGTCGACTATCTTGTTGTCGACCAATGTTCCATCGGCGTTGTACATGGTCACGGACCAGAAGCCGTTGGGATAGACAGGCGGCACCTCGCCGGCCTTTAGTTCAGATGTCGGCGCGTCAAAGTGCAGTACGTAACGATTGGTGCCAGTCAACACATTCTGCGATGCAGCCCCGGCGCTGTCATGCGTCGTATAGCATAACCGCGTCCTCGGCCCGGTTGGCCCCGAGAGCGTTTTTGGCCACCAGCGCTCTCAGCAGATAGCGCCTTCCATAGTCGCCCACATTGAGGGGCATCGACCAGTTCGTCGGCGTGAGTGAAGGTGGAGGCGCGCCGTTCAGAATCCTCTTGCCTGTCGCAACCGCCAGTTGCAGCGTTGCGCGCAATTCGGCGTCTTGGCAGGCAAACGCCCCGCAGTCGAACTGCTGCCCGGGTACAATTTGGAGCTTTGCCATCCGCTCAACCGTCGGCTGGTCATACTTGAGGGGTGAATTCGACGTCATCATTGCCGCCATCGTTCCAAAGAAAGCACAGGCATCCATGTTTGCAACCTGCTCAACGGGCGCCGTGGACGTGTCGATCGATGGATTGACCGGTACAGCGTCGGGCGGGCTGTAATTTTTGCCGAAAGCGCTGAGCGGCGTAAGCGTGACTTTGGGAAAAATCTTATCCACCACAATGCGTAGGTCGGCCACCGTGCCAGTGGTATAAATGCGGCCGATGATCCACATGGTATTTGTCTGCAGCCTGATAACGTGCTTAATCTCCCGCGGCAAGGGACGCTTCCAATCCGGGCCGACTAGGGCGTAGTCACCCGGAGGGCTATTGAGGCGTCTGCTGGGTGAATCACGGCTGACGTTTGTCCATGCATTCAATATTTGAAATATGAAGAAGCGTTTCCCGACTTTTGGGATAGGTAAGATTTCCGGGATATGCAAGACGATAGGTTCCGCACTGAGGTTAAGAAAGGCGGAGGCATAGAGCGTGGTAGTACTGGGGAGCACGACGTCTTTGTACGAGCCGTTGGGCAACTTTGTCCCCTTCGCGAATTGGTTGATCGGAGCCCGGCCCACTGTTGTCGCACTATCTGCCACTGTCGTCGCAACCCGTTCGGTCATCGCCAACACCACCAGCGGATAACCATAGAGGTATGCCTCAACACCGTCGGCAAAATCGGGAAGATTCGTAAGATCCGGCTGGCCGGACGCTTCATCGTTGCCTTGGATTGGCGTTTTCATATCGTCTCTTTCTCCTTCGTGAAGACTCGAAGCGAAAACCTTGGCCCGTGCACTGAGAATGCTCCGCTAAGCGCAACAAATTCGTGGGAGTATTCGGGTCCACCGGCCACAGGAACAGGAAGTTGAAAGTGAAGGGGAATCCGGTTCGGTACGCGTGAACGCCGGGTGTTTCTGACGCGCCGAAATTGTTGCACGTGCCCTTATTGTGCGTCAATAAAGAAAGTAAGCTGCCAGACTTGGTAGCATGGCTGCATGGAAAATCTAAATCGCCGTGACTTATGTGTTGCTCTTTCCGCATTTGTGGCGCTGAGCGGCAGAGCCGCGGAAGCGCAAAACCCGGCAGCCTCAAAAGAGCCGCAGGAGCGGGTGCTTTCGCATTCAGAGGTCTTCAATTTCGATCAGTTGCCGGCGCATCATTCGGCAAATGGAGGCGTGGGCCGTGCTGTGATTCGCGGCGTGCTGCCCACCGGCGAATCGGTTGAACTTCACGAGACGACGTTGCCGCCGGGACAGATGCCGCATCCGCCGCACCGGCATCGGCATTCGGAGTTCATGATGATTCGTGAAGGTACGTTGGAATTCAATAACGACGGTAAATTTGAGCGGGTCGGTCCTGGTGGGGTGATCTTTGCAGCTTCAGAGGTGTTGCACGGGCTGAAGAATGTTGGTGAGGCGCCGGCGAATTATTTTGTTCTCGCCGTCGGCCGGCAGCAGGCATAGATTTGCGGGTCCCACATCTGGCGCAATTAGCGCGCCAGATGCGGGACGCGCGGGCATTACTGTTGTGGCGGAGGAGCACCTTGTCCTGCTCCACCTCCCTGTTGCATTCTCTCCTGCATCCGCTGCTGCCTGCGCTGCTCATCGGCCTCGAACTTTTTCTTCTGGTCATCGTTCAAGACCGCTTCGATCTTGGAATTCGTGCCGCTGCGCATGCTTTGCATCTTGGTCATCTTGTCTTCGCGAGACATGGTTGAATCACCCCGCAGAGCCTGCATTTGTTGCTGCTGGTCTGCCAGAATCGGCTTGATCTGGGTCTGTTGATCCGCGGACAGCTGGTAACGCTTGGTCATCTGGGCCAACATTTGATCGGGGTCCATCCCGCGGCGACCCATTCCGCCGCCGCCCGGTCCTTGAGCAGACGGCCCGGCGGCCGTATCTGGGGGTTGATTATCTTGGGCAAAGGCCTGAGCGCCGCAGAGAGTTAGACCCGCTGCTAAGACGCCGCTGAGTGCGATGCGATAAAGGTGCTTTTTCATCGGAGTATCTCCTCCACTGCTATAGGAACACCGGACCCATATTCATGTTGCTACCCGGATTTGTAACGATTTGTAAACACGGCGCGCTTACCTCTTGGCCTGCCTTTGATGGTTGGGCAACTTTCTGTTTACGGCTTGGGCGGCATGGGAACCGGCTTTGAGCGCAAGCCGCAAGCCAACAATCCTACTCCCTTCGCCTGCTCGCCTGACAGATAGGCGTAGGCGAAAACCACCTGATACTCCCGTTCCCCTGGATAGGAACAGATGGGACATCCCGGCTGATAGGCGAGGACCGGGTTTTGCAGTTCGCTTTCTACCCATTCCATCGTCTGATGTGGTTTGACGGTGAAGGACTGCTCCGGGACGCCAGCCTCGGGCTTATAGACAACCAGCGGGCTCCGCTCGTTGGTTGCATCGAGCAGGCTTCCGCCGGCTCCGTTCGATGCCCTCCACAACCAGCGTCCGTGGGTGCGTGCGTACCAATGGGAGCTGGAGGGCACCGGCTCCGCCAGCCGGATCTCCCGTGCAGTGTCATTCTTCAAGGAGAATTGAAAACCCGGCGCCTTCTCCGGCCCAATCTCAGCCAGATATCTTGCCGAGAGCGTGACGCCCTGGCAGACGGGCACGGAGACTGACGGCTTCTTCGCCGTGGCGCCTCCGCCAGGCTCAACCAGCAGGAAAAGCGCCGCAAGCCCATGGAGGGGAGTCAGCCTTGTCATGATTGGATTAGCGGGTTTTCCCACCGGAGTCCGGGAAAGCGCGCAAAATCGCGGTCCGTCGTGTAAAGGGTACCGCCATATTCTATGGTAAGAGCGGCAAGCGCGGCGTCAGTCACCAGAGGGCCTGGGGCGTGGCCATCAAGAATTGTCTGCCGGAACAGGGGCCAGTGAGACTCTCCGGGCGCAAGCAGCCGCACATTGGGTTGATCCAACCATTGATTCACGATTCCCGCGGACTCCTCTATCGTGAAGCGCTCTCCGGGTAGCCTGCGATTGGTCGTGATACGAAGAAATGCGAAGATTGTTTGCCATGGCAAGCCTAGCGGCGCTGGATCGGATAAGACCCGCTCGATCCAGCTACGCGCCTCCCTGTGGTGATTCGACGAACTATCGTAGGCGTAGAGAAGAAGATTGGCGTCGAGAACGATCAATTGTGACGCTCGCCTTCCAAGGTCTCCAGCAGATGTTCAATATCGTCATAGCTCTCTCCGGGAGGCAAACCCATCGGTCGCGGGGTTACTACAAATCGCCTGGGAGCCTGCTGCTTGGAGGTCATCAATCCCAATCGAAGAAACTGATTTACCGCCGCTTTGAAAGAGACACCAGAGCGCCGGACTTCCTTTTGCAGAAGACTGGCGACATCGTCATCGAGAGTAAGGGTGGTTCGCACATCATGATGCTCTCAAACAAACATCATGATGTCAACGTCTTTATCGGCAGAGAGTCAAAGGGATTTCGCCATTAATTGAAACCATGGTTGAATAGAATGGCTCAGCCGATGGCCACGGCTTGAACAGTCTTGAACGGTGACACGGCGAGGAGCCCGAGGGACAATGGACTACTATCACTGCTACGACGCAGACGGCATCTGCCAGACGATCTGCACGCGATGTTTCGCTGCCTTGGGCCGCACCAGGGATTCCGCCGAAGCCAGGCTGATTGAAGCCGCTCACATTTGCCGCGGAAAATCGAACCCTCAGATGCCTGCGCCGCCGGATGAAGGTCATCGCGGTCCAAAAACGATCGCTTGCCCGCCGCCCAGGGACCGCCCGCGGTACGTCTTTGGAAAGATTGATTTCCTGGATGGGGCACAGATATTGCTGATAATCCTATCGGTATTCGTGAGCCTCTATCTCCTCCCCTCCGTAATCGAACTCGAAATGATGAAGCGCGTAAGCGCGTGGTTTTCGTGCATTTTGTTCGGAGATATAGTGGGCTGTTCCTTTTTATCCCTGGTCCTCGGGATGAGGATGACGGGTGTGTTGCTTTACTGCGTCCTGACTGCCGCTGAGGGTTGGTTATACGCGGTTCGCCTGCTCCCGGTACACCTGCTCCCCTGGGTGGTTGACATCGCTCCGACGCTGGTGGCGGCCGGCCTGATTGCATCGTCTTTCTTGTTTCGTCCAGCCGAATCTGCGTCCGCGGAATAACATCACGCCACGGCAAATCTTGGGTGCCCCACGTCCGGATTCTCGGACGTGGGATTCCGCAAACCTTGCTAGACGGCCTCGTCAAGCAGATTCCCTGCGGGAATGACAGAAAGAAAAGCAAAAAGAGGCGTAGGATCGCGTCGATCTGCTTCTGCCTTCTTTATCTCTTTATCGGCTCTTGCCTTTCTTTCCTTCCCGCGGGGAATCTGCTTCTGACAACTGATCTTTGCAAACATCCGTGCCCTAACGCAGGTTGATAGGGACGACGGTCAGGTGGTAAAAGTCCCAACCGTTGTTGAAATCGCCCGCCGTAAGGGCATACACAGTGCTTGTAGTCTGGAACTTAGGGCAGATCCCGGGGCAGTAATAACCCTGCGGTGAAAAAGTGTGCGAATCTATGTGCGTCCAAGGTCCCCAAGGCCTCGGTGCTTCGTAAAAATCCCACACTGTTGTGGAGCTCGCGCCCTTGATTTTGCCACTACCGGAGGGATAATACCATCCGATCATGATGTAGCGGCGCCGTGCTGGGAGATAAACGGCACCCGTTTCGCCGAGCTGTCCTGGCTTTTGAAGTATAGGTTTGGCCCTTTCAGCATTCCGAGTCCAATGTGTCTCCTTTAATCCGTCTTGCCCGGCAAGGAACTCCCAGTCCCCGCCATTCAACTCTCTCATCCGCGATCTCAACACCCGGCCGAGGATCAACGAATCGCCGTTATCCCAAAAGCCATTGTTGGCAATCGCATACACATATTGGTCCGAGCCATCCACAGACTGTCGGATTTTGCCGTAGTCGATGAAGTACGGAGTCGCGAAATGTGAACCGGGAAACATTGGCTTCTTCAGATTCTCTTCCGATGACCGGGACCAGTTCAGGCCGAAATCTGTGGATTTGATGATGCTCGCATTCACAGCGGTTTGCCGCAAGGATGCATCACCGGATATTTCGCCGTATTTGTGACGTGAAATTGCCCAGTAAAGTACACCATCGATGGATGCGCACCCACTGGACTTCCATGTTCGTCCGTCCGCCCCTTCCCATTCTCTGACTCCGGTTGGCCATAGCCTCTCCGTCACATGATCTTGCATCTTGTAATCGGGCATCCAATTCACAGTTATACCGTCGAGGGTCCCCGGCTCCGCGCCTTTGATTCGATTGAAAGCAATCTTGCTGTGACGTTGACTGGCAAGTTTCTTTTTTTGATCTGCTGTGAATTTGAAACAGGCGGGATCTCTCGAGCGCTGCTTTTGTTGTTCAGGGGTTAGGAGAGTGTCAAGATCAATTCCGTGGAATCCTGTTGTGTCGTTAGAGGGGCTGTAAAGATTATCGTCGTCACCCCACGCTGCTGCCCATGTGTCTCCCAGATTATGCGGTATCGTCATTGGAGATCCCACGCGAATACCTTGGATCGGGCGGTCAGCCATTTTCGAATCGGCCAATGTTTCCAGGGCCAGTGCCGCATTCACCATCAGGAGCGACACGGCGCTGCCCGCCGTGTTCGCAATAAAACGACGCCGCGTAAGATTCTTACCCGAAAGATCCATGAGTGCTCCGTAATCCATAGAAGATCCAAGCGAATTCCAATTGGAATCCACGTTAATAATCAACCAAAAAAGCTGTGCCACGTTGATGCTCGCCCGGCGTTTCCGTTTTGGGCCTCCCTCTCCTCCGACAAGTCGGCGGGTTCTCTGCCATCTCGGATCGACGGGCTATGACTTGGGCGGTCCCTGATACCTTTTCGACAGCCGCATAACCAGGTCCTAACTTTTGATTCGAAATACTCCTTTAAGATCTAGAGCCGCTCGCAACTCTTGGCTGTTGATGGGCTTGTCGGTGTTTTCTATGAACATCGGCTGAAAACCTGTATCAAGCTCAGTTGGCAGAAACCGCATGAGAATCTCTGCACCTGCAAAGATCCCGCGGCCGCCCAGGCCGGCCCCATCGGCGGCGTTGTACCACTCGAAAACGACTTTATCCGGGGCAGACACTTCGTAGCTCTTCTCTGCTAACAGTCGCGACTCTCGCTGAAACCCGTATCGCTGCAGGCCGTGCGTCACAAAATAATTTGAGTGCCCCCAGATACCACCACGCCAGTTGCTATGTCCTTCATTGAGCGCGTAGTAGATATCGATCTGAGGGCACGGGACGTGATGCTGCGTGTAGTTGCGCTCGTTCAGCGCGTAACTTGGCAACGGATTAGAGCACCAGAACTCCCCCGGATTCATAATGTGTTCTTCCACTATGCGTTTCGCCTGGGCGGCGTCTGGTATTCCTGCCCAAAGAGGATATAGACCCGCCACAGATTTGATTTTTATAGGTTTTCCTGTTCGGATATCCCGGTCAAAGTAGAAGCCGTCGGTCTCGTCCCAAAGCAACTTTTGAATTAGTTCACGCTTCTCACGTGCGGACCTGGCAAAGGCAATTGTGTCGTCATGAAATCCTTTCGCGAAGGCTATCTTCTCCGCCGCAAGAAACTCTAGATATAGAAAGGTATTAAGGTCAACGCCTTCACAGAAATAAGAACGCCAAACCCCGGCACGATCAAATTGGTTGTCCTCGCCGCTGTGACACGCGCTGGCCCATTCACATAGCCCATCTGAGTCTCTGTCCCAAGCATTCGTCCAGTGATCCAAATACCTCTTGAGTCCCAAGTACATCTCATTGGTTATCCAGTTAACGTCTCCACCGCTTGCTCTTGTTAAGAAAAGCGCGATCTGGAAGAGAAACGGCTGTGCATGTTCTTCCGATTCGTAAATATGCCACACTCCCTTAGGTGCGTCTGAGCCAGGCCACGTGCGTGGAATAAAGCCATCTTGTCGCTGCATGCTCAAATAAATGCGGAGCGTATTCTTCCCCAAAGTCGTATCTCCGGCATGAAGCAGCACAATACTGTCGAAGAAGGTCTCCCATGTATAAAGGCGCTGCCCATAACCAGAGTAGTAATAGCCTTTGCTTGGATGCTTGTGTACGCCGTGTTCTTCCATTATTTCGACCAGCTCTGCGGCAACTGTCCTTCGGCTTTGGATATCCAGCGCCGCTCCAGAATTAGGTGGAGCTTCCGCCGCGTAAACGCTAGAGATAGGAATAGCCGTAGCGAGAGTACTGTACATGCCAGCTTTAACGAAGTCGCGGCGCTTGATGTGCATTGTCTTCTTCTCCTTGGGTTCACAATGGCTCGTGGCTTCCTAATGGAGTCAAGGCGGCAGATGAGGTCCAACGCATTGCATTTGCTTGACAAGAACTATCTGATCCATGATGGTCGCGGAGCTAGAGTTTCGAGCAGAGGGACGTGGTCTTCACGTTCCTCTGCTCGGCTTTACTGTCTCGTCCCATGAGCAGCTAGAACACGACTTTGAGAGCAATCTGAATCGCGCGTGCGGGCCCGTACGAAGTAATTTGCCCGAATGCGGGCGAAGTAACTGACGCATTCGGATACGGTGACCCATATGTGACATGGTTAAATGCGTTGAAAAAGTCACTCCGGAACTGCACGAATCGGCCTTCCTGAATCTGAAAGTTCTTGAACAGTGAGATGTCGGTATTCGTCTGCGACGGGGCGGTCAAATCATTGCGAGGTTCGCTGCCAAGATGACCGATGGCAGGCTGCGCGAAACAGGCCCTGTTGAACCATTCGTGTTTGGACTGTTGAAACCCGGAGTTTGGATTGCAGATTTCATCAGCTCTTTGGGCATGCTCCGTTCCGGTGTTCGAATTGTCTGTTGCTGTCGTAGAGAAAGGGTACCCGCTCAAAGAAGAGAAGATGGTGCTGACCTGCCATCCTCCCAATATTTCACGGTTCGCCCAATTATCGGAGTTCAGGAACTGCTTTCCCGGACCAAGCGGCAACTCGTAGACTCCACTAAACTTAAACATATTTCGGATGTTGAATCCCGATAGCCCATAGTCTAGCGCGATATCTGTTCCATGTTCCGGGGTAGTCGACCAGTCGCCAGGGTCCTTCGATCGGGAGAGAACGTAGTTCACATTAAAGGCAAGGCCCCTTTGAAACCTGCGATTGATTTGTGCAACGAGTGCGCGGTAATTTGCCCAGCCGACATCGGATGCCTGATAAACGTCTCCGATCCAGGGATAAGGTCTTACCTGAGGCTGCCCCGGAGTAAGAGCTTGATTTGCCTGGTTTGCATTCAGGTTGATATCAGCATGGGTGAACTTGCTGCCCAGATATGCTATCGAGGCGACCCAGGATGAGCCAAGTGCCCTTTCATAGGTTACATCCCACTGTTCGTCGCGCTGGGTCTTCATTTTCAGCAAGGTTGTGAACGGAGCTTGCGAGCTTTGGGTCGGATTCGCCGCGAATACTTGCGTAGCCGGCGTCGGGTTCTTCACCGGGTAGACGTACGTTTGAAGCACGTAGTTGGGCGGATTGGCGATCATCCACTGCATTTCGTTGTACTGATATGGAGCATAATAGTAGCCATAACCGCCATGTACGGATGAATGACCCGAGAGTGCGTAGGCAAAGCCGACGCGGGGAGCAAAATTCAATACGTTCTCATCGAATGCATGATGATGATTGGTGTTGGTCGCCAGGTCATAAATATTCAGGTTATTGTCTTTATCGGAAGGAGATTCGTAAAAGTCGTACCGCAGACACAGGTTCAAGTTAAGTTTGGGAGTCACGTGCCAGTTGTCCTGGATGTAGGGCATAACGTCGAATTCGCGAAGGTCGGCTACAGTACTACCGTTGGCTCCTTCGGCAATTTCCGGATAACCGAGCAGCAAGTCTGCTATATCCGAGCCGCCTTTCAGACTTGCGCTGTGGTTGGATGTAAACTGCCCGTTAAAGGTAAATTGCCCTGCATTCCAAATATTCCAAAAACCCTGAAAGCGTATGTGGTCCACTTCGACGCCAAAAAAGAGATAATGTTTGCCAAAACTCCAATCCGCTTCGTCGACAAATTCGAGGAGGTTCTGAATAGCGCCTTGCGGTGCGTATGGAGTGCCATAACTCGAGTGAACCGTTGCGGTGATGGTAGGCGGGCACCATTGCACCGGAGCTGGATTCAGATTCTGGATGCCGAATTCGGCCGTGTAATTCTGTTTACCTGCAGCACCTAGCGATTCCTGGTTGTTGCTACGGTTATAGCCGAATCGACCAATGTTAAGTAGACGTGGAGAGAAGGTATGCGTCTCCTGCACGTAGACATTGGTATCCTTTTGGGGATAGACATGAAAAAATAGCGGGTTGCCGATCCCAGCCGGCTTGATTGTGACTGGATTTGTATTTTCCCATGCGCTGTAGGCTGAATCACTATTGCCAAGTTTCGCATCCAATCGAGCCATGTATGTGTTGTATGTTGTACTGCCCTTTGATGTGGTTTGAAAATTCGTCCCCGGCGTAGAGGAAGGGGTCGGCTGTGGGTAGTATGCCACCGCCAACGCACCGAAGTTTGTGATTCGGCCACTCGGAATTTTGTTTCCAGGGAAGGCCTGGATAGTTCCAGTTGAAGGGTTATACGTTGCGGGATCGTAGATTGTGAAACTGTCCGCGCTAAAGTCGCCTGCAGCCTCGGCAGCTGTTGGCACAAGAGCTGTTAAGGTCGTCGACGCGTATTTCTGAAGCGCCGACCAATCGAGGAAGTAGAAGAGCCGGTTCTTGACGAAGGCCCCACCCACATTGGCGCCGAATTGATTTTGCCGCAGTGGGGGTTTTGGGACATTGAGCTCCCCGATCGCATTGAAGGCGTCGTTGCGAATATAGTCGTAAGCGGTGCCGTGTATAGCGTTCGTGCCACTCTTGGTAATGATGTTTACGGTGGCGGGCTCGTCAAATCGGACATCGGCGCCATGCTGAATGACGCTGACCTCGGAGACTGCCTCCACCGATGGTTGCATGTTGGCCGTTTTTACCAGCAGGCTAACATTGTTTACGCCATCCTGCAGAAAGGTATTAAAGACGTAGCCAATGCCGCCAATATTTGCACTTTGATTGGTGTCACCGAAAAACGAGGCACTGTTGGTGGAGTTGTTCGGATCACGGACGAAGTTCGCAGTTGAGGTTAGGGTTTGGAATACGTCGCGCCCATTCGAAGGCAAATCCACAACCTCCTTTGAGGGAAGAACGCTAATGACATCGTGCGTCTCGGTTTGGATTTGTTGCACGGCTCCCGAGACAGTGACCGTTTCGGTTCCCGCACCGACTTTTAAGGTCATATCCAGCCGCTGTGTTTGCTGGAGTTCCAACGTGATCACTGTGGTCGCTTGGCTGAACCCAGTCGCCGAAGCCGATACAGAATAGACCCCGGGTTGGAGCGCCGGCAAAACGTATGCACCGGTTTCACTCGCTTGGGTTTGGTACTTAACTCCGGTTGTGTTCTCGGTGGCCACGATGCGCGCTGAGGGAACCCCAGCACTATTGGCATCTGTGATTGTGCCGATGAGGGTAGCGGTCGTGGTCTGGGCAAGGGAAGCCGCATCGAGCCAAATCGCCATGGTGAAAATCAGAAATGCTGCACGCAATAAGCGGATGCGATCGGCAAGCTGTATCGTCAGTCGCACATTGTGCACAACTCCCGCCCAGACTCGCGGCGGCTGGGTCAGATTCGGGTCGCCAAACTTCTGAAAAAGAAGGTGCATTTGAAGCCTCCTTGAACCGTTTCCCGTGAATTGCCCGGTCATCTCTTCCTCCTTCAATTACTGCCATCTGGAGGGAGGCCGCAATCTCGCAATTGAATCTGCGGCTTGCGGTTGCCATATCGTAACGATACGATTGTCGCCTGGATTTGAAATCGGAAGAGATTTAAAGCTCACCGTGAGACCTCTGTCAAGGCAAAATACCGGGTCATCTAATATTTTATAACTACCTTTGTTTACAATTAGTTATAGACATCTATTCTCAAGCAGGATGGGGGATGCAATCCCAGGAGCGGACGCAGAGGTGATTTTAGGCACGATACGATTTGCAGGTGGACAATGTTCCCAGAGTCGATATAACTTGCAGTAAAGCGGATGGTTGCGGGACTCTGCTGCCGGGTTTCCCAACCAGCGTCACCCGAGGAAACCGCCGATCCAGCGATGACTGAAGCCAAGAAGCACACGATGAAAGATGTCGCACGATTAGCCGGTGTCTCTACGTCCACCGTCTCGGCGGTCATCAACGGTGTCGTGCCAGTGAGCCCCAAACGCAAGCAGAAGGTCCTGGATGCGATGACTGCTCTGGACTATCACCCGGATGCGGTTGCCCGGAGTTTGAAGACAGGCCGAACCTCCGTGATCGGGGTTATTGTCCCCGATATAACCACAGCTTTCTATCCGGAGGTTGTGCTTGGCATCGAGGTTACTGCGCGCAAAGCCGGCTATGGCGTGCTCTTATGCGATTCTAGCGAGGATCCGAAGAATGAGATGAGCCATCTAGCCATGCTGTCTTCGAGACGAGTTGATGGGGTCCTGCTGGCTTGCTGCTCAGGCTCAATTGCCTACACTACGACCACCCGCCGTCGATTCCCCACCGTATTTGTAGACCGCCTTCCTCCAATGAGTACGGAACTCACGATAAGCAGCGACAATCTGCAGGCAGGCTATATAGCAACTCGCCATTTGATAGATCTTGGGCACGAGAGGATCGCTCTAGTCGAAGGCGATCTTGCGCTCTCAACCCACCTCGAACGCCTTGAGGGATTCCGCAAGGCAATGCAGGAATTTCGTATTGCCATTCGAGACGAATATTTGGCTTGTGGAGGCGTGCAGATCGAGGATGGCAGAATTGCGTGCGGCCATTTCTTCAATTTGACCGAACCTCCGACAGCAATTCTGGTCAGTAGCAATAAGGTGCTGTTCGGCGTGCTTCAGGAATTAGACGAACGGGGAATAAGGGTTCCCACGCAAGTGAGCCTTATCACTTTTGACGATCACGTATGGAATAGATACTTTAATCCGAGCCTGACAGCGATCTCGCAATCGACGTTTGAAATGGGAAAATGCGCCTTCGAGTTGTTGCTCCGAGTCATAAGTGGGGAAGATGACGACTCCTGTGAGAGACAGATTCGCCTCTCGACGGAGTTGCGGATCAGGAATTCCACCGCACCACCTCCCGGCTTTGTCAGAAGGCCGCGAGTTGTTTCAACAGAGGCGATGCCGGCTTCAGAACCGAGAACGCAGACCCCCACACCAATTCGAGCGAAGCTGCAGGGCAATTCCCGGAGAAAGACTCTCAGGGCTCCTTAGAAACATCCCTTCTATTGCGCCTATGCTAGGAGTTAACTATGTCTCCAGAAGGTAATGCATCTATAAGACGTTCTTGCGTTGCATCCACAGCGGCGAAACCTTCACGACGGGAGTTTCTTGGTCAAGCAGCTTCTGCCGGCATTGCCGCATTCCTGGCCTCCTCGGCTTCAGGTGCGTCTGTCCTACATCCAGCGTTGCGTCCGCCAAAGGCCGCGGTTGAAGACAAATTCACGTTTCTTCCACCCGGGGCTGTGCACTTCGAGGGCTATTTTGATGACTATATACGGAACTCCCTTGCGCATTGGAACAAGGGGGTGGTTCCCTATGCGGCGCTGGTGCAGCTTTTTCGCACAGGGCGCCTCCATTTTGCGCAGGGAGAAATGTGGGGGAAGGCAGTAAGGTCAGGAGCACTATTTTACCGCTACACGCAGGATGCTGAACTGAAGTCGATCCTCAGTAATACGGTCAGCGATTTCCTGACAACCAAGCGAGCGAATGGCAGCTATAGCTGCTCGGAGATCTCGCAGCAACCTGAAAGTAAGGGAGGGGATCTCTGGGAGCGCACGTATGTGCTGCTGGGCCTGGATGGATACTACATGGAAGTCGAGAGCGACCCTGAGGTACTTCAGGCTATGGTTGACGAGGCTGATTGCACGATCGCACAAATTGGCCACGCGCCCAAAATCGAGATTGTCGATCAAGGCTGGAGCGCAAACCATATTGAATCGAGCACAATTCTGGAACCAATCCTGCGGCTATACAAGTTGACGGGCGAACAGCGATATCTGGAATTCGCGACATACATTGTGAAGGACGGCGGCGCGAAGGGCTACAACGTGATTGAGGAAGCCTTCGAAAACAAAGATCCGGAACAGATCGGCGGTCCTTATCCCAAGGCTTATGAGATGATGTCGCTCTTTGAGGGGATCGCAGAGTATTACAGGATAACGGGATCCCTGCATTACCGGCAGGCCTTATTAAATCTGTTTCACAAGATCATTCAAAAGGAAATTACACTGATCGGAAACGGCGGCGGAGATCAACCCTTCATGCCTGCCGTCCACGGCGAGGCGTGGGATTATACAGCGTTGGAGCAGACCAATCCGACGATTGACCGCATGATGGAAACCTGTTCCGGAGTCACCTGGCTCAAATTGTGTAGCCAGATTTGTCGTCTTACTGGAGATCCCTCCGCCATCGACGCAATTGAAAAGTACGCCTACAACGGTTTGATTGGAGCAATGAAGCCGGGAGGGGATGGCTTCAGTTACGTCAACAAGCTAAACGGGGTGAAGACAAATCCGAAAGGGTGGGGCGGCACGTTTGAAGGTGTGTATGTAACATGCTGTAATCTGAATGGGCCGACGGGGCTGGGTTATCTTCCATTGGTAGCTGTGATGCAATCAAACACCGGGCCGGTAATAAATCTATATAACAAGGGGCAGGCTGTCGCTTCCTCGCCAAGAGGACAAAGTATCCGCCTTGGGATTGAGACCAACTATCCACTGGATGGGACAGTTACCGTGGAGGTTTCTTTACCAAAGCCGGAGCGGTTCACCGTGCACCTAAGGATTCCAGGGTGGGGCAGGTTGACGAAGCTGACGGTGAATGGGGTGGCAGTGGAAGTTAGTCCAGGAACATATGCCGAGCTGCATCGGAGTTGGGCTTCGGGAGACATCGTCCGCCTGGTTTTGGATATGAGTACTCGTTTGATTTCCGCCCCTCATGGAAGCGATCGAAGAGGCGACAATTTTGTGGCATTGGTGCGGGGGCCGATTGTACTGGCTCGGGATGAGAACATCGACCCAAATTATGACAAACCCATAAAGATTTCTGCGGAGAGTGGAAGTGTGACTACGACTCAAATAGCGCCGACGTTGGAGAATACGCGGATGCAGTTTCGCGTGCCGACGAGTGACGGCGAGTTCATTCAGGTGGTGGACTATGCCAGCATCAACAACTGGAATGGGAAACACATCTGCACCTGGATGCCAATTTCGCCGTCACCAGCATCGACTTGAGCCGTCAAACCCGCTCGCTACCTCGTATTAGCAACAATCGCAGGTGCGCTGCCCGATACGATATTTGGTGAGCGCTATGCAAACCGCATCTCGCGTGCGTGTTTGCGAGGCCTCACTCTTGTGGGATGAGACAGCGTGGAGTTGAAGTATCGGCGAAGTGGCGTGGGTTGGTATCCGAGCAGAGTCAAAGTGGACAGAGTGTGGCGGCGGCAGTGCACGCACACCGGTCGACCGCTGGGGACGGCGGAATTCGTCCATGCTCTCGAAGAGGCACGCGGCGGCGCTTGGCCCCCCGAAAAGGAGGCCGTACAGGAAAGTCAGTTGAGGATGCAAACCAGGGTGAACTCGAGGCCCATTCCTTCCGAATCACGGGAAACCCTGAAGTAATCCCAAGGGAAAGGTTTGCCGGCGATATGCCCGAATCCGGACTCCATTCCCGTTCATGAACGAATCTCCCATCCGCTTGGCAGGATCCACACGTTTGACAGGACTTGGCACCTGGACGAGAATTACTGTGACTCCAGGTAGATACTCCACGTCAGTTCGTGGAGCCCTCGCGCAGACCGGGTGAGGATGGTCCGATGACTACGACGCGTCGCGATTTTTTGACCGCAGCGGCGACGACTGTGGGAGCTGCGGTAACCCCAGAGCTCGCACACCCTGGCTCCGCTCACGACCACGACCACCAGGTGGTTCCTTCCGACCCAACGCTACGGGTCAAAGCACTCGAATCGCTACTCGTCGAAAAGGGTCTCGTCGATCCAGCCTCGCTCGATGCGCTGGTCGATGCCTACGAGCACAGACTCGGACCGCGCAACGGAGCACGCGTGGTTGCGCGAGCATGGGTCGATTCAGCTTATAAGCAGCGGCTGCTCGCAGATGCCACTGCTGCGATTGCGGAACTTGGTTTTGCCAGCCATCAAGGCGAACATATCGTGGCTTTGGAGAACACGCCCAAGGTGCATAACCTAGTCGTCTGTACACTGTGTTCTTGTTATCCATGGCCGCTGCTCGGATTGCCGCCGCGATGGTATAAGTCCGCACCTTATCGTTCGCGCGCGGTAATTGACCCACGCGGCGTGCTGCATGAATTTGGCGTGGATCTGCTGGAGGATACCGAGGTGCGTGTTTGGGACAGCACGGCGGAGGTGCGTTACATCGTACTCCCCGAACGGCCCGCCGGCACTGAAAAGCTCAGTGAAGAGGAACTCACTGGATTCGTCACGCGGGATGCGATGGTGGGCGTCGCCAAAGTGTCATACTCACCCGCGAAAGGCACCGCATGAACGGCGTGCATGACATGGGCGGCATGCAATGCATGGGCGCGATCGTTTATGAGAAGGATGAGCCGGTTTTTCACGAGCCATGGGAAGGCAGGGTGTACGCTCTTTATCGCGCGATGGGAGTGTGGAGCAAATGGAACATCGACGCGTCGCGTCATGAGCGTGACCTCATCCCTCCGGTCGAATATCTGAGCAACAGCTACTACGAGAATACCTTGCCTCAGCTCCTTGGGCTTTTGATTAAGTGCGGCGTGGTCACGCGTGCGGAGATCGAGAGCGGCGTCCCAGCGCCGGGTTCGGCCAAGGCTTCGCCCGCTCTCACGCCGGATGCCGTGATGCCTTTGCTCACCAGGGGTACGGTCGCGAGCCGCAACGTGCAAGTCAACCCGTCGTTCAAAGTCCGCCAGCGCGTGCGCGCTCGCAACATCAATCCGGTTGGTCACACGCGACTACCTCGCTACGCGCGTGGTAAACTCGGCATCATTGAGCGGGACCACGGCGTATTCGTCTTCCCTGACACCAACTCCATATTCCTCGGCGAGAAGCCGCAGCATGTTTATTCGGTGCGCTTTTCCGCGCGTGAGTTGTGGGGAGACAAAGTTGCTGCGCAAGATTCTGTATACGTCGACCTGTGGGATGACTACCTTGAACCCGTCTGAACCAATTTCACCGAAAGAGAGCTTCGCAGCCCTGCCGCGACTGGCGCGGGATGAGGACGGGCCGGTGTTTGCAGAGCCATGGCAAGCCCAAGCTTTTGCGCTCGCCGTCAAGCTCTCGGAGCAAGGGTATTTCACTTGGAAGGAGTGGGCCGCCGCCCTCGCAAAAGAAATACGAGGCGCCTCCAACCGCGGGGAGTCTGATGATGGCTCGCGTTATTATCACTATTGGTTGGCAGCCCTTGAGCGGCTCGTCGCGGCAAAGGGTCTTTCGGATTCTGCCGAGTTGCTGGCTCGCAAAGAGGCTTGGGCTGACGCCTACCGGCACACGCCTCATGGGAAACCAGTCGAATTGGTCCGTTCCAAGCAGGATTCTAAGAGCGAGTAAATCTCAATAGACGGCAGGCCCGGTTCGAGTTCGGTGGATATCTTTCATTGGACGCATTACGGTAGATCATCTGGAACTAATCCCGAAATGCCTGTAGAGTCTCGTTTTGAGCAAGTTCGTCGTCGTGGCTCGGAATCGCGCGGACGTGCTAGGCAGAGCTAGATTCGGACAGGTTCTGAGCGCCCTATTGAGCAATTGCCCGGAGCAAGCTCAACATAGAAAATCCCAGCGGACTATCGCACAACTTTAGCTCGATTGGTCTCCGCAAATCGGTATCCTGACTCGAAATTCAGTGCGGCCGGGGTGCGACTCGAAGTCGATGACGCCATCGTTGTGGCGCGCCAGGCGGCGGGCGATGTCAAGCCCGAGGCCGGTTCCCTGCCCCTGGGGTTTGGTGGTAAAGAACGGATCGAAGATGCAATGGCAGATCTCCGCCGGAATGCCGGGCCCATCATCGCGGATGCGTACCATCACGGTTTGGTTCTCGCGGATCGCAAGCACCTCCACGCGCCCTCCATGGGCCACGGCGTCCAACGCATTATCGATCAGGTTTCCCCATACCTGGCTCAATTCGGCGGCGAAGCCTCTCACCTTTGGCAGTTCAGTCTCCAGCTCAAGCGTCACGGTGACCGACTTCTCACGCGCTTTCGCGTTAAGCACCGTCACTGTGTTCGCCAGGCTTGACCCCAGATCCACCGGCTCGGCTACGTTCGCCTGGTCCATGTGGGTAAACCCCTTCACTGCGGTTACCAGACTGGAGATGTGCATCGCGGAATCCTGAATCATAAAAGTCAGGTTCCGCATAGCACAACCGGAGGATGCCCACCGAATTACCGTGTTCAATGCTGGTGGCTCCACGGCAGCAGCAAGCAGGTCGAGCGCCCCAATGGTCACCGCAGTGTCAGCAAGCAGTTGTGCGTTCACCGTGTCCAGTCCATGGTTAGCAAGCCACGCCTCTATCTCCTCTTCGCGATCACACTGTTCCAGAGGGGAGCGCACCGCATGGTTCTGCCTCGCCATACAGGACCTACGGAAAGCCCCCACGGCGGCGATTTGGGAATTGCTCAGATTCTCCGCGACCAGGGAGCGCGTAGCCCGTTCGGAGTCTTCGAGGCGATCCTCGAGCATCGCTGCGCCGCGCTCAATGGCGGAGGCAGGATTATTTAGTTCGTGGGCCAAACCCGCCGAGAGTTTGCCGAGCGAGATCATTTTTTCGTTATGCAGATCGCTTGAGGTAAAGAGGCGGGCGCGATCGATCATGGCATGCACCAGGGTCGAAGTGACTGCGCAACACTCTCGCGTCATTGCCTTGAAATGGCCGCAGAGTATGGCGAGAACTTCCGCTGGTTCCAGGGCGATCACATTTCCTGGCGGAGTTACCATCCGCGAATACGGCAACATACCAGTGACATCCCCTGGATTCCACTCAACGGCCTTGTTTGGCCCGGCGCCACGATCGACGAACAAAGCCAGTCGCCCGGATAGAACGATGTGAAGAGCATCCACCGGGTGACACTTCACACTCAACACGTCGCCAGTATTCAGCTGGAGAATGGATCCGTGAGCTGCCAGCCACTCCAGCTCCGTCCGGGGCGCGGCGCCGAGGGTCTTATGTTCAGCCAGTCGATCGATGAGGTCTCGTGCACTCATTGGCTCACCCCCAATCAGCCGCGGAATAGCCCCTAACACCATATCAGAAGGAGAATCGCCTTTGTTTTTCTGAGCGGCTGACCGGGAAGCAAATGCGGCGCCAACATATGTAGATCAGCCATACATCCCTCTTCATTGAAGAGAGACATGATGGGGAATCTTGGCCGGAATAGGCGCGGGGTCAACTGTCCGGCCCCCGGCTTGTTGTCCGATCATCGCCCGGCCTATTGGGCATACTCAACCTCTGATAAATCAAACAGGTTGGGTCATCGGGTCATCAAACATCGAATCTTCCAATCTTTGCCGTTTCGAGCCCTAGGCCACTCATGTTCTAAGAAAAGAAGCCGGCGCCAAATAAAAAACCCGCCAAGGTTTACACCTTGGCGGGTTTAAAAAATAATGCCGGCAATCACCTACGCTCCCACACACTTTCGCGTGCAGTACCATCGGCCCAGCGAGGCTTAACTTCCGTGTTCGGGATGGGAACGGGTGTGTTCGTCTTGGCTCATGTTGCACCGGAGCCGTAAGGTCCGAAGAACACTTCCGAATGTGCCCTCTATGCTGGAGGACGAATTCGTCGATATTGACCTTGGGAGGCATATCTCCATCGTTTTTACTTGCACACCATAGTTGCCATCTGCTATCTTGTTAAAAATATTAGGTTTAGGGCGTTATCTGATAATCAGGGTTCGGACCATTGCGAACTCCGATACTGCGAGGTTGTGCGTCCAGTGGACATACTTGGCATCTCTACGCCAGAACAGCAGAGTTTGGGTGAGAACTCCAGAATTTGTCGGAGTTGCCGCGCACCATTAGCTGCAGACGCTGAGTTCTGTGGACGGTGTGGCACTCAAAATCCGAAGAGCGGCTTTATTCAATGTTCCAGGTGCGGATCCAATGTTGCAGTTGGACAAGTGTTCTGTACCGCATGCGGTACACGCAATCCGCTCGCCAATGAGCCTTCTCGAACAAATGGGTACTCTGCAAACAGCTGGACTCCGTCAGATGCAGACCCAGAATTTCTTCATGGACTTCCCTCCTACTACAAAGAGGAGTTCTCAAAGATGCGCTCTGATCCCGCGTATGAAGGGAAGTGGAACTGGACAGCTTTCTTTTTTGGCGCATTCTGGGCAATCACGAAAGGTCTATGGGGACCGGTCCTTCTGAGCTTTGGTATTGCCATCGTCACTAGTGCATTAGGGGGACTTCCAGCGCTTCTAACATGGTTTTATTTCGGTGCACGAGGAAACTCGATGTACTACAAGAAAGCAGTGCTTAGGCAGCCATGGGCATTCTGGTAGCTCTCAGATTGCTTGAAAAAACAGGTTTCTGAGTTGCCTCTCCGCTCAGAAATGAATTGACACTGAAACGTGAAACGAGCGAGATGCCATGCTCTTCTTGCTGGATCGAATGGTTTTCTTCATCTTTGCGGTGCTGCCAATCTTTGCAATCGTGTACTGGGGCGTGAAGCGTGCGGCGCGTTCTCTGGACCGCCTGGATAACAAAGATGTTCCGACTGTATCCGAACGCTTCCGCAAGGCACGGCTTATGGCGATTATCTATGGAATCGTAGCCAGCATAGCCGATCTGGCCCTTTATCAGGTATTCAACGGGTACGCAGCCGCACGGCGTCAAATAGCAATGAACCCATACATAGATCATTTGGCTTGGCAAAGTTCTGTGGATACACCTGGGCAAAAGCAGGCCCAGTTTATTACATTTCTAATTCTCGTCGCAGCGGTTGTCTTCAGTTGGCTGACACTTGAAAGGGTTGTGCTTGCAAGCCTCTTTTATATGAGAGATAGAAAGCAGGTTCTTCACATTGTCGACATCGTCGATAGTGGTTCTCTTGACAATGTGCAGCTAGCAGGGCAAGAAAGTGGAGTGGCCGAACCGGTCAATGGCGGTGGACGGAAGTTAAGGCCACTGATCGTTACTCTCACTGCAACAACGGCATTTGCAGCTGTCCTGTTTGGAATGTATGTCTTTCACGCTCGGGCAAATAGAGCACCAATGGCATCTCCGTCGGCAGTTACCGTTTTAAGTCCACCAGCAAGCGTGGCATCGCCCCTGGTAAACATTGTTGCCGAAGCTGGTTTCTGGGCTGCAAAGATAGGTGAAAGTGCCGAAAACAATCGGGAATTCGTTGTAGCGATTGATGATAAAGATGCACTCTACTTTGTGCCTGTAAACAAGCAAGGCGTAGAGTCGTTTACACCTGAGATGTGGAACACGCAGGAACCTGGTCGCTTCTTGGTCATTGAGAAGATCAGCATAGAGCAATGGCAACAGGGTGTGAAGAACTTTCCAGGTCAACGCATGGTCCGCGTTGTAAAAGCATTATGTAAGCAGGGAATCTCCGTCAAAGCATTTACCGTCAGTGGGCTGGTAGATGCAGATAATGTTTTGTATTCGGATGCGTGCCCGGCGGTAGCAGATTTAACTGAAACCCCGCAGACATTTGTGGACAAAGTTGCTTCAGCGCCACAGAGCCGTTCACCCACACAAGCACCTCCTACGGATGATCCTGCTGTAAAGAACTCGGGGCCAGATGACAAGCCAGTCTCCGATAATCAAGATTTTGCCCGAACAGACGCCAGCCAGCAGGACGCGCCTAATAATGTGGATGCCCGCAAACTGAATGCCCAAGCTCTCCAAATGATGTCTGAGAACCCACGGGACCTCATGGGAGCAAGACGTGCTTTAGAAACTGCAGCACGGCTTGCCCCCTTAGATATGGAAATTCAGAACAATCTGGGCGATGTCTACAACAGAACCGGTGCCTATGGTGACGCTGAATCTGTTCTGTTGAGGGTAGTCAGTATGGCTCCGACGAGAAGGGTTGCGTACGGCAACCTGGGCTACGCTGAAGCAAAGCTTGGAAACGCGACTGCTGCTTCCACCCGTTTCTGCCAATACATTCGCTTATTCAAGTCTCCAGAACAGGGCAAATCAACCCTGGCTCACGTCATAAATGATCCTGATGTCATTGTTCAGTCGGCTGTTCAGCTAGCTATTAGTAATTGCACTCAATGAACAATCCCTGTGCATATTTCGACGTCACTAAGCGGGGACGCGTCGAAAACATTTCAACGTTTCGACAGGAATACCTCGGTGTGATGTCAAAATGTGAGCGTTACGTGGACCACAGGTCTTACGAAGGGAGAGCGGCGTGATGTTGCAGGTTGGCGAACCTTGCCTTCTGATCGAGCTCCCAGCGATCGGGCAACCACGCGGCGAGGTCGCAGTCGGGCGTGACCGGCAGGTTAACCACCAACTGTGTGAGATAGAACTGGGGATCGATATCGTGCCGCCGACGGGTCGAAGTTAGGCTGGCCAGGATGGCTGCCGTTCGACCGCCGCGCGCGTTGCCGACGAAAAGGCTGTTTTTCCGGTTTAAGATCTGTCAAAATACGGAAATACGAAGATCGAAGCCTTCAATCCCTCCTCTTCGCAAGATGGTTTGCTCTGACGCATACGGACTGGTTTGCTCTGACGCTTACCGAAGATCGCTCCAGGCGTCTGAATAGCCCCAAAATAAAAAACCCGCCAAGGCGTGAACCTTGGCGGGTTTAAAAAATTAATGCCGGCAATCACCTACGCTCCCACACACTTTCGCGTGCAGTACCATCGGCCCAGCGAGGCTTAACTTCCGTGTTCGGGATGGGAACGGGTGTGACCCTCGCGGTATGGTCACCGGCAAACTTGAGGCGTCGGAGTCATCATGCGCACGCCTTGAAACTTGAGGGCGCCTGGCGGGAAATTCCCCGCAGCCGCATCGCAATCGAGCTGTTTCTCTCCGAAAGCGAGCGGCAAACTGGCACCACTGAAAGCTGATTTCATCACGAAATCGATTGGGTATGTCAATTAGAAGGCTTGTTGAATATCTTTCTGCGGCGAGTGTTGCTGCGCAGAGTTAATTCTATGGACAAGCCGAACGGGCGATTAGTACTGGTAAGCTACACGCATTACTGCGCTTCAACCTCCAGCCTATCAACCAGGTGGTCTTCCTGGGCCCTTCTTGACCCTTTTGGGTTGGGAGATCTCATCTTGGGGCGTGCTTCCCGCTTATATGCATTCAGCGGTTATCACAACCGAACTTCGCTACCCAGCCGTGCCCTTGGCAGGACAACTGGAACACAAGAGGTTCGTCCATCCCGGTCCTCTCGTACTAAGGACAGCCCCCCGCAAATCTCCTACGCCCACAGCAGATAGGGACCGAACTGTCTCGCGACGTTCTGAACCCAGCTCACGTACCGCTTTAATAGGCGAACAGCCTAACCCTTGGAACCTTCTACAGCTCCAGGATGCGATGAGCCGACATCGAGGTGCCAAACCGGAGCGTCGATATGAACTCTTGGCTCCGATCAGCCTGTTATCCCCGGCGTACCTTTTATCCGTTGAGCGATGGCCCTTCCATACAGAACCACCGGATCACTAAGGCCTGCTTTCGCATCTGCTCGACTTGTAGGTCTCACAGTTAACCACACTTATGCCTTTGCACTCGACGGCTGATTTCCAAACAGCCTGAGTGTAGCTTCGCGCGCCTCCGTTACAATTTAGGAGGCGACCGCCCCAGTCAAACTACCCGCCTTACTATGTCCCTCTCCCGGATCACGGGAGTAGGTTAGAACCACAACACTCGCAGGGTGGTATCTCACCGGTGGCTCCACCAAGTCCGAGAACCTGGTATCAAAGCCTCCCACCTATCCTGCGCAGCAAGAGTCATAATTCATAGTAAAGGTGTAGTAAAGGTGCACGGGGTCTTTCCGTCTAGCTGCGGGTAACCGGCATCTTCACCGGTACTACAAGTTCGCCGAGCAACTCGTTAAGACAGTCGTACGATCGTTACGCCATTCGTGCAGGTCGGAACTTACCCGACAAGGAATTTCGCTACCTTAGGACCGTTATAGTTACGGCCGCCGTTCACCGGGGCTTCAATTCAAAGCTTCGCCTTGCGGCTAACCTCTCCTTTTAACCTTCCGGCACCGGGCAGGCGTCAGCCCCTATACGTCGTTTTCGACTTAGCAGAGACCTGTGTTTTTGTTAAACAGTCGCCGTACGCGCTTCACTGCGGCCCCCTCGAGCTTGCACTCTACCGGGGCGCTCCTTCTCCCGAAGTTACGGAGCCAATTTGCCGAGTTCCTTAACAAGCTTTCACTCGAGCGCCTTTGGATATTCTCCTCGTCTACCTGTGTCGGTTTGTGGTACGGTTCCCATCCCCTCTCCTTAGAGGATTTTCTCGGCAGCGTGGAATCAGCAGCTTTCGGCCATACGGCCTACTGCTTTGCGCCTCACTGTTAAGCTCACCCGGATTTGCCTAGGTGAACCAGCTTACGCGCATCGAACCCCATAGCCATAGGAGGTCCTGCTTATCCTTCTGCGTCTCCCCATCGTCAAACGAGAGTATGGGAGGTCCGGAATATTAACCGGATGTCCATCAGCTACGCCTTTCGGCCTCACCTTAGGGACCGCCTAACCCTGAGCGGATTAACCTTCCTCAGGAAACCTTAGACTTTCGGCGCGGAGGGTTCTCACCTCCGTTATCGCTACTTATGCCGGCAGGGTCTCTTCGCAACGCTCCACCAGTCTTCTCAGTCTGGCTTCACCGCTGTTGAGAATGCTCTCCTACCACGCGCACTCCTAAGAGTGCGCATCCGCTGCTTCGGTGTACAGTTTTAGCCCCGTTATATTGTCGGCACCGGACCGCTTGACCAGTGAGCTATTACGCTTTCTTTAAAGGATGGCTGCTTCTAAGCCAACCTCCTGGCTGTCTGGGCGTTCCGACTTCCTTTCCCACTTAACTGTAACTTTGGGACCTTAGCAGGCGGTCTGGGCTGTTTCCCTCTCGACTGTGAAGCTTAGCCCCCACAGTCTGACTGCCGGGCTGGTTGTCACTGGCATTCGAAGTTTGGTTGGATTCAGTAAGCCGGAAAGCCCCCTAGTCCATCCAGATCTCTACCACCAGTGCAAATCACCCGACGCTAGCCCTAAAGCTATTTCGGAGAGAACGAGCTATCACGGAATTTGATTAGCCTTTCACCCCTACCCTCAGCTCATCCGAGCTTTTTTCAACAAACACCGGTTCGGTCCTCCAGTGGGTGTTACCCCACCTTCAACCTGGCCAAGGGTAGATCATCCCGCTTCGCGTCTATTCCTGCCAACTGATTCGCCCTATTCAGACTCGCTTTCGCTACGGCTCGCTTACGCTTAACCTTGCTGACAAGAATAACTAGCCGGCTCATTATGCAATAGGCACGCGGTCAGGCATTCCCTTGCGGGCATAGCCCTCCCACTGCTTGTAGGCACACGGTTTCAGGTACTTTGCACTCCCCTCGCAGGGGTTCTTTTCACCTTTCCCTCACGGTACTGGTTCACTATCGGTCAGAAACGAGTATTTAGCCTTACGGGATGGTCCCCGTGGATTCAAGCAGGGTTTCACGTGCCCCGCCTTACTCAGGTATCCGCTTCGAGTCTGGACCGTTTTCGTCTACGCGCCTGTCACGCTCTATGGATCCACTTTCCAGAGGATTCGACTAACGGCCAGATTGGTAACTCTACTGTTGCGGACCCTACAACCCCCGCGACACCGAAATGCAACGGGTTTGGGCTATTCCGATTTCGCTCGCCACTACTTTCGGAATCGAGGTTTCTTTCTTTTCCTTCAGGTACTGAGATGGTTCACTTCCCTGAGTTCGCTCGTACCCGCCTATGTATTCAGCGGGCCGTACGGCGGTTTTGCCGCCGTGGGTTTCCCCATTCGGAGATCTCCGGATATAACGCCTGTGTGCGGCTCCCCGGAGCTTATCGCAGCTTGCCACGTCCTTCATCGCCTGTTTCTGCCAAGGCATCCACCGTGCGCCCTTAGTAGCTTGACCATAGAATTAACTCTCGCGCAGGAACCGGAGTCGCCTCCGGCTCGTTGCCACTTGAGCTTCTACGTGTATTGCCGCCTGCGTGCACTCTCCCTGCAACCGCCAAACTGATCGTAGAAGCCTGGAAAGCGGACACGCTTATCCTAAAGACACTCAACTAAACATGCCGTCCATTCAACCCGGTTAAGGGTCGAACCTGAAGGCAATGCTCAGCCTTGTAATTTTCTTTACCCAATCGATTTTCGTTGTCAAACATCTCTCAACATCGGTCCGGAACTTATTCCATCACCAATGCCCACCCTGGGGTGGATTTGAACAGGCTGCAAGGCTTGCTTCCCAATTTCCGAAGAGCCCTTCCCCTGCGCAAAGCGCAAAACCCTTTGCCCGCTTGCTTTACGGGCTTAGGCTTTCAGCTTTGAGCAGAATTTCCTGTTCTGCCTCTACTAACCCTGCCACAACTTTTCGAGTCGCAGACCTCTGAGACCAGCAGCTTGGTGGAGCTGACCGGGATCGAACCGGTGACCCCCTGCTTGCAAAGCAGGTGCTCTCCCAGCTGAGCTACAGCCCCACTTGAACTGACTTGGTGGGCCTGGGTAGATTCGAACTACCGACCTCACCCTTATCAGGGGTGCGCTCTAACCAACTGAGCTACAGGCCCATCATGAAGGGACCTGGCACGCGTCTTGGCCTGCGACCCAGTCTCTTGACTGGCTGCGCCAGTAACTCGCATAACTCGAAAAGTTTCGAGGACCAAGTTGAACATGCAGAGCGGCTACGCCGCTCTTGACCATCGCTCGACAGAGCGAGAAGCAGAGAAGGCTTGATTCAAACTCCCCGAAATCGAAGTCAGGGACATGATTTCAGGGGTACATGGCAACATCCCATGACGCGCCTTGCTTCAGCTCGCATGCAAATTGCTTTGCTGCGAGACAAAGCGCGGTCCGCGATCGCGGATGCGCATGAGTGCCATGACGTTCTCTCTTAGAAAGGAGGTGATCCAGCCGCAGGTTCTCCTACGGCTACCTTGTTACGACTTCACCCCAATCATGAATTACACCTTGGGCGGCTGCCCCCTTGCGGTTGGCTCACCGACTTCTAGTACAACCCACTTTCGTGATGTGACGGGCGGTGTGTACAAGGCCCGGGAACGTATTCACCGCGGCGTTCTGATCCGCGATTACTAGCGATTCCAGCTTCATGCAGTCGAGTTGCAGACTGCAATCCGAACTGAGGCCGGCTTTTTCCGATTAGCTCCCCCTCGCGGGTTTGCGACGGTTTGTACCGGCCATTGTAGCACGTGTGTAGCCCTGGACATAAAGGCCATGAGGACTTGACGTCATCCCCGCCTTCCTCCCCGTTATCCGAGGCGGTCTCACCGGAGTGCCCAACTGAATGATGGCAACTGGTAATAAGGGTTGCGCTCGTTGCGGGACTTAACCCAACATCTCACGACACGAGCTGACGACAGCCATGCAGCACCTATAGAGCAGCCCCTTGCGGGGAAGGGATATTTCTACCCCGGTCCACTCCATTTCGAGCCCAGGTAAGGTTCTTCGCGTTGCGTCGAATTAAACCACATGCTCCACCGCTTGTGCGGGCCCCCGTCAATTCCTTTGAGTTTCAGCCTTGCGACCGTACTCCCCAGGCGGATCGCTTAACGCGTTAGCTTCGGCACGGCGGGATTGGGTACCCGTCACACCAAGCGATCATCGTTTAGGGCTAGGACTACCAGGGTATCTAATCCTGTTTGCTCCCCTAGCTTTCGTGCATCAGCGTCAGTTATGGTCCAGTGAGCCGCTTTCGCCACAGGTGTTCCTCCCGATATCTACGCATTTCACCGCTACACCGGGAATTCCACTCACCTCTCCCATACTCAAGCCCGGCAGTTTCTCGTGCAGACTTCGAGTTGAGCCCGAAGATTTCACACAAGACTTACCAAACCGCCTACGCACCCTTTACGCCCAATAATTCCGAACAACGCTCGCCCCCCTCGTATTACCGCGGCTGCTGGCACGAAGTTAGCCGGGGCTTCTTCTTCCGGTACCGTCATAATCGTCCCGATCGAAAGGAGTTTACGTCCCAAGGGACTTCATCCTCCACGCGGCGTTGCTGCGTCAGGGTTTCCCCCATTGCGCAAAATTCCCCACTGCTGCCTCCCGTAGGAGTCTGGACCGTGTTTCAGTTCCAGTGTGTCCGTGCGCCCTCTCAGGCCGGATACCGATCATCGTCTTGGTGGGCCATTACCCCGCCAACTAACTAATCGGCCGCGACCCCCTCCTTAAGCGAATTGCTCCTTTGACCCGTAGGTATTATGCGGTATTAGCCCAGGTTTCCCTAGGTTATCCCCCACTCAAGGGTAGGTTAGTCACGTGTTACTCACCCGTGCGCCACTTTACTCATGGATTGCTCCACTTTCTCGTTCGACTTGCATGTGTTAGGCACGCCGCCAGCGTTGATTCTGAGCCAGGATCAAACTCTCGTTTGAAACCTGATGGTTCTCCAATTCCAGGACGGAGGTCCGGAAGGAGAACCGAGCCTCGCAGGGCTCGAAAGCCTGCGCAAGACATTACATTGTGAGAATAATGATCAAACCAAACTTCATCGTTATCTCACGACTGGCATGTTCAACCTGGATTTTCAAAGATCCTCGCCGGGTTCCGCCTGAGCGGTCCGCTTTGGATCGAGTCCACAGCCATTCGGCTGCCGGTCCCCGAACTTGTTGTGCTGCTTTTGCCCCGGTTGCAGTAACAACCACATCACCTTGGCGTCTTTAAGCGCAACTTTTCAAGATTACTAAAGTGAAGAGCGTTTGTCAATCAAAATCGCTGTTTATTTTGCGATTTTGATGGGCCCTTCATCCTTCCAGTTCCTTGGTTTCCCCAATTCCCTGGGTTTCATCCCGAGTGCGCCCACTCGCAGCAACATCAAAATGTCTAAAAGATCTGTCCAGCAATTCCGCCCACGGGCGATTGCTGCGGGCAATAATGCCCTAGCTTGAAACAACGCAATGGATTGTCTAGGAAGGTATTGAAACAATTACCGTTCGCCCTCTAATCCGCAAACGGCTGCTTCGCTCATCTACCGCATGGGTCTTCACTTCACCCCGCGCGAAGCCTTCATCCTGACCACTGCCTTCAATCTCATCCGCGCCTTTGCCGAAGCAATCTTGTTCAGCGCAAAACCGATACTATCAATCTCTCACTCTGATCGCAAGTGTCATTCTGTTGAAAACCGGTCCAAATTGCCCGCCCCGCATCCTCTGCCACGGCTTTTGCAGGTGCAGGCGATGCACAGCCTGTCACCTCCTTCCGCCACGTATAATCATGAGTTCTAGCGGTTTTGAACAAAAGGAGCTGCTGTCGATGCCTATCCAGCCCACCGCCAAAATCTGGCACAACGGAAACTTGATCCCCTGGGAAAAAGCTCAAATTCACGTGCTCAGCCACGTCGTGCATTATGGCTCATCGGTCTTTGAAGGCCTGCGCTGCTATGCGCAACCCCAGGGCGCGGCTATTTTTCGCCTTCCCGAACACATGCAGCGGCTGATCGATTCAGCCAAGATCTATCGCATGCCGATGCCCTATTCGCTCGATCAGCTATCGAACGCGGTCATCGATCTGGTGGAGAGCAACGGCGTCGCGCCCTGCTATATCCGGCCTATTGCATTTCGCGGCTATGGCGAGCTGGGCGTCAATCCCAAGGGCGTTCCGACCGAGGTCTATGTGGCCAATTTTCCTTGGGGCAAATATGTAACCGGAGAAGGCGGCGCGGATGTCTGCATCTCCTCCTGGAACCGCATGGCGCCCAATACTTTGCCTTCGCTGGCCAAGGCGGGCGGCAACTATCTGAATTCCCAATTGATCCGCATGGAGGCCGATGTCAACGGCTATTCGGAAGGCATTGCCTTGGATGTCAACGGGAATCTTTCCGAGGGTTCCGGAGAAAATCTCTTCATCGTCCGCAATGGAGTGCTCTTCACCTCGCCCCTGGCTAGCTCCGTACTCTCCGGAATCACGCGCGATTCAGTGCTCACCCTGGCCCGGCATTTTGCCATCCCGGTCGTGGAGCAGCCCATGCCGCGCGAACTTCTTTATATCGCCGACGAAGTATTCTTCACCGGCACAGCGGCGGAGATAACCCCAATCCGCTCGGTAGACCGCATCACCGTCGCGGACGGGGGTGTAGGGCCGATCACCCGGCAACTTTCCGAAGAGTTCCTGGGCATCGCGAACGGCCTCCGCACGGACCGCTTCAACTGGTTAACGCCGGTCAAGGTAAGCGCCGAGCAGCCCGTTTCCGTCTAGCCCATTGAGATTCCTGGGTCCGGCATCTGGCGCAAAACACCGCGTCGGATGCCGGGCACCCGGTGTTCGGGGCACCAAATTCTTTGCGTTTGATTTAACGTCGACTCCACCCGGAAGCGGCTGGTAACGGTCGATGCCATCCCGGCCGAAGGAAGCGGGATGCGCCTCTTAGGATGCCCGCTTTTCCACACGCTGCGCGGCGCCCCCCTCGACATATGGATCACATAGAGTGGTTTGATAAAGAACTGCTGCAATGTCAAAGAAGCGCAATAAAGCAGCTCCTCCATTGCCGTCCGTCCCGACCGGCAATCACCGCAATTCCGAAGCTGGTAAAAACGGCGCAGCCGGGTTTGCGGGCATCCCTCCGGGGGCAGCGGCGCACCTACACCAGTTGATCGCGGGCAAGCACTCCAGGGCCGCTGTCGAAGCGGCGAAGGAACTCCACAAGCGCGTTGCCACGGCGGAATCGGAAAATCTTCTGATTGCAGCGTACGCAGCTCGCATTCGGGACCTACTAAGCCTCGGAATGTCCATCGAGGCCAAATCATTATTAAACCTGGTCCGCGAACGCTTTCCCGCAGCACATGCCGCATTCGAGGACCTGGCGTTTGAAGTACGCGCTGGCGGAGGCAGCCTCGACGAGCTTGTGCGCCTCTCTAGAAGGCGGGCGATTTGCCCGGAACCTTCGCCGGTGCAGGAGAGCGGTTGGCGCCCAGGGAGGCCGTGGGCGAAGTGGGATCCAGGCGATGCGCGCAGCCCCTGCGGCCGGGCTCCCGGCTGGTGGCCCCAGCCAGGCAGCACCTGGCTTCCGGTGATCAAGCCCGCTCCGCGTTTGAGGGTGATATAAGTCCATGCCCACTGGCTGAAGACCGCCACCCGGTTACGAAAGCCGATCAGGAAATAGATGTGCACCACCAGCCATGCTGCCCAGGCGAGAAAGCCGTCCCAATGGGCCTTGAATGGCCAGACCACGTTCGCCACCGCGGCATGGCGGCCGATGGTCGCCATATCGCCTTTGTCAAAGTAGTGGAAGGCGGTCCTCGGTTTTCCCGCCATGTCTTGACCGATCACGCGCGCGGCATGATCCCCCATCTGCATCGCCGGCTGAGCCACCCCCGGAAGACGCCGCCCGTTTTCCTCCACATGGGCCAGATCGCCGCATACAAAAATCTCCGGGTGTCCCGGAGGATTCAAATAGCGGTCAACGATGGTAGCGCCTCCGCGGTCCGTAGGCGTGCCCAGCATTTTCCCCAGCGGGGACGCCGCCACGCCGGCCGCCCAAAGGGTCACCACCGAATTGATTTTGACGCCTCCGGCTATCACGTAACCCGGCTGCACGTCGGTCACGGGCTGGTTCAAGCGCACCTCGACGCCCAGCTTGTTCAATTGCTGGACCGCCTTGTCCGACAGGTCTTCGGGATACGTGGAAAGAATGCGCGGGCCGCCTTCGAGAATCATCACCGTCGCCTTGGCCGGATCGATATGCCGAAAATCCTGGCGCATATACAGCTTTGAGATATCGCTAATGGCGCCGGCCAACTCTACCCCTGTCGGGCCGCCGCCGATGATGATGAAGTTTATCTCCGGGTGAAACCCGGTCTCCACCATTTCACGCTCGGCCAGCTCGAAGGCCAGCAGCACGCGTCTGCGAATCTCGATCGCATCCTCGATCGACTTCAGTCCCGGAGCCCATTGCGCCCACTCCTCGTTGCCGAAAGTAGGAGTGAGTGGCGCCCGTGGCCAAAACCATATAGTCATAAACGACCTCTGAACCGCTGCGCAGGAATGCGCGCCGGCCCTCCACGTCAAATCCCACGACTTCGTCCATCAGGACTTCTACATTCGGATCATTCGCCATAATGGAGCGGATGGGCTGGGCGATGTCGGCCGGAGACAGGACGGCCAGAGCCACCTGATAGAGCAGAGGCTGGAAGGTGTGATGATTGCGGCGGTCGATCAAGGTCACATCGACCGGCATCTTGGTCAGGGCCTGGGCTGCGTTCAGACCGGCGAATCCCCCGCCCACGATCAGCACTCTGGGCCGCGCCGGCGGATGGGCGGCCACAGGCGGCGCTGTGTCATTCAAATTCGCGGAAGCATCTGGCGTCATCAGGCGTCTTCCTCCAGCAGGATATTGCCCTCCCTTGAAAGATGCGGCGATTTGAATCCGAGTTCCCTAAATCTCCGGATAGAAATCGAAGAATGCCTCGATGCTCTGCCGTAGCTGCCTCTCGATCTGCTCGCGGCTGCCCTCCAGAACGTGCATGGTTACCCGCGCTTCTTTGCCGTTCTTGAGCGTGACGGGCGCATCGCCCACTTCGGCCACTTCCTCGGCGGGAAGCAGCCGCAAGCCGTAGATGAGTGTTAAATCTGCCATGCCGCCATCTTAGTGCGTTTCTCGGTTTCCGGCCCTCTTTGGCTTCGAGCTCAGATGGAGTCGAGTTGCTCCCTTTTGCTCTTGAGTAGAATCAAAGGTTGAAAGCCTATATGTCCGATACCGTACGCGATACCGTCATTCTGGGTTCTGGTTGTGCCGGCCTTACCGCCGCCATCTATAGTGCCCGCGCCAACCTCAAGCCGCTGGTCCTCGAAGGTCATGAGCCGGGAGGTCAGCTCTCGATCACCACCATGGTCGAGAATTTTCCCGGTTGGCCGGATGGAATCCAAGGCCCCCAACTGGTGGAGAACATGCGCCTCCAAGCTTCCCGCTTCGGAGCCGATGTGCAGATGGGCCACCTGGTTTCGGTGGATCTTTCCCGGCGCCCCTTCCGTCTCAATCTGGGCAAGGACACAGTCGACACGCGAACCCTGATCATCGCCAGCGGCGCTTCGGCCCGTTGGTTGGGACTGCCCAGCGAACAGGCTCTCATCGGGCATGGCGTAAGCTCGTGCGCCACCTGCGACGGCTTTTTCTTCACCGGTAAGGAGATTGCCGTCGTGGGGGGCGGCGATTCCGCCATGGAAGAAGCGCTCTTCCTCACCCGCTTCGCCACCAAGGTCACGTTGATCCATCGCCGGGAACAGTTCCGCGCCTCACGCATCATGCTGGAACGCGCCATGGCGCATCAAAAAATCCAGTTCCTCACCAATACCGCAATTGAAGAAGTCCTAGGGGTGGAGCAGAAGGAAGTAACCGGGCTGCGCCTGCGCAACACTCTCTCCGGAGAAAACTCCGTGCTCGAAGTCAGCGCGATGTTCTTGGGAATTGGCCATGTGCCCAACACCAAGATGTTCACCGGGCTTATCGATCTGGATGACGACGGCTACATCAAGACCCACGATCAGGTCTTCACCCGCGTTCCCGGCGTCTTCGCCTGCGGGGACGTGCAAGACCGCAAGTACCGCCAGGCGATTACCGCGGCCGGCTCCGGCTGCATGGCCGCGCTGGAGGTGGAGAAATACCTGGAGGAGCACGGCCATTAACCGCGTTCCCTCAGCGGCGACCTTTTCCCGCAGGCTGCCGAAAAACTGAATCAGAACCTCTGGGTGGAAGCCCCCGCATTTATGCGGGGGAAGGAGCGCTTCAGCGCTCCGGGAAAAGTTCGACTCTGATCATGATGCGCTTTAGCGCTGGCATCGGGAATCCAGGGCTACAGCCCATTTTCGAAGGCCGGACGCTTCCACCGGACTGGAGTCCAGCTCCCCCCTGCTAAAAGCAGGGGGCTTCCACCGAAAACTCTGGCTTTTTATCAGGGCACGACTGGTAAGGTCAGGGTTTTAACCCTGACTGCCGTAACTGTTTGAAAACTCGATCGGCTTTAGCCGCTAAGGGATTTTTTACCCGCTCGGCGACCTTTTTCGCTACCCCGCAACCAGAGATGCTGCCTGGCTTCGCACTCGCCCCATCCATCCCGAGGCCGCAAAGACAATCAACCCAAGCAAGCTCACCGCCGCCCCAAAGCTGCAGACTCCGATCCAGCCGGCGAGCCGCCAGCACCACGCGCCCAGCACCGAGCCCAACGCGCCGCCGGTAAAATAGGACACCATGTATACGGTATTCAGCCGGCTCCGCGCCTCCGGTTGAAGTCCGTAGATGCGCGTCTGATTGGAGACGTGACCCGACTGTACCGCAAAGTCGAGCAGAACCACTCCGGCGATCAGGCCGGTCATGGTTTTGCCCCAGGCGCCCAGCAACAGGTAGGCGGAAAAGACCAGCGCAAGCGCCACTCCAATGGCCGGGCGCGGTCCGTATCGGTCGGCCAGACGGCCAACCATCGGCGCCCCTAAAGCTCCCGCCATCCCCACCAATCCAAAGAGCCCGGCGGCGCGGCTGCCGTAGTGGTAAGGAGGCCTCTCCAGAAGAAAGATCAGGGTGGTCCAAAAGGCGCTGAAGGCGCAGAAGAAGATCGCGCCCAGCAAAGCCGACTCGCGCAGCTCACGATGCTGGCGAAAGAGATGCGCAATCGACCGCAGTAAACCTGGATAGGAGAGTTTTACGGAAGGCTCGCTGCGGGGCAGAAAGAACTGCACCAGAATGACCAGCGCAAACATGATCGCCGCGGCAATCGAGTATACGGCTCGCCAGCCAAAGCGGGCGCCCAGAAAACCGCTAAATGTGCGCGCCAGCAATACCCCAACCAGCAATCCGCTCAGCACTGTCCCCACTACCCTGCCCCGTCGCTCCGGCGGAGCCAGGTGAGCGGCAAAGGGAAGAAACACATGGACCACGGCGGAGGCCGCGCCCAGGGCGATGGTGGCCAAGACAAGCCAAATTGCATTAGCTGCCGTAGCCACCAGGAGCAGCGACACCGCCGCTCCAACCAGCAGCATGGTGATCAAAGACCGCCGCTCCCGCGTATCGCCCAGGGGAACGAAGAGCAACATGCCCAGAGCCGACCCGGCTTGGCTCAACATCGCCACCGCCCCCGCTTCGGTCACCGTCAAGTGAAAGCTGCGCGCGATATCGGCGAGAAGAGGCTGCGCATAGTAGATATTCGCAACGATCGCACCCACGCAGATGGCCATGAACCAGACCGTTGCATTCGACAGCGGCGCCGAAGAAGCTCTTGCCTCTCTCTCGGCAACCGCTGCCAACGAATTGCTTTCCGGCACGCTCTTTTCCCCTCACCTGACGCCGTAATCGCCTTAGGCCGTATGCCTCAGGATGTATTCTGACCATTACGCCGCTGTTTTCTATTTAGAGACCGGCAAGATAGCTTTCGACTCAGATTCAAAAAGTGCGCGGTGCCGATTTCTCTCTTAAAGCATGCCAAAGACAAAGGTTTCAATGGCCACCGACCTGTCTTCGATCAGCAAAAATTTATCGCGCATCGAAACCGAGATCACGGCGGCCTGCGCCAGGGCCGGCCGCACGCGTTCCGACGTTACGCTGATGGCGGTGACCAAAACCCACCCGGCAACGGCAATTCTGCAGGCTGCCGATCTTGGCATTACCCTCTTTGGGGAAAACCGGGTGCAGGAATTCCAACAGAAGCGCGATGACCTCTCCCGAATGGGTTATGCCTTGCAGGATACAAAGGGCGCTACAAACGGCGAAGACCCGATTGGGGGAAAAAAGAGCGGGGCCGGGCTGAATGCGGAGTTTCACCTCATCGGCCATCTGCAATCGAATAAGGCCGGGCGCGCGGCCGAGTTGTTCGGCTCCGTCGATTCCGTGGATTCGCTCCGCCTCGCAGAGCGGCTCAACGAGGCGGCGGCCCGTCTCGAGCGGCGCCTGCCGGTCCTGCTCGAAATCAAGCTCAGCCGGGAAGAAGCCAAGAGCGGATTCGACCCCGAATCGGCCGAGTTGCGCGACCTTCTCGACCGGCTGCCGGATCTGACGGCACTCAATCCGCGCGGACTGATGACCGTGCCTCCCTATCTCGACGATCCGGAAGCGGCGCGGCCGTTCTTTATCCGATTGCGGGCTCTGCGCGACCGGTTCGCCGCCACGCATCCTCATCTCGGCCTGATTCATCTCTCCATGGGCATGTCGCATGACTTTGCCGTCGCCATTGAGGAAGGCGCAACCCAGATCCGCATCGGAACCGCTCTCTTCGGGGCTCGTCCTCCCATCGGCCCCGGCTGAGGACGTAAATGAAAACCGAGTCATCCACTCGATTGCATGAACCTATTAAGGAGGAAGATGTCTATCGAATCACCAGCAGATTTTGCCGGGCTCAAGCGTGCAGGAGCAGTCACTCGTGCGGTGCTGCGTGCGATGCAGGCAGCCGTTCGTCCGGGAATTACTACCTTCGAGATCGATCGCATTGCGGGCAGCGTACTGCTTCAATACGGCGCTCATTCGGCGCCAAAGCGAGTCTACGGCTTCCCCGGAAACACCTGCATCAGCGTGAACGATGAGGCCGTCCACGGAATTCCCGGCAGCCGCCGTCTCGCACCCGGCGACCTGGTCAAGCTTGACGTGACAGTCGAGGTTGGCGGATATATGGCCGACGCATGTGAGACGGTCGCCGTGCCTCCCATCGGGGTTGAACAGCAGCGGCTCATCGATTGCGCTCGCTCTGCCTTTCAAAGGGGGCTGGATCGCGTGCGCTCCGGCGCCATCACCCTCGAGATCGGCGAGTCGATTCACCGTGAAGTGACCGCGCGCGGTTTCTCCGTGGTGCACGGCCTTGCCGGACACGGCATCGGCCGCACCATTCACGAGCTGCCCATCATTCCCAATCAGCGCGATCTATCGTGCCGCACTAAACTTACGCCGGGCATGGTTTTCACCATCGAGCCGATCATCGCCGCAGGCGGCCCGCGAGCGAATCTGGAGCCCGACGGATGGACCATGCGCACGCAGGATCATTCGCTCGCCGCGCATTATGAGCAGACTGTCTTTGTCACCCCGAAAGGCGCGCAGATGCTTACGGCCTAGCTCATGGGAAATGCCTCCGGT
Source organism: uncultured Acidobacteriaceae bacterium (assembly GCA_963774255.1). GTDB lineage: Bacteria > Acidobacteriota > Terriglobia > Terriglobales > Acidobacteriaceae > PALSA-350. The sequence goes on from CAVZEH010000019.1 coordinate 686,944, forward strand.
TCCTCTCTTTACGCTTGGGTGTTGGGCGCCATCGTGCTCGCCCTGCTCGCGGTCTCACTCTCCCGGCTGAGCAAGACCAAGACCAAGGCCGACTACCTGGTTGCCGGCCGATCGCTCCCAACCTTCGTCCTTATCTTTACTTTGCTGTCTTCCTGGATCGGTTCAGGATCGCTGCTGGGGGGCGCCGAAAATGCCTACCAGCATGGCTTCGCCGCGTTGTGGCAAGCCGGCGGCGGATGGGCGGGCCTGCTGCTCATCTACTTCATCGCGCCCAGAGCGCGCAGATTCGCTCAATTCACCATTCCCGACCTTCTGGAAGCGCGCTATAACCAGACCGCCCGCGTCCTCGGCGTAATTGCCATTCTCTTTGCCTATACCGCGATCACCAGCTACCAGATCATCGGCGGCGGCGACATCCTGCACCTGGTTTTCCCCTCCCTCATCACGGCTGATTTGGGGAAATATATAATCGCGGTCTTCGTCATCGTCTTCACGGCAATCGCCGGCATGGCCTCGGTGGCTTATATGGATGTCGTGATCGGCTTGCTGGCCACCATTACTCTCATAGTGGCGCTCCCGTTTGTGCTCGACGGCGCGGGCGGCTGGAGCGGCGTCACCCGCGCTTTGCCGGCTACGCACTTTGAAATCCTGGGTGACCTCAACTTCCTTCAGGCGCTGGAGCTCTTCCTGCCTACGATGCTGCTGATGCTGGGCAATCAGTCCATGTACCAGAAGTTCTTCTCCGCCAAGTCGGAAAAAGATGCGCGCCATGCCGTCGTCGGCTGGGTGATCGGCACGATAATTCTTGAAACCGTTATCGTCGCCCTGGCTGTTTTTGGATCCGTGCTCTTTCCCGCAGGCGAAGTCCACCGCAGGCCGCGTGAGATCATCGCTTACACGGCGCTCCACGGGTTGCCAGTTTGGCTGGGTGCGCTATTGATGGGCGCGGTCTTCGCCAAAATCGTCTCCACCGCGAACAACTATCTCTTCTCGCCGGCGACGAATCTCGTCAACGACGTCTTCACCCGCTACATCGCCCCCCAAGCCTCCAACCGGCGGATTCTCATCGTCTCGCGGCTGGTGGTCGTCTTTCTCGGCATCTGGGCGCTCTATCAGGCGCTCAACACTCAATCTGTCCTAGCCAAGACGCTCTACGCCTATACGATCTACGCGGCAGCGCTGACGCCTGTGATTCTGGCCGCCTTCTACTCTCGCCGCGCCAACGCACATGGGGCAGTGAGCGCCATTGCCGCCGGCACCTTCGTCACCGTCTTTTGGGACACCGGTGTGGTCAAGCAACACTTGCCTGCGATGCTCGCGCAGCGCGACGCCATCTTCCCGGCGCTGATCGTAGCGGGCTTATGCCTGGTATGCGTGAGCGCATTGAGTCCGCCTCCACGCCCCGAACAAGTGGCCCTGTTTTTCCCTGAGGGTACTTCTCAGCTCAAGTGAAAAGTCTGGGTCTCGGAGATATGCGATAGCACCAGGTGCTACACGTAAGTGTGGGAGACCTGGTGGCCAGATCAGAACGAATTTTCCAAAACAGCTTGGTTTTCCAGAGCAGCGAGGAAGGCACACAATCCCGGATGAAGAGCTTTGTTCAGCTATCCGGCAAGTGATGCTGGGGCAAGCCGATGATTTAAGCGGCGGAGTATTCAAGAAGCGTTTGGGTAGTGTCTCAGTTTGATTTTCGAAGATTCACAAGGAACGCGATTCCGGCTCCAGGCAAAGCATAGAGGAACGCATTGGTGGTACAGATGACTAGCCACACAATTATTCCCGTCACTGTAGAAGCGTTGTCCAGAGCCATTGACATGATGCACGCGGGACAGACGCGCACAAAGCCTTCTCCCGCAACAGTACCGGAGAAGTGATAGTAAGCCAAGAGTAGAAGCGGCAAGACGAACCCGGCGATTGCAAACCCGCCTATGATTCTTTTAGACATGCACGCTATCCTAGCAGCCCAACCAGCTCTTCCAATGTCCAAACATGATCCGCAATTCCAGCTTCCATCGCAGGCGTGACGCGCAGCGTTTTGTGGACGCGCCCAAAGTTGTAGTAGAGGAAGTGGAGCGCAACCATGTGCGCGTGATTCTCTAGCTTCTTGCTGAAGCCGTTGGTAAGCCGGGTAAAGCGTCGCATCCCCATCCGCATCGTCAAGTTCTGGCGCTCTACGAAACTTGTGTTTACATGCTTCGGGTCAGAGTTGCCGAGCACCGTCTTTATGTCGCAGCCGATGCACTTCGCGGGCGAATAGCGGCGGGCCTCCGACTCGCTTGGCGCTCCGTAAATCTTGTGCAGGGTCGCAAAGTCTACGGCGCACAGTTGTGGCTTTGGTTCGACGTTGACGACGCCACGATCTCCGATACGGGAAGATCGCCAAATAGCCGTGCGCGTGTCGGTAACTTGCTAAGGGCAAGCATTATTGGATCTACGAATATCTGTTCGCAAAGAAGGACCGGGACAATATCGAAGACGACGAACTGGCCCAATTTCGGAAGCTCGCTAAGCTTTACGAGACACTGGCGGAGCGCCAGATCGATCGACTGATACAGAACAACTCATGGATGGAGATATGCAATGACGGCGAAACGTAAGTTCAAAACTGACGCTTTTCAGGCCATACATTCCTCTGCCTCCGCGCTATTCAACGTGGGTGCTATCGACAAAGCCACTATGCGCAGTTTTGACGAGTCGTGTATCTCTGTTCCCGCTGCGATAGAACCCCACCAGATAAGACAGATTCGCGAGAGCCAGCATGTCAGTCAGCCGGTTTTTGCCCGCTATCTCAACACGAGCGAATCCACAGTCGAAAAATGGGAGACGGGTGTCAAGAGGCCCAGCGGCATGGCACTCAAGTTATTGGGTATCGTGCAGAAGTACGGATTAAAGATGCTTGCCTGAACGTTTGAAGCCAGCCGCTGGAGTGGATCCAAGGCCATCGCCTATCGAGGGTTTCCCATATCTGGCGCGCTTTTGCGCCAGATGTGGGAAACCGCGAATCTCTCCGCTCCGCTTCGCTCCGGTCGAGATGACAAATTAGGTGTAATTGCCAACCAAGCCTTCCTCAACCCAATTTTCATCGCTTGGGTGGGCCGCAGGCCCATGAACACTCTGTCGAAAATCATCCTGGGAGGCCTGCACTGCCAGCGGTTGTGGTCTCCCACCCATGCTATGCAAGGATGGGGCACCCTAAATCTGCTTGAACTATGGATCCAAAACCGCCACCAATCGAGGGTGCCCCATCCTTCGCACGGCGCTGTTTCGTGCGAAGGGTGGGAGACCACCAATATATGCGCCCCCGATTTTCATCCCCTTGGGCGGGCCCACAGGCCCACGACACTTCGGTCGAGATGACAAATGTTGGTGTAGTTTCCAACCCAACCTTCCTCACCCCATTTTCGTGATCGATCGCTAACCCGCTGAAGCGGCTGCTAGGGAGGGCCAGTGCGCCTGGTAGGTCAGACGGATCCCTTCGTCAAGCTGGGTCTTGGCGCGCCAGCCAAGCTGTTCCATGCGGCTTACGTCAAGAAGCTTCTGCGGAGTGCCATCCGGCCGGGCCGTGTCGAAGACCAGGTCACCTGTAAAGCCGAGCACCTGGCAGACGGTTGCGGCGAGTTCCCGGACGGTCAAATCCTTGCCCGCGCCGATATTAATCAGCGGCGGCTTGTCTCCAGCCAGCAGCTCAGAATACGCCGCTTCCGGCAGGTTCATGAGGAAAACGCATGCTTCAGCGAGATCCTCGCTGAACAGCAGTTCACGGCGCGGCTTGCCGGTTCCCCAAACGACGATCTGCTTCTGTCCCGAAGCCTTGGCCTCAATGACCTTGCGCATCAGCGCGGGAAGCACATGGGAGTTTTCCAGATCGAAGTTGTCCCCCGGGCCATAGAGATTCGTCGGCATCGCAGCAAGGTACCGGGTCCCATACTGCCGGTTGTAGGAACGGCACATCTCGATGCCGGCGATCTTGGCCAGCGCGTAGGCCTGGTTGGTCGGCTCGAGCGGTCCGGTGAGCAGATACTCTTCCTTGATGGGCTGCGGGCAAAGCTTGGGGTAGATACAACTGGAGCCGAGGAAAAGCAGCCGGTCGACCTGGTTGCGATAGCTGGAGTGAATCAGGTTGTTTTGAATCGCCAGATTTACCCGGATAAAATCCGCCGGGTAAGTATTGTTGGCCTGGATGCCGCCGACTTTGGCGGCAGCAAGAAACACGTGCTGGGGACGTTCGCTCTCAAAGAAATGCTCGACCGCCACGGTATCGGTCAAATCCAGCTCGGCGCGGGTGCGCAGAAGCAGATGACGGTATCCTTGACGCTCGAGCGCCCGCTGGATGGCCGAGCCGACCAGGCCACGGTGACCTGCGATGTAGATGCGGCTGTTCTTTTCCACAAACTCTCTTCCCGGAGATCACGAGTTGTTACGATTCATGATGGTTATAAGCTGCGAATCCATGTTGCTGCACCAGAGCATCCCGCTCCGCAGCCTTTAAGTCTTCACGCACCATCTCTTCCACTAACGACCGGAAGTCAATACGGGGGGACCAGCCAAGCTCGTTGCGCGCCTTGCTCGCATCGCCCAATAGGGTCTCCACTTCAGCGGGACGGAAATACCGGGGATCTACGGCTACGATGGAGTCGCCATGCTGGTTATAGGCCCGCTCCTTTAGCCCTTCGCCATCCCAGCGAAGATGGATATCCAGGCATCCGGCCGCCAGAGTGACGAAATCACGAACGCTGTACTGCTCACCGGTGGCGATCACGTAGTCCGCTGCCTGCTTTTGCTGCAGCATCAACCACTGCATCTCTACATAATCGCGGGCATGTCCCCAGTCGCGCTTGGAGTTGAGATTGCCCAGATAGAGCCCTCTGCTGCAGTCCCAGTTTGATGCGGGCAAGGGCGCGGGTGATCTTTCGGGTAACGAAAGTCTCTCCGCGCGTGGGCGACTCGTGATTGAACAAAATCCCGTTGCAGGCATAGATGCCATAGGACTCGCGGTAGTTGACCGTGATCCAGTAGGCATAGAGCTTGGCAACACCGTACGGCGAGCGCGGATAAAAAGGGGTCTTCTCCGATTGAGGTATCTCTTGCACCAGGCCGTACATCTCCGAGGTGGAAGCCTGATAAAAACGGGTCTTATTCCCCAGACCCAGGATGCGGATGGCTTCGAGCAGGCGGAGCGGGCCGAGGGCGTCGGAATTGGCCGTATACTCCGGCTCTTCAAACGAGACCGCTACGTGACTCTGGGCCGCGAGATTGTAAATCTCATCCGGCTGAACCTGCTGGACGACATGAACCAGGCTCGACGAATCGGTCATGTCGCCGTAGTGCAGAATAAGGCGGCGCCCTTCCTCGTGGGGATCCTCATACAGATGGTCAATACGGTTGGTATTCAGCAATGAGGTCCGGCGCTTGATGCCATGGACCTCATATCCCTTTTTCAAAAGGAAGTCGGCGAGGTACGCTCCGTCCTGTCCCGTAATGCCGGTAATCAAGGCTTTTTTCAAGAGACGCTCCAAGTAGTGTCCCTATTCTATGACACGGGGCAGCAACCGGAGGGTATCATTCCGGTTCCCATACAAGTCTGGCGGCTCAAGGCTCTAGAATTGCTCCAGGGACCATGACGCAGGACCATGACGCCGAACCATGACGCCACAAAACTCACAGCATCTCCTCGAAGAGACAGACCCGCCACAGCGGAAGCCGACGCTCAACAAGCGTTTACTGCACGTCATCCGGTCGATTGCTCCGCAGGCGGGCGGGACAACGGAGGGTATACGGACCCTGGCCGAGGCCAGCGGCGGTGAACCCGGGATGGAGTTGGTTTGCCTGGACGATCCGGCGAAGGAGTTCGTCCGCGGGCAAGCGTGTCCGGTCCACGCGCTTGGCCCGGCGCAAGGTCATTACGGCTACACCCCAAGGCTCACGGAGTGGTTGAAGGAGAATCTGTCGCGCTTCGATGGAGTGGTGATCCACGGCCTGTGGCAATATCACAGCTATGGCGCTTACCGCGTCATCCGTGACCGGGCGCCATATGCCATCTTTCCCCACGGCATGCTCGATCCGTACTTTAAGCGGGCGTTCCCTCTGAAGCACATCAGGAAGCAGATCTATTGGCTTGCCAGGGAATACCGTGTTCTACGCGATGCAAACGCGGTCTGCTTCACCACGCCCATAGAACGCGATTGCGCCCTCCACACCATGTGGCCGCATCGCTGGAATCCGGTGGTCGTCTCTTTCGGAGCCGCAGCCCCCAACGGAGACCAGGCACTGCAGCGCAGGAGCTTTCTGGATCGATTTCCTCAGCTCGCTCAACGCCGGTTCTTTCTCTTTCTCTCCAGGATCCACACCAAGAAAGGCTGCGATCTTGCCATCCAAGCCTTCGCGCGCCTGGCGCAGGCCCAGCCGGAATGGGATTTAGTGATTGCCGGCCCGGATGAAGAGGGTTTGCGGTGCAAGCTCGAGGAGCAGGCTCGCGCCCTCGGGGTGGACCATCGGCTGCATTGGACGGGCATGCTCCAAGGGGGGTTGAAGTGGGGAGCCATTCATGCCGCCGACGCTTTTGTTCTTCCCTCCCATCAGGAGAACTTCTGCGTCGCGGCGGTAGAGGCGCTAGCCTCGGGACTCCCAGTGCTCCTCTCGAATAAGATCAATATCTGGCCCGACGTCGTCGAAGACGGCGCAGGGATTGTGAATGAAGACACAGTCGAAGGCACGTATCTTTCCATGACAACTTTTCTCAGTATGACCGCGGAAGAGCGTCAGCGCATGGCGGAGAACGGCAGGCGCTGCTTCCACTCACGGTATGAAATGACGGCCACGGCTAAAGCGTTGAATGACCTTTTCTAAGAACGCGGCGTAGGACCGCCGTATTCGCAGTTGCTTTTCTTTCTGTCATTCCCGCAAGGAATCTGCTTCTGGTCTCTTCTGGAGCCTCGGGCATAGATCGAAAGATCGAAAAGCAGATTCTCTCCGGGAATGACAGAAAGAAAGGCAAAGACGGATAAGGAGCGCAGCTCGCAAGGGCCTCATCCGCAACTTCACCCAATTGACCCCTAGCTATAAACCTGGGCCTGATCGAAGGTGTGGCCGGCCAGATCCTTGCCGGAAAGAAGCGGAGTGGTATCGATCGGCCAATGGATGTGAATTGTAGGATCGTTCCAAAGGATTGTGCGCTCATGCTTCGGAGCGTAAAAATCCGTAGTCTTATAGAGCACGGCGGCGGTTTCTGAAAGCACCAGGAAACCATGCGCAAAGCCGCGTGGTATCCAGAGCATGCGCCGGTTCTCACCGCTCAGCTCGGCTCCCACCCATTGGCCGAAGGTAGGCGAGCTCTTTCGCAGGTCGACGGCGACGTCGAAGATTTCACCGTTCAGGCAGCGAATCAATTTTCCTTGAGGCTGCTCGATCTGGTAGTGAAGCCCACGCAATACACCGTGCTGTGATTGGGATTGGTTGTCTTGGACAAAAGCATCCTGGATTCCAAACTGCGCCAGCGTACGCTGGTTGTAGCTCTCGAAAAATAATCCGCGGCTATCCGTAAATACCTTCGGCTCGATTAATTTGACGGCCGGTATCCTGGTAGGAACTTCATTCATTACTTCACTCTCCAGCAAAGATAAGAACCAGACAATGACTCCATTGGATCATCTCAGGTTTGTTCTTCTCAATCCAACCGGGGATTTATCGCGGATAGAACACCGGCGATCTGTGTCTGCCACGGTGTCAAGCGGAAGCCGAATGTTCTCTCGAATTTGTCATTCGATAGAACTGAGTTTCTCGGCCGTTTGGCGGGAGTAGGGTAGTCGGCCGTCGTAATTGGCAACACATTAGGCTTTGGGCTGCTGTCCGCGCTGAAGATAGCGCGCGCAAAGCCGCACCAGGAAGTCGCGCCCCCGGCCGTCATGTGATACACCCCCGATGGAACTGCGGCGGCGCTCAGGGAATATTGCCCAATCAGGCGCGCAGTGGCGGTGGCAATGGCGCCGGCCGAAGTAGGCGAGCCGATCTGGTCGTCGACCACCCGCAACTCCGGCCGATCTTGCCCAAGACGGAGCATGGTGAGCAGAAAATTCTTGCCGCGCGCGCCGTATACCCAGGTCGTGCGCAGCAACAGATAGCGGCTCGCGGCTCCGGCCACGGCCGCCTCCCCCGCCGCTTTCGACGCGCCATACACACTGAGAGGATCAAGCGCGTCGTTTTCCAGGTAAGGTTCCGACTTCTCCCCATTGAAAACATAGTCGGTCGAATAGTGGATGAGGAGTGCATCGAGCCGAGCCGCTTCCTCGGCAAGAACGCGCGGAGCAGTAGCATTGACGGCAAAGCAGAGCTCGCGTTCTGTTTCAGCCTTATCTACGGCTGTGTACGCGGCAGCATTCACAATAATCTCCGGCGCCACGCGCCGCACCAGATCGCGGATGGACTGCTGGTTGCTCAAATCGCAGGCTTCCCTTCCGACTGAAACTAAATCGTCTCCCGGCCAAGCCAAACGCGAGAGCTCATGTCCCACCTGCCCGTCTTTTCCAATAACCAGTATTCGCATAGCGCTCCCCGGGTAGTGTAGAGGAAGGACTGGACAATTCCCTTCCCAGATTTCGTCGATCGTGAAAAACCGCTCCCGCATGCCCCAGCCGGGGTGTTACATCCGGCGAGGAAATGGTCTAGAATGCCTGCACTGTGAGTCCATCAGCGGAAAACCCCAATTCCCCCGACTTCCACCTGCAGCAGGTTGACCCGCCGCATCCCTTCAAGAGCGCGTGGAAGACTTTCTTGGCCGCAGCCGTCTTGATAACTCTGGCCATTGCGATATTCGTTTATTTCGTGCGCCGGCCTCCGGTATCCGCAGGCGAGATCCTGGCGGTGAACTACTATCCAGTGCACTCCACTGTCACCGGAGCGAGCGGCGCGGGTGGTATGCAGGGAGGCAACCAAGCCTTCGATCAATTGCTGATCCTGACCAAAGTACAAGTTCGTAACCAAACCAATATCCCGCTCTTCATGGCGGATATTGCGGCCACCGTGACCATGCCTGACGGCTCAACTGAATCCAGCATCGGAGTCGGCTCAAGAGACTTTGAACGGGTGTTTCAGGCCTTTCCGGCGCTAAGTTCGCAGCGCTCGGCGCCCTTCGATCGCAGCGCGACAATCGCCCCGGGACAGAGCAGCGAAGGTCTCGCCATCTTCAGCTTTCCCTTTACCCAGCAGCAATGGGACTCGCGCAAGAGCGGGAACGTAGTAGTCACGTTCATCCATCAACAAAATCTCGTGATGAGCTTCCCACACTAGAGCGAACCGACTTAGAGGCATTTTGCGGTTGATTCGATGAGCGCAATTGCCGATCAGGCATTCGCTGGGTGCCCCAGGTCCCGATTCTGGGACCTGGGATTCCACAAATCTCAAAAAGATAACCAGTCCCTTGCTGTCCGGTTTACGGGGTCAATGGCTGGGGCGCGCCCTTAGGAGTGGACAGGTAGCCGGCAACCTGATTTTTATTGATGTTATTCACCACTACCTCGTACAGAAGATTGTTCTTGCCGGTATAAAATTGCACCGGCTCGTTGAGTCCCTTGTCTTTTTTCTCGATCTTCTTGTCGTCCGCCTCGACCACAAGCGTGTAGCGCGCGTGCTTTGGGTCGGATTTCTTGAGGGCCAGGCTCACTCCTGAAAGAGGCGTAGGCTTTCCACCCTTCTTCAAGTTGAACTCGTAATAGTTGCGATCGCCTTTGTGCTTCAAGATTTCGAGTTCTTTGCCGTTGGTCGCAATCAGACCGCTTTGCACCCCCAGATCGCCGATTGCGCTCTGCAGCCTGGCCTCCGCGCCCTGCAGCTCGGTCCTGGTCTGGGCAACGTCGGTCTTTACTCCGCCGACATCCGTCTTCACGCTGGAGACTTCACCTGAAACCGCCCCGATCTGCTTCTGAGACGCGGCTTGGGCCTCAGTCTGCTCATGCTCCAGGCGGGCCGAATCGGCTTGCTGTCTCCGGAGCAAATCCTTGGCGCGGAGTTCCAGCTGCCGCTGCGTCAGGCCTACACTCTTGCCCAGAGTTTCCGAGGTGACGCTCAAGCGAGCATTGGTGTCATCGAGCGCGGCGACTAGCTTCTGATTCTGCTGCTGCGCAGCCGCCAGCAGGGCGCTCGTCCTTTGCACCCGGCCCTGCAAGTTAAAGCTCCAGATCAGCCCGGCAAGAGACGCCAAGACTGCAAAGCCGAGAAGTCCCACAAAGAGACCCGAGTGTGTTCTTTCAACCTTGTCTAATTCGTCACTCATAGCACTGCCTTTCCCTGAAGACGCTATGCAAAAATACCACCCGTCCAGTTTAGACGCTCCTCATCCTACAATGGACGCGTGGAGACTGCAGACATCGTCATCGGCGGCGGCGGGATTATCGGACTGACGATTGCGCTGGAGTTGTCGCGCAGCGGCTTCCGGGTACGGGTGATGGAGCGGGGACGCCCCATGGCCGAGGCGTCCTGGGCAGCGGCCGGGATGCTGGCCTGGGAAGATCCGGAAAATCCTCCGGATATAACCCGATTCGCCGCGCTGAGCAGGGATCTCTACCCGGAATACCTGCAAACGGTGGAGCGGTTGTCAGCGCGCCTGGTTCCGCTGCGCACCCGGAACACGCTGCAAGCGACCAGACCAGGCGGCAGCTTTCATTGCGGCGCGACCAGGACACGATCGCCCATTACCGCGGAAGAAGCGGAGCAGCGGATTGCCGGGCTGAACCCCGGGGAGCGATCCTTTTTGTGGCTGGAGGAATCGAGCCTGGATCCGCGGGATCTTTGCGCCGCACTGCCTCTGGCCGCCACATCGGCCGGCGTTGTGATCGAGGAGAAGACGGAAGTTCTGGCCGTCGAAGCGCGACCGGACTCGGTGACGGTGAATACCTCCAGTGGACGGGTAAGCGCAGGCGCTTTCGTGAACTGTTGCGGAGCGTGGGCAGGGGCCATAAACGATTCGATCCAAACCCCCGGAGGGTCCCAAAATCTACAATCTCCCCCATTGGTCGTCCCGCGTAAAGGACAGATGATCAAAGTAGTTTTGGAAGAACCGGCTCAGCTCCAGCACGTGCTGCGCACACCCGAAATTTACCTGGTTCCACGCGGAGAGGGACGAATCGTGATCGGGGCCACGCTGGAAAAGGTTGGATTCGACCGGCAAGTCGAACCGGCAGCCGTGGAAAGCCTGCTTGCCTGGGCAGCCCACGTGTGGCCGGCCGCCGGCCGCGCGCGGATCGTCGAGAGCTGGGCCGGCTTCCGCCCTGGAACATGGGATGACCTGCCACTGATCGGAAGGGCAAATGCGGCCAACTGCTGGCTAGCCACGGGACACTTCCGTAATGGCATCCTGCTGGCTCCCGCCACCGGCCTGCTCATGCGCGAGTTGCTGGAGGGAAAAACACCCCAGGTTCCCCTGGATACATTCGCCGCGGAGCGTTGGGCGGGTTGCTGATTACTGCCCCAGCAAACGATCCCAGGCTTTCAAGTGACAATGTTCTGAACGCTGCGCTATAACTTTGGATAGAGGGTAGGTACGCAGGTATGTCGACGGCTGTGGCGGGAAAGGGACTTGAAGGTGTAGTGGCGGCCAATTCAGGTATCTGCTGGATTGATGGCGATGCCGGGGTGCTAGCCTATCGTGGCGTTGACATTCATCAGCTCGCGGATAAATCGACCTTCGAGGAAACCGCCTGCCTTCTCTGGCTTGGACGTCTTCCCAAACGCGCCGAGCTCGACGACTTCCGCAAGAAACTAGTGGAGGCTCGCTCGCTCGATCCCAAGATGATGGAGTTGCTCCGTTCCTTTCCCCGCAATGCCGCGCCGATGGAAGTCCTGCGCACCGCCGTTTCCGCATTGAGCTTTTATGATCGCGATGAGAGCAACAACGACCATGACGCCAATCTGCGCAAGAGCTTTCGCCTGACCGCGCAGATCCCGATGATAGTGGCCATCTACGATCGGCTGCGCAAGAACAAGCCCCTGATAGAACCGGATTTGACCCTAAGTCACGCGGCGAATTTTCTGTGGATGCTGAATGGAGAAAAACCCACCGCGACGGCGACCAAGAGCCTCGATGTCGCGCTCATCTTGCACGCCGACCATGAACTGAATGCCTCGACTTTTGCCGCCCGCGTGATCGCAGCAACCTTGTCGGACATTCATTCCGCGATCACCGGAGCTATTGGCGCGCTCAAGGGACCATTGCATGGAGGCGCGAATGAGGCGGTCATGCACATGCTCTTTCTGATCGATAAACAGAGCGCCGATCCGGTCGAGTACGTAAAGCAGATGCTGGCGGAAAAAAAGAAAATCTCCGGCTTCGGCCATCGGGTCTACCACACCGAGGATCCGAGAGCGACGCACTTGCGCAAAATGTCGGAGGAGCTGGGCAAGTCTTCAGGAAATACCAAGTGGTTCGACATGTCGCGGGCGATCGAAAAGTACGTTCTGTCGGAAAAGAAGCTCAACGCGAACGTAGATTTCTACTCCGCTTCGACCTACACGACGCTGGGGATCGACCTGGATCTATTTACTCCAATTTTCGCCATCAGCCGCATGGCCGGCTGGGCGGCGCACGTCATTGAGCAGCTCGACGACAATCGCCTTATCCGCCCCCGCGCCGAGTATATCGGCGTGGAGTATCCGGCCAAGTACACACCGATCGAAAGCCGCTAAATCTTCCGACCGCTTGATTTCGCGGGTTCCCCAAGTCCCAGAATCGGGACCTGGGGAACCCGCGTCAGTACGAAAAGCAGATTCCCTTCGGGAATGACAGAAAGAAAAGAAGAAGAAGAAACGGTGGTGAATCCAAGGACGCCACCACAATTTTGCCTGTACTATTTGCGGCTGGCTGGGGGAATGATCCCGTTCATACGCAAGTATTCGACCATTTGCCCATAGTGGTCGTTGGCGTGGGCAAGCGCATACGTAGCCATTCCGGCGCGCGTGGTCCCGTGCGCATCCATTACAGTGAAAGCATTTTCCGCCGTGATGGTATCGATGGCCTGCTGTCCAAAGGCATAGGAGTCTTTGAGGGCCTTGACGATGTCGTCCTTACTGGTGAGATTGCCGATAGCTTTCATGTCGGCAGTGGGTTTGGGCCCAATCTGTCCGAAGAGGTGGTAATTGGCTTGGGTAAGATGCTTCACTTGACTGGCGAAGGTGCGAACGCCCTGGAAGTTGCCATTGGTTGGAGCGAAATCGTATTTCTCCGCGGGCATAGCTTCGGCGGCGCCGACAATCTCCGATTCCTGGCCCTTGAGGAGCTTTCCATAAACTGCTGCGGGCGCGGCTTGCGCACCGACGTTTGCGGCGGCGGTCTGGGCGATGGCCGCAGGGACGGGTGAGCTGAGCAGGATGCCCACGGCAATTGCGGTTAGAGCGGTACAACAGAACTTGCTTTTCAAAGAATCCTCCTAAGCTGTTCTTGCTTGCAGATACGCTTCGCGCCAGGCAGAGCATCCGCAGCGCGCGCCCTGCAAGTATATCCATCCCGTGAAAAGCAAACGCAAAAGGTGGCGGTCCGCCCCTCTTGCAGCTTCGCCAATTCTCGCCTTCCCGTAAAATAGAAGCAGGAGTCCGTCATGCGGCGTGTATACCTGGATGCGAATGCCACGACACCTCTTCTGCCCGAGGTATTGGAGGCCATGCGTCCATATTTCCTGGAACAGTTCGGGAACGCGTCCTCTATCCATTTACGGGGCCAGCAGGCGCGCTCGGCGGTGGAGCGTGCGCGGGCAAGCGTCGCCGGCCTCCTGGGCTGCCGTCCGGCGGAGATCGTCTTCACCAGTGGAGGAACGGAGGGGGACAACCAGGCCTTGTTTGGGCTGCTTAAGCCGGGCGACCACCTGATTACCAGCATGATCGAGCATCATGCGGTGCTGATTTCTGCTGAGGAGTTGCGGCGGCGCGGAGTCGAGGTAAGCTTCCTCCCGGTCGACAGCCGCGGTGTCGTCGACCCGGATGAAGTGCGCAAGGCTCTGCGGCCCCAAACCAAACTTATCAGCGTAATGACGGCTAATAATGAAACCGGGGTGGTGCAGCCGGTACAGGAAATAGGCCGGATCGCCGCCGAAGCTGATGTCTACTTCCATACCGACGCCGTACAGGCGGCGGGCAAGCTGCCATTGGACGTGCGGGCCATCGGCTGCGACCTGCTGACCATCTCCGGACATAAGATACACGCGCCCCAGGGCGTAGGAGCGCTCTTTGTGCGGCGCGGCACCCCGCTCGAACCTTTATTCTTTGGCGGAGCGCACGAACGGCAGCGGCGTGCCGGAACGGAAAATGTCCCCGGGATCGTAGGCTTAGGGAAAGCAGCCGAGCTTGCCGCCGAGGGGTTGCGCAGCGGAGCACCTGAACGGATGGCGGCGCTGCGCGACCGGCTGGAGCGCGAATTGCTCTCGCGGGTGGATGAATCCGGCATCAACGGCGGCGGAGCGCCAAGGGTTCCCAACACCACCAATCTCTGGTTCGATCATCTGGAGGGAGAGGCTCTGGTAATCGCGCTCGATCTCAAAGGGCTTGCCGTTTCCGGAGGCGCAGCCTGTGCCTCCGGGTCCACTGAGCCCTCCCACGTACTGCTCGCCATGGGCGTTTCCGTGGAGCGCGCCCGCACCAGTCTGCGTATGAGTCTGCAGAAGCAGACCACCGAGGAAGAGATTGAGCACACGCTCAGGCTTGTGCCCTCGGAGGTGAGCAGGCTGCGCGAGCTTTCGCCTGTCTACGGTAAGCGAGAAGAGAAGGAACCGGCGGTAACCGCCCGATAGAGTCTTCCACCGTTTATGTGGGACAAAAGGCACAAAGGACAAGTGTGACTACGCAACAGTTCAAGACGATCGCGGTGGCAATGTCGGGTGGAGTGGACTCCTCCGCGGTCGCGGCTATGCTCAAGGCCAGCGGCTATTCGATCGTTGGGCTGACCATGCAATTGTGGAACCAGCGCCGGCTGGCCGGCAAGGAGGGTATGCCGGAGCAGATACAGGGGCGCTGCTGCTCGATCGAGGACGTCTACGATGCCCGCCGGGTTGCCGAGACCCTGGAGATCCCCTACTACGTGGTCAACCACCAGGAGCGGTTCGAGCGCGATGTGGTGCGGCCCTTCGTCGATGAATACCTTTCCGGCAGGACTCCAATTCCCTGCAGCCTGTGCAACAACCATCTCAAGTTCGACCAACTGCTCATGACCGCCCGGCAGATTGGAGCGGAAATGATTGCGACCGGCCATTACGCGCGCAATGAATATGATCCGGAGCGCGGTCGATGGATTCTCAGGCGTCCGGCGGACCTAAGCAAGGATCAGACATACTTTCTCTTTGGCCTGACCCAGGAGCAATTGGCGCACACGATTTTCCCTCTCGGAGACTACACCAAGCCCGAAGTTCGCGAACTGGCGCGAGGCTATGGACTCGGGCTGGCGGATAAGCCGGACTCCCAGGAGATATGTTTTATTCCGGGTGGAGACTACAAGCGCTTCATCGATGCCTATCTTGAGGAGCAGGGAGAAACCCTGCCCGAGACCGGAGGCGAGTTGGTCTCAGCCGGCGGCGAGATCAGAGGCCGGCACGAGGGAATTCACAACTTTACCGTCGGGCAGCGCAAGGGGCTGGGAGTGGCCTCTCCTACTCCGCTTTATGTGATCTCCATAGATCCCCAGAGCAGGCAGGTGGCCGTAGGCGCGGAGAGCGAGCTCATGCGCTCTTCCATGCGCGTGCGCGATCTGAATTGGATCTCGATTCCCCGGCTGACCGGCACAATGCGGGTTCAAGTCAAAATCCGTCACCGGCACGAACCCGCCTGGGCGGAGATTCAAGCGGCGGGAGAAAATGAGGTCGCGGTGTCGTTTGCGCAAGGGGTCCGCGCCATCACGCCAGGCCAAGCTGCGGTTTTCTATTCTGGAGATGAAATTGTGGGCGGCGGCTGGATCGAGTAGCTCTCATCAGAACTGAGAAACCGGGTGCCCCAGGTTCGCGAAGCTGGGGCACCCGGTTTTTCAACTCTGGGGAGAAATGCAGGTTTGCGAAAATTAGATAAAGAGATCGCTTTGCATTTCGCTATCGCGGTGGGGTGATTTACTACACATTACGTTCATTGCTGCCCGAAACCCGTTGACGATGCCGGTAAGCTGGCGCACCGGAACAGCAATACCGTGTTGGATGGAGTTGGTTGCAGAGGTGACGTGGTCCAATGTCCCTTGGACCATTCCTTCCACATGGGCCGCCTGGGTTCGAGTTCGCTCAGCCACGTCTCCTACTGCGCTGCTGACCTCTCCCACCACGGTTCTCAGCTTCTCGCTGCTCTCAACCAAATTGGCGCTGATGACCTTGAGCTTAGGAGCGAAGTCTTCAAGCATCGCCCGCGATGAGCTAACGACGGGAAGCGCGTGGACGCGGAATTCCTCGAGTGTCGTATATATCTTCGCCCGCATCTTACGGGCGGCCAGACCCATAGCGATGATCGTGATCGTCTGGATGAGCACGCTGACCGCAATGGCGATAGTGAAAACGATAAATACGGTCTGCGTTGTTTGGTCCATCGTCTATCCAGATCCGGTCGGTTGAGCGGGCGCCCACGGCACCCTGCATTAACCTTTTAAGTTAAATGGGTTCTTTCTTCGCGGTAGTTGCCTGATAAGCACTCTTGCCCGCATCGACGGCGGCGGAAACCTTGTCCGCCTGCTCGTTGATCACCTGGCGTCCGCGGCCGACAACATCTTCCCATTGGGAGCGGCCGCGCTCGACTGCCTGCTTGCCACGGTCCACATACTCGCTTACCTGATCTTTGCCCACATCAACCAGGTTATTCACTTGGTCGGCAGCTGCGCGCGACTTCTGTTTGAGGTATTCGCTACTCCCCCGCGCCTGTTCGAGCAGATCGTCACGCATCTCGCTTCCGGCCTTGGGAGCGTACAGGACACCCACTGCCGCGCCCACGCCAAGTCCGAGCAAAAACCAGCCAAAACCACTGCCCTGTCTTTCGTCCGTCATTTTGTTATCTCCTTGAATTTGTTACAGTCACCGGAGAATCGCATAGTAACAAATGAATTCTTCCCCGGCAAATCTAGTCTTGCCTGTGTAGATGCCTTCAAGGCCAAGTGTGCCGCCCGGCTCTGGGGGAATTCCATGCGGAACCCATAAGATAGAGATCCGGCCCGGGGAACGGCCAGGCGGAACGGGTTCACAGATCGCGGAAAAAGCGGGCCTGAGGTGCGTTTTAGCGCAGCCGGCTAATCCGGATTTGCATTTCATCCGTCGAATGATAGATAGTGTCCGGCGTGTCCGGCCGAGAGGCAAATTCAGCGGGCAAAGGATTGCATATGAAAACACCATTTCGACACCTGCTTCCATTGGGAGCCCTATGTGGATTGTTGCTGCTGAACACCGGGTGCAAGCAGAACAAGCCCCAGGAGACGCCAAACACGGTAACGGCCAACCCTACCCAAGTACCTCTCCCACCTAGCGACCAGCAGATTTCCAGCCAGATCCAAGCCAAGATCGATGGCGAATCGGCTTTGAACGGGCAGAAGATTCAAGTAAACGTGGCTAATGGAGTGGCTACCCTCACCGGCTCGGTGATCAACGACGCCTCCCGCTCGCTCGCCGCTGCGGATAGCGGCTCGGTGAATGGGGTAAAGACGGTGATCAACAATTTGACAATTGAGCGGCCCAAGCCGGTCGCCAAGGTAGAACCCAAACCTGCGAGGAGAATGCGGCCGCCTCACAAGGAAACCGCTGAGGTGGCGCCGCCACCGCCGCCTGCGGCCGTACCTCCACCGCCTCCTCCTCAACAGGAGGCTGTGCGAACCATACCTCCGCCGCCTCCACCGCCTCCGCCGGTGGTGAAGACTGTGACCTTGCACGCGGGCACCGTGATTCCGGTTCGCATGACTGACACTCTCGATAGCAAGACTACTCAAACAGATTCGGTCTTCCACGGTTCCCTGGCCGCCGATCTGATTGTGGACGGCATGGTGGCGGCGCCGCGAGGAGCTTCTGTGATCGGCCGAGTAGTCACGGCCAAAGATGCAGCTCATTTCTCCGGCAGTTCTGAGCTGGCGATCGAGTTGACTCAGATCCAGGTGCAAGACCGCGAGATAGCCCTGGTCACGGATACCTACGACAAAAAAGGAGCTGGCCGGGGCAAGAATACCGCGATGAAGGCTGGCGGTGGCGCGGCCATAGGGGCCTTGATCGGCGCTCTCGCCGGCGGTGGCAAAGGCGCAGCCATCGGAGCGGCCACGGGGGGTGGAATCGGGGCCGGCGCCAACGGAGTCACACGCGGCCAACAGGTGCAAATCCCCTCTGAAACGGTGGTGAATTTCAATCTGCAGACTCCGGTGAGCATAACCACTTCAAAGGTCGCGGGGTGGAGCGCCAACTCCAACCCCAACGGCAACGGCCCGGTCTTGAAGCGGGCGCCGGAACAATAAATAAATAAATCTGCGCAGCCTGTCTGCTCGGAAGCCGCATCCGGTCCCTAGTCACAGCGCGTCTGGCGAGAGAATTCACTTCTCTCGCCAGATTTTTTTTGCCCCAATTAGGTAAGGCGCTGCAAGCTGCACCGTCTTCGCGGCCTTACCTCTTCCGCGGGCCTTACTATGGATAGGAGGGACACATCGATGCAATTCGCCATCGTCATCATGGCAGCAGGTAAAGGAACCAGGCTGAAATCCAAGCGCGCCAAGGTGCTTCACGAGGCCGGCGGAAAAGCTTTGATTTGCCATGTTGTCGACGCCGCGCAGCAAATCGTTCTGCCTCGGGATATTTACGTGATCGTGGGACACCAGGCGGAGCAAGTGAAGGCCGCTCTCCCCGGCTGGGGAGGCAATTTTGTCGAACAAACCGAGCAGCGGGGTACCGGCCACGCCATACAGCAAGCCGGTCAAGCTGTGAACGGCTATGAAAATCTCATCGTGCTTTCCGGCGACGCGCCCTTGATCCGGCCGGAGACGATTGCCCAAATCCGCGACTTCCATCTGGGCCATAAAGCGGCGATGACCGTTCTGACTGCAACCCTCAAAAACCCGTCCGGCTACGGCCGGGTGATTCGCAACCCATCGAATTCTGAAGAAGTGCAGGCTATCGTCGAGGAACGGGCACTCACGCCGGAACAGGCCCAGGTGCGGGAGATCAATTCGGGAATCTATGCCTTCACTCGTGAGCCGCTGTACGAGCACATCGGCGAGCTCGAAACCAACAACGCTCATGCCGAGTTTTATCTGACGGATATGGCGCGCATTTTGATAGGAGCCGGTGAACGGGTCGTGGCCATCGAGGCCCAGGACAAAGACGAGGTTCTGGGGGCGAATACGATTGCAGAAATGATGGATATAGACGCGAAACTGCGGCTGCGGAGTGCTCGCCGTCTGATGGATCAAGGTGTGACCATCTTCCGGCCGGAAACGACGGTGATTGATGCCGACGTTACGGTGGGGGCCGACTCCATCATTGAACCCTTCGTGCAGCTTTTGGGCAAAAGTGAAATAGGCGAGAACTGCCGGATCCGTTCCTACTCCGTGCTTGAAAATGCGAAGCTCGGCGATAAGGTTCTGGTCCGCAATGGGTGTATCATCGCCGAATCGCAGGTTCATGACGGCGCGGTGATCGGACCTTACGCTCATCTCCGGCCGGAGAGCGAAATTGGCGAGGGCGCTCATGTAGGCAACTTTGTCGAGACCAAGAAGGTAAGACTGGGCAATGGCTCCAAGGCCAACCACCTGACCTACCTGGGAGACGCGGAGATTGGCGCTCAAGTGAACATCGGGGCGGGCGTAATAACATGTAACTATGATGGTGCCACTAAGAACAAGACCACAATTGGGGATCGCGTCTTTGTGGGAAGCGATTCGACCTTGGTGGCGCCGGTCACGTTGGGGAGCGGATCGTATGTTGCGGCGGGCTCGTGCATCACGGACGATGTTCCTGAAGACGCTTTGGCCTTAGCGCGGTCCAGACAGACGATCAAGCAAAATTGGGCCAAAACGCGCCCGCCCAGAAAATGAACTGCCAGAAGCAGATTCCCTTCGGGAATGACAGAAAGAAAAGAAGAAGAAGCTAGATGTATTTCAGGCAGCTTCCGGGCGGGCGATCGCCGCCAGCCTCTGGCAAAGGCGCAGCCGCGCGGAAAACAAAGAGCGTTGAACTTGCTCCGAGGGAATTTTAAGCAGCTTCGCAATGGTTGCTGGCGAGTAGCCTTCGACGTCGCGCAATAGAAAGAGCAGCCGTTCACTGGCAGGAAGACTTTGCAGCGCAATCTCAAGGTCGGACCGGCGAACATTACGCTGTCCCAGGCTTGCATTCTGCGAGACGACTGCAGCAGGTTGCTCTTGTTTCAATGAAAACCGTTGGCTGAGTTCACTGATCAGCGCCGAATCCACTACAAAGGCATCCGGGTTCTGGTGGTGTTGAAAAACGCGAATGAAGGTATTGGAGAGGATTTCTTCCGCCTCCAATTCATTGCCGGTCATGTAAAAGGCCAGAGCAAATGTACGGTGACGATGGCTCTCAAAAACGTCCCGCTGGCGCTCCTCGACCGATTGCTTAGCCGCTTGGCTGGCGACGAGACCGGGCTTTTGCTTTGAAAACTCACTTTCGAAGTTGAACAATGCTACCTCGATCCAGGTCTTTTTACCTGATTATGACGTAGAGAAAGCTTTGAAAGTGGTAGATCTGCCCCAAAACTGTGTATCGCCCCGATATGCCACAACAGTAATGGCTACAAGGTTACTGAAGTTGAGTATAACAGTTTGTTCGGCAAACGAGATTCCCGGAACAGGTCTGGTCGAGAGCTGCTGTGAACGATAAACTCTGTACAGGGAGTCGCACGAGCCGAGACCATCCCGACAGACACAATCTACTTCTGCCCATTTCCCAGACCCACGCTGTTTCCAACTCAAGCAGGCAGGCCTTGAAAGCAGGCACCAGCAACAGTGGCTCGGCGAAGATCTCGCCGGCCGTAGGATATGAATGGCATCTGCGCGCATCCTGGTAGTCGATGACGAGGTTCAGGTTCGGTCCGTGGTGGCGGCCATGCTCGAGCGGACCGAGTACTCCACTATTGTCTCCGGTAGCGGCCGCGAGGCCATCCAGCACATTGAGCGCGATCCACCCTACGACCTTGTCCTCTCCGAGGTGCCTCTTCGCGGATCAGACGGGATGGTCCTGCTCGAACGGATACAGGAGGTGCAACCGGACACTCCCATGGTGATGGTGACGGGTACCGGCAACGCCTCCTTGGCCATCTCCGCGATGCACAAAGGGGCGTATGACTACCTGCTGAAGCCCTTTGCCAAGGAACAGCTGCTGAATACGGTCAAGCGCGCGGTGGAATATCGCAGACTGGTGCAGCAAAACGCAGCCTACCGGCAAAATTTCGAACAGATCGTAAACGCCCGGACCGAGATGCTGAATCAGGCCGTCAGCGATCTTGAGCGATCCTATGACATTACGCTGGAGGCTTTGGGCGACGCATTGGATCTGAAGGATGCCGAGACCGAGGGCCACTCCAAGCGGGTGACGGCTTTTACCATCGCGCTGGCTCGCGGAATGGGAATTCCCTTGCCTCAGATCCGGGTGATCGCCCGCGGCGCCTTCCTTCACGACATCGGGAAGATGGCGATCCCCGATGCCATTCTATTGAAGCCCGGGGGATTGCAATCGGATGAGCAAAAAGTAATGCGCGAGCATTGCAGCCGCGGCTACCAGATGTTACGCAAAATTCCTTTCCTGCAAGAGGCGGCGGAAATTGTCTACAGCCATCAGGAGCACTTCGATGGGTCGGGCTATCCCAGAGGATTGCGCGGCGACGAGATCCCCCTTGGCGCCAGAATTTTTTCCATCGCCGACACACTGGATGCAATTACCTCAGATCGGCCCTACCGTAAGGCGAAGAGCTTTGCCGCGGCGCGCGGTGAGATCAGCCGATGTTCCGGCACACAGTTTGATCCCAAGGTGGTGCAGGCTTATCTGAGCCTGCCGGACAAAATATGGGAAGACCTGCGAGGGGAGATCACGCACCACGCCAAACGGTTCTCACCTTTCGCTTTCGCCGCAAACAAACTGCGAAATCCATTTGGCTAGACGTGTAACGTTGTCTAATGGATGAACTCAAGGGAAGGATCGCCCTGGTCACCGGTTCGAGCCGCGGGATTGGCCGCCGGATCGCTTTAGCGTTTGCCCAGGCCGGAGCCGGTGTAGCGCTTAACTTCATGAGCAGGCTTGCCGAAGCGCAAGCTGTCGAGTCGCAGATTCTCAAGCTGGGCCGGCCGTGCGTATGCATCCAGGCTGATGTGTCAATCGCCAGCGAAGTCGAGCGGCTGGTCTCTAGCGCGGAAGCCCGGCTGGGGCCGATCGACATCCTGGTGAACAACGCAGGCATCTCCCGTCCGCAGGCGATTGAGGAGATCACCGAGCGGGACTGGGATGAGTTGATCGCAGTAAACCTGAAATCCTGTTTTTTGGTCACCCAGGCGATCCTGCCCGGCATGCGGTCCCGCAGGTGGGGCCGCATTGTGAATCTATCGTCGGTGGCGGCGCAGCTCGGAGGCGTCGTCGGCCCGCACTACGCCGCTTCTAAAGCTGGAATGCTTGGTTTGACCCATTATTATGCGCGATACCTGGCAGCCGAAGGCATCACGGTGAACTCCATCGCACCCGCACTGATTGAAACTGACATGGTAGCCACAAATCTTAGAGCATCCAGCGGGAACATCCCGGTGGGCCGGCTCGGCTCCGTCGATGAAGTCTCGGATGTAGCGGTATTGCTGGCCAGGAACGGTTACATCACCGGGCAAACCATCAATGTCAACGGAGGCTGGTACACGAGCTGACGGCTGCCGGGGGAGACGGCTGCGCCAGGCCATGGCAGAGTATTATAGGTGACGCGGTAAGGGACTAGCACGAGAATAAGAACGCATGGACCTGGAACTTAATGAGGCGGTTGCGGTAGTCACCGGGGGAGCCAGCGGGATCGGCTTGGCCTGTGGCCGCCGGTTGGCTCGCGAAGGGTGCCACGTAGCGTTGTGGGACCTCTCCAATGAGGTCGAAGACATAGCTGCTACGCTCGGCACGGAGTTTGACCTCCCATCGGCGGGCTTAACCGTCGATGTCAGCGATTTCGCAGCAGTGGGATCGGCATTGCACGAAACCGAGGCCCGGTTGGGGCCGGTCTCTCATCTGGTCCACGCAGCCGCCGTGGGTTCAGGGAAATTCGGTTTTCCCTTCACCAATCTGGAGCCGGAGGATTGGCCTCGCGTCCTGAATGTCAATGTACTGGGAATGGTTCATGTCGCGCAGGCCATCGCGCCTGGAATGGTTTCCCGCAAGAATGGGAGCATGGTATACATCGGGTCGGTTGCCGGGCAGATTGGCTCCCAGACCGATCCGCCGTACAGCGCGAGCAAAGCGGCCAACATCAACTTCGCTCAGTGCCTGGCAAAGGATCTGGCGCCGCACGGCATCCGCGTCAATGTCGTGAATCCGGGCATGGTGCGAACGCCACTCAACCGACGGGTCTGGCAAGCGTGGAACGATCGGCAGCCTCCGGACCGGCAGCGTTCCTATGAAGACTGGGCAGGCGACAAGGTGCGTGCCGTGGCGGCGCTCGGCCGCTGGCAGGAGCCCGCCGATGTGGCGGATATGGTGGCTTTCCTATCGTCGGCCCGGGCTTTCCAGGTAACCGGCCAGACCATCAACGTCGATGGCGGTCAGGTGATGCATTGGTGATTTATGCCTTGGCGGCTATGCACTGGTGACCGAGGTCGGCTGAAATTGTGAGATGGATCGGAGGGCGTAATCGTGAATGTTCTAAGCGCCGAAAAAGTGAAGGAAAGATTGAAATCCCTGCCCGAGTGGAAGCTCGAGCATAAGGAGATCGTGCGGCAATTTGAATTCCCCGACTTCCGGGCAGCCCTCCAGTTCGTCAACCTGGTGGGCGAAAAGGCGGAGTCGGCCGGACATCATCCCGATATCGACATACGCTATAACAAAGTACGCCTGGCGTTGACCTCACACGATTCTGGCGGGATAACCGAGCGCGATCTCAAGATGGCTCAGGCACTGAATACGCTGTAGCCCTCTTTTCGCTCTATTCGAAGGTGTCTTGCTCGTCTCGCGCCGGTCGAGCCGTGCCGGCTTCACTTCCCTGCCGCATACGGGCCAACGATCTGCGATTCCAAATAGCGACGGCAATTCCGCCCAGCGCAGCCGAGGTGGTCAGCAACAATCCCCGGCGCCAGAAACCTCCCCAGAAGCCTCCCCTGGAATCTTGGGGGATCGATTTTCCCGCAGCGGCCCCAGCTTGATCCCCGGGTTCAAGTTGTTCATTCTGTGCATTCATGGCTCATAATAGCCTGGAGATGATCTACCTGAGGAACTCATCGTCCTGGTCAGAAGCAACGGGAATAAATCGCAGCCGCGAAACATTTTCGAAAGAATTGCGTCTAAACTAACAAGAAGGTTGTACACAGCCGCGACGATAGGGTATGATAAACAGAATTCGGCGGTTCCAGATTTTAGGATAATGACCGCCGGTAGCAAAAATTATTATTTTGAGGGCATTGCGCTTCGGGTTGTATCTGATATGTTAGATGAGTGAGTCGTAATTGAAGCTTGGCTCTTACGGCGATAAGAGATTAAGTTGCGTCACTGGCCTCCCGGCACGGACAATTTACCGTTCGTGCCGCCTTTTTTTTGGATTTTCGTCTCCGGTGCGCTCGACATCCGATAAATAATCTAGAAAAATGAGATAGATGAGGGTGGAGATGAAGAAGATCCTGGTATCCGTAGCACTGGGACTGATGACGATTGCGGCCTATGCGCAGTGGTCCAATCCGACGGACGATATCCCGGCCTACCATGCGACGGCGCCTGCGCGCGGAACGGCGTTACCTCCCATCCTTTCAGGCAAGCAATTGACGGGACCGAATTTCATCCACCCTTGGCAGAAGGCTGTTTACCGGGACGCCGCAAAGGTGCAGAACGTCCTTTACCAGCTTCCCTGCTACTGCCGATGCGACCGGGCGCTCGGTCACACCAGCCTGCACAGTTGCTTTGAAGGACTGCACGGAGCCGAATGTTCGACCTGCGCCAAGGAGGGCTACTATGCCTACAAGATGGCAATGCAGGGTAAGTCCGTAGAACAGATTCGCAACGGCGTGATGCACAAGGATTTTGAAAAGATCGACTTGAACTCAATCGGGATGTAGCCGCCGGGGTTCGATCCGTTCTTATCGTTGGGTAGTTCTGAACAGGGAAAGAAGGGGGCGTCACGGTTTCGACGGGATCGATTGCAGTATTGAGGCATGCCGGGGTCTGGGCACCCGTAATCGCCTGGAACACTACAATTGCCAACAATCAACTGGCACTTGCTGCTTAATTAAATAAGTAGCCGTTCTCCGCGATTTTGCCTGTGGGTTGCGGAAGAACGTCATTCAGCAGGCTGGTTCTTCCGACGCGGTCCGAGCCGGAAGAATAAGATCATCGGACTAGCATTGCACGCATCTTGTCGATTCTAAGCGTGCAACGCGAAACCTTCTGAACTCGACTGAGCATGGAGTCTCTGTACTGACTACGATTTCGGACGCGGGTTCGACTCCCGCCGCCTCCACCATATTTAAACCTTTCATATGTTGTCCTTTATTCCGAAATCCCGGCAGCCATCCCTTGCATCTTTCCAAGGAAAGATATTTAGGTTGCGCGAACGCCCGGCGCAGGATTGGGGCAGCCGATATGGCGATACATCGATGGTTTTCGACCGCGTTTCTGGGATTGCTCCTGCTTTTTGCAGAGCCGACGGTAAGGGCAGAAGTGGCGAATGCAGCGCTGAACTTGCCGGATGCCCCGCTGGCAGACCTGCCACAAACATCGGCACAAACTGACGCTCCGGCGGCGACCGGCCAATCCGGCTCACAGACTTCGCCCGCTCCCAGCAAAGCGCCCCCGCTTACGCCGGAAGAGCAGCGGAAAAAAGCGCAGGAGCAGTTGAAGCAGGAAGAGCGCCAGCGGGTTTGGGCGGTGGTGGCAACCTTTAATACCACCGCCAATCAAGAGGCAGTTCCTCTGAGTACCGGGCAGAAGTTTCAGCTCTTCTTCAAGAGCGCGATGGATCCGTGGCCCTTCCTGCTGGCAGCGGTTCTTGCCGGCACGAACCAGGCTCGAGAACAGCTTCCCCGCATACGGGCAGGGCGTGCAAGGGTATGCCAAGCGATTTGGCGCCTCTTACGGGGACTACTTCATCGGCAATTTCCTGGGTAACGCTGTGTTGGCCAGCCGCTGCGCGAAGATCCGCGCTACTACCAGAAGGGCACAGGCAGTTACACCCGGCGTGCTCTTTGGGCAGCAAGCGGCACCGTGTGGTGCAAGCGAGATAACGGTACCTGGGGACCGAATTATGCAAACGTCGTGGGCAATCTGATGGGCGCCGCGGTCTCCAACGTTTACTATCCGGCATCCGATCGAACGGTCGGCGGTACGATCTCGCGGGGATTCTCGGTTACTGCCCAAGGAATCATCGGCTCTGAAGTCATCGAATTCTGGCCGGACATCGTGCGCCACCACCGGCGAAAGGAAGCCGAGAAACTGGCCCGGAAGAACGGTGTGCCCAGCGCCTCTCAGCCTGCTCCGCAACCGTCTTCCCCAGTGACCCACCCGCCCCAGCCCTGAGGACTAGTGGCAATCCTTAGCTAACTAAGTTTTGGATGCTGAATGGTCGTTGCTCTCTCCAGTCAGCTTAAATCAACGGTGGAACCCACAGTTCCTTTTATTTTATTGTCCAACTCGCCACGGAGAGGTCGTGTTCCATGTCGTCAGTTGCTGAGAGTGTTGACAATGGGTTCCGGCTGCGTTACTTTGCAGTGTAAAGCGAGATCTCGCGATGGATGACCTCAACAAGGCGCTTGGAGACATCAGCAGCATCCGCAGGCAGGTCGCTCGCAGTACGGAGTTCCGCGGGTACGGGCCGGCGACGCTCGCCGCAACGAGTCTGTTTGCGATCAGTGCTGCCGGCATCCAGTCACTCTTTGTACCTGATCCCGCCCACCATGTCGGCAGCTACCTCGTCGTCTGGATCTCGACGGCGATTCTTTCGGCTGCCTTTACAGGGATGCAGATGTACACACGCAGCCGCCGCATTCATTCCGGTTTGTCCGACGAGATGATTCACATGGCGGTGGAGCAGTTTCTGCCGGCGGTCGGCGCGGGACTGTTGCTGACGATTGTTCTCCTTCGCTCAGTACCAGGATCGGTATGGATGCTGCCCGGATTGTGGCAGGTCATCTTTAGTCTGGGGATCTTCTCGTCATGCCGATTCCTTCCCCGAACCATCGTCGCCGCGGGTATGTGGTACCTGTTAACTGGATTGATCTGCATCGGTTTTGCCGGCGCCCGCGCTCTGTCTCCCTGGGCGATGGGAATCCCGTTCGGAGCCGGACAATTGCTTGTGGCCGCGATTCTGCTCCTGGCTTCAAAGGAGGCCGGCGATGAGAGCTAAAGCAGCTTCCGGTGAAGGGCGGTTCGCCTACGAAGGTTTGGATCGCGTCATTCACGAGCGTGCCCGGCTCAGTGTTCTCACGTCACTGATCACGAATCCGAAAGGATTAACTTTCAATGAACTGAAGCAGCTGTGCTCGCTCACCGATGGCAACCTGAGCCGCCATCTGAGTGTGCTCGAAAATGACGGCATGGTAGAGATTCTGAAAGGCCATGACCGGAATCGTTCTCTGACGGTTTGCAGGGTTACCGCTTCCGGACGCAAACGCTACCTGGAATATCTGAAGACACTGGAGCAGGTCGTTCTGGATGCCGCCAAAGCGGCCGAAAACGCTCCTGTTGACAGCCTGGTGCGGAGATTGACTCCGTCGCGCGTATAGATTTTTTTTGCCGTATAACTTTGCATTACAAAGTACTTTGCATGAGGGAGTCTATTGTGAGCGAACTATCAGGCTTAACGTTGTCTTTGTCATCAAAACTTCGGTCCCTCTCCATAGGCCTGAAGCTGATCGTGGTCTGCGGTCTGGCACTCCTCATGATCATCCCGGCGCTGTTCGTCTATGCGCTCATCAGCGAACGCACGCAACGCAAGTCGGATGTGATTCGGGAGATCAGCGAGCACGTGGGCGGGCAGCAGACATTTCTCGGCCCGGTCCTGGCAATTCCCTGGAGTACCCCCGCACAGCCGCCTGCGTACACAACGAAGCAAGGCATGTACCTCGTATTTCCCGCGCGCGCATCGGCGGTTGTGAAAACCGTCACGGAAGAGCGGCGGCGATCGCTCTTTAAGGTGCCGGTATTTCAAGCTGATCTGAGGCTGGATGCGGCATTCGATCTGACTGGAGTGCCGGCTGCAGCGCCACAGGGTGCCGAACTTGACTGGAGTCGGGGGCAGATCCTGATCGGCGTTAGCGATGCACGCGGCGCATTGGCAGATGCGGTCCTGACCGTATCGGGCAATGCGTTGACGATGGCCCCAGCCGGGGTCGCGGGCGATATGCTGCTGGGTGGCAACCAGAATCCGCCGCTGAATTTGACCCTCTTCGGAACCGGAATCGGTGCCCTGGCGAGACCAGGTGCGCAATTCAGCGTTAGCTCTGCGTTGCGCTTCTCCGGCGCCCAGCGGATTGCTGTTCTTGCCTACGGCAGGACGATGCACCTGTCGATGCAGGGCGACTGGCCCAGTCCGGGCTTCGACGGAGGATTTCTGCCGGAGACCCGGACTGTGACCCGCGATGGTTTCTCGGCTGAGTGGTCCATTCCATATATCGCGCGGGGCGTCCGGGCTGAGGGTCCGAGCGACTCTATAACAGGATTGGATGCGACGGCCCTCGGAGTTTCCTTCGTCACGGTAGCTGATCCGTATCAGTCGGTCAGTCGTTCGCTGAAGTATGCACCCCTCTTCCTTGGACTCGTATTCCTTAGTTACTTCATCTTCGAAGTAACAACAAGCAGGCGTGTTCATCCCGCGCAATACATTCTCGTTGGCGTTGCTCAAATCATCTTCTATCTGCTGCTTCTTTCCTTCGCCGAGAGAATCGGATTCGACTTCGGTTTTCTGATTGCGGGAGCGGCTACGGTTGGTCTGCTCTCCGCCAACGCCAGTTGGGTCTTTGCCAGCCGGCTTCAGGGAATTCGGGCACTGGTGATTTTCACCATGCTTTATCTGCTGATTTATATGCTGCTGCGGATGGAAGACAATGCGCTCCTAATCGGCGCGATCGCCAGCTTTACGGCTGTAGCGGCCGCCATGTATTGCACTCGTGCAATCGACTGGTACAGCCCCTTCCCGACAGCGGAGCGCCGTACGTCCGCGAGCCTCCAGGCCGCTCCCGGAGCCGACGATGCCCGATGAGCGCATACAAGGCATCAATGTGGCCATCATCATGGATGGGAACGGGCGATGGGCAGAGAAACGCGGCCTGCCCCGTGTCGCCGGCCATCGCGCGGGAGTAGCCGCCGCCCGTCGCGTCATAGAGCGCTCCTTCGATTCCGGTATTGGCCGGCTCACGCTCTATGCCTTCTCTTCCGATAACTGGCGGCGCCCCGCAACCGAGGTGCAGAGTATCTTCTGGCTGTTGCGGGCCTTCCTGCGTCTGGAAACCGAGCGGCTCCGACAGCGGGGTGCGCGGCTGCGGGTGATCGGACGACGCGATCGCCTTGCGCCGGCGGTGCTGCGCAGCATCGAAAGAGCGGAATGGGTGACGGCCCGCGGCTCTCAGCTCCAGCTGTGCGTCGCCATCGATTACTCGGCACGCGACGCAATCGCACACGCCGCGATCGGCGCTACCGCTGATCTGCCGGAACAGAAACCGCCCTCTGTAGATCTTCTGAAGCTGCGGCTGACGGAGTCGCTGTCCAAGAATGGCGGCGACGTCGATCTGCTCATTCGAACCGGCGGAGAAAAACGTCTCTCGGATTTCCTGCTCTGGGAATCCGCCTATGCTGAGTTGTGGTTCACGGATCGCATGTGGTCGGATTTCGCTGAATCCGATCTCGACACTGCCCTGGCAGAATTCAGTCGTCGCCAGCGCCGTTTCGGTGGTCTCGCAGCGCATCCTGACGAGTCGATCAGCGTGATAGCAAGGAATTAGCTACTCTGTATTTCCTATGGTGCATTCAGGCTCTGCTTCTCGCATCCGTTTCTGGCTGGCGCTTTTCATAGCCGGTCTCGTCGTCAGCGGCGTCACAGCATTTCCTCTCGGGAGCGAACTCCGGGACCTCGATGCGCTTCTTCATTCAAAATCGCTGCAGCCGATTGGCCAGTCGACGAGACTGCTGCCCTGGATCGATCGGGTTGAAAATGGTCTTTCACGTACAAATGCGCAATATCCCTTCCTTGCCTACGGCACAGATTGGTTGGCCTTCGCTCATCTGGTCATCGCGGCAGCCTTCATCGGCCCATGGATCGATCCCGTCCGTAACAAGTGGGTTATCGCATGGGGCCTGATCGCCTGTGCTGCCGTCCTTCCCCTTGCTCTGATTGCAGGGCCTATCCGCGGCATTCCCTTTGGATGGCGCCTCATCGATTGCAGCTTTGGAGTTCTTGGAGCAGTGCCGCTCACGATCTGCTGGCGCAAGATTGGTGAGCTGGAGCGCGCATTGTCGGTTTGAGAGAACAATTGCTAGAAGCTCGCTTAAGAGAACAAGTAGAGCAACTGGAATTAGTGATTCGATAGAACCCCAGAAGAGCGATTGCGCGTCTAAGTCTTGAATTGCGAGGATCGAATGAGTTGGGAAAGGTCGTACTATCGCATCACCTGCTGCGAATGCGGGAATGTCGGAAGAGCGTCAGTGAGCAGTGATGATTGGGGGCGTTGGGATTCGAATCTCAACGGTTTCGAAGGACAAGTGCGAATCACAGGTCCGCGGAACGAAGAGCTACGCTGCGAAAACTGCAAAGCTGGCAATCCTGACATCAGACAGTCGGTGAATGATTCGAAAATGCCTGCTGATTTTCCTCAGAACTTAAGCCTTTGTTCAACGAGACACGGGACAGGAAGGCTTCGGGATCATTTTGCACGGCACCTATCGCCCAAGAGAGCTTGCCCTCAGTCACGGCGAATTTGCGACGACCACGGCCGGTTTATCTCCACGTCGATTTCGGTTATCCAGATTGGGCTCGCGTTCAGTCTGTCTGAAGTGTGGTCCAAAAAGTAGTCGGCACAAGCTGCTGATTTAAGGCTGTGGAAAATTCGTTCGACTCCCGCCGCCTCCACCATAAGCCTTTGGGCCATAAATTATTCTCAATGAGTCCTAAGGCCTGTTGGCAGCATTTGAGCCGCAAACTCCTGCTGGGCATGATCTCGGAATGAGCTACGCCGGCGATGATCTCGCTAATCACAACGGCGTTACTGCGGGTAACGGCTTCATTTCTTTGACCAGTACGTTGTGGTTGCAACGCTTTCAACTGGAAACTCTACAAGGTGTGATCCGCAATGTGCTTCGCCAGGCGAACTGCCATTTTTGGTCCAAACTTATGCGCATTGGTAAGCATGCAGATTGATCTTCGAAGATCTACACCATCAACAGGAACCGTAGCAAGCGTTCCGGACTGCAGTTCTCGATCTATCGCCCTCTTAGAAATGAAGGAAATCCCGAGGCCCTCTTCAAGAGATGACTTGATTGCATCAATGTGATTGATCTGCAGTCGAAATCTCCAGTCTGGATGCTTCTGAAAAACTCTCTTTTCGGTGAGTGCCCGCGAGGCCGATTCTGGCTCACGAATAATGAATCGCTCTTTGCTAAGTTCGTCTAGTCTGACGGAAGTACGGGCAGCGAAAGGATGATCTTTCTGAACCGCCAGCGCAAGACTATCCTCAGCCACGACACTCACCGCAAAGCTGCGAGATCGCGGCCGGTTAGCGACAAAGCCCAGGTCTACATCGCTCAAGATAACCCGCCGCTCTACCTCCTCGCCACTGGTAACGATCACCGTCACCTCCAAATCCGCGCCCTTCCCCTCGAAGCCCGCGAGCCACTCCGGAAGCATATACATCCCCGTCGTAGTGGTCGCGATACGAAGCCTCTTACACGAATCGGATGCAGACCTTAGCAACATCTCTTCGGCGTGCTTCAGCGACTCCACGGCCACTTTGGCATGCTGAAACAGCATCTCACCAGCTCGGGTGAGATAGAGACGCCGACCTACTCGCGAAAACAACTGTACGTCGAGCTGCTCCTCCATCCCGGCGATCTGCTTCGAGATGTACGGCTGGCTCGTCTCCAACTCCTCAGCAGCCCGGGTGACACTTTGTAAACGGGCCACCGCTTCAAAGACCCGGACGTTCGTAGCAGTGAGCGTAGTCTTCATAGTGCCTGATACCTATCAGGCACTATGAAGACCAATGAATCATTACAGGACAATTAATTAATATGCCCGCTATCCCCTATAGAGCCAACGCGTAAGGTCGAGATTATGCTTGAAATAAGAGCTGGGCGGCACTCCTGCGCCATTGAAGACAAACAGGGGGATATCCAACTCGTGCATGGACCCGTGGCTGCGGTAGGTGCTTGGCAGTTCGCTGCTTGCTTGTTCCATCTCCCCAAAGACTGTGCTCCGGTCTCCGAACACGCATAGATCTCCGATGCGAGGACCGTACAAATTGAATTTGGATACCGCCTCCTGCCGGGTAATTACGGATTCGACCCCGGGAAGCCCTGTGAGCACATCCATAACCTTCTTCTTGTCTTCGGAATGATTGAGATAAACCCATGCAGCTCCGCCGAGACCAAGGTGATGTTTAAAATATCGATCTCGCTCAGCTGAGATCGATATCCGAATCGGAGTACCCGATGCAGCCAGGGTTTTGTCGAGATCGTAGGCATGAGTCTTGTGGTTCATTCCATGGTCCGCTGTCAGCAGGAATGCAGCGTCGGGCGCCGCCTCGGACGCCTCTCCCAGAAGCGTATCGATCGTTTTGAGATGCTCTTTCGATTCCGGGGCATCTGGAGCCCAGGTATGCATCGGATAATCTGTTGTATGGACATAAAGACACTGGATATCCGGTCGATGTTTCAGGACGTCGATGGCGGCTCGAAAGATCCAGTAGTTGATCTCGCGGCTGTAAATGGCTGGAGCCGGTCCCAGCCGATCAACCCACTCCGCAGGTGCTACCTCCGCCGTAAGCGAGATGGTCGTACCCCGACTCAAGAGTGAAATGGTCTTCTTCTTGCTGGATAGCAGCGCTGACGACACTCCTAGCTTGGCTGCATGTTCGAAGAGCGTAGGCGCCATGAGCAGGTTGGCAGTTTCCATGTACTCTTCATGACCCGTGCTTGGGTCGAAGTAGGAGTTGCCTGTAATTCCATGCTCTTTAGGGAAGACTCCGCAGCAAATGGATGAATTGTTTGCATTTGTAACGGATGGCATCACCCCTTTCACCTGCTTATACAGCCCCTCACGCTGCCATTTGCGCAACGTTGGCATCTCGCTCTGTTCCAGATAATCCAAACCAAATCCGTCGAACATAACGACAACTGTTCTTTGCGATTTGCTATGGCTGGAGCCCTGGAGACCAAACAAGGG
Source organism: uncultured Acidobacteriaceae bacterium (assembly GCA_963774255.1). Taxonomy (GTDB): domain Bacteria; phylum Acidobacteriota; class Terriglobia; order Terriglobales; family Acidobacteriaceae; genus PALSA-350. Next base: position 720,451 of record CAVZEH010000019.1, read on the forward strand.
TTTGACCCCACTGCAACAGGCAAGTGCTGCTGCGGCTGATGTAAAAAAGTCCCTTCTGGATTGCATTTCTGTTGTATTCTCCTGTGTTATCGCTCTGCTGAGAATCGTTTTTTCAATCATTGACTGGAGCCCCTTGAGCGTCTCCCTTGATGCGTCTACCAGATCAGCTTGGTTCCGAGCTGAATCTGTCGTGAGCTCGTAGTGGTCGAAGTGAGCAAACCCGCGTTGGGATTGGGCGCGCCGGTCGAGTCGAAGATGTCGGTACCGGCAACGAGAGGCGGCACCTGGAAGTTCGTACGATTGAGAAGGTTGAAGAACTCAGCCCGGAACTGCATGTTGAGTGACTCGGTAATGCGGTTGTTCTTGACCAGAGAGTAATCGAGATCGGCAAGGCCAGGGCCGGTCAGGATGTTACGCCCCGCATTGCCGCGCAGGTTGATGCAGGTTGGATAGCCGAAACTCGGGTCGCAGTACTTCGAGTAGAACGCCTGCGATGGCGCCGTGGGCACCGAGAAGCATTCCGTCTTTATATAGTGGTTGGGGTTTCCCGGGTTCACCAGCGAACCGCATCCGGGGCCGGAGAGGCGGTCGGGATAGTCCCAGGGGTCACTGCTGTTCAGGCCAAGCGGATCGCCGTCGGTGCCGAACGTAGGCGTAAAGGGAACGCCCGTGTTGGCGTTGAAAAGCGCGCTCATCTCCCACCCCCTCGCGGCGTAAGCCAGCGGCCTGGGTAACGAGTCGAGCCCCGGAACCCGCCACGTCCCGGCGATCACTAAAGTCTGGGCAATATTGAAATCCGATACCCCGCGGTTCAGGCGAAGGTCGAACTGAGAAAGGCTGGACATACTGGTAAGGAATTCGTCACCAACGATAGTAGAGGAACCGGTATCGAAGCTCTTACCCCACGTATAGGAGCCGCGAAGCTGGAAGCCGTGGGCCATTCTCTGCGTCAGGTTGAGTTGCAGGGCATGATAAACGGAGGTGCCAATCCACTGCATGGATCGGATCTCTCCGAAGTTGGGGTTCACCAGGGTGCCGCTTCCCACCGGCGAGGGCCAGACGTAGCCGGCCGAGGTGAGCGTGGGCTGGACGACATTTGAATCGTCAATTCGCATCGGCTGGTGGACGCCGTGGGAGCCGACATAGCCTATCGTTGCGGTAAGGTCATTCGTAAGTTGGCGTTGGATGTTGAGGTTCCACTGCATGACATAGTTCCGTTTCGGCTTCTGGTCGATCCAGCTCACGGACAGCGTATTTGGAGTGAGCTGCGCGAGTCCTCCCTGATAGAACGAGCCACCCGGGAGCTTGGAATTCGAGGCCAACAGGTAGAAAGGAGCAGCCCGGGTCTCCATGTTTTGAAACTCGTAGGGTAAAGGCAGCACGTCATAGAATCCGAAACCCGCGTGGAAGGCGGTCTTTCCTTCATCGGGACTCCAGATAAGTCCGACTCGCGGCTCGAAGTTCAACAGCGTTGGGTTGCTGAAAAGGGGGCTGCCCAGATGGTTCACGGGACTGGTCAAGCTCAACAGAGTTGAGAGCTTTCCGTCCGTCTCGCTGAGCACGTTGGCCATCTCGTAGCGCATTCCCAGATTCAGGGTGAGATTGGGGCGTATGCGCCAGTCGTCCTGAGCATAGGCGCCAAACAGCTTCTGACGCAGGTTGCGTGGGGTTGTCAAACCGGGAAGAGCCGCCCGAAACCGTGACGGCTTGTTCGTAAGGAACGCATTGAGAGAACCGAACGAGTATTGCCCAGTCACATAGGAGTAGTACTCAATGCCGGACTGCATGTCCTCAAAGTTAGCGCCGAACTTCAGCGAATGCCGGTTCCGCGTAAAGGAGGCGTCATCGTAGATTTGATACGAAGTCCATAGGAAACGCGTCGCGTCCTGGGCGCCTCCCATGAAATCTGTGATGCCTCCGACACTGACATGTGAAGCAGGCTCTCCCGGAATCGCGCCGAGAGACAGATCGGCTGCCGCCGGGTTCAAGGCACTCGCGGTCAGATTATCCTGCACTCCTTCCCGGTTAAGTCCAAAGCGCAGACTGTTCAGCACCGAAGCGTTAAACACATGGGTCTCCTGGGCCGCCACGGTCTTCCGGGTAGTGCGAGAGCCCAATAGGACGGCGCCCAGGCTGTCGGGAGATCGGTAGGGCGTGTCATCGAAGGTAAAAGTGCCAAAGAAGCTATCTCTGTCCGTAAGTTTGTGGTCGAGGCGACCAGTCGCGAAGTTTTCGTTGACCACCTGCTGGGCAGTAAACTTGGCAATTCCGGTATCTCCCCCGGCAAGAAGTGGTCCGTTCGGCAACGGCCAAAATGTAAGATACTTCTGCGCCGAAGGATCGACGCTCACATCGCCAGTGGATAGATGTCCGGCACGCGCCAACGCGGAAGGAACGGTTACGGTGTTTGTTATCCCGGTGGACTGCCGATTCCCTTCGTAGTCGATAAATAAAAACGTGTGATCCTTCCAGAGTGGACCGCCGATCGCGCCGCCGAACTGATTGCGCTTGAAAGGCGGTACCCTACTCGAGTCGAAGTAGTTCCGAGCGTCGAGCGCGCTGTTACGCAGGAACTCATAGGCAGTTCCGTGTATGTCGTTCGTCCCAGAGCGAGTGATGGCACTGATCACGCCGGCTGAGGTCCGTCCGAATTCTGCCGGGGCATTCGTGGTCAGTACCGAGAACTCCTCGATGGCATCAACGCCGAGAGTGCCACCGAGGACGCTTCCTGGCCCTCCGTTGCTGTAGTCGTTTACACCGACTCCGTCGATGCGGTAGCTGTTCTGCCGAACACGTCCTCCGGAGATACTCAACTGGGAACCGAAGCCGCGATTACCGCGGTCGGCAGCCGCGGAGTAAGACGCCTGCGTTTCAATCGCTACAACACCCGGCTGGAGCGTCGCCAGATCGGTCCAGGAGCGGCCATTCAGCGGTAGTTCGCGAATAGTTCTGGCGTCGACTACTGTTCCGAGGCTGGAGGTGGCGAGCTGGACCAGAGGTTCGCCGCCCCCGACGGTTACGTTTTCCGATGTGGCCCCGACCGTCAACTCGAAGTTGATTTCGACGTTGTCCTGAACGTGCAGGACAACGCTAGGTTTGATGACCCCTTTGAAGCCGGTCTTCTCGGCCTCTATACGATATGTTCCGGGCAAAAGATTCGGAAAGTAATATTCACCGGTGCCATTGGTGGCGGCTTCATAGCGAATATTGGTGTTTACGTTGACGGCGATAACCTGCGCACCGACGATGATTGCCTTGCTGGAATCGGTAACTTGACCGGTCGCGGATGCGTTGGGGGATTGCGCGTAGGCAAACGTCGTAAACAAAAAAACAGCCGCGAACCACAGGATGACGACTGCTCTCTGTGACCGCTTTGCAGGCTTCCCGGATATGAGATGGAATGTTGCAGGTGCAATCTTTCGAAATATGCGTGTCATTAGCTTTGAAACTGACAGCGCATTGTTGCGGGAGTGTTACGAAGTAGAACTCTCGCCTTGGAGTAGTTATGTGTACATAACTCGCGCAACAGACAATCTTTCTCGACGCGAAGACTCGACCAGTAAATCAGTATCACTTGACAAACAAGTGAAGACCGTCAGAAACTTTTATCTGGCAGACCACTTGAATGTCTAGTAAAGAGAAACGATCGGCGCAATTGCTTCAGGGAACGCTCGACCTGATTGTGCTGCGTACCCTCGGAACGATGGGGCCGCAGCACGCGTATCAAATTGCAAGCAGACTGCAGCAGGTGTCTGACCAGTTGCTCTCGCTGAATCAAGGGACGCTTTACCCGGCCCTGGTCAGGCTGGAGCAATACGGCTGGCTTAAAGGTTCCTGGGGAAGGACTGAGAGCAATAGGGATGCCAAGTTCTACGAGATTACGCCGGCAGGTCGAAAGGCGTTGGAGAGGGAGACGATACGCTGGAGAAGAATGTCGGAGTTGGTTGAGCGGCTGCTTCTCGATGGGACACAAGCGTGAACAGCTGCCGATTGCCTTGACGGGTGGCGCTATGAGCTTCGACCTGCGCTACGATTTGTCCTATGGCAAGGACGGTCTGCGCCTCGCCATGCGCGCACCCGCCCTCACGCTCGCCAATTTAGCGGTGGACGGCAAGAGCCTGTTCCATGGCACGGCTCAACTCGACAAATTTCGTAAAGGGATCGGCCAGTTCCAGCTCGCCTATGCGGACAATGGCATCACGCTGTTGCGCACAACCATCCCGCAAGCGACGATCGAGGGCCTCCGCATCGCCCCATCCGGGAATGCCGCCGGCCAGATCAAGCTGGCGAGCGCCACCCTGAAGGATGCTACGGTCGATAACCAAACCCGCAAGCTCTCTATCGGCAGCCTGGCCTAGAGCGGAGCGTACCTGCCGCTACGCCGCGAACATGATGGCCGTATCAGCCTCATGGCGCTGCTGCCAAAGAAGTCGGCTGCTCGCGCATCGCAAGCCTCGCCTGCACCACAGATTCCCGCCTGGAAGATCAACCTGGCGGCTTTCACGGCCGGTCGCGCATCGAACTCAAGATCAAATAGCGGCCCCACGTCTGGGGTGATTTAGAGGGAACCGACCGAGAGAGATAGCTCGCCCTCCGGAGGCTACCACTGGGGCGATGATCGTCGGCTCGCCATACTGAAGAGCGAGTCAGCGGTCCAGGCGCGAAAGCCTTGAGATGATCGCGTCCGAAAACCGCTAGCCCGGGGTTACGATCATGGGAAAATCGAGATGGGGGAATGAATCTATGAGCCTCGCATTTAAGATGATCGATTCACCTGTTGGTACGTTGAAGCTGGTCGCAAGCGATAAGGGACTGGTAGCCATACTCTGGGAGAATGACAAACCCAACCGTGTCCCTTTAGATGAACTGTTGGAGGACGGAAGGCATCCCATTCTCGTTGCGACGGAACGCCAGCTTGGAGAGTATTTTGCCGGGAAACGAAAGACATTTTCGGTCGCTCTCGATATAAGAGGCACCTCTTTCCAAAGGAACGTATGGGAGGCGTTGCTTGCCATACCGTTCGGCGAAACCAGGAGCTATGGACAACTGGCGAAACAGTTGGGAAATCCTCGGGCGATGAGGGCCGTTGGCGCTGCCAATGGAAGAAACCCGATATCAATCATCGTGCCTTGCCATCGTGTGATCGGTTCGTCGGGGAAGCTCACCGGTTTCGCAGGTGGACTTGAGACGAAAGCCCACCTGCTCAGTCTGGAAGAGACTGGCACCGGAAGGCTCATCTGATTCGTTGTTGTGAAGACCAAGCGATCGACGTACTTCGGTGTCGAATGGCAATGGGTCAAACTTCAAAGATCTTCGATCTCCGCCCCTTCCACACAGCCTTAAGATTCAACCACTCCCGGATCAATCGATCTTCATTCGCGCTCCATTTGGTCCGCTGGACCTGCTCTACAAATCTCCACAAATCAATCCGCCACTCTGCCGGGTCGCGAATCGTCTTATCGGATGAAGACCCAAGCTGCCGGCACGTCCGATAATCTCCTCGACTGCTGCCGGAGAACAAAGGTCGAACCCGTGCCTTCTGCAATTCGAGAAGACTAGTTACGGAGAATCGCTCAAAAAAGGAGCTGAATGGTGTTGCTGCGCGCTGGCCAGGATATCTGGTACCTCTTGAGGGCAGCCCCTGGCATGAGGTATCTGGTCGTATTGGTTCTGCTGATGCTATGGGCGAGAATTGTCCTCATCGTGATTGAGAGCTTGATTGGGAGCCGGAAACAAAACTGATACCGGATAGGTCCGCGCCCTATGTGTAATCCGTCTTGCCCAGAAGTTGCATTTCAGAAACGAAACGTACCAGATGAAATAGGCAAATAACCGGATGAGTCTCGCAAGTAGAGGTGAAAGGGGTCAATTCGCAGTCGGTGGTCGCCAGCATGAAGATAAATCTCCATTCCAATCTATCCGAAAGAGTGCTGGCGCTGACACGCGAGCACGGCTATGCCCCCGATGAAATCATCAGCATAGGGATCGCACTCGCTGCCCTCCTCTTAAAGCAGAGACGGCTTGGGAACCAGGTTATCGTGGTCGACCCCAACGGGGATCAGGTGGCGGAATTTCAGGAAGTTGAACCTAGGGCGGTCGATGAGGTGGCTAAGAAGTACATAGGAAGCGTTTGCGCCGGAATCGTAGAAGACTCCGCGGCTCTCCTGGTCGCCAGGCTGGAGCGCGAGCGGGATGCGGAAAAGATCTAGTCATTAGAAAGCTCCTGACCATGTTCAGCTTATCTCGCTCGCCCCAGTTGAAGGGTACGGCCTTTTCGGCCGTACGTCGGTAGCCATAGGGTAGTTATCGAGCAGCGTTTTTGAGAAGGCGAAATTGCGCCTCCAGACGGTCATGGCGAATCCAATGTTTCGGGGCGGAGATGGCCTTGATCGCAAACATTCTATTCCCCGTAGACTTCTCGCCTTCCTGTGTTGCTATGGCGGCTTATGTCAAAAGAGCCGCCATTCAGTTTAATGCCAAGGTATCGTTGATTCACGTGGTCGACCTTGCCAGCCGTAACGGCTTCGAACTCTATCTGAGGCCGAGTCCGGAGATTGCTAACGACCATCGCATCATTGGGCGGAGCACCCTCCACTCGTTTCTCGCGACGGAATTTCCCGTCGCCCAGTACCCGAGAATTCTGGCTTCGGGGGACGCAGCGACAGAGATCGCTCAAGTTGCGAGAGACGGCGGATTCGACCTCATCATCATGCCCACGCATGCCGGCATGTTCAGGCAAATGCTGCTTGGCTCAACAACAGCCAAGGTTCTTAACGACGCAGACTGCCCGGTATTGACAACTAGACATGCTCAAACAATCGCCCCGCGGCCTCTGGAACACCGGATATGGCTGTGCGCAATTGGCTTGAGGTCCGAATCGGAAAGGGTGCTTCGCTTTGCCAGCCACGCAGCGGCGGAAGCGCATGCCAAGTTGTCCATTATTCATGCGATGCACGCGGGAGATCGGGAACTGCCGATTGGATTGGGCATCGAGGAGCAAGTCCAATCTGTTGAAAGGCAGGCAGCGAGCCGGCGCATAGCTGACCTTCAGCGGATCGTTGGTTCGAATGCGCCGGTTCACATTGCAGTCGGTCCAGTCAAAGACACGCTTCTTGAGGCCATCCGGCAGTCCGATGCTGATGTGCTCATAATCGGCAGAAGCCCTCGGCCGGGCGCTCATGGCCGCATGCGAGACCTGACGTACGCTATGGTTCGCGACTCACCGTTTCCAGTGCTAAGCGTCTGACGGACGTTTGGGGACGTACATCGTGTTTGTGCTTGAAGCAAGGCACAATCATACTTCCTCCGGGAGACCGCGATCAATTGCGTTTCCCTCGGTAGCAGCCATATCCCCGGTTGAAGTACGAGGCAGGCTGATCTCCACCAGCAGGCCGCCCACCCTCCGGTTAAGTGCTCTGATCGTCCCGCCATTGGCAAGAACAGCTCGTTTTGCAATCGCAAGGCCTAGATCGGCTCCCGATCGATCCGATGACCCCCGAACAAAGGGTTCAAAGATGGCCTCAAGCTTGTCGTCTTGAATGCCGACGCCGCTATCCCTCACCTGAATCAAGACCAACTCGGCATGCGCTTCCGCCGCTGCGTTGCTGGCCGTAAGCGATCTGCGGAAGCCGACCTGCTGACCCGGGAGACCCTAGGACGGGTTTGGAACGTTGTCGCTGAGCTGCCTGAGAGCCACAGGGCTGTCTTCGTTTTGCGTTTCGTAGATCAAATGGAGATACCAGAGATTGCACAGGCGACCGGCACAAAGATAGCTACGGCGAAAAGTCGCCTCTATAGAGCACTTTGGGCAATCCGCAGTGAATTTGGCAAAACCGATCGGACGGGCGCTGGGCATATGCGGAAATCCAGTCATTCTATGCGCACTCCCAAAGGCTTGCGCACCTCGGGCCGATCACAAGCCGACACAACTAGCGCCTCCTGCTAAGCCGAGCTCCCTTAGGAGGGCGGCGGACCTTTGGGTAGCGTAACCAGCGAAACGATGAACAGCACAATAAAGATCAGAGTTGGAACCAGCCATTCAGCGATGCGCCGATCAACGGGGGCCGGTGCCGCCAGGCGGCGCACCGGCGAACGCAGGGCCCATGAAGCTAAAGTGAAACCAGCTACGACAAGGGGGCCTACCCACCCATGGTAGCCGGCGAGAAGATGGGAGGCTGCCGCGCCGGTGTAATTGAAAACAGCCCCAGCGTAGGCCCATTCCTTGAGTCGCAGAAACCCTGGGAGAAGCAATACTATCGCACATGGAATCTTCCAGACTCCAATGATAGTAAGGAGATACATTGGATAGCCGAGATGGGCCAGGACTACTCGAACGTACTCTATTCGCAAGAGGTCCCAAATTCCTCCAGCCGTCATTTCAAAGGCAACGATGAATGTGAAGATCCAATAAGCGACCGTGCGAAAGCTTGTTAACGACTTGCCCGGTCCCCAGGCATCTCGAATGTGTGCTGCCACGCTTTTTGTGGTTTCTTCCATAATTCTCAATCTCCTTCCACCCCCTCTTGAATCTCCCCGGCATGACGAAGGACCTCAACCGAGGGACGAACGCGCCAACGTCACTGCTTAGGAACGTGTGGCAGCCTGAAGAGCGACAGGATCAACATCAAGCCCAGGATGACCACCGGTGCGACCCATGACAGCGCTCTGGTCTCGCCAACTGGCGTCGATTCCGCGAGACGCCGGTCCGGTGGCCGCAATGCCCAAGAGATGACCGTGAAAACAGCCATGACGGCGGCGCCGAGGTCAGGTGGGTCCCCTGCAAACAAATGCGAAACGAACGCTGACGAATAGTTGAAGAATGCACCTGCGTAGGCCCATTCTTTTACGCGTGGAAGGCGCGGCGCAAGTAGGGCGGCGGCGCACGCAAGTTGCCACGGGCCCAGGATGTACCTGAAGTATTGCGGGTAACCGAGATGTGCCAGCATCACGCGCAGGTATTCGAGTCGCAAGAAGACCCACATCGATCCGGCAGCGTTCTCAAACGCCACAGGGAGGGTAAAAGTCCAGTAGGCAATCGTGCGGATCCGATCAGCTCGATGGGAGATTGCTCGAATTTTCGTTTTGCCTCCACGACTGCACTCCTCAGGTCTCAAATCGTGCTGTCGCCGGCCCTTAACCGTCGAATTCAGTCCCGCCGCCCGCCGACTCTTCATGTCACATCCACCGGGTTTCATCCGTCATACTCATGACGGATCGCAGCGAGAGAATGTGACAGATGAAGGACCGGGATTGGCTAGCGCAAAGATTTGAGGAGAAGCGGCGTCACCTGCGGGCGGTTGCCTACCGCATGCTCGGCTCCCTGAGCGACGCGGATGACGCCGTGCAGGAAGCCTGGCTGCGGCTCAACCGCTCAGAGACGAGCGCCATCGAGAACCTTGATGGTTGGCTGACGACGGTGATCGGGCGGGTGTGCCTTGATGTGTTGCGCTCGCGCAAGTCGCGGGGAGAGGAACCGCTCGACGCGCACGTTCCCGATTTGATTGTGAGCCGTGAAGACGGAATGGATCCTGAGCACGAAGCGCTGATTGCCGATTCGGTCGGTATCGCCTTGCTCGTGGTTCTGGAAACGTTGGCTCCTCCTGAACGGCTTGCGTTCGTGCTGCACGATATGTTTGCTGTACCGTTCGAGGAGATCTCCCTCATCGTGGGGTGCTCCCCCGCTGCGGCAAGACAACTCGCAAGCCGCGCGCGCCGCCGGGTCCGAGGGGCAGCCCCGCTCCCCGACGTCGACCTTAAGCAGCAGAGAAAAGTTGTGGATGCCTTTCTCGCCGCCGCGCGTGGCGGCAATTTCGAGGCGCTGGTCGCGGTGCTCGACCCCGACGTCGTAGTGCGGAGCGATCACGGCACATTGCGGGAGATCCGCGGGGCGCGGCGCGCGGCAGAAGGCGCGCTCATGTTCTCTCAGCTTGTCCACTCGGTTCAACCCGTGCTCGTCAACGGGGTTGCCGGAATTGTGTCTTGGCGTCCTGACGGACGGGCTTTTTCGGTCATGTGCTTTACAGTCAAGGGCAACAGGATCACGGAAATTGATGTCGTCCGTGACCCGGATCGTCTGCGCAGGCTCGACCTTACGGCGATTGATTAAGTGAGAGCGAACGACCGGATGCTGCTCTGAGCTCCATTTTCCATCAACGTTGAAAAACCGGATGCCCCAGGTTAGCTTCGCGAACCTAGGGCATCCGGTTTTTCAATTTTGGTGAGAAATGCAGGCTAACGGATGGCGGGAGCAGCGGCGCCCCGGTCGGAAAATACCGTGAAGACGGCCTCGAGACCGGTTCTGGAAATTCAGCTAATCCTAAGCGATTGTTCATTAATAAATGATGTCGTTCTCACCGGGATAGATTCTGTTCAAAGTATCTTCGTCGCCAGTACCCAGGCAGCTTGCGGCAAAACGGGGTAGGCTATGCGACAGAGAAACGTTGCACCTAACCCATTGCCGAATTGCTGCTCGGGCTTTTCTTCCGAGGGTGATCATGGCGAAATATCAAAAATCATTAACACTGTTGTTCGCAGCTACATTGACGGCTCAGAGCTTTGCGCAGTCCGCACCCGCTAAGAACATCATTCTCTTTCTCGGTGATGGCACCGGCGTCTCGAGTCTGAATGCCGCAAGCATCTATGGATACAACAAGCCCCAGGCTCTCTACATTCAGAGTTTTCCAGGACTCGCGCTGGCGGATACTTCTACCGCCACCCAGTGGGTCACAGATGGCGCAGCCGGAGCGACCGCCTATGCCACAGGGGTCAAAACGAACAACGGCGTGCTGTCGCAATCGTCATCAGCGGTAAGAGACGAACGGGACGGCGAGATACTCAAGACCTTCTTCGAATATGCGAAGGAGCATGCGCTGGCTACGGGCGCAGTCTCCAACGATGAGCGGATTGGGGTTGCGGTTGCGCTTACCGCGGCCTTTGGCGCTCACAACAATGACCGCAGCAAAGCCGGAGAGATCTTCGAAGAGATGATAGCGCCCCATGCCGGAGAAGGGGTGGATGTCGCAATCAGCGGGGGCCGCAAAGAGATATTGAAGCAGACCGCGGCCATGGGCCACGATGCGGACGCGGAGCTGAAGAGTCACGGCTACACATTCGTCGACTCCATGGAAGCGTTGCAGGCCGTCAATCCCGGTCAGACGAAAGTAGTCATGCTGGACGACGACCTCGACATGCCGATGAAGCCGGCGGTCGAAGCGGCTATGGCACATCTCTCGAATAATCCGAAGGGCTTTGCATTAGTTGTCTTTTCCGACTGCCACACGGGAAAGGCGAAGACCTCCCTGCAGCGCATCGTGGATCTGGATAACGTTGTGCGCGAGGTTGCGCAGAAGCATAAGGACGATTCGCTCATCCTGTGGACCGCGGACCATAGCTACGATCTGCGGATCAAAGGCGAGACACTCACCGAAACGTTAAAAAAGAACGAGGGCAAGAAGATCATCGCCGCAGTGTCGCTCGAAGACGAGCACACGGCTGAAGAGGTTCCGGTGCTGGCCATTGGCCCTGGATCCGAACGCGTCCATGGCTACATCTCCAACACCGATGTATTTCATATCCTGATGGCTGCGCCGGGCTGGGAACCGGCAACCGTCGCACTGAGCGGAGGTGCGCGGTGAAGATTTGCATAAAGATATTCCTATTGGCGGCATTAATATCTGTTGTTCGCCCAACGTTTTCTCAAGACAATGTGGCGGCGCTTACTGGCACCGTTACTGACGCGACGGGCGCAGCAATTCCCCGAGCTACAGTAGAGCTCTCCGTTCCCAGTACAGGTTCAGTGCGCACCACCCTTACCAGCGGCGCCGGAACCTACTATATTGGTGATCTTGCGATTGGCACTTACCAACTCAAGGTAAACGCCCCTCAATTCAGTATTAAGCAAATCTCAAACATCGAACTGGTTGTCGGACAGACCCGCTCGCTGAATGTAAGGCTTGAAGTTGGCTCGGTCGCCCAGCAGATCAACGTTGTGGATACCGCTGCCCCGCTCACGACCACTACGGCGGAGATCGGAGGGGTAATCGAAAACCAGCAGATTAAAGACCTTCCGCTGAATGGACGCAACATCGCCAGCCTTTTAGCGCTGGTGCCCGGGGCAATCGATAGCGGCGGCGCCAGCATTAGCAGCATCCGTTTCGCGGGGCGCGGAAACGATGACTCGAACTTCCGTCTGGACGGGATCGATGCCACCGGAATCAGGGCGCAGAATCCGAACGCCAGCCTGCGTCTCCAGATCTCGACGGAGTCGATTGCGGAGTTCAAAGTAGCGACGCTCTTGTACGGAGCGGATACGGGAGGAACAGCCGGAGGACAAGTCGAACTGATTTCGAAGTCCGGCACCAACAATTTTCATGGTGGAATATTCGACTTTTTGCGTAACGACTATTTTGATACCAAGGGCCCGTTCGATAAAAAGGTCCCGAATCTGCGGCTCAACGATTTCGGCGCGAGCCTGGGGGGTCCGATCATCAAGAATCGTACTTTCTTCTTCGGCTCGTATGAAGGTCTCCGGCAACAAGTCGCCCAGACGCTCGTCGCGACCGTACCTTCCGAGAGTTTTCGAGCGGCCGTTCTGGCGACCTCCCCGGCTCTTGCACCCTTTATTGCAGCTTATCCGCACGGCAACAGCACTGTGTTGAGCACGAACACGATCCAATATGTCTCCTCTACCGGAACGCAAAATGTGGAGGATTCATACCTGGCGCGCGGTGAGCACCGCTTCAATGACAACAACACCATGTTCATTCGCTACAACATTGACCATGCCACGATTACCTCTCCCAGTGGTGCACTGTTCGACAAGAGCATCACGGCAACCAGCCCCATGAACGCTACGGTGCAGTATATGCATGTCTTCTCCCCAACTATGCTGAACGAGGCCTCAATCGGCTTCAATCGTGCGTGGGCGGACTCCAGAACCAACGGTTATTTAACTTCGACGCAGGGAATTAACTATGCCCTCGCCGTGAGCGGCATAACTTCCCTCACAAATACGAAGAGCTCTATATCGGCGCCCAGCAGTTATTCCCTCCTGGACAACTTTACGAAGATACTTGGCCGCCACACGCTTAAGGCCGGCGTGGAGATCAAGGACGTTCAGTTCAACTACTCGCAGGTAGGCGTCAATCAACTGCAGTTCAATAGCTTCAGCGCTTTCCAGAATAACAAGCTGGACAGCGTCAGCGTGGTAGCTGCAGTCCCGGTCCATGGGCTGCATAAGGTCGAAAGCTTTGGCTATGTGCAAGACCAGTTCAAGATGAGTAAAAACCTGACTATGACGTTTGGGTTGCGGTATGAATTCTTTAATGTTTTCCACGAGGTGCACAACCGCAGCCGCGCCTTCGATCCAGTCACCTGCGGAGGCAACTGTCCTCAAGGCGCTCAGTTCACTTTCCCGGTAACCACCAATCTGGAACCTCGATACAGCTTCGCGTGGGAGCCGGGCACATTTCACGGCAAGATGGTTCTTCGCGGAGGGGCCGGCGTATACCACGGGGAAGGACAGTTGGGCGACCTCAACGCGCCCAGCGACAACTTCACCACGCTCTTCGGACTCACTCCACAGGATTTTCCCGGCCTTTCCTGGCCGGTTGACTCTTTCGTAGCGGTAGCCGCTCAGAATCCGCAAGCTGTGCAGCCGCGCGGTCTCGCCCGCAAGCGGCATGATCCGCGAGTGACCCAGTACGGTTTACAAGTACAGACAGAACTTCCGCTTCACTTCGTTCTGGATACCGGGTACATCGGTAGCTGGGGCGATCACCAGTTCACCCGTACCTATGTCAACAACTACATCTACGGCACAACCATACGTCCGTTGCCCGGCTTCGGACAGGTTGACTACAAAGATGCGATAAGCACCACCAGCTTCAGTGGCTGGCAAACCTCGGTTCAGCGCCAGTTCCGTTCGGGCTGGAGTCTCCAATTCAATTACCTATGGTCGCATACCCTCAACGATGGCACGACGGGGGGCGGCGAGTCGGACTACCCGAACAACGTCGCCTGCCTCGGATGCGAATGGGCCAGCAGCGACCAGGACGCAACCCACACCATCTCCGCCAACACGATTTACGAGTTGCCGTTTGGCAGAGGAAGGCAATACTTCAACCACGGAGCCGCCGGCGTTTTGCTCGGTGGGATCTCTCTCGACTCCATCGTGACTTCCCGCAGCGGCCTTCCAGTGAACGTTGTTCTCGCCCGGCCTGCCTCCGCCATTCTTGATGGCAACAACACCGAGCATAGTCCTGGTTCACCCAACCTGCGTCCGAACCGCGTACCCGGCGTCAGCCTGACTCCCCCGGGAGGAAGGACGATCTCACAGTGGATTAACCCGGCCGCCTTCGCCGTGCCGTCGAATGACACCTGGGGTAACGCTTCCAGAAACCTGGTGCGGGGCCCCGGCCTCTGGCAGGCCGATCTCGGTATGGCGAAGAACTTCCCCATCAATGAGCGCTTCTCGGTTGATTTTCGGGCGGAGATCTTCAATATTTTCAACCGGTCTCAATACGGAAATCCAAACAGCGACTTTACCGCCTGTTCTACCACGCTGAGCGCTTGCAGTTCGTTTGCAAACACCACGACCACGATAAACCCCGGGGCAACGGGCAGCGGTACCCCGCGACGAATGCAGTTTGGCCTGCGAATCAACTACTAGCAGGACCAGGAAAGGACACTTAAAGGAAAGGCCATTTTGCCTCTGGGCACTCGTCTTGCCAAGCAGGTGCTACGGCCTTACCTCTCCGGCGCTATATGCCACGGGAATGGTGCTGTAATGGAGACGGCGTTTCGCCAGCGCCGTCTCAGCGGATTTGGGTTCAGAACCGTCAGCCGGACCCGTTCACAGCGATGAGTTTTACGCGAATGAAACATTCGAAATGTATTTCTTGCGTATTGGGGTCAGTGTGCAAAAGGTGGCTTATCCGCGCTCTCGAGTGTTGGTGATAGAAGATGAGCACAGCATGGCTGAACTTCTTCGCAGAGGGCTGGAAGATCAACACTACTCGGTCACTGTGGCCAATACCGGCTTAGAAGGACTGGAGCTAGCGGGAAAGGGAAGTTTCGCTGCGATTATCCTTGACGTTATTCTTCCTGCGCTGGACGGGTACTCGATTGCGAACCGGTTGAGATCCGAAGGCAATCAAACTCCGATCATAATGCTTACCGCGAAAGACACACTGGACGACATTGTTCGCGGTCTGGACGCCGGCGCGGAAGACTACCTTACCAAGCCATTCTCTTTTGTGGAACTTCTTGCCAGGCTACGAGCCCTGGTGAGGAGAAGCGCGAAACCGCTTCCCTCTATTTTGCAGGTCTCAGATCTCGTCCTGAATACACAGCTGCGCGAGGTTTCACGCGGGGGCGTAGTCGCGTCTCTTACCCGGACAGAGTATCTGTTACTTGAAGTCCTGATGCAAAACATCGGACACGTTGTACTCCGTCCGGAGGTCATCAGGACCGTCTGGGGGACAAAGGATGCTATTGAGCAAAGCAGCCTGGACGTCTATGTCAAAGCTCTGCGATCGAAGATCGATTCGGAGCCATCTAAAAAGCTTATCTACACGGTTCGCGGCTTCGGTTACAAGGTTATGGAAAACAGGTCCGCATGAAGCTTCCCATACGAGCGAGTCTTACGGTATGGTTCTGCCTGGTCTTCTTCTGTGGTGTTTTGCTGCTGGGGGTCAGTGCGTATATCGGTTTACGATCGACCATTATTCAAGTTGTCGATAATGAGCTAAAGGTTCGACTGGACGGGGTAGACAACTTCCTGTCCGAGCACGTCAACCGGTTCCCACCTTCCAGAGTGCAGCAGGAACTTTCGGAGCATGTCGCGCTGAAGCCGCTCTTCCTGATTATCCATACTCCGGGGGGAGATTTGCTCTACTGTGGCTCAGTAGTTAAAGCGCTCTGCACCGCCAGTGAAACCAAGATCTCGCATTCCCCTACCACGGTTGAGGGTTTGCGTGTCTTATCTGCAATTCGCATCATCAAGGGGGCTGCGTATCGTATCAGCGTCGCGAGTGATCTCAGCTTTCAATCCGCACTGCTCGGCCGTTTCTCATTGTTGCTGCTGATCATCGCACCTGTGGTGCTTGCGTCTGCCACTTTGGGAGGGTATTGGTTGAGCGGTCGCGCTCTGGCGCCGGTCAGAGAGATCATTCAAGCGGTCCATTCCATCGGCGAACAGAGTCTCAGTTTGCGGCTTCAGGTGCCCGCAACCGGCGACGAAATACAAGTATTGTCGGAGACGTTGAACGGCATGTTAAGCCGGGTCGAAAGCGCGTTTCGCCGGGTGACAGAGCTGACGGCAAATGCCTCCCACGAGCTGCGCACTCCGGTCGCGATCATTCGCACCGCAGCCGAGATTGCTCTTCTAAATGCCCGTCCGACCGTGGAGTCGCACCGGCAAGCGCTGATGCAGGTCTGCGCGGAAGCGGAAAAGAATACACGGTTGCTCGATAGCATGTTGATGCTGGCCCGCACAGACTCAGGAGCTCAGGCGCTTCACTTTGCCGTTGTCTCTCTCCAGAGAAGCGTGAGACAGGCGGTCGACGCCTGCCGGTATCTGGCAGAGGCTAAGGAGATCGCTCTCACCTACGAAGAGAACGCGGGGGAGTTGCGTGTATGGGCCGACCCCACCCACCTCAACCGGCTCTGGCTCGTGCTCTTGGACAACGCGATCAAATACACGCTGCCGGGTGGGCAGGTCACAATAACCGTAGTGTGCAGCTCCGGCGGGCCGCCCATCTGCGAGATAGCAGACAGTGGCATCGGCATCTCCCCGGACGATCTTCCAAACATCTTTGAGCGATTCTTCCGCGCTGAGAACGCCAGGCTGGTGGCCGATGCCGGTTCCGGTCTCGGATTGGCGATAGCCCGATGGATTGCCGACGTGCACCACGCGCGGATTAACGTGGAAAGCATCCGCGGAGCGGGTTCTACTTTTCGCGTGATCTTTCAATCAAGCGTGGAGCCGCCTCCGGCTGAACGTAGAAATGAGCTTACGAAGCTGCTGACAACAGAGACACTCCGAGTGCCGAGCAGATCGGTATAGCCGCTGCGGAGACTACGGTGCAACGGACGATTATCGCGACCTGTCGACGGCCAAATACAACGCCCTTGTGAACCTGACAGGATATTCAAAGTGAACCGTGCCTTGGTCCCGGGCGGACCAAAATAACCCGCAATGTTCACACTGCCGCATAAACAATCGAGCGTCAGGTCATCCTGATGCATGCACAGGCCTAGACCGCAATTCCTCAACATCGAATCCGCCGGTCTTGATTTCGCTAAAGAATTGACCGCCCTGGCAGCAGGAAATCAGATTGATCGGAGAATCCTCGACCCACCATTGTGAATCTAAATCGCATTGTGAGTCGAATCAGAACGCGAGGAGACCAAGATCCCTTCCATACCAGGGAGGCGCAGCGGAATGGGAATAGAAACTCGCAGACGGTTACGCTCATTGCGAGCGCCGCGAAGTTAGACGGGGGCAGCGCACAGGGGGTAACGTTGAGGGATGGCGGGAAAGAGAGTGAAGCGCATGTCGAAGCGGCAATTTGAGCAGATTGCCAGGGCCCTCGCAGAACCTCGACGGCTGGAGATACTGAGAGAGGTTGGGACCTGGGAAAAGCCGCTTCCCTGCAACACGCTCCTCGAAATGCACCATATCAGTGCTCCGACGCTCTCTCATCACATCAAGGAACTGGAGGATGCCGGGCTCCTCCAGGTTGTGAAAGACGGAAAATGCCTGAATCTTGCATTGAATCGTGACGCTCTTCGCGAATATGCCGAACGCTTGACGCGACTTTAATTATCAGCTTGTTTGCTTTCGATGCTATCGTGTGTGTAATCAGTTAGACACATACCTCACATACCTCACTGACCGGCGGACACCGATCGACGGATACTGATCGGCGGAAAACATCTTGCCCAGAAATCTCTGGCTCATAAATTCACAATGGATCTGAGTCTTTACAGTTAGACACACATCTAACTGTAAACAGACTCGCCCAAATGGCGTGCCGACGGAGAGCCTAGGATGTGGATTGTAAGACTCGCACTGAATCGACCATATACATTCATTGTGGCCGCGATACTGATCCTGGTTCTTGGCTTCACATCGATTGCTACCACACCCACAGATATATTCCCGAACATCGACATTCCGGTTGTGACCGTGATCTGGTCTTATAGCGGCCTTTCCGCCAAGGAGATGGAGGGCCGCATTACCACCTTCTCTGAATTTGTCATGGCTACGGTCAATGACATCAAGGCCATCGATTCTCAGACGGTCGACGGGGCGAGCGTCATCAAGATTTCGTTTCATCCTGAGGTCCGCATCGATGCCGCGATGTCACAAATCGGCGCAGCGGTGAACGCTATCCGGTTTCGTATGCCGCCGGGCGTAAATCCACCATGGATTTTCCGATTCAGTGCATCAACCGTGCCCATCATTCAGCTGTCGCTTTCGAGCGATACGCTATCTGAAAAGGAGCTCTACGACTACGGCCTGTTCCGGGTTCGCCAGCAGCTGTCAACCGTTCCCGGCGTCTTGCTGCCGGCCCCTTACGGCGGTGTGGCGCGCCAGATCATGGTCGACATGGACCAGAACGCGCTTCTTGCCAAGGGCATTACTCCTCTCGACGTCACCAATGCAATCAATGCGCAAAACGTAACATTGCCATCGGGCACGCTGAAAGTGGGAACTCAAGAATACACCGTAAGCACCAACTCAAGCCCCGTCGATGCCCTTGCTCTTAACGATGTCCCGGTGAAGACGGTCAACGGCTCGATCGTTTACATGCGCGACATCGCTCATGTGAGAGACGGATGGGCGGTGCAACAAAGCGTCTCGCGCGCGAATGGAAAGCCTAACGTACTGCTGACCGTAATGAAGATCGGCTCGGTCTCGACGCTCGATATTGTGAACCAGATCAAAAGGGATATCTTGCCGTCCTTGCGCGCCGCCGCGCCAAAAGGGCTGAAAATCAACGAGCTGTTCGACCAGTCGCTCTTCGTGCGCGCCTCGATCGAGGGGGTGCTGCGCGAAGGCATCATCGCCGCCTGCCTTACAGCGCTGATGATTCTTTTGTTCCTGGGCAGTTGGCGCAGCACACTCATTATCGCCGTCTCGATCCCGCTGTCGATCCTGAGCTCCATCATTGTGCTCAGCGCATTGGGCCAGACAATGAATACGATGACGCTCGGCGGGCTCGCCCTCGCCATCGGGATTCTGGTGGACGATGCGACGGTAACGATCGAAAACATCCATCGCCACATGGAAGGACAGCCGCTCAAAGAGGCTGTTCTGATCGGAGCTTCGGAGATTGCGGCACCGACGTTCGTCTCCACGCTCACCATCTGCATTGTATTCGTCTCCGTAGTGTTTCTTACCGGACCGGCAAAGTATCTGTTCACTCCAATGGCTCTTGCCGTGGTCTTTGCCATGCTTGCGTCCTACATCCTGTCGAGGACGCTGGTGCCGGTCATGGTCAGCTTTATGCTCGGAGCTGAGCACTCGTTTGAAGGGCATTCCGGCCAGTCAGAAGGCCAGACGAAAAAGCGCTCCATCTTCGCCAGAATCAACGGCCGCTTCAATCAAGGCTACTTCTGGGTGCAGGAGAGCTATGTTCATGCGTTGCGAAGCGCTCTCTATCACCGCAAACCGGCACTGATCGTTTCTGTCGCCATTATGGCCAGCGCATTCGTACTGCTGCCGTTTGTGGGCAGAGACTTTTTCCCGTCCGTTGACTCGGGACAGATCCGCCTGCATGTAAGAGCGCTGCCGGGAACACGGATCGAACACACAAAGGTCCTCTTCAGCCAGGTAGAAGACCAGATCCGTAAGGTCATCCCGGACAAGGAAATCAGCCTCATCATCGACAACATCGGCCTTACTTCGGAGACATTCAACTACGCCTTCGGAGATGGAGCAACCATCGGTAGCGCCGACGGCGAGATCCTCATTTCCCTCAACGAGAAGCACCATGGCGACGGAGACAAATATGTGAAGGAGCTTCGGTCCAACTTACAAAGACAGTTTCCAGACCTCGATTTCTTCTTTCAGCCCGCTGATATCGTGACCCAGATCCTCAACTTTGGACTGCCCGCTCCGATCGACGTGCAGGTCCAGGGGTATGATCCCGGAAATTATGAGATAGCGAACAAGGTGCTGCAACGAATTGCGGCAGTTCCCGGTCTCGTGGACGTGCATATGCACCAGGTTGTCAACGGTCCCGATCTTCACCTGGATATCGATCGTGTGAAGGCCGCACAATTCGGCTTGACGCAGCAGGACGTAGCCAACAGCATCTACATCTCGCTCAGTTCGAGCGGCGCGGTGCTGCCTAACTTCTGGCTCGACCCGAAGATGGGGATCACCTATATGGTGGCGGCGCAAACGCCGCAGTACAAACTCAATTCGATCAATGCGCTGGAGAATACCCCTATCCCCATTCATACATTGGCAAATCGCAGCGAGTTGCTGGGGAACATGACCTCGTTGAAGCCGTCCACGCTTCCCGTCGTCATCAATCATCATAACGGCGCTCCGGTCTTCGACATCTATGCAAATACACAGGACAGCGACCTTGGCAGCGTCGCCTCCCGCATCGATCGCATTGTGAAGGAAGAGAGCAAAACTGTGCCGCCGGGCACGAAGATCGTGGTGCGCGGTCAGGTGGAGAGTATGAACGAGGCCTTCAACCGGCTTGGCCTCGGGCTGGCATTTGCTGCGCTTCTCGTGTACCTGCTCATGGTCGTCAACTACCAGAGCTGGCTCGATCCGTTCATCATCATCTGCGCTTTGCCGGGCGCCTTCTGCGGCATCGTCTGGGCGCTGTTCCTCACGCAGACAACATTCAACGTTCCCAGCCTTATGGGAGCGATCATGTCGATCGGCGTAGCGACCGCAAACTCGATTCTGCTGGTGACGTTTGCGAACGGCCTGCTCGCCGAGGGAACGTCTGCGTTGGAATCGGCGGTGACGGCCGGTTACACCAGATTGAGGCCAATCGTGATGACAGCCTTTGCCATGATCGTCGGTATGTTGCCGATGGCGCTTGGCCTCGGTGAAGGAGGAGAGCAGAATGCGCCGCTTGCCCGCGCCGTGATTGGAGGACTATCGGTGGCGACGTTCGCCACTCTGTTCTTCGTTCCCCTCATGTTCACCCTGATCCACGGAAGAAATGAACGTTATAAGGAGAACGCATGACGCAGCAAGTTGAGTCGCCCGTTATCGAGCAAGCAGGCTCGTCCAAAAAGCTCGCCATCGCCGCCAGCGCTGCTGTCTTGCTGGCGCTTCTCGCCATCGGGACTGTTCCCCGTATCTATCGCGGCCGCGAAGCACGCGCCGCCACCAATGAGTCGCCAATCACGCACCCTGCAGTCTCCGTAGTTCATGCCGAGATGGGTCTGCCTACCTCGGAACTTCTTCTGCCGGGCAATATCCAGCCGCTGTATTCGGCCTCGATTTACGCCCGCACCGAAGGCTATCTCCAGAAGAGATACGTCGACATAGGATCGAAGGTGAAGGCGGGGCAGCTCCTTGCCTTAATTTCGTCCCCTGAAGTAGACCAGCAGCTCCTTCAGGCTCGCGCCACAGTTGCACAATCAGCCGCCTCATTGCAGCAGGCGAAGGCAGCACTCGAGCAAGCCAAAGCCAATGAAGAATTGGCGCGGCTTACAAAGGATCGAGACCTGCCGCTCGGGCAGCAGCGTGCCATCTCGCAGCAAATTGTCGATAACGCGGTGCAGGCTTTCGACGCTCGGGTCGCGGATGTGGCTGCCGCTGCAGCAAACATTACGGCCGCTCACGCGGCCATGACAGCGAATCAAGCCAACGTAGGGCGCCTGCAGCAGATGCAAGGATTCGAGCGAGTGGTCGCACCATTTGACGGGGTCATCACGGAAAGGAATGTCGAGCAAGGCGATCTCGTCACCACCGGCAGCGCAGGCGCGGGCAAGCCGCTGTTCGGCATAGCTCAAAGCCAAACTCTGCGGATTCAGGTCGATGTACCCCAATCTCAGTCCGTCAATGTACAGGACGGGCAAAAAGCGGAGATCACAGTCAGAGAGCGGCTCGGAAGAGAGTACACGGGAACGGTTGTACGCAGCGCGGATGCGCTCGATAGTGCGGCGCGCACCATGCTCACCGAGGTTCAGGTGGACAATCGGGATGGATCGCTTCTTCCTGGAATGTATGCCCAGGTCAAGTTCACACTTCCCGAACAGCGTGCCTCGCTCATCATTCCGACTAGTTCGCTGGTCATCGATCATAGCGGCCCGCACGTTGTGACCGTTCAAAACGATAAGATTCGCTTCATCCCGGTTGTCATCGGAAAAGATATGGGAACGCAGGTGGAGGTGCTGAACGGCATCCATGCCACCGACTCTCTAGTTGCGAATCCAAGCGACCTGCTTCATGACGGGCAAGATGTACAGGTTCGATGAGGTGCGCCATGGCTAGTAGCAAGTGCGAAGAGTCCTTCGATCCGTTCAAGCGAGTTGACGAACTCATTTTCATCGCATTGTTCGTTCTGGTCATCGTCGGGTGCAGAGTCGGACCGGATTACAAAAGACCTGTCGTAGATACTCCTACGGAATATCGCGGCAAAATGGCTCCGGAGATCTCTCCTTCCACTGACAGTTCATCGATTGCTGATGAGCAGTGGACAGCGATCTTTGAGGACGCGATTCTGCAACGCCTGGTCAAAGAGGCATTGGCGAACAATCTTGATCTTCGGATTGCAGCACAGCGCGTCCTGGAGGCGCAGGCTCAAGTCGGGATTACGCGATCACAGCAGCTACCAAGCGTCAGCGGCGGCGGAAGCTACACGGCGGTGCAGCTTCCGGGCGGCCTTACAGGAAAGAACGGCAACGGCACGCCGGCGAACTCGTTCTTCAATGGAGGTGGTCCGAGCGCCTCCGGCGCCTGGAACCTGGATTTTTGGGGGCTATACCGTCGCCAGACAGAGGCGGCAAGGGCCGAGATGTTGGCCAGCGTCTGGGGACAGCGGGCGACGCAGATCAGCCTCATTCAGAGTGTGGCGGAATCTTATTTCCAGCTCCGCAATCTGGATGCTCAGCTCGAGGTTACCAAAAATACCATTGAAGCTCGCCAGGACTCGCTCAATCTCACGCAGGCACTGGAGAGAGGCGGCGCGGGGTCGCTCGCAGACACGCGACAGGCGGAGGAGTTGCTTCACGCGGCGCAGGCAAATCTTCCCGACCTGCGGCGTCAGATCGCGATTCAGGAAAATACCCTCAGCATCCTTCTTGGGCATAATCCCGGCTCGATCGATCGCGGTCTCCCCATCGCTGAACAACCCCATCCAGAGCAGGTTCCGGTTGGCATACCATCGCTTGTGTTGGAACGCAGGCCGGACGTGCGGCAGGCTGAACAGAAGCTGATCGCAGCGAATGCACGCATCGGTGTTGCCCGGGCTCAATATTTCCCCCAGATTTCGCTCACCAGCCTGGGCGGAGTGGCAAGCAATCAACTGAGCTCGATCTTTACCGGGCCATCTTCCTACTGGTATGCGGCTGGCTCGATTACACAGCCCATCTTCGAGGGCGGCCGGATTCGGAGCAACTACCGGCTGTCGCAGGCGCAGCAGAAGGAAATGCTGCTCACGTATCAGAACACGATTCTGAACGCCTTCAAGGATGTGTCGAATGCCCTTGTGGCCTACAAGGAGACGCGAGAACACCGCGAACGGCAGGGAGAGCAGGTGAAATCTGCGGCCGATGCAGTCCGCTTGGCGCGTCTTCGTTATTCAGGCGGGAATACGAGCTACCTCGAAGTTCTCACGACCGATACCGACCTCTATAATGCACAGCTCCAGCTTGCCCAAGCACAGGAACTGGAAGCGGCTTCGCTGGTGCAGCTCTACGCGGCACTGGGCGGAGGATGGAAATAAGCTTCGATACCCCGGCTAATTTGCCTTGCAGTGCCTGGGTGCCCCACGTCCGGATTCTCGGACGTGGGATTCCACCAATCTCGATTTGGGAAGACCGCAGATTTCTCCACTCCGCTGCCCACCCCAGCAAGCTTCGCTTGCCGGAGACCTTAGTTTCGCTCTGGTCGAAAACCATCCTGGGAAGGCCTCCTCTCCCACCAGTTGTGGTCTCCCACCCTTGCTGCCCACCTCCGGCAAGCTCCGCTTGCTGGAGTCCCCGGTTGGCCCGATGTGGGAAACCGCAGATCTCTCCACTTCGCTTCGCGCCCGTCGAGATGACAAATCAGGTGTGTAATTGCCAGGCTAGGCTTCCTCAACCCATTTTCATCCGTTTGGGGGTGGGCCGAAGGCCTGACCACTCCGGTCGAGATAACAAGACCTTGCATAAGGCTGCCCCCCGGGCCGTTTCACCGTAATGTAACCGAAGATGATGCTGAATGGAGTGGCCCTCATCAAGATCGTGATTCCATTTGAGTTGCCCGCACTTTCGGAGCAACCCTCTTTGTGCATAGAGGCATAAGGGGTTGATGGGGGAAGTTATCGAGACCCATGACCTCCGTCATTCCGATATGGATCACTTTCACGAATTCTCTTGACACTGTTTACAGCAGAACATTACCGTGTGTGGCAGATCACAACCACATCTTGCGAGAGAGTGAAACCGCCACTGTTTCTTCGGAGATGATCCGAAGAAGATACGGGACCAGCTATTTGTGCTGCCACAAAAGACTAGAGTGTCTCCAGCCGCAGTCGATACAGAGCCTGTACGCCAGCAACCCTTACCGCCGCCGTATTTCTTATGCCGGCTTCAAGAGCCGAGGGAGATGAACCCGCGACGAGTTCTTCAACCCTGGCTATTTCAGGCTTTGATCTGGCCCGGGCAAGAAGATCGACTTCCTCTGGTTTGCGGGGGAAGAGAGCGGCCTACATCTTGCCACGAGCTTGGCAGCGCACATCTTATGAAAAGGTCAACTCTTATATCATCCGAGGGCTATCACAACTTCAAGCTAGGTTTCACTCCTAGATTAGTTATCCAGTCAATGCAGCAATCAGGCACGCTACCCGACAACAGGCACTACGAAATGGAGCGAGCCACCGGTCCATCATTCCCCAGGAAAATTCTATCGCCTGAAATGAGACAGAAGTTCTCATAACGGCGAGTTTGGTCAATCCTAGTCCGCTACTAAGTCGAGTTATAGATTGACAGATTATCAATCTTCAATTGGAGCCGCTGCTCGTCAGCGAAGGTTGCTCCTGGGGGCACATATGAAACAGATCTACATAGCAGGAATCCGAGCGGCCGCCAAGCTGAGCAGCGCCGCATGTTTTGTCCTATTAGCGTTTACCGCCCTGGTAGGCTCTTCCATTCTTTGGAGCCAGACCACCTTTCCAGGCCAGATCGGCGTAGAGGTCGCAGACCGGCCAACCGGCTTCGTGGACGCGTTTAAAAACCAGGGCAGGCTCTTCATCGATTCCAGCAGCAATTTCGTACCCGCGGATGCGAATGGCAATCCCCTGTCGGACGGCATTGCGGTGGTCTTCGACGATCGCGCCGTCCCCGAATGGTTGGGCTATTCCGATGACCCCGCCGCTTACCAGCCGGACTGCAGCGGCACCTACTCGGTCTCGTTTCAGGGACAGGCGACACTGTCCAACGTCTCGGGCGCCCCTGCGCTTACCTTTGCCAACCAGACCTACAACGCGGCAACAAATACCACGACGGTGAACGTGACCTTGCCGCCGGGTCAACCATCACTGATGGAGATCAGTTTCACAAATACCAAGCTGACGCCCACCAGCGGGACCAACACCGGAATCACTGGGCTCCAGGCCACCCGGCCGGGGTTCAGCGCGACACAGATCTTCGATCCTGCATTCGTGAATGCATTTGCTCCCTTCGGCTATCTCCGCTTCATGGGTTGGCTAGGAACGAACACCAGTCCCGGCTACTATGGCGATCCGGGACATCATCTGCTCACCTGGACGTCGCGCAGTCTTCCCACCGACTTCTATCAGGGTGTCGGCATCAACATCTCCACGAACACGAACGTGAAAGCGGGCGCTTGGGGCATCTCCTGGGAATACGTCATCCTGCTGGCGAACGCCACAAAAAAGGACATCTGGATCAACATTCCAATTAGCGCGACCGGAGGCTCCGATCCCCTGGATCCCACATACGTTGCTTCGCCGGACAATTCCAGCTACATCTACAATCTGGCCTACCTTCTTAAGAACGGGGATGCATTCACAGGCAACACGGGTTTGAATCCAGGTTTGCACATCTATATTGAGCACAGCAACGAGGTCTGGAACCCGACCTTTCTCCAGTACACGTGGAATTTACTGGCAGCCGAGGATGAGGTGAGCCAGGGTAACTCGGTGCTCAACAACGACGGGGATACCAATCAGTATGACTGGGCCTATCGCCGGCACATCAAGCGGCTGTACGAGGTCGCGCAGATCTTTCAGTCGGTCTTTGGACAAGGCTCGTTGAATACGACCATCCGCCCCGTCTATGCCTGGTGGCAGATCGATGAAGGGTCGGGCTCCAACGCCGCCAATGCCCTGGCATGGTTTGAGAAGACCTACGGCGCTCCAAGCAATTATTTCTATGCCATGGCCCAGGGAGACTACTTCACTGCTACAAACTACGCCAACGACACCACTGTCCCCGAAGTTCTAGCTGACATGCAGGCATCGAGCAACGCGAGCGTAACCTACGTGCAGCAGAACCTGGCCACGGCCAAACAGTATGGGCTTCCGCTCTATGTCTATGAGGGCGGCCCGGACAACAGCAACGGGGGCACCCAAAGCACCACCAACGTTGGGGTGGAAATCCTAGCCAATCGCGATCCCGGGATGGATACCCTGGTGCAGGACAACATCCGCGACAACTGGTTTGCCCAGGGCGGCAGCAGCTTCGGCTATTTTCAATTGTCGGGGCCCTATAGCCGCTACGGAGACTACGGTGCGACGGACGATTATCGCAATCTGTCGACGGCCAAATACAACGCCCTTGTGAACCTGACAGGATACACACAAGGAGGAGTCCCCTTTGCTCCCGGGGACCTGATCGCTAACGGCGGAAACCAGACGGTGGGGTTGAGCTGGAAGGCCGTTCCGGGTGCGGCGAATTACAACGTGAAACGCGCCTTGGTCTCGGGCGGCCCCTACACAACCCTAGCCACCGGCTCTTCCACTACCTATTCGGACACCGCCGTCACCAACGGGACTACTTACTACTATGTAGTCACTGGGGTGAACAGTGCGGGCGAGAGCGCACCCTCGAACGAGGCAAGTGCGACTCCTCAGGTCACCACTCCATCGGCCCCAACTCTAATGGCGACGGCTGGCAGTGGACAAGCTACGCTTACCTGGACGGCCCCTGCGGGAGCAGCCTCCTACAACGTCTACCAGGGCGCCACCGCAGGCGGGGAGAGCTCAACTCCGATTGCTACAGGGATCACCGCCACATCCTACGTTGCACAGAATCTTACCAACGGCGCTACTTATTATTTTGTCGTTGCCGCGGTAAATTCCTTCGGTACCGGCGCGTCCTCCAATGAAGCCACGGTGACGCCTTCTGTTGTCGGGTCTGGAAGCGGCCTTCTGGCCTATGAACCTTTTGGAGAGCCGGCGGGACCGCTGAGCGGCCTTAGCGGGGGAGGAGACAGCGGCTGGAGTTCCGCCTGGGTTGTGCAGAACAACCTGACCGATGTGCCCGGCTATAACATCGCTTCGACGACTCCGTTGGCCTACGCCGGCCTGGGTACGAATGGGAGCTATGCGGTTGGCGGAGATAACTATGTAACATCGGGGCGGACTCTTGATGTAAGCACGAGCGGTCCGTTCAGTTCTTATCTCTCCGGCGGTCTGATCGGGGCACCCGGGCAGACGATCTGGCTCAGCTTCCTGTTACGCAAGGATGCGAATGATGGGCAAACCAATTCTTTAACCCTGAACGCAAATGGCGGCGACGAGAGTTGGTGGGTTAATAATCCCAACATTGCGGTTGGTTATTTTGGGGCCAGCTCGAATAATGCCAGCGACAATCCCTTCTGGAGCCTGCAATACAACGGGACTACGGTTCAGTCGAACGTGCCTTTGGTTGTGGGCCAGCCGGCGCTGCTGGTGCTGGAGGTCACGTTCGGCGCGAGCGGGGCGCAAAATCAGGTCAACCTGTATGTCAATCCCACTTCGCTAGGCGGCGCGGCTCCAAGCACGGCGAATGCTCAATCTTCGACCACGAATAGTCTCGCTTTCCAGAGCCTGGCATACTACGGTGGCGACAGAGCCAATGAGAGTTCGTTGGACGAGATTCGCGTCGGCTCGAGCTTTGCCGCCGTCACTTCTGCTGCCCCGGTATACCTGCCAGTGTCACCGACGAATCTCACTGCAACCGCCGGCAGTGGGCAAGCCACTCTGTCCTGGACGGCGGTTTCAGGAGCGGTTTCCTACGATGTCTACCAGGGCACCACGCCAGGTGGAGAAGGATCAACCCCGGTGGCCACGGGAATCACCACCGCCACCTATACGGCCCAGAATTTAACCAACGAATCGACATATTATTTTCTAGTTGCAGCGACGAATTCCGCCGGCGTGGGCGCCTTTTCCAGCGAAGCCAGCGTGACGCCCACGGCCAGCGCCGCAACTCCTATAGCTCCCACCGGCCTGACTGCGGCTGGGGGCGACGCACGGGTAATACTATCCTGGGCGGCAGTTCCGGGAGCGAGCACCTACAACGTCTACCAGGGCACGACGCCGGGAGGAGAAGGCGCGACGGCCCTTGCCGCGGGAGTTACTGCGACCGCCTATACGATGAGCGGCCTGACGGATGGAATGGCCTATTACTTCACGGTCGCAGCCGTCAACACACACGGCACCAGTCCGTTCTCAAACGAAGCAAGCGCTACGCCCGCCGCGCCGGTTAATGGAACCAACGCGCCGGCAGATTTCAGTATTTATTCCCAGGTTGTTGCGCCCAATCCTGTTCCGGCCGGCTTCAACATGCAACCCGCGCCGGGAACGAACCTCACGGAAAACTCGTGGCTGGCAGATGGGGGCTTTTCTCCTTACGACGCCCGCATGAGCTTTACTGCCAGCCAGGATGGTACGGCGACTACCTTTGTCGCTACCGGTGGAGGCGGCACTTCCTTCTATTCGAGCATTGTCTCCGGCTATTTTGTAGGAGCAACCGCCCTAACCTACCGTTACGGCAACGGCGCGTGGTCACTGCTGCGCACAGATACAGTAAGTGGATACACCGCCAACTCGACCAGCACGGCTCCGGCCGACAATACGATCACCTTTGCCGGCTCCGGGCCGCAAATCCTATCCGGAGATATCACCTGGCTCGATATGGACAGTGTTGCCACCGTGCCGAACATATCGCAGCTCGATCCGCGGTTTACGATTTATTATCCCAACTGGTCGACTGAGTCACAACGGGGGATGAATCGCGGCGCGACCGCTCCTTGGCCGTATATCTTGAGCACGGACGTTCCTTCATCGGATCCCGGGGGACTTAGCCTGGAGCTTACCGACACAAATACGGAGACTAACGGGATCTGGCAATACATCCAGTACGCATTTGTTGGACCCGCATATGAAGAGTTTCAGCCGGGTCACACGTATGAAGTCGACGTCTGGCTGAAGCAATCCGGCGTAAGCGACGGAAGTGTTACGTTCACCCTGGGCAGCATGAATATCACGCACACATTTACCGGCGTTACCGGAGACTGGCAGCGCTTTACCTGGACATTCCCCGCGGTCGCAGGGCTTCCCGTGAATTCAGTCCAACCCAGCGCCCACCTGGATTTCAATGCGCCGGGCACGCTGTATGTGGATAACTTCCAGCTTTACGATGCCGGATGGGCTCCGAACACCGTGAATCCGCAGGTATTGCAGGCTTGGGCCGACTATCATCCGGGAACCATCCGCGTCTGGAGCAACTTTGGGAACTCGACCCAGAACTATTCCTTCTTCAGCCTGGACAGCTGGCTTACGCCGGAGATCAAGACGCGCAACACTCCCGGCATCGGCAATGAGTATGAAGTGCCCGCGGAGCTGGAGCATCTGCCAGATGCGTTGGCTAACGTGAAAGCAGTGGGCGCAAACCCATGGCTGATCGTCAACATGGCCTTGTCGGAAACAGAGTGGGGCGAACTCATCGATTATTTGAGCGCTCCGGCGGGTGTCGGCTATGCCGCCAAGCGCCCTGCCGATCATCCCGGACCGTACACTGCGGACTTCAATACCATCTATCTTGAAGTAGGCAATGAGGAATGGGGCACGCAGCGGGTGCCGGCCGATGCCGCCTACGGTCAGTGGGCGCACTTCGTAATCAGCCAGGCGATCGCCAACAAGAGCTACTTTGACGCCACCAAGGTCAAGTTCATCATCAACGGCTTCTATCTGCAACCGTCCTCCGGCTCCGCCGCCATAGCAGCGGCGCCTGAGGCTTCTATTGTCGATTACGCACTTTACTCCAGCGGCAATACTGCGCTGAGCGGAGATGCCTACTATCAATCCGATCTGGTTCAAGTGCCTGCGACCAACGGCCCGATCATCAATGCTATCGCCGCGCAGCAACAATTGGATGCGGCGCATGGCAGAGTGTACGGTCTCGCCGCCTATGAAGAGGGTCCCGGGGCGGATTCGGGGAGTCAGTCCGGCGGAGACAACTCGCTGGCCGCCGCAATCGGCGCCATGGACGTCAACCTGTATGCGTCGCAGAACGGTTTCGGAGCGCAGAACCTCTACATGTATCAAATGGGCACGGGATCATTCACCTCACACACCAACTTTGCCAACGGTTTCCGCCCTCACCCAACATGGCAGGCCCTGCAACTGCGCAACAACTACTGCACTGGTCCAATGGTCTTGACCAACACAAACAGCGTTCCGTCCAGCACCGACGGGAATAACTATCCGCTCATTGCCGTATATACCTTCCGGGACGCAAATGTACCGAATCAGGCCGATGTCGTGGTGCTCTCGCGCGACCTCAACAACCAGACTCCTGTCACACTCCATTTCCCGGCAACGCCAACCGGCAACGCGCAACTTTATACGCTCACTGGAAATCCACGACTCGACAACAACTCCGCGATGAATATCCCCATCGGCAGCGGGTCGGCTGCTGTCACCACGAACTACACCTTCAATATGCCCCCTGGATCGATGTATCTCTTCCAGGTACCCATGACCGGCGCCTGGAATAACAACGTGCCTGCTCCCAGCGCCCCGGCGAGCCTTTCCGCTTCCGCGGGCAATAAAGAAGTAACGTTGACATGGGCCGCCGCCAACGGCGCAACAGGCTATAACGTCCTGCGCGGAACCGCAAACGGCGGTCCCTATACTTCGATCGCCACGACCAGCCAGATTGCTTACACCGACACTTCGGTCACGAACGGAACAATCTACTACTATGTCGTGACCGCTACCAATTCAGGCGGCGCCAGCGCCTACTCACCCCAGGCCAGCGCAACGCCGAATGTTGAAGACTCAGCGATGACCACCACAGAGCCACCGCTCGATGGATCCAATACCGGAGCCTGGGCGAACGTTGCTTCCACTCCCTTAACCCACTACTTCTCCGGAAGCTCACCCGATACAGCCTCCTACAAGACGCTGTGGGATGCCAACTATCTCTATCTGCTGGTTTCTGTTGAGGACAGCACATTGACTGCTCCAGCACAAGCGAACGTTTGGAGCGGGGACACCGTAGAGGTGTATTTCTCCGGCACCGACACCACCAGCACTACCTACGGTCCAACCGACTTCCAGTACGCCTTCCCATACGGGAACGGCGGAGCCGTTGTTACAGAGGCGGATCACAATGCGGTCACGGGCGTGATCCTAGGGCAACAGAACATTGCGAGTGGCTACCAGATGGCCATAGCTCTACCCTGGACAACTCTGGGAACAACTCCTGTTGCGGGCCAGCAGTATGGCTTGGACGTCATGATCGACGATGCGACAAGCCCGGGGAATCGTCTGGGTAAGCTTGCATGGTGGGGAACCGTAGACAGCACCTGGAGTAATCCTTCTCTGATGGGGCCGCTGGTACTGGGTGCGCAAACCAACACTCCATCGTCGGTAGCCTTGGCTGCGTCGAATGCGTCGCCCGCGGCCGGGTCTGCGGTTACGCTGACCGCGACCGTCAGCGGCAGCGGATCTACGCCAACCGGCACGGTCATCTTCAGTTCCGGCGGGACAACATTCTGCGCCGCGACGTTGAACTACAGCGGAGTGGCGACCTGCAGCTTTACGCCTGCGGCTTCGGGCCCTGCAGTGGTTATGGCACAGTACCAGGGAGACGGAAATCATCTGCCCAGCTCTGCCAGGCTGACGCTGAATGTCTATGATGCATCTATTAGCTTGCGGCTTTCGAAGAACCAACTGGTTTATCCCGGCGCCACTAACATGACCGTTTGCATCGATCCGGCCAAGAACGGCGTCGCCACCGGTTCGGTGAAAATACTGGATGGGGCCACGTTGCTGACTACGCAGACGCTGCGAGGTAACGGCTGCGCATACTGGTATATCTCCCCCGGGCTGGCTGCCGGCACGCATGTGCTCACCGCCGTCTACTCCGGCGACAAGAACAATCCTTCCGGAACGTCAGCCTCGAACATCGTCACGGTGGCTCCGGTGCCGGTGAAGTTGAGCGTTGCCTGCCGGAACGCGTCGTTCGCTTACGGAGCCAACTACCAGTGCACAGTGAACGCGAGTTCCAACGCCGGCTCGGTCCAGGGGGTGATTACGTACAGCCTAGACGGTGGCGCGGCCGTAAGCGTGCCGCTGAGCGACGGTAATGCGCAATTTACTATTACCCGGCCAGCGGTTGGAAAACATCAGGTTGTGGTTGCCTACGCGCAACAGACCAACTATGCTGCCGCAGCGCCGCAAACCCGCTCGTTCACTGTTACTCCCGGTCTGTCGAAACTCATTTACCAAGCTGATGGCCATGTTCAGCTTAGCTCGCTCACCCCAGTTGAAGGTACGGCCTTCACAGGCTGCGGAAAAACTCGGGAGCGGAGCCTTTTGGTGGAAGCCCCCGCATTTATGCGGGGGTAGGAGCGCTTCAGCGCTCCGGGGAAGTTCGACGCTGAACATGATGCGCTTTAGCGCTGGCATCGGTAAATCCAGGGCTAAAGCCCATCTTAAGATCAACCGCTTTCCGCTGGACTGAAGTCCAGCTCCCCCTGCTAAAGCAGGGGGCTTCCACCAAAACCCTTCTACAGAGTTTTTCCGCAGCCTGTTCAGACCGTACGTCAGCAGATAGAATCATTACCGCTTTTGAGCCATGCTGCAGAGTTCCGGGCGTGGTAAGTCCCGCGAGGGACGGCTGAAAATAGCCCAGCACGAAGTGCTGGGTAGGATTCTAGGAGGGAACAGTCCCGCAGGGACGGCTGAATTGTTCCTCAACTTCCTCTATCAGTCGTCCCTACGGGACTGAGGGTGTTATTACCTGGAACCCAGCACTAGACGTGCTGGGCTATTTTCTTGCCGTCCCTGCGGGACTCTTTTAAAGCCGATCCTGTTTGAAGTATGGATGAAAAACCACCACCAACCGAGGGTGCCCCATATCTGGCGCACTCTTTGCGCCAGATATGGAATCGCAGATCTCTCCACTCCGCTTCGCTTCGGTCGAAAATCATCCTGGGAACTTCACGAGGATCAGTTTCTAGCCACTACCATAACCTTCTCATCTCGACCGAAGCGCAGCGTAGTGGAGAGATCTGCGGTTTCCCACATCTGAGTGAGAGTAAAGCGGAGTGAAGGGGATCCGCGGTTAGGTACCCACAAAACCGCAGATCTCTCCACTACGCTGCGCTTCGGTCGAGATGACAAAGTTAGGTGTAATTGCCAACCAAGCCCTCCTCAGCCCGATTTTCATCCCCTTAGATGGGCAGCAGGCCCATGAGCACTCTGTCGAAAATCATCTCAGGAGGACGGTCTGTCATGAAGAGCCGGAATAACCGGGGATGCGGGTGCCCCAGGTCCCGATTCTGGGACCTGGGATTCCACAAGATGCTCCGAGCGTAACCGGACTGCGGAGAAATCTTGCTCATGCAAAGACCCACGTCCGAAAATCCGGCCGTGGGGCACCCGATTTTCATGCCCTTGGGTGGGCCGCAGGCCCATGAACACTTCGGTCGAGATGACAAATCAGGTGTACCTTGCCTAACCATGAGGAAGGGCAAAAGGCGTTTCCGGCACCTTAGGCCGGCTTTTGAGCGCGCCTTTGAGCAATCTCTGGGTTTCAACCAGTTCTTGTCCGGTGAGTTCGAGCCGGGGAGGACGAACCCGCGTACTACCCACTCCCAGCTCCTGCTGTACCAGCTTAATCAGTTGTACAAATTTTGGAACGGTATCGAATCGTAACAGGGGTAGAAACCAGCGGTAGAGCTCAAATGCCTCATCGTTCTTTTGCGACCGGGCAAGGTCGAAGAGCGCTACGGACTCTGCAGGCAGGGCATTCGCCAGACCTGCGATCCATCCGGCTGCTCCCACCCCAATCGCTTCGACGATGGCGTCATCGACACCAACGAAGAGTTTCAGACGATCGTCGAGTAGGGCACGAATAGAGGAAACGCGGCGTACATCCGCACTCGACTCCTTCACCGCTTGAAAGGTCTCATAGTCTGCGGCTAATTCCGCAATCTGGCCGGGCAGAAAATCCGTGCCGTAAGCGATCGGATTGTTGTAGAGCATAGAGGAGAGCGGCGTCGCTTGAAAGACTGCTGCTACATGAGCTTTCATCTCCCGCCAGTCCCCCCGATACAGATATGGCGGCAACACCATCAAGCCGGAGCAGCCGGCGTCCGCCGCGCCCTTTGCAATGTCCACGGCCTCGCTAGTAGTGATTGCCGAGACCGCGGCGACCACGGGTACTTTGCCGGCGGCTGCGGAGATGTTCTTGAGGATCGCCATTTTCTCGCTGAAGGTGAGGGCGCCGCCTTCTCCCAGAGAGCCGAGCGAGACGATGCCTGTGCAACCATTCTCGATCAGCCAGCGCGCGTGACTTGCCATGAAGTTGTGATCGACCTTCATCTGCGCGTCAAAGGCGGTAGTCATTGCGGGCATTACACCGGACCAATTCATCATTTCTCCTTGAAAGCAGTGTCTTCGAAAGATGGTTGAAGAGCAGGCGCACTCAGGCTGGAGATCGCTGCTGGAAAAATTGGAGCACGCACGGAATCCGGGGTCCAGCCGAAGAGGAATTTGGTGGCGGATCCGCAGATGCGTCCCTGGCACGGCCCCATGCCGCAACGAGTGTGCAGCTTAGCAGAGCGCCAAGAGCCGTGTCCTAGCAGAGCGTTCAGAGGAACGTCCTCGCATCGGCAAATTGTTGTATCGGGCGCTGCCAGCTCGCGCAAAGCCGGGTGCAATCGAAAAGTATCGGCCAGGCTGGAAGTGAATCGCCGGTTGGACTCGCGCTGTGCGAAAAGGGCTCCGGCCTTCTCCAGGTTCCCTGCACTCGAATACCCCGCAATCTGGCCATCTACAAGTGCGGCCTCGAGACCGCCCACACCGGTCGGCTCGCCAGCGCAATAGATATTTGGCACGGATGTTTGCTGCACGCCGTCAACGACGAGTTTGCCTTCGCGGATGAGACAACCCAATAGCTCGGCAAGCTCGGTATTCGGCACAAGATGAAAACCGCAGGCGAGGTAATCGCAGCCTACGTTCCATGCGCGCCTTCCTTTGCGGAAGGTAACGGATGTGACCTTATCTTGCCCATTGGCCGCGATCGGCCAGCAGCCGGTACGAAGAGGAACTCCAAAGATCCGCCAACCGAGCTGCATGGCTTGCTGGAGCTTCTCTTTGTTACGAACAATCGAGTTAGCGAAACGCAATAGCCGCGAAAGCGGCGCCTGCTCGCAGAGGGCGACGATCCGCGCGCCACGCCGCTTGAGATAGGGAGCGACGGCCAGGAGCAAAGGCCCGCTGCCGGCGATGGCGACGCGCTTGTCTGCAATGGGAAGGCCGGTTTTCACCAGGGCCTGGAGAGCGCCGGCGCCCAAAACATTGGGTAAAGTCCATCCGGGAAACGGTAGGAAGAGTTCACGCGCTCCGGTTGCCAGGATGAGTTTGCCGTATGCGAGGTCAATGTGCTTTCCGGATTTTTCGGCGCGTAAAATGCCAGGTCCCGGTTGCGCAAAGATACGCCAGCCTGAGAGGCGAACAACGGAGGCCTCGTCGAGCCTGCGATACCACGTCGAAGCGAGCGGGTTGCCATGCTCTCCACGCCAGATCTGCCCACCGATATCCGGATTATCGTCGACGATGCAGACGCTCTTCCCCTCTTCAGCCGCGCACGAGGCTGCTGCAATGCCCGCGGGTCCGGCGCCCACAACCAGGATTTCCCATTTCGTTGTCATTGGTGGCGCACATCCATTCCGGGTTCACAGAGCATCTGGCAGGTGCGCTGGTGCTCAATGCCATTCACCGTGGCGCGGCATTCGAAACAGACGCCGATGGCGCAAAGTGGGCCGCGAGGTTCGCCGCTTATGGAGATCCTTATAAAATTGTCGACTCGCAGAATGGCTACAGCGACACTGGTCTCGTCATCTGCCGCCACCTGGCGCCCATTGACCATAATGGTGAACCGTTCAGGCACGCGATGTCTCCCAGGCGAAGCGTGATGTGAGGTAAGGAGCCAAGGGCACGGCGGACTCCCGGCCCGCAAAATAGTCCGCCAGAAGCCGCGCGGTTCCGAGAGACGTCGTAATCCCCAGCCCTTCATGTCCGGTTGCTAAAAACACGGTAGGATCGGCTGTGGGTCCGATCAACGGCAGCTTATCCGGCGTTGCCGCGCGGAACCCGGTCCAAGCGCGGATAACAGAGGCGGTACGCAGGGCCGGGACGTACCAGCATGCCCGATCCAACATTTTCGAAAGAATAGGCTGATCGATTACGCGATCGTCAACGTCGTATTGACGTGACGAGCCGATGAGCAGTTGTCCTGTGCGGCGTGGCTGGACATTAAAAGCAACCGAATCGCCGGTAAGAGAATGTGCACTCTTCAGATAACCGAGTTCCACCAACTGATGCTGAATTTTTCCAGGATAGCGGTCAGTAA
This sequence comes from uncultured Acidobacteriaceae bacterium, assembly GCA_963774255.1. GTDB lineage: Bacteria > Acidobacteriota > Terriglobia > Terriglobales > Acidobacteriaceae > PALSA-350. The sequence continues at coordinate 757,516 of CAVZEH010000019.1, forward strand.
TCGCGAGGTGACCCTTCCTCTTCTTAACCTGCAATCCGGAACAGAGTTCCGGCGCTGCGCAGCCGGTTGCGTGCACGATTCGCGGAGAACGCAATTCGGCTCCGTCGTCCAACTGCAACCGGCCACCGCCAGCGTATGTGACTGTGCGGCCCAGGATGAGCGCGGCTCCGAGTTGTTCCGCGCGGGCGATCAAGTATGCAGCCGCCGCCGGCGCATACAGGGCGGAGTCGGAGGGCGCTCGCAAAGCACCGGCGAGAGGTTGGCATAGCCACGGCTCTGCCTCCGCCAGGGCTCTGCTACCCAGAACTTCGGTTGAAATGCCGGCGCCGGCATAGAGGGCGTGCTTGCGCTGAACCTCTTCCATCTCCTCGTCATCGGCGGCAATCCAAAGCGTGCCGCAGCAATCATGCTCGACCTTGCCGGGCAGTTCCGGAGAAAGCTCAGCCCAAAGCAGTTGGGAGAACCGGGTGAGCGCGAGTTGCGCCGGAGAATCGTCCATAACAACGATATGTCCCATGCCCGCCGCGGTTGCTCCGCCACCTATGACATCCCGCTCGACCACGGCGATATGCATGCCCATCCGAGAGAGTTCCGATGCGCAGGCTGCGCCTACTATTCCCGCACCTATAACAACCGCATCATAGCCGGGCATCATGACAGGTGCCGTAGCGGAAGGGGTCTCTGGCATCGAAGATAAGCGTAGACTCCGCCGTAATGTATGCGGAACCCGTAATGGAGGGGAGCACCCGGCCTCCCTCAACTTGAATAACACCTTCAAAGACCGTGCCCAGGATTCCTTCCTGGCGCCATATCTGGCCTGGACTCAACTTTCCGTCGGCATAGAGACAGGCCATCTTGGCGCTTGTTCCCGTGCCACAAGGTGACCGGTCGTAGGCTTTACCGGGACAAAGAACGAAGTTCCTGCTATCTGCGTGCCCGTTAGACGGCGGCGCCGAGAGCTCGACGTGGTCAATGACTGCGCCGTTCTCACCAGTGATACCGTTGGCTGCAAGCGCCGAGTTGACCGCCCAGGCGAAACCGGTGAGCGAGTCTACGTTGTCAAGAGTTAATTCGAAGCCATGCTCGTCAATAAGAAAAAACCAGTTCCCACCCCAGGCGACATCGCCACGGACTGTTCCAAATCCAGGCACCTCGAGGCTGACCTGATGTTGGCTGCGATAGCTGGCTACATTCGCGATCGTGACCTGGCCCGAGGGATGCAATGTTCCCTCCACGATTCCAACCGGCGTTTCGATCTTGTGTTGTCCGGCGCCGATCTTTTTCAAGTGCGCCAATGTGGCGACTACTCCGATCGTGCCATGTCCGCACATTCCCAAATATCCGACGTTGTTAAAGAAAATGACTCCGGCGGTCGACGAGGGATCGGAGGGTTCGCAAAGCAATGCGCCCACGATGACGTCGGAACCGCGAGGTTCAGTAACAACGGCGGAGCGGAAGCCGTCGTATCTGCTCTGGAGCCGCTCACGATATTCGAGAAGCGATCCCTGTCCCAGAATGGGCCCCCCGGATACGATAACCCGAGTGGGCTCCCCGGCAGTGTGAGAATCGACGACAGAAACACGGTCCAAATGCATATGAAATCAAGGTTAAAATAATGTCTACAAAATTGGATACTATCCTACCGATAGACGATACACCCGAGTGTGCTGTTGTGTACACTCCCTTTTCATGGCAGCGCTGCCGCGTATACTCTGACAGTCGATGCCGATGAATGCCGCTACGAAATCCTCAGCCAAATTGAAAGCGGAGCACGGGACAAGCCTCCGCATTGCTTTCCAAGAAATCCGTGAATTGATCGTCCACGGAAGGCTGTCTCCGGGAACCTGGCTCGTCGAGGGCGATCTCGCAAAGAAGCTTGGCATGAGCCGCACCCCAATCCGCAGCGCGATCCAATGGCTGCAGCGTGAAGGGTATGTTGTCGAGCATAAAAATGTGAGCAAATCGCGCATGGCAGTCGCGCCCCTGACCAAGGAAGACGCCAGCGAGCTTTACTCCATCATCGGGCACGTCGAAGGCCTTGCCGGAAGGCGAACAGCATCTTTGCGCAAGGCGGAGCGAGCGCAAGTGGCCGGGAAACTGAAGGCCATCAATGAACAGTTACGGGCGATTCCCGGGTCGAAGCCGCCTCGTCCAACAGCGATATTCGATCTGGACAGGAGTTTCCACCGGACCGTCATTGAGGCAGGATCCGGTCCGCGATTGCTTGCGCTTCATCGAGCGATCGAGCCACAGGCGGAGCGCTATTGGCGTCTCTACGCAAGCGCTATCCTTGGCAATCTCCATCTTTCAGTAGCAGAGCACGAAAAGATTATCGCGGCGATTACCTCGGGCGACGCCGACCGCACCGAATCCGCTTTGCAGACGAACTGGCAAAACGGATGCGATCGCCTGGCGGAACTTATCGATGCCTTTGGTGAACGGGGGAACGGATAGAAAAGCCTTGCCCCGCTCTGAAAATAGCCTTCCTGCCACCATCTTTTGTGGTTTCCCACCCTTGCTTCGCAAGGATGGGGCACCCAAGATTCCTTTGAAATAGAGATCTTAAAACCGCCACGAATTGTCGCCTTTGCTTTTCTTTCTGTCATTCCCGCACGGAATCTGCTTCTGGTCTCCGGGGGCATACGAAAAGCAGATTCCCTGCGGGAATGACAGAAAGAAAAGCAAAGGCGCTGCCGCGATAAAGTCGATCGATTTGTGAGTAGCTTGCGGCACGATTGAAGATCGTGGTCTGCTCTGAAAAATAGCCAGTCCCGCTGCGGAGCTATATGGTATCCCATGTCGGAATAGCCGGACGTGGAGCACCCGCCAGTGCTGCGGTGTTCGATAAATACATTTAAAAATACATTTTCGTATTATTTTTTGATTGACACTCCTTCAAAAGCGTGTGATTATTCTTCCACCGAGCTGTCAGATATTTCTGACAGAAAAAGGCAGCGAGTGGCCGAGAGGGCTTTTGGAACTTGAGCGGGATGTAGAACTGGAATTCGCGCTTGATCCCTTTAGTCCAGTGCCGGCGCAAACTCAGATCATCGATCAGATTCGTATCTGGTTGATGATGGGCCGGCTCAAGCCCGGTGACCAGCTGCCATCCATTCGCGAACTCGAGCGACAGCTCGGAGTAGGACGAAGTATTATCTGGGCCGCCTATCAGGAACTTCAAGATTCAGGAATAATCACGTTGAGCCGTGGCAGCTTGGCGCGAATTGTTCCCACGGAGAGCAGGTCAAGAGCAGTCGCGAAACGCGCCCTGGAATGCGAGGAGCTTAGCCGCAGTATTCTGGATCAGATTCACCGTCACGGCTTCGTTCTCTCATCCTTCATCCGATATCTCCATAGCCGGGCGCGCGAGGTGGAGGCGGAGCATCATCCTTTGCTGGTGGTGGATGACTCGAGGATGCTCGCCGAGGACTTTGCCAGGCAACTGGGTGAAGCTTGGGGGGTGTATGCCCGCCCGGTGCTGCTGTCGGACCTTCTATCACGCGCCGAAGAGATGGCCGAGGCCCGCTGCGTGATCACGACCTTTTGGTTTACCGGGCTGGCAGTTTGGGCAAGGCCCCTCCAAGTGCCGGTATTCATGATGAGCACTCGCTGGAGCCCGGAGACGCTCGAACCAATCGCTCAATTGCCCTCGGGGGCAAAGGTGCTCCTGGTTTTCTACGAAGAGGATTACGTTCACAACGGTCAGATGTTTGCAAACGACCTCCGTAAAGCCCTTGGCGATTCGCGGAAGACAGTCGTATCAACCTCGATCCGCGTGCTGGAGGAGCTCGATCCGATCCTTGATTCGAAGGAATTTCAGCGGGTGCTGATTGGCAACCGCATTTGGGATCACTTGGATGAGCGTATTCGACAGCTTCCGCATGTAGGCCGGCCGATGGTGATCTTGAACAAGGAAGACCTCGATCGTCTGCGCACTCGCGCTGGCGTGGTCTTTTAGCAGCATTTTTCGTTTGGCCAGCGGGCCCTGAGATTACCAATTCGGGAGGTGAGTTATATGAAAGCCTATGGCCGCAGGCTGGCAGTGTCTCTATGCATCCTTTCCTTCATTCCTCTCTGCCTAGGCGTGCCCGCCTACGCACAAAAGGCAATGGCAGCTCTCAGAGGGTTGGTACAGGACCCATCTTCCGCGGCAATCCCCAACGCCAGCCTGACGATCACCAATCGGATGACGGGGATTCAACAAAAGACGACTACTAACAGGGACGGAGTCTTCAACTTCCCCAGCGTGGAACCGGGAGAGTACACGGTCGCCGTCAACGCAACCGGCTTCAAGTCCGAGACCCGCACGGGAGTCACTATTAGCACCGGCATCGTGAACCAGATGAATATTCAGCTGCAGGTTGGCGATGTGTCCCAGAGCGTCAGCGTGAATGCGGGAACGCAGAGCTTGAACACGGCGGATGCCGTGGTAAGCGGCCTGATCAATGCTCAACAAGTGCATGACTTACCGCTCAACGTGCGCAGCTTTGCGTCACTGACCGAGCTCGAGCCCGCGGTAGCCCCTGGCGGAATTGTTACCGGCGATTCAGCGCCCAACGTCAACGCCGGCGGGTTTGTGGTCGGACAGCGTTCCTTCGATAACAATTACACGGTAGACGGCGGCAACGCGATGCAGCCAACCTGGCCGCAAGCGATATGGGCCACGACCACGAATGGCGGCATCAGTCTCGACGCTGTGCGCGAATTCCGAGTGTTCACCAGCAACAAACCGCCGGATGCGGGTGGAAAATCCGGCGCGCTTATTGCCATCACCACCAAAAGCGGCGGCGACGCTCTGCACGGCAGCGCCTTCGAATATCTGCGCAACACTGTCCTCGATGCCAAGGCTTTCTTCGACACCAGGAAACAGCCCTACCATCAAAATCAGTTCGGCGGCACCCTGGGAGGGCCCGTATCCATAAAAAAGCAGATCTACTTTTTCGGCAGCTACGAGGGCTTTCGCTCGGTACAGCCGATCAGCATCGATCCGGTTGTGCCCACTCCAACGTTGCTGGCCCAAGTGCCGGGGGGAGCGGCCCACGGTTACTTGAAAGAGATCCTGGAAAATACTTATCCGGCGCCAATACCGGGATATCCTGCCAATGCCCTGGTTGCGCCAGCCCAGAGCAGCTATGACAACGGCAACCGGCGCAACATGGGTTCAGGCCGAATCGACGCTCAACTTCCCTGGCAGACGCTGTTGACGCTGCGCTACATGCAAGTGTCAGGGAGCGAGGGCTACGGAGCCGTCCTGGCCACCGGAGTACCCGGCGGAAACGTTGGCCAGGCTTGGACGGGGAATAATGGCCTGGTGCGGTTAACCACCACCGTCTCGAATACCAAAGTCAATGAATTCCATTCATCAATTGATTACGGCACGGATGGGTTTCCCGGCGAACCAACTCCGGCGGCACTGGTGGCGCTGGGCTTCGCTCCTTCGCCCGACAGCTACAGCAATCCCGACAAGGCCCTGCCGACAATCACCTTCACCGGAACCGGATTGAGTTCCGTTGGACCTGCTTCCTTTGTTCCCCGGACACGGGACGAGGACTCGTTCGAGGCAGCCGATAACTTTGCCTGGCAGCTCGGGAAACATGCAGTTGCCTTCGGCGGCCAGTTCCTGAATAACGAGAGCAACATGCATCTCGGGTCGGACGTTCGGCCTGACATCACCTTCGTTGGATTCGGCGCGCCTTTCGACAATTCGGTCAACGGGCTGACAACGGCGAATATCTTCTCGCAGACACAAAATCTTTTTGTCACTCCGCCGACTGCCGAACGCGGGCTCCGCCAGAAGGAATACTCTCTCTACGTGCACGACAATTACCGGGCCTTCCCGCGACTTACCATGGATGTGGGGCTGCGCTGGGTATACAACACGCCGCTCAGCGAGGCGCATGGCTATTGGAACAATCTCTACGCGGCGAACGCGGCAGGAAACCCATTGCCAAACGCCACTGTCGATTTCTCGAACGTGGCAGAGATCACTCTGGCGCCGGTAGGGTCCGGCTCCGGCCGGCTCCCCTTCTCAAAGAAGGTCTGGACCGAATTCGCGCCTAATGTCGGGGCGAACTGGGATGTCCGGGGAAACGGACAAACCGTCCTCAGCGCCGGTTACTCCATCGCCTATGAGCGGCCGTTCTTTGAGAACATTACATCTACGGGCTTCAACGTGCCTTACGTGGTCTCGAGCTTGCTCCAAAATGTTCCTTTTGGCACCGCAGCTTCACCCACTTCAGCAAGCACTCCGGCCCTGTTTGGACTCAATCCCGCCGCTACCAACCCTTACGTTCAGTATTGGAATCTGAATCTGCAGCAAAGCCTGACCCCGACTACACTCTTCCAGGTAATTTATCTTGGCAATAAGGGGAATCATCTCTACACCATCGGATATCTTAATCAGGGACCGGGGTACACAGGCGCTCGCCCTAATGCGAAGTATTCGACCATTACCCAAATCAACGCCAATGCCACTTCCAACTTCAATGGACTGGTCTTCGAATTGAGCAAGAATTATAGCCACGGCTTCTTTCTTCAAGGCTCCTACACCTGGTCGAAGTCACTCGACGACTCTTCAGGTTCGACTGAGGACTACGGCATCGCGAACTTCCCGGTAGATGAGTTCAACCGCCGTGGAGAATATGGACCCTCGGATTTTAACTTCAAACATCTCTTCGTCGTCAGCGCTATCTACGATCTGCCGTATGGCGGCGGCAGGAGGTTCAGCTGCACCCGGAGCGTGCAATGCTGGGTGCTGGGAAACTGGCAGGCCAGCACAATCGTAAGCGTTCACAGCGGACAAGACTTCAGCTTGCTCAGCGGCATAGATAACAACGGCGACGGACTGGTGAATGACCGGGCCTTCCTGCTCTCGAACAATGTCAGCCAGATCTATGCCCACGGGCTGGGCAAGCAGCAGTACCTTAATCCGGCAGCAGTGGGAACAATTATCACCTCTGAGACCACGAGCGCCGCGACAACACGCAATGAGTTCACAGGTCCGGGTTTCAAAGATGTGGATTTCGCTCTCCGCAAAACCTTTCCGCTGACGGAGAGATTGAACCTGGGATTCTCGGCTCAGGCCTTCAATCTCTTCAACGTAGTCAATTTCGGCCTTCCGCAAAACACGGTGAGCTCCTCAGTATTTGGACAAATTCTCAGCACGGATGTGAACTACCTGCCGCGGGTAGTACAGGCGGCCCTGCGTCTCGATTTCTAACGCGAGCGTCATAATAACCTGGCGCCGGCCGCCTTGGCCGGCGCCTCATGATATGTACCTGACAGCAAAGGAAGAGGCCAAGATGTCGACTCGCCTCGCCATCGATATCGGAGGCGGATTTGCAGATCTCGCCGCCATCGATCTTGTTTCCGGCGAAATGTTCTGGTCAAAAACCGACACTACCCCAGAGGACTTGCAAAAGTGCGTCAACGAGGTCTTTCGGCTAAGCCGGATTGAGCCGCAGTCAGTTGACCAACTACTGCACGGTCAAACCCTGGTGATCAACTCGATCCTGCAACGCAACGGAGCAAAAGTTGGTCTCATCACCACGAAAGGCTTTCGCGATGTGCTGCAGTTGCAGCGGGCGAATCGGCGCGACATATTCAACCTGCGCTATCACAAGCCGGAACCCTTCGTGCCGCGCAACCTCCGCTGCGAAGTTGAGGAACGTGTCTCGGCGTCTGGGGAAATTCTGACGGAGGTTGGGCGCGAGGATTTGCTGGCGGCATGTCAGAGCCTACTCGCCCAATCCGTGGATGCCATTGCGATTTGTTACATCAATAGTTATGCCAATCCGGCAAACGAGCGCCGCAGCTTCCAGATTCTGGAAGAGTTCTTCGCTGCGCATCCCGAGATCAAGAAGCCGTATTTAACCGTTTCGTCGGATGTATGCCGCGAATGGCGCGAGTATGAGCGGACCAACACGGCCGTATTGAACGCTTACGTAATGCCGCTGATGGAGCAGTATGTCACCGACCTCAGCCGCCAACTGCGGTCAGTGGGGATTCCAGGCACGCTCTACATGATGCTTTCCAATGGCGGCGTTGCGTCCTTTGAGTACTCTGCGCGCAGACCTATCGAGACCGTGGAGTCCGGGCCCGTGGCCGGCATTGTCGGCGCAGCTCGGCTGGGAGAGTGGATCGGCGAACGCAACTTAATCGCGCTCGATGGGGGCAGCACCACCACCAAAGCCAGCTTGATCCAGGATGGCCGGATCAACTACATGAGCGACTATGCGATCGAGCGCAATGAACATCACCCGGGCTATCCAATCAAAGTTCCCGTGGCCGACGTAGTCGAGATTGGAGTGGGTGGAAACAGCCTGGCGTGGATCGACCACCTGGGTGAGCTCAAAGTCGGACCGCGGAACGCCGGCGCCACGCTGGGACCAGTAGCCTATGGCCGGGGAGGAACAGAACCGACCCTGACCGATGCCTTTCTTAGCCTGGGGCTGATGAATCCCCTCTATCTACTGGGCGGAAGTCTGCCGGTCGAAAAGAAACTGGCGGATGGGGCGATTGGAGCAATTGCCAAGAGCTTTGGGAAAACAGTTTCGGAAACCGCGGCTGCGATCGTACGTATCGCCGCGGATAACGCTTCGCAGATGTTGCGGCTTATCTCGGTTCAACGCGGGCATGACCCGCGTGACTTCTGCCTGCTGACCTACGGCGGCTCCGGACCCATGCTCGCGGCATTCATCGCACGCGAGTTGGAAATTCCGCGCGTGCTGATTCCTGCAATTCCTCCAGGCAATTTCTCCGCCTGGGGACTGCTCATGAGCGACCTGAAGCATACTGCGACCCGCACGCTCATTCGCCGCCTGGATAGGCCGGAGATTAGTCTTGAAATCGGGGAAGTCTTCGCAGGGCTTGAGGCCGAAGTGACATCACTCTTTGCGCAAGAGGGAGTCAGGGAAAACATCTCGCTCGATCGTTTTGCCGACCTGCGCTACTACGGCCAGGAACACACCATCCGCGTGCCGACTGGTTCAGGTGCGGTAACGATGGAGAGCTTGAATCGGCTCAGCGCCACGTTCCACGAATACCACGCCAAGGACTACGGATTTACTCTCGAAGCGCGGGTCGAATTGGTCAACGCGGTAGTGATCGGGACGGCCAGTGTAGGCAAGCCGGCCTTCCAGAGCGATCGCGCTATCGAGCAGGCGAATGACGTATCGACCGCTTCGTCTCGGCTGGTGTTCTGGCGAGGCGAGGGTGAAAGGTCCACGCCGATCATCCAACGCTCCAGCCTTGCCGCGGGCGAAAGTATCTCCGGTCCCGCAATTCTGGAGGAGCGCACAACAACTGTGGTTGTTCCGCCCGGCTTCCGAGCCACCGTCGATGAGCACTATAACCTGGTGCTCGAAGAGGATGCACAAATATGATAGAGTCCTCCACGCTTACAGATACCTTTACCCTGAGCATCATCCGCAACGCCATCATCGCCGCCAGCGAGGAGATGTTTGTGGTGACGGCGCGCACGGCCCAGAGCCCGATCATCTATGACGTGCTCGACTTTTCTACGGCCGTCACAGACCCTCTAGGAAATGTTGTGGCCCAGGCAGTGGCCACACCGGCCTTCATCGGCATGCTCGACTTCAACGTCAAGGTTGTGCTCGATCGATTCGGAGCCAGCCTAAAGCCAGGCGATGCGATCATTCTGAACGACCCTTTTGTGAGCGGCAGCCATCTCAACGATGTCGCCATCGTAATGCCGATCCATAGCGAGGGCATACTCGTCGGTTTTGCCGCAAGCAAGGGACATTGGAACGACATCGGGGGCATGAGCTTTGGAAGTTGGGGGCCGGGACGCACGGAGATCTATCAAGAGGGGCTGCAACTCCCCCCGTGCCGGCTTTACGCCGAAGGCGTGCGGAACGAGGACCTGGTTCAAATTATCCGTTACAACTCGAGGCTTCCCGAGATGTCCATCGGCGACATGGAAGCCCAGGTCGCCGGACTACGCGCAGCTGAAAAGCGGGTGCAGGAGATCATCCGCAAATATGGATTGCAAAGTTACAGAGAGGCGCTGGACTACATCTTGAAAAGCGGCGCTGCGCTGGCCAAGGCCGGCTTGCAAGACCTGCCGAAGGGCCACTTTTCCAGCCAAGACTTTCTGGACGAAGGTGGACCGGAGGATCAGCCTTTGCCGGTACACGTTGAAATCGACATCACCGAGGACGAGTTTCGCGTCGATTTTCGCGGCAACTCGCCGCAACTTCCCTTTTCGCTGAATACAACATATCCGGGCACGGTCGCCGCCGTTCGCGTTGTCTACATGGCCTTGGTCGCTCCCCACGAGCGCTACAACCAGGGCCTGATCGCGCCTCTCAAGGTGATAACAGAAGAGGGTACCGTTTTCCATGCAAAGCGGCCGGCAGCGACTTCGGTGTATTGGGAGGCCCTCACCTATGCTGCCGACCTTGTGTGGAAGGCGCTGGCGCCCCATGTCCCGGACCGGCTGGGCGCGGGACACTTCTTGAGTGTCGTTGCCGACATCGTGGCGGGCATTCGTGACGACAACCAGGAACCCTTTGCCCTGGTAGAACCAAATCCCGGAGGCTGGGGGGCGGCCTACGACCAGGATGGAGAGAGCGCACTCGTCTGCTTCGCCGACGGAGAAACCTACGCCGCCAGTGTGGAGATTATCGAGACTCGTTATCCGATCCGAGTCGATCGCTATGCTTTGAACGTGGAAGGTGGATTCGGTCACGGAAAGTTCCGCGGCGGTCTGGGAATCGTCAAGGACTATCGCATGCTGAACAAGGAGGCGGAGTTCACAACCGACATCAATCGCGCAGTTGTGCCTCCATGGGGATTGGCTGGCGGTGACTGCGGAACACTTAACGGCATGTTTCTCGAGCGCGGCGGAAAAACTCTCAAACGTGTACGGAAAATCCTTTCCCATCCACTGCTTAAGGATGATGTTGTGAGCATCCGCACCGGTGGAGGAGCGGGATATGGCTTGGCGGTGGAGCGCGATCCCGCCCTGGTCGCGCGCGATGTCACAGATGGCTATCTCACCATCGAACAGGCACACGAGATCTATCGCGTTGTGCTCGAAGCGCAGTGCTCGGTTGACGTTGACGCAACGCAGCGATTGCGGGCGACGGCGAAATAAGCGGCTCATGCTCCTTCCGTGAACGATAGGGCGATGCAGGATCAGACGCTACAAGCCGATGATGGTCGAGGCTTCGCCCATCGGCTGGCAGTCGGTGAAGTATTCCAGAACATGCCGCTTACCCCGCGCCATTGGCGTCTCGGGGCAGCGCTTTTCATTGCCTTCGTCATTGAAGCTTGGGAAATGATGGTGCTTGTACTATGCGGCAGCATGATTTCCTCCGATCTGCATCTTTCGAAAACCGAACTTGGAGCGTTGCTCAGCTCACTCTACGTCGGCATGATTCCCGGATGCCTCATCTGGGGCAAGATCGCGGATAAGGTTGGGCGTAAGCGTGTGATTGTCGTGAGTCTCGCGTCCTATGGTGTCCTTTCTCTGTTGAGCGCCTTCTCCGTAAGCTATGGAATGCTTTGGTGGACCCGCTTCATCTCCGGTGTTGCCCTCTCCGGCGTGATGGTCGCGCCATTCATCCTGCTCGAAGAACTGTTGCCGGTTCGCTATCGCGGACGCGGAGCCGTTTGCCTGGCTGCCGGTTGGCCGGTCGGATTGCTGCTGGCGATACTAGTCGTGCATAGCCTGCGAGGACTGGGATGGCATGTCATTCTAGGAATTAGTTCTCTTGCCGGACTCTGGGCCTTCGTCGTGCAGTTCAACGTGCCCGAGTCTCCCTACTGGACATCGGCAGAGGGCCTGCAGGATATCGCCCGCCGGAGCATTCGCTGGATCTCGGGTGGGTCGAGTTCCCTGCCCGCGGACACTGAGCTGTACGTCGACAGCTATGAACGCGCTCAGTTTCGGCACTTGTTGGAAGGAAGTCTTCTTGGCCCCACACTGTTGCAATTTGCGGTGAATACCTCTTTTACGTTCAGCACCTGGGGCCTGGCTACGTGGCTGCCGGATTTGCTCGCAGAGCGGGGTCTTTCGTTGCTGCAGGGAGATGTTTTTCTTTTCTTTACCTGTCTGCCTATGTTTCCCGGTTATCTGGCTGCGTCCTGGGCTACCGGCAGTTTCGGGCGGAAGCGCACCATGGGATGGTTCCTTGTACTTGCTTGCGGCGCCGGATTCGCGCTTGCCGTCTCGCGCTCATTGGCAGCCCTTTATCTTTCAAGCGCCTGCTATTACTTCTTCAATCAGGGAGCCTGGGGCGTATGGGATACCTGGATGGGAGAGCTCTACCCTACGAGCGTTCGCGGCGTTGGCTATAGCGGCGGTCTGGCAGTGCAGCGGATCGCGAATGCGGCCGCTCCCGTCCTCATCGGCGCCTTGTTGGCCCGCAGCGTGACCTTCACCGTCACCATATCGCTTTTATCCAGCTTCCTCCTCTTCACCGTTCTGCTCATCCTCTTCCTTCCGGAAACCGAGGGCATGCTCTTGAACTGAACGATGTATAAGGGCTTCTTGAAGCGCTTTCTTCAACCAATCTTGGGTGTTCCCTTCGGTGGCCGCTTCATCAGCAGGACCAGCCTATCAATCTTGCTTTTCTTTCTGTCATTCCCGCAGGGAATCTGCTTTTCGTATCGCAGCACTGTTACTATACCGTCCGGGCGCAGAAGAACTCATCGAACGAATAAACCCGACTCCAGAAACAGAGTATGCCTGAGAGACTAGAAGCAGATTCCCTTCGGGAATGACAGAAAGAAAAGCAAAGACAGATAAGAAGCGCTTCACTTTGTAATGCTCTTGAGCGAAGCCGCTCTGGTCTGATTCGGTTCAGTCAATCTCCAACTCACCGCGTGCAGAAAGGACACATTGGCCGCCAAGCCGAACCTCGCTCACGATTTCATTGTGTAACAGAGCGCTACCGAACATCGCACCCCGCCTACCGGTTTCGCTTCCCTGCTCGATCATGATGCGTTCTTCGGATCTGGCCCATCCGTGCCGTACCATCCAGGCAATGCAGGCTCCGCCGGCGGACCCGGTTGCCGGGTCTTCCGTCCACTTTAGAATGTGGCGCGCGTGTATGCGGGCGGAGGGATCCTCAGTTTCCCTGGTCACCAGATAGAGGCCGGCGGCCTTGTCGGTGCTGTGACAATAGGACTCGATTGCCGGAAAGTCCAACTTCACACGCTGGATTGCCGACAGCGTCTTGAACGGCACGATGATGTTCGGCAGCCCGGTGGAGACCGTTTGGATTGGAATATCGTCGACCAGATCTCGCGGCTTCACTCCGACCATCTCGGCGATGAGATCTACCTGGTGTTCTTTCCCGAAGGCCGGTTCCGGTTGAACCATCTCGCCAAATAAACCAGATTCTTCTTGACGAAAAGACACAGTTATTTTTCCACCGTTCAGATCCAGAGTAACTGTGGCGCCCGTATTGGCGCTGCGTAGTAGCCAGACCGTTCCGAGCGTTGGATGACCTGCAAAAGGCAGTTCTTCCTGTGTCGTGAAGATGCGTACCCTGATACCTAGCTTCTCTTCGATGGACTTGGGCCGCCGGAACACGAACGTAGTCTCGGAGAGATTCATTTCCCGCGCGATTGCTTGCATAGCGGAAACCGTCAGGCCGCCCGCATCAAGAACCACCGCCAGCGGATTGCCGGTCCAGCGGGTTCCGGTGAACACGTCTACGACTGCATAGGGGAGTTTCGTTGTAGCTCCGTGCGAAGAACTCCGCTCGCCTTTGGCGATCTCGCTGTCCACTACTTTCCGGCGTGAGTTGTCCATCATTGCTAATCACCCGTCCGTATCAAAGCTGATCATTCGGAATCATAAGCCACGCGATCGCGGAACCGGCTAGAGACAGACCTGTACAAATCAGCATGACGATTCGGAATCCGAACACAAATGCTTCCCTGATCGATTGGGTTACGGCAGCTCTCGTGCCAGGATCAAGTCGCGCGGGCACGCGTAAGCCTGCAAGTTTGATCTCGTCCGCGTGAACTTCGGCTAGAATATCGGGCGGAAGCAAAAGGTGAGCCAGGCTGCGATTGAGGTGCGAAGCAAAAGCGTCGACCATCACGATTCCAAGAACTGCAATGGCAAGCACACCAGCGACGCGGGCAACTGCATTGTTGATTCCGGAGGCCGCTCCAAGACGATCCCGGCTCACTGAATTCATGACCACGGTGGTCAGGGGAGCCACCGTAATCGCCAGCCCAAAACCAAGAGCAACCACCGCAGGAAAAAAAGACTTCCAGTAGCCGCCCCCTACCGAGGGTATAGCGAACAGAGCAAACCCCAGCGCGGCAACCAGCGGGCCAACGATCAACGGAAGCCTTGGACCGTAACGCGTCACCAGCCCTCCGGACCAGCGGGAAAGAACGAAGACCAGGAGAATCAAGGGCAGTACGGCGGCGCCCGTGGCGGTTGCGGAATAGCCCTGGACCTGGATCAGGTTCAACGGAAACAAGAAGAAGAAAATTCCAATCGCGGCGTAGAGGAACAAGGTGAGCAGGTTGGAACCGCTAAAGCTGGAAGATGCAAATAGAGCCAGGGGAACCATGGGTGAGGCTCCCCTGGCTTCGACGAACAGGAACAAAATCAGAGAGACGCAGCCCACGATCAAGCCGGCTAGCACCAGAGGGTGTCCCCACCCCAGGTTCACGGATTCGATGAATCCGCTGACCAGGCCCCCTAATCCGAGAGTCACGGCCAGTGCTCCGAGCCAATCGACATGGCCTCCACCGGCGCTGCGGCTTTCGGGAATATGCCAGGATGAAATGGCTATCACTGCCGCCGCAAGAGGGAGATTGATGAAAAATACCCAGCGCCATGAGGCATGCACGACCAGCCAGCCGCCCAGTACCGGCCCTATCGCGGTAGTGATTGTGGTGAACCCCGACCACGTGCCGATGGCCTGACCGCGGCTTTTCTCGTCGAAGGACGCAGTGATGATGGCCAGGCTCCCTGGCACCAGCAGCGCAGCTCCCAAACCTTGAACGCTCCTCGCCATGATCAATTGATGTATGTTCGCAGAAACCCCGCAAGCGGAGGAGGCCGCGGCGAAAATCCCCACACCCAGCACGAAGATCAAGCGGCGGCCAAACAAGTCGCCGAGCGAGCCCCCAACGAGAATCAGCGCTCCCAGGAATAATCCGTAGGACTCGACTACCCATTGCACATCCACTACCGTTGCATGAAAGCTTGCTTGGAGCGCAGGCAAGGCGACGTTGACGACCGTGCTGTCGATGAATGCCATGCTGGAACCGATAATGGTCGCCGCGAGTATCCACGCTCTCGCTTTCGCCGCACAGGGAGCGGCGGCATCTCCGGACCGGATGACGGCTTCGTCGCAAGGCGGTCTCATCGACGCTGCCTACCTCTTCTCAATGACTGAGAGACTCCCAGCCGCCCGGGGCAGGAAGATCTCGACCTCGAGTCCCTGCGGAGAGGCATTCCCGGCACGAATGGTTCCGCCATGAATGCGGACGATGCGGTCGGCGATGGCCAAGCCAAGGCCTGTCCCGCCCGACTGACGGTCACGCGCCTCGGCCACGCGATAAAACGGTTGAAAGATCTTGGCCAGTTCGGAATTCTCAACCCCCGGACCATGATCGCGGACAGTAAGCCGTACAAATGTTGTGTTGCGTCGTGTCTTCGTTTACCATTCGCGCATCCACGGAGCTACCGGAGGCGGTGTAATAAATCGCATTGCGGACTACATTCTCAATGGCGCTGTGCAGTAACTCCGCATTTCCGCTCACGAAATACTGTTCTTCCGCCGTCAGCCTCACAATCACGCCCCGCTCCTGGGATTCAAACCCTGCATCATGGACAACTCGCGACACCAGCTCGGTTAAGTTCACCGGCGCCATCTGCATCGTTGTTGAAGAAGTGTCGAGTCTGGCTATGGTGAGTAAGCGTCCGATCATTCCGTCCAGGCGCTCGAGATCCTGCTCCATATGATCGAAAGCAGGGTCCTTGCCTTTCCGTTGACGGCCAAGATCCAGGGCCACGTTCAATCTGGCTAATGGCGAGCGCAATTCATGCGAGACATCATAGATAAGCTGGCGCTGCTGCGAGATAAGATACTCGATGCGGCCGGCCATAGTGTTGAAGTCGCGCACCAAGTCTCCGAGCTCATCGCGCCGATGCTCTATTCCCGCGGCGGCGCGGGTATTCAGATCGCCGGCTGCGAGCTGCTGCGAGGCTTGGCGTAATCGCAAAATCGGGGTTGTGAGATACCGGGTAAGCAAATAACAAATGAAGCCCGAGACCAAAAGGGCAACGCCCCACCGCAGTGCGATGCCACTTCTATTGATGCCAATGGCTGCTCGCGGTCCGGCGGGAAGTTCAGTCGCAAAGATGTATTCCCGGTCGCTCGCGCCCCGCAATACCAACGCGACCCGAGCGATGCCGTATCTCATGCTAAAAGCGGGGTTCCTCGATGCGGACACATGCGAGATCATGTCCGCGAAACTCCCGCAGCCTTTTCCGGCAATCGCACCTCCGGCGGAATCGAAGAGGCAGGCTCGTTGACGTGTATCGCTCTCAAGCCGATCGATGTAAGCCGATGCCCGTGTAGCGCCTCCCACTTCGGCTTCCTCGACGGCCACCAACCCGGCATAGCGGGCCGTGTCCTCCAGGGACGCGTGCCATCGCGAAGGCACGCTTTGCGGCTCCAGAATGAATGTCAGCACAAGCGAAATGCCGGTGAGGATGACAGTCGCCCAAAACCATAGGAAGATTTTGAGGAAGAGGCTGCGCATAGTTAGCTGGTCTTCTCCTCGGAGCGCACCACGAAGAGGTAGCCGCTGCCTCGCACAGCTTTGATGCGCTCGCCTCCCTGTGCAGGGCCCAGCTTCTTGCGCAGATTGCTGACATGGACGTCGATCACACGATCGAAGGGCCCGAGTTTTCGGCCGAGAACGGTCTCGGTGAGATGCTCGCGTGTAACGATACGGCCGGCATTGCGCAACAGAGTTTCGAGCAGCGTGAACTCCACACTGGTGAGATCAAACCGCGCGCCGTTCAGCCGCGCTTCACGAGCCGTCGGATCGAGGCGGATATCGCCGGCAACCAGCGGACTCGCTTCTCGGGCCGTCAGGCTCGTCCGCCGCAGAATGGCGCGGATACGGGCAATAAGCTCCCGCGGATTGAATGGCTTGGGCAGATAATCGTCAGCGCCAATCTCCAAGCCCAAGATTCGTTCGACATCCTCTCCGCGCGCCGTAAGCACCAACACCGGAACAGAGGACTGTGCACGCAGGCGGCGTAGTACATCCAGGCCACCCATGCCCGGCAGCATCAGATCGAGCACAATGAGAGCGTGCTCCTCGGAGAGCGCACGCTCCAAGCCGCTCACTCCGTCGTGAACGGCTTCGATCGTAAAGTCTTCCATGGTCAGGCGCTCGGCCAGCAGCCCACATAGGGCGACATCATCATCGATAATGAGAACGCGATCCATACCTCGCGGCTCGCCACCTCCGACTCGATACTAGTCCATTCTTTTGAGCCCCTGCCGCCTTTACAAAACTTTATCTGGCTTAACCAACCTTTATCGCATGCGCAGCGAGTAAATGCTGAAATCGAGATGAAATAGAAATTTGAAACGGCCGGAGCGATTGGCAATTAGGCCAGGCGCACGGCGCGACAAGGATGGTTTATGAAACCCATAACTTCAATCATCACAAAATCACTCGTTGCGATTCTAATTAGCGGCGGGTTGTTGGCAGTAAGCGTACAGGCGCAGGGCGAGTCAGGAATCACAGTCACCATTCCATTCGCTTTCTCGGCCGGTAGCCAGAATAACCCAGCTGGCGCCTACCATTTCATGTTGCTCTCTGACCCCTTTCTGCTGTCTATTCGTAATGTAACTACCGGCAAAGAGCGAGTAATTATGGTGCGCCCGGAAGAGAGCCGATTGTTCGCATCGCATGAAGGCCTGATTTTCCGTCGCTGTGAAGGCCACAGTTATTTGGCCGAAGTCCACTTCTTGGGCGCCAGCACCTACAGTGAGCTGGTCAGTGGACCCGTCCAGGAACACGGGCCGAGCGTTGCCAAAACAAAAGTCGGCTTATCGGGGAATTCGGCAATTTTGAAGAATAAGTACGGAATCAAGTAAAGGCGTTGGCAAGATGGAGCACTGCGACAAGAACCCCTTTAATTGACCATGAGACGATTGGCGGCAGCAATGGACTCGCAGACAAAGGTTAATGAGAGACGCCCCCCTCCTCGATGGCTGCAAACAGGCTTCTGGATTTGCATTGTGATCGCGATCGCGGCGGTAATGCGGCGGTTATACGCGCTGGTGCATCCATCGAAGGGTCTCCCACCCCAGATGGCCGTGCTCGATGCGGTGTTTGCATCGCATGCCGCCCTGACGCTTGCACATATCCTTCCCGCACTGGCGTTTGTCTTACTGGCTCCGTTTGTTCTTCTGGGCCGCTCCAGAGCGGAGTGGGCCGAAGGTTTGCTCTTTCCCTTGGGCGCTGTGGTCGGAATTACCGCGTATGCCATGAGTGTCTACGCCGTCGGAGGATGGGTGGAACGCTCGGCGGTTCTTTTTTTCAATAGCCTCTTTCTCTTCTCCCTTGCCCGGGCCTATAGGTATATGCGCCGCGGAGACTCGCATCAAAAAATGCGCTGGCTGTGGCGCTCGATCGGAATCCTTCTGGGTATCGCCACCACTCGTCCGGTAATGGGTCTGTTCTTCGCTACCAGCCGGCTGACGCATCTTCAACCGCAACAGTTCTTTGGCATCGCGTTCTGGATCGGTTTCTCGATCAATACCATCGTCGTCGAGCTCTGGCTGCATTCCAGTGGAGGTAGATCTAGGTTTCTGGCCGCCTGAGAATCCCAGGTCCCAGAATCGGGACCTGGGGCACCCGCCTGAGTACAGCAACAAACAGTCGGAGTATCAGTTTCTAGCCTGTAACAACCTTGTCGCCTCGACCGCAATGTTCATGGACTTGCGCCCCACCCATGGGGATGAAAATCGGGTTGAGGAAGGCTTGATCGGCAGTTACACCTAACTTTGTCACCTGGACCGGAGCGCAGTGCAGTGGAGAGATCTGCGGTTTCCCACATCTGGCGCAAAGAGCGCGCCAGATATGGGGCACCCTCGATTCGCGGGTGTTTTGGATCCATACTGCAAGCAGATTCAGGGTGCCCCATCCTTGCGCAGCAAGGGTGGGAGACCACGACTGATGGGAGAGGCGGAGTGGAGAGATCTGTGACTTATATGTAGGAAACCACAGAATCTCTCCACTCCACTGCGCTCCGGTCGAGATGACAAATTAAGTGGAGTTGTCGGAGCACGCCGCTAAGGCTGTTTGTTCTGGAGTTGGCTCTCAAGTTGAAGCGAGTCCGGTGTCACGACCACGTCTTCCACCATCGACTTGGCTCGAGCCCAATCGGGAGTCTTCAATTGCAGCAGCCATTGCGGATGGGCTGCGTTGCCTTGCGGCGTGAGCGTCCCCCCGCCGATCTTTGTTTTTTTGCCCGCCTGCATCTCGAACTTGACCGGAGAGGACAAGGCTTGATCGCCCACCGGTAATCCCGGTTCGAATGTGAGCGCGAATCCGTGATCGTCGCCTTGATTCTCGGGGGCGAAACCTACCCGCTGGATGAGCCAGCCATTTGCCGTCTGCTGCGCTTCAATCCACATCTCTCGCCCTGGCGTGTGTTCATCCGCGGCGAAGATGGTGAAGCTGTTCCCATTCGCTTTCTTCACCGTGAGAGTGCAATGCTTGCCGTCGCTCGAGCTGAGCTTCCACACGGCGCCGGCGCTCACCGCCGCCGGGGCTGACTCGACCTTCCAGCGCATCATGCCGGGCTGCAGCATGGCAATATCCAGCCCCACCGCCCGGGCGCCGTGATACGCAACAAAAAACGGGGGGTGGCTGATCTCCTTCCAGACGTCGGCCTCGCTGACTTGTGTGCCTACCTGCAGGGCCGTGCCTTGTCCGGCCACGGCACCCTGCTCGCGATACATGAACAGTGGCATGGGCACCATAGGCATTGGCGTGAGGCCGCTGCCCTGCCCGGTCACATCCGATCCCTGAATAAAGCGCCAGATCACAGGCTTGCCGTCCTGAGTGGTAAAGGTGAGGCTCCAGGTAGCTCCGGCGTTGTCCTGCTCCGGGCTGGCTAACTGGATCTTGGTCAGATAAGCGTCGCCGCTCAACTTATCGATATCGACCTGCTGCTGCTGGTTACTGTAGTGAACGCGCTTGCCAGTGCTCCGGTCCGTCAGCACGACATCGTACAAAGGCTGGCTAGCGCCCGGGTCCGCGTAGAGTTCGATCGTCGAATAGGAAAGCTCCGGGCCGACCCATTGCACGAACTGCTCCGGCCAATAGCGGTAAACAACCAAGAGCGGTGGAAGTGGTGGGGCGGCCGCTTTAGCGGTGGACTGGGCGGCGCCCGCAAGAGAGCCGGCTAATAAGAGAGCGCATAGCATGGATTGTTTTGTCACAGTCTTTCCTCCGTTAAAAGTTGATTGGTTCTAGAAGCTGTAGCGAATTTCAAATTCGACGCGGCGCCCCGGGTCCGCCGCATAGGGTAGGCCGAACGAGGGCGATCCCAGCACCCCGCCTACTCCGGTAACATTCGTGTGGTTCAGCAGGTTGCTGGAGCGCGCGCTCAGGGTGACGCTTTGCCGTGTTTCTCCGGCGGCATTGCGGTGACCCGCCGCGAAGGTGCGGCTGAGATTGGTATCGAGATGGACCGCCCAGGGTATGGTCCCCAGATTCCGCGGCAAACTGCCATTGATGCCCGTGGCAGTCAGCAAGCCGAATTGTGTGGTGTAGACGCCCGGACCGGGAGAGGTGGCATACGCAGGGCGATCGTTAAATACGCCGTCGCCATTGTTGTCCGTTCCCGTGGTCACGTTGTATGGCAGGCCGCTCGAGCTGTCGAAAGTTCCGGTGAGCGAGAGCCGCAGCGGCAAACTCAGTTGGCTGACGGCGAAGAGGCGATTTGTCGCTTCCCACGACGCTTGCGCCATCTCTCCGTGGTTGCTGTAGCTGTTTTGGGGAAAGAGCGTTGCGCTATCCGCATCGGTTTTCAGGCCGAAGTAGAGATAGCCGACAAAGAGTTGCAGCCGCTTGAGCGCATGCTGGTCAAGGCCGGCGAAGAAGACTGGGCCATGCAGGTTGCCGGTCTGCTCAAATTGGAAGATGTTCCGGTTGGGGGCGAAGGGACGAGGGGCCAGCAAAGGATTGACGGTCTCAGCATTGAGCAGCGGCGCGTTGATATTACGGGAGCGCAGCGAGTCCCACCCCTGGCCCCAAAACAGATTTGCCTGGGCATGCCAATGCCCTGGAAACTCATGTTCCACTCCGAGCTGCATCTGCAGCGAAGGCGATTGCGATACATGCCGTGCGAACTGCTGCGTGGTGGCCACCGACAATCCTTGTTGCGAGAGCGGATCGTTGAAGGACGGCCCGTACACAATCTGCTCCGTCTGGCGAATGCCGTTCAAGCGATAAGCTTGGAGAGTGGTCGTCTGTTCTATGGGAGTGAAGAACAGACCGGCGCGCGCGTGGAAGACCCAGTTCGATTTCTTGTCCGGCGACCAGGCCAGGCCGAAGCGCGGCGCCACGTTGCCAAAGCTCGAGGGCGAAGTCTGCAATGCATAGCGGAGCCCAAACGAGAGCGCGAGGCGGGGCCGTAGCTTCCACTGATCCTGCGCATATAGGGCAACCCGCCACTGGTTGAACGCAACCAGCGGCTGGCTTTGAGTGACGTTAAAGATGGTAGGAGTACCGCCGGGCAAGCCCAGAAGCGCGCGGCGGTACTGTTCGAGTCCGGAGATGTAGACCGTTCCGCCGTTAGCTGCATCGAGCGCGGGCGCGCTGCCTCCTCCAAAAACGAATGCGCCGTTGAAGGTGTCAGGATCGAGATCGTGGACCAGAAGGCCCAGGGCTTCCACACCGAGTTTGATGGTATGCGCGTGGTGGCCAATCAGCAGATCGTCATCCACCTCGATGTCGCGCTCGTGGTTGCGCATCGCGCCCCCCGTGGACCCTCCTCCGGTGAAGGCGCCCGCAACCTGCAGGCTGGGCGCGGTCGATAGTGGAGATTGATCGGTATCTTTCCAGGAGAAGGCGAAGCGGCTCTCGTGCAAGAGCGTAGGGCTCAACGTCGCAACATTGGTAATGCGCAGATCATGTTCGTCGACTGTGCTGTTGTAGCCGGACTCAGGCAGCGCCTGGCCGCCCACTCCTTGATTGGCCAGCGAGCTCACATTGGCCATATAAGCAACCGACAAGGTATTGCTGTGGTTGAGCTGCCAATCGGTGCGCGCGCTGGCAATCCACAACCGCCGGGGATTAGAAACGTTTTCGATCAGGTTTTGGATGGCGTTCTGGGAGTTCAGTACAAAGGCGTTCACCGTGGCAAAGCTGTCGATGTCCCGCTTTTCGAGATCAAGCGCAAAATCGCTCTTGCCCCGCTGGATGGGGCCGCTCAGCTCGAATCCGTATCTCCGCTTGCCGATGGGGGCGCGGGCAATCGACAAGCGGATCTTTCGCATTGACGCTCGCGTCGCTGTCGCTGAAGAACAAAGCGCCGTGGTAGGTATCCTGTCCCGGCTTCGTGAAGATTTCGATGCGCCCCCCGCGATAGGGCGGAATTGCATACTCCGCGGAGAAAAGATCGGGATTGATGCGAATGGAAGCAATCGCCGACTTAGGAGGAATGCGGCTTGCATTCTGGAATCCATCGACAGTGATAATGGCCTGTCCGGGCGCCCCGCCGGCGCTGGCCGCCAGCACTTGCAGTTCGCGCTCGAAATCGTCGGGATCGTCCGCCAGCGCTTTAAGATCCTTTGCCGAAAGTTCGGTCGTTCCGGGCCCATGGTCGGAATCCAGACTGACTGCGCCGGAGTTAGAAGCCTCAACCTCGGACTCGACGCTGGCGACGCGCAGACGGATGGCCTGGTCGATCCGCGCCGAACCGGCCGCTATCCGTTCTTCCTGCTCATCCTGGGCAAAGCCGGTAGCCTGGGCTTGCAAGCGATAGCTTCCGTAGGGGAGGCAGCGAAAGGCATAGCGCCCCTTGTCGTCGGTGTGCGTTTGGGCGGCGGCAGGACCTTTGAGCGCAACCGATGCATTCACAATCAGGGCGCCGCTGGAGTCGCTCACCGTTCCGCGAATCTCTCCCGGCCTTTGCGGGTCGCATGCCTGCGCGGAAGCCGCGGCGGCCCCCAGCCAGAGACACATGCACAACAGAGCAAGAATTTGTTTGTTCTTCATAGCACCATCAGGATGGCGCTGCGAGAAGAACCTTGGCAGTGGACTTTGTCAGCGTTCGCATGTGACAGTCGTCATGTCCGCCTGGGCCAGCAGAGACCTTTTGATCGGTATAAATGCGGGTGCCCCAGGTTCGCGAAGCTAACCTGGGGCACCTGCATACGGAGCAAGTTTGAAAGTCTTCTAGTGTGGTGAGTCAGAAGTTCGTTTCAGTAACCTTCAACGATCGTTTCGCTGCAAGCTGACGAAACCGCAGATCTCTCCACTTCGCTTCGCTTCGGTCGAGATGACAAAGGTAGGTGGAGTGGCTGGATGTAGGCTTTGCAATCCCATGCTATATTTTTGCCCTCCTGTTCTGACTTTGCCTTTCTTTCTGTCATTCCCGAATGGAATCTGCTTTCACCATCCCAGACGCTCCGAATACAGAAGGAAAACCGCAGATCTCTCCACTCCGCTTCGCTTCGGTCGAGATGACAAAATTACGTGATGAATCGCTGACCACTACTAGAGCCAGCCCTTGGCGCGGGCAATCCGCGCGGCCTCCACCCGATTGGCGGCGCCCAGCTTGCTGATGGCTTCCGATAGATAGTTTCGGACTGTCCCTTCGGAGAGATGGAGCTCCTGCGCAATCTCCCCTCCGCTCTTTCCTTCTCCGGCGCGCCACAGCACCTGGCGTTCACGCTCCGTTAGCGGATCCGGCTCACCAGACCAAGCTTCCGCGGCGAGCTCGGGATCGATGACGCGCAGGCCCTGGCTGACGCGGCGAATGCAATCCGAGAGCTCCGAAGCAGGCCGGTCTTTTAGGAGGTAGCCTTGGGCTCCCGCATCCATTGCGCGGCGCAGATAGCCGGCGCGCGCGAAGGTGGTCAGGATGACCGTGCGCACGCGGGGAAAGTATTGGCGCACCTCGGCGGCCAGGGTCAGGCCATTCATCTCCGGCATCTCGATGTCGGTCACCAGCACATCGGGCATCTGCGCGGCGATGCATTTCAGAGCCTCGCGGCCGTTGTTGGCCCGCCCCACGACCAGGATGTCCGGCTCGGTTTCAAGCAACGCCGCCAGCGCACCCAGAATCATGCTCTGATCTTCAGCCAGGATGACACGCAGCTTGGGGTTCATGAACGCTGCTCCAGCGGGAGCAGAATCCTGAGTTGGGTTCCATTCTCTGAGTTCAGCGTGAACTTGCCTCCACGCGCCTCCACTCGCTCGCGCATGCCGCGCAGTCCGTTGCCCTCCTGGCGGACTCCCCCGCGGCCATCGTCAGCTACGATGAGCAGCGCATGCCCGTCCTGGTTCTCGATCAAAAGCCGGCACTCGCGCGCGTTGGCGTGACGCACGATATTAGTTACTGCCTCGCGCACGATGAGCGAGAGCACCGTCTCGTCGGCAGGTCTCAGCGGAATTGACTCGGCATTGCAGACCAGATTCAGCCCTGCGGTATTCAAGGTGCGGCGCGTTCGCTCGATCTCCGCAGCCAGGCTTTCGGCTCGATATCCGCCGATGGCCTGGCGAACTTCCCCAAGAGCCTGCCTGGCTGTCCGCTCAATGTCGCCGATTTCGCCGGACGCCCTTGCCTGGTCTGTCAGGATTAACCGCCCGGCCAACTCGCTTTTGAGCACGATCATCGACAGCGTGTGCCCAAGCACGTCGTGCATGTCTCGCGCGATGCGCTCCCGCTCCGCCCGCTTGGCGAGGTGCTCAATCTCCTCATGCGCCAGGCGGAGACGAGCGTCCGATTTCCGCTGTTGCGTCTCGCTGAAGACTGTTATTCCCACGATCAAAGGGAGCATGACCCCCGTGCTCAGGACCCAGGAATCCAGGTGAAAATAAGAAATTTCCAGCACAACGCAGAGGCATTCGAAGCAAAGGATCCAAGCGAGCAGCCTGCCTGAAGAAATAGAAGCCGCGACCGCGGCCGCGAAGTAGATGAAGACTCCAACCGATCCATAGTTCAGCGGCAGATAGAAAATGCCAAGCAGCAGCATGCCAACCAGGCTGGCTGTGTGTTTCCATCCCCTGGCGCCGTAAGCCCCGGCATACAGTAGAAGGAAGAGCAGCCACATGCAGGCCGCCTCCACCAAGGAGCGTAATGAGCGCGCGTAATAAGCGTGGGAAAAAAAGAAGATGGTGAAGACCAGCCAGAGATGGTGGCTGTGGCTGCGGAACCATCGGGCCCAAAGCGGACGGGAATGGCCGGCTGCCGCTTTCAATGGCGGCTCGCCTCGGCCGCTCATTGCTTCGGCTAATTCGGCGTGCTCAACCATAGAGTTGCCTCTTGTCCTCTCCAACCATTGCGAGCGCCCAACATTCCGATTCTGGGACCTGAGATTCTCCGGCGCCAGTGGCAAAGATCAGCCGCCCGGGGTGACAACTGTCACCTCCAGTTCTACGCTTGCGCTGCCCAAGCACCTTCCTAATCCGGGAAGATAAAAACAACTTTACCCTTGCCGCCCTTATCCACGTAGGAGTAGAGCTCTTGGGCATCTTCGAGTAAGCCGGATTTTGCAATTCTCGCAGGCTTCACCCGGCCGGCCACAAAGAGCGGCGACATCGCCTCGAGCAGCTTCGCGCAATCCGTGGAGATGAGCGCTCGCGAATCCACACCCAGGAGGGTCAAGCTGCGATGGTAGAAATCGAGCAGATCGAAGCTGACCCGCCGGCTTCCCACGGAGGTGATTGAAACCTGCCGCCCGCGGTTGCCTAAGGTCGAGAGAACGGGCTCGAACAGCTCCCCACCCACACAATCGTAAGCCACATCCACGCCCCTCCCGCCGTTGAGTTGCCGAACCGCGTCGCCGAAGTTTGGTCCGCTGGAATCGATATGCCCCAGCAACTCTACGCCTTCGAATTCGCGGGCTTTCAGCGGCTTCCGATCGACGGCGATCAGCTTCGCGCCAAGAGCTTGACCCAACTGAAGCACGGCGGAGCCGACGCCTCCTCTCGCAGCCTGTTACCAATAGCGTTTCACCGGTCTGAACCTTGGCGCGAGCGGCCAGACCTTCATAGGCGGTAACGAAGTTCACACCGGCGCATGCTGCCTGCTCAAATGTGAGATTAGCCGGCTTGGGGGTGACCGCATCCGCCGGAATCACCAGATATTCTGCGTGACTCCCATCGCGAGTAAAGCCTATGTCTCCACCAGTGCCCCACACCTCTACGCCACGGAGATGCGATGGACCATTCACCACGATTCCCGCGAAATCCCTTCCCGGAGTCCGTGGAAGGATAACGCCTTCCATTCTCCCTTGTACATTTTTAACGTCGCTGGGATTAATCGATGCCGCGCGCACCCGGACAACGACTTCCCTCTCCCCTGGGGACGGATCTGGTAGTTCTTCGAGCTTAAGATTGCTCAAATCGCCGAACTGGTAGAAGCGGAGCGCCTTCATATCGCCTCCTTTAGGCAGAGTATAGTATCTCCATTTGATGGCATCTCTGAGCTATCGAGAGGAAACATGGCGCTCTCTGGGAAAAATGAAACTCGATTTACCGGAAGGGTGGAGAGTTACAAACTCGCTCGGCCCGACTATCCAAAAGAGATTCTGGCTTTGCTCGGGCGGGAATGTGGATTGACGCCTCAGTCCAATATCGTGGATGTTGCGGCGGGGACGGGAATTTTTGCCGAGCTTTTTCTTGAAAACGGGAACCCGGTCACAGCTGTTGAACCGAATGCGGAGATGCGATCCGCCTGCAGCGAACTCCAAGAGCGGTATTCAACGCTCCGGGTAATTGAAGGAACCGCCGAACACACGGGGTTATCGGAAGGCTGCGCCGACTTCGTTACCGTGGCCCAGGCGCTGCACTGGTTCGATCTTGAACGGGCAAAAAAGGAATTTTCCCGGATACAGAAGCGCGGCGGATGGTGCGTCATCGCCTACAATGTGCGCCGCGAGAATGGCGATCCCTTTCATCGCGGTTATGAAGACTTGTTGCAGCGGTTCGGAGTGGATTATGAAGCGGTACAAGGCAGATATCCCAATGAAAAGACTCTGCGCGCTTTCTTCGATCCTGCTCCCATGCGCTTCGCTTATTTGGAGAATTTTCAACTGTTGGATCGAAATGCGCTTATCGGCAGAGTCGTATCTTCCTCCTACATGCCGACGCCAGGACATGCCACTTACGCCGCAATGATCGAGCAAATCGACCGCCTGTTCAGCGAGAACGAGAGGCAGGGTGTTGTCCAATTGAACTACGACTGCACCATAGCCTACGGACAATTGGTCTGATGCGGGCCCTGTATCCTCGTTTGTAGCCTTCTGTATTGGCAGTTGCCTTTCTTTCTGTCATTCCCGCAGGGAATCTGCTTCTGGTCTCCTTTGTCCTGCCGATACGAAAAGCAGATTCCCTTCGGGAATGACAGAAAGAAAGGCAAAGACGAAAAGCTGTGTTGCAACCACAATGTATTCACTCCAATTAACAGGGTGGGAGCTGGACTTCGCTCCAGCCGAAGCGCTCTATGTTGAAATGGGCTTTTTAGCCTGGCCCCCAAGTTACGGAGCATGGTAAGTCCCGCGAGGGACGGCAAGAAAATAGCCCAGCACGAAGTGCTGGGTTGGGTTGTATAGAGATCCAGTCCCGTAGGGTCGACTGAAAAGACAAAGGATGATTCAGTCGTCCCTACGGGACTGGGTCTTGCTCCTCCCAAGCAGGCCCAGCACTCGCGTGCTGGGCTATTTTCTTGCCGTCCCTGCGGGACTCTTTCAAGCCGATTCCTCCGCATGAGTGCGGGGCTTCCACCAAAAGTCGTAGAGAGAGATCATTTCACGTCGGCCGAACGATCCCCTTCATAGTGCATGATGTGGTAATAGGCCTCCCATCCATTCCATAGAAGGGGCGGCGATAAGTGAGTCAACGGATCGTCGAGAAAAGCGGAGAAGGTTTGAACCGTTTCGCGTGTTCTGTAGATGCCGGTCAGCCAGTCTCCCCTATACCAGTTTTTCCATTTGCCGTACTCCGCGTTGACCTCGGCCTGATGAATCTGGTCAAGCGCGTTCAATGCCTGCCCGGCCGCTTGGCGGGCTTCGGCCGTCTGTCCATTCCCCGCATCCTGAATAGCCTTCGCGATTAGCAACAGGATGCGGTTGCTCTCACGGTTGATCGCGATCATCGCCAATACCTGGGCGCGATAAAACGGCAAGCGCCCGGGAGCGACGAGCGGCTCGGCCGCGACCGCCTTGTTCCATACCGCGTCCCATCGCGGCTGTGCATCACCGCATTGCTGAATCTCTTTTGTTACCGTCTGGCGAAGCCAATCCTTGCCGACACCCTGGCCAAACCGCGGTTCAAGGATGCGCGGGGGTGCCCATTTGGGAGCCTGGCTCGGTATGGAGTAGAGCGGCGAGTCGGTCATATAAGTCAGCATCATCTGCCGGGCCTCGGTGTGATAAAGCTGATCCCCATACTCCCGCGGCGGCTCTCCAAAATGCGCGGGCGCGGCAAAGTACTCCTTATAAACTTCAGCGACCGCCGGCGCGGCTTTCTCTCCGAATTCCTCCGCTGCCCATTGCCGGTAAAACTCGCCGCTTGCGCTTGCGCCGCCCTGCGGGACCCCTTTCCATCCCACGTCCATTACTGCCTTGGCCGTCATGACCACCGGACGAATGTCGCTGGTGTTGACCAGGAGATATTCCGTGGCTCCGGCTTTCGCGTATCGGCCCAGTTCCGAGAAGATGCGCGCTACCGGGACCATCTCCGTAAGTTGATTGGAGCGGTTGTTCATCATTGCGACATGGTAGTAAGCACCCTGCCCGGCGGCCACTTCGCCCTTGTCCTGCAAGTATCCGTATCCAAGATCCGCCCACACCAGAATTACCTCGGCAGGTATTTTGAGGTCACCATGCTGGACCAGCCTCGCCCCTTCCTGCCATAAGTCGGTATCAAACTTTGCATTTGGGTGGACGGCGCGGACAATGCGCATCTGGTCGGCAATGGCCTTGCTGATGAGCTGGCCCAAGGCCTTGTCATTCCCCCTGACGCTTGGATCCATAGAGTCGTAGCTGACATCCGACAAACCGCGCAGACCTACGGCCCAAAGAATTTCCTGGTTCGGCGGATAGGAAGCAACCGCATCCTTCCAGGCCCGCTCAAGTATCTCGGGATGGTTGCTGTAGTTATACGGAACGTCCTTGGGCCATCGCGCAACGTTCAAGCCCAGAGGGATGGCATGGTGCTGGGTCATGATCAGCCCGCGCTCCCCAGCCAGCTTGACCTGAGGGTCATTGGGAAAAATCCAGGTTCCCGGGACCACCATGTTTCCCTTGAGGCGGAGGATGGTCTCATAGACCTTGTTCCATACCGCGAGCGAGATTCCTGTCTTATCCTTCTTTTCTCCCGGCGCCCATCCGGTTAAGAGATCTTCGTCATTGAGGAAGAAGCCACGGTACTTGAAGACAGGAGCCGGAAATGCTTTGTCCAGGGATGCAGGAATTTCGATACGGGCGCGGCGGGCAGGCTGGTGATCGGTCCAGTAATACAAAGGATCGACACCTAGATACTGCTGGGAAAACTGGTAGATAGCATAGATCGTCCCGCGCATGTCCGCGCCGGCCAGCACCACGGCCCGGGTTGGCTGTTTGCTGCTCCAGCTCGCGGCAGCCACGGAGATAGAAAACGATTCGGGCGCCGTCAGGCCTGTGGGCCGCATGGCTTCGGGAATTTTCGACCGCTCGCCGATCAGGATGGTCGCCGGTCCCGCATCTTGATTGCTGCTCACAATCCGCGGCTTGGTACCTAAAACTTTTTGAAAGTCAGCCCCAAGGTCATTCACCGCTTCCCGGATCGGCATTGGCTCGTCTGCGGCTTCGAGTATGGTTACTCTGGAATCGAGGACCACAACCGCCGCATTCCTGGTATTTCCGGCGGGATGAGATTGGGCGAAGGCAGTTATCGCACATCCGCTAACCAGCGTCGCAGCCAAGATCCTTTTCATCCCCATGCCAGTGATGAATTGCAAGCGGCACACTACTTCATCCTTCATCGTTCCCTTCCCTCCTGGCAGGCAGTACCTTCGATAGGCGGATTACTTCAGAGCGCTTGCCCTTTGGGGCGCAGCCGGGGGCGGCCCCTTGATGAAACGGCTCGCAAAGGTAAGGAACGTGGGCCAGTTGGGAGCGTCTGTGTGTCCGTAAAGATGCTGCCGAAATCCCAGATCGCCATCGATCAGCGCGGTCTCTATTGGAGGAAGTACGGTTGTGCCCAGGTCCTTCTTGCCCAGCAATTCGTACACAGGTCCAGCGGCAGCTTCAGCCATGAACATGCCCTTAGCGTCCGCCCATGCATCCCCCGGCGCAGCGCCGCCGCCGATAAATACCGGCCGGGGCGCGCACAGCGCGATCAACTCGTGAGCGTCGACCGGCAAGTCGTTCGCGTGCAGCGGGCCGGAGTACTTGAGGAAATTGCCCGCCGTCCAGTGGTATTCGTTCGCCGCAGCCAAATTCTCTACCAGTTCCCCCCAGTTGCGGCGCAGAAGCTTGGCGCCGCCTTCGCCGGAGGAACTGACATACCCGATGGCGAAACGTCGATCGTAGGCCATGGCGACCAGCGTCGCCTTGCCGTAGCGGGAGTGGCCCTCCAGGCCGACCTGCTTGGCATCCACCGCTTTATCTGTCTCAAAATAGTCCAGGGCGCGGCTGGCTCCCCAAGCCCATGCCCGCAATGCGCCCCAATCATCGGGCTTACGCGGCTGGCCCTTGTTTACCAGACCGATAATTCCCTGCCTCAAACCCGCGCCGTTGTCCGCCTGCACCGAGGTCGGGATAAGCGTTGCATATCCCCAGCCTTTAGCTAGAACCTGCTCCTGCCACGTCGGACCGGGGAACGGAGGGGGCTGATTCGATCCCAGACGGCGCCGCAGAGCAGCCATCAAGGCGGGATCGTAGGTAAACTGCATCATCACCGGCACCGGACCGGTCGCATTCGCCGGTGTGGTCAGCGTCAACTGAATGTCCACCGTAATGGCTGGAAAGGAAGAGTTGTCGACGTGGCCAATGAGCCTCTTTGTAATAACCGGGATATCGCCAACTTTTTCATCGACCGTGTCCTTCACCTCCCATTTGACTGTGGGAGTATGTCTTGGAGCGCGGCCATAGATATCCCGGTCGAAGTACTCGACAATCTCCGGGCGGCGCACTTTCCACCACATCCTGGCTGTCGTGACTTTCTTTCCGTTATTCAAAATCAACGGGTCCGGCAGGTTCGGATAGGGGTTTGCCTTCGATTCGTCATAGTTCACCGCGTTGGGCGAGTCGGGATGCCTGGGATCGGCGCCCGGACGAAGCGAGCTGATGTGAAGCTGATCCAGCATCTCTTGCCTATCCTGTTCGGATGTCACCTGCACCGGGGCCATCGCTCCGGCCTTAGCCGCTTGCGTGGCCTGAGCGGCGCCTGCCGCCGGCGGAATCAGCAGAATTGCAAGGAGCGATAGATCTTTCCCTCGCCAGCTTCGCACAGATCCCTCCCTGAATTCGCAATTAGTACGCGAGGAAGACTATAGGTTTCTGCGCGCAATATTGTCAATTGAAATATAAAATAAGAGATCAAACCTGCTTATCCGGAGCAAAAAGATTTCTTTCCGACCGGGACGCGAGTTAAACTCTGTTTGATTCGAATGCAAAACTAAATAGATTGTTTTCCTTTTTCAACTTTACTGGTCTACGAGGGCATTCAGATGGGTAGGGATATCTTTAATCTTTGCGGGCGGACCGCGGTCGTGATCGGAGGAACCTCCGGCATAGGAAGAGCCATTGCGATCGGATTGGCCAAGGCAGGCGCCGATGTTGTACCTGCATCCCGGCGCATGGATGAGGTAGAACAGGCGGCCGGAGAAATCGAGCGCCTGGGTCGCCGCACTCTCATACATCGAGCCGACGTTCTTGACCGGGAGTCAATCGCAGCGCTTCACTGCCAGGTCATCGAAGCCTTCGGGCGAGTCGATATCCTGGTGAACTCGGCAGGCATAACGCAGCGCGTCCCAACCCTGGAGTGCTCGGACGACGAATGGAACAGGATCATGGAAACGAACCTTACCGGGACATTCCGCGCCTGCCAGATCTTTGGGCGAAGTATGGTCGCTCAAAAATACGGCCGAATTGTCAATATTGCTTCTCTGGCCACTTTTGTCGCGTTTTACGATGTGGCCGCCTACTGCGCAAGCAAAGCCGGAGTAGGTTCGTTGACCAAGTCGCTGGCGATCGAGCTTGCTCCGCATGGGGTTTGCGTGAACGCAATCGCCCCGGGCGTCTTTCCCACTTCGCTCAACAGTGAACTGTTGGATAAGACGGAGCGCGGACGGGAGATGTGCCTGCGGATTCCCATGAAGAGATTCGGTCATACGGAGGAGCTCATCGGCGCCGCCATTTTCCTTGCCTCCGACAGCGCGTCCTACGTGACCGGGCAGATTGTCAGCGTGGACGGTGGTTATCTGGCAAGCGGAGTGAACCAATGAAGATACAACAATTGGGAGTCTCCCGCCGATGATGCCCTTGAGCCAATGCCGAAGAGCCGCCGCTTTGGCGGTCTTCTTCCTCTCCTGCGGCACAGCCGCGCAGGCTGAGAATGGCGCCGATGGGTGGCTTCGCTATGCGCCGATCAAGAATGAACGGATGTTGAAACAGTATGCCTCGCTGCCCGGCAGGATTGTCGCTCTGGATGAGGCAGTTGTGGTGCAGTCCGCGGAGAGGGAAACAGTACGCGGCCTCGAATCCATGTTAGGAAAAACAATCGCGGTGGATAGCCGCCTGCCACTCGAGAATTCCTTCGTGGTCGGAACTGTCGCCGAGTTGCACCGTCAATTTCCAGCTTGGCAAACTCCAGTCAGACTAAAAGCAGGAGGATTTATCCTGGCAACCGTTCGCCAACACGGCCATACCTACTGGCTTATCGCCGGAGAGGATGCGCCTGGAGTGCTCTACGGAAGCTTCCATCTTCTTGAACACATCGCCGAGCAGAGGGATATTTCATCCTCCTTGTATGAGAGTCAGTCTCCGGCCGCTCCGGTGCGCTGGGTCAATCAGTGGGACAACTTCGACGGCAGCATTGAACGTGGTTTCGCCGGACGCTCCATTTTTTTCGATAACGGAGCGGTGCGGCCGGACCTCACGCGGGTGGGTGAATATGCGCGCCTTCTCGCCTCCGTCGGTATCAATAGCTGCACCGTCAACAATGTCAATGCCGATCTCAGAACGCTGACACCTGAGATGATCCGGCAATTTGCACGGATCGCCGATGCATTTCGTCCATGGGGAGTCGAGCTTTCCCTCTCCGTAGATCTAAGCAGTCCCAAGGCGGTGGGGGGATTGAGCACATTTGATCCAATGGACCCTCAGGTGATCGCCTGGTGGAAGAGTAAGGCTGACGAAATCTACAGGCAGATTCCGGATTTCGCAGGATTTGAAATCAAAGCCGACTCCGAGGGGCGCCCTGGGCCTTCGCAATACGGCCGCACGCCGGTTGACGCAGCCAACCTTCTGGCGCGTGCGCTCAAGCCGCATGGCGGTATCGTCATGTATCGGGCCTTTGTCTATGACCATCATCTGAATTGGCGCAATCTTAAGGCCGACCGCGCGCGCGCCGCCTATGACATCTTTCATCCCCTGGACGGCAAATTCGATGACAACGTAATCGTCCAGGTCAAGAATGGCCCTATCGACTTTCAGGTACGCGAGCCTGTTTCTCCCTTATTCGCCGGCCTGCGGCACACCAATGAAGCTATCGAGCTCCAGGTTACGCAGGAATACACCGGTCAGCAGCATCATCTTGTATTCCTGGTCCCGATGTGGAAACAAGCTCTCGATTTCGATCTGCGCGCTGAAAACCGCTCCACGCCGGTTAAGGAGATCGTGGAGGGTAAGTCCTTCGATCGTCCAACCGGAGGATTCGTCGCGGTCGTCAATGTCGGATTGGATACGAACTGGCTTGCCCACCCGCTCGCCATGGCCAACCTCTATGGGTATGCTCGTCTGGCTTGGAACCCGGACACATCCGCTGAGACGATCGCCGAAGATTGGACGCGCATGACCTTCGGCAACAATCCCATAGTGGTCCAGACGATCGATAGCATGTTGCTTCCTTCATGGCATTACTACGAGCAGTACACCGGACCGCTTGGCATCGGCACGCTCACCAATATTATTGGGGCTCACTACGGGCCAGGAGTCGCATCCGCCGAGCGTAACGGGTGGGGACAATGGTTCCGGGCCGACCACGAAGGTGTCGGTATGGACCGCACTGTGGCAACGGGAACCGGCTTTATTGGCCAGTATCCTCCGCAAGTGGCGGGCATGTATGAATCGCTCAAGACCTGTCCCGACAACCTGTTGCTGTTCATGCACCACGTTCCTTACACCCACCGTCTGCATTCGGGAAGCACGGTGATCCAATATATCTATGACTCCCACTATGATGGAGTAGAGGGCGCAAAAACGCTTTTGCGCCAATGGCTGAGCCTGAAGGGATTGGTCGATAACCAGCGATTTGAGGAAGTTCTCGGTCTCCAGCAGTATCAGGTAGGACATGCCATCGTGTGGCGCGATGCGGTCACCGAGTGGTTCTACAAAATGTCGGGCATTCCCGACGCCAAGGGGCGGGTTGGCCACTATCCCGACCGGATTGAAGCCGAGGACATGCAGCTCGACGGATATATGCCAGTCGATGTCACTCCATGGGAAACCGCGTCCGGAGGCAAGGCAGTGGTGTGCAACCGCAGTGTTTCCTGCAAGGCAACCGCTACTCTCAATCGGCCTAGCGGCAAGTATGAGATCGCCGTTCAGTACTTCGATGAGCGCAACGGCTCATCCGCCTACACGCTCCTGCTCAATCAAAAGCCCATTGCCCATTGGACAGGTGACAACAACACCTTCCCCTCCAGCCATCCGGACGGAAGCACTTCCACGCGCTTCACTGTCCACGGAATCATCCTGCGCCCAGGAGACATCTTGACGATCGACGGACACCCGGATGACGGAGAGCCCGCTCCATTGGACTACGTGGAGATCTATCCTCGCTCCCCATCCGATCCCACTGGATATGGAGAGCACCAGTAAACCGGGTTGGCTTTGCTATCCAATACGAACCTGGTGTAAACAGGACACTGACAATTTCGGAGAGGCGCTTTCATGAAGATCGTCAATGCCCGCGTGATCCTGTGCTCACCGGGCCGCAATTTTGTAACTCTCAAAGTCGAGACTGATGAAGGCATTTACGGACTTGGTGATGCCACCCTCAATGGCAGAGAGCTTGCCGTAGCCAGCTATCTGACCGAGCATGTTCTGCCATGCATCATCGGCCGCGATCCATTTCAGACCGAGGATATCTGGCAATACCTCTACCGGGGAGCGTATTGGCGCCGCGGGCCGGTAACCATGGCGGCGATTGGGGCCATCGACATCGCGCTGTGGGATATCAAAGGCAAGGCGCTGAATACTCCTATCTACAACCTCCTTGGCGGCAAGAGCCGCGAGGGCGTGCTGGTTTACGCGCACGCGCATGGAGCAGACATTGAGGAAGCCGTCGACGATGTCGCCAGGCACATGGAGATGGGCTATCTGGCGATTCGCGTGCAGAGTGGTATTCCCGGACTGGAATCCACCTACGGAGTGCCGAAATCCGGCGTTTCTTATGAACCGGCGGAGAGAGGGCTGCCCTCCGAGAGCAGATGGTCGACCGAAGCGTATCTCCGGCATGCGCCGAAGTTGTTCGAGCAGGTCCGGCAGCGATTTGGCGACGAACTCCATCTCCTGCACGATTGCCATCATCGGCTGACCCCCATTGAGGCTGCACGCTTGGGCAAAGATCTTCGAGCCTTACCGCCTCTTCTGGATGGAAGATCCGGTGCCCGCCGAATTGCAGCAGAGCTATAGCCTCATACGCCAGCACACCACGACACCGATTGCTACCTGTGAGGTGTTCAACACTGTCTGGGATGCACAGGAGCTGATTCGTAATCAGTGGATCGACTATCTGCGAATGGCTTTGGTGCATTCCGGCGGCTTTACCCCGCTGAAGAAGATCGCTGACTTCGCCGCCCTCTTTAACGTGCGCACCGGATGCCATGGCGCCACCGATCTCTCGCCAATAACGATGGCCGGCGCGCTCCATTTTGATCTGGCCATCAATAATTTCGGCATCCAGGAGCACATGCCGCACTCCGCCGAAACCGATGAAGTCTTTCCCCACGCCTACCGCTTCCAATCGGGATATATGCTGCCGGGCGATGTCCCCGGACTGGGCGTCGATATAGATGAAAAACTCGCCGCCAAGTTCCCTTACCAGCGCGCGTATCTGCCTATCAATCGCAAACTGGACGGAACGCTCTTCGACTGGTAACCGAACCAAATCGTCCCCTCTCTAAGCACTCCAGGTTGACAAGTCTCGCACTTCGGGTCTAATGTCCTAAATTATTAGGAGATAAATGTCCTAAGCTATTAGGAGACGAGATCCGATGGTTGCCCGCAAAAAGCGCTCTTCTTCCCTTACTCCTCTTGAGCTCGAGATCATGCAGGTTCTCTGGAAAAATGGTCCGGGCAATGTCCAGGCCGTCCAGGAAGCGCTCAATCCCGATTCCAGCCTCGCTTACACCACGGTGCAGACAATGCTGAACATCCTTCAGCGAAAGGGAAGGGTCAAGCGAACGCTGCGAGGAAGAGCTTACGAGTATCGGGCCGCCATATCGGAGGACAAGGTTTCCAGCCACGCACTTCATGACTTGGTGAACCGCATGTTTGGAGGCTCAGCGGATCAGCTCGTGATGAGCTTGATCAAAAGCCGCCAGACCGACCCTGAACGCATAGCCAAACTGTTGCGCCAAGTGGCCGCTCAAGAGAGGAGCGACGCAGGTGATTGAAGCAGGCAGATCCATTGTCCAGTATTTCGTAAACTCCTTATGGCAAACTCCGCTCCTGCTGATGGCGGCGTGGGTGGTGAGCCGAATCCTTGGCAAGCTGGGTTGCGTGGCCCAGCATCGCGCGTGGGCAGCCGCGTTGGTTGCCGCCGCGATTGCGCCATTAGGAGCGTTCAAGCAAGGATCAGCGAGCGTGCATCTGCTCCTCGGCGGAGGACCGGTAAACCTTCTGGCAGACGCTCACCGCGCTCCTGGCATGGTGGGTCTTGCTCCTGGAAGCGTTCGCGTCGCGCCGGCGATTTACTTGACAATACTTTTCGGCTACCTCGTTTTTCTCATTTTTACCGGTCTTCGGCTGGGGTGGGGGCTGCACAAGGCACGAAGACTCGGGCGGCGCTCGACCGCCGTTGTCCTTCCTCCAGTGGCTGCAGAGATTTGGCGGCGCTGCGGGAGCGTTTTCGCAATCCGCAGAGCGATGCTGGCCTGCTCTTCAGAAATTGCCGGACCTGTGACTGTCGGCGCTCGAAACCAGCTCTTATTGCTGCCACCCGGCTTTCTTTCAGAATCGACAGGGGAGGATCTTGCCGCGGCGCTGGGTCATGAATGCGCGCATCTCAAGCGGCGGGATTTCTTGTTGAACTTGCTTTATGAGCTCATTTCGCTGCCCGTCGCCTACCATCCAGCGGCCTGGATGATGAAGTCACGCATTGCCGAGACACGTGAGCTGGTCTGCGATCGAATGGCCGCCGAGCGCATCGCCGGGTCCCGATCTTACGCGCATTCCCTTCTTCGTCTGGCCGCCGCGATGCATACCGGCGTTATGACGAACTCCCACCAAGCCATCGGAATGTTCGATGCCAACACTTTGGAGAATCGGATTATGAGCCTAATGGCATCTCAACCGTCCATCAGCCGAAGGAAAAAAGCGATCCTGGCTGCGTCGGGAATCTTTCTGCTGGGCCTGAGCGGAATTACGGCCGTTGCCCTGACGGCAAATGTGGAGGAGCAGGCGAACTCCATGAGCGCCCCAACTTCCCAGAACCACTCCGAGCGCGGTGCAGCGCCACTGGCGCAAACCTACCACGTAGGAGCGGGGGTTTCCGCGCCTAAGTTGGTCTATGCTCCCGACCCGGAATATCCAAAGCGAGAAAAAAGGCAAGGCGTAGTTGTCGTCACCGCCATCGTCGATGGGAAGGGCCTCCCGAAGCAGGTTGTTGTGGCCCGCTCTTTTGCACCTCCCTTCGACAAAAGCGCAATTCGAGCGGTGCAACAGTATCGTTTTGAGCCCGGTATGCTCCAAGGCAAACCTGTCGCGGTGAAAGTGCATATCGAGGTCAACTTCAAACGGCATTGAAAGAGCCGACAAGTTTCGTTTGACGACTTTGCATTTTGCAAAGTAAACTTGTGTTGCTGTGGCGATCTTGCGGCAGAAATCCTGAAGAACTCTTATGCATGTCGTCACGCGAAAGCACCTGATCGACGCCGGGCGGCAGCATAAGAACGCGGCCAAGGAGATTGAGGCTTGGTTCAAGATTGCGAGTGCTGCACGGTGGCGGAATTTCGTTGAAGTGCGGCTGGTCTTCAAGGATGCGGATGACGTTGACGGACGCGTGATTTTCAATATCCGCCGGAACCGCTACCGGCTGGTTACGATCATTCATTGCTCGCGAGAGAAAGACGGCCGGATTACCGAAGGCCACATCTACATTCTGTCCTTTCTGACGCATAAAGAGTACGACAACAAAGCAAACTGGGAGAAGGGGGTTAAACGATGAGCACTGCACTCGCGAATCCAACCAGGATGGTTCGCCAGGGAGCGCCTCGCCTCATCCATTCGGATGAGGAACTCGCGGAATATACAGCGGCGCTTTTCGATCTCACTGCGAAACCCGATCCTACCCCCTACGAGGAAGAGGCAATCGAGCTTTTGACGCTTCTGATCGATCGCTACGAGTCTCAACGTTACCCGGTACCTGACGCCGAGGCCACCGACGTGTTGCGTTTTCTCCTCGATCGGAACGGTCTCTCGCAACGTGACATCGCCGAGGAGCTTGGAAGCGAGAGCACTGTGTCGCTCGTCCTCTCCGGGAAGCGCCTGTTAAATCGTGACCACATCGCACGTCTCAGCCAAAGGTTCAATGTATCCCCTGCGGCTTTCTTCGGGGTGCATTCGCCACAACAAGGAAGATCTGGCAATACTCGCCCCGGACGCACAGTCAAGCGGCGCAAGCCCTAGTAAGTATAGGTACTCCCGTTGAAAAGAGATTTGTATCATCCAGGCAATATGCCGAGGGTCCATTTCCCGCTCGCGAGTCATGGAAAATACGGTAGCCTGTGGGTATGGATATTCAGCTTCGTCCCGAGATTGAGGATTTGGTAAGGCAGGACGTAGACCGCGGCGCTTACCAGTCTGTAGATGAATACGTCGAGCACGCGGTTTCCCTGCTCCACGCTCAAGAGACTTGGCTTGCCGAGCACCGGTCGGAAATCAATTCGAAGATTGCGGATGGTTTTGCCGCAGCAAAGCGCGGCGAGTTGATCGATGCAGACCGAGTCCGCTCAAATTTGCAGCAAAAAAAGCGTGCTTGGCTAACTGACCGCCGCTGAGCA
This sequence comes from uncultured Acidobacteriaceae bacterium, assembly GCA_963774255.1. GTDB lineage: Bacteria > Acidobacteriota > Terriglobia > Terriglobales > Acidobacteriaceae > PALSA-350. The sequence continues at coordinate 797,219 of CAVZEH010000019.1, forward strand.
TGACCGAGTACCAATTCACCCCGCAAGCCGAAGCTGATCTCCTTTCAATCTGGAGCTTCATCGCCGAGGACAGCGTGGAAGCAGCAGACCGCGTTGAGGAGGCAATCTATGCTGCTTGTGCATTTATCGCCAATTCTCCCGGAACGGGTCAAGTCCGAAAGGAGCTAACCGATCTGCCTGTGAGGTTCTGGCTCGTGCAGCCCTACAGAAACTATTTCGTTATTTACGATCCCGAAACAGCACCTTTGCAAATCATTCGTATTCTTCACGGAGCACGGGACCTTGTCGCTATTGACGTAGCAAGTACCCGGAGAACTTAAACGGCCGCCGGCCTATGTGATGGCTGAGGAACCGGAGAAATCGCGGGTTCCACATCGAAACCTGGAGCACCCGCCGCAACGCCCGTCAACTTCAGCCTGCTGGGGCCAAGACGCCGATGGTGTGAAACCACTCGTTTACCGTCTGCGGCCAGGTGTGGATTGGAAGGTTCGCCGGAGACCGCATACCGTAGCCGTGACCGCCTACGGCGTAGAGATGCATCTCGACGGGAATTTTGGCCTTCTTCAGCGCCAGATAGTAGGCCAGACTATTTTCGACGTGAACCGGGTCGTCTTCAGCCTGGAGGAGAAATACAGGAGGTCCATCGGGATTGATCCTGATATCCGGGTTGAGAGCGGAACTTCCCGGTTGCGCGAGATAGCCTGGATAAATGATGACGGCAAAATCAGGGCGGCAGCTCACCTTATCCGCGGCGTCGATCGGGTCATAGATGCGGCTCTCGTACTGGTTGCTCAACGCAGCCGCGAGATGGCCGCCGGCAGAGAAGCCAAGCACTCCGATTCGATGCGGATCGATATGCCAATCGGCCGCGTGAGCGCGAACCAGGCCGACGGCGCGCTGCGCATCCTGTAATGCCGCGCTCGACTTCGGATAGGGTCCCGACCCCGGAACCCGGTATTTCAAGAGAATCGCGGTCACTCCAATCGAGTTGAGCCAGGCGCAGATCTCAGTACCTTCTTTGTCGATGGCAAGAACGGTATAGCCTCCCCCGGGGAAGACGACGACCGACGTCCCCGTCTCCTGGCCTTGGGGCGGCGGGTACAGGGTAATGGTCGGCGAGGAGACGTTGGTGAGCCGCAGGACGGTTCTGCCCACAGCATCGAGCGGGCCGCCGGCATCTTTTTCCGGCCCTGGATTCGGCTGGCTCCCAGGTGCTCCATTCGGCCACAGTGTTATGGTTCGATGACCTGGGGCCGGCGCCCATGGAGGGGTTTGAGCAATCGCAGGAAGCGCCAGCGCCACCGCCAGAAGCAGAAAAAAAAGATGTCTGGACATTAGCCTTCCTGAAGCATGCTGGGCTCTTCAGGAGAGCGCAACCGCACCAGCCGATCGATGGCGTAAGGCGAACGATGCGAGGAGGTGTGATAATGCCGCACCTGCAACTCGCCCAGCAAACCGATGGCTAGCATCTGAATACCGGCAACGATCAAGACGCCAGCGACCACCACAAACGGCCCATGCTGATCCATGATGTCCTGATGGGTGAAGAGCTTGAGCGCTCCCAGGAATGCCGAAAGAACTCCGCCCATTAGCATGCTGAGGATGCCAAAGCTGCCAAAAAAGTGGAGCGGACGGGTCATGTACCTCAACAAAAAGCGAATGGTCAAAAGATCGAAGAAGACGCGGAAGGTACGCGAGATCCCATAGTGGGATTTGCCCTTCTCGCGATTCACATTCTTGATAGGAATCTCGCAAATGCTCGCCCCATACCACGAGGCCAGAGCTGGGATGAAGCGATGCATCTCGCCGTAAAGGGGGATGTTGTGGATCACTTCCCGGCGGTAAGCCTTATAGGTCGTGCCGAAGTCGTGAATATCGACCCCGGACAGTTTGGCCATCAACCAGTTGGCGCAGCGCGAAGGAATGCGGCGCATGACGAAGCTGTCGATGCGATCCTTGCGCCACCCGCTGACCACGTCATAGCCTTCTTCAAGCTTCGCCGCAAAATCGGGAATTTCGGCGGGATCGTGCTGCAGATCGCCATCCATGGCCAGGATATAGTCGCCTTGAGAATGATCGAAGCCGGCCGCGAGCGCGGAGGTCTGGCCAAAGTTACGCCGCAGCTTGACCACAAGCACGCGGCTATCCACGGCGGCAATCTCTTCCAACAGCTTGTAGGTGCGGTCGCTCGATCCGTCGTCCACCAGAACCAATTCGAAGCTCTCGCCGATCTGTTCCATCACTGCCTTCAGACGATCATAAAGCGCGGTGACATTCTCTTCCTCGTTGTGAAAGGGGACAACAATCGAGTATTTCGCCATAAAAATAGTATAAATCCTGACTAAACGCTCTGCAGGCAAGGATTTGCGCTTTTCCTCGGCCCCGGGAACAAGGGAAAACAAAGGTGAAGGGATGATTCAGCCGTCCCTGCGGGACTTTGTCTCTGCTATAGGAACCTACCCAGCACTTCGTGCTGGGCTGATTTTCAGCCGTCCCTGCGGGACTTCCTATGCTCCGGACTCGGGACGGGCTTTGAAGCCGATCGAGTTTTCAGACAGTTACGGCACGACTGAACTGGCTGCGGAAAAACTCGAGAGCGGAGCCTTTGGGTGGAAGCCCCCGCATTTATGCGGGGGTAGGAGCGCTTCAGCGCTCCGGGAAGTTCGACCCTGATTCTGATCATGATGCGCTTTAGCGCTGGCATCGGAGGAATCCAGGGCTAAAGCCCATCTTAAAGATCAACAGCTTTCCGCTGGACTGAAGTCCAGCTTCCCCCTGCTAAAGCAGGGGGCTTCCACCAAAACCCTTCTACAGAGTTTCTTCCGCAGCCTGTTTATAACGTGACCGGTTGGGTCCGGTGTACGCCTAAGAACCTGGCGAAGACCTCGTTCGAGAACAAGATGCCCCTCCGGGTCAGCCGGAAATTCTCCGCCTGGTTCTCCAGAAGCTCGAGCTCGCACAACTCGCCGGCAACCGGTAAGTAGTTTTGCAATCTTTGCTCGCCAAACTGCTCTACCAAGGCGCTCCACTGCACCCCTTCGCTCAGCCTCAAGCCGAGGAACCAGGCTTCCTCCACTTCCTCCTCAGGGCTGAGTTCCCGCACCGCCACTTGCTCTTCGTTAAGATATTGCCCTAGAACCTCTCCGGTCTGAAAGCGGAGAGAGGTTGTTCCCGGCCGGCGAAGATGCGAGTGCGCATCCAATCCGAAGCCGAGATACGGTTGGCGCCGCCAGTACTTCTCATTGTGCCGCGATTGGTTCCCTAAGCGGGCGAAGTTAGAAATCTCGTACTGCCTCAGCCCGTGCTGCTCGAGCGTGGCGATCGCCATCTCGTAGAAATCGGCGGTGAGATCGTCGCCAGGCACGGTTTCCGCATGGTATCGCGTGCCTCCAGCCAGCAGCTCGCGCCCCAGCCGTGAATCTTCGTCCACTTCGAGCATGTAGACACTGGCGTGCCCGGCGCCGCTGCCCGCCAGTATCTCCAGCGACTCCCGCCAACTGCCGGAGGTCTGATGGGGCAGGCCGGCAATCAAATCGATGTTGACCCGTTCCACGCCCGCGGAACGCATCCGCCGCAGATCGGCCAGCGCAACCTCGCGCGTGTGCAGCCTTCCGGTCACTGCTGCCTCTTTGTCTATAAAAGACTGAACACCGAAGCTGACTCGATTGAGACCACACTCCAGCATGGCCTCGAGCGCCCTATCGTCGATCTGCCCCGGGGCACACTCCAGCGTGATCTCAGCGGTCTTTGCGATCTCGAATTCCTGCCGCAGGGCATGCCAGAGCTGGCGCATGAGTTCGGGGGCAAGAAGGCTGGGGGTTCCACCCCCCAGGTAAACACTGTCGGCCTGTTGCGGAATTTCGGCGCCCCATTGCGCCGCGCGCCGGCGGGAATTCCGCACATCCGCGCATAGCCGCGCAACGTATTGCCGGTGAAGCGCCGGCGAATAGACGTCCGAAGCAAAGTTGCAGTAGGTGCACTTGGAGCGGCAAAACGGTATGGAAATGTAAATGCCCAGCGAATCCATTGAATCCATCGAATTCATGACCAGAACCTGATCCCTTATAGTAGCCCTGGGAGGCCGGCGGTCCAGGGCTACAGCCGCGGAGCACAAGCTGCCGTAAGCGGGCTCGAAATCGATTTTCCACGAGATCGAATAACAACTTCAGTTACCCAGGCTGCCCGTTTCGCTCCTCCCACGTAGAATTACAAAGCGGGCACTATGGCGGAAAAGACGACCGAAAAGACCAAGAAGGCCGGGCAGCAGGAAGACGATATCGTCGGCAAAGCCTACGACAGCCGCTTAATGGCCAGGCTGCTGACCTACCTTCGGCCGTATAAGTGGCAGGCCGCTGTTTCCCTGGCCGCGATCCTGCTGAAGGCCGGCGCGGACGTGGCCGGACCCTACCTTACCAAGGTGGCCATCGATCGTTACATGACGGCCCGCCCCACGGAACATCTCTCGTGGCTGGCTCTTCGGCTGAGCCCCAATGCCGTCACCGGCATTACCGAGATCGCCGGCCTCTACTTGATCTCTCTGGTGTTGAGCTACATATTCGAGTTCCTGCAGACATATCTTATGCAGTGGACCGGGCAGAAGATCATGTTCGACATGCGCAGCCAGATTTTCCGCCACATCCAGAGCATGCACGTAGGTTTTTTCGACCGTCACCCAGTAGGACGGCTGGTGACCAGGCTTACCAGCGATGTGGATGCGCTCAATGAGATGTTCACTTCGGGCGTATTTTCCATCTTTGAGGACGTTTTCGCGCTTACCTTCATCGTCATCATCATGCTGCGCATGAACTGGTGGCTGGCGTTGATTGCGTTGGCCGTGGTACCCCTCATCCTGGTGGTCACCCGCGTCTTCCGTACACATGTGCGCGATTCCTACCGGCGTATCCGCACCGCCATCGCGGCCATCAACGCCTATACGCAGGAGCACGTCAGCGGCATGAGCGTGGTGCAGCTCTTTAACCGGGAGCAGCGTTCCTACGAAAAATTCGAAGATGTCAACCGGCAACATATGGAGGCGTTCAAGGACGCCATCATGGCCTATGCGCTCTATTACCCCGCGGTCGAATTGTTGAGCTCCGTGGCCATCGCGCTGGTGATCTGGGCCGGCGGCAATGGGGTGATGCGGAATGCCGTGACTATAGGCATACTCGTGGCGTTCATCCAATATTCACAGCGCTTCTTCCGTCCCATTCAGGACTTGAGCGAGAAATACAACATCCTGCAGTCGGCGATGGCGGCCAGCGAGCGAGTGTTCAGGCTGCTCGATACCCCGGCTGAAGTTCTTACCCCGGAGCAACCCTCAGCCTGCGACCCATCCGGCCGGATCGAGTTTGAGCATGTCTGGTTTACCTATCAGGCTCTGGGAACGGAACAACTAGCCCTCATCCGGGAGGCGCGGAGCGCCAAGGAGATCGCTGAGGCTGCCCCGGATGTTGAGTGGATTCTGCGCGACGTCTCTTTCGTGATCGAGCCCGATCAAACTGCGGCAATCGTAGGACACACCGGCGCCGGAAAAACCACCATCATCAGCCTCATGATGCGTTTTTACGACATTCAGCGTGGCCGTATCTTGATCAATGGCCTGGACGCCCGCGAGCAGGAGATCGCCGATTTGCGCCGCAACTTTGGCGTAGTGCTCCAGGACCCCTTTCTTTTCACCGGAACCATTGCCGAGAATATCCGCCTGGGATCAAAGTGGATCTCCGATGAACAAATGGAGCGGGCCGCGGATGAGGTCAATGTTCACGACTTCATTCGCGGGCTGCCGCAAGGCTTCAACGAGCCTCTACGGGAGCGCGGCAACGGCCTCTCCACCGGGCAAAAGCAACTGATTAATTTCGCGCGCGCACTGGCCCACGATCCGCGCATTCTTGTGCTCGACGAGGCCACCTCGAGCGTCGACACGGAAACGGAGATGCGCGTCCGCTCCGCTCTGAGCCGGATGGTTGAAGGGCGCACATCGGTCATCATCGCGCATCGCCTCTCCACAGTTCAGCGCGCAGACAGGATCCTGGTCATGCACAAGGGGCAGCTACGGGAAAGCGGCTCGCATCAGGAGCTCCTGGTCCAGCGAGGAATTTATTGGAGGCTGTACCAGCTCCAGTACAAGGATCAGGAACTCAGCTCCGCCGGATCGAACGAAGTGCTTGCTGTGAGGACCAGCTAGCGTCTACGACCGACGATTTTGTTAGAGTATCGTTCGGACTCCGGGTGGCCCCAGGTTCGCGAACCGGGGTCGCCTGGCAAGCGAAGCCTCATGCTGGGTGTGGGAGAGCAAACCGTCGGGGATCTGTTGCTCCGCACTGGCCGGAGAATTAACGACAAGGAGAGACCAGTTGGCAACCCCGAAGATCTTTCTCTCCGCCGGAGAGGCTAGCGGCGAATATTACGGTGCGCTGCTTCTTCGAGAGCTGCGCCGTCTGGCGCCGCGAGCGGATTTCTTCGGTTTGGGAGGAACGCCGATGGAGAAGCTTGGCCTCCGGCGTATCGTGCGGACCGAAGACGTGGCCGTCATGGGCATCACCGAAGTCGTTGCCCATATGCCACACATCTACGCCCAATACCGCAGGCTCAAGGCCAGCATTCGCAGGGAGCGGCCGGATATTGCCATCCTGGTCGATTTCCCGGACGTCAATTTGCGTCTTGCCGAGCAACTGCACCGTCTGCATATACCCGTCGTATACTTCGTGAGCCCCCAGTTGTGGGCCTGGAAGAAGTGGCGCATTCGACGAGTCAGGCGTTTTGTAACCCGCATGCTGGTGATTTTTCCCTTCGAGGAGCTGTTCTACCGCAGCCAAGGTGTGGCGGCGGATTATGTCGGCCATCCGCTGGCCGATCTCGAGCTGCCGCGAGTAACGCGCCAAGCCTTTGCTAGCGAAAACGGGCTGGACCCGTCCAAACCCTGGATAGGCCTACTGCCGGGAAGTCGCAGGAAGGAACTGCTGGCCAACCTGCCGCCAATGCTGGAAGCCGCCGAACTCCTGGGTCCAGGGTACGAGTATCTGTTACCGGTTGCTCCCACGTTGCGGGAGCCGGATGTGCATGCCATTCTGAGACAGAGGCCAAATCCAGGGCGCTTGGTGCATTTGCTGCACGATGCGCGCACGGCGCTGTTGCACGCTCGGGCCAGTGTGGTAGCCAGCGGGACGGCGACGGTGGAAGCGGCGCTCATCGGCAATCCCTTCGTCGTGGTGTATCGTGTCTCGCCAATCAGCTATGCCTTGGCCCGTTTGGTTGTGAGCGTCCCACATATTGCCATGGTCAATCTGATCGCGGATCGCCGTGTGGTGCCCGAGCTCATTCAGGATGATTTCACCGCATCGAATGTGGCCGACTCGCTCAAGCCCTTGCTCGAAGAGGGCGCCGCCCGTGCAACAATGCAGTCAAACCTGCAAGCGGTGGGGGCATCCCTGCGGGTGGGCGGCTACCCGAAACAACAGACCGCCATCGAACGCGTTGCGTCCATCGTGCTCGAGTTAATCAACCAACCGCTCCGGCCGGCATCGCAGCCGCTGGAGGCGGAGCCGCAATCCGTTCCATTCGCCCAGTTGGAGAACGTCCATTCCAATGACGCCTGATTCCGCTATGACCGCCATTCCGGCTCAACCCGAGACCAGCGCTCAGCTCCGCTGCCGCGAAGTATTTCGATTTCGGGCCTCGTTTTTTCTGGCGCCCATGGCCCTCATGCTCGCGTTCCTGCCGCTGCACGTTTATGCCGCAGCCAAGCCCAATATCGACATCACCGGCTACGTGATCGACCTTCAACTTGACCCCGGCGACCATACCATGACCGCGACCGCGCATGTCGCGTTCACCGCCGAGGACACCGTCGACAGCGTCACATTCGAGCTGCACAATGCCCTCAAGGTGGATAAAGTGACGGACTCCGCCGGCCATCTCCTCACGGGCGAGCGAGGCGCCAATTCCACCATTAACATCGCTTTGCCCAGTTCGATGAATAAGGGACAGAGGGCCACCTACACCTTCGTCTACGGAGGCACGCTCGCCGGGGACGAAGAAAGTCCGGTCCCGGGACTCAAGCTCGCGTCCATCGGCGACCCCATCTCTTATCTGCTTTACCCGGCGCGCTGGTTCCCCATGACCGGTTACCAAACCGACCGGTTTACCATGGAAATTCATGTGCGTGTGCCCGCCGGCTATCGCGTTGTCGGCAGCGGCAGTGCCGGCGCTCCGCGTACAGTCTCCGATCTCCAAGAGTACGACTTCAACTGGACCAAACCAGGCTTTCCGGGAACCATCATCGCCGGCAAATTCACCGAGCCGCTGGCGGTAGCAGGGTCGACCAACGTACGCACTTACCTCACCGATGCTCACAAGCAAAGCGGAGCCGAGTACACACAAACAGCATTGAAAGAGTTTGACTTCTTTAGCAGCACCTTTGGCTCGGCCGAATCGCCCCGCCTTAACGTGGTGGAGCTGCCCGACGATACGGTGCCCGCCTATTGGGCCCCGGAGATCGCCGCCATTGCCGGCGCGCGCATCGCCGACCGGTCCAACTATCGCCTGCTCGCCAACACCATGGCCCACCAATGGTGGGGCAGCTTAGTCAGCCCGGCAACGCTCAACGATGCCTGGATCACGAATGGCATGTCGCGCTATGGAGAGTTGATGTATGTGGAAGACTCGGCAGGCCAGGCTGCGCTGCAGGCAGCCATCGTCGACGTTTCCGCCGGCGCCCTCGCCTATGACACTATTCCGCTCACATCAGCCGGACGTCTGGATCCCTTCTCGCCGCAGTTCCAATCGATGACCTTGGAAAAGGGCGCAATGATCTTCCATATGCTCCGCTGGGAGGTTGGGCAGGACAATTTCAAGAAGACTCTGCAGGCGATCCTGACCCAGTATGCGGATAAGCCGGTCCGCAGCAGCGATATTGAGAGAGTGGCGGAGGCGGAATCTCAACAGCAGCTCACTCCATTTTTCGCCCAGTGGCTGGACGGAACCGGAGCGCCGCAATTCAACAACAAATATACCGTCTACCGTCTGGGAAACAACAAGGGTTTCCGCACTATCGGTGAGATCGACCAGGATCTCGATCTGTTCAACATGCCGGTCGAGCTGAGGGTAGAAACCGAGGGGAAAACAGAAGACAAGCGAGTCGACGTGGTCGGCTCCAATTCGCAATATATCGTCGATACCTTCGGCCGGCCGCGTCACATCGTGATCGATCCCGACAATTGGGTGCTCAAGAACACGCCGGATATGCAGGTTCGTATTGCCATCCTTCGCGGCCAGCAACTGGTCGCTCAAGGCGATCTTTCCGCGGCGCTGGCGGAGTATCAAAAGGCTCTGACCGCCAATCCCGGAAGCTCTCTAGCCAGCTATCGGATCGGCGAAGTCTTGTTTACCCAGCGCAACTATCAAGCTGCCGCCAACGCCTATCGGGACGCTCTGCGCGGGGACGACGAACCTAAGTGGACCGAAGTATGGAGCCATATCGCCCTGGGCAAAATCTTCGACGTCACCGGCCAGAGGGACCGCGCTGTCAATGAATACCGGCAGGCGGTGCAAACCAACGACAACACCCAGGGCGCCATCAACGAAGCACGCCAGTATTTGCAACATCCTTACAAGCGGCCCGACTCGGTGGAGTGATTTGTCGGTGCAGCATAACCGACCTCTCCGCCTGGTCCCACGTCCGAAAATCCGGACGTGGGGCACCCGCCAATCTTGCTTAGAAGTGAAAACGGTATAGTAGGAAATCCGCCTGGAGAGTCGTCTCTTTATTTCGTTTCCAGCGCAGCTAAAACCTCATCAATACTGGGGGAGCTGTCGCGCAGGTGTTGACTTACGCGCTTACGCTCTTCGACGGAGAGGGTAGGAGTGAGGGCAAGAATTCGCCGCAGGGTGGTCGAAATATCGTCGACAAGATTCATCATTCGGATGGCTTCGCCGGTCAGTGGCATGGAATTCTTCCTCGGTACCCAAGAACGATTTTTAGGAGCGATTTTAGAAAACGTCTCCGCTCTATTTTTACACTGTTTCTGTTGTTCCGCCTGCCGGCGCGGTGGTTGTCTGCAGCCTGCGGTGTCCACCAAGGCTGGTTCTGCATCTAACCCTTAAATCTTTTGCCGGACCATTGGGCTAGAAACAATTCTCAACTGACATGGACGAATGCATCGATCACGTGCTTCACTGCGAGGGCCGGCGGCCTGTTTCCACCTATCGACTTCAGATGCACGCCAAGTTCAACTTTGCCGATGCACAGGCAATCCTGGGCTATCTCAAAAAGCTCGGTATAGGCGACATGTATTCCTCGCCGATTTTTGAAGCAAGGCCGGGCAGCATGCACGGCTACGATGTCACCCGCCACGACCGTCTGAATCCCGAACTGGGCGGAGCTGAGGGTTTCGAGAGCCTCTCTGCGGAACTCAAGCAATTGGACATGGGCTTGCTACTCGACATCGTTCCCAACCACATGGGTGTCGGCAACGACTCGTTATGGTGGCAGGACGTGCTCGAAAATGGTCATGCCTCGCAATATTCAGAGTTCTTCGATATTGATTGGCATCCGCTCAAGCCGGAGATGCAGAACAAGCTTCTGTTGCCCATCCTGGGCCATCAATACGGCGTCGAGCTCGAAAACAAGCACATTCAAGTTGTCATGAAAGATGGGCGGCCGCTGATCAAGTACTACGACCACACCATGCCGTTGGCGCCGCGCTCGCTGTTGATTCTCTTTCCCCGCGAAGAGGACGCGGTCAACGGGGTTCCCTCAAAAGTGCGCGAATTGCTGGATCAGCTTGTGTTGGTTCCGTCCCATGAAACCAGCGACGAGCAGCTTCGCGCCCAGCGGCGGGCAGAACTTGCAGTGTTGCTTCCTCAAATCGAGAATGCGTTTCACTCCCCGGAGATGCAGCCTGCGATTCACCGTGCACTCGAGAAAATCAATGGCGTCGCAGGCGACCCGCACAGCTTCGATCGCCTGCACAATTTGCTCGAAGCGCAGCCCTACCGTCTTGCATTCTGGCGCACCTCTGCGGAAGAGATCAACTATCGCCGCTTCTTCGATGTGAACGATCTGGTCGGCCTGCGCATGGAGAATCCCGCGGTCTTCGCCGAAACCCATTCCCTGATCCGTTCGCTGCTCGCCACCCACAAAGTCACCGGCCTGCGCATTGACCATTGCGACGGCATGTTCAATCCGCGCCAGTACCTCATCCGCCTGCAGCTTCTATATATTGCCAGCCAGTGCCTGGGCGAGAAGCAGCAGCGACCCACGGCAGCAAACGGGATCGAGTGCAGGGTTCTCGATCAGGTCCGAGGGTTCGATTGGTCGAAAAGCCAAGGCTCGCTTTATACGGTGGTTGAAAAAATTCTCGAGCCGCGCGAATATCTGCCGGTCGCATGGCCGGTGCGCGGCACCTCGGGATACGATTTCGTCTATCTGGCAAACGGGATCTTCATTCAAAGCGAAAACGAGAAGCACTTCGATCTTCTCTACACCAGGATATTGAGCCGTCCCGCCAATCCGGACATGATCATCTACCGTTCGAAACTGCAGGTGATGCAGACCTCCCTGGCCAGTGATGTCTACGCGCTTACCAACATGCTCAGTCATATCGCGGCGGCCAATCGCTCCGCCCGCGACTTTACCGACAACCTCCTGGAAACGGTCTTGCGTGAGACCATCGCCAGTTTTCCCGTGTATCGCACCTACTTCGATGACCGCGGAGAATACAGCGACCGCGATGTGGCCTTCATTCGTTATGCCATTGTCCGCGCTAAGCGCTTCAATCCGGATGTGGATGCCTCCGCATTCGACTTCCTTCGCGACACGCTGCTGCTCAAGAGCGCCGACCCGGCTGTTAACTCCGGGAAGCCCGATCCTGCCATGCTGCAATTTGCCCTCAAATTTCAACAGCTCACGGGACCGGTAATGGCGAAGGGCGTCGAAGACACGGCCTTCTACGTCTACAACCGCTTTATCTCCTCCAATGAAGTCGGCAGCTCCATCAAGTCTTTCGGGATCTCGCCGGATGTTCTGCACCAGAGTAATGAGGAGCGGCTCCGGCATTCACCCGACTCCATGCTCACTACCTCAACGCACGACAGCAAGCGCAGCGAGGACGTGCGTAATCGCCTAAATGTGCTCTCGGAGATGCCCCGCGCCTGGACCTCAGTCGTGAATCGCTGGCGGCGCATGAATTCCAAATTCAAGCGCACTCTGGAGGACGGCCGCGTAGCCCCGGATGACAACGAAGAATACTTCTTATATCAAACCATCGTGGGCGCATGGCCGTGGCAGGCGGACGATCCTGTGGGGTTTTTAGAACGGATCAAGCAATACACCGCAAAGGCGCTGAGTGAGGCCAAGGTCAACTTGAGCTGGATCAATCCCGATCCCGGTTACGTGGGCGCCGTCCATGCTTTTCTAGACGCCATTCTGACTCCCGGCCGCCCAGGCAGAGAGACTCTCTTTGTGCGCTCCCTTTTGCAGCTGATGCAGCCGCTTCGCCTCTTTGGAGCGGTCAACTCCCTGGCGGAGCTTGTGCTCAAGGTCGCATCTCCCGGCGTCCCCGACTTTTACCAGGGGACGGAGCTTTGGAACCTGAGCCTGGTCGATCCGGACAATCGCCGTCCGGTCGATTACGCGCTGCGCTCCCGCTATCTCGACATGATGATTGCAATGGCTGAAGAGGAGGGCCCCGATGCGGTGTGCCGCGATGTGCTCGCGAACCTGGCTGACGGCCGAGCCAAGCTCTGGACTATGCATCGCGCCCTTGAGCTGCGCGCCAGGGAACCCTCTATTTTCCAGCGAGGCGAATATATCGCGCTCGATGCTCGGGCTCCCGGCCAGCAGTCGGAGCATGCCATCGCATTCCTGCGCCGCGACGCGAAAACCGGCAAAAGCGTGCTGGCCGTGTTCCCACGTTTTAGTTTCACCCTGATGCAGGGCAAATTGAACCTGCCCCTCGGCCAGCCCTGGGGCCACGCACGCCTGGCTTTGCCTCCATCCGAAGAGAGGACGCGTTACGTCAATGTTTTTACCGGCGAGACTCTCTCGCCTGAGGAGGATGGCAGATTGGCGCTGAGCGCGATCTTCTCGAGCTTTCCCGTGGCGCTGTTCTACAGCCGGCAATAGAGTGGGGAGATACGCACGGAAGACGTGCCAGTCGGGGAACCGCTGTTGCTTTTCTTTCTGTCATTCCCGAAGGGAATCTGCTTTTAGTCTCTGCTTTTAGTCTCTCGATCGGCGTTTCAGGCATGGCGCCGCAGACTTGTCCAAATTAGAGACTCTTCGGCAAGCGAAGCTTGCTGGGGGTGGGAAGCAAGCCTGGGTCTTTTTCTCTGGACTCCAGGCAATCCTTTCGCCGGCAAGAGCGACGACACGGTCCATCGAGGATCCGTGGAATCCCAGGTCCCAGAATCGGGACCTGGGGCACCCAAGATTTGTTAAAGGGAGGGGCTTCAGGAACCAAAGTTTTCGGACAACGATGTCGTTCTAATCAACTCAGCAACCTAGACTGCCTAAAATCGATAGCCGCCGCTAACTTGGACAAGTCTGCTGCGGCAGCCCTCCGAACAAGAAAAAACAAGGGCGGTGCTGCAAATGCCGTTACCCCCGATCGCGATCCGTAATTTCCGTCAAGTAGCGCAGCCGGTTCGCCAACTCCGCCGTCAGCGCATTCGGTGCCAGGCGCCACGCCCAATTATCCTCCGGCTTTGCCGGAGTATTCATACGCGCCTCGGAGCCTAACGACAAAAGATCCTGCACCGGCAAGAGGCAAACGTCCGCGACCGACGTCTCCGCGGCGCAGATCAACGACCACACGACATCGTGCTCAGGCGGGTTCAAATAGGCGCGGACTTCCAACTGTTCTACCTCGCTGGCTCCATGCCGCCACCAGCCCAGAGTTGTGTCGTTATCGTGGGTGCCGGTATAGACGACAGTGTTCTTCTCATAACGATGGGGCAGGTAATTGTGCGCGCCGCGGCCGCTGAAGGCGAATTGCAGCACGCGCATCCCGGGCAGGCCAAACTCCTCGCGCAAAGCATCCACCTCCGGAGTTATCAGGCCCAGATCTTCGGCGATGAACGGCAGGTCTCCGAATTCTTCACGGAACTTGGCGAAGAGCTTGGCTCCCGGCGCCTGAATCCATTGTCCGTTCACCGCCGTCTCATCTTCCGCGGGAATGGCCCAGAAAGCTTCAAAGCCGCGGAAGTGATCCAGCCGCATTATGTCGTAGAGCGCACGCGACCGCCGTATCCGGTCCACCCACCAATCGAATCCGCGGCTCTCAAGCACATCCCAGCGATAGAGCGGATTGCCCCATCGCTGGCCGGTGACGCTGAAATAATCCGGAGGAACTCCAGCGATCCTGACAGGAGCAAGATCCTCGCGCAAGTTAAAGAGGTGAGGATGTGTCCACACATCGGCGCTGTCATAGTTAACGAAGATAGCCACATCGCCGATAAAGCGAATGTCCCGCGCGGCGCAGTAGGCGCGCAATGCCCGCCACTGCTGATCGAAGGCGAATTGGATCGCCTCCTCGATCTCCAGTTCAGCGCTATTTTCCTGCTCGAACAGACGCAGGGCGTCGCTCTGCCGGTAAGCGAATTGGGGCGGCCAGGAGTGCCAGGATGCTGATTGGAACTTCTGCCGCAATACGCTGTAGGCCGCGTAATCGTTCAGCCAAAAAGCATTCTCTTCACGAAACTGCTCAAAGCGTCTCCACTGCTCCGGGTCGCGGCGGTTGAGAAAATTGCGCGCTGCTTCCTCCAGGAGCGGTATCTTCGAGCGCTCGACTTCGTCAAAACGGACCTTCCCTTCCGCGCTGGGCAGCCCCGCAATGCGTTCCTTGGAAATCCAATCAGCCGCTACCAGTTGCTCCAAACTGATCAGTAAGGGATTACCGGCAAAGGCGGAGAGAGAGGCATAAGGAGAATTGCCAAAACCTGTGGGACCCAACGGCAGCACTTGCCAAAGGCGTTGTTTCGCCGACGCCAGAAAATCGGCAAAGGCATAGGCTGCGGGACCAAAATCGCCTATGCCCCCGCCGGAGGGCAAGGAGGAGACGTGCAGCAGCAGTCCTGACGATCGCTCGAATGGCATTCCGTAAGCACCCAGGCAGAAGCGGAAGAGCTGTACATTCAATGTGCGATAGGCACAACGACGGCCGGAGAGCTAGCTTGGCAATCCTTGCTGAATCGGCAAGGGAGCCTGGGCGCGCCGGTTGATGCGAATGAGACCATGCTTTTGATAGCTATCCGTCAGATTCGTCACAAAGACGGCAAACATCTGCTCTCGCCGGTCGGACAATAGCTTCTCTCGCGTGGCGTCGAGGTTCTTGGCGATATCGGCAGGACTTGGCTCCTGCTTGGCGTCGATCTTCGCTACAAGTCCAGTGCGCCCGGTGTTGATGGCCTTGCTGGTCTGACCGGGTTTCAAGTCGAACAGTTCGGGAGCAACCGAGGCTAACTGGCCGATGTCCGGCACCTGTGCCGTTCGGTCAACCAAGTCGCTGGTCTTGACCGTAGCCCCCACTTCTTTCGCGGCCTGGGCCAGATTGCCTTCAGCCTTGGCTTTATCGGCCAGCTCGTTGGTCTTCTTAGCTAACAGAAGGGGTAACTGCTGTTGGCGAAAATCATCCAGCAGATGCGCCTTGTACTCGACAAAGGTGGGCGCATGCGCGGCGTTGATCCCTTGGACTTGGAAGACAGCGTAGCCGTCGCCGGTCGGCGCAACTTGCGGAGCGGACCCCTGTTTGGCGGAGAAGGCGGCCGTGATTAATTTAGAACCGTCCTCAAGCCCGGGCACGGTTGCTCCCTGCGGCACGTAATCCGTCGTCACCAGTTGCAGGTGGTGGGCCGCTGCGACGGTCGCCAAGCCGCTCTTGACAGCTTCGGCCGCCAACTGCTGCGCGTAGTTAGTTTCCTCCTGCGCTTCCTTATCCCGCGTCAGGGTTGCCAGTATCTGAGCCTTCACTTCCTCCAGCGGCTTGGTATGGGCGGTTTGCTTCTCTTCGACCGAGATGATGTGGTAACCGAACTGGGTTTTGATCACGTCGGAGAGTTGCCCCGGCTGCAGCGCGAAGGCGGCGTCCTCAAATGGCTTGACCGTCACTCCATGCTGAATAAAGCCGAGCTCGCCACCCTGGTCCTTGCTGCCAGGATCGTCGGAATACTTCTTCGCCAGATCGGCAAAGTTGGCTCCGGCCTTCAGCTGTTTGAGGAGATCCTCCGCCTTTTGCTTGGCCGCCGCGTCTGTTTTGGCGTCGGCATTGGGCGCGACCTTGATGAGAATATGCCGTACCTTCACTTGATCCGGCACTTCATATTCTTTTTGGTGCTGCTGGTAATACTGGGCGATTTCCTGTTGGCTCACCTGCGGTTCGCCGCCTGGCGCCTGGTTCGCTTTGAAGGCGATGTACTCGAGCTTGCGTGTCTCCGGGACCGCCGTCTTGTAACGCTCCGCGTTCTCCTTAAAGAAGGCTTGCAGCTCGCTGTCGGTAGGATTGATCTGCTTGCGCAGATCGTTCGAGTCGACTACCGCGTAATCGAACTTAATCTTCGCCGCCTGCTCAAGGTAAGCGTTGCGAACCTCCGCATCGGAGACTGTGATTCCCGAAGTCACGGTCGTTTCCAGCCGGTTGATTTCGATTTGCTTCTTGACCTGGCTTTCGAAATCCTGAGTGGAGGTGTGGAAATAGGTCTGCACAAAATCGGCATACCGGTCGGCGCCGATGAACTGTCCATTAGGAAAGAGCGCTGCGGCGAAGGGCCCGGTCTGCAGAGCACGAGCAAGGTCAGCACTGCTCACCTGGAGCCCTAAGCGGTTGGCCTCCTGCAGCAGCACTTCACGCTGGATCAATGCTTGGCCCGCGCGCGGCATGACATAGGGAAGCACCATATCCGGGAGATGCTGCTGGTCAAGTATTCGCTGCGCGACCTGCTGTACTTCCGGCTGCGATATGGTTCCGGTCGAGCCGAAGAAGCGGCCCAGAACTCCTGGGCTATGAACAGTGGCGTAGGTATCGGAGGTAGTTGCCTCGTCGGCGAAGATGCCTGGCACCAGCGTGATTACCATGGTGATGCAAGCAACGGCAATAATCGCGATAAAGATAAGTTTGACGACGCGGTTGTCTTTCTGCAGAAAGCGAATCATGAGCGGGTAAACGACCTCAAGGTCAGTTTATAGCGTTTTCCGGTCCGGAGGGGAGCGGCGGCTGGAACAAAGGGGGGTCTTATGCTGCCGCCTGTATTCGCAATTGCTTTTCTTTCTGTCATTCCCGCAGGGAATCTGCTTCTGGTCTCTCGGGCATCCTTGGCTTCTGGAGCGTCAACAGCGCCGGAAATAAGAAAAGCAGATTCCCTTCGGGAATGACAGAAAGAAAGGCAAAGATAAAGAAAGGCAAAGATCAGGAAGGGACTCAATTCATCATCTCGGCCGGAGCGCGGCGGAGAGGAGAGTCTTTCCCCACTCCGCTGCGCTCGGAAGGCTTAATATCTCCGGTAATAACGCACGTATGGGTACGGATAAGCGTAGGCATACGGATAGGGGCGCGCATAGGCATACGGATACGGCGGGTATCCATAAGGACCGGAATAGTAGGCGTACGGCGGAGGCGGCGGATAAGGAGGATATGCCCGCGGATATGATCTTTGCGGCGGAGCGGAATTCTGTTCAAGTTCCCGTGCTTCCTGAGCGGACACCGGATCGAGGGTGAGGGGCTGCGTCAGGCGAAAAGCTAAGACGGACTCCGGCGGGATCACGCCTCGCGGCCCCGGGCTGGCGGCGGAAGCACCCAGCCCCACGCCGGTTCCGGCTACGGCGCCGATCGCGGCGCCTGGGCCGCCGCCGGCGATGGCCCCGATAACGGCTCCCAGAGCGGCTCCACCCACAGTATTGCCGGCTGTATAGGCGCCCTTGCCGGGGCCTTCCATCGACCACGAATCGCTGACCAGAGGATAGGATCTGCCGCCTAGATTCAGGGAGGAGATTTGAAGGGTAAGACCTGCGCTACCCTTCAGTTCTCCCGGCTTTTTGACATCTATGACGCGTCCGGTAATCTCAGCTCCCCGCGGAATGGCAAGCTGGTTACGGATATAAACGCTCTGGGCCACAGTTGCCCGGAACAAATCGCCCGGCTGCAGCTTCTTGGTATCCATCGGCTCGCTGATTCTAACCTGCAGAAGTGTTCCTGAGGAAAGGGTGACCGGGCCGGAAGGCAGCGAGTACTGCTCCTGGTTCTGGTAGGACTGGTTCTGGTAGGGCTGCTGATACTGCTGATTCGGCTGATATGGCGCGCGGCCCGCCTGGCCTTGCGGCTGCGGTGGAATCTGGCCGTTCTGCACATCCGGGGGAGGTCCCGCCTGGCCCCATTGCCCGGACTGCGATTGGGGCGCGGCTTGTCCATTTTGCTGTTGGGGAGGTTGTTGGCCCGGCGCGTTCGCTGGGGGCGCTGGCGGAGGTGGAGCCGCATCCGGCGCCTGATTGTTCTGGGCATCTGCCGGAGGAGGTGGCGCCTGGCCGTTCTGTGCATCCGGCGGCGGCCCGGCCTGGCCCCAGTTACCCTGGCCATCCGTTTGAGCCTGTTGAGCAAACGCGGATGGCGCCAAGGCTATCGGCGCCAAGGCAATGGCAATGCCAAGTACCCAAATGTTAACTATCCCGGTAACACTTCGATGGCAATGATCGCTTCCTCTGTTCATATCGGCACCACTCCACCCCAATTGAGTCGCGTCACGACTGCGACACTATCTTGAACCCGGTCCAGCGCAAAAAGTTGAGGCCTTTTAGCGGTTAACTCCTTGGTGATAATGACCGCGCAACGCCCCTCATGATAGATATGATGAATCAGATATGCCTATCGTCACAGAGAAGCACCTGCATCTCAGTAAAATCGCTCCCGGCGCGGTGCAATCGGAGATTCGCGCCATGTCCGTGGAGTGTGATCGCCTCGGTGGGGTGAATCTCGCCCAAGGGGTATGCGATACGCCGCTTCCGGCTCCCGTCGAGGAAGCAGCCTTACGGGCCATTGCCGACGGGCACAATATCTATACCCGGGCCGACGGGATTGCCAGCTTGCGCTTTGCCCTTGCGGAAAAGCTGGAACGCCATAACCACATGACGGCCGATCCCGAATCGGAGATCGTGGTCACTTCCGGGGCTACCGGAGCGATGTACGCCTCCTGTCTCGCGCTCTTCGATGCCGGCGACGAAGTTCTTATTCTCGAACCGTTCTACGGCTATCACGTCAACACCCTGGTTTCATTGGGCATAACACCTGTCGTTGTTCCCCTTACCGGCTCTACCTGGGAGATCGACTGGACGGAGCTGCGCGCTGCAGTTACACCCCGCACCAGGGGAATGATCATCAATTCCCCCAACAATCCATGCGGCAAGGTATTCACCCAGACCGAACTCGAAGGACTCGCGGCACTGGCGATCGAGCATGACCTCTTTGTCTTGTCCGATGAGATTTACGAGTATTTCGTCTTTGACGGGGCTCGCCACACCAGCTTAGCGACGCTGCCGGGAATGGCCGAGCGCACAATTACCATCTCCGGCCTGTCGAAGACCTTCAGCATGACCGGATGGCGCATCGGGTATCTCGCCGCGAGCAGCAGATGGACGCCGTCCATCAGCTACTTCCACGATCTGGTGTACGTGTGCAGCCCAGCGCCCTTTCAGCACGCCGCGGCAGCCGGACTGCGCGCTCTGCCGGAAAGCTTCTACCAAGGGCTGTCGCTCGAATATCGCCTGAAGCGGGATACCATCTGCCAGGCTCTGACAGACGCCGGCATGACTCCGGTTATTCCCAGCGGAGCGTATTACGTGCTCGCCGATGTAAGCAAGATCGAGGGAAAGAACGCGAAAGAGAAGGCCCGGATGCTGCTCCGCGCCACAGGTGTGGCCGCGGTGGCAGGTTCGGCCTTTTACGGCGACGGCGGCGGCGAGAATCTGCTGCGCTTCTGCTTTGCGAAAAAAGAAGCTGACCTGGAACGGGCTTGCACCGCCCTGCGCGGCCTGAGAGCCTAGCACTTCGGAAGCAACTTTGAAGTCTTTTGACTTTTGAAGCTCCCCGTTCAACCAATTTTGGGTGCCCCACGTCCGGATTCTCGGACGTGGGATTCCGCAAATCTCGATGTACAGCGTCGTCACGCTGGTGTGCAAAGCATGCCTCGAGTTCGGATAGAAAGCCCCAGGTTAGCTTCGCGAACCTGGGGCACTCGTCTAGGTTTCGGACCCAACCTCTTGACACAAGGGAAAATGCTTTAATCCCGCTCTTCGATCCAGCTCAAGGCCCGCTCCAGGCCCACGCCCCGGGAGGCCTTGAGGAGTACGGCATCCCCTTCTTTAATCTCAGCCTGGAGCCACTCGCCGGCTTCGAGCGGAGAGGAGACAAACATGGCCAGAACGCCATTTTGCCGGGCGCCGTCTACGATCTTCTGCGCATTGCCTCGCACGCCGAGAACCAAATCGATGCCGAGTCCGGCGGCAAACCGACCGCACTCGAAGTGGATCCGGGCCGAGTCCGGCCCCAACTCAAGCATCTCGCCGGCGACCAGGATGCGCCTCTTGGCCGGCATCGAGGCCAGCGTCTCGATCATCGCCTTGAGCGCCTCGGGATTGGAGTTGTAACAGTCGTTGATCACAATAGCTCCGCGGAAGCGAAGCACCTCGCCGCGCTTGTCCGCGGGCCTCAGCCGCGCGATAGCGGCCGCGCACTCATCCAGCGGAATGCCGGCCTCCAAACCGACGGCTATGGCCGCCATGGCATTGGCGATATTGTGCCGGCCCAGAAGAGTCGTGCTCACCGCCGCCCGCCCTCGACCCGCGGTAACCTCGAAGCACATGCCTTCCGAGCCTAGCTCTTCGACCTTGCCGACGCGGGGATCGGCGCAGGGACCGCTTCCGAAATAGACCGTCCGTCCACGAAAGCCACGGCCGAATTGCGAGACGTAAGGGTCATCGCAGTTGAGGAAGGCGATGCCGTGTCCGGGCAGACTCTGCACCAGCTCGTACTTGGCGCGGGCAACCCCGGCCACTCCGTCCGGAAAGTTCTCTCCGTGGGCGTTGCCGACGTTGGTGACCACTCCCCAGTCGGGGTTCGCGATGCGGGCTAGCGCGGCTATTTCGCCGGCATGGGACATCCCCAATTCAATTACGGCGACCTCATGCTCCGGCTCCAGCTTCAGTAGTTGTAGCGGCAATCCAAAGGCGTTGTTGAGGTTGCCTTTGGATTTCAACACCGCAAATCGTCCTCCCAGCACCGCAGCCACTGCTTCTTTGGTGGTGGTCTTGCCGGCGCTGCCGGTGACGCCGATGAGGCGCTTGTTCCATCGCCGCCGGACCGTGGCCGCCAGCATCTGCAAGGCTTCGAGCGGATCGTCCACCAACAGTAGAGTGTTGCTGCGCGCCACTTCGAGAAATTGAGTTGCTTTGTTAGCGGCGATCACCGCCGCGCGGGCGCCCCGCTCGAAAGCCGCGGGAACAAAGTCGTGGGCGTCGAAGCGCTCGCCGCGAATAGCGAAAAACAGGTCGCCCGGCTGCAGAGTGCGAGTGTCGATCGAATAGCCGGTGGCCGGCTGGTCGGGCAAATCGCCACTCCAGGCGCGCAGGCCGGCTCCGGTCCAACTCGCAATGTCGCGCAGCTCGAGCTTCATTTGGTCCTCGCCATGGTTTCCAGAATGCCGCGGGCTATGGCCGCGTCATCAAAAGGTACCACCCGGTCCCGCAGAATCTGCGTTTTTTCATGCCCCTTACCAGCCAGGAGGACGAGATCTCCCTGGCGCGCCTCGGCAATGGCCAGGCGGATCGCTTGCTCGCGGTCCGGCTCGACCAGAACCGCAGCCCGGGATCCCCGCAACCCGGGGAGCACATCGTTGAGAATCGCCTCCGGGTCCTCGCTCCTGGGATTGTCGGAGGTCAGCACCACCAGGTCGCTCGCGATACCCGCAGCCCGGCCCATCAATGGCCGCTTGGTCCGGTCGCGATCGCCCCCGCAGCCGAACAAAGTGATCACCCGGCCATCGGTCCGCTTCACAAAATCCCGCGCCGCGGCAAGTATGTTCTTGAGCGCATCGTCAGTATGGGCGTAGTCGACGATAACCGCGAAGTCCTGCCCGCAGGCGATGCTCTGAAAACGGCCTGGGATGCTGCTCAAGGAAGCGGCGCCCTCGGCGATCTGATCCAGCGTGAGGCCACGGACGAAGGCGGCCGCGCCGGCTGCAAGCAAATTGTAGACATTCACCCGTCCGGTCAGGGCGGTCTCAATACCCATCTCTCCTGCGGGACTCACCATGGCGAAGCGCATGCCGGAGGCTTCCATCTTAAGGCCAAGGGCGTGGAAATCCCCCTGGTCTATTCCGTAGGTGAAGACCGCTTCAGCCCCCGAGGAACGCGAGGAACCGATCAGCCGCCGTCCATACTCGTCGTCCTGGTTGAAAATGGAGACTCGCGGGGCTGGCCCTTGCGAGCCGTCAAATAGTTTCCGCTTGGCGGAGAAGTAGTCCTCCATGCCGCCGTGGTAGTCAAGATGATCGCGGGTGAGATTGGTGAAGATGGCGACATCGAAGTTCAGGCCGAAGACGCGCCCCTGCTCCAGCCCATGCGAGGAGACTTCCATGACGGCCTCGGTCGCGCCTGCATCCACGCCTTCACGAAACAGCTCGAAGAGATCGCGCGACTCCGGCGTGGTATGGGGGGAAGGCCTGACTTCCTCCGCGACATGATACTCGATCGTGCCTATCAGGACGGTACGCCGCCCCTGATGGCGCAGCATCGCCTCCAGCAAAAACGCCGTCGTTGTCTTGCCATTAGTTCCGGTTACGCCGCTGAGCTTGAGGCCGCGTTCGGGATGGGCAAAGAAATTAGCGGACACCGCCGCCAGAGCGGCCCGGCCATGCCGAACCTGAGCCAAGGTAATTTCCGGATAGCCGCGCGAAGCCGATTCAAATGCCGCAGGCGAGTCGGTAAGGATGGCGGTTGCGCCCTGGGCTACTGCCTGAGGAATATAGCAATTGCCGTCGGTTGTGCCGCCCTGCATGGCAACGAACAGAGACCCCTTCCCCACCCGCCGGGAGTCGTACTCGACGCCGCACATGGGGAGGCTCGGTCCGACACGACGGACGACCTCGACCGCTCGCAAGAGAACGTCAAGCTCCACTCTGCCCTCCCCGATTTCAGGCAATCCTTGCAAAAGCAGGGTTGAATGCTACACCTTCTATAGAGGCTTGTGGTATCCCACATCTGACGCAAAAGAACGCGTAAAAGAACGGGTCAGATATGGGGCATATGGGGCACCCAGAATTTGTTGCTTAGAAAAGAGCGGCTTCTAGCGGCTGAAGCGGACTACAATTCCGGTCCCTGAAGGCACCATCGTTCCCGGCGCCGGAACCTGCTCTTTAGCCATGCCGCTGCCCAGGATGCGCAGGCTCAAGCCGGCCGTACCGGCGGACTCTACCGCCTGCCGCACCGATTCTCCAACAAAAACCGGAACCGCTATGCGGTTCTGGGGATTGACTACGACGACACCGGCCGGAGGCGAGGCCTGGCTCTGAGCCGCCGGAGTTGGAAGCGTGCTCGCGCTGGTGGGCAGCGCGGCCACTGTCGTCTTCTCCGCCTGCACGGCGGGCGGCTGACTTTTCGGTGCTGGCTGCGCCTCCGGCCCATTTGCAGCCGCCGATTGAAGATCGCCGGCAGCGGAGGGCGCTAACTGCTGGTTGTTCACCTGGGTCCGCAGCGGATCGTCGGGCGGCAGATCGTTGACCGCGTCAAAGAGGGCGTCGAGATTCCCGGTTTGCTCCGGAGGCGCCTCATTCTCCGGCTGCACCTTTGCCACTTCCGTCTGCATTTGTGTCGTCAGTGGCTGATCGTGAGGCACTCCGAGATACTCGAGCACCTGTTGCGCTACTTCTTTGAAGACAGGGGCAGAGACTTCACGGCCGTAATGACTGCCTCTCGGAGAGTCGATCACCACCGCCACGGCGATCGCGGGACTATTCACCGGCGCGATTCCAACAAAGGAGGCAATGTAATTTGTCTTGGAATAGCGATGGGTGGCGATATCGATCTTCTGCGCCGTGCCGGTTTTGCCGCCTGCGGAGTAACCGTTCAACTGGGCCGTTGTCCCTGTGCCGTGAAGCACTACATCCTCCATCAACTTGCGCATCACAGCGGCAGTCATGGTTGAGATCACGCGGTGAGCTCCGGCGGGCAGAGAATCGGGGAGATCGTGTCCGGGATGAAACGCGGCCGGCTTGAGCTTGCCGTCCGCCGGGGTATCCCGCGTACGCTCCATCACGATATGCGGAGGCAGATAGACGCCGCCATTGGCTATTGTCGAGGCCATGGTGATGAGCTGTATCGGAGTCACCGCAACTTCCTGACCGATGGCTATGGAGCCGATACTCGATCCCGACCAGCGGCGCGGCGGCCTGAGCAGGCCGCGCGTCTCGGCCGGTAATTCGATCCCCGTGCGCGATCCAAAACCATAATCGCGAATGTATCTATAAAAGGTATTGGAGCCCATGCGCAGCGACAGTTTTACCGCAGCCACATCGCTTGACTCCTCCAAAGCCTGGGTCGTCGTCAGCAGACCGTTCCAGTGATCGTCGTGGATGATCCTTCCCGCCAGCTCGATCTTCCCGCCCTGGCAATCGATTACCTCATTGGGGTTAGTGACCTTCTGATCGAGCGCAGCCGAGTAGGTCACCAGTTTGAAGGTTGAGCCCGGCTCGTACACATCGCTGATCGCGTGGTCCCTCAGCAAGCCTGTGGTTGCATGGCGAAAGTCATTGGGGTTGAAGGTGGGGCGGATAGCGAGCGCGAGAATCTGGCCCGTATTCGGATCTTGAACAACTACTGTGCCATTGAGCGCATGGGTGCGTGCGAGCGCCTCATCGAGCGCGCGTTCGGCGATGAATTGGATATTCTCATCGATCGTCAGCACCAGGTTTTCGCCCGGCTCAGGATCGCGCTCCTCGCTTCCCATGACATGACGGCGTGCATCAAGAGCGGTAAGCATCCGTCCTGGAACGCCGTGCAGGTCATGATCGAAGCCACGCTCCATGCCTCCCAAGCCGGTATCGTCCGTACCCACGTAGCCCAGCACCTGCGCCGCCAGCACGCTGTTTGGGTAAAAGCGCTTAAATTCCTTTTGAAAGTAAATGCCCTTGATGTTGAGCGCCTTCACCTTTGCGATTTCCGCAGGCTCCAATTTTCGCGCGACCCAGGCAAAGTTTCTCGAAGCATTGAGGCGCGCCGCAATTTGCGCCGCAGAGGTGAACCTGTCGGTAGGATCGGTATGCACTACCTTCGCCAGGGCGGCCGCTGCCGCCTGGTATTTTGCGCGGGCATCCGGGTCCTGCTTCTCGGCAATCTCTGATGGCACCGCATAGACCGAGTCCGCCAGCACCGTCATCGCCAACTGGTGAAGGTCCCGATCGTAGAGAACGCCGCGGCGCGGAGCAACTTCAAAGGTACGCTGCTGCTGCCTGGCCGCGCGCTCGACGAAATCAGGGTGGCGCACCACCTGCAGCCAGACCAGACGGCAGCAGATCGCCGCGACCCAGAAAAGGAAAAAAAATGCGATATGCAGGAAGCGTAAGCGGCGCGGAGCAACAGGAACAGAGGCGCGGGCCGTCGTCATTGGTTCCCGCCGGCCCGCGGCTGAACCGGCATGCGCTTGACGAGGAGAGAACGATAGCTGCTTCAAGTGGCCTACCCTAAATCCGATGGAAGCCCCTGCCTGAGCAGGGGGGAGCTGGACCTTGGCCCAGCGAAAAAGCGTTCGACCTTGGGCTTTACATGCTGCGGAAAAAGCTGGAATCGCAAGAAGATCAGTTGCCAAGTCCCGCAGGGACGGCCTGAAAATAGCCCAGCACGCCAGTGCTGGGGAAAGTTTCGGCAATAGGATGAAGTCCCGTAGGGACGGCTGAATCATGTTCCTTTGCAAACATCACGCGCATCCGAGATACCTAACTAGATGACATATTTCAGTCGTCCTTACGGGACTGGATCCTGTTACCTCCCACAAACCCGGCACTGACGTGCTGGGCTATTTTCAGGCCGTCCCTGCGGGACTCATTTCACCGCAAACACTTTACCATAGTTCCTGAGTTTTTCGGCAGCCTGTCGAACTATCCCGGAGCGCTGAAGCTTTCCTCTATCGCAAGTTGGGGAGGTTTGGCGATGCTTCGGCCACCACCGGCGCGTCTCTGTCGAAGATGGGATCGGGACGAACCACCTGGCCGGGCTGCGGTGAATTCAGTCCCAGCTTGCGCGCCATCCGGTCTATCCGCCCTGGATCGCAGAGCTGGGCCTCGGTGAGCCGTAGCTGCCGGTTCTGCTCTTCGAGAAGCTCTTTCTGATGCTTCGCAGCCTCCACATGGTATCCGTATTCGATGGCGCTGAAATGCTGCCATCCATAGACCATCAGGAAGAGAAAAAGGACAGACATGGCGAGGGTAAAGATGCGCATCTCCCGGACGCGGACCGGATCATCCGTCTTTACCAGGCGCGTGTTGTCCAGATGCTTGGTGAAGAAAGCTTCCGGGGTCGGGCCCCGCCTCGCGCGCTGCTGCGCCGCCAGCAAAGAGAGGTTGCGCTCCGCGATCTGCCCGGCATTTCTATCGAATGCCAGCCGCATTGTCTGCGCCGCAAGTATTTGTGTCGCCATGGTAATTCCCTTCTGCCGTGCGATTCTGTTTCTCTTGCCTGATCAAATCTGTTTTGCCGTTCTCTCCGCCGCCCGCAACTTCGCGCTGCGCGACCGCGGATTGCGATCCGTCTCCTCTTCACCGGCCACCACCGGCTTCCGCGTGAGCACCTCGAAGACTCCCGTGCGGGCGCCCTCGCGCAGCGCATCTTTAGCCAGCCGGTCTTCCAAAGAGTGGAAGCTGATGACCACCAGCCTGCC
The DNA here is from genome assembly GCA_963774255.1 of uncultured Acidobacteriaceae bacterium. Lineage (GTDB taxonomy): Bacteria > Acidobacteriota > Terriglobia > Terriglobales > Acidobacteriaceae > PALSA-350. The sequence goes on from CAVZEH010000019.1 coordinate 824,125, forward strand.
TCCTGGTTTCAACACCTTGACCGATGCCGCCAATAACGCGCTTATTTCGTCCAGTTCAGCATTGACATAAATTCGGAGAGCCTGAAACACCCTGGTCGCCGGGTGAATAGGATGGCGGATTCGCTCCGATTTCATTGCCGGGGCGGCAGCCGAAATGACTCGGGCCAATTGCGCCGTCGTCTTGATCGGCCGCGCCCTGACAATGGCTCTGGCAAATCTCCGCGATCTCCTCTCGTCTCCGAATTCGTAAATCAGGTTGGCGAGATCTTTTTCGTCAGCCTGGTTTACCACTTGTTCGGCAGTTATGCCTCCGCGCGGGTCAGCCCGCATATCAAGAGGCCCATCTGCCTGAAAACTAAATCCTCTGCGCGCCTCGTCCAACTGCAGCGAGCTCATGCCGAAGTCCGCGAGCAAGCCGTCCAGGCTTGCTTCGCCAACCCTTTCGCCCAGAGCGGAAAATGCTTCTCCGTGGATCTCGACGTCAGGCATTTCGCCGCCCAATTCCTCAGCCAGCTCATCCAAGCGCACGCGAGCAAGTTCGAGCGCTTCGGGATCGCGGTCGAAGGCGATCAGCCGTCCCCGGCCGCCCAGTTTGCGGGCGATTGCCTCCGCGTGACCCGCCAGTCCGAGGGTGGCGTCTACATACGTGCCGCCCGGACGCACATTCAAATATCGGATCGCATCTTGTAAAAGAACCGGCACATGCCGCTGGTTATCGCGCTTCATGTGCTCCCCCTCGGGGGTCTGGATCGAATCGGCTATAAGCCGAGGCCTTCCAGCTCCTTCGCATCCTCTACGGTCAACGGATTGCTATCCACCCGCTGCTCGTAAGCTGCTCTGTTTGAAACTCGCAAGAACGTCAATTCCCCTACCACGGTTACGTCTCCCGCGATCAGATTTGCCTTTTCCCGCAGGATCTGCGGCAGCAGCAGCCGTCCCTGAGCATCCATCTCCGCCGTTTGGCCGTAATAGTTGACCTGGTCCATGAACTTCTTCTTGGCCGGGTTGAAGCTGGAAATTCCGGCCAGCTTCTCCTCGATCTTTTCCCATTCCGGCAACGGATAAACTTCCGCATCCTTTCCATCCCGGCTGGTGATGAAGAACTGCATGTTGTACTTCTCATCGATCAGACGCTTGAATTCCGCCGGCATCTTGAGCCGACCCTTGTCGTCTACGCGAGTTGGGTGGTTGCCGCGGAACATTGTTTTATCTGTTTCCTGCTTGTTGCCTGTTGAGTTTTGGATCTGGGGATCCGGGGTTAAAGCCAGCCCTTCGAGTCAGAGTCTCCCTTCCGCTCGCCTAGTTCGGAAATAAACAGCGCAACAGGGTCAACATCGCCGCGCCGTAAACCAGTGAAATGGCGGTGCATTCGAATCTGGCTCTCATCGTGCTTTTCCCCTTTCTGGCCCATACTGCCTGTTTCTCACTGCTAAATCAGAGTTTTGGTCCACTTTTGACCAAAATTCTCCACAATCTTAACGGACTGGAAGGGTCTGTCAAAGGACTAATTGCTTGGGGAAAATAACTTTATGGGATTTTGCGCGGAAAGCCCAACATATGGGACACGAAGACGTCGTCTTCCCCACATGTAGTGTTAAGGAAGTTGGTTCCGGTGGGCTGCGCCTACTTGTCAGAGCCCTCAAATCGAGCTAGGACTCGGATTTCAGTAGCATTTCTCCGCTTGTTGGTTCCGTCTCAGGGCAGGTTTTCCTGCCCGGTCCGGGATACGCCTATGGCGGAAATGCAAGGGCCCGGGCACTGAGTGGAGGCATTCATTCACTCGAATATTACTTTAGTGTTAGAACGATTAGCCCAAGGACTTGTGCAATTTCTATCGGAGGTGACTCATTTAGTTACCCTCCCAGCAGGCTCTTGACGGCCCCTGACCCGCTCCTTCACCACGAAAGCTAAATAGATGACGACGGCAACATTGAGCAGAGTGAGCAAAACTTTGAACATCGTAATGTGACGGATGATCTCATAGAACTCCCAGGGCAGGAACGAGGTGGTCAGGAAGAGGGTGAAATATTCCGCCCAGACCTTTTCGAGCACCAGGCCCACGCCCTCGATGACGTCCAGGCCTGCGTAGAGAAAGAGAGCGAAACTGATCTCCCTAAGCTGTTGAGGACTCAGCAAGGCCACCCTCTCCAACAGAATGTTCACCGCGCGATTTTCCGGATCGAACCTCAGCGCGGTTGTGACTCGCAGAAGGAGATCGCCAATATCCTTGTGCACCAGCTTGATAACGCCAAAACCCATGGAAACGAATAGCACCGCCTTCAATAGTTTGAGCACGCCTATTGCGATAAGCCATTGATTGCGGTTTGGGTGAGAAGCTTTCGTCAAAGCTATAAGTCATTCATAAAGTGGGAGAAAATTCCTAGCGTGCGATGAGACGCCGGCGGTCGCGCTGCTGCAGGTAAGGGGCCAACTTTTCCAAGGCGGACTCCACGCTAATTCCATATTTGGCGCGCAACTGATCCGGCTTGCCGTGCTCGATAAACCGGTCCGGCCACCCGATGCGCACCACCGGCACATCCAGTTGCATCTCGCTGAGAGCCTCAAGCACCGCGCTGCCGAAACCGCCCATCAGAACATGATCTTCCAGGGTGACGATGACGCCGACACGGCGCGCATAGTCGGCCAGCAGATCGCGGTCGAGCGGCTTAACGAAGCGCGGGTTGATAACCGCCGCGGAGAAGCCCTGCGCCTTCAGATTCAAAGCCAGTTCCCGGGCCATGGGGAGCAATACGCCCAGGCCTAGAATCGCAATGTCATCGCCATCCTCAATGATCTCCGCCTTGCCTATGGTCAAGGCCGCGGGGTGCGGCTTCAGCGTGGCTCCAGGTCCGATGCCCCGGGGATAGCGAATTGCGCTGGGTCCCTCGTGAAGCATGGCGGTGTAGAGCATGTCGGCCAGCTCATCCTCATCCTTAGGCGCCATTTGAATGATATTCGGAAGACCGCGCAGATAACTGATGTCAAACAGTCCGTGGTGCGTGGGACCGTCATCACCGGAGAGTCCGCCGCGGTCCATGCAGAAGACTACGGGCAGATTTTGCAGGCAGACGTCGTGCACGATGGGATCGAATGCGCGCTGCAAGAAAGTCGAATAGATGGCGCAGAAGGGCTTGAATCCGACGGATGCAAGCCCGGCGGCAAAGATGACGCCATGCTCCTCGGCAATGCCGACATCAAAATACTTGGTTGGATGGTGGGGGCGGAAGAGGTCGAGCGCGGTTCCGTTGGGCATGGCGGCGGTAATTGCCACCAGCTTAGGGTTTTCATCGGCCAACTTGACCAGCGTCTCGGCGAAGACCTCGGAGTAGGTGCGCTGCCCTACCGGCTTGGTCTCCCCGGTTTCAGGATCATATGGTCCCAGCCCGTGAAATTTCTTCTGCTTCTCCAGAGCAGGCTGAAAACCGCGCCCCTTCTGGGTGATCGCATGCAGCAAAACCGGCCGCTCCTGGGCCTTCAAAAACTGGAATGTCTCGATCAGCAGCCCGACATTGTGGCCGTCCAGGGGACCGTAGTAGGTGAGCCCGAATTCCTCAAAGAGCATGGATGGCCACAGCAACCCCTTGGCGGCTTCCTCCGCCTTGCGCACCATCTGCCGGGCGGTCTTGCCTCCCAGCTTTTCGAGCAGGCGCGCCGCGGTGTCGTGCAGGTTGGCGTAGCGCTCGTTGGTGACAATTTTGTGGAGGTAGTTGGCAATGGCGCCGACATTGCGATCGATCGACCACTCATTGTCATTCAGAACCACGATGAAGCGCTTGGTCTGCTCCGCGATATTGTTCAGCGCCTCAAAGCTGATGCCGTTGGTAAATGCCGCGTCGCCGGCAAAGGCCAGGACGTGATTCTGAGCGCTGGCCAGGTCGCGAGCCACTGCCATGCCCAAAGCAGCAGAGAGAGCTGTCCCGGCATGGCCGGCTCCGTAGCAATCATGTTCGCTTTCGCTGCGCAGCATGAAGCCATTCAGGCCCCCAGGCTGCCGCATGGTGGCGATGCGCTGGCGGCGGCCGGTAAGAAGCTTGTGGACATAGGTCTGGTGACTCACATCAAAGACAAACTTGTCCGCGGGCGTATCAAAGACGTAGTGCATCGCCAGCGTGAGTTCTACGACTCCGAGATTCGGCCCGAGATGGCCGCCGGTTTTCGCCAGAACTAGAATCAAGTGCTCGCGAATTTCCTGCGCAAGAGATTCCAATTGCCGGACGGTCAACTGCTTGATATCCGCCGGCGAGTCGATGGTGTCGAGTAAATTCCCCATGTTGTCTCGTCGCACGCCCCTGAGAGCAGTCTCCTGAGCCATTCAGGCTCCCTCTGACGTCTTCCCCATCAAAAAAGACCCCATGTGGGGCCTGCGGGTGAATTTGAGGTCTTACCCTTTGAATTCTTAGTATAGCAAGTGCGCGCCTGCCAAAAGACCTGGAGGCGTAACCGGAGCCGCCCCGGGGGAGTCTTTCCATTTCGGGTACAGAGTGCTTATGGGCTCGTGGCCCCGCCCGGTGGGAAGAAAATTGGGTTTAGGAAGGCTTGGTTGGCAGTTACACCTAAATTTGTCATCTCGACCGCAGCGAAGCCGGGGTCCCCGGCAAGCGAAGCTTGCTGGGGTGGGAAGCGCAGAGGAGAGATCCGCGATTTCACACATCTGGCGCAAAAGCGCTCCAGATCTGGGGCACCCTCGATTCGTGGTGCTTTTGTATCCATACGGCAAGCAGATTTAGGGTGCCCCATCCTTGCGCAACCGGGGTCCCCGGCAAGTGGAGCTTACTGAGGCGGGTAGCAAGGGTGGGAGGCCACAACTGATTGAAGCGGAGTGAAGGGTATCCGCACCAGAAGCGAAAAGCCTTTCAATTCGGGAGAATTGTTTTAGCATTTCTTAGAGGATTTCCTTCCGTGAGATCACGATATTTGTTCTCGCTGCTCCCCGTTCTCTGCTGCCTTTCCTTTCCCTACGCTAACGCGCAACTCCCTTTGAACCCGAACCAGCCTCCCCCGGCTAGCGCCCTCAGCGACCCCTCACTCTCGCCCGGGACTGCATTTCTCTTTGATCTCGAAGCGAAATTCGCTAAGGCCACGGCGGCGGGTGGCGGCCCCGCCTTTGCCTCGTTCTTCGCCGATGATGCAGTCACATTGGCCAATGGCAAAGCTGCTGCGATCGGCCTCTCCGCGATCCAGAAAGATGCCACCTGGTCGCCCAAGCAGTACCAGCTCACGTGGACGCCGGACGGCGGCCGCATGAGTTCGGCCGGGGATATGGGTTTTACCTGGGGACGTTACGATGGACATTCGAAGGATGCTAACGGAAACTCCATCGTAACGAGCGGACGTTACTTCACGGTCTGGAAAAAGCAGACCGATGGGTCATGGAAAGTTGAACTGGACGCTAGTAACAACGAGCCTGCAAATTCAGGTGACTGTTGTCGGCTTCCATGAGCTAGTTCCTTGACAACTTGAGATGAATCTCAGGTTAGGATGTATCTACCGCTCTGACCCCCGTGTGCGGTGCTTCCCCTCAATTGCATCTTCGTGGCTGAAGATATCCCTTCAGCTTGTTCCATCTATCCGGGCGCACCCTTTTCGGGAGAGAACGAAAATGTCAACTACCGCCACAGTGATGCACCGGGACGAAGCGGAGCGTGTGAAGGCTCTGCTCGAATACGAGATTCTCGATACCCTTCCCGATCCTGCATTCGATGAGATCACTCGCCTAGCCGCTTCCATCTGCGGCGCGCGATACGCCTACGTCGGCTTTGTCGATTGGTCGCGCGTGTGGTTTAAGTCCTGCGTGGGATTCTCCAACCGGCAAATACCGCGCACCAAGTCGGCATGCCAATTTGTCGTCCTCGATTCGCGGCCGGCGCTGATCGCGGACACCGCCGCGGATCGCCGCTTCCAGGGTCACGGATTTGAACTCGCGCGCGATGTTTACGCCCGCTCGTATGCGGCGGCTCCGCTGCTCACTTCCTCCGGAGCGGTGGTGGGCACTCTGGCCGTCGGCTCGTCTGAGCCGCATGCCTTCAGGCGCGACATTTTAGAGAATCTGCAGATTCTTGCTCGTCTGGTGGTGACGCGCCTGGATCTCTACACCAAGAACAGCCAGCAGGAACGCGTTCTCAGGTCGCGGCAGCGGGTGGAGCAGGCCCTGACCATTGAGCGAAACTTTGTCTCTACCGTGCTGGACACGATCAGCGCCCTGGTTCTGGTGCTTGATACGGCCGGGCGTATCGTGCGCTTCAACCGGGCCAGCGAAAACATCTCCGGCTACACCTTTGCCGAACTGGCAGGACGCACATTGCCGGCGGAGTTGTTCCCGCTGGAGGACCGCCAGCGCAGCATTATGGCCTTTGAGCGGGCGCGTTCCGGCAAGCTGGATGAAAACCTGGAAATCAACTGGCGCTCCAGGCAGGGGCGCTTGCGCCGGATCTCCTGGACAACAACCTCTCTCGCCAACTCCCAGGGGGTAGTCAGCTTCATCATCATGACCGGAGTGGATGTCACTCGCCAGCGGGAAGCGGAAGACGCACTGCGGACCAGCGAGACCCGCTACCGCCAACTGGTGGAGGGCAGTCTGGGCGTCGTGTGCACGCACAGCCTGGATGGCGTTCTGCTGTCCATTAATCCTCACGCGGGGGCCATCCTCGGCTACCGCCCGGAGGAGATGATTGGCGAGCCTTTGCGCCGCTACATCGATGAAGAGCACCTGACCGACTATGACGAATATCTCCGCGAGATGCGGCAGAGCTCCGAACATCAGGGATTTTTCTACCTTAGGAAACGGGATGGCGGCATCGCCATCGTCGCCTACCGCAACAAGGTATTGCAATTGCCCGGAGCAGCCCCGTTCGTGCTTAGTCACGGCATCGATATTACCGAGCAGACGCAGGCGCAGGAGGAGTTGCACGGGCTGATGCGCCAGCACGAATCTATTCTGGAGTCGGTTGGCGACGGCATCTGCGGCGTGGATATGGATGGGCGGCTTAGTTTTGTAAATCGCAGCGCCGCCAAAATCTTTGGCTACGCCCCGGAGGAGATGCGCGGCAAGAATCTGCACGCGCTGGTGCACCACTCCCACCCCGATGGCTCGCATTACTCGGTCGAGGAGTGCCCTATCTTCGGCAGCCTCGCCCATGAAACACCGTTAGCCGTCAACGACGATATCTTTTGGCGCAAAGACGGCACCTGGTTTCCGGTCGAGTACGTCGTCTGTCCACTGGAGTACGCAGGCCGCATCAAGGGCACAGTTGTGGCCTTTCAAGATGTGACCGAGCGGCGGCGCCTGGAACGAATGAAGGACGAATTTATTTCCACCGTAAGCCATGAACTGCGCACCCCGCTCACCTCCCTGCGCGCGGCGCTGGGACTGCTCGCTGGCGGCGCTATGCAGAGCCGTCCGGAAAGAGTTCCGCAAATGCTCGACATCGCCGTGAGCAACTGCGACCGGCTGGTTCGCCTGGTGAATGACATTGTCGACTTCGAGCGGATTGGCAGCGGCAGTCTGCCGCTGAACCGGAGCGATCGGAACACCATCGAACTGTTGCGCCGGGCGACTGAGCTTGAGCAAGGGGGCGCTTCCCGCGCCGGCCTCACCTTCCGCGTCGACGCTCAGTCCGCCGACGTTTGGGTTGACGGAGAGCGCATTCTGCAAACCCTGCGCGGCCTTATCCAGAATGCAGTCAAGTTCTCTGAGGAGGGTGGCGAGATCCGGCTGGGAGCAGCGGTAACCAGCGAAACCGAAGTTACTTTCACCGTGCAGGACCAGGGTTGCGGAATTTCACCCGAAAATCTCGATGTTATCTTCGAGCGGTTTCACCAGGCGGATGCCTCCGATTCCCGCTCCATCGGCGGCGCCGGCCTCGGCCTGGCAATCTGCCGCGGCATTATCCAGCAACACGGCGGCCGTATCTGGGCGCGGAGCAGTCCGGGCCAGGGGAGCACCTTCTCCTTCACGATTGAGCGCTCCCGCCGGCAAGCCGATTCGCCGCCGGATCCTTCTCCGCAGTAAGTGAAGAGATATGCGGTTTTAGATCCATATTTCAAGCAGATCTCGGGTGCCCCATATCTGGCGCGCTCTTTGCGCCAGATGTGGGAAACCGCAGATCTCTCCACTCCGCTTCGCTCCGGTCGAGATGACAAATCAGGTGTAACTGCTAACCCAGGCTTTCTCAACCCATTTTCATTCCCTTTCGCGGCCCGCAGTCCCCGTCAAAAATCCCGCAACAATCCCGTCAGCTTCCGTCCGGCCTGGAAATTAGAATCTCTTCTGTTCTTGCAGTACGGTGCAGATGCTCTTTGTTGGAATACCTGCTGGAGACGTGCTTTGGGAACCGAGGTGAGAGGATGCGGCGGAGAGGTTTCCTCGTAACAGAGAAGGGTAAACCAAAAAAACTTGACGCCGCCTAGAAGGCCGCTGTATTTTACCCATAGGTTAAATACGGATAACCCCTGAACACCCAGCGCAACGTTCACGGGCCTCGCAGGCCCAACACGCCTCACGATTCCCGTCGGGCTGACATTAGGGGAAAGACCCGTAACTGAGCTGAGCAAATCTTTGAAATGTGGCGAATCCTCGCCGCGAGGGAGTGACATCATGACCGGGGCTCCTTTTGCCACAAAGACGGAGTTGGTACTTACGCACAGATTCGATGCACCTCGCAAACTTGTCTTCAAGGCTTGGACCGATCCGAGACATTTAGCGCAATGGTGGGGTCCGCACGGATTCACGACCAGCATTCGCGAGATGGACGTGAGGCCCGGTGGCGTTTGGCGCTACGCTATGCGCGGGCCGGATGGAAACGAATATCCATTCGACGGTGTGTACGTTGAGGCCGTCGAGCCGGAGCGGCTAGTCTTTGACGGTTCGATCCATGCATCGCCCGAACAGCGAGTGTGGACCGAAGTAGCGTTCGCCGACTGCGACGGAAAAACGGAAGTTACCGTGCGCCAGGTGTACTCGTTCGAGTCCGACGCTACGCGCAGTGCGTCGATGGGCTGGAACCAACAGCTCGACCGCCTTGGAGAATTCTTGGCCTCTACCCACGGGCCTGAATATCAAGTGAGCTAACACAGTGACATAGGGAGGAATCCGCATGCAATCGGCCATTGAATCGGCTTCTGTCTCGAATGGCAGCTTTTGGGCAGGAAAGATTATAAGCGCTCTTGTTGTTTTGTTCATGGTTTTCGATGGCATAACGAAGGTCATGAAGGTGCGGCAGGTGATCGAGGCCACGGTTCGAATTGGATTTCCTGAAAGCACTATCGCCGGAATTGGAGCCGCCCTGCTAATCTGCACAGCGCTTTATGTGATTCCGCGGACCTCCGTCTTGGGCGCCATCTTGCTGACCGGCTATCTCGGCGGTGCAACCGCCGCCAATGTGCGCGTGGGCAGCGCGGTATTTAATACGATCTTCCCGATCATTTTTGCTTTTCTCGTTTGGCTTGGACTGTTGTTACGCGAAGGCCGCTTACGTGCATTTATTCCATTGCGAGGAAAGGACCACTCACACATATAGCCTGGTTTTTCTCTCAAATCGAGGTAATCCTTTATACGGCGGACGCGATCACGGGACTCTCCGCCGAGATCTGTGGAATCCCAGATCCCAGAATCGGACCTTGGGTAAGGCTTCAGCTCCGATTGCTTTGCGCAGCAAACGCGGGAATGGCGTCTCTGGCGAGCCAAATCAGGGTCGCAGTCGCTAGCGGTACAAGCAAGCCTGACAAAACCAACACCGGGGTATATCCAAAGTGGTCCACGATCCATCCGGTGGAGAAGGTGAATATCATCGCTCCAATGCCTGCGCCGGTTCCGGCGAGGCCGGAAATGGAGGCGACCAGTTCATTCGGGAAAAAATCGCTGGTGAGCGTCTGTACGTTATTTACCCAGAACTGAAAAGCGAAAAGAACAACGCTGATGAGAGCGATTGCCTCGGTTTCCGACTTGGCTCCGCCTACGAGCATTCCCACGGGGGCCAACACGGCCGCGAAGACAATCGCGGCTCCGCGAGCCCGGCTTGCTCTCCAACCACGCTTAATCAACCATCCGGAAAACCATCCTCCGGCCAGAGCGCCGGCGTCGGCGCAGAGAAAAGGAATCCAGGCCGTAATTCCAATCGTCTTCAGACTCAAGCCGCGCGCCCGGGAAAGATAGAGCGGCAGCCAGACCAGATAGAGCCACCAGACGGGATCACCCAAAAAACGGGAGAGGACGATTCCCTGTACCTGCCGATTCTTAAGCAGAGCATGCCACGTTGGGGCGGGTGCCGCTTGCGAAGATCGAGTTGTTCCCGTTTGAATCAATTCCAGTTCAGCAGGGCGAATCCAAGGGTGCCGATGCGGAGGCTGATAGCACCAGCTCCACACAATCAACCACGCAAATCCGAGAACCCCAGTAGCAACAAATGTCGTGCGCCAACCAAAGCTCAGCTCTAACCAGACGATCAGCGGCGGCGCCAGCGCCGACCCAAGTGTGGCGCCGGTGTTCACGATTCCGATGCCAAAGGCGCGCTCTCGAATAGGAAACCATTCGGCGATCCCTTTGATCGCAGCCGGCCAATGGCCGCCTTCTCCAAGCCCCAAGACAAACCGGAAAGCACATAGGCTGAACAGACCCCTGGTAGCCGCCTGGGCAGTTTCAGCGATCGACCATATCACCATCGCGATGGAGAGACCGATCTTGGTCCCGATGCGATCCTGCAGCTTGCCGAAGGCTGTTTGACCGAAAGAATATGCCAGAAGGAACCAGACGCTGATGCTGGCATACTGAAGGTTGGATAGATGCAGATCGTCGCAAATGGTGGGCGCGAGGATGGAGAGCGTCAGCCGATCGATATAACTGATCAGGGTGGCCAGAAAGAGCAGACCAGCGATCCACCAACGCAGGCCCGGTATTCCGCGGCGCTTCAATCCGCTCGGCCCCGGCGGCACCATGTTATATCCGGCTCATTGCATCTGGCCCGGAGCTGACCAGCGAACCAGATCCTTCGACCTGGCTAACCCTAACCGGTTCCAGCCGCGCCGCGCATAGGTTTTTCCTTCCGTGCGTCCGGCATAGATCAGATAGTAGTAGCCATCGTATTGCTGCCAGTCGTAAAGCGCGGCGGCATTGTCGCGGTTATCTGTATTGAATTTCTCTGTGGGTGTATCCAGCCTGCGGCCTTCAGTCCACTTGAGCCATCGCGAGCCTGGTTGGAGCTTATAGAGATAGGGACCTTCCGGATTGTAGTCGGTGGTCAACAGATACCAGTTATCGTTGGTGTGGACGAACTCGTAATTTTCATGCGTCAGGCCGTTATCTTTACCATCCGCCATCAGCAGAGCCGGAAATCCGTCTCCAACGTATTGGAACGGTCCGGCGAGCGAGGGGGCAAACGCCAGCCGGGGCTTCATCCGGCCCTGCCGCCCCTCTTTCCAGATCAGATAATAGCCGCCGTTCGACTCCGCGAGAGCCGCATCGATCACCCGATTGGCCCCGGTCAGGTTGAGCGCCAGCGTTCGCCGGCGCGACCAATGAAGCAAATCATCCGAAGTCATGTAGAAGAGCTCGTTCGGCTTCCCCGGCTTGTCTCCCCAGGAGTTAAATGTCATGACGTACTGGTTACCCAACCGTTGCACATCCGGCGAGCACATGCCAATCCATCCATCTTCTTCCCCATCGAAGTTGAAGATCGGCTGTGAATAATGCTTGAAGTCGCGCGTGCTCACTTCGACCACATGCGACCGCACTTGACCTCTCTCCGGGTAGAAAGCGGAGAAGAAAATATAGAAGGTTCTATCACGGTACGCCATCGCGGCGTCTTTAATCGACCAGTTCGGATAAGACAAGACTGGGTTGGATAAACTCTTCCAGTCGATAAATGGCTTAGCTGCCGCGATGGCGAGCCGCGCGCCGAACAGGATAAGAAACAGTGTCAGTATTGCTTTGAACCGGCGCATTCTGTCTCTCCTCCCGTCCAATGGTCTAAGCTTCACAATCGACCAACACGTGGATTGCGTCGTTGCGCCAATCGTCGCGAAGCGCGAATGCATCCGCAATACGGCTCAACGGGATCCGGTGGGTCACGATCTCAGAGGTATTGACCAGGCCTTCCAGGACAAGCCGGACGCCCTCGTCGTAGAAGCGCCGCATATCGATATCGCGCTTTGGTTCGGTGGAGAAGATATCGATGCGCTTGCGGTGAACTTTCAGGAAATCAATAGGAGTATTGCAGACGCCAATGCATCCATACATCGCAACCCTCCCGGCAAAGGCTGCGCATTCAATTGCATCCACCATGCCATCGCCCTCCAGCAAACATGGGATCACCACGTCGAATCCGTCGGGAAAATCCGATCCTACAATCTCCCATGTAGGCGTCTCCGGCGTGGGGATCTTGTAGGTGTGCGTGGCTCCATATTTTTTTGCCAGCACCAGGTTTCGATCGTTCAGGTCAGTTACAACCAGGGCCTTCGGACTGTGCAGCCGAACCACCTGCGTCAGCACCAGGCCGCTCACTCCCTGTCCCATGATCACAACCGTGGTCCTCTGATCGATCCGGCCGATCTCCACCGTATGAAGCACACCCGGCAGAATTTCGATCAGGCTGGCGTCGAGCAGGGGAAACCATGATGGCACTACCTTCACGTTAAAAGGACGGCACACGATATATTCGGCAAACGCCCCCCACACGTAGCGGCACGTCACCTGATCTCCAGGTTGCAGCCCCTCAACATTGGGACCCAGCTTGTCGATCACCCCGGCGACCTCATGGCCGAGGCGCGCGGGAAAGCTGACAAACTCCGGCCGCCGTGTTCCGCGATAGGCCTCCACGTCAGAGCCGCACACTCCGACCCATTTCACCTTCACTCGCACTTCGCCATCCGCCGGCTCAGGGATCTCGGCATAGCCGAGAGATAGCTGCCGGGGCTGGTCGAGAATTGCGACTCGCTGCGTATTTGAGTGGCCTGCATTCACCAATTTCAATGGCGCTTGGGTCATTCGAGTGGTCATCGGCACCGCCGCGATCCAGTATATGGAGCGTCTCCTGGAGATGTCTTTGCGCAAAACTGGTAAAGAGTTATCCCAGACGGAAACGCCGGAGAAAAACTGCTCAAAAGCGATCCCCACATACTGCTGCTTTCTCACGTTCTAAATCGTCGAGTATAATTTCGAGCCAAGGTGATGCCGTGTTGACATCGTCAGTGGAAGTATTGTGGACCGCACGCTACGACTATCAACCCCATTGGAGGCTGGCGCCGCATAAGCACGAATACTTTCAGATGATTTATTTTGTCTCCGGCGCTGGCTGCGTTTCTCTGGGAGAGTGTGAGTACCGCATCAGGCCCAACTCTCTGCTGCTCATCAAACCTCGCTGCGTTCATGGCCTGAATCCCTCCTCACTGGTAAAAACGCTGGATATAAAGTTCTCCGTAAAGGACCCCTGGCTGCGTAAGTTGCTGCTATGCGCGAGCGACATTCTCGAACAGAATGAATCGGGAATTGCGGATCTATTCGAACGCATCCGCCACGAAGGCGAGCGTAGAGGACATCTCTATCGCGAACTGTGCAATCTCTGCCTGGCTGAACTCCTGATTCTCTATCTGCGGCGTGACAACATCCAAGAAGAGGCCAGACCCAAAGAGCCGGTCGAACACGAGCTTTCAGGGGATTGGATCGTCCGGCAAGCGGCGCATTTCATCCGCGAGCATCATGCCGAAGACTGCAACCTGCTCGAGGTCGCGCGAGTTGTCGGCCGCTCCGAGCGGCACGTCCGACAGCATTTTAAAGATGCGCTCGGGGTTTCGCCTCGCCGCTATCTTCTTCAGTACCGCATCCAGAAGGCGCAGGAACTTATCGAATATTCGGGCTATTCTTTCAAGGAAATTGCAGCCAAAGTAGGCTTCAAGACCGTGCACCACTTTGCCCGTGCCTTTCATGAAACCAGTGGCGAAACGCCGGGAGGATGGCGCCGTAAATATCAGGCTGGCATCTGCAAGGATGTCAACATCGATCCGCGCTTTGTGAACACAAACTGGACGGTCCCGGATGACAATCCGAGAGACCCTGGCGCGTCGCTGGAAATCTGTACGGCTCCCTCCAAGGAAGGTGAGGCGGCCCGACACTGAATCCCCGAGTTTGCAAATCTACCGTGATCACGATGCTGTCCATCGAGATTTATGGAATCCCAGGTCCCAGAATCGGGACCTGGGGCACCCAGCCTTTGCACCTTATTTGTCATCTCGACCGAAGCGAAGCGAAGTGGAGAGATCCGCGGTTTTCCACATCAGGCCACCCTTGCTGCGCAAGGATGGGGCCCTAATCCACTTAAACCACCAGGCATCGAGGGTGCCCCATATCTGGCGCGCTTTTTGCGCCAGATGTGGGAAACTGCGAGATCTCCGCTTCGCTCAAGATAACAATTCCTCCCGCAGGCTGTCAGAAATATGCCTTCAGCGCAAATTCGATCTGCCGCGAACCATTCAACGTTGCATTCCAGGCCAAACTCCGGCCAGGAGAGTTTGTTTCCGCATTTCCGTTTTGGACAAGGCTTCACCAGCTTCTCGCAAAGACACTCCCTGGAGCCGCTCAATATACTGGCCGCTGGAAGGAGACAGAATGCGCCGTTTTGCGTCAGTGCTCGCACTACTGCTTGTTGCCGCTATTGGTGGGACCGCCGCACTCGCACAAGAGAAATCGTTCATTGATTGGCGGAACTTGAAGAACCCCTTCCTGTCTTATCCGAACTGGTCGATCAAAGATGCCGCGATGGCCTACCGCCGCGGTACTTTCTATGTTTTCTTTTCGGCTTTCTATCCGGAGAGAGGGCAGGTGCGGTCGCATGTGGTCGAAGTCAGTACCCAGGATTTCAAGCACTTTTCGCAGCCGATCTTTGATTTCGACGGAGAAGAAGCAGGATGGATAGGCATGTGCTCGCCCGACGTGCAGCGGCTGGGCAAGCAGTACGTCATGACCTTCAACTCATGGGGAGACAAACCGGGCAAGCCGAATCAGCTCTTCTACATGACCTCGGATGACCTGGTCCACTGGTCGCACCGCCGCACACTCGCGCTCAACCTGACCGGCGCCGGCGCCGACCAGCATGCGATCGACGCTGCTCTCGCCCTTACGGATGGCGGCTACTATCTGATCTACAAAGAACAAACCTCGGGAATTCCGAAGCGGCCTAGAATGGCTTTCGCGAAATCGCTTGACGGACCTTACAAGTTTGTCAGAGACGGACTTCCAGCCCTGCTGATGGCAGATGGCCAAGACAATGGCCTGATCCACGAGAACTATGAGTTTGTGCATGCGAACGACAAGTGGTACCTGCTGACCACCGACTACGTCCCTCAAGCCCCTTATCTCTATATGCTCGATCCCGGCTCGCACTGGCTTAGATGGACACAGGGCTATACGCTCAAAATACCTATCGAGAGATTCAACACAGATAACGTTGCCAACGCTTCGGCACTCTACGACTGGCGGAAATACGATGGCTATTACTACTTGATCTATGGCGGACGCACTGAAGGCCACACCTATGCGCGGCGCGGCTGGAACCAGTTAGGACTGGCCAGGTCGAAAGACTTGATCCATTGGTCAGTCCCAGGCCGGTAGGAATAATCTCTTGCATAGGCTAGAAAACCAGTTTTGCCCCCAACTGCAGCTCTCGGGGCGTGTTCGAGATTCCTGTGGCCAAGCCGGCGGATGAGTTCCCGATCGTTGTACCGGGATTCCCCATGATCATTACGTTGTAGACATTGAATGCCTCGGCGCGAATCTCCAGGTTCAGGTTCTCGTAGAGCGGAGTCTCTTTAACGAGAGAGAAGTCCAGGTTGTTGGAATAAGGCACCTGATAAGCCATTTTTCCCATATTGCCGAAAGAGCCCGAGGGAGATGAGAACACGGCCGGATTGAATTCGCAGAACCCGTTTGAACCCCGCTTGCCAATAGGTGTCGCACCGCAACTGCCCTGAAGGGGATTGCCTGTCACATTTGGACGGGAGTAGCCGGTGATAGAACCGTTGCTCCCACTGATGTTGGCAACATCACCGCCCACGGTAAGGTTGTAGGGCTGGCCTGAGTGAATCTGGAACAGATAGTTTGCCCTCCATCCACCAGCAATGTAAGACAGAATCCCGGTTTGCAACCAACGCTGGCCACGGCCAAAGGGAAGAGTATACAGCGAGCTCCAGCTGAAATAATTCCTTATGTCGTAGGAGGAGGGTCCATAGGCATTTTGCGGCAGGAAAAAGCTTTGGACAACCGAAGCGCCTCCTGTTCCGTTCTCCGCGTTAAACCATCCGCTGCTGTTATCGAGGGATTTCGCCCAGGTGTAAGACGCGATGGTGTTCCACGAATTCGAGAATCGTTTCTGAAACTCCACTAAAAGAGCATTGTAGTTTGCATAGCCGGTGTCGGTAGAGTAGTGCCACCCAGGGCTCATCCACGGCATATATTTCAGGTTGTCGATGGAGGCGAGCGGCGTTCCAGCCGGAGAGGGGCGGGGAGCGGAATTGGCATACCCGGTGAAGTTGAGCCGCGTGCTTTTGGAACCCGCGTAGCCTAGCGTGAACAACGTCGTCGAGGCAAGTTGCTGTTGGATTTGCACATTCCATTCCACCGCGCGCTGGTCCTTATACCCTGGCTGAGAAACATAGCCGCCCCCGGTGGTCAGCCATGGACTAGGCGCCACAACCGGATTGGGGAAGTTGCCCTCGAGACTGGTGATGAGAGTGAGCGGATTACTCGGGGCCCCTTGCCAAACACCACTCTGCGCAAAGTTGACCTGCTGAGCTGAGATGCCTGTAGTCCAGGGCCAGGTCGGGCCCTCGATATTGTTTTGCACCCACTGGCTGCGCGCGGTGATGGTGTCATAGAAGACACCGATCCCGCCATTGACCACTGTTTTAGGACCCGTCTGGTAGGCGAATCCAAAGCGCGGACCCCAGTTGTCTTTTATCGCAGGCCCAACTTGCTGTATGTTGTTTGCGAACACGATGTGATTGTTATAAGGAACGGTGGCGATGCCGCCTGGGATGCAGGGGTTAACAAAGGTCGAAGTGCAGGCTGCGACCGAAGGACGCGAGATGATGTATCTCTGGTTAGGGATATCGAGGCCATTCGCCAACCGGTTATCCAGCATGTGAATGCCCGGCAGATACTCATACCGAACTCCGAAATTGACAGTCAGCGCTGGAGTTACTTTCCAGGAATCCTGCAGGTATCCGGCCCAGACCGTCATGCTGAAGTAGTCTTCGGAATTTTGCGGGGTGAGCGCCGTAAAGGTTGCGGGAAGGGCCAGCAGAGCGGACGCAAGAGAATCCCCAGTGTTTGTCGCATTGATGTTGCTGGTAGTCGAGTCGCTGAAGGTGAATTGCTGATAGAGGTTCCGCTGCAACCGGTTCTGATACATGTAGTCCCCTCCAGCCTTCAGCGTGTGCTGGCCGCGGACCCAGGATATGCTGCCGCCACCGCCTACTACGGGATTTCCACGGTACAGATCCCCCTCCTGGCCGGCATTGGAGGTGGTGTATGGCGCTGCAAGATTCGTGTACATACCGCCATATTGCTCAACATTCTGAAAGCCTGCCGCTGTAGCAGCGGCATATCCACCCGGCGACTGAGCTTGGTTGAAGACATAAGGCTTCAGCATCGCGCCGCCGCGCACATCGAGCAGGAGATTGGGCGTAAAAACGTGGGTGTAACCACCCCCAAAATTGTATGCGTGATAGTTCGATACATTCAGCGCTGTTGTTCCCGTAACTGGCGTAGTGTCATGCACCCACATCTGGCTGATTCGCCCAAATCCATAGTTCTTATCGCTCTTGTTGACGTCGATTCGCACCTGGTACCCATTGTCCGTATCGATTTGGGGCCGGTTTTCAATGAAGTTATAGCCGGAGGGCTCGTTGACCTGAGTATTTGGCGGAAGGTAATACGACTTTACATATGCCAACATGACGGGGTTGAGCATCGACGCGGGAATCTTCAGGCAGGGTGAACCGCCGGTCTGAACATTGTTGACAGGTGTAATGGGGGATCCAATCGCGTCGCACTTGAAGGGTTGGACTGTACACTTTCCCCCACTGCAAGCCGTCGAATAGGGGTTGTACATCTGGTGCTGGTAGTATGACCAAGCCGAATTGGAAAAATCGCCGGCAAGTTGCTGTGTGGTTGGCACAAGGTTCAATGTCAGCGTGGGCTTGTCATAACGCCATCCTTCGTAGGCTCCCTCGAAGAACATCTTGTTTTTCCAGATTGGCCCCCCCACTTGCGCGCCGAACTCATTCTGCACATAATGACCGGGCGGCGCAGGAGCGGTAGTGGGCGTGCCCGGAGCGCAGCGCCCAGTGGTGCAGAAGTCGCTGAAGGTATTGCGCGCGTCGAAGTCATTGTTACGGTTGAACTCCCAGGCCGATCCGTGGAACTGGTTCGTGCCTGATTTGGACAACATGTTGATGACCCCGCCGGTCACATATCCAAATTCAGCGCTGTCAATGTGCGATGTGACCTTGAATTCAGCCATCGCGTCGATGATTGGCAGGAATCCGTAAACCGCGCCGCGAAGGTCGGTGTTTACGATGCCATCCATCAGGTAGAACGTCTCGCGGTTTTGCTGGCCAAAGAAAGAGGGCTTGTAGAACGATGTGCCGGGAATTGCGGTAATTCCCGCATCAGTGGTGCTGATCCCGGACCCTTGAGCCGTGGAGATCGGGTTGACGCCCGGAGACAGGACGAGCAAGGATGTGAAATTGCGGCCATTCAGCGGCAATTGCGCAATCTCCTTCTCCTCAATCACGTTTCCCATTTCCGACGAGGAACGCTGAAGCATGACGTCTTCCGCGGCTGAACTGATTTGCACGGTCTCAGTGGCAGCCCCCAAAGTCATCGGCACGTTCTCGGTAAGGAATTGATTTACCACCAGATTGAAGGGCGGCAAGGCTACCGTCTTAAAACCCTTCGCGGCGATCGTCATGGTGTAGGAGCCGGGCGCCACATTGAGAAAAGCAAAAGAGCCATCCCTGTTCGAGGTGGTGCGCTCTACCACATTCGTGTTCTGGTTGGTCAATGCGACAGAAGCGCCCGGAATCAGGCTGCCGGTCGTATCTGTGATTGTGCCGTTGATCTGGCCGGCTGCCGACTGGCCATAAACCAATGTCGGCCATGCAAGAAGCATGGTAGCCACTAAAGCTCGTGAGATCGTCCTGAGAAGAACCATCGCCTCCCCCTTTCTGCTGGTTCATAATGCAAGCGCTTGCAAACCTTGCCTCGATACATGTTGCCTCCGGGAAACGGGAGCACCCTGGAGTGTCGCTGAACTTTAGATTCGCAATAGTTCGTCTGTCAAGAACAGATTGCTTCATGAAAAGTCACATATTTCTACTAAAAGCACTTTCCAACCGATAACGTTCGATGTAAAGCACTTAATAACGAGACTCAGACTCTATAGCTGGCGAGGAGACCGCATCGTCGTACCGGCTTGCGAGATGCTCGTAAAAAGGACAGAATCTGCGCGGCAGCAAACTAGAACCTTTTTCCGCAGCTTGTGTGAGCCCTGTTTTCAAGTTACAGGTTTGATAAGTCCCGTCAGGGACGACAAGAAAATAGCCCAGCACGTAAGTGCTGGGGAGTGTTCGGCACAGGATAGAGTCCCGCAGAGACGGCTGAATCATACGTTTCAGTCGTCCCTGCGGGACTGACGTTATGGTCCGCCGCTAACCAGGACTAACGTTCTGGGCTATTTTCAGGCCGCCCTTACGGCGCTGCTCCCGAGTTTTTCCGCAGCCAGTTAAAACCGATCGGCTTTTCGACCACTTACTTACGATCCGGTTAGGATGACTCTCTTGAAGCCGTCGCCTACAGGCGCAGTTTGACGGATTTCTTTGTGGCTCCATTTTTGAATACGATCGGCGTTCCCGCCTTGGACAGATCGCCGCCATCGATCGTGATTCCCTCGTTCTCCGCACCTTCGAGTTGCAGGAATGCGGTGGCTGACGTCAGAACTCGAGCGGCTGTCATCAAGGTTTGCTTGGAATCAATGAAGCGGACGACTGACTCGGCCCGGGGATTGCCTTGAGCGCTGAAACCGTTGATCGCAGCATCTTCAACATGGTCGAAGATCAGCGCGGGTCGCAAGTCTGGTGTGCTGACCTGGAAGCGCATGTTCATGAGTGTCAGGCCGTGAACATTGCGGGCGTACAAGCCGTACGCGGGCATGGGACCCAGCATGAAATACTCGCCCGCTATCTCGGGTAAATCGCGCCGCGCGGCGTCTTCCGCCGTGCCTCCGCCGCCAAAAGTGAGATGGATGTTGGCCAGAGAGATGTTTTCCATGACCGCTCCGCCAACGCAGTTAAAGGTGATGCAGGAGTGGCCCTCGCCTGGCCTGTAGCCGCTGCTGACGGAGGCCTCGGGCAACTGCGATGGATTGGTCGTAACTGTGCCCTGAATGTTGCTAAAAGAGATGTTGCGCACGACGGCCGGCGCCCCGTCTTCTAAACGGGAATTTGCAGGATGCGCGGATGCAGCCGGTATGGAGGGGTTCTGCCGCGGGGGCGCGAGGCCCAGCCGACACGTGGATGGGACCGGTTACGTCCTCAAGAATCAGATTCGAAAACGAGATGTTTTCGTGGCGCGACCCTGAGTTGACCTGGAACTTGATGGGGCATCCGTACACCTGATAGAGCAGACAGTTAGAGACAGTAATGTTCTCCGCAGAGCCGCCGCCGAAGCGGAAGACGGACCAGCGGGTGCTGAATGAACTGTTGGTGATCGTGATAAATTTGCAACTCCCGAACATCGCGCAGGCATCATCCTGCGATTTCACGGTGCAGTTGGAGACGGTAACGTATTCGGCGCTTATGAAGTGAAAGCCATCGTTGTTTCCGTTGACGCGATTGTGGATGTAGATCCGGTCCATGTGGACGCGCGCGCTCTCGATAACCCGGACACTGTGATACGCGCAATCCAGCAGAGAGATTTCGCGGACGGTAAGGTCTTCGCAGCGATAGCAAAGAATGTGATACGGACGGCGGCTGCCGCCGATTCCGCTGGGCGGCGGGGCGCCGCGCACAGCGGAGTGAAATTGCGCCCCCTGGCCGTCGATCGTGCCCGGACCTTCAACTGTCACCTTTTTCGCGTTGACGGCGAAGAGCAGCGCCCAATTACCATCCTCCAGCGTAGTGTCTCCGTGGAGCGGGATGGCGTCGACCGCGTGATACTGCTTGCCATCCCCGCCGCCAAGCAATTTTCCTTGGGCGGCTATGTGCAGCGTGACATAGCTCTTCAATTCGACAGTGCCTATCTGAAAGATGCCGGCCGGAACCAGCACCGTGCCTCCGCCATCACGATTACAGGCATCGATCGCCGCCTGAAGCGCGGCTGTGTCCAGCGCGGCGCCATCGCCTTTGGCGCCATAATCTCGGATGTTATAAACACGCGCGCCAAGATCGTTTCCGGTTTTCGTTGTCGTATCGGCAAGACTCGCTTCGCCCAGCACACCGGCGCCCAAAGAAACAGCGAGCGCGGATAACGGCATTTTTCCCAACCATTGGCGGCGAGTTAGCAATGTGTCGTGTTTGTCATTCTTGGCCTGAGAGCTGTTCAAGGAACCGCCTCCTCATTGGTGTAGGTTGAGTCAATTTGCGGTTAGAAGGCTTTCACGGTTACGGTGGTGCGAAATTGTCAAGCTCACGCGGCTCAAGTTAAGCATTTGGCATCCCGATCGTCAGCTTGAACCGCAGATCTCTCCACTCCGCTTCGCTCCGGTCGAGATGACAAACAAGGCGCGATTGCCGATGAAGCCATTACAGCCACTGACCCATTCCATTTTTATTACTGTGGACGGGCCGCAGGCCCATCCACGCCCCGGCCGGATGACAAATCTATCTTTTCTAAAGCCTTGCGTTGCGCTTGTCGCGGTACAAAATCACCGGCTGTTGAGCCGCCAGGGATACTTCGACCGTGCGGCCAATCAATTTGAATTGAGCCGCTCTCCGTTGAGCAGGTGTCTGGTTCGACTCGATGGTCACCGCGCCCATATCCGAGGGATTCCATTCCCCGGGCAGCGCCGCCCGCAGCACTCTTGCGTCCGTGGAATAGAATGCGATTCGATCCTTGCCCATGGGACAGGCTGCCTGCCCGGTCCGCGCATGGGTCTGCATCGCCCAATCGATCTCGATCGATGAGTTGCCTTCTAAGCCGATGGTTGTGCGATCTCCGTCGCGGGTGAAGGATTCTATGTTCCTCGTATGTAACTCGAACCATGGCAAAAGCCATAGATAGAAAAGATCCATCACCGCCTTGGGATCTGTATTCGATAAGCCGACGGCCCGGGGAGATGCGCCCAGGAAGAGTTCGTAGAGGCGCGTGATGCCCGGCTCGGCATGGCTTCCGGACAGACCCCAGACGGCAGATTTCTGGTAAACCAGCGGCAGCAGCGGAATCTGTTTTCCCCCAAACGGGCATTTTCCTGGACCTTGTGCATACCAGAAGCAACTTATGTGGCCAATCATCGGGTAACGGAGCGCCTCGGAGCTGACGTTGACGCCGTGGGCCTTGAATTCCCGGAGCACCCTATACCGTCCTTCGACAAGGTCCTTGATGCCGCTCGCCGGATGCTCCGGATCCCAATCGTTCCTTATGGAGTAATACGAAAGCACGTCGATATGTGTCGTCTGGGGCAATCGGTATCGTTCGCAGGTATAGCGGACGCGATCCGGTCCCGGTCCCGTCATGTACTTCGCGAGACCGATGATGTATGAGTTTTCTCCGGTCCAACTGCGGCTCTTCCATAGTTCACCGTCGGGGCGCCGGGCGATGATGTTATCGCTCCACGCCGGACTGCTGCGATAGGCATCGTCATAGTTGTCAGAGATGGTTACGGTTGCGTTCGACCGCTTCCCGCTCTCCATCACCTTCATCATGCCGTCGTACCCTCCGAGACGCTCGTTCACCTGGTTGACGGCCGGATAGCCTGTGTCCTTGCCCCGGAACTGCCATCCCCACAGGTGAACAATTTGCGGCCAATTGTCGATCAGCGAGGCGACATCTTGAATCTTGGTTTCGCATTCGGCGAAGGTCGCGGCGGGCTTTGGGAAAAGAGGCTGATCGCAGCGAATGCCATAGACGTATTTGTCATCGTAGAAATGGTTTGGAATCGCTGGCATGCGCTCGCGAACAAGCTTTGCGCCGGCCAGCCACGCGTCTTCGGCTTTACCAGAAACAGGCAGAAAATCCAACCGGCTGCTCGATTGCTCGTTCACCAACAGATTGGGAGTCTTTGCCGTACCGCAGTTGAGAGGAATATCTTTTCCTCCGTTCAGGTCGTAGCACGCGCTGCCGTCAACCCGATATCTCTTGCTGCCGCCCAGGGAAGCACGCCGCGCCCCATCCCCGCCGGCAACGGTCAAGGATGTTCCGTCCATGTAGGCGGTTGTCTCCTGAACGCACATCATGCGGTCCGTGCCGACCATTACCACCGGCAATGTTCCCAGCACATCACCCCAAAACCGGTTGGATGGCAGGCTTCCTGCGGCGGCCTCATGCAGCATGGTCAAACTGCCGCCGGCATCGCCATGCGCCAGCCAGCCGGTTCCGTCTTCTTCCCGGATGGTCACCAGACCAGGCATGCTTAGCGAAATCAACTCATATCCCGGCCTCTCCTTCACCTGTTCCAGAGTGATAATGACAGCCGCCCCTCGCAGGGCATAGCGGACGACGAGGCTCACTGCGGGTACGCCGTTGTATGCAGCCGAAAAGGAAAAATCGACGCTTCCTTCCGCCGCGTGGAACTTGCTTGCGGTTATCGGGAGATCGGCAAAACTCCATGGCTCCTTGCGGCAGAGACGGAGATTCATTGCCCGGCCGGTGTCCTCTCCGCGCAAACGGGCTTGGCCAAGACGAAACTCGTATGGCAGCCCATCCTTTGGGTCGAGGATCATTTCAAGTTGGGACGAACGCAAGATAATCGGCTTGTCCGGCGGCTTGCGGCTGGAGAGAGGGTTCTCCTGTGCCTGGATCAGTTTCGGCAGCAGCATCTCCGTTCCAGCCAGAGTGATCCCCGTTCCACTTAGCCGCAGAAACGTCCGCCGGTTCACTTTGTAGTCTTCTTCCTGCATCAACCCTCCGCTCCCCGGTCACCGATTGAAACACGTCCTTATTACCGTGGCAATTTTCCATACCGTTATCGGGTACGACGGTCTAGAACTTCAGGCGGTAATTATTGCCAGCCTCGAGCTTGGCGAGCACGCAGCCGTCGGCAAGCCGTTGGAGATGGGTGGGCGTGGAAGCGGATGTGATGGCCGCGATGGTCTGCCCTTGCGGGGCGCGGAGGCGAAACTCGCCGGTGAAATCAGGCCGAACCGTACACGCGGCAGCCCTACCGCCGGACCATCGCAAGTCTATGGTTAAGCCTCCGCGCGTGCGAAGGCCTTTCACCTGCCCATCCGGTATGGCAGATGGCAATGCGGGGAGCAGATCGATGCTGGAGCCGTGGCTCTGCAGCAGCAGCTCCGCCATAGCAGCGGTGGTTCCAAAATTCCCGTCGATTTGAAAAATGGGACCCTGCTTTGCGGGGTGGGTATCGAAGAGATTGATATTGGTGCTGTGCTCGATGAGCATTGAGAGCGATTCCCATGCCTTCTCGCCATCTGCCAGACGTGTCCAGAATGCGATAGCCCAGGAACGGCTCCATCCGGTGTAGGCTCCGCCATTCGCCAGGCGGCGCTCAAGTGAGACGCGAGCGGCCCGCGCCAGCTCCGGAGTCTCGCGCGGCGTAATCTGACTGCCGGGATAGAGCGGGTATAAGTGGGACATGTGGCGCTGGCCTGGCGTCGCCTCGTCGAAGTCGATCGCCCACTCCTGCAATTGGCCGTGCTTTCCTATCTGATAAGGAATGAGCCGGGCGCGGGCGGCATCGAGTTTCTCGGCAAATTTCGCGTCCACACCGAGTACTCTTGCAGCCGCGATGCAGTTGGAGAAGAGTTCGCGGATCAGCGCCATATCCATCGTGCAGCCGGCGCTCGTCATGGCCGGCTTTCCGTCGGGAGCAAGAAAGTTGTTTTCGGTGGATTCCGACGGACAGGTTGTGAGCCGCCCTTTGCCGTCCCCTTTGCCATCCCCCTTCTCCTCTTCGATCAGCCACGCCAGACAAAACTCCGCCGATCCTCTCATCAGCGGATAGGCGCGTGTTCGGAGGAATTCGCGATCTGCCGTAAAGCGGTAGTGTTCGTAAAGGTGGGCGCAGAGCCATGGACCGCTCATGCACCAGTTGGCCCAAGTGGGGGCGCCAACACCCTCGCCGACGGGATTGGACGCGCGCCACAGGTCAATGTTGTGGTGCGACACCCATCCGGGAAGGCTATAGTTCTCCTTCGCTGTTCTCTTTCCGTTCAGGCTCAAACCTTTCATCAGGTCGAAGAGAGGCTCTGTGCATTCGCTCAGGTTGCAGGTCTCGGCAGGCCAGTAGTTCATCTGAATGTTGATATTTGCGGTCCAGTTCGAGCTCCAGGGAGGCGTCACCTGGGAGTTCCAGATGCCTTGTAAGTTGGCGGGTTGCGAGCCTGGACGTGAGCTGGCGATGAGCAGATAGCGGCCGTAATGAAAGTAGAGCGCGAGCAGAGACGGATCGGGATCGGCTGCGAAGTCCTTGACCCGCCGATCCGTGGGTTTGGACCCTTGTGAATTTCCAAAACTCAGCGAGACACGGCGAAAGAGACGTTGATGGTCCTCAATATGCGTCTGACGCAACGCTCGGAAAGACTTTGCACCCACCGCATCGAGCTGCGCTTTTGCCTTGGCCACCACTGCTTCAACAGGCGTGTCCGGCTTGGAGTCGAAGCTGCGATATCCGGTCGCGGCAGAGAGCACGATAGTGAGGGAGCTGGCTCCCTCAATGACGAGCCTATTCGCGTTTGCCGCCATCGTCCCGCCTTCTACTCGCACCGCGAGAATCGAAGCAAAACACATGCCATCGCCGATTTCATCGGAGAAGGTTACCGGTTTTTCGCTCGCTGGGTGGCCTGCGCCAGCGACATGTGCGGGAGCTTTGCCGATAAGCAGCAGACGATTTTGATCAATGGTCTTGACCGTCTTAACCAGCGGGCCATCGAAGGCAACGCTGCAATGCAGTTGATGCAGCTTGCTCGCCGAGGCGTTGAAGATCAAAACCTGGTGCGGCGCAGAAACAAAAGCTTCCCGCTCAAAGCGGACGTTGTCGATTGAATATATGGTGCGCGCGCAGGCGCTATCGAGGTCTAATTCGCGCCAGTAATTCGATGCCGCGCCGGTATGCGTGAAATCCAGCCTCAGGTTGCCGAGCGGTTGATAGGCTTCGGCGAAAAGTCCTTGCATTTTTTTGCAAATCTGGTCGGCCAGGTGATAGTTCTGCTGCTCGAGCACCGCGCGGCGGATATCGGGCAAGTATCTGGGTCCATCGCGGTTGTTGCCATCCCGCGGCTTGCCGGACCAAAGTGTGTCCTCATTGAGCTGGAGGAACTCTTTGCCCGCGGCGCCATCCTCGCCGCCGCCAAAGACCATGGCGCCCAGCCTTCCGTTGCCGATCGGCAACGCATCGACCCACTGCGCCGCAGGCTGTTCGTACCAAAGCGTCAGGTCGCCTAGCGAGCTTTCTGTTCGCTGATTAAACGTTTGGGGGAAGCCGAGCCGCTTGGCGATGGAGAAATTCCCGAGGATGGCGGAAGCCCTGGTGAGGAAACTGCGGCGGGTCAACTTACGCATAGCCCAAAGGACCTTTCAGACAACAACTGAAGCGTTCTAAAATGTTTTGATTTTATTATGATCTGATGCTCCGCCTCTCCGGTGGCTAAAGCGGATTCCCTTCGGGAATCTGCTTCTTGTCTTTCTGAAGCGCTCCGGGAAGTTCGACTCTGATCATGATGCGCTTTACCCGCTGAGGAACGGTTTTCGACCTTTTCCGCAAACCGGTTCATGGAGAATTTTGAACATTTGTAGAGTGACTTGTTAGCCTTGGTTGCCGTACACCCCTCGGAGAGGTCTCCATGAAGCCTTACCCGCTTTTCAGAAAATCCTGTTTGCGGTGGGGCGCGCAAATTGCCGTTGCCGGTGGGCTGCTCGCACTGTCTGTAACGGCGCACGCCCGCAGCATTCCGTCGCGCTCTCCGTGGGACGGCTTGCCAATCAAAGGCACCAAGCTGCCCTACTCATGTCCTGCGGTTGCGCATCTTCCGGTGGATTTCGTCACCAACGGCTTCTATGCGGACAATGATCCGACCCATTCCATCATCGATCCGGTAAAGGCAAAGGCCTACGCTGAGAGCGCCGGCCCGGTAAAGGAGGATGGAAATGAAGTGGTTGCGGCGGCGGACGCATACCGCACAACAGGCTCTATCGCTGCTGCCCGCTGCGTCATCGAGCATCTTGAAGCCAACGCCCGCAACCGTTCTCTTACCGGGAAGATGTCCTCGAACCAGGCCTACTACGTTCAAGGTTGGGTGTTGGGCGGAGAGGCAATCGCGTATTTGAAGGTCCGCGATTCCGCTATAGTTTCCCGGAGCCAGGCTGCGGTCATTCTGCCCTGGATGAAAGAGGTGGCGGCCCAGGCACAGGACTACTATGACGCTCAAGAAAAGCGGGGCGGCCCATCATCGCAAAACAATCATTACTATTGGGCGGCTGTCGAACTTGCGGCGGTTGGCATCGCGGCCAATGACCGGAGCGATTTCGATTGGGCGGTCAAAGCGGCGCAACAGGGCATCGCGGCTATTCGTACCGACGGCACACTACCCCGAGAGATGGGCCGGGGTAAGCGGGCGCTGCACTACCACCTTTACGCCGCAGCCCCACTAGTGATGGTTGCTGAGCTTGCATACTCCAACGGTATCGATCTTTACTCTGAACGCGACGGCGCCTTGAAGCATCTGGTGCGCGTCTCCACCGCAGGTCTTGTGAATCCATCGATCTTCGAAAAAGCATCCGGCGTTCCACAAGAAGTGCCCGTACCGCCCACGGGAGAGGCCATCGGCTGGGCCAGACCTTTTAATCGCCGCTTCCCCGATCCAACGATCGCAAAGCTTCTCGCACAATGTAAGGATCTGAGCTACATGTATCTGGGCGGTTTGCCTCCTGAGTAGACAGCCCTATGGGCTCTGTCGAAAATCATCCTCGGACGCAATAAATTTGTCATCTAGTCGGGTGACCCAGGTTCGCGAAGCTAACCTGGGTCTTTTTCGAGATTTGTGGAATCCCAGGTCCCAGAATCGGGACCTGGGGCACCCAGGATCTGGTCTATCTCTTGGGAAACCGCAGATCTCTCCACTACGCTTCGCTCTGTCGAAATCGTCCTGGAGGCCGTTATGACAACGGCTGTGGTCTCCCACCCGGGCTACGCAAGGATGGGACACCCCAGATCTGCGTGAAGTGAGGATCCAAAACCGCCACCAATCGAGGGTGCCCCATATCTGGCGCGCTCTTGCGCCAGATGTGGGAAAACGCAGATCTCTCCACTTCGCTGCGCTCCGGTCGAGATGACAAAGTAGGTGTAATTACCAACCAAGCCTTCCTCACCCGATTTTCATCCTCTTGGGTGGGCCGCAGGCCCATGAACACTCCGGTCGAGATGACAAATGTAGGTGGGCAGCAAGGATGCGCCACCCTAATCTGCGTGAAGCATGGATCCAAAACCGCCACTGATCCAGCGCGAGGTCCCTACTCCTCCGATTCGCGCAGGCGGGCGATCACGCTGAAATCTTCCAGTGTGCTGGTGTCACCCTTGATTTCGCCGCTGGTAGCCAGTTCACGGAGCAGGCGGCGCATGATCTTGCCGCTACGCGTTTTGGGCAGCGCCTGCGTAAACCGGATGTCGTCCGGCCGGGCTAACGCGCCTATCTCCTTCGCCACCCATGCACGTAACTCCTCCTTCAAATCCGGCGAAGGCTGGTGGCTTCCTTCAAGCGAAACAAACGCCGATATCGCCTGGCCTTTCAATTCATGGGGGCGGCCGACAACCGCCGCCTCCGCGACCTTAGGGTGAGCCACAAGCGCGGACTCTACTTCCATGGTCCCCAGCCGATGTCCGCTTACATTGATCACATCATCTACCCGTCCCATCAGCCAATAGTCGCCGTCGCTATCGACACGAGCGCCGTCTCCGCTGAAATAGCTGCCGGGAACCTGCGACCAATACTGTTCCCGGTAGCGATCGGGATCGTTGAAGATGGTGCGCGCCATGGAGGGCCAAGGTTGGCGGATCACCAGCAGTCCGCCGCTTCCGGCAGGAACGGGAGCGCCGTTCGGGTCGACAACCTCCGTCGCTACGCCCATAAACGGCCGGGTGGCCGAACCGGGTTTCGTAGGAACCGCGCCGGGCAGCGGCGCCAGCATGATGGCGCCGGTTTCTGTCTGCCACCAGGTATCCACGATGGGACAACGCCCCCGGCCGATCACCTCGCGATACCACATCCACGCCTCAGGATTGATCGGCTCACCCACGGAACCAAGCAGGCGGAGGCTATCCAGTTTGTGCTTTTTGGGGTACTGGTCGCCCCATTTGATACAGGCACGGATAGCAGTCGGAGCGGTGTAGAAAACCGAGACTTTGTGATCGTCCACGATCTTCCACATACGATCCGGCTCCGGATAATTGGGGGCGCCCTCATACATCAGGGTGGTGACCCCGTTCTGCAAGATCCCATAAACGACGTACGAATGTCCGGTAACCCAACCGATATCGGCGGTGCACCAGTAGACGTCATCGTCCTTGAGATCGAAGACCAGCTTGCTGGTGAGGTAGGTCTGCACCGAGTAGCCGCCCACCGTATGCACCAGACCCTTAGGTTTTCCGGTGGTTCCCGAGGTGTAGAGGATGTAGAGCGGATCCTCTGAATCGAGTCGTTCTGCGGGGCATTCAGCGGGCGCATTCGCCATCAGATCGTGCCACCATTGGTCGCGGCCACTCTGCATATTCACCGGCGAGCCGGTGCGGCGATAGACAACGACGTTCTTTACCGAGGGGCAGTTGGGCAGCGCTTGATCTACCACCGGCTTCAGCGGCACCTCCGCGCCCCGGCGGCAGGTTCCATCCTGGGTCAGCACGGCGACGCAGGATGCATCGTTGATGCGATCGATCAGGGCGTTGGCTGCGAACCCTCCGAAGATCACCGAATGGACTACGCCGAGCCGGGCGCAGGCCAACAGGGCGACGGCTAATTCCGGCGTCATGCCCATGTAAATGGCCACTCGATCGCCCTTGCGGATTCCCAACTCTTTGAGCACGTTGGCGAACTTTTGCACTTCGGCATACAGTTGGCCGAAAGTCAGCCGGCGAACCTCTCCCGGCTCGCTCTCCCACAAGATAGCGATTTTGTTTTCTTTGCCGCCCAGCGCGTGACGATCGACAGCGTTATAGCAGAGATTGGTCTTGCCCCCCACAAACCACTTGGCCCATGGCAGGTTCCAGTCGAGGACCTTGGTCCAGGGAGCAAACCAGTGCAACTCGGCGGCGGCCTTCCCCCAAAAACCCTCCGGGTCGTGAATGGATTCACGATAGAGAGATTCATACTGCTCAAAGCTCTTCACATGCGCTTTTGCCGCGAACTCGGGCGGGGGCGGAAAGACTCTGTGCTCTTGCAGGGTGGAACTCAGGTTTGGAATCTTTTAGATCGAATCGGTCTTTGGGCACCACGGCCATCGTTCTCTTCCTCTCAACACGGGTTTGCAATTGCGGCCGTAAGGATTATCAGCGCTCTCACCTTTTTACGGCAGGCGTATGCAGCGGAGCAAGCGGCACAAGGTTGCGGGAGGATCTATTAACAGTAGATCCGGGATTGCTTAGAGAAGCGGGTGCCCCACGTCGGGATTCTCGGACGTGGGTCTTCGCATCGGCACGATTTTCGCGCACACCGATTACGCCTGCCGTCCACCCTCAGAGTGGGGTTTGCGCGGCTTTGCCTCATCGCCTCAACAGACACCCACGTCCGAAAATCCGGACGTGGGGCACCCGCATTTTTGGCATCCCCCGATGTCCCTCACCTTCCAATCCGGCTACATCGCGGACGGCACAGTGGCATAGCGTTGCTGGTGCCACTCCCACGCGCTCAAGACAATGTCATCGAGTTTCGTGTATTTCGGTTTCCAGCCGAGTTCTGAGGCAATTTTATCCGAGGAGGCGACCAGCACCGCCGGGTCGCCGGGCCGGCGAGGCATTTCTTCAACCGGAATGGGGTGGCCAGTCACCCGGCGGGCCGATTCGATAACCTCCCGCACGCTGAATCCGCGGCCATTGCCCAGGTTGTAAATCAGCCGGCTGCGCTCCTGGAGCGCGTTGAACGCTAGAAAATGAGCTTCGGCCAGATCCTGAACATGTATATAGTCGCGGACGCAGGTGCCGTCGGGCGTTGGATAGTCCTGGCCGAAGACCTTGATCGTCTTTCGCCGCCCCAGCGCGACGTCGAGAATCAGCGGGATGAGATGAGACTCCGGCTCATGCGCCTCGCCCCGGCCGGGGACGGCGCCAGCGACATTGAAATATCTCAGGCTGGCGTAGCGAAACCCATGAATGCGATGCATCCAGGTGAGCATTTGCTCGACCAATAATTTCGATTCTCCGTAAGGATTGGTAGGGTTGAGCCTGGCGTCCTCGCGGATCGGAGTAGCCTCCGGCTCGCCATAAACCGCTGCCGTCGAGGAGAAGACGAGCCGCGCCGCCTTTTTTTCAAGCATTGCCTGCAACAACTTTAACGTTGCAGCGGTGTTATTTTCGAAGTAGACCTCCGGCTTTTGCATACTCTCGCCAGCTTCGATGAGCGCTGCAAAGTGCATTACTCCGGCGAAGGAACCAGTTCCAAGAATGTCTTCAAGCCGTTTGACATCAGCGAGTTCACCTTGTATGAAGTTCGCGCCGGCGGGAAGCATGGAGGAATCGGAGTGGACCAGATTGTCATAGATAACCACGGTGTGACCGTTCTCGACCAGCATTCGCGCTACGGTTCCCCCGATGTAACCGGCCCCTCCTGTAATCAAAATCTTCACGATTTCACGCCTCCTTCTTGGTAGTCTACTCAGTAGAGGGATCTCGGCCGGCGGGAAAGGCAACCATGGTAACTTCTTCCACGTCTCAGATGTATCAAACGTGAGAAGGCTAAAGTAACCTCGAGAGGGCTTTTCACGCGCTGGTGCGTTTCCTGTCTGTAGAAGGAAAATGACCATGGCCCGGTCAAATGCAAACCCATACACTTATGTTCCCATCCGGTCCACTTTTGGGTTACTGCATCCGCGATCGATCTCGTCTATCGTACGGTTTGTCGCCAGTACTTTGGTACCGAGATCGAAATGGAACGTTTGGCAAGCCAACCGCCTGAAAAAAGAAGAAAAAAACAGGCCACAGAAGTCTTGCGCCGGGCAGATATTTTGACCCCGGTGAACGAACGAACCTCGTAGGAATTAGAGTGAGCCGTTTCATCATGGCTCCGGATCGCTCGCACAGAACCTCATTACGAGAGAACCAGATTACGAGAGAACCAGGAATTCATTATGGCTCAAGACCTTTTGAATCGCGCTAACTTTGGACTACTCCCCGAGAGCGAGGGCCGCTGGCGTTCGTTTGGCGTAAGCATCGTCACTAACGTGACCATCGCGGTGTTGCTGCTGTTGTTCACTGCGGCGAAAATTCATCAAGTTCAGCGGGAGAAGTACAATGCGACCTTGATCTTGCCGCCGCAGGAAGTCCCACCGCCGCCGAAGATCGTCGTACCCAAGGTGAAGGTATTTGCTCCGCCGCAACCCGAGTTGGTGAAGCTGGCGCCCCCCAAGATCATAATGCCGAAGCCGACGCCTGTACCGGAGCCGCCCAAGCCGGTCAAGATGACCGTGCCGGACCAGCCAAAGCTTCCGCCTGCGCCGCCGAAGGCAGTCGCGCCTCCGCCCCAGCCCAAGGTGGGCCTCTTTTCGAGCCCGAAACCGACCGAGGTTGCAAACAACCGGGTAGCGCCTACGGTTAAGGCGGGCGGCTTCGGCGATCCTCTCGGCGCCCACCCCGATCCCAATTCGAGCAAGTCGCAACTGGTAGCAACGGGAAGCTTTAATGCCGCTCCGGGAGTCGGTGCAGGCGCCGGAGCTGCGCGCAAGGGGACGATTCAAGGTACCTCGTTCGGGGCCGGAGTAGCCAATGGGGTTCCCGGCGGACACGATCGCGGAACGGTGGCCTCCGCCGGTTTCTCCAACGGCTCCGTTGGCGGAACGGGTAAGCCGGGTGGAACGGGTAAGATCGAGTCCGCCGGCTTCTCCAACAACATAGGCAAGGCGCCCACGGAAGTTGCAGTCAAACAAACCGAGCCGGCATTCATTCCACCGGTGGTAATTTCCGAACCACATCCGCAATACACTGCCGAAGCCCAGCATTTGCGGATTCAAGGCGAAGTAACTCTACAGGTGCGTTTCCTGGCGAGTGGCCAGGTAGAGGTATTGCGGGTAGTCAATGGATTAGGGCATGGTCTGGATGAGCAGGCAAAGCGGGTGGCCGAGCAAATCCGTTTCAAGCCTGCGGAAAGAGATGGGCATCCTGTGGACCATACTACTCTGATCCACGTGACGTTCCAGCTTGCCTAGACGCGTATTTGGACGACAACGTATGAGACAGGAAGTATCAAGTAATGAGATCAGTAGAGGTTACAGGAGCCAGGAAATGACCCTGCGTAGATTTTGGATTCTTAGTTTGCTGCTGACTTTAGGTGCGTCCGCAGTCCAGGCGAAGCAAAAGTACGAGCCGCCCACGCCACTCACACCGCAGCAGAAGGCTTTGGTCCAAAAGGCCATCGCCGCAGAAAAGGTCACTGTCCGGGAGATCCAGAAGCATTCTCCCCTGGTGCAGACGTATATCCAGAACATGCGGCCGGACCAATTGCTGTATGCCGTTCCGGAATCGGACCAATATCTTCTGGGCCGGGTCGATTTCGCAAAGTCGATATCCGATACCGCTTATGCCGGCGGCTCGGGATCGTCCCACGGCATGTTCAAGGGCTCGATGAAGTATGTCTCCGGGCTGACCAAGGCCTTCAAGATGCAGTACATCTCTGCCGGTTTTATGGAGATGATGTTTCTGGATCCCATCTCCTTCGATCAGCAGCACTACGATTTTTCATACGTACGCCGCGATTTTCTCGGCTCGGTACGGACGCTGGTCTTTGATGTCCACCCCAAGCCAGGCACCGGAAACGGCCGCTTCACCGGCCGAATCTGGATTGAGGATGAGGGCGGCAATATCGTTCGCTTCAACGGCACCTACACCGGCGGTAACGGCGACGATGACAGCTCAAACTATTTCCATTTTGATAGCTGGCGCGAGAACCTCCAGCCCGGTCTCTGGCTCCCGGTAGGCGTCTACGTTGAAGAAACGCAGAAGAGCGAGGAGCATCCGGTCTCCTTCAAGGCGCAGACTCACATCTGGGGCTACAATCTCAAGCTGCCGACCCACGAGTCCGACAACGAGTCGATTAAGATCGACGATGTTCAGGACCAGAGCTCCCAAACCCAGGACATGAGTCCCTTGGCTGCGCAGCGCGCATGGATCTCGCAGGCCGAAGAAAACGTCCTCGACCGTCTTGTCCAGGCCGGTCTTCTGGCTCCGCCCAGCGACTTCGACAAGATTCTTGAACAGGTGGCCAACAACATCGTCATCGGCAACAACGTTCAATTGTCGGATTCGATTCATTGCCGGGTAATGCTGACTGCGCCTCTGGAATCGCTGGCGGTTGGCAATACCATCATCCTGAGCAAGGGCCTGATCGACGTACTGCCTACCGAAGCAGATTTGGCGGCGGTGCTCTCGTTCCAACTGGCGCACATCGTGCTCGGCCACCATATCGACACGCGTTACGCCTTCAATGATCGTCTGCTCTTCCCCGATGAGGCGACCTTTGAGCGCATCCACATGTCCCACACCGATACGGACAATGAACTGGCCGCAACCAAGGCGGTCCAACTGCTCAATCACTCCGTCTACGCCAACCAGCTCTCCCAACCGGGTCTCTTCTTTGAACAGCTTGAGGCTCGCTCCAAAGAGTTGCAGGCGCTGAACACTCCACGGCTCGGGGACTCTTTGCTTCGCCCCGCTGGTGAACCCTGGCTCAATGCGCTGAGCTCCAAGGCGCCCAAGCTCGATATGAACAAGCTGGATCAGATTGCCGCTCTGCCTTTGGGCAGCAATCTTAAGATCGATGCCTGGGACGACAAAGTCATCCGCTTGAATCCCCGGCCGGCGGTGATCCTAAACGCTCGCGACAAGATGCCGTTCGAGGTCACACCCGTCTTCTTCCGGCTGACTCGCTTCCAAGGGACTCAGGCTCAGCAAACAGCAGGCGTACCGGGCGCGCAGTCGAACGTACCGGGAGTGGACACACAACAGGGCACGGCTGCTCAAGCGTCCGCTTCCCAACCGAATCCGCAATAAGCAAGCCTTACATTAAGTGCAGGGTCAAGGCGGGGTAGACTTAATCTACCCCGCCTTTCTGTTTCCCTCGGGGAAATTGAACTTCGAGAGATATCCGTGCTCAAAAAATACTTTCTCCTCAGTGGCATGCTGATGTTGTCGCTTGCCTCTCTCCTTCACGGGCAGGCCATTCCCGCGGGCTATGGCGGGTCTCACTTGACGGCCGGAGGATTTTTTTCTGCGTTCAGCCCGGATTATGGCCCCAATGAACTGCTGGGGATTGGGTTTTACGCGGATTTCAATGTGGGGGCGCACCTGAGCGCGGAGGCGGAGGGACGGTTTCTGCGCTTCAATCAGACGATCAATGTGCACGAAGACAACTACCTGATCGGTCCAAGGTACAGGTTCCACTGGCACCGAACTCAGCCCTACGTCAAATTTCTTTTGGGAAATGGCCAGTTCAATTTTCCCTACAACTTTGCCCACGGTGGGTATTTTATGATCGCGCCGGGCGGCGGTCTGGAGATCAACCTAAAACATCACTGGGTGTGGCGGCCTATCGATTACGAATACCAGCACTGGAGCGCTTTTCAAGGTAGTTCCCTCTCCCCCAACGGCTTCAGCACCGGCATTGCGTACCGCATTTTCTAGCAGCGGCACAAATCTGCCGCCCTCAGGGGCTGAAAAGCCCACTTGATTTTGTATCAGCTACGGCACGACTGAAGTCGTGCCCTGATACAGAACCGTACGTCTTCCGCAGGCTGGTATACGCCCCTGATTTTCATCCCATGGGTGAGCCGCAGGCCCATAAACGCTACGCTAAGTTGTTTGGTCAGAGAAGCAGATTTTCGTATTCGCGGTTGCCTTTCTTGTTTGTCATTCCCGCAGGGAATCTGCTTTTAGTCTCTCGGGCAACTTCGACTTCCGGATGGTAACAACGCTGCGAATACGAAAAGCAGATTCCCTTCGGGAATGACAGAAAGAAAGGCAAAGGCAACGACGGTGCGGCAAGCTCGGCTAGCTAGGTGGAGCCGCAGGTTGCTTTTCTGGTTTGTCACTCCCCCAGCAAATTCCTTTTCGAGAATGACAGACAAGAAAAGCGAAGGCGGCCATGAAGATTTGTGGAATCCCAGGTCCCGAGAATCGGGACTTGGGATCTCAGCTCTGATGCGCTCCACCTAGAAATGGTAGGCGACGCCGATCGAGGGATCGGAAACGTTATAGTACCGGCCTACCTTCTGGGGCGAAAGGCCGAAGTTGGGAGTCTTCATGATGAGCCCGCGGTATTCGGCGCGGATGTCGAAACTCGGACTGATCTCGTAAGCAATTCCGCCGCCGTAAATGCCGCCGATTTGGGTCGTCTGTTTGGCATCAAGCGCGGTCGTACTGGCGTCATTCAGGGGAACGAAAATAAATCCCGCCGGACCGGCCTCAACGAAAGGATTGAAGTTTTTGAAATTAAAATTCAGAACGTAGGCGCCGGAAAATTCCATCATGCGGTCGTGGACGCGGATCTTATTGAAACTGGTGAAATACTTTTGCGAGTTCTGAGCGTATTGGAAGTTCACTTCCAGAGCGCTTCGAGGTGTAAGCATGTAGCGGTAGCTCACCAAGCCGCCCAAGCCATAGGTCCCGGTCTGCTGTACTGCATTCCCAACGATAAAGGGGGGGAAAACGCCGGTTCCACTCAGGCTGATATCTTGGCGGCTTTCCTGGGCAAGACTTGCCACTGCCAAAAACGGCAGCAGCAGAAACAACAGCAAAGTTTTCCTCATTCGTTCCTGAACCTCTCGCCTGCTCCACCCGCCAGCAGGCGCACCCGCCTTTCGGGTTTGTCGATTTCCTTGAAGGAGTCCATGACTCGCTCCCGCAATTGTACCTGCCAGCGGGCGCTGCGCGCACGGCCATCACTCTTAACCGCTTCTCTTCCGCAATAGCCAGGAAAAAACTAGCTGGAGCGTTCCACGCGAAATTCGTACGGCCATCCAGAATCGGAGGCGAGCGAGCGCACGACTTTGAGAAAAGCGATGGCCGCATGCGATAAGGCAGCTTGCTTACGATGCACCAGTCGAAGGTGCCGCTCGAAACGCAACGCCTCCACCGGGACGCGCACCAACTCGCCGCTCTTGATCTCCTGCTCCGCGGTAAGACCCGGAACCAGCGCCACACCGTTTCCCATGGCGACAAAGCGCTTGATCGCTTCAAGGCTGGGCAGCTCCACTCCCATGTTCAGCGGCGTCTTGTGCTTGGCGAAAGCGGCAATCACCTGGCGCCGCAGCGGCGAAGGCACGTTGTGAGCGATGAAATTCTCCGCGCCCAGATCCTCGATAGCCACTCGTTTCTCGCGCGCTAGCGGATGCAGCGGACTTACCACTAAGGCCAATTCATCGGTATAGACGGCAATCGACTTGAACTCATCCCCTTCGGGAGAGAACGACAGAATCCCGATCTCCACCGTCCGGTCCAGCACCTGTTCCGGAATCCTGGTAGCCAGCGACCGATGTACCGTCACGCTTATCTGCGGGCACAACCGTCTAAAACGATCGAGCACCCTGAGCAGGTAGAGACAGGTGTACTCATTGGCCGCGAGTTGCAAGCGTCCCCGCTCAAGATTCTTCAATTCCTCGATCGCGCTCGCCGCCTCCGTCTTCAGCTTGAGCATTCTGATCGCGTAATCGCGCAGCACCTCGCCGGCGGCAGTGAGGGTCCCATCGCGCGAACTGCGCTCGAAGAGCACCTCGCCCAGATCGCTCTCAAGCTTGCGAACTGTCTGGCTGACCGCCGGCTGGGTGCGGCGCAAGCGAACCGCCGCACGGGAAAATCCTCTCTCTTCGGCTACCGCGAGGAAGGTCTCCAATTGACCGATGTCCATAGGCACAATCCACCGTTATGGTCGTTATTGAGCAATACTATAATTAAAAGTGATCCATCTGAGAAGAATAATAAATTTGCTTTATGGCCTAAGTTCCTGGAAGATAGCATTCGAGGGCGTCTTCGAAGGGATGGGGCATCGATGACAACGGATCGCGTTTTCTTTTTCGATACGACCTTGCGGGATGGCGAACAGTCCCCCGGTTGCAGTATGACCATCCAGGAAAAGCTGCGCATGGCGCATGCTCTTGGAGAACTGGGAGTAGACGTTCTCGAGGGCGGCTTCGCGATTGCATCGGAAGGAGACTTCAACGCGATCGGCGCCATCAGCCGGGAGGTTCGCGGTCCCAGCATTGCCTCCCTTGCCCGGGCCCGCAAGGAAGATATTGAGGCAGCAGCACGCTCCCTTGAGGACGCTCGTCGCCCACGCATTCACATTTTCCTGGCAAGTTCCGACATCCATCTCGAATACAAGCTGAAGATCACGCGGTCTGAAGCGCTGGAGCAGGCCGATTCCTCGGTTCGCCTGGCGCGCCGCTACGTCGAAGAAGTCGAATTTTCTCCCGAAGACGCGACGCGCACCGATCCCGATTTTCTCTGTCAAATTGTCGCGACGGTTATCGATGCTGGAGCTACCATCATCAATCTGCCCGATACCGTGGGCTATTGTGTCCCGCAGGAGTATGGGGCAATGTTCGAAATGCTACGGGCGCGTGTTCCCCAGGTGGCCGGAGTCACGCTCTCGGCGCACTGCCATGACGATCTCGGCATGGCGGTAGCGAATAGTCTGGCAGCGATCGCGGCCGGCGCACGGCAGGTGGAGTGTACCATCAACGGGATCGGCGAGCGCGCCGGCAATGCGGCGCTGGAAGAACTCGCCGCCACTATGCTGGTACGGAAAGACAAATTTCCCTGCACCCATTCGATTGTGCTCGATCGCCTCTATTCCACCAGCCAACTGCTCTCTGAACTCATCAGCTTTGGGCCTGCGCCCAACAAAGCGGTTGTGGGCAGCAACGCATTCGCCCATGAAGCGGGCATTCATCAGCACGGTGTTATGGCGAACCCGCTCACCTATGAGATCATGACGCCGGCTTCGGTCGGCGTGCCCCACAATCGCATCGTGCTGGGCAAGCACTCGGGCAGACATGCGCTGGCTCACCGCCTGCAGGAGCTTGGGTTTGTTCTTGAAGCCAGCGAACTCGATTTCGCCTATCGCCGCTTTAGCGAGCTGGCCGATCGCAAGAAATCTATCTTCGACCAGGATCTGATTGCGCTGGTTTCTTCGCGCCAGCGGCGCACAGCCGACGCCGAATCCTTGACTTCCACTTCCCTCATTTAAAGGGACTCACCAACCGCTAAACTGCCAGGAGCATGTGCAAATGAAGCTAAGAATACTGGTCGCCGCCGGAGATGGGATTGGTCCGGAAGTCACCTCCGAAGCGGTGCGCATTCTTAAGGCAGTAGCCGAGTCCGGCGGCCACGATTTTCAATTCTCGGAAATGCCCATCGGCGGAGCAGCCATTCGCCAGTCGGGTACACCGCTGCCGGCGGCTACTCTCGATACGGCGCTCAAGAGCGATGCTGTCCTGCTGGGAGCGGTGGGTGGCAACGAATTCAATTCTCTCGCTCCGGACCGCCGGCCGGAAGCGGGACTCTTGCAGCTTCGCCGCGCACTCGGAGGCTTTGCCAATCTGCGCCCTGCCTTCGCCCATCCGTCGCTGGCCGCCAACTCTCCGCTGCGCGCGGAGGTCACCGGTGGAGCGGACATTCTGTTTGTTCGCGAGCTGCTCGGAGGCCTCTACTTTGGAGAGCCGCGCTCCTGGGATCGGGAAAGCGGAGCGGCGTGGAATACCATGCGCTATACCCGCGATGAAGTCGCCAGGGTGGCCCATGTGGCCTTTCGCCTGGCCGGCCAGCGGCGCAAGAAGGTCACCTCGGTGGATAAGGCGAACGTTCTCGAAGTCTCCCAACTCTGGCGAGCGACGGTTACGGAAATTGCCCAACAATATCCCGCCATTGCGCTCGAGCACCAATATGTCGACGCCTGCGCCATGCATCTTATGAACACTCCGCGCAACTTCGACGTCGTGCTTGCGGAGAATCTTTTTGGCGACATTCTCAGCGACGAAGCGGCGGTGATTACCGGCTCGCTGGGTATGCTGCCGTCGGCGACCATCGGCGGGACGGTGAATCTCTACGAGCCGGTACACGGCTCCGCGCCCGATATCGCCGGCAAGGGTATAGCCAATCCACTGGGAGCGATCCTCACCGCGGCCATGCTGCTCCGCCATTCAGCCGATCTTGAAAAGGACGCTCAAGCTGTCGAGCACGCGGTGCGCAGCGTACTTGAGCAAGGCTATAGGACGGCCGATCTGGAGTCGGCGGGTGGTCCCGGCAGGCACGCGTCCACGCAAGAGATGGGTGAGTTGGTTCTTCAGGCGCTCAACCGGACTAGCGATCGCCGTCAGCCTTTGCACGCAGTCTAGAAAAACTCTGGAATGTATGGTGAAGATTGGCGACGGAAATGAGTCCCGCAGGGACGGCCTGAAAATAGCGCAGCACGTCAGTGCTGGGTTGGATGGGAAACAGGCTCCAGTCCCGTAGGGACGACTGAAATATGTCACATATTTGGAGTACCTGGGATAGACCTGATGTTTGCAAAAGAAGATGATTCGCCGTCCCTGCGGGACAGGAGCAACTGATCTTCGTGTAGTTTCGGGTTCCCTCGGCGGCTAAAGCCGATCCCATTTCAATTATTTGCGGCACGGCTGAAGCCGTGCCCCTTCAAAAGTACCCGGAAAGGCAGAAGGCGAGTCACACATGTCGCAACCAGCAAAGACACTTTTCGAGAAAGTATGGGAAGCGCACGTTGTCGCCGCGCCCGCAGGCGAGCCGGCGCTGCTCTACATCGATCTTCAACTCATTCATGAGGTGACCTCGCCGCAGGCCTTCGAGGGTCTCCGTCTGGAAGGTCGTCAGGTGCGGCGGCCCGACCGCTCGGTAGCCACTGTCGATCACAACGTTCCCACAACCGGCAACCGGCTCATTATCGAGGACGCGATCGCGTCCAAACAGATCGAAACCCTGCGTGCAAACTGCGCGGAATTCGGCATTCCGCTTTACGATGTTCAATCCCGAAACCAGGGCATCGTCCACGTAATCGGCCCGGAACTTGGCCTCACCAAGCCAGGGATGACGATCGTTTGCGGCGATAGCCATACCAGCACACATGGTGCTTTTGGCGCTTTGGCGTTCGGCATCGGCACCTCGGAGGTCGAGCACGTGCTGGCGACGCAGTGCCTGCAGCAATCGCGCCCCAAGACTTTGCGCATCACGGTCGATGGCAAGCTTCCCCCGGCGGTAACGGCAAAAGACATTGCTCTCGGCATCATCGGCCACATCGGAACGGACGGCGCAACCGGCTGCGTTATCGAATACGCGGGTTCCGCCATTCGCTCCCTGTCAATGGAAGGCCGCATGACCCTGTGCAATATGAGCATCGAAGCCGGCGCTCGCGCGGGCATGATAGCGCCCGACGAGGTCACCTTTGAATATCTCAAGGGGCGGGAGTTTAGCCCGGCCGGCGCGGAATGGGATCAGGCGATTGCCCAGTGGCGTTCACTGGCCAGCGATCCCGGCGCCATCTTCGACCATGAGCTGCTTCTTCATGCCGAAGACCTCGCGCCCTACGTGACTTGGGGCACCAACCCGGCGATGGTTGCGCCGATCACCGAGCGCGTGCCCGATCCGGCAGCACGCAAGTCCGAGGCAGAGCGCCGCTCCTGGGAACGCGCTCTGGAATACATGGCGCTCGAACCGGGGAAGGCGATTGCCGAGCTGGCCATCGATCGAGTCTTCATCGGTTCCTGCACCAACTCGCGGATTGAGGATCTGAGAGCCGCGGCCCACGTGGTCAGCGGGTATCACGTGCATCCCAAGGTGCGCGCCATGGTTGTTCCCGGCTCGCAGCAGGTCAAGCTGCAGGCCGAGCAGGAAGGACTGGACGAGGTCTTCCGCACCGCTGGCTTCGAATGGCGTGAGCCAGGCTGTTCCATGTGCCTGGGCATGAACCCGGACATTCTTTCTCCAGGCGAGCGCTGCGCCTCGACCAGCAACCGCAATTTTGAAGGGCGGCAAGGACGCGGCGGACGCACTCATCTGGTAAGTCCGGCGATGGCCGCGGCAGCGGCGATCGCCGGCCACTTCACCGATGTCCGCCAATGGGAATTCAAGCCTTTTGAGTCCAACTTAGCGGGGTCGAGAAACTAGCATGAAGCCATTTCGCAAACTAAAAGCACACGCCGCTCCGCTGGACCGCGCCAACGTCGACACCGATCAAATCATCCCCAAGCAGTTCCTCAAACGGATCGAGCGCACCGGGTATGGTGAGTTCCTCTTCTTCGACTGGCGGCGAATCCAGGATGGCCCCAACGCAGGGGCTCATGATCCGGAGTTTGTCCTCAACCATCCGCATCATGTGGGAGCGGAGATTCTTGTCGCGGGAAAGAATTTCGGATGCGGCTCATCGCGCGAACATGCCGCCTGGGCGCTCTCCGATTACGGCTTCCGCTGCGTCATCGCGCCTTCGTTTGCCGACATTTTTTACTCCAATGCCGGCAAAAACGGCATCTTGCTGATCACGCTTCCCGAGGACCATGTGCAGACCCTGACGGCGCGCGCCGCTGAGCTGCCCCATTATGAGATCGAGGTATCGCTTGAAGACCAAACGGTCAAAGATGCCCACGGCTTCTCCGCTTCCTTTTCCATCGATCCGTTTCGCCGCGAATGCCTGTTAGGCGGTCTGGATGATATCGCGCTGTCGCTGCGCCAATCCGAGGCCTTGGACAGATTCGAAACA
The DNA here is from genome assembly GCA_963774255.1 of uncultured Acidobacteriaceae bacterium. Lineage (GTDB taxonomy): Bacteria > Acidobacteriota > Terriglobia > Terriglobales > Acidobacteriaceae > PALSA-350. The sequence continues at coordinate 867,238 of CAVZEH010000019.1, forward strand.
CAGCATGACAAAGCGTTCTGGTTTGCGCCCCGGCCGCCAGAAGCCATCCGCGCCCAAGAGCGCAAAAGGGAAGGTTGAATGACTTTGGATCCTAAAAAGAACAGCGTGGCCCTCACCGAAGGGCCTAACCGGGCAGCGGCCCGTTCCTATTTACGGGGGGTCGGTTTCACCAGGGAAGATCTCGGCAAGCCTATTATTGGCATCGCCAATACCTGGACCGAGATCGGGCCCTGCAACTTCCATCTGCGCCATGTCGCCGAAGCCGTAAAGCAAGGTGTTCGCGATGCCGGCGGCACGCCAATGGAGTTCAACACCATCACCATCTCCGACGGGATCACCATGGGCACCCAGGGCATGAAGGCATCGCTCATCAGCCGGGAAGTGATCGCCGACTCCATTGAACTGGTGTCGCGCGGCAACCTGTTTGACGGTGTCATCGCCATCGCCGGCTGCGATAAAAATCTTCCCGGCACAGTGATGGCGCTGGCCCGTCTGGATATTCCCGGACTCATGCTGTACGGGGGCTCGATCGCGCCCGGCCATGTGAACGGTCACGACATCACCATTCAGGATGTATTTGAGGGCATCGGCGCCCATGCCCGCGGCGCTCTTGACGACGCAGGCCTGGAGCTGTTGGAAGCCAATGCCTGCCCCGGCGCCGGAGCTTGCGGCGGGCAATTCACGGCCAACACCATGGCCATGGCTTGTGAGTTCCTGGGAATTTCACCGATAGGGATTTCGGGGGTACCCGCGCTTTCGCCGGAGAAGAGTCCTGCTGCACGCCGCGCGGGCGCGCTGGTGATGGAGCTTGCCAAGCTCGGTATTCGCCCCTCGCATATCATCACCCGGCAAGCGCTGGAGAATGCGATCACCAGCGTCGCCGCCTCCGGCGGCTCGACCAATGCGGTGCTGCACTTTATCGCCATTGCCCATGAGGTTGGAATTTCGCTCACCGTGGATGACTTCGACCGGCTCAGCTCGCGCACACCTTTGCTTTGCGATCTGAAACCGGGCGGCCGGTACGTGGCGACCGATTACCATCGGGCAGGCGGCAGCCGACTGCTGGCCAAGCGCCTCATCGAGGCCGGCCTGATCGACGGCACGGCACTCAACGCAAGCGGCCGCACTATCGGCGAAGAGGCGGCCGAAGCCAGCGAGACCCCGGGACAGCAGGTCATCCATTCGCTGGACAAGCCTCTCAAGCCGACTGGCGGGTTGGTAATACTCAAGGGCAATCTCGCCCCTGACGGCAGCGTGATCAAAGTAGCCGGCCACGAGCGTCTTGAACATCGCGGACCAGCGCGTGTCTTCGATACGGAAGAAGCCGCCTTCGCCGCGGTTGAGTCCGGCAGCATTCGACCGAACGACGTGGTCGTCATTCGCTACGAAGGGCCGCGAGGCGGTCCGGGGATGCGCGAGATGCTGGGCGTCACCGCCGCCATTGCCGGTATCGCCGAGCTTGCTTCCACCGTTGCGCTGATCACCGATGGACGTTTCTCCGGAGCGACGCGCGGGCTTATGGCTGGGCATGTCGCGCCCGAGGCGGCCGAGGGCGGTCCCATTGCAGCGGTCCGGGACGGAGATATGATCCATTTCGATATCCCCAACCGGCGCCTGACCCTGGAGATACCCGATGAAGAAATCAGAGCCCGCATGAGCACATGGAGGGCTCCCGCGCCCCGGTATCCTCGCGGTGTATTTCGTAAGTACGCTGACAGCGTTTCCTCAGCGTCTCTGGGAGCAGTTACGAATTGAGGAGGAGTATGAGCAACGCGGATCCTGCCATTCCCGATCGGCCCACCAGTCTCACAGGCGCGGAGATTCTTTGGGCAACCTTGGAAGGAGAAGGTGTGCGCGAAGTCTTCGGCTATCCCGGCGGAGCGGTTTTGCCGGCCTACGATGCGCTGCGCAACTTTCCCATCCGTCACATCCTGGTGCGCCACGAGCAAGGCGCGGTTCACATGGCCGACGGGTACGCGCGCGCTTCCGGCCGGGTGGGAGTCGCTATTGCCACCTCCGGCCCCGGCGCGACCAACATGGTGACCGGCATCGCCACCGCCATGCTGGACTCGATTCCGCTGGTTTGCATCACCGGCCAGGTCTCGAGCAAGGTCCTGGGATCGGATGCTTTTCAAGAGGTCGACATCACCGGCATCACCCTTCCGGTAACCAAGCACAACTATCTCGTCACCCGCGCGGAAGACGTAGCGCCGGTACTGCGCGACGCTTTCCGGGTAGCGTCCAGCGGCCGTCCTGGACCCGTGCTGGTCGATATCACCAAGGATGCGCAACAGGGTAAAGCGGAGTTCGACTTTGCGGCTGCCGCCCCTCGCCGGAGCAGGCCGCATCCCATGCTCGATGCCTCCGCGGACAAGGTCGCGCAGGCCATTGAGCTGATCGGCGCCTGCAAGCGGCCCCTCATCCTGGCTGGGCATGGCATCGTTGCATCGGGCGCAATGCGCCAGGTGCGGGATTTGGCCGAGCGCGCCCAGATTCCCGTCACCTGCACCTTGCTCGGGCTGGGCTGCTTTCCCGCCTCCCACGAACTCAACCTGGGCATGATGGGCATGCACGGTGAATATTTTGTGAACCACTCCATCCAGCAGGCCGACCTGCTGATTGCTTGCGGCATGCGCTTTGACGATCGCGTGACCGGTTCGCTGGCGACCTACGCGCCCAACGCCAAGAAAATCCATATCGACATCGATCCGGCCGAGATCAACAAAAACGTGCGTGCCGATGTGGCGCTGGCTGGGGATCTCGCGCAGGTGCTCGATGTATTGTTGCCTCAGCTTCCCCCGCGCGACGGTTCGGCTTGGCTGAAGACCATTCGCGCGCTCAAGGGCGACCACGCTGTCCGCGATATCCAAAATCTCCCTGACGACGGTCACCTCTACGCAGCCCATGTGATGTTCGACCTGTGGCGCGCGACTGCGGGCGACGCGATCATCACGACCGACGTCGGCCAGCACCAGATGTGGGAGGCCCAGTACTACAAGCACGAGGAGCCGCGTTCGCTGGTCACCTCCGGCGGACTGGGAACCATGGGCTTTGCTTTACCCGCGGCTATCGGAGCGAAGATTGCCTGCCCCGAGAAAGAAGTCTGGGCAGTTGCCGGCGACGGCGGCTTCCAGATGACCAGTCCCGAGCTCGCCACCATCGCGCAGGAGAAATTGGACATCAATATCGCCATCGTCAACAACGGTTATCTGGGCATGATCCGGCAGTGGCAGGAGGCGTTCTACGAAAAAAACTATCAATCGTCGCCCATCCTGTCGCCGGATTTCGTCAAGCTCGCCGACGCCTACGGCATTCCCGCAGCCGCGGTGCGCACCCGCCGCGAGGTGATGGATGCGGTGAGCGCGGCGCGCGCGCACAAAGGACCTTTCCTGATTAACTTCCTGGTAGAACAGGAAGACTCTGTTTACCCCATGGTTCCGGCCGGAGCCGGCTTACATGAAATGATCCGCCGGCCGGAGGCGAATCCCCTGGTGGAAACCGCGTCCGACACATAATGCATTAACGGGGTGAGAATGCGGACTCTCAATCGGCATGAACGCAGGTGCCCCAGGTTCACGAAGCTAAACCCGCGAAGCTAACCTGGGTCTCTTAGATTGCCGCTGCTAAGAAATAACAAAAGACGATTGAGCTAAATTGGGTAAGGAAACACAGATGGACGCAAACTAACCCAGGTTAGCTTCGCGAACCTGGGGCACCCGTCTTAGTTTCTCCCTCTACAAGGAGAGGCGTGCATGCAGCACAGATTCGTCGCCTACGTGGAAGATAAGCCGGGTGTGCTTACCCGCGTGGCGTCATTGTTTCGCCGCTTGAATATCAACATCGTCTCGCTTACCGTAGGGCGATCGGAGCGCGCCGGCCTCTCGCGCATGACAATCGTCGCCGATGCGCCATCCGCCGCCGGTCCGCGCATCATCGCGTCGCTCTACAAGCTGGAAAATGTGATTGAAGTGGATGACGTCGGGCGTTTCTCTTCGGTGAACCGCGAGCTGGCCCTGATCAAGGTGGCCGCCACGCCCAAAACTCGTTCGCATCTCTTCGAGCTGGTCGAGGTCTTCCGCGCCCGCGTGATCGATCTGGCGCCGGAGTCCATGATGATTGAAATGACCGGGACTGAGAGCAAGATCGAAGGTCTGCTCCAGGTGCTGAACGAGAGCGACGACCGGGTGCTGGAAATCTCACGCACCGGCCAGATGGTGATGCGCCGCGGCCACCACACCAGCCGCGTCCTCCAGGCGCTGGGAGATACCGACTCTCTGATCGACCGGAAATCGAACCCTGCTGGCGGCTTTTCCGCGCCAGCTCTGTCCCCTGAAGATGCCTCATCCGCCGCGGATGATGAGGCTGAAATCTTCGGCGGCAACTCCATTCCCCGCGGGAAATAACGTAACTACGATTGATAAAGGACGCTCAATGCCAGCGAAGACCTACTACGACAACAATGCCGATCTCTCCCTGATCCAGGATAAAAAAGTAGCTATCATCGGCTACGGTTCCCAGGGCCATGCCCACTCGCTCAACCTGAAGGATTCAGGCGTCGACGTACGGATCGGCCTCCCCGCAAATAGCCGCTCTATCAAGAAGGCCCAGGCGGCCGGCCTCGAAGTGCTGTCCGTGGCCGATGCGGCAAAATGGGCAGACGTCATTATGATTCTCGCCCCCGACACCTCTCAGGCGGCCATTTACAACGAGCAGATCGCTCCCAATTTGGGAAAGGGCAAGACAGTGATGTTCGCCCACGGCTTCAATATCCGCTACGGCACGATCGTCCCCAGCGCGGAGATCGACGTCAGCATGGTCGCCCCTAAGGCTCCCGGCCATCGTGTCCGCGAAGTCTTCGTCGAAGGCGGCGGAGTTCCCGCGTTGATAGCCGTCCACCAGGACGCATCCGGCCAGGCCCACGCTCTCGCTCTCTCCTACGCCAAAGGAATCGGCAGCACCCGCGCCGGTGTCCTCGAAACCACCTTCACTGAAGAGACTGAAACCGACCTGTTCGGTGAACAGGCAGTTTTGTGCGGTGGAACCAGCGCGCTGGTCAAAGCGGCTTTTGAAACGTTGGTAGAAGCCGGCTATCAGCCGGAGGTTGCCTACTTCGAGTGCCTGCATGAACTGAAGCTCATCGTAGATCTCATCTATCGCGGTGGCCTGGGCTACATGCGCTACTCGATCTCCGATACCGCAGAGTATGGCGATTACACCGCCGGACCTCGGCTGGTTACCGACGCCACCCGCGCCGCCATGAAGCAGTTGCTTGCCGAGATCCAAAATGGCGCCTTCGCCAAAAAATGGATCGAGGAAAACCAGACCGGACGCAAGGAATTTGAGAAGATGCGGACCCAGGATGCCTCACACCCGATCGAGAAGGTGGGCAGTAAACTGCGCGCGCAGATGCCTTTTCTCGACCCAATTACGGTCACGGTGGATAGCCAGACCGGAGCGCCGCGGATTGAAGAGCCGGTCAAAGTATAGCCTGGGGTATAGCCCGGGTGTAGCCCGAAAGCTGAGAGCCGGTCAGGAATTGCCCAGCGGTTGGCGGTTGTGTAACACTCGCTGGGCAATTCAAATCATTGTCAAGCAGACCAAACCACCAAAGGACCGGCCAAAAGCGAATGATCTCTCGACGCACGTTTCTAGAAGGCAGCCTGGGCGCCGTTGCTTGCGCGGCTGTCTTGGACAGTTCTCTCCCGCTGCATGCAGAAACCCTTCCTCTGCCGCTGGGCTTGCAGCTCTATTCTCTGCGCGAGCAACTCCCAAACGATTATGACGGAACGCTTCATCAGATTGCAGCCTTGGGCTATCGCGAGGTTGAAGCCGCCGGCTTTTTCGGACACACTGCGGCCCAGGTGAAGCAGTCCATGAAGAGCGCGGGACTGAATTGCGTCAGCGCCCATTATCCCTATGCGCAGCTTGATTCCAATTTTGACGACATTCTCCACTTTGCCGAAGCTTTGGGCCTCAAGTACATCATCTGCTCTTCCCCCGGCCTCAAAAACCCCACCGAGGCTCACGGGCCCCATCATGCTCTTACGCTCGAGGATTGGCGCTGGAATGCCGAACAATTCAATCGTATCGGGGAGAAGGTCAAGGGAGCGGGTCTCCAATTCGGATACCACAATCACATTGCCGAGTTCAAAGAAGACAACGGCGTGCTCCCTTACGACGAGTTGCTGCGCATCACGGATCCCTCCAAGGTGACCATGGAACTGGACTGCGGCTGGATGATCGTAGGCGGCCAAAGTCCGGTGAATTACCTGGCCCGTCACCCGGGCCGCTTCTCCATGTTCCATCTCAAGGATTTCAAGCGCGGTGAGCCGGTCACATCCAGCCCTCCACCTACCCCAACGGAATTAGGACGGGGCAGCATCGATTACCGTCCGATCTTTCGCGCGGCGGTCAAGGCGCACATACGGCATTGCTTCGTAGAGCAGGAGGCCTTCGATGTGCCTCCCATGGAATCGCTCAAGATTGACGCCGAGTATGTGCGCAACCTGAATTTCTAAGCGGCCCACGGACGGGATGAAAAATCGCCCGAGGTGACGGGTAGGGTAAGTCCCGCGAGGGACGGCTGAAAATAGCCCAGCACTTCGTGCTGGGCTATTTTCTTGCCGTCCCTACGGGACTCTTTCAAAGCCGTGGACCTGCAAAGCCTTCATCTACAACTCTGCCTAGGCCCCCACCAATCGAGGGTGGGGGCCTACAAATGTAGTGCTCCCATCAAAATCTCCCGAACGGCAATCCTCGCCATCCTTGGATTGCGGTGCTAGTATGCAGAAGCAAAGCTTGGAAGCTACTCGCGCTTGACTTGCCAAGTTCTACCTCCCGGGCCATCTTTTCATTCTGTCTGAGTATCTTCTGAGCAACGCAAGGGTCCCCTGCCCGAACTAAGAAGGAGGCGGACATGAAAACCACCTGTGCAACCGCTACGGCAGCTTTGCTGGCGCTAATGCTGGTTGGAACAGCATTGGACGCACAACAAACAACGGCTCCTGTGGAGACTTCGAGCGGCGCCACCCCCGAGACAAACCCACAGCCCTCGCCCGCTTTCGCGGATTCCAAGGTGCGTATTGTGCGTCTGAGCCAGGTGAAAGGCGCAGTACAACTTGACCGCAATACAGGCCACGGCTTTGAAAGCGCAATGTCGAATCTGCCGATCACCGAGGGAGCCAGACTGCAGACGGATTCCGGGTTCGCCGAGGTCGAGTTTGAGGACAACAGCACCGTCCGCATCGCTCCCGATAGCCTTATCGAATTTCCGCAACTGGAGCTCCGCCCGTCCGGCGCCAAAGCATCGACCGTGAATGTGCTGAAAGGTACGGTTTACGTCAGTCTGGCGAACACCAAGGGAAATGAATTCACCCTGGCCTTCGGCGGCGAAAAGTTAACCCCTCTGCCGTCCAGCCATATCCGGCTGCAACTGGACCCTGCACAGGCCAAACTGGCGGTCTTCGATGGCAATGTCCAAGTCGAGGAAGCCTCGGGCACAACTGAAGTAGGCAAGAAGAAGACTCTGGCCTTCGATTTGACCAAGCCAAGCCAACCCAGCTTGGCCAAGAATGTGGCCGAGGACCAGAATGATGCCTGGGATCAGGACGCGGTTGAATATCACAAGCAGTATGCGAATAGCAGCGCTTTTCAAAACTCGCCCTACTCTTATGGCATAAGCGACATGAATTATTACGGGAGCTTTTTGAATGCCGGGGGTTGCGGATCGATGTGGCGGCCTTACTTCGCGAGTGCGGCCTGGGATCCCTTCGGCAATGGTGTTTGGGCCTGGTATCAGGGAGCTGGGTACTCCTGGGTATCTCCGTATCCCTGGGGCTGGATGCCATACCACTACGGTGGTTGGAACTTCTGTCCCGGCGTGGGGTGGGGATGGCGGCCAGGCGGTTCCTGGGTAGGACTGGCGAACGCGGGAAATCCAATATTGCGGGCGCACGGGCCTTTACGACCTATTGGGGCACCCATTCGCGGGCAATCGACGCTTGTGGTGGTGAATTCCAAGCCGATTGCAGTTTCAACCCTGAAATCTCGCGACACTTTTGTTTTCCGCAATGATTCCGCGGGATTGGGAATTCCACGCGGAAGTTTAGGAAAGCTGAATAAGTTCTCCAGCGGAGTTGAGCGGCACGGGACTGTGGCCACACCTGTTTACTCCACACCCATCCAGACGGGGCGAACGACGGGTGCCGAACCTAGCCGCTGGCCTGCAGGGGGCTCCGCGGGCCGGACCACCGCCGGATCGGGAAGCAATCCGCGCTCATCCCCAGGTGGGATGCCGAGTTACTCGGGCGCCAGCGAACATGGGAGTGGCGGAGCAGTTGCTTCAAGGCCGGGTGGGACAGCCGGAAGTGGAGCGAGTGGAGCAGGCCGATCGCGTTGAGAGGCTACCCGAATCCCAGGTCCCAGAATCAGGACCTGGGGCGCCCCATTACTAATTTGTCATCTCGACCGGAGCGCAGCGGAGTGGCGAGATCAGCGGCTTCCCAAAAAATAGACCACAGATCCTGGGTGCCCCAGGTCCCGATTTTGGGACCTGGGGCACCCGGCCTTCGCAGTCCGAGGGCCACCTCATCCCCACCTCATCTATTGTTGCGATGCTCCGGGCTTCTGTATTTGCAGTTGTTTTTCTTTCTGTCATTCCCGCAGGGAATCTGCTTCTGGTCTCTCGGGCATACTCGGTTTCTGGCGTAGGGAAAGCAGATTCCCTGCGGGAATGACAGAAAGAAAAGCAAAACGGACTAGGAGGGCAGAAGCAGGCTTAGATCTCTCCACTTCGCTGCGCTCCGCTCGAGGGTGTAACTACCTATAGCAGCCAAACGGGCTCTCGTTCAGCGGCTGCTGATCAGCATCATTCCATCGGGCACCACATGACAGGTCTGGAGATCTGAGGAGCGCCAGGTCGAGCCATCTGCGTAGTTCACTGAGTCCAGGTCCACTAAACTCACTGCAGAGAAGGCATTGAGCGAGAGATCGGTAGACGCATCCTCTTTGCCGCCAACCGTAAGTTTGAGCCTGATCGTCTTTGTGATTTCGGATGGTTCCGCCTGCGCCGTGCGCGCCGGCGTCATGTGAGCTTTGCCGTTAAATCCGTGAACCGTAATCTCGGCTCCAACTATGTCCTTGGGTTTGGAGTTGCTCAAGGTCAGGTGAATCTCCTGGACTGGCCCTACGCGCTTTTTACCTTCGACAGCTATCGCCGCCCCGAGGCCGGTTACATGTTGCGCTCGCATGCCGACAGGACAAGCGGTACTAGCCGGAGGCAGACGGAGAACCGTCGATTGCGTGCCGGAGGCAGCAGAACTCTGGGCTAGCAATGTGGCTGATGCGAGAAGCAGAAGAGAGAGCAGGGCGGGACAATTCATCTCTGGCTCCTATAAAGAACCATAAACGCCACCAGGATACTCCAACCACTTTCCTTGGGCAAACCCGGATGAATCCCAAACTGCCCCAGATTAGCTGCGCTAACCTGGGGCGCCGGGAGCTACACCCAAGCATGAAAAATTGACCCTTTACCCTTACGACGGCATCTCATCCGCCGACGGTCCATAGCATCCCGGAATGGCGACGCCATTCAGCCGCAGGAACACTCCCATCTGCGCCCGGTGATGGATCATGTGATTCATCACCCACTTGCGCAGCACCTGGGCCCGCGGCATGTCGATAATTGTCTGACCACCCCAGTCCATCTTCCACTGATGAGCCAGGTCGGCATCGCTGGCCGCGGCTATCCTTGCCCGCGCATCCTTCACGTGATCGTCAAATTGCTCCAGTATGTCCTTTGCTCCTTTGCCTTTGCGTTTTTCGAGCCGCTGCTGATAATCGTCATTGGACAGTGTCATCGAATCCTGCTTCAGCGTGTCATCACACCATTTGGGCAAATCGGAAAGATGCCACGCCAATTGACCGAGACTCATCGACTTCTCGTGCGGTTTCCATGCCAGCTTCTCGTCGGGCACAATCTCCAGGAACTTTCGTGTTCCTGCCATCTCCTCATCAAATTCCGGCAAAAGCGATTCGCTCATCGTCATCTCACTATCCTCCAGGCCAATTGGCCTATGAAACAGCCTATGCCCCAAAATATGACATCTTGTGTCATAATCCTGCGGGCGGGGAATAAGAAACTGTATTTTCTGGGATGCCTGGAGGAATCGTGCGAGCCGACCGTCTACTCTCTTCGCTTCTTCTCTTGCAGGCGCACGGCCAGCTCACCGGGCGCGAGATAGCCAAGCGGCTCGAAGTCTCCCAGCGCACCGTTCACCGCGATATGGAGGCGCTCAGCTCTTCAGGAGTACCCGTCTTTGCGCTGCGCGGAGTCAACGGTGGGTGGCGGCTCGACGAAGACTGGCGCACCGTGGTTCCCGGTCTCGATCCGGGTGAGTTACGCGCGCTGCTGATGTCACAACCTTCGGCCATTGGAGATGCCGGCCTGGCCGCATCTGCGGAACGCGCACTGGGCAAGCTCATGGCCGCCATGCCCACTTCGCTCCGGCAACAGGCAATCGCGATGCGCGAGCGCCTCTTCGTGGACACTACGGGCTGGCGCGGCTCGATGGAAAATCTCACCATGCTGCCCATTGTGCAGGATGCAGTCGCCCGCGACCGCAAGCTTGCCTTCCAATACTGCCGCCCCGGCCAATTGCCGACGGCGAGGGTGGTCGATGCACTGGGTCTGGTGGCCAAGGGCAGCAGTTGGTATCTGGTTGCGCAGTCGGTCAAAGGATTGCGCACCTACCGTATCTCCCGCATCACGGAAGCAGTGGTTCTCGAGGACCCTTGCCAGCGGCCGCGCGATTTCAACCTGGCCGAACATTGGAAGTCATCGACCAACCAATTTAAGGAGGGATGGAAACACTACGAAGCTGTTCTGCGTCTGGCGCCGCGGGCCGCGAACTGGATACAGACCTGGCAGATCGTCGCCGAAGACGCCGGAAAAGCTACTGCCAACGCCGACGATTGGAGCACCTTGCGCGTCCGTTTCACCTGCATTGAAGAAGCAACGTTTGTGATCATGGGCCTGGGCGCGAGCGTGGATATTGTCGAGCCGGCCAGTTTGCGGGAACGCATTGCCGCACAGGCCGCCTCGCTATGCGAGCGCCTGCGCGGAGGCCCTGGGGCGCCCATCTCCATCAAAACTGAGATTGATGAGAACAGCCCGCGCTGCTGAAGGATCAGGCGACGGTAGCGTGCTGCTCCGCATACTCCTCAAGCGGGTAGCCCAGCTTCTTCCAGTCGTCAAATCCGCCGCGCAAGGGACGAACCCGATGGATCCCCACTTCGCGAAGCTTCATCGCTGTTTTGGCCGCAGTCGCTTCACTCGGGCAAGTACAGTAGAGGACGATATCCCGGTCGCGCGGGATCTCCGAGCTGCGCAGCATCAGGCTCTCCGGCGAAACGCGCAGCGCTCCGGGTAGCACACGCGGGTCCGGCAGATAGTCCAGAGGGTGGCGCAAATCAACTATGAAGACTTTTTGCCCCGCATCCAGCATCGCCTTCAACTCCTCAGGCTCCAGTCTCGCCGTTTTCACCTGCCTCAAGAACGCCTGCTGCTTCCATATCCGATAAACCAGGAAGCCGACGACGGCGAGCACAAAGAGGACCCCGGCGAAATGAATTACCCAGGAGAGAACTTCGGGATGCCGCTTGAGTACATCGCCGAAGAACCGCCCGGTCAGAGTGACCGTCCCCCCCCAAAACAGCGCTCCCCCCAAGTCGTAGGCAAGGAACGTGGAATAGGGCATCCCCGTCTGACCGGCGATAGGCGCGGCTACGGTGCTCAGTCCGGGAATAAATTTCGCCACCAGCAGCGTTTGCGGGCCCCGCTTGGTGAAGTAAGTCTCCGTTTTGCGCACACAAGTCGAAGCTTCCAACGAGAACCGGCACAGCATCCTGACCACTGATCCGCCAAAACGCTTGCCCAGGAGGTACCAGACCGAATCGCTCACGAAGCATCCCGCAACCAGGGAAATAAGCACCAGGGAGAGCGATAACGTGTGGGTGGCGGTCAAGCTTCCGGCGGTGAGCAGGATGGGGATGCTGGGCACCGGCATTCCCAATTGCTCCGCCAAAATCCACAGGAAGATGATCAGATATGCGTAATGGAGGAAAAACTCCAGTGCCAATGGCATGATGCGCCCCGCCTCTTGCCGCCCTCATCTTAGATGATGCACCCGAAAAAACGGTGCGAGACCTGTGAATTTCCCTCAATTATGGATGATCGGGCTGAACTCTCATGGATTCGGATTCGCGACCCGCAGAGAAACAAAGGAAACATTGAGCGGCACGTCATCCCGAGCTGTGATCCGGAGGAGGACCTGCCAATTTGCCGGAATCGAGCCGTTGGGAGACGTGGCCTTCAGTTTTTCGAAGATCGGCTTCATTTGATTGGGATCGATGAAAAAATTGCCGACGCCGGCGGTCCCGGTGCTGGTAAGGCCGGCAAGCACGAGTATTCGCGAGCCTGAAGACGACTGGGACATCCAGATGAGTCCGTAATCCACCAACACTCTGCCGTCGAACCTGGGCGCATAAAACGGCTGTTCTCCGGGTTTTGGACGGTTGTTGTAAATGACATCGTGATCCATTTTGAAGTTGGCGGTAATCAGATTGGTCTGAGCCCACGGGCTCATATGCCGGGCTCCGAGCAAAACTAAGTGTTGATCCCGAGCCTCGTCCCAATTCAGAAACCGCGCTTCTGTCAGTTGAGCGGAGCCGTTCAGAAGATCGAACAATTTGCGGAGATTGAATGCCGTCTGGGCTTCGCCCAATCCGGTGTAATCGGTGGTATCCAAAGCAAGGTAGTGGTAGGGAGACCCGCCTTGCGTCTCACTTTCTCCACCGGTGAAATTGTGGGCAAGAGCTTGGGGAATCTCTATCTTCTTCTTCCCTTTATCCGCGTCGATAGTTGAAGTCGGCGAATCGCTTCCCCGATAAAGAAGGAGCGACGGATTGCTTAAAACAATCTTCGTCTCCTGCTGCGGATCAGTAGCAATCGGGCCGAGCAGCTCCTTATAGAAAGAGTATCGAGCGTCGATAGAAGAGTTCAGGCGGACGGCGCTCCCGCCATGGAGCAGGCCAATACGCCAGCCCACAAAAAGAAATACGAGGCAAAGCGAAGCGGCAAGCAGGGCAACCAGCATTCGCTGGTAAACCGGAAGAAGGCGTTGAGATGCTGTGCCGGAAAGCAGCCCCGACCGGTCTTCGCCCGGCTCGCTGGTTGTCACAACTGGCCCGTCCGGTGAAGGCGCCACAACTTCAAGGCTGCGGCCCGGGATTGGATTTGATTCCGGTGCAGAACCCGCGTTGGAGATCGTCAAAGGAGAATAGGCAGGCTCGCCGACTACGTGATGGAACTCCGGAATGTACGATCCGGATCGCAATTCAATACGGAGCGCCGAGGAAGCCGAGGTCTTATAGTAGCGAAGCAGGCGCTTGCGCACGTCACTCGCGGTTACGCGGACGATAGAATCGTAACCGGTATCGTAGCTCGCCTCCCGGCCGAAAATACGGATACCAAGGATGCGCTCCTTGATTCCGTTAAAATCCCCGCTCAAGGCGTGTTCTACGACATGGGATAGGAATTCCTGAGCCCGGCGGCTGCCACTGAACGCGCTGCTCGCCAGTATCTGATCCAAGTGTGACCGAATCTCGTCCTCGTAAGGGGCAACTTCGGAAACTTTGGTCACGGCAGCTTGTTGCGCTGCATTATCGATTCGTCCCGCCAACTCCGCTCTCCCGAGTCCGGGATACCTTTATAGAGCGGTAACCCCTGTGCCGTCAAGGCTAACGTTTTTCTTAACGTTTTTGCGCTTTCCTCTAAATACGGATAACTGTTCTATTTTCAATTGCTTAGACCAGAACCAGGTTTAACGCGTCGGATTCGAGAATTGTTCACGTTTCTAACGTTGTGGTTGAGCCTGAGCGGTCCATAGTATCGGGCAGAATCTTAACAAATTGAGGCGATTCGTCCGCGGTCTTAAATTCCGGTTCAGATCTGATCCGGCAGGGTGAATCGGCGGGCCTCACAGGTCACGACACGAAAACAAGGCAGAACCGCCGGGAAGCGGTCACAAGCCCACTTGGAAGCAACTTTTGGAGGCATTCAAATGCATTTGCAAGATAAGCACCTACGGCTACTCGCCCGCTGGCTGATTTGCCTGGTCTGTATGCCAGGATTGCTCAGCGAAACGCTTCAAGCACAACAAGCTTCCGGGTCGGTCGTCGGGACCATTACCGATGACGCCGGGGCGGTCGTTCCAAATGCGATGGTTGCTTTAACAAATGTGGAGACCGGAGATCAGCGGAAAGCCAGTACGAACGGTAGCGGTGACTACCAATTTGTGAACCTGGCGCCCGGCAACTACAAGGCCGACATTGAGGTACAGGGATTTAAGCACTTCACCCGCCTGAATGTCGTGGTACAAGTGCAAGGTTCCACTCGCGTCGACGCCACCCTCCAAGTGGGAGATGTAAACCAGACAGTTCAAGTTTCATCGACGCCCCCGCTGCTTGAAACACAGCAGGCTACCGTCGGCCAGGTGGTCGCCGGCAGAGCGGTGACTGAGCTGCCATTAAATGGCCGGAATATTCTCAATCTTCTCGAGCTGTCGGCCGGGGTTGTGCCCCAAGGTTCCACGCAGGCGGCCAACGCCGTAGCGGGAATGCAAGGCAATAGTTTTCCGGAATATGCAATCTCCGGAGGAGTTCCCAACACCGGGGCCACGTTCATTGATGGCGCTCCACTCAACAACGGTTATATCAACGCGCTCAGCTATGAACCTGCGCAAGACTCCATACAAGAGTTCCGCATCGAGGGTAACAATATCGGGCCGGAATTTGGCGGCACAACGGACGGCATCGTCACCATGGTGACCAAGAGCGGGACCAATGCCTTCCACGGCACTTTGTATGACTACCTGCGCAACACCGTACTGAATGCCAACACGTTTTTCTCCGATAGAGCGCACCTGGCGCGGCCTGCGTTTATCCAGAATCAGTTCGGGGCGACCATTGGCGGCCCGGTCAAGAAGGACAAAATCTTCTTCTTTGGCAGTTATCAGGGGATTCGAGCGGCGATCGGGTCAACCTCCACATACACTGTGCCGACTGCCGCGCAGGAATCGGGGGTTATAACCAGCTCGACGCCTATCACCGATCCGGGCCAATTTAACTCAAATGGCGTCTTCGTGCCCAGCGCGCCGGGGAGGACGTTTCCCAACAACATTATTCCTGCCAACCGGATCAATCCCACATCGAAGGCTATGTTTGCATGGTGGGCGCCCCCCAATCAGCCTGGTGTCTCCAACAACTACATCGTGAATGTCACGACTCATCCGGTCCTGGACCAGTACATCGTCCGGCTGGATTGGAATGCAAGCCAGGCGCAGCGCATTTTTGGCCGCTATACATACCACAAAGCGCAGAGTCCCAATGCGTTGCCTTATGGCTACTTGAATAATCCTTCCCTGAGCCGCAATGCCGTTCAGCAATTCGTGCTCGGGGATAGTTACACGCTGAGCGCAACCTCGATTCTGGATCTTCGCCTTTCCTATTTGCGCTCCAGTGGTTTTAGCGGGAACACCGAAGTTCCCGCCGACATCGCATTCACCGGCTGGCCGGCCGCAACCATCGCCCAATTGGGAGCGCATTGCTGCAGCCCGGTAATTCCCAATGTTTCGGTATCGGGTCTTTCCGGCAACGGCGGAGGTGGCCAACAAATCTTCATCACCGAAGAGAACTATGCCATCTCGGGAAGCGAGACCAAGGTCCTGGGACGTCATACGCTCAGGTTCGGAGGAGAATTCCGCCGCGCACCCAACAACTACGGGCAAACCGTAGGCGCGAATACCGAAGCCTTCAGTTTTACCAGCGCTTTTACGGGCAACCCGTTCGCGTCCTATCTACTGGGCCTTCCCCAAACCACTGAAACCGAACTGGCGCTTATCCCGGCCTCCGTGACCTACTATGCCGGGGCGTATATTGGCGATACTTTCCAGGCTACCAGTAGATTAGCGCTCAACTTCGGCATCCGCTGGGAATTCCCAGGGTACTGGACGGAACGGCACGATCGCCAAACCGTCTTCTTGCCGGACGAGACCAATCCGCTGGCTGGACCGACGGGTTTGCCTCTGCGCGGCAACGTGGAACTGGTGAATACTCCAGCGTACCCCCACAGGACAAACATACTTCCTCATTACGACTTGTTTTCGCCGCGCCTCGGCGTGGCATATCGGGCCACCAGCAACCTGGTGGTCCGCAGCGGGTTTGCTATCCTCTACCCTGCGACAGCCAATCTGCAGCAAAGCTCCCAGCCTTACAATTCGGCTATCAACACGGCGATCACTATTCTCGCCGCCAACAACCAGCCGGTTAATCTGTTCAGCAATCCTTTTCCGGGCGGAATCCTGCAGCCGGTCGGCCGGAGCAGCAACTATCAAAGTGTCATTCTCGGGCAATCCGTGCTGGTTAACCAACCGAAGGAGCCCGCGACATACGTAGAGCAGTGGAACCTGGATATCCAGCAGGATCTCGGACATCAGACCCTGCTCGAAGTCGCCTATGTCGGCGATCATGGAGTCCATCAGCAACTGGCGGCGACGTCTTACGCCTCCGGCCTGGACCAGATTCCCGATCAGTACCTTTCAATGGGTTCGGCCCTGCTGACACCGGTCCGCAATCCATTTTATGGTTTGATCGCCTCAGGCAACCTCGCTGGACCCACTATCCCCGCGGGCCAGCTCTTGCGCCCCTACCCGCAGTACTACAACGTGCTGAATGCAGCCGATGTCGCGGGCAGCTCCAACTACAATGCGCTGCAAGCAAAAGTGGAAAAGCGGTTCCCCCAAGGCGGCACGTTGTTGGCCTCTTACACATGGGGAAGGAATATGGGAACCGCTGAAACACAGCACGGCTCCACAGAAGCACACGCACCCGGCTTTGTCCAGGACTGGTACAACCTTCCCGCCGAGTATTCGCAGCTCAGCTACAACCTTCCGCAACATTTCGTGGCGGGATATGTCTATGACTTACCGATGGGTAAAGGCAGGCGCTTTCTGGGTACGCAAGGCGGGGTCTTAGGTAAAGCCGTTTCCGGATGGGGGGTCGATGGAATCACAACCTATGCGCTCGGCTTTCCGCTGATATTTACCGCACAACCTACCTATATAAGCCAGAACTTCGGCGCCGGAACTCCGCGGCCTAACGTGACTGCAGGCTGCAGCAAGGGAATGTCGGGAGGCGCTGCTTCCAAGGTCACAGGTTGGTTTAACACCAGCTGCTTCACCCAGCCATCCAATTACGGCTTCGGGAATGAGGCGCGGGTCGATTCTTCGCTGCGCTCGCAAGGGATAGCCAACTGGGACGCCGCACTCTTCAAAGGCACCACCATCTCCGAGAGGTTCGATTTGCAATTTCGCGCTGAGGTCTTCAATCTTTTCAACCGGGTTCAGTTTGGGCAGCCGAACACAACCTGCTGCAGCACAACCAATGCCACATTCGGCGTCGTAAACAGCCAGCTCAATGCTCCGCGGCAAATTCAGTTTGCACTGCGGCTCTCGTATTAGCAGGCTGTTAAACAGCCGTCTGCTTCAGCAGAGGGAGCTGGACTTCAGTCCAGCGGAAAGCCTTCGATTTTGAAATGGGCTTTAGTCCTGGGCTTGCCGATGCCAGAGCTAAAGCGCACGATCAAAGTCGAAATTCCCCGGAACGCTGAAGCGCTCCCACCCCCCGCATAAATGCGGGGCTTCCACCGAAAACCAGATTTGAGAACAAAAGAACATCAGATCAATCAAACAAAGTCGATCAAAGAAACTGGAGACATTCGGAATGCACCTGATACAGATACCAAAGACTAAGCACCTACAGATATTCGCCTGCTGGGTGATTTGTATGCTTTGTATCCCCATCCTGCTTAGCGGGACGCTTAGAGCACAAAACACTTACGGATCGACTGTCGGAACCATCACCGATCATTCCGGTGCTGTCATCGGCGGAGCGACTGTGACATTAACAAACGTGGATACCGGGGATAAGCGGACTGCCACTACAAACGGGAGCGGTGATTACGAGTTTCTCAATATCCCGCCCGGCAATTACAGGATCGATGTGGAGGATACCGGATTCAAGCACTTCACCCGCACCAATATTCTGGTGCTGGTGCAAGGCTCTACGCGTGTGGATGCCGCTCTCGACTTAGGAGACATCAGCCAAACCGTTCAAGTCACGTCCCAAGCGCCTCTGCTTGAGACGCAGCAGGCCACGGTCGGCCAGGCTGTCGCGGGTCGAGCGGTAACCGAACTCCCCTTGAATGGACGCGATGTTTTCAACCTGCTCGCGCTCGCTCCCGGCGTAGTTCCGCAAGGCCAGGCATTGAACGGCAATGCGGTAACCAGCGGCCTCTCAACCTTCGCTTGGGGGAACTATCAGATTTCCGGAGGAATCCCCAATACAGGAGCTACGTTCATCGATGGCGCTCCTATCAATTCGGGCTACATCAATGCGGTTGCGCTGGTGCCCACGCAAGACTCCATTCAGGAGTTCCGCGTCGAGGCCAATAATATCGGCCCTGAATATGGCGGCACGACGGACGGCGTGATCACCATGGCTACCAAGAGTGGAACCAATGCCTTTCACGGCTCCGCCTATGACTTTCTGCGTAACACGGTGCTCAACGCCAACACATTTTTCTCCAATCGTGCGCACCTGGCACGGCCTGCCTTTATACAGAACCAATTCGGCGCAACTATCGGCGGCCCGATCAAGAAAGACAAGTTCTTTTTCTTTGGCAGCTATGAAGGAGTCCGCGCGGCCATCGGTGCAACCGGCACATCCACTGTGCCGACTGCTGCCCAGCGGGCAGGTATTTTCTCAACGCCGGTCACCGATCCAGGCCAATTTAACTCGAACGGCGTCTTCGTTCCCAATCCGCCGGGCACGACGTTTCCCGGAAACAGCATTCCCGCCAACCGGGTCGATCCAACGGCCAAGGTTATGCTAGGTTACTGGCCTTTGCCGAATGTCCCCAACGCAACCAACAACAACTTCATCGTAAATACCACGACCCATCCCCACGGTGATCAATATGTGGCCAGGCTCGATTGGAATGCGAGCGAAAAACAGCGCATCTTTGGCCGCTACACCTATTGGACTGGTTTTAGCGGCGGAGCGCTGCCCTTCGGTTATGTCCCCAACCCCGCGCGGAATCAGATTGCGACCCATCAAGCGGTGCTGGGAGATAGCTATACGTTGAGCCCAACAACGATTCTGGATCTTCGTCTTTCCTACCTTCGCTACACTTATTTGAGCGGTAACACGGGCATCCCCTTCGACATCGGGTTCACAGGATGGCCGGCTAGCCAGATAGCTCAACTGAATAACCCGGTAATTCCCAGGATCCAGGTATCGGGGCTCTCCAACAATGGCGGCGGAGGCCAATATATCACCGCGGTCGAAGACAACGATGCGATCTCGGGAAGCTTGACCAAGATTATGGGACTCCACACAATTCGCTTCGGCGGAGAATTTCGCCGGGTTCCCAACAACTACGGTCAAACGAATTCGGCCGACGTCGAAGCCTTCAATTTCAACTCCGCTTTTACCGGCAACGCGTTCGCATCCTACCTGCTGGGTCTTCCCCAAAGCACGATTACGGAAAACATAAACCTGGTGGCGGCGCGAGCCTATTATGCGGGCATCTATTTCGGAGATACCTACCAGGCGACCAATCGCCTGACGCTCAACGGCGGCGTACGGTGGGAGTATCCGGGTTACTGGACGGAACGGCATGACCGCCAAACCGTCTTCTTGGCGAATGCGACGAATCCTCTGGCTGGATCGACAGGCCTGCCGCTCCAGGGTGACGTTGCACTGGTGAATACTCCGGCGTACCCCCACCGGACAAACTTGCTGCCTCACTTCGATTTGTTCTCGCCACGTATAGGTCTGGCCTACCGATTGGGCGAGAGTTGGGTGGTCCGTAGCGGATTCGCCATCCTCTATGCTCCGACGGCCGCGATCCAACAAAATGCTCAACCCTATCAGTCGCCGGTTAACCTTGCCTTTACTCAAATCAATCCCACCACTGTGCCATCCAATTCGCTAAGCAATCCCTTCCCCGGCGGAGTCTTACAACCCGTGGGCCGGAGTCCCAACTATGAGAGCGTTGTGCTGGGACAATCCGTCGTGACTTCTACGCCGAATCAGCCCGCAACCTACGTGGAGCAGTGGAATCTGGATCTGCAGAAAGATCTCGGACACCAGACTTTGCTCGATATCGCCTACGTCGGTGTCCATGGAGTCCATCAGCAAGCCCCGGCTGGAGTAAATGACAATGGGTTCGGCATGGACCAGCTCCCCGACGGCGTCCTCAATCACGGCGACCCGACAACGGCTGCGGCGCTGTTGAAACTGGTCCCAAATCCCTTTTACGGGAAGATTGCCACAGGGAATCTATCCGGGCCTACCGTCGCCGCGGGGCAGCTTTTGCGTCCCTATCCGCAGTACTACAACCTGAACAATCCGGCAAATGCCGTCGCCAGCTCATCCTATAGCGCGGTGCAAGTAAAGGTGGAAAAGCGGTTCAACCAGGGCGGGGTTCTGCTGGCGGATTACACCTGGGCGAAGGATGTGGGCACCGCCGATACGCAAACCGGCTTCCTCGAAGGGGGCGTACAAGAGGGGCAATTCCAAGACTGGAACAACATCCCCGGCGAGTATTCGCAGCTCAGCTACAACGTTCCCCAACGCTTCGTGTTGAGTTATGTGCTTGACTTGCCTGTGGGCAAGGGCAAGCGCTTCCTGGGAACTGCGAGCGGGGTCGTGGACAAGGCGGTTTCCGGATGGGGCGTCGACGGAATCACAACCTTGCAAAGCGGCTTTCCTCTCGTACTTACTGCGCAGCCTACGTATCTCAGCTCAAACTTCGGCGGCGGCGCTCCAAGGCCCATCGTGACTGCAGGTTGCTCGAAGAACGTCTCGGGAGGATCTGTCGCAAAGATCAACGGCTGGTTTAATACGAGCTGCTTCAGCCAGCCGGCCCAGACCTGGTTCGGCAACGAGCCCCGGGTCGATCCTCAGCTCCGAGCCGGCGGTGTTGCGAACTCGGATTTCTCCCTTTTCAAAGGAACGGCGATCAACGAGCGCTTCAACCTGCAGTTTCGCGCGGAAATGTTCAACATCTTCAACCGGGTTCAGTTCGGCTATCCGAGCACGGTCTGCTGTAGCAACACCAACACCTCCTTCGGCGTTGTAAGTACGCAAACCAATCAGCCGAGGGAGTTTCAGTTTGCCCTAAAGCTTATTTACTAGCGTGATGAGCAGAAGTTCGCAGCGTTAGTTCAAAGACCGGGATGCAGCGTGGTTGGTCGAAACCGCAGATCACTCCGCTGCGCTCCGGTCGAGATGACAAAATTGCCAGGCGAATATCACCTCCCTGGAAGGGACATTAAGGATGAATCGCAGAGAGCTCCTCAAAACGGCCGTTGCTTCGCTTCCCCTCATTTCTGTCGCCTCGGCGCAGGAGATAGCCAGGAAATCCAACGGGCTCCCACCCCTCACCATCAAAGATGCCAAGATCATCACCACCAACGGCGGCAGTCACTATCGCTGGGTCTTCCTGAAAATCATCACCAGCGAGCCCGGGCTTTACGGAATTGGTACGGCCAATGATAGCTACGAGACAATGGCTGTTATCGCCGCTCTTGAAGATCATCTGAAACCCTGGCTGATCGGGAAAGACCCCGACCGGATCGAAGACCTGTGGCAGTCGGCGCAGATGCGCACCTACTGGCGAAACGGCCCGGTAAACAACAACGTGCTCTCCGCCATGGACATGGCGTTATGGGACATCAAAGGCAAGCGCGCCGGCATGCCGGTCTACGAAATGCTTGGCGGAAAGGCGCGCGACGCAGTTCCCGTCTATGACCACCAGGGGGGCAAGACAAAAGAAGAGTGTCTGGAATCCCTGCAAAAATCACTTGCAAACGGATTCCGTCACGTGCGTATCCAGCTCGGCGGCTACGGTGGAGGCGGCTATTATCCCGCAGGGCGAGGGCAGTCGTCCCGAGGGCGGCTACCAGGGACCGGCGTTTGACCAGGAGGTGTATGTCGACACCATTCCTCCTCTTTTCGAATACCTGCGCGCCAAAGCGGGCTTCGAGCCAAAGCTCCTGCACGACGTTCACTCCCACTTGAGCGGCATGAATGCAGTGGAGCTGGCGCGGCGCTTACAGCCCTATCAGATGTTCTACGTCGAAGACATCCTTCCACCCGAAGATCTGGCTTACTACCGCAACATCCGGCAGATCTGCACCACGCCGCAGGCGGTCGGCGAAGTCTTTTCCAATCCGCTTGAAGTGATCCCGTTGGTCAAGGAACGCCTGATCGACTTCATTCGCTGCCGGGTGGCGGCGACCGGCGGTATTACTCCGATCCGCAAGCTCACAACGCTATGCGAAATCTGTGGGGTAAAGACGGCGTTTCAGGAGGGCGGTGAGAACGATCCCATCAACCAGTTAGCTGCCTACCATGTCGATATCTCCAGCAGCGCCTTCGGAATCCAGGAAGAGAACCACTTCCCCCCAATAGTGCATGAGATGTTCCCCGGTATGGCGGAAATTCGCAGAGGCTATCTCTACGGCAGCGGCAAGCCCGGTCTCGGAGTGGACATCAATGAAGAACTGGCGGCAAAGAATCCGCTGGGACCGATTCCGAACGGCGGAGGATATAAATTAGATCGCGCCATGGACGGAACCCTGGTGAAGCCGTAAGGGCTCTTCATTTCTGGTGCAGAGACCCAGGCTCGCGAAGCTAGCCTGGGTCTTTTTCTCTAGAGGCAACTGTCCGTGGAATCCCGGAATTATCCTGGGAGGCCTGCTCTGCCAACGATTGTGGTCTCCCACCCTTGCTGCCCACCCTAGATCCGCTTGAAGTATGGATCCAAAACCAACACCAATCGAGGGTGCCCCATATCTGGCGCGCTCTTTGCGCCAGATGTGGGAAACCGCAGATCTCTCCACTCCGCTGCGCTCCGGTCGAGATGACAAAGTTAGGCGTAGTTGCCAATCTAGGCAGGGTCAACGTTCGGCGGAGGATATGAATTAGACCGCGCCATGGACGGAACCCTGGTGAAGCCGTAAGGAAGGGAGCCTGCCTGGGTGGCCCAGGTCCCGATTCTGGGACCTGGGACTTGCGTCATTGCCCCTAACTTTCCACGGAACACGTGCTAGCTTTTAGATAAGCGATATTATGGCTCACAGCGCGACCAACCCGAAGCAACACGCGCACGAACCTATCGACCGCATGTCCACCGGACAGGTCTCCGCCGTCGTCGGACTGCTCGAAGTCATGCTCGATCCAGTGGCTCGCAGCATCGCCAAGGCTCCCATCGAGGACGAGCCGATTAGCGAGGAAGAGACCCGCGCCGTCGCCGCTTCCGAGGTCTGGCTCAAGGACAACCAACCCATCGCTAACGAGGAAGTCCTGGCCGAGTTCGGCCTTACGTCTAAGGACTTCGAGCGCATGGGACGCACTCCGCTCGAACCAGAACCTCACCGTCCCGGCCGGTAATCTTGGAAGAAGAAGATCGCCTGGACGGATCAGGCCACGGCCGACCTCCGCGCCATCGATCAGCCCTCCGCTCTGCGCATCCTGCACATCGTGGCCCGCTATCTTGCCACCGGCGAGGGCGACGTGAAGCGCCTCCAGGACATCGAGCCGCCCGAACTGCGGCTGCGCGTCGGCGACTACCGCCTTCGCTTCCGCGACCTCGGCGACTCCATCCTTGTCCTCGCCGTCAAGCACTGTCGCGAGGCCTACCGCTGAAACCCCTTTCTACGTCAGCTTCAGATCCGAACCTCAATCCTTGACCCGCACTTTTGGCTCGACGGAAAGTCCGGGACGGAGGAGGTGGTCGCGATCCTCGTTGCGATTCGTCAGGTCGATACGCACCGGAACCCGCTGCACCACTTTGACGTAGTTCCCGGTGGCATTCTCCGGCGGGAAGAGACTGAGCACCGATCCGGTTGCGCCGCCGATCTGCGTAACTGCGCCGTCATAGTCGCGGCCGTATGCGTCCACGTGGATCGTGACCTTTTGCCCCGGGCGCATCATTTTCAGTTGAGTTTCCTTAAAGTTGGCGGTGATCCAGATATCATCCAGCGAAACCAGGGTTAACATGTTCTGGCCAACGCTGACGTTCTGCGCAACCTCCAGGCTCTTCTTGGTAATGATGCCGTTGACGGGTGCCACAATCCTGGTATAGCTCAAATTCAACTTGGCCTGCGCCAGTTGCGCCCTCGCCTGTTCCACCAGGGCCGCCGCCTCGTCGGCCCTGGCCTTCTGGATTTTCACCTGATCGGGCGCGGTTTGGGCATAGGTGTACGCGGCCTTGGACTGCGCTACTCGATTGCGGGCGATGCGAATGGTATCTTCAGCGGCAATTTCATTAGCCTTGGCTTCGAGCACAGCCGCCGCGTCGGCATCCGCGACGGCGACGGCGCCATCGTATTGCTGCTTGGAAATAACATCCTTTTCAACCAGAGGCGTGTACCGCTTGAGGTCCGATTGTGCCTTTATGTTATTCGCTACGGCTTGAGCTACAGCCGCCTGCGCGGCTTCCAGTTGCCGGATGGCTTGTTGAACCGTAGCATCGGAGCTCTCCACGACCGACGCGGCGGACAACAGATTTGTACTCGTGTTTGTATTGATGAGGGGCACGTTCACCCGGGCCGCTTCGTAGCTTGCCTCGGCGCTGGCCAGATTGGCCTCCGCCTGCTGCTCGGCAACTTCAAAGTCTTTGGGATCGATCTCGGCGATTTCGGTGCCGGCCTGCACAAATTCGTTTAGTTCGACGTTGACCTTGATCACCTGACCGGCGACCCGCGCGCTAATCTGAATCAAATGGCCATCCACCTGCGCATCGTCCGTATCCTCATAAAAAGTGGAATGCCACCAGAACAGCGCCGCGCCCACTACAAGGACGGCAATTACGCCGATAATAATAAAGCGGCGACGTCCCTTCTTTTTGGGGCTGACTTCCGGACGCTCCGGATCGCGCTGGTCATTCTGGCCCGGCCCACGCTCCTCCGGATTCTCTTCCGCCATTATTACTTTCCTCCCAAATAGTTCTTATAGTTCGTTTGCGCAATTCCCAGCGCCCTGGCGAGAGAAAGCTTCGCCAGGTTGTGCTGGTAGAGGCTGGAGATGTATTGCTGGTCCGCTTGGGCCATGCTGGCCTGGGCCTGGGAAACGGCCAGGTTGTCCGAGACGCCGGCGGAGTAGCGCAGTTGCGCCTCGCTTAACGCCTCCTTGGCTAGCGCCACGTTGCTTTGCGCCACCTGCACCTGTTTGGCCGCTGACTGGATGTCGAGTATGCTATCGCGTACATCGGCGGCGATCTGGCCGCGCCGGTCGCTCAATTGAGCTTGCATCTGGTCCAGTTGCGATTGCGCCGTCTGAGCGTCGCCGCGGAGTTTCGCTTCTTCAAAGAGGGGCACACTGGCCGTGCCGACCGCGTCGAAAGTGCCGTGCGAATGGCCAAGCGTCGGTCCAATCACGCCATAGTCGGCGGCGGCGGCGACTGTCGGATAACGCTCAGCAGTGGCTGCCGATCTTCTCTTTTGAGCTGCCTGCACCTGCTGCTCCAGTGCTTTGAGGTCAGGACGGGCGGCGAGCGCCTGCTGGACGGCGGTATCGGGGTCCAGATTGTTGAGGGCGGCATAGGGAAGCTGATCCGAGAGCTCGAATTTCTGCTCCAGAGGAAGACCCATGGCGCGCGCCAGGGCAATCTTATCCTTCTCGTATTGGTTCTGCGCCACGATGAGGCTCTGCTGCTCGGTCTGATAGTCAACCCGCGCGCGCAAGACATCGAGCAGCGGAGCGGTTCCCGCCGAATGGTTGGACTCCGCCTGATCGAGTGAGACCCTTGCGGTGCTTACCTCGGCCTCAGCCGATTGGATTCGCGATAGGTCGGAGATGCACAACAGGTATGCATTGCCGACAGTAAGCACAACCATGTCCCTGGCATCTTGCTCGGAGAGATTCGATCCCTCAAAATCATGCTTGGCTGCCAAATAATTCTGCAGCGATGAGACGTTCACCACCGACGACTGCAAGGAAGCCCGGATATCAGTGTATCCATAAGGTCCTATGATGGCCGGAAATCCGGGGATCTTTATTCCTTGCGCCGCCAGGTTGGTCTGTTGGACGGCCTCCTTGGCCGAGGCATTGACGGTAGGCAGAAGCGTTTGAAGCGATTGCAGGCGTTGTCCGTGCGCGGTGCGGATGTTCTCGCCGGAAAGCACCAAACCAAGGTTATATTTCAGTCCCATCTGAATGGCCTGATCGAGCGACAGCTGGCGCACACCCGGCACTGCTTGCTCTCCAGAGACGCTGCCCGTATAAGCGGATCCTGTCGCCTGAGCCAACGCCAGGTTACGCGTCATTCCGAAGAGAAGCAGCATCACGCCAAGCCGGCACACCCGCCTTCCTGCTCCGGCCACGTAAGCTCTCATCGTTGCAATGACCTCAAATTACGAAAGTTAGATGCCTGCGGCCGCCAAACAATTCAAAAAACACTGCTGGACAGCTAGATAAGCTCATACCAGGATAGCCGGTCGGCCATCGGTTGTGGTCTCCCCCTTGTTACGCAAGGATGGGGCACCCTGGATCTGCTCACCCTGGATCTGCTTTAGAAGTATGGATCCAAAACTGCCACCAATCGAGAGTGCCCATCCCTCGCACGGCGCTGTTCCGTGCGAAGGGTGGGAGACCACAAATGTTTATGCCCCCATTTTTCATTGCCATGGGTGGCCCGCAGGCCGATAAACACTCCGGTCGGGATGACAAGGCAGGCGCTATTGCCAATCAAACTTTTACGGCTGAAGGCCGGTACCCTTTCGGCACGAAAGGCTGAAGGCGCGTCCCTTCTCGCGCTTTTCTTCAAGGGATAAAGCAGCCCTTAAGCGAGTGAAACGACGGAATTCGAAACTACCAGAGAACTCGCCAAGGAGCACAGCGCCTGGCGATAGACGGTCCCCACGTGCTCTCTCTGCCAATCCTGAGCACCCAAGTCTCCGCTGCGGCGCAGATTCTCTGCTGTCCGCTCAGCATCCTGACCGACCACGGCGCGCAGGACAAAGATGGCGCGCAGCGCCGGCGCCAACTGTTCGAGCCATTGACGCATCTTGACCCGTCCCGGGCCGCTTATCAAGGCGGCCAGTTGCTCGCCGTTCAACCCTGCGGCGCTCAGATCGTCCGTCTCGATACAGGTTGCCGTTGCCTCTGTGGCCTCAGGAACCGTAAATGCGCCAGGGTGCAGCCTGACCAGATGCCGCATGGCGGCTTCAAGTAACCGGGGACGCGCCTCGTTCTGGACGGCTCCAGCGTCCGCGCAGGGGTCCGCTTCGACATCAGCTAGGGTCTGCTCGACCAGAGAAACCGCCGCTTCTTCATTACCAAGCATGAGAGCCGCGATCTGAAAAAGCTCGAGCGCCGTATCCTGGGCCTGCAAACTCCCGTTTGCGGCCTCGTTACAATGTTGTTCGTTCATTCGGCTCTCCCTCTACTCGCTAATAGCATCCTTCTCCATCCTCCCGCACCATCAGGCAGGCGTCAAATCCCGGTCTCTCCCGCAGGGCATTTTCAAGGAACTTGAGATTCATGGTCTATTTATCTCTCCGCATCATTTCTTGGCTTCGATACAGCATATAAACTGTGGAAATTGAGGCTGATATGGACCGACCCCATTCTTATGGCGACTTTGCGCAATAAGCGTCACAATCTGTTTATTGGCCGGGATGAATCGTGGCTCAGCTTTAACCGCCGCGTTTTAGAGGAGGCGCAGGACAAGGAAAATCCGCTTCTTGAGCGGGTCAAATTCCTCGCCATCACCGCCAGCAACCTGGATGAATTCGTCGAAATTCGAGTCGCCGGCGGCATGCAGCGCATTGAGGACGGGTACAAAGAACCCGGATTTGACGGTCTTACTCCTCAAGAGACGCTGGACGTGGTGATGGAGGATATGCACCAGTTCGTCATGGACCAGTATCGCTGCTGGACGGACGATCTTCGCCCGGCTCTATACCGGAGCGGCGTTCGGGTTTTGGAGTGGGGACAGATCGACGAAGCGGCGCGGGAGCATGCCATGCTCTATTATCAGCGCGAAGTCGATCCCCTCTTGACTCCCATCACCATCGATCCGGCGCACCCTTTCCCGCGGGTGCTCAACAAGGCGCTTTGTCTGGCGCTGCTGCTTCGCCGCAAACGCAGGGGAGCGGGGACGGCTAGCCCGGCGCTTGGCGTGCTTACCGTGCCCCGCGCTCTGCCCCGTTTTGTGCTTGTGCCCTCAAGCTCCGGCACCTGGGATTTCATTTTTCTCCAGGACCTGATCGAGCACAATGCGGCCGCCATGTACCGCGGATATCAAATCCTCTCCAGGGCCGCCTTTCGCGTCACTCGCAACAGCAATCTTTACCTTCAGGAAGAAGAATCGCGCAGTCTGCTCGATAGCGTGCGTTCGGAGCTCCACAACCGCCGCAAGGGGGACGCCGTCCGCCTAGAAATCGAGCAAGACGCCGACCCCGAGATCGTCGACCGCCTGAGCATGAATTTCGAGCTGGATGAGTCGCAGATCTTCCGCACGAACGGCCCGGTAAACCTATCCCGGCTGATAAACCTGTACACCGATACCCCGCGCCCCGACCTCAAATATCCGCCGTTTGCTCCGCGTGAACTGCGTCTCAACCGCCGCTCCGAGGACCTGTTTGAAGAGCTCCGCCGCCACGACCTGCTGCTCCATCATCCTTTCGATTCCTATGACGCCGTGGTGAATTTCATCCAGCTCGGAGCGCGAGATCCGAACGTGGTCTCGATGAAGCAAACGCTCTATCGAACCAGCTCCGATTCGCCTATGTTTCAAGCGCTTATTGAGGCTGCGCAGAGCAAGGAAGTCACCGTGGTGGTGGAGCTGATGGCGCGCTTTGACGAGGCCTCCAACATTCGCTGGGCGCGCAATCTGGAAGATGCCGGGGTACAGGTCTTCCACGGCATTGTGGGCCTGAAGACACACTGCAAACTCGCCTTATTGGTCCGGCGCGATCATGACGGAGTGACCCGCAGCTACGCTCATCTTGGCACCGGCAACTACAACCCGGAGACGGCTCGCTTCTATACCGACATCAGCCTGCTCACGGCCGATCCCCAGATCACCAGCAGCGTGCATAGTGTATTCAACTACCTCACCGCGCACTCGGAGTCGGACGATTACGCTCCCCTGCTGGTGGCGCCGCTCACTTTGGCTGAAAGCTTCATCCGCATGATCCACCGGGAGGCCGAACACGCCGCGGCCGGGCGGCCGGCGCACATCATCGCCAAGGTGAATTCCCTGCTCGAACAAGGGATCATCGAAGCGCTCTACGATGCCTCGAAAGCGGGCGTGGAGATCGACTTGATCGTGCGCGGCATCTGTTCTCTCCGCCCCGGGCTTCCCGGCATCAGCGAGAGGATTCGCGTGCGCTCAGTGGTCGGGCGATTCCTCGAGCACAGCCGCATCTTTTTCTTTGCCAATGGGGGAGCCGAGGAAATCTATTGCGGCAGCGCCGACTGGATGCCGCGCAATCTCTTCGAACGCTGCGAGGTCGTCTTCCCCATCCGCGACGCGCAGCTTTGCGCCCGGATCAAGAACGAGATACTCGCCGCTTACCTCGCCGACAACAGCAAAGCGCGCATGGAAACAGCCAGCGGCGCCTACGTACATCTCCACCCCACCACCGGCAAGCCGTTTAGCGCCCAGGACTTTTTCATCCGTCTCGCCGAAGGGCGCGACGCAGCAGATAACATCCCCCCTCCCACGCCGCCGGCAATGGCAAACCCCCAAGCCGCGCGCAAATCGAGGCGCCGGGCCACTGCTGGTGCAGAGCCGGATGCCCCAGGCTCGCGCAGCTAGCCCACCGGCAAGATTCATCTGCTCGTACGCTTCTTGTCGTCTTTGCCTTTCTTTCTGTCATTCCCGAAGGGAATCTACTTTCCGTATTTCGTAGCGCTGTTACCATGCGCAAAAATCGAACTCATCGAGCGGGTACCGGCGCCCGCGAGACCAGAAGCAGATTCCCTTCGGGAATGACAGACCAAAAAAAGCAACTGCGCATACAAAAGGCCGGAGCATCGCAAATAGCGGACTTACACTGAACTGAGGTGGAACGTCGCTACAACTTCGCCGAGTGGTGGCATCTTCTCAGCCTGGATGCGCCAACTGTCGCCGGTCTATGGTCCTGGTTCTTCGCCCGCGCCATGCATCTCCGCGTGCCGATGCTCACAGCCCTGCTGCTGGCTGCGGCGACATGGCTGTTCTACGTCGCAGATCGCATTCTCGACGGGCTGCGTATGGGATACGCGGAGCTGCGCGAGCGCCACATGTTTCATGCGCGCCATCGCCGCAGCTTCATCCTTGCCGCCCTCGTCGTGGCTGGACCTCTGCTCTGGCTGGTGCTCACGCGCATGGCTCCCGCCGCGATCCGGGAAGAGCTGCTACTTGCATTCTTCGCGGTACTCTATCTGCTCTTCGTGCATGCGGGGAACGGCTCAGGCGGGCTTGGCCGTCCCCATTGGCTGCCCAAGGAGATGGCTGTCGGAATGATCTTCGCCGCCGCCACCGCGGTGCCCGCATGGTCTCACTTGAATGCATATCCGGATTTGGTGAAGGCCCGGCTAGCCCAGGCGGTGGTTCTTTTTGCCGTCCTTTGCTGGATCAACTGCGTGGCCATCGAAAAATGGGAAGCCGGCAACAGGATGCCGCTCGGAACCCGCCCCGGCGCCGGGGCACACGCGAGTACCCGCTGGGCAGCCGCGCATCTCCAGCCGATTGTCTCGCTTATCGGCGTTTCCTTCATCGTCGCGGCCGGCCTTGCGCCGACTTCCAACTTGATGGCCGTGTACCTCGCCGGCCTGCTTAGCAGTTGTCTTTTTCTCGCGCTGGATACGCGCCGCTCTCTGTTTTCTCCCCTTTTCCTGCGCATCGCGGCCGATGCGGCGCTGCTCACGCCCGTGGCATTCCTTCCCATACTCAAGCCGATTCTGAAATAGGAGCCTATGGCAACCTGCAACTTCGATCGAATCGCTTACCTCTATCGCTGCTTGGAATACGCAAGCTTTGGTCCGTTTCTCGCGCGCTGCCGCGGAGCCCAACTGCCGCACCTCCAGGGCCCGCAGCGAGCATTGCTGCTGGGAGACGGCGACGGGCGTTTTCTCGCGCGGCTGTTGGCGGCAAATCCCGGATTGACCGCAGACGTCATCGACTCCAGCCGCTCCATGCTGGATGTGCTCGAAAAGCGCATACAACGAATGGGCAGAAAGGCTAGCCAACAAATCCGGCTGCATCACTCGGATGCTCTCTGCGCGAAGGCCGTTGGCAGCTACGACCTTGTCGTCTCTCACTTCTTTCTCGATTGCTTCTTCCCTGAGCAAATCGAGCAACTCCTCGACCGCCTTCTTCCCCATGCAGACCGGCGCGCACAATGGGTCGTCTCCGAGTTCTCGGTTCTTCAACAGCCTCCCGGCTCGTATCTTTCCGCCGGCATCGTGGGGCTGCTCTATCGCGTCTTCGGGCTGCTCACAGGGCTTGCCGTGCGCGAACTGCCGGATTACGCCGCGTCTTTCCGCAGGCGCGGCCTGATCCTATCTCGTGAGGAGGCGTTTCTGGGCGGTCTGCTGCGCTCCCAGCTCTGGTCCTTTCCCGGCTGAGGTTGCAAAGCTCGTCCTTTCAACAAATCCCGGGCGCCCCAAGTCCCGATTCTGGGACCTGGGATTCCACATGATCTTAAAGAGTGATTTACAAAGAGCCCACTTGCAGAGAAGATACGAAAACCCTGCGAGGGACCGCCGCAATGAGATCACGGCTTGAAACCCGGCACCGGCCGCGCTGCCTGCTGAATGGCTTACGTGTAACCGTTCGCAATTGGCATTGCCTGCTTTCCGCCGGCGTGGTCTGCATAGCCTTTGGCCTGCTGGCCGGCTCACCTCTGGCGAGCAAAATCGCGCCAAAAATCGCGCCCGGAATAACCGCGGCGCAGGCCGCTTCTCTCCATCCCAGCCAGTTCTCGCGCCAGCTTGCCGACAAAGCCAGTAATGTCAATGCCCGCTCCCTGAAGGAGTTTACCCATCACCTGGAACCTGCAACCCGCAGCGCGGCAAAGAACAACCGCGTTCGAACCGCGCTGGGAGCGACGCTGCTTGGATTTACCTTGTTCCTGTTCATTTTGGCTGCCACTTTGCCTATGTACCTGGCCGAAGAGCGGCCACGTTTCCGGGTGCTGTTGAAGAGCGGCAGAGGATACTTCTGGCGTCTGCTGCGGGCGCTCATCTTCACCGCCATGGCCGCCGTGCCTCTTCTCGCCGGCCTGATCGGTTTGCGCGCTCTCCTGCTCCAGCACGTGAGCAAAATCTGTCCCGGGCGAACCGTGTTTCTTTACTCCGCGATCAGCGCCGGCGCTATCCTAGCCGTGGCTCTCATGCTGTTGCTCTGGGCCGATCTGGTCGAAGTGTATACGGTACGCAATGCCATGCTGGGAAACCCCCGCGTCCGTCAGGCTCTGTTGCCCGCGCTCAGGA
The DNA here is from genome assembly GCA_963774255.1 of uncultured Acidobacteriaceae bacterium. GTDB lineage: Bacteria > Acidobacteriota > Terriglobia > Terriglobales > Acidobacteriaceae > PALSA-350. Next base: position 899,851 of record CAVZEH010000019.1, read on the forward strand.
TCCTGGGGCGGCAATTTCTGCGGATTCTACCCAGCTTTCTGTTTGCCGGCGTGTTGGGCGGGAGCTTGCTTGCCGCCTCTCTCTTCCTATGGAAGGCGCTGGTTCTCTCCAATCACCTCTGGCTGGCGTACACGGCTGCGCAGACGGGTCTTTTGCTGCTGCTGACAGCTCGCTTCTGGCAACATGGCATGGAGGCTGCCCTGATTGTCGCGGTCGATCGCTCGGGCGGCGCCGCCGCGCGGTTCCATCAATTTTCGCGGGAGATCTCAGCGTATGAGCCCACGCTTCAAGATCTGGTGCTCAAGCTGAAAGAGCAGCCATGGGCAAAACCGGATTCGGCGTTGCTGAACGCGGCGCTCTTCCCATCGCCAAGCAAGGCATCGCAAGAAACGCGATTGGCCGATCATGCGAAGAAGATCACGTTGCTGGACGCCCTCACGGAGGAAACCGCGCCGGTGCCTTTTTCCACAGGAGCGGATCTACTATAAATCAGGTGCGCGCTCGAAACTGAAGGTTCTCTTCTCCCGCGCCTGGGCAGCGTTGCAAAATACGCGCTTGGTTAATCTTTTAACAATCCAAATTGTTACAATCGTGTAAATTTAAGCAATGGGCTCTGAGTCTTTTTCACCGGGCTTCGCTTCCTTATCCAGATTGATAGCGCCGCAGTAACACGAGGCGGCGCCAAAAAGAGAAACCAAAAAACAAATGAACCTCTATATTCTTCGCCATGCCAGCGCGGGCACTCGCCGCGCGAATCCTGCTATCGATGTCAAGCGGCCACTCGACAAAGAGGGCAAGGAACAATGCCTTTTGATCGCCAATTACCTGAATGCGCTCAAGCTTCAGTTTGACCTGATCGTCTCCAGTCCGCTGAAGCGCGCTCTGCAGACGGCCTCGCTTGTGGGCACAGAAGTAGCCTACGACGCGAAGATTCAGGTGACCGAGGCTTTGTCGCCCACCGGGTCGGTGGCGGGTTTTCAGCAACTTGTCTCCCGGCTGTCAACTTATGAGAATGTTCTCGTAGTGGGCCACAATCCGAATCTACCCCAGTTCCTTGCCGCTCAAACCTGCTCCTCGGGGCGCTTGAACGTGCGTTTGCGCAAGGGAGCTGTGGCCCGGGTCGATTGCAGCACCCGTCCCGGCCAGCTTGCCTGGCTGGTGGACCCGCGGACGCTGCGTCAGATTCTATTCGAGCGTCGGGAAAAGCTCGCGGCGGAAAACCTCGCGGAAGTAGTCCGCCTCTTTCCGCAGCGACCACAGCTCAAGCTCGGCGCCGGTGCGGCCGGGGCTGATCTCCAGCAGCACGCGCTTGGGGTAGACCCGCAAAACCACTTTTAGCACGTCGCTTGCCCGATCCTGGTTCAAGGCCATGGCCAGGCGCAGAAGCACCACCGCGCGATGCACATGCGTGTGTTCTTCAGGAGCGATCAGGCGCATGGTGCGATCCTCAGGGTCGGGCTTGGATTTGCCCAGATAGCGCGCAATCGCCGATACGATGGCACGCTGCTGGGGAGTAAATCCAAACAGCTCGGAGTTGGCGATGATGTATTGCGCATGGCGATGGTGGCCCTGGTAGTTCATGAACTTGCCCACGTCGCGCATCATCGCCGCCGCTTCCAGCCAGGTCCGGTATTCCTCGGGTAATTGATGCACCGGCGTCAGGTCGCGGAAGAGTTGGACTGCGTGTTGCCTCACGCTCTCCGCCTGCCGGGGATCGACTCCATAGCGTTTGCAAGTTGCCAGAATACCCAGCCGGCGGTCGCGCTCGAATTGCTGATGCGCCATGGTTCTGGGATCCTGCTCAGCCAGCATCTGCGCCAGAATGCCGTCCCGCAGCCCCAATTCAGAATAGATGAATCCGGGCAGCGACAACCGTTCCAACAGCTCGGAGAAGACTTGAGCGCCGGCGATGATGATCTCCGCCCGGCGCGGCCCGATGCCCGGAACGGCGCCCCTCTGGGCGCTGTTCATCCTGGTCAGCTTCTCCGCCAATCGACGGGCGTACCGGGTCTCCACCAAGCCTATCGTCCCGTTCTTGCCGCTTCTGCCCGCCGGTTTTTCTTTACGCGCAATCTGGCTGGCCTGGGCGAGCGCCGCAGCCGTGCCTGAGGTAGCGATCACCAGAGATACATGGACCGCTCCCAGGCGCCGCTCCGCCTTGCGCAGTTCACGGGCAATAAGCTGTTTAAGGCGCGCAATCTGTTCCGCGGCCGGGGGATCTTCGCCCAGGAACTCCTCGGTCAGCCGCACCGCGCCTAAAGGCAAGCTGACCGTCTCCCGAATACTCCTACGTTCGGAGAGCGTGATCTCGCAACTACCCCCGCCGACATCTACCAGAAGACAGCGCCCTTTCGTCCCAGTGTGGTTCATCACGCCGCGATGAATCAGACGCGCTTCTTCCAGGCCAGAGATGATCTCGAGATCCCATCCGGTTTCGGACTTGACCCAAGCGACAAAGGCTTGCGCGTTCCGAGCCTCGCGCAGCGCGGCGGTCCCCACTACTCGCACGTGGTCGGCGCCGTGCAATTTGACCGAGCGATAGAAGCGCTTGAGCGCTCCCAGGGTGCTGGCCATGGCCTCGGGAGAGATGAGGCCGCCTTCGAACACGCTGGTTCCGAGCCGCGTCACTTCGCGATCTTCGTGGAGCACTTTCAAACGATGGAGTTGAACTCGGGCGATTTTCAATCGGCAGGAATTGGAGCCGATGTCTATCGCCGCGAAAGTCTGCATTGTCCGCTGAGCCGAAACTGTCAAATGATGAATCCGCCTGCAAAGCAAGATATACCAGAGGGAGACTGATATTTGCAGTTGCTTTTCTGGTCTTGCGTGCGATGGGGCTGCGCACGTAGCGAAAAGCAGATTCCCTTTGGGAATGACAGAAAGAAAAGCAAAGACGGTACTGCACGCCTTCTGTATTCGCAGTTGCTTTTTTGGTCTGTCATTTCCGATAGCAACGGACAAGAAGGGCAGCAGGCCCAAGAACACCCTTGCTTAAGAGGCCTTCTGGGCCGACGCATTCGACATTACCGCAGCCGGGGACTTCCTTGACGGAGCACTACCTTTGGCTGCCTCCCACTCTCCCAGGAGTTGACCGCGCACGCGCGCGGTGGTGCTCAATGCCTCGGCCAGAAAATGATCGGACCGGCTCTCAAGCCACGCAATCAACTCCAGTCCGTCGCGCCCCAAAGCCGTATTCGCCTCTTCGGCGAGGCAGTGCCAGTCATGCCAGTCGCCGATTGCATCCTGTACGCGTTTGAGCGCTTTGGCCACCGCCTGCGAAGATCCATCTTCTCCGCCCAGCTCCGCCACGTACCTCGCCTTCTTTGTGGCCTTGCGAAAATCGTGCAGGTTGTCCGGATCAAGCAGCGGCATTCGATCCACTATGCGCACGAAATCCTCCAAAGCCACGTTGACCGGCCGGCGCCTCCTCAAACCCCGGCTATGAGCAAGATTTGCAACGGCTAGAAAGGCAGCCTGTAGCTCCTTCATCTTTTCGCGGCGTTTCGTAATCTTCTTCTGGAGAGCCTCGGCCCACGCATTGCGCTCCTCCTTAAGCCGCTGGTCGAGTTTCTCAGCCTGGTTGCTCGAGCTCTCCTCGAGCAGCTTGCGATGCACGTCCAGATCCCGCACCCTGCCCGCCGCCCGGCGTATTTCCTTGATGGTACGCAGCCATGCATTCGCCGGTTTTTCCAAGGCTCGGCCCGAGGCGCCCGCTTCGCGCAGCATCATCTCGACGGTCGCCTGGATCCGCCGCGAGCCGGTCCTTAAGCGATGAACCATTTCGACCCCTGCGTCAACGGCGCATTTCTCCATCGTCTGATCGAAGGCGGACGACAGTTCGAGCAGGCCTGCAGGATTCGATGCAACCACAGTTTCATTTGCAATTTTGCCAGCCGCCTGCCGTCCGCGCACCGTTGAATTGCGTGTTCTACGCCCCGGCGGCTGCAGGCTGCTATCCTTATTTACAATCACCATCTCGCGTCTGTTCTCCATGTCGAATCACTTTGCTCTTTCTGTTGAATCACCCGCTGAGGCCCCCGTTGTTCTTTCTCCCGTAAGAGCATGGACGCTGCTTCTGCTCGTCTTTATCGCCGTACATTTCGCGGCGCTGTTCTCGCCTTCTCTGTTGGACGACGCTGATAGTACTCATGCTATCGCCGCCCAGCATATCGCGCTTGGCGGCGATTGGGTCACCCTCAAGGTGTACGGCGTCCGCTATCTGGAGAAACCTCCGCTCCCCTACTGGCTGGTTGCGGTCGATTATCGCATCTTTGGATATAACGTTTTTGCTACGCACCTGCCGCTGAGCCTCAGCGTTCTGGGCCTGGCTGCTCTTGCCTGGGTATGGGGCAGGAGGGCATATGGAGATCGCGCGGCCTTCTATGCCGCTTTGAGCATTCTCACCAGTGTCGGTATCTTTCTGTTCACTCGCATCTTCATCCCCGAAGTCCTGATTTCCCTGCTGCTCGCGACCGCTCTTTACTCCTTTCTCACCGGATTGGAGGAAAAGAAGCCCGGCCGTATGTACATAGCCTGGGCCGCGTTGGCGCTGTCGATGCTGTCCAAAGGGCTTATCGGTCCGCTCTTCTTCATCGGCGCCATCGTTCCCTATCTTCTGCTCACCGGAGATTGGCGGCGCTGGCGCGAATTTCATTTGGCCAGCGGCTTCCTGCTTTTCCTGACGATTGCAGCACCCTGGCACATCCTCGCCGGACTGCGTAATCCCGATCAGGGCCACCCATCCGGTAATATCCCGTCCTTCGGTAATGTCCACGGCTTTTTCTACTTCTACTTCGTCAACGAGCACTTCCTGCGCTTTCTCGGTAAGCGCTATCCGGATGACTACAACAAGCTTCCCAGCGTTCTCTACTGGAGCCTGCACCTGGTCTGGCTATTTCCCTGGAGTCTCTACCTTCCCATCGTCATGCGGCGTATGTGGATCACGCGCGCGCGCTGGTGGTATGACCTGCGCCACGACCGCCGGCAACGCCGCGGCCCCTGGCTAGCGGTCTCCGCGCGCCGGGATAGATCGCGCTCTTCCACGCAAGTGGGGTCGGAGAGCTTCCGTAAGAAGACCATCTGGTTGTTGAGCCTCTACGCAGCCTTCATTCTCGTATTCTTCTCCATTTCGACCAACCAGGAGTACTACACCTACCCGGCTTACTTTCCCTTGTTGCTGCTTACGGCCGGCGCTTTAGCCGGCGCGGAAAGCGAAACCGGAGCCCTGGAAAGCGGATCCCTGGACAAGTGGCTCAATCGTGTCCACGCCGCATTTGCCATTGTGGGTTTAGTGGCGGTCGGGGCGCTCGGCTACGGCCTTTGGATCTCACGCAAACTCCCTTACGTGGCCGATATCGGGACGCTTCTTGCCCGACGAAACGTCGCCGGCTATACCCTTTCGATGTCTCACTTCTTCGATCTCAGCGGTCCATCGTTTGCCGCGCTGCGTCTCCCCGCCGCGGTCGCTGCCGTAGCGCTGTTGCTGGGACCGGCTGTCGCCTGGGTGCTGCGCCGAAGAAGGCACCACTTCGAGGCGACGGTGAGCGTGGCCTTCACCGCGGCCATCTTCCTCATCGCTGCCCATATAGCCTTGGTGCGTTTCGAGCCGGTGCTTTCCTCGCGGGCCATGGCGGACACCATCAACCGGATCGCCGGACCGCCCGAGGGAAATGGGAAGGCGGCGAAGACTACGTTGATGCTCTATGGCGATTCATCCGAGGGCTCCTCGATAGTCTTCTACACGCGCCGTCAAGCCTTTCTGGTAAACGGGCGAATCTCATCCATGATCTGGGGATCGGATTATCCCGATGTTCCTCATATCTTCCTCTCCGACTCCGACCTTCTGGCCATGTGGGGCGCCGGGCCGCGCAAATTTCTTTTCGTTCCTGAGGACTTCCACGACCACGTTTCTTCTCTGCTCGGGAGCAGAGCCTACGTGTTGCAGGAGCTGGCGGATAAGACCCTGTATACGGATCGCCCGTATGAGGGGAGATGATTCTGCGGGCTCAGGTGGTCAGCACCGCCTCGGTTTTTGGATTCGAGGACCCGCTGCGCATCGAACCATCTCGAAGGAGTTGATACACCTCGCCGCGCCATTGCACGTCATTACCCAGGTAGCTGGCTGCCCAGTAGAAAAAGCCCAGCAGATCGCGCAAAGGATAGAGCAATGCGCTCCTGAGTAATCCGAAGTCCTCGATCACCAGACCGCCTATGACTGCCGCGAGCGCCACACGCGTCGCCCAGCCCCAGGTGAAGAGCAGCGCCGCGGCGAGAGGCCGGTGCAGCGCCAAGGCGGCGCAGGCGGCCAGGATCGCGTAAGGCATGCTGAAAGTCAGGGATGTTCCTAAATGTCCCTTAGGACGGGAGAAACGCGTGCTCTTCATCCAGCGGACCTGGTGCCGGCAGGATGAGAGAAAGGAACTATTCAGAATGTGGTGTTCGATCACATGCGTCGACAAGACTACGGTATAACCGTGGGCCGCGACCAGGCTGCCCAGTATGAAGTCATCGGCATGATAAGGTCCCAGGACGCCAAAGCCGCCGAAGCGCAACACGCATTCGCGCCGGACCGCCATAGTGGGCCCCAGTGCAAACTTCATTCCCTCGAGCATCTCGGCCACCAGCACTCCGGAAGGCATCTCGACCGACATGCCTTCGGCTTCCAAGTGCGACCACAAGCTGCTTCCGCGCATGGATCTTCTCCTGGCCACGCCACGGTAGAGGCAGGTCACAAGACCGACGCGCTCATCGGCAAAAGGCGCAACCACCGCGCGCAGATACTGCGGCTTTACCGAAACATCGCTATCGCTGACGACAAAGATTGCATGCTGGGCGGCCTCCTCCATTCGCTGAAGAGACCACACCTTGGCATTAGCGCAAAGAGGGTTTCCACTGGAGAGAAATTTTACCGGTACGCGAGGATAGCGAGCCGCCACTCGCCGTGCAACCTGCAGGCCGGGGTCGCGATCGCTACGCGCGCAAAAAAGAATCTCGAACCGCGGATAATCCTGCTTGAAGAAGCTCTCCAGATGCGCCTCGAGCTCGGGCTCCGATCCGTGAAGAGGCTTGAGCAGGCTGATTGGCGGGAGGAACCCGCAGGGCTGCTGTCTACGCCGTCGCATGGCGAAGCGCAAGGCTCCTGCCGCTGCCAAACTGGCGTACATAGTGGACGTGATCAGCCCTGCTATTCCGAACCACAAGACAAAGTGAATCATGACTCGCGCTGGCCAAAATCCTCGAAAAAACCAGCATATCGGTTGCGCCGGGCGTTGGAAAGTAAATCTCGATTGAGGGGGTGATGAAATCCACAGGTCTCTAGCCAGAGCGGCGCGAAGCGGAGTGAGAGATCTGCGGTTTCCCACATCTGGCGCAAAGAGCGCGCCAGATATGGGAAACCCTCGATTGGTGGCATTTTTGGACCATACCTCAAGGGATTATCAGAAAATCCGGAAGGGACGGTACCAAAATAGCCTGAAGGCTAGATGCGGTTCCGGTCCCGCGGAGCGGATGGCACTGCCACAGGCTTACGCAGGGGGACAATAGCTGCTCCGCCAAAAGGCGAACCTGATTGCATCCGGTTCAACATCTCTGTGCGCACGTAATCGACGAAGCCCTGCATTTGGCGGTTCATCTCCTCCATGCGCTCGCGCATCTGCAGGATGATGGCAATGCCCGCAATGTTTACCCCCAAATCGCGCGCCAGGTTCAGAATGAACTCCAATCGCTCCAAATCCTCATCGGTATAGAGGCGCGTATTCCCTTCAGTCCGCGAAGGCTTCAGCAGCCCTTCCCGCTCATAGAGCCGCAGCGTCTGAGGGTGAATCTCGTACATCTCGGCAACCGCCGAGATCATGTAGGCACCTTTTGATTTGCGTTTTGTTGGCATATTGTTCTCTCACCCACAAAGGCCCATTTACACCAGATTGAAAACCGAGACACGGGGATCTTCCGGATTCAATTTGGCGAACTCCCGCAAAATCTCCTTGGAGCGCTCGTCCTTGACCGCCGGCACAACGATTTCTACAGTTACGATCTCATCTCCGCGCACCCCTTCGCGGGTAGCCGAGGTGACTCCTTTTTGCCGCATCCTGAGCTTTTGCCCGCTTTGCGTCCCCGGCGGGATCTTGAGTTGTGCCCGCCCGTCAATAGTCGGCACCTCGATCTTGGAGCCGAGCGCAGCCTCGGCCACGGTAACCGGAATGATGACCTGAATATCGTCCCCGGTACGGTTGAAGACCGGATGGGGGCCTGTTTTGACGATCAGATAAAGGTCCCCGGGAGGGCCGCCATTGATCCCGGCGTTTCCCTTGCCTGCCAGCCGGATTCGCTGGCCATCCCGAGTGCCGGGCTTGATGCGGACCTCGACAGGCTCGGGCTTGGATAGAGTTCCCTCTCCATGGCAGGTCGGGCACACATTTTCGATCTTGCCCGTACCGCCGCAGCGCGGGCACTGAACACTGAACTTCATGCGGCCGCCCATCTGTTGCACCTGCCCGGTACCATGGCATTCCGGACAGGTGACCGGCGCTCCAACCGCGCCCTTCCCTTTGCAGGTGGCACAGACTTCCTGCCTCATCACCTGAAGCCGGATCGAACCCCCGCGAACGGCAGTCCAGAAATCCACGTTTACCTGATAATCGAGATCGCTGCCCGGCTGTGGCCCGGGTTTACCCTTCCGTCCCTGGGAAAACATGCCGGAGAAAATATCCCGCATGCCGCCCCAACCCGAAGAGGGTCCGGCGTTCTCGGCGGGCCGGCCGCCCAAGTCGGAAAAGTCGAAGCCTTCAAAATCGAACGGGACTTCCTGCCCTCTCGCCGATCCCGTTGCCGAGCCACCAGCCCCTGCCCCCCCGGGAAAGCCTCCATATCCACCTTTCGCCGCGGCCTCGGCGGCGGCAGGATCGATCTGATCGGAGTAAAAGCCGAACTGATCATAAATTTTCCGCTTTTTGGGGTCGCTCAAAATATCGTTGGCTTCAGAGATTTCCTTGAACTTGGCCTCGGCCTTCTTGTCATTCGGATTTACATCCGGGTGATATTTGCGCGCAAGCTTGCGGAAGGCCTTGCGGAGCTCGTCCGCCGTCGCCGTCTTTTTTATGCCCAGGAGCGAATAATAGTCTTTGGTTGGTGTTGGCATCTCTTCTCACGAAATGTAACCTACAAGGCCTGAATCAGTTCCAGACTGCGCGTGCTTCTACCGGCTCGATACGACTAAAGAGATCGGGCTCCACCTTGGTCATATGCATGGCAAAGTTTTCCGCCTCTTCCCGAGTATTGAACATGAATTTAGCGTAAACTCGGCCGGCTCTGAGCTGTTCATATTTCCACATCATGTCTCCCACCCCATTTCCATGTTGGCTATGCGACGTGGAGTTCTCTTGATTCGTCTGCATTTCACTCCTTTTATTGATCTTCATTTTGCCGCCTCTGGTGAAACCAGCCTTTGCTTGAAAAGCTGGGGCGTCCCCGTTTTCTGGAGAGCGCCCCATAAGTGCCGTGCGCCGGTTTATGACCGTTTACTTTTTGTCTTCAACGTCCACGTACTCGGCGTCGATAACTCCCTCATCTTTCTTTTGCTCATCCGCGGCCGCAGGGCCCGAGGCCGCGTGACCATCTGCCGGCGGCGCCGAGGCGTTGGCCTTGTACATAGCTTCGGCCAGCTTATGTTGCGCCGAAGTCAGCTTCTCCCGGGCGGCGTTCATCTCCTCCGCGCTTGGGCTGGTTGCCTGCAGCGTCGTTCTGGCTTCAGTTAAAGCCTCCTCGACGTCGCTCTTCTCCTGGCCGCTGATCTTATCCCCATTCTCCCTCAGCAGCTTGTCCACGTTATAGACCATGCTGTCGAGACCGTTGCGGGCTTCGATCTCCTCACGCTTCGCCTTGTCTTCAGACGCATGCGCGTCGGCCTCTTTGGCCATGCGTTCGACTTCGTCCTTGCTCAGGCCGGAAGACGATGTGATGGTGATCTTCTGGTCCTTGCCTGTGGCATTGTCCTTCGCCGTCACATTGAGGATTCCGTTAGCGTCGATGTCGAAGGTGACCTCGATCTGTGGGATGCCTCGCGGAGCCGGAGGAATGCCCGCCAGCTTGAACTTGCCCAGGGTGCGGTTCTGCGTTGCCATCGGCCGCTCGCCTTGCAAGACGTGGACCTCGACCTCGGTCTGGTTGTCGGCCGCAGTCGAAAACTTCTCCGTCTTCTTGGTCGGAATGGTGGTATTACGCTGAATCATCGGTGTCGCCACGCCGCCCAACGTCTCGATCGAAAGCGTCAATGGAGTCACATCCAGCAGCAGCAGGTCCTTTACCTCACCTGCCAGGACGCCACCCTGGATAGCCGCGCCGATCGCCACCACTTCGTCGGGGTTAACCCCGCGATGGGGCTCCTTCTTGAACAGTTCCTTGACCAGTTCCTGGATGCGCGGCATACGCGTTTGCCCGCCAACCAGGACAACTTCGTCGATCTTGCTGGCGTCAACCTGCGCATCCGCCATCGCCTTCTTGCACGGCTCGACCGATTGCTGGATCAGGTCTTCGACCAACTGCTCCAATTTCGCCCTGGTCAATTTCTTCACCAGATGCTTGGGCCCGGTCGCGTCCGCCGTAACAAAGGGAAGATTGATCTCCGTCTCGACCGCCGTCGATAGCTCAATCTTGGCCTTCTCCGCAGCGTCCTTGAGCCGCTGCAAGGCCATTTCATTGCCTTTTGAGCGCAGATCCAGCCCTTCATCCTTCTTGAATTCGTCAATTAACCAGTCAACAATCCGCTGGTCGAGATTGTCACCGCCCAAGTGCGTATTGCCGTTGGTGGACTTAACCTCGATCACGCCTTCGCCGACTTCCAGGATGGAAATATCGAAGGTTCCGCCTCCAAAGTCATACACGGCGATGGTTTCGTCTTTCTTCTTATCCAACCCATAAGCCAGCGCGGCCGCCGTGGGTTCGTTCACGATCCGCTTTACATCCAACCCGGCAATCTTGCCTGCGTCTTTGGTGGCCTGCCGCTGAGCATCATTAAAATATGCCGGGACAGTAATTACCGCCTCGGTAACAGTTGTTCCAAGGTAGTTCTCTGCCGCTTTCTTAAGCTTCTGCAGAATCAATGCGGAGATCTCTTCCGGGCTGTAGTCCTTGCCCGAGACCTCGACTACTACGTGATCGCCCTTGGGTTTGACCTTGTAGGGCACCATTTTCAACTCATCGCTGACTTCACCGGCCCTCCGGCCCATGAACCGCTTGATGGAATAGATTGTGTTTTCAGGGTTGGTAATCGCCTGGCGTTTGGCCACTTGGCCAACCAGCCGCTCTCCGCTTTTGGTAAAAGCGACAACGGAAGGGGTGGTGCGGCCGCCTTCCTCGTTGGGTATAACCTTAGGTTCACCACCCTCCATCACTGCCACCACCGAGTTTGTGGTCCCTAAATCGATGCCGATAATCTTTGCCATTTCCGCGCTCCTGCTCCTGCATTTCTCAGGTGCTAGCATCGCACTTGAGTGCTTTATTGTCAACCTATCTGATGCCCCGTGTCACCATATGGATTCATAAGGGTTTTCGTTTATTTTGTGAGCTTTAGCCGTCTCCAACGGTTCAAAGCGCCCTAGCCTGAAGACAATGCGAGTTTTTAGAGCATCCTGGGCAGGCGCTCCGCTATCCTAAGGAGGCTGGGTTCTGGGCCGGTCTCGCTATCCCTCCCCAACTCGAACAAATCTAAAGACCTTCAAGATCGAATGGCTGATACTGGACCAGGCGGCGGCCAAACCGCACAGACCTTCGGCGTCAATCCATGGCTGATCGCCATCTCCGTGATGTTGGCCACCTTCATGGAGGTTCTGGACACAGCAATTGCGTCGGTCGCATTGCCTTATATCGCAGGCAGTCTTTCGGCCAGCACGGATGAGGCCACCTGGGTGCTTACGAGTTACCTGGTCGCCAACGCCGTCATTCTGCCCGCAAGCAGTTGGTTTTCTCTTCGCTTTGGGCGCAAACGCTTTCTTATCATCTGCGTGATTATCTTTACCGTGGCCTCATTTTTTGTTGGGGTGGCGCCGTCGTTGGCTTTCATCCTGATCGCTCGCATAGTGCAGGGGGCGGGCGGGGGCGCTCTGCAGCCGTTGTCCCAGTCCATCCTGCTGGAGAGCTTTCCGCCGGCTAAACGAGGCGCCGCCATGGCTTTTTTCGCCTTCGGCATCGTGGTTGCGCCGGTGCTTGGTCCCACCCTGGGCGGTTGGCTTACCGACACTTATAGCTGGCGCTATGCCTTCTATATCAATATTCCGGTGGGCGCATTAGCGGTCTTCATGATAAGCCGCTTTGTTCATGACCCTTCCTATATCACGAAGGCCAAAGTCAGCCGGTTTGACTCCCTGGGATTCGGGCTGCTGGCAGTCTGGACGGGGTGTCTGCAGGTTGTTCTGGACAAGGGCCAGGAGGACGACTGGTTCGGGGCAGTCTGGATCCGTTGGGCCACGTTTTTTGTGGTGGTGGCTTTGACTTGGTTCATCGTTCATTCATGGCGCAACAAAACGCCATTGGTCAACCTGCGGGTGCTCAAGAACCGCAACTTCGCCATCGGCTGCCTGCTGATGTTCATGCTGGGCGCAGCGCTCTATTCCACCATTACCGTGCTTCCTCTCTTCTATCAGGAGATCCTCGGCTACACGGCTTTTTCCGCCGGCCTGATGGTGGGTCCGCGCGGCATCGGTTCAATCATCGGGATGCCTCTGATCGGCTATATCAACGATAAGATGGATGCCCGTGTGCTTCTCAGCATCGGTTTCGTAACCTTTGGGATTTGCTCTATCTTCTTCGGCAACATCAACCTTGAAATCGGTCCATGGACTTTACTGTGGCCGATTGTGATCACCGGTTTGGCGATGAGTTTTATCTTCGTGCCCATAACCACCCAGGCGTATGGCACTCTGGCCAACGAGCAGATTGGGAATGCCAGCGGCATCTTCAATCTGGTCCGCAACATCGGCGGCAGCATTGGCATCTCGGTCGCCCAAACTTTGATTGTCCGCCGCGCCGACGTTCACCAAAACCAGATTTCCGCTTCTATTCCCATGACCGGCTACTGGTTCGAGCAGCGGATGAGCAATCTCAGCCGCTTCCTCGGCCACCAGACCAATCCGGCAAATGCCATGGGAGCCGCCCGCGACCAGGTCTATCAGCAGGTGGTGCAGCAAGCCAGGTTATGGGCCTTTGTGGATATCTTTCGATGGACCGCCCTGGTCGCTTTTCTGGCCGTCGGAGTGGTCTGGCTCTTCCGCAAGATCAGCCATGGACGAGGTCCGGCGGTGGCAGCGCACTAAAAAGCACGCACCTGGACCGCGACAATAAATTTGTCATCTCGACCGGAGCGCAAAGATCTGCGGTTTACGTGGGTAACCGCGGACTTTGTATCTGGTGCCCCAGGTGCGCGAAGCTAACCTGCGTCTTTTTCACGATTTATGGAATCCCAGGTCCCGGAGTCGGGACCTGGGGCACCCGGGATTTGTGATCATCTTTTGGGAAACCGCACAAGTAGGGCGCTCTTCCAGGCGAAGGGTGGGAGACGCTAGGTCTTTTTCACGATTTGTGGAATCCCAGGTCCCGGAGTCGGGACCTGGGGCACCCGGGATTTGTGTTCATCTTTTGGGAAACCGCACAAATAGGGCGCTCTTCCAGGCGAAGGGTGGGAGACGCTGGGGCTTTTTCATGATTTGTGGAATCCCAGGTCCCAGAGTCGGGACCTGGGGCACCCGGGATTTGTGTTCATCTTTTGGGAAACCGCAGATCTCTCCACTCCCCGCTTGTCTACAGGCTCCATCGCAGCCCACAGTTAGCACAGGCCCTGGGCGGCTCCGGGCTCAGCAGCTTGCCGCGAAAGTCCTGGTACTCGGGCCCGTTCCATATCTCGCGCAGCGTCTGCTGGGTGGCATCGCCCAGGGTGAAACTGCTATAGCCGTGCATGGAGAAGGGCGCAATGCAGCAAGGGATGGCCCGGCCTGTAGCAGTGAAGTACATGAGCGTCCAAGGCCTCCGGCACAGAGACCAGGGCGAGCCCGACCGCTTCCGCCGGATGCTGGTCTCGGGCTCGGTTGCGCCGGAGGCGTTGAAGATAATATTGAGTGATTTAGCGAGAGCCGTGGCGCGGGCAATTATCGCTTCCTCCTCTTTTGATGTCTGATCGAACAAGGCGCTCTCCGCGCGCGCCAGGCCATTCGGATTGTCGACGAAAAAGACGAGACGTTGCAGATATACCTCGCGCACGTTCACCGAATCGGCGATGCGCACGAATGCCTCCAATTGGTTGAGAGTCTCTTTGAGTCCGGTGAGCCATAACGAGACGCGCGGCAACTCAATTCCCTGCTCCCTCTGCATCTGGCGAAACCGCCTGACATTGGCGACGATGCGATCGAACATGTCCTTGCCCCGGACCATTTGAAAGGCTGCCGGCTCGGCGGCGTCGAGTGAAACCCGCAGCTCAGCCAGGCCCGCGTCGATCAATGCCTGACCGTTCTTTTCAGTCAGCAGAGTGCCGTTGGTGTTGAACAAGACATACACGCCGCGCTGCTTGAGGTAAGCCACCATCTCGGGCAGTTTCTTCACCAGCATCGGTTCGCCTACGCCATGCAGCACCGCGCGCTTCACGTTCGGAACCTGATCCACGATCCTGGTAAAGAGATCCCAGCTCATGTCGGCTTCCGCCTCCAGTTCCTCATAGGTGCGCGGGCAGGTGGTGCAAAGCAGATTGCAGCGGTTAGTCACTTCAAGGTAAATGCAGACCGGCTCCTGTTCTACCAAGACGGAACGCTGGTCTTCATTTTTCTCGAAGTATCTGCGCATTTCGATAGGTGGGCCTGCAGCTTGTGAGCTCATGATTCCTCCGTTGCCGAGACGTCCTGCGAAGTACGATGCACCGCCGTCCAAGGCCGCGGTTCCTGAATCCGATTCACCTTCCGACCCAGCCAGGGCATCGTGCGGTCTATTAGCCAATCGTATGCCAGTAGCAGCAAAAAGCCGCTATACAGTAGGCAGTTCATCCAATACATGGGCGCTCCCGGCGCGCCCAGATGAGTGGACAGTAAATAGCCTGGAGCGAGGGCGAGGAAGAATGCCGGGCGCCATGGCCATAAGGCAAGAAATGGAAGCAGCCACAGAAAATACCACGGGTAATGTGGAGAGAAGCAGAGGGTGAGCGCCGTCGCCAACAGCAAACCCGAGCGGATGCAGGCCCCGGGTTGAGCGCCATGGCGATAGGCCCACCAAGCCAGCGCGGCCAGCACGCAGGCGCAGATTGCCACATACGCGTTTAACGGTATCGCCCTATGAAGAATGTGTTCGGCGAAGGCAAGAGGGAAAAATCGCGTGCCGCTCTTCAATCCCTCCTCCTGCGCGTAGACGGGAAGAAAACCGAAGACTCCTTTACCCGCGCTGAGATAGATTGAGTACCCGGCAGCGACAACCAGGCACATTACCCATGCGGGACGAAGCCGTCGCGGGCGCAAAAAGGCGGGCAGAAGGGTAAGCGGATAGAGCTTGACCAGTACGGCGGCGCCAAGCCAGCCACCCGCCAGAGTATCCCGGTTCGAGAGCCGGGCAAGCATGGCCAGCGAAATGAAGGCGAGCGCCGCTGCATCGACGTGGCCGCTGCTCGCTATCTGCCAGATGGCAAGAGGATGCCAGGCATAGAGCAGCACACGCTCGGGCGGCATTTGTAACAACTTCAAACAGCGGATGAGCGCGAAGCAGGTAACAGCTTCAAAACCCACCATCACCATCTTCATCGACGCAAGCTTTGCGCTGATTCGGGTGACCGCCCAAAAGATCATCTGCGATCCCGGCGGGTAGATGGTGTGCGCATAATTCCGCCGGTTGATATGGGGATAGATACTCGCATCCCGCAGGAAGGCTAAGTGCGGGTCCGCCGGGATATAGCGGAAGGGATTGATGCCCGCGCCTTGCACCAGGCCATCCCACACGTAGCGGTAGATGTCGGTCGAGAGGAAAGGCGGTGCAGCTACGGCGATCAGTTGCGCGGCCAGCCCGGTCAGCAGAACGATGCGCAGAGTCCACTTGTTGGTCGGGCATCTTTCCACCAGCGAGATGGCGCCGAGGTAGAGCACAATCTGGGCAAAGACGGTCGCACTATAGCCATGAACATAATGGTGATACTCGCCAACACCCGTGCGGGTGAACTCTATCAGGAACGCGGCAAAGAGCAGCAGGGCCGCATTGGTTATCGACGGAGTGCCGCTACGCCACCACTCAGCTCTCAATATCTTCAAGCTCCGCCTCCTCGGGGATGACTGCCACCGATCCATTGAGGGACAAGCCAATCCGAAGAACTATAACGCCGTTCTATCATGCCGGCTGCTCTGAGATCTCATCGAAGTTTCCCCAACTTGCCGGACGAATTTGATGGCGAGATCCTGTAACTCAGAGGGAATCAACGGACTCTCATGATAAGCCGCTCGCGGCTGGTGACGAGGGAGAGCGCCAGGATATGGGAGAGACAGAACCGGCGAAGCCGCCAGATCAATTGTCGCCGCATCAATCGTTGACGGAGCCAGCCGATCCCTCTTGCCAAGATGGTCCTGACCTGATGGAGGTGGCGCCGCCGAGCGCCCTGCCGGCTCCTGAAGAAATCAGGCGGGAGCCGGTCGCGCCGAGTATTCGCCTCGAGAAGAAACATCCGCTTGCCATCCGCTGGATGCACTGGATCAACTTCCCTGTGCTGTTCACCATGATCTGGAGCGGGCTGCTGATTTACTGGAACGATTCGGACAATGCCTACAAGCATCCGCATGCGGTCTACCGGATTGGGGTGGGATCGTTCACTCTCTTCCGCTTCTTCCCTATCTGGTTCTGGAAGATGCTGGATGTGCCGTACCACGTGACCCAGGGATTGGGCTATCACTTCTTCTTCATGTGGATCTTTGCGGTCAACGGCTTTGCATACGTGCTGTACACGATTCTTTCGGGCGAATGGCGCTTCATCGTTCCCAACCGGAAGAGCCTGAAAGAAGCCCTTCAGGTGACCAAAAGAGATTTGCACCTAAGCAAGGATTTGCCGCCGCAGACCAAGTACAATGGCGCCCAGAAAATCGCCTACACCGCCATTATCCTGATGGGCGCGGGAAGTCTGATGACCGGCCTGGCAATCTTTAAGCCCACCCAGGCGCACTGGCTGACAACCCTGCTAGGCGGCTACGAAATGGCCCGTTGGGAACACTTCTGGCTGACACTCGGCTTTTGCGGATTTTTCGTCATACACGTTACCCAGGTCGTGCTGGCAGGCTGGAACAATTTTCGCAGCATGGTGAGTGGACTGGAAGTGAAGCGTGTAGAGGAGCGATCGATTGAAGCAGAAAGAAGGAATTGGAAATGAGCGGCCCCGAGAAAGAATCGCACGGCGAAGGTCCGCGGATCTCGCCGCAAGAGGATTCAACTGAAACTGGCCGGCAGGCCATTGAAGAGGAGCAGAAAGCGGCGGATGCGGAAGTATTGAAAATGAGCCGCAAATAAACGCGGCGCAGCTTCGCGGTCGCTGCAATCGGTGCGGCCGCGGGATACGGGTTCTATCAATGGATCGGTCACAGCAAGCCCGAGGAGATGCAGCCCAAGCCGCTTCGAAGGGCCTTCCAGGTGAATGCCGGGCTTTCGCGCGCGGTTTTCGACGATCGGGCGCTCGCGCCGACCTATCCCGTGCGGCGTTCTGAGGAGCTGCGGGTCAACGGAGTCTACGGCTTAAAGCAAACCCTCGTTCCCCAGAGTTGGCGGCTACAGTTGACCGGAGTGGCGAACGCGAAGAGCTTCCCTCAATATGCGGCCGACGTCACAACTTGGGAATATGAGTATGCGAACGTAAAGACCAGCGAGAATCAGGGTCACGATACCAAGGTTCGCTCCCAGCGCCGATACCGCGGAGAAAATGGCGCCGAAACCGATGGTCGCACGCGAAAAATACCGCGAGGAACGGGCGGGAAAGATGCCTCGGGGACGGGAAGAGGCCGGGGAGAGCAGGTCCACTCTAAAGCCCGGCACACCGGGCCTGCTTTTGACTATGGACGACATCCTGAAGCTCCCCAAATACGATCTGGTGACGCAATTCAAATGTATCGAGGGCTGGAGCCAGATCGTGCATTGGCATGGAGTACGCTTCGCCGATCTCATCGAGGCTTACCCTCCGGCGCGCCGGCCGGATGGAACGTTACCACGCTATGTTTACCTGGAGACGCCGAACGGCGATTACTATGTCGGCTACGATATGAAAGTTTGCCTGCATCCCCAGACGCTGCTGGTGACGCAAATGGGCGGAAAACCGTTGACGCAATTTCACGGCGCGCCATTGCGGCTGCATACTCCCTCCAAGTACGGCTATAAGCAGATCAAACGCATCGGCCTTATCGCCTATATGGACCAGCGGCCCGACGATTACTGGACCAAACTCGGCTACGACTGGTACGCAGAGCTGTAGGTGTTTTGGTGGAAGCCCCCGCATTTATGGGGGCTAGGAGAGGGCTAGGAGCGCTTCAGCGCTCCGGGAAGATTCGATTTTTGATCATGCGCTTTAGCTCTGGTATTGCTAAAGCCAGGGCCAAAACAGGCTGCGGAAAAACTCTGTAGAAAGGTTTTGGTGGAAGCCCCCTGCTTTAGCAGGGGGGAGCTGGACTTCAGTCCAGCGGAAAGCGGTTGATCTTAAGATGGGCTTTAGCCCTGGATCTACCAACGCCAGCGCTAAAGCGCATCATGATCACAGCCGAACTTCCCGGCGCGCTGATGCGCTCCTACCCCCCGCATAAATGCGGGGGCTTCCACCAAGCCACGCTCCCCTGCTCTGAAGAGAGCACGCCCCGCTACGGAAATTTACTCGCTCATCTGCAGACCGCAAGACTTGTAGATCTGCGCGATGAGTTCCATATCGCGCAAGCCCTCTTCTCCAGGCGTCTTCGGCGTCTGGTTGTTAAGAATGCACCCGGAGAAATGGTCGGCCTCGGTTACGAACTGGGAAGGATCGCGGCTCGTATTGGGCTCATCGATGGTCGTACCTTGCCCCGGCCCCGCCCCATTAAGATGCGCGGTCAGGTGCAGACCTTGATAACCGAACGCGGGCTCTACCTCCATTGTGCCTTCCGACCCATGCACACGGTAAAAGCCGTTCATGGACGCGCCATACGTAGTGTTTGCTGAGGCGACGATTCCCGAGGGAAACTTCATCGTCCACGACACATTCTCTTCGACCTCGTTGAACCGTCCGTCGTGATCGATTACGGAAGAGTAGCCGCTGATCTCGGCCGGCTCCTCCCCGGTCAAATACCGGCATGCATTCAAGCTGTAGATACCCATATCCATCAACGGACCGCCGCCTGCCAGCTTCTTATTCAAGCGCCACTCGCCCAGCCTTTCCTTAAAGCCGTTGGCGGTTTCAATTGCCTGCACCTTTCCCAGGCGGCCGTCGCGAATCAACTGGATGGCGCGCAGGTTGGTCGGCTCATACTGGCAGCGGTAGGCAATCATGAGCTTCTTGTTGGCCTGGCGGCAGGCCTGAATCATATCTTTCGCATCGCTGACGGAGGTCGCCATCGGCTTTTCGCAAAGCACATGCTTGCCCGCGCGCGCTGCGCGTATCGTGTATTCGGCATGCATGCTGTTGGGCAGGGCCACGTAGACTGCATCGATAGCCGGGTTGTCGCGAACCTTGTCGAATTCCTCGTAACTGTAGATAGAGCTTTCCGGCACCTTGTATTGCGCGGCCATCTTCAACGCCTTGTCGCGATGCCCGCTTACCAGACCGGTAATCTGTGAGGTCTGAGTCTGAAGTACTGCGGGCATGAAGTGCTGCATTGAAATTCGCCCCAGACCGATGATGCAATAGCCAATTTTGCGATCGGCCGCCCGTGCGCCCACCGATGAAAACATCTGCGCTGCGATACCGGCGCCAGCTAAACGCCCAAATTCGCGACGGCTCAGGTTCATGAATCCTCCAGGTCCCCTAGTCCAACAGAAAGAATGGTATAGCAAATTGAGAGACGGGACCTATCGAGCACACTGCTTCTAGAATTGGGAGAGGTATGCCGATCCTATCGCTCCTCGACCGCCGTCCTAAGCTTCTGCTCGCCGGCTTTGTGGCAATCTTGAGCATCATTGGGCTTGCCGCTCCGCCGGCCGCCGCGGCACAGCCAAAGGACGCTCTCTCGCCTGCGCTGGCGCAGAAGATCGATGCAGCCTGCAATCAGATCCTTATGGTGAGCGGAGTTCCCAGCGCCTCGATCGCGATCGTAATGGACGGCCGCATCGCCTATCTCCACGCCTATGGCAAGGCGCGGCTCTCTCCACCGATGGACGCGCAGACCAGCATGCGGTACTCCATCGGCTCGATCAGCAAGCAGTTCACCGCGGCGGCAATTCTGCTGCTGGCGGAGGAAGGCAAGCTTTCGCTGGACGATTCCGTGGCCAGGTACCTGCCCGATCTCACGCGCGCCAATGAGGTCACCCTGCGCATGGTGCTCTCGCACACCTCCGGATATCAAGACTTCTGGCCGGAGGATTACGTGATGATCTCCATGATGGCGCCGGCCACGGCGAAACACATTCTCGATGTGTGGGGGAAAAAGCCGCTCGACTTCGATCCCGGAACGCAGTGGCAATATTCGAACACCAATTATGTAATCGCCGGCCAGATCGTCGAACAGGTAAGCGGCATGCCGCTGATGTCGTTTCTTGAAAAGCGCATTTTTACGCCGCTGGCGATGGAGGGCGTTTTTAACTCGGATGCGAGCCGACTGCCTGCGACCGACCCGGTGGGCTATTACCGCCATGCCCTGGGGCCGCTGCGTCCCGCGCCGCAAGAGGGCGCAGGCTGGATGTTTGCCGCCGGCGAACTGGCAATGCCCGCTCGCGACTTGGCTTTGTGGGACATCAGCATGATCGATCGATCGCTGCTGAAGCAGGCATCCTACGCGCAGATGGTCACCCCGGTTCTGCTCAAGAATGGCAAGAACAGCGGATATGGCCTTGGCGTCTTTCTCAAAACCACGGACGGACGCGCGGTAATCGAGCATGACGGCGAAGTTTCGGGATTCGTTTCAGAGAACCTCGTCTTCCCGCAGGATCGCGCGGCGATCGTGGTGCTTACCAATGAAGATGCCTCCCCTGCCGCCATTACGATTGGCCGCAGGCTCACTCCGCTGGTTCTCGGGGTGGAGTCTCCTAGACCCAGCAAAGCGGAGGCGCTGGCGTTGACAATCTTCACCGGGCTTGAGGATGGCAGGCTGGATCGCACGCTCTTCACCCCCAATTGCAACGGCTACTTCACTCCGGAGGCAATCCAAGACTTCGCCAGCAGCCTCAAGCCGTTGGGGCCGCCGCTCAGCTTTCACCAGCAAAGGCAGGAAGCTCGTGGGGGCATGATCTTTCGCAGCTTCACGGCGGAGTTCCCCGACCGCAAACTCACCATCACAACCTATGAAATGCCGGACGGAAAGCTGGAACAGTATTTGGTCATTCCCTGAGCGAATCGCGGGCGGGAGTGATAAATTGAAATAGAATTTCTTCCCAAGCCGGGATGGCGGAACTGGCAGACGCAGCGGACTCAAAATCCGCCGAGCGCAAGGTCGTGGGGGTTCGACCCCCCCTCCCGGCACCAATAGAATCAGTACGTTATGGGATCAACGCATCTTCGGATGCGTTTTTCTATGCCCAGACTATGACCAAGGCTTGAAAAAGTTCGCTTCTTGCCTGCTTTACTGAAGTTGCGCTCGACATTAAGTGATGGGGATACGCCACTCTCAGGCTTTTCGAATCGAGCCCTGTAAGGGAGGGCCTCACCGTCTGATAAGAGAACGGTCAGTCTGCCGCTTAGCTTGCCCGGTACATCGTTTCAAATTCGACGCTTCGTTTCTTGGATTGGCTGATAGCCTTTCGATAGCGCGGCGTTCGCACACCGCCGTTATTTGATTCGGCGACTAAGGATGATGATGGTTTCAGCTCGCCAGATGATCGCACTACTTAGCAGCCTCAATGAGGGCGACGATGAGCAGTTTTATGCAATCGCCCTACAGGTTGCGGCAACGGAAGCGCGAAGGGGGAGAGTCGAAGTTGCGAATGAACTCCGCGCTAAGGTAGATGCGGCCCGAAATAAGAAGGAAGCGGAGCCTCGACTAGAGGTCAAACGTGGTCGGATCGTCGTTCCGATAACTCAGCCAAGAGGCGAGCTGCAAAAGCTCTTGACTACTAGCGCTCCCAAAACTCGGCTAACCAATCTCAGCGTGGCTACCGAGATTCGCTCTCGCTTAGAGAGATTTGTTCGACAACAAAGGTCGCGGGAAAGACTCAGGCAATACGCCAAGGTCCCCAATTCTCGCCTTCTGCTCATGGGGCCTCCAGGGTGTGGCAAGACTCTAACGGCTGCTGCCTTGGCGGGGGAACTTCATCTTCCTCTCCATGTAATCCGCCTCGATTCGGTTATCACCCGTTTTATGGGGGAGACCGCAGCTAAGCTCCGCCTAATCTTCGATCACATATCGGCTAATCGCGGCTTATATCTCTTCGACGAGTTCGATGCGATTGGGGGCAAGAGGACTAGCGATAACGATGTGGGCGAGATGCGACGGGTTCTGAACTCATTCCTCCAATTCATAGAGGAGGAGAACACGACGGACAGTATTGTCGCAGCAGCCACTAATCATCCGCAGCTGTTAGATGAAGCGCTATTCCGGCGATTTGATGACATTATCGAATATCATTTGCCGGACCAATCATTGGTGGAAGCTTTTCTAAGAGATAAGCTGCATTCATTTGACACTGATGCCATTGAGTGGTCTCGGGTTTCCGAATGTGGTGTTGGCCTCAGTCAGGCTGAGATCGTTCGAGCCGTTGATGATGTTATAAAGGACGCAATCATCGGTGAAAGCATGACGGTGACAGCACAATCTCTTTGCGACGCTCTTCTTCACCGAAAGCAATTACCGAAGCAAATTTAATATCTCCTACATCAGACAAGATCGATAGCTCAGTGGAGCGGTAAGAGCACATATGGCACCTAGAACGACGACGGTAGTCCCCCCGCATGATCGATCGCATTTTCGAATTGAACGCTTTCGGGAAGTATCGAAGTATAGGCCACCCTCTACAGGAAGAACTGCCAAGCCGCTCACCGAGGACCGGAGCGTCCATGGGGCTCGACTAAGAGGAGAGCTGTCAGTTGCGTATGCGGCCGCCAAAGAAAGAGTTAGCGCAAATCTCTTGAACGCTCGCCGCCGCCGCACGGGTGTCTATGTAGAGCTGCAAAGTCGTCCCGGCGAACAGATCCCTGAACTCACTTGGATGTCAAAGGGGTTGAGGCTAGGCGCAGTTCGAACAACGCCTGAGGATGTTCAGGTGGCTAGTCTTTTTGTACCCGACTCAGCCTTGGCGTTTTTGCAGGAAAAGCTCGATGCCTATACGAACAATCCTCTAGGAAAAAGAGATGCTGTCCCTTTCCGCGACAGGTTCGAGCAGTTAGGGCAGATCTCGGTAGCTTCACTCGAAAGCCTATGGACTGATCGGCGATCTTTACCGGAGGATCGCGATGCGAAAGTTTGGTGGGAGTGCTGGACTTGGCATGATCTGATCTCCGAGCTCACTTCAAACGCTCGACGGCTAGACTTTCAAGTGAGCACAAAAACTCTCCGATTTCCGGACATTGAAATTATTCCACTCCATGGCTCCACCACGCA
Organism: uncultured Acidobacteriaceae bacterium; assembly: GCA_963774255.1. Classification (GTDB taxonomy): domain Bacteria; phylum Acidobacteriota; class Terriglobia; order Terriglobales; family Acidobacteriaceae; genus PALSA-350. The sequence goes on from CAVZEH010000019.1 coordinate 923,544, forward strand.
GATTGAGCAGTTGATCAGTAGTACCTCAGCTATTGAGCAGCTTCGCTATGCTTCTGACTCTCCGACCTTCTTTACTACCACCGTCCAGCGAGAGCAGCATCCCTGGGTCGATGATTTAGTTGACCGTATCGCAACCGCGTCAGGAGATAGTCCTGTCGTGTGCCTCTTAGATACAGGTGTCGCCCGCGCACACCCTCTGATTATTGGTTCCTTGGGCACCCATCGGATTGCCTTACCTGCAATACGACCTGGGGGGTAGACGATTCACATCCTTTAGGGCACGGTACGAATATGGCGGGTTCGATTTTATTTTCAGATCTCACCCATCCGCTGAGTGATCAGAGCGAGGTCACTCTTCCGTTTTCACTCGAATCGGTAAAGCTTTTTCCTCCGCCTACTTTTACGTCAACGGAGCCGGAGAATTATGGTTCGATTACACAGTCGGCTGTGTCCATAGCAGAGATCAACGCGCCGGAACGCGAAAGAACCTTTTGTATGGCAATCACCAACCTTGATGTATCGGGGGAAAGTCCTACAAGCTGGAGCGCTGCTCTAGACCAGATTTGTTCCGGCTCGATGACCGGCGATCCTGAGGAGCCGGAAAGACGGCGGCTGTTCTTCGTTTCAGCGGGAAATATCGGCGATCACTGTGGTCCCGATGAACTGGACCATCCGGAAGAATTTCCCGTTGAGGACCCGGCCCAGTCGTGGAACGCGATCTCTGTTGGAGGGTTCACCAATAAGGTTGACTTCCATGTGGACGATCCTTACGCAGATTGGTCCCCTCTAGCGGAAGTTGGAAGTCTGAGTCCTTACAGTAGGATCTCTTCCGATTGGATTCACAGTCGAACGCCGATCAAACCGGAAATTGTATTTGAGGCAGGTAATCGGGCGCTGAGTCCAGCCGGGAATGAACTGCTGTCGGGTGTCAGTTCACTCTCCCTGCTCACCACCGCTAAAGACTTCTTAGATGAGCCACTAATAACCTTCTGGGCGACAAGTGCTGCTACTGCGCAGGCTGCTGGGATGGCAGGTCATCTCATGGCTCATGACCCTTCTTGGTGGCCGGAAACAGTTAGGGCTCTCATTATTCACAGTGCGTCATGGACATCGTGGATGCGCGGTCAGATGGACGCTTGTGCTAACAAAGCAGACAAGATTGTCCTGGCGCGTAATTTTGGCTATGGAATTCCAAGCCTCTCTAGGGCACTCTCGTCAGCCGAGAATGACCTCTTCATGATTAGTCAGGCAGAAATTACCCCTTACTATCGTGAAGAGAGAGAAGACGAAGAAGGAAACTTAGTTCGTACAGCTCCAAAGATGAAAGACTTGCATGTCTACCAGCTTCCTTGGCCGATTGAAGCGTTGCAAATGCTTGGGGCAAAGGACGTTCATCTCAAGGTAACGCTCTCGTATTTTGTTGAACCGAATCTTGGAGATAAAACTCCGGTACTTCCGAATAAATATCGGTCTTGTGGACTGCGTTTTCAGATGAGACGTGCCGGGGAGCTTGAGGAGGATTTTATCAAGCGCATCGATGGATCTCTTCTAGAGATCCGGAAGAGACGCTGTTGCCTGCGGAGGACGACCCCAAATGGCATTTTGGATCTCGAAGCATTTCAGCTGGATCATTGCACACTGACACCTGGACGGGTTCGGGCGCGGAATTGGCTTTGCGGAATCAAATCGCCATCGTCCCAGTTGGTGGATGGTGGAAGGACTTGGTAAGACAAAAGAGATACGACTTGCCGGTAAGGTATGCACTTATACTTTCGATTACTACTGCTGATCAAGAGGCTCTCTTGTATAGCGAGGTCGAACAGAAAATTTCCATAGCGACAGAAATCCAGATCGATTCTGGCTCGTGAGGACTTTTGTTTG
>CAVZEH010000020.1:0-510615 GCA_963774255.1 uncultured Acidobacteriaceae bacterium
GGTTCCAATGAATTTGTTTAGCATTTCGGCTAAACTAAGATTCCTGCGCTTCACCGCTGCCCTGGTCGCAGTCTACGTTCTGGCCCGTCAAAAAGGGCCACTGCTCGCCCAATAATTAGTCCCGTCAAGTCTTAGGGCTGTATCTGAAGCGCCCCCCGCACAGCACCTCAGCCACCGCTTCGCACTCGGGGCGCTTCAGATACAGCCCTAAGACTTCCGTGGACCGATCCGGTTCAACTTTCGAATAGCCGAGTCCCATCGCGCTCAGTTGAGTTCCTGGGCGAGTCCGATGAGAAGCCCTTCAGGCCCGCGGATGTAGCAAAGCCGATACGAGTCCTGATACCGGACTACTTCGCCTACGAGCTGTGCGCCGCGCTTGCGAAGCCTGCCAAGCGTCTCGTCCGATGTCGTCCACGGCGAACATGACGCGGAGGTAGCCTAAAGCGTTCACTGGGGCGTTGCGGTGATCCGCGACGACAGGGGGCGTGGGAAAGGGGAGAGCTCGAGACGGCTGTGGCCGTCCGGTGTGCGCATCATGGCAATCTCGACGCGCTGGTCGGCAAGTCCGGTGACACGTCCTGCCCATTCTCCTTCGATCGTGGCCCGCCCTTCTAGCTCAAGGCCGAGCTCTCGGAAGAAATCAATCGTCTCTCCGAGGTCATCGACGACGATTCCTACGTTATCCATCCGTTTGAGCGCCATGCGTCGACTGTACAAGATGTCGCCTAGATGCAACAACGGACGCTTTGCAACGCCGAAGCAGAATCCGCGCGGAGTCTGCCAGATCGCTCCCGAACAGCCCTTAATCGGGGCGGATCACGGGCAATCCGGAAGTGATCGCAGGATCAGTACCGAGAAACGATAGCCAGCATTTACCGGTCTTCCGCTCAACTCCCGGATGGTCGGCTATCCGGACAGAACCACATTTTTTGGGGATTACTTCCGGATAGGCGGTCACTCGCCAAGAACCCGGAAGATTGGGGTTTCATCGGTGTACGCGGAGTGCTCCCTGAGTCACTCGGCGAAGATGGATTCTTTGACCGTGGATCCTCTGCGCGGCTTTTTCGGAGCGGCTCGCCATGGCATCCATGGGAAAAACCGGGGACCACGGTCGGCAGCCTATGCCGTGAGATAGGGGTGACTCGTCAAACTCTACCGGCACGTCGCCCCAAACGGTTCACGGCTGAGCATGGCGGTGCGACGCCACCCAATGAATGGGCATCATGCGCTAGACTGCGAGCATGCTTCGTTCCGCAAGTATCGTCGCTCTCACTCTGTCTCTGTTACCCGTTCTGCAAGCACAGACAAGCCCGTTCGTCGGCCGTTGGGATTTCAACATTACTCAATCGAATGGCAAACAGGCTGCCGTCTGGCTCGGCATTAAGGAGAAAGGAAGCGGCCTCGATATCTGGTATCAGCCTACCGGTGGCCACGTCTTCCAGGTTCCGGACTATAAAGTGACTGGTTCTCATCTCACGCTCAATATGGAGCACGACACATCTATCGAACTGGACGCGACGGATGGCAAGCTCGTTGGAACCCAAAAACACGCCGGTCACGGCATAGAACTCACCGGTCTGCGGGCTCCTGCGTTGAAAGGCCACGAACCGAAGGCTTGGACCAAGCCGGTAAAGCTCTTTGATGGTAAGGATCTAAGCGGTTGGACTCCCATCGGCGACACAGCTAATAGTCACTGGGTCGTTCAGGACGGCGATCTCCTCAATGAAAATCATGGTGCCAACCTGAAGAGCAACGAAAAATTCACCGACTTTAAGGTTCACTTCGAAGTAAACTGCCCCGATGATGCCAACAGCGGCTTCTATCTTCGCGGACGGTATGAAGTCCAGCTCGAATATGAAAAGACAGGAACCGAGCCGCCAGAGCGCTCTATGGGAGCAATCTACGGACGCCTTGCGCCAAGCTCCATGCTGCCCCGCAAACCTGGCGAATGGGAATCATTTGACGTCATCCTGGTGGGAAGAACGGTAACGGTTGTTCGTGACGGCACGTTAACCATCGACCACCAAGAAATTGACGGTATCACCGGCGGTGCGCTCGATGCCAACGAAGGCGAGCCCGGATCTTTCTACATCCAGGGCGACCACACCGGCGCCCTCAAATTTCGCAACATCACCGTTTCCGTACCAAAGCGATAACCGTTTAACCGATGTATCGGCATGGGATCCATAATGCCGATCCTCGGATTATGCCGCGCCGGTTGTTGACCTTGAAGACTCGATCGCATCACTGGTAGGTATCAGATGCATGATAGCCACGGTATCCTCTACGAGAGCACCGACCGACCAGGTCAACCGCCAAAGCCTCGCATCAGTGGGACGTGCAAGGCTACTCCTTCTGATTGGCGCATACCTACCGAAGCCTCAGCCTACAACTAGCAAAATAGAGGAATTCTTATGGATGTTCGATGTTCCGATGTTCCATGACTATTTCTCTCTTCCGTGTCAATAGATCTGGAACTATCGTATTCTTCATGGAAATACGCATCAGGAGATGCCAACCGCATGCCGATGACACGACGTCGTTTCCTTCAGTACGGCACTGCTGCCGCCGTCGCAGTCACCGCGGCCCCATTCCTGCTGGCCGATCCGCTGGGCCTGCCTATCGGCTGCCAGACGTATCCTGTCCGCGCCTCCATCAATACGGATTTTGCCGGGACAATGAAGGGCCTTTCTGCGGCGGGCTTTCAGACCATTGAACTTTGTTCGCCTTTTGGCTACAAAGAATTTTCCAGCCTAGCGCAGTACAAGCCGCAAGAACTGCGCAAGATGCTGAGCGATTATGGCCTCACCTGCATAAGCGCGCACTTTGGCACGGATGAGTTGTTCAACCAGGCGGAGGAGCGTATCGCATGGGCCAAGGAGTTTGGCCTGACGCAGATGGCCACGGCCAGCCTCGGCTTCGGTACGCTGCGCAAGGGCGTTCCGCCCACCGTGGACGACGTGAACCGCGTCACCAATCTCTTCAACACCTTCGCGGCCAAGGCGCATGATGCGGGCATCGTTGCGGTGCTGCACAACGAAGGCTTTGAGGTTACGAGCATTGACGGCAAACGTGTCTACGACATGGAGATCGAGCGGCTGGACCCGAAGACCGTGAAGCTGCAGTTTCAGGTCTCCACCATGCAGAATGGTTTCGATCCGGTGGATTACTTCACCCGCTATCCAGATCGCTACATCTCCATGCACTGCCAGGACTGGATTATTGGCCCCGATGGCAAGGCGAAAGAGGTGCCGCTCGGCAAGGGCGTGGTGGATTGGAAGAAGGTCTTCACCGCTGCAAAGAAGGCTCGCATCAAGAACTACTTTGTCGAACTGGAACAGGACCCCGCGCTGATGCCGCTGAGCATTCCTTACCTGAGGAGCCTGAAGGTTTAGGGAATCGGCATATAGATGTGCCTACAGGGCCCAAACCCAACAAGTCTGTCGTCAGTGGGGCGCCTCAAGAAACGGAACGCCGCGTACGGTGAGCCGCCATGCTGGTCTAATGACTCCTCCATTTTCAGGAGGATAGAAAACGATAGATTTCGGTGCATCCGCTTGCGAACCTGCTTGTTCCCTGAACCCTGCAAACCATTGAAGACATGAAGCGGCCTGTTCGCTAACGTACGTAAGTCTGTGCGCCGTGCACACGCACGTATGCGTTCTATTGCCGGCGTGCAGCCAGCTCAACTCTCTACGGCTGTAATCTCAGGGGTCAATGCTCAAAACGCGGCATTGTTCAACAAACTGAAAACCCATGCGGCCACAGCAGCCGATATCCAAACCAGCGCTGCCACGACGGCTGCGTTGGCTGTTCATGCTGGAGTGGATGAAAGATCCAGAGCTGCGCAGGCGTGTGCAGGTCGGGTTCAACAAAGGCGAGGCCAGGAACGCTCTCGCACGAGCCGTCTTCTTCAATCGCCAAGGCGAGCTGCGCGACCGTAGTTTCGAAAACCAGCCCATCGCGCCAGCGAACTCATTCTGATCGTTGCCGCCATCATCCTCTGGAACACCGTGTACCTGGAACGCACCATCGCCGCCCCGCGGCAACATGGCATCGATGTCGCCGACGAAGCCCTGGTTCACGTCTCACCCAATGGATGGGAGCACCTCAACTGACCGGCGATTACAACACTTGGCACGCTGCAGGACGATTCCGCAAGGGCTCGTTTAGGCCTCTACGACCCTTTGCAGCCTCAAACGAGTGATCCAAATCCCTATCGCGGTAGGGATGCGCATCTCTGCGCACCCCCCGCACAAATCCCGGCGGGCGTGATTCACGCACCGGGCTCCCACCTTGGGTGTTTGACGGCGAAGCGAACGCTGGGCCAGGGATGAAGGATGCGGGGAAGAGGCAAGAACTCTGCCGCGAGTTTAGCTATCCGATTCCAAGTAGTGCGATCCCGCTGACTTCGCTGACTAAGAGAGCGTCGCCAGAGATCGACTGCGTAGTGCCGGAAAGCCCCGAGGCATTTGCTATTAGTCGGAACCGCATGATATGCAAAGTATCCGCGGACGACCTGTCCAAGCCATTTTCCCTGGATCGGTATGCGTTCGTGCATTCGCCGCTTCAGCTCCTCTTTGATCGCTCTCAACCTTGCCCGCATCCTATCTCGGCGCGTCTGCCGTTTAAGCTGGAAGGCGCCCCGGCGGGATCGGCCACAGATATGAGTAAAACCAAGAAAGTTGAACGTTTCCGGCTTTCCAAGACCACGGCTTTTTCGATCTTTAGCCGCAAAGCGGCCGAATTCAATCAACCGGGTCTTATCCGGATGCAACGGAAGCGCGAATTTTCCCAACCGCTGCCGCATATCTTCCAAGAACCGTTTCGCGTCTCGTTCGTGCTGAAAGCCCATGACAATGTCATCGGCGTACCTCACTACGATGACCTGACCGCTGGCGTGGTGTTTACGCCAGTGATCGGCCCAAAGGTCGAACGCATAGTGAAGATGGATATTGGCCAAAAGAGGCGATGCCGCTCCCCTTACACAAAAGGTAATTTCGAGTTTGAGAGGGTACTGAAAGGGTGGCGAACTAGTGCCCGCGTGCTTGATCTTGCGTCTTAAGAGGTAATACGTTTATGACAGATGGGCCGGTCGACCAAAGCGGACAAGGCTCGGCAACTGAATGCCGCATACTCCATGCTCCAGCGGAATATTGCCTTGCCCGAGGCCATGCAGCGATTATCGCGAGAGTTCGGCCTCTCAGAACGTCAAGCGTATCGGTACTTGGAGGAAGCGACCCATCTGGACCGGCCTGTCGAGGTCTCGGAGACTACGGTGCCGATTACGCTCAAGCTCCCCGTGAGAACAGCACGTTTTTTACGAGCGTACGCGAGAAGCAGTGGGCTGACCATCGGAGTGATTGTGACTCGCGCGTTGGCCGCGTTTCTCGGCACTCAGAGAAGACATGGCTAAGCCGCGCTCACCGCACGGCCCGCTTCAAGTTCACATTGACTATGTGTTTGATCGACTGCACGATTCGAAGCTCGCTCAGGCCTACGGCATTCTGGTGCCGGTTCGGGAACGTCCGGTTGGTGGCGGCATAAAGGAGTTCGATCATGAGGATGGCAGCGATCTACGCACGAGTCTCGTCCGATCAGCAGCGCGAGGCGAACACGATAGCAAGTCAGACGGCATTGCTGATCGAATTCGCCCGGGCGCACGATCTGGAAGTGCCAAAGGAGTGGGTCTTCGAAGATGACGGCTATAGTGGAGCGATGCTCGAGCGTCCGGGACTTGAGCGCGTGAGGGACTTGGCCGCCGAAGGCCAAATTCAGGTAGTGCTGGTGTACGCGCCAGACCGGCTAAGCCGAAAGTACGCATATCAGATCTTGCTGATCGAGGAACTTGCTCGTCACGGAGTCGAGACGCTTTTTGTTAAAGCACCGCAAGGCGCCAGCGCGGAAGATCAATTGCTGATTCAGTTTCAGGGCATGATAGCTGAGTATGAGACGGGCACAGATCCTGGAGCGATCGCGTCGCGGTAAGCGACACCGGGCCCACTCGGGCGAGGTGAGCGTGATGAGCGGCGCCCCATATGGATATCGTTACATCCGCAAGACCGACGAGGCACCTGCCGCATACGCCGTGGTTGAGGACGAGGCCCGTGTCGTACAGCGCATTTATGAGATGTATACGGTTGAAGGCATCAGCATCGGTGAGGTCACCCGCCGTATCAACGCCGATGGCATTCCGACTCGGAAAGCGAGTGCCCGGTGGGAGCGCTCGACTGTCTGGGCCGTGTTGCGCAACTCTGCATATCGTGGTTTCGCCTGTTTCGGCAAGACGCGCGCCTCTTCCCGAACACGCGTTATCCGTCCGCTGCGCCGCAGAGGGGTGATTACGCCCAACATGACAGCTGGACACGAGCGCCCGCGCGAAGAGTGGATCGAGATCCCGGTGCCGGCACTTGTAAGCGAAGACTGCTTCGCCCGTGCCCAGGAACTCCTTCAGGAAAACAAGAAACGATCACGCCGTCGCACGATCGAGCCAAGTATCGTGCAGGGCCTGGTCAGCTGCCAAAAGTGTGGCTATGCATTTGCGCGTACATCAACGCAAACCACCGCACGCAAGATCCACTACTACAAATGCATTGGTTCGGATGGCTGGCGAAAACTGGGCGGTCCTGTTTGCGACAACGGCCGCTTGGTCCGACAGGATCTGCTGGACCAGATCGTCTGGGCCGAGGTAATCCGACTTCTGGAAGATCCCACACTCATGCAAATGGAACTTGACCGTCGGCTGGCAGCGGCACGTTCGTCCGATCCAGCTCAAACGCGCGTACAGAGCCTGCAACGGGAATTAGTGCATGTGGGCAAGGGCATCGAACGACTTCTCACCGCCTACCAGGAAGAACTCATGTCGATCGAGCAGATGCGTGTGCGAATGCCTGCGCTACGCCAGCGTGATCAGACGCTTCGTGCCGAGTTGCAGGCAATCGCTGATCAAGCTAACGAACGAGCAGTTTTCCTACGCCTGGCGGAAACCCTCACTGCGTTCCTCGACCGCCTGCGCGGCGCTGCTGATACCCTGAGTATCACAGAACGACAGAGGATCGTGCGGCTAGTTGTGAAAGACGTCTTGATTGGAGACGACACGATCACCATACGCCATAGCATTTCGATACCGCAGGGTCTCCCACAAGGCGGCTGCCCATCGCCGAAGCCAGACGGACGGGCCAAATCACCTTTTGCGTAAGGGGAGTGGCCACGGCTCCTTGCGGAGTGCCCACCTCGGTTGGTACAAGGTTTCCATCATCCATGACGCCCGCCTTTAGCCACTTGCGGATCAGGCGAAGAATGCGGCTGTCGCCAACTCGGTGTTCCACAAAACGAATCAGCCATTCATGGCTGACCGAATCGAAGAATCCGGAAATGTCGGCGTCCAAAATCCAGTTCACCTTCGTCGAGGTTATCCCGACCGCCAACGCGTCCAACGCATCGTGCTGTCCGCGTCCGGGCCGGAACCCATACGAAAATCCCAGGAAGTCTTCCTCGTAGATTGCGTTGAGCACTTGCACCACCGCACGTTGAACGATCTTGTCCTCCAGCGCGGCGATGCCCAGTGGGCGCTGCCGCCCATCGGGTTTCGGGATATATCGCCGCCGGGAAGGAAGCGCCCGGTACGTGCCTCGATGCACTTGCTCGTGCAATCTCATCAGGTTGATTTCAAGGTCCTGCTTGTAACTCTGCCATGTTGCGCCGTCCACTCCCGGAGCCGCTTCCCGCTTGAGACTGGAAAAGGCGTCCATGAGTCGATCGATCGTCACATAGTGGAGCAAAGCGGTGAGCCGTTCCTTCTTCTTTTGCTACGCTGCTTCTCGTACACGGTCAAGCCCCTGGGACACGCTTTCCCGGCTCTGTGTCCGGCGCATGTGTTGCCCTTCCATGTTTCCCTCGGCCCTTTCCCTTCGCTCCACTGACTCCGCCTCCGGTTGCCCGATCTTGTTCGTCAGCTTCATCGCTACTGTGGAAAGGTCTGACTTCTCCGGCCCGTGCGTCATCGGCTTCGACTCCTCGTCTTCCCGATGCGGACCGCTCCGAGAAAACCGGAGCGGTCGGGCTGGAGATCTCCCGGTTCCCGAACAAAGAGCGTCTCTGCATGCCAGGGTCTAAGACCACGCAGGGCCGTACAGGCACTCGCAAGATCGCGCCCGTCCGTGTTGCCTTCCACCACGCTAACGGCGTCGGCACCCTGAACTGATTTAAAGCTTTCGCGGCTCAATGGCTGGCCTACAGTCTCCCCTGTCAACGCTTCGCCATACACCTCACGATGCACAACGCATGACTCGGGGCCAGTGTGGTTTGCTATTCCTTCACTGCACAGGACTTGCACCTGCTACTCCTTGCCGGTCTCCCGGCGCACTAGCGTACGATTTGTGACGTTTGGTGTAGTGACCCCTTGCTCCACAGGACCTATCGCAACTGTCGCACCTGCGCATCGTGGTTGGTTTGTCGCCTATCCGGAAGTAGCGCTATGCGAAGAGTGGAAAAACCCTTGGGAGGACGAAGCTTCATAGCCTCATCCTCCCAGGCCGACGATTACTCGTCGTCGGCTCCGTCCATAGGATCATCGGCGGCCTCTACTTTCGAGAGCCGCTTCACGCTGATGGCGTGGACCTCTGCGATCCGATGCTTGAAGGTAGTGCCCTTGACCTCATCCTCGACCTCGCGATAACGCAAGATGCCTTCAAGGGTGACGAGCTGCCCCTTCTGGAGGGTCTTGGCGAACTTAGAGAGATTCCTCCAGGCATAGACGCGGTGCCATTCGGTGCGATTCTCGTAGTCGCCCTTGTCGTTCTTCCAGCTTTCCTGGGTGGCGACGTTGAGGACGACGTACTCACGGTTGTTCTGCGCGGTTTTGGCTTCTGCGTTCTGTCCGAGGCGGCCGATGAGGATGTCCACTGTGGCTGTGCAGGCGCACGAAAGGGAAGAGGCCGTCCGACTTTCTGTATTTAGGTTTGCAGTTCGTGAAGCCGGGAAGCCGTCCAAACCTCCTCCAGTCGGCCGCGCTGGGATCGGCATCGTATCGCTCGGCCAATGTCTGCGCAGCAAAGGTTCCGAGGAGCTTGGGGAATATTCTGGAGTGCTTGAGCCAGGCTTGAAAGTTACCGGCGCTGGTCTCGACAACAGCACATGGGGTGAAGCCGTCGCCGGTGAGCCTTGCCAGCGAGGTCTCGCTAAGATCGTCGAGCGTTGTGAAACGATGCTCCCCAGATGGGCGAATGTAGATATGTGAGCCGTGGGCATTGCGGTACTTGAGCAGAGAAAGTCTGTCGAGGACCGCCGCGGCCGAGATGCCATCGAGTCCCGGAAGCATTCCACGTTCACTCAGGACACCGACATCGTAGAGCGGCGCCTCGATAGCAGTGAGCATGACGCGAACAGTGGATTCGGTCTTGTCCATCGATGTCTCCTTCCAGAAGTCTTTTCGCTTGGGAGGGGTGCAGGGGAGGGAAAGGCCCCGCCGGCCGTCTTTGAGTGGGAGAAGTCATGGCATCTACCATCTAAGCGAGATCAGAGGGGCACTTTTTGACACCATCCCTGTATTTTTTGTGAAGAGAGGGAAAAACCGAAGGGTTTGTCCCCTTGCGCCCGCTTCCGGGGCCGCAGTGCGGCGGATCACCCTGAAGCGGGCGGCACCTGGTTATGCGTCCAGCACGAGGAGGACGGTGCGAACGCTTGTACCTGCGCCCATGAAAGTATCTGGAGGCAATTCTTCCCAGATACCGCCGCGCGCTTCAACGAGGGGCCTTAGCTTGTCGTTCTGCCTCGGGCCGTTGGCACAGATGGCGACGAGTCGGCCTCCGGGCTTTAACATCTTCAAGGCGTGCATAATGTGCTTGATATCGTCTGCGTTCGCAAACGGAGGATTCATAACAATGCGGTCGAATGTTCCTAGATCGCCGTTGCACTCCAAGAAATCGGCCTGCCACATCTGGACCGTCTTGCTCATGCCGTTCTCGATGTGCTCGGCGTCCTTCCGGGCGTGGCGTTCGCTGTGGTGGCCGACGAGAATAGGCTGACCAAACGGGATATTGTCGGTGATGCGGTGGACGGCATCATATAAGCGCTGCGCGTCTTCGATACGGCTCTCTTTGTAGTCGCTGAAACGGTCGGCGCGTTCCTCGGCACGGTCTACTAGGCTCCTGTCTTCGTCTTCGATCTCCCCGGTCAGCTCAATAAGCAAATCCTCGCGGCTGGGTGTCCACATCGGCGCGACGAATAGGTCTTGCTTCGGTGCCCAAATGAAACCGGCGGCTTTCACGCGAGCATACGTCTCGCTGTCGAGGCGGGTTGTGGAGTAGAGACGGAGTTTGTTGTCTTCGGGGGAATAGGTAGCGGTATAGCTCATCGGGTTTTCTCTCCTTCGGGTGTTGGTATGGTGCGGTGGTAGGGTCGGTGCTAGATGAGGCCTGCAGCTCGCATGAAGGAGGGGCAACCGTGGGGGCATGTGCCGTCTGGTTCTACCTCGCAATGCTCGGTACAAAGCGCGAGTGCGTTCGCGTCGCCAAACATCACCTCTTCGGCCATAGCCTCAAAGGTGCGTCCTTCTTGTTTCAGCATTTCGGTCAAGCTGATGCGGTAGGGATTTGCGGTCGTGTTGCTCATTGGGAAGTTCCTCCGTTTTTGAATGGCGGTGCTGTGTTTGCTAACAAACACGCCTTGGCCCTGGCCCACGCCAGCGGAGGCGGCAAGTGCAAGAGGAGGGTTCCCTACCCTCGGAACGGAGTGGAGAGGGCGGAGCGAAGCGGAGGTCTGCACAAGCGAAGCGCGGAAGATTAGGGTGCCTCTTGCGCGCGCCAGAGGCGGAGCCTCTCAGGAAGGCTTGGTTTCCTTGCTGGGCGCGGAGCGCATGAGATCGCACTTCGTTATTGCTGTTGCAATGGGGCCGGCGTTGCGGGCAGGGGATGAGGCACGGATCAGGCACCTCGCAAGCATGCTACTCACAGTTGCGCGATGTGAGCAGCAGTCATCGTCATTAGCCTCTGAATTGGAACGTTTCACAGGTGAAGACGGCATCAAATGATTTTAGTTAGCCATCAATTACCCTTTGGTTCGACTCCCAGAAACCTGGGAAGGGCTTTGGAAAGCGGTACTCTTGCGTAATGCGACCTCTTCGGTATTTCATCAACGTCACATTGGACGGATGCTGCGATCATCGTGCAATGTTCACGGACGAAGACTTGCATCGTCACGCGGCCGAGAACCTCGACCAGGCCGATGCCCTCCTCTTTGGCCGGGTGACTTACGAAATGATGGAGGCAGCGTTCCGGCCGCCGGCGCGGACGGGAGCGAGGCCTGATTGGATGGAACCCTTTGCCCGGACGATCGACGCGGCGAAGAAGTACGTCGTATCGAGCACCCTGGACTGGGTCGATTGGAACGCGGAGCTCGTGCGCGGGGATCTAGGGAAGGCCGTTCAGCAGCTCAAGCGAGAGTCGGGTAAGGGACTGCTCGTGGGAGGCGTGAAGCTCCCGCTGGCGTTGGCGGAGCTGGGATTGATCGATGAGTATGAGTTCGTGGTGCAGCCCAGGTGTCGCGCTGCACTAAAAACTGAAAATGCCGGAAATGGCGTTGCTTTACTGCATTTAAATCGTATACGGGCGCAAGCTCCATGTACTTAAATCTGATACCAGGATCGTGTGTGGGGCAATGATTGCCTGACTGAGCCGGAGCTATTCGGCGAGAGGTCGAATAACAGCCTCACGCTCCAAGGCGGTGCTCCAATCGGCCGAGGAAGCAATCTCCCACAATCGCCGTTTTGTACTTAAATCGGATACGAAACTCACCCACGATTTCGTATGCGATTTAAGTACATGAGTATCGGCTTTAACTACAATTACCGGTGTATTAAAAGGCGATAAATTGCTGAAAACAAGCCACCAAACTTTTCAGTTTGTAGTGCAGCGCGACACCCGCGTATCTTTGCGACGAATAAAATGCAGCTGCCAGGAAATAGAGAAGTGATCTGCGCGTGGTGTAGAGCTCCAAGGACTCGTCCTCGGGACCCATTGCGTCCGATACGTGACATATTCCAATGCGAGCTTGCGGAGTTTTGCAAGCCTCTGGAATGAGTGCTTCGAGAGCTACTTTCTTGCCATCACGAGCAATTGCTCACGATGGCGAATTGAGTTATAAAGCCCGTCTATTTCGCGGCGCAAATGAGCTCCTGTCGTTGCCGCCTGGAATCCTCCGTGAGGGATGTTTGCCAGCAGTGTCTTTTCGCGGGCTTGCAGTTCTTCCAATTTTTGTCTGTCGCGGGCGAGGTGTTCTTCTAGTGCATGTATAGCCGTAACATTGCTCATATTGAGATTCCTATTCGTGCGGAGTTCTGCCATCAACAAGCCCTCGAGTGGTGCATCTCCCTCAACTCGGAGTCAGCATTTGTTCGGGCTGGTAGCTGCTTGTCATACTCGTGAGATGTAGCTTTGAGAGCTATGTGGCGTAGATTTTTCGGCGCTATTTGGCGCCAAATCACATTGGATAGCTACAGAGGGGAGAAGTAAAGCGACTGTCAGCTCTTTTGATAGTGCCGTCCGCTTTTGGGAAATTAGCCTAAGTCATTCATTCAAAACGGGCACCCGCGGGTTCGCCAGCCGGAGCAGGGTCCTCCGCTTCACTGTTCTAACTCCTCCTTTTGATTGCCCTTACGCCAAATAGCGTCCAAATATTTACGCCAAATAATTATCAAAACAACAGATCTCTGTACTCATCAGTCATCGAGGGGTACCGGCAGCATCCGTGCAAAAATTTACTCTAAGAGAATCTGCCCATCTTAAGTCCAATGTTTTCAGTGCGCCTTGATGTCAAACGCCAGTCGTCAAAAGGCGGTATCACGGCCTTTGTAACTGTTTGAAAACACTGGATTCGACTGTCCTTAGAGTAAGAAATTGCACACTTGCTGCCGGTACCCCTATTGTCTCCGAGTATGCTCCACTCAGCCGGGCGCTTGCCCCCTACGGCGCTACCGGAGCCCCTGGTGCGGGTTTGGGAATGCGGAAGGTGTACGCGAAGCCAAAGACGATGGTGTCGCCCTTCGAGGTGGCCAACGCCCTGTATTCCTTCTCGTATTTGAAGAATACATTCCAATCATGCTTAAGATCGATATAGTTGGCTTGCACACCGGCGGCATGCATGTAATAGAAGGGAACCAGCCGTTCAAAGGCATCGACGATTGTGTTGTTGCTTCTGTTGCGCGAGACTTCCGCCTGGTCGTACCCGATCAGCCCGATCTGGGCCACTTTGGTTATGTGCTTGGTCTTCAAGAACGGCCTGTCCAATGGAATGGCTTGACCTAATCCCCACTCATCACTCCAGGCTGCCCCGGGGGTCAATTGGACGTTGATTGGTAATGTGCCGAACATCGTGCTTATGTCCCCGGTGCGGGCGGTCTTTGATCCGTGGATCTCCCAATTGCCCATGATGTTTGCCGTGGTCCCCTGGTCTTTAGTCAGGTAAAAGGTGGCGGCACCGTTGAAGTCGTTGCCCCAGTAACCGGAACCGACATTAGTCGTGGAGCCCGGAGTGTAGCTACCGGTAGGTGCGACGAATGCATATCCCGCAAAGACGTCGGCTCGCGGCAAATGCCAACCAAGCAATACCGGTTCGAACCATGTATCCGCCAGAGACAAACTACCGGTCGTGATGTTGACCCCATTGCCCAGGTACGGTAGAGTCACCGAGCCGTTGGCTAGTGTGGGAAGGGCCATATACGGTGCGAACTTCGCCCCGAGAATCTTGAACTTGGGAACATAAAAGAAAATGTTCTCCCACGCCCAAATGTTATATGAGCCCGTGGCTTTGACCGGAGTGCCGCTTTCAAGATTCAGCTGGTTGGCATTGTAATTAAGGTTCAGGTCTGCATACGTGATCCCAGGATCGGGGAGCACTCCGGCGTTCAAGCCGTATTGGCCCGGCTGATATTGGCCCTTCTGTTGCGCCATGAGCGATGAGGTAATGGATAGCACGATGCAAATCAGAACAGCGAACTTCCACCTGCTATGAATGATCCTCGTCATCTGTCGTTTTCTCCAATTCACGAAGGGTCAATGACCCACCCTGCGGCTCGTCGACTTCGAAGGTCGCAGGCTTAATCATGAGGGGATGTAGCTTTTCGCAGGAACTGGCAAAAGTATCAGTCGCGGGCAAAATAGCATGTAGCGGTATCTCGCCTTGCTCAGGTAATCTTGCAGACTCCTGAAAAACTCAATGCATACGGAAAGGTAAGTACGGGATTCAGAGTGTGTGAAAACTCACACGAAGGGCACGGCTTCACAGGTTCTGCGAAGCTGGCGAACAAGTCCGGAGGATCGGACACGGAGTCGGTGGAGCCAAGGGGAGGGGCCAAGGGGAACACGCCCGAGCCGCACACACACCGGACACAGAGCCGGGAGAGCGTGTCACCGGGGCTTGAGCGTGTACGAGAGCGAGCAAGGCAAGGGAAGAAGGAACGGTTCACCGCTCTACTTCACCACGTGACGGTCGATCTTCTGCGAACGTCGTATCTCAGGCTCAAGCGAGATGCGGCTCCAGGAGTGGATGGCACCAGGTGGCGCGAGTATGGGCAAGACCTGGAAGCCAAGCTTGTGGATTTGCATGGACGCGTTCATCGCGGCGCCTATCGGGCGCTGCCCTCGCGGCGTAAGTTCATTCAGAAAGAGGATGGGCGAGAAAGGCCGCTTGGGATTGCTGCGCTGGAAGATAAAATCGTCCAGCGTGCCGTGGTGGAGGTGCTCAATGCGATTTACGAGCAAGACTTTCTCGGCTTTTCATACGGATTTCGACCAGGACGCGGCCAGCATGATGCGCTGGATGCTCTCGCGGTTGGGATTACGTACACGAAGGTGAGCTGGATAGTAGACGCCGACGTCCGATCATTCTTCGATTCGATGAGTCACGAATGGCTCATCCGTTTCGTTGAACATCGGATCGGCGATCCGCGCCTGATTCGCCTGATTCGCAAATGGCTGAAGGCTGGCGTGATGGACGGTGCAGAGTGGACGTCGAGTGACATTGGCTCTCCGCAAGGGGCGGTGGTATCTCCGACGCTCGCGAACATCTACCTTCATTACACCTTCGACCTGTGGGCCGACCAGTGGCGACGCCACCACGCCCGCGGGAATGTCGTGCTCGTGCGCTACGCCGACGATAGCGTGGTTGGCTTTGAGTATGAGACCGATGCCAAGCGTTTTCTAGCTGATCTGCGCGAACGGCTGGAGAAGTTCAAGTTGTCGCTACATCCGGATAAGACACGCCTGATTGAGTTCGGTCGCTTCGCGGCTGAGCGTCGAGAACGACGGGGTCTTGGAAAACCGGAGACGTTCAACTTTCTAGGCTTTACCCACATCTGTGGGCATTCACGTTCTGGCTACTTCCTTCTCAAGCGCAAAACGCGCCGGGATAGGATGAGGGTCAGGTTACGAGCCATCAAAGAGGAGCTGCGGCGACGAATGCATGAACCTATTCCAGAGCAGGGCCGATGGTTGGGACAAGTGGTGCGTGGCTATTTGGCGTACCACGCCGTGCCTACCAACACCAAGAGCTTGTGTGCGTTTCGGCACCACGTCACTGATCTCTGGCGGCGCTCGCTTCGGCGACGCAGCCAGAGAGATTGCACAACGTGGGATCGTGCCGCGCAACTCGTGGCAGCATTTCTGCCCGCCGTGCGAATAATTCATCCCTGGCCACATGATCGCTTTGCCGTCAAACACCCAAGGTGGAAGCCCGGTGCGCGAATTGCGCCCGTCGGGTTTTGTGCGGGGGGCGCTCAGCAATGAGTGTCCCTACCGCGATCGTTTAGGTCTCCGGAAGCAGCCTACGCGGATTAGCCCGCCCCCGCTCCTATTCGGACGTCGATTGCCTGACGGGTTCTGCGGCATTTCCGAGGCGAAAAACGCGTTGTTCGGATAGCGGTTCTACGGCGTCATGAATACAACCATCTTTGCTACGCCACCGGCCGACATGACCCAAAATGGCTAATTTCCCTCGAATTCCGAACGAACGCGCAGCGCTAGCGTACATAAAAATCCGTTTCGTGAGGTGACCCCAAACACAACGGAATTGTTAGGTCTGCAGACTGACCATCGCTGAAGGCTATTACTCGGGAAACGACGGGCTAAGATGCCCCGGCACTCGCGACGCAATGACAAATCTGCGACAAAAGTGACAAATCTGTGACAACTAGTTAGCCGACATCCCGTAGGCTGTGTGGAATCAGGCAATCCGGACGGAACGATGAAGGATTGACATGAAGAAGGACAGGCATTGGCGAAAGGTGATCGTCCACGCCTTTCTCCTGCTTGGAATCATGGGGCATCTGCCGGCCCAGACACCGGCCACAGGCGCTCTTACGGGGAGGGTCTTCGATCCTTCCGGCGCGCTTGTCCCAAACGCGCTCCTTTCCGTAGTCAGCGATGACACAAGCCTTTCGCGCTCCACTAGGACGACTTCGGAAGGCGTGTACCGGGCGTCGCTGCTTCCACCGGGGAACTATACAATCACCGTCGAAGCCAACGGCTTTGAACGAGAAGTCCTTCATTCCATCCGCGTGGCCGTTTCCGAAACCAGGGTCGTTGATATCAAACTCAGGCTGGGCGCCGCGATGACCGAAATCGTGGTCAACGCTTCCTCTGAGCTGGCGCAAACCACTAGCGCGGCATTGGGGCGGGTGACGGATGCGCAGACGATGGTTGCTCTTCCCCTCGCTAATCGGAATTTCACGCAAATCCTAGCTCTTTCGCCGGGCGCGCTTATGGAGGTTCCAAATGCCGGAGCGCTCGGACGGAACACGGAAAATATTGCGGTGAACGGGGCTAAGACGACAGCGAATAATTTCCAGTTCAATGGCGTCGATGCAAACAATATGTCGGAGAACTCCCTCTCTGGCTTCGACCCGGAGACCGGCATCGCCATCCCCGCTCCCGATACGATAGCAGAATTCAAGGTCCAAACAGGGATGTACGACGCTAGTTATGGAAGAGGGGCAGGCACCAATATCGACCTGGTAAGCAAGACGGGAAGCAATAATTTCCATGGCGGCGCGTGGGAGTTCTTCCGCGACAACGCTCTGAATGCCAACGACTTTTTCTTGAAGCGAAATGGGCAACCGAGGCCCGTTCTGACACAGAATCAATTTGGCGGTATGCTCGGCGGACCTTTGCGCAAGAATAAGACATTTTTCTTCGTGTCTTATCAGGGGACCCTTCAGCGCAACGGTCAGGCGGCAGGCGCGCTCGAGAGCACCTTCCTTCCGCCGTTGACCAACGACCGCTCGCCGGCCGCATTAGGGCTCTTTTCGGAGGGCAGTCAGGGGCGCTGGGCGGTGTCGCGGTCGCCCCGGACGGATCGAATATCAATTCCGTGGCGCTGGCTCTTCTGAATTTCAAACTTTCCGATGGAAGTTATGCGATTCCAAGCCCGCAGGTCCTTCTCCCGAATGGCCTGGGAGAATCGACGTTTTCGATTCCGGCCCGATACCGCGAAGACCAATTCAGCGTAAATCTTGACCAAACATTTTCTGAACGAAACCAGTTATCGGGGAGATTCTTCAGCTCGCTAGGGACAACGAACGAGCCGTTCACTCCCTTTGCCGCTACGGTGCCCGGCTTTGGAACCAACCAAAACGAACGCAACGATATGTTTGTCTTGTCTGAGACACACGTCTTCACTCCAAACCTGATCAATGTCGCCCGCTTTGGATACATGCGATTTAACGGGTTCTTGTCGGGCGTCAGTCCCATCACTGCGGCGGACGTTGGGATGGCAACTCCGTCAGATCTCCCCGAAATAGCCGGCATCGATGTCTCAGGGCTGTTTAACATTGGCCCCTCTGGTGAGCCTTTCTACTTCCAAAACACGAATACCTTTGTGTGGCAGGACACGGTGTCGCTTACTCACGGCGCTCACAGCCTTCGGATGGGCGCAGAGGCCAAGCGTCATGAAGTCGATGTTAACGTGCCATATGTCACGGCCGGTTTTATATTCCTTTTAAGCTTCCCGGATTTCCTGTTGGGGCAAAGGGGGACTCAAAACGGCAGTGGTCAGAGCAACCTCTTCGAGAGCGTGGGCGCATCGGGATTGTTTCGTAAAGATGTTCGCTATACGGACTTTGCTGGTTTTGTTCAAGATGACATCAAAGCGACGCCCCGTCTGATCCTGAACGCAGGCTTGCGATACGAATTCTTCGGCCCGCCAAGCGAGATCCGTGGCCGGCTCTCAAACTTTAATCCCGCTATCGCGACGCCCCAGGTACCATCGACCGGCAGTTTTAGCGGATTTGTTCTTCCGGCCAACTTCACTGGCCCTATCCCCAGCGGAGTAACCAAGACTCCATATTCCGGAATGTGGAATCCTGACTATACAGACTTCAGCCCGCGTTTCGGTTTTGCCCTTCGCTTGAGCGAGAAACCGTTCGTGGTCGTTCGAGGCGGATACGGCATCTATTACTCGAGACTCTCCGGAGAAGTTGCCGAACAAAATATCGGTCAGCCGCCTTTCGCACTGACGCAATCGCTGCAAGGGGTTGGGAATGCAGCAGCGACTTTCGCCGAGCCTTATAATCCGCCGCTGCCGCCTAACTCAGCCTACCCCATCTACATTCCACGAACTCCTAACAGCGCCATCTCGATCGCAGCTGTCGGACAAAACCTCACGAGTCCTTACGCGCAGCAGTATGATCTCGACTTTCAATACGAATTCGCCAACGACTTTCTGTGGCAAGTAGGCTATCTTCGTTGGCACTTCCTCGAAGGGATGTCATGGGATTTGCTGGATCCCTACTTGACGCCCCTTCACGCGGCATGTGTGCGCTTAGGAGACTGCGGCGTTTTATTATGCGGTGATTCCGGAGCAGGCAAGTCCTCGCTTGCATTTGCATGCGCTCTCAGCGGCTGGACCTATCTGGCGGACGACTCCTGCTGTTTGCTGCACAGGAACCCAAGCCGCGTGGTGGTTGGAAATCCCTACCAGATTCGGTTTCGCGAGTCTGCCATTGAGCTCTTCCCGGAGTTGAAAGACCAGCGTCTGACGCGTCGCGCGACGGGCGAAATGGCGATTGAAGTGCCAACCGCAGGGTTCCCGGGAATGAAGATAGCTACGAAGTGCGTCGTCGACTTCATTGTATTTCTTAACCGAAGCCAAGCCGGTCCGTCTTCCCTTTCGCCTTTTCCAAAGGACAAGGCCTTGCATTGGTTTGAACAGGTCATGCGCTGCGACGAAAAAGAGACGGTCGACGCTCACAAGGCCGCCTTGAAACAGCTTTTGCAAGCGGAAATCCTGGAGCTTCGATACGCCGACTTGGAATCGGCTATTGGTGAACTTACGGCTCTGGCCCGCGTTGGTTGACCACCAGGCATCTTCTGCAGTCGTGGCTTAGTAGAGGATCAAAGAATGCCTGATACTCCACAGCATGTCAGGATTCTTCTATCGGCGCTGCAGTTCGGTGGTGGCAGCCGTGAAGGATTGCGAACCCTGACCCGTAGCGAATGGGAGGACCTCCTCTCACTGTGGGAGATCCAGCGCTTGATGGTTCCTCTGCGGCAAACCTGCAGCGTCGCCGACGAACTTCCCGAGTGGGTCCGCTTCCGGATCGACCAAAATCTGGCAAACAACGCGGAGCGGCTTGAGCGTATCAAGGCGGCCTACTCCGATTTTTCCAACGCGTTGCGTGGAACGGGTGCAAAACATGTAGTTATCAAAGGCTTCACCTTGTGGCCTGGTTTTGTCGAGCATCCGCGGTTTCGATTGCAATCCGATATCGATATCTACTGCCCACCCGAATCGATTCTCTGTGCCCGTGACGCTCTCGCCCAGCTCGGCTACGAGCCCGAGAGGGGTTTGGACTCTCCACTGGCCGATCATTCGGCTCCTATGGCGCCAAAAACAAGCTGGAGATGGCGAGGTAACTATTACGACCCAGAAATGCCGGTGTCATTTGAACTTCATTTCCGTTTCTGGAACGAGGGTATTCTACGGCTCCGTGCAAAGGGGTTGGAGCAGTTCTGGCTTCGACGCGTTGAGAGACACCTGGACAACATCAGTTTTCCAGCGCTCTGCGCCGCCGATAACTTCGGCTATGCTGCGCTCAATTTGACGCGAAACCTGTTGCGCGATCAACCATCGCCACATCAGATTTACGAGTTAGCAAGGTTTCTGCACCTCAATGCGGACAATCACGAATTTTGGAAGGGCTGGCGCGAGACTCAGGACGATTCGCTTCGCCGTCTCGAAGCGGTCTCCTGTCTCGCGGCCCTTCACTGCTTCGCCTGCCGGCTTTCTGAGGAGGTAAGGGAAGAGACGGAGCGCTTGCCAAGAGCAGCCAAGTTATGGTTCGAGCAATTCAAGGACTTCCCTGTCTCTTGGCAATTTCTGCCCAGTAAAGATTGGCTATGGCTGCATCTCAGCCTCGTGGAATCCAACGCCGATAGGTTCTCAATCTTGCGGAAGAGGCTGTTCCCAATGCTCGCGGTCACGATAGATCGTGTGGACCTCCCAGATCTAGTGGGTGACGAACAAAAAGGGCCGTCTTCGCCGTGGCGACGGCGCGCCAGGTATCTCGCTTATATCGTTTCGCGGCTGGGTTATCATTCGAGTCTGCTTCCGGCCACGCTTTGGCGCGGCGCTTGCTTTTGGTGGTCCACAAAGACTCTGGGCGCGCAATTCTGGATTTTCTTTGTTACCTCCTTTCTCTTTGATGTAGGGATGTTCATGTTCTTCTTTCTCTATAATCTCTACTTGCTCAACCGGGGATTGAAAGAAGACTTTCTTGGCCTAATTGTTAGCGCTAATTCCATCGGCAGCGTCGTGAGCTGTATCCCAAGTGGCATGCTGGCACAACGTGTAGGGCTGCGAAGGGCTCTGCTCCTCTGCATAACATTGGTTACCGTCATCTCGGCTTTGCTTACGCTCGTAGCTTCTAAGCCGGCTCTTCTTGTTCTCTCGTTCCTCCTTGGCGCAGCTATGACGATTTGGGCTGTGGCGATATCGCCTGCAACCGCGCGGCTGACTAGCAAACAGAATCGGCAGTTTGGATTCAGCCTGATCTTCTCCTCCGGAATCGCTGTGGGATTGCTGGGAAGCGCGGCCGCCAGCCGCATGCCAGGATGGCTGGCGCATATGAGCCCTCTGTTGACAACCATCCGAGCGAAGCAACTGACATTGTTGACCGGTTGCGCAATCGTCGCCCTTAGCGCGTGGCCGGCTTTCCGCATCCATTTCCCAGCTTCCGAAACCGGCAAGACCAAGGTTTTCCCGCGGAACTCCTTCCTGTTGCGCTTCCTGCCGGTGATCGCTGTGTGGAGTCTGGTTACGGGGTCGTTTAGCCCTTTCTACAATGTTTACTTTTCGAAGTACCTGCAGATGCCAATCGAACACATCGGAGTCGTCACGTCCGCATCGCAGGTCGCGCAGGCGCTCGCCATTCTGGCTGCGCCTTTCATGTTCCGGAGGGCCGGACTTGTGAGTGGAATTGTCTATACGCAGATTGCCACTGCCATCGCTCTCGGATGCTTAGCCGGTGTACATGTAGCAGCGACAGCTGCACTCATTTACGTCGGTTTCGCGGCCTTTCAATGGATGAACCAACCGGGGATATACAGCCTGCTGATGAGCCACGTCACGCAATCGGAACAGGCTGGTGCGTCGGCACTCAATTTCCTGGTGATCTCGCTGGTACAGGCAATTGCAGCAGCGATTGCCGGCAACTCGTTCGTAACGTATGGCTATCCGCGCGTGCTGGCAGCGACAGCCGCCGTGGCCGTGGTTGCGGCATTGTTGTTTCATTCGCTTCTTGGCAAGAAGTTTGGAGAAGCCTCGGAAGCGGCGATCGCTGACTTTGGTCTCGGATGATGTGGGACGACGAGTCGCCGGCGCCGGAGCGGAAACGTCCTGGCGCATACTTGAGGAGAAGACACGAAACGGAATTTAAAGCACGTTAGTGCGCCGGGGGACCGGTAAGGAGTAGCAGGTGAAAGTCCTGTGCAGTGAAGGAATAGCAAACCACACTGGCCCCCCTCTTTCCCTCACAATCGGTTTACGCGTGGGAGCATGAAATGCAGGGCATCCAACGAAGAATTCGTCCTGGCTTACGGCGAGATGCGAGTAAGCCTCATCTCATCAGGATGAGGTGCTAAATCTATGCGGAAGTCCATTATCCCTGAATTCGGAAGAAACGGCGGCCTATCAGCGGCAGGTTCATGGCTGGATCTCGAAAAGATCGCAACTGTCGAGTTCTCATCCGAAGATCCGGAGCATCCTTTCGAGCATGCGCTGCGAACGGAGACAAGTGACGGGTGGAGGGCTTCCGCGCCGGGTCCGCAAGTGATACGCCTCTGCTTCGACGCCCCTCAATCGATTCGCCGCGTTCGCCTTCAGTTCCGAGAAGAACGCGTAGATAGAGCCCAGGAAGTCGCGTTGTTCGCCACGTCGCAGAGTTCGTCGAAGAAAGAATTGGTGAGGCAGCAATGGGTCTTCAACCCCAGCGGGGCCACCACCGAAGTGGAAGACTACTACTTCGACCTGAAGTGCGTTACCGCTATCGAACTCCAGATCGATCCGGGGCGGCACGACAAGCAGGTCTTCGCCACGCTGGAGTCAATTCAGATCGGATGAGCACACAGTCGATACACCCGCCAGATGGACCATCTTTCCCGCAGACTGCCAATCTAATCGCACCGGAACAACAGTAAGGAGCCTTCACGAATGTCTGTACATCTGATCAATCCCAGCGACCATTCTTTTGGAACGGCGGTCCTTACACCTCGCTGGTTATTCGTGTTAGCAGCAGCAACGCCGGCTTCCATGGGTGATCCGATTCTGGTGGATGAATCGCTGGAGCAGCTCGATCCGGAGACGATCCACGCTGCCGATGTGGTTGGAATCAGCGTTCATACGGGCAATGCATTACGCGGATACGAAGTAGGAAATCTCGCGCATGCGCGTGGAG
The DNA here is from genome assembly GCA_963774255.1 of uncultured Acidobacteriaceae bacterium. GTDB lineage: Bacteria > Acidobacteriota > Terriglobia > Terriglobales > Acidobacteriaceae > PALSA-350. The sequence continues at coordinate 22,943 of CAVZEH010000020.1, forward strand.
CTACGGTCGTCTACGGCGGTATTCACGCGACCTTATTTCCAAAGGAACCATTCGAACGCGGCGCCGCTGATGTTGTGGTGAAGGGTGATGGCGACATCGTATGGGGACAGGTGCTGCGCGACCTGCAGGCCGGTTGCGCAAAACGCATCTACGAGGGTGGGAAGATCGAGGGAGATCAGTTCCTGGCCGCACGCTGGGATCTAATGCAGACCGACAAGTACATGTGGGCCTCCGTGCAAACGATTCGCGGGTGTCCGAAGCACTGCTCGTTCTGCTCCGTTTGGCGCACCGATGGACAGAAGCCGCGGCAGAGGTCCTTCGAAAAGGTGATCGACGAGATCATCGATCTCAGGCGCAGGGGCTTTCGGTTCATTGCTCTGGCTGACGATAACTTCTATCCGGTTACATTGACCGACGTCCGGCTGGCGCGAGAGCAGAACAATCTGGAAAGAGTCGAGTCTCTGCTGCAGACTCGGAAGGAGCGCTTCGCTCTGATGGCGGAACTCGCCAAGCTTCCGAAGGACATGGTTTTCTTCACGCAGATCACGATGGAATCTGCGGAGGATCCCGACTATCTCGATGCAATGCGCAACGCGAACATCAAGGGCGCGTTAGTGGGTGTAGAAGCGGTCACGCCGGAAGGGTTAAGGCCGTTTACAAAGATTTCAACTACTCGGGCGATCGCCTGGTCCGGCAACTCCAGGCCTTCCGCGAGCACGGGCTGCATGTATTAGGATCGTTCATCTTTGGCCTTCCTACGGAGAGGCCAAGCACCTTCGGAGCCACAGTCGACCTGGCGCTTAAGGCAGACCTGACCTTTGCACAGTTTGTCATGATGACGCCTTTTCCCGGAACGGTTGATTTCGGTCGATGGGAAAGGGAACAGTCCGTAAATCCAGAGATGGTGGAAGGCACTCCCATCACTCAGTATTGGCTTATCCCAACCGCAATCCGTCCCAAGATGTTTACGCCTCATCCATCAATGAGCTCGGACGAGATCCAAGAGCGGACGCAGTCAGTCTGGGATCGGTTCTACGAGTTTGGCGCCATATGGAAGAGATCTGCCTGCACGCCCACTCTCCGGGCTCGAGTTGCGTTCGTTCTGCTATCGAAGCTCTACCGCCAGATGTATGCGGGAACCGGCATTTCGACAGACAGCGCCCGGCGCAAGAAGGCGAAGACATCCGCGCGTTGGATCGCGCGGCAAACTCGAAAGATATTCCAGGCGGAGCCGATGCCCGAGCTGATGTTTCCAGTCTGGGAGCCTCGGCCAAAGCGCCGTCCCAACCTGACTCAGCTTACTACTCAAACCCCGGTCCGCTAGGTAGCGTCGAGCCCGGCGCAGTTCTGATTCGCGCGGTTGCTCTGTCGGCCAATCCGGTCGACGTCAGCATCAGCAAGGAGACACCATGGCATCTCCAGGGTTCCCTGCACCGGGCGCGAGTGCGGTTAGGCAGCAAACTTTTGCTCTATCGCGTTTCATCATAAGAGAGCATAAACGGCTCTCTGACGTTACGACTCAGATGCTGGTCATTGGCCGCGGCATTGATCTTTGCCTTGCAGCGCGACACACCAGCGGAGTCCATACCTGTTCGCCATGTGGAGGGAACGGAGCACGGTTTTCTTGCGCTTCGCACGAAAGAGGGCCGCCTACTAGCGGTAGGTGACCTCTTCCAGGTTGTCCGTGGGGACAGGGTCACCTCCCGGTTGCTCTTTCGTTTCAAAGATGGCTCCGTCGATGATGAAACGACAGTCTTCTCTCAACGCAATAATTTCCAACTCATCACCGATCACCATATACAGAAGGGTCCTTCTTTCCCGCAGCCGATGGATCTTTCCATCGATGTTTCGCCGGGGTCAAGTCAGGGTCCGGTCAACAGGAAAAGATGGTAAGGAGGAGGTCAAAAGCGAACACCTGGATCTGCCCTCGGACTTTGCCAACGGTTTAGTTCTTTCGATAGCAAAAAATATCCGGCCTGATACGCCGGAGACCAAAGTGTCCATGCTCGTGGCTACTCCGAAGCCACGGCTCATAAAACTTGCGATATCTCCGGCTGGTGAAGCGCCGTTCTCGTTAGCCGGTTCCTCCCTTAAGGCGATGCGTTATGAGATCAAGATTGAATTGGGAGGAGTCGCCGGCATGGTGGCGCCACTGATTGGTTAGCAGCCGCAGAACATTCAGATTTGGATCATTGGCGGGGTGGCTCCCGCCTTCGTCAGAGAAGAAGGCCCGTTTTACCAAGGTAGGCCCATCTGGACCATTCAACTGACCAGCCCCGTTTGGCCCGATTTGCCCCGCTCCGGATTTTAGAATTGCCGAGGACCTGGCAATTCCCTGACCCTCGGCGAGTCCCTACTTGGCAAGCTCGATCACTAGATCACGGCGTAGTGCCGGGTGGGCTTCTCTTCATGCACACGCTCTGGCTCAATACCCTTACTGCCTTCGCTGCCCTATGTTGGATTGGCGCGGAACTGTACGCAGCAAAAAGAGTACGGCGGTACGTGTCAACACATGGTTTCTTGTTACTACTGCCTTTTGCCTCGGCGCACTGAACATACGCCGGGCTTCAAGACACATAGTATCGAGATTCGGGCATGGCGCTTGGAACGTGAATCACAGCTCAGAGATGAGGAACTGGAACGGCTGCGAAGCGCTGTACAGAACCTCGCCAAAGTGATCGCACCCTACCTGCCTTCAACGGCTCGCCCGATCTGAAACGTGAAAAGATAGCGTACGCTATGGACAGCTGATCCGCTTCCCCTACGCGACGTTCTTCCGATGCCGCACTATCCTCAGTCTTGTTTCGTTTGATTAGCGACTAGCAGGTTTAAGACGGTTTCCAGCATCACGGTTGGATGTGTCGGCTTTGCGACAATGTCGAATCTGTATCCCTTTCTCGCAGCTTCGGCCAGCAGATCGAGGGTGATCCACTGGCCTGAGAAGAGCAAAAGCAGGCAGGCTGGACACTGTGCCCTCAGAAGAATCGCAAAATCGATGCCATTCATTTCAGGAAGAACAACGTCGACGATCGCCACATCAGGCAGCCATTCGGCGATTATTTCAATGGCTTGTTCTGCGGTGTAGGCCGTTCGCGTCTCATAGCCTTCTGTCGAAAAAATCAGAGCCAACGTATCAGTGATCGTTCGCTCGTCATCGACGATCAAGACTTTGTGGCAGCTTACGTCCACTGTAGTTCGCCTCTCTCCGAGAATCCGGGGCATGAATTTCTTTGATGCAGAGAACGGTTCTAAGCACAGTACAACGATGCAAACCGCCATTGCTTCACTCGTTTGAGGGTGCAAAAAGCCGCAACCGCGGCTGAATTTGTCCTTCAGAAGCCGTCCAGTGGCCGGCGACGTGTAGTCACCTGTCAGATTGATGTGCTCCCACCCGATGGGTGAGACGTGGGTTACGTTCTGTGGGACCGGGAGGTGGGCGACTACCTTCGGCCCCCCTGTGGGCGATCAGCGACGGTCAGCCCTACCGCGACAGCTACCCCGTACAGAGCGGAGTCGGCTCCCGCGTATCTGATTGGGGAAGCTGACTACGTATACGAGGCTGGCGAGCCAGGCATGGGAGATACGCGATGAGAGCGGAGGTGCTGGATGTAGCTTTGAGAGCTATATGGCGTAGATCTTTCGGCGTCATTTGGCGTACAAGGGTAAATTTGAAAACTCCCGCGGAGAGTTCAAAAAAACGATTTGATCATCTCCATCGCTTGGCTGTTTGTCCTAAGCGATTCATTCAACGCACGCACAATTGCAAGGCTTTACGGACGGAGGTCGGCCCCTCGCCTCGCAGTTAGAATTTACGCCAATTAGCCCGCAAATAATTACGCCAAATGATTAGCAAAACAACAGATCTATGGGGACGGCCGCTACATTATCAGCTGGGCTGGGATAGATTGCTGCCTGAGTTTTTGGCGCCGGAAACACGGGCCGTTATCCCCTGCCGAACTGCTGGTCACAACGACAATTCCGGTGTCCGTGACGTGGTGGCGAGTGCGATCAAGTTCTAGATCGTGACCAATACTCTCACCGTCATGGACTGTGACGTTCTCGTCAAGAATGGCACGGCGAATCTTGCACCGTCGTCCAACGACACAATTATCGAGAACGATCGAGTCTTCGATAACGCATCCGCTTTTGGTGTTGACACCTCGACCGAGGACGGAGCCGCGGACTGCACCGCCTGAGAGAATGCATCCGCCAGAAATAATAGAACCTACGGCCTGTCCGGGTTGACCATCTTCGTCGAAGGTGAACTTCGCGCTCGGATCGGGATAGCTGGCGGTCCGTATAGGCCAGCGTGGGTTATAGAGATTGAGAGAGGGGACAAGCCCGCAGAGATCCATGTGCGCCTCGTAGTATGCCTCCAGAGTTCCTACGTCTCGCCAGTAGACTGAAATAGCTGCCGATTCTCCGGGAATCACGTTTGTCTGATAGTCGTATGCGTAAATTGTTGCTCGTCCGAGCAACGAAGGCAGAATATCGTGTCCGAAATCGTGTCTGCTCTCCTGCCGCAGAGCGTCGGACTGCAGTTCCCTGAGCAATGTGCGAGCGGAGAAGATGTAGTTGCCCATGGACGCATAAACTTTGTCTGGCTCGCCGGGAATAGTGGGAGCATCTACGTTCTTCTCGTGAAAACCATGAATCGCGCCGTCGAGCCCGGCTTCAATGACCCCGAATTCGGTCGCAAGATGAGCTGAAACAGGAATTGCTGCAACGGTGACATCCGCATGCATACGCTCATGAAAGTCGATCATGTGTCGGATGTTCATGCGATAGACATGATCAGCGCCAAAGATAGCGACGAGGTGATCATCGAGATCATCCATCAGATTGAGATTTTGGAATATCGCGTCAGCCGTGCCTCTGTACCATGTCTCGTCGGTTGAACGCATCTGTGCGGGTACCGGGATGATGAACTGGTCTTGCAGCAGACCGCCAAATTGCCAGCCGTCGCGCAGATGTCGCAAGAGCGACTGGCTCATGAACTGAACCAGGACATAAATCGAATAAATGCCTGAATTGATGAGATTACTGAGAACAAAATCAATGATGCGATATTTACCCCCGAAGGGGACCGCCGGCTTAGCGCGCTCCTGTGTCAGCGGAAACAGACGATTGCCCCTGCCTCCAGCGAGAACAAATGATACTACCGGGCGTTGCATGCTGAAGCCTTTCCTGATGACGCGAGGGCACAGCCGAATCATTCTTATTGTTGGAGTAGCGCTTCCGCGCGCTACGAGCCTGCGTCCGCATTTCAGTGCCGCCGCCCTCTCAGAACTGGTGTGCGAGCACTTCCATCTGGAATTGGGCCGGCCCGTTCGCCGTTTTGGGGTTGCATTGACCGATGTCGTGCTTTGCGACGATATGGACAGAAGAAGGCTATCTATTCGCGGCATTAGTCCAGAATTTCCGATTTGGACCTCTGGCTTGCGATCATACGCTTCTCCTGTTCCGACGGCTCGACGGAGGAATATTATTACCGTGATGGGGTTGAACTTCGGGAAGATCCCTACTATGCGGAAGCGAATCCGCTGCCCGCGACGTTGCGCCTTCCGCGGGCGAATGGCGGGCAGGACGCCATAGATGCTTTACTGCGCGAAGCGATGGCGGAGCAGAGCGCGCGCCTCGTAGCCAGTTCATAGAGATCAAAGATGCTCTCTGAGAAATCGGATCAAGCGCTGCTTCGCATCGGCAGCAGCACCCGGCTCGTATCCCCCGAGTGGCGCCGCTGATCGACCGTGACCGCCACACACACCTCGTCTGGACACATTCTTTTGGCCAACTCATTGTAGCGGCCGAGCAAACGACAACTCGTGGCCATCCGGGTCGAGCATGTGGAAATAGCGTTCACCCCAAGACGCGTCCCGTGGGATTCCAGGATCAAATCCTTTCTCCCGCAGATGTGTCCAGAACGCATCCACATCCGTAACGTGCAAGATCAGCCGGCCCCACTGCGACACACTGTCACCTTGTTCGAGGTTTAGGATCGCAGATTCTGAATCCTTCGCTCGCAGTGAAGAGAAACACGCCCGTTCTCCGCCGTAAATCAGCTCCATGCCAAGCACATTTCGGTAAAACTGCACCGAAGCCTTCATGTTCAAAACCCGGAAAGTAATCGCAGAAATCTTTTCAATCGTCGGCGCCATACGCCAGCAGTGTAACGTTGAATTTACTTTCCCGAGGCATACGGTGAAAGAGACGGAGGTGGCGGCCCATGGCATACGTCATCGCCGAACCTTGCGTCGGAACAAAAGACACCGCCTGCGTCGCTGCCTACCCCGTAGATTGCATCCACCCCAAGAAAAACGCGACCCATGGCGACGGTCGTCCGAGCTTCGATGAGGTATCGCAGCTCTACATCGATATTTCGCGCTGGATGATATACCAGAGAAGTGGAGTACTACGCAGAAAATCCACGACCCAAGACCGCAGGATTCGAGACCGATCCATGTTGACCCGCTCCAGCCGCGGGTCTAGAATCCAGCTGTAACCATTCTAAGACTGTGGGAGGTCTGTATGCCCCACTATGAGTTCTTCTGCAACGCCTGCAAGAAGCCATTCTCGACAGATTCTGACCATAGCAGAGCATGACGCGGAAAAGACCGCCTGCCCGCACTGCGGTAGTCACGAGGTAGAACAGAGCTGGTCTGTCTTCTCTGCCGTCACCTCGAAGAAGAGCGCCTGAACACGGCAGCACGAGGAGGCGCGTATACACTTCGACAAATTTTCCTTCGGTACCCTCCGAATCGACGGCAGCGCGTACGAGCAGGACGTGGTGATCGACCGCGGAGAAATCCGCAAACGCAAGAAGACGCCTTCTAGGAAATTCCGTCACGAGTTTGGGCATACGCCCCTGTCCATCGGAGAAAAGATACCCTGGAAATGCCACCGGCTTGTGATCGGCACCGGAGCGTACGGCCGTTTGCCAGTTATGAAGGAAGTGAAACTTGAGGCGGAACGCCGCCACGTCGAATTGGTCATCGTGCCGACCAGTGAGGCCATCCGGCTAATAGAAAAAAAGTCCGCGGTAAACGCCATTCTCCACGTGACCTGTTAGGAGACTCATGTGCTCGGCGCGCTCTTCGGTAGTTGCGAGCGGTTTACCGACGACAAGGTCGAAGAACGACATGGTGGATGATCCTGTTTTTGAACAGGCAGCTTAGAAAGAAGCATCCATATGTCACCTCGTGGTTTTTATCCCGGGCGTCGCGCGTGCGCAACCTAAGGCCGCTCTTTAGCCTTTTCTCAAGCGACCTGGCCATCGATCTGGGAACCGCCAACACACTAGTTTATGTTCGTGGCAAGGGCATCGTGGTGAACGAGCCGTCCATCGTAGCCATTAACAAGAACAGCGGTGAGGTGGAAGCGGTGGGAACAGAGGCCAAGGAAATGCTGGGCCGTACACCGGGCCACATAGTTGCAATTCGGCCGTTGAAAGAGGGGGTCATTGCCGATTTCAAAGTGACCGAGAAGATGTTGAATTACTTTATCCAGAAAGCGCACAATCGCAAAATGTTGGTGCGTACACGCATTGTGATTGGTGTGCCCGCGGAGATCACGCAGGTGGAACGACGCGCGGTCATGGACTCAGCTTACCGTGCGAAAGCCAGCGAGGTCTATCTGGTGGACCAGGCCATGGTGGCGGCGATTGGGGCCGGGCTTCCCACCAGTGAACCCACCGGAAGCATGATCATCGATATTGGGGGAGGTACCACGGATATTGCGGTGATCTCTCTGAGTGGCATCGTCTACGCCCGTTCTTTGCGTACGGCAGGAAACCAAATGGACGAAGCCATCATGACTTACGTGAAGCGAAAATATAACTTGCTGATTGGCGAACGCACCGCCGAGCGGATCAAGATTGAAATAGGGAGTGCGTTCCCGCTCGAGAAGCCGCTGACGATGGAAATCAAGGGTCGCAACCTGATTGAAGGGATACCCAAGACCATCATTCTGAATGACAGTGAAGTCCGCGATGCATTGAGTGAATGGGTGTCGACGCTCATGAACGCCATTCGTGTGGGGCTAGAGCGCATACCGCCCGAGCTCTCAGCTGACATCAGCAACCGCGGCATCGTGCTCACCGGCGGTGGCGCGCTCTTGAAGGACCTGGACAGGCGCATCCGAGAGGAAACGGGACTTCCTGTCTCGATTGCCGATGACCCGCTGTGCTGCGTTGTTCTGGGGACTGGCAAGATGCTTGACGATTTCAAGCTACTACGGAAGCTCTCCATTGAGTCCGTGCCGACCTGAACGGAGTTGAGCACGTGATTTGTGATAGGCCAGACTTGACCTTGCAGGCCGTGCTGGCGGATCAGCTCAGGCGTATCAGACATGCTCTCATCTTCATAATTGTCGCGGTAGCGACAGCTGCCGAATGGGAGCTGAATTCGAACGGCTTGAGATCGGGTTCGGGGTGCAGACTGTCATGCAGGAAATCAAAAATCAAGCTCTGGCGCAATGAGGCAGTGCCCGGCGTCGCTCCGCCTTGAATACTATCCTGCGCTGATGCTAGGGGTCCCGTCAGAAAACGGACAATATAGCACGCTAGTGCGCCGGGAGACCGGCAGGGAGTAACGGGTGAATCCCAGACAGTGAAGGAGTAGCAAACCACACTGGCCCCGAGTCATGCGTGGTGCATCGTGAGGTGTACGGCGAAGCGTTGACAGGGGAGTCTGCAGGCCAGCCATTGAGCCGCGAAAGCTTTAAATCAGTTCAGGGTGCCGACGCCGTTAGCGTGGCGGAAGGCGATACGGACAGGCGCGTAATAATTCTGAAAGCGACAGCCCAGTACAGCACAGGTAACGGCTCTACTGCCACTTGAGGGTATCCGTCTGAGCAACGCACCTGTTGTGCCATTTGGTTTCGTGGTGGACTTGAGTCATGAGCGAAGCGGCAGTAGTGCGAAAGCGGCGGAGTCGGGTCGAGGTGCAGAGGCTGGTTGCAGAGTATGAAGCCAGCGGGTTGACGCGGGATGGGTTCTGTCAGCAACGAGGCTTGTCGTTAGCGACATTGGATAAATACCGGCGACGCGTGCATCCTGGACCGCGATCGGTCTCCGGTCCCATGCTTCCCGTGGAAGTGTTTTCGCGCACTTCGGAACAAGCAAGTAGCCATGCCGATAGTGGTGGTGTGCTGGTGGTTGAGTCGCGAAGCGGGCGCCGGATCGAAGTGCGCCGTGGATTCGATACGGGGACATTGGAGCGCCTTCTGACCATATTGGACAGGGCGTAGGCGGTGTTCGGGTTCGGACCGGCGACGCGGATCTACGTGGCTACTGGCGCCACCGATATGCGCAAGGGATTCAACGGTCTTTACGGTCTGGTGCGCGACCGGCTGGAATGCGATCCCACGAGCGGCCATGTTTTTCTGTTCACAAATGCGCGGCGCAATCGCCTGAAGCTGGTCGTCTATGACGGAAGCGGGCTTTGGGTATGTGCGAAAAAATTGGACGGCGGGAGATTTCGTTGGCCGGAGAGAGACAGCACGGTGAAGAAAATCGTGTTGAGCCACGAAGAGCTGGCGTTGCTGTTGGGGGGCATTGATCTGACTCAAACGCGGCCCCGAAAGTGGCATCGTAAGCCTCCGGCCGAAGAACCAGCAGAGTCACTGAAAACCGCATGAACACTGGATATTTCGCTCGTTTTCTCGATCGCTTTCTGCTATTCAAGAAGCATCGTGAGCACGCCCTCTGAGCCCACTCTTGCCCCGCACTCGGATCCCTTCATGGCCGAAGTGATCGCGCAACTGGAGAAGCAAGTCGAGTCGCAGAAGAAAGAGCTCGAATACGCGCGGTTGAAGATTCAGGTGCTGGAAGAGCGGCTTCGGCAGCAGCGGATTGCCCGCTATGGTCCGGGCAGCGAGAAGTTGAGCAACCTGCAATTGGAGTTGTTGGAAGAAGAACCCACACTGAGCCGCGATGAGGTTCAGGCAGAGAGCGAGCGGGAGCCGGTGGCCCCGCCGTCTGCCACAACGGGCAAGAGGCAAGGTGAACCGCATCCTGGCCGCCAAACGTTGCCGGCGCATCTGCCCCGTGTAGAAAAGGTGGTGACGTGCACGCCCGCGCAGTGTGTCTGCACCCTCTGCGGAGGCGAGACGAAGGTGATCGGTTATGAGACCAGCGAGGTCCTCGATGTTAAGCCCGCCGAGTACTTTGTGGAGGTGACCAAACGCGAAAAGCGTGCCTGCAAAAAGTGTGAGGAGCAGGGCGTGGTTGCGGCGCCGCTTGCCGCGCGCATCATCGACAAGAGCCTGGTGTCGGACCGCGTCATCATCGATACGATCGTCAGAAAATATGCGGACCACTGCCCGGCGTATCGACAGAGTTCGATTCTGAAGAGGGACGCCGGCATCGAGATCAGCCGAGCGACCATGTGCGGTTGGATCATGCGGGCAGGTGACTTGCTGATCCCTGTTACCGGCGCCATGCGCAGTGAGTTACTGGCCGGAAGCTACATCCAAGCCGACGAAACACCGGTAGATGTGCAGACCCACGATGGCCGCGGAACGAATCACCAGGCATATCTGTGGCAGTACGGAACTCCGGGCGGAGCGACGGTGTTCGATTTTCGCATGAGCCGCGGGCGCGAAGGCCCGGCCCACTTCCTGGATAAATTCGAAGGCCTACTGCAAACCGACGCGTATGTCGCCTATGATCGCGGGGTCGGCGGAACGAACATCGTGCACGCCGCCTGCTGGGCGCACGCGCGAAGGCGATTTATCGACGCGGTGAAGCTCAACAAGCAAGATGCCGCCTCGATCCGGGCGGTGGAACTGATGGACGAGTTGTTCGCGATCGATGCCCAGGCGCGCGACGACAACATGGACCACGCCCGCCGCCATGCTCTCCGACAGGAGAAAGCTCCGCCTTTGCTCGACCAGATCCGCAGTCACATCCTGGCGATGAGCAAGACGGTGCTGCCCAAGAGCGCCGCGGGCCAGGCCTCGAGCTACGCGCTGGCGATCTGGACACGACTTACACGCTTCCGCGACTATCCAGAACTGGAACTGAGCAACAATCTCGCCGAGAATTCGATGCGTCCCATTGCCTTGGGCCGATCCAACTGGATCCATATCGGCAGCGAACACGCCGGTCCACGCATCGCGGCAATCTTCTCCGTTGTTGAAAGCTGCCGCCGGCTCAACATCCCGGTCCGTGATTACCTGGCGGCCATCCTTCCAGGACTTGCAAACGCGCCACTCCAGCGCATCGCAGAACTTACCCCTGCCACCTGGGCTGCGAGACATCCGCACTTGTCAACCGTGGGTTTGCTCTGACGGATACACTTGAGGCGAACCGATCGCAGCAAGGTGCTCCCCGTCTTAAGCAACGCGGCCTTTTTGTCATCGCCTATGTCAGCGTCGATTGTCTTTGCCACAGTGTTTGCTGCTTCCGCCAGCAATTCCTTCTGTCTAGCCTCCGGGCATCGCTCCGCAGCACGTTCGAGCCGGGCGTGGAGACCACGAAGCTCTTGGTCGTAGTCGAGCTGCTTCTTAGGCATTGATCTCTTCCTTTCCAGCTTAGGGTCTCCAGTTTAGCTTCGTCCTCGCCAGGGCGACGGGAACGCGATTACCGGAGCAAAGAATTGCGGTTGAGGCATCTTCCACTTCGTATGCGGGCCGCGCCGGTCGCCGAAGAACCTGAGTAGCCTTTTCCTGCCGCCTTCTCGGGTTGAGATCGAGCCTGCGCAGGGTGCCAGAAAGAATGACATACGGGTTCGCGCAGATCCTTCAGTCGTGCAGAACGACGTTGAGCAACGACTTATAAACCCGTATGCGACCGTTGTATTCAATAAAGCCGAGCTTGCGAAAGCGGTTCATAAAGAAGCTGACGCGGGATCGGGTGGTTCCAATCATTTCCGCCAGGGTTTCCTGTGTAATCTCGGGAATCAATGATTCCGGTTCGCCCGGCTTGCCAAACTCCGCCAGCAACAAGAGAATTCTCGCCAATCGCTTTTCGCTAGAGCTGAAAAGCTGATCGACAAGATCGGCCTGGGTTCGCATGCTGTGGGCCAGCAGAAACTTTAGCAACAGGTCGGAGAAGGAGCGCTCCTCGTGCATCACGCGGACCATCTCCTCCCTCTCGATCTTCATTGCCGTACAGCCGGTGATGGCCAGTCGCCATACGTAGCCCACCCACGGTTGCGAGCGGCGACTCCTCTCCAACGAAGTCGCCCCCGGAGAGAAGCGTGATGATAGCTTCTTTACCGTTTTTCGAAAGGACAGTGACTTTTGCGCGGCCCTTCTGAAGATAGAAAATGGAGTCGGCGGGATCCCCTTGAGAGAAGAAGACCTGCTTGGGCTTCAGTTGGACGATTCCTCGTCCTAGTCCGGCGTTCGCCAGAAAAGCGACGGCGTCAACTTTTGGCCGTCTTTTTGACTCAGGCATCTGAATGGCCTCTTCCCGCATGCGGTCTTGAGGGCAATTCATAATGGTACGCCGCCGATCTTCAGGAAATGAGGAGCACAAGAGAGAGCTTATGCGTTGCCGCCTCTCTGGACTCTAGGTGGCATGGCCGGGGGAACGTGATCACACTGCCAGCTGTGCGACGACGCGATTGGCGCCGACGGAGGCGTGGCGACTTCGCGGCCATGGGGATATGATGGCGTCCACCTAAAGATTGGAGCACATTATGGGCACTTGTCCGCACTGCGACCAGCGCATCACGCACGTTGACTTTGAAGCAATTACGCTATCGTCTGAGACGATGACTACTTTTCGCGGCTCGAGTTACTCTTGCCCGCACTGCCACGCCGTTTTGACTGTCGGAGTTGATCCCGTTTCGCAGCGGGACGATCTACTGGAAGCATTGGTGCAGGTCCTCCGTAGACATTAAAAATCGTCTTGGCGTTCGCTAAGATCGTCGAGCGTTGTGAAACGATGCTCCCCAGATGGGCGAATGTAGATATGTGAGCCGTGGGCATTGCGGTACTTGAGCAGAGAAAGTCTGTCGAGGACCGCCGCGGCCGTGATGCCGTCGAGTCCCGGAAGCATTCCACGTTCACTCAGGACACCGACATCGTAGAGCGGCGCCTCGATAGCAGTGAGCATGACGCGAACAGTGGATTCGGTCTTGTCCATCGATGTCTCCTTCCAGAAGTCTTTTCGCTTGGGAGGGGTGCAGGGGAGGGAAAGGCCCCGCCGCTCGTCTTTGAGTGGGAGAAGTCATGGCATCTACCATCTAAGCGAGATCAGAGGGGCACTTTTTGACACCATCCCTGTATTTTTTGTGAAGAGAGGGAAAAACCGAAGGGTTTGTCCCCTTGCGCCCGCTTCAGGGGCCGCGTTGCCGCGTTACCCTGAAACGGGCGGCACTTGGTTATGCGTCCAGCATGAGGAGGACGCCGCGAACGCCTGTACCTGCGCCGATGAAAGTATCTGGAGGCAATTCTTCCCAGATACCGCCGCGCGCTTCAACGAGGGGTCTTAGCTTATCGTTCTGCCTCGGGCCGTTGGCACAGATGGCGACGAGTCGGCCTCCGGGCTTCAACATCTTCAAGGCGTGCATAATGTGCTTGATATCGTCTGCGTTCGCAAACGGAGGATTCATAACAATGCGGTCGAATGTTCCTAGATCGCCGTTGCACTCCAAGAAATCGGCCTGCCGAGTGTCATCGACACAATCAAGCGTGCGGAGCCGGTGAGCCATATTGCAATTCAGCTCAACCGCTGTGATCGCGTAGCCGTGAGCATTGCGGCGAAGCGCATCAATGATTCGGCCTGTTCCTGCGGAGGGTTCTAAAACCTGTTGCCCTGGGCGAATGTCCGCAAGGGCGACCATACGGTCTGCCAACTCAGGCGGAGTGGGGAAGAGTTGCGGAACGGCTACGATCACGACGCCCGGAGCGGCGGTCTTCTTCATTTCGAGCAGTTCATCGTGCGAGGGGATGCGCTCGTCATGCTGGCGCGGTGTGTGCGGCGTCGGGACTCGATGCGCCGTCAAGTCAGCAAGCAGTAATCGTGTGATCGGTCGCCGGCAAGCAGTGGCGACATAGGCAAGGAAGAGCTTCATTGTGTCCCGGTAGCTTCGGACCGAACCAGGCCGAAGCCCTTTCTGAGTCTTCAGGTGGTCTTCGAAAAATGCGAACAGCACTTGCCCCACACTGGTCATTGCGCACCTCCTTTCGGGGCGAGCGCCTGGAAGCGCTGAGCAGCCAGGTCTAGAAGGTCCTCGGTGATCGTCAGATATACAGAAGTAGAAGTGGGATCGACGTGGCCAAGGAACGTGGCGAGGTGCATCAACCGGCAGTTGGGGTCGATGCCTTCTCGTACCAGCGTCGCAGCGTAGCGACAGCGAACGAGTGGCGTAGATCGTGGAGCCGCGGTGGTGACACGCCCGGCGGAATATGCAGAGCCAGCTTGGGCAGGAGAGCATGAAAAGTCATGCTGATCGTCCCTTCATCGACGCTGCCTCGCTTTGGGTCGAAGGTGAACATGGGCAGTTCGGCAGCGGCGATGCCTCCGTACCGTTGTTCCACGTAGTGTTTGAGCCGCTGCGCCAGCTGAGGTCCCATCGGCACGATTCGGCTTTTGGCAAACTTCGTCTCCCGGATGAACAGCAGATTGCGGGCGAGATCGGCATCGCCCACCTTGAGTCGTGATACTTCGCCTACTCGGAGCCCCAGGCCGTAAAGCAGAGCAAACACCGTTTCGTACACTAGGCCGCGATACGGCGCTCGGGATCGTTCAGGGAGATTTCTGGCCGCTGTCAGGAGGTGTTTTGCAGTATCGAGATTGAACAAGTAAGGAATTCGGCTGCCGGTAATGCGGCGCGGGCTAGCGGTCACAGGATTTCGCTCCGTCCACTGCTGCATAATCGCAAAAGCAAAAAATCGGCGCAGTGCATACAGAATGAGGTTGTATCTTTTTGGCCCGACTTTAGGGCGGGACGCCAGGAAATCATCGACCACAGTGCTATCAACTGCATGCCAGCCGGCGATGTTGCTGTTGTAGACATACCGGTCGAACAGGCGCAACGTCTCCGCATCGTTAAAGTACTTGCGGTTCAGTGCGCGTTTGTATTGCACGAACTGATGGAGAAACGGCGCCAGGAAGCTATGGAAATAGGGCGTGTTCATAGAGCCTCCCCGTCACCCATGGCAACCTCGCGCAGGGCCTCGATAGCGACTTTCGTATAGATACGGGTGGACTCCGGCGAACGATGCCCAACGTAATCGCCGATGGTCTTCAGCGGAAATTCGGCGTCGACCAGACGTTGCACACAGGTATGCAGCAGCGTATGCGATCCACCTTTGCGCACTTGGATTCCAGCCTTCTGGAGATAAAACGCCACAGTTGATGACACGGTGGCGGGAGTGATTGGGGAACGTGGAGCCACGACACGGAAGAAGAGATGGCAATCCTCAGTCTCAGGTCTACCTCGTTTGAGATAGTCGATTAGGGCTTCTGCCACAACTCCGGCAAGCGGATACGCAGTCGCATGGCCAGCCTTACGTTCCGGTACCTGGAATCGCTCGCGTTCCAGTCGATATCTTCCAGCGTGAGTTTGGCGACCTCGTGGGCGCGCAGCCCGTAGGTCACAAGAAAAAGCAAGATGGCATAGTCTCGCCGACCTCTGATTGTCCTTCGGTCTACCGCGTCCAATGTGCGACGGACCTCGTCCCACGTGATTGACCGGGGAACATCGGCCAGACGGTATACCTGCGGCATACCGACCGCACCTCTGAGGTCCCGATCGGTGATTCCTTCACGATGGCAGAACCGCAGCAGCACTTTCAGATGGCAACAGAGGTCGCGACGCGTGCAAGGAGCCATTCCCGGCGCACTTTCGACGATGAAAGATGCCAGGAGCGCGGGCGACAAGTCGCCGAGCGAACTGATCCCGGCTTTCCGCAGGTATTGCCGGAACTCGTGGAGATGATGCCTGTACCCGTGGATCGTGCTCTCCATCAGTCCGCATTCACTGCGCAAATATTCTTGGAAACCAGGAACCTCTGACTCAAGTGGAAATGGACTGCGGTGACGATTATGCTTTACCCGCCTACCACTAGCCAGTCGTAGCATCTGACGTGTGGCATTCCCTATATCAATTGCATGCTTGCGCAGCGAGGCCGATGTCTTTGCTTCCGCTCCGTGCTGAACCAACCATTCGGATACAAATTCCTCGACGAGAGCAAAGGCAGAAGCAACATCTGTGCAGCCCCTCTTCTGCGCGAACTCAGCAAAGCAGAAAAGCCGTGGCAACCGGCGAAAGACGGTGCGGGAAGAATAGCCGTTAGCTTCCATCCATCCCACGTAGTTCTCAATTTGAGCGCCAAGCCAACTGTCACGGATTCGGTCGATGGTTGAAGGTTTAACGTAATAGTGTTCGGGCATGACAATCTCCATTCGGAAATATCCGATGGAAAACAATCATGCGCCTGGTTGCGTCAAACCAACATCCAGACCGTGGCGATTCCGAGCAGCTCAGAATCGAAAGAGATGCGAGAGTTGCTGTTTATTGGGGCGGAATGCAACCACGAGAATCCAATGTTTCTTTGGCTGTGACCGATTCGCTGCCTGTGTCAATGGAATCCGTCGAACGTGAAGTCCAGCGCCGGGAGTTGACTCACTTTATGGCGCGGCTTTCAATGGTTGATCCTTTGCTCCCCTAATCAAAAGCCACAAGATAATAGCAGGTTCGCCCAGGGTGAGCGGGATGTTCGCGATTCGGCCCACGAGGTTCGCGTAACTCGGCAGAAGCAACGGCGCAAGACTATCCGCCACGTAGCCGAAACACGCCGCCATCAGCAGTACGCCCAGGATGCGGGGAAGGAAACCCGACTTAAAAACAAGTAGCCCGAAGAAGAAAAGCCAAGGGCCAAAGATCCAGCCGATAATGTACCCGTAGCGATGCAAATCGAGGAACAGCATGGCCATGGCTTCGCGTTGCGGCTGGCCCAATACCGACGCGAAGTCCGCACCGCGCAAAAGCGTGAGGGCAGCGATCTCGTTTAGCACATTCACGCACATAATGGGAACGAAGGCCAGACCCAGAATCACCATCAGCGAAGCATGCGTCTTGTTCACCCCGCCGAGTAATCGGTACAGAACCCAGAGCAGGAAGATAAATTCGACCGCACAGATCAGTTCAGAGACGATGCCCAAGCGGAAAAGCCTCTCGGAAGCGAGGACGTTTTGGGCGGTCGCAGCCGCGTTACCAGGTACCATCAGTTTGCTGGGGACATAGATGATGCCGAAAAAGCCAGTCACCCCGTTCACCAAGTACAGCACGCCCGCGATTCTCGCTGTCTGTTTGGTTGAGTTCACATCTGCTCTCCTTTGCTCATGACTCTTGCCTGAGAGATGGCCCTTCGCTGCAACCTCCTCTACTATGGCACGTCCGGGGGTCGATACCACTTCGGCCATAATGTTGTCCAATTCAACTTCGAGGATTTCAGCTCTCCCGAATCCTCCCGTAAGACGGCCCAACCGAAAAAATTGAGTACACCTCGTCGATTGCCCTCCCAGCAGAGTTGATGTTGGGTTTGGTCCCGTTCTTTCGTTATGTGCCCTCGGAGGGCGGATCGACTTCTGCCATGCGCCTTTTCGCGTGCTTGGGCACAAAACCGTCAACGACACAAAATGCAGATTTTGTTCCCGGGAACAAAATCTGCAAGCTCCTGCAGCTTGCCTTGGTCAAAAGTGCGCCGGGGGTTCGTGGTGGACTCATGGATGGTGTCGATGGCGAGGTACTGGAATGCGCCGCTGTTTTGCATGACTGCCCTCCTTGGGCGGGTTGGGACGTGCGGGGTAGTTGGAGCGGGACGGCCTGAGCCGTCCGCCCTCATGAGGTAAAGAAATTTGTTAGCTGGCTTGCGCCGGTGCGGGTTCGCGGTCGGCTTCGGCCTCGGCCTCGGTCTGCTCCGCTGTGGCGGCGGGTGTCTCGATGGCGGAAAGAATCAAGGCTGACGTGCGCTGAATGACTTCCAAGCTCTCGGCCAGAAGTGCGGCGTTGCCGTGGTACAGGTGAATGTAGTCGGCTGAGGCGTGGCCAGCGTCAAGGCCGATGGTCTGCGAAACTACAAAGGCGATAGCCTCGGCCTCTGTCTCGCGGACCGTCTTGGTGGTGGCGGTGCGGCGAGTGGATTTATGCAGAAGTTCGTGTCTTGCCTCATGGACCAAAGTTGAAAATTCCTCCGCTGCTGCCTGTCCGGGAAGGATGGCGATTTTGCCGCCGTAGCTCATGCCGAGTGCCGGGGCGATGGACTCATTGAACTCAAGCTCGATACCCTGGGCGATGATGAAGTCGATCAGCCGTCCGCGGTACTCGCCTACCTCGCCCTTTACGCATTCCTTTAGGCCCGGAAGCTCTGGCCCATCGGTCATGGAAACGTCTTATCTCGTGATTTGCGGCCGAGATTCTACGCGCTCGATGCAACGCGCGATGCACCTCAGGGTGCCCGCGATGGCAGCAGCCAAGGAAAATAGCTGTTATGGCGATCTACAGTGTGCAGAGAGAGACCGAAGGATTCGTTGTCTCGTTTCGCGTTTGCGATGCACGAGGTGTGAGCGTTGGATCATGCGATCAGTTTCTGACTGAACTATGCCAGCGCGATTGCTCCGCCTACACGCAACGTTCTTATGCCATTGGGCTTGGGCATTTCTTTGTACCCGTCAGAGCAAACCACGGTTGACTAGTGCGAATGTCTCGCAGCCCAGAGGGCAGGGGTAAGTTCTGCGGTGCGCCGGAGTGTCGCGTTTGCAAGCCCTGGAAGGATGTCGGCGAGGTAATCACGGACCGGGATGTTGAGCCGGCGGCAGCTTTCAACAACGGAGAAGATTGCCGCGATGCGTGGGCCGGCATGTTCGCTGCCGATATGGATCCAGTTGGAGCGGCCCAGGGCGATGGGACGCATCGAATTTTCGGCGAGATTGTTGCTCAGTTCAAGTTCCGGATAGTCGAGGAAGCGTGTAAGTCGCGTCCAGATGGTAAGTGCGTAGCTGCAAGCCTGGCCCGCGGCGCTCTTAGGCAGCACCGTCTTGCTCATTGCCAGGATGTGACTGCGGATCTGGTCGAGCAAAGGCGGAGCTTTCTGCTGTCGGAGACCATGGCGGCGGGCGTGATCCACGTTTTCGTCGCGCGCCTGGGCATCGATGGCGAACAACTCGTCCATAAGTTCCACCGCCCGGATCGAGGCGGCATCCTGCTTGTTAAGCTTCACCGCGTCGACAAACCGCCTTCGCGCGTGCGCCCAGCAGCAGGCGTGCACGATGTTCGCTCCGCCGACCCCGCGATCATAGGCGGCATAGGCGTCGGTTTGCAGTATCCCTTCGAATTTATCCAGGAAGTGGGCCGGCCCTTCGCGCCCGCGGCTCATGCGAAAATCGAACACCGTCGCTCCGCCCGGAGTTCCGTACTGCCACAGATAGGCCTGGTGATTTGTTCCGCGGCCATCGTGGGTCTGCACATCCACCGGTGTTTCGTCGGCCTGGATGTAGCTTCCCGCCAGTAACTCACTACGCATCGCGCCGGCAACAGGAATCAGCAGGTCTCCTACGCGCATGATCCAGCCGCACATGGTTGCACGGCTGATCTCGATGCCCGTGTCGCGCTTCAGAATCGAACTCTGTCGATATAACGGGCAGTGGTCGGCATATTTTCTGACCAGCGTATCGATGATGACGCGGTCGGACACCAGGCTCTTGTCGATGATGCGCGCGGCCAGCGGCGCCGCAACCACGCCCTGCTCCTCGCACTTCTTGCAGGCACGCTTCTCGCGCTTGGTTAGCTCAACGAAGTACTCGGCGGGTTTGACATCGAGGACCTCGCTGATCTCATAACCGATCACCGTTGTCTCACCTCCGCAGCAGTTGCAAACACACTGCGAGGGCGCACACGCGACCACCTTTTCCACGCGCGGCAAGTGCGCCGGCAAGCTCTGGCGGCCAGGATGCGGTGCACGTTGTTTGTTGCCGGATGTGGCAGGGGGCGCGCCTGCTGGCTCCTGCTCGCTCTCTGCCTGTACCTCATCGCGGCTGACCGCGGGTTCTTCGTCTAGCAACTCCAATTGCAGGTTGCTCAACTTTTCGCTGCCCGGACCATATTGGGCAATACGCTGCTGGCGAAGCTGCTCTTCCAACACCTGAATCTTCAGCCGTGCGTATGCCAGTTCTTTCCTCTCCGAGTCAAGTTGCTTCTCCAGTTGCGCGACTACTTCGGCCATAAAGGGATCCGAGTTCGCAGGAACAGTGGGTTCAGAGGGCGTGCTCACGATGCTTTTTAAATAACAGACAACGAGGAAGAGGACGAGAGAAATGTCTAGTATTCATGCGGTTTTCAGTGACTCTGCTGGTTCTTCCGCCGGAGCCTTGCGATACCACTTCCGCGACCGCGTCTGAGTCAAATCAATGCCACCCAGCAGCAAGGCCAGCTCTTCGTGACTCAACACGATTTTCTTCGCAGCGCTGTCTCTCTCTGGCCACCGAAATCTCCCGCCGTCTAATTTTTTCGCACACACCCAAAGCCCGCTTCCGTCATATACCAGCAGCTTCAGCCGGTTGCGCCGCGCATTGGCGAACAGAAACACATGGCCGCTTTCCGGATCGCAACCCAGATGATCGCGCACCAGGCCATACAAGCCATTAAAATTCTTCCGCATGTCTGTCGCGCCGGCCGCTACGTAAATCCGTGTCGCCGGTCCGAACCCGAACACCGCCCTACACCTTGTCCAATATCGTGAGCAGGCGCTGCAGCGTCTCTGCATCGAATCCACGACCCACTTCCATGCGACGCCCGCTGCGCGACTCCACCACCAGTACACCGCCCCGGACAACGCCACTTGAACCTTGTCCCGTGGACAAAACCACTTCCACGGGAAGCATCGGACCGGACCCCGATCGCGCCCATTTCTGCACCCGCTGCCGGTACTTATCCAAGGCCGCGACTGACAAGCCCCGTTGCTGACAAAACCCATCCCGCGTCAACCCGCTGGCTTCATACTCCGCAACCAGCTTCTCCACCTCGACCCGACTCCGCCGCTTCCGTACCGACACCGCTTCGCTCATCACTCAAGTCCACCACCAAACGAAGCCAAACAACAGGTGCGTTGCTCAGACGGGTACGGTGAACGTGCGTCTAGACAGGTGCTATCAACCGACCGCACCCGCGGCGACGTATAAATCTCAGGTCAGAGTCTCCGACTTCGCTGCCAGTCTTTGGGTGTTGCACCCGTGGCACGGCGAAACGTCTTCGTGAAGTGGCTCTGGTCCGCGAAACCTGTTTGGATCGCAATAGCCGAAATCGATTCCTTGCCAAGTAACAGAAGTTCCTGAGCGCGTTTGATCCGGGCGTCAACAGACCATTTATACGGCGGCATCCCCGTCGAAATTTTAAACGATCGAGCGAACTGAGATTCGGAAAGTCCTACCAGTTTGGCCATCTCTTCAAGGCTTATGTCGTGCATCATATGGGCTTCGAGGTAATCCATTGCTCGACGCAACTGCCATCGGGAAAGCCCCTGTGCCAGCTGCGTCGGGGCTTTCCGGGAGGTAAACAGGGCGGCCGTCAAGGCTGTCGTCAAGCTCTCGCCATAGAGGCGGCTGCCACTTAAGGGTTCCTGACATTCGTCCGCCAGGAGAGCCGCGCACCTTGTTATCTTATCGTCGTACAACATCAGGACCGGCCTGTCGATTTTTGCTGAATCCAATTCGTCGCCGAGGATCGGTCCCAGGAGCCCTGGAGCGAAGCTCATCCTGAGCTCACGAACCGATCGAATTCCGTCCGAATAGCCCCACACAGTCAGGTCCGCAGGTACAAACGTGGCGTGCCCGGCAGCGAAGCGAGATCTAGCGGAAGGACGGTTGAGATTAAGGCGAGCCTCGCAATAGCCCCCGAGCTGGCCGAGAACAATGGCAACGGTTGTTTCGTGGGAAGAGATGTCGTGCCAAACTGTTCCAGAATCAAGGTAATGCACTATGTTACGGACAGTAATCCCATTCCAATTGCGGCTTTGGCTTTCGATCTTCCTGACACCGTGCGGTGATCGAAATTCAAACGGCTGCGGCTCCCTCATATCTTCTGCCATGGCAACGTGGCCAACAAAACATAATGTTCGATGATCCCTTCACGGTGGGGGATGCAGACAAAGGATAACGAAATCACACAAGACGTCGAGGGCCGGTGTCGGCCACATTTGAAAAGGCCGCGTGTTTGGGGCCGATGACGCTGTGAAAAACTTCCGTCCACGACAAGGAGAACACAATACGGGATTTCCCAAAGGCAGGGTTGAACGCCCTTCTTACCCGGGAGGAGACCCATTTGGTGCTGATCGATCATCGGGCTTTCCATCTCGCGAACCTGAACTCGTCCATCCTGGTTCGACGAAGGACGGAAGCGTACTGTGATCTGCACCTCAAGGGAAAGCGGAAGCAGACCAAGAACAGCGGAATCGGACAAGATGTAAGGGGCGACGTTGAGCGATCATGATCGAGCGGCAGAAAATCGAGTCTAGGAGAATATAGGAAAGTGAAGACGACCGAGCGAATCATTGAGCTTCTTTATCGGAACCTTCAGGAGGTCTTCGGCGAGGGTGATGCCGCCCGTCGCCGTGCAGCCATAGATGAGCTCTACACTGACGATTGCGTACTCTATGTTCCGCCAGGCGGCTTCGTCGGGCGCGACGCTCTGGACAAGTTCGCCGGTGACCTCCGCGCGACCCACCCGCATTTTGCGTACACGCCTCATGGAGAGGCCCAAGCGGTTCACAACTGTGGAATTCTCGCCTGGGGCTCGGGTCCGAAAGGCGAAGCTCCCGATTACACCGGGCTGGACGTCATCATTGTCCGCGACGGAAGGATTGCCGTGCTATACGTTTTCCTCAATCCAAAATTCTCGTAGCTCTGCACGATACCCACCATGGGCTGTGACTAATGAGAAAACCGTTTACTACTAACAATGGAGGGGCTTGTACTCGGACCTATTGACGCTACCTAGTGGCCTGCATTGAATTCATTAGCATACTGGCACCCGCCTACGCACATCGGAGCACTTTCACTTGAACGGACGAGCCGTCTTGGAATAGGCCCGGATGTAGCGCATGAGTTTCCGGGCCAGGTCGCGGAAGGAGGTGAAGACGCCGCGTGCGATCACGTCGCGCTCGATCCGCGCAAACCAAATCTCTACCTGGTTCAGCCAGGAAGGAATACGTCGGAG
Source organism: uncultured Acidobacteriaceae bacterium (assembly GCA_963774255.1). Lineage (GTDB taxonomy): Bacteria > Acidobacteriota > Terriglobia > Terriglobales > Acidobacteriaceae > PALSA-350. The sequence continues at coordinate 46,108 of CAVZEH010000020.1, forward strand.
TGAAGTGCAGGTGAACGCGGGGATGTTCTTCCAGGAACGCCTGCACCTTAGCGGTTTTGTGGGCGGACAAGTTGTCGGGGATCACGTGGATTTCTTGCTTCGGTTTACAGCTACCCACGACCTGACCCAGAAAGCTCACGAACTCCTCACTGGTATGCCGCGGGGCCGTCTTCCCCTGCACCTTTCCGGTCCGCACGTCCAAGGCAGCATACAGCGAAAGCGTTCCGTGTCGGTGGTATTCGAACCCATGGCGTTCGTTCAACTGCACAGTCCGTTTCTTGTCGAACTCTGTGGGCGGTTTTCCCAGCCCCAGGTGCAGTCGCACCATGTCCTGCAAAGAGCACGACGTAAAGAAAAATTGTTGTGTCAGCCTCAGGCACTTGCCTTCGACCTTCTCGTCCGGCGGATACGGTACTTTGCCGATGGTTTTGGAATCCATCTTGGCGCGCACGGCGCCCGCATAATCGCCGATGTTGAACATGCCTAAATCGAACGAATCGACAGCTTCGGACTTCCAGAGCCTCAGACGGTTGACCGTTCGTGTCTTGTAGCCCGGAATCGGCGTATCGAACTGAGTGAGTAGACTCATGGGCAGAGTTAACTATCGAGCTGGTTGTTACCGGCTTCGGGCGGAGCGGCAAAGGGAAGCCATACCTGAAAACGAGTATCGCCGGGCTTGGAGTCAACCTGGACGTTGCCACCGTGCTTTCGGACAATTGTTTGCACAGTATTCAAGCCGAGGCCCGTTCCCTCACCAACATCCTTGGTGGTGAAAAAAGGGTCGAAGATGTGGGGCCTTATCTCAGGAGGAATTCCTCGGCCATTGTCGCCAATTTCCACCACAACGAAGGGTCTTCGCGGAAGGTCCGTACCTGAAGTTCGCCCTGACCAGGCATCGCATCGATCGCGTTCTCGATAATGTTGGTCCAAACCTGATTCAGCTCGGTTCCCACCGCGTTCACAAGAAGAGGGATCGGCTGATAAGCGCGCTTCACGTTGATTTTGGGCTTCAGTTTGTGGGTCAAAATACCAAGTGTGGTCTCCAGGCTCCGCACGACATCAACATTTTGCACCGGCGCCTGATCCATATAGGTATATTCCTTTACCGTCTGGACCAGACTCGATATTCGCGACGTGCCGCTCTCTATCGTGTCCAAAAGACTCGCCAATTCTGCCGTTGCTGCGATCCTTATGATGGCATCACGAGCGGTGGCTGAGTCAAGCTCTGTTAGAAGAGACGCGAGTGCGTCTGGAGACATGTTGCATCTTGCCAGTGCTGCCGACAAATCCCCTGAATTATCTTGGCCATGGCTCCGCAATATCGATTCCAGTCTCTCTTCCAGGTCGCTGAGCGCGAGAGCCTCTAATGGAGCCATATCTGACCGCAGAAGCGTAGCTTCTACTTCTTCGATTCGAGACTTCTCTGAATCATCTAACGACAGCCGCCATAACACAGCGTTTGCGTTTCGCATCCTCACCAGCGCGTCGCGCATTTGACCGGTCGCACGTTTTGCGGCAGATGCGGGATTGTTAAACTCGTGCGCGAGTCCTGCCGATAGTTTGCCCAACGAGACCAAACGGTCGCGTTGCTGTTCTATTCGGGTTCCTTCTCGGATTCTGTCGGACATCATGGCGACAAGTGTCGCCGTCAGTTCCGGCATCTTTTGTATGAGTTCTGGGAAAAGCGCGACCGGAAATTTGAGAAGCCGTCCGTCGGTCAGCGCCCGGCCGGTCACAGTAAACCGTTTCATCCGGGAGAAAGGAAACACCCCACTAACATCACCAGCTTGCGCTGGAAGTGACACAGTATCGCCGCCGAACTCTCCTCTCCATTGAAAAAGTCCCTCTAGGAAGATGATCATCCAGTCTGCTGGGTCGCCTTGTCGCACGAAGGCCTCTCCTGCCTGGACAGGGACCTCCTCTACATGACTTAGAAACCAACTAATCTGATCGTCCGGTAAGTTCGAAAATGCCGCGATGCGCCGCAATTCAAGGGAACTGGCCATTCCATCAAGCCTCCACCCTATTATGCAAGGTCAGCATGAACCTCTTCCCATTCGTCATCCTCCCGACATGAGGCCCTTTCTATTCTTAGACCGTCCGCGGCGAGAACCTTCACCGAAAGCAAGAAGTCTTGCGTGCACAATTTGACTCCGGACTCGTGCGGAAATGCATCTTGACGAGGCTTCGTTCCGGGAATACGCCGAAGGATCCGCGCACATGACGCCGTCTCACCACTACTCGTTGCTGATCGGCGTCGATCGAGAGCTGAGACGTCTCCAGAAGCTGCTGAGCGTGACGGATGCGGGAAAACAATATCCACTGCAATGGCGTCGTCCCAGTCTGCTCTTTGAAACGCCGGATAAAAGTCCGAGTACTCATGGCCGCACGCGCTGCGAGGATAGTAATCGTCAAAGATTGATGCGAATGCTTATCGATCCATGCGAGTAGAGGAGCGAGATTTGATGATGAGCCGGGCACTTCATATTGAATGAATTGTGCATGGCCGCCTTCGCGATCGAGTGGTGCCACTGCCAACCTGGCTACCGTGGCCGCAACTGCCTGTCCATGATCGCGTCGAATTAGATGCAGGCACAAATCTATTCCAGATGATGCACCAGCTGAGGTCAGAATCTGACCGTTATCGACATATAGAACCGACCGGTCAACACGAATATCCGGATATCGCTCTGCCAGCATATCGGCTGCATTCCAGTGAGTAGTGGCTCGCGAGCCGTGAAGTAAACCGGCCGCCGCAAGTACAAAGGCACCAGTGCATATCGAAGCAATCCGCGCCCCATTCGCAGCCGCTTTTCAGGTGGTGGCGTAACCGCTGGAATCGACTTCGGTCTTACATTGCTGGCGGAGCTGCGGGGCGAGGTGGTTGCGAAAGCTGCTCAGCTTGCGATGGAGTACAACCCGCAGTCGCCATTTCAAACAGGATCGCCAGAAAGCGCCAGCCCGGAATTGATCAAAATAGTACATGGAATGCTACAAGCTTTCCCGAAAGACTGTGTCGAGGCTGTGCGGAGAGTTCGTGAGGCACGGCCGATTTCGGTCTGATCAATAAAAACCCGATGCTTTAAAGCGGTTTGTTATGAATTAGTGCAAGGTCTTTCATGGTGGCCTTGCGCTATTCAGCCTTTGAACTTACATTCCATTGCCCTGTTAGCGAGAACTGAGATTCACCATTGATTCCAGGACTTGTGTTCTGCAGGATAGGAAGCGCCGCGAAAAGCGTGTCCTATCTTTGACCTGGTTGGGTCAAAGATGGGACACCACGACAGGGTGGGTAATGGTTGTGTTTTCCCCCTTTACCGGAAGGACACTGACAAAGAGGCACCCGGGACGTGTTATACCATCTGCCACGAAGCACTGTGCCAGAGGGCGCTCTCGTCTATGCGGCGTGCTTAGTGGCTGTCTCCGTCGTGATCAACATCGCCCGAAGCCGCTACCTTATGACCGGCAGCGCTGATCGAAACGGTAGCAGCTGGCGCAGATCCAGCTGGCGCAGGTCCAGCTGGCGCAGGTCCAGCTGGCGCAGGTCCAGCTGGCGCAGGTCCAGCTGGCGCAACCGAAGGTGTGCTGTGTTGTTCGACCGGCATTGGTGATGCCGGAGCGGATGTGCCAATTGGTGCAAGATTCATAATGGAGTTTCCCTTTCTGTTTTCACTATCGGCACCCGGTGAATGAACATAATCCCACGCCTGGGAATATTCGCAAGCGCAGGCTTTGGACGGTGACACGCAGCTTCTCCAAATCACAGAAGACAAGGGCTTTGCGTGGATATGGTCCAGAGTCTGCCGCGGAGGACAAAGGGTGGAACCGGGAGCGAAGGTTCCGCTGCCGCACCACCACGCGGGACTCGACGAGACAGGGTACGGATTGTCGGACCTGCTGCGGATGTATCCGGGAAGACGTTGGATGTTGGTCCAGGGGATTCAATGTATATCCCCCGCGGCATGGTGCATGGGTTTGAGAACCCGCACGCGGAGACGGCGAAGGCGCTGGTGGTGATCACGCCCGGCGTCTTTGGGGCACCGTACTTCCGGGAAATGGCAGCGCTGTTGGCGGGCGGAGGCCCCGCGGACCCAAAGGCACTCGTGGCAGTGATGCTTCGGCATGGAGGGATTACTCGACGCTGGCCCGTTTGTGAGGACTCATCTCGCCCCGTTTGCGAGAAGACGAGAGCGCGCCTATGACAGTCATCGCGCCTTCACCACCTGTGCCGTTTCATCTCTTGGGAAATTGAAGAGCTCGACGAGCACCCTCACGCGCTCTTTCTGACGGCTGGGCGGAAATCGCTTGGTTCTTGTTAGCTCGGTGATGCCATGAAGGCTCGCCCAAAACAGTTCCGATATAACCTCTGACTTCGAGATCCCCCCCTGAAACAACTCCAGGAGTTGGGAAAACGCGAAACGCAGCTCCGGAGGAGTAGCCGGGTCATCGAATGGTACGTTCAGGCTGAGCGAAAACATCACTTCATACAGTGCGGGTGAAGACGCGGCGAACTCCAGATAGGCGGCCGCGACCGATTCGACCGTATTGCCACGCTTAACCCGTTTCCGTGCCTTCTCCAGAGCCAGGCCCAGTTCCTGGAAACCCTCGATGGCAACCGCGGCGAGAATCCCGTCGCGGCTTCCAAAATGTGCGTACAAGACGGGTTGGCTGTATGAAATTTCGTCGGATAGCCGCCGAACGGTTACGTTGGACCACCCTTCAAGCTCCGCGATCCGTCGGGCGGCACTGATGATCTGTGCCCGGCGGGCCTGCCTGTCACGCAGTTTTCGTTCCGCAATTCGGTTCGTTGCCGGCTTCGTTGCCATCGATAGAAAGTATAGCACCGCTAGAATAATCGCCCTAGGCGTGAAACCTTTCCGAGCGCTTCGCATCATATATAGCGTTGCTAGAGTTGCGTTGCTAGCTTTTATAACAACGAAATATCCTATGCTTAACGCTATGCCGCTTTCTCTAACTGCTCTCATGGCTGTGGGGATCATTGTTAACGATACGTCCTTTAGTTTGCGTTCCCCACACACAATTGTGTCTACTTGCCAAAGTGAAACTATTGACGGATAAACGGAAGAGCCGCCTTGGACGGCTGGACGCAACCAACTAAAAAGGAATCGTTATGAACACCGCCAAAGTCGTTCGCGTACACTCGCTCGGGGGCCCCGAAGTCCTTAAAATTGAAGAGCTCCCGTTGGTGACCCCGGAAGCAGGGGAAGTCCGCATCAAGGTTCAGGCCATCGGTCTTAACCGCGCCGAGGTGGCGTTTCGCACCGGGCATTACCTGGAGCAGCCGGAATTTCCATCCCGCATCGGTGGGGAAGCGGCTGGTGTTATCGATGCCGTGGGTCCAGGTGTAACTGAGCTGCGCGTTGGCGACAAAGTGAGCGTTGCCACCGGCCAATCGATGGCACGGTACGGAACCTATGGTGAGAGCGCTATCATCCCCGCCACGTCGGCCATTCGCTATCCCGACAACCTGACTCCGGAAGAAGCCGCGTCCATCTGGGTACAATACCTCACCGCATACTTCGCGTTCGTTGATCTTGCGGCCCTAAAGCCGGGCATTTCGGTGCTCATAACCGCGGCAACCGGCGGCGCGGGTCTGGGAGCCATCCAGATGGCCCGGGTGTTGGGAGCAACGATCATAGCGACGACCCGCTCCACAGAAAAGAAGCAAGCCTTGCTCGATGCCGGCGCACACCACGTGATCATCACAGGAAAGGAGCCTCTGTCCAGCCGGGTCAAGGAAATCACCAAAGATAAGGGCGCTGACGTGATTTTCGATCCCATTGCTGGAGCAACGCTTCCCGTGCTCGCCGAGGCGGTGGCATGGGGCGGAAAAATCTCCTTTACGGGACACTGGACGGTGCAGAGACCATCTATCCTCTTGGGACCGCTTTCGCGCGCAATTTCTCGCTACACGCCTATAATCTCTATAATTACAGCGGCCTGCCAACTATTGGACTTCCCCGAAACGAAGAGGCCTTCTCGCGCGCGCTAAAATTCATCTTGCAGCATCTAACTGCGGGCACGCTCAAACCGATCATCGCAAAAAGTTTTCCGTTAAGCCAGATTCAAGCGGCGCACTCCTACATGGAATCCAACCAGCAATTGGGCAAGATTGTCGTCACTACTTAAGTACGATCATCTAGGCCAGATTCGTGATCGGGATAAATGAAGGGAAACGTTCCCGCATCTTAAACGTCAGAGCGACCGTACTTGAGTTAGTGGTCTTGATGACCAAGGAAGGAGCTTAGACCGATGAATGAAGCCAAGATGAGGGTAGATGCTATGGCCGGTTTCGCCGCACCGCCTTTTGATCCGATTCTTACTGATGCCGGTGGTGGGCCCACCTTCACGATGCTCGGGACCACAATGCGTTTGATCGCCACCGCCGCCGGTACCGGGGGACGGTATACAGTGATCGAGCAGGTTACGCCCCCTGGTTGGGGTCCACCGTGTCACATCCATTCAGGTGAGGACGAGATATTTTATATTCTTGACGGTAGCTACGAGTTGCATGTCGGAGATGAGCGCCGGACCGTTTCCGCTGGCGCCTCCGCGATCTTGCCCCGCAACATTCCACACGGCTTTCGCAACGCGGCGTCCGCGCCCAGCCGTTTTGTATTCGTTATCACTCCCGGCGGACTAGAGGAGTACTTTTTGGCGGTGGCAAAATGTTCGCCAGCCCCCGATCCCGCACAACTGGTTGAACTGGCTCGACCGTTCGGTCTGACCCTGCTACCGCCAGGAGCTTAACCAGAGCTAAAGCTCATCAGGACGTAATACAGGCAACTGGGCGGTAGTCGCTAGGCTTGATCGTGTGCCTCGAGGGGCCAATCCGAGGCCTTTTCGATCAACCACGCTTGATGGGAAGCTGATCGAGCATTGGGACGAACTCAATCTGCTGGAAGTATTCCAGCAAATCGCCGTGGCGACGGTTAGAAAGCCGGAGGGACGATGAACCATTGGATGTGGCCGGTATCTCTAGTTGGCATTCTAAGCACAGCAGTTGTGTTTGGCACGGACATGTTCTTTTTGACTATCGGCCGTGCCGCTCTCCGAATGGCTTCACCCTCTGCCGGAACCGAAGTCATGGGTTTTTTCCACTTGTTCGCCGACGCGCGGATGCCGATCTGGGGCGTCTTGGCGATCTTGTCCAACCTCTTGCTGGCCGTGTTAAGCAGGAGTGGACAGCGCTGGTTGTATCTCGCATCGCTCCTAATGCTGATTCTATTCGTCATTCTCTACAATCTCTTGTCAAAACCAATTAATCGGATTCAAACCGAAGCGGCAAAAACCGGAGAAAGACTCGACAACGGTCGAGAGCTACAGGCGTCGTGGGATAGGGTGTTATTGATCCGTGTTCCGCTGCTCGTTGTGTCCCTGCTTGCCCAGTGCCTCGTGTTGCTATTCGCTTCGGCGTAAATGTGGCTGGTGCGCTCCCCTTTGAAGAGTCAGGAGCCATACGAAGCGCGGACGGTGGCTTCCATATCGCGCTTGTTGATTGAACCGGTCCGCCGATTCCAAAAACCTCGGATGGCAACTCCAAACATGCGACGAGAGCCTCGCTTCGCGCATCACACATAGCAGCGCTAGATCTTATATCAATGAGATGTTTTATGCCCAACGCGGTTCCGCTCATCCTGGCGGCTCTCATCGCTGTGGGGATCATTGTTATCGATTGTTTCTACCTTGTATCTCCGGAACGAATCTTAGGATCATTTGGTCTAAAGCCGCCTGCATCCGATGCTGGCACTCGTGCCTGGCTACGTCTTAAAGGAATTCGGGACGTCGCAGCTGGATTGGTCGTGCTGGCCATGATGCTGACCGTGGACTGGCGGTTGGTAGGCATAGCTCTACTCGTTGAAGCCGTCATTCCTTTTGGCGATATGTCAATCATTCTGGGGTCGGGCGGGTCGAGGTCGCGAGCGTTCTCCGTTCATGGCGTAACCTGCGCGGTGATGCTTGTCGTCGGCCTCTTGTTGATCCGTGCCATTTGAGAGAAATGCCTCTGACCGGTTCTTGTCGACCGTGAGGATCGGATCGCGATCAGCCATGCTGGAGATGGCGATCCATTGGTCTTCGAAGCTGACATCAACGCGCGCTCCTCGCCGAATAGGTGTGCGTGCAGCTTATTTTGCCCACAGGCGCGGATTTGTCCCGATAAGTGTGCGTCCAGCGAAGGCTGGCGTGAACAGTGGGTGAGAGTCCCACCGGGGTAAGAGTCCAAGCCCCGTAGCTTGAATAGCAGGAAGGAAGGAAACTGAACATCCTGAAGCCTATTGACGAAGCCATCTGAAAAGGATGGTGAGCGAGTCGCCGGGCCGTAACGCAAGTGAACCCATATGGCCTCGAAAGTACTGCAACCCGAAGGCCGAGCCCTCACTTATCGGGCGAAGGCAGCATGGAGCGTCGCAAGGACTGATGCGACGAAACACTTCGGCGGGGTTGGTAGGGACAGCACGGTGACAAGGTCATGCTAAGCAACTGGAGAAGCCCTCCTCGCCCCGTCGAGAAATCGGCGGAGCAGGGAAGCCGTATAACCGGTGACCCCGGGAAGTCGGTGGACGGCGAGAGGGATTCGGCCGGGTCTGTAGTAGCGATGAAGCGGAGTAATGTCCGCGGAGCGAAGAGGCCCTGCTGTTTGTAATGGCTCTAACAAAACGGGAGGCAAGGGTGAGATGACAAAAGCGCCCATCAGCTTGCAGGACCTGAGAAGGAGTCTATATGTCAAGGCGAAGGCAGAACCGTCTTGGCGTTTCTGGGGACTATACGTCCACGTCTGCAAGATGGAGACTTTGCGGGAAGCCTATCAGATGGCGAGAAGCAATGACGGGGCACCGGGTATTGATGGGGTCACGTTTGAAGCCATCGAGGAAAGCGGAGCGGAGAGTTTTCTCGTGCAGGTTCGGGATGAGCTAGTTACCAACACGTATCGGCCCATGCAGGCACGGAAGAAGGAGATTCCAAAGGATGGGGGCAAGAAAGTCCGCATCCTTTCGATTCCTGCAATCCGTGATCGAGTGGTTCAGGGGGCGTTAAAGCTCATTCTGGAGCCGATCTTCGAAGCTGACTTCCAAGCAGGGTCGTATGGATATCGACCGAAGCGGACGGCGCATGAAGCCGTAGCCCGGGTAGCTCGAGCGATCGTCGAAGAGAAAACCCGCATTATTGATTTGGATCTGGCCGCCTATTTCGATAACGTGCAGCACTCGCTGCTGTTAGAGAAAGTGGCGAGGCGGGTCCATGATGATGCGGTCATGCACTTGCTCAAGATGATTCTCAAAGCTACTGGGAAGAAAGGCGTTCCCCAAGGCGGTGTGATTTCACCTTTGCTCAGTAACCTCTATCTGAATGAGGTAGACCGGATGCTGGAGAAGGCGGTGGACACCACGCGAAGGGGCAAGTCAACCAGCGTCCAGTATGCACGTTTTGCGGACGATATGGTGATCTTGGTCGACGCGGAACGGCGGAGTGACTGGCTGGTGAAGGCGATAGACAGACGGCTGCGCGAGGAGTTCGCGAAGCTCCGCGTTGAGATCAACGAGGACAAGAGTCGGATGGTAGATCTGAAGAAGGGAGAGAGCTTCACTTTCCTGGGCTTTGAATATCGGCGTGTACTGAGCCTTCAGCGGAAGTGGCGACCCCACTATGCCCCGAAGCTGAAGAAGCGAACAGCGCTGTTTGAAAGGCTCAGGGAGATCTTCCGGCAGCACATCAGCTGGCCCGTCGAGACCGTGATTGCGAAAATCAATCCGGTTTTGCGCGGGTGGGTGAACTACTTTCGGGTCGGTCATTCGAGTATTTGTTTTGGAGTGGTCAAACGCTGGGTAGAGGAGAGGGTACGACGGCATTTGATGCGTGCCCGGGGCCGCAAAGGCTTCGGCTGGACGCGGTGGAGTAGCGAATGGCTATATGATCGGCTGGGTTTGTTCAACAACTACCAGCTCCGTCGATGGTCAGGTGCGAAAGTCGTTCCAGCACGATAGGCCACATAACTCTTGGCACTAAGCAAACAGGTGCGCCCAGTGCGGGAAATCCGCACGCTGGGTGCGATGTGGCGGGGGCTGGAAACGGATTCACGGTTTGGCTATTGAGGCACTCCCAGAGGAAACGGGGAGCAACCGGCTAGGCCCGACCTTCGGAATACCGCGCCAGTCCTCGACCCGACCGGCTAGTGTTTACGAATGCTGTTGGATCCACTTGGACGTAAAACCAGCTACACGGAGATTTCCTTTCCCACATTTCTAGCTGGCTAGCAGGTGTCCGCGATGCCGATTAATCACGCGCCGAAACCGTCACACCGACCCGGCATATTGAAAAGGTCTGTTTCCGCTGCTCCTCCAGAAGTAGGCGAGAATGATCACGCTCACAACTGCAGCGTAAGCGCACCACAGCGAAGTGAATGCATATCGCTTCACCGCCATCACGACCAGCAGGATTCCCAGATTGGCAATTCCGAAGATCACCATGTCTTTTACTTTCGAGAACAAAAGCGACCCACATGTCGCGATGACGTAGAGGATCGCGACGAACGTATTGTTTGTGGCCTGATTGATATATACGATGCTGTTGCTTTTGACGAAAATCTGCGTTGGATAGGCGATCAGAGCCCACAGTGTAAAGAGAGTCGTTAAGCCTCCAATGACGAGAAACGGCCGCATGCGCTGGCGGCTCTTTGCGTTCGGCTCAAACAACAGCACGCTGAGTGGTAGGAGAAATGGGAGGAGTCCCTGCGCATACAGCATGAATGCCGCGCCCATGTCGTGAGTGACCTTAGGTGACAGGATTCCATCGAGTCCGAGCCGTACAAACCCTTCAATGAACTGGTGAACGGCAAAAAGAGCTGGAAGCGATGCGAAAAGAAGTTCCCGCCGATGCTTCACCCGGGTTAAGGTCACGACACCCAATGTGCCCAGAATTCCGCTGCCTACAAAATTCATAGTTGCTGAAAAACACACGTCTGACCTCCTCTACAGTGATCTCTCGATCTGCTTACCCTGCAGTTAATCTAGCCTCTTTAAGCAGAACAATCACGGTTGGCCGCAAGATATCCTGTATTTCTGCCAGCGCAACGAGGAGCTCACCACCTCTCCGGTGGATGCACTTCTGGCCATTCTCATGAACGTAATCCAAGTTGCCGTAAAACGTCAGTACTCTATCGGAGCTGCTCCGCGGGAACAGCTGTGCGCAGCGAGGAGAAGATAGGGCGGAGCAGGTCGGATAGAGCGGTTTGAAGGAAGGCGTTGGTGCGGTGGCAACGGGTGTTTGCGCTATGGGGTTTGAATTGCCTGAGGGAACGCGGAAGCTAGTTGAGTGGGATAGAAAGCGTGGCCGATCGCTGCGCATGGCGTGGGAGAGGATGCCAAAGAGGAGTTCACGTTAGACCGGACGAATGGAAAGCGGGCTGTCGGGAGGCTATGTTTGGTCTGGAGGCACAGGTGGAGTGGGCGTGCTGGGAAACACGCAAGCATCGTGGTGCTGAGCCAGCTTTTAAGAGGAGTCAAAGGCGTGGAACTCCTTTCGTTCGATAAAGAAGAGCTGCGCGGACGAGAGCCTTTCTACAAGATGCATGAGTCCATGGCAGTGCGGGCAAGTCCATAGCGTGGGTTTTGCGATGGAAGGCATTTCGGCTGAAGGGGCTTGGTTGAGCCGGGCGCGGCAGAGCGGCAGTATCCGGGTTCGTCTGCGATTAGAGAGCCAGCCGAAGTAGCGGATGCGGGGGAAGCCTCGCGGCAAGATATGCTGCACGAAGCGGCGCAGGAACTCTTGGGAAGTAAGTGTCATGGTGCGCTGTTTGCTGCCGTGAGCATAGTCCTTCCAGCGAAAATGGACCTCGGAGGCAGAGACGGAAAGCAGCCGGTGGTTGGAAATGGCGACGCGGTGTGTGTAGCGAGCCAGATAATGCAGCACATGTTGGGGGCCGCCGAAAGGCGGCTTGGCATACACGACCCAGTCTTGCCGATAAAGCTTGCACAGGAAACTGGCGAAGCGCTGCTCCTCATGAAGAGGGGTGCAGTCGCCAAAGAAGCGTAACTGACCGTGAGCAAAGAGCCGCCGCAATCCAGCGACGAACTTGCCTCGGAAGACGCGACTGAGCACTTTGACCGGTAGAAAGAAGCTGGAACGCGAAGCGATCCAGCGCGCGTGGTCCGGCGCGAGGCCGCCACCGGGTACCACGCAGTGGATGTGCGGATGTGGAGTGAGGGTCTGTCCCCAGGTGTGCAGAATCGAGAGGAATCCCAACTCGGCGTCGAGATGCTTCGGATCGGCAGCAACGTCGAGCAGCGTGGCAGCACTGGCCGCAAACAGCAAGGAAAATAGTTGCTTCTTGTTCTGCCACATCAACGGCACAAGCTCATGTGGGACGCTGAAGACCAAATGGTAATAGCCGACGTCCAGAAGTTCCTGTTGGCGCTTGGCCAGCCACTGGTCGCGCGCACCGGTCTGACACTTGGGGCAATGTCGGTTGCGGCAGGAGTTATAGGAGATAGCCTCACGCCCACAGCTTACGCACTGGTCACGGTGTCCACCGAGGGCAGCGGTGCGGCAGCGCACGATTGATTTTGGCATTCTGAACTGGCCCACTATGGCGGTTTAAGTTGGCCCACCCTGGGCAGAGCGAACTTCTAGTCTGGACATGAGCGGAAGCTGATGTGCGGAGGGAAGTTGGACTGGAGAGCCAAGGTGGAGTTATACGAGCAGATCCGCAGAGAGTATGAGTTTGGAGCGGGCACGATCCAGAGCGTAGCGCGGAAGTTGGGGGTGCATCGGCGCATGGTGCGGGAAGCGATCCAGAGCGCGATGCCGGCACGGCGGAAGAAGACAGAGCGGCCGCATTTGAAGATGGCTCCAGCGGTGGCGTTGATCGAAGCGATTTTAGAGTCGGACCGCAAGGCGCCGCGAAAGCAGCGGCACACGGCGCGGCGCATTTACGATCGCATCCGCGCCGAGATTCCGGGCTGCGTGGCCGCAGAGCGCACGGTGCGGCAGTATGTGGAGCAGCGCAAGCAAGCGCTGGGACTGAGCCATCACGAGACGTTCGTGCCGCAGAGCTATGCCTGGGGCGTCGAAGCACAGACGGATTGGTATGAAGCCTATGCCGAGTTGGGCGGAGAGCAGATCAAGCTGCAGGTGTTCTCGATGCGTTCGATGGCCAGCGGGGCCGCGTTTCATCGCGCCTATCTGAGGGCCACGCAGCAGGCATTTCTGGAAGCGCACCAGTTGGCGTTCCATTATTTCGGTGGCGTGTTCCGTCGCTGCCGCTACGACAACCTGTCCAGCGCAGTGAAGAAGATTCTTCGCGGCCAGGAGCGGGAGTTGACGGCACGCTTCATCGCGTTCCGCTCTCACTGGCAGTACCAGGCCGAGTTCTGCACGCCCGCAGAGGGCCATGAGAAGGGCGGCGTCGAAGGCGAGGTAGGATACTTCCGCCGTAACCACTGGACGCCGGTGCCAGTTGCGAACGATCTCGCGGAGTTGAACAACCAGCTGCTGGAAGCCTGCCGCCGGGATGAAGGCCGCCTGTTATCGGGCCGCACGGAGAACGTCGGCATGGCATTGCTGGCCGAGAAGGAACACCTGCTTCCGCTGCCCGCCGAGGATTTCGATCTGGCCGAAGTCAGCTTCCCGCGTGTCGATCAGGCAGGATGCGCGAAGGTGCGCACCAACTTCTATTCAGTGCCGCTGAAGCCGGGCTCGATCGTCGAGGCACGCGTCTACTCCAGCGTCATCCAGTTATGGAGCGAGGGTGTTTGCTTCGCCAGCCACGAACGCTGTTATAACCGCTCGCAGCAGATCCTCGATCTTGAACACTATCTCGAGGTTCTGGAGCGGAAGCCCGGCGCCTTGCGCGGATCGAAACCTCTGGCGCAGTGGAGGGCGCAGGGCAAATGGCCCCAGAGTTACGACCGGATCTGGGAGTTGATGACCGCACGGCATGGACGCCAAGGTGGAACCCGGGCCATGGTCACACTCATCCGCATGGGCCGCGAGTGAGGGTGTAGAAAATTTTGTGTAAACGGTCTTTTCTAAGGAGAGGAGATCGTAATGGGGATAGACAAGGAGCTGATCGATAAGCTGCTGGAGGACTACAAGAGTCCGGAAGACATAGTGGGGGAGAGCGGACTTTTGAAGCAGTTGACCAAGGCGCTGGTAGAGCGAGCGCTGCACGCGGAACTGACCACACATTTGGGGTACGAAAAGCATAGCCCGGAAGGCAACGAGCAGGGCAACACGCGCAACGGGACGAGCAGCAAGCGGCTGAAAGGCGACTTCGGCACGGTGGAGATCGAGGTGCCGCGGGACCGACAGGCAAGTTTTGAGCCCAAGCTGGTGGCCAAGGGAGAGACGCGGTTTGCCGGTTTTGATGACAAGATCCTGTCGATGTATGCGCGGGGCATGACGACGCGCGAGATCCAAGGCCATCTGGAAGAGATGTACCAGGTGGAGGTTTCGCCGGCGCTGATCTCGAATGTGACCGAAGCGGTGATGGAAGAGATCAAGGCCTGGCAGAGCCGGCCGTTGGACGCGATCTATCCGATCGTCTATCTGGATGCCTTGGTGGTGAAGATGCGCACGGAAGGGCGAGTGGAGAACCGAGCCGTGTATGTGGCCATCGGGGTCACGCTAGCCGGGATGAAAGAGGTGCTGGGGCTGTGGACCTCGGCCAACGAAGGGGCGAAATTCTGGCTGGGCGTGCTGACAGAGATGCAGAACCGAGGACTGAAGGACATCTTCATCGCCTGCGTGGATGGGCTAAAGGGCTTTCCCCAGGCGATCGAGACGGTCTATCCGAAGACGACCGTGCAGCTCTGCATGGTGCACATGGTGCGGGCCAGTTTGAACTACGTGAACTGGAAAGAGCGCAAGCGGGTGGCGCAGGATCTGAAGGCGATCTACCGTGCCGCCACTGTGGAAGAGGCCGAGCGGCAACTGGCAGAGTTCGCCGCGCAATGGGACCAGCGCTACCCGTCGATCAGCGCACTGTGGAGGAGAAACTGGCAAGGCGTGATTCCATTTTTCCAGTTTCCACCGGAAATACGGAAAATCGTCTACACCACCAACGCCATTGAATCGCTGAACATGAGTCTGCGCAAGGCCATCAAGACGCGCGGTGCCTTTCCCTCCGAAGATGCCGCCTTGAAAGTGATGTATCTGGCGCTCAGAAATCTGGCCAGGAAATGGAGTGCCGTGCAGGGCTGGAAGGAGGCTCTCAACCGTTTCGCATTGCTGTGGGAAGCGCGCTTTCCACAGCAATGCCTTTGACGAAAAGCTATCAGGCTGTGCAAATGTGGAAAGCAAAAAACGCTTCCCACATTCGCACAGCCACGGCGGCTGCGGAATGTTTCCAACGCCAAACCAAAAGCCAGACGTTTACACAAAATAATTGACACTACCCCGCGAGTTCAGCTACGCCAAGCTGGAAGCGGCTGTCGAACGGGCACTCGAACTGGGATGCATGGATGTGGCTGCGATCCGTCATCTATTAATGACCGATCAACTGCAGCATCCGGTTGCCGAGGGGATCGAGATCGGCGCTCTGGCAGCCTATGAACGCCCACTGCCCACCGTGATCGAGTATGACCAACTGTTCACCAGCTCCATTCCGGCGGTGCAGGCATGAGCCTCGGAAGCGCTATCATTGCCCAACACTGTAAGGTACTGCGGCTGGCCGCCGTCGGTGCGCAGTTCGCATCGCTGGCCGAAGAAGCCAGCCAACAGAATCACTCCCATCTGCATTATCTGGAAGCTCTGCTGCAGGCCGAGGTAGAGGACAGGGAGCGCCGCGCAATCGAGTTGCGTGTGAAGGACGCACATTTGCCACGGATAAAAACCCTGGAAGAGTTCGACTTCGCGCAGTCGCCGCACATCCCTGCCTCACGCATCCGCGCTCTGGCCGAGGGCGGCTATCTCGAACGTGCCGAACCAGTCCTGCTGGTTGGTGAACCCGGCACCGGCAAGAGTCATCTTGCCACCGGCCTGGCTATCGCCGCCTGTCGTCAACGGCGGCGCGTGCGCTTCTCCACCGCTGCGGCGCTGGTCAACCAACTGGTCGAAGCACAGCGCGAACAGAGCCTGAGCCGCATGCTGGCCCGCTGGTCGCGAGTAGAACTAATTGTCATTGATGAACTTGGTTATGTGCCGCTGGCGGAAGTCGCTGCTGAACTGCTCTTCCAGGTCATCGCCGAGCGAGCGGAAAAGGCTGCCCTCATCGTGACCACCAACCTGCCCTTCTCCGAGTGGCCGCAGGTCTTCACCAACGCCCGTCTTTGCAAGGCCGTGCTCGATCGGCTCACCGATCAGGCACACATCATCGAAACAGGTTCGGAGTCGTACCGCTTCCGTAGAACGCTGCGGAAGAAACCCAAACTGTAACCCGGAGGCTCCGCTCCGTTCTACTTCCGCTTCGCCCTCCGGGCTACGCTCCAGCAGAACGGAACATCCTCTCAACCATTAACGTCCCAGGGGTGGGCCAGATTAAACCGCCGAAGTGGGCCAAGCCAAGTTGCCAAACGCAACGATCGCGTCAAGTACCTTGCGTTGCGGCCATGTCAACGAAACCCCGTACTGTTCACGGAAGCTGTCGCCTGCGGTGCGAATTACGTCGGCCACCTCGAAGGGTGGCCGGCTCATCGCTTCCTGTCTTCCTGTCCTGGACGAAGCGCAATCTGCTCCAGCGGGTTAATAGCCGCATGCAGATGCCGTTGCGAGAGATGGAGGTAAACAGTCGTATCCTCGAGCCGCTCATGGCCCATCAGCAGCTGAATGGTGCGCAGGTCGGCACCCGCTTCGAGTAGATGCGTCGCGAAGCTATGGCGCAGCATGTGCGGATGGCTCTCCTTGGTAAGTCCGGCGCGCGTAGCCGCGACGCGGCAGGCGTTCCAGATGGTCTTATCAGAGATGGACTGATCGACGCCGCGCTGGCCTGCGGTGCTGGGAAAGAGGTACCCACGTGGCTTCTTCCACGGCCAGTAACTGCGCAGTTCCTCGAGCAGCTTCGGCGAGAGCGGTACATCCGGTCGCGCGCACCCTTGCCCTGGCGGATGTGGATCACCATGCGCTTGCTGTCGATGTCCTCGACCTTGATCCGTGCCGCTTCGGTTCTGCGTACTCCGGTCGCATAGAGCAGCACGACGATCATGCGGTACAGGCGGTTGGGTGCGGCATCGATCAGCCGCACCACCTCCTCCTGACTGAGCACGATTGGCAGCTTCTGAGGCACTTTCGGAAAAATGAGATCGTCATAGGTGAAATCACGCCGCCTCAGCGTGCGCTTGTACAAGAACCGCAGTGCCGAGATCCGAATCTCCACGGTGCTGGGCTCGAGCTTCTTATCCTGAAGCAGAAAGATCTGGTAGCGTCGCAGATGCTCGGGGCCTAGATGTTCGGGCGAGCAATGGAAATGTTCGGCAAACTGCTGGACTGCGCCCAGATAACTGCGGATCGTGGATGGTGCATAGTTGCGGCGCTGCAGCTCATGGAGCATGCGCTGGCGAAGTGGGGTCACGGGAATCTCCTCCTGTGACCGGAACCCTAATCCTTACCTACCTCGCTCGTCACACCACAACTCTCCATCCGCCGCGCCAGCGGCTTCGTTGTGCGCCGGGCATGTTCAACCGCTTGGAGGTGCAAGTCCTCTACCCGACCTGATGGAGGTAAGGGTTAGCAATGACGCAAGGGCTACCGTCGCGAGGCGGGGTCTGAAGGAAGCGTGGAGCAAATGCGCGAGTCGATGGACAAGAACCGGATACAAGGCGTGAGCGTAGGGCGAGCGGGCAACTTACCGCGAAGCCCATATCCATCAAGTACGCGGAGCGTAGATCCGGCGACTGTGCGCAGAAGGCGATTGAACTTACCCCGGGAGATCTGCTTCGTGTCGCTTCGGCGACTGAGAATGCCGCGAGGCATCCTGACCGCGGAGCAGAAGTCAGCAGAGGGCATATTAGGCCATGACGTCGGCAAGGCTAATGAGGCACTCCAAGGCCGAAAGGCGGAGTCAACAGATAGGTTGAGCCGGGAACGGTGGTTGAAGGCCCGAACGAGAGGAGAGGCAAGTAGGACATGAGTCTCAACAACGACATGCGGCAGAACATCCAGGGGAGTCTGGACTTCTCTTCTTCGCCAACGGGTGAAGCCCGGAGGACGGGAAGGGAAGAGTCCGAATCGTTGAGGACGACGAGTGCGCCCGAAAGCCCCGCTAGAACAGATCGAACGATGGAGGAGATAGCTGAACGAGAGAACCTGAAGGAAGCATTAAGACGGGTCAAGGCGAACAAAGGTGCTGCGGGCGTCGACGGAATGACGGTCGACCAACTCGATGATCACCTGAAACAGCACTGGCCAGCTATCCGGGAAGAACTGCTAAACGGAACATACAGACCAGAGCCGGTGAAGCGGGTAGAGATACCGAAGCCGGACGGCGGAGTGCGCAAGCTGGGTATTCCGACGGTGCTGGATCGGTTCGTCCAGCAAGCGGTCATGCAGGTTCTGCAACGGCGATGGGACCCGGAGTTTTCCGATCACAGCTACGGTTTTCGACCGAGGAGATCGGCTCATCAGGCAGTAGCGCAGGCCCAGCGGTATATTGCTGCAGGCTATGGCTGGGTGGTTGACCTCGACTTGGAGAAGTTCTTCGATCGAGTCAATCACGACAGACTGATGGCGCAAATCGCCAAACGTGTCGATGACAAGCGGCTGCTGAAACTCATCCGGGCGTTCCTGAATGCTGGGGTGATGGAAAACGGGCTGATCAGTCCAAGCGTGGAAGGGACTCCCCAGGGAGGTCCTCTTTCGCCTCTGCTCAGCAATGTCGTGCTCGACGAACTCGACCGCGAACTGGAGCGCCGGGGACACCGACATGTTCGTTACGCAGACGATTGCAATATCTACGTGTGTAGCGAACGTGCGGGTCAACGGGTGATGACGAGCATTACGCGTTTCATCACTCAGCGGCTCAAGCTCAAGGTAAACGAGACCAAGAGCGCGGTAGCGCGACCGCAGGAGCGAAAATTCCTCGGGTTTAGTTTTACAGATGGCCCAGAAATCAGGCGAGCGATTGCTCCGAAGGCTCTGGTGCGGTTCAAAGACAAAATCCGAGAGATCACGCGACAGGCCAAGGGCATAAGCATCGAGACGACAGTGAAGCGACTGGCCACCTATTTGGTGGGATGGCGCGGCTACTTCGGCTTCTGCGAAACCCCCGAGGTGCTGATCGGCCTTGTTCGTTGGGTGCGGCTCAGGCTGCGATGCGCACTCTGGCGACAGTGGAAAACTCCACGTCGTCGCAGGGCTGCGTTGCTGCAACTGGGGGTACGTCCTCGACTGGCCGCCAATACGGCCGGTAGCGGACGCGGGCCCTGGTACCTGGCCCGCTCAAAGGCTCTATCAGTTGGAGCTTCGAATGCATACTTCCGCTCGCTCGGACTACCTTCATTGTTCGAGAACTACTAGCCTAACTTCTCGAACCGCCGTGTACGGACCCGTTCGCACGGTGGTGTGGCAGGGGTCGGCAGGTGACTGCCGCCCCTATGCCGATCAAGTCGGCTAATCGGAAAGTGAGCTTCCCTATCGAATGAGCTTCGATGGGCCCGAAACCAGGCTCGACCTACCAACCCACCCGAAGCGGTCGATCCGGCGAGGCTCCCACTCCTGCGTCGAACCCGAGGGGGCTCGTGGAAAAGCCATCGGCACCGTCCGGCCCGGCGAGAAGCGAATAGGCCAACGCGATGTCGCGAACGCTGCGCGCCATCGGGCCGACATTTCGGGTATTCGCCCGCCGTTTGAGACACCGCGTTTTATGGGTACGACGCAACTCCCCTATTCCGTAACCTCAACTAAATCTGACGGCTCCCATGGTCAAACATTTGTCTCGCAGTCGCCTCTGTCGGCACTCCATAGTTGTACTCGGGGCTGCCATGTTGCCCATCAGATCTGAATTGTCGATATTGATATCGCTCTGCGATGTCATGCTTCCGCGCTCCCTGTCCATCCGAATCGAATGTCATTCCACCATCCCACCCCGTAGGTATACACAGCGGATCACCCCTGGCGAAAACATTCGCGGGAAATGAGCGGTGTCGGCGTAACCGCCTTACGGAACAACCCGCGACCCCCCCTCCAAAGCATTCATGGCCTCGACTCATTAATTCCGCGCGGCATCTGCCTAGAATCATCATTGTTCTGGCGCAACGAACTTTGGCTGTCCCCGGTGGTATATATGTTTTCTCCGCAGCTCTCGTTAGCTGACGCGCTATCGACAGTCTTTCGCGGAATATCCCTACCCAAAGAGGAAGTACTTGTCGAATAGCCCTGTCATTTTGTGTGTTGATGATGAAGCGGCTGCCCTGTCGCTGCGTTGTCTGGTTCTATCAAGTGTTGGCTATAGAGTTCTGACCGCTTCAGACGGTGCGTCCGCGTTGGAACTCTTCACGTGCATCCAGGTCGACTTGGTCGTTACCGACTATTGCCTACCCGGTCTTACTGGAGCGCAATTGGCTTTTGAAATGAAACGGCTAAAACCGGCAATTCCGGTAGTTCTTTTCAGCGGGTTTGTGGAAGCGCCTCTGGGGAGCGAGTATGCGGACCTGATTATTACCAAGGGCAGACCTGTGGTCGAATTCCTCAGCGAGATTGGCAAACTGATTTCAAAATGAAATCTTCTGAAGCGAGTAACCCGGATCAACTTCGTAGACGCTCGACAGCTGTCGAGGAAAGTGTCGTAAGTCTACCAGCCTCTGTCAAGATTTCGACCGACACTTCGGATGTGGTTTCGAACATCCTGAAACGTCCCACAGCAGAAGTGCGCTTAATTCAGCTACATAGCAGGATGTATCATTTGCGCCATTTTTTGGTATTGCAACTGCACTAAGGCTCTCGAGGAGCTAAATTGACCTTCCAAATGGGACCCGGAACGGAATCCGCACTAAGCGCGATAAAAGAGATAAAGGTTTATAGGGCTATTTTGGCGGCATCGCTTATCTGTGGAACATGGGCTTCTGCCCAAAACAGACGGGCGGCTGCCGCCGCCGGCAACGCCGCCCTCGCCCCTACAGCAACCAATAATGCACCGATCCCAAAACAAAACTTGACGCCCTCACCGCCTTCTTCTGCGGAGATCGTGAACTGGTCGACTCCCGATGAACCCTGCGCGAAATACAACGATTTGAAAAAGTACGCGCTTGGGGATATTGGCGTGAAGATCGATGTGTCAGACCCAGCCTGGGCGGCTGCATTTCGCCGCGCGCTGGTTTTCTGGAACAAGATACTCGACGTAAACTTCCACGAAGAAAAGAATATTAATGCTTGTGCGCTGCGCATCACAGATGGTCCGCTCTGGATGTTCGAAGGCAGTTATACTGCCTTCGCACAATCCGCGGACCTGGATGGTTTTGAAGCGAAGATCGTGGTTCTTCCCCAGGTACCCATTTCGCCTGCGGCAAGGTTCGTGAACGCTGTGCATGAGATTGGTCATGTAGTCGATCTCAGACATAATCCCGATCCCAGGTCGGTCATGTACCCTGATATTGAGAATCTGTCTAAAATGCGAGAGTTCGCGAACGCTATGCAGTATAGGATCAGTCACACACTCAGACATATTTTCAACCCCAAGTCGTTCATGTGCCCTTACGTTGAGAGTGTGTCTAAGGCGCGGCTGGACAAAGACGACCTTGCGTCGCTCAGCAGAAACCACCTGATGCGCGATGGCACTGTGCCGCCAGTGAAGAGCGAGCACGCGCAGACCGAAGTTTCTGGCCTGACAAGAACTCAAGCAGCAAGCGCAAGGTAATTCGTCGCTTACTTCTGACGAGGGAAAAGGGGATTCTGACGACAGTGCTGACGGACGTCGTTACTTCCATCGACTGCCTTGTGCTCGGTTCTCGCACATACGGGCTGGAGCGGTCAGGGCAGGCAAGTTACCGCAATCCCCGTTTCGCGGGAACTCGGCGTCAGTGCCGAACGGCCACCCGTCCGGATAGGCGACTATTCGGCAATCTGCCCAACGCACAGATCAATCTGAATAGGTTGATGAGCGCTCGCTGATCTCTCTGCGGGGTTTTTTCACCGGGAAAGGCCCACCTCTTCGGATGTTTTGAGTCAGTTTTCCTGTTTTTCTGCTACTACTTTCCCGACCCGTAATTGGGAACTTTGGGGGTCAGTTTACGGATGATGAACTCCTGAACCAGATTCTCAGCTGCGCTGCCGGCAATGCCGATCAGGGCATTCTCGAAAGTCAGCGCCACTCCATTGCGATCGCTCGCCGGATAATACAGGTTCGAAATGCCACCTGCCGCCAGCCCGCCGAGAATCCCCGAATAGTTGACTTGCCAATGTCCGTTGTCGCCCTTGCAGACCACCGACATTGAGATGGCATAAAGCGCTCGCGACCGAATCGTCCCGGTCCCTTTGTAGAAGTAGCGCGGGTCCTGCTTCAGGAGAGATGGCAGGATGGCGCCTCCGATTATCGTACCGATGAAGCCGTCAGCGTAGTTGGCTGCATATCGCTTGGCGAAGCCCTGGGCGCCTTGCCCATACCCGCTGAAAGTGTTGTCAGCCTGCTGAATTCCTGCCACGACTCCGGTCAGCACAAAGTTGACGGGGTCGGTCGATGTCTTCCATGCCAGATTGAATTTTTGCTTGCTAATCAGGGGAGGCGCGTTGGGTACGTAGGTGACAAAGAAGTTTGGAATGACTCCGAACACACGCTGTTTTTCCTCTTGCCTGAATTGCTCCTGGGCTATCTCCTTTTGCGATGCCGTCACCCGCACCTCGCTTGTAGCAGTAGCCACAAGTAACATGAGTTCATGCACTTCGTAGCTCTCGCCGGAGTGCAGGAAGCCGGATATCACCTGGGTCGCAAATCCATCCGAGGAGACGGTGAGGCTGAAGGCTCCGGGAGGAACATCGGCGAAATCGAAACGGCCGTTGTTGTCGGACTTTGCCACTCTCACTGTCGAGCCAGTTTGTGCAAGTGCGACGCGAACGCCCTCGTAGACCGCTCCGTCACTACTAACCACAACGCCGTGTATGCTGCCCGGCGACGGCTGTTCGGGCAGAGACCACGCATGGG
The DNA here is from genome assembly GCA_963774255.1 of uncultured Acidobacteriaceae bacterium. Lineage (GTDB taxonomy): Bacteria > Acidobacteriota > Terriglobia > Terriglobales > Acidobacteriaceae > PALSA-350. The sequence continues at coordinate 69,191 of CAVZEH010000020.1, forward strand.
TAGCAAGCCCGAGCAGCATTAGGAGCACGAGGATTCGGCCAGATTGCAGAAGCCCACGGAGCGGCGCGTTCGACTCGCCGTCTGAATTTGCTTCATTTCCTGTGAGTCGCACGCTCAGTTCCAGGCCACGAGATATCCCAATGTAACCGAGCTGCTAGTAGGCGCGCCGGTTACCTGGAGACCGGAGAGAGGTGAGCAGTGACCGTGGTAGCTGCCGGCACTTTTCGTGTCTCCCCGGGCTGTCGGGTTTTTGTTTTTTCCTCCGGCGGCATGCCGTTGGAGCACGCAGCCGGCACATTTTTCATCTGCTTGGCAAAAACCTTATAGCTGATAGTCGCGGGCCGCAGCGTTACCCAGTAGCTGGTGGAAGAAAGCAGAGGCTTCCTCTGCGTGAGCATCTGTTTCTCCATAATCTTTACTCCGCAGAGCGGGTTGTTCTCGGGTCGCAGGATGGTTCGGGCTGGGTCTTTTTCCGGTAACGTCCGATCGTGCTGCCAATTGAAATCGCATCCATAGCGTTCCGCGTCCATGTACGTCAGTTGCAGCAACCCTTGCTGGTGGACCATCCGCTTGGTCACGGTGTCCACCTTGGCCACCTCGGGTTCAGTGTGGCGTACATCAGTGGTCGGCTTGAGCCCTGCCTCCGCCCCGGCCAGCGCCTGGAAGGTATAGGCCCAAAAAGCGCAGGCAAGACCCAAGGAAGTCAAAAGAGCCATCACCACTGCAAAGAGCATCTTCATAACTCCTCCCCGGAGCCGCTGCGGAGAGGGAGACCTTGGGGCAGTTGCCGCTTACAGAATCCGGAAGTACTAGGAACACTCTTGTATAGAGCGGGTGAGTTAGCGAACCAGCTACCTCGATTATTCAAGGCCAATGCGCGGCACTTTGCCACTCGGGAAATCCCTAGGATCAGGGCAACGCGCCGACGATCACGCGGGCCGGGGAACTCCACAAAATCTATACCCAAGAGCGAGTCTCCCTCGAAGCCCCAGGGTCAGTTGGCGATAAATCTCTAGTGCCGTATCGACAGTGTTCCGCAGGCAGAGGTTGGTGGCGTGGTTGCGTCTGCGGAGCATTGTGGATACGGCGATTTGTACTAAACCGTGTCGGCATTTGGCAGGACAATTGCTTTGTGGGGATTCATTACACTGCAACAATTTCGTGCCGACTCTAACATCGACTTGTGCAGAAGGGTTCTGATCGCGGCGCTCGCTCTGATGAGGCGACGCTTACGAAGTGCCCGTAAAGTCGCATTTCCGGTAACTTGCCCCGGTAAATCGTCCGGTCAACAGGTGGAAGTTTTCCAGAAACCGTATCCCGGAATTCAACCCACAGGCACGAGACTCCAATGCCGAGATCACCGGGCTCACGTCGCTACTAGTTCATTTGATGTCGGCCGCGCTTCGGAATAATTTGTGTGAATGAGAACTTACGCCGTAGCACTGCTCTTTGTATCCCTCTTTAGAACTGGTTCCTCGTGTGCGCAGACTGCGAGCCCGACAATTCCGACCGGAGCGTTTGTGCAGGTTGATGGCTCGCGGCTCTATTACGAGGAGTGTGGCAGGGGGCCCAAGGCTGTGGTCCTAGTTCATGATGGAGTAGTGAATTCGGCTGTCTGGGATGATGTATGGCCCGCCTTTTGTGAACAGTTCCATACCATCCGATACGACCGGCGAGGATATGGGCGCTCGCCCGCTACGAATAAGCCTTATTACGAAGCTGACGATGTTGCGGCCCTGCTGCATGATCGCAAGGTTAGCCAGGCTGCTCTGGTAGCCAGTTCGCATGGCGGCAATGTTGCCCTGAACTTTGGGCTTCGCTATCCCGCGCAGGTTAGCGATCTGGTGCTCGTCAGTCCGGCTGCGGAGGGTTTTCCCTATTCCGAGCACTTCATCATGAAGCAACTAGAATTTCAAGACGCGAAGGACCCGGTAGAGGTGCGCGTCCAGAGTACCTATTTCATCGTTCCGGGGCATGACGCTGCCCGCGAGCACCTTCGTGCGCTTCTCAAGGCCGCACCTCAAGACCATACACACAACGATATGCCATTGCCGGAGAAACCAGTCTTTCCGTATGTGCAGGACCTCCAAATGCCGACACTGATTCTCATCGGTTCCGGCGACATTGCGGACAATCAAGCCGTGGCTGGCGCCCTGGTAATGGCCATACCAGGAGCCGCCCGCATTGTGGTGCCCGATACCGGACACTTGATGTATCTGGAAAAGCCGGAGGAGTTCTTTGTGTTAGTTAGCAGGTTCCTGAAACTTCACGGCTTCTCAACGAAAGAAGCTGAAGAGTAAAACCTCCGACCTGCGGGAGTGATTTCTTTGCAGGGCTTTGCCCCATTCCGGTGTCTAGTTCAGTTTGTCGTCTTCCAGGCTCCCGATCGCATCTACGGTAACTGGCCCAGATAACCCTTTCGCTAACAGGTGAAGTTTCCAGAAACCCCCGTTTTAAAGGAACTTCGCGTCAATAAAGTAAAAGCTGTGTTCGACGGTATAATCGCATTTTCATGGTCTTTAAAGAGCATTGATGCAAAGACGAGGGACGCAAACGTGGCTGAGCTTGCCATTGATGTCATTCGTCTTATCGTTACTGAGCGGTTGCCTGGTCCATACCCGCACGGTAAAACAGGCGAAGATGCCTACCGTCGTGAGGACCGCAAGCGCATCGCAACTCGTGAAGGTGGTTAACCACCGCTGCGCTGAAATCCATTCATTGAGCGCAACAGTGGAGTTCAGGCTGACGGAGGGTGGTCCCCGAAAGGGGAGAGAGAAGACCTACAGCTCATTCAGCGGGTATATCTTGCAGCGCAAGCCGGCGTCGTTGCGCGTAGTTGGATAGTTCCCAGTGGTGCTTTCTCCGGCGTTCGATATGGCTACTAACGGCCAGACCTTCAGGCTCTGGATTCCACTCCGCAATAAGGTGTTCGAGGGATCAAACACGGCAACGAAGGAATCGTCGAACCCATTGGAGAACTTTCGGCCAAACGTTTTTGCTGATTCACTGTTGGTTAGCTGCATAGCGCCGGATGATCAGGTGCCTACATGCAGTCGGACTCGCGGGGACCGACCGGTCCGATCAACTACAGGACGGTCCGCCCCTGATGAGATTTAGCCCTTAGGGCATGAGGCTTTTGTATCCTCACAGGATATCAAGCAGAGAACGGACCGATGTGAATTGCCAAAGACGAACTCAGCGCGGGGAACCTTGCCTTGGGTTCTGTCTTCACAAAGCCTGGGAGAGAAGTCGCTTATACTCGGATAAGATTCCAGAGCGACAGAAGGATACAAGAAAAAGAATGCAATGGGCAGAAATCATCGCTCAAATTGATGCTGAACTCGGCCGTCTCCAGAGTGCACGTGACTTCCTGGCTCGGGTACCGACAACCCCCGCATTGCTCCCCGAAAGAAGGCAGAGAAAGAAGCCACCGTCAGGCCGGAATAAACCAGCGACAAAAGTGGCGGATGCCACCGCGAACCGGGTGAGAGGCTCGGAAGAAGCAAAATTTGCCGCTCCCGCTCCTGCCATGCCGGAACTGAACGAAGGCCCACCCATCCAACGTGTGCCGCCCAAGCGCCAGATAAGCCGGCGTAAGTCCCAGTGGTCAGTGAACGCTGAAACAAGTACCCCAGCCGCGTTGAGCGGATCCGTGCCTTCCGGACCTATCGTCGTTTCAGCTGCCGAAGTGCGGAAGGCGCAGGAACAAGCCGCAAATGCTCCGGCCGTACAGGTTGAGGTTGACATCTCCTTGAACACGAGCCAGGAGCGCAGCCTCGGTGCTCTCGTCCAAGCCTTCGAGCGTAGCGCTCGACTAAGTCGAGATGGAACACCCTAAGCAGCGGTCACGCGGCAATCAAATCCCGGAATATGGGGTGGAGAACTCTCTTGTGGCACTTAAATCCAGGAATTCAACCCCTCGCTGCACCCTTAATTCCTGGCGTAATGCCTACATGGGTATCGAGTAATTTGCTGTTGATCAGGAAGGCGCAGGCCCAAAGGGTATGAAGTTGGTTCGCGTGGACCACAAGCTTATTTTGAGATTATTTGAGATTATATGAACTCGGTACCGAGTGGGATCGGAATTCCGAATTCACGCTTTCCCATAGCTTACTTTGCGTCCATTTGTTCCTTCAAAGCTTTATGTTGTTCTGAGAAGCCGCCAGACTGAACGCAATTAGAATCCTGTTGACGAGGGTATTTATATGGACCGACGAGACTTCTTGAAAACCACCGGCTTGGCTGTCGTCGGCGCATCGGCAATCCGTACGCTTTCGGGCGCGACTCAGAGCGTGTCCATCATTGTCGATCCCCAAGATCCGATCGCGTCCGCGGAGCCAGCCGCTTGGGCCATCCGAGAACTTCAGTCCAGCCTCAGTCCTCAAGGCGTGACTACAAAGATTTATTCTCGTATTGAGGCGGCGCCTGCCGGCGATCGGTACGTCGTAGTGGCTGGTGGCAGTAGTCCTATTGCCCAGCAGCTCCTCAAAACTGCGAAGGTAACGATGCCATCCTCTGCGGAAGCGGTATGCCTGGTTCCGGCTAATCTCAGCGGCAAGCCGGTGCTGCTCGCAGGCGGTAGCGACGTGCGGGGGCTGGTCTATGCTGTGCTCGAGTTGGCCGATCGTGCGAAGTACGCCGAGGCTGGGACTACACCGTTGGAGGTGCGGACGGCAGTTGTCGAGAAGCCGGCCAACTTGATCCGTAGCTGCGGGCGGGGATTTGAAAGCGATGTCGAAGATAAGCCGTGGTTCGACGATCGCAGTTGGTGGGGAGACTATCTCACGACGCTCGCCACGAGCCGGTTCAATCGTTTCAATCTGCAGACCGGGCACGGCTACAACGGGAATCACAACATTCCCGACGCCTATTTCTACCTCGCGTACCCGTTCTTGCTGGCCGTTCCAGGCTACAACGTGCGCGTCACCAGGCTTTCAGATGCAGAGCGCGATCACAATCTGCAGATGCTGCGATTCATCAGCGACGAGACGGTGATGCGCGGCATGCAGTTCAATCTGGCTTTATGGTCGCACGCATATCAATGGCCGAGTGCCGATACAAACTATACGATCGAAGGCCTGACGCCGGAGACGCACGCTCCGTATTGCCGGGATGCGCTCACGTCGCTCCTGAAGGCCTGTCCCAACATTACGGGACTCAGCTTCCGCATGCACAGCGAGAGCGGCATTCCCCCCGGGAGTTACGCATTCTGGGAAACCGTATTTCAAGGGATCAAGAACGCCGACCGCCGGATCGATCTCGACCTGCACGCCAAGGGGACCGATCAGCGGCACATCGATATCGGGCAGTCAACCGGAAATCCCGTGAGCATGGTTCCGAAGTTCTGGGCCGAGCACAACGGGATGGCGTATATGCAGGCCTCGATCCGCGAGTTAGAGTTGCGGCCACCGGCGGCCCGCGCAGGCCGGCCACCGACCACCGAAGCAGAGCGCAGTTTCCTGCGCTATGGCTATGGTGACTACCTGAAAGAAGACAGAACCTTCGGGATCATCCATCGTGTTTGGCCGGGGACTCAGCGGCATCTGTTATGGGGCGACCCGGTTTTTGCGGCCGGTTATGGCCGTGCGTTCAGTTTCGCCGGCAGCTTAGGCGTCGAACTGCTGGAGCCGCTCACGTTTAAGGGCCGGGAAGGGACCGGCAAGCCAGGCGGTCGAAATTGCTACGCGGACCAATCGCTCGATACGAAATCCGACTGGGAGAAGTTCGAATATCAGTACCGCCTCTTCGGTCGTCTCGTGTACAACCCCGATACAGACCCGGAGATTTGGCGGCGCTATCTGCGGCACAAATTTCACCATGCTGCGCCAGCTGCGGAAGCAGCCTTAAGTAACGCCAGCCGGATCCTGGCCGTTATCACAACCGCGCATACCCCTTCGGCATCGAACGACAGCTTCTGGCCCGAGATGTACACGAATATGCCGATCGTAGATCCGAACCGGCCTCAGCCGTACCGTGACACCCCAGTGCCTAGAATCTTCGGCACGGTTAGCTCACTCGATCCCCAGGTATTCTCGACGATCGAGGAGTGTGCCGAAGCGCTCGTGACGGAGAAGCGCCTCGCCAAGTACACACCGCTCGATGTGGCGCAATGGCTTGAGGATTGGTCTGTCGCAGCCTCTGATAATCAGGCGCAGGTTTTGGCTCGGGCGACAGACAAGACCAGTCCGGAGGTACGTCGCCTGGTTGCAGATGTCGCGATCCAGGCAGGCATCGGTAAATTCTTCGCCTACAAATTCCGCAGCGCGGTTTTGTGGTCCCTGTACCAACGAACCGGAGACCAGGACGCATTGACCGAGGCAGTGAAGGCCTATCGCACCGCGCGCGACGCCTGGGCCGCAATGGCGGAACAGTCCAAAGCGATTTACCGCGCCGATATCACATACGGACCCATTCCCAATATGAGAGGACACTGGTGCGATCGGATTGCCGGCATCGATGCGGATCTCGGAGACATGGAGAAGCATGTGACGCAGCCAATCGCCGGGCCGGCAACGTCTGCAGATCCCGCCGTCGTCCGTATGGCAGTCCGGGTAGTGCTGAGCCGTCCCCAGAAGCCGTCCTTCACCGCCCGGCACGCGCCTGCAACGCGCTTTGAGCCGGGACAACCGCTCGAACTCGCATTATCGCTCGCTCACAGTGAGAGCCGAAAAGTCACCCTGATGTACAGGCAGGCAGATCAGTCGCAGCTCTGGCGTATGGCAGATACGACGTGGGGTAACGGAGCGTACCGCGGCGCCATCCCAGCGGACTATACGGAATCGCAGTATCCGCTGCTCTACTATTTTGAGGTACACGAGGCGGGCGGAAGCGGAATTTATCCCGGTTTCAGTAAAGATCTGTCTAACCAGCCTTATTTCCTAGTCAGGAGTAGTCGGGCGGTCGACCCTGAGAGCATCATCCGCAAATTCGGTATTCCTGACGCGCACGGCGGGTTAAGCAGTTAATCGTGAATAGGGTGCGGTCCGGACGAAAAAGGAGTTACCGCGAGCGCTAAGACTGCGTTTGGCAACTTGGCTTGGCCCACTTCGGCGGTTTAATCTGGCCCACCCCTGGGACGTTAATGGTTGAGAGGATGTTCCGTTCTGCTGGAGCGTAGCCCGGAGGGCGAAGCGGAAGTAGAACGGAGCGGAGCCTCCGGGTTACAGTTTGGGTTTCTTCCGCAGCGTTCTACGGAAGCGGTACGACTCCGAACCTGTTTCGATGATGTGTGCCTGATCGGTGAGCCGATCGAGCACGGCCTTGCAAAGACGGGCGTTGGTGAAGACCTGCGGCCACTCGGAGAAGGGCAGGTTGGTGGTCACGATGAGGGCAGCCTTTTCCGCTCGCTCGGCGATGACCTGGAAGAGCAGTTCAGCAGCGACTTCCGCCAGCGGCACATAACCAAGTTCATCAATGACAATTAGTTCTACTCGCGACCAGCGGGCCAGCATGCGGCTCAGGCTCTGTTCGCGCTGTGCTTCGACCAGTTGGTTGACCAGCGCCGCAGCGGTGGTGAAGCGCACGCGCCGCCGTTGACGACAGGCGGCGATAGCCAGGCCGGTGGCAAGATGACTCTTGCCGGTGCCGGGTTCACCCACCAGCAGGACTGGTTCGGCACGTTCGAGATAGCCGCCCTCGGCCAGAGCACGGATGCGTGAGGCAGGGATGTGCGGCGACTGCGCGAAGTCGAACTCCTCCAGGGTTTTCATCCGTGGCAAATGCGCGTCCTTCACACGCAACTCGATTGCGCGGCGCTCCCTGTCCTCTACCTCGGCCTGCAGCAGAGCTTCGAGGTAATGCAGATGAGAGTGATTCTGTTGGCTGGCTTCTTCGGCCAGCGATGCGAACTGCGCACCGACGGCGGCTAGCCGCAGTATCTTACAGTGTTGGGCAATGCTCGCGCTTCCGAGGCTCATGCCTGCACCGCCGGAATGGAGCTGGTGAACAGTTGGTCATACTCGATCATGGTGGGCAGTGGACGTTCATAGGCTGCCAGAGCGCCGATCTCGATCCCCTCGGCAACCGGATGCTGCAATTGATCGGTCATTAATAGATGACGGATCGCAGCCACATCCATGCATCCCAGTTCGAGTGCCCGTTCGACAGCCGCTTCCAGCTTCGCGTAGCTGAACTCGCGGCCCATGCGGATGAGTGTGACCATGGCCCGGGTTCCACCTTGGCGTCCATGCCGTGCGGTCATCAACTCCCAGATCCGGTCGTAACTCTGGGGCCATCTGCCCTGCGCCCTCCACTGTGCCAAAGGCTTCGATCCGCGCAAGGCGCCGGGCTTCCGCTCCAGAACCTCGAGATAGTGTTCAAGATCAAGGATCTGCTGCGAGCGGTTATAACAGCGTTCGTGGCTGGCGAAGCAAACACCCTGGCTCCATAACTGGATGACGCTGGAGTAGACGCGTGCCTCGACGATCGAGCCCGGCTTCAGCGGCACTGAATAGAAGTTGGTGCGCACCTTCGCGCATCCTGCCTGATCGACACGCGGGAAGCTGACTTCGGCCAGATCGAAATCCTCGGCGGGCAGCGGAAGCAGGTGTTCCTTCTCGGCCAGCAATGCCATGCCGACGTTCTCCGTACGGCCCGATAACAGGCGGCCTTCATCCCGGCGGCAGGCTTCCAGCAGCTGGTTGTTCAACTCCGCGAGATCGTTCGCAACCGGCACCGGCGTCCAGTGGTTACGGCGGAAGTATCCTACCTCGCCTTCGACGCCGCCCTTCTCATGGCCCTCTGCGGGCGTGCAGAACTCGGCCTGGTACTGCCAGTGAGAGCGGAACGCGATGAAGCGTGCCGTCAACTCCCGCTCCTGGCCGCGAAGAATCTTCTTCACTGCGCTGGACAGGTTGTCGTAGCGGCAGCGACGGAACACGCCACCGAAATAATGGAACGCCAACTGGTGCGCTTCCAGAAATGCCTGCTGCGTGGCCCTCAGATAGGCGCGATGAAACGCGGCCCCGCTGGCCATCGAACGCATCGAGAACACCTGCAGCTTGATCTGCTCTCCGCCCAACTCGGCATAGGCTTCATACCAATCCGTCTGTGCTTCGACGCCCCAGACATAGCTCTGCGGCACGAACGTCTCGTGATGGCTCAGTCCCAGCGCTTGCTTGCGCTGCTCCACATACTGCCGCACCGTGCGCTCTGCGGCCACGCAGCCCGGAATCTCGGCGCGGATGCGATCGTAAATGCGCCGCGCCGTGTGCCGCTGCTTTCGCGGCGCCTTGCGGTCCGACTCTAAAATCGCTTCGATCAACGCCACCGCTGGAGCCATCTTCAAATGCGGCCGCTCTGTCTTCTTCCGCCGTGCCGGCATCGCGCTCTGGATCGCTTCCCGCACCATGCGCCGATGAACGCCCAACTTCCGCGCTACGCCCTGGATCGTGCCCGCTCCAAACTCATACTCTCTGCGGATTTGCTCGTATAACTCCACCTTGGCTCTCCAGTCCAACTTCCCTCCGCACATCAGCTTCCGCTCATGTCCAGACTAGAAGTTCGCTCTGCCCAGGGTGGGCCAACTTAAACCGCCATAGTGGGCCAGTTCAGAATGCCAAAATCAAAGACACCTCCGAACGCGCGGGACGTTGAAATACGTGCGGATTGATGTGCTCAATTCTCGTGAGTTTCGCGAAGTTGGGTTCGCGCGGGGCAAACCACCGGGTTGCTACTCATAGCTGGCCTTGCGCTCTACGCTTCCGGATGCAATCAGGTATTGATCCATCCATGCGAGAATCTGCCGCCGCATCTCCGGTAATTCCTGGTGAGCGCAGTCAAAGAGCTCGATCTTACAATCTTGGGCTCGTCCATAAGTCCGGTATAGAGGCAGCAGCTTGTCGCGAACCTTCTCGACGCCTGGGGGTGGGGTGAGCGGGTCGTTGCGCCCGTTCACGCTTAGGTGCGCACGCGGCACCATCAATTCATTAATCTGAAATGTGTCGAAGTGTTTCAGCAACGCAGGAACAAAATAGTAGACACCATGCCCCCTCAAGCCGTGCGCCTCGATGAGCGATTCATAATCTGTCAGGCAGCAAACGTCCATCGCAACTCGCACGCGCGGATCGAGGCCAGCCAGCCACCAAGCCTTCGTGGCCCCCATGGACATGCCGAAGGCACCCAGCCGCGCCGTATCCACTTCCGGACGGCTCGCGAGATAAGTGAGGGCGCGAAACTCATCAAACATCATCATTCCCCAGAGCACTCGACCTCGCCACAGCATCAGTTTAAAAGTGTCTTCTTCACCTTGATGTCCATCTGGTTCCTGCTTACGTTCGCCGAAGCACCAGCTATCAATGGCGAGTGTCACCAGGCCTTTTTCCGCGCAGACAGGCGCGTAAGCCGGCTGCACACTTGTGCCGCGCAGCAATTGCTCTTTCCCCAGGTCGTACTGGCCGGCGTGCCAGTGAATGAAGAGCAGGCCCGGCGCCCGGTCCTGCCGCCGGTCGGGAATAAGCAACAGCGCCGGAACGGGTTCTATTCCGTTGAGGTCGAGAATTAGCCGCTCAAGAGTGTACCCTTTATGCTTCTCTGTACGGATCAGACGCGGCAACGCGGCCTTGTGGTCCCAAGGCAAATCGCCCAGTAGGTTCCAAAGCTCCCACCGGCGGCGTTGCTGGTAAATCTTGAACTCCTCCACGCCCTCTGACGAGACAACCAACTGGGTGCTGGCCTGCATCGGTAAACTCGCTCCCACAGCAGCCAAAGCCGCCGATCCGATCATAAATTCACGCCGACTGACCCGACGCGTCAATTTTCCCATACTTTCTCCGAAAATGCCTGTCCTAGAATCAAGTACTCCCAAGTAGATCAGTACTACTCGCCACGCTTGAAGTGGTGCCCCTGGATCTCCCTCAACAATAATCCGACTTCAACGCAACGGCGCGGTCGGCGCGCACCGAATATCGGGCTGGGCGAGTCTTTAGAGCCGAGGCACACATTTAGATCCGCCTGGTGCCGTATACGCGGCAGAACGTACGGCATCAAGCTGACGCGGCCACTGGGCTATCCGGTTCCAACTGTCGGATGTTAGGGTCGGAAGTAGCTCTCAATTGTTGTCAACAGAAGGTTTTGCGTGAACTGGCCATTATAGGGGATATCTCTGGCAATTTTGCATCAACTCACGTGATTTGGCAGGGAAGCCACGATCGCGATCAACCGAACCGCGCGATTGCTGGCGAGCACGCCAGCCTCGAACCCCGGTATTTACTTGGGTCCGGCGAAGATCGTCTGTTTCCTAGCGGCACGGATGTGATTTCCGCTCCGCTCATACAATGGATCCGGCAACGGTATGACGGGCCATTTCTACCGCCCTTTCACCCATCTTCCACTATCATCCCCGATGATTTCTCCGCTCTCTGACCCTATACATATGCTTGCTCTTCGCTAGTCAGGTTAGGCGTTGTTTTGAGAGCTATTTGGGTTCTGGCGCACATTTGGTGAAAGGGAACTGAAAAGGACAGAAAAGAGACAAACTTCACCACTAGGCGCCGGAGCAGTGATCCGGCGCCCTCCTAAAGTTCCTGAAATCGCCAACAGAATAGCGGCTCCCGTCGAAATTGAGCAGTATCACCAAATGTGCGCCACAACCCAAATAATCTCAAAAGCAACACTTTAGCCCTTTACGTCACCAATCTTCGCTGACAAGAGCGATCATCTCTCCGCGGCTACCCCTGCCCCCGACTGTGCCGCGCAGCCTCGCAAAACCCCGGTGAAATGCAGCAAATAGAGCGAATAAGCAATTGGCTTCTGGGGATTCGGGAATCACTGCTAAAGCGGGATCATCCCATTTGTAGGTCATTCTAGCTGTGCTCTTTCCGGATCATGCCATAGCGGAGGCGTGGGACGCGAGAATGAAGGAGCTTCGTTAGGAGAGAGGAATAGGTGGAATGACTTGGACTTAATCTGCTAATTTGTTCGCCATGGTAATTTATGGTCTCCGATTCGCGCTCAAATATCTACCTGTGGCATCGTTACTGGCCGCAATGTTGTGGATCCCCGCGCCTTGGCTAAGCGCACAAACAACTCCTGATCAGACAGCACCCGCTCAGCCGACAACTACACCTGAGGTCCCCGATTGGGCGCTGCCTAGCTCTCCTACGCACAAGCAATATCCCCCGCCGGCAGACTTCCATAGGCCCAGCAAAAACTTCGATACGCCGATCGGCATTTTCGAGGGCCAGTCTGATATTGGAAGCGCTCTGGTGCCGGGCAGTGCGAGTTACGATCCCAAGTCCAGCCAGTACACCATCAACTCCGCCGGCTACAACATCTGGTATACGCGCGACGAATTCCGTTATTTGTGGAAGAAGATTTCAGGGGATGTCTCACTCGCCGCGACCGTAAGCTTTCCAGTCCCCCAACCTCCTCATGATCGAAAAGTCGTGTTGATGATTCGGCAGGACCTCGATGACAATTCTCAGGAGGTCATGGTAGCCGAACACGGCACAGGCATGGTCCATCTGGCGGCGCGTTTCGAGAAAAATGGAATGATCAAAGATATGCAGTATCGCATCGCAGGCAGCTTGCTTCCCGGTGTTATGCCCCAGCGCATCGGAATCGAAAAGCACGGGGACGACTTCGCATTGTTCATCAGCGTAAAGGGCGAGCCGATGCACCAGTTCGGTCCTCCGATTCATCTGCACATAAACGGGCCGTTTTACGTTGGGATCGGGTTTTGCCCGCACTACCCGGCGACGGTGGACACAGGCCTATTCTCCGATGTGGTTCTTGAGAACTCGGCAGGCCAGGTTCACTAAATTCCCATCGCTTGCATGTGGAAGATTTACCTTGCCAATAACACACTGACAGAACTAATGTATCCTTTTTTCAGAGGTGGAACGAATGCCCGCGACACACTCTACCATCAACCCCGCCGCCAAATGTGGAGAACCTGCTCGCTCGATTGGATCACTTAGATTGATCCTGTCAGCTCTCGGACTTGCTTTGCTTATGTGCCCGGCAGGCCAAGGGCAACAACCGCGCCACGACTCCGGAGACCATGCTCCTCCGGCGATAACTGGTTATCCGGTGCTGCCCATCGGCTCCCATGCGCCAGACTTTACCCTGCCGGGAATCGACGGTAAGACGCACAGCCTCAAAGACTACAACTCGGCCAAAATCCTTGCGATCGTCTTCACCTGTAATCACTGCCCTGTAGCGCAGATGTACGAGAAGCGAATCAAGCAACTCGTCGCCGATTATCAGAATCGCGGTGTGGCATTCGTTGTGATCATGGGCAACGATGACAAAGCGGAGAAATACAGCGAGCTTGGCTTTACAGATGTAGGCGACTCTTTTGACGACATGAAATCTCGGGCTGCCTATCGTGGACTCAATTACCCTTATCTGTACGATGGCGCCACGCAAGCTGTCACGCGAAAATATGGCCCTACGGCTACGCCTCACATCTTCATCTTCGATCGGCAGCGAATCCTGCGCTATGAAGGACGCATCGACAGCAATCCGCGCGAGGCGTTTGCGAGCAAGCACGAGGCCAGGGACGCCCTAAATGCTCTTCTTGCCGGGAAAGAAGTCGCCGTGAAGACCACCCCTGCAATGGGTTGCTCTACGAAGTGGGCTTTCAAAGAGGCCAGTGTGAACGCAGAGGACGTGGCGAACAATGCAAAGCCCGTCACTGTCGATATGGTGACGCCGGCGCAACTCAAGACGCTGATTAAGAACCAGGGCACAGACAAGCTTCTCTTTGTCAACTTCTGGGCCACCTGGTGCGCCCCGTGCACGCAAGAGTTCCCGGAGATAGAAAAGATGGTCCGCATGTACGGCGACCGTCAGGTGGAGTTCGTCACGGTGAGTATCAACAGCCCCGACGAAAAGAAATTCGTTCTCGCGTTTTTGCAAAAGCAACATGCATTCAATCGGAATCTGCTTTTCAACAGCAACGATTCGGCTGAGGCAGCCGCTGCTGTTGGCCCGGATTGGAAAGGCGCCGTTCCCTACACCGCGATTATCGGTACTGGCGGCAAAATCCTGTACTCGACGCAAGAGGGCACGATGAATCCGCTGGAGGTTCGCCGCGCCCTGCTGAAGTATCTTCCGGACGATCGATACATCGGTCAGCAGGCATACTGGAACAGCAAATTCTAGGTTTGTAGGTATGTGCGATCCGGGTGCTCCAGGTTCGCGAAGCTAACCTGGAGCACCCAGCTCTGTTCTCGTCGTCACTCAGAAGAAGAGCTTCAGCGCAAACTGTATGACTCGCGGCGAATAGTTGGTATACAGAGCGCTGATCTTCCCGAACGACGGGCTCGTCTCTGTAGTATTCGGATTAGCAAGATTGACGTTGTTAAAGAGATTGAAGAATTCCGCACGGAACTGCAGACTGGACTCTCTCCAAACCGAGAAATTCTTAAAGCCGGACAGATCCGTGTTGATGAATCCGGGTCCGATCGCAACATTTCTCTGCACGTTTCCATATGGGACACGGGCGGGAACTTGCGAAAACGCAGCCGTATTAAAAAACTCAGCGATTTTCTGTGTTCTGCTGCGGCTGCCAGGAAGGACGGGACTGCCGGTAAGATTTGGCCTATCTGTGGCAATGCCGTCAAGATTGGAATCGATGCCGGAAAGAACGTTATAGGGCACACCCGTTCGCAGAGTGGTGATTCCATTCACTTGCCAGCCGCTCAAAACTTCACTGCCGAGGAAGCCGAAGCGCTTTGTGCCCGGGATCGCCCAGATGTAGGAAGCGAAGAAGACTTGGGGGATATTGTAGTCGGACCGCGCGTAATCCCGCTTCAGATAAGTCTGGTCTGAGAGCGTGAGGGTGATGTTAGCGGGATCGATCGAGCTGATGTCCATTGACTTCGACCAGACATAACTTGCCAATAATGAGAAACCATGCTCAAATCTGCGAGTCAGCGTGAGCTGGAGAGCATTGTAGTTGGCATTATTGGCATCGGAGTTCTGCACGATCTGGCTGAATTCGTATGTGGAGGGAGTCGGCTGATAAGGGCGGCGAGCGTTAATACCGGCGGACGTGACGGGAGCGCCAGGAACATAGACGGGCTCATTGATATCGCGCGAGATAAAGAATTTGCGCGATTGGCTGCCCACGTATGCCATGCGCGCTCCCCAGCTCTTGCCAAGCTGTTGCTCGAGAGTCAGGTTATATTCCATCACGTATGGATATCCGGCATTCGGCTCTACGCCTGAGATGGTTGCGCCGGAATAGAACACGGGATTGTTCAAATTGGAGTTATATGGGAAGGGATCCACACCGTTATAGGGAGGGACGGAATACGGCGTGACAAGGTTCGGAGTACCGTTGATGGTATTGTCAAGCACAAACGGCTGTTGCTCGGTATTGTCGAATTGACTCGCGCCTCTGGTCGCATAGAACAAGCCGAAGCCACCTCGGACCGCGGTGGTGCCGTTGCCAAAGGCGTCATAGGCGAATCCAAGGCGGGGAGCGAAGTAATCCCACTTGGTCGGAACAATACCATCGGGCACTCCCGGATCTCCGGCGGTGAGCAAACCCAGCGGAGCTGTGGGAAAGCGTTTGGACTGTACACCAGCCTTAAATGTGCCCTCTGTATTCCCTCCCACAAAAGCGGCGTATGCTTCCCAGCGAATCCCAAGATTGACCGTCAGCTTGTGTGTCATTCTCCAGTCATCCTGAAAGAATAGAGCCGGGTCGGGTTGATGAAACCTGTGATAAACGCCGCTGTTCTGGCGGAGAGAAGCAGCTCGCCCCTCCAGAAAATCCGCAAGTGCGTTGCCGGTAAAGCTGCCTGAGAAGGTGGCCAGACCGGAGCCATAGTAGACACCGTCTTCTCTGTATTGGTTGAAGAAGAATGACCCGCCGGCCTTAGTCTGATGGTTCCCGAGAGTCCAGTTAAATGTATCTTCGAGGCCAAGAGTCTGCATGTTGTTGTTGGTGATGCCGGCCGCAGCCAATCCTTGCTGATAATAACCCGTGATGGAAATCACAGGTGATGTGGACTGAGGATATCCATCATTGATCGTGCTACCTAGGTTTTTCCATGTTGTAGGCGGTACGACTTGCTGCGTCTGGGTGTGGTCTACGGTATAGAACACTCTGACGATATTTAACTTTGTCGGGGAGATCGTCCAGGTATCGCTCAGAATTATGTTAGTCGTCGTATTCAGCTGCCGGGCGGTGCTGTAACTGAGGACCTGGTTCCCATCCAGGCCGGGGTTGATGACCGTACCACGGGACTGGAAGAACGCACCCCCAAACTGATGTTTGGGATTCAGCTGATAGTCAAAGCGCGCGAGATACTGATTAGCCGTAGTGCTGCCATGAGCATCCTGCTCGGGAGAGACACCGCTGGCGCTTGCCAGGGGGACAAACTTCAACAAATTCTGCGCAACCGGATCAAGCAGGTTGGGACAGATGACACCGGCTACACCGTTACAACTCACCTTGGGCTGTTTGCTGGCAGGAAGCGCCGAGAAATCGCCCCTGGCTTCGGCTGGAGTGGGAAGGTTGACCGCTGTCGAAAGAATTTGTGTCGGTGTGGAGATGCGCAGTCCCTCATAGGCGCCGAAAAAAAACGCTTTGTCACGAATAATCGGGCCGCCAAATGTTCCGCCGAACTGGTTCTGAACCAGAGGGGTAACACGGGTCGCAAAATAGTTCTTCAGGTTCAGTGCGCCATTTCTAAAGTAGTCGTATGCCAGACCGTGAAACTCATTGCTTCCGGAACGAGTGATCGCATTGACCACGCCGCCGGGATAGCGCCCAAACTCCGCGTCGAAGTTATTGGTGAGGACCCGGAATTCCTGGAGGGCGTCGGGGTTGGGGAAGACATTTCCTCCTTGGCTCATAAACGAGGTGTCATAGGCGCCGTCAAGATAATAGGAATTCTCGTTGGTGCGGTTCCCGTTGAGGCTGAACTTGTTGCCGGCGGTATCTCCGATCGTAGCCGAGGGCACGAAGGTCGTAACCCCTGGGACAAGTTGTACTAAGCTGACTGCGGAGCGGCCGTTCAAGGGAAGATCCGATATCTGCTTGCGTTCAATGGTCGTGCTCAGTTGGGATTCCCGCAATTCGACCACGGCAGCCGCGGCAGTGACTTCAACCCGTTGCGTTGCGGCGCCGACCTGTAGCTGAATGTCGCTGGTGAGGTTCTGGTTGGCATCCAGATGCAAGCCATTCTCGGTCGTAGCGCCAAAACCCTGCGCTTCGACCGTAAGAGTGTAGTCGCCGACGGCCAGAGCTGGGAAAACGTAGTTTCCTGAGGCGTTGCTCTGGACCGTTTGTGAGATGCCGGTCTGTACGCTGGTTACCGTGGCCTTTGCGTTCGAGATCGCTCCGCCCGTGGGATCTGTGATTGTCCCGGAAATAGTGCCGGTGGTGGTCTGGCCCAGTGAGGAAAGATGGACCATACACAGAAATATAACCAAGCAGGACAGGAAAGCTGATCCTGTTCTTAGCTTCGCGAGCGCCCGGTCCCAACAATTCAATTTGGTGACATAGACTCGCATTGATCGCCTCCAAAAGTGGTTCTGTGCTGCAATTGAGCCACAATTCAACATGACGGAGGGTAGGCGTGTCAATGAATTTGCAACCAGTTCCCGGGTGGTGATATGGATACGAAGAAGGGGACAAAACTGAATAAATGATTGACGGGGGCTTCTTCGTCTCCTACAATTCTCGCGCTCGCCCAAGGGCGCCGTTAAAAAAGACATTTTCAGGAGAAGCTGAAATGAAGAGGTTGCCACTCGCGGCGCTTGCTGTTTTCCTGCTCTCTTCCGTCCTGTCCGCAAACGGACAGGCTTCGGATGCCAGACCGTCCATCACGGGGATCTCACATCTAAGCGTTTACACTGCGGATCCCGGCAAGAGCGAAAGCTTTTATGTGCATGATCTTGGCGCGTTCAAGGGTGCGGATCCTGAGAATGTCCAGGGTGTGCGCTACTATTTCAGTCCAACCCAGTTCGTTGAAGTGCTCCCACTGCCTCAAGGCTACACTTCGATCAACCGGCTCGATCATGTAGCATTCGTGACCAGTGAAGCTGATAACTTAAGGCGATACTTGGCGGCACATGGGATTACGGCGCCCGCTTCGGTACAAAGTGGATCGGATGGAAGCCGATGGTTCGACGTGAAAGATCCCGAAGGCAACAAAGTGCAGTTCGTACAAGTGCCGGCGACGCCCCCTCAGGTTCCGCTAGACCCGCTCAGCCATCACATCATTCATGTTGGCTTCATGGTTCACAGCCGTTCCGCGGAGGATGCTTTCTATCGCACCGTACTGGGATTCAGGCCGTACTGGTACGGCGGCGCCAAAGAAGGCATGACCAGTTGGGTCTCTCAGCAGGTTCCGGACGGCACGGATTGGTTGGAGTACATGCTCGTAACCGGTCCGGAGACCACAGGCATTCCCGCGGATATGACCGCCGATCGGCTTGGCGGGATGGATCATTTTTCTCTCGGTGTACACGATATGAAGAAGACAGCGGAGATTCTGTATTCCGGCGATCGAATTCCCGAGAGAACAAGCGGACCCAAGATCGGCCGCGACGGAAAGTGGCAGTACAACCTCTTCAGTCCTGACGGCACACGCGCCGAGATCATGGAGTTCCAGCCCGTAGGCAAGCCCTGCTGCTCTGCTTTTACGGCTGCCAGCCCTATCGAATGATCGCTGCCGTTGTGTAAGTTCGGTTGTTGGGACGGCTGCCAATACTTGCTTTATGCTTCGCGAAATCGTCTGCGTGTGAGGTGAATTTCATTCACAGTTATCTCGAAAACAGCAATGGGGTCAAGAGCATTGGATTCGCTTGAGCCGCGGCCTGAATTGCAGTAGTTGGCGTTGAGCAGGAGGCTTCCACCGGATCACATTGACCGGTTGCTCTCAGGGACTAGTGGATCCACATCCCTTCCAGTGCCGCAACCTGGTCGCTACACCGCGGCCAGAGCAAAATAATGATTACGTGACGCAGATGTCGCGTCAGCAGTTGGCGCAAGGCTTGTTAAATCGATCAGCAACATGCCAATGGACTGGATACAGGACTTTTCGCCGAACAAACCGCGTACCGTCATCTTCACATCCGGCGACGACACCGAAGCCAAACAGCTAGTGATCGAGTTGATCAACAGCACTGGCTTAGTCGCGATTGATCTCGGGTCACTCGCCATAGGCGGTGCTATGCACGAGGTCGGCGCTCCTTTATCTGGGCTCGATCTCCACTTTGTCCGCCGGCTCCGGTGAGAGCGGCTTCACCTCTACCGAGAAAGCTCTGTCGCACCGTAAAAGGAGGCCGCCCCGCGAAGCTCTCCCACAAAGAGATTAAGACCATCCGTGCCCTGCTCAAAACTGCTGATATCCCAGTCATCGAAATCGCGGGCCCGCTTCGGCATTGCTCGATCCACCCTCTATCGCGCCATACTCAAGCCCGCTGCCTGATCCATACTGAAGCATGTATCTACGAACACACTTTTTGCGTTCTCTGAGGAAAGCGAACTTACTCAAAACCCCGTTTTTCCGGGACTTGGTATTGCAGGCTCAGACTCGGTGGGCTTCGGTCTGGCGACCTAAGGCCGAAACCCGCTGAAGTGCAAATATTCCGCGCCGGCGTGGATCCTGCCTCAGTCGAAGAAAGTACGATCCTCCTCAGACAGGTGCGCTTTGGCTGCCCGGACGTTGAAGGTCACACCGAGGCCCGGTGCGTCCCCAAACATCGATAAAGCCTTTTTTGACGACCGGGTTCGGCAGCCCTTCGACGATGTCATACCACCAGTCAGGCTGGCCCACCGGACACTCGAATGCGATGTAGTTCTGCGGCAGGGTGGCTGCCAGATGCACATGCGCGGCCAGTCCGATCAGCCCGTCGTAGATTCCGTGGGGAGCAACCAGAATGCCGTGGAGATTGGCGTATTCGGCGATCCACTTCAGCTCTGCAAGCCCGCCCACATCCTCCGGGTCGGGGCCGATCACATCGACAGCCTGAGTCTCGATCAGGTCCTTGTAGTTCTCCCGGAGGTAAATCTGTTCTCCGGTGTGAATCGGGGTCGTCGTGCTCTCTTTAACCTGCTTGAAAACCTGGGCGTTAGGGTAAGGCGAGTAGTCGCCTGCGATCATGTCTTCGAGCCATGTGATGTGAAGCGGCTCGACCGCTCGCGCAAACCGAATCGCGTCCTTCGGGGTCCAGCCCGGTCCACAGTCCAGGGCGAGGCCGACCTCATTGCCGCAAACCTTCTTCATGGCTTCGGCACAGGCGACGAAATGCTCAAAGCCACGTTCCGTCAGCATGCCGTAATCGGGATGCGGCGGTCCTTTCCGTGGTTCGCCGTACCAGGCGTCCGGGATGGCGGTCATCATCGCCGGGACGTGAAAGGCGAATTGCTGTTTGATCAGCGTGAAGCCCTCTTTGGCTTCCTTCATCTTCTGCATGACCTCGGCGAAGTCCTCTGGCATATAACCCTTCATGGGGAAGCGGACGCCGCCGTTGTAGATGCGGACGCGGTCGCGGAGCTTTCCGCCCAGCAACTTATACACCGGTAATCCGGCCACTTGCCCCGCGATGTCCCAGAGAGCGATCTCGATTGCGCTGACCGCTGCGCCCCAAGGCTTGAACGCACCCATCCGGCGAATCTTCAGCATCACGCTTGCCACGTCAGTGGGGTCTTCACCCAGAAGATAGTCTTTATAGAACAGCACCATAGGCTTGAGATACGGCTTGGCAGACTCAGCTTGACCATATCCGGAAATGCCCTGATCGGTGACAATGCGAACCACCGGGTTGCGCCCGATGATGGCGCATTTGAGGTCTGTGATTTTGATCGATGCCTTGCCCGGCCGCCTTTCAGCGCCCACCGTGCTGCCCCCCTGCTGAGCGCCGAGCACCGTTGCGGCTGCTACCCCCGAAAGGGATCCGACAAATCCTCTTCGCGTGAATTGACTCATGAGTTCCTCCCCTGGAACATCCTTGAATGTACCTGCCTCGGCGAGCGACTTCCACTCCGCCCGAATCCACGCGACGTGTTGTTCGTCTCTTACTCGGAACCAGCTATCTAGAAAGTTTCCGGGACAGGCAAAGTCTGATTTTGAGTAGATTAGCTCCAGATCCACCCGAGGGGTAAGTTACTGAGGTCCCCGTTTTTCGGGAACTTCGAAATGCGGGCCGACTCCTCGCCGTGTGATTACTTCCGGTTTGCCGACCACTCGTTCGGAACTCGGTAAAAGAAGATCGAATCGTGCATAACGCAGTAGCCTGTCGGTATCACTCGATATCTCAGAAGGACCTTTGGCATTTGCTACGGTCACCTACGCCTCCAGCCACTCCAATCGTCGCGGTTTCCACCCGAGAACCCGCTTCGCCTTCGCATTCGAGGCCCCACTCAGCTTCGTCGCGTAATACACCACATCTTCCCCTGCAATTGCCGTCATCTCCGACTCGCTCATGTGCGGGGGCACTGGAGCACCCACGAACTTCGCAAACGCGGGCAGCCATACGGTCTGTGGCGAAGGGTCATCGTCCACCAGGTTGTACACGCCCGGCTCCGCCGTCAGCGCTGCCACCGTTGCAACCGCCGCATCGTTGATATGCACAAACGACGACATGCCCTCGCCCTTACCGACCACCGGATTCTGCTGCCGCATTACCATGTTAGCCGCCGCCTCGCCGGGGTAGTACCAGGTCTTCGGCCCATAGAAGAATCCATATCGCAGTGCCGTACCCTCAATTGCATTGGAGCTGAACAGCCGCGCCTCCAGATCCGTATACGTCCGCGCAGCCGCCGCCACACCTGGGCTCGCGTTTACATCCAACGGAGATGATTCGTCCGCCAGCACCCCTTCCGCTGCTTTCAAAAAGAATCCGCTCGACTGTTGTAGATACCGCCGCACACCGCTCGCAATCGCCGCACGAAACAAATTCCCTCCGCCCTCAATCCTTAACTTCCTATCGCCCGCCGCATACTTCGGCATATCGCTCTGCTCCTTCGGCAGCGACGTCAGTTCATCGATCACTACTTCCGCCTTTGACCTCCGCAGCGCAGCCTCAACCGCCGCCGCATCGAGCGCGTCCACGATCACCGCGTCGGCTCCCTGGCCCTCCAGATTCTTCGCCCGCGCCTCGCTCGTTGTCATCCCCACCACAGAGTGTCCCTGCTTTAACAACTCCGCAATTAACGGTTCGCCAATTGCTCCGCTCGCCCCTGCCACAAATACACGCATCGTCCGCTCCTCTCAACTCCATCGTTTAACAACCAAACCGTTGCTATGAACATGGTACGAGGATGAGCAACTCACTGAGTTCGCCTGCAACACGGAATAACATTCTCTGGGATTCCTAACAATGACGGGCAACACAGAAGTTATCATCCCATGTTTGGGCAGGCTGCCAACTTCCGTATCGCCGACCAATCACACCTGGAGGAAATCTAAACACGCGGCGATCATTCAAGGCTCGATTGGTGGTCCCTTGCTCCGCTTCGTTGACGGAGGTCCAAGGCGCAGCCTAGTATGGGCCGGTAAAGGAGCCCCGCGTGATCGGTCCGATGCTCGGTCATTGTCGTGTCATCGCGAAGATTGGGGAAGGAGGAATGGGGGTTGTCTATCGCGCTTATGATGAAGTGTTGCACCGCGACGTGGCCTTGAAAGTCGTCAAGAAGGGTGCTCGTCTGGATCCATCGGCGAGCCGGCGTCTACTCCACGAGGCGCGCGCTTCTTCTTCTCTCGCTCATCCCAACATCTGCACAATTCACGAAGTTGGCGAGACTAACGGCGAGCTCTACATTGTGATGGAACTGGTCCAGGGCAAGTCTCTGCTCGACATGATCGCAGATGCGGGACTGGCGCCAGAGTCAGTCCTGCGATATGGTGTTCAGATTGCGAGCGCACTTGCCCGCGCTCATGACCACGGTATCGTTCACCGAGATCTGAAGACGGCGAATATCGTCGTCACTCCTGACGGTCTGGTTAAGGTCCTCGATTTCGGCTTAGCCAAACAGGTAGGTAGCGGCATATTGGAGGGTCCTACCCGCTCGTTTGCAACCATACAGGACGAGGCATCCGGCATAACGGGCACTTTACCGTACATGGCGCCAGAAATCCTGCGTGGGGACGCGGCCGACAATCGCAGCGATTTATGGGCGCTTGGAGTGGTGCTCTATGAAGCGGCTTCCGGACGCCTGCCATTTGAGGGACGCACTGGCTTCGAGATCAGCTCGGCTATCATGCACGAAATCCCGAAACCGCTTGGCCGTCCCGTGCCCCCCGGCCTATCGGCCATTATTCAACGCTGCCTGGTCAAGGAACCAATACAGCGTTATCAACGCGCCGGTGAAGTTCAGGCAGCTCTGGAAGCCGTACAGTCTGGTGCAATCGTTTCTGCTCCTAGCACCGATCTAAGCCCACCCAGGACTACCGTCTTGCACAGTGTGCAACACGCTCATGTCAGGAAGGGAGACTTTCTTTTGTTGGTGGGAACGACAAAGGGAGCATTCATCCTTCGCTCGAACGCCCAGCGCAGTCGTTGGGAGGTCGGTGGTCCCTATTTCCACGGGCACAATGTTTACGCGATGGCCTTTGATGACCGCCGCGGCCAACACCGCATATGGGCTTCGACGCAGAGTTATTGGGGCACCCTACTGCGATCCAGCGATGATTTCGGGAAGAGCTGGACCAATCCGCAGCAGGCTCCCATTCGATTTCCCTCCGATACCGGCGTTTCCTTGAAGAACATCTGGCAGATAGCGCTCGGCCGACCCGAGGAACCTAACGTGCTCTATTGCGGCGTAGAGCCGGCCGCACTTTTCGAAACCAGCGACGCGGGCGAGACATGGTCGCTAGTGCGTGGGCTGTTCGATCATCCGCATCGTCCTCGCTGGATGCCGGGAAACGGCGGACTGGCTTTGCACACCATTCTGCTCGACCCCGCCGACAACCAGCGTATGTACGTGGCAATCTCAGCCGGCGGTGTTTACCGGACCAACGATGGCGGACGTATCTGGACCGCGCAAAACCGGGGCATTCGCGCTACGAACATGCCTGACAAATATCCCGAGTTCGGGCAATGCGTACACAAAATCGCGATTCACCCCGGTCGTCCCGAACGTATCTTCCTGCAAAATCATTGGGGGTTGTACCGCTCTGATAACTGTGCCGAAAACTGGCTGGACATTGCCAACGGAGTGCCGTCGGATTTTGGTTTCGCCATGATCATGCACCCGAGTAATCCCAACTGCGTGTATATCGTTCCGGTTGAGTCTGATGAGTTTCGCTGCGCATGCGACGGGAGGCTACGAGTCTACCGAACTCGGAACGCTGGTGTCTCATGGGAGCCTCTCGTGCGTGGCTTGCCTCAAAAACGTGCTTACGAAACGATTCTGCGTGATGCAATGACAGCAGATTCATTCGACCCAATCGGAATTTACTTCGGTACACGGAGCGGGCAGCTCTTTGGCTCGCGCGATGAAGGAAGGACATGGCAAAAGATACTCGAAGGGTTGCCGTCAGTGGTCTGCGTACGGAATGCAGTCGTCGAGGACGCCTCTGGCGGTTTAGGGCCAGCGTTACCTAAGGCTGTGACCGCGCATTCACATCAAACGAAATCTCTGTCGAAAAGCAAGACGAGTTAACCGAAAGGGCGATCCATGCCGGTCACTTTTCACATTCCGGGTGCTTTGCGTGAATTTACCGCAGGACACAGTACAGTCGAGATCGAGCACTCGCCCACAACTTTGGCCGACGCGTTGTCGGCTCTCTGGGCACTCTATCCGGGCGTTCGAGATCGCATCGCAACGGAGCAAGGACAAGTGCGGGAACATATCAATATATTCATTGGGGACGAAAATATCCGATATACAGGTGGGCTCGCGAGTCCCATCTCCGCCGGATCTGAGATTTCGATCGTCCCCGCCGTCAGTGGTGGCTGAGATAATTCCTGTAATGTGCAATCAGTTGCAGCCGGGCTTGTCTGCGCGGATGAACATGCAACCAATCACGAACGCATTGGACAAGAGCCCATCGTGGGCTTGATGCCCGGCCAATCTGCAGACTCTGGGCGGATGACGGGCAACTCTGAGGTTATCGGATTGGGTAAGAGTTGCCGACCAATCGTGAGTTATGTCGTTTTCGCTCGGAAGCGCATGCAAAGCTCCGTATTTCTGCGATAGATGAAATGCATACTTTCTTTGTTGACGCACTCTTCCTTATAAGCCTAAGATCACTGCTTCTCCCACCGAAAACTGGCTCTGCCGGAGAATCGTGCCCGGGTCTATCTCGGTTGTTGCCGCCTCTCGCGCTCGCTGTCCGTTACACTCACGGCGGATATGGGTATGAACGATGAGGTGAGCAAGCTAGGTGGATTGAAGTAGGTGAACCCGTTGAGGAGGAGAACCTACCCGGGAGTGGTTCTGCTTCAATCAACATTCGGCGCTCCGGTGGGCTTCCTAGAAATCCCAACGGAGTCTCTCCCTCGCGTTGGGGGCGGATAACGGGCTAACCGACAGTAATCCACTTGCAGCTGAATGCCGGAGCGAGTGTTCGAGGTAATTTCTCCTATAGTCCGGCCGCGGGCAGGGTTCTCGCGGCAAGCACGCAACAACTGGTGGCCACGTTTTCAACGTCTGGCCAAACCGGATGGGGAAACCGGGGTCAGCAGTTTTGGGACTCGCGCTGGGGCAGACTGGCACCTGTCCCAAGCTCTGGCCCGGCCAAATAATAAACGTTCGCTGGAAGCTCCTCATGGGTATATAGTCTGTGGCCATTGGGGAGCCAGAACGGAATTCCGATGAACACGATTACGAAACGCTACCTTTGGATAGGCGGAGCCATTTGCTTAGTCGTCATCGCTCTGATCGTTGGCGTCCTGCGCCCGAAACATTCGTCAGGCGCGGGAACGGGTGGGCCTCCGGATGTGATGGTGGCGCAGGTCGAACAGAAGGATGTAGCCCTTTATAGCGAATGGATCGGCACATTGGACGGGTTCGAAAATGCCGCCGTCAAGGCGCAAGTCACAGGTTACTTGCTCAGGCAAGCCTACCAAGAGGGCGCGTTCGTCCGGAAGGGTCAACTCCTCTTCGAGATCGATCCGCGGCCCTTTCAGGCAGCTCTCGACCAAGCCCAAGGACAGCTTGCACAGGCCACCGCGCAGCTTGCTAACGCCGAGGCTATTCAAGTCCGCACCCAGCTCGATGTGGAGCGGTACACTCCGCTGGCGAAGGAGCAGGCAGCGAGCCAGCAGGATCTCGACAATGCCACTCAGAACAACCTGGCGGCGAAAGCCACCGTGGAGACCGCCAAGGCTCAAATCAAAACGGCTGCGGCTAACGTCGAAACGACGAAGGTCAACCTCGGTTTTACCCGGCTTATCGCCCCGATAAGTGGAATTGCCGGACAAGCCCAGCTACAGGTCGGCGCCTTGGTAGACACGAGCAGCCCTCCGGTAACAACCGTCTCGACGGTTGAACCCATCAAGGTCTTTTTTACCGTCAGCGAGCAGGAGTACCTTGCGTTCAACCGGCAATACCCGAGCCTAGCCAGCCGGGAGGCGCAGAGGAAGCTGATGCCGCTCACGCTGATCCTGGCTGACGGTACGACCTATCCAAAGGCAGGGGAAATCTACTTCGCGGACCGCGAAGTGAATCAGAGCACCGGCGCGATCCGGATCGCGGGGCTGTTTCCCAACCCGGGGAATATTCTGCGTCCCGGCGGATACGGCAAAGTGCGTGCAGCGACGCGAATCCAAAAGGATGCGCTCCTAATCCCGCAACGCGCGGTTACAGAACTTCAAGGCAGCTATCAAGTAGCCCTTCTGGACAGCGAGAACAAAGTGAGCATTCAGCCGGTGGAAGTCGGCGAACGCTTTGGCACTCAGTGGATTATTCAAAAAGGACTGAAACCCGGCGACCACGTGGTGGCCGAGGGCATACAGCATGTGCGTGCCGGTATGCAGGTGAATCCCAAGCCGTTCGTCGATCAGGCCGCCGAGGCGGAGGGGAGGTAACCCATATGTCAAAATTCTTCATCAACCGTCCGATCGTGGCGATCGTGATCGCGATTCTTATGGTGATAGTGGGCGCGGTCACCATCGCGAGCCTGCCCGTAGCGCAGTTTCCTAACATCGCCCCGCCGGAGATCCGATTGCAGGCCACGTACACGGGTGCGGACGCGCTGGCCCTGGAGCAAGCCGTGGACACGCCGATCGAGGAGCAGATCAACGGCGTGGACAACATGACCTATATGTATTCGTTAAACGCCACGGCCAATACGCAGACGACCATATTCGCTGATTTTGATCTCAAAACGGACCCCAACACAGACCAGCTTCTCACCCAATCACGCGAGAACCTGGCCGTCGGTCAGCTTCCGCCCGAAGTTAACGCCTATGGGGTCACCATCAAGAAGTCAACGACCGCGCCCCTCATGCTGATCGCCGTATCCTCGCCGCACGGCACCTACGATGCGACGTTCCTGGCCAACTATACCTACATCAACCTCAATGATCCCGTCGCACGCTTGTACGGTGTCGGCCAGACGCAGATTTTCGGCGCGGGCCAGTATGCCATGAGGCTTTGGGTAAAGCCTGACCAGTTGGCGAAACTGGGCATCACCGTCACGGACATCGCCAACGCCATCCAGGCGCAGAACACGGTGAATCCGGCTGGTCAGGTGGGCGGCGAGCCGGCTCCCGCAGACCAGCAATTCACCTACGCCGTTCTCGCTCAAGGGCGTCTGACGTCGCCGGAACAATTTGGAAACGTCGTCGTCCGTGAAACTCCGGATGGCGGAATCGTCCGAGTGAAAGACGTCGCCCGGGTCGAACTGGGCGCGCAGGCTTACAACATTGTCGGCCGCTTGAATGGTGAGCCCGCCGCGGTACTCGCCGTTTACCAGTTGCCCGGTTCCAATGCGGTCGAAACGGCCGCAGGCGTCCGAAAGCTGATGGCCCAGATGAAGCAGCGCTTCCCGCACGACATCGATTACGCCATATCGCTTGACCAGACAAAAGCAGTTACAGAAGGCATGAAGGAGATCGTCGAAACTCTTTTGATCGCCATCGTGCTGGTCGTCCTTGTCGTCTTCCTCTTCCTGCAAGACTGGCGCGCTACGCTGATCCCCATGGTGGCCGTGCCCGTCTCGCTGGTGGGCACCTTTTTACTCTTCCCGCTCTTCGGCTTCTCTCTCAATACGCTTTCGATGTTCGGGTTGGTGCTGGCCGTCGGCCTGGTGGTGGACGATGCCATTGTCGTCGTCGAAGGCGTACAACGCCACATCGAGGAGGGTCTTGCTCCCAAGGATGCAGCGCGAAAAGCAATGGACGAGCTATCGGGCCCGGTCGTCGGTATCGCCCTGGTGCTGTCTGCCGTATTCGTACCCACAGCCTTTATCCCCGGCATCACAGGGCGGCTCTACCAGCAATTCGCCGTGACCATCGCGATCTCCGTGATTCTCTCGGCGTTTAACGCGCTCACGCTGAGCCCCGCGCTGGCCTCACTCCTGCTCCGGCCAAAGCAGGAAGGCCATGGGCCGCTGCGAAAGTTCTTTGACTGGTTCAATCGCATCTTCGAACGCACCACGCACGGCTACGTCCGTCTATCCGGCGTGCTTATTCGAAAAAGCGCCCTGGCGCTAGGGTTGCTTGCGGTCTTCGGGCTTGCCGGACTTTTCTTTGGCAGCCGGCTACCATCCAGCTTCCTGCCCGATGAAGACCAGGGCTATTTCTACATCAACATGCAGCTTCCGAATGCGACTTCGCTGGAGCGCACGAGCGCAGCGGGGAGACAGGTTGAGCAGATCCTCGCCAATACCCCAGGCGTCCAATACACGACCAGCGTTCTTGGCTTCAGCTTGCTTAGCTTTGTCCAGACAAGTTACAACGGCTTCTTTTTCGTCACTCTGAAGCCATGGAGTGACCGCGAAACCAGAGCGCAACAGTATCAGGAAATCAAGGCGCGCGTGAACCAGCAGTTGAGCAAGCTTCCGCAAGGGATCGTTTTCAGCTTCTCGCCGCCAGCCATCCCTGGAGTCGGCACTTCTGGCGGATTTCAATTCGTGCTGGAAGACCGCGCCGGACGCGACGTCCAGTTTCTGGCAGACAACCTGGACAAGTTCATGGCAGCGGCTCGCAAGCGCCCCGAAATTGGCCCGCTCAGCACGACGTTCATACCGAGCGCGCCGCAACAATTCGTGGAGGTGGATCGGGACAAGGTTCTGAAGCAGGGTGTGGCCATCAGCGATGTTTACCAGGCCATTCAGGCTTTCATGGGCGGGCTGTTCATCAACTACTACAACAATTTCGGCCGTACATGGCAGGTGTATGTGGAAGCGGAAGCCCCTTACCGGTCGGATCTGACCAACGTAGGCCAGTTCTACGTCCGCAACAATAAAGGGGAAATGGTGCCGCTCACCGCACTGACGAAGTTCGAGTCGCGTTCCGGACCGGAATTCACGATGCGCTACAACGAGTATCGCTCAGCGCAAATCAACGGCGGCGCTGCGCCAGGCTATAGCTCCGATCAGGCGACAGCGGCTCTGGAGGATGTCTTCAAGCAGACGATGCCTGGCGAAATGGGCTTTGATTATATGGGCATGTCTTATCAAGAGCAGAAGGCACGGCAAGGAATTCCGGCTTCGGTGGTCTTCGGCTTCTCGCTGTTGTTCGTGTTTCTAATCCTGGCGGCCCTCTATGAAAGCTGGTCATTACCTTTCAGCGTGTTGCTGAGTACGCCGGTCGCGGTCTTCGGCGCCTTTGCGGTGTTGTGGGCGCGCCGGGCCGTGCTCAGCGCCTTCTATCCGGCTTATACGGTTCAGATCGAGAGCGATGTGTACTCGCAAATCGGGTTAGTGATGCTCATCGGTCTGGCCGCCAAGAACGCGATTCTGATCGTCGAGTTCGCCAAGGAACAGTACGAAGAGGGTAAGCCTCTGGTGGATGCGGCGCTGGAAGGCGCCAGGCTTCGCCTGCGGCCGATCTTGATGACCTCGTTCGCGTTCATTCTCGGCTGCGTGCCGCTATGGCTTGCGACCGGCGCCGGTTCGGTAGGCCGCCAAATTATGGGCACTGCGGTCATCGGCGGCATGCTCGCCGCGAGCGCGATCGGAATTTTTCTTATCCCGGCGATCTTCTATCTGGTTGAGAAATGGTCAGGTGCCGGCAAGGAGCACGCTCCTGCCGCAGTGGCAGCAAAGCCGGCGCCGGGAGACTGACATGGGCGACCAACTCATGGACGAGAACTCAGGACGAGTAGGAGGCAGAGCGGTGCTACCGATGAAGAAGCTGCGGCCATTGATTTCCGTTATCTTGGCATCCAGTCTCATTAGCGGGTGCATGGTCGGCCCGAACTACCATAGGCCCGCCGTGCAAACTCCGACTGCGTACCGCGATCTGGGAGGAAACCCACAGGCCAAGACACAGGCAGCTTCGTACGCCGATCTTCCCTGGTGGCAAGTCTTCCAGGATCCGCAACTGCAAGCGCTCATTCGCACAGCGCTGAAGCAAAACTACGACTTGCAACTTGCGACGGAGCGTATCATCCAAGCGCGCGCGCAGCTTGCCGTCACGCGTTCCAGTCTATTTCCGCAGATCCAGGGCAACGGCAATTTCAATGGTGGACAAGAAAATACCTTCCAAACCAAGTACAATTTTCTAACTCTCACGGCCGACGCAGCGTTCCAGTTGGACTTATTCGGAAGGCTGCGTCGCGCGACCCAGGCGTCACGCGCCCAACTCCTTGCAACAGAGGATGCACGGCAGACGGTGATATTAACGCTGGTAAGCGACGTGGCGAGTGACTACTTCACGCTTCTGCAGCTTGATCTCGAACTCCAAATCACGCGAGATACGGTGACGACACAGGAAGATTCCGTCAAGCTGACTTCGTTCAGACTTGACCACGGCGTCGCCACAAAGCTAGATGTGCTTCAGGCTCAGCAAGTGCTCGACACCGCAAATGCGGCGATCCCGGATCTCGAGAGACAGATTGGCCAGGAGGAAGATGCCATCAGCATTCTCCTCGGCAATTACCCGCAAGGCGTGCTGCGTGGACGGCCACTCATAGGTCAGGCGCTTCCTCCTGACGTGCCCCCAGGCCTGCCTTCCTCGCTGCTCGAGCGACGGCCCGATATTCGCGAAGCCGAGCAACTGCTCGTTGCCGCGAACGCCGAAATTGGCGTCGCTAAGGCTGAGTTCTTTCCACAAATCTCGCTGACCGGCTCCGGCGGCGGCGCCTTCGGACGGAGCAGCGCATTCTCCAGCATGATGAGCTCGCAACTCGGAATCTGGTCTTACGGCGCCCAAGTGAGCCAGCCCATTTTCACGGGGGGTGCACTTCGGGGGAACCTGCATCTGGCTGAATCGCAGCAGAAGCAGGCTTTGATTGCTTACAAGCAGGCCATTCAGTACGCCTTCGGAGATGTGTCCGATGGCCTGATCGGATATCAGAAAACCCATCAGGTGCGAGTTCGCCAGGAGCAGACTGTAAGAGACTTGGCGGAGTCGGTCCGCCTCTCCATCATGCGCTACCGAGGCGGCACCACCACCTATCTCGAAGTACTTGACGGCCAACGGTCGCTCTTTGACGCGGAACTCACACTCGCCCAGGCACGCGACGCTGAGTACCAGAGTCTTGTGCAACTTTATAGGGCACTCGGCGGAGGCTGGCAGCAATAGTAATTCCGAGCGAGACCGATGCGGATCACATTTATCTGCATGGGCTGTGCCACGATTGCTTACTCCAATCCACACCATGAACCTCTCGGACTGAACAGACGGCTCGTCGTGTCGTGCTCGTATGGCAGATGCTCCGGTCGCCAGCGCGCACACCCATATAGAGACGCACCTACGGACTGTCCCGAAGCACTGGAAGCAAACCTCGCCAGCATCCTTTTGCGCTCTTCCGTCGCCGCAGGTCATGGAGTCACCACGCGTTAAGATCTGAGCACTGCGCGATCTCTGCCGTGCCCGGCGCGTTCAGCTGCGAACTGCTGACGGTGAAGGGAAGCGGCGTGCCTGTATCTGCACTCAGCAGCCCACTTACCTCCCAACCTCCGAGAATTGAGGCGGGAATACCAGACTGCACGAAGTGCTGGCCTTTGCCCAACGGCAAGGTATAAACAAAACTTTGGACAAATGTCTGTCGGCGCTCCCAAGTGGTCGGCGCATAGTTCCGCTGAAAATCCAGGTAGAAATTGTAGATGCCGAGGCTAGTCGTACTAGAGTTATAGCCAAGTGCTTTCTGCCACGGATAACCGGACGTTGCGATCAGGCTATTGCTGACCGGCGCGTAAGCCGCGCCTGCAGCGAGTTATTCGGACCTGTCTGCGGACATGCATATGAATTGTCAAGTTGACGACAACGTTGTCATAAGAATGAACAGTACCCTATCCCGCCCATTCAATCTTTGTCAACTCTCAATCGCGTTAATTTTTTTTCCGGCCTCCCTTTGTTCTTTACCGGCTACGGGTTGGCGCTGCACTCCAAGGAAAGCGATCACGTTTTTGAGAAGGCATAGGAAGACATCGGTTGAATTCTTTGTCTCCACTCATCGTTGACTGAACGAGGGCACTTTTCAGGTTGACAAGGAGATCGCCAAGGAATTAACGTTGACTTTCTATAATGACAACGTTGTCGTCAAGTGCGGCGTCGGATAGGGATCCTAGTGGTTGCTGGTCGACTTTATATAGCCCTATCAGTATCGGGAGCGAACATGGGCTCAAGGTTCTAATGCGGCGATATGGCCGATCCTCTGATCATCTGCTGGTGCGAGAGCGTGCCTCCGGGGTTGAAAGGCGGATGCAGATGGAGGAGCCGAGCCCTGATACACGAGCATTGCCTGGCGTCCGAAGGTGAGACTTGTTCTTATTGCATATTCGCTGTGGTTATTTGTCTTTGCTGCGTGGATGATAGTTGTACAACCCCAGGACGGAACTACCCTCCTTCTGTGAAAGCGGCGGGTAATTCTATCTCCGAATATCCAAAGGTGATGGTTTGAAGGTGAATGGGTCCCGCAATCGAGCGTTGGAAGAATTCCTTTTATGAACGAAGACAGGAATGCTTAAGAAGACAAGTGGTCCCACGCTGGTGGATGTCGCTCGCGAAGCCGGTGTTTCGCTGAAAACTGCGTCTCGAGTGTTGAACGGAGCTCCCGGGCTTGCTCCGGCAACAGCGAAGCGGGTTCGCGCTGTGATGTCGAGGCTCGACTATCGGCCAAATGAACTTGCTCGCGGTCTGAAAGGCAGACGATCGGCGGCCATCGGCATGGTTGTTCCCAACCTTGCCGACCCTTTCAGCGCTTCGGCTGCGCAAGCGGTTCAGGAAGTGGCAAGAAAAAATGGTCACGTAGTGATGCTTACAAGCTCGGGTGGGGAGGAAGCGCTGGAAAGGGAGGAGTTGGAAACGCTCGTCCGTCGCCAGGTGGATGGCTTAATCATTGCTCCCACAGACGGGCGCAACAACACGGTCGAGTCCTTTGTTGCCGCTAATATCCCGGTCGTCTCCTTTGATCGGCCCATCAGCCACTCCAACATCGACAGTATTACCGTGACCAACCGCGATGCGGTGCGGGAGGCGACGGAGCACTTGCTCTCCCACGGTTATCGTCGCATTCTCGCCATTGGCGCACGACCTCATCTCTATACCGGGTCGGAGAGAGTCGCCGGCTACATCGACACGATGAAACGCGCTCACCTCAAAAAGGAAACTTATCTGGTAGAGAACGAAAACGACCTTACCCCGGAAGCCATCCGGCGGCTCTTGAAGAGCGGGCCGGGAAAACTGGAAGCAATTCTCACACTGAACGGAATTACCACCATGCTCGTTCTCAGGGTGCTACGCCAACTTGGAACGCATGTCGGCAGCGATGTTGCGCTCATTTCATTTGACGACTTTCAATTGGCTGAGATTCTCACGCCGAGCCTCACCGTCGTCCGCCAACCCGCGGCGGAGCTTGGCCGCCGGGCTGCGGAGCTGCTTTTTACAAGAATGCAGGGCAAGAAGGCGCTCCCCCGCCAGGAGGTCGTTCTTTCGACCACGTTTCATATCCGCGAGTCATGCGGTTGCATAGAAGACGCGACCGGCAAACTCGCTCACTCGTGACCCGCGCCACCATGCACTCCGGTCGCTCACATTCAAACAGCTGCCTACTCAGGAGAAAAGAATTGAATTGCGCCATGCATAACCTTAAATGCCGCTTTGCGGGGGCTGCCCTTAGCAGTATCTTCCTTTGCACAAATCTGCTGGCACAGCATCACGGAGATCTTCGTCAGCAATGGCAGGAAAAATATCCGTCGGAAATAGCCCGCCTGCAAGCCATGACTGCATTGCCGATTTCGACCTGGCGATATCACGACGCAGACATTTCTCACGGCGAAGATCCCTCCCTAGATGATTCTGCCTGGCAGACCACGACCCTGACCTACTCTGAACGACGCGTGAGTGACTTGGGCCCCGGTCCCGACCAGGCCTGGTATCGGACTACCTTCGAAGTTCCGTCAACTGTCGGGGGAAAAGATATTAGCGGAGCCAGATTAAAGGTGGCAGTACGTTTCTCCAAAGATGGACGCGTATTCTTGAATGGCGGTCTTGTCGCACAGGGAGATGGCCGCACGCTGGATCCAATTCTGATCACGAACAAAGCAGTGGCAGGCCGGAAGATCCAGATCGCCATCAAGGTTCCCTTCCACGAGGAGCAAGGCAGATTTCTCGGCGCGCGGATCATCGTTGACTATCCCGGCCAGCCCGACCCCGGCGAACTGCGAAGCGAGATTCAAACCGCCGAGGCCGTCATCAGCGGCTTTCCGGATGGCAAAGAGGAGCGCGAGAAGCAACTCGACAAAGCAGTCAAGGATATCGATTTTGCAGCACTCGATAAGGGGGACCAGACGGCCTTTACGCACTCGTTGGATTCTGCGAACAGCGACCTGCAGCCGCTCAACGCGTGGTTGAAGCAGTTTACAGTCCGCTTGGTAGGCAACGCGCATATCGATATGGCATGGCTCTGGCCTTGGACCGAAACAGTGGAAGTAGTTCGTGACACATTTGCCACCGCGCTGCAGCTCATGAATGAATACCCGCACTTCACGTATACGCAATCAAGCGTTCAGGATTACGAGTGGCTGCAGGACAAGTATCCCGCCGAGTTCCAGGAAATACAGAAACGCGTGAAGGAGGGCCGGTGGGAGCTCGTCGGCGGTATGTGGGTAGAGCCTGACCTCAATATGCCGGACGGTGAGTCGATGGTCCGCCAGATACTGGTAGGGAAGCGATATTTCCAGAAAAACTTCGGAGTGGACGTCAATGTAGGATGGAACCCTGATACCTTCGGCTATACCTGGCAGCTTCCGCAGCTATACAAGAAGTCGGGGTTTGATACTTTCGTCACGCAGAAGCTGTCGTGGAACGATACCACTGTCTTTCCTTACAAGCTCTTCTGGTGGCAGTCTCCGGACGGCAGTAAAGTACTCACTTACTTTCCTCACACGTACAACGGCACGACGGAACCCGTGGGACTTGCGAATGATATCGCTGTCTATGTGCCATCAACTCACTTTCCGGAAATCATGCAACTCTACGGCGTCGGCGATCACGGCGGTGGTCCCACTCGCCAGGAGTTGGATGAGGCAGTACGCCTTGAGACTCCCTCCACCGTATTTCCCAAGGCTGAGTTCAGCACGGCTCGTAGCTTCTTCGATGACGTTGAGAAATCCCTCAGCAGCGGTGATCTGAAATTGCCGGTGTGGAATAGCGAACTGTATCTGCAAGATCACCGCGGATGCTACACGACCCAGTCGGAAACGAAGAAGCAGATTCGTCACAATGAAGAACAGCTGCAGAACGCTGAGAAGTTCGCCGCTCTTTCCTTTCTCACCACGAAGCAGCCCTATTCGAACACCGAGTTTGAAGGCATCTGGAAGAAGGTCTTGTTCGACGACTTCCATGACATCATGCCCGGCTCCGGCGTAGGAAATAATTACGTTGAGGCTTTACGCAACCTGAACGAAGCGAGCCTCGAGAGTGGAAAGATTCTCGACAGCTCCCTCGACAACCTCACGTCGCGGATTGATACAAGTGGCCCGGGCGTTCCGTTCGTGGTGTTCAATCCCCTGTCATGGGAACGGACAGAGCCGGTCACCGTGGAAGTCCATACGCCTGCTCCTGGCCACGAGTTGGAAGCGGTCGATGCTGCGGGCAAGCCGCTGCTTTCGCAGGTCATCTCCACCGATACCGGCACGTTGCGCACTAAGCTGCAGGTCATGGTGAACGGAGTGCCATCGCTTGGCTACGCAGTCATCCATGTTGTACCCGTGGCCCATGCGACACCTGTGACTTCTAAAATTAGCTTGAAGGTCGACGGCACAACCATCGAGAACCAGTTCTTAAGAATGAAGGTTGATCCCCAGACTGGCTGTGTGACGAGCCTCGTGAGTAAGCCAGACAACAAGGAAACAGTGGCGCCCGGCGGTTGCGGGAATCTGCTGCAGACCTTTGTCGACCTTCCTCCAATCCAGGATGCCTGGGAGATTAAATTTGATGGAAAGAGCTGGGACCTCACCCATCCTGAGGAGGTGAAAGTCGTCGAGAGCGGTCCTGAGCGGGTAGTGCTGCGCATCAAGAACAAATTCCAGAACTCCGACTTCGTTCGCGACGTCATCGTGCATGCGGACGTGCCTCGCGTTGATGTCCATATGAAGGTGAACTGGCACGAACAGCACATTCTGCTCAAAGTCGGTTTCCCTGTGAATGCCGACGCTACGAAAGCCACCTTCGAAATTCCCTACGGCACCATCGAACGGCCCACCACGCGGAATACACCCGCGGAGCAGGCGCAATTCGAAGTGCCGGCCCAGCGATGGGGCGATATCTCAGACGCGAGCGGGGGGATCAGCCTGCTTAATGCCAGTAAGTATGGATACGATGCGAAGGGCAACGTAATCCGGCTATCGCTCCTCCGATCGCCGAAGATGCCCGCACCCGACGGCCGCTTTGCAGATCAGGGCTACCACGAGTTCACGTACGCCCTTTATCCGCACAGCGGCGACTGGAAGAGCGGCGGCACCATGCGCCAGGGCTACGAGCTCAATTACCCATTGCTGCCGGTTGAGGTTCAGCCGCATGCTGGATCGTGGCCGCAGAAGCGTTCCTTTGCAGCTGTCGAGCCAGACAACGTAATCGTCACGGCGTTGAAGAAGGCTGAAGACAATGACGATCTGGTCTTCCGTTTCTATGAATTCGAAGGGAAGGCCACCGATGTGAAGCTTCACCTGGCAGAAGCGGCAGCCAGCGCGGCTGAGACAAACCTGATGGAAAAGCATGAGAAGTCACTTACCCCGGCTCAAAATGGCCGTGAACTTAGCATCCCCACCGGGCCGTATGAGATCAAAACGGTCGCAGTCTCGTTCCCTTCGCCCCGAAACTGAAAGACACAATGGAGATCGTATCTGCGTTGGACCCGTGGAAGGCGCTCCCATGAACCATGGCCGCCCTCCCTATCCAAGAAAGACCAGCTAAGTCAGGGAATATCGGGGAGGTTATATGTCCGCATTGGGACCAGGCTCGGCTTCGTCCTATCTATCGTCGTATAGTCGCTGTCCTCCATGGCACATGCGCTCGCGCGAGGACTTATCAGCCTGGAGCGGCTGCGCTTTATCCTGGAGCTGGGCGAGGGCGGTACCTGGCTGGGAGCGGCAAAAGCCATTGCGGAATGGTTCCCGATACGAGAGCGCGCCCTGGCAATGCTGCGGATAGGTCCTCCCAACACGAACAGTGCCACAGTTGCGAGGATCGTTATTTGACAGCCTGCATTACCTATAGTTGAACAAGACACACAGATCATGAGGAAACCGAAATGCATAACTATATGGACCTAACGGGAAGGGTGGCACTCGTAACAGGTGCTTCCTCGGGCATTGGCGCTGCAACAGCAACTCTCCTTGCTGAGTTAGGAGCGCGCGTAGCCATCGGTTATCACCGCAATAGGAAGGGCGCGGAACTCGTCCAGAGTCAAATCCTATCCGCAGGTGGCGAGGCGGTGATCTGCCATGCCGATGTAGCCCAGGAGGCTGGGATCAAGTCGCTGATCGGGCAAGTAGTCAGCGCGCTCGGGCCGATCGACATTCTGGTCAACAATGCGGGATCGCTGTTGGAGCGTCTTCCAATCCTCAGGCTGAGCGAAGAGCGTTGGGATGCGGTTATGGATCTCAACCTGAAAAGCGCAGTTCTCTGTTCACAGGCTGTGGCTGCGTCCATGATTGAACGCAAGAGTGGAAGCATCGTCAATATTGGCTCGATTGCGGGAAGAAACGGCGGAGGCCTCGGCGCTGGCCCCTACGCTGTGGCGAAGGGAGGACTCATGGTATTTACGAAGTCGCTGGCGAAGGAATTGGCGCCCTATAGTATTCGGGTCAACTGCGTTTCTCCGGGGGTAATCGATACGCCGTTTCACGAAACATTTTCCACGCCGGAGATGATGAGCAATTTCGTGAAAGCCATCCCGCTAGGAAGGGTCGGTGCCCCGATCGAGTGTGCCAAGGTGATCGCATTTCTCGCGTCTGATGCAGCTAGTTATGTCGTGGGTCAATCGATCGAGGTAAATGGTGGACAGTTGATGCTGTAGATGTGTTAGCTCAAACGGCGTCACAGCCGGGCAGGGGCTCCAGCAATAGCTATGGATCCCATAGTCCGGCAACTTGAGAAATGTAATGGATTCGCTCCTCTCAGACGAACTTGTCGGCCATAAGCTTCACTGGCCGCTTCTTAGCTGTCCTCATTCTCAAGCTGCCTCGGCAGCACCTCTGCGGCAGGTCCCAAAACAATCTCGTCGAACGCGCCGGCATTGAGCGGCTCTTCAGGGCCGACGTAGAAGGTGCGTATGCCCCGCTGGCTGGCGGCATGCACGAATCCCGCGGCAGGATAAACGGAACCCGAAGTGCCTACAACCAATAGCAGAGTGGCGCGGCCGAGTTCGCGGTAGATGCTTTCCATGTCGAGCGGGATTTCGCCGAACCAGACGATGTTCGGCCGGACGGGCGCGCCGCACTCCCGGCACGCGGGAAGGCTGGCAGCAGTCTCATACAGTGCTCTATCCGGGAACGGCAGGTTGCATCGCGTGCAGCGCGATTGGAAGAGGCTTCCGTGCATGTGATGGATGCGCTGCGAGCCGGCGCGCTCATGCAGGTCGTCCACGTTTTGGGTGCAGAGATAGAAGCGGTTGCCTAGCTTCCGTTCGATCCCGGCGAGCGCAAGGTGGGCCGCATTCGGCTGCGCAGCCAGGGCGTCGCGGCGGCGCATGGAATAGAAGCGCCAGACGAGTTCGCGATCGGCATCCCATGCCTCCGGCGTTGCCACCTCTTCCACCCGATGACCGTTCCATAATCCTCCGGAACCGCGGAAGGTTGCTAGCCCGCTCTCGGCGGAGACACCGGCGCCGGTGAGCACAAAAAGGCGGTCATGTAGGGTGAGATGCATGGCGAGATCCGAATACAGCGAGAGTAATCTGTGAGGAGTCCCAGATTCAACCCGAAGATGCTTTTTGAAATAAGCTGGAGGCGCGAAAGGATTCGGTTCATGAAGGGAAGACTTGAGGATAGGGTGGCAATTGTTACCGGAGCCGGATCGACCGGGGACGGTTGGGGCAACGGAAAAGCAATCGCTGTCCTCTTTGCCCGCGAGGGCGCCAAGGTGTTTGCCGTCGATATACGGGCAGAAGCTGCGCATGCCACCACAGATATCATTTCCCGCGAGGGTGGAGAGGCGGTGAGCTTTGTTGCCGACGTCTCCAAGTCAAACCAGGTTGAAGCTCTTATTGAGCAATGCAGGATGCGATACGGCCGCGTCGACATTCTGGTCAATAACGTCGGCGTGTTGGCCGCCGGCGGCCCCGAAGAAATCTCCGAGGAGATTTGGAACCGCCATATCGACATCAATGTAAAGGGAGTATTTCTGACTTGCAAATACGCTTTACCTATCATGGTGGGGCAGGGGAAGGGTGTGATCGTTAACATCTCCTCCATAGCTTCGATACGCTACACCGGCTATCCGTCTGTAGCCTATAACACGTCTAAAGGAGCCTTGAATCAGCTTACCCAGAACATCGCCGTGCAGTACGCTCCCAAAGGTGTTCGCGCCAACTGCGTGCTTCCCGGGCTCATGGACACGCCGATGATTCGCGAGCCGCTCAAGAACGCCTATGGCTCGGGCGGCGTCGAAGAAATGATTCGTCTCCGCAATGCCCAAATACCTATGGGTAAGATGGGAGATTGCTGGGATGTTGCCTATGCATCTCTGTTTCTTGCATCCGACGAGGCCAAGTATATAACCGGCGCGTTTCTTGTCGTCGATGGAGGACTTACCTCAAAATGTTCTTGAGAACCCGGCGAGATCTGCTGATTGCCGCCGGCGGCATGGCTTCCGCGCTAGCCTTTGGAGTGCCGGCGATGGATGCTGTTGGTGAGGTTGAGCCGCCCGCGGGCCGCAAACTGAAGGTGGTAGTAACCGGCGGCCATCCCGGTGATCCGGAATACGGCTGCGGCGGCACCATCGCTCGCTATACCAGTCTTGGGCACGAGGTGGTTTTGCTGTATTTGAACAACGGAGCTTGGCCGCCTACTCCCGCCTCAACGCGAATCTCCGAAGCCGGCAAGGCATGCGAAATTTTAAAAGCGCGGCCTGCCTATGCCGGACAGGTGAACGGCCATGCGGTGGTAGACAACGCGCATTACGAAGAGTATGCGACGATACTCGCGGCCGAAAAACCGGACGCCGTCTTTACCCACTGGCCAATTGACAACCATCCGGACCATCGCGCGATTGCGATGCTCACCTATGGCGCGTGGCGGCAATCTAAAAAGAGTTTTTCTCTTTATTACTATGAGGTCTCGGATGGAGAAGACACCTTGCAATTCTCTCCCACTCATTATGTGGACATAACGGAGACCGAGCCAATCAAGCATGCTGCCTGTTATGCTCATGCCAGCCAGACTCCCGACAGATATTACAAGCTACAGGATCAGGTTTCCGCTTTTCGAGGAGTAGCAAGCGGCTACAAGAGAGCAGAGGCGTTTGTTCTCCAGGTGGAGAGCCCTCATGATCCGCTCCGGGAATCTGGTATGGCCTGAAATAACCTACCCTTGTCATCTCTCCACTCCGCTTCGCTCCGGTCGAGATGACAAACTTAATACACTCCGTAGAGAATATTCTATGATTTTCGATAGAGCATAAGTCCCATTGGCCGGCCAAGGAGCGACCCTGATGTCCAAAGATCTTTCTCAAATGCATTCACCGATAAGCCAGTTTCTTGAGCAGCCCAAGAACAAACAGGAATGGCAGAGATTCCGCCTGACGGATCAGCAGATCGCCTCATTCCACGAACAAGGATACCTTGCCGGAATTCAGGTTCTTGACGATCGGCAAGTAGAAGCTCTCTGCTCCGAGCTGGGCGGTTTGATGAAGAAATCGCATCCAGCCCATGACCTGTTCTATGAGTATCATTCGAACGAGTCGCAAGATGCGGATGCGGTTCTATTCCATGCCCTGGGAGCATGGAGAACGGAACCCGGGTTTCACGACGTTCTTTGGAGCCCGGCAGCCTTAATGGCAGCATCGCAGTTGTTGAGCGGTCCAATCCGCCTCTGGCACGACCAGCTTTTCTGTAAGCCTGCGCATCATGGGGGTGTGGTCGCCTGGCATCAGGACTACTCCTACTGGACCCGTACCCAACCGATGGCCCACCTTACTTGCTGGATCGCCCTGGACGATAGCAACCGCGACAACGGGTGCCTCTTTTACGTTCCTAAGAGCCATCGATGGAATCTGCTGCCGGTAACCGGCCTGACAGGCAATATGGAAGAAATCATGACTGTGCTGTCACCCGAACAGCAAAAGGCTTTTCATCCCGTGCCCATGGAACTGAAGCGGGGACAATGCACCTTCCATCATCCGTTGATGGTGCATGGCTCGTATGCAAATCGCTCGCAGCGGCCACGGCGGGCTACGTTGATCAATTTCTTCAAAGATGGAGTGCAGTCTGCATCGGACGAAGAATTACTCGCCGGCGTACCGCCCATTCCACGCGGAAACAAAATGGAAGGTCAATTCTTCCCCTTGCTATTCGATCCTCAATCAAGCATGTAAAAGAGTTTTGCTGGGGCGGAAGCTGGACTTTAGTCCAGCTGAAAGGCTTCGAGTGTGCTTTAGAGGATGCGGGAAAAAGCTCGGAAGCTTTGAAGGGTACGGCCTTTCAGGCCGTACATAAGTGGTGGAAAAGTAGTTCGGCTTTAGCCGCCGAGGGAACAGGTTTCTGACACCAGCGCTGAAGCGCACGATCGAAATCGAACGTTTTCCGGAGCGCTGAAGCCCTCCTATCCCCGCATGAAATGCGGGGCTTCCACCCAAATGGTGGCAATCAGAATCCGTAGAGCGCCTTGGCGTTCCCGCGTAGCACCATACGCGCCAGCTCGGCCGCGTGCCTCCGGCTGATTTCACCATCCTGGAGCATCCCGGTCAGAGCGATTCCCAGCGCTTCACGAGCATTCCGATTCGCAATCCATGCCGATTCCGCCCAGCCCAATTCGGTCGAGTAGGGATATCCATCCGTTCCATAAAGCACCTTCTCTGGTTCCCACTCCATCCACTCCCGCAGCCACTGCGCCTCCGTTCGTGGGGTCATGGTCAGTGACTGTTGGGAAATATCCAGATATACGTTCGGCTTTTGCAGCAGCGCGCCAATCTCCCGCACATAAGGCCAACCGCCATGCAGCAGCACAAACTTTGTCTTCCTCAGATGGGGGTCGTTGAATAAAGGCTCCAGCAGCAGAGGATTGACCCCACCGATTGAGAAGTAGCTCCCCGCTCCCGCCATCGCATGCAGATGCACCGGCA
Organism: uncultured Acidobacteriaceae bacterium; assembly: GCA_963774255.1. Classification (GTDB taxonomy): domain Bacteria; phylum Acidobacteriota; class Terriglobia; order Terriglobales; family Acidobacteriaceae; genus PALSA-350. The sequence continues at coordinate 111,998 of CAVZEH010000020.1, forward strand.
TGCCCAGCCGCCCGCACTCCGCCGCGATGTAGCGAAACAAAAAGTCCTGTAGTTGCTTGTACTCGGCAGAATCGGGTCTCCCGTGTCCCACCCATTTCGCGTATATCCGTGCTGCCTCCGCTCGCGGCGGATCGCCGAAATCAAAAGATCGCAGGTAGGCCACTTCAAATTTTTCCGCTACCGCTCCGCCGGCTCGCTGGTGCTCTAAAATCGGCGTCACCACCCGGCTCAGGTATTCGTCGAGCGTCGCCGGGGTGCTTTTGATCCCCGCTTGCTCCAAGTACTTGCCGCGCAGCGAATCTTCCAGTGCGAAAAATTGCTTCCGGTCGGGGGAGACGGCCGCCATGCCCCTGTTGTCGAGAGGGAACAGCAATGCATCCCCATATGGAACCCAACGGAATCGCGGCGGCTCAACACCTCTGCCCATGGCTACCCGATTGGCCAGCATGCTGCTGGTCCTGATTTGGTCGAGCACCCAATCGGGATAGTGTTCACCTTCCCGGATTTTGATTCGCGCGCGGGCCGCTTCGAGACGCTTGATTCCGCTCCCATCGAGGGGTGGCGGAGTGTCGAATCCGTAGAGCGCCTTCCAGGCCGCGCCCAGCAAAGGGAAGTCGGGCCGTAAGGCGACCGGATCGGATTGCGGCTCCATCGCGTCCACGGGAAGCGCGTCGAATCCTCTGTCCGTTTCATCCAGTGGCGGCGCCAGCACCGGGTGCGCATGGTTGTCGATGGCCCAAATGGCAGCGATTTGCCGTGCAATGGCAGGATCAACCTGCTGACCGGCGCTCGAAGCAGCCGCCGTCAACAGGAGAGCCGCCGCAACCACAGTCAGTCCTATCCTGTTCATGGCCGGCGCTCCCCGCCGAAAATCTATTCGAACCCTTTGGCTCTAGGCCCGGTTCTCATCTGGTCGGACTGGCCGCCGTGAACGCGGAGCAGCAAGGCTTGGCCACAGGCTGGAGTTCCATCAGTTCGACGCGAATGCCGTCAGGATCGAAGAGGTTGAACTGCCACTTGCCATCCAATCCGATCGTCGGTCCGTTATGCTTCGCGGCGAGGCGATCTCCATTGTGCAGCAATACCACCGCCTTTTCCATATTCGTGACGCCAAGGGAGAAATGGTCGAGCACACCCAGTTGGTTCTGGGACATGGCCGCGGGAATACCCTTTGTCTCCGGACTGCGCACCAGCATGTATTCCAGCCAGTCGGTTCCGTCGGGAACCTGCTGCGAGACCCAATCGATCAAGCCGGGAGTTTTCCCTCCGTACCAGTAAGGGCGAAAGCCCAGCACTGCGCGATAAAACGTGTCTTCTGCGGAGCGGTTATGCACCAGATATCCAACATGAATGATGTGATCGCTGAGCGGGTTGAGGGGGACCGCTAAAGCCGGATGTGCGGGCGGCTGCAGGAACTGAACTTTGTTGCCCTCGGGATCATCGACGTCAAACCAACGGCTGCCGTCGTTTCCACTCTCAACCCGGTCCGGTGTCTTGACGTTGTGCGCAGCCAGATAGCGTCTCAATTTCTCGGCGTTGGTTGTTCGGTACGCTACGTGGTCGAGTCTATTAATCGAGGTATCGCCCGAGGGAAGCGGCAGCACCTCGATAAATTGAGTGGTGCTGAAGTAATACCGGGCGCCTGCCGGATTTTCCGGATCTGGTCCCTTGGTTGCGCCAAGATCATGCACATAGAAGTAGCTGGTCTTGGCGCTATCGGTGCTGTAGACGCTCAAGTGCGAGATGCCTGTGATCGGGGGGCGGGCTGCCGTCGAGCTTTGCGCAGCCGCAATCATGGTCATGGCAAGCGCAAAACAAGCTCCCGCGGGAAACTTCACAACCTTCATTCCATTCTCTCCGACTGATGCTGTTGCAATTGTAGCCCGCAAGATCCCTCCCACCTTGGACGTGGTGTGCCCCGCCTGAGCAATTTGCCGGCGTTCATGCCGATGCGATCGAAGGTGTCGCAACTTTGTCATCTCGACCGAAGCGCAGCGCAGTGGAGAGATCTGTGGATTCGACTAGTTGCGGCCCTGGATCCATACCCTCAAGCAGGTTCAGGGTGCCCCATCCTTGCGCAACCGGGTTCCCGGCACGCGGAGCTTGCTGGGGTGGGCAGCAAGGGTGGGAGACAACGACTGTTGGCAGTAGACTATGGTTGTCCTCTGCCTCTGTTACCAGGACTTCCTCCCTGTCCGTTGGTAATCGATTGTGGTAACCAATGTGTTACCTGGGGAGAAAGAAAAGCTTGAGCTTGCCCTGCCGATCTGAGCTACTCTAAGACTCAGTCTGCGGCAATTACTGAGTTTTCTCCCTCGTCTACCCCGAGGTCGCCTCTAGACGTCGAAACGTGCTTCGGTAAGTACCACTCTGCCGCTGATTTCTGTTACTGACCTTATTCGAATTTGAGCGTCATGCTGCATACAATTCCCTTCAGGAACACACAGGATTTTCGTCTTGTCTCCATCGCTCCCCGAAGGACGGGAGGAGCACCCGCCTGTCATCCTGGAGCAGCGCTCACCATTCCGTTCTTCCAGGAGATTCCGTGAAACCGGACCGGAAGCCTGGCGGAGAGCCCATCGCAATCATCGGCATGAGCGGCCGTTTTCCCGGCGCTCCCGATCCAGCGGCCCTCTGGAAGCTGGTAGCGGACAAAAGAGATGGTTTGGCGGAGTATCCGGGAGGCCGCTCACCGCAATTGGACGCCTTCTATGAACAAACCGGAGCGGCCAACCGGCCGCCCTCGCGCCGGGGCGGCTTCCTGCCCGATGCGGATAAATTCGACGCCGCATTCTTCGCCATGACTCCCCGCGAGGCGGAGTGGACTGACCCGCAGCAGCGCTTGCTGCTGGAGGTGGCCTTCGAGGCAGTGGAAGACGCCGGGCTGTCGCTCGAGAGCCTGGCCGGCAGCCGGACGGGTGTATTCATAGGCGCATGGACCAACGATTACGAAGTCCATGCGAATGCGAACTCGCAGGCTGCCGACTTCTTCAACCTGACTGGGGGACCGATCTACGGCGCGTCCAGCCGCATCGCTTATCAATTCGACCTGCGCGGTCCGGAGGTTTCGGTAAACGCGGCCTCCGCGGCGTCTCTTGCCGCGGTCCATCTGGCAACCCGTTCGCTGCGCACGGGCGAGTGCTCGCTGGCTCTGGCGGGCGGCGTGAACATGATCTTTCGCCACGAGCAGACGCAGGCCTTCAGCCGGGCGAATATGCTGGCCGGCGACGGACGCTGCAAGTTCGGAGATGCCCGCGCCGACGGTATCGTGCGCAGCGAAGGCGTGGGCCTGCTTGTACTCAAGCGGCTGAGTGACGCCGTGCGCGAGGGCGACCGCATCCTGGGGCTGATTCTCGGAACCGCGCTCACTAACGGAGGCCGCGGTGGAGGATCGATCTCCACGCCCAGCGAAGCCGGGCAGAGGCAGGCCATGCTCGACGCCTTGGATGACGCGGGTGCGGAGCCGGCAAGCATTCAATATGTTGAAGCGCATGGAACAGGATCGCGGGCGGGCGATCCGGTTGAATTGGCCGCCATAGCGTCGGTCTATGGAGGGGGATGCGGGCGCTCCTCGCCCTGCCGCACCGGTTCCGTGAAGTCGAATATCGGCCACGCTGAATCAGCGGCCGGAGTAGCGGGCATTATCAAAACCCTCCAGGCCTTTCAGCACCGTCTATTTCCGCCCACGCTTCATGTCGAGCGGCCGAACCCGGCGATCGACTGGACCTCCTCAGGGATCGTGCTCGAACAGCAGGGCTCCTCTTGGGAAACGGAGAGCCACGCGCCGCGCCGGGCCGCGGTAAATGGCCTCGCGCTGACCGGCATGAACGCTCATGTCGTGCTGGAAGAGGCGCCCCGCATGGTTGCGGTTGATACATCGCCGCGGAGAGCTTACATCCTCCCGATTTCGGCGGCTTCCCAAAACGCCCTCAGGCAGCGTGCCCGCGATATGGCGGCAAGGTTGGAGGATGCCGGCTTGGGCGATCTTTGCTACACAGTGGCGGTGCGGCGAAGCCATTTGAAGCATCGCTGGGCCGTTGTCGGGACCTGCGGCAGAGAGCTGAGGGAACGGCTCGAAGCCTATGCCCGAGGGGAAGAAACGTCTTTTGCTGCGCCTGCCGTGGAGGAGTTGGAGACTGTAACCCGGCTCGCTGCTTTGGGCCAGCTCTACGCGCAAGGCCAGACGGTGGACTGGAAGGCAATTTATCCTAGCGGCAATCAGGTCACGTTGCCCGCTTACCCGTGGCAGCGGGAGCGATTTTGGATCGAGTCCTCCGCTTTACCAAAAAGCGGCGGCCGGACGATTGAAGAGAAATTAACCACCTCCGGGCTAGCATCTGAATCCGTAACAGCATCAGCGGCAGTAAATTTCGCCGGGAGATTAAGACTCCTCCCCGCCAACCAGCTTCGCCAGGCTCTGGCGGCGTGGTTGCGCGAGCAGGTCGCGGCAGTGCTAGGTTGTCCTATCGATCGGGTGCTGCCCGATAAGACACTGGAATCTCTCGGACTCGATTCACTTACGGCCATGGAACTCAACGACAGGGTAGAGCGAGGCCTCGGCTTAGAGGTGTCGACAAGCATGGTCTGGAACTATGCAACTATAACCGCGCTCTCCAGTCATCTCCAAGCACTGCTGGCCGCGCAGGCGCCCGGCGGACCAGGGTCGGAGCGAGAGCAGGCGGCGCTTCAAGGTTTTGAGAAAACGGCAAAAGATTCTACCGGCCGCTCCGCAGCGGAGATGCTGGAAGCCGAGTTGCTCGGAGCCGAAACTCTGTTGCGAAATTAGAGAGAGCATAAATCAATGGACGATAGCGAACGCATGGCCATCGAAAGCCGCAACGATGAACTGCTCGACCGGGCGCGGAATGTGATCCGTGAGCTCAGAGAGAAGCTCATGGCGGCGGAGGCGCGGACCAGCTCCGAACCCATCGCGATCATCGGTATGGCCGGCCGCTTTCCCGGCTCGGGCGCCAGTCTCGACGCTTTCTGGAGGATGATTGTCGAGGGTCGCGATGCGGTGCGCAGTATTCCCGCGGAGCGCTGGGACCGCGACGCCTTCTACGCTCCCGAAGCCGCCGTTCCAGGAAAGATGAATACCCGGCACGCCGCCTTTCTGGACGATGTGGCGCGCTTCGATGCCTCATTCTTCGACGTCACTCCGCGTGAGGCCGTGACCATGGATCCGCAGCAGCGGATCTTTTTAGAGACCGCCTGGCATGCCTTGGAAGATGCCGGGCTGACGCGTGCCATGCTGAGCGGCAGCGATACCGGGGTCTTCGTAGGCGTCCACAGCCACAGCACGGACTATTGCGCGATGCAATTTGCCGATCCGGCGGCTCTGGATGGATACGCTGCCACCGGATCGGCGCACGACATGATCGCCGGAAGGCTTGCCTATTGGCTCGACCTGCGCGGCCCCAGCCTGGTCGTCAATACTGCCTGCTCCTCCTCGTTGGTGGCTGTACACCTTGCCTGCCGCAGCTTGCGCTCCGGTGAATCGAGCTCGGCGGTTGTGGGTGGTATCAACCTGTTGTTGTTGCCGACCTCCGGCGTGGCTATGTCGCAGTTGCAGATGCTGGCCGGCGACGGCCACTCCAAAACCTTCGATGCCCGCGCCGACGGCTTCGGCCGTGGGGAAGGCTGTGGAGTGGTGATACTCAAACGGCTGAGCGATGCCGTGCGCGATGGAGACCGGGTGCTGGCCCTGATCCGCGGGTCCGCCATGAATCAGGACGGCCGCACCAACGGGTTGACCGCGCCCAGCGGCTTGGCTCAGCAGCGTCTGCTGCGCCGCGCGCTCGAGGATGCAGGTGTTTCCCCCAGCCAGGTAGGCTATTTTGAGGCGCATGGCACGGGAACCGCTCTGGGCGATCCGATTGAAGTGGAAGCCATCGCCGCAGTGTTGGGAGGAGAGCAGAGAAGATTTCCCTGTGTGCTCGGCTCGATCAAGGCCAACATAGGTCATCTGGAAGGCGGGGCGGGAATCGCCGGCCTGATCAAATCCGTCCTTGTCTTGCGCCACGGCTATCTGCCGCCGGTGGCAAATCTTGAGCAACTCAATCCCCATCTCGCGCTCTCAGGTTCGGGTCTTACCATTCCGAACTCCGGCCGGATTTGGCCGCGCGATGGACGGCGGTTTGCTGGCGTGAGCTCATTTGGCTGGTCGGGGGCGAACGCGCATGTCGTTCTCGAAGAAGCTCCCGAGGAGCCGTTGGAAAGGGAGAGCGCGCCCGGTCCGGTGGTGGTCGCCGTCTCCGGGCAAACATCCGCGGCGCTGCAGGCGATGGCGGCAGCATACGCGGAGTGGATTGAGGGTGCGGCCAAGCACGAGCTTGCCGACATCAGCTATAGCAGCGCTATGCGGCGCACGCACCACGCAGAGCGCATCGCCGTTATCGGCCACGATGGCCGCGAGCTCGCTACCCAGCTACGCAGACGGGCGGCTGGAGGCCATGCGCCGGCCGCCGGGCAGCTGGTCCTCCGCCTGAAGCAATTGGCGGAACTATTTGAGCAGGGTGTGGAAATCGACTGGAAGGAGATTTATCCAACCCACGGCAAGGTTGTGAGCCTGCCGCAGTATCCCTTCCAAGGCAAGCGATACTGGCTCAAATCGGCTACTGCGGCAGATTCCTCTATCGCCGAGAGCATGCGCCAGGCGCCAGGGTTTACCGTCCAGGCCGGAGCCAGCAATCTATCGGATGAAGCCCAGGTATACCGCCTCTTTAGTGACATTGCCCGATCCGATGCTCCCCTATACGGTGTGATTCATGCACCCGCTGCGGTGTCGTTTGGGGCCGCTGCGGAGATGCTGAATCCTGAGAGATCTCCGGCAGAAGCGGAGATACCTCTGGCAAAAATAAACGAAGGGGAGGGCGCAACTGGTTTAGTAACGGAACTGCGGGCTCTTTCCGAGCGTGACCGCTTCGAGCGGTTGCTCACTTTCATCAGCAGGGAGACCAAGGAAGTCTTCGGTATGCCGCAATCTGAGCCGCTCGATGAGAACCGCGGTCTGGTTGAAATGGGAATGGATTCGCTGATGGCCGTCATCTTACAGAACGAGCTGCAGGCCGCCTTCGGCGTACAACTCTCGGCGACGCTGGTGCTCGATTATCCTTCCATCACTTCGCTGGCGCGGTTTCTGCAGGAAAAACTATTTGTGAAATCATCGCCGGCGCCGGCTGCGCCGCCGGCGGAATCGCTCAAGCCTAGCCATGCGGATCTCGTTTCGGTGGCGGAGATGAACGATAGCGAAACGGATGCGGCGTTGGCTGCCGAACTGGTGATGATCCAGCAGAAATTAGGAGTGCGTTGAGCATGCCGCAAGAGCCCATAGCTTTGACGCCGGAGAAGCAGACGCTGCTCGCGTTGCGGGCGCTGCGCCGCCGTGTGGAAGAGCTAGAGCAGGCGGAGCGGGAGCCGATCGCTATCGTGGGCATGGCCTGCCGGCTGCCGGGAGGCGTCGACCACCCTGACGAGTATTGGAAGCTGCTGATGGAAAAGCGAAACGCGGTGACCGAGATTCCGCGCGAGCGCCTTGACCTCAAGGAGGTCTCCGATCCCCATCCGCAGACTCCCGGCAAGACCTATAGCCGATGGGCCGGCCTGCTTGCCTCTCCGGGAGATTTCGACGCCGAGTTCTTCGGCATTTCTCCGCGCGAGGCATTGACCGCCGATCCGCAACAGAGATTGTTACTTGAAGCAAGCTGGGAGGCGTTGGAGAACGCGAGCATCGATCCCCAGAGCCTGGCCGGGCAGGATGCAGGTGTTTTTATCGGTATCTGTATGGCGGAGTATGCCCAGCACTATCAGAACTGCATGCCCAAGGAAGCGCTGGCGGCGCACTTTCTACAGGGCTCGGCCTTGAATGCGGCATCCGGGCGGCTCTCCTATTTTTATGGTCTGCAAGGACCAAGCATGGCCATCGATACCGCCTGTTCTTCTTCGCTGGTGGCTATAGATCGCGCCTGCCGCAGCCTGATGCAGCGCGAGACCAGCCTGGCCATAGCAGGCGGCGTCAACCTCCTGGTCACCGACGGTATCCTGATCATGGCTTCGCAATGGGGCATGTTGTCGCCTCGTGGAGCATGCCGGGCCTTCGACCGCGAGGCCGATGGCTTTGTGCGCGCGGAGGGGTGCGGGATCGTAGTGCTCAAGCGGCTGAAGGATGCCCAAGCGGATGGGGACCGGGTCCTGGCAGTGATCTTAGGGTCGGCGGTCAACCAGGATGGAGCATCGAGCGGACTGACGGTGCCCAACGGCCAGGCGCAGCAGGAATTGGTGCGGCGAGCGCTGCACAATGCCGCGGTGGAGCCCTGGCAGGTAGGGTATGTTGAGGCGCACGGAACCGGCACGGCTCTAGGCGATCCAATCGAGGCCGAGGCTTTGGGCGCGGTCTTCGCCTCGGCCAAGAAACGGGAGCGGCCATTGCTGCTGGGCTCGGTGAAGACCAACCTGGGACATTTGGAGGCGGCAGCCGGAGTAGCCGGGCTGATCAAGGTGGTGCTGGGGCTGCAACACAAGATAATCCCCGGACAACTGTATGCCCAGCAGCCAAGCGAGCGGGTACGCTGGAGCGAGCTGCCCTTGGAGGTGCTCACCGAGGCGCGGGAGTGGGACGCCATCGAGGGTCGGCGGATCGCGGGAGTGAGTTCGTTCGGATTCAGCGGAACCAATGCGCACGTGGTGGTCGAAGGGCCGCCGGAGATAGCCGAAGCTGAGACGACGGAAGTGGCGGGGCGTCCGGCGGAAATACTAATGATTACCGCCCGCACTTCGCCGGCGCTGCGCACACTGGCGGAACGTTATGCCGAATTTCTGGAGCGGAGCCAGGCGAGGTGGCAAGATATCTGTCACACGGCGGCGACCGGGCGAGCAGTTTTTGCCGAGCGGCTGGCGGTGGTTGCCGGCGATAAGTTTGAAGCAGCCAAGCTTTTGCGAGAATGGCTGAGGGATGAATCCGCCAGGGCAGGGGTAAGCCGTGGCCGCATTCGAGCCGGAGAGCGCGTGCGCGCGGCCTTGGTGCTTGGCCCAGAGTTGGAAGCACTGGATGGTCTGATTGAGATTGCGGGCGAAGCCGCAGCCGCCCGCGCGAAGGTGTGGGAAGGGAAGTGGCGAAGCTGGGGCTTGGATCCGGTGACCGTGACGCGCTCCGCGGCGGTTGCGGATTTGGCTGCGGCCCACGCGAACTTGGGCCTGGTCTTGGGATTAGTCCTAGGCAGAGAGGAGCTCAGTCTGCCGCTGGTCCGGGTTACGGGCGAAGGAGGATGGGGTGAGCTCGCCGGCGCGATCGCGGAACTATTTGTGCGCGGGGTGAAGATCGACTGGAACAGCTGGGCATCGGGCTTCGAGCGGCATCGCGTGGATCTCCCCGTCTATGCCTTTCAACGCGAACGCTATTGGGTGGAGGCTGGGCCAGGGGAGCGGCAGCTTGCCGGGCAAACGACCGGACGCAAGCTGCTGGGACGGCGGTTGCGCGCGGCCGGAGTGCGAGCGCAGTTCGAGACCGAGCTGTCGCCTCAAGGCGCAACCAAATGGATCGCCGAGCATAGGGTGCAAGGACGCGCGGTGCTCCCGGCGACCGGGCATCTGGAACTGATGCTGGAAGCGGCGGCGGAGGTGTTCGAATCCAATGCCGTGGCCATAGTCGAAGATGCGGTGCTGCAGGCGCCGTTGTCCATCGAGCAGCCGCAGGCCGTGCAGGTCGTGGTCGAAGCGGCATCCGCCGGGCGCAACCGTGTGCGCCTCTACTCGGAGAGCGCGGCGGACGAGTGGCAGATCGTATCCGAGGGTTGGATAAGAGCGGGGAAAGAACCAATCCCGCCAAGCCTCGATCTGGAGGAGATCCAGGCGCGATTGGAGCAGCAGGAGATCCCAGGATTTTACGCCGGGATGGCTGCGCGGGGACTCGAGTTTGGAGCCGGATTCCGCGGCCTGACGGGTCTGTGGAGCGGACCGGATGAAGCGCTCGGCGAAGTGCGGATGGTGGCCGATGAGGACGGCTATGTCTTCGCCCCCTGGCGGCTGGATGCATGTCTGCAGGCCGTGGGACTGTTGCTGGGCTCCTCTGACGATCTCGAGCCGGCGCTGTACCTGCCTCTGAGCTTGGAACGGCTGCAGGTTTACGGCACGCCCGGGGAATGCTGCTGGAGCTATGTGCGCACCCGCCGTATCGACTCAGGCACCCTGAGCGCCGATATCACTGTCACCCGCCCCAACGGCTCACCTCTCGCAATCCTTAAGAATCTTCGCCTCCGTAAACGCGCCTCGCGGCAGGCGCAAACCGCGATTTACGGTGTGGACTGGATTCCGGCGGAGCCTGATTCCCAGCCCGCTATCCCGGCGGTCCTCGATGGGCACTGGGTTGTGTTTGCCCGCGCGCCCGGCATGGCAACAGAACTCGCGCGCGAGATCAGGCGGCGCGGCGCGGTCTGCTCGGTCGTATTGCCGGAGCCGGCTAAAACGGAAGAAGGCAGCTATTCCGCCGCTACCTATTCCTCCAGTTTCGGGGGAGAGCCGGAGATGGCGGAGCTCTTGCGCAAGCTGGCTGCCGATTCCGGGCCTCTATCCGGCATCGTGCATGCGTGGGCTGCCGGAGGAGACGATGCACAACTTCGCCGCCAGCCGGAGCTGCCGCAGGAATCTAGTTCGGGATACGGTTCGGCTCTCTCTCTTTTGCAGGCGCTCATTCATCAACAGATCCGGCCTGCGCGCGGCGTCTGGTTTGTGACCCGCTATGCGCAAACGGCACAGCCGCTCTCCTCTGCTGAAGGCCGGGCGATATGGGCTTTGCGGCGGACGGCGGCGGTTGAATTTCCCGAGCTGCACACCCATTCGGTGGATATTGCCGCGGAAAGCGATGCAGCCGGCCTGCTGCATGCGATTGCGGCTCGAACGGAAGCGGAGTTGGCGCTGCGCAAAGGGGCTGTCTTGAAGCCCCTGCTGCAAAAGCGGACGGGCGCTGCCGCCGGCTCGGCAAGTGAAGAGGACGCGGAGTTAAGACCGGCGGCGAGCGGCCTTATCGACCATCTCGTATATATGCCTGCGCTGCGAAAGCCGCCGCTCGCAGATGAAATTGAAATCGAGGTGCAGGCGCACGGCCTAAACTTCCGCGATGTGATGAACTCGCTGGGCATGCTGCCTGGACTGCCGCAGCAGTTAGGCGCGGAATGCGCTGGCGTGATTGTGCGGGCCGGTCAGCGGAGTGGCCTGGCTGTGGGTGACCGGGTATTCGCCTTCGCGCTAGGAAGCTTTCGTAGGTTCGTCACTGTGCCGGTGCAGAATGCCGCCAAGGTGCCCGCGGGGCTAAGCTTGGCCCAGGCGGCCGCGCTGCCGGTGGTTTACTTGACCGCTCTGCTGGGGCTGGACCGGCTTGCGAAATTGCGCCGCGGCGAACGGATTCTGATCCATTCCGCAGCCGGCGGCCTGGGTCTCGCCGCAGTCTATGTAGCGCGCGCCCGGGGCGCTGAGATCTATGCGACCGCGGGCAGCGAAGAGAAGCGCGCCTACCTGCGGTCGATCGGAATCGAGCATGTGCTGCCGTCGCGCACAACTGGCTTTGCCGCAGAGGTGATGCGCCTTACCCATGGCCGCGGTGTGGATGTAGTGCTGAATTCCCTGACTGGCGCCTTGGCCGAGAGCACCTTGTCTGTCCTCTCGACCGGCGGACGCTTTCTCGAAGTTGGCAAGCGTGACGTGCTGACCTCCGAGCAGGTCCGACGCTCGCATCCGCAGGCGCAATATTTCAAATACGATTTGGCGGAGGAAGCCGGGCGCGACGCATCTTTGATTCCCGAGCTTCTCGCCGGGATGTTGGAGATGCTCGGTGCCGGCAGCCTGCCGCCGCTGCCGGTGACCGAATTCGCAGACCCGCGGGAAGCCTTCCGCTTCATGGCCCAGGCACGCCACACGGGAAAAATCGTAGTCGCGCGCGTGGCCGCCGGGATAAAAGCGCATTCCGCAACCATTGATCCCGCCGCGACCTACCTGATCACCGGAGGCAGCGGAGGACTGGGATTATATTTCGCCGAGTGGCTGGTCAAGCGCGGGGCCCGGCATCTTCTGCTGCTCTCCCGGCGCGTTCCCAGTGCGGCGGCGGAGGAGACGATTATCCGCCTGCGCGCGGCCGGCGCACACATTACGACGGCGAGCGTGGATGTCACCGATCGCGCGGCGTTAGAAACCATCCTCCACCGCATTCCCGCGGAAGCGCCGCTCAAGGGCATATTGCACGCTGCCGGAGTGCTCCACGATCGCAGCCTGCTCAATCAGACCTTTGCTTCCTTTGTCGAGGTAGCGCGGCCCAAATGGCTGGGCGCGTGGAACCTGCATTCGCTTACCCAGGGATTGCCGCTGGACTTCTTCGTGTTATTTTCCTCAGCGGCCGCCCTGATCGGCATGCCTGGACAATCCAATTACGCAGCCGCCAACGCCATGCTCGATGCGCTGGCGGAGTATCGCCGCAGCCAAGGCCTGCCCGCGCTGAGCATTGCATGGGGACCGTGGTCGGGGGCAGGCATGGCGGCGTCCCTGCATCTGGAAAATTCAGGCTTGGGTTGGATCACTCCGGAGGAAGGAACGGCCGCGCTCGAAACACTCCTCGCCGGAGAGGAAGCCGTCGCAGCCGTGCTGCCGATCCCATCCTGGGCGGAGTTTGTGGGCCAGCGGCCGCGGGGAACATCATCTCTCTTTGCGTCCTTGGTGGATGTGGCCAGGCTGGAAGCCGGACATTCATCGCCGGGCGATCGGTCGATTCAGCAGGAGAAAAGCAAGCAGGCGCAAGAAACCCGCTTGGCCGATCTTCTCGGCCAGGCGCCGCCGCCGGAGCGTCACGCATTGCTCGCGGAACATCTCCGGCAGCAGACGATTCAGATTCTAAGCCTGCCTGCGCAGACGTTCATCGACCAGGAGACGGCGCTCCATGACCTCGGCCTCGATTCCCTGATGGCGGTCGAATTGCGAAACGCTTTGCAGATTTCGCTCGATCGCCAATTGTCACCGACATTGGTGCTGGACTATCCCACTCTGCGGGCTCTTCGCGATGCCTTGTTGCGGGAGATCTTCGGTGAGAAGAAGCCTGGGCAAACCAACCAGCCGGCCATGTCCGGCCTAAGCATAGATGAGTTGACCGACAGCGAGGCCGAGGCCTTGCTGCTCGAAGAACTGGAGAAGCAGACGCATGCTGCAAGACGCTAATCCAACTGGCGCCGCTGAGCTGACTCCGGTCAAGCGCGCGCTGATTGAAATTCGCCAGTTGCGCGCGGAGCTCGAGCAGAGCAAGCGCTCGCGGCGCGAGCCGATCGCCATCCTGGGCATGGCGATGCGGCTGCCTGGAGGAGTGACTACGCCCCAGCGGTTCTGGGAGGCTTTAGCCGGCGGTGAGAATTTGATTGCGCCAATCCCCGCCGAGCGCTGGGAGGCGAACGAGTATCTCGACGCCGATCCCGACCATCCCGGAACCATGTACGACCGGCATGGCGGCTTTCTCAGCGGCATTGACGAATTCGACGCCGAGTTCTTCGGCATCAATCCACGAGAAGCCGCGAGCATGGATCCGCAACAGAGACTGTTGCTGGAGTTGACCTGGGAGGCTCTGGAGCGCGCGGCCATCGATCCTAGAAGCCTGTCCGGAGCCCCTGCCGGCGTCTACCTGGGGCTTTCGAACAGCGACTATGCGCGCTTTTCCATGAGCGATGCGCGCGAGATCGACGCCTATGCCAGCGTCGGCTCCGCTCTCAGCATTGCCGCCGGCCGCATCTCGTATTTTCTGGGCACTCGCGGACCTGCGCTGGTGGTCGATACAGCCTGCTCGGCCTCGCTGGTCGCTTTGCATCTGGCGGTTGAAAGTCTCAGACGGGGAGAAACCGATCTTGCGATCGTGGGCGGCGCCAATCTGATCCTCTCGCCGGAGTTCAATGTCAGCTTCTCTAAAACGCGCATGCTATCGCGGGATGGGCTCTGCAAGACCTTTGATGCTGCCGCCGACGGCTATGTGCGCAGCGAAGGCTGCGCGGTGGTGGTGCTCAAACGTCTCTCCGATGCGCTGCGGGATGGAGATCGGGTGCTGGCCAGTGTAGTCGGCTCGGCGATCAACCAGGATGGCCGCAGCGCCGGCCTGACGGCGCCCAACGGGCCTGCGCAGGAGGCTGTAATACGGGCCGCCTTGGAGAATGCGGATCTGGCGCCCGCGTCGGTCAGCTATGTGGAGGCGCATGGGACAGGCACACCGTTGGGCGATCCGATGGAAGTGCGGGCCCTGGGCGCGGTGTACGGCGCGGGCCGTAGCGCCACTCAGCCGCTGCGCATCGGCTCGGTAAAAACCAACCTGGGGCACACCGAGGCGGCCGCCGGGTTGGCCGGTTTGATGAAGGTTGTAATGATGATGCAGCCCGGTCACGGCATCGCCCCCCACCTGCACCTTAAGGATCCGAATCCCAAGATCGACTGGACCGGCTGGCCGGTAGAAGTTCCAACCAGCCTGGTTCCATGGCTGCCAGGCGATCAAACCTTGTATGCCGGAGTAAGCTCCTTCGGATTCAGTGGAACCAATGCCCATGTGCTGCTCGCCTCCGCCGGCAGCCCGGCGGCCGATTCTGTCCCAACTGAGGAAACCGCGAACGATCGAGAGTCGGTTCTGGTCCTGTCCGCGGCCCATGATGCAGCCTTGCGCGAATTGGCGCAGCGTTATGTCGTCTATCTGAGGCAAACCGGTGAGCGTTTTGAGGACATCTGCTTTACCGCCGCCGTGGCCCGAGCGAGCCTTGAGCATCGCCTGACCTTGCGGGCGCGGAGTTCGGAGACGGCGGCGGCGATGCTGGAGAAATGGCTGGCCGGCGAAGCGGTCAGCGGTCTGGCGGCGAGCGATGCTGAAATCTCTCCGCCCACAGAGGTAGGCGGAGACACGATTGCCCGGCTGCAGGCGGAGCATCTCCGCGGCGGCCCTTTTCGATGGAAGGACCTGAATCCAGGCAGCCATCGGCGCCGTGTCGAGCTGCCGGTCTATCCCTTCCGCAAGACGCCCTTTTGGTTGGGAGCCGCGCCTCAGGCCAAGCGGGAGCAGGAACGCGAGCAGAGGTGGCAGGGGGCGCTTCAAGAGGCGGAAAGGCAGAGCCGGCAAGGACCCCTGGACTGGCAGCCTGCACGCTACCCGAAAAAATGGGAGGTGCTCGACCGGCTGACACTGGCCCACGCGCGCAATCTCCTGGCCAACGCCGGCGCCTTTGCCCAACCGCAAGCAGTTAGCGTTGACCAGGTGCTCGCGCAATGTGGATTCCAGTCGCTCTATCGCAACCTGGTCGGGCGGTGGCTGCGCGGCCTTGCCGCAGCGCAGGTGTTGGTGGAGGAAGGCGGCAGATTCAGAGCGAGTGCCGGCTTTGGGCCGCTCCCGCTCGACCGCGAGTGGCGGCGGGCGGAGGAGCATCTGGAAGACGACCCTGGCCTACTGGCCTATCTCCGGCAGTGCGGCTCGCTTTTAGACGACGTCCTGACCGGACAGAAGAGCGCGCTTGAGACTCTATTTCCTGAAGGTTCCTTCGCGCTGGCGGAAGGCTTGTACGAGGCCAGCCCGGGAGCGCGCTATCTGAACCCAATTGTCGCCGTAGCTGTTTCGAGTGCGGTTCGTGAGATCGGCCGGCGCCGGAATGCGCGCATTCTCGAAGTTGGCGGAGGTACTGGAGGAACCACTTCTGCGATCTTGCCTCTGCTCCAATCCGGCCAGGCGGAGTATTGGTTTACCGACGTCTCCGAGCTGTTTCTCGCTCGCGCGCGCAGCCGGTTCAGCGCCTATCCCTTCACGCATTACGCAATCTTCGATCTCGATCGCGCGCTCGACGAACAGGGCTTCGCAGCGGGACAGTTCGATGTAATCGTAGGCGCGAATGTGGTCCACGCCTCGCGTAACCTCGCTGCCGCTTTAGCTAGCCTGCATCGCCTTCTGGCGCCCGGGGGCATGCTGACTCTATTGGAGTCCACTCGTCACCATGGCTGGTTTGACATGTCGACGGGCCTGATCGAAGGCTGGCAGCACTTCGCCGATGAGGAACGCAAGGAGCATCCGCTGCTCAACCCACAGCAGTGGAGAAGCCTTCTCGATCGGAACGGCTTTTCTGAAGCTGCGGCGTTTCCTCAACAGGATTCGCCCGCCTCCTCGCTGGGCCAGCATGTCCTGCTCGCGCGCCGCTCCCCAGGAAAATCGCATCAGGTCCACGCCGAGGTTTCCCGCGCATTGCCCGAGTGGAAGCCGCAGGACAATGGGCTGTCACTGGCAACCGTGGAAACTGACCTGGCCGGACGGTTGCGGGCGCTTCCCGCCGCGCAACGCGAACAGGCAATCGAAGAATTCGTCAGAGAGACCATTCGCCGTGTCTTCAACCTGGCCCGTCCCGCGCACGAGCTGGGCCCACGCGACCGGCTCACCGATCTCGGCATGGACTCGCTGATTGCGCTTGAATTGCGCGCCGCGCTGGCCAAAGGTCTGGGTCTCGGCGACCGGATCTCCTCGACCATCGCCTTCGATACCGGAACCGTGGGCGAGCTCGCCCATGCCCTGTCACTCTCGGTCGATTCGGCCGGAGCGGAGCCCCAACCCAATTCCAAGTCCCATCCGAGGCCCCGCTCCACGCCCCAGACAGGCAACGGAGCCGCTCGGGCTTTAAACATTCCCGCATCGAAGCCCGTTCCCGTCACCGCCCAGCAATTGAGCGAGATGTCTGAGGAAGAAGTTGAGCGGCTCTTAAACCAAAGGTTGAGCAGACGATGATCGAAACCGGCATGCCAGATCGGTCTCTCTCTCCTCTCAAGCAGGCCTTCCTCGCTCTGGAGCAGGCGCAGACGCGTGTGGAGGAGCTGGAGCGGGAGAGATCGGAGCCGATCGCCGTCATCGGCGCCGGCTGCCGGATTCCCACCGCGAAGGATGGGCTGGATGATGGACCGGAAGATGGCATAGAGGCCTACTGGAAGCTGCTCCGCGAACAGAAATCCGCTGTGGTCAGGAGGGTTGAAGAGCGATTCGAGACTCGCTCCAGGGAAGGCAGCTACCCGAGGCCGCGCGATGGGCGGCGCTGCTCCAGCGCGTCGATGGCTTCGATCCGCAGCACTTCGGCATCTCCCCGCGCGAGGCGGCGGGGATCGATCCGCAACAGAGACTGTTGCTTGAAGTGAGCTGGGAGGCGTTGGAGGACGCGGGCATCGATCCCTTCTCCATCTACCAATCCTCTACCGGCGTCTATGTCGGCATCTGCTCGCACGACTACGCCCAACTCCAGTTGAGCGATGCCGGCATCGATGCCGTGAATCCTCATTTCGCCTCGGGAATCGCCTCGAGCGTAGCCTCGGGGCGAATCTCCTACATCTTGGGTCTGAAAGGGCCGAGCGTTTCGATCGATACCGCCTGCTCCTCGTCGCTGGTGGCCGTGCACCTGGCCTGCGAGGCTATCCGCCGCGGCGAGTGCTCGATGGCTCTGGCGGGCGGCGTCAACCTGATCCTCGCCCCGGAATACTCGGTCGCCTTTGCCGACGCGGGCATGCTGTCCCCACGCGGAGTCTGCCGCGCATTCGATGCTCAAGCCGATGGCTTTGTGCGTGGGGAAGGGTGCGGAATCGTCGTGCTGAAGCGCTTGCGCGACGCCGAAGAGAGCGGTGACCGGATTCTAGGATTGATCCTGGGTTCGGCGGTCAACCAGGATGGCGCCACCAGCGGACTGACGGTGCCCAACGGCCAGGCGCAGCAGGATTTGCTGCGCCTGGCGCACCGCAACGCTCAGGTGGAGCCCTGGCAGGTGGGCTATGTGGAGGCCCACGGGACGGGCACTTCGCTGGGAGATCCAATCGAAGCCGAAGCGCTCGGAGCGGTCTTCGCGGCCGGGGACAAGCGGGAACGGCCCTTGCTGCTGGGATCGGTGAAGACCAATCTCGGTCATCTGGAGGCGGCGGCAGGGATTGCCGGCCTGATCAAAGTGGTCCTGGGGCTGCACCATCGGACAATTCCCGGACAACTGCACTTGGAGCGGCTGAGCGAGCATGTGCGCTGGAGCGAGTTGCCGCTCGAGGTGGTGACGGCCGCACGGCCGTGGCAGCCGATCGAGGGGCGGAGAATCGCGGGTGTAAGCTCGTTCGGCTTCAGCGGCACCAACGCCCACGTGGTGGTCGAAGGCGTTGCTCAGGCCCGGGCGGCGGAAACAGAAGCGAGGCCGGCTGAGGTTCTGGTGATGACGGCGCGGACAGCGCCCGCGCTGCGCGAGCTGGCGCAGCGGTATGCAGACTTTCTAGAGCACAGTCCGGCCAGTTGGCAAGATATCTGTTACACCGCAGCCATTGGACGCGGCTTATTTCCGGAGCGTCTGGCTGTGGCGGCGGAAAGCAACGCCGAGGCGGCGAGCCGCTTGCAGGCGTGGCTTCAGGATGAAGCGCCAGGTGAAGGGGTAAGCCGCGGCCGGGTTGGGGCCGGCGAGCGGGTACGGATTGGCTTGGTCCTGGGCAGCGGTCTGGAGGCGTTGGACGCTCTGCTGGGAAGTGAACTCGCGCCCGAACGAAGCTCAGCGTGGGAGTCGACGTGGCGAAGATGGGGCCTCGATCCAGTGCTGGTGACCCCGGGCGCAGTTGATTCAGATCAAAAGCTGGTGGCGGCCGGAGTATCGCTGGCGCTGGTTCTGGGGAAAGCGGAAACCAGCCTGCCCTCACTCCGGATTACAGGCGGTGGCGGCTGGCGTGAACTGGCCCGGGCAGTGGCGGAGATCTTTGTACGCGGAGCGCGGATTGACTGGCGGGCATGGCAGGACGGCTCAAAGCGTCATCCGGTGAAATTGCCCTCCTATCCGTTTCAGCGGGAGCGGTTTTGGATTGAGCCGCAAGGGAACAGGCGGAGCCTTGCGGGAGAGCCAACTGACCGCAGGATGCTGGGCCGGCGGCTGCGGGCGGCCGGGGTTCAAGCGCAGTTTGAATCGGAGATTAAGCTCGAGGGTCCGATGAGCGAGGGTCCGATGAGTGGATCGGCGAGCATGTTTTAGAGGATTGCGCCGTGCTCCCCTTGACGGGGCATCTGGAGCTGATGTTGGAAGCGGGAGCGGAGGTCTTCGGATCCGGAGCGGTGGTGGTGGAAGACGCCCTGCTGCAGGCGCCCTTGACCATCACGCAGAAGCGCGCAGTGCAGACGGTCGTCGACCAGCCTTCCGCCGGCCGGAGCCGTGTTCGTATTTATGCGGAAGACACCGGAGCCGACGACTCTCACCAAGGATGGCAGCCGGTATCGGAGGGCTGGATTCGCACCTCCGCCGAGCCGGTTCCCGAGCGCTTGGATCTCGAAGCGATTCGAGCGCGCTTGGCTGAGCACAAGGATATGGCCGGCTTCTACGCCGGCATGTCCGCTCGCGGAGCCGAGTTCGGGCCGAGATTTCGCGGGCTGACATCGCTCTGGAGCGGAGCGGACGAAGCGCTGGGTGAAGTGCGGGCACTGGCCGATGAGGATGGTTATGCATTCGCCCCCTGGCGGCTGGACGCGTGTCTGCAGATTTTTGCCGCTGTGCTGAGCGACGCAGGACTCTACATGCCCTCGGGCATAGGCGAGATCAGGATCTATGGGGCACCGGGTGAGCGCTGCTGGAGCTATCTGCGCAGCCGCCGAATCGACTCCGCCACCATTGCCGCCGACTTCACCATCACGGATCCCGATGGCGCTCCGCTCGCCCTCTTCTCAAATATCCTCTTTCGCAAACTTTCAGCCGGGAAGGCGGATGTTGCTTCCTGGATCTACCGGTTCGACTGGCGCCCCTCTGAGCTTGTCCAGCCCGAGCACACGGAGAAAGGTGTGGAGACCAAGCGTGTGCTGGTTATTGACAAACTCCACCCAGACCGGCGAGATCGCCGCACACCTGCGCGGGCGGGGCGCAGAGATAGTTACGATTAAAGCCGGGGAATCGCTTAAGGCCATCTCGCACACCCTGTCCGCTTCGCCGGGCTTCGATGCTGTGGTCCTATTTGTCTCCTCGGCGGATACGGAACAGGCGCTCAAGCCGGGGCAGGTGACGGAACAAACAGGAAGACCTCTGCGGCAGTTGCTTTCTCTCGCCCAGGAGCTGCTGAGCGATAGTCTGGCGCAAACGCCGCGCTTGTATCTAATCACCCAAAATGCATATGCGGCAAGGGAAGATAGGGAAGATGCGGCGCGGCTTCGGATGCTTGAGACTCCGCTGGTTGGTCTGGCCAATGCCCTCGCGATGGAGGCTCCCGAACTTCGTTGCACCCTGATCGATCGAAGCTCAGCGGCCGGCGAAGCCGTCCAGATTGCCGCCGAGGTGCTGGCCGGATCGGACGAGCTGCGCATTCGAATTCGCGCCGGGCAGCGGCACATTGCACGGTTGGAGAGAGCGCCGGCTGCGGAGCCTCCCGCCGGCAAACCCATGCGACTTTCGATGGGCGCGGGAATCGAGGCTCTGGCCTATGAGCCGGCCGAGAGGCCTGAATTGCAGCCCCAAGAGATAGAAATCGCCGTGCGCGCCACAGCGCTTAATTTTCGCGACGTGCTCAAGGCTACGGGTGTGCTCGAGCATGCCGGGCCTATCGGTACCGACTGCGCCGGCGTCGTCGCTCGTGTTGGCTCGCCGCCGCTGGCGGCTTTCAGGTGGGAGAGGCCGTCGTTGCAATTGCTCCCGGCTGCTTTGCTACCCATGTTGTCACTGCCGGCGCCTTGGCGGTGCTCAAGCCGGAAGGGTTGTCTTTCGAAGAGGCCGCGGCGCAGACAGTGGCCTACCTCACCTCCGATTACTGTCTCAACGAACTTGGCCATATGAGCAAAGGCCAGCGGGTTTTGATTCATGCCGGCGCCGGAGGCGTGGGACTCGCGGCCGTGCACCTGTGCCAAAGGGCCGGGGCGGAGGTTCTGGCTACGGCAGGCAGCGAGCAGAAGCGTGCTTACCTGCACAGCCTGGGAATCGAGCAGGTATTCGATTCGCGCACACTGGCATTCAAGGATGAGATCGCTGGCGGCGTGGACATTGTCTTAAACTCGCTCGCCGGACCGGCCATTGACGCTGGGCTGTCGTTGTTGAAGCCGAAGGGACGATTTATCGAGCTGGGTAAAACCGATATTCGTGCGGCGGCCGCTATCCGCCAGCAATGGCCGCATGCGGAGTATCTGCTCGCCGATCTCACACCCTTGTTCGCGGAACGCTCGCCCTGGATACGTTCGCACCTCGAAGCCCTCTTGCGGGAGATCGCAAAAGGCGATCTGCCTTCCTTGCCGGTAACGGCATTCGAGGCCCATGAAGTGAAGCATGCCTTCCGGCACATGGCGGCGGCGCGGCACATCGGCAGAGTAGTGGTGCGGGAAGGTACCAGAGACCTGGCTCGCGGCGCTCACTTGATCACCGGTGGTCTGCGCGGCATTGGCCTCAAACTGGCGGAATGGCTGGTGCAGCAGGGCGCGCGGGAGCTGGTTCTGGTGGGCAGAAACCAGCCAGGGGAAGCGGCGCTGCAGACGATCGCACAGATGGAGGCGCGGGGCGCAACCGTAAGCCTCTTTGAGGGCGACATCGCGGAGCTTGCAACCGCGGAGCGGGTGGTCAGGCACGCGGCAGGCAGTCTTCGCGGAGTCTGGCATTGTGCCGGCGTGATAGACGATGCGGCGCTGGCCGCGCAATCCTGGGAGCGTCTGGCTCCGGTCATGCGGCCCAAGGCCGATGGCGCTTGGAATCTGCATACTCTGACGGTGGGGATGGATCTTGACGTTTTCGTGTCGTTTTCATCCCTCGCTTCGCTGGTGGGTTCGCGCGGGCAGGCCAACTACTGCGCGGCGAATGCTTTCCTGGATGGGTTGGCCCAGCTTCGCCGGGCCAACGGCCTTCCCGCGCTCACTGTGAACTGGGGCGCCTGGGGAGAGACTGGCTTAGCGGCAGGGGAAGCGATCGAGCGGCAACTGGCTCGCACAGGCCTCAACCCGATGCAACCGCAAGACGCGCTGGAGGCCCTCAAGCTGGCCCTCCATACCGGTCAGCCGCAGTTGGCGATTGCCGCAATCGATTGGCCGAAGTATCTGAGCCAGATACCCGGCAACCAGAAATCCAGCCGCCAGAGAGACGGTTCCCGGGCAGACGGTGCGAAGGCCGGATCGATCTATGCCGAGCTGATTCTTGAAACCGAGCTGGGAAAAGCTTTGGACAAGGGCCGTATCCCCGGCGCAAGCGATCCGCCGCAATCGGCGGAACGAAAGGGAACTGCGACTGTAGCCAGATTGGCCGAGCTCACTGCATTGTCTCCTGCAGGGCGAAGGCCGGCGTTGATGCGTGTGTTGGAAGAGGTGGTGCGCACTACACTGGATCTCCGCCCCTCCGACGAAATCGATCCCGACGAATCCTTGAATGAGTTAGGCATGGATTCGCTGTTGGCCGTCGAATTGCGCAACAGCCTTTCCGCCGTCTTTGAGAAGCGGTTATCGTCCACACTGCTCTTCGACTATCCGACTCTGCACATGCTGGCGCGGTTCATCGAGCGGGAAGTGTTTCCGGCAGAGCGCGAGGAAAAGCTTCAGGCAACCGCGCCGGCGGCGGTAACAGTAACAGCAAACAGTGATGCGGACCCGTTAAGCATCCTCGACGAGATCGAGCGGTTGTCTGAGGAAGAAGTTGAAGCGTCATTCACCAAGGGAAGTCATCGATAACGCTATTTGGAGGAATTGGTTTGCCGGTAGATACATCATCGAGCTCATTTCTGGAG
Organism: uncultured Acidobacteriaceae bacterium; assembly: GCA_963774255.1. Taxonomy (GTDB): domain Bacteria; phylum Acidobacteriota; class Terriglobia; order Terriglobales; family Acidobacteriaceae; genus PALSA-350. The sequence goes on from CAVZEH010000020.1 coordinate 134,696, forward strand.
CGTATCCAGAAGCTTTCGCCCAAACGGCTGGCGCTGCTTGCGGCGGAGCTTGAGCGTCGTCTCGCCACCCGGCAAGAGGCTGCGCCCGAACCGGTCGCGGTGATCGGACTTGGCATGCCGCATGCCTGGAGGCGCGGAAACCGGCGAGGAGTTCTGGAAGCTTCTTGCGAAGGGTGCAGGATGCCATTGAAGCCGTGCCGGCGTCCCGTTGGGATGCCGATGCTTTTTACGATCCGCGTCCGGATACTCCGGGCAAGGCGGTCACGAAATGCGGCGGTTTCGTCCGCCATATCGACCAGTTCGATCCGGCGATTCTTTGGGATTTCTCCGCGCGAGGCGCAGGGCATGGACCCGCAGCAAAGAATGCTGCTCGAAGTTTCCTGGGAGGCGCTGGAAAATGCAGGTGAGCGGGCGGACTCATTGGACGAGAGCGCGACCGGTGTGTTTGTCGGTATCAGCACGGTGATTATCGCAGACTCGTATTGCAGGATGAGAGTTACTCGATGCGTATTCGGGCTCCGGTCTTGCCGGCTCGGTAGCAGCCGGGCGGCTCTCCCATTTTCTCGGGCTCAAGAGGACCGAACCTCGCAGTGGATACGGCCTGTTCCGCCTCCGGCGTCGCCATCCACCTGGCCTGCCAGAGCCTGCGCAGCGGCGAGTGCCGCCGCGCGCTAGCCGGAGGAGTGAATGTAATCCTCAGGCCCGCGAGCGTAGGTTATCCTTGTCCCAGGCGCACATGCTGGCGAGGCGATGGCCGCTGCAAGACGTTTTCGCGGCTGGCCGACGGCTTCGCGCGTTCGGAAGGTTGCGGAATCCTGGTGTTGAAGCGGTTATCGGACGCGCAGGCGGACGGAGACCGGATCCTGGGCCTGATTCGCGGAACGGCAATCAATCACGATGGCCGAAGCAGCGGACTCACCGCGCCCAATGGTCCCGCGCAGGAGGCGGTGGTAAGAGCCGCGCTTGCGCAGGCGCGGCTTTGTCCACAGTGACATCGATTACATCGAGGCGCATGGGACAGGTACGGTGCTTGGCGATGCGATCGAGCTGGGCGCCTTGGCAAATGTCTTCGGAAAGGAGCGCGACTAGAGAGCGCCGGCTGCTTCTCGGGTCTGTAAAGACGAATGTCGGTCATCTGGAGGCGGCGGCTGGTGTCGCCGGCGTTATCAAGGTGTTGCTCGCTCTCAATCACGAATGCCATTCCGCCCCATCTTGCACCTCTCGCCGGGAAACGAAAATGAAGCGCTCTGGGTCTGCCCTTCGAGGTTCCGACCGCCGCGAGGGAATGGCGGCGCACGGACCGTCCCCGCGTCGCCGGGGTAAGCTCATTCGGATTCAGCGGGACAAATTGTCACTGGTCATCGAAGAAGCGCCTCTCTGTGAGCCAGTCAGCTACGAGCCTCCGCTCGGCGATCGAGATTGTCACCGTGTCGGCCAAGACCCCGGCGGCGCTTGCCGCGCTTTGTGGCAGATACGCTCAGTTTCTGCGCGAGCATCCTGAGACCAGGTTGAGCGATTTTGCTTATACGGCAAACGCCTGCCGGTCGCAGTTTCATCATCGTGTAGCCGTTGTAGCCAACTCCGCCGCCGGCGCCGCTGAGCAGCTGGAGCAGACGATTCAGGGCAATTTGGAGCAGTCTCCCGTTCTACCGGTTCGTGAGCAGGCTATCAGGCGCCTCCCATCGCGTTTCTGTTTACCGGCCAGGGTTCTCAGTATTCCGGGATGGGACGCGCCTTCTTACCAGCAGAATGCCGTCTTCCGTTCCGCCATCGAACGTGTGATCGGGCGCTCGCCGGCAAGCAGGAGCACCCGCTCTCGGCCGTTCTGCTTCGGCGCTCCCGGAAGTACCGCGCGAGCTGATCGACGACACGGCGTGGACCCAGCCGGTGCTCTTTGCCTTTGAGTATGCGCTGGCCATGATGTGGCAATCGTGGGGAATCCGGCCCGAGCGTGGTGCTCGGCCATAGTCTGGGCGAATATGTGGCAGGCTGTATCGCCGGTGTCTTTTCGCTCGAAGAGGCGCTGACGCTTGCCTATGAACGTGGACGTCTGATGGGCGGCCTGCCGCGCAACGGCAGCATGCTGGCGGTCCGGGCGAGCGAGGCGGTGATGTCGCAGGCGATCGGGCCGCTCCCCCGCGGAGTCTCGGTCGCCGCATTGAACGGGCCGGAAAGCATCGTTCTCTCCGGACGCGCGGAGGAGATCGCGCGCGTCAGCCAGGCGTCGGCGGAGAAGGGGATCAAGGCCCAGCCGCTCACCGTTTCGCATGCCTTTCATTCTCCGATGATGGATCCCATGCTGGACGAGTTCGAGCAGCAGGCCGCCAAAGCTCAATTATCGGGCTCCGGAGATCGCATTTGTTTCGAATGTGACCGGGCGCCTGCTCGAGTCCGGAGAGCCGATCGACGCTCGCTACTGGCGCCGGCATGTGCGCGGGACCGTGCGATTCTCCGAGGGATTGGGTACCCTCCTGGCCCAGAAGCCGGGAAGTTTTGCTTGAAATTGGCCCCAATCCTGTGCTGTTGGGCATGGCGAAGCTGGCCTACCCGGAGCTGTCGTTGCCCTGCGCGCCGGCCTGCGCCGGGGTAGAGATGAGTGGCAGTGCGCCTTTGAGGCCTTGCAGCAGTTGTATCTGGCGGGTGCGCCGATTGACTGGGAGGCGTGTATGCAGACCGGCCAAAGCAGAAGCTGGTCTTGCCGAACTATCCATTCCAGCGCCAACGCTATTGGGTGAAAACGGTAGCGAACGCGGCCCCGGCTAAGACTTTGCCGGCCAACCCGGAAGCGTCTGCCGCATCTGGTCAGGAAGACCAGTTCGAACCGCGCCTGTATGACGTGGAGTGGTCGCTCACGGCCCCGGAAAAAATGGCCGCGCAAAAAACCAGTGCAAACCCGGGAGCACATTCAGTCTTATTGGTGGGTGAGGCTCCGCTATCGGAGCAGATACAGAAGGCGCTCACCGGCCAAAAGGCTGCGGTGCAATGCTTGCACGGCTCCCAGGGAAGTCTCTCTCTCGGAGGGGAGACCTTTGAGGATCTATGCCGGGACCGCGAGTTGGTGCGGGTAGCCTTGCGCGCAGCCCAACCGCAGTCAGTTGTTTTGTTGCTGCCCGACGGCTCCAATGCAGAGGATATTCCGGCCGCGGCCATGCGCAATGCGACCGCTGTTCTCGCGCTGTTGCAGGAGGTCATCGATTACGCTTCAGCGCGCCCCACTGTCTGGCTGGTCACCCAGGGGGCGTGCGCCTATGACGCTCGGCAGCGCTTGGATCTGCCCGCGAGTGTTGCCGGAGCGATCGCCAAAGTGGCGCGTCTGGAACATGCGGGCTTGTCCATCCACCATGTGGATCTGCCCTCGGAGCCCTCGGCCGGCGACTTTGAGCGGTTGGCCGTTCTACTGCGGCAGGGGACAACCGAGCATACTCTTGCTCTTCGCCCCGGCGGCATTGCCGCGCCGCGGCTAATCGGACTCGAGACGCCGGCGCAAAGCACTCCGCTCAGGATCCGGCCGCAGGGCGCCTATATGGTGACCGGCGCCTTCGGAGGGCTGGGGCTGCGAACCGCACAATGGCTGGTAGAACGCGGAGCCAAGGAGCTCTTTCTCACCGGACGTAGAGAACCTTCCCCAGAAACCCTCGAGCAAATCGAGAAGCTCGAAGCGAGCGGTGCACGGATCCATAGCGTGGTCGCAGACATTTCCAAGCGGCAGGATGTGGAGCGATTGTTCGCCTTGATGGATGGTGCTGGCTCAGAACTACGGGGGATTGTGCACGCAGCCGGCACCGTTGACGACGGCGTGCTCATCCAGCAGACGCCGGAGCGGTTTGCCCGGGTCTTTGCCCCGAAGGTGCAAGGCGGGTGGCTTCTGCATGAGTTTTCGTTACGCCATTCGTTGGACTTTTTTGTCATGTTCGCCTCTGCGGCTGCGCTGCTTGGCCTGGGTGGACAGTCCAACTATGCCGCCGCCAACGCCTTTCTCGACACCTTAGCCGAGCTGCGTCAGCAGCAGGGATTGCCCGCAACAGCTATTGCCTGGGGAGCCTGGTCGGAAATAGGAATGGCGACCCGGGTAAAAGCGGCGCAACGCGCCAGCGGTATCGGAATAGGCTTGATATCCCCCGCAAAGGGAATGGAAATGCTGGAGCTCGCGGTTGAGAGCGGCTCGCCGGCGCCGGCTGTCCTGTCTATCGATTGGCGGTTGTTTTTCGCCTCGCGCACGGCGCACCACGATTGGCCGCTCTTGGCAAAGCTCGCCGAAGGAATGCGAGAGCCGGAGAAGGCGGCGGCCACGACCCTGGCCCTGTTGGTCGAGCGGGCGCCCGCAGAGCGCCGCCTGGGAGTCATCAAGGACTACCTCAGCGCGCGCATTGCCTCCGTTTTGAGGCTTCCGTCCAATTTTGTTCTGCGCGGCAATCAGCCATTGGCCGAGCTTGGATTGGATTCGCTCATGGCTCTCGAGCTCAAAAACGAGTTGCAGACTTCGGCGGGGGCGGCTCTTCCGGCCACGTTCTTATTTGAATATCCAACCTTGAGTCTCGCTGCAACCTACCTCGACGCATTGATGGCCAGCGGGCGCGGTGGTGAATTAGCGGAATCCCATTCCGCCGGATACGAGGAAATCGTTCTATGAGCTCTTTGATTCACTTCTTGTCCGATCTCCGCGCGCTGGGCGTCACACTTTCCGTCAATGGCGACCGATTGACCTGCAACGCTCCCAAGAATGCGATCACCCCTGAAATCAAAAGGGAACTCGCGGAGCGCAAGGCGGACATCATAACCTTCCTGCGAGACACGCAGGTTTGGACGGCTCCTGAGCGGAAAAATGACCTGACGGAGGAATTGCCGCTGTCGCGAGCGCAACAACGGGTTTGGCTTCTCGGACAACTCGATCCGGGAAATCCCGTCTACAACATCAACATCCCCCTCTGGCTTACAGGAACGCTCGATCGCCATGCGCTCGAGCGCGCGCTCCAAGCCGTGATCGAACGGCACGAATCGCTGCGCACCGGATTCTTTCAGCGGAACGGCCTGCCGTTCGCCAAAGTCATCGACATTACGGCCTGGAAGATGGACTTCGTCGATCTAACCCATCTGCGTGCACCGGAGGCTGAAGCCGAGGCTAAGCGCCTGGCCTACAACGCAGGCCGTTGGCCATTCGATCTGGCGCAGCCCCCGCTGTTTCGAGCCACGCTGCTTCGCGTCTCCCAACAGCGTTATTTGCTGGTGATGGTAGTTCAGCACATTGTGGCGGACGGCTGGTCTCTTGGCATTCTCTCCCACGAAATGACAGAGCTGTACGGGGCCTTTGTCGCGGGCCAGCCATCTCCCTTAGCCGAGCAGACCTTGCAATATCGGGATTATGTGCACTGGGAACAAGAGGTAGGCAAGAATGCCGCCGAGCAACAGATACCCTACTGGTTAGAGCGCCTGGGCGGCGACTTGCCAATCCTGGAATTGCCCCAAGATCGACCACGTCCACCGGCTCAGACCTTCAACGGCAAGTGGATCATGGCCGAGATTGACAGTGGTTTTGCCCAGAGGCTTCGCAAGCTCAGCCGTGAGACCGGGACAACGCTCTTTGTGGTTTTACTCTCCGCCTTCAAAGCCCTCTTGCTCCGCTATACAGGACTGGATGACATCCTGGTTGGCAGCAACACGGCGATTCGTCCCAAGCAGGAGTTTGCGTCACAGATCGGATTCTTCGTCAATAACGTTGTCTTGCGTACCGACCTCAGCGGCGATCCGACCTTTGCCGAATTGCTCACCCGCGTAAGAGAGACAACACGGTCTGCCTACGCCAACCAAAATGTCTCGTTTGATCAGTTAGTGGAAAGCCTGCATCCGGAGCGCAGTCTAAGCCGGACTCCTATCGTGCAGGTGATGTTCAGTCTGCAGAATGTGCCCTTACCCGAGCTCAACCTCCCGGAACTCAAAGCCGAACTTGCGCATATCGACCTTGGTGTCGCCGCTACGGATTTGGCGATTTTGATTTGGCCGGAAGGCGATGGCTATCGTTGCGATATCGACTACAACACAGACCTCTTCGATCAAGCGACCATAGAGCAGATGAAGCAGCACTTCTTGCGTGTGCTGGAAGAGGTGATTGCGGACCCGGTACGGAAGATCAGTACTTTACCGCTTTTGAGCGAGACGGAAAGGAATCTGATCCTGGAGGATTGGAACCGCACGGAGAGGCTTGCGCCGGCACACGCCACTGTGCCGGAGTGGTTCCGGGCGCAGGCGGCGGCCACGCCTGAGGCAATTGCAGTGGTGATGGGCAGCCGCTCATTGTCCTATGCCGAACTGGATAGGCAATCGGAAGCGCTGGCCAGGGTGCTGAGGAGCAGGGGCGTCCGCCGGGAGGTGGTGGTCGGACTCTACTTGTCGCGAAATATCGACATGGTTGTGGCGCTGCTGGGGATTCTTAAGGCGGGTGGCGCCTATCTTCCATTGGATCCGGAGTTTCCGGCCCCTAGAATCCAGTTTTTGCTCAGCGATGCCGGGGTGCCGTTGATCCTGACAGAAGCAGGATTGACGGCTGCGCTTCCGCCAACCGCAGCGGCTTTGCTGACCATCGACGGAGCCTTGGCTGAGAGCGAAAAAGCTCCGGCTCCGGAGATCGAAGAGCAGCCCCAGCCGACGGATCTGGCGTATCTGATCTATACCTCAGGATCGACCGGGCAGCCCAAAGGCACGGAAGTGCCGCACGGCGCTTTGGTGAACCTGCTGTCCTCGATGTTGCGCGAGCCTGGGCTGTCCAAAGAAGACACGCTGGTTGCTGTGACCACCTTGTCGTTCGACATTGCGGCCCTGGAATTGTTTGGGCCGCTTGTATGCGGAGCGAAGCTGGTGCTGGCATCGCGGGCACAGGTTATAGATCCTGAGGCTCTCGCCGAACTCCTGGAGCGGGCAAGGGGGACGGTGCTGCAGGCCACGCCTTCGACATGGCGGATGCTGGTGGAGTCGGGCTGGATGGGCAAATCAGACCTGCGCATGTGGTGCGGTGGGGAGGCTTTGCCCCCCGAGCTGGCCGACAGCTTGCTGACCCGCGGCCGCGAGTTGTGGAATCTATACGGGCCGACGGAAACCACCATCTGGTCGGCGGCGCACCGGGTGGCCAGCGGCGAAAATCCTATCCTGATTGGACGGCCGATCGCCAATACGCGGATGTACATCCTCGATGTTCAAGGTCAACCCGCGCCGATTGGCGTAACCGGCGAGCTTTATATCGCCGGCGATGGGGTGGCGCGCGGCTACTGGAAGCGTCCGGAGCTGACGGAGACGCGATTCGTTCTCGAACCATTCTCTAGCCGGAAGAATAGCCGCATGTACCGTACCGGCGATCTGGCGCGGTATCTGCGCGACGGACAGATCCAATTGCTGGGACGGGTCGACCAGCAGATCAAGCTGCGCGGCCATCGCATCGAGCTGGGCGAGATCGAGGCAGTGCTGGAGCGCCATCCGCAGGTGCAGCAAGCGGTGGTGGCGTTATACGGGGAAGGTGCGGAGCAGCAGTTAGTCGCCTATGTGAAGCAACCGGAGCAAACCCCGGCCAACGACTTGCGTACCTGGCTGCAGGAGCGGATACCGGACTACATGACGCCGGCGATGTTCCTCTCTTTGCCCGAGCTGCCGCTCACACCCAACGGAAAAATAGACCGCAAGCGGCTGCCTGTGCCGGAAGCGGCTGCGCGCGAGCGTTTGGCGGCGACGGTTGCGCCTCGCAACCGGATCGAGCAGACCGTAGCGGATATCTGGTCGGAAGTATTGCGCGTGGACCAGGTCGGCATTCACGACAACTTCTTCGACCTGGGGGGACACTCGCTTCTGCTGGTCAAAGTTCACGCCAGGTTGCGTCAGGAGGTCGATGCGGAGCTGGCCGTGATGGATCTCTTCCGATACCCGACCGTAGAAGCGCTGGGGAGGGTGATAGCCGCGAAGCGGAATAGCGTCGAGACCTCAGCTGCTCGGTCCGTCTCAAAATCGCTTCCGGAACCAAGGGAACATCCACTCTCCCGATCGCAGCAGCGCCTTTGGTTTCTCGACCAGCTCGATCCCGGCAACGCCGTCTACAACATGGTCACGCCGGTGCGGCTGAAAGGCGTTCTTCCCATTGAGACTATGGAGCGCTCGCTCAAGGCCATTGTGGAGCGGCACGAATCGCTGCGCACCAGCTTCCATGAGCGAGGTGGAATGCCCTATGCCAAGGTGGAAAGCGCAGATGGTTGGAAACTGCACTTTCAAGACTTCTCCGGCGATCCGCCGCAGAGCCGCGAAGAGAAGATTCTGAACTACGGCCAAGAGGAAGCCCGCCGTCCCTTTGCGCTGGATAGAGGCTGCCTCGTTCGCGCCGTTCTGTTGCGTGCTGCGGAGGACGACCATGTTCTGATCCTGGTGGTTCACCATATTGTCTTCGATGGCTGGTCCGCGGGGGTTTTTGCCCAGGAACTGATCGCCGCTTACGAGGCATTCTCCACCGGCCGCGAACCGGCTCTGCCCCCGTTGCGGCATCAGTTCCGCGACTTCGTCGCCTGGGAACAGCGGCAATCCGCCGATAACGGAAACGGGCAATTGCTCTATTGGAAGAAGCAGCTTGGAGGCGAGCTGCCGCTGCTTGATTTACCCACGGACTATCCGCGGCCTCCCATCCAGAGTTTTCGCGGAGAGCGGATTTGGGGGGTGATTTCCGGAGAACTCGCCGATCGCCTGCAGCGCACAGGCAGACAGCAGAATGCAACCCTGTTCACCGTCCTGTTTGCGGCCTACAACATTTTGCTGATGCGTTATTCGCGCCAGGAAGACATCCTCGTGGGCACACCCACGGCGGGACGCTTGCGCAGCGAATTTGAGCGGATGATCGGCTTCTTCGTCAACAATCTGGTCTTGCGCACCGATCTTTCGGGCAATCCCAGCTTCGCCGAACTGGTCGGGCGCATTCAGACGACGGCTCTCGAAGCATTTGAGCATCAGAGTGTTCCCTTTGATCAACTTGTAGAGGAGTTGCAGCCGGATCGTGGCCTGGACCGCAGCCCGATCTTTCAGGTGCTCTTCACCTTGCAGAACACGCCGCAGCCCAAGGCTGTCTTCCCGGGTTTGGAGACCACAGCGGTTGAATTCCAGGGCGCTCATGCCCGCTATGACCTTGCCGTGGACATCTTCCCCTTTGAAGGCGTCTATGTCTGCAATTTCGAGTACAACACCGACCTCTTTGAAGAGGCCACGATGCGGCAGGTGCAGCAACACTATATCCGTTTGCTCGAAACTGTTGTCGCCGATCCCAGCCGGAAAATCAGGGATTTGCCGCTCCTGAGCGGGGACGAACGGAAGCAGGTCGTGGAGGATTGGAACGGCACCGCGGCGCCTGATCTCCCCCATGAAACCGTAACTGAGTGGTTTACCGCCCGGGCGGCGGCTGCTCCGGACGCCACTGCCGTGATCATGGACGAGCGCAGCCTGACCTATGCCGAGTTGGACCGGCAGTCGGACGAGCTGGCCGGAGTGCTGAAGAGTATGGGCGTGGGCAGGGAAGTGGCCGTCGGGCTCTACATTACCCGCGGACTGAACATGGTTGTCGGGCTGTTGGCGATTCTCAAAGCCGGCGGGGCCTATCTTCCGCTGGATCCTGCTTTCCCCGCCCAGCGCATCGAGTTTCTGTTGAGCGATGCCGGCGTGCCGCTGATCCTGACCGAAACCGCGATTCAATCGACACTGCCGCAGACTTCGGCCGGCGTGCTCTGTATCGATGAGCCGTTGCCGGCGGCCGGCGACACCCCATTCGACGGTCAGCCGCGCGCCTCGGACTTGGCTTATCTGATCTATACCTCGGGATCGACCGGCAATCCGAAGGGCACGGAGGTGACCCACGGAGCGTTGGTCAACCTGCTTTCATCCATGTTGCGCGAGCCGGGGCTCTCGCAAGAAGACACCCTGGTCGCAGTCACTACCCTCTCCTTCGACATTGCCGGGCTGGAGATCTTTGGGCCGTTGGTGTGCGGAGCCCGGCTGGCGCTTGCCTCGCGGGAGCAGGCGGTCGATCCCCTGGCTCTGGCGGAGCTGTTAGAGGAGGTTGGTTGCACAGTGTTGCAGGCGACTCCATCCACCTGGCGCATGTTGGTTGAATCCGGCTGGCTGGGCAAATCCGGCCTGCGCATGTGGTGCGGCGGTGAGGCATTGCCGCCGGAGCTGGCCGACAACCTGCTGGAGCGCGGCCGCGAGCTGTGGAACCTCTACGGTCCGACCGAAACCACCATCTGGTCGGCGGCGCACCGCGTGGCCAGCGGGGAGAATCCGGTTCTGATTGGCCGGCCGATCGCTAATACGCGAATGTACATTTTGGATCCGCAGGGGCAGCCCGTACCTATCGGTGTAGCAGGCGAGCTCTATATCGCGGGCGCCGGCGTGGCGCGCGGCTACTGGAAGCGTCCCGATCTGACCGCCGCGCGATTTGTTCCCGAACCATTCTCGCCGGAGCCGGAGAGCCGCATGTATCGCACCGGCGATCTGGCCCGCTATCGCCGCGATGGACAGATTCAGTTGCTGGGGCGCGCCGATCAGCAGGTCAAGCTGCGCGGCCATCGTATCGAGCTGGGCGAGATCGAAGCAGTTCTGGAGCACCATCCCGAGGTGCAGCAAGCGGTAGCCGCGTTATATGGCGAAGGCTCCGGACAGCAGTTGGTAGCGTACGTAAAGCAGTCGGAGAAGACCGATCCAAGCCACCTGCGTATGTGGCTGCAGGAGCGGATACCTGAATATATGACGCCCGCCATCTTCATCTCTTTGCCCGAGCTGCCGCTGACTCCCAACGGCAAGGTAGACCGGAAACGGCTGCCGCCTCCGGAAGAGACCGTGCGCGAACGCTCCACCACAGCTGTCGGGCCGCGCAATCGCATGGAGCGTCTCATAGCTGAGATCTGGTCGGAGGTCTTGCGCGTGGATCAGGTGGGCATTCATGACAACTTTTTCGATTTGGGAGGACATTCTCTGTTACTGATCAAGATCCACGCGCGGCTGCGGAGGGAAGTCGATTCCGATCTGGCCGTTGTGGACCTCTTCAGATATCCCACAATCGAAGCGCTGACAGCATGTCTTGAACGGCGCCATCGAACAGCAGCGGTTGCGGAAGGGGCCATTTCCTAATGCAAAATACAAACTCCAAGAGGGCGGAAGGCGGACTGGATAGAGAGGCGGAAACGGCGCATTTCCGTCCACAGTGGAATGATGGCGTCGCCATCATCGGTATGAGTGCGCGTTTTCCGCGCTCCCGGAGCGTGGCTGAGTTCTGGACCAGGTTAATTGCTGGAGAAAGTTTGATCTCCACCTTCAGTGAAGAGGAACTTCGCGCCGCAGGCGTGGACCAGTCGCTGCTTGCCAGCCTTGATTATGTGCGCCGGGGCAGCACTCTCGAGCAGGCAGAGTACTTCGATGCCAAGTTTTTCGGCGTTAGCCGGCGCGAAGCCGAAGTTATGGATCCTCAGCATCGGGTGTTTCTCGAATCTGCATGGGAGGCACTGGAACATTCGGGATATACCGGCGACGGGGCGCGAGTTGGTGTCTATGCGGGCGTTAGCATCAACACTTACTTTCTGCAATTACTGTCGAATCCGGCAGTGCTGGCGAGCGCCGGCGGCTATCAGTTGATGCTGGGCAATGACAAAGATTTCATCGCCACCAGAGTTGCCTACAAGATGAATCTGCGTGGGCCGGCGGTAGTGGTGCAGACTGCCTGCTCCACCTCGCTCGCTGCCGTTCACCTTGCTTGCCGCGGCATCCTGGAGGGGGAATGCGAGATGGCGCTCGCCGGTGGTGTCTCTATTCCATTCCCCCAGGGACTCGGGTACCCGTATATTCCCGGAATGATTCTGTCTCCGGACGGATTTTGCCGGCCTTTCGATAGGGATGCCAAGGGGACGGTTCCCGGACGCGGCGCGGGCATCGTAGTTTTGAAGAGACTCTCGCAAGCGTTAGCGGACGACGATTTCATCTACGCGGTGATTCGTGGCTCCGCCTGGAACAACGATGGCGCGGGCAAGGTCGGTTATACGGCGCCAAGCATTGAGGGACAGGCCGCAGTCATCAGGGAGGCACAATTGGCCGCCGGCATTCCCGCCAATCGCATCGCTTATGTTGAGGCGCACGGCACCGGAACTGAGTTGGGCGATCCCATCGAAGTCGCAGCCCTTACCGAGGTCTTTCAGGAGAGCAACTCGGCGCCGGGCTCTTGCGTGCTCGGGGCAGTCAAAGCCAACATGGGCCATGCCGATGTAGCCGCGGGTGTGGCTGGCCTGATCAAAGCGTCGCTCGCGATTCATAATGGCGTCATTCCGCCCACCCCTCATTTCCGGCAGGCGAATCCCGAACTCGCTCTAGAAAAAGGACCCTTTGTCGTCAGTGCGTCGCGGATGTCCTGGCCCGATGGTGAGCGTTGGGCGGGAGTCAGTTCATTTGGCATTGGAGGCACAAACGTACATGTTGTCCTCAGCAGCGCACCGGTCAAGCAGGCCGCCGGTAAGCCGGATAGCCCGGCGAAGCAAAGAACGCACGTCTTCCCGCTCTCGGCGCGAACTCCAACGGCGTTAGCAAAAGTGCGTGAGCAGTTGGCTGCATACATTGAATCCGATTCCGCGATCGATCTTTCCGCCGTCGCTTCGACCCTGCAAATGGGGCGGAGAGCTTTCGAGCACCGAAGCGCGGTGCTGGCAAAAGATGCTGCCGAATTGCGAGCCAGGCTGCGCGAGCCAGGCAAGGCCGTGCTCCCCGATCCGGCGGCGGCCCGCGAGCTCGTCTTCCTGTTCCCGGGGCAAGGGCAGCAGTTTATCGGGATGGCTGCGGGGCTTTATCGCGCAGATGCTTCCTTTCGCAGAGCCATCGATCGTGGCTCTGAACTGATACAGGATGAGTTCGGCATTGAGTTGCTGAGCATCGTCACCGGCACGGAGCCAACTCCCGAGCTTCAAGAAAAAGTTAAAGAAACCAGCGTTGCTCAGCCGGCGCTGTTTCTAGTGGAGTACGCGCTCGCTGAGCGCTGGCGGGCGCTTGGCCTCGAGCCTGCGGCATTGCTCGGTCACAGTCTCGGTGAGCTGGTAGCCGCGGCTGTAGCTGGAGTCTTCTCCTTCGAGGACGGCTTGCGGCTGGCGGCGGAGCGAGGCAGGCTGATGGAGCAGACACTGCCAGGAGTCATGCTGGCGGTAACCCTGCCGCCGGATGCTCTGGCGCGGCACCTGGTGCAGGATGTTTGGCTGGCCGCCGAAAACGGTCCCAACCTGTCGGTCGCATCGGGGCTGCCTTCCGCGATTGAGGAACTGGAGCGGAAGCTTGCCGCCGCACGTATCGCGTCGGTTCGCCTTGCCTCAAGGAATGCATTCCATACGCCGCTCATGGCGGACGCGGCCCGGGCCTTCCGCGATCGGGTCGATGCCGTCGCGCGAAGAGCGCCCTCTGTGCCCTGGCTTTCCAATGTAACCGGCGGGTGGATTGATGCCGGCGAAGCACAGAGCTCTCATTATTGGGCGAATCAGATTTTGGCGCGCGTCCGCTTTACCAAAAATATCGCAGTTTTGGCCGAGCGCCCGCGGCTGTTATTGGAAGTGGGTCCGGGTGAAGCTTTGATCAGGATCGCCCGCCAGCAGATGGCCAAGAGCTTCGCCGTGGCGTCGCTGGGCGCCGAGAACCGCCGCACCAGCGACGATTTAATTTTTCTCGACGCGGCAGCGCGGTTGTGGCAAGCAGGGATCAATCTCAAATGGAAGGAACTTGATCCGACGGCAAGAGCAGGGCGGATCCCGCTGCCAACCTACCCCTTTGAGCGCGAGAGATATTGGATCGAGCCGGCGGCGCCCTTAACGGACTCGCCGGCAAATGGGCGCAAAGAGCCGTCGCCGCCGGACCTCCCTGAAGATCTATATGGAGAGGGCAAGCGTGCCGACATATCCTCTTGGTTTTATGCGCCCAGCTGGCAGAGTACCCCGCCTCCATCCCTTGAGCCTGAGCTCGTGGTGAAGAAGAACATCGAATGCTGGCTGGTGCTGCTCGACCGCTCCGGATTGGGAGAGGCGCTGGCGGCGCGTTTAGAACAAGGCGGGGCAGCCATTGTAACCGTCGCTGCCGGTGGAGAGTTTGCGCAAAACGGAAGCCGCTTTTTGATCGATTCCACCAAGCGCGCCGATTACGAGCGATTGTGGAAGGAGATCGCCGCGCTCGGTCTTCAGCCAAAAGGCTTGATGAACTTTTGGACCATGCGTGGAGTAGACGCGCCCGCTTTCGATAGCCTCATTCTCCTGTTGCAGACGGCGCGCGCCCAGCGGCAGCGCTTCGACCAGATCGAGATCGTCGCCGACCGCCTGGAACAAATACTGGATGAGCCGGTGGAAGAGGTCGAGCGTGCCGAGGTGGTCGGTCTGATGCGTGTGATCCCAACCGAGTTCGCAGGTACGCAATGCCGGCTCATCGACGTCGATAGCGCGGTTGATGTGAGCCGCTCAGCCGGGCAAATTGCCTGCGAAGTGCAGACGCCGGGCCGCGGCTCTACCGTCGCCTATCGCGGAAGCGCGCGTTGGCAGAAGGGATGGATGCCGGTTCCCCTGCGCGATCCATCGCCGGTTCCCTTTAAAACAGGCGGCGTCTACCTCATTACCGGAGGAGTCGGGGGCATTGGCTACACCATAGCCCGCCATCTCCTGCGTGAGTACAAGGCTCGAGTTGTGCTTACCAACCGTTCCGCTTTGCTGCCGCGAGAGCAGTGGCGGTCCTGGCTGGCCGAGCACGGAGAGAAGGACGGCATATCGCGGCGCATCCGGCGCGTGCAGGAGTTGGAACAATCAGGAGGTGAGATTCTATTGCGGCCGGCCGATGTCGCGGATCGGGAGACGATGTCCGCAGTCATCGAGGAGATGCGCGAGCGGTACGGCAAAATCGACGGCGTAGTGCACGCCGCCGGAGTGCCCGGTATTGCAATGATCGCGGTTCAGGACCTGGCGCAAGCCGCCGAGATCCGGCGCGCGAAGGTGCAGGGAAGCATCGTGCTTGCTCAATTGCTCCGCGGCTGCGGCCTGGATTTCTTTCTCCTTTGCTCATCCATTGCCACCGTCGCGCCCGCACCGGGGCAGGCCGCCTATGCGGCGGCCAACGCGTTTCAGGATTATTTCGCAGCTCAGTGCCGTGCCGCCTATGGCTTGCCCGCCGTGGCTATCGGCTTCGATGTCTGGCAAGAGGTCGGCATGGCCGCTGATATCGTTGTAGAGAAGCGTTTTGAAGAAGTGCTTGAGGTTTGGAGGAGCGCGGCTATACGTCCCGAGGAGGGGATGGATCTCATCCAACGCGTCTTGGGTGGCTGGAGCGGTCCCCGCATCCTCACCTCTACCGTCAGGTTGGAGACCCTGATCGCTCGTGCGCTCACCGATAGGTCTTCTCCGGATGCCGAAATCGCTGCGCCTGCCCTGGTCGAAGGAGACTCCCACGTTACAGCGGTTGTGGCCATCTGGCGCGACCTGCTCGGGACCAGCGAAATCGGCCCGGCGGATAACTTCTTTGAAGTGGGCGGACACTCCCTGCTGGGAACCATGGTGCTTTCCCGAATTCGCGAGCGCTTTGGCGTCGTCCTCACTCTCAAGACATTGTTTGAAGCGCCGACTCCCCAGACGCTTGCAGAGCGAATACGCAAATCGCCGGCAGCGGAGGCGATGCTGGAACCGGTCGCGGTGGCGGCCGAGGACCGCGAGGAGTTCGAGATTTGAATCCGATTTCTGCGCCGCCCGCGTACCTTTTGGGGGCTTGCATATAGGGTTCTATACCACTTTGTTATTACTATTGTGTAGCTAGCGCGGTCATTCGGCAAACCAGATAATTAAGAGCGCCGTAGGCAATGCACTGCCCGGTTCTTGGACCAAAGGCATACGACTTTAGTGCCAAGACGGTTTGGCCGCTTCGTCTGCTAACGTTGTGATTAATTTGTCTACTGATCGCTCTTCGATGGAACTTGTTCAAATAGAAGTTTCAATTTGCATCACAATCGGCGTCGTGATTTACAGCCGTAGCTAGACAGGCACCGAATGGAATATGGAACTCCCCCAAAATTCAAGTCTGGAATGACCCTCTTATGAGCTTCACGCCTCTCATGGATTTGGACGACCGCCCGCGAAACGAACTCGAACTTGAGCTCGCCGGGTGGTGGCAGGAAATCTTGGCCGGGATCGAATCCATCCGGACCACGATTTTTTTGCTTTGGGGGGAAATTCGCTGCTCGGATCGCGCCTGCTGGCCAAGGTTGCGAATAAGTATGAGATCGAGCTGAGCATGACGACCCTTTACAGTGCTCGAACCATTGCCAAGCTAGCCGATCTGATTCAACTCAAGCAAGCCTCCGCCGACCGCTGGTGTATTGTGCCCATTCGTACCCGAGGGTCGCTCCCTCCTTTATTTCTGGTTCATGGGGTTGGCGGAGATGTGCTCGGGTTTTTTAGCTTGGTAAAGCGCCTGCCCCCTGATCAGCCGGTTTATGCCATTCAGGCCCAATCGCTCCAGCAAAAGGGGCCTACGTATATTCAACTCAGCGATATGGCTGCGTATTACGTTCAGGAGGTCCGCCGCGTCCAGCCATCCGGACCATACAGCTTTCTAGGATTCTCTTTTGGAGGGCTTGTCGCCTATGAAATGGCGCAGCAACTGCAAGCCCAGGGCGAAGAGGTTCGAATGCTGGGGATGCTCGATACCTGGCAGCCCAGCTACCAGCGGCGAACTCCCAAGGGAGCGCCACCTTTGGTTCGTCTTTACCATCGGCTGCTTGTTGTCTGGCTGAATATGCGCAGGCTGCGAGCTGTCACGCAAGCTCCGATACGCGCGCGAGAGCATAAAGAAGGGGATGCTGCGCCAGTTTACCGCTATTCCGCTGCGCGGGGAAGGACCAATCTAAGCGAAACCATGAAGAGTGTTCGCGATATCAATTGGATTGCCGGGCTCAATTACAAAGTGCTTCCTTATAACGGTCATATCACGCTGTTTCGCGCCATGGAGGAGGGCGATTTAATGGGGGTTTTCCGGAGGTTATCGGGTGGCGCGCAATGGCTCGCGGGCGGGGTAGAGATTCACCTTTTCGGGAGATCACGGGCAGGTGCTGGCTGAGCCATGTGTAATCGTCTGGCGGAGAAGCTGACGGAGTGCTGATCAGAAACAATCAGCGTGTTGAAATTGAGTTGTAACAATCGGCGTGTTGGAAGTGGCCCGCTGCCGCCCACCGAACGAATGAAAATGGGATGAGCCTGGCTGGATTTCGCGTGGGACTGGAAAGGCCTTATCGGCAACTCCACCTACTTTGTCATCTCGACCGGAGCGCAGCGGAGTGGAGAGATCTGCGGTTTCCCACACTGGCGCAAAGAGCGCGCCAGATATGGGGCATCCTCGATTGGTGGTGGTTTTGGATCCACACTTCAAGCAGATTCAGGGTGGGATACCACAACCGGTGGCACCAGGATGTCCCGAGATGACAAATCTATGCTTCGCTACACACGGTCCCTGCGGCGGGATTATGAAAGTACATGCAGCAACTGAATGATTTAGATTTTCTTGCGCTTCTTAGAGCAGCGTGGCATCGAGCTCCGTGCCAACAAGGATCGGCTGCGCGTAAATGCGCCCGCGGGCGCCCTGAACAAGCTTGTCCAGGAGGAGCTTCTCCGGCGCAAGAACCGGCTTCTTGCCTTGCTCGACGATCAATCGCCTGTGGCCGCCAATGGGCAGATAAAGACGGCTCTCTGAGCTATGCTCAGCAGAACATCTGGCTGGTAGAGCGCTTTCATCCAGGGATGGCGGCGTACAACATTCCTCAAGCGTTCTTGTTGAATGCGCCTGTCGATCTCGTCATCCTGCAGGAGGCGGTTGACCGGGTTGTTGCGCGTCAGGGAAGTCTGCGAACGTATATCGGAAAAACCACGGGCGAGGAAATGCAGCACATCGTCCATAAGGTCGATGTACCGGTTGCATTTACCGATCTTTCGGCCTTCGATTCCGGCGAAAGCGAAAGACGATTGCTGGAGCGGATGCGGCAAGAGTCGCAGCGGCCCTTCAACCTCTCTCAGCCGCCCCTGATCCGCTTCGAATTATTCCGTCTTGAGCCCTCCAGGCACGTCCTTTTTGTGAACGTTCATCACCTGCTCGCAGACCTATGGTCCGTGGACATTCTAAAGAGGGAACTGGATGCCCACTATATCGCCATTGCGACTGGATCGAAGGAAGAGCTACCGGCGCTTCCCATTCAATATTCCGATTACGCGCTCTGGGAGCGGGAGCACGACCGTCCCGAGCAGCAAGCTCAGCTGGAGTATTGGAAGGCCAAGCTGGCCCATGCGCCCGCCTATCTGGAATTGCCCTTTAGTAAGCCGCGCCCGGCAATGCAATCCTTCGCTGGGGAAGTCGAGCCCTGCCCCATTTCGCAAAACGTCATGGATCCACTACGGCAGTTGGCGCGCTCCGAGAATGCCTCCCTTTACATACTGCTGCTGGCCGCCTTTTCCATATTGCTCTATCGCTATACCGGGAAAGAGGACTTCTGCATCGGTTCCCCCATCTCCGGCCGGAGACGGGTTGAAACCGAGCCGCTCATCGGCCTCTTCATCAACACCATTGTGATGCGCTGTCAGCCGCGGCCGGCCGTGTCCTTCCGTCAACTCCTGCGGCAGGTGCGCGACACTGCGCTTGAAGCCTATGCCAATAGCGATGTGCCTTTCCAAAAGTTGGTCATGGAACTCCATCCCGAGCGCGACGCGGGAAGCTCGCCGATTTTTCAGGTCATGTTCACCCTCGACGCCGTTCCGCCCGATGGACCGGACGGCCCTTCTCGAATGGACCCGCAGCCGGGGACGGCAAAATTCGATTTGACCTTGCAGTTGACCGACTCCGGCCAGGCCATCGAAGGCGGTATCGAGTACCGGACAGATTTATTTGATCAGGCCGGCATGCGGCAGCTTGCAGCCAGCCTCTCTGTCCTGTTGCAGGAGATTGCTCGCCATCCCGATCAACCCATCGCCACGCTCGATCTCCTATCGCCTGCAGAGCGGCAGCGCATTCTTGTCGATTGGAACGCAACCGAACTCGACTTTCCTCGCGACTCTGCGATTCACCGCCTTTTCGAACAGCAAGCCGAAAAGACGCCGGATGCCGTCGCGGTTATCTTTGGAACCGAAGAGACTACCTATCGCGCTTTGAACCGGCGCGCCAACCGCCTGGCGCATCATCTGATCGGCCGCGGGGTGAGGCCCGAGGTATGCGTCGGCATTTGCCTCCATCGCTCGATCGACATGATTGCCGCGATGCTGGCGATACTGAAGGCGGGCGGAGCTTATGTACCGCTTGATCCGGCCTATCCGGCTGCACGCCTTGTTTACATGATGGAAGACAGCGGGTTGCTGACCGTTGTTTCTGAAAAGGCTCTCTTGCCGTTGCTGGGCGCCCGGGAAACGCAGGCGATTGCGCTCGATCGGGACGCTCAGGATATCGCCGCCGGAGCGGAGCACAATCCCAATCTCCTCGTCGAGCCGGCAAATTTGGCCTACGTGATCTATACCTCCGGCTCTACCGGCCGTCCCAAGGGTGTCGCCATCGAACACCACAGTGTGGTGTCGTTACTGCACTGGGGGCGCGAGACATTTTCCCCCGAGGCGCTTCGCTTCATGCTGGCCTCGACCTCCATTTCATTTGATATTTCCGTATTTGAGATCTTCCTGCCGCTTAGCTTTGGTCACGCCATCGTGCTCGCGGAGGACGCTCTTGCCCTGCCTCATTTGCCGTCGGCAGCCTGGATAACATTCCTCAACACGGTGCCGACGACTATCGGAGCTCTGATCGGATCGAACGCTGTGCCTCCATCGGTTCAATGTGTGAACCTGGCAGGTGAGCCACTCCCAAGCTCGCTGGTCGAACAAATCCAGACAGTCCTGCCTTCCGCAGAAATCGTCGATTCATACGGCCCTACCGAGACTACCGTCTATTCCACCTCCAATCGCCGTCATGGAGGGGAACCGGCGACCATTGGGCGTCCGCTTGCCAACACCCAGATCTATATCCTGGACGCGAATCTGCAGGCTGTGCCCCCGGGCATTCCCGGACAGATTTATATCGGGGGAGAGGGCGTAGCTCGTGGATATCTGGGCCAGCCTGAACTCACAGCGGACCGTTTTCTTACTTTGGATCATTTGCCTCAGCCGAACCGCGTTTATAGAACGGGAGATCTGGGCAAGTACCGCGCAGACGGAAAGATCGAATTTGCCGGGCGCATGGATCAGCAGGTAAAGATCCGCGGATTCCGCATTGAATTAGGAGAAATCGAGTCCGCGCTCTTGAAACATCCCCAGGTGGCGGACGCGACGGTTTTTGTCCACCACGACGAATTGCTGGGAGCTGCGCTGGTGGCCTTCGTCCAGCCTAAGCAAAACGAGTCGATCGATCCTGCCCAGCTTTTGGCATTCGAGCGGGAGCGGCTCCCGGCATATATGGTCGCCAGCCAATTATTCGTGTTGGAACGCTTCCCGCTCACTCCCAGCGGCAAAGTCGACCGCAAAGCCATGGCTGCATCGATAGAGCGTCCCGGAGCGCAAGATGCCATCCTGCAAGCACCGCGAGATGATGTCGAACGCGAGCTGGTGGAGATATGGGAACAGTGCTTTGAACGCACTCCGATCAGCATCGATGAGGATTTCTTCGCCCTCGGCGGCCACTCCTTGCTCGCGCTTCGTCTCTTCAGTGAAATAGAAAAGCGGATGGGCAAGGCAATGATGCTTTCCCTGCTGTTCCAAGCGCCGACAGTTCGCGAGCTTGCGAACGTAATTCGCGACTGAATGCTGGATTGCCTCCGGTAAAACGTTGGTCATCTTGACCGGAACGTTCATGGGCCTGTGGCCCACCCAAGGGGATGGAAATCGGGTTGAGGAAGGTTTGGTTGGCATTTACACCTAACTTTGTCATCTCGACCGGAGCGAAGCGAAGTGGAGAGATCTGCGGTTTTCCATATCTGGCGCAAAGAGCGCGCCAGATATGGGGCACCGTCGATTGGTGACGGTTTTGCATCCATACTTCACGCAGAGCAAGGGTGGGAGACCACAACCGCTGGCAGAGTAGGCTTCCCAGGATGATTTTCGAGAGAGCGTTCATGGACTACGAAGGCCTGATCGGCAATTAAAGTAGTCAAGTCCCGCAGGGACGGCTGGGGAAAGCTCCCAGGTTAGCTTCGCGAACACGAGGCACCCGGTTTCGCGGTGCCCCCATGCCCTGCTCTTCTTTTCAATCCTGGTGAGAAATGCAGGCCAGAGGCAATCGTTCAATCTATTCGTTGACGGTGGCTGGGACGGGCTGCAACTCGCCTCCACCTGCAATCCGGTCTGCTATCCAAGCCAGGGGTGGCATGAGGAGGACTAGCGAGGCCGCGACAATCAGCCGCCGCAAAAGCGGCGCTGAAGGAAGAAATTCGCAGGCGGCTATGGCTCCCGCAATCGCGAAATACGTAATCGGGCTCAGCAACACCATCATGCGCAAGGCTCGGAAGCCGCTATAGACCCTATCTCCCGCAAATAGTTGGAATCCATTCGGCGCGGCTGCGCTCGATGGATCGGATACCCAGAGAAATCTTTGGTCGGGATCCCAGAGTTGAAGGAGTCTCCTGGCCATGCTTGCGAAACTGCTGGCCGGGTTATAGATCACCCGAAGTGGTTCGGCCGGCCAGGTTACAAACGCCAGGGACGCTCCGGTCATGCTGTAGAAGAAGAGAGTAAACGTGGTGCCGGTAAAAAGCAGCAATCCCGCCTGGAAAAGAATATTCAAGAGAATTGCCCAGTAATAAAGTTGAGGAAGCAGGATGCAGGGCACGATTCCCAGTTCCGTAAAGATGGTTGTCCAGCACATGATGCGGGCCAACACCATGGGAGGAAGCCAACCATCCACGGCCATGTACCAGGTCTGGTGAAGGCGGTTGACAGCCCAATTCTCGAAGAAGACCCCGGTCTGCCAGTCATGGAGGAGCAGTTTATTGAGTCCCGCGCCAAAGTAGGTGATCGCAAGTTGCCAGCGCAGGAAAGGATATCCCCCGGGCTTATACAGGCCGGCCAACAAGAGCATCAAGCCGCAAAATGTTTTGTTGTTACCGTAATACGCCTTGGAGGAGACAACCGCGATCAGCATGGTCGTCCCCAGCACCAGGGAGGCGATGCGAATCCGCCGATTGAACACGATCGCGAGCGCCGCAAGGACGAATACTGTTTGCAGCGTGCGCTGAAAGGGAACCGCCGGGATGAACGCGATGGAAGGGATAAAAGGTAGCCAGGGATCGGGCAGGATGCGCACATGGTTCGTCAACAGCAGAACGATGGCGAGCATTTTCACCATGATGGTCAGATTGGTTGGCAGATCGGTTCCGCTGCACTTGAGCGGATTCCAAGAGGGGTTCGGTGAAGGATCGCCGGAACTCATGAATTCCTATCCCTTCTTAAGGAAGAAGTTGTGACGCTCTCAGCAGAGCGAGGAAAGGGTTTGCCGAAGGTATGTTTCAGGGCGGAAAGCGCAGCGTGGTATCCGCACATTCCATGCACCCCTCCCCCGGGTGGCGTGGATGCCGAGCAAATGTAGATCCCTTGCGCCGGAGTCCGATATGGGTCAAACGACAGCACCGGTCGACTCACGAGGCGCCAAAGATTGTTGGCGCCAGCCCCAATGTCTCCGCCGACAAGGTTGGCGTTCGAGCGTTCCAGTTGCACGGTATTTTTGGTGTGGCGCGCGAGCACCAGATCGCGAAACCCGGGAGCGAACCTCTCCACCTGAGCTTCGATGGCCTCAGTCATATCTTCAGTGGACCCGTTCGGAACATGACAATACGCCCAACCGGTATGGGCCCCGGCCGGCGCGCGCGTCGCATCGAAGAGACTGGGCTGGGCCAGCAATACGAAGGGCTTTTCCGGGTGCTTGCCATTCCAGGCCGCGCTTTCTCCCGCTTCGATCTCCTCCGCGCTTGCACCAAGGTGCACCGTGGCGCTCCGCTCACACTCCTTATAGGTCCAGGGAATCTTCCCCGCTAACGCCCAATCGATTTTGAAAATACCTGGGCCGTAGGCGAACCGGGCTAGCCTGCGCTTGTAATTTTCCGGCAGGCGCTGGGATGCAATGCGGATTATCTGCCGGGGAGTCAGGTCAAGCAGGATCGCGCGCGCCGCGGGCAGGCTTTCCAATGTTTCTACAGGCGCGCTGGTTTCGATTGTTCCGCCGAGTGAGCGAAGATAGGAGGCGAGGGCCTCCGTAATCTGTTGCGAGCCGCCGCGAGGAAGAGGCCACCCGCCAGTATGCCCCGCTGCCGCCAGCACCAGACCCATCGCCGAAGTAGCCGGCTTGTCGAGCGCGACCATGGAATGAGCGGCCAAGCCTGAAAAAAGCGTCCTGGCCCGGCTTCCCCTGAAGGCAACGTCCGTTAGGCCGGTAGCCGGCCACAGCGCTCGCAAGCCAAACCCAGCTAGAGCAACCGGCCGGGAGGGTAGGTGAAGGATTGGCCCCAGGATCTCCGGAACCAGTTGATCCCAGTGACGAACCAACGGCGCCATCAAACGCCGGTAAGCGGCGCCATCGGGGTCCAGCGAGGCTGCGGTCAGCTCAACGCTATGCTCTAAGATCGCAGGCGGCATATTCTCGAAAGGATGTACTAATGGCAAAGGCGGCTGAATCCATTCAAGACCGTGAGCCGCGAGCGGCAGCGAACGAAAAAAGGGAGAAGCGATCGCCATGGGATGAATCGCGGAGCAGATGTCATGGATGAATCCGGTTAGAGTCAGCTCGGCGGAGCGCGCACCGCCCCCGATTGTTTCATTCGCCTCGCGCACCAACACGGACAACCCGGCGCGGGCCAGCACGATCGCTGCCGACAACCCGTTGGGTCCGGAACCCACTACGATCGCGTCATAGCTCGTTCTCACCGTTATTGAGTCCTCTCAAGGAAGGGCGATGTGCAGCTTTTGTTGGTGGAAAAGCTGCGTCGAAGAACCAAAGGGCATTGGAATCTATAGCGAAAACGATAGAGTCCTTCATCTGAAAATCTGCTTACATGCTGGCCGGAGATTTACGGATTGGATGCCGTGGGGGGCCAATCCCACTCGTGGAGTTCGGTTCCGTTGACGCGATACTTCATCACGATTGTCGCCTTGTCGCCGAGCTTAGCGCGTTTCTCTTCTTCCTGCTCGAACATGTCGATAACGTGCTGAGGCGAGCGGTTATCGAATCCATGCTCCGTTCTGCGATAGCGGCGGCGGAACTGGGCGGCCGTCAACCGATGACCATTCACAACGGAAGTGGCTGCATATTCTGTTTGCGTGTCGAAGGGCGCCCAGCAAAAATATCGAGTGGGAACAAAGCGCGCATATCCGATCGCGCATAGCTGAAAGACAAGAAGCAATATCGGTATTACGGTTCGCATCGTCGCTCCCGCTATCCCCCGGGTCGCTGTATGTTCCCGGTTGGGAGCAACCTTGGTTGCATCCCCAAAGCAATTTATCACTAATCAGCGACGCCGGAATATCCCATGCGCGTGTCGATCTGCCTCGAAGAGGCGTGGTCGGCACATGATCTGCTAACTCGATTGACTAATTTAGCTTGACAGTTCGCAAAAGCCGCAAATACCATCATCCGCGATGCCGTATCGTTTGGCGAGACTCAACTCTCTTTGCAATGAGCTAGCCGCTGAAGCGCATAAAAATACCGGAGCGAGTATGGACGGACGGTGGAGTGAGCGCTGCCGAAACAGGATCTTTGCCCGGCTTCCCGATACGGCTTCGATCCGAGCGGAGCGATAGAAATGTTCAAGCGGCTTCTTTCACTGGCAACTCTCGCAGTTCTCTTCTTCTGTAACGTGGCGTTCGCCCAATTCGAACTCGGATCGCTGGTGGGTGTGGTATCGGATCCCTCCGGTTCGGTCATTCCAAATGCCTCAGTCCAGATCAAGAGTCTGGCAACCGACGTGGTTCGTCAGACGGTGACATCCGCGGCTGGAGAGTTCGATTTCGTCGCGCTGCAGCCGGGTCAGTACTCACTTACAGCCAAGCAGCAAGGATTTCAAGAACAAACCAAAACTTTTGAAATCGTTGTCGGCCAGAGATTGGCGCTCAATCTTTCGCTTTCGGTTGGAGCTGCGACGCAAAACGTCACCGTAAGCGCCAATGTGGAAACCATCGAGACCGCGTCATCGGATGTCAGCAACCTGCGCACTCGTCAACAGGTGATAGATCTGCCGCTGAACAGCCGCAATTTTACCCAATTGGTCCAGTTGGCTCCGGGTGTAAACAATCACGGGAACTCGACCAATGCCACAAATGGCGGATACACGGCAGGGCGGGGAACAAGCGGAGCGGTGGTCAATGGCAATCCGTCGGACATTGGGATTTATTTATTCGACGGCATTCAGAGCGTAGACGCGGACGCGAACGTTCTCATCTTCTATCCTCCGGTCGATGCTATACAGGAATTCAAGGTTCAAACCAGCGCCGCGCCTGCCGCATATGGGGGCGGTCCATCGATCATAAATGTAACCTTTCGCTCCGGGACCAACACGTTTCACGGCGTCTTCTATGAGTTCCTGCGTAACTCGGCTTTTGACGCCAAGAATTACTTCGATTCCCATACGAACCCCATTCCCCCATTTCATCTCAATCAGTTTGGCGCAAATGTCGGAGGACCCGTCATTCTTCCTCATTTGTTCAATGGCAAGGACAAGCTCTTCTTCTTTGCCGATTATGAGGGAAAGCGCCAGAATCAGTCCCAGACATATATCAATACAATTCCGACAGCGGCCTTCCGTAGCGGTGATTTCTCAGCGCTTCTTCCGCCAACAGGTTGCCGAATAATTCCCCCGGCAACGACGCTGCCGGCCGGCTGCCTGCATGTCCCAGGAGTAGCTACCGCTGCACTCCCTAACAATCGGGTACAGGCGATTGACCCCACAGCGGCTAACCTGGTCGCGCTGTTCCCGGCCCCAAACTATGGTCCCGCTGGCGCGATCGCAAATAACTATTTGTTCAATGGTCCGCTCATCAACGACATTGATCAGGGCGATATTCGAGTGGACTATCGCACAGCCCAATCGACCATCTTCGGCCGCTACAGCAAAGAGAATCCGGCGACCACCAACCCGGGCTATCTACCGGCTCCGGCGATCGGTGGAGGTCCTGGCTATCCCGGCCTCACCCTGGCGCCCGGCAATCAAGTTGTTCTCGGCTATGGCCGCTCCATCGGCCAGAATAAATATTACGAAGCCCGGCTCGGTTACTCCCGCTTGGTGGAACAGATTATTACGGCGGACAGTATGCGTGGAAATCTGGCGGAACAGCTTGGCATCCCCGGCGCCAATGCCGGCAATACTCCCGGTCTCACAAACTTCAGCATTTCAGGAAATGTGGGTCTGGGCGATGGCAATGGGAATATCCAAAAGGCCAATAACATATGGGAATTCGACCAGGCGCTTAGCGTGGTGAAAGGCAATCACGAGCTCAAGTTTGGCTTCAACTGGATGAGTACGCGGTTCGCCTTTCTCTCACCCGCGCACCCCAACGGAACAATGACTTTCAACGGGTCGTATACCGGCAACGGCATGGCGGATTTCTTGTATGGCCGCCCAATCAGCTCCCAACTGGATGTTAGCAAATTCTTCAGCATGCTCCGCTTTCGCCCCGGCTTCTATCTTCAGGATAACTGGCGCGTAACTCCGAAGTTAACTCTGAACGTCGGCTTGCGGGATGAGCTGGTGACGCCATGGAAGGAGCGTGCGAACCGCCTTGCCGGGTTTGACCCTTCCGGCGCCGGCAACCTGGTGCCGCTGGGCACAGCACCCTTCACCGGCGACACTATTACCGACGGACGTTATACCAACTTCGCCCCGCGCTTCGGGTTTGCCTATGGCATCGATCCGAAAACTGTGATCCGCGGCGCCTTCGGCATCTTCTATACTTACGAAACCTACAATTCCAATCCGCAAGCAAAAAATGCGCCGTTCAATGGATCCTTTGTGGTAACGAATAGCAGCACAAACGCGGCAGGTTATGCCGCTGCTCTGCCCGTTTCTGCAGGCTTTCCATCTTCTCGCCCGGATCTCTTTCCCGTTGCCGGCACTGCGTTTCAAGTTTACCAGCGGAGGTATCCCAATGGTTCTGCGAACGAGTGGAACCTCAATGTGCAGAGACAACTGACCAGCCACGATGTCTTGTCTGTGGCTTATGTCGGCCAGACTGGCGTTCACATCCTCATCAATCCGAACATCAACCAGGCGGTTCCTGGCGCCGGCGCAGTTGCAAACCGGAGAGCTTATCCCAACTTCTCCGACGGTACCCTAAATTGCACCTGCGCTAATTCCTCGTTTGATTCCCTCCAGGTGAGTTATCAGAATCGAATCGCCTCTGGGCTCGATTTCCAGGGCGCCTATACCTACGCGCATAGCATCGATACTTCAAGCGGCAACACCAACGCTGTGGGTTTACAGGACCCAACCAATCTCAATGCATATCGCGGAAGCTCGGATTTCGACGTCCGTCATCTTGCCGTGCTGAGCTGGTCTTACGATCTGCCCTTTGGCCGTGGCAAGCGGTTTGTGAGCGACGCGCATGGTGTGCTCCAGACGGCGATTGGCGGCTGGCAATTGAACAGTATCGATTCGTTTGCCACTGGTTCGCCTTTCACACCTGTCATGGCGACCAGTCTGCTGAATTCTGGCAGTGTTACGCAATGGCCCAATCGCATCGGCTCTGGAATGCTTGCGCACCCTTCGGTCAATGCCTGGTTCAATATCGCTGATTTTGTTTCTCCGGGGAATTACACTGCTCCAAACCACGGCTACGGCAACTCTGGCCGGAATATTCTGTATGGACCGGGAACCAAGCAATTTGACATTTCTCTGTTTAAGAACCTCGCTATCAATCGGGACGGAAGCCGTTATATTCAGCTTCGCGCGGAGACATTCAATACCTTCAATACTCCCCAATTTAATAATCCCAGTGGGGCCAGCTTGCAGATTGGCAGCTCCGGCGCGGGAACGATTACCAGCGCCGGCGCCCCGCTTCTGTTCCAGCGGACCTCCAGGGAAGTCCAGCTTGCGGCCAAATTGTATTGGTAGACTGGATCTCGTGGGGGATGATTTTAAAGGAGAAGTGATAAACTTAAGCTCCTCAGAAGGAGCATCGCGTGACCAGAGTACCGGAGTTCTATTCCGCTCATGAGGGAAGCAAGCTAGTAGCGGAGCGCGTCAGCCAGAACAATGGCGCCTGCCCTTTTGATCGCGCCGCGCCGGAGCACAAGTGCTTCGCCGGTGCCGATTACCTACAAGATCTGCGATGAGCGCAGACATTTAAGCCTGCAACACCGTTAAAGGTATTTGAATCGCACACAGAATACGGCCGGGGGAACAATCGCGCGCGTCCTGCGCTTGAGGTAGACTAAACCCGATGAATACAGACGAAATTCTTCGAGAAATCGACGCTGAAATTGGCCGGCTAACTCGAGCTCGCGACCTTGTCGCGGGGGTCGTGCGCCGGACGGTGGATCGCAATCCGCGTAAAGCGGGATTAGTGGCTCCCAAACCCGGAGCAGCTCGCAAGAAGAGAACTATCTCTGCAGAGGGAAGAGCAAGGATTGCGGCTGCACAAAAGCGCCGCTGGTCGAAGCAGAGGCGAGCCAAAACAAAGCTCTGAAGGACGCGGCGGCCCGAGAAGGGTACGGCCTTCCGGCCGTACATAAGTGGTGAAAAGTAGTTCGGCTTCACGGGCTGCAGGAAAACTACGGCTTTGTATCATGGCACGACTTCCGTCGTGCCGTAACCGCCTGAAGACTTGATCGGCTTTAGCCGCTGAGGTACCGTCTCGGCTTTGTTGTGGATGTAGAGTCCATGCTCCAGGCAACTATCCTTGGGTGAACTCATCGCTGCGCACGACGAACTCCGGATACGCCCCTCCGCCAAGCTCCCGCAGATCCATGCCTAGCCGTTCACCATAGTGATCCACCCGCTGAGGATAGAACCGGTTGACGATCCAATTGAACGCGTAGCTCATCGGCAAGATAAAACCAAGCAGCGTGGCAATCCCCACCACTTGAGCAAGCAGTTGTCCCGCCGGATGTGCCGAAATATGGGCTAGGAGGCCGGCTGCCAACAGGCCCCAAATACCCGCCACAGCATGAACCGAAATTGCTCCGCCCGGATCGTCGATCGAGAGGCGCATTTCCAACAATTCGACCGAGAGCGGCACGATAATCCCGGCAACCAAGCCGATGAAGATGGCGGCGATCGGACTAACGAAGGCGCAGACGGCGCTGCTGGCCACCAGTCCTCCGGTCCATCCGTTCCCGCAAAGCGAGGCATCCGGCTTGGTGAAGCGAATGCTGGTGGTTGCCAATGCGGCCAAGCAGGAGGCGGAAGCCGCAAGCAGCGTATTGATCGCGACCAAAGGGAGCAGTGCGGGCGCCGCCCCCGCGAACAGAAGAGCGCCCGCGGCATTGAGCGCCATCCAGCCGGGCAGCATCAGCGCGCAGCCGAACAGGACATAGATGATGTTATGGCCCGGAATTGCCGCCGACTCGCCGTGCTCCGAATACTTGCCCAATCGCGGTCCCAGGATCCACACTATGGCCAACGCGGAGAGACCACCGACGACGTGAATCGTGCTTGTGCCGGCGGCATCCAGAAAGCCGGCGCCGAGTCCATAGTTGTTTCCCAATTGGCTCAACCATCCGCCGCCCCATACCCAGTGCGCGAATAGGGGATAGGTCCAGCCCGCGAGCAGGGCAGTGGAGATCAAACTGGCGTTCAACCGCCAGCGGTCACCGCCGGCGGCCAGTGGAATCATGGCCGCCAAACCTACCGTAAAAATCTGCAAGAGCACGGACGCTGTTTCAGGGGAGCCGCTGAAGCGAACTCCGTGCAGCAGAAATGGCTCCCCTGCTATCCAGTTCCACGGCCTTCCTTTCAGCAGGAAGCTGTGCGCTGCTCGTCCCGGGAACCCTTCCCACGAAAATCCGCACAGAACATAGACGCAGGCGGCGAGAGCAACCGTAACCAGCGAACTCAGCATGAAATGAGCGGCGCTGCGGGTCCGGCCAAAGCCGGTATTCATGAGAGCCAGTCCGGCCGGAGCGAGCGGAACCAGGAAGACCAAAAACAGGTAGAGCGGCAGTTGGGGTGCCGTCGTCGAGGGATTCACAGCGGCTCCTTGCGAAACGCTATGACCAGCCCGAGCGCTTCCACACACATGCCCCCGAAGACAAACAATCCGCGCGGGGCTGGAGACAAAAGAAGCACGACAGCGGAGATGACGATCACCCATCCGGCCAGCAGCATCATCATGCCCGCAAGCTTCATGTACGTGCCCCCAAAATGATCACCGCAAATCGAGGGTGCCCCATCCTTCGCACGGTGCTGTTCCGTGCGAAGGGTGGGAGACCACAAATCTATATGCTCCGATTTTCATCTCTCGTCTACAGTGAACCCCAGCATAAATGCAATGCGCCGAATTGTGTCCCTTTTTTGCTCGCTCGAGCAGAGACGTTCCTAACTAATTCTCCCGGCTGCTACCATCAGAGATTCACAAGCTCTGTTCGACCTCGGGGAAATTGCGCATCATGAGAAATATTCTGGACCAGCTTGTCGCGCATCCGGCAGGCTCCTTTGCTCTATTGGTATTGGCAGCCATTTTTGAAGCTCTCGGAGACTCCTTCTTTCAAGCGGGAATCCATCGATCCGCGGGAGGTGCGCGAGCCCTTTCCCTCGTTCTGGGAGCGGTCCTTCTCGTGCTCTACGGTTTTGCTGTCAATCTTCCTCATTGGGATTTCGGCAAGCTTCTGGGTGTATATGTCGTCCTCTTCTTTCTGCTGGCTCAGATTCTCGCCAAGCTAAGGTTCAATCAGGGACCGACCACGCCTATCTATGTGGGAGGGTCGCTGATAGTCGCCGGCGGCATAGTCATCGCCTTCTGGGGATGACCCCGCAAGTCACAAAAGTCGTGAAAACGGTATAGTCTGATTTGGAACTATGATCCGTCTACACCGATTCGCTTTCCTGGCCTTGTTTGCCGGAAGCCTTACATTTGCGCAGCAGTCTACTCCGGCCCCCGTTCCCGCGCAGCCATCCCAACTGCCCGATACACCGCAGTCTCAGGTTGCGCCCAAAATCGAGCCAACCGGACCCACTGCCGTGCTCGACACCAGCATGGGCCGCATCACCTGCAAGCTTTTTGAGAAAGAAGCGCCGGTGACAGTAGCCAATTTCATTGGGCTTGCCGAGGGAACGAAGGATTGGACGGACCCCGTGAGCAAGCAAAAGATGCAGGGCAAGCCGCTCTATGACGGCACCATCTTCCATCGTGTGATTCCAGGATTCATGATCCAGGGCGGCGATCCGACCGGCACCGGTATGGGAGATCCTGGCTATCTCTTCGCTGACGAGGTCAATCCCAATCTTAATTTCGATCTTGCGGGGCGGCTTGCCATGGCCAACTCCGGTCCGAACTCCAATGGCTCGCAATTCTTCGTTACTGAGGCGCCGGCAGACTATCTTGACCAGCACTACAACATCTTCGGGCAATGCGACGATCCAAGCATATCGGTGGTCAAGTCGATTGCCCGCGTTGACCGGGATGCCAATGACAAGCCGCTTCAGGCCGTTACTCTCAACAAGGTAACGATCGTTCGCGAGGGTCAGCCGATGCCGCCTGCGCCCCCCGCGCCTGCAACTCCACCAGCGCCGCCCGCTGCCACTCAGGGGCCGCCGCCACAGAATTAGAACAACTTTCAGGAGAAGATTGCATGTCTCGTAGTCCCGGAACCTATGCCAAATTGAACACCAGCGAAGGCGTCATCGTTTGCCGCCTTTTTGAAAGCGACGCACCTAAAACCGTGGCCAATTTCGTCGAACTGGCCGAGGGCAAGCGTGAATGGACCCATCCCGTAAGCCACGCCAAGAGCTCCGCAAAGCTCTACGATGGCACTGTCTTCCATCGGGTGATTCCCAACTTCATGATCCAGGGTGGCGATCCGGCCGGTACCGGAATGGGCGGTCCCGGTTATCGCTTCGAGGATGAGACCAAAGGCTCGCGGCACAGCTTCGACGCTCCCGGCAAACTCGCGATGGCAAACGCCGGCCCCAACACCAACGGATCGCAGTTTTTCATCACGGTTGCGCCCACGCAATGGCTTACCGGCAAGCACACTATCTTTGGCGAGGTAGTCGAAGGCTACGATGTTGTGGAGAAGATTGCCGCCGCGCCGCGCAATAGCCAGGACAAGCCTCACAAAGCGATCACCGTCAATACTCTGGAGATAGAGCGCCTTTAAGACGAATGCCTGGTTGCCCCAGGTCCCGATTCTGGGACCTGGGATTCCACAAATCTCGAAGACGCAAATCTCTCCAGCTCCGCCCTATCATAACTTTGTCATCTCGACCGGAGCGAAGCGGAGAGATCTGCGGTTTATGTATGCGCAACCGCTGATTCTCTTTTAGCCTGCTCTATCTCACCGGGATGTGGGAAACCACAGATCTCTCCGCTCCGGTCGAGATGACAAATCAGGTGCGGGGTGCCCCATCCTTCGCACGGTGCTTTTCCGTGCGAAGGGTGGGAGACCACAAATCTACCAAGTCCGTGATGCGAGTCAGCTCTCTAAACTCCGATTACGGCACAGAGTTCCTTCACCGCGGCAGCGCTCTTCTTGAGCGCCGCATCTTCCTCTTTGGTCAGCTTGATTTCGACGATTTGCTCCAGGCCCCGCTGTCCTAGCTTGCAGGGAACGCCCACATACAGGCCATGGATACCGTATTCGCCTTCGAGATAAGCTGCGCAGGGCAGGATCTTCTTCTTGTCTTTCAGGATGGCCTCGACCATCTCGGTAGCCGCCGCCGAGGGAGCATAGAACGCGCTGCCGGTCTTGAGATGCTTCACGATTTCCGCTCCGCCATCGCGCGTGCGCTGTACCAGCCGCTCGACGGTGGCGGCATCCATCAGTTCCGTAATAGGAATACCGGCCACGGTGGAGTAGCGGGCCAGGGGGACCATGCTATCGCCATGGCCTCCAAGCACAAACGCGGTTACGTTCTCGACAGATACCTTCAGCTCTTCGGCGATGAACGCCCGGAAGCGCGCCGAATCAAGAACCCCGGCCATGCCGATTACCCGCTCACGATTGAATTTCGCCAGCTTGAAGGCTGCCTGGGCCATGGCGTCGAGCGGGTTGGAAACAACGATCAGAATCGAGTCCGGTGAGTTGGCGATTACCTTGCTCACCACATCCGACATGATCTTGTAATTCGTCTGCAGCAGGTCGTCGCGGCTCATGCCCGGCTTGCGCGGGATGCCGGCGGTGATGACCACGATATCGGAATTTGCCGTGTCGGTGTAGTCGTTTGACCCGATCACATGCACATCGCGCTTTTCAATAGGCATGGCCTCTAACAAGTCCAGGCCTTTGCCTTGAGGCACGCCCTCGACCAGGTCGATCAACACGATGTCCGCCAGTTCCTTGGCCGCGATCCAGTGGGCCGTGGTCGCGCCTACATTTCCCGCCCCTACAATGGTCACTTTGCTGCGCATGCTTCTCCTTAAGTTTATTTCGAAAAAGTGCAAAGACTTCCGGCCGGACTAAGCCATGGCTTCGACCATGCGCTCGGCAAATTCGCTGGTCTTCACCTTGGAAGCCCCGGGCATCTGCCGTTCAAAGTCGTAAGTGACATGCTTGCTCTGAATGGTTTGCTCCATCGAGCGCTCGATCAGCTTGGCTGCCTCGCCCCATCCCAGAAACTCGAATAGCATCACGCCGGAGAGCATCACCGAGCCAGGGTTGATCACGTCTTTGTCAGCGTATTTGGGCGCGGTGCCATGGGTCGCTTCAAAGACCGCGAAGCCGTCCCCGATATTGGCCCCGGGAGCGATGCCCAAGCCGCCCACTTGCGCCGCGCAGGCATCGGAGATATAGTCGCCGTTCAAATTCGGAGTAGCCAGCACGCTGTATTCTTCCGGACGGATGATCACTTGCTGAAAAATGGAATCGGCGATGCGGTCGTTGATGAGCAGCTTTTGCTTCCACTTGTTTTTGCCGTGGGTCGCGCCGATCGAGTCCACCACGCGCTTGATCTCCTGGTAGAGTTCCTTACGGAAATCCTCCGATCCGAACTCCAGGCCCGGCTCAATCAGCGCCGCGTTGGCTTCGACCGTTATTTCCGGATTGGATTCGATGTTTCCCAGGATCCAGCTTTCGCGCTCGGTAATTGTCTGTTGGCGGAACTCCTGGGTCGCGACCTCATAGCCCCATTCGCGGAAAGCGCCCTCGGTGAACTTCTGGATATTGCCTTTGTGCACCAGGGTAACCGACTTGCGGCCGTTCTGAAGCGCATACTGAATCGCCTTGCGCACTAGACGCTTGGTTCCGGTAATTGAGATGGGCTTGATGCCCACGCCGGAATCTTCGCGGATTCTTTTCTTGGTATTCTTCAGCATGTCGTTGTTCAGGAAATCGATCAGCCGTTTGGCGTCTGGCGTGCCTTCCTTAAACTCGATGCCGGCGTAGACGTCTTCAGTGTTTTCGCGGAAGATCACGACGTCCAGCTTCTCCGGATGTTTCACCGGGCTGGGCACTCCCTGGTAATACTTCACCGGCCGCACGCAGGCATAGAGATCGAGAATCTGCCGCAGGGCGACATTCAGCGAGCGAATACCCCCGCCTACAGGGGTGGTTAACGGTCCCTTGATCGAGACGCGAAGGTCGCGCGCCGCGTTGACCGAATCGTCGGGTAACCAGGTTTTGAATTGGCGATAGGCTTTCTCGCCGGCATAAATCTCAAACCACTTTACGGAACGCTGGCCGCCATAAGCCTTCTCTACGGCTGCGTCGAAAACGCGTTGCGATGCCCGCCAGATATCACGCCCGGTGCCATCGCCCTCGATGAAGGGAATGATTGGATGATTGGGAACGTTGTATGTGCCGTTGACATACTCAATCGCCTCACCGTCTTTAGGTAAGGGAAGACCGTTGTAGCTTGTCTGCATGGATGTGGATCGCTCCAAAAGAGTGAGAAGTAGCAGTTTCGAGGACATCAAAAGGCTAACATCCAAGCGAATCGAGTGGCAATTTCAGCAATCTGAAAGCAGCAGTAGTAGTCTGGATACATGCGCAGATCCCAGCCGCTTAGCCTCATCGCCGCCCTCGTTCTAACCGCCGCGGCGGCATTAACGCCCGCGACTCCAAAGGCGGCGGCGCAGCAGTATTCGGCGGATAAGCCCCTCGGCTCGACTGCGCAATCGCTGCCCAGCTACCTGAAAAATGCCGGCATCAGCCAGAACCTGAACCAGCGGCTTCCGCTCGGCGACCACTTCCGCGACGAGAGCGGCGCCGATGTGACCCTCGGCTCGTATTTCAAAGACCGTCCCGTGGTCATAGCCCTGGTCTACTACAAGTGCCGCCTGCTTTGTCCGCAGGTAATGCACGGAATGGCCACCTCGCTGCGCCAGGTTGGCTTCACCGCCGGCAAACAGTATGACGTTGTTGTCGCCAGCATCGATCCCACGGATACGCCGGCCGATGCGGTGACAGAAAAGCAGCGATTTCTAGGCTGGCTCGGCGATCCCGCCGCCGCGCCGGGCGTCCATTTCCTGACCGGACAGCAGGCATCTATCACCGATCTCGCTCAGGCCACCGGTTTTCATTACGTTCAGGTTCCCGGGCCTGACGGGAAGATGGACCAGTTTGCCCACTCCAGCGTCATCATGATCGCGACCCCGGATGGACACATGTCGAAGTACCTCGCCGGCATCAACTACCTGCCGCGCGATGTACGGCTCTCGCTGATTCAAGCCAGCAGCCACCATATCGCCAGCCCCACCGATCTGGTTCTGCTTTATTGCTGCAGCTACAGCCCCAGCGTCGGCAAGTACACGGTTTCAGTGCTGCGCGTGTTGGGCCTGGCTGCGTTTGGATCGCTGATCATGCTCGGCCTGCTGTTTTACATGCTCAGCCGCAAACCGAAAACAAACATCCAGGCGGTGTAGGGGCCTTTCTCAGCACCGGATTTGTCATCTCGACCGGAGTGTTCATGGGGCTGCGGCCCACCCAAGGGGATGAAAATCAGGGGGGCGCATACATTTGTGATCTCCCACCCTTCGCACGAAACAGCGCCGTGCGAAGGATGGGGCACCCTGGACGGGTGGTGGTTGGATTCCTGCTTGAAATAGATTTAGGGTGCCCCATCCTTGCGTAGCAAGGGTGGAAGACCATAATTGCTGGCAGAGCAGGCTCCTCAGGATGATTTTCGACAGAGTGAAGCGGAGTGAAAAGATCTGCGATCACGCTCCCAACACAAAACCGGACCGATAGTTATGGTCTCCTACGTTAGAGTTGCTTGAAGTGTGGTTCCAAGACCACTACCAATCGAGGGTGCCCCATATCTGGCGGGCTCTTCGCGCCAAACGCGGGAAACCGCAGATCTCTCCACTGCGCTGCGCTCCGCTCGAGATGACAAGTGAAGTGCAATTGCCGGTTGGACCTTCCTTCACGCGGCCCGCAAGCCCTCTGTATGGCCGCTCTAATCGGCAATCATCAGCTCCCCGGGGATAATCGGCCTGGTGCGCGGAAGCAGTCCCAGGGCCGCACATACGCCTACCAGTAAAAGGCTCATTACGAACGCGCCCAGCTTGAGCTCATTGGTCGCCTCCGTTTTCGGCACAGTCTTCCAGAGTATGAGCAACACGGTTTGCGAGATCACCGCAGCCCAAACTGCTCCATAGAAGTAGCGCCGCTCAATGCCTTCACCCTTGGTCGATCGCCGGACCCTGGGTAAAAGACCCAGCAGGGCCAGCAGCAACACCGCCCCAAAAAGGGGAAAATACGCTTTCAGGTAGATCTGCTTCATGAACCAGGTCCCCTTTGCCGCGGCAATCACCAGCCCTGCCAGATTCAGCAGCGTGTAAGTGATGACCGCATTCCAGGCAAAGGTGTAGCAGATCTTTCGATACAGCGGGTTTGGTTTATCTTCGGTGAAACGCAGGATGTAAGGCCGAGGTTCGACGCCGGGAAGCTGGCCAAAGTATCCGGCTATTCCCGTTCCCACCATCACCAGGAGCAACCATAAGAGGTTTCTCCTGCTGCCGCCGGCGGCAAACAGGTTGAAGGTCAACGGGCCGGGCGCGAGAAAAAACACCCAAATCCAGATCGGCCAATGCGCCAGCCGGTATGGCCTGGTATTGCGCTCGCGTATCTTGCGCCGGTCCGCGTGCTCGACCTTAATCGTGTAAGCCATCTTGGTAACATTGTGCATCAAGGATTCGAATAGGGGAGAAGAGAATGCAGCCGGAGACAAGCAACGGGAAAGATCCAGTTACGCGCCGTTCCTTTCTAGGCGCGGCGGCGGCGGCCATTAGCGCCGGCGCCATGATCGCGCCTATGACCCTGGCCCAGAACCATAGCGCCGGTCAGTCTGCCAATCGTGACAGAAGCAACCCAGGCCCGATCAATCAGCCCCTGGCTGACGAGAACTCAAGCTCCGGAACGCCCCCGGCGACCGACCGGGGCGACGTGCCCGTCTTCTGGTACTCCTTCGACCTGGCTCACCGCCGCCTGCGCAAAGGCGGATGGTCCAGGCAGGTCACCGAGCGCGACCTGCCGATCTCTAAAGACGTAGCCGGCGTGAACATGCGGCTGACCGCGGGTGGCTATCGCGAATTGCACTGGCATACCGCCAACGAGTGGGCCTACATGATCACGGGCAACGCCAGGATAAGCGTGCTGAATCCTGACGGAACCATCTTTATCGACGACGTCGGCAAGGGCGATTTATGGTATTTTCCCGCTGGTTTTCCACATTCGATTCAGGGATTGGGCCCGGATGGCTGCGAGTTCCTGCTTGTTTTTGATGAGGGCGGCTTCTCCGAGTATGCGACCTTTCTGCTTTCCGAATGGGTTGCGCATACTCCGAAGGACGTCCTGGGGAAGAACTTCCATCTTGCCGGCGCCGATCTCGCCAAGCTCCCGGCCGAGGAATTGTTTATCTTTCAGGGCACCGTGCCCGGACCGCTCGAGGATGACAGACAGGCGGTGGGCGGAGATGCCGTCGCATCGAAAATTGATTACACCTTTCGCATGTCGGCGATGAAACCGACAATCGAGACCCCTGGGGGAGATGTGCGCGTCGTGGATTCGAGCAACTTCGGCCCATCGAAAGGAATAGCCGCCGGCCTGGTATGCGTAAAGCCGGGCTGCTTGCGCGAGTTGCATTGGCACCCCAACGCCTCGGAATGGCAATATTACGTAGCAGGCCAGGGACGTATGACGATCTTCATCTCCGCCGCCGAGGCGCGAACCATGAACTTTAAAGCCAACGACGTGGGCTTTGTCCCGGCCTCTGCGGGCCACTACGTCGAAAATACCGGAACGGAAGATCTGGTCTTCCTGGAGATATTCAAGAGCAGCTACTTCGCCGATTTCTCGCTCAACCAGTGGTTGCGCCGCCTTCCCCTGCAGATGGTGGAGGAACACTTAAATCTGGATGCCGCCGAAATCCGCCGCATTCCCGAGCGTAAGAACGACGTTCTCGCAACCTAGAAGGATTTAAATCATCGCATGCACGGCAAAGGAGTTGCCCCATGGGTTCTGCTCTCCCGCGGCTCTTGTCCGTCTTCTTGCTCCTGTGCTGTGTTTGCCTCGGTGAGGCGCAGGAGACCCACCATCAGCCGCCTTGGAGGAGCCCCGTGGCCTCTTCGCGACAAATCCACATTGGCGGCGCCTCCATTCAGATCGATTTCGGTCCCGGGAGCTTCGACTTACCACCTGAGCAAATTGTGCAGTGGGTGCAGAATGCCGCGACCGCTGTCGCCACGTACTACGGGAGATTTCCGGTTGCTTCCGCCCGCATCCTTATCATGCCTGCCGCCGATAAGAGCGGCGTTCTTCGGGGTACGACTTGGGGAGATGTGGGTGGCTCTCCCGCCTTTAGCAGGATGGTTATCGGACAACATACAACCCGGCAGGAGCTGACTGACGATTGGACCATGACCCACGAGATGGTCCACATGGCGTTTCCCAGCCTCTCCGACGAGCACCATTGGATGGAAGAGGGGTTGGCCACCTACATCGAGCCGATCGCCCGTGTCCAGGCCGGATTCCTCACGCCGGAAAAGATATGGGGAGATATGCTGCGGGACATGCCGAAAGGGGAGCCAGGGCCGTCGGATCAGGGCCTGGATCAAACCCATACCTGGGCCGCTACGTATTGGGGAGGAGCGTTGTTTTGCCTGGATGCCGACGTGATCATCCGGGAGCGTACAGGAAATCGCAAAGGCCTGCAGGATGCGCTGCGGGCAGTGGTAGCAGCAGGAGGAACGATCGACCAAAATTGGGAGCTTACCCGCGCGCTCGAGATTGGAGATAAAGCCACAGGCACTTCCGTGCTTATGGATCTGTACAACAAGATGGGCAAGACGCCGACGCAAGTTGACCTGGACCAGTTGTGGCAGCGGCTTGGCATTCGCTCGGAGCAGGGCCGGATCGTCTTTGACGACCATGCTCCGCTCGCCGCAGAGCGGAGAAAAATCACCTCGCCTGAACCGTAGAAGGCAGATCCACGCAGCGTGAAGGCTGGCGGCAGCATCTAATTGATTGGCATTGGCCGGGAGATGAGATTTGATATGCCGGTAATACGAACTTGCAAACATTGCGGACGTAAGAATCGAGTCTCGGTCGAGCATCTGGCGGATACGGGCCGCTGCGGCGCGTGCAAGAACCCGTTGCCGCCTGTGAACGAGCCGCTGGAAGTCGATACCCAGCTCTTCGATGAGATTGTCCAAAGCGCCCGTGTTCCGGTGCTGGTGGACTTCTGGGCTGAGTGGTGCGGACCGTGCCGGATGGCGGCGCCGGAGGTGGCGCGAACCGCTGCAGACATGGCCGGACGAGCGATTGTGATCAAGGTCGATACGGAGAAGTATCGGGAGCTGCCGGCTCGCTACAATGTGCGGGGAATTCCGAACTTCGCTGTTTTTTCCGCCGGCAAGCTGGTCCAGCAAGGGGTGGGGGTCACCGGGCATCAACAAATGGAAGCCTGGTTAAAGGCCGCGGCGGAAGCCTCAGCCGCTTGATTCGTAGTGGCTTTTCTTTTTGTCATTCCCGTAGGGTGATTAAACCGTCTCATTTTAATCATGGGACTGCGGCCGACCACGAGACGCCACCTGATTTGTCATCTCGACCGGAGCGAAGCGAAGAGAGATCTGCGGTTTCCCACATCTGGCGCAAAGAGTGCGCCAGATATGGGAAACCCAGGTTTTGCAGTAGGAAAGGCAGTTGTTTTTCTTTCTGTCATTCCCGCAGGGAATCTGCTTCTGGCCTCTCGGTCATACTCGCCGCTTCCAGCCTAGCCAACGAAATCGAATTCCGGCTGACTTGAGATGATGCCGCGTTGGTGGCCCAGGGTAAGCAATTGGCGGATGGCCTTCTTGCCGTCTTCTCCGTAATCCAGCGTGCGCTCATTCACATACATGCTCACGAAGCGGTTGGCAAGTTGAGGATCGAGGTCGCGGGCGAATTGCAGGGCATATTCCAGGGCGGCTTCGCGATGATCGAGAGCATGCTGGATGCTGTCGCGCAAGGCTTGAGTAACGGTGAGCGTGACATCCGGGCCCAGGCTGCGGCGGATGGCGTTGCCTCCCAGGGGTAAAGGGAGTCCCGTCTG
Organism: uncultured Acidobacteriaceae bacterium; assembly: GCA_963774255.1. Classification (GTDB taxonomy): domain Bacteria; phylum Acidobacteriota; class Terriglobia; order Terriglobales; family Acidobacteriaceae; genus PALSA-350. The sequence goes on from CAVZEH010000020.1 coordinate 175,374, forward strand.
CTCCCGCCACCACTGGCCAAGATCGATAACCCGGTGAAGGCCGCTGGCAGCATAGGTAAGCTGGCCTTCGTGAATGATCAGGCCCGCGTCGTAGCTTCCGGCCAGGACCTCGGGGATGATCCGATCGAAAGGAACCGTGGCGGTTGCAATCTCCGGAGCGAAGAGCTTGAGCGCAAGATAAGCCGTGGTCAGCTTTCCGGGAACCGCGACGCGCACCCGGCGAACCTGCTCCGCCGTCATGCGTTGGCTGGAGACGATCATGGGACCATAGCCCTCGCCCACGCTACCCCCGCAGGACATCAAGGCATATCTGTCCTGGAGATAGGGATAGGCGTGGAAGGAGATGGCGGTGACATCGTACAAGGCCTCGTCGATCGCCTTATGGTTCAGGGTCTCGATGTCGCACAGGGTGTGAATAAATTTGTAGCCGGGCACGCGAATTTTGTTGGTTGCCAGCCCGTAGAACATGAAAGCATCATCCGAATCGGGACTGTGGGCAATGGTGATTTCTCGCGCCGGAGATGGTGTGGTCTTTGCGGTGTCGATCATGGTGTCTGCCTTATATGACATGGTGAGGCCACTGAATCCCTATTGGCGCAGCGGACGCGACGGTACATGGAAGATACGCCGGCCCCGGCATTCGAACTCGCCAAAGGCCATGCATTGATTTCGGGTGAAGGGCGCCGCTTAACTCTCCAGCGATTTGCGCGGTGCTCCGCGGAACGATTCGGAGATCCTGGCGCAGCCGGCCGCAGCGATTATTTTGAGCAGATCGCCAGGCAGAAAGGGTGTTACTGCCTGGGCGAATACGATGGAGAGTTTGGTGTGGATAATCACCGCCAGCCACGCTGCGCCCGTCGCCAGGATGAGCACGCCGCCCGCGCCCGCCCCTAATAAGCCAGCGAAAAAACTGCGGCCAGCATAACGGTAGAGAACGCTGGCCAGTGCGGCCGCAAAGGGATAGGAAAGTAGATACCCGCCCGTAGGACCGAGCAGTTGAGCCATGCCGCTTGCACCCAACGGCGCGAAGACGGGCAGCCCCGAGGCCCCCTCGGCAAGATACAAGGCCAATACCGAAACTGCGGCGCCGGGTGAGAAAAGCAATCCCACCAGCAGTACCGCAAACGGCGCCATGCTCAAAGGGACCGGGGTGAAGCCAAGCGGAATGGTAATGTGCGCGCAGAGCGCCACAAATCCGGTTGCCGCCACCACCGCAGCCGGGGTTTGCCAGCCGATGCGAGCCCTGGCGCCCAGCAAAGAGCTTTTCTCTGGGCTAGCCTGTTTGAAGAGAGTTTCCGCCATGGTTGAGTCTCCATTACTTACGTTTATTTACCTAGTGCGCTCCGCGCGCTCGCGGCTTTCGCTATTTTAGGTTCCTCGGCGGGCGGGTCAAGCGCACCCTTGCTCCGCGCCTCGATGGGGACAATCTCCGCCGGCGAATCGCGCCTTATCTGGGCGTTGTGCCGCCGGATATGGCGCGCGACCGCGATCGCCGCCCATAGTAGAGCGCATATGCTTACCAGAAAAACAACAAATAAAAGGCGCATAAAGACAAGAGAAGAATAGCAAAAACCCCCCGTCTACTTCAGACTGCCGGCAAGCCATTGCAGATAACCCTCACTGCCGCCGGAGACATCGAGCACAAGCAATTCAGGAACCTCATACGAGTGCAGACCGGCGATGGCCTTTTGCACGTTCTCCACCTGGGGTGCACTCGTCTTTATCATCAGCAGGACTTCTTCAGAGGATTCTACCTTGCCTTGCCAACGGTAGATGGAACTCACTCCAGGCAGCAGATTGACGCAGGCGGCAAGCCGCGACTCGACCAGGGAACGGGCAATGCGTTCGGCTTCCGTCCGGTCGGAACAGGTGGAGAGGACGATGCGAAAGCCGGGCAGGTCGGGTGCAGTCATTGTACGAATTTTATCTGACGGAACACCTACAATGCTTCGCGGTCTGCGCCGTCGCCTGGCCCTGGTTGCACGGTATGCTGAATTAGCGGTTTCTAGGAGAACCATGCCGACTGAAATTAAGTTTGGGACTTCAGGGTGGCGCGCAGTTCTAGCCGATGAATTCACCCTGGCCAACATTCGCCGCGCGGTCTGCGGGATCGCAAAGTACGTAGCCGCGCAGCCGGGGCAATCACACCATGTGCTGGTTGGACGCGATCCCCGCTTCTTAGGAGAATCGTTCGTTGAGGAGGCTGCGCGCGTCCTGGCGCGCTACGGCGTGATCCCGGAGGTCATTCCCCAACCTGCTCCCACGCCTGCGATTGCCTACGCCGTGCGCCAGCGCCGAGCCGGCGGAGCGATCAACTTTACGGCATCGCACAATCCGCCGGAGTACAACGGCATCAAGTTCTCTACCCCGGACGGCGCTCCCGCGCTCCCCGAAGTTACCGAGCAGATCGAAAGCGCTATCCGCGCTCTCACCCCTGAGGACGAGCGGCCAGCGCCAGCGACCGACGGGACAATGGTGATCGACGTCAAGCCCGGGTATCTGCAGCGTCTGGATGAATTGATCGATTTTTCAGTCATTCAGAAGGCCGGGCTGAAGATCGTATTCGATCCCCTCTGGGGGGCGGCGCGTGGGTACAGCTCGGAGATCTTGCGCAGCCACGAAGTTGACGTGGCCACCGTACACGACTATCGCGACGTGCTCTTCGGCGGTCACGCCCCGGAGCCGGACGATCCTCTGTTGGGGGATTGCAGGACCAAAATGAGAGAGACCGGCGCGCACCTGGGTATTGCCACGGATGGCGACGCCGATCGCTTTGGCATCGTTGATCGCGATGGCTGGTTTGTGCAGCCCAACTACATCATCGCGCTGCTTTTTGAATACCTGGTGGAAACGCGCGGTTGGAAAAACGGCGTAGCCAAGTCGGTGGCCACCACCAACCTGATCAACTCGATCGCGGAGCACTATGGCGTGCCGCTGCATGAAACTCCTGTGGGCTTCAAATATATCGGGGAGCTGATCAATCAGGATGCGATCGCCATAGGCGGCGAGGAGAGCGCGGGGCTTACCATTCGCGGGCATGTTCCGGAAAAGGATGGGGTGCTGGCCGGGCTGCTGACTGCCGAGATGGTCGCCCGGCGGGGCATCTCGCTCAGGGAGCAGCTCCGCGCCATGTTTAGCAAGTATGGTTCCTTCTACCCGAAACGGGAAAACTTCCACTTGACCGAGGAAGCCAAACAAAAGTTCACTAAGAAGATCGAGGATGATCCTCAGCAATTGGCTGGGCGCAAAGTCAGCCGGGTGGTTCGAACCGATGGGTTGAAGCTGGTCTTCGCAGATGGCTCCTGGGTAGGCTACCGTCTATCCGGAACCGAACCGGTGGTGCGCGTGTATTCCGAAACGCGTTCTGAAGGTGAGATGGAATCGCTCAATAAGGCAGCCCAGGATTGGGTGATGCAATGACCCCAGGGGATTTGTCCGCGGAAAAGAATTGTGAGGAGCGGGAGTGACAGGGCCGAAATCTCAAGTGACACAGCCATCCGGCTCAGGCGCCCGGATAGCGGGTATGGCTTATCGATGGCGCCATCGCATGGCGACTGTCCTGGCTATTGCCCTTGCGGCTTTTCTCGCCTATCACATGATCTTCGGAGCGAATGGCATTACCGTTTACCAGCAGAAGCGGGACGAGAGCCGTGCGCTGCAAAGTGAAATCATCGAACTCCAGCAGGAGAACAGCCGGCTTGCCGAGCATGTTCAACATCTCAAAACCGATCCCGACACCATCGAGCACGAGGCGCGGATGATTCTTCATTATGCCCGGCCGGGAGAAGTTATTTATAAACTCAACGATACGCCTGCTTCGTCCGCTCACGGAAATACAGCTTCGAAGTAGAAGCGCGGGTTCCTCAGAGTCTGGGTTTACAAGGCGATAAGGAGGAGTCCCGCAGGGACGGCCTGAAAATCAGACTTGTCCAAGTTAGCAGCGGCTATCGATTTTAGGCAGTCTAAGTTGCTGAGTTGATTAGAACGACATCGGTGTCCGAAAACTTTGGTTTCTGAAGCCCCTCCCTTTAACAGATCCCGGGTGCCCCAGGTCCCGATTCTGGGACCTGGGATTCCACAAATCCTCGATGGACCGTGTCGTCGCTCTTGCTGGCGAAAGGATTGCCTGTAGTCCAGAGAAAAAGACCCAGGCTAGCTGCGCGAGCCTGGACCCGCCTCTGCACCAGAAGCAAAGGTCTCTAATGTGGACAAGTCCGCAAGAAAATAGCCCAGCACGTCAGTGCTGGGTAGGATTGTGCGGGTCGGTTTCAGTCCCGCAGGGACGACTGAAAAAGAGGGAACTAAGCCGTGAATCAGCCGTCCCTGTGGGACTCTTCCGTTATTGGAACTTCACCCAGCACTGGGTGCTGGGCTATTTTCAGGCCGTCCCTTGCGGGACTCATACGAACCAATCCGGGGGCGCCCCAGGTCTCGTTACTTCTTTGCTTGCTGGCGCCACTCCGGCAATGCCAGCACCCAATCCTCGCCTTTGCGCTCGTCGGCTACATTGATCAGGCGGCCCTGCTCCACTTCTCTCTTGCCCCCGTCCCAGATCGATCTTCCCTCGAACCGGCTGGCGGGCGCTGCTACCGCATCGCGAATCTCTCTCAGATCCGCCGGATGCCCCAGCTTGGTGAGATACTTCCGGATCGCGGCGGGACGGTCCAGCCCGTCAAATTCTCCCGGTTCTCCGTTGTGCTCCCTAAGCGCCTCCAGCGTTTCTTCCAGTTTCTGCACCAGATCGGGGGCAATTCTACGGAGCTCCCCCAGCAGCTCTTGCCGGCGTTCTTCCAGCAGGCGCACTGTTCGCAACGGTATGATTCGCCTGGCCATCGGCTTCTCCGGATGTTTTGAGGAATTGGGGGAGCTTTTCTTCGGTTATCAACTCAGCCCGGTCCAGCATTTCGCTGAATAATTCTGCCGCAAATCTAGCAAAGAAGTGTGGCAATTTTCTATAAATTATGCGCGCTGCTCCCTCGAAATCGCTGAAACGAATACAAACGCTCATCAACCATAAGCGGTATTTCATGAACTCCAGGTCGTTGGGGGAGGCGCTCAGGCGCTTGCACAGGCGTTCAAGGGCCCGCGCATCCCTTCTGAGTCTGCGCAGACCGCGGCGCCCTTGAATCCGAGTCCAGAATCTGCGATCGTCTTCGATTGTCCAGCCGGTTCCGAAGTTATCCCGGAACATTTGCACCAGATATGAGTCAACGTTAAGCTTCATAGCTTAGGGGCACACTCCAACCAAGGATGTAGGCGGGGGATAATTTTTGGCGAAACAAGGAATTGACAGATAAGTGCTGTAAAAAAAAGATATTCAGTATTGCACAGTGAGAACTTTCGTAAGATACCAAAGACTACCCACTATCAAGCAGAAGCGAAAGTTGCATGAATTCGCCATCGCAGTTACTCGCGTAATCCGTTCCGGGCTGCAGGCGAGTCCGTCAGGGGAGGGGCGGGGAACCTTCCCCAATGAGTGGCCCACTTTAGCACCAGTCCACGCCCGCAAAAATCTTCAAATCTGCCCCCCACCCACCAGCCTGGAGCCACGGCCCGCCCATTGCTCACAAGCACTTCCAATCTGCCTTCCTTGGGCAGACGGTCATGCACACTGATCCATTCCATATTTCCTCTTGATCCAAAAGCAGATGAATTGGGTCGGGGGAATTAGATTGTGGCATTTGTAACTCATCAAAACGGCAAAACCGTAAACAGAGACACGAGTCTCCAAATAGGTGTAATATTCCTCTCGTCATCGCCAGGCCATGTCCGCCGGCAAGGAGGGCTAATGTCCAGCCTTCGTTATATGGCGCCTGTTTTCCGCGTCCGTTTCGCTTTGCCCATGTTCCTGTGCGCCTCTGCGTTTCTTGCGGCCGCCCAGACCTCAGCGCCACCAACTAATTTAGCCGCCTCGGTCTCCCCAAGGCAGCCAATGGAGCCGCCCAGCGCGCCGGTAGTGGTCCTTCCTCCGGAGCAGCAGGGCGATCTGCTGATGGCCCGCGGAGATTATGCCGCGGCACTGAGCGCGTATCGCGGCGGCACGCTGACCTCGGCGGTTTTGTGGAACAAGATCGGCGTTGCCTATCACCATCTCTTCGCGCTCAGCGAGGCGCGCAAAGCCTACGAGACTGCCCTGACCATCGATCCTCGCTATCCGGCAGCGCTGAACAATCTGGCCGCCGTCTATCACGGCGAGCACAATTACCGGCAGGCAGAACGTCTTTATAAGCGCGCCCTCAAGTATCAACCGAATTCCGCGGTTACCGAGAGCAATCTCGGCACTTCCTATTTTGCCGACGGGAAGTATAAGAACGGCATGAAAGCTTACAAGACCGCCTTCCGGCTTGATCCCAATGTCTTTAATCCCGACGACAGCAAGAAGGTGGAGGAGGCCTCCTCCCGCCAGCAGCTCGTCGCCATCAACTACTATCTAGCCAAGACCTACGCCAGCGCAGGCAAGAAGGAGCAGGCCCTCGCTTATCTGCGCAAGGCCATCGGCGAGGGTTTCAACGACCGCAAACGTCTGCTGGCCGACAAGGAATTCGATCCTATCCGCGGAACGCCTGAGTTCCATAAGGTTCTACTCGAAGAACATCTCGATTAATGTAAGTTCATTTCCTCGATGTAGCGAAGATCACTCCGGCGACGCTGTCAATTTGTCATCTCGACCGAAGCGAAGCCGAGAGATCTGTGGTTTTCCCCAAAACATAAACCACAGTTTGGCTTGTCCCCGTTTTCATTTCCTTTGCCCTCAGATTCTCCCTTCACTCTGCTGCGGTTCTGGGAGCGTAAACCGGCCTCCGGGCGTCCGGGTATGAGAAACTGAAATTGAGGTTCCAGCCGGCATCCGGCAGCCGGCAACCGGCCCCTGAACCTGAGGTAAGCCTGCCCGGCAGCCGCCAGCGACACCCGTGGAGTTCCCTTTGTTCTTGTCACAACCATAAGACCGTCTATGCGCAGGATGCTGCTTGACGTACAAGACGGATCTGCACCGAACTGGCTGGAGATGATGTGGATCTCGGCCGTTCAAGGAGGAGATGGATGCAACTTGGAATGATCGGTTTGGGCCGGATGGGCTCTTATATGGTGGAGCGGTTGATTAAGGCCGGTCACGACTGCGTGGTCTATGACAAGCACGCCGCGGCGGTTGATCCCCTGGTCGCCAAGGGTGCCGAAGGCGCGACGGATCTGGCCGAATTCATCAAAAAACTAACCAAGCCGCGCGCTGTGTGGCTGATGATTCCAGCCGCGGCGGTCGACCCCCTGCTCCAATCGCTGGTTCCATTACTTGAAGCGGGAGATATTGTCATCGACGGCGGCAATTCCTATTATCACGACGACGTACGCCGCGCCGGCGAGCTCAAGGCTAAGGGAATCCACTATGTAGATTGCGGCACCAGCGGCGGGGTCTGGGGAATGGAGCGGGGATATTGCCTGATGATTGGCGGAGAAGAAGACGTAGTGGGGCACCTCGATCCCATCTTCAAGGCGCTCGCGCCCGGCGTGGGCTCGGCGCCGCGCACCCCGGGGGCCACCGGCGAACCTTCCACCGCCGAGCAGGGTTACCTGCGCTGCGGAGGCAATGGGGCCGGCCATTTTGTCAAGATGGTGCACAACGGCATTGAATACGGCCTGATGGCCGCATACGCTGAGGGGCTCAACATCATCCACCATGCCAATATAGGAAAAACCAAGCAAGAGGACGATGCCGAAACCACGCCTCTGCGCCATCCCGAGCTTTATAAGTACGACATCAACCTGCCCGAGGTCGCCGAAGTCTGGCGCCGCGGCAGCGTCGTCGGCTCCTGGCTGCTCGATCTCACGGCTGCGGCCCTGCGCGACAATCCCGATCTCTCGAACTACGCCGGCCGCGTCTCCGATTCTGGCGAGGGCCGATGGACCGTGGTCGCCGCTATCGATGAAAGCGTACCCGCTCCGGTCATCAGCGCGGCGCTGTTCACCCGCTTCGCATCCCGCGGAAATGAGGAGTTTGGCGCGCGTCTACTCTCCGCCATGCGTTTTGCCTTCGGCGGACACGTCGAAAAGCCCGCCTCTTGAACCAAGCGCACGCGAAACCACAGCTGCATAGAAGGTGGTCTATCAGCACCAACCCTAAGAATGCTCTCGCCCGGAGGATTTCGAATGAATGGCCTTCCTTCAGATACCTTGGTATTTTTTGGAGCGACCGGAGACCTGGCGTATAAACAGATATTCCCCGCGCTCCAGGCGCTGATCCGCGACGAAGGGTTTGACTTCCCCATCGTCGGCGTGGCCAAGGCGGGTTGGACTCTCGATCAGCTTAAGGCGCGCGCGAAAGACAGTCTGGAGAAACACGGGGGCGTGGACCAGGCCGCTTTCGCTAAGTTATCCGACCTGCTGCGCTATGTGGACGGCGATTACAAAGATCCTGCCACCTTCGCCAAATTGCGCGAGGTGATGGGGCAGGCGCAGCGGCCTCTGCACTATCTCGCTGTACCACCGAGTTTGTTCGCCATAGTGGCAGAGGCTCTGGCCAAGTCCGGCTGCGGTCAGAACGCCCGTCTGGTTATCGAAAAACCCTTCGGACACAATCTCGCCTCGGCCGAGCGTCTCAACCGCACGCTGGAACAGTACTTCCCCGAAGAGAACATCTTTCGCATCGACCATTTTCTGGGTAAGGAACCGGTACAAAACATTCTGTACACGCGTTTCGCAAATCCAATCTTCGAGCCGGTATGGAATCGCACCTACGTCCGCAGCATTCAGATTACGTTGGCGGAGACTTTCGGAGTCGAAGACCGGGGCAAGTTTTTCGACGAAACAGGAACCATCCGCGACGTGGTTCAGAACCATTTGCTCCAGGTGCTGGCCAATCTCACTATGGACCCCCCGACCGGCGAGGAACGCGAGGCTGTGCGCGACCAGACTGCCGCTCTGCTCAAAGCTGTGCGGCCGCTCAACACCCAGTCCATCGTTCGCGGACAATATCACGGTTACCGTTCCATACCCGGTGTTGCCTTCGGCTCCACGGTCGAGACCTTCGTGGCGGTCAAGCTCTTTATCGATAGTTGGCGCTGGGCCGATGTGCCTATCTTTATTCGCGCCGGCAAGCGGCTTCCCGTCACCTGCACCGAGGTATTCGTGGAGTTCAAGCGGCCCCCGCGAGAGACATTTCAGGAAATCGTGCCCTCCGGATCGGCGCATCTCCGCATGCGGGTTAGCCCCGACGTCACCATCGGTCTCGGGGTGCGCGTCAAGACCCCGGGAGAGCGCATGGTTGGCGATGATGTCGAGCTCACCCTCAAGCAGCACTCCGCCATCGACATGCCGCCCTATGAACGGCTTCTGGGCGACGCCATGCGCGGCAACAGCGAGCTCTTCGCCCGTAAAGATCTCGTGCTAGCCCAGTGGCGGGTTGTGGAACCGGTTCTGGACAACGCCACACCCTTCTATTCCTATGAACCAGGCACCTGGGGTCCGAAGGAAGCCGATCGCCTGATCGGCGTCAATGGAGCGTGGATTGATCCACAAGTGCCCGATCCCGAAGCGTCGGACACGACAACCACGAAGGTAGGACCGGAAGTGCCAGCGTAAGAGTCGATTACGCTGATTATCTCAACCGTTACTTGATTGAATCCTCCTTTCCGCAAATCCTGGGTGCCCCATAATCTGACGCGTTCTTTGCGTCAGATGTGGGATTCCGCAGATCTCGATGGACTGTGTCGTGTTCAGGCATAGCCTGTCCCCGCCACCATCCCCCGCCACCATCCTTGGTGATTTCCCACACTTGCTGCGCATGGAATCCGGATATGGTGACCACAAATCCCTCACCCTGGTCTTCAGGGAAAATTCAGTCGGATAGCGTAAAAACAGACTATGCGGGTACTGGTAGTCGAGGACGAGCTACGTTTGGCGGAGAATCTCGCTGCCGCCCTGCGCGAGGGTCCCGGCTATGCGGTTGACACCGCAAATGATGGTAACGATGCCCTCCATCTTGCCCACGGGGCTCCCTATGACCTGATTGTTCTCGACCTCATGCTCCCTGGAATAGACGGGCTGCAGGTTCTGCGCCGTATGCGGTCAGAGGGGCAGAATGCTCCGGTGCTGGTTCTGACCGCGGTCTCCGGCAAAGCGTCGATTATCGAGTTATTGAACGCCGGCGCCGACGACTACCTGGGCAAGCCATTCGATCTGGGCGAATTTCTCGCTCGCGTCAAAGCCCTCATCCGCCGTGGAAAGGGAGTAGGTCACCCTATCATCAAAATCGGCGGCCTCACCATTGACACCTTGGAGAAGACGGTTGCCTGCGATGCCGGAGAGATTGAGCTTTCTCCCACCGAATACCGCATCCTCGAATATCTCAGCTACCATCCCCGCTCCGTAGTCTCGAAGAAAATGCTGCTGGAGCATCTTTACGACTACAACTGGGAGCGTCACTCGAATGTCATCGAGGCTCATGTTTCCAATTTGCGCCGCAAGCTGAACCCGGGCGGAGATTCGCAGTGGATTGAAACGCTGCGCGGCAGGGGATATCGGCTGGTCGCCTTGAAGCAGGAGTTTCCCGCATGAAGAGCTACTCGCTGACGCGGCGGCTTATCGTGACCGTGCTCCTGCTGGAGTTGGCTCTTGCCTTGTGTACTGCGGGGGCGGCATTACTCTATGAACGGCATCAGCTGCTGCGCAACTTAGATATCATGCTGCGCGGCCGAGCCGATTCTCTGCTGGGCGCGGTCAAGGACGCCGAGGATGAGGCCGATAACGTCGTACTCGATCCCAAGGAGCTCGATCTCGGTCCTCAAGATCTATGGGAAGTGCGCGAGCGCTCCGGGCGAGTTTTGGCCCGCTCTGTTTCCTGGGCTGAGCAGGTAACCCCAGGTCAGCCGGGAACTCCCGGGCCGGCTACCGCGCAGATGCGAGGCGCGGCCATCGAAGGCGCTTTCGCAACTGGTGGGCGCGGCCATAATTTCCGAATCCCTTTTCAGGTCCACGGCCGGCGCTATCGCGGTCTCGTCGTCCATGGCGTCCGCCAGGTTGATCAGGAAGATAATAAGCCCGGCGTATCCCGTCCGGTAATCATCTATTACGCCGCGTCGCTCCATCCGGTAACCGAGGCCCTTCAGCATGCAGCCAGATTCCTGTTGCTGGCCAACTCAATGCTGCTTTTTCTCACCGGCGCAGCTCTGTTTATTCTTCTGCGCCGTGGCCTTCGGCCGCTCCAGGAATTGAGCGGCGCCGCGGCCGCGATCACCCCAGGCCGATGGCAGTTTAAAGCGCCCCCGTCCGCCTACTGTGTCGCCGAGCTTGGCGTGTTGGCCAAGGCCCTCGATTCCTCCATGAAGCGCCTGGAGCAATCGTTTCGTCAGCAACAGACCTTTGTTCACGACGCTGCCCACGAGCTCAAAACCGCCGTCACGATTATCAAGTCTTCGCTACAGCTGCTGGCCTCCCGGCAGCGCACCGCCGAGGAGTATGCCCGCGGCCTGGAGACATGTCTGGCCGACTGCGACCGCATGGAAGACCTGGTCCACCGCATGCTGCTGTTGGCTTTTTTTGAGCAGCGCAATGATCAGACATTGAGCCGGCCGGAGATCACCGATCTTTCTTATTCGGTTCGCGAGTCTGTCGCCCAGATGGAGAACTTTGCCGAGCTGGCCAGGATCTCTCTCCAGCTTCAGATTGACGGGCCTGCCCACGTTCCGCTCTCCGCCCAGGCGTGCGACACCTTGGTGACAAACCTGGTCATGAACGCTCTGGAGCACACTCCCCCCGAAGGACACGTGGAGGTGAGCGTGCGCGCCGCCGGCGCGGAAGCGCTGCTGGAGATAGAAGACACCGGAACCGGCATTGGGCCGGACCAACTGCCGCATCTCTTTGAGCGCTTCTATCGCGGCGACCCTTCCCGTTCCCGCCGCACCGGCGGTGCGGGCCTCGGGTTGGCGATTTCCAAAGCCATTACCGACTCGTGCGGAGGCGTCATCGAGATTACTGCTGACCTCCATTCCAATCGAAAACAGGGAGCCCACGTTATTGTCCGCCTGCCTTTTGCTCCGGCTCCGGAAGGCTCTGCTCCAGCAGCCAACATTCCACCCCAACCATGTAAGGAGACACTATGAACTTCAAAACCTTGGCGCCGCGTATTTTGGCAGCTGGCTCCATTCTTTCTCTTGCCGCTTTGGCCAGCGCCTCCGCGGCTTTGGCCCAAGGGCCATTTCACATCCAGACCAAGTGGCAGATCGGGGGCGAAGGCGGATGGGATTATCTTGCGGTCGATCCCGCTTCGGGACTTTTATATATAACCCGGGAAACCCACGTTGCTGTGGTTAGCACCCGCACCGGCAAGCAGGTGGCCGATATCACCGGGCTGCACCGGACGCACGGGGTTGTCTTCGATAGCGACGGCAAGACGGGATATATCAGCGATGGCGGCGGCAACCAGGTTGCCGTTTTCAACCGCAAGACAAACCAGATCGTCAAGATGATCCCCGCGGGAACCAATCCGGACGGTATGGTCTTCGAGCCGGTCACACATACCGTCTGGGCCTTCAACGGGCGCAGCAACAATGCAACCGTAATAGATTCTAAATCCCAGACCGTGGTCGCCACTGTCGCTCTTCCCGGCAAGCCCGAGTTTCCGGTTGCCGACGGCAAGGGCTCGATATTCGACAACATCGAGGATAAGAGCGTGATCGTTCACATCGACGCCCGGTCGCATACAGTTCGCGGCGTTTGGCCCCTTGCTCCCGGCGAGAGTCCCTCCGGCCTGGCCTTCGACCGCCTCTCTGGACGCCTCTTCTCCGTCTGCGACAACAAAAAGATGGTGGTCGTCGACGCTAAGACCGGCAAAGTCGTGGCTACGCCTGAGATCGGTGGAGGACCGGACGCGGCCGGCTTTTCTCCCCAGGATAAGTATGCCTTCAGCTCCAACGGCGACGACGGCACCTTGACCGTCGTGCGCGAGGACTCTCCCGACAAGTACACCGTGGTGCAGAATCTGGCCACGCAGAAGGGAGCGCGCACCATGACCCTCGATCCGGATGGAAAACGGGTCTATCTTGTCTCTGCGAAATTCGGCCCCCGGCCTCCGGCAACTGCTGCCAATCCGCGGCCGCGGCCCAGCATTGTGCCGGGAAGCTTCGTCGTTCTAGTAGCTTCGCGATAGAAGTAAAACCGGATACTTACCACGGGTGCCCCAGGTCCCGATTTTGGGACCTGGGATTCTCCGGCAGCTCACAAAAAGCCGTGTTCTACGCAGAACCAGGAATTGTCATTGAAGAAATCAGTTCTCCTCGTTGCAGCAATGCTCGCATTCTGCAGCGTGTCCGCATCCAGCGGATATGCACAAAGGAGCGATTCGCCGCGCAACCCGCAGAGCCCGCCATCCCCCCGGCTGAGTGGAGTTGTCATCGATCCAAGTGGAGCGGCGGTGGCCGGCGTTCCGGTAGAGATTCTCGCTTCAGATGGCAGAACCGCGGAGCAGGCGATTACCGGTCCGCAGGGCGAGTTTCATCTGCCGGCTCCGGCGGCGGGTATGTATACCCTGCGCATCGTCGCACCAGGATTCCGCGAAGCTACTATTCCATTTACCCAGAGCAGCAGCCCGCGCGCTCCTTTTGTCGTTAAGCTGAGCATTGCGGGAGCGAATTCCCAGGTAACAGTCACGGCGAACGAAGAGCTGCCTGCGCTAAGCACCGAGACCGGCAACAACCAGAATGCGAACAGCTTCAGCCGAAATTCGCTCGATAGCCTGCCGCTGCTCGACGCCGATTACCTGACGACGCTATCCGCTCTCCTCGATCAGAATGACGTCGCCACCGGCGGAGTCACACTGGTTGTCAACGGAGTTGAGGCCAACGGCCCGGGCGTGACCAGCTCGGCAATCAAGAATGTGAAGATCAACCAGGACCCGTATTCTGTGCTCTTCGCGCGCCCTGGACGCGCGCGCATCGAGATCACAACCCAATCCGGCACTCCCAGATTTCACGGTGCGCTGAACACCCTCTACCGCAATTCCATCTTCGATTCACAAAACACCTTCGCGGTCAGCAAGCCCTCCGAGCAGCGGCAGTATTATGAGGGATCGATCACGGGGCCGGTAGGTCATCTTCAAAAGACAACCTTCCTGCTCGGCGCCGACTATGATCTTCTCGACCAGCAGGCATTTGTCAACGCCGCCACCGCAACCGGCCGCGTTCTGGGGAATCTCCCCAACCCGACACGTCACTTCTTCGGTTCGGGGCGCATCTTCCACGATTACGGGCAAGGCGATCAATTCATACTGGGCTACTCATTTGAGCATCGCAGCAGCCAGAATCAGGGTGTGGGCGGCACGACGCTGCCGGAGGCGGGATACAACACCTCGTTTGATGAGCATGAGGTCAGCGTAGCTTGGCAGGTGATCAAAGGCGACCATTGGCTAAACTATCTGCGCTTCCTGGTCGGCCATAACAACGCGCCGACGGTCAGTACTACCGCCGCTCCAAATATAACTGTGCAGGGAGCCTTCACCGGAGGTGGGGCGCAAGCGGACATCAAGAATACCGAAGCCCATTTCGACGGCACAGATCTCGTGACGTATAACCGGGGAAAGCACACCCTGCAGTTTGGCGTCGACGTGCCCGACATCAGCCGCCGCGGCCGCGACGACTTCACCAATATGCTCGGAACCTACACCTTCCCTAGCCTTAGCGCCTATGAGGCGAACCGGCCGAGTCTGCTATTGCTGCAGCAGGGCCAAGGGCATTTAGTTTTCCTGGAGAAGAACTTTGCCGGCTTTCTGCAAGATACGTGGCGCGCCTCGGATAGGCTGCAACTAACCTTCGGGGCACGTTACTACTGGCAAGACTACTTTCATGAAGATCCCAATAACATCGCTCCTCGCGCGAATCTCGCCTGGGCCTTGGGCAACAATCATCGTTGGATCTTGCGAGCGGGTTCAGGCGTGTTCTACGACAGAACGGGACCAGCGCCCATCGCTTCGCTCCTCCACTTCAATGGAACCACCCTGCGCCGCTATCTGGTCGATAATCCAGTATTCGGCAATCCCGATATCTCCGCCACGCCTTCGAGCGTGGTCACGCTCGCGCCGCATGCCATCATGCCTTATACCGTCGAGTCGGGCGTCGGCATCGAGCGCCAGTTCGGCCAATCGAGCACTGTCTCGGTGAATTGGATCAACCTGACGAGCCGCCACATGTTCCGGTCTTTGGACGTAAATGCGCCTCCTCCGCCCAACTATGCCGCACGGCCCAACTCGACAGTGGGGCAGCACGAGCAATTTCAATCCCAAGGCGTGCAGACCGGCAACGCTCTTGAAGTAAGTTTTCGTGGCCGCCTGACGCGATTCTTTAATGGGCAGGCCCAGTACCGGTTGTCGAAAACATACAACAACACCAGCGGCATTAACTTTTTTCCCGCCAGCAGCTATGACCCTAAAGCGGAGTGGGCGCGTTCCGACAACGACCAGCGTAACCGCTTCAATCTGCTCGGCACGGTCCACGCGGGGCAGTGGATTGAGCTTGGCGCAATATTGGAGGTCTATTCAGGCAAGCCCTTTACCGTACTCACCGGAGCCGACAACAACCATGACGGCGTCTTCGCCGACCGCCCTGCGGGAGTGCCTCGCAACAGCCGGAACGGACCTGCCTACACAAACTTGGACCTCAACCTTTCGCACAATTTCCTGCTTGGGAAACACTTCGACCAGCCGGAGAATCTGCGCGTATCGCTCAGCAGCTTCAATGTGCTCAATCACCCCAATGACCTGTCTTATATCGGCGTAGTCACCTCTCCGTTCTTCGGGCAGGCGGTGGCCGCGTATCCCCCTCGCCGCATGCAGATCAGCGCGGAGTTCACCTTTTAGAGATCTGCGGTTTCCCATATCTGGCGCAAAGAGCGCGATATGGGGCACCCAGGTTTTTCTTTCTGTCATTCCCGAAGGGAATCTGCTTTTCGTATTCGCAGCGTTGTTACCATAACAGACCAAAAAGGCAACTGCGAGATCGAGATATCGCCTTTGCACACGACCGTTCAGGCTACCTTCTTGATCTGCACGCTCACACGTAGTCCTGCGGTTGCGAGCATATTAACGAGCATATCCAGCCCGAACAATTCGATCTTGCCGCGCATGAGATCGGAAATGCGAGGTTGAGTAACGCCGAAAACCTTGGCCGCCTCGACCTGATTCAAGCCCTCTTGTTCGATGTGACGCTTGAGGGCCAACATCAGTGCAGAACGCAGCTTCATATTTTCGGCTCGCGCCGGAGTGTCCTCAATGGCGTCCCATACACTGGCGAAGCGCTTCTTGTTCATCGATTCAACTCCCTTATCAAATCCCTATAGCGTTGTGAAGCGAGTGAAATGTCGTTGGGGCTCGTCTTTTGAGTCTTTTTTGCAAAGCAGTGGAGAACAAATATCGTGCTCTCAAGGTTGGCGATATACATGACACGGAGAGCCCCACTTTTATCACGAATCCGTATTTCCCGCACGCCTTGACCCACCGTGTTCATCGGCTTCCAGTCATCGGGATCGTACCCTTCCTGCACCTGATACAGTTGATATCCTGCCTCACGTCGTGCTGTAGCGGGAAAACGGCGAAGGTCGGTGAGCGTGCTTCCCCGAAATTCGATGGATTTAGTGCCTTCGCTCGCCGTCATATTATACAAATATTTGTATACAAATAGTATCGCAAGAGGGAGTTTCTGGGAAGCCGCCTGTGCCGACGAAAAGTCCATTGGCCTGTCTGTGCGGCGCCACGCATGTTTTGAAGTTGCACTTACAAATTGCGCTTGAACAGAGGCGTCGCTATCAGGAGCGTGCCTGCTCCGAAGGCGAAGAGGAAAAATAGGTCGAAACGAACGGCGGCGAAGCCGCTGTTCTTGAGCAGGACGGTTTGCAGCCCATGGACTGCATAGGTGAAGGGATCGACCAGGGCAATGGCTCGTAACCATGGGGGGAACGCGGAGATGGGGTAGACCGCCCCGCTGGGAAAGTACAGCAGCGTGTTGAGAACGCCGAACATCGCGCGCGGCACCAATGGATCGTCTATGCGCACCATCATCAGGAACATCATGCCGTTGAAGGCAATTGACGTCGCGATGATCAGCAGCAGCAGCTCAATCGCCAGCACGGGATGGAAGACCGATCCCAGGCCAGCCATCAACGAGCCGAGCACGGTAAGCACCACTCCGGACAGGACCGCCTTGATAGCGCCCGCCAGGTTGAGTCCCATCACCAACTCCAGCTTGGTGATCGGAGTAACAAGATAGCCCTCGTGTACGCCTCGCGCCTTGTCGTCTATGTAGAGCATGCCTCCGCCGATCATTACCGAGACGAACATCGCCAGGGTGATGGCGCCGGAGAGAAGAAACTTCATGTAATCGATATAGGGATAGAGCTCCACCGTCTCTAGGGTGATTTTCTGAGGAATGGGGTCCGCAATCAACGGATCGTTGAGCCCGTCCACCACCGACTGCATCTCCGCTTCAATGCTGCTGCTAATAAACTGGTCGGAGTTGTCGATCACCAATCCGATCTCCGGTGAATCGCCGGCCAGGACCCGGCGCGAATACTGGAGCGGGATAATAACCAATCCGCTCAGCTTTCCGTTGCGCACGTCGTTCACCGCCTGGCGCTCATTCTCGTAAGGCGTGGTAGTGAAGGTGCGAATGTTCGCGGCAATTGAATCGAACGCCTCGAGAACTTTGCGCGCTTCAGATCCGCGGTCGTGATCGACCACTCCCATGCGCGCGTTGCGAATCTTACCGCCGAAGGCGTTGCCCAGAATGAGAAGCTGCACCAGCGGAAGCACCATCGCAGTCAGCATGAGGGCGGGGGAGCGAAAGAATTTCCGCATCTCGCGCTCGACGATGGCCATCATCCGGTTCATGGGCGCAACCCCGGACGGTCGGGCATCACGAAGCCCAGCGCCTTGACCTGCTCGTCCCGCAACTGGCTGCCGGTGTAGTGGACGAAGACGTCGTCAAGCGTGGTGTTCTGCACGCTCAGGGTCTTGATCTTTTCCCCCAGCTTGTCCGCCATCTCGACCAGTTGCATGGTAGTCAGCGAACCGTCGGAGGTGAGCACGCGGTACATCCCGGCGCTTTGTGACTCTACGGCTTTCACTGCCGCAAGCCTCTCCAGCCGCGCAGGCCATTCGGGAGAAGGCTTGGCAAAGCCTACTTCCACCACGTTATTTCCCGGCACGCTCGCCTTGAGCGCCATGGGCGTGTCGAGCGCCACCAGTTTTCCATGGTCGACGATGGCGATCCGGTCGCATAACCGGTCGGCTTCATCCATATAGTGGGTGGTGATGAGCATGGTCAGGTGGTGGCTGCTCTTCAGGTTGTTCAACATCTCCCAGACAGCGACGCGGGAGACAGGATCGAGTCCCGTGGTCGGCTCGTCCAGGAAAAATATCCGGGGATGGTGCACCAGGCCGCGGGCGATCTCCAGCCGCCGGCGCATTCCTCCCGAAAGCGTCTTAGTTTGCGCGCCGCGCCACTTGACCAAATCGACAGCCTCAAGCAGTTCTTGAATATTCCGCTCCCGCTGCGCTTTGGGAACTTCATAAAGCTTGGCGTAGATGGAGAGATTTTCCTCAACCGTTAGATCGATATCGCTGGTTAGCGCCTGGGGAATTACGCCTATGATGCGCCGCACCGCGTCGGGCTCGCGCTTGACATCGTGCCCGGCGATGATCGCCCTTCCGCTGGTAACCGGAATCAGCGTGGTCATCATGCGGATCAGCGTGCTTTTTCCCGCGCCGTTCGGCCCCAGGAGGCCGAAAATCTCTCCGTCGGCAACCTCGAAGCTGATGCCGCCGACGGCTTCGAAGTCTCCATAGCGCTTGACAATATTGTCGACGCTGATCGCAGGCACAGGCGTGGCCGGATTGGCAGGGGACTGGGCGGCCTTCATTGCTTCACCAGCCTGTCCCTGGGGATGTAAACCTCGGCCGTCATTCCGGGCACATAGCGCATTCCGGGATTGTCGACCAGCAGTTTCAGTTGCACGGTCTTGATATCCCGCTTGTTACGGCTGACATCGCGCTGGGTGGCAAAGTCGGCCTCGACCAGCTTGGCAATCACTTTGCCTGTGGTGGCGGCGCCGCTAGGCATGACCACGCGCAGGGTGTCGCCGACCTGGACGGCATCGCTCTGGGTCTCGGGTAAAGGCGCATAGACCCAGGTTTGGGTTAAATCCACCACCGTGACGATGGGAGTTCCGGCGGAGACCACCTCGCCTTGCCGCGCTGCGCGCACTTCGATGATGCCGGTTACAGGGGTACGCACCTCGGAGTAGCTCTGTTCGATCTGTGCCTGATCTAAAAGAGCCTGGGCGTTCTTCATCGCTTGCTGTGTCGCCGCCGTGGTTTGCGCGGCCGCATTGGCCTGGTTGGTATTCGCCTGAGCTACTTTGAGCGAGGCCTCAGCCGCGGCCACACTCTCTCGCGCTCCATCGACAGCGGCCTTGGATGCGTTCAACGAGGTCACCGCCTCATCCTTTGACTGCTCGCTCATGATTCCTTGCCCAGCCAGGGCTACGGTGCGCCGTGTGTCCGCCTGCTGATGTTCGTATTGAGCCTGGGCCTGGAGCAGAGAGGCTTGGGCAACACGCAGCTGCGCCTCGGCATTGAGCACCTGGCTTGAAGTCTGCCCGGCGGCCTGGAGCTGGGTGTCGCGCGATTCCATAAGCTTGAACTTCGCCGACTGCGCGGTGGCTTCGGCTGCGGCGGTCGCGGCCGCCAGATCCTGGCTCTGGATGGTGGCGATCAATTCGCCCGCGTGGACTCTCTGTCCCTCCTCGACCGTCAGGGTCTGAATGCGCCCGGGAATACGCGAGCTCACGATTACTTCATTGGCGTCGACCGTCCCGATCAGTTGCAGGTCCCCGGAGCGGCGCACGGAATAGAAGTACCAGCCGATCGTGACCAGCAGCAGAAGCCCGATAAGAACAAAAATGCGGCGGCCCTTCATGAGCATTTTCTGGCTGCAGCCAGCCTCTTCAGATTCGCTGGGGGTTGGGACGCCGTCTTTAGGGCCGTCCGCGGGCTGGGGGTATCGGCCAGAATGAGCTGCGCCAGTCTTGCCCCATGGCTGCGATCGCGGAATAGGGCCTGTCCCAGGAATTCGATCGCCGCTTTGCGCCGGAAATCCAATGCCGATGGCTCCATCGGTTCGAATGAAATAGCCAGGCGCATGACCGGAGCGCTGAGGAAGTAGAAGACATTCGCGCCCAGGGCGGCATAAAGGATCTGCATCCAGTCGGCTTCGCACAACTCGCCGGCGCGGATACCTTCGTGTATGACGCCCTGCATCTTTGCCATCATCGGCCCATAGAAGGACCGCACCAGCACCGGCAGCATTTCGCTTTCCCCGCGATGAAAGCGCACCATCTCCTGCTGCATGAGGCTTTGAAATTCGCGCTGCGAAGAGAGCCGGTCGAAGTGATTCAGCACCAGCCGCAGAACGTTTTCTCCCGCGCTCTCGCCCGCGTCGAGCGACGCCAAGCTGTCCTTCATGATCTTGGCTGCTGCGTCCTTGAGAGCCGCCCGGTAAAGGCTGCTCTTGTTTTTGAAGTAGTAGTAGAGCAGCGCCTTGTTGACTCCTGCCGCTTTTGAGATTGCGTCGGTACGGGCGCCGGCCAGGCCATGCTGGCTGAACTGGTGAACCGCGGCTTCGAGAATCTTCTCGCGGGTCTGGTCGGCGCGGTCGTGTTCGCGGGCTTCATTTCTCATTTGATTAACCGGTTAGTTAAAGTTTAGATCAAAAGCCCTTTGCCCGGATGCTTTTAAATTTCCCCAGGATGTTCAAGCTAACCATTGGCCCTTAAAATGCATCTAACCTGTGTTTTGTCGCCAGTTCTGAAATAACTGCGACACTTTCACCCCGCTCGCGTCTATGTGATACGACTAAGAAATACATAGGAGGGAATTTGCGGGTCACCGACGTCTTGGATTCCTGGGGAAAGATTCTGCGTGGTCACACTCCGCTGCTCTCGATCGAAATAACCCGAGAGTGTCCTCTGCGCTGTCCCGGATGTTACGCCTATGGCGACGATCATTTGGGTGGGTCGGTCACTCTGCGGGAGTTGAAGGACAAACGCGGGGACGACCTGGTCGAGGGAGTGCTCGGCTTGGTCGATCGGCATAAGCCGCTGCAGGTGACGCTGGTGGGTGGCGAGCCCATGGTGCGCCATCGCGAATTGAGCCGCATCCTCCCCGAGCTGAGCCGTCGCGGCGTTTGGAGCATGGTGGTCACCAGCGCCATCATTCCCATCCCTCCCGAATGGATGCGCTTGCCAAACGTGACCGTCGCGGTCTCCGTCGACGGCCTGCCGGAACACCATGATGTGCGCCGCCACCCGGCAACCTATGAACGCATCCTCGGCAACATCAAAGACTGCCGGGTCAACATCCATTGGACGATTACCGCTCCCATGCTCGCGCGCAGCGGCTACCTTGAGGAGTATGTGCACTTTTGGTCCGAACGCAGCGAGGTTGCGAACATCTGGGTGAGCCTTTATTCGCCCCAGATGGGCGAGCGTAGCGCCGAGATGCTGAGCCCGGAGCAGCGGGAGTACGTGATCGGGGAACTGCCCCGCCTGCGCGCTCGCTATGCCAAGCTGCTGACGCCAGAGGCCTTCGCCGAGGCGCTGCGTCATCCCCCAACTTCTCCACAGGACTGCACTTTTTCCAGGGTCTCGCGCAATTACTCGGCCGACCTTAAGGCGCAAGTCGAGCCGTGCGTCTTCGGCGGCACGCCCGACTGCAGCCAGTGCGGCTGCTCGGCAAGCGCGGGCATGCACGCCGTCCGCGAACACCGCCTCTTCGGTCCGCTGAAGGCCAAGCATTTCCTGCTGCCGTCGATGGCCATAGGAAATGCGGCCGCCAAACTCAAGAACGGCAGCCGCACCTCATGGAGAGAACGAGAGCAGGCCAATCTCCATAAAGACCAGGACGCGGAGCAGGATCTGGTGCGAATTTCCCTTCGTTAGCTAAAGGGAATCTGCTTCTTGTCCGTTGTTGCCTTTTTTTCTGTCATTCCCGCAAGGAATCTGCTTTTCAACAAAATCCTGTGGCGCCCCATAGGCGCCCCATATCTGATGCGTTCTTTGCGTCAGATGTAGGTGACAGACCAGCAAAGCAGCTGCGAATCAGAAGGCTGGAGCATCGCAAATCGACGGAAGGATGCGAAAATATTCCACAGGCGCCGAAATCCCGCTGAAGCGCTCCTGCGCCGCATGAATGCAGGGGCTTTTACCGTTCTCCCAAGGAGAGGTCCGGCTCTCAACCCAGGCATAACCCCGGCCATCTTCAGATTGCCTTAAGGTCGCGAGACTACTCTCAAACTAGTTGTTCCAAACTTGTTTCAATGGCCTGCTGCCATGAAACCTGAATGAATCAACTGACCCGGAAAGATGATGATATGTTGCTTTTCCAAACACTCCTTGAAATGAGACAGCAGAACGATGTTGCTGCGCGGGCTCAGGCTGCACGAGGGTTGAGATTGAAGGGCCGGCTAAGCCTCATCTCTCTAGGACTGGCGATAGTTTTTTATGCATGTGCGCCGCGGGCCTTAGCGCAAGGGACTCTGCAGGCGCCTGTACCATCGCCGGATGGCTCCCAGCCCGTACAACTCGAATCTTTAGCCAACTCCGGCGCCCCGGCCGTTATCACGCTGCAGGATGCAATCGGCCGGGCGCGCAAGTTTTACGCGCAGTACCGCGCGGCTGTAACCGCCGCCCAGGTTGCTGACGAAAATCGCACTCAGGCTCGCGCGGCGCTCCTGCCGTCGCTGAGCTATACGCAGCAATACCTGGGCACCCAAGGGAACGGCAAAATTCCCACCGGACGCTTCGTCACCAATGACGGCGTACACGTCTACCGGGCCTGGGCTGTCTTGCATCAGGACATGCCGGCAGGGTTTTTTACGTTTGCCCCCTATAAACACGCCGCCGCCGCCGCTGCCTTTGCGCAAGCCCAGGCGGAAATCGCCCGCCGGGGACTCGCGGTCACAGTCACCAGCAGCTACTACAATGCCATCGTTGCCCAGCGCAAATATGCCACTGCCCAGCACACCCTTGACCAAACGGCGACCTTTCTTGAGACAACGAAACAACTCGAGAAGGGCGGCGAAGTCCCGCACGCCGATGTTATTAAGGCCCAGCTTCAATTCGATCAGCAGAAGCTCGCGTTTCAAGAGGCGCAGTTAGCTATGGAGCAGGCTCATATGGCCTTGGCTGTTCTGCTCTCGGCAAACCTGGATGAGAATTTTACAACCGTCGATGATCTTGGCAGCCCTCCGGTCCTGCCTTCTCTATCCGAGGTAAATGGGATGGCGGAGCGGAGCAACCCGTATGTGCGTTCTGCAATGGAGACGCTCAAACAAGCAAACTCGGATGTGACCGTAGCCCGGATGGGCTTTTTCCCCACATTCACCCTCGATGTTGACTATGGTATTGAAGCCAATGCTTTAGCCTTGCATAGCGCGGTCGCAGCCAATAAGGAAAAGGGCCCTTTGCCTAACCTCGGTTATTTCATCACCGCAGGCATGAATGTTCCAATATGGAACTGGGGCTCTACGGGGAGTAAATTGCACCAGGCGGAGGAGAGCCGCCGCCAGGCACAGGTCGAGTTGTCGCAGACTCAACGGGAGGCGTTGAGCAATCTGTATACGTACTATAACGAAGCTAAAGTAGCCCGGTCCCAGCTTGAAACACTGCGCCAAGATGTTGATCTCGCTTCGGAAAGCTTGCGCTTGGCCACCTTGCGCTATAAGGCCGGAGATACTATTGAACTCGAGGTTTTGAGCGCGCAAACGGCACTCTCTGCGGCTCAAGATTCTTTCAATATGGGACAAGCTCGTTACCGAGTAGCGGTTGCCACATTACAAACATTGACAGGAGAGTTTTGACGTGCCGGACAAAGAGATTGGTTCTAGCACATTCTTCGTTGTAACTTATTCCGGGACGAACCGAACCTCATAACTTATGCCTGTCTTTCGCTCACATATTCTTAAATCATCGTTAGCTGCCGCGGCTTCTGTCCTGATGGGAGCCGCGTTGGCCTGCGGAGGCGGCGCCGATCAGCCTGCCGAGCCCGTGGTAAGCGTCGATACCACGCTAGCCAAGGTGCAAACCATCACCAACGTGATCAGCACCCAAGGTATATTGTTCCCCATCCACCAAGCCTCTCTTTCGCCCAAAGTTAGCGCGCCGGTTCTCCGGTTTTACGTGAACCGCGGCTCCCGTGTGCATCGCGGAGAATTGTTGGCCGTGCTCGAGAACAAGGATCTTGCGGCTGGAGTGATTTCGGCGCAAGGGGCCTACGACCAGGCACAGGCAACCTACGCTGCGACCACTTCCTCCACTTTGCCGGAGGAGGTCCAAACCGCAAAGCTGAATCTCGCAGATGCCAAAGCCAACCTGGATGCGCAGCAGAAACTCTATGCCAGCGAAACCAAGCTCTACCAGGAAGGAGCGATTCCGCGCAAGCAATTGGATACAACCGGGGTTGCGCTAACGGCGGCCACCAGCACTTTCCAGACAGCGGAAAAACACCTGCAGAACCTGGAAGCTTCGGGGGCCACGGACCAGCAGCGCGCTGCCAAGGGTCAACTCGAAGCCGCCCACGGGCAGTATCTGGGCGCTGCCGCGCAACTGGGATATACCGAACTGCACAGTCCGATGAATGGCGTCATTGCCGACCGTTCCGTCTACCCCGGCGACATCGCGCCTGCGGGCACTCCGTTGCTGGTGGTGATGGACACTTCCAAGGTGGTGGTCCGGGTGCACGTTACCCAACCGCAAGCTGTGCAATTAAAGCTGGGCGATCGGGCAACACTCAATGTTCCCGGTCTTGAGGCAAGCTATCCCGCCAAGATCACGGTAATCAGCCCCGCGCTTGACCCTAACAGCACCACGGTCGAAATATGGGTCGAGGCTGATAATCCCAAGGGCGAGTTGCAGCCGGGCACCTCGGTGGGAGTGTCCATCGTGGCCCGGACTATACCCAACGCGTTGGTGGTGCCGGACTCCGCCATCCTGACCGGAGAGGACGGAGAGAAGCACGTCATGGTGGTGAGGCCGGACGGCCGCGCCTATTCGCAGACCGTGAAGGCCGGCATCCAGGAGGGGTCTCTCATCCAGATCTTAAGCGGACTCAAGCCGGGTCAAGAGGTCGTTGTCGGGGGCGCGTACGGGCTTCCCGACAAAACCAAGGTTCAGGTCACGCGGCCCGGCTCGAGCGGAGGCTCGCAGGAGAAGGATTAGAAGTATCTGGAAGTCGGGAAAGGCCCCGAGTTATCTTTGCGAACTCAGGGGCGCCCGCGCTGCCACGCTGGAAGTAAACGCTTTGATGGTACGGCTCCAAAACATCAGCTCCAGAAATATCAGCTGCAGGAATACTAGATGGCGATCAGCAGTTCAAGCAGTCCCGATTTGAAGACCGACCCAAAGCAGGAGCCGTCGCGCAAGGCCTATTGGTTTGCTTTATTCTCCAAGGCCATTATCGCGGTGATCGTCATGCTTGCCCTCGTCGGCGCGTACTCCGCTCTAAGTATTCCCATTGCCGTTTTTCCCACGACCAATTTTCCCCGCGTGCTGATCGCCATCGATAACGGCGTAATGCCTATCGATCAGATGCTGGTCACCATCACCCGTCCTATCGAGGAAGCAGTCAACAGCGTTCAGGGTCTGCAAACCGTCCGCTCGATCACCAGCCGCGGCACCGCCGAAGTGGACTTGTTCTTCAATTGGAATGTGGATATGTTCCAGACCCTGCAGATGGTCTATGCGGCAATGTCGCGGGTGCAATCCGAACTGCCCCCAACCGTCAAGATCGATGCCAACCGGCTGCGCTTTTCGAGCTTCCCCATCCTGGGCTTCGGACTGACGTCGGACACCATGCCGTCCACCAAGCTGTGGGAAACAGCGACCTACCAGATCATGCCCCGGCTGAATCGCGTGAATGGCGTCGCCACCGTCCTCGTGCAGGGTGGAGACGTGCCTGAATTTGACATCGTGCCCGATCCGGTCAAGCTGCTGCGCGCCACGGTCGCCGTCCCCGATATCCTCGCCGCCGTGCAGAGAACCAACCTTATCGAGTCTCCCGGCTTGATCCCATCGAACCATAACCTGGTGCTCGATCTTGTGGACGGGCAGGTCCACGACCCCAAAGAGATCGCCGATATCGTCATCAAGAAAACCCCGGCCGGCGTTCCTGTGCATATCGGTGACGTCGCCGCGGTAAATGCTGCAGTCGAGCCGCGTTATACCGTGGTTACCGCCAATGGCAAACCGGGTGTGCTGCTCAGCATCAACCGGCAACCCGGCACCAACACGGTAACCGTCTCCGATGGCGTCTACAAGGAACTTGAACAAATCAAGAAGACTTTGCCTCCCGGGATCCATTTCTCGGTCTATTACGACCAGGCCGAACTGGTAAAGGAGGCGATCGCCAGCGTTCGCGACGCTATCATTATCGGCATTATTCTCGCCAGCATCGTGTTGGTGCTTTTTCTGCGCGATTGGGGAAGCTCGCTGGTTGCCGGACTGGTGATTCCGGTGACCATCACCATCACCTTCCTGGTGTTGAAGCTGCTTGGGCAGACTTTCAACTTAATGACTCTGGGTGGCTTGGCAGCGGCCGTGGGCCTGGTGATCGACGATGCCATCGTGGTGGTGGAGAACATCGTCATTCACCGCGACGCCGGCCAGTCGAGACTGCAGGCGGTCCAAAGCGCCCTGAGCGAACTCAAGGTTCCGCTGGTCGGCTCGACCGCTACTCCGGTAGTGATTTTCCTGCCGCTGATCCTCATCACGGGAGTGACCGGGACCTTTTTCCGCGCGCTGGCCGTGACTATGAGTGCGGCGCTCCTCAGCTCTCTGGCTCTGGCCTTGACCTGGACGCCGACTCTCAGCCAATACTTCGTGCGGCGCGAGGACAAGTTCAAGCCCGAGGATCGCGTCGAAGAGTTCGCCTCGGCGGAGGATGAAGCGCGCAGGCTGATGGAGGCGGAAGAGGCCACTATCGGCGGATTCATGAAGCGCGTCATCGGAACGTATGAGCGCCTGTTGAAATTCGTGCTCGACCGCCCGTGGTGGATGGCCGGATTCGCCCTGGTGTTGATCGTCGTATCGTACGTCTGCTACAGCTCGCTCGGATCGGACCTTCTGCCGCAGATGGACGAAGGTGACTTTACCGTCGATTACATTATGCCCCCGGGTAGTTCGCTCGCTGAGACAGACCGCGTGGTGAACCATGTGGTCCAGATCATTCACTCCATCCCGGAGGTCACCGCCACCTCCCGCCGCACCGGCCTGCAGCTGGGTCTCGCCGCTGTGACCGAAGCCAATACCGGAGACATCTCCGTCAAGCTGACCAGCAAGCGAAGCCGGGACATTCACGAGATCATGGACGAACTGCAGGCCAAGGTGGTGCAGCAGGAACCGCAATTGGATGTCGATCTTCACCAGACGCTGGAAGACATGATTGGCGACTTGACCAATGCGCCGCAGCCTGTGGTCATCCAGATGTTCAGCGAAGATCCGGCTTTGCTGCGCCACTGGGCGCCCATCGTGGCCGATAAAATTTCCAGCGTGCCCGGCATCGTAGGCGTGTTGAACGGCATAGACGATACCATTAGCAGTCCGGAAACCATCTATCACGTTCACCCATCCATCACGGCGACCAGCGGCTTCACTCCCGACGAGGTTGCGACCGACGCCAACGCCTTGCTGCAGGGCGAGACCGCGACGGCTCCGCTGGTGGTGAACAACCGCGCCTATAACATACGCGTCCGCTTCCCGGAGCAGAACCGCGCTTCTCCCGAGGCCATGAACAACACCGTGCTGGTCAGCTCAACCGGGACGACGGCCACGCTTGGTTCGCTGGCCACAGTCGAGAACCTGCCCGGCCAGACCGAGATCCTCCGGGAGAATCTGCAACGGCTGGTGGAGGTGTCCGCCCGCCTCCAGGGAACAAGCCTTGGGCAAGCCATCGTGGGCGTCAAGAAAGCTGTGGCTTCGGTCAACCTGCCGCCGCAGATCCGCGTAGTCTATGGCGGAACCTACGCCACCCAGCAGCAGTCTTTTCGCGATCTCCTGATGGTCCTCTTTGTCGGGCTGATGCTGGTTTTTCTGGTGCTGCTGTTTGAGTTCAGGACCTTCGCTGCTCCTGTCTCCATCCTGGCTTCAGCCGTCCTGTCCACCTCCGGCGTCTTTCTGGCGCTGCTGATCACCGGGGTTGACTTCAATATCTCCTCCTTCATGGGCCTCATCATGGTGGTGGGCATCGTCTCCAAAAACGGCATCCTGCTGCTGGACGCGGATGTGAAGTTCAGGGAAGCGGGCATGGCGCCGCGCGACGCCATGATCCAAGCCGGCCGCAGACGGCTGCGTCCTATCGTCATGACCGCCGTGGCCGCCGTCGCAGGCATGCTGCCGCTGGCTCTTGCCCTGGGCGCCGGATCGCAGATGCTGCAGCCGCTGGCCATTGCCGTCATCGGCGGCATCCTGATCTCCATGCTGCTTTCGCTGGTGATCACCCCCGCTGTCCACTACTACATGACCGGCAAAGGCTAAAGATCTCTACACTTCGCTTCGCCCAATTTGTCATCTTGGTGCCCCATCCTTTCGCAGCAAGTGTGGGAGACCACAACCGTTGACCCGGGATTCTCCAGCGCCGGCGCGGGTTTCGCCCCGAGACACAACACGCGGCCTGTTCTCCGCATCAGTTGAAAATGGGGAATCCCGCCGGAGCGAGTAAGCAATGAGCACAGGCAGTCTTCAAGAGTTGTTCCTCGATGAGCTGAAGGATCTTTATTCTGCGGAGAAGCAAATCACCAAAGCTCTCCCAAAATTGGTCAAAGCGGCATCCTCGCCCGACCTGCGGGAAGCCTTTCAGACCCATCTTCAAGAAACCAACGGCCATGTCCAGCGCCTGGAGAAGGTCTTCGAGATTTTGGGCAAGAAGGGCAGCGGCAAGACCTGCGAAGGGATGAAGGGCGTGTTAGCGGAAGGAAGCGAGATAGTCTCCGAAGTCGAAAAGGGAGCTCTTCGTGACGCCGGCCTTATCACCGCTGCCCAGCGAGTGGAGCATTATGAGATAGCTGGGTATGGAAAGCGTTCGTGAGTTCGCGAAGCTTTTGAATCATCCGGATATCGTTCCATTGTTGGACGAGACGCTGAAGGAAGAAGAAGCGGCGGACAAGAAACTGACTACGGTCGGGAAAAAGGTGAACTCGGCCGCCTTGGAAGAGTCTGAAGGAGCGGCTTAGACTTGGTGTCACGCTGCCCACCAATCGGGGTGCCCCATCCTTCGCACGGCGCTGTTCCGGGCGAAGGGTGGGAGACAACAAATCTACTCTGTCCAGCTCAAGTCAGCTCAACAGGCTGCGGAAAAACTCGGGAGCGGAGCCTTTGGGTGGAAGCCCCCGCATCTATGCGGGGGTAGGAGCGCTTCAGCGCTCCGGAAGTCCGACTCTGAACGTGATGCGCTTTAAGGCAGTTTAGGAAATACTGTGGTCTTTTCCAATTTGCTCGAGGCCGCCGCTCCCTGCTGGTCGCGTCGGCTTGGCGATAGTGGCTTCGGTCTACACCATTTCCTAAACTGCCGTAGCGCTGGCATCGGTAAATCCAGGGCTAAAAGCCCATCTTAAGATCAACCGCTTTCCGCTGGACTTCAAGTCCAGAAGCCCCCTGCTAAAGCAGGGGGCTTCTACCAAAACCCCAGTCAGCTTGAGCGGGAAGTAAGCAGTTGCCACAGGAAATAGGCGACGAAGCGGGGATTGTGCTTTAGATAGCGGCGCGCCAGCCGTCTCGGCTCACAGGCGAAGCGAAAGGCCCATTCCATGCCGCTGCGCATCATCCAACGGGGCGCCTGCGGCTTTGTCCCGGCCAAAAAATCGAAGGCCGCGCCGACTCCGAACATCACTGCCGGGATGCGGCCGTAGTGGTCCATAATCCAGCGTTCCTGTTTGGGGCACCCTAAGCCCACAAAGAGCAGGCGCGCGTCCGAGGCTGCGATATCGCGAACCACCTCAGTATCCTCCTCCGGAGTCAGATTGCGGAAGGGCGGGGAGCACTGGTACACGATGCGCAGCCGCGGATGGCGGCGGTTTACGTGAGCAATGAGGCCTTCGAGGACCGCAGGGCTGCCGCCATAGAAACCGATAGGCACATCCGCCTCTTCTGCTGCCGCCAGCATGGCCACGGTTGTATCCGGTCCATAGACCCGGGATGCGGATTGCACCCCAAGAGCGCGCAGCGCCCACACCAGCGGCACCCCGTCCGGGCATACCATATCGGCCCGGTTCAGGCTGTCGCGGAACAGCGGATCGTCGAATGCCTCCATCACCACGTGAACGTTGGCGAAGAAAAGCGCGCGCGACTCATGGCTGCGGGCCCAGGCAAGGCTCCGTTCCACGGTTTCGGCATATGAGGTCGCCGCTATCTCCAAACCGAGAATCTCTGGCAACTGCTCTCCTTAAGGCTGCACCTTCTCCTGCAAGCAGGGAATCGTCGTAGGAAGACTGAATATAGCTGTTATACATGCTGCCGCAAAGAAGCAACCCGCCATTTCACCCAGAGCTATTTGGCGCTCCCTCTATCGATGGGATGTGATGGAGTGAATGTAGAAGGAAATGGTTGTCTGGCGGGAAAGGCCCGTGCGCCTCTGCGGTTACTCTATAGGACTGCCCGGGCTGTGCGCCTCACCAATTCTGTGGTCACTCCATAAACAAGGTGTGCGGCGAAAGGCGTCGCCAGCGCGGACGGAGGCTGCTCCGTAGCCGGCGGGGCAAGGTTCAGAGCGGGAACGGCGATCAGGTCGGCGACCGCGAATACAGCACTCCCAAAAGCGGATACGAAGCCCGCCTTCGGGGCGCTGGAATATTCCGACAGTGCGCCATAAAGCGCTCCCATCAGGGCGCCAAAGCTATAGTGCACAATCGGTCCGCCCTTCTGTTTGCCTTTGCGCGACAGGTGTCTGCCCCCGGTCGCAGTCTTTACCACCGCGTCCGCAACCTTCATGGTCGCGTCCTCCGGAGGGCCGCTCTCCTTCTGCTGTTTCTGTTCAGCCTCCCTCTGCTCCCTCTGTCTATCGCTCTCCAGTGCCTGCTGGAGCTGTTGTCCAGGTCCCGCCATGAATTCGTTCATTACCCAGGAGGCCGCCAATCCACCTGCAACTCCGGCCAGAATGGCACGAACCAGGTGCCGTTCACGATGCTTGCTCATATCTGTCTCCTCATTGCCCGCATAACCGGAGGCTTTTGAAGAGATGCCGGAAAAAGCTTTTTCGTCTCCTCAGCAGATCCAAGCAAAGGCCACAGAGCAGGTTGGAGGCTGAGGCATCCGCAACTTCATTTCCTGTATCCCAACTTATGCGCGGAAGACGCTTTTACGAAGCAAGTTAGTGTTCGGGACGTTTGTTGTTGTACTTCAAAATAAGTTTGAAAGGGATGTACCCAGGTCTATCTTTTCGAGACCTGGGCTGGATCTGAAGCCCAATCCATGAGCCAGGTTATCGAGACTCACATCCCCGCACGCCTTGACCGGCTGCCTTGGTGTCGATGGCATTGGCTGGTTGTGACGGGACTTGGGATCACCTGGGTTTTGGATGGCTTGGAAGTTACTCTTGCCGGGACTATCGGTGGAGTGCTCAAGCGTAGTCTCCACATGAGCGACGCTCAAGTGGGGCAATCCGCGACCTACTATCTTGCCGGCGCGGTGCTGGGCGCGCTCTTCTTCGGATGGGCAACCGACCGGTTAGGCCGAAAGAAACTCTTCTTTCTGACTCTAGTGGTCTACCTGCTGGGAACGGCGGCCACAGCCTTCTCCTGGAGCTTCCATAGCTACTCTGCCTTCAGGCTGGTTACGGGGCTTGGGATTGGGGGGGAATATGCCGCAATCAATTCGGCCATCGATGAGTTGATCCCCGCCCGCCTGCGCGGCCGCATTGACCTGGTGATCAACTCCACTTACTGGTTCGGAGCCGCGTTGGGTGCAGGTGAAACTATATTGCTGTTCAATAGTCACTGGGTAAGCGAGCGGCTGGCCTGGCGCTTTGCCTTTGGGCTGGGAGCGGTTCTGGGCTCGGGCATTCTATTGCTACGCCGCTTCGTGCCCGAGAGTCCCCGATGGCTGGTAATTCACGGCCGGAACGATGAGGCAGAACAAATCGTTGATGGAATCGAAAAGCAGACTGGAAAGACCACCGGCCGCCCTTTGCCTGAACCGGAAGGGAGACCGGTCAAGATCCATACCCGGACCCATACTTCTTTGCGTGAGATTTTGGGGAGCCATGATGGGCGAGAACCGGTCTCGATCCTTGCTCGGGCTCACCTTGATGGCGTCGCAAGCGTTTTTTTATAACGCGATCTTCTTCACCTATGCCCTGGTCCTGGAGCGCTTTTATCATGTACCCCCGGTCAAGGCAGGCTATTACATCTTTCCATTCGCGCTAGGCAATGTTCTGGGCCCGATTTTGATCGGTCACCTTTTTGACACCATAGGAAGAAAGAAGATGATATCGCTCACCTATGCGTTGAGCGGCACCCTGTTGGCGATCACTGGCGGATTATTTTACACCGGGGTGCTGAGTGCCGTTACGCAAACTGTGTGCTGGACCGCGATCTTCTTCGTCGCTTCTTCGGCGGCCAGCTCGGCATATCTGACGGTGAGCGAGATTTTCCCGCTTGAGGTGCGCGCAATGGCTATTAGTCTGTTCTATGCCATCGGGACACTCGTCGGCGGGGTAGGTGCTCCGGCGCTTTTCGGCGCGCTGATCGAATCAAAGACACGAGCGCCGCTGCTGGGCGGTTACATCGGAGCAGCTTTACTGATGCTGGTGGCCGCGGCCACGGAGCGGATAATCGGCGTCGCGGCTGAAGGCCGGTCCCTGGAGAACATCAGCCAGCCGCTCTCATCCAAGGCTTAACTGGTAACTGCACCTGATTTGTCATCTCGACCGCATATTGTCTTTAACAGTTCCCATTGTGCCTCACTTTTCAACTGGAGTGTTCTGCTGGGTGCCCCAGGTCCCGCTTCTGGGACCTGGGATTCCACAAATCTGCTGCAGCCCTTCTTGTCCGCCTTTGCCTTTCTTTCTGCCATTTCCGCAGGGAATCTGCTTTCCCTCTCGCAGCGCCACGCTGCGTAAAAAGCAACTGCAAATACAGAAGGTGAGCAAAGCAGGAGAATCAAGCCGCGGTGTGCTTCTTGCCGCTCGAGCTCTTTTCAGCTGATTTACCTTTTCGGCTGGAATGTTCTTCGCTTTCCGGATGCATAAGTTTGTTGAAGTTGCTCTTTAGGCCGTCGGCAGTTTTCTCCTCGTACACCAGCTCAAGATTGCTCTCATCGAACTTCTTTAAGAACTCCTCCCAGGAAATTTGCTGGAGTTTGTCGTCGTTCCTATTCACCGCGTTAGGGAACTCAAACACAGGATTCCCGGTTCTTTGCCTTTCTCGGTGCCTTTGACTTCGGCGGGAACCGCGCCGCGCGCTTCGGCCTATCTGCGAATCTCATCGTGATCTCGGGTTGTTCTGGACAGTGTCATGTGAACCTCGATTTAGGAATGAAGCACTTAACTACCTATTGATTATCACGAACCGGTCGGTTGGGTTACGACAGTGATGATCTTTGCGGCATCTTTCTGCCTGCTTTTCACTTGGCTTCTGGGCTAGTATTTATCGAAAGATCAGCCTGGGGCCGCGGGTGAACGAAGAGCGGTTCGCGCAGCCAATAGAATTGGTCATCGCCGCCCTCCCCGCGAATAATTCCATCGTTTTGATAAATGCGTCGCACTGCTCGGCAGGCCGCTTCCGGCGGCGTTAATAGTTCTCTAAGTTCCATGTTAGGTTGATTGAACCGATGCCGTACTTATCTTCCAGAAAAAACCGCAGTGCTTTTGGGAGGGTATTTGCCAGCTCCTGCCAGGTGAGAAGCACCAGCCGGCTGCGCAGACCGCAATCCGGAACTGCGCGCAGAATCTGAAACCAGCATTCCTTTAACTCGCGGCGGCGGCCATCGCATAGTACGAGAAAGGAGCGCTCCCATTGGTGAGCTGCAAGCACTCCGCGGATCAACTGGTAGGAATGAACGGTATTACCATCAATCGGCAGCTCTTCGATGTTGAAGACCTGGCCGACGTCGCGGTAGCGAAGCAAGCGATCGAGCGGCGCGCTTTGAAATCCTGTTTCGGTTAGCTTTGCCTCAACCAGGAGGCGGCCCAAGCGCATGTCGATCTCCGTCTGCTCGGCGCCGCCGTTCAAAAATGCTATTCGAGGCTTGAACCCGAATTCAGGTCGAAGACCGGCCTGAATTCCAAGCAACGCGCATACCTGCGTTCGGAGTAACAGCCGTGGATAACAAAAGACGTTCATCAGCAAAGCATCCGAGCTGTTGGCGCAATCCAGCTCGCATCTCTTCCGCTCCCATGAGCGGGGAATCCGGCGTCCACCGCTGTATGTTTTCTTGAGCCGCTTCGCCCATTCGGGAGCCGAACAAATGGCGCGGTAGGAGGCGTGAAGAAAATTGCCATGCACCCCTTCTTCATCGCGATAAAGGATGCTGGGAACTTCTCCGTAAGTGAGCTCATGGTTAAACCTTCGGGCGCGTTCTATATTTCTTTGACTTAATTCCCGCCGCAAGGCGCCGGCGGTTGAGTTTAGCTCTGAGGAGGGAGGCCGCATCAGATCAGTATAGGCGAAGATAAGGCGAACACGGCAGGGCCTAAAAAATCATCCCATTAAAAGTGGGGGTGATTCTGAATGTCAGCATTCGATGAAAGTTTTGAATTCAGCGATAAGGTTCCGCGCGGTGAAATCTCCCTGGCTCGCGCCATCTTATTGCCGGCCGCGTGTCTGGTTCTCTTCTTGCTTGGTGTTGTTTCTAAACTTGCGGCCCAAACGCCGCCGTTTTCCTTCAGCTCGAAGTACACTTCGATGCTCGACGAGCTGCATCATGATCCGGTTCGCTCCAGCCGCATGGCGGCGGATGCTCTGCGCGCAACCCCTCAGCAGCCTGTGCACCTCAAGGCGGCTGAAACCGCGGCGGCGCTGCGTCTGGAGACCGGAGCTTGGCGCCTGGAGATCACGAAAGGCCGCTTGGGAATGGCGCTCACGAATAAGCAGACCGGTCTTACATGGCAATTGGCAGGTTCAGATGCGGAGCCGGACAATCCGCCCGAGTTGCGGCTAGCCAAGGTCCAGCACATCGAACGCCAGGGAGATATTTGGCGCATGCACGTTGAAGCTGCTGGCTCGTCTGCTCCTGCCGAGCTGGAGATCGCCGTCGTTTCGCCCACAATCATTCGCCTATCGATTCGAGCGCCTCGAGCTGACGGCAACGCTCGTAATTTGTCGTTGAACTTCGCCGGGGCCGGGCCATTTTTCGGACTGGGCGAAAGATTCGATCGAATCAAGCTCGATGGATTGAAGACCGTTGTGCTTTCGCAAGATCTCATGGGCCAGCCAGGTCATAACTGGACCTATCTCCCCGTGCCGTTTCTTTTCACTCCGCACGGCCTTGGGATTTATCTAGACACAGCGGCGGCAAGCAGCTTTGATCTGAGTCCTGCTGATCGGCAGAAGTTCTCGATCCGGATCAAAGATCCTTCGGCCGATGCTTACTTTTTTGTGGGCGAACCAAAGCGTATCCTCGAGGATTACACATCTTTGACGGGACGCACACCCATTTCTCCTCCCTGGGCGTTTGGCGTTTGGATTTGTTCCTATCAAGGTCCGCAAACCGTGATCGAGGATGCGCGCAGCCTGAGACAGAATGGGATTCCGGCGAGCGCGATATGGACCTTCGACGTGATGGACAAAGGCGACATCATGGGTTGGCCTCTGTGGTGGACCGGCTACTATCCGCAGCCCCGGCAATTCACCGATCAGCTTCACGGCATGGGATTCAAAGTGTTGACATACGTTCATCCCTACCTGCGCTCGGTGCTCGATCCCTATAACCTGCCAAATCCTTCTTTCGAAGAAGGCGCACGCACCGGCCTCTTCGTGCTGAACTCCCAAGGCAAGCCCACCGGCCCTGCTTTTGAACATTACACGGACGGCAACATCGACTTCACCAGCGCTGCAAACGTGGATTGGTGGGAACGAAAGATTCGCGAGATCCTTGTGGACGACAACTTTGATGGTTGGATGGAAGATTTCGGAGAGTGGGTGAAGGATACCGATCGCTTCGCCGCAGGCGTCACCGGGAGCATGATGGCGAATCTCAATCCGCTCTTCTATCACAAGATCACCTATGAGATCACGCGTCAGGCCAAGCCCGATGCCGTCGAGTTCGACCGCTCCGGCTATGCCGGCTCACAAGCCTACACCCCCGTTGTTTGGGGAGGCGATCAATATCCCAATTGGACGCGGGATTACGGACTTCCTTCCGTGGTGAACGCGGGCATCACGGCGGGGCTGTCGGGATTCTCCGTCTGGGGTCCGGATATCGCGGGCAATGGCCATTCCGTGGAGCTTTGGACCCGATGGGTGGAGTTTGGAGCTCTGACCCCCATCATGCGCAATCATCTCTGGGACAAACCGGATGGCGCCGTGGACCTCTGGTATAACCCGCAGACAATCGATACCTTCCGCCGTTACGCCCGCCTGCACGTATCGCTGTTTCCTTACTTCTATACCTATGCCCATGAAGCTGCGAAGACTGGACTACCGATTATCCGCCACCCCTTGCTCGAATACCCTGACGATCCGAAAACCTACGACTGCAGCGGAGAATACATGCTGGGCGACAAGCTTCTTATCGCGCCGGTGCTGGAGCAGGGAGCGCTGAGCCGTTCTCTCTATCTGCCGCGAGGTTCATGGGCAGATTACTGGACTGGGGAGATCATGGAAGGAGGGCGGCAAGTAACAGTTTCCGCGCCGCTCGATCGTATCCCAATCTTTGTCCGCGCAGGTAGCATTCTTCCCCTCATCAGTCCGGAGATCGAGACTCTCGCCGAGGACTTGGCCGGCAGTAACTACCGGACACTTACCGGCGATCTCACCTGGAGGATCTTTCCCACCTCCGCTTCGGTCCAGGATAGTTTCACGCTTAACGACGGTACGGTAGCGCAGGCCAGCGAAGATCCCTCGCGGATAGAAGTGCGCTTAGAGCATTCTCCCGTGGTCCGCCACTACGAGGTAGTGCTGCCGGCAACCCGAATACCGCGTAGAGTGACGCTGGCCGGTAAATCTCTCACTGAAATCAATCCGGCAGAGAGCGGCAATGACCAGACAGGCTGGCGGATGAATTCCGGCACCCGGACGCTGCATGTCCTATTTCCCAGCGGTGACTTCGATCTGAATGTCGATCGCTGAGCCTGGATGAGAGACGGCATCAGTGTCCGAAAACGTTTGGCTCTTGAAGCTCCTCCTTCAATCAATCTTGGGTGCCCCACGTCCGGATTCTCGGACGTTGGATTCCACAAATCTCGTGCTTTCCACCCGAGCAAGTTTTCGCTTAGCGGGGACCCCGGCTTCGCAAGACGAGTGCCTTGGAGCTGTCTGTTGAGTCCCGCAGGAACGGCTGAATAATTTCGCGACTTTTTCTTTCAGTCGTCCCTACGGGACTGGCCCCCATTTGCTGCGGAGCAGACCCAGCACTGACGTGCTGGGCTATTTTCAGGTCGTCCCTGAGGGACTCACTTCAAAGCGGCTTGAATCTCTGGCGCAGAATCCCAGGTCCCAAGAGCGGGACCTGGGGCACCTGCATTTTTGACGCCAGGCAGTGCGCGCCCAATTACATTCACGTAGAATCGCAGCCGGCACGCGACTTTTTGGAGATTCGATGACCATTAACTCTCATGTAGCCAAGAGCACGATCGTTGGCGCGCTTGGAGGCCTGCTTTTTGGATTTGACACTGCCGTTATTTCCGGCACTACTCACGCTCTGTCGCTCAAATATCATCTTTCCCCGGCCATGCTGGGCATCACCGTCGCCAGCGCATTGATTGGCACCGTCGTCGGTGCCATAACCGCCGGCATTCCCGGACAACGGTTCGGACGCCGCGACAGCCTTCGCGTCATGGCTGTGTTGTACGTCGTTTCGGCGGTAGGCTGCGCACTTGCCTGGGACTGGCCGTCGCTCATCTTTTTTCGCCTGGTAGGCGGTCTGGCCATTGGCGGATCCTCTGTCTTGGGGCCCATGTACATCGCCGAGATCGCGCCTCCCCAGTGGCGCGGCCGGTTGGTCGGATTCTTTCAAGTCAACGTGGTCGTCGGCATTCTGCTCGCCTACCTATTCAATTTTCTGATTGGGAGGATGCATCTTGGCGCCGGCGAATGGCGCTGGATGTTTGGTGTCTCCGCAGTTCCCGCAGCGCTTTTTCTTATAACGTTATTCTTTATCCCGCGCAGCCCGCGATGGCTGGTCACACAATCGAACCTGGGGGAAGCGCTGGACGTGCTTCGTCTCACCGGGATTCCGCAGCCGCAGGAAGAACTCGACGAGATTGTCGCTTCAGTTCATCTGGAGCGGTCTGAGTCCAGCGATCCGTTGTTCTCCCGGCAATATCGGAAGCCGATCTTCCTCGCCCTCACAGTTGGCATGTTCTGCCAGCTTTCCGGGATCAACGCCATTCTTTATTATCTGAATGACATCTTCGCTCTCGCTGGCGCGTCGAGAATCTCCGGAGATTTTCAAGCGGTCGCGGTTGGAGCGACAAATCTTGTCGCCACTCTGCTTGCAATGTCGGTAATCGACAAATTTGGGCGCAAAAAGCTGCTTCTGGTGGGCACGGTGGGTCTCGCCATCTGCCTGGCGATGATCTCGGCTCTCTTTCTTACCAGAAGCCATCTGAGCTGGCTTGTCTGGCTGCTCATGCTTTACATCGCCTTCTTTGCCATATCCCAAGGCGCGGTCGTCTGGGTCTACATCAGCGAAGTATTTCCCAATCGCGTGCGATCCAAGGGGCAGAGCCTGGGAAGTTCTGCACATTGGGTGACCAATGCTGTCATCTCGCTGATATTTCCGGTCATGGCAAAGTCCTCCGGAGCATATCCATTTATATTTTTTTGCGCGATGATGGTAGTCGACTTTTTTCTGGTTCTCTTTTATTACCCCGAGACCACCGGGATATCTCTGGAACAGATGCAACACCGCTTAGGTATTGACTGAAAATGATTGCGAATGAGGAAATAAGTATGATGCGGCTTGCGACCCTCCTTCTTCTAGCTGCCGGTTCCGTGTTGGCAGCGTGTGCCCAGGACCTGAATTGGCAGCCGGACCTCACCCGCCAACAGACTTACACGCCACATCGGGCGTCGAGCTCCGATCCAACCGGCGCCAATGCCGATTCTCGTACCGTGGCCCCAGGGGCAACGTTGGCCGTCTTGGATGCCGACGGACCCGGGATGATTTCGCACATCTGGTTCACCATCGCCGATAACGAGTCTTACCACCTCAAGCGCATCGTTTTACGCATGTATTGGGATAGGGAAACGACGCCGAGCGTGGAAACACCCGTCGGCGACTTTTTTGGATTGGGCCTCGGCGCTTACTATAGCTGGCAGTCGGAGATGCTCTCCGTGGGCAGTGTAAAGGCCTTGAATAGTTTTTTTCCCATGCCGTTCAGGAGCCATGCGCGCATAACTATAACCAACGAAGGAGAGCAGCCCATTAGAGCCCTCTACTACAATATCGATTACCGCACTTACTCTCATCCACTCCCGCCCGATACTCTGTATTTTCACGCCCAGTACCGCCAAGCCCAGCCAAACCATGGCTGGACCAACAACTGGAAGACAAACGGAGACCCGTTGGTGAATAACAAGGCCAACCTAAGCGGCGAAGATAACTATGTCTGGATGGAAGCAAAGGGCCATGGCCAATATGTAGGCGTAACTATGTCCGTTTTGCAAAACCAGGATCAGTGGTGGGGGGAAGGGGACGATATGTTCTTCATCGATGGCGCCAAAATGCCATCCATCGCGGGAACGGGATCGGAAGACTACTTTCTGGGCGCATGGGATTTTGGCGGCAAGCCTTTTTCCTACGCGCTTTACGGAGCTCCGGTACTAGGGGCTGAGTTGGCTGGAGCCAGAGCCAGCGTCTACCGTTTTCATTTTGATTCTCCCATTCCCTTTACCACATCCTTCAAAGCGACCATCGAGCACGGACACGCCAACGCCCGCTCCGACAACTATTATTCTGTCGCATACTGGTACCAGGCAGAACCACATGAGCCTTTTCCGCCGCTGCCGCCGGTCGATCAAAGACTGCCGGCTATGCAATCAGTCGGGGGTCCTGGAAATGCAGCGGCTCTCTCCAACTCCGGCTCCCGTTAAAACGTAAGCGGACGGCGCCTGAGGCTCAGAAAAGCTTTTCAACATGACGTTGTCCGCCAATTCGTGTACTTTGATTTGCATACGGAGGGAATGTTGGCCAACAAGAGCAAGCAATCGCGCAAGAAGCTAGCCGATCCGACCCAGCTTGAACCTGTTGACAAGCAGGATGGGATGCTGCAAGTCATTATTGAAACCCCCAAAAGCAGCCGCAACAAATATGCCTTTGACCCCGATCAGGAGATATTCGCTCTCACGAAGGTTTTGCCTGCGGGAATGGCTTTTCCCTATGACTTCGGCTTCCTGCCTCGTACCATTGCAGGTGACGGCGACCCGATCGACGTTCTCGTGCTCATGGACGAACCAGCATTTCCCGGCTGTCTGCTCCGAGCTCGGCTCATTGGCGTGATTGAAGGGCAGCAGATCGATGGCAGCAAAAAGATCCGCAACGACCGCCTCCTTGCCGTCGCCGAAGCCAGCCATAGGTACTCTAATATCCGCCGCGTGAAGGATCTGCCTAAGCATTTCGTGCGCGAGCTGGAGACGTTTTTCGTCAACTATCACAAGCTGGAAGGGAAACGCTATGAGCTTCTCGCGTGCAAGGGCGAGGGGACGGCGCTCCGCCTGATCAAGCAAGCGCGCAAAAGTGCTTGAATACAGTTCCTCGCTTCTATTTATGTATTACTCTTACGGCCATCGTTTGTTGTTTCCCGGGATTGCAGCGGAACATGCGCGGGGCGCGGCCGCGGAAAGAGCGGCCCCAGCCAAATGAACCTGCTCCTGGTGCGCCATCTGTGGGGCGTCGATCTTAGCAAAGGTTTTGGACCGCATCTCGCGCGGTGGCGCAACATAGGCTATCAGGCGCTTGAGTGCTCGTCGCGCATGGTGCCGGATGCCCAGGAGCTGCGGCGTGTCTTGCGGGACGAATCCTTGGCTTGGGTGCCGCAGATCTTCAGCAATATGGGAGCGCGAGGCGATGAAGTCGACACCCACCTGCGCACGCTGCGCGAACAGATTGAAGAGTGCTTAGACGGCCAGCCGCTCTTCTTCAATGCGCAATCCGGTTCTGATGCCTGGACTCTAAACCAGGCCGAGGATTTCTACGGCGCTGCAGCCCGCATGGGGACGCAATTGGGCGTGGTGCTGAGCCACGAAACACATCGCTCCCGTTACTTTGGCAATCCCTGGAATACTTACCGTTTGTTGCAGAGTATTCCGGATGTAAAGCTCACAGCCGACTTCAGCCACTGGGTATGTGTGGCCGAACGCCTGCTTGCCGATGCCAATTCTATCTTGCTTCGGGTGGCGCGGAATTGCCATCACCTGCACGCGCGGGTAGGTTACGAGCAGGGTCCGCAGGTTCCTGACCCTCGCGCTCCGGAATGGCGCACGCACCTGGAGACACACGAGCACTGGTGGGAGATGATCTGGTCGGCGCAACAAACGAAAGGCATGGACGCAACCACTCTTACCCCCGAATTCGGACCCCCGCCCTATCTTCACACGCTGCCGTTTACCCACAAGCCGGCCGCCGATCTGGGAGCCATCTGCGATTGGATGGCGCGGCGCCAGGCGGATCGCTTCGCGGCCTGGTCAATAGGTCCTGGGCACAGGGAAGACGGTGTGGGGGATGAAGGTCGATTTCCAGCGGTATAAATGCGGGTGCCCCAGGTTTGCGAAGCTAACCTGGGGCTTTTAAGCCAATTCTGCGACGCAATGGCGATGGCAAGCAAAAGGTCTTGGATATGTCGAAGAAACAAAATGCAGTGATATGGACGATTTGTATATGTACCGCTTTGTTGTTCGCGGCACATTTGCGGACGCAAGCCATCGGCTCATCAACAGCCCAGCAACCGGCAAGTGGACCGGCGCCGGCCGCCCCGCTGTCCGATGCTCAGCAGGTGCAGAAAATGCAAGCGCAGTTAGCTGATTGGCCGGATCTCAACAGATATCGAGCAGAAAATCTTACGCTCCCGCCCGTCCCCCCTGGCGAGCAGCGAGTGGTTTTCTTCGGCGACTCAATCACGGATGGTTGGGGCCGGCGTCCCGGAACGGGAGCTTTCTTTCCCGGCAAGCCCTACGTGAATCGGGGAATCAGCGGGCAAACCACCCCCCAGATGCTGGTGCGCTTCCAAC
This sequence comes from uncultured Acidobacteriaceae bacterium, assembly GCA_963774255.1. GTDB lineage: Bacteria > Acidobacteriota > Terriglobia > Terriglobales > Acidobacteriaceae > PALSA-350. The sequence continues at coordinate 217,778 of CAVZEH010000020.1, forward strand.
AGGATGTCGTACGCCTTCATCCCGCGGCCGTGGTCGTTCTTGCCGGCACCAATGACATAGCCGGAAATACTGGTCCTTCCACGCAGCAGATGATTGAGGATAACTTCACTTCGATGGCGGATATCGCCAGGCAGAGCGGCATCAAAATAGTCCTGGCGTCTATCACTCCGGCTTATGACTATCCGTGGAAACCGGGAGTCGGGCCGGTGGAGAAGATTCGCGCCATGAACACCTGGCTGCGCAATTTCTGCTCCGTCAACGGATACGTCTATCTCGACTACTACAGCTCAATGACGGATGCCAAAGGGGCGATGCTTCCCGGCTTCTCCTTTGATGGAGTTCATCCCACGGAGAAGGGCTACGCGGTGATGGCCCCCCTAGCCGAGCGCGCTATCGCCCAGGCGTTGGGATCTAACAGTGAAGCTAAATGATGTTCTTCCGTATTCGTACTTGCTTTTCTAGTCTGTCATTCCCGAAGGGAATGACAGAAAGAGAGGCAAAGACGGACAGAGGAGGACAGCAATAGGAGGAATCTATGGCCAAGGGAACGATCAATAGCGGAGATCTTCAGATGTATGAAAGGGATGGATATGTGCTCGTTCGAGGCATGCTGAACCAGGATGAAATCGGACTGTTAGGGAAGGCGGCTCGGCAGGATCGCGCCTTAGACCAGCATGCGTTTGGAAGGGCGGACGGGGAAGGGGGCACGGTCCGGCTGTCGCTGTGGAATCATCCCACTGACACCATCTACGGAATGGTGGCTCGCAGCGAATCGATAGTGAATTCCGCAGAAAAGATTCTTGGAGGCGAGGTATATCACTATCACTCCAAGATGATCATGAAAGATGCAAAGGTCGGCGGGGCATGGGCCTGGCACCAGGATTACGGATATTGGTATCAGAATGGGGTTTTGTTTCCTTTGCTCACCAGTGCTTATATCGCCGTGGACCGCGCCACGAAAGAGAACGGCTGTTTGCAGGTCATTAGAGGATCGCATGAGTTGGGCCGCATCGATCATGTTCTTACCGGCGAACAAGCAGGGGCGGATATAGAGCGGGTCAATGAAATTCGCAAGCGGCTCGAACTCGTTCATGTGGAGATGGAGCCTGGGGACACATTGTTCTTCCATGCCAATCTGCTGCATCGCTCCGATCAGAACCGCTCGGAGCATCCTCGCTGGTCGATGATTTGTTGCTACAACGCTGCTCGAAACGATCCCTACCGGGAGTCGCATCACCCCCGCTACACACCGCTGGCTAAAGTGGCGGATGAGGAAATTTTGAAGGCAGGCATGAAGCGCTTCGCCGATTCAGAACAGGACGCAGCCTGGCTGGATACGAAGGAAGACCAAAGCGCGGCAGTGTTGAAGGATAGGAAGAATGCCTAGCAGCGCAAGCTTTCTGCGTCGCTGTTGCCTGAACGGGCTGGCGCTCGACAAGTTATGACAAGTGATAAGGCGAGTCCGGATATCAACATGAAATATGTTGTTTTTCTGGCCGCCACCGCCGCACTGGGCGGTCTGCTCTTTGGATTCGACATCGCCATCATCACCGGCGCCGGCCCATTCCTGAAGCAGCACTTCTCTCTGGATGACCTGGGACTGGGCTGGGCATTCAGCTCGCTGTTGTTCGGCTGCGTATTCGGCTCCCTTGCCGCCGGCAAGTTTACCGGCCGCTATGGGCGCAGGAAAATGCTGCTGTGGGTCGCGATACTATTCGCCGCAACCTCGGTTGCCACTGCGCTGGCTCCTAGCTTCATTATTTTTATTATTGCCCGCTTCATGGGCGGCGTTGCTGTTGGCGCGGCTTCGCTGCTTTCTCCCATGTATGTATCCGAAGTGTCGCCTCCGTCGGTACGCGGGCGAATGGGAAGCCTCTACCAGATGTCCATCATCATTGGCATCCTGATCTCTTATGGCATCAACTACCTCCTGCGCGATACAGGCCCGGAAAACTGGCGATGGATGTTCCTTACCGGCGTGGTTCCCTCGGCCGTATTTCTGGTGCTGATGATGATGGCGCCTGAGACCCCTCGGTTCTTGATGATGGCTGGCAGGCCAAAAGAGGCATTCCTTTTGCTGGAACGCCTGGCGGGAACTAAGAGCGCGGAATTCGAGATCTCTGAGATTACGGCGACGATCCACCATGGAGAAAAGGCCTGGAGAGGGCTGCTTCGCCCTGGAGTGCGGCGTGCACTGGCGGTGGGCTTCTGTCTCGCAATTCTTATTCAGGTATCCGGAATCAATACAGTCGTGGACTATGCGCCGGCAATCTTCCAGTCAGCCGGCTGGAAGATTGCCGGCGCCCTGCTTTCAACTTTCATCGTCGGCGTGACCGAATTTATATTTACGATAGTTTCCTTCTGGATGATTGACCGCTACGGACGCCGGCCGCTGTATATTGCCGGATCGCTGGGAATGGCGTTTACTCTGCTGCTCCTGCTCATCACCGCTGTCATGGGCCGGTTCCATGGCCCGATTGTTCTAGCGCTCATCTTGACTTACCTTGCGTTCTTTTCCTCTTGCATCGGCCCCGTCTTCTGGACGCTTGTTCCGGAGATATTTCCCAACGATGTGCGGGGAATGGCAATGACCGTGCCAGTGCTTACGCAATGGGTTGCCAATGCTGTCGTCGTCCTGTTTTTCCCATTCGCATTTAACCAGATAGGCAAAGCGACTACCTTTGGATTTCTGGCGGCCATGGCTTTCGCCCAAGGGATCTTCACATGGTTCTTTGTTCCGGAGACGAAAAACAGGCCCTTAGAAGAAATCGAAGAGTACTGGCTAACACCAAAAACCGTCACTTCTCCGAACTAGGAATCTATTTATTTGCAGTTGCTTTTTCTTTCTCGTCATTCCCGCCCTGAGTTGCTTCTTGCGTGCGATGGAAATAAAGGGCAGAAGCAGATTCCCTTTGGGAATGACAGAAAGAAAAGCAAAGGCCAACACAGAAGACATTGCTTTTTGCCTTTCTTTCTGTCATTCCCGAAGGGCTTTTCGGTCTGTCATTCCCTGCGGGAATGACTAAGGCAAGGACGAATAGTCATTTTGCTGTTTCGCCTGCAGGATGAATCCAGATCGCATTCCCGCCTCCTGAGCCGAGTTGAACCTTCAATATCGTGCTCCGGTTCACAGGCCGCTTTTCGAAGCTGGTGTGCGTGGCGTCCTTAGCTACATCGGGAGCGTCCGCATAGATCTCGGCAACATAAGCGCCTGCACCCAGAAAGTTGAGCGGGATTTCGAGCTCGCGCCGGTCCCAGTTAGTAATGCTGCCTACGAACCAATCGTGGCCGTGTCTTCGGGCAATCGAGATGAATTCCATCGGCCTGCCCTCGAGCACGCGGGTTTCATCCCATATAGCCGGCGCCGTGCGAATGAAATCAAAATCCCTTTGACCTTTGTACGCCTCCGGATCGTCGGCGACCATCTCAAAGGGGCTTTCGAAGACCACAAAAAGAGCCAGTTCATGGGCGCGCGTGCCCAGCACCATCGGCTTGAAGTTGTGCGGGGTAAACTGGTCGCGGTTACGGTTGCGAAAGCCGCCCGGAGTGTAGTCCAAGGGTCCGGCGAGCATTCGAGTGAAGGGCAGCGTCGTATTGTGTACGGGATTCGTTCTCGCGGTCCACTTCGAGTATTCCAGTCCCATGACGGCCTCGCGGGTTATCAGGTTGGGATAGGTCCGGCGAATGCCATCCGGCTTGTATGCGCCATGGAAGTCGATCATGAGGTGATGCGCGGCGGCTTTCTCTAATACTCTTCGGTAGAAGTCGACCATCCATTGGTCGTCGCGATTCATGAAGTCGATCTTTACCCCCGCAATGCCCCACTTTTCAAAGAGAGGGAAGGCCTCATCCATGTATCGATCGACCGAGGTCCAATGCGCCCACAACCAGATTCGCACGTTGCGCTGCTTGGCATAGCGCAGAAGCTCGGGCATATCGACGTTGGGTGAGACTTGCGTGATATCGTCAACCCGGCCCTCTTTCCCTTTAAGCGCCCACCCGGCATCGATGAGCATGTAGGGAAACCCGGATTGCGAAGCGAAGTCGATATAGTGCTTCATGGTTGCTGTGTTCATTCCCGGCGTAAAGCTGACATCGTCCGCGGCATCACCCGACCACCAGTCCCACGCCGATTTGCCCGGCTTGATCCAGGAAGTATCGGCGAGCTTGGAGGGTTCACTCAGGTTCAGCACGATATTCGATTCGATCAGGCGTCCCGGCTGATCGGCAATCATCAGCACACGCCATGGAGTTGACATTGGGGCGCTGGCCTCGACCGAGATATCGGGACGGTCGACCCTGGGAGCCAGGGTAGCTTCCAGCGTGAACGAGCGTCCCTTAGGGTGCTGCAGATACATGCCCGCGTAATTGTCGATGTTTGCTTCCGTGATTGCCAGCCAGCCTTTGCCTGGCAATTCCGCTAATAGCGGTAAACCGATCAGCCATTCCGGATGCAGACCGCTGATAAGCCTTTGCTGGTATTCGTCTTCGTAGGGGGTTTGGAAGCCGTCCAGGATCAGCGGATAGGTAGTCGCGTCCTCAGAGTAGTTGAATTGCGTGAGTTCCCGGGCGATGGCGAAACTCTTGAGTCCTTCTTGACTCGGGAAGTTATAGTGAAAGGCGGCGCCGTCGTTGAAGACACGTACTTCGAGGGAAAGCTTGCGCCCCAGGCCGGAGTTTTCTTGAAAGTCTATGCGGGCGCTGTTGTAGTGGTTTCGCGCGGTGTTTGATTTACCTGGCGGTGGGACATAAGTGTCGTCTGCGGCGCCCCGTGTAACTGCAATTTCCTCGAGTTGCGGCCCCAGCTGCGGCTGATCCTGAATTTCAAAGCCAAGCCGGGAATAGTCGATGAGCGACTGGCCGCGGTAGGTTACCGAATAGCACCAGGTAGTCTCGCCGCCCGGCAAAGCCCGAAGACTCAAAGTGAAGACAATCTGGTTATCGGGCGACGCGACCCGCACGGCCTCGTTGGACGGCTTCTGGGCCGATGCATTCAGGGATAAGCAGGCAAAAAGCAAAAGCAGCGGCAGCCGGCGTAATGGCAGCATAGAATATCTCCCGGTTCGTGGTCGTCCATCTCAACAGCAACAAAGTATAAACGGACTCTGCCCGGCCTTTAGAGCATTTCTCCTGATGGTGTAGAGGCAAAGAGCGGAACTCGACATAGCCATTCCATCGAAGAATGGCTACACATAGCTGCTCCCGCCACACCACATATCAGGAGAAATGCTCTAGTACATCCAACTGCAATTGCGAATGAAATCTGTCGCCGCCGCGCGGCGCCACGTGCTGCCCGCTTTCTCCACCTCGAAGATTCCGCCGCTTCCGCAAAAGCCGCCGCAGCTCTTGATTACGGATACCAATGCGCGCGTGTGCTCGCGGTTGAATCCAGGCACTCCCAATGACCGCACATGCTGGAGTTGCTTGTAGCCGGCGCACTGACCGGCGTCATGCATGTGGGTAGCCAGGCAGGTGAGCGCTCGGGCAGTCTGGTTGGAAGACAGCAGCCGGTAGCCCTGCGGAATCGAGAACTTTGCTTGCCAGAGATGACTCTGCCGGTTGGCGGCGGCAAAGGCATCGGCCATGTCTTGTTCGTCCGGGGTGGTCGGCTTGAGGCAGCTCCTGCCGACTTGGGGAATATCCGTCTTTGAATTCTCTGCGAAGGCTAGAGGCTCGTTCATCTCCGCCTGGTACAGGGCAGAGTAGACCTCATATGCCTCCGCGGGAGCCGGGCCGCCGCCGGCTTGATTCAACGGATTGCTTGCCGCCAGATCCGGAATCCGCTTAGCCGGCGGCTTTCCCAGGTGCTGCAGAGAAGTGAAGCGCACCCAAACCAATGCCACAACAGCCAATATCAGAACTAACCGCAATCCTGCCCGCCGGGAGACCCTCATCCTTCCACACCCCTTTCATACCATCTAGCGGGCGTTCTTATAGATTATCTCCAGCAATTCGTCGTACATCGCCTGCCTGTCCTTCTCCGATCCGTTGCGAATCGCGTGACTGGCGCAATGGGCGAGATGATTGCGCATGAGGGCCCGGGCAACAGCTCGGAGCGCTTCCTGCACCGATGAAATCTGAGTGAGAATGTCGGCGCAGTAGCGGTCATCCTCGACCATACGTTGCAGGCCGCGAATCTGGCCTTCGATACGGCTGAGGCGGCGGAGGTTGGAGCTTTTGATCTCGGCGTCGACTTCAACCGCCTTGCGTTCGGGTGAACCGATCCCGCATGAGACGGGGTCGGGGGAAATTTCTCTTGTAGCCGTTCTTTTCGTGACCATGTCCAACCCTTCGAAGATCATAGATTCCAAAACCACCACCAATCGAGGGTGCCCCATCCTTTGCACGGTGCTCTTCCGTGCAAAGGGTGGGAGACCACAAATCAGTGGTGCCCCAGTCCTTTACACCAGCTTCAGCCGACGCAGGCGCAAGCTGTTAGTTACTACACTGAAAGAGCTGAGCGCCATGGCGGCGCTTGCCAGCACCGGACTGAGCAGCAAGCCAAAAACCGGATACAGCGCGCCGGCCGCCAGCGGAATACCTATCACGTTATAGAGGAAAGCCCAGAACAGGTTCTGGCGCATCACCCGCATCGTGCCGCGTGAGAGCGCAATGGCCATGGCGATCCCGCTCAGATCGCTGCGCATGAGCGTCACATCTCCAGCCTCCATCGCGATATCGGCGCCGTTGGCCATGGTTAGGCCAACATCAGCCCGGGCTAACGCGGGAGCGTCGTTGACTCCATCCCCGACCATGGCTACCACGCGGTGCTCTGCCTGCAGACGCGCTATGGCATCTACCTTGCCCGCCGGAAGCACGCCGGCAATCGCTTCATCGACACCGACCATGTGCGCAATGGCGTTCGCCGTGCGCTCATTGTCGCCGGTCAGCATCACCACGCGAAGCCCCTCTGCGTGCATGCGCCGAATGGCCTCGGCAGAGCCGGGCTTGACCGGATCTGCGACTGTGATGATGCCGGCGAGCCTGCCGTTGATCGCAACCCAGAGCGGCGTCTTGCCTTGCTCGGCGAAGCGTCCGGCTGCCGCCTGCAAACTTTCCCCGGCAATACTGTACTTCTCCATCAATGCGGGGTTGCCGATCAGGGTCATATTCCCTTCGATAAGGCCCAGGACACCGAGGCCGGTTAGCGATTGGAAGTCCTCCGGCTGCGGAAGGCTCAGCCCGCGTTCGCGCGCATAACGGACGACAGCGTCGGCAAGAGGATGTTCGCTGGCGCGCTCGAGAGAGGCGGCTAGGCGAATCATCTCTTCTTCAGCGCCGCCCGAGCTTTGCCTGCCGCCGCTCTCTTGTTCGGCTAGCAGAACATCAACGACTTGAGGACGGCCGGCGGTAATCGTGCCGGTTTTGTCGAGTACGACTGTATCGATCTTCTCCAGGCGTTGCAAAGCTTCGCCTCCCTTAACCAGGATGCCGAAGGACGCTCCCCGCCCAGTCGCTACCATTACAGCCGTGGGAACGGCTAAACCCATTGCGCACGGGCAGGCGATCACCAGGACCGTCACCGCGGCAGCGAACGCCTGCATGATTCCGGCATGCGGCGCGAAGATTCTCCAGGCGGCAAAAGTGACGATGGCGATTCCCAGCACGGTGGGCACAAAGATCGCGCTTATGCGATCCGCAATTCGCTGGATTGGAGCGCGTGTTCCCTGTGCTTCGCGCAGCAGGCGCACAACTTGCGCCAGGGTACTTCCGGCTCCAAGGGTAGTCGCTCGATACTGAAACGATCCATGCCGGTTGACCGTTCCCCCTATCACCCGGTCGCGCGCCGTCTTTTCGACCGGCAACGACTCTCCGGTAAGCATGGATTCATCTACGCTGCTCTTTCCCGAGATCACCTCACCGTCGGTGGGGATACGCTCGCCGGGGCGCACCAGTATGAGATCGCCTTCCTCGATCGATTCCAGAGGGACCTCGCTCTCCTCGCCATCTTTCAAGATCGTCGCCGTTTGTGGCTGCAGGTGCACCAGCTTACGCAGGGCAGCCGCTGTCTGTCCCTTGGCCCGGCTCTCCAGGGTGTTGCCAAGCAGCACCAACCCGATGATCAGCATTCCCGCTTCGAAGTAAACATCGGGAGCGATGCCATGCGCCAGGAAAAACCCGGGCGCCACTGTGCTGGCGGCGGAGTACAGGAACGCCGCGCCGGTGCCCAAGGCCACCAGTGTGTTCATGTCCGCCGTCTTATGCAGAAGGGCCGACCATGCCTTGGTATAGAAACGGCGTCCTGCCCATGCGGCAATGAATACGGCAAGCGCGAAGAGAAACCAGCGGATCGCGTTCGCGCTGACCGCGTACATCCACGGAAAAGCCTCGCGCAGAATGGGATCGAGCACGCGCATGTTCCAGCTCATGAGCGGGTCTTTCATCCGCTCCATTCCGCTGATCCCCGGCATGCTCATGAGCGGCATGGATAGCAACATGGCCGACAGTCCGGCGATCATGCTCACGATTGCCTTCAGACGCAACTGTCTGTACTCGCGCAGCTGTTCCTCATCGTGCTTTTCCTGCTCTTCAAACACCGACTCGTCCAGCGCCGGCGGCGCCGCGCCATAGCCAGTGCGGCGGATACTCTCCACCAGCGCGGATGTGGAAGTCAGCTTCGGATCGAAGGTTACCGTCGCATTGTGCAGCATGAGGTTGACTGCGGCATCCTGCACGCCGGCGTGGCTTGCCAGCGTCCGCTGGACAAAGGACTGGCACGCGGCGCAGGTCATTCCGGTGACCGGTATGGTGACCCGCTCCGGCCCTGCCTCGTTTCTTGCCGCCGCTTTTGCGGTCTCTTTCTCTTTTTCTAAAGCCTTCGACATAGCCGGTCCATCCCGATTTACTTCGCGATATGCGTTTGAAAACCAATGCTGTTTACGGCGGCGGCAATCTCTTCCGGCGTCGTCTTGTCCGGGTTGAAAGCTACCTGCGCCGAACCTACGGACACCGATTTGGGTTGGACTCCCGAGACTCCCTGGAGCGCGTCGGTAACTCTACGGACACAAGCCTGGCAATGCATTCCCTCGATTGATAACGTAAGCGTGTCTTCCATTGATCCTCCTCTCCGTACATTGTATAGGATGCCTGTACCCCCTACCGGTATTCAACAAAAGTTTTCATTCGCCGGATGGCCGGACACTCTTCCAGGGATTTGCAGTTGCACATTTATGGGACGCCTCTTATTATCATGCCGCGCCCCCTAAGTCTCCCCGGGTAGAGCTTTGGTCAAGACGAAAACGACATCCACACGCAAGGAGGGGAGGAGCTTCGTGTCCGAAAAGATAGATCTTTATGACAGCTCTTACGCGAACTACGGCCTGGATGTTTATCGCAAAGTTCGCATCGCCACCTATGGTGAAGACCTTGGCCAGACCAGTTGGGTCAACACCGCGGAGTCGAACGAGATCCCACAGTTGTTGCAGCTGACTTCGGACTGCTTTGTGGTCGAAATCGGCTGCGGTTCCGGAGCCTATGCCCTACATCTGGCTGAGAAGACCGGCTGCAGGCTTGTGGGCTTCGACATTAACGAGCAGGGAGTGCGGAAGGCAAACGAATTGGCGCTTAGCCGAAATCTGAGTGCGCGGGTGGGCTTCGAGATTCGCGACGCTTCGCAGCCCTTGCCGCTAGAAAGCGCCACTTGTAACGCTGTGTTTTCGAATGACGCGGTTTGCCACATTCCAGCCAGGTCTTGCTTGTTCGCAGAGATCTTTCGCGTACTCCAGCCGGGTGGACGGTTCCTGTTCAGCGATGCCCTGGTGGTGGGCGGAATGATCTCGAATGAGGAGATCGCCGCGCGTAGCTCGGTGGGATATTACGTCTACACTCCGCCGGGGGAGAACGAGCGCCTTTTACAGCAAAGCGGTCTGTCGCCCCTCGAAGTCCGCGATACCACCGGGAACGCGGCTGACATTGCGGCACAGTGGCATCTGGCTCGCGAGGAGAACCGGAGCGCGCTTACCGCCAAAGAAGGAGAGGCAGGCTTTGCCGGATTGCAGCGTTTTTTGGGTGCTGTCCGGAAACTAACCCAAGAGCGGCGTTTGCTGCGGCTGCTTTATCTAGCCGAAAAACTATGAAGCTCGAAAGGGCAGCCTTAGCTGAAGTGTGAAATCAACCCTTGGATTTAGGGAACCCAATTTACAATCCCAAGTTACAATCGATACTCTTATGCCAATCTTCGCTCCCGGAGCTTTCACCACCAATTCCTCGCTCCCCCGGGATCGGCAAAGCCGGGCTGTGGATCTGGGCTGCGTCGCCCTGCTTCTCCTGCTTGCGGCGATTATTCTCGTGCTTCGCAACGACGCTGTGCCAATGCAGATTTGGGATGAGAGCCGCACCGCCAACAATGCCTTTGAGATGGTTCACAACGGCCACTGGCTGGTGACCTACTTCAATGGAGCGCCCGATCACTGGGCCACCAAGCCGCCCCTCTTCATCTGGTTCGTCTCTCTGTTGCTCGGCGCGGGGTTGCCGCCTCTGCTGGCGCTGCGCCTGCCGTCGATGATCGCCGCTACCGCCACAGTTCTCCTGGTCTTCTTTTTTTGCCGTTACTTTCTTGAGGACCGGCTGGCCGGCCTGATCGCGGCGCTGACCTTGCTGGCTGCTCCGGTCTTCGTCGGTTGGCACGCTGGCCGGACGGGAGATCTAGACAGCTTCGTCACTTTGTTCGTCCTGGTCTACACGCTGGCCTTCTGGGCTTATCTCGACGCGCAAGGCCGGGACCGCACACGGTGGATGGCAGTTAGCGGACTCGGCGTCGCTTTAGCCGTGCTCACCAAAGGAGTGGGCGGGGTGCTGGCCCTGCCCGGCCTTCTGTTCTATGCCATCCTCCGGCGGCGGCTGGTCAAAGTCTTAACCGATCCGCGCCTCTGGCTCGCTCTGCTCGGTATTGCAATCCTCTGGGGCGGTTACTATGACCTGCGCGAACATTTCGACCACGGCTATCTTACGGCTGTCTTGAAGAACGATTTCACCGGGCGTTACATCGCCGTGAATGAGGAGCACCGGGGAGGGCCTCTTTTTTATTTCTGGGTCTTAGCTACGAAATACCAGCCGGGATGCGTCTTGCTGCCGCTCGCCCTGATTCCGCTCTTCCGGGCGGATCGCCGCCGCCGCTCGGTAACCCTCATCTGCCTTCTCACCGCAGGCGTCCTGTTCGCCGTGCTCACACAGTCGCGGACTAAGATTTTCTGGTACATCACTCCTGCCACCCCGTTATTGGCGCTGGCTACCAGCCTCGGATTGTCTGACGGATTGGCTTGGTTGCGCACCCGCCGGCAAACACTGCCAATAATTTTGCGTCCTCCTGTCGCCTATGCGGCCGTTGCTGCCCTCTTTTGCGCCGCGATCCTGGCAACCGTCTACTACTACCAGATTGGTGTGGAACGTAAGCTGGCTGGAGTCTACATGGGTGGGCGTTACGGTCCCTTTTTGGAGCAAGTCCGTCACAGCGGGATGACCAAAGATCTCCTGGTCGTCGATTACGGCGTCGATGAGGCCAATGGTGCGAGCGATGACCCGAACAACGGACAAAATACTGGATACAGTCCCGAGGCGGACTTTTACGCGAAGCTGGAGGACATCCGCGGCATGCAGGTTCAGGTCACGGTTCCCGGCGCCGGTCTGCCTGTCGGCAGTTGGATCGCCACCTGCGATCCGCGATCGAGTGCGTGGCTGGCCGCTCACTATAAGGTTTCCCTCGCCATGCAATCCGACGCATGGTGCAAACTGCTGCATGTACCTTAGATTCCTTGCCTTTCTTTCTGTCATTCCCGCAGGAATCTGCTTCTGGGCTGTTGGGCATATGCGCTGCAATAGGCAGAAAAGCAGATTCCCTGCGGGAATGACAGAAAGAAAGGCAAAAGCTGTACCGCAACCGCGGCCTGCGGCCCAATTACATATAATTTGTCATCTCAACCGAAGTATTCATGGGCCTGCGGCCCACCCAAGTGGATGAAAATCTGGTTGAGGAGGGCTTGATTGGCAACCGCACCCCAACTTTGTCATCTCGACCGGAGCGAAGCGGAGTGGAGAGATCTGCGGCTTTCCCACATCTGGCGCAAACAGCCCCGCCAGATATGGGGCACTCAGACCCGTACCAAAGTCATAAGCGGGTCAAGCGGCCAGATGCGATGCCGTTTTCACGACTGAATCTCGGACAGGCGGACGCCTTTGCCCGTTCACGTGGCTTACGGTCGTGCTAAGGTGATGCCTCCTCATTGCATTGGTTACAGTAAGCGCTTTGTCGAACTCTTCCTTTACCCTCTGCCTGATCTGCTTGCTCACCTTGCATGCGGCGCCATCTTCTAGAATTTTGTCCGCAATCGCCGCCAGGTCGTCCCAATCGTGCCATTCGCCGATCGTGTCCTTGACTTCCCCCAGCGCCTCAATTAGCTGCGTGCTGCTACCCTGAGCCACTTGAAGAATATAGCGAAGCTCCTTGATCTTCAGCCGGTAAGGGTGAAGGTTTTGTGAGGTAAGCTTCGGCCAGTTGGCCAATTCGGTCGTCAATTGGAGCGACAGAGCCATAGCATTGGTAGACAGTTTCCGGGTGCGTTGGCCATTCTTGCTCGAAGGGTCGAGTTTCTTTTTGATCCGTCGATAGCATCGCTTGAGATACCGGCGCACTTCCTTTTGCTTTCTGGCCGTGGTGTCGTGAAGTTCAGCGGCTGCTTTAAAGCGGCGGTTTCCAAGATGTTCGAGCAATTGCACAAGACACTGGTCGTGGGGATCGCCGGCGAGTGAGGAAGAGAATCCGACCAGCACATCCATATCGCGCAACGCTCCCGCCGCTTTCCGCACCGGCGCTAGAGCCTTAAGCAGACGGCTTCCATCTCCCTTCCGGTCAAGCATGGTGGCATGCACGATTGCTTCCGTGCGGCGTGTCTGGGTACGCAATCCGTGGACATCCTCTGGAGTCGAGATCTTGGAGGGGTGCTTCAAGACCTTGCGTAGCTTGCGAAACGGCTTCTGCAGTAGCTTGGGATCTAGAGCCATTGTTTCTTAGATGTCTCGCCATCCGTCTGTTGTTGTATTGAAGGCGGAGTGTCCCAGGTCTCGCGGAGCAGGGTAGCAGGGGAGAGCATCGCTGTTATATGTTGGTAGGCTGAAGGAGACCTGTAGTGAAGATCGGGTTCATCCTGAATTCGTTGCTTCTTACGGGTAGTGTCCTTCTAGCGGCGGCAGTTCCGCCTCAAGCTGCTCCTGTCAACCAATATGTAGACCCAGGAACTTGCTCCCATTGTCATAACCAGATCTACGAAAGCTATCGCCGCACCAGCATGGGCAGATCCTTCTTCCAGCCCGCACCCGCGAATACCATCGAAGACTATAAGAGCAGCAACGAGTTTTATCATCGCTCTTCAGACACGCACTATTCGATGATTCTTCGCGATGGGCAATACTACGTCGATATCAAGCTGGGTCGAAACGGCGAGGCATTGCAGAAGCTCTAGAAAGCCGCTGCTCTCAACCCGGACTTGCCCGAGGTCTACACCAGCATGGCTGGCCTTTTGGCCGGAACCGGTCAGGTGGAGTTCGCTGAAGACGCTTCGCGCAACGCCCTCAGAACCGACCCCTATGATGCGGCCGCCTACGATCTGACTGGCCGGGTGCTGGCCGGAAAGGCTCAAACGCCCGAGGCTCTGTACGATTTTGAAAAGGCAACTCGCCTCCGTCCGGACCATGCACCGTATCTCTACGACCGTGCACTGATGTTGGCGCGTCTCAATCGACTCGACGAAGCGCAGGAACCTGCCCAGGCTGCTGTTCGCGCAGACCCTAATTTTGCCGAAGCTCACGACTTGCTGGGAGGTTTGCTCGCCAGAAAGATGCAGTTGACCCTGGCGGTGCGCGAGTACGAGGAAGCGGTCACACTACGACCGGATTTCAGTAGAGTACATTTGGATTTAGGCTTGGTCTTAGCTGCGCAAGGAGATCTCACCGGTGCCGCCGAGCACCTGCGCAAAACAGCCAGCGGCCGGGATACGGCAGTTGCGCAGCAGGCAACCCTGGCGCTGCAGCGAATGGGGCAACGTTAGGTTCTCGATCGCTCCATCTCCTACAATCAGGCATCCGAAGGAACTCGCCATCGGCAATGAATACAATTCAAAAACGCAAGAGGAAGATCATTTTGTCACAAATCCCTGCTCTCGTCGCCGCCGGCGCCATTGCGCTCGGCTCCAATGCCGCGCCGGCTGCGGCTGCCGAGGCCGTCTTAGGCCCCAGTAATCCGTTTTATGCGCCCAGCACTCTGCCCTTTCACGCGCCGCTGTTTGACAAGATCAAGGACGCCGATTACCAGCCGGCGATCGAAGCAGGCATGGCGCAGCAGCTCAAGGAGGTAGAGGCGATCGCCGGCAACCCAGCCGCGCCGACCTTCGAGAACACCTTGGTAGCGTTGGAGAAGAGCGGTCAGTTGTTCGACCGCGTCACGGCGGTCTTCAACGGCGTCACCGCCGCGAATACCGATCCCACGCTGCAGAAAGTGCAAGCAATTGAGGCCCCCAAACTGGCTGCGCACCAGGACGCCATCTTTCTCAACCCCAAGCTATTTGACCGGGTCAAGACAATCTATCAAGAACGCCATTCGCTCCGGCTCGACCCGGAATCTCTCCGCCTGGTGGAATATACCTACAGGGAATTCGTACACGCGGGAGCGAACCTCTCGCCGGCAGATAAGGCGAAGCTGAAGAAGCTCAACGAAGAAGAATCGACTCTTTCGAATGCCTTCATCACCAAGCTGCTCGCCGCCACCAAAGATGCCGCTTATCACACCGGGGACAAAACCGCCCTCGCCGGCCTAAGCTCTGCCCAGATCGCTGCCGCCGCAGCGGCAGCCAAGCAACGCAAGCAGACTGGCTGGGTAATTCCGTTGCAGAACACCACGCAACAGCCCGATCTCGCCCTGTTGCGCAATCGCGATACCCGCCGCGCGCTCTTTGAGGACTCCTGGAATCGGGCCGAACACGGCGGCGCAAACGATACCCGCGAGACCATCGCCCGTCTGGCCCAGCTTCGCGCCGAGAAAGCGAAACTGCTTGGCTATCGCAATTTCGCCGCCTGGACACTCGAAGACCAGATGGCCAAGACACCTGAGGCCGCTCTCAAGTTCATGGACGCGCTGACCCCGGCATCGACAGCGCACGCCGCCAGCGAAGCCAAGGAGATCCAGGCGGTCATCGATGCCCAGCACGGCGGCTTCCAGTTGCAGCCCTGGGACTGGAACTTCTACGCCGAACAGGTACGCAAGGCTAAGTACGATCTCGACGAAGCGGAAATCAAACCCTATTTCGAGTTGAACAACGTGCTTGAGAACGGCGTCTTCTATGCCGCCAACCAGCTCTATGGATTGACATTCAAGGAACGCAAGGACATCCCGGTGTACAACCCCGACGTGCGCGTCTTCGAGGTCTTCGATACTGGCGGCAAGCCGTTGGCACTGTGGTATTGCGACTATTTCAAGCGCGATAACAAGAACGGAGGGGCCTGGATGGATGTTTTTGTCGGCCAATCCAAACTGCTCGGCACCCTTCCCGTGATCTACAACGTCGCCAACTTCAGCAAGCCTGTGGCCGGCGCGCCGGCGCTTCTCAGCTTCGACGATGTGACCACCATGTTCCACGAGTTCGGCCACGCGCTGCACGGAATGTTCGCGGACACCGAGTATCCCAGCCTGTCCGGCACCTCGGTGCCGCGGGACTTCGTCGAGTTTCCCTCCCAGTTCAACGAGCACTGGGCCAGCTATCCCGCCGTCTTGAGCCATTACGCGAAACACTATGGGACGGGCGCGCCCATGCCTGCCGCCCTGGCCGCCAAAATCAAGAAGGCCGCTACTTTCAATCAGGGCTACATGCTCACCGAACTGCTGGCGGCGGCCCAACTGGACATGCAGTGGCACACTCTCCCTGCCAGCGCGCCGATTCAGAACCCCGATATATTCGAAAAGCAGGCATTGAACAAAACTCATCTCTCCGTCTCCTGCGTTCCTCCACGCTACCGCTCCAGCTACTTCATGCACATCTGGGGCAACGGCTATGCCGCCGGTTATTACGCCTATCTGTGGAGCGAGATGCTGGACGACGATGCCTACCAGTGGTTCGAGGATCACGGCGGCATGACCAGGGCGAACGGCGATCGTTTCCGCCGCATGGTGCTCTCTCGCGGCAACACAGAGGATCTGGACAAAATGTATGAGGCTTGGCTCGGGGCCAAGCCTAGCACGCAACCGATGCTCAAGGACCGTGGATTGGCGTCGGGCGGAGAGTAGGCGAGGGAACCAGGCCCTCAACTTCGCCGAGAAGGGCGGAGCGACGGCTTTAGTGCTCTAATCGTAGGCGAGGGTTTTCGCCCATGACCGCTCTGTGCAGAGTAGGGTTCGTTCTCTTGTGTTTATCGCTTTCGGCATTGGGGCAGCAGACGCTGCCGCCCGGAGCCGCGTCGGCAGCCGCCAAGGCCATCGCAGGGCAGTCTGAATCTGAGCGATCCGCTCCTCCTGCCAGTCAGGATCGGACGGTTCATCTCGACGTGGTCGTATCGGCCAAAGACGGAAAGCCGATCCCGGGCCTGGGGCAGAGCGATTTCACCGTTCTCGACAACAAGCAACCACTAAAGTTGCTTTCTTTTCGGGCCATAGCGCCGGATGCCGCAGCGGCGGACTCTCCGGTCGAGATTATTTTGCTGCTGGATGCAGTCAACTCCCCCTACTCCAGCGTCTCCTACGAACGGCAGTCGCTCGACAAATTTCTAAAGCAAAACAATGGGAATCTTGCCTATCCCACGTCATTGATTATATTTACGGATACTGGGGCGCAAATTCAAGAGGCCGCCACACGGGATGGCAACGTGCTGAGCACGAGCCTGGATCAGAATACAACCGGCCTGCGCACCATCCGCAGATCGCAGGGATTTTATGGCGCCGCCGATCGCCTCCAGTTGTCGCTGACCACCATCGGGCAGCTTGCCCGGTATGAAGCGACTCGGCCGGGAAGAAAGCTGCTTCTATGGATTGGTCCGGGGTGGCCGATGCTCTCGGGACCCGGCGTGACGCTGACCAGCAAGGAGGAGCAGGGCATCTTCAACTCCATCGTGGCCCTGTCCACCGGCTTGCGCAGGGCTCGCATGACCCTGTACAGCGTCAATCCACTGGGCGTCCAGGAGAACATGTCGTGGCTTTTCTATTATCAGTCCTTTCTGCGCGGGGTCGCCGCGCCGCGCATGGCGCAGGCGGGCAACCTGGGTTTGCAGGTGCTTGCAATACAAAGCGGAGGCTTGGTCTTGAACTCCGGCAGCGACTTGTCGCGGCTGCTCGCAACTTGCATCGCCGATGCGGGCGCTTACTATAGCCTGTCCTTCGATTACCCAACGCCCGAACAACCGAACGAATATCACCCTATCGACGTCAAGGTCGACAAGCCAGGACTGACCGCGCGCACCCGCACCGGCTACTACGCTCAACCCTAGGAGTGGGGAGTGATTCAGCGTTGAAGCAAATCTTGGGTGCCCCAGGTCCCGATTCTGGGACCTGGGATTCCACAATCTTCGATCGACGATCTCCTGATCACCTGTACTGGGCTATCTTCATGCAGACTTCTCCAAATTAGAGCTCCTTCGTTTCTATTCGTTTCTATTGCAGAGCCGGATGCCCCGAGGCTCGCGCAGCTAGCCGGGGTCTTTTTCTCCGAACTCGAGGCAATCCTTTGCGGAATCCCACGTCCGAGAATCCGGACGTGGGGCACCCAGCATTAGAGCATTTTCACTTTAAGTGTTTACGAGCAGACTGCTCCAAACGCGGCCGTTCCATCGAAGAACGGCCGCTCCTAGGCGGTCTCACCAGTTCACAGTAAAAGTGAAAATGCTCTAGTTGTAAGGATGAGCCTCAAAAACCAAACAGCAATTTAGACCTACCGCAGTCGCTCCAGCGTCAAAGGATCGAATTGGCCTGCGAAGTACTTCTCAATCGCGTCCCTGAAGACCTGGCTATCGCCGGTGGCATGGGCGAAGAGGGTCATCGAAGAACGAAATTTCAAATCGTCGGGATAGCCGAAGATCTGCTCGACCGAGCGGCCTTCCACTAGATTCACCACGCGGGTACAGTCTCTCAACCGGGGACCAAGAAGCGGATGATTCAAATACGACTCGGCTTCCTCTCGTCCGGAGATGGCGAACCTGCTGGCCAGTGCACTGTGGCCCAGTCCTTCGATCTGAGGAAAAATAAACCACATCCAGTGGCTGCGTTTGCGGCCTTCGCACAATTCCGAACGGGCTTGCTCGAAGACCGCATCCTGGGCATCCACAAAGCGTTGCAGATTGTAGCGATCCAAAGTCACTTCTCTTGTTTGCCTCTATTCAAGCGTGCGGTAATTGCGTCCACATCGTAAACGCATCCGCCCCAAACCCCGCCGCTGGCTTCGATCAACGCCGCCCAGAGGCGCGTGTCGCCGGGCAGAGCGGGATGGGGCCGCAAGTCAGCGCGGGAAGGCCGGGCAGCCAGACGGCGCGAGCCTTCTTCAGCCCCGAAGTTCTCTCTGGCATCTCCCACCAGATTGACCGAGCCGCGCACCTTCTCTCGGTCGAGAATAATTTCGATCTGGTCGCCGTCGTACACCTTTCCAATCGCTCCGCCGCACAGCGCCTCGGGAGAGATGTGTCCCAGGCATGCTCCGGTGGAGACGCCGCTGAAGCGGGCATCGGTGAGCAGGGCAACGTGCTTGCCTCCTTCGAGCACCTTAAGGGCGGATGTGATCTGATAGATCTCCTCCATTCCCGCGCCCGCGGGGCCGCCGCATACCAGCACTACCACATCCCCCGGATGAACCTGGTCATTCTTGATGGCCTGGATAGCGGCAGTTTCCGAGACGAAGACTTTGGCCGGACCCAGGTGACGGTAGATTCCGTCTCGATCGATCACGGAGGGATCGATGGATGTGCTCTTGACCACTGAGCCCTCCGGAGCAAGATTACCCACGGGGAAACAGACGGTAGGCGTCAGGCCCCGCGACTTGGCCCGGTCAGGGTCCATGATCACATCGTCGGAATCGATGCCGTCCCGCTCCATCAGGTTCTTTCGGAGTTGATGCCGGCGGGCGCTTTGCTCCCACCAATCCAGGCAGTGATCCAGGCTTTCCCCGGAGACCGTCTTGACGCTGGTTTCGAGCAGACCTGCCCGCCGCAGGTGCAGCATGACTTCGGGAACTCCACCGGCAAGAAAAACCTGGACGGTGGCGAAGTTCCGCGGTCCGTTGGGCAGCGCATCCACCAGCCGCGGAACCTCCGCATTGACACGCGTCCAATCGGCGGTGGTGGGGCGCCCTAAGCCGGCGCTGAAGGCCACCGCGGGCAGGTGCAGCAGCAGATTGGTCGATCCGCCGAAGGCTGCGTGCACCACCATCGCGTTCTCGATCGAAGCCTGGGTCAAGACATCGCTGGTTCCTACCTTCAGTTGGTGGAGACGCAGTAACGCCCGCGCCGAGCGGCGCGCCGCATCCAGCCAGATAGGCTGACCGGAGGGCGCGAGCGCGCTGTGCGGCAGCGATAGTCCCAACGCTTCTCCGACTATCTGTGCGGTCGCGGCGGTGCCCAGGAACTGGCAGCCTCCTCCCGGAGTGGCGCACGCGCGGCATCCCATCTCCGCCGCATATTCCAGTGTGATCTGCTGGTGCGCATAGCGCGTGCCGATCGTCTGCACCTTGCCTGCGTCCTCGCCTTGATCGGGCAAAAGCGTAACCCCTCCGGGGATGAGGACGGTGGGATATTTGCCGGCGGAAGCAAGCGCCATCATCATCGCCGGGAGCCCTTTGTCGCAGGTCGCGATGCCCAGCACTCCCATGCGCGTAGGCAGCGAGCGCATCAAGCGCCGCAGAACGGTCGCCGCATCGTTGCGGTAGGGCAGGGAATCGAGCATCCCGGTGGTTCCCTGAGTGCGTCCGTCGCAGGGATCGGTGCACGCGGCAGCGAAGGGAAGCGCTGCGTTGGCCTTCAACTCTCGCGCCGCTTCGGCCACCAGCAAACCCACCTCCCAATGCCCGGTATGGAAACCCAGCGCAATGGGCGTTCCGTCCTCCGCTCGCAGGCCGCCGTGTGTGCTCAGGATGAGCACCTCGGGACCAAGCAGGTTGGCCGGCTCCCAGCCCATTCCCACGTTTTGGCTCAGCCCAAAAAGATTGCCCGAGGGTTGGGTAAGCAACATCTCAGGCGTCACCGGCAACAAGCCGGCCGGACCGGGCGCATGCGTCGCGACCTGGTCGAATTTAAGATCACTGTTTTCGCCGCCGCTTTCAAGGACCGAGGGAAGGGAAATCGCGCGAATAAAAGCACCTCGACTTTCAACCAAAATTTTACTGTGCTGACTTGGATTAGCTTCGCCAGTCGAGAATCACCTTGCCGGTTTGACCGCTCATCATGGCCGCGAAACCTTTCTCAAAGTCGTTATACCGGAAGCGATGCGTAATAACCGGCGAGATATCCACGCCGGACTCGACCAGCACCGACATCTTGTACCAGGTCTCATACATCTCGCGGCCATAAATACCCCGAATAGTGAGCATGTTGAAGATGACCTTGCGCCAGTCAATTTCCATCGGCTTGGCGGGCAGTCCCAGCATCGCGATCTTGCCGCCATGGCACATGTTGTCGATCATCTCGACGAAGGCCGCGCGGCTGCCGGACATCTCCAGGCCCACATCGAAGCCCTCCTGCATCCCCAGCTGCTTCTGCACTTCGGCCAGGCTGGTCTTCGTGGGATTGATGGCCAGGGTTGCGCCCATGGCGCGCGCCAGATTGAGACGAAATGGGTTGAGATCGGTAACTACCACGTGGCGCGCCCCGGCATGACGCACGATAGGAATCGCCATCAGGCCGATTGGCCCCGCGCCGGTGATAAGCGCGTCTTCCGCCAGGACAGGGAAGGTGAGCGCCGTGTGCACCGCATTGCCCAAGGGATCGAAGATGGCCGCGATCTCCTCGGAGATTCCTGCATGGTGTCTCCAGATATTGGTCATGGGCAGCGCAATGTATTCGGCGAAGGCGCCCGGGCGGTTGACCCCGACGCCCAGCGTGTTGGCGCAAAGATGCCGGCGGCCGGCCAGGCAATTGCGGCAGCGCCCGCAGACCACGTGCCCCTCACCACTGACCAGATCGCCCGGATGAAAGTCGCTGACGTTCGTTCCGGTTTCAACAATCTCGCCTACGAATTCGTGGCCGATCACCATGGGGACGGGGATGGTCTGCCGCGCCCAGTCGTCCCATTCGTAGATATGCACGTCGGTGCCGCAGATTCCCGTTTGCCGCACCCGAATGAGCACGTCGTTGATGCCGATCTCGGGGACAGGCACATCTTCCAGCCACAAACCGCGCCCGGCCCTGCTCTTTACCAAAGCTTGCATGAATACTCCTCTTGCCTCTATCAGGGTAGAGTATCTTCCGGGATTCGCGATGTATTGCGAAAAGCCTGATCGGCAATTACACCTAATTTGTCATCTCGACCGGAGCGAAGCGCGGTGGAGAGATCTGCGGTTTCCCAAAAGATAGACCACAGATCCTGGGTGCCCCAGGTCCCGATTCTGGGACCTGGGATTCCACAGATCTCGAAAAGACCCAGGTTAGCTTCGCGAACCTGGGTCACCCGGCTACCATCCAGATACAAGATCCGCGATTACACACGTAAACCGCAGATCTCTCCACTGCGCTTCGCTCCGGTCGAGATGACAAATGGGTTGTTGTCGAACCTATGGAGGGCGGGTGCCCCAGGTCCCGATTCTGGGACCTGGGATTCCGCGCCTCATGCAAAACTGCCGGACTGCTACTCTGGACAACGTGTCCTCCACTCAGAGACCATCCGGGCAATTGGTGCGGGGCATTGGCCTGCGAAGCGCAATCTCGCTCAACGTGATCAACATGGTGGGAGTGGGTCCGTTCATCACCCTCCCGCTGATCGTTCTTGCCATGCACGGACCGCAGGCCATCGTAGCCTGGATTCTCGCAGCCATCCTGGCCGCCTGCGACGGGCTGGTATGGGCGGAGTTGGGCGCTGCCATGCCAGAAGCCGGCGGCTCTTATTGGTACCTGCGCGTTATCTATGGACCAGAGCGCGCCGGCCGGTATATCTCATTCCTATACATCTGGCAGTTGATCTTCAGCGCGCCGCTTTCTATCGCCTCCGGCTGTGTCGGCCTGGCGCAATATGCCGGATATGTCTTTCCCGCGCTGCGCCGGGTCTACTTCACCTATCAGATGCCAATTCCTGTGCCCTTTGCCGGCGTCTTCCATCTGGCAATTATTTTTGGACCGGCAACGCTGTTGGCGATGGCGTGCTGCGCTCTAGCCGCGGCGCTGCTCTATCGCAATATCCAAAGCGTCGCCCGCCGGGCTACCTGGCTGTGGTTGGGAGTGATGGGTACTTTGCTGGCGGTGATCGTGACCGGACTGCTGCACTTCCACGCCAAGCAGGCCTTCGGCTTCACGCCCGGCGCTTTCGATCTCTCCAAAGGATTTCTTACCGGACTCGGCGCCGCCATGTTAATCGCGACCTATGACTATTGGGGCGCATACAGCATCGCTTTTCTCGGCGGCGAGGTGCGTGATCCGGGGCGCACCATCCCACGAGCGATCCTGTGGTCGGTGGCGTTAGTGGCGGCTCTCTATCTGCTGTTGAATACCAGCGTGCTCGGGCTGGTTCCGTGGCAGGAACTCAGATCGACAGCGGATGCGAGATTCTCCGTCGCCGCTGTGGTGATGAGCCGGGTCTATGGGCCGCTGGCGGGAAAGATCATCGCCCTGCTGGTGGTATGGACGGCATTTGCGTCTGTGTATGCGCTCCTGTTGTCTTACTCACGGGTGCCCTACGCGGCGGCCGTCGATGGCAATTTCTTACGCATATTCGCCCGCGTGCACCCTCGGCATCATTTTCCGAACGTCTCGCTGCTGGTGCTCGCCGGAGTTTCGCTGCTCTTCTGCATGCTGCGGCTGATCGATCTGGTGGCGGCCCTGGTGGTGATTCGCATCCTGCTGCAATTCCTGCTGCAACATATTGGCCTGATGGTGCTGCGCCGCACTCAACCGGAATTGAAGCGGCCTTTCCGGGTCTGGCTCTACCCTCTGCCTCCGCTGGTAGCTATCGCCGGCTTTCTCTATATCCTCTTCGCCCGCCCTAACTTTGCCCGGGAGATCTTTTTCGCCGGCATAGTGGTTCTCACCGGGACCGTCATTTACATCTTTCGCGCCTACGCGCGCCGCGAGTGGCCCTTCGTTTCAGCGCCGCAGCCAACCGCTGAATAAGCAACGCGAGCGCTCCCACTTTCGTCCCGGTCCGTTCCGGCAGTCGGAATCTTCTCTATCCTGCAATTCCACAACATGGAACAAGATTCGCACCCTGCATAGCTCCTGGGCCGGGGCCGGCGAAACAATGGGAAACCGCCACGCTAGCGGCAGAACCAGGCTGCGCTGCGGCTGAAATTCTAAATCTATAATTCAGGCGGCTTGCGCGGCTTGGGCAGGGCGGTTTTTTTGCGCGCGGATTTCAAGCGCCCTTCCTCAAGGGCTGATGCCTTGAGGGGAAGTTTTTGCTTGTGGCCGTTGCTTCGGGCGGCGGCATCGGCCCTGGATTCGCTGGGCTCGCTGGATTCGCTGGATTGCGCGGTCTCCGCCAACTGTAGATGGCGCGCCATGGCGATTCTCGCCTGGGTGCTGTCTTTAGCCCGGATGGCGCGAAATATAGCGCCATGCATCCCCGCAGCCTCCTTGAGATCGAGGGCCTTCTCTACCGCCTCATAGCGGTCGTCATAAAGGGCGGCGGTAATCGACTCCATAAACGCGCCGAGGATGGGATTACCTGCCGCGTCGGCGATAATGCGGTGAAAACGGATGTCGTGGATAAGATACTCGCGCGGATCGTCGAGCGCGGCATACATGTCGGCGACCTCTTCGGCGAGCGCGGAGACGTGTTGGCGGCTGCAACGCTCGGCTGCCAGCGCCGCCAGGCTGCTCTCCAGAACCCTGCGGGCCTCGAACATCTGCCATGGTTGCAAACCGTGCAGCGCGCTGAGCAGGCTGATAGAGGAGGCCCCAAGAGCCGGAGGACCGGCGGCGACGAAAGTCCCGACCCCGTGCTGCACCTTGAGCACTCCCATGGCGGCGAGAAATCCGATGCCGGCCCGCAGGCTGGCCCGGCTGATCCCCAGCGTCTTGGCGAACTCGCGCTCCGCGGGAATCTTGTCGCCGGAGCGCAGCTCGCCAGCCTCGATCAGTTGCCTGATGTGGTTAACCACTTGCATGGCTAACTGGCTCTGCGCCTTCTCCTCGTCCAGTTTCGTCATCTCCACGCTCAACTCATTCCATCGATCTATTCATACTTGGAAGGTTAGCACGGCCCTATTTTATAACTGTCTCCACTCCACCTCGCTCTGGTCGAGATGACAAATCAAGTGCGGTTGCGACGCGTTCTATCCATCGGCATGAATGCGGGCGCCCCAGGTTCGTGAAGTTAACCTGGGTCTTTTTCGAGATTTGTAGAATTCCAGGTCCCAGAATCGGGACCTGGGGCACCCAGAATTTGTAGAAGTTAAGTGTAGCTGCTAACTTTTGCAGTGGTGTGACCAGTTCCACAGTTGAACTGTATGATGTTCTTTGTCAATTTCAGGCAAGTAAAGGGAGACATGAGCATATTTCGCAGAGAATTCCTAAAGCTGGCCGGCGGCGGCATGGCTGGCGCCGCGGCTAGTACGGTCCTTTCGCCCGGTGCTCATGCGCAGGCCGCGCCCATGCCCGGCGCAGGCACGAATACCGTATTCGACGTAAGGCTCTACGGCGCCAAGGGCGACGGCTCCTCCATCGATACCGCCGCCATCGACAAAGCCATCGAAGCTGCCAGCGCCGGCGGCGGAGGAACGGTCCGCTTTCCTCCAGGCGTCTATGCCAGCTACTCCATCCATCTGAAGAGCAACGTCGCGCTTTATCTGGATCAGGGGGCGACAATTCTCGCCGCCACCGTGCCCGAAGGAGGCGCGCCCAGCGGCGCTTGCTATGATCCTGCCGAGCCCAATACGCCGTGGGAGAATTATCAGGACTATGGACACAATCACTGGCACAATAGCCTGATGTGGGGCGAAGGACTCAAGAACCTCGCCATCCTGGGGCCGGGAATGATTTGGGGCAAGGGTCTTAGCCGGGGGGGCCGCGAGGCTCCGCGGGCCGAGACTCCGGGCATGGGTAATAAGACCATCGCCCTCAAGAACTGCCATAACGTGATTCTGCGCGACTTCTCCATCTTGAAGGCCGGGCACTTCGGCATCCTGGCTACAGGCGTCGACAACCTTACCATCGACAATCTGAAGATCGATACCGACCGGGATGGAATGGATATCGATTGCTGCCGCAACGTGCGTGTCTCCAACTGCAGCGTCAACTCGCCGTGGGACGACGGCATCTGTCCTAAGAGCTCCTTCTCTCTGGGTTACGCGAGGGCTACGGAGAATCTCACCATAACCAATTGCTATGTCACCGGCGCCTACGAGCTGGGAACCATGCTGGATGGTACCTGGAAACGCTGGCCGGAGGGTGTGAAGGTGCCGCGCACCGGCCGCATCAAGTGCGGCACGGAATCGAATGGTGGATTCAAGAACATCACCATCTCCAATTGCGTCTTTGACGGCTGCGGCGGGCTTGCGCTGGAGAGCGTAGACGGCGCCTTGCTCGAAGACATTACCTTTACCGGCGTCACCATGCGCGACTGCACCAACACGCCCATGTTTCTTCGCCTGGCGAGCCGTATGAGGGGTCCCGCCGGGGTTCCTGTGGGCACGCTGAAACGGATCATTATCAGCAACGTGGTCAGCTATAACTCAGTATCGCGGCTCGGCGGCGGAGGAATCATCAGCGGGATTCCCGGTCATCCTATCGAAGACGTGAAGATCAACGAGCTGTATTTGGAGCATCGCGGCGGTGGAACCAAGGAGATGGCGTCGCGCGTAGTGCCTGAGATGGAGCAGGAATATCCTGAACCGGGCCGGTTCGGAGACATTCCCGCTAGCGGATTTTTCGTCCGTCATGTCAACAACATCGAATTTACGAATGTGGAGATTGCCTGGAGTCAACCGGATGCGCGGCCGGTCTTCTCCCTGAACAGCGTGAATGGCGCCGAGTTCTTCCGCCTTAAAACGCCAACGACACAAACCGCCCCGGTATTCGCCCTGCACGATGTCCAGGACTTCAGCGTGATGGCCTCGCGCAACCTCAAGGATCTCCGGCTGGAAAAGGCAGACCAAAAAGAGATTTCATCCTCCGGCAGCTAATGAGGTGAAAAGCGGGTAGCGGCATTTGACCGTTGCCTGGTCTGACCAGCAGCCGGAATCCTTGGAGTGCAAGCAGCCGGCCTTTGAAGCGTACGGCCTGTTCAGGCCGTACGCGAGTGCTTGAAAAGTGGTTCGGCTTTAGCCGCTGAGGGATCATTTCTTAATTTTCTGCTGAAGCATGAGAGAGCCTCCTCGCCGGACTGTCGAACCGACATTTGTGGAATCCCAGGTCCCAAAAATCGGGACCTGGGGCACCCGGCTTCAGAGTCAGGGATGGTCTCCGAGACAGCTTTCAATTGCTTGCCGCCAGTGTGGTCCACTCTCGCGGTCGCTCATTGCCATGGTCTGGACCTCGTCGTTTGCCGCCGCGTCCAATGCCGTGCGGGCATATGTCACTTCCACTCTGGTGATTGAGGGATTCACAGAGGTCAATCGTACGTCTACGGTGAACACGAGTGTGCCGGGCACAAATGACACATACTGCATCCGTCCACCGGCCACATCGAAGAGCGTATTGACCCACATGCTCTTGCGGGCACCGTGCTGAAGAGTGAACACAGCTCCTTGGACATCGCTTCCTGGCTGTGGGTACAGGAACTCAGGTTTCCAGTGCTCTCCTGCCCAGCAGCGTTCCCCTTCGGGACCGAAGAGTGGCGCTGTGCGGCTCAAAGGCGCTCCAACGAGAAATTGGAAGCTGTTGCTGACGTGTAGAGGTGAAGCCGTTGTTTGAGTCATTGCTGCGCCTATTTGCCCGGTCATGAGGAGAATGACGAACGCAAGAATCGAAAACGAAATGCGCTTCACTTGCGCTCCTTCAACCGGTGACTATCGGAGGCGCGTAGCGTCAGGCCATAGATTTTCCTGAATTGCTCGATCTCTTTCAGGGTCTGGGGAGAGAATGCGGACTGGCCTTCAAAGGCATGAAGCACAATCCCTTCGAGCAAATCACCCAAACTCATGTCCTTCAGTTCGGCGACTGCCTTAAGTACTTTGAGTAGCCTCTTTTCGATACGGACTCCGGTCTGAATCCGCTCAACCGCAACTGTCATCTTAGAATCCGTCACGTGTACCAATGTACCATGGTACTCAATTCCATGGCAAAACGTTAGCCTTTTTGCCCAGCGCAAGCCGACCGGAGTATACTCCAGCGCACCAACACTTCCTCTACTCCCCGCCTTTCGATGGGAAGCTTGGCGTCCCCAGGTTTACTTCTTGTCTTATCCGAGGTGACCTCGATGCGCAAGTCCCAGATCTATCTCTGCACGTTTATGGCGGCCGCTCTGGCCGCTTCGCCTTCTCTCTTCGCCGATTTCAGTTATCAGGAAACAACCCAAATCACGGGCGGCTCCATGCTTGGGCTGCTCAAGGTGGCCGGCGCCTTCAGTTCTCAAGCTCACAAAGCCGGCGATCCCATCACGTCGAGCGTTTTCCTCAAGGGCAACAGGATGGCTCGCGTCTCCCCGGAGAGCACCGAAATCATCGATCTCGATAAAGAGACGATCACCAACATCGACAACCTCAAACATACCTACACAGTTGTGACCTTTGAGCAGATGAAGGCGCAGCTTGAGCAGGCACAAGAGGAGATCGAGAAAAAGCAGGCTGAGCAGCCAGCCAGCGCTCCTCAGGACAAGCCGCAACCGAACGACGTGAAGATGAGTTTCGACGTTCACGTGCGCAAGACCGGGACCGAGAAGGAAGTCAGCGGCCTGAACGCCAGCGAGGCGATCATGACCCTGATGATGAACGCAACCGACCAGAAGACCCAGCAATCCGGGAGCATGGCGGTAACTAACGACATGTGGCTTGTGCCCGAGATCCCTGGCTACTCTGAAATGCGCGATTTCTCGCTGCGGATGGTGGAGAAGATGGGGACAGTGTTCTCCGGCAGCGGCCCCGATATGACCAAACTGTTGGGCCCGCATCCCGGCGCCGGCCAAGCCCTCTCCGATATGCGCAAGGAGATGGGAAAGGTCCAAGGCGTGCCTGTTCTACAGGTCATGCGGATGGGCACAACCACTAACGGGCAGCCGTTGCCCGCAGCTTCCGAGGCTCCGCTGCCTGCGGACTCCTCGCCTGCCATGCCCAGCGCCGGCGATCTGGCCAAGCAAGGCGCGGCCTCTGCTATCAGCAGCCGCCTGGGCGGTTTGGGAGGGTTCGGCGGCTTTGGCCATAAGAAGCAGGCCGATCCGCCGCCGAGCACTCAAGACTCAACTACTCCTCCACCGTCAAGCCTGGTGCTGATGGAGTCGCAAACCCAGTCCTCGAACTTCTCCTCGGAGAGCGTCGACCCAGCGCATTTTGAGGTTCCTCCCGGCTACATGGAGGTCACGTTGCAAATGGTGCGCGGCCAACGCTGAAGCGAGCTGCGAAGGAGGTCCGGTTATGAATTGGCTAATCGCAGAATACGAGATCGGCCTATCTCTTGGGCTTGCCATACTGTCTATGTGTCCTCCCGCGTATGCTGACTGCACAATCAACGCTGGTCTCTTCATCGGCACCGTAGCCCATGTGCCATTCTCTGCCGAAATCGTCTCTACAGACTGGAAGGTACTTGCTGACGGTAGCGAGGCGCCGGCAGGAAGCAAATCGATAGAGGAAGTTGCCCGCGATAACTTCGGGCGAGTTCGAATACAGCGCATCCCGGCGAAGAATACAGGCGGTAATCCTTTTACTTTAATCTGCGATCCGGTAGCAGGGACTCAGACCGCATTGATGGAGCAAACTGTTCCGGATATGGACTCCAGCCAACCACGCGCCACGAAGATCATCTATACGGCTTGGGTCACACCAGCTCCACGTCTGCACCGCGGCGAACAGTTTATTACGGGTTGGCGTGCGGGATCCAACAAGGCCGTTCAAGACCTTGGTTTCAAAACAATCGAAGGGATTTCGACCCAGGGAGATCGCTCTCCTATCCTTGGTGGACCAGATGTGGACCAGGCGGAAAGCATCAAGAAACAATTCATCGAGACTTGGTCATCTCAAGAGTTTGGCTCACAACTGCTGGTTGTGAGAGCAGATTTTGACAAGGGAAAGGAGTTGCGAACCGCTCTCGTCAATATCCGCCAGAATGAACCGGACCCTGCACTCTTTCAAATTCCAGATCAATACACGATCACTGCTCAACCTCCAGCGCGAACAATTGGCCCACGAAGCGATCATTGAAGACGAATCTTGGGTGGGCCACATCTGGCGCTCTTTGCGTCAGATGTGGGTTTTGCGGTGTCGAGACTCAGTCTGGGCGCCTGAGCGTCAGTTTTTAGGCGCTACCGTAAATTTTTTCAGCCGCTAGCCTAAATCTTTAGCCGCTACGTAAATTTGTCATCTCTCCACTCCGCTGCGCTCCGGTCGAGATGACAAATCAGGTGCGGTTGATCACGCAGCGCTATAGCTCGGAGAAAAAGACCCCGACTCTGCACCAGAGACGCTGAATCGCTAATTACCGCTCTTTGCGGGCATCTTTGCAACGAGCTGTCGAAGCCCGCACCACCAGCGAGGTACTGACCAGGATGGTTTCTCCGTGTGCCGATTCGCAGCTCATTCTGAGAAGCGTATTGAAGGCAAAGTTGGCCAGCTCAGAGCGGGAGATGCGGATGGTGGTGAGCTCAGGCTCGGAATATGCGGCCATCTGAACATCGTCAAAGCCAATGATGGATAGCTCATGGGGCACGGCTCTATTTAGGCGCCGCGCTGCCCGCATGGCCCCGAATGCCATGGCGTCGTTGAAGGTCAGAATCGCGGTAGGCGGGTTCGGCTGCTCCAGAAGCTTGGCCATTCCCTGGAGACCGCCCTCCATGGTGGGCTGGTTATTGGTCGACACCAGCGATTGAGAAAGCTTCAGCCCGCAACTCCTTGCCGCCTCGGAAAAAGCCTTCATTCGCGACTGGCCGGGAGCCAGCGCAAGAGGCGCGCCAAGATACCCGATCCTGCTATGCCCTAAATCCTTCAAGTGCGTCACCGCCTGTTGAATGCCGCTGAAAGCATCCATCGCGATATTGCTGGCGTGCCTCGACGGACCCTCGCCTTCGAGAAAAACAAGCGGAATTTGCCTGCGCCGCAGCTCCGCGCTCAGGGGAGACTGTTCCGCCGTCATGAAAGCGACCCCATCCACTCTGCGCTCGAGCAGGCGCCGGGTGCTCTGCTGCACACGCCGAGGATCGTTGTTCACGTTGGCGACGATCACCTCGTATTGCTGCCGAACCGCTTCCTCCTCGAACTCCCGCAACAGCTCGGCGAAGAATGGATTGACGATGTCCGATACCAGCAGGCCGAAGGTGCGGCTGCGGCCCGTCACCAGGGTGCGGGCGCTCGAACTGGGATAATAGCCAAGATCGTCGGCGATCGCGCGAATGTGCCGGGCGGTCTTATCGCTGACTCCCGGCTCTCCATTCAGGGCGCGGGAAACGGAGGCCGTGGATACGTGAGCACGCCGGGCAATCTCGCCAATAGTCGCGCTGCGCACGAATGCGTGTTCCACGGGAACCGGATCCTGAATAGGCATGAACCTATGACCTTATACTGCGAGAGTATGGATTCTACAATCACTATGGACATCACTACGAACAGGGGGACAGCTCATTGCTTGCGGGCGACAATATATCATGATGAATTGCCTTTGAAGTTCCCAGGAAAGATTTTCAAAATACAGCCCCTCGGAAAAAGCAACCGCTCCCTTGCCCTGGTCTTCGCCTTCATTTGCTTCTTTCTACTCCCGGAGGTCTTTGCCCAGCACAGTTATTCAACCGCCGGCGCTACGCCCAGCGCCACTGAAATCTCCAGCTTTCCCTGGATGAATACCAGCCTGTCGCCCGACGCACGCGCCGATCTGGTGCTGAAGCAACTGACACTGGACGAGAAGATCGATCTGCTGCACGGCCAAGGCCAGCCGGGCCACGGTAAGCCAGGACCATTTGCGTTCTTAGGAAACGGGGGCGCCGGCTTCGTGCTCGGCGTACCCCGCCTGGGCATTCCTCTCATCCAGATGAGCGACGCGGCATACGGCGTACGCAGCAGCGGCGAAAATGGGCGCTACTCTACCGCCTTGCCTTCCAATCTAGGCTCGGCTGCAAGCTGGGATACGCAGGCGGCGTGCGATTATGGCGCCCTCATCGGACGCGAGCTGCGCGCCCAAGGCTACAACATGACCCTTGGCGGCGGCGTGGATGTGACGCGCGAGCTGCGCAACGGCAGGACCTTCGAATATCAGGGAGAGGACCCGCTCCTTGCCGGGACCATGGTGGGCAACCGAATCAAGTGTGAACAGGCCCAAAATGTGATTGGCGATATCAAACACTACGCCATGAACGATCAAGAGAGCGGGCGTACTCATGTCGACGTGATCGTCGGCAAACGCGCCATGCGCGAGAGCGATCTGCTGGCGTTTAAGATCGGTATCGAGATCGGGAAGCCGGGGGCGGTGATGTGCGCCTACAACGGGGTCAACGGGGAATACTCCTGCCAGAACAAGTATCTGCTCACCGATGTGCTCAGGAAGGACTGGCAATTTCCCGGCTTCGTGGTCTCCGATTGGGGGGCGACACACAGCACGCTCCAGGCCTCGGCCGCGGGCCTGGATCAAGAACAGCCCGACGCTATTTTCTACGGAGATACGTTTAAGCAGGCGGTCATCGCCGGCCAAATCTCAAGGAGCGAGCTGGACCAGCACGTACAGCGCATCTTGCGCTCTGAATTTGCCAGCGGCATTATCGATCATCCGGCGCAGAAATCCGTGGTCGACGTCGACGCGGGCTTTGAGACCTCGCGCCGCATCGAGGAGCACAGCATCGTTCTTCTCAAGAATGCAGACGGCATTCTGCCTCTCGATCGGACCAAATTTCACTCCATCGCCATCATCGGCGAGCATGCCGATACGGGGATGATCTCCGGCGGCGGCTCGGCGCAAGTGGATCCGGAAGGATTCCCCAGCGCCAAGTGGCAGGCGCATGTCTGGTTCCCAACCTCGCCGCTCAAGGCCGTGAGCGCGAAGGTGCCCGCAGCACAGGTGCGGTTTGATTCGGGCGCGGACCCGGCATCCGCCGCAGCTCTGGCCAAGCAGTCGGAGGTCGCCATCGTCTTCGCGCATCAATGGACCAGCGAAGACATGGATCTGCCCAGTCTCTCGCTGCCGGGCAAGCAGAATGCGCTGATCGAGCAGGTTGCCGAGGCCAATCCGAGGACCATTGTGGTGCTGGAAACAGGCACGGCCGCGCTCATGCCATGGTTGAACAATGTGAAAGGAGTACTTGAAGTCTGGTATGGGGGCAGCAAGGGAGCGGATGCCGTCGCCAACGTCCTCTTCGGCGATGTAAACCCCAGCGCGAAGCTACCCATTACCTTTCCCCGCAGCGAAGCCGATATGCCGCAGCCCGAGATGAGCCTGCCGCCGCCGGCGGCCGCCGGCAATACGGCGAACAATCCGGCGGGCAAGCTGATCTTTACCGTGCATTATGACGCCGGCTTGGAAGTTGGCTATAAATGGTATGACGCGGAGAAGAAGCCGGTGCTGTTCCCGTTCGGCTACGGGCTTTCCTACACCACATACAATTATGGGGATCTCCAGGTGGACCCGGGAGCCTTAGCGCAAGGCCGGGACATGACCGTCAGCTTCCAGGTGAAGAACACCGGCAGCCGCGCCGGTGAGGAGATTGCGGAGGTCTACGCCGGGCTGCCCGCCAGCGCGGGCGAGCCGCCCAAGCGCCTGATCGGCTGGAGCAAGGTGCATCTGGATGCGGGAGCGAGCAAGGAAGTGAAAGTCGCCGTCGATGCTCGAGATCTCTCCGTCTATGATGAGGCGGCGGACGCTTGGAAGCTGACGCCGGGTGAGTATGCCATCATGGTGGGTGCTTCGTCGCGCGACCTGCCGCTGGTAGAGAAGCTGAGCTTGCGCTGAAGATTGTGAAGCGCCACGATAGCGTAAGGAGACGAAAATGGCTCAATTGGAAGCAACCGGAAAACCACTGCTGGCGACCGCTGCCTGGCAAGCCTTGGCGGCGCATTATGAATCCGTCAAGGATGCTGAGCTGAAGCAGCTCTTTGCGGGGGATCCTGCGCGGGGCGAAAGGCTTACCGCCGAAGCCGCGGGACTTTATCTCGACTATTCGAAGAACCGCGTCACCGATGAGACCATGCGATTGTTGGTTGAGTTGGCCAGGGAGCGCGGAGTCGAAGAGCGCCGCGATGCGATGTTCTCAGGCGAGAAGATCAATATCACCGAGCGGCGCGCGGTTCTGCACGTCGCGCTGCGCGCTCCTCGCAAGGCCGTCATCAAAGTGGATGGCGAAGATGTCGTTCCCGAAGTGCACAAGGTGCTGGATAAAATGGCGGAGTTTGCCAACCGCGTGCGCACGGGCAAATGGAAGGGTCATACCGGCAAGCGCATCAAAAATGTCATCAACATCGGTATCGGCGGATCTTATCTCGGTCCAGAGATGGCTTTCGACGCTCTTCGCGGATTTACCCGGCGAGAGATGAATTTCCGTTTCGTGGCAAACGTGGATGGGGCCGCATTCGCTGAAGCTACCCATGACCTCGATCCTGAAAGGACGCTGTTCATCATCTCCTCGAAGACCTTCACCACGCTTGAGACCATGGCCAATGCCGCCACCGCGCGGCAATGGATTGTCGATGCGCTGAAGAGCGAAGATGCAGTGGGCAAGCACTTCGTGGCCGTTTCGACCAACGCCGAAGGAGTGGCCAAGTTCGGCATCGACACCGCGAACATGTTTGGCTTCTGGGATTGGGTCGGCGGCCGCTACTCTATGGATTCGGCCATCGGACTCTCCACCATGCTGGCCATCGGCGTAAACAATTTCAAGGAGCTGCTGGCCGGCTTCCGCGATATCGATGAGCACTTCCGCACCGCGCCGCTAGAAAAGAATCTGCCCGTTCTTATGGGTCTGTTGACCGTCTGGTACAACAACTTCTTCGGGGCTCAGACGGTGGGCGTAATGCCGTATGCAGATAACCTGAAGCGCTTTGCCGCCTACCTTCAGCAACTGGAGATGGAAAGCAACGGCAAGCATGTCGATCTGGAAGGGCGTCATGTCGACTATCAGACAGGGCCGATTATCTGGGGCGAGCCGGGAACCGATGGCCAGCACTCCTTCTATCAACTCATCCATCAGGGGACCAAGCTCATCCCGTGCGACTTTATCGGTTTTTGCCATCCCCTCAGTTCCTATACTCATCAGCACGATCTGCTCATGGCCAATCTCTTCGCCCAGGCCGAAGCTTTGGCCTTCGGCAAGACGGCGGAGCAACTGGAGGCGGAGGGATCGCCCGCTTTCCAGACGGCGTTTCGCGTCTGCGAGGGCAATCGTCCCACCAATCTCATTTTGGCCGCGAAGCTGACCCCGCGGACTCTGGGCGCGCTGGTTGCCCTCTATGAGCACAACGTCTTCACCCAGGGTGTTGTCTGGGACATTGATTCCTTTGACCAATGGGGCGTCGAACTGGGCAAGCAGCTAGCCGTGCGAATCATCCCTGAACTGGAGAGCAAATCCGAGCCCACTCTGAATCACGACAGCTCGACCAACACTTTGATTCGCCGCTATCGTCACCTGCGCAGCGCATGAGTCTCTGGAAGTAAGAAAGGCAGCAGAAAGAAAAGCCTGGAGGGGCCGGAGCGTTCACGCGGAATTTTAGAGAATTTGTTTCCTGCGCTGTCGATCTCGAGTAAGGTTGTTCGACTTACTCATGACGGAGAGCGCCTGATGAAAAATCTCTTTGAAGCGGCGGCGTCGGACGAAGTGAAGCAGCGGATAGCGCAATTGAGGCCGGATAGCGAGCGCCAGTGGGGAAAGATGAACTCCGCGCAGGTGCTGGCCCATTGCTCGGCGGCGTTCGAGATGGCGATGGGGAAGGTATTTCCGCGCCGAATACTGATTGGGCGGCTGGTCGGGCGGTTGGCGAAGAAGTCGATGATCGTGAACGAGACACCAATGCGCCGCAATTCGACGACCGAAAAGAGCTGCCTGATAACGGATGAACGGGACTTCGTGGTGGAGAGGCAACGGCTGCTCGGGTCGATCGACCGCTTTGCGGCGGGTGGGCCCGAGATGTGCACCAAGCATCCACACTTCTTTTTCGGGCCGCTAACTCCGGTGGAATGGTCGGCATTGATGTATCAGCATCTGGACCATCATCTGCGGCAGTTTCAAGCTTAGGGACTGCGATTCCTCAAACATAGACAACAGATCCAGGGTGCCCCAGTCCCGATTCTGGGACCTGGGGGGAACCCCCGAGGATCAGTTTCTAGCCACTACCATAACCTTGTCATCTCGACCGGAGTGTACATGGGCCTGCGGCCCACCCAAGGGAATGAAAATCGGGTTGAGGAAGGCTTGGTTGGCCACTACACCTAACTTTGTCATCTCGACCGGAGCGCAGCGTAGTGGAGAGATCTGCGGTTTTCCCACATCTGGCGCAAAGAGCGCGCCAGATAGGGGCACCCAGGTTTGCAGGATGATTTTCGAGAGAGCGTAGCGAAGTGGAGAGATCCGCGGTTTGTGGATACCTAACCGCGGATCTCCTTTACTCCGCTTTACTCTCACTCAGATGTGGGAAACCGCAGATCTCTCCACTTCGCTTCGCTCCGGTCGAGATGACAAAGTTAGGTGTAGTTGCCAACCCAGCCTTCCTCAACCCGATTTTCATCCCCTTGGGTGGGCCGCAGTCCCATGAACGCTCCGGTCGAGATGACAAATCAGGTCAAGCCAGAGAGATCTTGAGCGATGCCGCGTAGTCCGTTTGCGGGTGATAATGTTTTGGCAACTCCACACGCAGCCCCGCGGCGCCTTGCTTCCAGTTCAGCTTTTCCTCCGTGCCCAGCAGTTGAACCTGCGCGATCTTCCCTGGCCGCGTGGCCGCGTCAGTACCCAGCGACTGCACCATAAATGCATCCGCCGGCCACCCCAGGACAATCGCATAGACTGCGGTATTTGCTTTATTGCGAGTAAACCGGATATCTTTCGCTCCCAGCTTACTCACGCTTCCGCCCTGAAAGGACCCGCTCTTTACCATGTCTGGTCCTTCGCCAAAGATCTTCCACGGCCGGGTCGCATAAATCGCATCGCCATTCACCTCCATCCAGGCAGTCATCTGGTCGAGAAAGGCGATTTCCTTGTTGTCGATGGTTCCATCGGGCCTGCCCGGAATGTTCAGGATAAACGTGCCGTTCTTGCTTACCGCGTCGATCATCCAGTGAATGATGTCGCGTGGATTCATGTAGCCGCCGTATTCTCCGGGCTGATTAAACAGGCTGCGATTATAGTGCCATTGGCCGATACAGGTCTCCGACTGCCATGCATAGGGCATGATCTGATTGGTGATGCCGCGCTCATAATCGGCGACCACGGATTTGGCCAGATGGTCGGGCACATTTTTAATGTTGATGACGCCCTCTATTTTGCCGCCGTGGGTTTTCAGGTTGTGGTTATAGAAATAGGACCCGATGTTCATGCCCCCCCAGCCCAGGGGAAAGAGCGGATTATCGAAATAAAGCAGGTCCGGGTCGTGCTGGTCGATCAGATCGCGGGTGCGATCGTAAAAGTTCTTTACATAGGAGATGTCAGGCAGCGCGTCATAAGGGTGCTTGGGCCCATAAAGCCGCTGTGGATCGAATCCCTGCCACCACTGGCCTTTACCATCGGCTTCCGTCAACCGGCCATCGTAGGGCACGCCCGCCAACGGTCCGGATTTATCCGCGTCATGCGATGTTTGAAACCACCACCAGTTGCGTGCCTGGTGTACCGTGACGCCGAAGCGCAAACCCTGGCTGCGAGCGGCCGCTGCCCACTCACCCATGACGTCCCTATGGGGCCCGATGTTGACGGCGTTCCATGGCTGGTGAGCGGAGTTCCAGGCGTCGAAGCCATCATGATGATTGGCCAGCGCGATAAACAATTTGGCGCCGGCC
This sequence comes from uncultured Acidobacteriaceae bacterium, assembly GCA_963774255.1. Classification (GTDB taxonomy): domain Bacteria; phylum Acidobacteriota; class Terriglobia; order Terriglobales; family Acidobacteriaceae; genus PALSA-350. The sequence continues at coordinate 254,978 of CAVZEH010000020.1, forward strand.
TTCTTGTAGCGCTGAATCAACTCTCCCGGTTGCCAGTTGAGCAGCGTCCATTGCGGGCAGAGGTCCTTATAGCCAAACCGGGAGGGAGGTCCATAGTATTGCAATTGATCCTTATACTGTTTTGAATCCTGCATGTACATATTGCGCGCATACCAGTCGCCGGCTTCAGGCACGCATTGCGGACTCCAGTGCGCCCAGATGCCGAATTTGGCGTCGCGATACCACTCCGGCGCCTCATATTGCAGCAGTGAATCCCATGTGGGTTTATAGGGACCCTCTCCGCCCAAAGCGGGAATGGGAGAATCCATCGGCACACCGTCCCAGGAACCGCCGGGAATAGGCAGACTTGGAGGCTTGCCCCAGGCCGTCGGATGCCAGGCCGCTTCATCCAGGCTTTGCTTTACAATCTGGCCGCCGGTCAACGCGTAAAAGACCCTCTGGTTGGCCGGCGTCGCGCAGAATTTCGCATAATCCTCGCTCAGCGCGTCAATGCCGGCGGCTTCCCGCGGCGGTGTTACTCCGCTTACCTGGGCTATCGCAGGAAAAGCGGCAGCGCCGGCCGCGGCTCCGATGAATTTGCAAAACTCCCGTCTCTGCATGAGTCACTCTCCATCAAATCCTAAAGCCGCAAACCCAAAATCCCTATACTATACCGTTAACTTGATCGTTAAAAACCCGAGTACCGCAAAAGCCAAATCTTCCGCAAGTGAGCCTGATGCCCGCTCTTATTATTGGGAGCTGTTTGTCGCGCTACACACCAGATACCATCCATGGGTGGCGCAGGCGTATCGAGGGGCGTCATATGTACCTGCATCTGTATCTGTTGTATCTGTCAAGGGCGTCACTCCCCCGCGAATGTCTGCCGGAGTCGCGACGAAGAGCATGAAGTTGGTCGAAGCGAGCAGCGGCGCGCGTATTCCCTGGGGAAGGCGGGCGAGATTGATATTGCCATTGATCAGGCGCTCCGCTTCATCCGGTGATTTCATTGCATTCACCAGCAGCCCGGCGCCGGGTGCGGCCTTCAACGGCATGATTGTGAGGTCCAGCCAAGGGCTGTTGAGCATGACGTCATCCTCATGCAGGAAGGGAAGAACGCCGCTCCATACGTAGGGATTGAATCCCAGTTGGTGTTCCCGGCGCACAGCCTTGAGCATCGCCGGGTCGAGAATGGCCAAGCCACGCGCGTGGTCCGGCAGCGGCTGGGCCTCGAGTGCCGCCAGCTGGTGCGAGACCGGCCTGATGAAGATTTCAGCCGACAGCAGGGTGACCGCAGCCATGGCTAAGGCGAAGATCGGAGCAACCCGCCGCAGGCGCTGCGGGGAGGAGTACCCGCTGGCGGCGGCGATCGCTCCCAGCCAGGGAAAAATCATCAACCGCGCCGCGAAATAGTCGGAGCCGTTCATGGACGGCGGCAGGATGGGGATGGCCAGAAGCAGGGCCAGCGAGCCGAAGAGCATGGTATCGCTGGAGCGCAACTGCCGGGACCGCCAGCGGGCCAGCAGAGAGGACGCCGCCAGCCCCATGCAACCAATAAGAATCGCATACAAGCCCAAGCGGTAAAAATTGATGAGCAGGCTTCGCGAACGCGTGTCAAACGGAGAGATGCCGGCAAGCAGCAGGTTGCCGAAGAGGGTGTCTCGGTGCAGAGCCGTGCCCTGCAGGTTTGAAACCGACCGCGAACGGTCGGCGCTGGCGAGCGGATAAAGAAAGCTGAGGCAGGCGGCGAACACGGCGGCGGTCTGCCAGCGATAGTTTCTGAGGCTGAAATCCCTGCCTGAGCGGGCGCGATCCTGAAGCACACGAAGGATCAAGTCCAGCCCGCAGAAAGCAATCACGAGAAGCAGAGGAACGGGATGGGTCAGCGTTAAAACGACGATGACAATTACAAATAACAGCCACAGCCGGGTGTTGCCTTCCGCTGCCCTGGTCCACAGTCCCGCGGCCAGAAAAAACAGCCCCACGGCCAGCGAGTAATTCAAAAAGCCCATCATCAGGGACCAATGCAGAACCAGGGGAACCATACACAGCGAAAGCAGATCGCCGCTGGGGCCGAGAGAGCGGGCGCAATAGCGAAAACCGTATGCCGTCAGCACAAAAATGAGACAGACGAAGATCTTCTCTGCGAGGTCGAAGGAGAGAAACCTGGTCAGCTCGAGCAGTAGCGCGTAATGGATCGCATAGGGAGGGAAAGGATGCCGGATTACATAGCTGCCGTAGGCGTGCGAACCGGAGAGCAGCGACGCGATCACGTGCACGTAATACTTATGAATAGGACCGTCCTGAGTAGGGAACAGGGGCAGGGAAAGCGCCCAGGCGCAGAAAGCGATCACCAGAGAGGCAAAAAGAAGAGAGTTAAGCCGGGACCGGCTTTCGATGGTGCTCATTCCGCGGGTTGTTTCCTTGGCGGTGTATATGACATAGCTGCGGAAAACTTTGTAGAAGAGTTCTGGTGGAAGCCCCCCTGCTTTAGCAGGGGGAAGCTGGACTTCAGTCCAGCGGAAAGCGTTCGATCTTAAAATGGGCTTTAGCCCTGGATGTCACCTAGGCCAGCGCTAAAGCGCATCATTTAAGATCAAACTTTTCCCGGAGTACTGAAGCGCTCCTTCCCCCGCATGAATGCGGGGGCTTCCACCAGACGTGTATGGATTCTAAAACTAGTAAAACCTCGAAATCGTGCTGAAGCCTAGGCAAAACTGTTGATCTGCTTGCCGGCGCTTTGTTTTTCCTGGCTTCTCTCAAGCACTTCGCGGACCAGGAAGAGTGGACGCTGCTTGATCTCCGTATAGATGCGTCCAATGTATTCGCCCAGGATGCCGAAGCAAAACATTTCCACCCCGCCCATGAAGAGGACGGCGAGGATGAGCGTCGCCCAACCTGCTACCCAGTGGGGAGTGAAGATGCGGACGACCAAAGAATAGAGAATGCCTATCGCCGCAGCCGCCGCGGTAATCACTCCCAGAATGGTCACAAAGCGCAGCGGGACGGTAGAGAATGAAAAAATCCCATCCAGCGCCAGGTTCAGCATTTTGCCCAGCGGATACTTGGTGACCCCCGCGAAGCGGGCAGAGCGCGCATACTTTAATCCGAATTGGCGGAAGCCGATCCAACTGGACATGCCGCGCAGCAGGCGGTGCCGCTCCGGCATGGCCAGCATGGCATCCAGAGCCCGCCTGTCCAACAGGCGGAAGTCGCCGGTGTCCAGCGGAATCTCCACATCCGAGAGACGGTTGATCAAGCGGTAGAAGAGCTGAGCGGTCCACAGCTTGAAGCTACTCTCGCCCACTCGCGATTCGCGGATACCATAGACCACGTGATAGCCCTCCCGCCAACGGTCGAGCATTTGTGGAATCAGTGACGGCGGATCCTGCAGGTCGGCATCGATGATGACGGCGCATTGGCCGGTGGCCGCGGCCAGGCCGGCTGTCACCGCTGCCTGGTGCCCGAAGTTCCTCGACAACATCAGCGCTCGTACCCGTCCGGAGACTGCATGAATCGATCGCAGAATCTCCTCCGTGCGGTCTTTGGAGCCATCGTTAACGTAGATAATCTCGTAGTCCTCGCCGCACTCGGCTTCGAGAACCGCGCTGAGCTGGGAATGGCACTCGTCGAGCACCTCTTCCTCGTTGTAGCAAGGAACGACGACGCTCACCACAGGACGCTCCAACGCCATTTTTCCCTCGAGGGCTTCCACAAGGTGTTACAAGATTCCTATTTGGAGATTCTAACTACTACTCCGGGTGCCCCATATCTGGCCTGCTCATTGCGCCAGAGGTGGGAAACCACAAATCCTCACCCGGATCCCTATTCTCCATCCCGCCGTACATGTAACACTTTACCTCAAAGAGGATGGGTTTTAGCCATGAGCCTGCGTGACATAGATGAGACTATCGCCACTCTGGCGCGTGAGGCCGGATTCTCTACGGCGGGAATCGCTCCGGTTCCAGCGACGGATGAGGCAGGCTACCCCGAACTAGACGAATTCATGCCATGGATCGCCTGTGGGTATGCGGGAGAGATGGAGTACCTCAAGCGCCGCGACCAGGAGAATCGTCTGCTGCGGTCCTCCTTGCGCATCCCGTTCCCCTGGGCGAGATCCGTGATCGTCTGTGCCGCCAACTACCAGGCCGATGCCGTGAGATCGATCGATCCGGCGGCCGCAGGCGCTGGGTGGATCGCCCGCTATGCCTGGACGGGCTTTGAGCCGGCGGCGAGTGATCCCGAGGCCGCAATACCCGGCTCTCCGCCGCCCAGCGATTATCACACGGTTTTACTTGCTCGCCTCAAGCGGCTCGAACAGGCGCTCAAGCAAGCGTTAGGTCCGTTTGAATCCCGCTGCTACGTCGATACCGGCCCGGTAGTGGAACGGGTCTACGCCAAGTATGCGGGAATCGGCTGGATAGGCAAGAATACCTGCATGCTCAATCAGGAGCTGGGATCCTGGTTCTTTTTGGGAGTGATTCCTACCAGCTTCGAGCTTGCTCCGGGGCGAACGCTGACGGTTGCCTCCGACCGTTGCGGAAGCTGTACAAGATGCATCGATGCCTGTCCCACCGGCGCTCTGGTTGCTCCGTATCGGATGGATGCCAGCCTGTGCATCGCTTATCTTACCATCGAGAAACGGGGTGCCATCCCGGAACGATTGCGCTCGCCGATGGGCCGGCAGGTTTTTGGCTGTGACATTTGTCAGGACGTCTGTCCATGGAATCGCAAAGCTCCAGCCAGCAAGGACCCGGAACTGGCGGTTCGACCGGAGTTGGTAAATCCGGCTCTGGATTGGCTCGGCGAATTGGATAGTGAGAGCTTCGGCCGCCTCTTCAGGCATTCTCCGCTCAGCCGCGCCAAGCTATCCGGCTTGCTGCGCAACGTCGCGATCGCTATGGGCAATAGCGGTCTGCTGCGCTTCCTACCCAAGCTGCGCGAGTGGTCAGCAGCTCAAGATCCGGTGCTTGCTGAAGCTGCGCAATGGGCTATCCGCCAGTTGCAGAGCAGTGAGCCGTCTACCCATGTCTCTCACAATATTTGAGAATTACGCAACGCTCTAAGATTACGCAATGCTGATTATGCGATGCCCTAGGCGCTGCGCATCACATTTGTCGCATTGAGGCCCTTGGGACCCTGCTGGCATTCAAACTCCACCGCTTCACCCTCGTTCAGCGTCCGATAACCATTTTCCTGGATAGAGGAGAAGTGGACGAAAACGTCCTCCCCCGTGGATCGCTGAATGAACCCATAACCCTTAGCTCCATTGAACCATTTCACAACACCGTGTTCTCTCACGCCAACTCCTCCCCATAAAAACTGCCGTGATTCTCATGCTCTTATGCATGCTGATGAGAACCGCGATACCAATAGATTGGAAAACGGCCTTCCGAGTGCATCACCACCAGCAAACTCCCCAAGGTCTATCGTGCTCACTGTTATGGCAGGAAATGTTTACCAGTGCAAGAAAAAATTTCATCGGACATCACACCCTCGCCAGTTACCAAAGTAGGAGCGGCCGCGGAGTTAAGCGCCATCCGCTCATCCCCAGTTAGGCATGGTTTTCTGCTACGGCTTTGCTAGGATCGCATCACATCCCCTATGCCCATTACGCCTGTTTTGCCGATCGCGAAAGAAGTACCCTGTTTGAGGGCGGCGGCCCCGCCGGCGGCTCTCTCCGCATCTTCAAGCATGGCTGGCCAGGCCCTCTCACTGGCGCGCTATCTGACACAGACGGAAGTACATACCTATGCATTTAGCGTCGCGGCCAACGCCATTCTATCCCTCTGCCCCTTTATCGTCATGATGTTTATGGTTACGCGGCTGATCTTTCACTCCCGCGAGATGGAGCGCGTGGTGGCCGATATGGTCCGGTACTTCCTGCCTGCGGGGCAAAACTTCGTGGTGAAAAATCTGACCCTGGTCGCGCATGCGCGCCATGGAGTGCAGGCGGCGTCCCTGGTCATGCTGATGATCTCCTCGACCGGCGTCTTTCTGCCCCTGGAAACCGCCTTGAACCGGGTTTGGAGAGTCGAAAAAAACCGCTCTTATTGGAGGAATCAACTGATCTCTTTCGGCTTGGCGGTTTTAATCGGCCTGCTCGCCATGATCAGCGTTGCCCTTACCGCGGCTCAGAACGCGCTCCTGAACTTCCTCTTTTTCGCCCATACCCATAATTTTGCCTATAGCTTGACGGCCCATTGGTCGCTGCAGATTTCGGCGGCGATTACCAGCATTCTCCTGTTCTTTCTCGTCTATTGGATTCTCCCCAACCGCAAGCTTCCTGTGGGCGCGGTGTTGCCTACCGCCATCGTTGTTGGCCTGCTCTGGGAGGTTGCCAAGATGGTCTATATCTGGCTGCTGCCGTGGCTCGATTTCCGTTCTGTCTATGGCCCATTCTCGATCTCTGTCAGTCTGATGATGTGGGCCTTCCTGAGCGGGTTGCTTCTGCTCGCCGGGGCGCATTTCTCGGCCTCGCGATATACTCTGCGGCTGGCGCGTCTGGCCGACATCGAACGCGCCCAGCGGGAGCTGCAGGCGGCGGAATAGCATTAAGAGTTGCGGTCCCCCATCCGGCGCGCCACCCGGCACGCGCATGCCCAGGCGCGTTACACTTCCAACTTAGATGGGCGGCATTTTCAAGAACTTCGAAGCCCGCGTCTTCGCCATTTTTCGGCGAGAGCCGCCGAGCGGAGTGGTGCATCGCGGAGCCTTCTGGCTATTTGCTGCGTACCTGGCCTTCTTGTGCGCCGGCTTGCTTCCCGGCAGAGCAGGCGAGGGCTTTCAGGTCTTACGCTGGCTCACTCTCCTCCCGCTGCTGGTTTTCAGTCTCATCCTGTTCTTTCGCTGGGTCTTCGGCCGCCTGTTGTGGAAAGTCCGCAACCGCCTGATTGTCACTTACTTGTTAATGGGGCTGGCGCCGCTGGTTCTCTTTGCCACATTGGCGGGGTTCGTCGCCTATGTCTTCTCCGGCCAGTTCGCTACCTTCTCGGCCATCTCCGCCTTTCAGTCCGAGCTGGTTCAACTGAGCGTGGCAGACCGGGAGTTAGCTCTCCATGTCGCTCAAGCTTTGGCCGCAAATCCCAAGGCGCCGCTGATTCATCTGCCCGTCTATCAAAGGGAAGTCCGCACCATCGAAGACGCTCCTCCGCGGCTAGCCGCCTTTGAAAACGGCAGGAAACTCAAACTCGACCAAGGAGCGGAAGACGAGGTGCCGATAGAGATGCTGCCCGCCTGGGTCGCCTCCTCCGCCGGGCCGAATGGATTTGAGGCGGTCGTCGTCGATGGGCCCAGACTCTACCTGCGTGTCATCGAAAGAGCTGCTGTGGGCCACCATACCGCCACGCTTGTCGCCAGTTTGCCCGTCGACAAAGGTACTCTGGACCGGCTGGGCGCGAATCTGGGCGATATCAATGTCCTTCAAATCCACGAGCCTGCCCGCGGCCCGGATGCGTGGAGGAAAGGCGCGCGCAATGAAGAGGAGTTTAAAACCATCTCCGGGGGGGTGCTTCCGCCGCCCAAGGGTTTCTTCGATCTTCCTGTGTCATTCGCGACCTTGCTCAAAACCGTGGACTGGCAAACCGGAAGGCCGCCCTCCCCGCCCGTCATGCTAGGCGTCGTTTCGCGGCCTGGGCTGCTTTACGATCGTCTCTTTACCAGCTCCCTCCACGAGGGAAGCCTCTTCCGCCAGGTTTTGATTGGCATCGCAATCTTCTTTTGCCTGCTGGAATCGATCGCATTCTACATGGCGATCCGGCTCAACCAGACCATTACTACATCCATTCACGATCTCTATAACGCGACCATGGAAATCGATAGCGGCGATCTGCAACACAGAATCGCCGTAAAGCGGCACGATCAACTGGGCGCGCTGAGCGAATCATTCAACCGCATGGCCGGATCGCTGGATAGATTGCTCGTGGAGCAGCGTGAAAAGCAGCGGATGCAGGATGAACTGTCGATTGCACACGAGGTCCAGGAGAGTCTTTTCCCGCCGGCCGACGTCTCTTTGCCGGCCCTCGAGGTGCATGGCGCCTGCCGTCCGGCTCTTACCGTTGGCGGGGATTACTACGATTTCCTGGTCCTGGGGGAGACCCAGCTCTTTCTCGCTCTGGGCGACATCAGCGGCAAGGGGATCTCCGCGGCGCTATTGATGGCCACACTTCAATCCGCGATCCGGGCCTATAAATTCTCCGCCGAGCAGCAGGATGAGGCAAAACTGCGCGCCGGGTCGAAGGGCGGCGGCCCCAGCCTTCTCGAAGAGATAGACGCCGGCCTGTTCGCATCGCCCGGGAAGCTGCTGGAATTGCTCAACCGCCAGCTCTATCGAAGCACTCAGCCGGATAAGTATGCGACCTTGTTTCTCGCCCATTTTGAAGCGACGGGTAATCGGCTTACCTACGCCAACGGCGGCCATCTGCCTCCGATCGTTCTCTGCTCCGATGGGAGGGTGAAGCGGCTGAAGTGCGGGGGAACTGTGGTTGGGTTGATGGATGATATGCGCTATGAACAGGATTCCATCAAGCTCGAAGCCGGCGATCTGCTCATCGCTTACAGCGACGGGGTTACTGAGCCCGAGAATGAGTTTGGCGAATTCAGCGAGGAGCGATTGGTGGACGTCGTCCGCCGCAACCATCATCTTCCTTTGGCTGCCATCTCCGGACAGGTATTGCATTCGCTGCAAACATGGATCGGCCAACAGGAGCAGCCGGACGACATCACGTTAGTCCTGGCTCGCCAGCGCTAGACCTTTAGAGATTTGCGGAATCCCACGTCCGAGAATCCGGACGTGGGGCACCCAGGATTGGTTGAAGGAGGAGCTTGTTCGCGGTTGCAACACCGCAGTTGCTGTTCTTTCTGTCATTCCCGAAGGGAATCTGCTTTTCGCATTCGCAGCGCTGTTACCAATCCACCCCGCCTGGGTGCCCCATCCTTCGCACGGTGCTGTTCCGTGCGAAGGGTGGGAGACCACAAATGGCGGGGCACCCTCAAGGCCAGCGAACCACCGTCACCGCGAATGGAGCAAGGTGAACTACCTGGCCGGTCTGCCGCGAACCCCGCGCGCCCGATTCGCCCGTCGCTTCATCTACGGTTGCCAGTTGCAACGCTGCCGGCTTTCCCGGAAGGCTCACGTCGATAGCACGATTTCTCTTATTCAGCAGCAGAAGCTTTCTGCCCGATGCAGTCGCGAATGCCTGGGCCTCGATATCCGGGGAAGGTTTCACGCTGGTCTCCACCAGCTTGTCCCCGGGGCCGAAGTTATCCTTGAGGAGCTTCAGCACCCAATACCGCGCGTTGGGCTTGTTACTCTCCCAGTCCATCATCGACACGCTGGGGAACTGTGACGGATAGCCGACCAACTGCGACTCGCCGACCACCTCGATGCCTTCCCGGGCCAGATTGATATACAGATAGGCATACAGCGAACCGGCGGCGTTCCAGTATGCCTTCGGAATCGGCCAAGGACGTTTCGACACCGGCTCGTTGTCCAACGGCAGGATAACTCCCAGTTCATCGGTATCTGTCTTGGTTGCCGGCGAGAGCCGCTTGCGAATCGATTCGATGAAGCGGGTCGTGGTTATGAAGCGGTCCGCCTGATCGAAGAAGGTGTATTGCCACTCATTCAGTCCCTGGCCGAGCGTCGGTGAGGCATAGAAGTGATAGGAGACGTAGTCGATCGGAACTCCGGGTTTATGGTTCGCCGGATTGAGAAAGTAATCGTACCACTCGATCGGATCGCTGGAGGGCATCGCCAACGCTAACGCCATGAACTTGGTTTTTGGGCTGACGCGATGAATAGCGGATACTATGGCGTCGTAACGCGCGGTGTATTGCTGCGGAGTCGTCTTGTGCTCGAACTCCACCTCGTTCAGCACCTCCCAGATGGGGATGGAATAGTGATAACCGGAGTGATGCTGCTTTCCGTTCTCATCGGTAAAGCCTCCCTTTACATACCAGCTCACCAGGCGGCTATAGTAGTCGCCTAACTGCTTCCCGGATGGGTCTTTGAGTTGTGTGCCCTGGGTGTAATGCCAATCCACTTGATTGGGGTCGGAAGGATAGGTAACAGGCTTATCGGTCTTGAACATCCACGCCGGAATAGTGCTGAAATTGAGGATTACCTGGTGGCCTTCAGTCGCGGCGAAAAAGTCCTTGGTCATGGGATCGATGAGCGAGAAATCCCAGGACGTCTTCTCTGGTGTGGGAGGCTCGAGTTCTGCGACAGCCAGCTTTGGGTACGGTAACCATGGTACGTAGCGGACGTAATTCGCACCCAGAGACTTGAGTGCGGAGAAGCTGCCGTCATGCATCGACGCGCCTCGGCGCAGCATGGGATTGACCACGACCTGGAGCGTCGGCGTTGAGCGCGAGACCATCACTGTCTTGGTCCAGTCGATGCTGACAGACGGCGTTGGGTGCTCGATCTGCCCCACTGCCGGAGAAACCAGGCAAAGCAGAGGCAGCCACCGCAGTAAGTGTCCAATTACTTTTCGCATTCATCCTCTTCTTTTGAAATCCACCACAGAGCATTGAAATGACTACAACTCCGGGTGCCCCATATCTGACGCGTTCTTTGCGTCAGATATGGGATTCCACAAATCTGTGCGAAGGATTGCCTATAGTCAAGACCCAGGCTAGCTGCGCGAGCCTGGGGGCACCCGGCTCTGCACTAGAAACGGTCTTCCTAGATGACCATTCTCAACCCGCAAGGCGGCGCTCCGGTTTGGGAGCCGCCGGATGAAAGCAATCGATGTGCAAGCCGATTAGTTCGGCGTTGAGTTTACCAAGTTCTTCTTCCACGATTCCGCGCACCCGCGACGCCGGACCAAGAGCACGAAGATTTAAGAGCAGGTCATGCCTGGAAGCTGGAGATGCATCAACCGCGCCCTCCACCTCCGGCTGCTGTCCATTCGCGCACATCGCCGCCTTCAAAAATCCTGTCGGGGAGTCGATGATTGCCTTAAGATGCACGATGGAAATATCCGCCGCGGCGAAATGTGCATCGAGCCTATCCAGCAGAGGTCCTAAAACCATGGCCGGCGAACGCGGGACTTTGAGCTTGATGTTTACCTGGAGATTAAGCCACGCCAAAGCTGCTTCAGCGCGTGCGTATTGCTCATAATCGATCTCCAGTATCCGGTTAGCCGGGGTTAGCTGGCCGGAGAATATCTCGTCCAGCCATGCACTAACTCCCTGTCCTGTTCTGGCGCTTATCTGCCGTGTATGCTGTGCCGCTATCTCCGGAGCCACCGGATACAAATCGGACTTGGTAAAACATACTAGATCGGCTTCCTGCAATTGCTTGTCGAAGAGGAAGCTCAGATTCGCGTCAGCATCCGCGCGAAGCAATTCGTTCGCTCTCCCTGGATCTACCAGGACGGTGAAAGGCGCCAGCCGGTATTGGTCGCTATACTCCAGAAGCGGCCTGAGGGTTGTGGCGGAGATGTCCGTGCAACTGCCCACCGGCTCAGCAAAGATAACCTGAGGTGAGTGAGCCCGTAGCTCTCCCATCACGCGAAGCAGGTCGGAGAGCTTGCAGCAAAAACATCCGCCTGTAACCTCTCCCGAATCTCTTCCGTTCAGAGTGCCAAAGCTTGTATCTACCAGTGCTTCCCCCTGATCGTTCAGGATGATCGCGCTGCGAATTCCGCGCTGCTCAAGCTCCGCAGCCGCGGCCAGGATCAAAGTGGTCTTTCCCGAGCCAAGAAAGCCGCCGACCATGACAATCCAGGGCTTCAAGTCAGAGATCATGCCTTAAACTCGATTTGCAGCTCGTCACCTTCGGCTAAGAGCAGCGGCTTGTCGAATCGCAAGATCGAGTTTCCACCCCGCCGTTCCATCGAATGGGAGTATAGGTTTCCGTTCCTTCGCGCGGAAGCGGAGGATCCGGCTCCGGTAATTTCGCACGAGCGGCAGGGAAGGGAACCGGCCAGTACGTGTATCGTGAAGCGGGAGCCACGATAGGAAAAGCTTCCCCAACCTGTCGCTGTCGCCCAAAGGCAGTCGAACGTGGCATGCGGAACTCGCGGGGCCGCGACCACGGATGCCTCTTCGCCGTCATATTGAAATCCGCTGAGTGCCACGACGCTTGTCCAGGAGGCCATCGCTCGCGCATAATGGTGGCCGCATTCGGCCTCATCCCATGGATTGCGCTTTTCACCGTCGTATCTTGCGCGGATATTATGGATGCACTCGACGCCCTCGCTTACCATCCCGGAGTAGATCATGAGTGCGGCCGTTGAGTGTTCAAAGCCGGTCATAACTTCGGCGAAATATGGAAACGGCACGCGGGGGCGCGGCGCACTGCCATAATCGCAGATGACCATGGCAGCTTCGTCGTTCAGAGCGAATGTCCGCTCGACATTGTCATGGTTTTCCAGGCTGCGTTTGTAGTTATATCTATAAATTGACTCCAACGTTTTGCGTACATGGTCCGCGGATACCAAGGGACCCAGGCCTGCGACATGAGAGAGGTATTGCCCGATCAATTGATCGATCAGGCACCCTTTTCCCACCTGATACTGTGGCTGCTCGGTATTTTCAGTTCCCATGCCGCCTCGAAGGTGGGCGGCTATCTGGTCTGCCGGACGACCTTGAATCTCTTGGACATAAAATTCGCCATTGAAGAGGTTCGAGTCGATCCATTTGCTGCCCCGGTCGAAGAGCGTTCTGTATTGAGCCGCGGACGTGGTATCTCCCAAGCTGCGCGCCATCTCCTCTGCGGCTCGCAGCGCGCCCAGGTAGTAGATTCCGCACATAGGGTTGGGGCCGTAGAATTCGACGTCATAAGTATTGTGTTGTACTCCATTCAGCACGCCGTCACGACTTGCGTCCCACCCTCCCGGTTCCCATGCAAACTCGACAGCTTTTTTCACTTGCGGCCAAATCGACCGCAGCCAAGCATTGTCGCCCGACAATGTCCAGTCCAGATAGGCATGCATGATCTGGCCCATTTGCCCATCCGCGGCGACCGTTGGAAACCGCGGCTCTCCTTCGGGTAGTAACTGACGAAAGTGTATCCCGCCTGCGTCATCCTCGGAGTATCCGAAAGATACCTTGCGCAGGGACCGCGCAAAGGAGGGAAAGAGAAAGTCAGTTGCGGTCTCATAGTTCCAAACGTGAGTGCAATTTCCGAAGCAGCAGCCGAGATCATCGTTACTGCCTTCGAATCCATGAAACTCTCCATCCGCTGTACGGAAGCAGGTAGTCGAAGCCAAGGTTGAAAGGTTGGCGCTGGCAGCCTCCTTCACGGCATCGGGCAAAGTGCTTTCGCGGAGCGAACTGGCAAACAGGCGCGTTCGCTTTTCCAGGACCTCCAGATGATTGGCGGCGTACTCTGCCGCCTCCCATGCGTCCTTGAAGCGTGTCGCATAATAGTTGCCTATGACTGTCTTGCCTTTTCCTGGAGGAGCGCTCCATCCGCACCAATCCGGCGTGCGGTTGGGGAAGCGCCAAGCCAACAAGAAGGTGAAGCTGCCTGATTGGCCCGGAGGAATGCTTCGCCGCTGGCAGATAACACCGATGGAATTGTAAGGGTTTGGCTCCGCTCCAAGTTGTCCCGCTTCGGAAAAGGCGTCCCAGAACAACAGTGGTGATGTCCACCAGGCGGCCTTCGGCCAGCCACGCCAGTGTGTCACTTGGGTGGCTGCTTCCGTTATCGCCGCTAGTGCAAAACTGCCCTGCATAGGGTCATCGCCCGGCAGCTCCGGATTGGTCATCAGCAAACCTTCCAGCGCAGGCCCGGTTTGATATTCGTTGACTCTCTTATCCTCAGCCGGCATCGGACCGCGCCTGACAATTTTTTCTATTACCGGATTCTCGATCGAGAAAGCGATGGCTGCCTTGACCGTGGAGCGGCCGGGATTGCTCACGCGATACCGCAGAATGGCCACAGGCAATCCGGAATCGTCCGCATCGTGTGGAATAAAGGGCGAGAAGGCATCAAGCTCGATTTTTACCGGCAAGCTTCGATCTTCGAAGTCAATATGCGCGAGCGGATATTCCCCGGTGAATCTTGCCGTTTGCAGCCGGCTAAGGCCGGGAGCATTGTTTGCTCCCAGTCCATCCTGCCCTTGATAGGGAGGAAGAATACGCGCTTCGAGCACATGAGCGACCGGCTTCGAAGTTGCCCGACTGAACCCATATGGCTGGAAATGCATATGGAGGGGAGAATCCCTGGTTAGGGCGATTGAAAATCTCCCAATCGCGAAGCTGGCCGCGTCCACCCAGGCCAAGACTTCCGGCGGCGACTCCTCCTAGCGGAAACGAAATCATCTTGAGCTGCCGCCCTTCGAAGATGCGGGGATAGGCTATGCCTGCCGTCCTTGCCGCCGTGTCTAGCGGGCTGCCCGGCGTCTGCCGCGTCTGGGCATCGGCCGTTCCAGTCCAGTGGCCTGCCTGCGTCGCGGCGCCGATCGCACCTGCGGCTTGCTTTAGAAAATCCCGGCGCGGCAGATTGCTCTTCCCGCTCATGTGCGTTCTTTCTCCTGAAAGGGCTTATTGAGTTCCGAAGGATGGAGAGGCAGGGAGGTGGCCTTTCATAGCTTCCCGCAGTTGTTTCTCCGCCGGGTCGCCCCAATACTTACAATTCAGCCAAAGAAAAACAGATGTATATGGCACCGTCAACGTAGTCTTCAATACCAGGACGTGAAATGTGCCGCCCGCCTGATTCATTTGCCCGATCAGTTTATCGTGAAGCGCGGATTGCACACGGAGATCCCCCAGCGCGGCCTTTATCTGCCGGCGATATTGCGTCACTCCGGGAGCTTGCTGCTCGTTTACAAATGGCAGCTCGGCGTCCATGTAAACAATGGGCCTCACGTGCCTGGAGTGCGCGAGTGCGTCAAGAACCTCACGCACAACGGTAATTTGGTCTGTGCCGGTTTCAATGGTTTCTATTCCTGGAGAGGTTTGCAACGGATAGGCCGAGTCTACAATGACGATCCAATTGCGATGCCCCAGCAGCGGCAGCTCCTGCTGAAGCTTCGCCTGCCATGCGCTTGGCGCGGCGGCGTGCATGGGCGCCCAGGCGATGGCTAGTAATAACGTTGCGAGCAAACTCTTCATGAGCAACAACTCCACGATGAGATGGTGGAAATTCGACTCTTGATCATACGCTTCGCGTGAGAGACAAGAAGCAGATTCCCTGCGGGAATGACAGACAAGAAGAGTAAGAGCCGGGTGCCCCACGTCCGGATATTCGGACGTGGGATCCAGAGCGTAGCTTCAGGAGACGCGAAAGGCTTCGATGGCGATACTCGAGGGCTGGCGGCCGGCCGGGAACATGGCGATGAGCGAGGGCGGCGTCGGCTGGGCATGAAGGAGTACGGCGGAGACATCCCCGGATTGGGCGTCCACTGCAAAGAGCAGGCGCCCGTCTGAGGAAAAGGCCAAGCCGTCCGGACCTTCACCTACTTTGACCGAGGTTAGGAACTTGCCGTCATCAATGCTATACACGCTGACCATGCCCGCGCTGAAATTGCTGACATAGAGAAGGGAATTGTCCGCGCTTACCAAGCCGCGCACAGGATGGTACCCGACCA
Organism: uncultured Acidobacteriaceae bacterium; assembly: GCA_963774255.1. Taxonomy (GTDB): domain Bacteria; phylum Acidobacteriota; class Terriglobia; order Terriglobales; family Acidobacteriaceae; genus PALSA-350. Next base: position 270,499 of record CAVZEH010000020.1, read on the forward strand.
GATAAGCTCCACCAACCTCATTCGATGGAGTTGCGATCTCAGAGATCGTGCCGCTATCGAAGTTGGAGACGAAGGCTTCTCCTCCGTCGGGCTTGAGAGCGATATTCACAGGTGACTTTCCCACGTCGAGAAAAGTCAATAGACGGTCGGAACTCTGAGGATCTGGGCCCTTTGTATGAGCAAGGCTGAGGACCATGACCTGGTGGCCGCCCGAACAGGCAATGAAGGCCTTGGAAGAGTCGGGCAAGATAATAACATCCGTCGCCCCCGGGCACTGATCGAAGGTGCTTCTTACTTGAAAAGTATGGGGATCGGCGATGCTGACGCTTCCGCTGTGGCGATTGGAAATCACCAGGGCCCGCCCATCCGGCGCAATGCGCGCTACTCCGGGAGCTTCACCCGCGCTGATGACGCCGATTTCCCGGCGCGACTCTAAATCGAGCACGGAAATATTATTGGATCCGGAGTTGGCGACATAGGCCCGGCGGCCTTGCTTGTCGACATCTATCGAGTAGGGCTTCCGTCGAACGCGAATTGTGGCAGCCACGGTGTTGCTGCGGGCGTTGATGACGCTGACCGTACCGCTGCCGGAATTTACCACATAAACTTCGTGGCGCGCCGGGTTCACCGCTACGCCGCTGGGGTCGTTGCCGACCGGGAGTACCCGGTCCTGACGCATGTTGACGATATCCAGCACAGTGACAGTGTTGCTGCCCCTGTTGGTGACATAGGCGTATTCGCGATAGTTTGCCGGATAAATGGGGAAATCCCGCTGCCGGCAGCCGCAAAGGGCGAGCGCTAAAACGGCAAACGCCGCCGGCCAGCGGCTACACACAGGGGCCGCGCCGCTTGAACTGGAGAGATCCTTTATGGCGCATGGGCGACAGCGAGGCCGCGAGGAACCCGGCGATGAACTACCTCCGCGATCTGAGAAACCTCGTCCATCAATTGCACGAACTGCTCGGGATAGATGGACTGGGCGCCATCGGAAAGAGCCTTATCGGGTTGAGGATGCACTTCGACCATCAACCCATCGGCACCGACCGCCACGGCAGCCCGGGCGAGAGGCAGAACCTTGTTACGTTTTCCCGTCCCATGGCTGGGGTCAACCAGAATCGGCAAATGGCTCAATCTCTGTACCGCCGGCACGATGCTAAGGTCGAGCGTATTGCGTGTATGGTCGGCAAAGGTACGCACTCCGCGCTCGCACAGAGCCACCTGGTAGTTGCCTTCGCTCATGACGTACTCGGCTGCCATCAACAACTCTTCCAGAGTGGCGGCCATGCCGCGTTTGATCAGCACCGGCTTGCGCGTACGGCCGGCGCGCTTGAGCAAAGAGAAATTCTGCATGTTGCGCGCGCCGATTTGGATCATATCCGCGTACCGCTCGACCAATTCCAGACTCTCGTTGTCGAGAGCTTCGGTGACGATGAGCAGGCCGAAAGCGTCCCGCACCTCGGCCATGATCTTTAGTGCTTCTTCGCCCATGCCCTGGAAGGCGTAGGGCGATGTCCGCGGCTTATAAGCGCCCCCGCGAAAGAACTGCGCTCCTGCCCGGGCAACCTGCTCTGCGGCCGCGAAAGCCTGTTCGCGCGATTCGATCGAGCATGGTCCGGCAATGATCGCCAGATCCCGGCCGCCAATCGTGGCGCTGGAGCCCGGGAAGGTAATCACAGTGTCATCTTGCTTTAGGTCGCGGCTAACCAGCTTGTAGGGTTTTGAAACCTCGATTACTTCGGCGACCCCGGGCAATTCTTCAAGATTGCCTTGATCGATCGTGCCGCTATTGCCGGTAATACCGATAGCCGTGCGTTGCGCACCCGGCAAGGGATGAGCCCGTAAACCAAGCAGGGCGATATGGTCACAAACCGCCTGGATTTCTTGCGGAGTTGCTTGTGCCTTCATTACGACAAGCATGGAAGTAGCCTTTCCTTAAAAGCCTTAATTTTTAAGTCTACGTGTTTTTAACATCCAACCGCAAACCTGGTGCTCCTGGCCGGAAACTGGGCTTAGAGACGGGAGGGCCAAGAAAAATCAAAGTAGCGAAACTTTACCGGAATAAATGCTGTCTACATATACGAAGCATGACTCGCTTCTTTTGGCTGGGTCAGGAACCCTCCAAAATGCAGCAACCTCCTCGGACAACGGAGCCATCGAGACCTTTGAGCCATCAATGGCTCCGTTGCTTTTTTTCGAGTCGAGCATCCTGCCCGCTATCCTAAGCGCAAAGAGCCAATCCCAAGTGCTTTAACTGGAATGATGCCGGAGAATGATCAGCAGGACAGAGGCCGCGACCAGCAACAGCGCGAACAGGGTAGTGTACGCAACCTGATGGCGGAGCCTTGTTGCCTGGGCAGGCGGCAGCCCGGAGGCCGCGCGCAGCTTCTCCCGGCGAAACGACATCGCCGTCTGCTGGGTTCCCAGGACCAGCATCACCAAGGCGGCCAGAAAGCTTACCGGCAGATGCTCGCTGCTGGAGGTTTCATAGGCGCGATAGAAGAACCGGCCCATTAATACCGAGAGCCAGACCACCGCGGAAAGCTCTAAAACCAGAGCTACCCTTAAAAAGCGAAGCAAATCAATCTCCCCCAATGCTTAAGTTTAGTGAGGATCGCCCTAACCGGGCAAGGCTCCCCACGCCTCCGGCCCCCGCATGCCCAAGCAGAGCATTCAGAGCAGAACAGGATGGGAATGCTCTAGAATAGGCGGACCTGCCATGACACTCGCCCCCACGACAGAACAGATGGTTGAGCGCGGGATGCGGTCGTCTCTTATAAGCATCGCGACTAACTTCTTCTTGGCCTTGCTGAAATGCGTAACCGGCGTTGTCGGGCATTCCTTCGCGTTGGTAGCCGACGGAATTGAATCCTTCTCCGACGTGATCAGTTCTTCGGTTGTTTACTTGGGACTGCGCGTCTCCATCAAGCCCCCGGACAAAGATCATCCCTATGGGCATGGCAAAGCGGAGCCGATCGCCGCCATGATCGTCGGCATTGCCCTGGTCGCGGCTGGGTTTGGCATTGCCGCCGAGAGCGTGGTTCTGATCCAGACGCCGCACAAATTGCCGCAGATCTATACACTTTGGGTGCTTCTCTCGGTGATGGGGATAAAGGCCGTTCTATCGCGCTACGTCTGGGGCGTGAGCCGCAAGATCGACAGCACAGCCTTGAAGGGCGATGCATGGCATCATTTCAGCGATGCGATTACTTCCTCCTTCGCCTTCGTAGGCATCTCCGCTGCGCTGTTGACGCGTAATCCGGTCGCCGATGACTGGGCGGCGTTATGTGCCGCGCCCATCGTGGTGTTTGGGGGATGGCGTCAGCTCAGGAAACCTGTCGCAGAGCTTCTTGACACGGCTCCTCCTCCGGATGTCGAAGAGCGAGTGCGCTGGATCGCCAAATCTGTTCCAGCTGTGATTGGTTTGGAAAAATGCTTTGTTCGTAAAGTCGGATTTCGCTACTATGTCGATCTCCACGTAGTGGTACGCGGAGATCTGACCGTGCGCGAAGGCCACCGCATCGCCCACGAGGTAGAAAACAAGGTTCTAGCCAAGGTACACAAAGTCTCGGCAGTCATGGTGCACATCGAGCCCGAGGAAGAACTGCTTCGAGAAAGTTAGGCTGTTTGAAAATCAGGTTTCCACCCGGGTAAAACCGTCAATAGGTTCTACCCGGATAAGATTTAGTTTCCAGCCTGTGCATTAGGTGAAGTTGTCCCGGCGCCCAGCGCGAGTTGAATATCGCTGCCCTGGGCGAGCTTCACGTCCTTCTTCGTAGAGACAAAGACGCCCGAGTTGTTGCCGGCCACATTGCTGTGCAGGTCGACCCCAGGGACGACGTTGAGTTGGTCAATCTGCAGGGTCTGGCTGGACCAACTGTTGGGCGGCGTATCTGTCGAACCAGAGTCACTAGACTCCGGCCGGAAGATGCTGGTGATCGTCGCCTTAATGGGGATAATCTTTCCATTCTTCAATTGCGCTTGATCGAAGCGGAGAGCAAGCTTGGATTGCCCTTGCTGTTGCATATCGTCTGTGACTACCCGCCCTATCAAGACAGTCCCGGACTTCAATTCGGTGCCATCCTTCAAATGGATGGTCTGACTGAGCTTCGCGCGCACCTCAGAACCTGGTTGGTCCTTTCTCGCATCGAGCGTACGAATGAGCTCGGCATTGGCAGGCACCATGCGCATGGCTTCGCTCTGACCGTCTTGTGAATTTTGCGCGCTCGAATTTTGAGCAACGCCTACCAGCGGCAGAGCTAGAACCGCAGTAGCAATCCCCAACATATTCCAATGAAACCTCATAACACCCAACTCCTTCTAAGCTTTATTTCGTCCCTGTGGCGGCTTGGCCCCGTTCTAATCGTTGATTTACGGTCTCGTTTGTAGAGGAAATCCGAGATTTACATGCCGCGTCGAGAGTGGACGTTAACTATTGCGTCATACTCTCTTAGATCACTGGAGGAGGGAATGGTTTCACAATGAGAGAAAGTATCGCTATTTCAAGCATTTAACTCGGGCCGAATTACCGGGGCGATGCACGAGCATAGATCGTGACTAAAGCACTCGGATGTCATTTGTCATCTCGACCGGAGCGAAACCGGGGTCCCCGGCAAGCAAAGCTTGCTGGGGTGGGAAGCGGAGCGGAGAGATATTGCGGTTTTTCCAAACATAAACCACAGAACATAAACCACAAATCCTAGGTGCCCCAGGTCCCGATTCTGGTACCTGGGACTCCAGAAATCGCGAAACAGGCCCAGGTTAGCTTCGCGAACCTGAGGCACTCGTTTTCTCAACTCTGGGAGAGAAATGCGGAGCTAAAACGGAGGGCTTTATTCCTTCTCGGGCGTGTAGGCGGGGAACTCGCGCTCCAGCTTACGTAGAGCGCGGTATTTCACTCCGATCCAGCCTAGATAGCCAAGCTGGACAACGAACGCGACAACGTAAGCGAGAATGAGATGACGGTGGGCCATGATTTCCTTGCCTCAGGGTGTAACTTCGAGCGTCGATTCGAGAGCGCGCAGCGCTGCGCGCTGCTCCGTCACCTGCCGCCGGCGTTCGATGCCATAACGAAGACTGGTCAGAAGCGCGCCCCAGGCAAGCCACGCAGCGAAGTTCCACAACAGCGCCGGCCACATGCTGGGATCGAGACCCCCTCCGCCGATCACCGGACCGGGATGTTGGGTGCGCCACCAGCGAGTAGAAAAGTAGACGATCGGAACATCGAGATATCCGAAGATGGCGAGCACGGCGGCCAAGGTCTGCATCTGTTCGCCATTGGCGAAATGGCGAAGTATAAGGTAGCTGATGTAGATCAGATACAGCAGAAGCGTGCTGGTCAGGCGCTCATCCCATGTCCACCAGATACCCCACACCGGGCGCGCCCACAGGGAGCCGGTTATAAGACCTACGGTGCAGAAGACCACGCCCATCTCCGCCGAGGCGAGGGCCAGCGCATCGGCGCTGAGCGCACGCATAGGATTACGGCGGCGAGAGGCAAGATAAACGATCGAAGCGCCAAGATTCACGGCGAAGAAAACCGCCATGCCGACCCAGGACGAGAGGTGGTAGTAGAAGATGCGCTGAACCTCGCCCATGGTCGCCTCGGTTGGGGCGACATACATTGCCTGGTAAAAGCCATAGCCAAGAAGGCCAACGGTAAGAGCAGCCCAAGCCCAGCGGAAGGTCTTCATAAACGCAACTCCACTGCTTATATTAGACCATTTGGCGGCAGCCGGGCATCACTCCGCGTTGAGAACAGTCTCAAACAGCAGCAGGCTTGCGGTGGTAAAGATAACGTCGTAGCCGCCTAGGAACTTGGTCCACAGAGTGGGGTCGGAGTCGCCCAGCAGGATCGCGCTCACAGCCTGTACCATGCCCAGAAGCGCCGGAATAAAGATGGGGAACAGCAACAGTGGAAGCAGCAGCTCGCGGTTGCGCGTGCGGATGGAGAGCGCCGCGAAGAAAGTGCCATTGACTACCAGCGCCCAGGTTCCCAAGGGCAAAACAACGGCAAGCAGCCAGGTCTGGCCGATCGGATGCAGATTGTAGAAGATAGCGAAGAGCGGCGCCAGAAGGATTTCGACTAGAGACACGAAAAGGAAATTGGCAATCACCTTGGCCAGAAAAAGTGCGGAGGCCGGCGCCGGAGCCATGCGCTGAGCATCCAGCATTTGATGGCGAATCTCACGGGCCCATGCCTGGTTCAACGCCATGACCGAGGCGAACAGGATGGCCACGCAGATGATTCCGCCCGAGATCTGGCGCGACATTGCCTGCGTAGGATCAAAAGACAAGCTGAAGAGCACCACGATGAGCAGGGCAAAGAAGAGCATGGAATTGAGCGCATCTTTGGAGCGCCATTCGATTCGCAGATCTTTGGCCAGGTGGGTCAGCAGATAGGGACGGGTCACGGGCGAGCCGCTTCTGTGCAATGCTCTCGAGCCGATTCGAGCGCCGGGCCTGCCGTCACTGAGACTAGGCGCCCGGCTTCCAAGGTAAGAAAGTAGTCGGCCAGCGGCGCTGCCAGGTCGCGCTGATGGGTGGTAAGAAGAATGGTTCGTCCTGCTTCGCGCAGGCGCCCGAGGAGTGCCATCATCTGCCGCACGCTCCCCGCGTCCATGTTCGAGAAAGGCTCATCCAACAGCACCAGTTCGGGTTGCGGGAGCAGGACTCGGGCTAAGGAGGCGCGCTGGCGCATGCCCTGCGAATACTGCCCCACAGGCCGTTCCAGGGCTGGATCGAGACCGACCAGCCGGAGCGCTTCCTCTGGAGCGAGACAAGCGCATGTGCGATAAAGGCTGGCAAAATAGCGCAGGTTCTCGAGTCCGGAGAGCTCGTCGTAGAGCATGGGAGCGTGGCTCATGTAGCCGATTCGGGAGCGTGACTGCGATAGGCCACCGCCGCCGGCAAATACGCGGACGGTTCCGGCAGTGGGCTCGAGCAGCCCGGCCAGAACGCGCAGCAGAGTGGATTTGCCGGCTCCATTCTCTCCCAGCAGCACGTAACAGCGGCCAGACTCAAAACTTGCCGAGACTTGCCGCAAGGCGGGGAAGCGGCCGAACAACCGCGAAATGCTATCGAGTTGCGCGACAATCTGTGGCATCCCTAATGGAGTATAGAACCGGACTGGGAGTCCGGAGAGGGCTGCGCGCAGAACCTCTTACGATCGCAGGAGTGATAAACCTTTATTTCCCCGCGCTTGCGGCCGCGGGGGACATGGCCGCCGCGGTGCCTGATGCCTGCATGGTCGAGGATTTGGCCGGGGCATATTTAGACGCGCATTTTGCTTGAAGTTCGGTGGCATGAAAGACACCATCGCGGCCGAGGGTGCCGATGGCCAGGGCTTGGGCATCATCCTTGAAAGTGTCCGGCGGCGGCTCAACGCCCTCATAGTTCACCTTGAGCGTTTTGCCTTGCTCCAAGAGGACAAAGTTGGCATTCGCCCCAGTCCGCTCGATCGATCCAGGAGCCACGTTGCCGGCGACCCGAAGGTGCCGCGTATAAGCTTTATTGCCCATCGCATGCAACTCGCCGATGGTGACGTAATAGCTCTTATTCGACTGGACCCCGGTGATCGCCAAATAAGTAATCGTGCCGAGAATGAGGACTACGGCGGCGATGATGCGCAGAGTCTGGGATTTATTGTTCATGACGTCCTTAAGGTTATGAGTGCTGGCCCGGCTCCGTCAAGCGCGCACTTGAAATCGCAACGCTATAATCAAAGATAATGGAAGCCCGATGCATCCCCATTCAGGCATTTTGATTCCTTCAAAACAACGATAATTTCTTAAGAGGTGATCCCCAATGAGCAGCGACAGACACCCCAGCCAGGGCAAGACGGAGTTCGCGACCCAGGAGATTTTATTACCGCGCGCCCAGTGGATCGCTAAGCGAAGAGAAGAATCCGCGCGCTCCGGGGATGGAAACATGTCCCAAATGCACTTCGCCCGCCAGGGCCGCGTCACGGAAGAAATGGGCTTCGTCGCCGAACGTGAGCAGCTCCCGGTTGAGCTGGTTCGCGACCAGATCGCCGCCGGGCGCCTGATCATTCCCGCCAACATCAATCACCCCGAGCTCGAGCCGATGGGCATAGGCGTCGCCACCAGATGCAAGATCAACGCCAACATCGGGAACTCGGCCGTAACGTCGAATATCAAGGAAGAGCTGGATAAGCTGCACACCGCGGTGGGCTTTGGCGCCGACACGGTGATGGACCTCTCCACCGGCGGTAATATTCCTGAGATTCGGGAAACGATCCTGCGCCATAGCCCTGTGCCCATTGGTACCGTGCCGATCTACGAAGCCTTGAACCGGGTCAAGAAACTGGAAGACCTGAACATCGACGTGTATCTCGAAGTCATCGAAGAGCAGGCCCAGCAAGGCGTCGACTACTTCACAGTACATGCCGGCGTGCTGATTCAATACGTCCCCCTGGTCGCCAAGCGGATCACCGGCATCGTCAGCCGGGGAGGAGCCATCCTGGCCCAGTGGATGACCCATCACCACCGGCAGAACTTCCTTTACGAGCATTTCGATCGCATCGTAAAAGTCATGAAGAAATACGACGTGAGCTTCTCCCTGGGTGACGGATTGCGCCCGGGATCGATTGCCGACGCCAGCGACCAGGCGCAATTCGCGGAACTGAAGACCCTCGGCGAGCTGACAAAAAAGGCATGGGAGAGCGACGTTCAGGTGATGATCGAAGGGCCCGGTCACGTGCCCCTGGACAAGATCCAGGAACAGGTGGAAAAAGAAGTGGAGTATTGCTTTGCCGCTCCCTTCTATACCCTGGGACCCCTGGTGACCGATATCGCGCCGGGCTACGATCACATCACCAGCGCTATCGGAGCCGCCATCATCGGCTGGCATGGCGCTTCCATGCTCTGCTACGTCACGCCCAAAGAGCATCTCGGACTGCCCAACGAAAAAGACGTGAAGGACGGCATTATCGCCTACAAAATCGCTGCCCACGCAGCCGATGTTGCCAGGCACCGGCCCGGTGCGCAGGACAGGGACGATGCAATCAGCTATGCACGCTATACCTTCGACTGGGAGAAGCAATTCGCGCTTTCGCTGGATCCGGAGACAGCGCGCTCCATGCACGACGAGACGCTGCCCGACGACTACTACAAGGAAGCAGCCTTCTGCTCCATGTGCGGCCCCAAGTTCTGCTCCATGAACTGGTCCAGCAAAGTGGACGCATTCAACAAGGAAGTGCACGGCCTGGAGAAGAAAGATCTGTCCCAGCTAGTGGAGTTGCAGGCCCGGACCCTAGCCGCAAAAAACTAGCGCAGTCGTAGAATCGAGTGCCCCAGCTTCGGATTTTCGGACGTGGGGTACCGGCATTGCGCAGAAGTACAGTTTGGCGGCCCACGGATGAGAATGAAAATGAGAGTGCCCAAGCTGCAAACGCTTGATCCGCAACTCCACCTACTTTGTCATCTCGACCGGAGCGAAGCGTATTTGGATCCATGCTTCAAGCAGATTTAGGGTGCCCCATCCTTGCGTAACCGGGGTCCCCGGCAAGCGAAGCTTGCTGGGGTGGTTAGCAAGGGTGGGAGACCACAACTGCTGGCAGAGTAGGCTTTCCAGGATGATTTTCTCAAAGCGAAGCGTAGTGGAGCGACTGTCTGTTTTGTCAAGTGAGAAAGGTGGAGATTGTGGAAAAGACGGCGGCTTCTGCCGCCTTGGAAAACGCTCGTGCGTTTTCCACTTTCCCCCAATCCCGGCGGCTACGGTCAACTGGTCACGAGAGGGCAAGCGGTAGTAGCGGCAAATTGTTGGCGCACCTCGCGAGCCTTAGCATTGAGCCGCACCAGCAACTTGTGCGCCAGGGCGATGCGGATAACTTTTTTCGGCTTGCCCGCTCGAACCAAGCGCTCGCGGAAGGCGATAAAATCCGGATGATAACGGCCAACTACGCCAGCTACCACAAAGAGAATGTCGCGGATGCTTCTCCGTCCTCCACGCACCGGACGTTTGCCCTGAGTCTTGCCGCTGTCGCAGGCCAGCGGAGCCAAGCCGGCAAGTTTGGCAATCTTCTTGTTGGAAAGCATACCTATCTCCGGCAGCTCGGCCATCAGACGGGCGACCGTACGATCGGCCACCCCCTTGATGGTGCGGAAGCTCTCATCCAGCTTGCGCCAGAGAGGATCGACGGCAAGCATCTGGGCGATGGCCACTTCCATGGCGCGGATCTGTGCCCCCAGAAAGGTGAGGGCCTGGCTAAAGGAATCCAACACTGTAGCCTCGGTGACCAGACGGCGCTGGTTGCGCTGCGTGGTCCGCAGGTCGGTGAGCTGGCGCAAGCGGATGACCAAAGCTTTCAGCCGTTGCTGCTCTGCCGAGGCCGGGTGACAGGCAACGCATTTTTTGGTCTCTGCAAACCAAGCAATCACCCCGGCATCGATGGCGTCGGTCTTCTCCAAAAAGCCCATGGATTTGGCAAAATCGCGCACTGCCCGAGGGTTGAGGATGGCCACCGGCATGTCTCGCGCCCAGAGCAGGGCGAAGGGTTGTTTCTCGTATCCCCCGGTGGCCTCCATGGCGACCAGATGCACTTGCTGCGCCTGACAGAATTCGGCCGGCGCGGCAATGCCTTCCGGGGTATTGGCAAAGCAGGCGGCTGGTCCCTGATGGCCGATGCGAACATCCAGAGAATTCAGCGAAACATCCACTCCACAAATCATGCGATTCGCTCCACAATAAAAGAGTAGGTTGCTGGGTCACGGTAACCTGCCTTGTACGTGCGACTGGAAGTCAGGCGACTGTTCGGTTGTACGTGACAGCGGCGGCGGTCCCAAAGCTCCACTGCGGTTGTTGCCGGAGAGATTGCGGGCGCCGTCCACCGCGCGAGAGGGCCGATGGCCATCGGCCCTCGCACTACGACATTTTCACAAAAAATGCCGCTACCATCTAGATACAAGAGATCTGTGGTTTAGGTTTACATAACCGCAGATCCCTTCACTCCGTTTTGCTCTCACTCAGATGTGGGGAAACCGCAGATCTCTCCACTACGCTTCGCTTCGGTCGAGATGACAAACTTAAATCCCCGAATGACTTTCAAACTGCTCTCTCAGAAGTACAACTTGGCGGCCAGTTGAATGACGCGGGTCGCATATCCGCCCGAGAGCCCGTTGTTGATCCTTCCGTAGTTTTGCGACGTGATACTGGTTGTGATAGTCGATGGATCGGGATTGAAATGCTTGAAGGCGTTGAAAAAGTCCGCCCGAACCTGCAGGTTTCGCGTCTCTCCGAACCTGAATCCCTTGGTCGCCGAGAGATCATCGTTGAACAGCCCGGGAAGACGGACAGCGCCGGTTCGAGGCGAGGTGCCGAACTCCCCTGGCTGCGGAGCGGTGAATGCCGCGGTGTTGAACTGCCTCATCGGGGTTCTCCCCCCGCGGCCGAGACTTACAACCTTCCCGGGAACCTGATCGGGGCGGGATGCTTGTCCGGTTGCGGTGTTTGAGGTTCCCGAATAGCTTACATTGGAGGCATCCCCGGAGACGGCGGTCACGATGGTCGAAACCTGGAAACCATCGAGCAGCATCTTCTTGATCCCGCTGGAGCTGCGGAAGAAGGGAACATCATAGAGGACGGTTCCTACAAAACGGTGAGGAATGTCAAAAAGCGAGAGCGATCGATCGGAGCTTGGATTGTACAGGTTGAGCGGACCTGCGCCGAAGTTGCCGCCGCCGACGATTCCGCCGACATCGCCCGGCCCGGAAATCGATTTGGACCAGGTATAGGAGACCAGCGCGTTCAGTCCCGGTGAGACCCGGCGCTCCAGCTTGGTCTGTAGAGAATGGTAAGTAGAGGAACCACGAGAGAAGTCTCCCTGGACCGGGCGCAGGAAGCTCTGGTTCGGACGCCGCGCATTAATACTCAGGGTGGTGCTCGCCGGATTGATCGGGACCGGCATGTTGATGTCATTGTAGGAGATGAAGTTGTGCGTCCCGCGCGCGCCCACATAAGCGATCTGGCTGGTCATCTTTCCGGGAAGCTGGTTCTGCACCGTCAGGTTGAACTCCTGCGTCATCTGGTCCTGGAGGTGCTGATCGATCGCCGTGTCGAAGGGATAGGTCAAGGGTCCCCCGGCGGTCACCCCCGGGAAGGGATTGCTGAAGAGGATATTCGGGAGTTTCTGGGCGGGATTGGGGCTGGTAAGCCCGACGTTTCCGGTAAGGTTCGCTCCGCTCTGCGCCTGGTCTCCTTCTCCCATAGTGAAGGGCGCGTTATCGATCTCCGGGGTGAAGTAGATTCCGTAGCCTCCACGCACGACCATCGTGTCCAAACCGTATGGCTGGTAGGCAAAACCGATCCGAGGCTGGAAGTCATGGTAGGTCGGCTGTAGAAGGCCGCGTCCATAAGGTGAACTGGCCGCCGTCACCACTTGATCCGGGTTAAGTCCGTTGGCGGCGATATAGACGTCGGCGTACTTGTTGTCATCCTGGGTATAAGGCGCAAAGTGATCCCAGCGAAAGCCGAGATTCACGGTCAGGGTCTTGTTCACGCTCCAGTTATCCTGGATGGAGTAAGCCTGAATAATGCTGGAGATGTTGGTCCGGGTTACTGTGGGGTTGATGCTGTCGCTGGAAATGTAACCGAGCAGGAAATCAACCATCGCGGATCCAGTGTATTGGCCGTTGAAATTGAATGTGCCGTGAGGATCGCGCGCCTGGCTGAAGTAGTCTGTGCGCCGGCCTATGTTCACGCCGAACTTCAGGAAATGCCTCCCGTGCTGATAAGAAAGATTATCCACGAATTGATTGATGCCGTTGGCGCGGTTGCGAGGACCGATGTTCCGCAGATCGGCAAAGGTGCGGTATGTTCCGTCCGGACCGCTGATAGTGACATTGGGCCCCCCATAGAAATGGGGATCGGAGGAGGCGAAGGGGATCTGCATTAGTCCGCTGGAGATGTTGTACTTCGGGTTGTTGGTCGTCCCGAAGGTCTCGAACTCCTGAAAATTCTGGTGTCCGTAGCGGAATTCGTTCACTATCGCGGGGGAGAAGATGTGGATCTCGGATACCTCAAAAAGATGATTGAAGGCGTCGTTGTTATCCTCGTCATTGCCGAAGAAGGATGGTCCGTTGCTGTATGTCTCATCGTAGATATAGTGCCCGCTCACCGTGTCATTGCGGGTTATGTTGTGATCCATGCGGCCGATGTAGTCGTACTGATAGTTCAAGGTGTTCACCGGCGTAGTGTTGTAGTTGGTTGCGGAGCCGGTATTAGTCACGTTTGGAGCCGGCGTAACGGACATCATGGTGGCCGATCGCGGATCGACCGTGACATGGTCTCCAGCTTTGAATTGATGTCCTGAAACCGGATCGACCACTTTGAGCGGCGTACCGCTCGATGAGGTGAGGGCGGCCGCGTCGACAATTCCCGCGCGAACACTGTTATCGGGAACAATAGCTTGCTGTATGTTTGCGCCATTCAGCAAGTAGCCGGTCTCCCAATTGAAGAAGAAAAAGGTCTTATTGTGGCCATTGTAGATATGTGGAATATAGAGAGGGCCGCCGAAATTTGCGCCGAACTGGTTGCGGTTCAACCGCGCCGGCGTTACGTTGGTGTTTGCGATCGCATCGTAGGTCTGCGTTAAATCATTGTTCCGGTTGAACTCCCACAGGGTGCCGTGCAGGTTGTTCGTTCCCGACTTGATGATGATGTTTACGTTGGCGCCGGCAGCCGCGCCTGAATCGGTGCCGCTGGTGCTCGTATCTACCCGGAACTCCGAGATCGCGTCCACCGACGGTGAAAAGCTATAGGTCCATGCGTCGTAATCCATGGCCTCGGTTCCGTCGATCGAGAAAAGGTTCTGAGTATCCCGCTGCCCATTGACTTGAATCGCGATGGTGCCGCCCGTAGCATCGGTAGTCGCTATCGAGCCACGGGCGCGGCGAACAGTGATGGAACCTTCTACTCCGGTATTCACGCCGGGGATAAGCTGGGCAAGCTGTACGAAATTGCGCCCGTTGAGCGGCAAGTCGACGATCTTCCTGCCGTCGATAACCTCGCCGACAGCCCCATTTTCAGTTTGTAGCTGGGCTGCTGCCGCGCTGGCCTCTACCGCCACCGTCTGGCTCACCTGTCCGACGACCATCTTGAAGTCTTGACGCGCGGTCTGGCTGGCATCGAGGTTAATCGAATCGGCGCGCTGGCTTTGAAAGCCGGAGATTTCCACGCTCAGCGAGTAGGTTCCGACCGGAAGAGAGGGAAGCGTATATTGGCCGGCCCCATCGGTGACGGTGGTCCGTTTTGTATTGGTCGCTGCGTCGGTTGCGATAACCCGTGCCCCAACCACAGCAGCACCCGAGGTGTCGGTCACATTGCCGACAATGGTTGCGTTTGTCTGTTGCGCGTTGCCGGCGATGGAGAGACTCAGAACCACCAGCAGACAGGTAATGACTCTATTGATTTCTCGCTTCACTTGGCACTCCTCGGAAAAGTGGGGACTCAAATAAAACTGTGTATAGCCGTGCGGATTCGGTTTATCAGGGGAAAGCCCGGCGATCAATGTAAAAATCGGAGCGTGGGACATAAGTGGGCACTTATGTCCCGCTTAGCGGTACAAACCACCAAGTAGGTACAAATTGGTACCGGCGTTATTTGTCATCTCGACCGGAGCGAAACTGGGGTCCCCAGCAAGCGAAGCTTACTGGGGTGGGAAGCGGAGTGGAGAGATCTGCGGTTTCCCAAAAGATAGACCACAGATCATAGACCGCAGATCCTGGGTGCCCCAGGTCCCGATTCTGGGACCTGGGATTCCACAAATCACCAAAAGACCCAGGTCAGCTTCGCGAACCTGGGGCACCCTGAATCTGCTCGAACTATGGATCCAAAACCACCACCAATCGAGGGTGCCCCATATCTGGCGCGCTCTTTGCGCGAGATGTGGGAAACCGCAGATCTCTCCACTGCGCTTCTCTCCGGTCGAAATGACAAATTAGGTGTAATTGCCAACGTAGGCTTCTTCAAGCCATTTTCATTCCTTTGGGTGGGCCGCAGACCCATGAACGCTCCGGTCGAGATGACAAAGTTATGGCGTCCGGAGATGATTTTTGATCGGAGAGAAGCGGAGCGGAATGATCTATCTCACCGCTTCGAGCGCCGTTGCCGCGCGATTCAGCGCAGCGGCCATTTCGTTCACCTGCTCTTGCGCGCGTCCTGGATCGTGTGCATCCATGGCTTCAGTCACCCCTGGGATGACCACCGCGGAATAGCCGGTGAATTCTCCCGGCGCATAGATGGTGTGCTTGTACCACGGCCGGCCAGGTAATCCTTGCGGGGATAGCAACCCGCGTTCAACCGCCCGCAGCGAGTTGTTGAGATCGCCAAGATTTTCATCCGGCGAAAGTTGCTTCTCATAAGCGGAACCCGCCGCGGCCGCAAAACGATCAGCGGCGGTGAAAGCGCTTTTGAAGTCGATTGCCTGCATTCCCTGGTTCTTGGCCCGCGCCCTGGCAAGTTCGAGATATTCCAGGATTTGCTTGCCGTAAGTAACGTAGTCGTAGGGCAGAACGTCCGCATCCGCCATGTGCAAAGCTTCCAGGCCAAGAACGCACGCCATCTGCCGCTCGTATGCAAATGTAGGATCGGCGTTCATGGTGAACCAGGCATAGTTGTCGAAGACGGAATGATAGACGCCATACGGCCCCGCCGAGCCGACGTCCGTCGACGGTACTCCAAGGTGCTGGAGAAAGGGCGTGAAATCCGATCCGCTGCCCAGATCGCCCACCCTGACATCGGCTTCAACTTGAGTGACTGTCCGCATATCGCTGTAGGCGCTGCCCGTGGGCCTCCGGGCAGCGCTGGCTTGGGCCTCCTTCCATTGCTGGTAGACGGATCCGCCTCGAGGAGAAGTGACTTCCGAGGTAACTTCACGCACGAATTGCTTCAGCGAAGGCACGGCGGAGGCTTCAAAGTGGGGACCGGTGACGGCTACATCGGTATTGAAATAGGCGACCGCATTTTCGAGTTGCGCGGCATGATCTTCCACCCATTCGGTGGACCCGATCAGGCCTTCCTCTTCGGCATCCCAGCTGCAGAAATAAAGAGTGCGCTTGGGCCTCCAGCCCTGCTTCACGATCGAGCCCACGCCATGCACGGCTTCGAGCATCGCCGCCGTGCCGCTTCCCGGGTCGGCGGCCCCATACACCCAGGCATCGCGGTGGTTGCCTACCACCACCCAGGTTTGGGGAGATTCCTTTCCTTCAATCCTGCCGATTACATCCCAGATGCTGCGTTCGGCATAGTCCATCTTGAGCCGCAGATGTACCTTCACCGCATCTACCCCGCCCAGGTGATAGGTGAACGGCAGCGCTCCCTGCCAAGCCCGGGGAGCCTCGGGTCCACCCAGGCGCCGCAGCAAGGGAGAGGCGTCGTGAGAGGAAAGGGGCATGGATGGAATCGAGGGCAGGTTCGTGGCCTGGGAAAGCGGCAGACGCCTGGAAGCAGGCAGATCGGGCGTGGAAGCGATGCCGGGCGTGGTCGCATCCCCGGGGTATTTGAATAAGTACTGGACCGAGCCGAGCTGTACCGCCGTGTCTGGCCGCCACGGACCGTTTGGATATTGGTCGCCTTGGAAGTAGCCATCGTCGGCGGGATCGGAATAGATGATCACTCCGGCGGCCCCATGCAACTGGGCCAGGTAGACTTTCACTCCGCGGAAATTGGCTCCATAGCGAACCAGCACCAGTTTTCCGCGCACATCCACGTGCATCTCCTCAAGGGTCTTGAAATCCTCCGGGCGTCCGTAGTTTGCGTAGACCACGTCTGCGGATAGATCGGCCGAGGGAGATGAGCCACTGAAGGCGGGCAGCACGCGGGGGTCGTCCTGGTATGGGTCGCCGTCAACCTGCTCGCGGCTCGGTCCGGTCATCAATACCGATCCGTCGGCCGCCGTGGCCTGGATGTAAACCTCTTGTGGCAGATTCATCCATGCCTTGTATTCGACAATCTGCGTATCCAGGCCGGCGGCTTTGAATTTGTCCGCCACGTAGACCGCGGTCGCATTGTCTTCCTTGGAGCCGGCTACATGCGGAGAGGCGGTGAGCTTCTTAAGCTCTTCCCCGGCGAGCTTCGCATCGGGAACAGCCAGAAACTCCCGGTCGATCTTGGCCTGCTGGCTGAAGTCGCGATATCCGAAGACCTGTGTGGGAAAGGTTACGGTTTGGGCGGAGAGAACTCCGCACACGGCGATGACCAGCGCCATGACAAGTGACACAGCTAGACGTCTTACGGGCCATCTTGACAAAATAAAAAATCTTCCCTCAACGGTTTCAGACAAGCTCTTAAGCCACCGGCTGGGCGCAGTGCGAGCACCGCTTGGCGGCAGTCGGAATATCGCTCAGGCATTCGGGGCACGGTTTGGTGGCCGGAGCCGGTTTTAGCGCAGGACGGAACTTTGCAAGCAGGGTATTGACCGGCAGCACGACCATGAAATAGACGGCTGCGGCAATGATCAGGAAGGAAATCAAGGCATTGAGAAAGTCGCCGTATTTGATGACTCCGCCATGCAGACTCAACTTCAGATAGGAGAAGTCCGGTTTGCGCACCACGGCGGCAATCAGAGGGTTGATGATGTTGGTGACCAGCGATGTGACAACAGCGCCGAAGGCCACGCCGACAACGACAGCAACAGCCAGATCGATCACATTGCCGCGCAGCACGAAGTCCCGAAAACCCTTGAGCATTCCGTTCTCCTGAGGAAAAGAATCGCGAAGCTAGTGAAGCATGTTGCAGAATCCTACCGCATGAACCGAGGCTGCCGCTAAAAATTTTATCTCCGCTCTTCCATCTCACGCCAATCGCAAACTGGTCGAGTATGCTCAGAGCATCCGGGTAACGCATTAGAGGAGCGGTATGTGAACAAGATCGCCGCGAGCGCGGACGAGGCGGTTCAAGATATTGAAGAAGGCGCAACGGTTATGATCGGCGGTTTCGGGTTATGTGGAATTCCCGAAAACCTCATAGCGGCGCTGGTGCGCAAAGGGGTAAAAGGACTGCACACCATCAGCAACAATATGGGCGTGGACGGCTTTGGCATGGGATTGATGCTGGAGGCGGGAATGATTCAATCTCATATCGGAAGCTACGTCGGGGAAAACAAGCTTCTGGAGCAAAAAGTCATCAGCGGCGAGCTGGATCTGATGCTGACGCCGCAGGGAACTCTGGCTGAACGCATTCGCGCCGGGGGCGCCGGAATTCCCGCATTTTTCACGCCTACGGGGTTGGGAACCGTGGCCGCGGAAGGTAAGGAGACGCGCAGCTTCGAGGGACGCGAGTATGTGCTGGAGCGCTGGCTGAAGGCGGACTTCGCGCTGGTGAAGGCGTGGAAAGGGGATCGCCAGGGAAACCTTGCCTACCGCAAGACCGCGCGAAACTTCAATCCCATAATGGCCACGGCGGCACGCATCACGATTGCGGAAGTGGAGATACTGGTGGATCCCGGAGAGTTGGGGGGCGATGAAATCATCACCCCGGGGATCTACGTAAAACGGATTCTTGAAGGCCAGAGCTACGAAAGACGCATCGAGAAGAGAACTATAGTCAAGAAGGAGTAGCAGCTCTAAAGAAGCCACTGCCCATAGGCGTACAACAGCAGGAACAGAATCATGCACAGGGCCAGCAGGTCGGCAAAAATCAGAACCATGACGGCTCCGTGATAAAAGCTCCAGCGAGATTGAAAGCAGCGCATCGTGTCCCATGATCCCAACAGGGCTCCGAACGCCGGAATCAGCAGCTTGAGCGAAGGGCGGTCGTTGGGGAAACCGGCCAGCGGGAAGGCAAGCAGCAGACTGCCCAGGACCAGGACGGTGCCTCGCACAAGAGAATGTTTTCGGGGATTCAGGACAGAGTAAGACATGGCGGCCCAGACAAATCAAGCACTGCATTCTAATGTACAGAAGGCGGCTCTTGGCGCGCGCGCCGGCGACCAGGAAAAACGCGAGCGGATCGTCAAGCGCGCAGCCCTGGAGCTGCGTGACGGATTTTACGTCAACCTGGGCATCGGGATGCCGACTCTGGTCGCCAACTACGTTCCGGCAGGGATGGAGGTCGTGCTGCAGTCTGAGAATGGCATGCTGGGGGTGGGGCCGTACCCGGCGGAGGGCGCGGAGGATCCTGATTTGATCAATGCGGGCAAGGAGACGATCACCGAAGTGCCGGGCACAGCCTTTTTCTCAAGCGCCGATTCCTTCGCCATGATTCGTGGCGGGCATATCGACTTGAGCATTCTGGGCGCGATGGAAGTGGATGAGCAGGGTAGCCTCGCCAATTGGATGATCCCGGGCAAGATGGTCAAGGGAATGGGCGGGGCGATGGATCTGGTGGCCAGCGCCCGCAGAGTCATCGTCGCCATGGAGCACACGACCCGGGATGGGCGGCCGAAAATCCTAAAGCGCTGCACCTTGCCGCTCACCGGTGTCCGCGTGGTCGATACGATCGCTACTGAGATGGCGTGGATTCGTGTCACCCCCGGCGGCTTGGTGCTGGAGGAAATCGCGCCCGGATTGACGATAGAGGAAGTAGAGAAGGCGACCGAAGCAAAGCTGCTGATCAGCCCGGACGTAAAGCCAATGCCAATCTGAAGTCTGCCCTTCTGATCCGCCCTTTCTTCCCCAGGGAATCTGCCTTTCGTATTCCAGCGCTGACCCCCACCATAATTAATTTGTTATCTCGACCGGAGCGCAGCGGAGTGGAGAGATCTGCGGTTTATGTCACTCCCTTAGGGAAAGCAGATTCCCTTCGGGAATGACAGAAAGAAAGGCAAAGACGCCGATAGATTTGTTAGCGGCTGGCAAGCGCGAAAGGCGGCCGGAAGACTCCGCGTTCTGTGATAATAGCGGTTACATATCGCGCGGGAGTGACGTCAAAGGCGGGATTCTCTATGCCCACTCCGTCCGGCGTAAGCTGCTTGCCTCCATGATGGGTGACCTCGGCAGCCGCGCGCTGCTCGATGGGGATAACGTCACCGGTAGGCGTCGCCAGGTCGATGGTGGACCAGGGACAGGCGACGTAGAAGGGCAGTCCGTGCTCCTTCGCCAGGATCGCGACTCCATAGGTGCCGATCTTATTGGCGACATCTCCGTTGGCAGCAACGCGGTCCGCGCCAACAATGACCGCCTGAATCTTTCCCTGGCGCATCAGGCTGGCGGCCATGTTGTCGCACAGTACGGTAGTGGGAATGCCGTCGTGCATCAGTTCCCACGCTGTCAGCCGCGCACCCTGCAGAAAAGGGCGGGTCTCATCGGCGTAAACGTGAATCGTGTGACCCTGCTCGACCGCTGAGCGGATCACGCCCAACGCCATGCCGTAACCACAGGAAGCCAAAGCGCCGGCATTGCAATGGGTGAGCACGCCGCCGGATTGCGGCATGAGGCCGGCGCCCAGAGCGCCCATGCTGCGGCAAGCGGCAATGTCCTCGTCATACATGGCGAGCGCCTCCTCGACCAGCGCGGCCTTGATGGTCTCCATGGTGACGCCAGGCTGCGCGGCCAGCGCGAAGTAGCGTCGGCGCATGCGCTCGATGGCCCAAAAGAGATTCACCGCTGTGGGACGCGTCGCGGCCAGGGTCTTGCTCATCGCCTCCAGGTCGGCGGTAAGCGCATCCAGCGTCGGCGCAGAGCTGTTCTTGATGCCTAGGGCCACGCCCATAGCCGCGGCGACGCCGATTGCCGGAGCGCCGCGCACCACCATGCTGGTAATCACATCGGCAACTTGCTGGTACGTAGCCGCTAGAACATAGCTTTCTTCAAGAGGAAGACGCGTCTGATCGAGGAAGCGAACGCCTGCGGGAGTCCATTCTAGAGTGGGAATCATGGGCAGCTTTTAGTTTAGAACATGCCTGCTGCGGGCAATTGCTACTTTGCCGCTTGGTCCTGGTCATCAGCATCATCTCCCCTGCCGGAGATTCCCCAGTCCTGGCGCAGGAAGCGAGCTTTGGCGGGCGACCAGATCAGCTTGTAACGCGCGCTCTTGCGGACGTTGGAAACGACACTGGGCCGAAAGCAGGCCAGGCATGTGCCTCCGGTGCGGCGGACGCTGGGATAAATCACGCCCAGCGATCCACGCTTTAGCAGTTCGACCGCCAATTGCTGCGAGCGAACATAGCTGGTAGGGCTGAGCACCTCGTCCAATGCCTGCCGGCTCCAGTTCTCGCGGTCCTTCTCCTGATTCTGGTCAGCCTCGTTATTGGCCGGCAATTTCGCCGCTGCTAGGGCCCGCGCTTCGGGACGAAGGTCGTGGAAAGCAGCGCTGAAGTCGGCCAGATAGCCGTTGTACTCCAGTTGCTCGCGCTTGGTCCAGGCAATCTCGGCGAACTCGACGTTTTTGTGGAAGAGCACTTCAGCCTTGGCCGTGGCCAGCTCGAAGGAGGCGTACCATGCTCCGCGATCGGGCGTCGAAAAGCGCGCCCCCAGCGGATTGGGATGGGTGAAGGCCGCATTGATGATGCGGTAGTTGGGCACATGGAAAACCAGCTCCCGGGGGCTGATGCTGGGGCGAAGATTCTCTTCAGCCAGGATGCGCTCGTTGGTAGCGTTATCCAATTCGAAGATTCGTTGCAGATCCTGGTCGTTCTCCGCCAGGCGGGTGAGAACGGAATCGTAGTTGACCGAGTATTTAGCCGGAAGCAGGCGATGGGTGTCGAAGCGGCGAAGAGGGAAGAGCGGCAGGTCCAACATTCAGCGTCCGCCACGCCGGGCATCGAGCAGCCGGCGAACAATCTCCATCGCAGGAGCGCCACCCTGCAGCATGCATTGGAGCGGGCTGCGGCCGGCAAAGATTGGATTGCTGTTGGGGAGTTGTATCCACTCATCAGCCAGGCTCTGGCTGTAGAGAATGTTGAGCGATTTGAAGATTCCGATGAGATAGGAAATCCTGATCAGCCGGTCTTGTTCCAGGGTCTTCACCTGCCCCTCGCGAAGCTGCTTGAGGAGATAGTAGGCGCCATTGGAAAGACCGCCCAGGAGCTGGCGAGCGTCTTCATCGCGTATCCGCCAATGACCCATGATGCTGAAGAATGCCTTGATCGCCGCTGGGGAAAGCCGCCCCCGCTCGTCGGCGCGCGACAAATCGGGCAAGGCAGGCGCGGGATATTGAGAAGAAGGGTAAGCAAAGGGTGCGGAAGGCGGCTTGGGCATGTGCCTCCTGGGTTCTCCAATTATGGAGAATTATAACTCCATATTTCCAGAGGGCCAAGTTACCCATTGAGATACTCTCCCAGGGACCGAAATTGGCCTTTGTATAACCGAAAAAGTAAACCTGCTTTACAAAAGTCCTATTCACGGCTCGTCAGCAGGCGTACAGTGTTCAGCGAAGTTGTTTTCCTCCCGGGGGAGGCTGCTATGATTCTGCCGTTTCTAATTCTTTCCACACTGCTGCTGGCCGGGTTGCCGGCTGCCTTCCAGGACGCACAACAGCCCGCGGCCCCAGCGCCCGCCGCACAAGCTGCGCCGGCTCCGCCCGCGGCTACCCCAGCGCCCACACCTTTCACCGTCCCTGTCGCAGCGGCCAATCTACCCAATCCCGTTCAGCCGACCGCTCAATCGCAAACCCGGGCGAAGCAGATCTATAGCATGGACTGCGCCATGTGCCACGCCGCGGATGGAAGCGGCAAAGGCGATATTACCGGCACTGCGAAGATGCTCGACTACCGCGACGCATCAGCGCTCAAGGGACTTACCGACGGGCAGGTTTTCTATATCATCAAGAACGGTGAAGGCGAAAACATGCCGGGGGAAGGTCCTCGCGCCAATGATGTTGAAACCTGGAACCTGGTGATCTATTTGCGATCTTTTTCGAAAACGCAGGCCGCTGCCGGCCATGGTCCGGCATAATACAAGCCATCAAGTATGAAGCGAACGATACTGGTACTTTTCCTCCTGGTGGCGCTCCCGGCTGCCTTGGCGCAAGACTGGGCGCGGGCCCGGCTCGATAAGTCGCCGCGTCATCGCGAATGGATCACCGTCAAGCACGATGGCCGTTCGGTCGAGACATTGATCGTTTATCCCGAATCCAAAGAGAAGCGGCCCGTCGTGCTGATCGTGCACGAGATTTTTGGCATGACCGACTGGGTTGCAGATTTGGCGGATCAGGTAGCGGAAGCCGGCTACATTGCGGTGGCGCCCGATCTGCTCTCGGGTATGGGACCCAACGGAGGCCGCAGCACGGGATTTTCACAAGACGGAGCTATCGAAGCGGTAAGCCATCTCAATCCGGATCAGATCACAGCAGATCTGATGGCCGCGGCTGATGCCGCACTCAAACTGCCGGCAGCGGATGGCAAGCTGTACGTGGCGGGCTTCTGCTGGGGCGGCGGCCAAGCCTTTCGCTTCGCCACCAACCGGCCGGATTTGGCGGCGGCCTTCGTCTTCTACGGTACTCCGCCGCAGAAGGACGCCATGGCCCGTATCAAGGCGCCCGTCTATGGATTTTACGCAGGCAACGACGCCCGGGTCGGCGCCACTATCCCCGGCGCGATTCAAGATATGAAGGCCGCGGGGAAGAAGTTCGAGCCGGTCACCTACGAGGGTGCAGGACACGGCTTCATGCGCGCCGGAGAAGCCCCCGACGCCACTCCTGCCAATGCCAAAGCCCGCACGGATGCCTGGGCTCGCTGGAAGAGCCTGCTCGCCCCCTAGAAAAAGATATTTCGTCTCTGGTGCAGATCCGGGTGCCAAGGCTCGCGCAGCTAACCTGGGGCTTTGTCTCTGAAATACGGGCAATGAGACTGTCATCGAGACTGTAGAATCCCAGGTCCCAGAATCGGGACCTGGGGCTCCCAGGCAAGTACACCTCCAGTGGTCGTGCTGCCCCGATTGATGTCTATGCCTTGTAGCCCATGCCGGCAAGCACCCCGCGCATATAGGCGAAGCTCTGCATCATCCCCGGTAGAGGATCCTCCCCGTGGATCTCATATTCAAGGTCCACATAGCCCTTGTAGCCGATCGCAATCAGCGACTCGAAGATTCCCCGAACCGGCATAATGCCATCGCCCACCGCCACTTGGCTTTCCTTGCTTTGAAAGCTGGTGAGATCTTTCATGTGAACGTCGAAGAGGCGAGGGCCGACCTCGCGGATAGCGGAGACAACGTCAGTCCCCGCGCGCGAGGCATGGCCGACGTCCATACAGGAGCCCATTCGCGGATCCATATTCTTCACCGCCTTCAGAACGTCGAGGGGCGACGGCCATACTTTGTCTTCGGGTCCATGGTTGTGGATGGCGAACCTGATGTCATACTGTTTCACGAATTTTTCAATGCGCGGCAACGTCTCAGGCGCGGGATCGCCGGCGACGATGAGCGAGATTCCAGCCCGCTTGCAATAGTCGAACTTCTGCCGGATATCGTCGTCTTCGTCTTTCTGGAAGTAGATGGCTCCGGCCGCGGTCAGCTTAATACCCGCCGCGGTATAGTCGCTGACTGCTTGCAGCGTGGCCGCAGGAGGGGTCATAGGGAGATGGTCTTTCACGTCTTTGGCGTTGAGGAAAGGAGTCTTCAACTGCTTCATGAAATCGATAACGTGGGCGCGATCGAAATCGCGGAAGGAGTAGCTGCACGCTCCGAGACGGATCGGGGAAGCTGGCGAAGCGGCCGGCGGCGGAGCGGCAAAAGCCCGTCTGAGAGTGGGGCAGGCGCCGGCGGCGGCAACAACAACGCCACCGTGCAAAAAGTTTCGGCGGGTGATTGGCATAGTGCAGAGATCTTAATGTCTGTGATAGGTCGATGTCCAAACAAAATACGGATTCACCCAGCTTAGCCTCATGCCGATTGGGGATGAAAGTGGCCATGGATGGCGGCCGCGGTCTTGGCGGAGACCACCGAAGTTAAGGCCTCCAGGCTGGCGGTTTCGACGCCGCGCACGCTGCCGAAGTGCGCGACCAGGCGATTGCGCGTTTGCGGGCCGACTCCGGGAATTTCCTGAAGTTCGGATTTCCGGTCGCGCATCTCCCGCCGCTTGCGGTGATAGCTCACGGCAAAGCGATGGGATTCGTCCCGAATCTGCTGCACCAGGTGGAGGACGGGAGAGCGGCGCTCGAGAACGATAGGATCATCCTCCTGGCCGTAAAGATAAATAATCTCCTCGCGCTTGGCGATGGAGGCTAACGGTTGAGTGGTGATGCCCAATTGCTCCAGGGCTTCGGCCGCGGCATGCAACTGGCCCAGTCCGCCGTCGATCAAGATCAGGCTGGGCATGAGCTGTTCTTCCTGCTGCACCCGGCGATAGCGGCGGCCTACTACCTCGCGCATTGCGGCGAAGTCGTCCACACCTTCGACCGTTTTGATCTGGAACTTGCGGTAATCGGATTTCTTCATCGCGCCATCTTCCCACACAACCATGGAGGCCACAGTATCCGCCCCCTGAATGTGGGAGATATCGAAGCACTCGATGCGCCGCGGGGGATCGGGCAGGGTAAGCACATCTTGCAATGCCTCCTGAATAACCTTGGCGGAAGGCTTGAGCACGCGGAAGCGCTGGTCGTAACTCTGCTTGGCATTTTGTCCCGCAAGATCAACCAGGGAGCGCTTCTCGCCCCGCTGTGGCACCAGTAGTTCTATCTTGTGCCCTACGCGCTCGCTGAGCAAAGCGGCCAGAGTGGCGCGGTCCGGAAAATCCACCGGCGTATAGATGGAGCGCGGCACATACTGCTGATCGATGTAGATCTGCTTCAGCAAAGCTGAGAAAAACGACGGAGCATCGAAGGAGTGCCCCTCCTCCTCGGTCGCTCCTGGAGTAGGTTCAGACGAACCATTGCTGGAGGTTTCCAGCCCAGGCTCGGGAGGAAATTCCGGGAGATCCTCCCAAAAGAACTCCCGGCGATCTACGATCTTGCCGCCGCGCAGGTGGAAGAGATTCGCCGCCAGCATCTCTTTTTCGTAGTGATAACCGAAAACGTCCGCATCGTCGCTCTCTGTAGTGGCCATGCGCTGGCGTTCCTGCACTTGGTTCATGGTGACCAGCAAATCGCGGTATTTGGCCGCCAGCTCAAATTGCTGAGCCCCGGCCGCGGCTTCCATTCGCGCTGCGATCGAATGGCTGAGCTCCGTTTGCCGCCCCTCCAGGAACATCTGCGCATCGCGCACCGCCTCGCGGTAGATCTCCGGAGTAGTGAGCGCCGCAACGCATGGTCCCAGGCAGCGCTTGATGTAGTACTGCAGGCAGGGCCGGGAATGGTAGCGCGAGAGATCGACCTTGCAACTGGGCAGGAGAAAGCTGCGATGGATCAGATCGGCCACGCGATGAGCCAGGTTGCCAGGGAAGAACGGTCCGTAATAGGCGCTCCCGTCCTTGCGCAGCCGCCGGGTGACAAAGACCTTGGGGTAGCGGTCGCTCAGGGTCAGCTTAACGTAGGGGTAGGTCTTGTCGTCGCGCAACAGAACATTGAAGCGCGGCTTGCGCTGCTTGATGAGGTTGTTTTCCAGGGCCAGCGCTTCATGCTGGTTGTCCACCAGGATGTAGTCAATGTCGACCGCCTCGCGCATCAGCGATCCGGTTTTGGCGTTGGCTTGTGACGAATCCAGGAGATAAGAGCGCACCCTGGAGCGCAGATTGTTGGCCTTTCCGACATAGATGACCTCTCCCTCGGCATTACGGTAGAGATACACCCCAGGCTGGGCAGGGAGGGTGCGTATCTTCTCGTGGAGATCCATTCGGGAGGGCCTTCTTAAAGTTTAAACTGTCTGTCCAGCGCGCATTTCGTAAGAGGATCGAGGGTCCGGTAAATGACCAGAATGCGCTCAAGAGCGTAAAAGCTACACGGCAATAGCGCGGATAAGATAATTGTTTAGATGATATAGTTGTTATAAATTACTGATAATAAATGTGTTGTGTTTTTTGTTAAGATTTGGCATAGATCGTGCATCCGAATTTATGTGGTGGTGTGGCCTTTTCCGGCGGAGAGGAGAGGCTGCAAAATAAATCGACTGCGGCATCTTAATTGAAAGCCGGCAGCGAATTCGAACGGGGGGAAGGACAATGGTTATGAAAAACCTCAGCAAAGAAATCTTACGCATGGTGGCGGCCGGTGGAGCCATCTCCTTGCTTCTTGCCAGCGGCTGCAGCAGCAAGAATTATGTGCGGTCGCAAACTGCTCCGCTCATACAGAAGACCAATGAATTGGATGACGCGACGGCAAAGAATAATCGCGACCTGCACAGCGTGGATGAGCGTGCGCAACAGGGAGTTCAACAGGCGCAGCAATCGGCCAATACGGCAAGCCAGAATGCAACTGCGGCTACCCAGGCGGCAGGCCAGGCGGAATCGGCCGCGAAAGAGGCTGTGAACCGCGCCGACTCACTGGGGAGCGTAGTTGCTAACCTGGATAACTACAAGCAGGTGGGAAACGTCTCCGTGACCTTTGGCTTCGATAAGGCGGTTCTGACCAAGACTGACAAGGGTCAGCTAGATCAGCTGGGCACGCAGTTGAACTCCACCAAGAGCTACATTCTCGAAGTAACCGGCGGAACAGATTCGGTAGGCAGCGCGGAGTACAACTACGCGCTAAGCCAGCGTCGCGCGGAGGCGGTAGTGCAGTATCTGGCAGCCACCTATAACGTGCCTCCTCACAAGTTCTACCTGATCGGCATTGGCAAGGATCAAGAGGTGGCCAGCAACAAGACGCGCGCCGGACGGGCCCAGAACCGCCGCGTGCAAGTCCAGGTGCTATCGAATGCCGCAGGCGCGCAATCCAGCACGGTCTCGTCCGTAGGTGTGCCTCTGCGCCAGTAGGCCCGTGAAAATTTGGTTGTCAAGTCCCGCAGGGACGGCCTGAAAATCAGACCTGTCCAAATTAACGGCATCCACGAACTTTTGGTTTTTGAATCTCCTCCGTCAACCAATCTTGGGTGCCCCAGCTCCGGATTCTCGGACGTGGGATTCCGCAAATCTCGAGCGACGACGCGGTCCATCGAGATCCGTGAAATCCCAGGTCCCAGAATCGGGACCCGGGGCACCCAGTATTGGTTGACGGGACGAGATCCAGGAACCAAACGCGATCGGACATTGATGTCGTGCCAATCCGCCGTTAATTTTGGACAGGTTTGCCTGAAAATAGGCCAGCACGCCAGTGCTGGGTTCGCTTGAGCAATGCAAACTAGGTCCCGTAGGGACGACTGAGCCATATCGCCGCGAATCCTGTTAGTGATTCAGCAGGCCCTGCGGGATTCGTTTCGGCGTGGTTGTTTTGGTCCTACTGGCAGAAGACCAGCAAGCCGAAGAGGAAGATCCACAGCACTCCCATGGTATGCCAATACCATGCGGTGCAATCGACCACCACTTGGCGCATTTCCACCCGGCGCAGAAGAAAGAGACACACGATAGACGCGGTCAACGCCAGTAGTCCCCCCAGCAAATGGATCGCGTGTGTGCCGGTAATGAGATAGAAGAAGTGACTGCTCGGATTGGAAGCGAGGTAAGCGTGTTGATCGACCAGTTGGTTCCAGGCGATCCACTGGCCACCGAGAAATAGGCTGCCCAGCACCGCGGTGGCCAGTAGCCATGGAGCGGCGCGGCGCACCACCGGGCGCCCAAGGCCCAGCCACTCTTCCATCACATCGATCTCGCGGAAGAGTTGCCGGCGGGCGGCTTCCATGGTCAAGCTGCTCAGCAGCAGGATCGCCGTGTTGATCCACAGAACCGGGGGAATGGCCAAGGGCCGCCAATCCAGGACCCAGGTATTCGAGGCAGTGAAATGTCCACTGGCTTGGCGGGCAAAGAAGGCACTCACCAGGGCGACGAAGAACATCAGGTCGCCACCCAGGGCAAAGAACAACAACATCCTATAGCGGGAAAGCAGCTCGCGAGGTCCCCGTCTGCCCGGTGGCCTGTTATCCCAGTTTTCCCCGTCTCCACCGCCTCCGGTCGGTCTCCTGTCCAAGGGCGGCTTGCCGCCAAACCCGGTATCCTTGCGTTCGGTCTCGGCAGGTGTGCGCGTGAAGGTAGTGGGCATGACTCAACTCCCTCAGTGGAAGATTACTCCTGTTTAGCCTGAGGCTCACAATCGATTCGCATAATTACTTGGATGCTACGAGATCACCAGAAGCATCTATGCGCAACTCTTGGCTTCGATTTGACCGCTCCGGACCAGATCGACGAACAACCGGTGTACGCGGCGATCGGCGGAGAGCTCGGGGTGGAAAGTTGCGGCCATGAGCTTGGCTTGCCGCACCAGGACAGGGAAGCCGTTGCGCTCGGCGAGCACTTCAACATCATTGCCCACGCGCGTAATTCTTGGGGCGCGGATATAGACCATTTCCAGCGGTCCTCCGGGCAGCTTGGTCTGCTCGACAAGAATGGTGCTATCGATCTGCCGCCCATACGCATTACGTTCGACGCTGATGTCCAAGACACCCAGGCTTTGTTGTTCGGGATGGGTGACTTGTTGGGCCAGCAGGATGCACCCGGCACAAGTTCCGAAGGCCGGTTTCTGGCGCACAAACTCCTCTACTCCCTCTAGAAACCCATCCCGCTCCAGAAACTTGAGAAACGTGGTCGACTCTCCGCCGGGAAGAATCAGCCCGTCCAGAGCATCCAATTGCTCCGGCTTGCGCACGAGCACCGCTTCCGCGCCTGCGTCGCGCAGCGCCTCCGCGTGCGCGGCGAAGTCTCCCTGAATAGCGAGAACGCCGATGCGGGGTTTCTCTCTTTCTGGGATCTCACCAGCTGGGGTCTCACTGGGCGGCGGTTCGCCGCGCTCAAGCTCCATCGCTCACCAGCCGCGGGTCTGCAACAGTTCGCTCTGGTCGAGTCCCGCAACCGCCAGCCCCTTCATCGAACCGGTCATCTGCTCGCTCACTTCGGCGAGGATTTTGGGATCGTCGAAGTGGGTCGTGGCGATCACGATGGCTTTGGCCCGCGACTCTGCTTCCTCGCGCTCCTTGGGATTGCGGGGTGAACCGTTTTCATCCAGCTCTACATCGAGCGGGGTGGCGCCGTCTTTCATGAAAATGCCCGAGCCTACGAAGACCGACTCGGCTCCGAGCTGCATCATCAGCGCCGCATCGGCTGGGGTGGCAATGCCTCCTGCGGAGAAATTCGGCA
This sequence comes from uncultured Acidobacteriaceae bacterium, assembly GCA_963774255.1. Lineage (GTDB taxonomy): Bacteria > Acidobacteriota > Terriglobia > Terriglobales > Acidobacteriaceae > PALSA-350. The sequence continues at coordinate 300,547 of CAVZEH010000020.1, forward strand.
CCGGCAGCTTGCCCGTGCGCGCCACCATGCGGATCAGCTCATAAGGAGCGCGATGCTCCTTGGCGGCGGCATAAAGCTCCTCTTCGCCCAATACCGTGAGCGCCTTCATTTCCTTGACGATTTGCCGCATGTGCTTCACCGCGTGCACCACGTCCCCGGTGCCGGCCTCTCCCTTGGTCCGGATCATGGCCGCCCCTTCGGCTATGCGGCGCAAGGCTTCTCCTAAGTCGCGAGCTCCGCAAACAAAAGGCGTCTTAAAGGCATGCTTGTCGATATGGTGCGCTTCGTCGGCGGGGGTCAACACTTCGCTCTCGTCGATAAAGTCCACGCCCAGGTATTGCAGTATCTGGGCCTCGGCAAAATGGCCGATGCGCGCCTTGGCCATCACCGGAATGGAAACAGTCGCGGTGATCTGCTTGATCAAGGCGGGACTGGCCATGCGAGCCACTCCGCCTTCAGCGCGAATCATCGCGGGAACGCGCTCCAGCGCCATCACCGCGACCGCCCCGGCGCTCTCCGCGATCACTGCCTGCTGGGTAGTCATCACGTCCATGATGACCCCGCCTTTCAGCATCTCGGCTAAGCCTACTTTGAGCCGTAAACCAGTCCCGCCTGAGTAATTTCCGTTTGTCTCCGCCATCTCCATGCCTCCCCGCAGCCTTTAGATACAGTGTACCGAAAGGGTGAGAGCAGCGTACCCGGAAGCTTTCGGTGGAAGCCCCACTGCTTTAGCACGAGGGGATTTGGACTTCAGTCCACAAGGGCTCCCACCAAGGCCGGGCATATCTGAAGGCAGAGGGAAGCTGCGGTATACTCAAGGCTGCCATGGCATCCAGTGAAACCTCGGAGTTCGTTCAACTCGATGCCGGCCAAAGCGCGTCGCTGGCCAAACGCGCCGCGGTCAAAGCGGCCTCGATCGCCAGGCCCGGTCCGCTCAATATTTTGCAGTCCTCGAAGACCAAGGCCTTCTACCTGGAAACCTTCGGCTGCCAGATGAATGTCCACGACTCGGAGAAGGTCATCGGCACTTTGGAGCAGCAGGGCTACCGGCAAGTAGACTCCGAAGTGGATGCCGACATCATTCTTTACAACACCTGCTCCATTCGCGACAAAGCCGAGCAGAAGGTCTTCCACCGGCTGAACGACTACAAGAAGTTCTATGCTTTGGGCAAGCGGTTCGCGATTCTCGGGTGTGTTGCCCAACAGGAAGGCGAGCGCATCTTCGATCGCGCTCCTTACGTTTCGATCGTCTCCGGGTCTGCTTCCTACAGAAAGCTTCCCGAGATGCTCAAGCGGTTGGAGGCGGGGGAGTCGCGCATCACCGGCCTTGACGACCGGCAAACCGAGGAGACTTTCGAGACCGAGTTCACCAAGCGCTCCAACCCGCACCGCGGCTACATCACGATCATTGAAGGCTGCGATAAATTTTGCGCCTATTGCATCGTGCCCTATACGCGGGGCAAGGAACGCAGCCGCCGCTCGTCTTCAGTGCTGGCGGAAGCCGGCCGCATGATTGACGCGGGCTACACCGAAATTCAGCTTCTGGGGCAGAACGTCAATTCCTATCGCGACCCGGAAGGGAAGTCGAGCTTCGCCGAGCTGCTGGCCGCCATCGGCCGGCTGGCAGGCATTCGCCGGGTCCGCTTCACTACTTCGCATCCCCGCGACTTTACACGTGATATCGTGCAGGCGATCGATGATGTCTCCACGCTCTGCGATCATGTGCATCTTCCCGTACAGAGCGGTTCCACCCGTGTCCTGGCCGCCATGCAACGCGAGTACACGCGCGATCAATATCTGGAACGCATCTCCTGGATCAGAGCCGCCCGCCGTCCGATCAGCATCACAACAGATATGATCGTGGGATTCCCCGGGGAAACGCTGGCGGAGTTTGAAGACAGCTTAACCCTGCTGGAGGATGTGCAGTACGACGCTGTGTTTGCTTTCAAATACTCGCCCCGGCCGAATACGCCGGCCATTTCCATGGCCGACAGCATTCCCGAAGATCAGAAGAGCCAGCGCCTGGCCGTTCTGCTCGATCGGCAGAGAGAGATTCAGAGAAGCAGCTATGCTAAACATGTGGGACAGACCCTTGAAGCTGTAGTTGAGGGCTTCAACGGCCAGCGGGGCCAGGTGATGGGTCGCAGCTCGCAAAATAAGACGGTCAATTTCGTTCCCAGGGATATGATTCTTCCAGCGCCTGGCAGCTATCATTCCGTTCGCATTACACAGAGCTTTCCCAACAGCCTGCTAGGCCAGGCAATCGCATAACGGAGCCGCTGATGGACGTCGAAATGAAAATCCGAGGCTTGGTCATGGATCCGGCCACCAATATGCCGATCGTCATTCTCAAAGACGTTCAGGGCGATACCGTGCTGCCGATTTGGGTGGGCCTCTACGAAGCAAATGCGATTGCGCTGGAGATTGAAAAATCGACGCCTCCGCGCCCGATGACCCATGACCTGCTCAGAAATCTCATCTTTAGCTTGAATGCAGCGGTGCAAAAGGTTGTAGTAACGGAACTTAAGAATGATACGTTCTATGCCGTAATCTGGATGGAGCAGGATGGGGAAACGGTCAGCATGGATGCCCGTCCGTCTGACGCCTTAGCCTTGGCCCTGCGCTCGGATTGCCCAATCTACGTCAGCGAAGACGTGATCCGAATCGCGAAACTGGCCCCCAGCATGGCGGAAACCAGCCCCGAGGAATTGCGCCGTTGGCTGGAAGGCTTGAACGACGAGGACCTCGGCCGCTACAAGATGTAACCATCCTGTATTCGCCTTTGCTTTTCTTTCTGTCATTCCCGAAGGGAATCTGCTGAGTGCAGCAGGGACGGCCTGAAAATAGCCCAGCACGTCAGTGCTGGGTCTGCTCTGAACCCTAAGCCATTCTCGTGTGCGATCATCTCCCGGTAGCAGAAATCACCCCAGAGCCAGAAGGGAACTTGCCACCGCCATGAATCTTGCCATGAGACTACTAGTCCTATCTGTGATCACATCATGCATGCTCTGCTCTCAGGAAACGCGCCGGACCATGAGTCCTTCGCATAATGCCGCCGAGAACGCCAAGCCGAACAGCAACACGGTTCCGGACGTCTACGCCATCACCGGTCATTTCGATCGCATTGTGATTCTCCGCTTCAAGTACAAGACCGATCTGCTTGCGGGGATGAAGAAGATGGTTGAGCAGGAGCACATTCGCAATGGCGTAATTCTGGCCGGGGCCGGGTCGGTACGGGGTTACCAGGTTCATCAGGTAAGCAACCGTACCATGCCCTCCCAGGACACTTTTGTAAAGAATCCTACCCAGCCTGCGGATTTGATCAGCATGAATGGATATGTAATCGACGGCAGGATTCACGCGCACATGACTCTGGCCACACCGGATAAAGTAATCGGCGGCCATCTTGAACCGGACACCCAGGTGTTCACCTTCGCCATCGTCACCATTGGAGTGATGAAGGATGCCGATTTGAGCAGGGTTGACGAAACCAACTACCGCTAGACGGATCCTCCTAGCGGGCCGCGGTGGCGGGCGTTTGATTCTTCCAACGCACTTGCTCGACTTTAGGCACCATGAAGCCCCAGATAAAGGCGCCGGCCAGCGCTATCATGCCCGAGACAAAAAATGCCGGCCGGGATGAGTGGGTGATCTGGACCGCGGCGCCGGCAATCCAAGGCGCGGCGATCCCGGCCAGGTTGCCGATACCGTTTTGGATGCTGGTCCAGCGCCCAGCCATTGCGGGACCGGCGAGAGTCTGACTGATAGCCCAGTGTTGCGACCCAAAGGCGCCATATCCCAGGCAGGCTACAAACAGCAGTGCAATGGCGGCCGCCATGTTTCCTATGAATGCGAAGCCGATGAGTGTGGAAGCCACGGAGAGGCCGCCCACGGCGAAACTCTTGCGCACCCGGGTGGGAGAGGCTCCGCGAGCGATGAGGTGGTCGGAGATCCAGCCGGAGACCAGGGTCGCGGACGCAATCGCGAAAAATACGGCAAGGTTGAGACGGGTCATTGCGCCGAGCGAGATTTTTCGCTCTTGAACCAGGTAAATGGGCAGCCACACGAGCAGGAAATAGAAGTAATAATTCCCGCAGAAGTGACCCAGAAAACTGCCCCAGGCGGAGCCCATGCCGAGCATCTCCCAAGTGGAGGGTAAGGCCTTCTGCGCGCCTGTTGCCTCCGTGCGTTGAAGCCCAGGCATCGCCTTGGTCATTGCAGCGGCCCAGGGGATGATCCAGGCCAAACCGGCCACACCGAGAACGATGAAAAGCGCGCGCCAGCCGAAGTGGATCAGGAGAAGACCGCCGATCATCGCGCCCACCGCCGGGCCGATCTTGGTACCCGCATCGACCAAAGCGTTGGCTCGACCGCGATGCTGTTGCGGAAGCTCGGCGAAAATTCTCGAGTAGCAGGGATAGGCAATGGATTCGCCCGCTCCCAGCAGGAGGCGGGCGCTGTAGAGAAGCGCGAAGCCGGAAACCAGGCCGGTCAGGATCGTAGCCGTGGACCACAGTAAATAGCCAAGCATCAAGACCCGGCCGACCGGGAACCGATCGGAAAACCAGCCGGCAATACCGAAGAGCTGCAGGAAGGCATACGTAAAGGAGAAAGCTGAAAGCAGCGACCCCATTTGAAGAGGGGAGAGGGAGAGTTGCTTTTGCAGCATCGGAGCGGCGATGGAAAGATTGCTGCGATCGATGTAGTTGATGACCACCGACGCCACCACGAGAATGACCACAATCCATTCCGCGCGGGACAAGCCTTCGGCTGTTCGACGAACTGAGGACATACCAGCTCCGATTCCCGGGATACTCTACAGCGGAGAAACCAAAGTCTTAGGATTGATATACCGGCTGATGGTCACCACACCCTCGTCCATTCCGGCGTACGCACGGGCGCTGCTCCAAACCCAATCGACGGCAGTGTCCACGAAGCCCGCTTTCACCGGCTGCTCGTGCATGAAGGCCAACCGCTCCTGAATCCTGTCGAGATCGAATATGTGAGTGTCGGAGTAGCGGGTCTCCCAAACCTGTTCGTCCGTGCGCGCGGAGGTGTTGTACCTTCGGCCATAACGTTTGCGCAGCGTCTCCATTGAATTCGCCGCCGTATCGATCTCCGGCTCGGACATAAGCAGATCAAAATGCTCCGGCATAACCACGTAGCCGGTGACGTGAAAGCGGAATTTCACCCGAACCTCTTCCAACAATTGAAGCAGCAGGCTGCGATGCTTTTCCGCGCCCAGCTTCGGCTGATGCCGGTAGCACCTGCAGGTGATGAAGTGCAGATGGCCTTTCCCATAGACCTGATTTTTACCCTTGGGCATGAATTGCAGTGTATGCCACAAACCGGTACTGGCGGCATAGGGTCGAGGGACAAAAGCAACGACGGCGAGAGATTGGGCGTCGAAATAAGCCGTAGATGGAGGGTCGAAGCAATGAAATCGAGGTGTAAAGAACTCGGCGGAAGCTGTGATCAGAAGTTGTCGGCCGCATCGTGGAATGAAATGGTGATGGCGATGGTAAATCACGTGGGTGCCAACCATCCCGATGTCGCAAAGCAGATGGAGGCGCTGCATACGAAGGGTCCTCATGCATGGGGGAAGGAGATGAAGCCTAAATGGGAGGCAGCCCCGGAGGCATGATGCTCTTGTTCGCGCTCGGTAGAAATGACAGGGTGATGCGCCCAATAGAAATGTCAGTGTAGAGCACAACTGCCTATTGCTGCGAAAGAGCTTCATTCGCCTTGGGAAGTGAGCCATTTCGTAGAAATGGCTTGCTTTCCCAAGGCGGGGCGGCTTAGCCCGGGTCCCTCTGAGCAAGGCTATACGAGAGGGGCAGCCGAGGATGGCTCTAGCTCTGACCTTCGGAAGAGACCGTGATCTCAACAGCTGAAAGACCCTCGTCTGCTACGGTGATCGTTCCTGTTCCGAATCGCCGGACCAAATGAGTTCTGCCGGTCGGTTCCGGTGGCGTAAACTCGCAGACCTCAAGGGAGTAGCGTCCTCGCTGCGCCATGTACTCAAACGATCCGTCCGGCTGCACCTGCGCTCCGCTTCCACCCCCGATCTGATCTATCGCTCCGACATCGCGGGCGAACATGACTGAGATATGTGATCGTTCTTCAGGCAGAGGCCCTGTCACCTTGCCTCGCACTGTGTACCAAATAGGGCGGGTTATGGTTATCTGCAGTTCTGGAGCCTTTTGGCCAGTGTGGACCGACAGCTCACTCGCTTTCGTCACGTCATGTGCGTCGGGATAGTGGAGAACAGAACGTGCCGTCCTTTTCGACCTGATGGTCACCGGAGTTGTTGATAAACCCGAACCTGCCGTTCCTCTCGCCTTCTCGCAGCAACGTGAACCAACAGTGTTGTGGTGGTTGTCCCTCTCCATCCACCACCCGCCCGGATATGTAGCCACCCAGCATGAGCGAGATTCTGTAGATCGTGGATGGTCTCATCCTGCTTCAACGTGAGACGTTCGTATCGGGTCACATACCTGGGTGCGTAGACCGCCAATGAGTACTCGCCCGGAGATAGGTCACTGAACGAAAAGCACCCGTGTTCGTCCAGGACGGCAAGAATCTCCCCAAGCACTCCGATGCGATAGAGTCTGGCATCCGGAGACGTGAGGCGCTTACCACTTGCCTCATCTAAAGCACAGCCAGTAATGGAAACGTTCACGGGAATCCCTCTAACCTACGACGGAACGAACGCGATCTAATTACTAAAAGGCAGAGGCGCCGTTCTCCGTAACCAGCGTACCGTAGACGCTTCTGCCACGCTTCTTGTATCCGGTCTTCTCGCTGTTGGTCATAACCTTCGTTGCGATCCTCAAGTCCTGTTGCGCCTTGACGATCGCAAGTGAATGGCCCAGACGCTTGTTCTCAACGATGGCCGTGTGGCTGACTCGCTGGTCCTTGCTGAAGACGCGATAGGGAAGCACGTGACCTCGCCAGCGTACCTCCACAAGCACGGAGGCCGCTGCCGCCACCGTACGTCTACCGGACTGCACCTCGTTCAGCACTTCGACACGCTTCAGTTCGCTCACTGGGCGAGTACCTGACACTTCTAATGAGCGCCTACAGTTCTTGTTGGCGCTCGATAGAAATGACAGGGCGTTTCGCCCGTTAGAAATGTCAGTATAAGCTCTAGCAGCCGTGCGGTGGTAATGTGTGAAATCGTCGTTCTGTGGCGATTTCCAAGGTCTGTGGGAAGCATGGGAGACTGGACGGCTTCATCGTCCTGGCTTCCATGCTTTCCATCAGACCGGCATTTCCATCGCGCCCCGGCCATTAATCAAAGGCCGTCCCTGCGGGCGCTATTTGGCTGAACATGCTGGTAACCATGCAAAACTCTGGTCTCGACCAGGCGATCTAGGTAATCGGAAGAGACCTGCTTGTTGACGAATACACAATCTTTGTGGAAGTTGTCATATGCGGCGAACGCGATCTTCCCATTGGTTTCGATTTGTGCGTGAATGATGCCTCGATATCCAGTCACCGAAATCTTCGATCGTATTGCCTTTTCGATCTCCGCCACTGTCGAGATAGTAAGCGGGGTTGAAGCGTTGCCCTTCTTAGAGCACCGCTCTCTTTCTCCGTAGCTCCGGGCAATTGGATCAACTCGCTTGCCGATAAGCTCCCTTCCAAACTCATCCTGCTGTTTTCAGCCGCAAGTGCATGCATCATCGCAAAGAGCAGGCTTGGCCTGTCGCGGGTGTCCAGCCTATAGGACTCTTCCATGCTTTAGCTCGTTTCGGAAACGGTCTCAATTCTACGTGATCCCATCGAGCTTCTAATCGACTCAACGGCCAACGCCGAACGCTTATTCAAGTTCATCATTTCCTCCGGCACTCCGTACCTGGTTCGCTCTCGCTTCTTGTAGCCAGACTTTTCGCTATTGGTCAGCACCTTCGTCTCGTGCTTGCGATCCTGCTGCGCTTTCACCAGCGCGAGCGCGTGGCCGAGTCGCTTGTTCTCGACGATGGCGGTGTGACTGACGCGCTGGTCCTTGCTGAAGACGCGGTAGGGAAGCGATTGGCCTTTCCATCGAACCTCCAGACGCCCGTCCGAAAAGTCATATAGATCAACGTACTTGCCGGCCAGCCCTTCCGACACTTCGCCACGCTCCAGGATGATCTGCTTCCGGTCATACGACATGGTCAGTTGCTCGGTGACGTAACGTTGTTCGCGGTGACACAGGATGTCGTTCAATCGATCGGCAGCCAGGTTGAGAGGACGGTGCAGGTTCTGAGGCTTGACCGCTCGTACGGCGAAGCGTTCGTTGAAGCGATCCAGAAAGTCCGGCAGGAAAGTGTTGCCGGCCTCCATATCGCAGGCTCCGGCGAGCCGCAGTTCCTTCACAAGACGATCCTGCAGGGTACGGTTCGCCCGCTCCACGCGGCCCTTGGCCTGACTGGAGTTGGCGCAGAGTATCTCGATGTTCAGCTCCGCCAGAGCACGGCCGAACTGCGTCATGCCTTGACCACCCTTCGCATCGCGTCTTAAGACGCGGAAGACCGAGTGCTTGTCGGAGTAGAAGGCTACTGGGCAACCGTGGCTCTCCAGATAACCTTGCAGCGCTTCGAAGTAGGAGTTCGTGCTCTCGCTAGGCACGAAGCGCAATTGCATCAATCGACTTGTGGCGTCATCGATAAACACCAGCAGCGTGCAGGGTGCGCCACGGTCTTCGAACCAGCGATGTTCGCTACCGTCGATCTGGATCAACTCGCCAACACACTCACGCCGCAATCGTGGCTGATGGAAGCTCCTGCGCTGTTTTCGCGAAAGCCACAGACCATCTGCCACCATCCACCTGCGCAAGGTCTCTCGACCCACCTTGATGGAATGCTTCTCAAGCAGAACTTCGGTTGCGAGGGTAGGACCGAAATCGGCGTACTTCGACCGGACCAGTTCGACCGCGAACTCCCGTATGCCGGAGTTCAACTGACGGTTCGAGGCACGACCTCGAGCCCGGTGGATCAGCGCTCCGCCTCCACCTTCCTGGTATCTCGCCAGCAATCGAAAGGTCTGCCGAATACCCAGCCTTAGCACTGCGGCTGCCGACTCCACCGTCCGTCGGCCAGCCAATACGTCTGTCAAAACTTCTATACGCTTAAGGTCCCGTTCACTCATCGCCAGCAGTCCCATCCCGTTAGTGTCATTTCTAATGGGCGGAACTATGACATTTCTAAAGAGCGCCTACAAGCGCCTACAGTTCTACTTAACAGAATATCCGTTATCAGACACGAAATCTGCCAGAGTTGAAACCGGGTGCCCCAGGTTCGCGAAGTTAACCTGGGGCTTTTCGCTTCGTGAAGCGATGCCGTTTCCCTTTATTAGTCCGGCAGGCCGAATGCGAGGATGTCCGAGCCGATGGCGACGGCTACATATTGCTTGTTGTCGAAGAGGTACGTCATGGGCGAAGCATGCGGCGGCTGGCTGCCCTGGAATCTCCAGAGCGGCTTACCGGTCTTCGCGTCGGCGGCTGCGAATGCGTAATCGTCCGCTCCGTAGAAAACCACGCCCCCGGCGGTGCTGAGCACTCCGCCGAAGGTATCTCCGTTGCCCGTCTCCGGGAGTGCCCACGCAGGTTTGCCGGTATGGATATCGAAGGCCCGCAGGATACGCTGACCCGGATCGGCCGGATCGCCGCTGAAGGAGCCGCCCATGTAGCCGTGGCCCGGTTCATACTGCATCTCGGTGCGGGTAAAGATGCCGCATTTGTCATTTGTCTGAACGTAGTAGAGCGAAGTGATGGGATTCCAGGAGGCGGAGTACCAGTTTGTTGCGCCGTTGAGCCATGGGCAAACTAATGTGCCTTCATGCGTCGGATCGTGTCCCGGAGCAACGATGGGCCGGCCCTCCGGGGTGAGGCCGGTTGCCCATGTCAGCTTGGTGGTGAATGGCCGTCCGAAGAGGAACTTGCCATTGGTGCGGTCGAGCACGTAGAAAAAACCGTTGCGGTTGGCCTGAACCATCAGCTTGCGCGGTTTGCCCTCCCAGGTCGCATCGATCAGCGACGGCGGAGCCATGGCATCAAAGTCATGCACATCGTGCGGCGTGAACTGAAAGTACCACTTTAACTTGCCGGTCTTCGGGTCGAGGGCGACGATCGAGTCGGTATAGAGGTTATCGCCCAGGCGGTTCTCTCCGATCATGTCGGCTCCGGGATTTCCGACAGGCCAGTAGAGCGTGTCCAGTTCCTGGTCGTAAGTCCCGGTCATCCAGGTCGCGCCGCTCGGATGGTCAATGCCCGTTCCCTGCCAGGTTTCGGAGCCCGGCTCCCCCCGTCGCGGAACGGTCCAGAAGCGCCATAACTCCTTGCCCGTGGACTGGTCGTACGCCGCCACGAAACCCCGCGCCCCTTCATCTCCTCCAGCGATGCCTGAGATCACCATATTCCCTATCGCCAGCGGCGCGCCGGTAGCGTTGTAATTTTGATGCCAGTCGATCATCTCCGTATCCCAGACAAGCGCACCCGTGAGCCGGTCGAGCGCAATCAGGTGGGCGTTATCGGTGGCCATGAATACTTTATCGCCGGCAATTGCCGCTCCGCGGTTCGCGCCGCCCGCGGCTACTCCGCCAACTCCTCGCGTGCGCGGACGCTGGTAATGCCATATCTGCCTGCCGCTTCCCGCATCCAGCGCATAGCACTCATTGGCGGAAGTTACATACATTACACCGCCGGCAACAACCGGCGTCACTTCGAGTTCCCTGGTGTTGCGCAGTGAGAAGATCCATTTTGCCTGCAGCCGGGAAACATTGGTGTTTGTTATCTGCGCCAGCTCACTGTACCGGCTGCCGGTCGTCTGCCCGTTGTAGCTCGGCCAATCGACCTGCGAGGTCACAATCCTATACTGGCCGTTGTCTGTCTTTCTGAGAAGGTAGAGCGCACGATCGTCGCCCATCAGTTGCACGCTATCTGCGGAGCGGTTCAGCGCGATGCCCTGAAGCCTCTTTCCGCTTTGCAGCATGAGGGAGACGTGTGCCGGGGCCTCGCCCTGAGAGGGCTTCAGAGTGCGCAGAAAACTGATCAGGTTTGCGCGCTCCGCGCCGGCAATATCCGGAAATGCCGGCATGCCCGACGGCAGACCATCGTGTAACAGCTTTATCAGTTCATCATCCGTGCGCAGCGGCACCCGGTCCACGATCGAAGGCGCGAACTCCCCGCCAGTCGCCTTGGTGCCATGGCACGAAGCGCACCTTGTTTCAAAAACCTGGCGCCCGGCTGTCTGCTGAGGACTTTGCCCCAGAACGCTGCCAGTCAATAAAATGCTCAGAACACCGCTCGCTGCTGCTGCTCTGGATCTCCGGCTGAGGGCTAGCTTCTCGATTAAACTCCGCATCCATCCTGTCCCTTGAGGTGTCGTGGCAAGTTAAAGGTTTTAATTTGGGTGGTAATTTCAATTCGGGAGAGAATCATTGACATCAGTCTAAATCAGCGGGCGAGTTGCTCATTCGAACCTATGCGGAGCTTTTGGGTGGAAGCCCCGCATTTATGCGGGGGTAGGAGCGCTTCAGCGCTCCGGGAACTTCGACCCTGATCACGATGCGCTTTAGCGCTGGCATGGATAAATCCAGGGCTAAAACCAAATCTTAAGATCAACCGCTTCAGGACACTGGTAACCCGCTTCCCTTCTCCGGCAACTTCCCACTCAGCGTGCGCGAGGCGCGAGCCCACTCGCTCAATACCAATGCCGCCACCAAAATAAGGGCCGCGGTGAGCGCGCTCCACAAGCCATAGATCCCCATTCGCGTGTGAAAGCACAAGACGTAACCCAATGGCAGGCCCAGAAGCCAATATCCCAACAGGTTGACCAGCATCGGCCCCCGCGTACGGCCGAATCCGCGAAGCGCGCCGGTAGAGACCGTCTGTATTCCATCGAAGACCTGGAAAACCGCTGCAAACAGCAGCAACTTGGTCCCAATCACGATCACCCGCTGGTCGCGCGTATAGACCTCAAGAATGATTCTCGGCGCCAACACAAATGCGCACGCAGCGAGCGCCATGAACGCGGCGCCCACCCCGATCGACAAGTATCCGAAGCGGCGGGCGCGTGGCCGGTCGCCTGCGCCGACGGCGTGACCGACGGAGACAGCTGCTGCCGCCGAGACGCCCAAAGGAACCATGTAGGTAAGACTCGCAGTAGTGAGCATGATCTGATGGGCAGCCAGGACCTCCGGCGCCAGTCTGCCGGCTAAGATGGTCGACACTCCAAAGGCGCCGACTTCAAGTACTACTTGAAGAGCTGAAGGCAGGCCCAGCCGCAGCAGCTCGCCAAGCCGCGGCAGGTCGATGCCTTGCCAGCGGGCGAAGAGCGGATGGCCTCGTTTGCGCTCGTGCATCCACGCCCACCAGATCAGCACAGCCGCCATGTAGATGCGGGCAAAGCAGGTGGAGAGTGCTGAGCCGCGCACACCCATGGCGGGCAATCCCAGCTTGCCGTAGATGAGCACCCAATTGCCGAACCAGTTCACCAGGTTGGCCGAGATCAGCGCGAAGGTCACCGGGCGCACCCGTCCTACTCCCTGGAGATAGCGCCGGAAGGCAGCATAGAACAAGAGAGGCAGCGTTCCCCAATTCAATAGCCGGAGATATGCCGCCGCGGGATCCTGCACCGCCTTGGTCAGACCCATGGCTGGAAAAAATCGCGGCAGTATCCACACTACAATCATGGCGATCGGCGCATACGCAATCGCCAGATAGACCCCTTGCGTCAGTGCGTGATGACAATCGTCATAATCTCCGCGGCCGTAGGCCTGGGCAACCAGGGTGTCCAGCCCCAGAAGGATTCCCAACCCGAAGAGCGCGGGCGCGTAGTAAAGCGCGCTGCCCACGCCGACGGCCCCGATGGCTTCCGGACTGAGATGGCCTACCATGATCGTGTCCACGATGGCCATCGACATCCAGCCGAGCTCGGAAAGCACGACAGGAATGGCCAGCCGCATCAGCCCGCGCAACTCTCCCATAAATCCGTTCAATCCGTCCGGTCTGCCCGAATCCGCAGTTTTCATGGATGTGCCCGCGGCATGCATTCTCGTCTAAGCTCCGTTTTGTTTTCGGATAGGATGGTTCGAGCGCGGATGGGAAGATCCATCCTTATGGTAGATTCAAGAGAGCATTCGCGGTGGCTGCCGCCGCTCTGAAATCGAGCAAACCGGAGAGATGGCCGAGTGGCTTAAGGCGCACGCTTGGAAAGCGTGTGTACCGCAAGGTACCGTGGGTTCGAATCCCACTCTCTCCGCCAGTGTATTCCTTGAGTAATTGAAAACACTGACAAATCAAATAGAATCAGCACATTAGAGGGCATCTCTAATGTGCGATCTGCGCGTATAGCGCGGTCAATATCGGACTATGACGGCTGTTTTTCTAACTAAATGACATTCTTCTGACTAAGCCTCTCGCTCGACTTCCCTGCCCTATCGAGTGATACTCGACGACGCCCTGGCAAAGCGACAGCTACGCCGTGAATTGAAGCAGGCCGTCATTGAACTGGAGCAGCTTTACACGGGGCTACGGACGATCACCGTCTCCACCACTCCGTTGGAGCCGTGAGATCGGACTACCCACCGGTATCTCGCCGAAGTAAAAAACCCACCGAGTCTGGTGGGCTTTGTGCCGCTCTTCGACTTCCTTTGTCGCCGCTACGAATTGATGATGCGTTTGATCTCCGCAGCGGTCAATTCAAACCCCGGGTCAGAGCTACGCTCTGCCTCGATCTCTTCCCACTTCTTTAGCATTCTTGGATAACGGCTGATTGTCGTCATCGAGTGGCTATTTTGGGCCGCGTTAGTTTCCTGCCACTTCCCTTGGTTTTTCTGGAACCTGGCGTAGGCGTGGTTCTTTGATTCATTGTTTCCGTCAAAGCCAGCAAACTCAATATCCCCGGGGTTGATACCCGTCTTGTCCTCCAAACGCTCATAGCTGAGCTTTAAGATTCTGTGCAGTTGCAAAACGTCAACTACATATTTCCCCTGCTCGAAAGGCATCTCCTCAAAAATGTCAGAAAAGAGCGATTCGTATTCGTAAGCGAACCCCGATGAAACGATTTCCCGGTCTTCCTTGTATGCCTTCGCGTTGTCAGGATCAAGTTTTTCCAGGATCGAGAACTGATTAGCAAGGATCTTCCGCTCAACTGGCGTCAGACTTTTGATCAACATGTTTAAAGATTCTCCTGCGTCCAGTCTAGTTCACACCAAGAACAGGACCTCCATATTCGCCTTTTATTCGCCTATAATGTCGACATGTTCCGTGATCCAGCACCCTTCCGCGGGTTCGTCGTCCGCTGCAAACGATGCGGGGAGAACATCCCCGTGCCGGTTGAAACAATGCCGGCTCAACCCATCGTCACGAGGTGCCCACTGTGCTCGGAACTCAGGCAATACCTGCCTTCTGAGCTGTTCCAGGGGAAGCTGTCATGGCGTCTGTTGCGGAAGCCTGTACGTACAGCCGATGGAAGGCGAGGCTAACTATGGGACTGGATACCGGTGGCTATGAACAGCGGCCGAATTGGCCAAAGATGGGTCTTTCCTTGCTGATGGCAACCTGCCTGATCTTGGCGGTCCGCACCGCCAAGCAACCAGCGATTTGGGACACCCATAACAGCAGTACTGATCTAGACGCTGAGATTGCGTATTCTGCGCGTCTGGCTGGCAGAGTGTTGGCCGTCTTGGTCGGTCATCACCCGGCTATCTTTCCGACTCGGAAAGAGCCTTGGTACCAAGCTTCGGATGATGAAGTTCCGAAGTAAACACTAGCTCCCTTACCTCTGCGGCAAGTATCTTGTCCTAATGGCCAACCCTAAACAGCTCAAGCTTCTCCGCCAAGATGTGGAGGCTTGGAATGGATGGAGGACAGAAAATCCGGAACTGATGCCGAACCTTAAAAAGGCGGACCTCAGTAATACGCACGTGGGCATTGCGCAGCTCCAGACGGCGAACCTCAGCGGGGCCGACCTCAGCGAGGCAAACCTCAGCGGGGCGAACCTCAGCAGGTCGGACCTCCGCGGCGCGAATCTCCGCCATGCAAATCTCCGCCATGCGAGCCTCATTTCAGCAAAACTCAGCGATGCGCACCTAAATTCGGCAGACCTCAGTGAAGCGGACCTCACCCGAGCGGACCTCAGGAACGCAGACCTCAGCAACGCGGACCTCAGCGACGCGAATCTAATGGGGGCGTACCTCATCGGGGCGAACCTCAGCAGGTCGGACCTCGATAAGGCGCATCTCGATTCGGCAGACCTCAGCAAGGCCGAGCTCGTTGGGGCGTACCTCATGGGGGCGAATCTCTATGAAGCGAACTTGAGCGAAGCGCACCTCACGCGAGCGATACTTGGGTCAACCGTTTTCGGCAATACCAATCTGGCTAATGCATCGGGATTGGTTGCGTGTATCCACGAGCGACCGAGCGTGCTCGACTACTCAACTCTCGCCCAATCTGGTCCACTCCCGCTGCCATTTCTTCGGGGTTGCGGTCTCCCCGATATCTTCATCGAGTACCTGCCCTCACTTCTGAACCAAGGGATTCAATTTCATTCGTGTTTCATCAGCTACTCGACAAGGGACCAGGAGTTTGCAGATCGCCTTTATGCAAACCTACAGAACAAAGGAGTGCGGTGCTGGTTTGCTCCCCACGATATTCAGGGCGGGAAGAAGCTCCACGAGCAAATTGACGCTGCGATTCAAATGCATGACCGGCTGCTACTACTTCTTTCCGAAGCCAGCATGAACAGCGAGTGGGTCAAAACGGAGATTGCCAAGGCCAGAGCGCGGGAGACACGGGAAAAGCGGCGCATGCTGTTTCCCGTGAGCTTGGTAGATTTCGAGGCAGTACTGCAGTGGGAGTGTTTCGATGCCGATACTGGCAAGGATTCAGCGAGGGAGATTCGAGAATATTACATCCCTGATTTCAGCAAGTGGAAAGACCATGACTGCTATCAAAGGTCATTTGAAAGGCTGATCAAAGACCTTAAAGCCGAAGAAAAGCTCCGGTGAGACTCCGAGGCGTCAGGGATCGATCTGAATTCACCACTCATTCGACCTTATCTTTCGCTTTTGCCGCCTGGACTGTCTGCCATTGCATATTGGATGGAGCATCTGCTCCATCGCGCTTGAGTGGCACGATATGGTCTATGACGTAGCCGGGGCAACTGCCAGAGGCACGGCCTGTCGACGAAGCTCTCGGATCCTGATTGCAACCGTAACTGGAAAATCTAGAACACGATGACAAAACGGACTTCACGGTCTCGAGAAGGCTAGTTAACATGAATGGCTTGCGGATAAAACCGGCAAGTGCCTGCTCTCCAGAGTGGCTGATTGCTTGTGGCATGTCGTATCCACTCACCAAAATCACCGGTAGCCCCGGGGCCAGGGCTTTGATTTGCCTCAAAGCCGCTTCCCCTCCCATCACAGGCATAGTTGAATCCAAAACAACGAGTGCCAGCTCATCCATATAATCGCGAACAGCTTTCACCCCCAACTCTCCATTGTCTGCGGTTAGAACCCGATAGCCGTAAAGTTCCAGGATCGTTCGGGTAATTCGTAGCACAATCGGTTCATCGTCTACTATCAGAATTAATCCTGTACCGTGCAGATCTTGGATTTCCGGGTTCGGAGTTGAAGTGGCTTCTGTGCCCTTAACGGCGGGGAGCACAACCTGGAAGACCGAACCTTTCCCGAGTGTGGTGGAAACA
Source organism: uncultured Acidobacteriaceae bacterium (assembly GCA_963774255.1). GTDB lineage: Bacteria > Acidobacteriota > Terriglobia > Terriglobales > Acidobacteriaceae > PALSA-350. The sequence continues at coordinate 317,241 of CAVZEH010000020.1, forward strand.
CGGATACCGCCGTGGTGTCCGTGGACAATATCTTGTACAGCCGCTAACCCAAGACCCCTGCCGATAACTTTCGTTGTAAAGAATGGATCGAACAGTCGTCTGCGAGTGTTGTCATCCATTCCACTTCCATCGTCCTCTACTTCGAGAACCACATAGGCACCTGGCTTGATTTCAGCGGATGCGTAGTTCCGGAGTATGTCGTCAGCACTAAGATCCTGCATCGTTGTGCTCACGTGAACGTGTCCCTTCTTTCCTCCTTCAATCGACTCGGCCCCATTGATCACAAGATTCATCACGATCTGCTCCAGCTGGACAGCATCGGCCTCAACCGAGGGGAGACTCTGGGAGAGGTTCAGCTTCAACTCCACAGATTTGGGAATTGAACTGTCGATAAGCTTCGTTATTTCTCGGACTAACACGGATAAGTCCAGAGGATGTAGGTCTAGCACGCCTTTGCTTGCGAATGCCAGCATTTGTCTTGTCAGACCGGCAGCTCGCTGGCTGGCGTGAATCACATCTTTCAAGGCGTTTTGGTATGGAGAATCCGCCGGGGCATCGCGGAGAGCCAGTCCGGCATTGCCAAGAATTCCGACAAGCAAGTTATTGAAGTCGTGAGCAATTCCTCCCGCCAATATACCGAGGCTTTCTAGCCGTGCCCTATGTAGAAACAGCTGATCGAACTCTTTGGGTTCGGTAATCTCACGAACATTGAACTGGGCCACCCGTTTCGACCCTTGCTGGTACAGATTGGCAACAACTTCCACCTGGAGCTCCCGTTGACGATCTTTTGTTTTGATGGAGATCCCGGGAAACCGTAATACCTTTTCCTTCTGGAGCCTGTCAAGAACCAGGCGGCCGTCTTGCAAATAGCCGAGCGGCCCTGCCTCCCAGAACCGTTTGCCAATCAAATCAGCTCGGCCGAGATCCAACAACTCAGTCAGGAAGGGACTTACATCCGTAATCTCACCAGTGTCGGCATCGATGATCATAATTCCATCTTTAGCAGCCTGGAAGAGGTGACGGTACTTTGCTTCACCAGTTTTCCTGCGGTCGCTTATCTCTTTAATCGTCAGCAGGATAAGATCTGTCTTCCGGCAGTGGCGCAGAGGCTGTGCATTGAGCCGAAAAGTCCTCGATCCAATACGAGCGAACTCATGTTCACGCTCTACGTCGAGGACCCCCTTATTGCCGTCGCGCAACGGGCTGCCAAATAGCCGGGAGACTTGGGGAATATTCCACTGCCCGTTGTCCAGTTCGTAGATCGAACGTCCGATGGTGTCTTGAGGTGAGGTACCAAATGTTTCAAAGAAGGCCGGGTTGGCAGTCAGTATGGAAAATCTGTGGTCAAGGACCAGCAATGGCTCTTGGACGGTCTCGACAATCGCTTCAGCATATTCGCGTGCATGCATCACGTCCTCCAACAGCGGACAGGCGGCGGGTCACAGTCTCCGGTCAATTTGAGATTGATAGATGCGCAGATGAGAAAATGTGCCTGCGTGACGCAAGAAGAATCGCAAGCGACCTGCTTCTGTAACTATGGTGCGTTCTTTTGTCGGCTGCCGTTGCCCGGGCGGTTGAATACCCACTTACTATGCACCCGCCATTTGCGTTTATTCAAGGCGTATTCCAATAAGAAATGGCGAATGCTCTCTACGAATATGACATTTAATTAATTTTTTTGATGACGTGACCAAGAGAAACGTTATCGTCAAGACGATCTACCCGTTCGGTAGCCGTCTATGTAGCATATTCTATTATGGAAACGTCATTCCCGGAGAGGGCAGACAGTTGCGTCTCACCGAAGTCGTTCTTGTTCGTAACATAAACAATGTAATTTGTTTTTTGTCTGCAGCTCTTAGCAGACCGCACCACTCGTACGATAGCCCGTTACACATCCACACTGACCCACTACCCTTTCTTGCTCCCGCCGATCCAGACGATAACTGGAACGGAAACTGTGGCGTAATTGTCGCCCGGCGTCTAAAATGGTTCGGCATGCCACGAACGTGCGATACCTAAGGCGCAATCTGTCGACTATCTAAAAGGAGATGGGAAACAATTGTCCCGGCGGCTATTGATAAGGGGGACACGATGGCGACGATGCGCTGTTCGGCCTGCGGAATGCAGACCTCGGGCGAGACGGTGGTCTGCTCCCGCTGCGGACTGTCGCTCAGCCTGCGGGCTGTGCCAACCACCTTGATGCCGTACAAGGAGTCAATGGTTTATTTGGCGCTTCTTCTCACGCTCGCCGGGGCATTCTTCCTGTTTGTCCATATTGAAGCCCGCCGTTATCATCCCCGCCAGGGGCGAATCGCAGCCCAGTTTCCAGCCCAGGGGGCACATCGGTGACAAACCGCATCATTGCCGGCGGTTCGGCAAGAAACTCGATCGAGAGCCTTCTTGAAATCGCGAATGGAAAGCTGGCTGCCCGGGAAGACTCCATTTAGCACGAAAGAACTATCGCACAGTTGTGAACCAATACATGTTCTTTATTTTAAGTCCCTTTTTCATCGACGGGGGATTAACCTTGCCCCATGAGGCGTGGTTCCACGTGATCGCCTGCAATCCATCGTGGCTAGGCTGGAAAACCATAGGCGGTTCCAGCGGCGCGCCTTCGGCCGCATCGAAGCTGATCTTAATTTGATCCCCGTCGTCTCCCCAATGCCCAAATAACGTCATGGATTCTTTACCGGGATCCGGGGTAACCGTGGCAGTCCCATCCGCACCCAGGCTTACACTCATGGATGGATCCTTCTTGCCCGCGTGGGATAGGTAGATCCCCGCAAATCCCGAATGGGTGTCTGTATTGCCAGAGAGTGCGGCGAAAGGAGAAAGCAGCAAGATTGCGCCGACCACGAGAACGTGCCGGCGGGAGTAGCTGGCGACTTTTGTCGGCCCCTCAGCCTGCGATCCTACTCTCCGATCTCTGCAGACCGAGCAGTTTCGCTGATGCGTCTGTATGGCGCTCGCCGCGCGAGCTCCGTCGGTTCGGCACTCTCTAATACAAAGTTCATAGCACTACGCGACGACAAAGACCCGACAAAGGTAGTTGGGCCTATGCAGAAGACGGCGCAAGCGCCTTGGAAAACGTAAAGGAGGCCTAGACGGACGGTACTGCAGTTTGTTCCTCTCCGCTGCGGCCTGCCCGAGGGCTCCAAGTTCGTACTTAACGTTCTTCGCTAAAGAGAGGAAGCGGGAGTGCAGGCTTACCCTTCGCCGTGAAGTCAATCATTACTTGCTCGTGACCCTCTGGGACGTGCAGGCTAGATCTGAAGAAGAGCCACTCTTACGTGGGTACTTCTTCGGCGGTGCGATCACGTCCTTTGCAGCCTTAGCTAGACGGGCCGCCAGTTCCTTGTCTCACGGGGCGGCTGGCGTCGGCTTGCGCAACAGGCCGCGCGCGATTGGTTTGGTCCCAAGGCTATAGTCGCTTGCCCAAGCGCCTTGCAGGAGCCCGCTCTTCACTGTGAAGAAATTCTGTAAAGCGATGGCGACCTGAAACGAGAAGTCGGTCGAATAGGTGCGCGGATCCATTGATGTCGCGCAGCGAATGTTGGCGAACCACTTCATCCACTCGTCGCTACCGCCCTGAGCCGGTGGCTTGGGGCCGCCGTCGGGCACGGCGCCGTCGGGAACCAGACTGGTAACGGCGGGGTATTGAGCGGTAATGTGGCATGACATGCAGGAGGTTGTATTCAGATCGGCCGGCCCGTTCAGGCGACCGTTCCAGCCAAGGTGCTGCGGCGGAAGCTGCGGTGTGTCGAAGATCACCGACTGCTCGAGGTCCTTGTTCACCTCTGTCTTGACAGGGGGGAACGGGTTGGTCTTGTTGGTGCGATTTTCGGGATCGTTACCCCATGTGAGACCGGCCGGCACGAGATTCATGAACTTGTTGGCGTTGTTGAGCTGGCCATTGTAAACAAAGGTCCCGAACACCCAACCGGTGAGTCCAGGCCCATCGGCGCGGGCATCGCGCACCGCGATATCCATCTGAAGGAGATTGACCTTTCTAACAATGCGGGTCACCGGGCCGGTGCCCGAGGGAAAGAAAGTCGGAGTGATATAGGCGGTCCATTGCAGCGGGTTCTTGAGGAACGCGAGATGATCGGTGCCCAGCGGCGCATCGGTGAACAGCAACTTCGCGAATACGGTGCCGATGGGGAAACCTCCGCCATAGCGGGCGTCGGTAGCGCGGGGATCCGGGTTCTCGGGATCGCGCCACATCCTGCCCATCGTGTATCCGGCAAAATCGTTAATCAGCGTAATAGCGTAGACCGAATAGTCGGCGCCCTTCTGTCCGGGACCAAGCTGAAACGCGCTGAGAGGGGCTTCCTTGATGAGGCCATGGAAGCCTTCTGTGCCGCCGTTCGGAGGATAGGCGTTCGGACCAGTGGTGGTGGGGTGCAGCCACGGTATGTGATACCACTCGCGCACATGATTCTTGAAGGGGTCCCAGTCGGGCAGATTGCCTTCGAATGCGTAGTCGCGCACCGCTTCGAGGTAGGCGAGCGGCTGCGTCTTGAAGTCGATCTTCTCCATGAATTCGGGAATGTGGGAAGGCAGAGCTGAGGGAAAATCAGTCTTCAGCCGAAACACGGGCTGATCAGAATATTTGGCGGCGTACTCGGCGGGCGAGACCATGAAGCCAAAGTCGGGGAAGCCCGAGCCTTTCTGTTTGCGCGCCTCAAGTTGCTTGGCAGAGGTAGAGAGCGGCTGCTGCGCAGGGGCGGTAGTGAGCGCGAGGATGGCCGCGAGCAATGCCGCGCCCGTCCGCCTTGTGCTATCGAAGACTCTCTTCATAATCGGATCCTTTCAGATCGTGATTCACGGCATTCAGTTGAGCTCGTTGGCAGAGACTTCGCAGGCCCGGCGCACTTCCTGGACTGTAGCCGGGGCATCGAAGCGGAAAAGGCCGTCGCGGTTTCGCTCCAGGCGGGAAGCGCGAATGGCCGCCTTTATGGCAAAGAACACACTGTTGGCCAGAACCAGGGGCGGCTCACCCACTTCCTTGGCGGAGAAGATATCGTTTGGGTCTTCGGGAATGTCCGCGACGCTGAGCGAGTCGCGCGGGAACAAGTGCGTATTCAGGGAGAGCGGAATGGTGCTCACGGCGGGCACTTTGTAGCGCCAGGTGTTGGTCGTGTTGAGCCGACCAATTTCAGGACCTTCATCCTGGAAGACAAGCTTCTCCGTGAGCAAGTATCCAACGCCCTGTACAAACGCGCCTTCGACTTGGCCGATATCGATCGCCGGATTCATGCTCCAGCCCATGTCGTAGACGATGTCAGAGCTGAGGATCGTGGTCTCGCCGGTAAGGATGTCGACCTCGACGACGGACAGCGCGGCGGAGTATGTGAAACCGACAAAAGAATCGACTCCGCCGCCGAGCGTCGCGGTCGCGTCGCGGCTGATGCCGGGGATATTCGGTTGTTGGTCCTGCGGCTTAAAGGTCATGGCCGGGACCTGGACCTCGCCGCCGCGGATCTTGGAGGTGAAGGTGGCTACCAGGCTGATGCGTTTCGAATACGCCATGGAGATCAGTGATGACCAGATCGGCGCTTCCTGGCCAGGCGGAATTGCGGCCCATCCGTTGGGGTAGTTCCAGAAATCGATACCGTTCGCGTGGCACCATGCGTCGCCATTATCCTCGCGCAACTGGTACCCGAAGTTCACCAACCGCTTGCGCAATTCCTGGCAGGTCTGGCGCACCGCCTCGCAATTGTAAACGGTGCCCGTAGAAGCGCCGCTACTAGTGGGATTCGGGGTGATACTGGTTTTGGGGCCATCGACGAAGATCATTTCCATCGGGACATTCAGTACGTAGGAGGCAACCTGCTGCACCTGGGTGATCAGGCCCTGGCCCATTTCGACGCCGCCCTGATGAATGAAGATGCTGCCGTCGCCCTGGCTGATCGAAATAACAGCGCAGGCCTGCTCGAGCATGAGCAGGTTATAGCCTGATCCGTATTTGACGGGAATCATGCCGAGGCCGCGTTTGCGCCATTTGTTGTTGCGGTTGTATTCGTCGACCGCGGCGCGCTTTTCCTGGTAACCTGCGACGCTCTTCAGGTAGTCCCAGACCTGGCGCATGTAGCAATACGACAAGGCCTGCCCGAAAGGAGTGACGTCGCCGCGCCGGTACATGTTCTTCTCGCGCACGTCTTCGGGCAGCATGCCGGCGGCGAATGCCGCGTCATCGATGGCGTTCTCCACGATGTTCTTCCCCTGCACATCGCCGAAGGCGCGGAATGCGGTGGAGGGAGCGGTGTTGGTGCGGCAAACGTCGATTTGGCTCTGGAAGTTTTTAACAAGATAAGCGTTGTCCGTGCGCAACTGGATGCAATTGGAGACGATGAAGGAGCAATCGTAGAAGGCGCCGCCATCGCCCCACAGTTTGGCCTGGAGGCCGCGAATGATCCCGGTTGGATCGATCGCGATCTGATACTGCCCGTAATAGGCATGACGCTTACCGATCATGAGCGTATCTTCATCGCGCGGCATGACCAGGCGAACGGGACGCTTCATCGCCTGGGCGGCAACCGCGGCGGGGCCGGTAACAAAACGTGTCTGCTCGGTTTTTCCGCCGAACGCTCCACCGACGGAGTTCACGTGGACTTCGACCTGGTTGTAGTGGACTCCCAGGGCCATGGCCGAGGTCTGGTGCATTTCCATCGGGCTCTGCGTGGAAGGATGGATAATGAAGCGCCGCTCGTCGACCGGCTCGACGACGCAGGCCTGGGTCTCCATGTAGAAATGGGCCTGGCCGCCGTTGCTCTGGGCGTTCTCGACCACGAGGCAGGTCACGCCATCCACGGGTGCCTGCCGGAGAACGGGGGAGCGCTCAAGCGGCGGCTTGTCGCGCACCCAGTCGAACAGGCTGCCCGGGCGTGTGATCTTCCAGATATGCGCAACGAAGCTGGCCGATTCCGGAGTATCGGGGAAGACGCTTCCGACTTCGATTGCCTTTTCAAGATCGAGAATCGGCTGGTCAAACGGAGCAGGCCAGTCGACCGGCGACCAGCCCAGGCAATTGTCCGTGATGTAGTCCGCGATTCGAATTGCCTCTTGCTCGGTGTTAGCGATTGCAAGGGCAATCGACTGGCCAACAAAGCAGACCATCTTATCGGCGAAGAGCGGCTGATCGGACGCCATTCCCTGAAGGTTGATACCGCCTGCGCGAATGTTTTCGCATGTAATCAAATCCACAAAGCTGCTGGAGTATCCGCTTAGATGGACGCGTAAATCCGCGGCGGTGACGGGGTCGGCGCTGCCGGGAATCACGAAATGGTAGCTGGCCAACGCGCGGCGGCTTTGCACGAATGCGGCGTTCACCGTCAACTGCGGGACGGGCAGTTCATGGGTGTAATGAATCTGGCCCGAGGCCTGATACATGGCCGTGATTTTGATGTAGGGCTGGCCCACGGGCTGCTTCCAGCTCTGTGTCGCGTAGAACTGGCGGCCGTCGCTGTCGGGCCATTTGCCCCAGGTGATCATTCCGCCGGACGCAAGGGCAGGAGGGATGTTCAGGCCTCGGGAGGCCATTGCATTGATGACCGCTTTGAAGAGGAAACTCGTGGCCAGCTGAACGCGGTATTCCACGGTGAAACCCTCTACGGGCAGATCTTTCACGCGTGGCTCCCAACGCTCGAGTTCAGCACGGACTTCGCTTGCAAGCAGGTCAACGCTGCTGCTTAGGATGGCAAGGCCGAGCTCCTTGCCGGCGAGAAAGGCTTCCGTTCGCGCGGCGTGCCATGGATAGGGAGCGATCCCGCCGAAGACCAAGGATGCCCCAGCGATGGTGTTGGCCGCAGTGAGAGTGAAGAGGCTGGTGATGTTGACGATGCTATGCGCGTTCACTTCGCGGAGGGCGACCTTTTGTGCCAGGGCCACTTCGCCGGTGGGGTCGCCCGCAGGCAGTTCGTAGGAAACGAGAACGATGTTGCCGGAGAGCGAGGGGTCGGCAGTAGCCGCCTGAACGAGTTCGGAAACCGTGACGGTTCGGGATCTAAAGTTTCCGTCGGGGTCGAGTTCGAGATATGTAACTTGTGCATCAATCGCGTCGAGCGCGGTCAACAGATCGGACGGGAACGGTTCTCCCGTGCCAGCGGCGATGTGCTCCAGCACCATCATGGTGTTGCCGCCGAGCGAAGCCGCGTTGCGCACAATGCGGCCGGCGGTGCGGCGGGCCATGAACAGGGCTGATCCAAAGCGGGTGTTCTCGTTTGCGCTGCCCTCCGCTTTGGCAGCTTCAAGAAGGCCGATAAAATCGTTGTACGTTTTGCCGGCGGCGACGCGCAGTCTGCCCTCGCCTGAAACCGATGGCACGTGTAGTTCGGGGATCAAGCGGATGTCGACGAAAAGGTTGGTCGGAGGGAATTCGGATTCGTAGACTCCGAAAGAAGTATTGCCGTGCACCAGACGATAATCCTGGTCTCGGTTCTCGCGCATAATTTTCGCGAGTTCGGGGAGCGTTGTCGGCGTCTGCCAGGACTGCCCGTTGCCCTTCGATGTAACGGGTGAGAGAGGCGCCCGGGCCGCTGGCGGGAACGGAATCACGATACGTCCAGGCCGCTGCGCCGCGCTGGAAGGATCTTCAAGGCATTTCATCCGGAGTGCTTCGTCCTCCGCTGTCCAGTTGGAGGCGAAGGTCTTCATTCCCGTGAGAATGGCGCGGTAGCCGGTGCAACGGCAAAGATTACCGTCGAATGCATCTTCGATTTCCTTCTTCGTGGCATTGGGGTTGTTCACGATGAACTCCGACATGTTCATCACGAACCCTACGCTGCAGTAGCCACACTGGGAGCCGTTGTTCAACGCGAGCCGGTAAGCGACCGGGTTCATGCCTTCGTGCGCCACCTCTGACGGATGGCTGGCGGGGACGGTATCCAAAAACAGCGCAGGCGCTCCGTGCTGCGCGGTACGCGCCTCTCTGACGGACTGGAGTACAGTGAAATTCTTCCTGTGGACCGCGGCGGCGGCCCGGGCCACCGCTGGTGGAGGCGCCGCGTTCGGCGGGGCCGCAGCGCGGGAGAAGACCAGCGAGTGATGCAGCAGTTCCGGGTTAGGCCGCCGTACGGAGCCGGTTCCTTCGATCGTGGTGACGACCATCCCGCCAAGCGCACAGACGGGCCTTAGACAGGAATTGATTGCGCGATGCACCGGTGTGTCCCCATCCCAGTGAGAGAGGATCACGGTGCACGCCCCGCAGCCCCCCTGACCGCAGGACTTCTTCGGCCCCGCGAGGCCGACACTTGGCGAGCGAAGGTAATCGATGAGCAGCAGATTCGGTGCGGGATCAACCACGGTCACACTTTCCCCATTGAGAAAAAACGAGACTGCGCTCGACATGAGACTCACTCCTCTACTGAAAGGAAACTTTTACTGACACTTGTACTGAAACTGTTACTGAAACGTTTCGACCATAATACCGCGATTTACACTCAATGACTCGCGGAATAGTTCTGTTTCGCAATGCGAAAGGGGCACGCCCATTAAATTCCCGTCGAAAGTGCCTGCTCTCTCACTCTTTGCTCTGGTGTTTGCCGCCGGCATGGCCCAACAGCGTCCCAACCCGCCACCCTCAGCGGACGCATTTCGCGACAGCGTGGACACCCCGCCGCCGAATTGGCGCGGTCCAAGTTTCAAGCTGAGCCACGACTACCCGAAGCAGATGCCTGCATGTCCGGCCCCATGGCTGAAGCGGCGCGTATCATTCACTGACCCGGCAGCCAACTGGAATGACTGGCGCGGGTATGTTCAGGACATAGTCGACTACCTCAAAGAGGGGCAGGATCCAAACCTCCCGGATGAAACCGGCTGGCGGACCAAAGTAGGCAATGAGACCCGCTGGTACCACGTGCCGTGGATGGCCTATGACGGCGAGCGCGGACGCGAATTTGCGCACGGACTGACGAACGAGCTATCCACGGCGCAGTCGACCTTTCGCGAAGGCGGGGGGAAGTGGGAAAGAGCGCATCTTCCACGCGCTGCAGGCAAACCCGAGGATGGACCCGCTGTTTGAGAGGGTGTTTGAAAAGGTTCACACGGGTGCGAGTCGATTGAGCATGATGCGAATGGTTGCAATGTCGATCATGGCCTCCGAGGTCCGCACCGCGTATTCGTAATCCTTGCTGAATCGGCGATTGCGGCTGAGCTCAGCGAAGCTTCGCTCCACGATCCAGGTTAGGCCCGTGATCTTGAAGCCGCGCTGGCGTCGTTTGACGATTTGCGTGATTCCGTTGCTGCCGGTGGGCGTGTACCGGATCTGTGCCGTGAACCGGGGGAGCGATGTTTTTCGACGCTATCTCCTTCGCGCCTTGGCGCTGGGAACCGTGCGAGCGTATTTTAAGCGCGAGGAGAACGGCGGCATTCGGGCGGTCGCCGATCTCGCCACGGCCCGCACTCCGAAAAGGCCGCTCCGCAACCAAGTCGAGCAGGAGGCCATCACCCGAGAGTTGCTGAACCAAGTAACCAGCTTTCCGCATTTACGCCCCTCGGTGTACGCAACTCTCCAGTGCATTCGAGCGCTCGGTCCGGATGAGGCGCTCAAAGAGCACGCCTTCACGGCAGCGGGTGACCCGGACAAATGGAAACGTGAAAGAGGAAGAAGGCCGATCCTTGACCCGGATGCTATCGCTCAAGCGATGGGGATTGACCGACGCACCGTGCATCGCAATCTCCGCGAGGCAAGAATAATCCTGCGCAGCGTTTTCAATGCTGACGGGAAATTGTTTCTCAACCGCTAGAAACGCACTCAGGGGCGCGCTCTCAACCTGCCCCTGAGTGTGTAAAGTAATGTCGCGCCAGCCATCGACTCCGATGGCTGGCGCTTTCTTTTTGTCCCACACTACCCTTTGAAGGAGAAAACACGAATGAACCGCGAATTTCAGCAGTATCGCTTGGCCCGGATCGAGGGGCTCCAAATCACCCGAGCCCGACTCGAAGCACAATTCAAGGACGGAATTACCAACTTTAACGAACTCGAGAAGGCAATCGCCCAACAACTAACGATGGAAGCGCGCTGTGCGCCATGGCGCAAGTCGGAAGTCGAGCAGATCGGTTGCCGCGAAGGGATGCAAATGGCAGCCCTGGAGTTTTTTTGGAAACATCGCCACGAAGTGCAAAGTCTTAACAATTCTGCCCAAGAGAAACAACAGCAACGTGGATGCCGTGATAAGACTCATTAAGGATCTGAACTCATGTTTGGATCTACAGGCCCAAATGGTCATTCACAGCAATCGCCTCCGGATTGTCGGCAAGTCGGAGGTAATCCTGCCGAACGACGATCTCAAGTCGATATCGTAGTGCATGAAAAACGAGGTTTCAGGTAACTTGCCTGCTTATCCTGACCCGGAAAAGCAATTTACCGAAACGAGACTTTAAGGGGACTTCGATGACAGCCCGCGTCCGTTCGATACTTAATTCGATACTTGATGGTGGGCCAATCTTCATTTGGGGGCTTGGCGGCCTCTGGGCTCGCCGCGCCGCACACACTACGCACTCGTTGGGAGTAAAGGGCTTGGCAGCGAAGCGGTTGTCTACAGTTGAACCAGACACTTCCGGCAGAACTCGCTAGTGATGTGCTGGTTCAGAACGGGGGACTCAGGCTCTTGTGCCTTGGAGTACAGTAGCGTAGGCTGACAATCCCGCTTCAAATGTGGTGCTGAGAGAAGGTATTAATCTGGAAATAGCCATACTGCTCAAGTTCCACACCGGGTAGAGGTTGGACGTATGTGGCTGGTTGAGAAAATCGAGATTAGCGGCGGGTTTCTCCCCGGCTTGACGGTTAACTTTCCTCGGGGCCTGACTTGCATAATTGGGCCACGAGGCAGCGGGAAATCAACGCTCGCCGAAGCGTTAAGGTTCGCGGTCTGCGGCACCTCAAGTGCACCCAAGCACTGCATTGACCTCATCCAAACGAACCTCGCGGGTGGGGCTCTCGTAACCATCACTGCCCAAGCTGAAGGTTCGAATCGCTACACAATTAAGAGGAGCCTCAAGCAGCAACCCGTTCTTCTGACCTCAGACGGAAAGACGATCAATACTGTAGACCTGGATCGAGGTACGTTTCTGCCACTGGACGCTTATAGCAGCCTCGAAATAGAGGCGATAGCGGACGAGGTTCTAGGCCAGACACGCCGAAATCTCCTGGACGAGCTCCGTAGCGAACAGATGCGCACAATCCACCTATCGTTGGCTGAGAGCGCGCGTGCGCTGGAGGCGAATGCCGATCGTATCAGGGCGGCACAGCGAACAATCCAAGACGTAACCGAACAAAGCGAAGAATTCGGCGATGTCCGTACCCGCTTGCGCGCCATTGCGCCGTCAGATCGTGAACCGACGGCTGATTTTGTCCGGCTTTCGCGCCAGCAACAGCTCAATGAGCGCGAAATCACCAAACTGGACACGGCTGATCGCGATCTTAGAACTCTAACCCAGACTGTAGACCAATTGCGAAGGGACGCGCAGCTCGCGTTCAAGGCGCGTCTTGCGGAGCCGCAGTCCGCGAATGCAGGTATCCTCCGCAGATATGACGATCTACTTGCAGGGTATTTAGGGCCAGTGGAAGAGCACGTAGCTGCGATCAGTCGTCAGATTCGGGAGGCCCAGGGCACAATAGCCCAGGCGCGCCAAAGCATCGACCAGGCTCACACTGATCACGCCGGCGAACTCGCGAGGTTAACGGCGATCAATCAAGCTGCAAGCGAACACGCTCGGGTGCGTGCGGCGCTTGAGCAGCAAGTTGTCAAGCTTCAAGCCCTGGAGGAACAGCGGTCAGAGCTGAATGTCGAGTTAAAGACGTTGCTGGAGCGACGGAAATCTCTTAAAACTACTCACATTCTGATGCGGGATCAAATCTCAAAAATGCGCGAGGAGGTTGCATCCGAGCTCCAGCGCGAAGCCGGTGAGCGTGTCCGCATCCGAATCATGCGAAACGCCGACCATCTTGCATATCAGCAGATGCTTGTGGATGCCCTGCGTGGCGCCAGGGTCCGGAATCACGACGAGATCATCACGACACTGATGCAGCTTAGACCGGAGCAAATCGCACAGCTCATTCAGGCCAATGACTGTGAGTCCTTCGAAGAGCTTACGGGTTTCGGGAGTGAGCGCTCTCGCAAGATACTGGATGCATTCCGCGAGAGCGTCGATCCGCTCGCTCTCGAAGTAATTGCAATCGAAGATCGAATTGGCATCGAGTTAAATGTTGCCCCTGCAGGAAAACCTAATTTCAAGGATGCGTCCGATCTTTCGCGCGGTCAGAAATGCACAGCACTGCTGCCTATCCTCCTGGCACGGAGAGATAGCCCGCTGCTTATCGATCAACCAGAGGACAACCTGGACAACCACTTTATATTTGAGACCGTCGTGAACGCGGTGCAGCGACTGAAGAAGCGCCGGCAAATGATCTTCATAACTCATAATGCGAACATCCCGGTCCTGGCCGAAGCGGACCTTGTTCTGGTGATGAACTCGGACGGCCGTGTTGGAGTGGTCGAGAAGTCGGGAACAGTCGACGAGTGCCGTGAACAGATCATCGACCTGCTCGAAGGCGGAAGGGAGGCGTTCGAACTCCGGTCGAAGCGCTATGCAACCATCTGAAATTCTATACGAGGAGCTGCGGCACTTGGTTGTGGAAGACCCACGAGAGGCACGCAGGGTATTTCTGCAACTTCTGGATTCTGGCGGTCCTGCGCTCGACGACTTCCTTGGCCGGCTCTCCTCTCCGGCAGATGGCCGCCTTCGGCAACTGGTCGCCAACGCACTAAGGAGCCCTCGAGATCGGGAGCGGCTCGCCGCACACCTAATTGCATGGCAGGAGATTGAAACAGATGAGTTCACCCACCGTGCTATCGCGCGCGCTCTCGACGGTCTTGACGTAAGGTCGGCGGGACAGACGGCTTTGGCGCTGGAAGTCGCTCGGCTGACGACAGCCATCGGTCGGGAGATGGCACAGCGGGAGCGGTTGAATCGCGAGTTGGAAATCGCGAAGGAAGTACAGGAGTACCTCTTTCCTCAGCGCCTTCCCTCCGTTGCGGGCCTGGACTACTGTGGGCGATGCCGGCCGGCACGGGAGGTAGGCGGGGACTACTATGATTTCCTCGAGCTGCCTGAAGGCGGCCTCGGAATCGCCATCGGAGACGTGTCCGGCAAGGGCATTGGCGCCGCGCTCATGATGGCGAGCCTTGAAGCTTCGCTGCGCGCCCAGGCTTCGGTGTGCCAGGAGGTGGCGGAGTTGATGAACCGGGTCAACAGTCTGGTTTACGAGGCGTCCTCGGTGAGCCGCTACGCCACTCTTTTCTACTCCGAGTACGATCCCAGAAGCCGCCAACTTGCTTATGTCAACGCGGGTCACAACCCACCTGTGATCCTGCGCGAGTCTTCTGCGGGGTGCCAGGTCTTGCGCCTGGAGACTGGCGGTGCTGTGATCGGGATCCTAAAGCAGTGCTACCAGCAAGAATCTTTTCCTCTTGAACCAGGAGATTTGGTCTTACTCTTCACAGACGGAGTGTCTGAATCCATGAACGTCCGCGACGAAGAGTGGGGCGAAGATAGAATGATCGAGTTCGCCAAGACCTGCCACGGGCTGCCTGCTTTTGATGTGATGACCCGAATCCTGGCGACGGCAGAAGCATTCGCCGCGGGTGCTTCCCAGCACGACGATATGACGCTGGTCGTGCTTCGCGTTCTAGCCTGAAGGCCCATCTAGAACCCGAAAGTTTCGCCGAAGGCCGCGGTCGGAGGGGGCCCAGAAAGAGCAAGTTACCGCAAATGCGACTTTCCAGGAAGTTCAAGCGCATGCCAGCACCCAATGCAGCGATCCGCACGCCACGACCGACAAAGCACTACTCGTTCAGTGCTTCACCCACGGCAGCCCGGGTGATCACAATGGCACGCAAGCGCCGTCACATTCTTTGAGTCCTGGCAGATTTGGCTACAGTACTTTTGCTTATCAGGTGTGATACAGCTACAGGCGGGGTGCGCACACTTCCTTGTTCCAGCCATACCAGCCCTCCTCGCTTCTCGAATCTTGCGCTATCAGAAAAAATAAGACTCGGTTGATGTAGTGACGCTGAAAGCTGGGGGTCGGGTTTCCCGGATCACGACATTTTCCCCGAGAATTGCCCCAGTCGACCGGGGGATCAGGCGAAGTTACCGGAAACCCGACTTTAGGGGAACTTGATTCGTTCGATTAGCATCAGCCGGTGGAGATCGCATGCTCGAAATGCAACGAGACGAGCAACACCCTAAGCGACGTTTCTGCGTTGGGATGGTACCTACGCTAGAAGGTGTCCAGTCGGCTCTTGATTCTGTTTCGGCCAACTACTGCCTATTTCTGGCGGTCAATGCGACGTCAATCAATGATGACACCGTAAGAAAGACTGCAAAATCTTTGCTGGAAAGTGGGCTTGCGTACTTTTGCGTATGGAGCCCCGATTGTGAAAGGGTGCACGATCAGTTCGACTTGGAGCGCCTGCCCGACGAACCGAAGGGCCGGGTTGTGATGACGACTTGGCACGCAAGGGAGTCTCTTTCCGAAGCTCTATGGTTCTTTGCCAACTGCGTAGAGCCGGATGAAGGCTTCGAGGCGGATTGCGCGGATTGGGTCGCATTATCAGTGACGAACGACTCTTGGGCACAGCAAATTCGTACCGATCTGATCGAAGGAGGGGCGATGGGAATTAATCCTCCTTCCAAAGGAATAACGGGATAGAAACGAGACACCCGCTCGGCGTCATTCATGATGCGCCGTTCTTCCTGCAAAACGGGAATTTCGGAGACGTGACTGCTGGTCGCGCCTGGGTGATGCATACATAGCGAACATGCGATTTTCAAGGCACTACGCAGGATTGCTTAGGGGCAGCCGGTCAATAGGGAACCATGTTCATCAGCCTCAGTTCACTAGAGGTTGCACCAACTCGCTAGCGTGGGAGTCGAGATTCTCCGGAACATAGATTGTCGATCGTGCGTATTTCTCTGCCAGAGGCCGACATGCAGACTCTGAGCCAGGACATCGCCTACGCATTCCGACAGATGCGTCAGTCCTCCGTCTTTACCCTGACCGCCATGCTCACACTGGCGCTCGGCATCGGAGCCACGACCGCTATCTTTTCTCTTATTCACACCGTAATGCTCAAGTCTCTGCCCGTGGTGGATCCGTCCAGTCTCTACCGCATCGGCGAGGGGCAGGACTGCTGCGTCGAGGGCAGCCCACAGGATAACTGGGGCATGTTCTCTTATCCTTTCTACGAACTCATGAAGAAGAACACGCCTGAGTTCGAAGAGCTCGCCGCGTTTCAGGCTGGAGGCGGACAAATCAGCACCCGCCGCAGCGAGCGCGATCGCGTCGCCAAGCCGCTGCGGGGCGAATTCGTCACCGGCAACTACTTCCACACCTTTGGCCTTGGCGCCTTCGCCGGACGGACCATGCAGCCCTCCGACGACCAGGCATCTGCGTCTCCTGTTGCAATGCTTAGCTATCGCGCATGGCAGCAGGAATACGGCTCTGATCCGAAAATCGTCGGCTCGATCTTCATCCTCAATGGACATCCCTTCACGATCATCGGCATCGCGCCTCCCGGCTTTTTCGGAGAGACCCTGCGCAGCGACCCTCCCGATCTCTGGATTCCGATTAATCAGGAGCCCACCTTCTCTGGAGCAAACTCCTTCCTCCATCACTTCCAAGCATGGCTGCGCGTGATCGGAAGGGTTCGTCCCGCCGCAACCGTCAACGCTGTGCCCGACCGCATGACGGCCCTCATCCGACAATGGCTGGTCAATGACAGCGGCATGCCGCCGGACTGGATGGCTGGAATCAAGGCCGGGCTGCCCAAGCAGGCGGTCAAGGTCGTTCCCGCAGGCAACGGCGTCGGCATCATGAAAGCCGATTACGGCGACAATCTACGAATCCTGCTCGGGGTCTGCTCACTCGTCCTCCTCATCGGCTGTGCGAATATCGCCAATCTCCTACTGGCGCGAGGAGCGTCGCGTCGAGCGCAGACCTCCATCCGTCTCGCCCTCGGAGCATCGCGCAGCCGCCTCATCCGCCAATCGTTGACCGAGAGCATCGTTCTTTCCGTCCTTGGCGGCGTCGCGGGCCTGATTGTGGCCTACCTCGGCGTCAAGTTGATGGTCGCGCTTACCTTCCACAGCGCGAAGTTCGTTCCCATTGACGCCGCGCCGTCCCTGTCCGTGCTGGCCTTTGCCTTTTTGTTGTCTCTGCTCACCGGCGCTCTGTTCGGAACGGCGCCCGCGTGGTTGGCCTCGCACGCCGAACCAGTCGAAGCTCTGCGTGGAGCCAATCGCAGCACCCAGGACCGCTCCACTTTGCCGCAAAAGGTTCTGGTCGTCTTCCAGGCGACCCTATCTGTCGTTCTGCTCGCGGGCGCCGGCCTGCTAACCCGCAGCCTGATGAACATGCAGAACCAGGATTTCGGCTATGAAACCAATCGCCGCGTGACCATCAGCTTGACCGCGCCCTATAACTCTTATTCGCAGCCCAGGCTCGACGCGATGTACCGCGAACTGCACGACCGCCTCGCCCACGTCCCCGGTGTCGAGCGGGCTGCACTCGCGCAATACACGCCACTTCAGGACAATTGGGGCGAAATCATCATTCGGGAGGGCCATGGAATGCCCAACATGAACGATCAGAACATTGGCTCGTCCTGGGATCACGTGAGCGCGGGTTATCTGGAAACGATGGGGGAGAAGATTATCCGCGGCCGTTCCATCACTGAGGAAGATACCGCATCGACGCGCAACATCGCTGTCGTCAATGAAGCCTTCGTCCATAGATTTTTCAAGCCCGGCGAAGACCCCATCGGCGCGCACTTCGGCCTTGACCTGCCCCGCTATGGCTCGACCTTTGAAATCGTCGGAGTTGTCGGCAATGCAAGATACAGCTTGGATTTCGCGAACCGCGAGCCGCCGCGCCCTCTCTTCTTTGTGCCGCTGGCTCAGCGCACGCATTATGATGACCCGATTATGCAGACCCTCGATGACGACACCCACTTCATCGAGGGCGCGGTTCTCGAATTACACAGCGACACCATCGAAGGCCTGGAGCCACAGATTCGCCGCATTCTCAGCGACATCGATCCCAATATCACTCTGCTCAATGTTCAGACTTTGCACGAGCAAGTTGACTCCAACCTCGATCAGCAGCGAGCCATCGCACAGCTGACCGGCCTCTTCGGTCTTCTTGCACTCATTCTTGCTGCCGTCGGCCTCTATGGAGTCACCGCTTATGCAGTCGAGCGCCGCACCAGCGAAATTGGTGTGCGCATGGCTCTGGGTGCAAATCGCGGCAATGTCATCAGCCTTGTTTTGCACGATGCCTTCCTGCAGATCCTCATCGGGCTCTCCATCGGCATTCCGATCTCCATTGGCTGCTCTCGCCTGATCGCCAACCAGCTCTATCAGGTGAAGGGATGGGACCCTCTTGTCCTTTCCGTGTCCATCTTCGCCCTTGGACTCTGCGCCCTTGCGGCCAGCATCATCCCGGCGCAAAGGGCTGCATCCATCAACCCGGTAAAGGCACTCCGCGTGGAATAACTGGTAGCGAATAGCGTAGTAGGTGCCCCTTTAGAAGAGCTTGTGTGCCCTAAGCGGACGAAAGTGGCCGGATAAGTCTGCAACCGTTATGCGGCGCATGATTTAAACGAGAGCGAGGTGCAGAAGTGATGCTCCGTCAAGTAGTCCGAGCCAAACGACGGTCTGCGCACCGGCGACCTAGTACCTGAAAAACGGGAGTGAATTCAGCTCCTCCCGGCCCAGGCTGGGCGAGGAAGTTACCGATAATGTAACTTTTCGGGCATTTCGGTCTTTCCAGCATTCGAATGCCCAAGCCCATCCGTCTAGTCTTTACACTCCCTGAAGAAGCACACCCGATGGCCGTTAGAGGAACCCTCCTGTTCCTCGCCGCTACGTCTTTCGCAATTGCTCTCCTCTGCGCGGATGCCGCTGCGCAGACCGAAGCAGCGCCCAAAACCTTCGACGTTGCCTCTATCCACATCAATCACACGGAAACCGACGGCCATCACCACATCATCAACGACCCGGCCGAGAGCCACTTCCGCACCGTCAACCTCGCACTCCGCGACCTCATTCGCGAACGTTTCTACCGACCGGCCATGAAGACAGTCGTTTCCATGCTCAACAATTCGATCCCCCTTCCCGCTCACTTTCACATTCGTATCCAACCCACCTTTCATGCCGCTCGTGATTGAAGGCATTGGCGCAGGCCCGCGCGGTCTGCCCGCCATCTCCGTCGCCCGCTATGGGCTGCAAAACGGCGATGCCATGCGCGACCCCGAAATCTGCTTTGAGGCTGAATTCAAGGACGGTCAGATCGTTGAACACTATCCCTTCTACTGGAGGAACGATTACTTGGGGATCGAGCAATTCGCCGTCGAGGAGGACGGTCGAGACCCGAGAGGCATGAAGCTTTGCCGCGTGGATCACAATGTGATCTTCAGCCTGCTTGACTTGGCCACCAGGTGGGACAGAAATCTCGCTGCGCAGCGGTTCGACTTCGTGTTTCTTCGACAGCTCAGAGAAAGGAGCAATTAGTCCATGGCACGTGACCAATCGACTCACCAACTGACGCTCAACGAGTTGCTGAGGAGAGAAGGCCGGAGCTTTGAAGAGATCGCCGAAGCCGTCATGTTTGGCGATGAAAACGCACCAGCTCTCTTCTCCGAAGGTTGCGAAGTCGAACCGGATGGAAGTTGCGAACATGGCTTCCCTTCCCTGCTCCGCGCCGCAGGGCTGATCTAATCGGGTAGGAGGCGGGATTAGCTCCGCCGTCCTCCAAACATGACCGGACGTGCGGTTCCAATCCGGCGTTCATGAAACAGGCGAGAAGCGGCTACACGGTTGGTTTCGAATTTATCCTCGATTTGCTGGAGTGGCTGTGGATTGGTGGAGCCTTCTCAAGCGAGAAAGACAGCACCTTGTCCTGTCGCACTGAACTGGCCGCGCTTGGCGCACCCTTTAGACTTGACAAGAGATAATCCGAGAGATTAAGCGCGCAGCCAAAGGCGACCCAGAAGCGCAAAAACTCTCGTTGGTTTGTCTGTTGCTTTCAGAATTATTTGGCGTAGTGTTTCAGAGATATTCGGCGTAGTGTCGGATTTTCTCTAAGACCTGCGCCAGACAGGCGCCTAGACTCTAGTAACCGAAATTAATCTGCAGAATCAGACACTTATCCGTTATCTGGATTCTCACTAAGCGCCGGATTTTAACTCCTCAATCGTTCTTGGAGGCCCAGCGTTACGACAAATAGCGCTGAAGATAACGCCAAATAGCGATCAAAGCTACATCGGGGCTTAGGAAGAGGATCAGAGAGATTGCCGGCACAGGCAGAAAGGCAACGGGAGAGGCATGCGACGGACTTCCATCATCCAGATCGTTGTCGTGCTTGCAGCTCTACCTCTTCCGGTTCCGAGCGTCCCGCGTTCGGAACGGAATCGCCCCGCGACAGAACGTGCCCGGATTTCCCAGGTCGCAGGGGACCACGCAAACGCGCTTCACACCGCCGCCAAGCCGTCTCTTCCCGACCGGGCCTCGCCCGGGAAGCTAAGCTTTACCCACCTTTCCGTTGCGGACGGACTCTCGCACGCCGACGTGCGGGCCATTGCCCAAGACAAGCAGGGGTTCATGTGGTTTGGCACATGGCTCGGTGGTTTGAACCGTTACGACGGTTACACCTTCAAGGTCTACAGACACGACGAGCAGGACGAACGCAGCCTCGCCTGTGACACTATTTGGGCGCTCTATGTGGATCGAGCGGGCGTTTTATGGGTAGGGACACAGGAGAGCCTCGACCGGTACGATCGGGACACGGATTCTTTTGTTCACTATCGCTATAGAGCTAATGATGTAACCAGCCTCGGCGGCTATCAGGCCCGGTCCCTTTTTGAGGACGCATCCGGCACGTTGTGGATCGCTACCTCTGGCGGACTGAGCCGTTTCGATCGGACCAGCGGCAGGTTTTTCACTTACAGACGCAATCCAAACGACCCAACCACCTTCGGCGATACCGATATTCGGTCCATCTACCTGGATGCAACAA
This sequence comes from uncultured Acidobacteriaceae bacterium, assembly GCA_963774255.1. GTDB lineage: Bacteria > Acidobacteriota > Terriglobia > Terriglobales > Acidobacteriaceae > PALSA-350. The sequence goes on from CAVZEH010000020.1 coordinate 338,320, forward strand.
CGGGCTTGCTCTGGGTCACTACATGGCATCAGGGAGTGAGCGCGCTCGATCCTGCGACCGGCCATTTTACACGGTATAGAAACGATCCCGATGATCCCGCCAGTCTGAGCAACAATGATTTAGTCCACATCTACCAGGACCGAAAAGGCAATCTGTGGTTTTCCACGTTACGCGGATTGAACCGCTTCGATCCCAAAACCCGCACATTTATTCGCTATCTGCATGACCCCGGGAATTCCGCCACTCTGAGCGACGACAATGTGACGATGACGTATGAGGATCGCGCAGGACGCTTTTGGGTGGCGACCAACAATGGCCTGAATCTGATGGATTGCGACCACGGAACGTTTACCCGCTATCTCCATGACCCTAACGATTCTTCCAGCTTGAGCAGTAACGTGATCAACTGGGGCGCTCTGTATGAGGATGCCTCGGGCGCGCTGTGGCTGGGCATGCGGTCGACCGGAGTCGACCGGTTGGCAGGCGGGGCGGCAAAATTCACCACATATCGCCACGTTTCCGAGGATCCCAAAAGCCCCAGCAACAACGTCATCACCGCACTCGCGATGGGTTCCTCGGGTGCGCTGTGGATCGGAACGGAAGCGGGCGTGGATCGCTTCGACGGGCAGCGCTTCACCCACTACGTCGCCGATCCCGGTGATCCTGGCAGCCTGAGCCCCGGCCCGGAGCGGGAGGTTGCCCTGGACTCTTACGGGGCGGTGTGGACAGGCACCTACGGTGGCGGCCTGGACCGGCTGGATGGACAGCACGTCACGCATTTTCGCCATGATCCCAGGAACTCCGACAGTCCGGCGAGTAACAATATCAGCAGTCTCGTTGCGGACGCCCACGGAGGGTTGTGGATTGGAGTGCATGGCGACGGGCTGGACTATTTCGACGGGCGGCACTTTATCCATTTCCCCCCGGATCCTGGGAACCCCGCTGGCCTCCGAGATGGCTGGGTGCTTCCGTTGCTGCTCGATCCACGCGGCATGCTGTGGATGGCAACGTCCAATTGGGGGCTGGTGCGCTTCGACACTCATACGCGGAAGTTCACAACCTATCTCATGGACCCGAGCCAGCCAGGCAACCCGGTCGCGAACTGGACGCAGGACGTCTACTCCGACGGTGCCGGTATTTGGGTCGCCTCGCCCACCAGCGGGCTGTTCCGTTTCGATCCGAAGACAGGCAAATTCACCGATCACTACGCCGAGAAGGATGGCTTACCGAACAATGCCGTTTTGGGGGTCCTGGGAGATAACCAGGGCAACCTGTGGGTCAGCACGGCCAAGGGATTGTCCAGATTCGATCCCAGAACGGTGACCTTCCGCAACTATGATATGTTCGACGGCCTCCAAGGCAATGAGTTCTCTTGGCATTGCCACGCCAAAGCGCCAGACGGGCGGCTGTTTTTCGGCGGCACCGACGGGCTGAGCGCCTTCTACCCCGACAAGCTTGTTCATAATCCAACGCCGCCTCCGGTGGTCCTCACCGAGTTTGATCTGTTCAACAAACCGGTAAAAATCGGGGCCAGGGATTCGCCGCTCCGGCAAGCCATCCATGCCGCATCGACCATTACTCTCCGCTACGACCAATCAGTCTTCCGCTTCCAGTTCGCGGCGCTGGACTTCACCGCCCCCCAGAAAAACAGGTACGCCTATAAACTCGATGACTTCGATCGAGACTGGCAATACACGGATGCCACGCGCCGTTTTGCCACTTATACCCACCTTGACCCCGGCAACTATACGTTTCGTGTCAAGGCTTCGAATAACGATGGAGTCTGGAATGAGCAGGGAGTCGCGCTTCACATCCGGATACTGCCGCCTTGGTGGAGCACTTGGTGGTTCCGTGCGCTCAGTGCGGCTACCTTGTTTGCATTGCTCTGGGGGCTGTATCAAAACCGTGTGCGAGAACTGCAGCGAGAGGAACAGAAGTTTCGCGAAGCGGTGGAAACCATGCCGGCGCTGGCATTCGTCGCCGAGCCCAGTGGCAATCGCACCTTCTTCAACCGGGGATGGCTTGAATACACGGGCGTGAACTCAGAAGAGACGTCACGTTCAGGTTGGGAAAAGACGATTCATCCCGACGATCTCATGCGGGTCCTGGATCGATGGCGAATGGCCGAGACCACCGGTCAACCGCTGGAATATGAAGCTCGCTTACGGTGCGGATCCGATGGAGACTATCGCTGGTTCCAGATGCGCGCCCGACCTCTGCGCGACAAGCGAGGCAAGATAGTGAAGTGGTGCGCAGTGGCGACCGACATTGAGGACCGCAAGCACGCCGAACAGCTCCAGTCAGACCTGGCGCATGTGAACCGAATCAGCACGCTGGGTGAGCTGGCGGCTTCCATCTCGCACGAGTTGAAGCAGCCCATCACCGCGGCGATGCTCACGGCAGCCACAGGCCTGAAGTGGCTCAAGCGCGACAAGCCAAATGTAGAAGAGGTATCTGACGCGTTAGGGCACATCCTCGATGCTGGAAAGCGGGCAACCGAGATCATTGACCGGCTGCGGTCGCTCTACAAGAAGGCCCCTCCCAAACGAGAACCGCTCGTGGTGAACGAAATCATAAGCGAGATGGTTGTGCTGTTGCGAGCTGAGGCCAACCGGTACGCAGTTTCCATGCGTACGGATCTTGCTGACAATCTCCCCAACGTCATTGTGGACCGGGTGCAAATCCAGCAGGTGCTCATGAACCTGATGCTAAACGGCATCGAGGCGATGAGCGAGACAGGTGGCGTGCTCACGGTCAAATCGGAATTGAGGGTGAACGGCCAGTTCCAGATCTCTGTCAACGACACAGGACCAGGGCTGCCGCACGATAAGGCGGACCAGATATTCGACGCGTTCTTCACGACCAAACCGCAAGGAAGCGGCATGGGTTTGGCGATCTGTAAATCCATCGTGGAGTCGCATGGCGGCCGGATCTGGGCCAACGGCAACGGAGGGCGCGGCGCGACCTTTCATTTCACTCTGCCGGCAGCTCCCTCAGAAGCAAACCTTCCCACGGATGTGGCGTGATTTAGCATTCGCTGGAAACCGTGCGGGGCAAGACCGACGTTAATAAGCGCACGATCGCCATAACCGGCCAATCGCTTCCCATTTTCATTCAGGTGGTCTGGAGTTTTCTTATCTCGGTCAGGATCTTGATGAGGCGGATGGAGAGTCTGAGGAGACGATTGCGCGCATTACCGTTAGGGAGAGAACGGCGGAACATCTCCATGACGTGCTGAGCGGCGACTAAGGAGTCGATGAGGCCATCGATGCCTGTACGAACTGGTTCGGTAGATGTTTTGGGTTGTGGAGCCAGATGCCTAGGCTTGGAGCGAGCCAACTGGAACTCACGTTCGAGATCGGTGAGGGCGACATCGACGTAGCGCATGGTCATACTTGGATCGACGTGGCCGAGTAGTTTCATCAGGACGGGGAAGCTGACTCCTGAGCGAAGCATCTCGGTGGCGTAGGTATGCCTGAACTGGTGGGGGACGATACGCGTAGAGAGTCCGAGGGAGTGGCAGACCTGATGAAGATAGTCGCGGAGTGGAACGATCAGAGCCACTTTGCTTCCAGGGCGCGCCAGAAGCCGTCCATCGGCAGGCAGGGGATCCAGGGAGCGGAAGAAGCGCAGCCGTTGGACGAGATCACGGCCGAAGGCATCGATGGGTACCATGCGCTCGGTCTTGAGTTTGCCGAGGGGAACATGGATGGCCCATTGGTTGGGGCCTGTGGCGCGCAGGCAGTGATAGGACAGGTCGACGCATTCGCCGATACGCATGCCGGTCGAGCGGAGCAGGAGGAAGACATTTCCGCCAAGATCGTTGCGACGCCTGAACTCCTGCTGGAGGAGTTGATCCTGCTCGGCGGTGAGTGGCCGTGGCAGAGTGTGAGGCGAGCGCGGAATATCCTCGCGCAGCAGCAAGTGAGCCAGTTCAGGGAGATGGCTGGTGCGAGCCAGTTCATGGAAGATGGTGCGCAGAGCAAAGAGGCGTCCGATGCAGGTTGCCGCGACCAGAGGCGGAGTCTGGCTGCGCAGGTGCGCCATCCATCCGAGGATATGAGGATCGCGGTGCAGTTGTTCGAGACGAGTAATCTTCGGATATTCTGCGCCGAGATAGACAAGGAAGCTGCGCACCACGATGTTGTAGTTACGCTTGCTGGACGGGGTGAGTGCGGTGCACAGAGACTCGACCGTATGCGCGAAGAGCGGCGCCAGGGGATGCTGGAGTGGAGCACGGCGCCAGCGCATCACGGGATCCTCGGTTGAGGATGGATGCACTGTGCTGTCGCGCGGGCGTACTGCAGGTAGACGTCCTGCGGCGAGACCTTCACATAGTGCAAGGTCGTTTCGATGTCGGCGTGGCCCATCAGCTGCATCAATGCGGGTAGGCTGATGCCGGCGCGCACCATATCGGAGGCGAACGTGTGTCTGAAGCGGTGGGGATTTGCCAACTGGACACCGGTAGTGCGGCGATGATGGCGGAACAGAGAACGTAATCCCGCGGGTGTCATACGTTGGCCACGAGCGGGCCCTTTCAACACCACGAACAGTGCTGCCGAGCAGGGATCGGGCCGCTCCACGCGGAGATAGTGATCGAGCAGTTGCGTGGTTTCCGGCGCCAGTGGCAGCAAGCGTAGCTTGTTCCCCTTGCCGCGCACCCGAAGCTGCCCTTCGGATAACAACACATCATCGCGATTCAAGGCCATGACTTCGGCGGAGCGAAGCCCATGCAGGAGCATCAGACCGACGATGGCTAGGTCGCGGGCGTTTCGAAAACTGGACCAGAAGCGTGCCACTTCATCGACCGAGAGGGGAACGATGTTGAGCCGTGGTTCCTTGATGCGCAACCTGCTGAGCTCGAAGCGGGGGCGTCCCAGACCCATCGGCCTGCGGTGCAGGTAAATCTTATGGAAGCCATGCGCCACCTGACAGGGAGCATCGGGGAACTGATTGCGGATCGCACGATCGGCACAGGCGACACGATCGTTGATGGTGGTGGCAGAAGGCGGAGGCTGCCGGCTCGACTGGAAGCGCAGGTAATCGAGCAGAGTTGATTCGGTGAGATCTTGCTGGGAGATATCGCCAGTGTGATGAACGCTCTCCCACCAGCGCATGAAGTGCAGCAGGCTGTGCGCGTAGCTGTACAGGGATTTGTCGGCCAGGCGGCGGACATGCTCACGATCGAGATACCGATTGATCCACGCAACTTCCCGACCAGTATCCTGCTCAATCACGTGCATGGGGCTGTGCGCACCTGATGATGCGGGCTGACGAATCACGCGGAACTTCATGGCTGGGCAGCCTCCAGCAGAGACCGGAACTGTCCCGCGTTCCCACCCCCAACGAAGAACGAGTTTGGATCGTAACCGTGTGGCAGCAGGACGCGAAGGGCCATGATGCCGTGTGCGCCAAGGCGATGGGCCAGTCGCTCTGCAGCCCGCTGTCCGCTCTGGTTGGCGTCGACATCGAAGGTGAGATAGACGGTGCGTTGGCCATCACACAGTTGGTGGAACTGGGCGTCATTCAGATGGGTGCCCAACGAGCAGGCCGCGTTCTGAAAACCGGCCTGGCGTAACGAGCCATAGTCGAATAGTCCTTCGACCAGGATGACTTCGTCATAATGGCGCACCTTTTCCCACGCATACAAGCCGCCCTTGCAGCCGGGCAGGAAACGATGGGCGAAGGCAGAGCCGATGCTGCGGCCGTAGAGGTTGACGATGTGCTCGCCCTGACGCAACGGGAAGATGATGCGCTGATAAAAAGCATCCGCACCCTGTGCGTTGATAAGACCGGCTGTCCGCAAAAGTTCGAAGGAATGACCTTGCGCTGTGAGATGACGCCGCAGATTTCCGCCGGGCGCATAGCCGATGCCCAGTTCTCGCATCAAGGCAGGATGGTAAACTCCGCGTTGCCAGAGATAGCCGAGCGCCTCCGGATACTGATCCAGTTGGTGCTGATAAAAAGTGGCCGCCTGTTCGAGCACTGCGATTGCATCTTTTTCTCGAGTGGCCGTTGGATCGAGATAAGCAAGGCCTTCGTGGAAGGCCAAGTAATGCGAGAGCTGCAGGAAGCGCATCAGATCGCCGCCCTGCCCGCAGCCGTGGCAGTAGAAGACATCCTTGTGTGTGTTGACGTAGAACGAGGGCCGGCTCTCCTCATGCAGCGGACAGAGACCCACATACTCCCAACGGCCCGCAGGCCGGCCAATCCAGTTCTGTTGCCGCAGGTACTCCAGCAGGGACATTCGCCGTCTGCGTGTCTCGACATCTTGGCTCACGCTTTTTTCCGCCTCTGGAACCCAGTCTGGGACGGCTCCTCTTCGGTTCCCAGGCAAGGATGGTGGGCGAGCGGATTTTTTATACGCGCATGGGCCAGAGGACTTCGAGAGCCGAAATGATCCAGGGCAACGGTGCTGCTTTCTGCACGCCAGGCTCACCACGCTCCAGCCAGTGAGCCAGGCGAGTCAAAGTGTGGGAACGAAATGAAAGTGCCGGCTGAGAACAGTCCAGACCATTCGACCAGCGGCGAACCGTGGAGGAATCCGGCACGCGATCCGCATCCTTGAATCTCGACACTGCTCTTTCCCAGGAACAGTGCTCCACAAAGCGCCGCAGCAATGTGTGGCAGCGCGCCACCAGGCTGTAATGGGTGTAAGGGAGTGAGTACACCGGCAGGAAAGTGAAGGTCCTTCCGCACTTGATGCAGCGGCCCCGGCGGATCCCGATCCAGTCGTGATGCTCGTCGTGCGCCTGCTTGCGGCGGCGCCCGTGACCGATGATCGTTTCGCTCTCACAAACCGGACAATGGCGTAAGATGATTCCGTCGTAGTCTTCCGTCCAGCCGGCCGCAGCCCTGTCCAGCGAGACGGAAACTGGGACAAAGAGGATCGTTACCCCGCAGGGGTTCTGCTCCCGGCGTGACCCGCCAAGATCTCAGCTGGAAACAGAGCCCCGCCTCCTGAAGAATCCAACTGAAAGAAAATATAGCTTTTTATGAACAGCTCTTGAGAGTTGATTCAGATTTTGGCCGGTTATCTCCGCCGAGGCACTCACCGAGAACGGGTCCCGGTCGGTTCACGGGCAAACCCGCAACTTGAGCCTCGGTCCTGCCAATCGACGAAGCTCTCGGATCCAAAAGGAGACGCTGCTGTCACGCTGCACTCAATTCCCGGAATTACGCTTGTTTGTTTTCAATCCTTTTCCAGGATTTGACTGCATTGTCACTGCACTGAAATCCCAGACTGTTGCACATAAAACGGATCTTCCGCACTTTCGGTGCAGGGTTAAGCTGCGCTTGAAGCATCCCAAGGCAGCACTCGCGCTTTCAGAAGCTCGAAACCTGCCCGCCCATACATCTGCCGCTTGATCGCTTTTAGCCGGTTGATTTGTCCTTCAATGGGGCCATTGCTCCATGGCGTTGTCATCGATAGCTTCACTGCTTCCAAATCTCGGCGCAGCGTTCTGGCAAACTGGGCCGTGAACCGGAATCCAGAAACGGTGGCCGAATCTATCCACGTATTCAGTCTCTTGGCACTTCGCCAGCGCAGCATGGCTCGAAACTGGAGAACAAATCGGCGCAGTTTGTGAGCCCCAGGACAAAAGCGCATGAACGCGTCTAAATGTCTCTTCTGCGCCACCGACAGAGTTTGTGGCGGCATGTTGAGGAGCGCGGACACGCGGCCAGCAGAGTAGTGGGTTCGAGTCAATGACGGCTGCAATCCACGTTTGCGACTCTGAAGGAAAAGGGCCTGATCACGTCGCCGGTCGCTTCGGATCCGACGCTCTGGAAACGCTGGCGCATTCAACCATCGGGAGACGGTCTCCGCGCCGATGCCGACCTTCTCCGCGATCTCTAGTTGAGTGTGGCCTCCTCGGTGTAATTCATGCACCTTCGTGTACCGTTGGTAGCGCGCTTGCCGACATCTCTGGCGTCGCGCTTCGATCAGCGTCAGTTTATTAGTTGCGCCCGGTTCCCGGACCTCGCTTTGAGCCAGCTGCTTTCGCGCGTCGATCTGCAATTGCTGGACATCGCGTTCCACCGCCTCACTGAGATTGGAGACCAAGTGGTAGCGATCCGTAATTTGAACGGCGGAGGAAGCGCCCTGTCGTCCTCCATCGGCATACAAGCTGGACCGATCACGGGCGATCACTTCCACCTCCGGATGCAAACCGAGCCAGCGCGCAAAACTATCGGCGGATCGTTCGGGAAGCAGGTCGATCACCTGTGACCGCTCCAAGTCCATCAGCATGGTCCCGTAGCGTTGCTTCTTGCGCCAGGCCCAATCATCAACGCTCAGCACACGCACTGCCGGCTGGATCGCCCCACGTCTTCGCGCCTTGACGCGGCGTAACACGGTATCGTCGCTACTCTTGATTCCGAGCCGATCCAGGAGTCGCTCTCCAGGCAATCCACCGAGAGCATAACCGACCAAGCCCACGATCTCGCACAGGCGCATGGTTTCTCGCGCCTTCCGAGCTGCTACGGCTGGCACACTTTCCGCAAAGATCTTCCGAGCGCATCCCTTGTTCCGGCATCGAAAGCGTCGCGTCTGCAAATGAATTTCAACTTGCCGTCCCTGCCATGGCAAGTCTCGCACTCGCCTGGCGTAGCGGCTGTGATACGACACTCGACATTTGAAACAGGCTGGACAGCGCGGCAGGTGCTTGGCGCGCACCCGAAGAACAACACCGTGGGTCGTCTCCTCCACAGTTTCCAGGATCAGTTGTTCGGACGATGGCAGCGAACTCCTAACAAAGTCAATACGTTGGCTCACTTCTTCAAGGTATCGAATATGTCAAGTTTTCCCCCTCCAGCCTGCACCGAAATTGCGGAAGATCCGATTTGAGTACGATGACTCGCCCGAATTCCGGGATTTAACGATTTAACTGCAGCAGGGACTGTATCAAAGTTGGGGGCGGCACCCTATTAGTAGTGGTGGAGGAGCTTGTCGTCGGAACTTCGGAAGCCACTCGCGGAAGAGCATTTCGAGCCGATTGTCGAGGACGGCGCAACGAACCTGGAGGAGGAGGTGGGCACCCTCTGCAGACCAGCGCATCGGCTGGCGCTTTCCCATCCTCTCGTTCACCAAGTGACTCATCGCAGATTCGGCCAGAGCGCTGGATATCCTGAGGCCATCCCGCCGGTCCTGAGCGTAGTTCCGTAACGCGACCTGATTGCGGCACAAATAGTCGCGCAGATCCAGCATGTGCTTCCGAAACCTGTGTATTCGTTCTGCATCGGGAGTGCACGAGGAACTCAGAAACTTCTTCGTAGTCCGGTAGATCGCTCCCAAACGGTCCAGGGCGGCCTGCCAATGCCCATTCCACATCTGTAAGCGGACTCGATCGATCTTCTCACTGAGCAATTCGGTCAAGACAGGATCGGCATCCCCGACAATCATCGCGACCCCCGGCGACATCTGCTCAATTGGCCGGAGACGCATGCTGATATGAAACCAATCCAGAACCCTGTGGGTTGTCTCTTCCGCCGCAGTATTAACGACATTGCTCAAACCGTCCGCTCCATCAGCCAGCACCCTGACCCACGATGTTCCCGTCCAACCGTTGTCTTCAAGTGCGGCTTTCATGAAAGCTTCCGCATCGCACATAGGGTGCTGTGCGACCCAAGCAAAACAGCCGCCCCCCCCGGCCTTCACGCTCGATTCGGCCTGCTACAACGTGGTACTCGCCCAGGCCCATCATCGCGTCGGCTCGCACATAGGTTCCATCGATCGCAACGCTGAGGTTTCGTGCCGCCGTAACGGGTTCGCGCCTTGGCTCAGGCCAGTCATTCGATACGGCACCTTGCTGCCCCAGGTAGCGTAGAGGTACTGAAGTTCCGGTGAGGTCCCCGAAAGCTGATGGCGATGGAGGGGCCAGATGGCCGCTTTCGTTCCGCCTCGACATTTGCAGCGAATATAGCGTCGGCAGGAAACTTCAACGGTTCCAAAAACTGTTCGGGCTGTGCGCGTTCGAAGATCCTTGACGCGCTGATTCCGGCCACACCGGAAGCATCGCCTGTGAGTAGCACTCAGCACATCCACCTGAGTCTGAACAATCCGAGCTTGCACTTTTCGAAGCATGGCCTTGCCTTCGACCAGCTGCAGGCCGATCTCTTAGGCCCGATTCCTGATGCAGGCCGCTCCACGCTGGATACCAGCTCCCGTTCCAGGATGGGGCCGTCGAGGCGCGTTTCGACCCAAATTCGAAACTCCATCGGAACCTCCTACCCCGATTAGGGCCTCGGGGGAAACGTCTCCCAGAGTACTACCCCGTAGTGTGCCGCCCCCAACTTTGATACAGTCCCAACGTGGATGGCATTAACGGCTCTGGTGCAAATAGCTTTTTGGCGCGCTTTAGCTCGACGAATTCAAACGCTCGATGTGCAGAAATGACGCGAAACTCGCAACTCTGACCTCTTTCGCCCCTCCGTATGGAGTCGAGTTTGTGCTATTCGCACCAGAGCCCGTATAGCGGTCACTCGCCCGGAACTCGGGAACTTAGTGACTTTCCTGCCTGCAGTACTCCGTCAGTGCGTTGGCGATAACGCGCTCATTGACAATGCCCCTGCCCTGAGCGTCGAATGGGCGCGGATTTGAACTTCCTGGTAGGCACACATCAGAGCTTTCTCCGGAGACCAACTAAAGCTCCAGTTCCCAAGTCTGGTCGATCATGTCGGCTCCGAAGCTGTGCGCAGCCTGCTGCTGCACAAGTTTGAATCCGACCTGCCCGTAAATGTGGCCGGCGCCGGAGAGTAAATTCACGGTCCAAAGAACCACTCTCTTGTATCCGGCGGTTCGCGCAAAGCTGACACATTCGTGGACCAGCGCTTTTCCCAAACCTAATCCGCGCGCGCTCGGCTCAACCAGCAGCATGCGCAGACGCGCTGTGGCGACCTCGTCTCGATGCCGGACGAGAAAAATGCACCCCAGCCTTTCCCCATCGCGTTCGGCGATCCAGCAACGCTCAAACCGAGCATCGTAGTTCGTGATGAAATCTGCAGCCAGATTGGCCACAAGCGCCTCAAAGTGTTCGTCCCAGCCGTACTCTCTTGCATACAGCTCCCCGTGGCGGCTGATCACCCAGCCCATATCGCCGGGCCGATTCTGGCGCACAACATAGGGCGATGGGGAACCATCAGCCGCCATCGCATTCACGTGGAACATCTTGAATGTCATCCGCTGGCTCTTTTCCCAACACCCCGCGACTAAACCCCAAGGAATGGGGCGCAGTCGTAGAGGCGTCGGAATGATAATGTTCTCCTAGCATCCAGTTGGTCATCCGGAAGTAACTTGGCGACAGATCTATTCCGATGCCTACGAAACACTGACCGAGATCGTCCCGTTAGTGCTTAATGGAACGGCTGCTCTTAGTTCGTTCTACTTTCCACTCGTACCAGGAATGTGGTCGCGGTAGATCTCCCAATTGCGAGACAACTCGTTTACAACGACGCTGCCCGTCTGAAAGGTGGAATCCACAGATTCGGCAAAACTGGAAAGACCACTGGAACTTGCCTCTGCAGCCAGCAGATCCGCCGCCGTCTTCCGTGGAGGTGGCAATGTAAAGTCGCTTCCAGAGCGGAGTACCATCACTCGATTTATGTCAACGGTCTTAGCCTGGCTAAGGAAGGTTAGCGCCTGCAGATAGGCTGCGTCTTCCTCGGAGCTCATGGTGAAAAGCCCCTGCCCTGCAGTCCAATAATTGACCCAATTCTCAGCCCAGGTATTCAGTAAAGTGCCAATCCAGAAAGTACCCGCAGCCAATACGTCGCCCTCTACGATCGATGGCGGCTGCTGTGCCTTAGGAAATCCGGTATACTCCGCCCTCAGACTTTGCAGGTTACTGGTATCCGCCAATTTCACATGCGCCGACGACTGCCGAAATGCCCAATCTACCAGGCCGGTGTTCAAGGCAAACTCGTTGGTCCCGCTATCGGAGGAGACCGGCGGCCTCGGTGGTTGAAAAGGCGAGGTGCGACCCAGTGGTACATAGCCGGTCGTCCACCCCGATGGAATTTCGCGTGCGTCGATCTCAAACGCAAGATCGCCGTCTACAACATGCCGAGCCCATGAGGACGATGCCGCAGAGGCAACATTCGGATCAACCCCGGCGATACCCGCCAAGATCCAATATGCATGACTGAAATCGAATCGCGGATCATTTGCCAGGGCCGTGATGGAAGAAGCCATGCGTGACGGACCTTCACCAGTAACAATCCCCAGCACTTGCTTCTCAGCGTTGTAGCGTAGATGATGAAACCCCTGCGGGAATGGCAACACCGTTGGAAGTGGAAGCTTCTCAACCCAATTTTGGAACTCACCTGCGGTGTCGCCCTCATCTTCGCCAACTTCGAATGTTGTAACGACAACCACTCTAATTGGTATATGTCCTGGCTGATATTCCTGAGCATGTACTAAGGAACTGAACGCTGTTGCACCGCAGATAGCAAGAGTGCAGATCCTTTTTATCATTCCGATATATCCTCGTCTCTTACAAACTGGAAGCAAAAATGAATTGGACCCCTTAAAAGGATCGTGGAAAGAATTCAACTGTAGACTGAGCGCCGAGAGAGCTAAGATTGCTGCCTACTAAGGCAAGGTGCTATAGCCTGTGAGCAATCCTCAGTATTTCTCCGGCGCGCTCCCCAATGACGACACATGGTGCCATGGTGTTGCACGCAGTCGTGCGCGGCATAACCGATCCATCCGCGATACGAAGGTTGTCACTTCCATAGACCTTGAGGTCGCCGTCGACAACCGACATTGCATCACGTCCCATCTTGGCAGAACACGTTTGATGCCAATAGGTGATAGCTCCCTCGCGAACGAAGCCTTCCAGTATCGGTGGGATTTTCCCAGGCATGCGGGATACCCCGAGCGAGACTAACCATCGTTCCTGCCGTGGCGTCGAACCTCTTGTCCCCGTATAGGACCCGCGCCGTTCCTTCCACTACGAGTATGTGCTCATCCTCATTCTCGTGAAGGTGAACCGGGGTGCTGTCACTATGGCTTGAGAGGATTTCTGTGACTGAGTAAGAACCATTCGTTGCCGAAGCTGGAATGCGAATCAAGAAGCGCTCTCCGGGTCTGGATTGCAACCACTCCCCACTCAGTTTATGGGCGTTACGTGTCATCGTTGGATGTCTCCTTGTCGTTCTGATTTGTTTTGAATGTACATATGCTGCGCATCATTTCTTGTGGTTGTTGGTGTGAACCGTGGCCACTGCACCGAATGTGCTAAAAAATCTGATTCACTCCTTTAAATGGCCGTAATGACGGTCTCAATTTGGCTTTCCGAAGCCATCCGTTGCCTACCGCTCTGTCGATACGGCACATCTCGCTAAGCGTCGACAGTTGCAGGTACCTTAATTCATAAGGCACATCTAATCACAATATGATGGACCTTCTAAAAGAAGTTAATACCATCCTAAAAGTAAGAACACACAACTGGGTTCAATATTCCCCGAATTCGGGCTTTCTAGATGTGGAGGCTCAAGAGGTTGTTCTGCTTCACTAATGGGATGGTCCGCCGCCTTAGCCCGGCAGCAGTGGGGATATAAGGGGTCACCACACCAAAAGCCCAAACTCGTACGCTAAGGCTCCGTTGCAAAAACCTATTGCCTTCATGACGCCAAGCGCAATAGCTTTTTGCAACTCGAAATGCGCGGCTTTTGGCTCGATGTCCAATCAGTGCAGAAAGGTTCGTTTCCGCACGACGCGCAATATACTGGTCTGGCGCAGACTCACTAAAGGCCAAATCGCCCCGATTGGATACTCGTGATGAATGGAAAGATCAGCGGTCACCTTATAGACGCAGTCACGGGCAAAATCGCCTCGTCTTCAAAACTTAGCCTAACTTGCTACGGAGTGCTCGGAGAGAGCTTTACAGAGGCGGACCAGCGCGGACGCTTCCTCTTCACTTCCCTCCCAGCGGGAAGATATAGTCTTGGAGTTCATGACGATCGTTATGCTCCGCTTTACCGTAATGTCCTCGTGGAAGAGAGCGAGAGCACCGACGAACTGGAGATTGCGCTGACACCTGCCGCGTTCATCACGGGAAGGATACTTGATGAGGAGGGGCAACCGCCGCAACGCTGCCATGTCACCTTTATAAAGTTAGGTGTTCGAGGAGAAAGATCCGGCTATATCAGCGATTCTGGCGACCATGACGTAACTGAGAACGGATATTTTTCTTCACCACAGCTTCATCCTGGCCGCTACTTCCTGCGCTTCGCGGGAATCTTGCGAAACCGATTAGCAAGCTCTTCTTCCCACTCACCCCGCGGGCTCACGCAGGAACGGATCTTCGATTTTCTTTATCCGAACGCTCAGGACATAAAAGAAGCTGCTCCTTTCGATCTGGAAATTGGGCAAACGATGACCGACTGCGAAGTGCGTATTCCCCGGCCGAATTGGCACACCGTTCGGGGAAAGGTGATTGGCGCTCTGCCGGATAACGGCTCGAACATGTGCGTAATGTTCACTCGTGACGTGGGAATGATAGATGACTTTGGTAGCGGCGGCCCACACATACATGCCGATGGAACGTTTGAAGGTCATGCCCAGCCGGGCCGCTACAGATTTGCCGTCTGGGAGATGGAACCGTCCCGACAGGACGGCTACACAAGAATGACAAGAGAGTTAGCTTCTATAGAGATAGTGATCGCACCTCAGAACCTAGACGGACTCGAAATCCAACTCGGTCCCCCGCCCAGCGCCAGGCAAGATTGACCCTCGGTGTTCTTATTTGCGCTAGCGTACGATTTTTGGCGTTTGGTGTGGCGACCCCTCCAATAGGGCCATTGCTCCATGGCGTTGTCATCGATAGCTTCACTGCTTCCAAGTCTCGGCGCAGCGTTCTCGCAAACTGGGCCGTGAACCGGAATCCAGAAACGGTGGCCGAATCTATCCACGTATTCAGTCTCTTGGCACTTCGGCAGCGCAGCATGGCTCGAAACTGGAGAACAAATCGGCGCAGTTTGTGAGCCCCGGGACAAAAGCGCATGAACACTCTAAATGTTTCTTCTCCCCCACCGACCGAATTTGTGGCGGCATGTGAGGAGCGCGGACACCCGGCCGGCAAAGTAGTGGGTTCGAGTCAATGACGGCCGCAATCCACGTTTGCGACTCTGAAGGAAAAGGGTCTCATCACGTCGCCCGTCGCTTCGGATCCGACGCTCTGGAAACGCTGGCGCATTCAACCATCGGGAGACGGTCTCCGCGCCGATGCCGACCTTCTCCCGCGATCTCTAGTTGAGTGTGGCCTCCTCGGTGTAATTCATGTACTTTCGTGTATCGCTGGTAGCGCGCTTGCCGACATCTCTGGCGCTGTGTTTCGATCAGCGTCGGTCTATTCCTTGTGCCTGGTTCTTGGGCCTCGCATTGAGCCAGCTGCTTTCGCGCGTTGATCTGCAATTGCTGAACGTCGTGCTCCACCGCCTCACTCAGATTGGAAACCAGTCCAAATTTCACTTCACGCGAAGGGTTGCCGAGGACTAAGGCAAACAACTGATGGTGTCTCACGGGAGGTAGGAGGCTACGACCTTGGTCCGCAGCATGAATCTCTGACCACGAGAGTGGCCGGCAGGCGGATTTTTCTGCGGTATGCTATCGTCCTTTCGCTTTGGATACTCTTTTGTGTTGACATACGGTAGAATTCCACGACCTCGTAGGGTCAATGCTTAAATTTAGTTATGCCATAAGACGTAGTACTGGGCTATAGGATGGCTTGATCGAGCGCAAGGAGAGAATAATAATGGCAGCACCATCAGCAATCAATGACTTTATCGAAGAGATGGGCCATTTGTTCCGCCGGCACGAACTTAGAAACGACGCTGCGGATATTACCACCCTCACACTGGCTCAAGCATACGAAGTGCAGGAGGGTTTTTTAGCCGGGCGGGTGAAGGAAGGAGCGAAAGTCGTCGGTTGGAAGGTGGGATGCACAAGTGCGGCGATTCAGCATCAGTTTGGGTTGACGCAGCCGATATCCGGCAAGTTACTGCAACCTGATATTTTTTCTCAGAATGCCCAATTGCCGGCTCTATCTTTTGTTGATTGCGCCGTAGAGCCGGAGCTCGTCTTCCAGCTGGGTGCAGACCTCGAAGGACAGGTAGACGACGATGAGATCATTTCTGCCCTTGCCGGGGCTTGCGCCGGGATCGAGCTCCACAACTACCGATTCTGGTACGGCAGTCCGTCACTGCAGGAGCTCATCGCTTCCAACGGCATTCACGCCGGTCTTGTGATGAGCCCTATGCGATCCCTGCCTTCGAACTGGGACCTGAAATCCGAACAGGTCTCCATCCTGGTTAATAGCGAGGTAAGGGCCTTCGGCAGGTGCGCCGAGATCATGGGAAGCCCGTTGCGATCAATACAATGGCTCGCCAAACATGCCGCAGAACGGGGTCGGCGTTTGCGCGCTGGTGAGCTTGTTATTCCTGGATCAGCGGTCGAGTTGGTGAGGGTGGAAGCGGGTGATTGGATCGAGGCCCGATTTGCAACTTTGGGGTTCTGTCACGCCCGCCTGATCTAGGGTATTGGGGAGCAACGGAACAGAAAACTCGCTTAAGGATTCACGCGACCTCGACCATCGAATCGGACGGGCTCCGGACCATATTTCTGTGACGCCGATACGCCGGAATCCACCGTGCAATTCATTCAGTACCTGCAGGAACATGGAATTGGGCTCGAGGTGGGTGTTTGGGACTGGACTTCAGGAGGCTTCGGTAGTGCCCGCCGGGACTTTCGTTCTCCCAAAGTCTCCAGCTTTACCGGCCTGTCGTGCCACCAGAAGGGCTACGGCCTTGGAAAAGTGGTTGAGTCCTGGTACTCCACGGGCATACCTTCAACGACTCCTAAGTAGACAAAAGCTATTATTGCTTTGAGGCACTGGATCGGCCGGATCGCTTAGTGATTGCGCTCTTCGGCAATCGCGGAACAGCCTGGACGCCCGCCCAAAGCGTTGCGATCGTTTGCTCGACCACGAGAGTCTGGTCAGGCAAGTCAGGCACAACCCCTTGGATGACCATGAGTGTGGCGAGGCCAAAGATCGTGTACCACCAGGTGTGGGCTACCACTATGTCATCCCTATTTGGCAATCCTTCATCCTTGGCAACATCGAAAAAGAGCTGCACGAAACGTCCGAACAACGGCGTGCCAATGTCGTTGATATATTCTCCAGCGCGGATGCCGTTGCGGTTCTCAGGCCCGAAGAAGACGTTGCGAAACTGCTGTGGATGGGCAGTGCAGAACTGAATCAAGCCGCGTGAAGTCGCAAAAAGACGCTCTTTCGGTGTAAGATGTCTCGCGGCAATCGCGTCGAAGTTCTGAATCAGCAGCCCGATCGTCTCGCTGCTCAACTCGGCAAGAATATGCCATTTGTCGGGGAAATGCTGATAAATCACGGCGTGCGTATAGCCGATCTCTTTAGCGATCGCGCGAAGCGTCACGGCTTCGTAGCCGCGATCGGCAAACATTTTGCTGGCAGCCGCAAGGATCTCGCTCCGCAGCCTTTCCTTGCGCTCTACCCGGCGACTTGGTGATTTGGATGTCACTTTACCAGCTTAGTCGCTTCTAACGATTTTTACGACCATTTGTTGCCTTATTACCACTGGTTACATTGCAACCGATGGATGCTCATCGCGGTCCCGGTACTGATCCGTAGAAAGGTCCAAGTTTCAGCGGTGTCACAAGGCGTTTCGGTCCAACTGAGTACGATGCTCCTGGCGCTTTGGCTGGCGATCAGCCTTTACGCAGCTCTTCACCCGGCAAATCGGAATCTTGCACTGGCCGCGTTTTCATTCCGGCTGAGCGAGGCACAGCGGTTGATGCGTCTACGAGCGCGCAAGCGTTGATCCTCTCACAATTTGCAACCAATGAATAATTTGCAACCAATGGTTTGCATAGGCCTCTAATCGTCAGGTCGCGGATTTGGATGGGGCCATATACGAAGCAACAAGAAGGAGGATGCGATGAAAGTTCTAGTGATTGGAGCAGCGGGCAAGAGCGGAGAGGCGCTGGTAAATGAGGCGCTGGCGGCCGGACATAAGGTGACGGCTTTCGTGCGCGGTGCCGCGCAGTACAAGAAGGCGAACGTCAGAGTTGTTGCGGGGGACGTGCTGAACGCGGCCGCGGTCGACGTTGCGGTCGTCGGACAGGATGCGGTGATCGACGCGCTGGGCGGCAAGACGCCGTGGAAAGTGACGACGATGGAAACGAGCGCGGCACACAATATTGTGGACGCGATGCGGCGCAATGGCGTGCGGCGATTGCTGAAGATTTCGGTGGTTGGTGCGGGCGAGAGCGTCAAGAACGCCGGCTTTTTCAACGAGCACCTGCTCATGCGGACTTTTCTGCGGGGTCTGCTGGTAGACAAGGCGGGCATGGAGGCCGAGATCGAAGGCAGCCACTTGGACTGGACGCTCGTGCGGCCGCCGATGTTGACCGACGGCGAGAAGACCGGCGTTGCCAGGGTGCTGAGCACGGAGGGCGGCGAGAAGGCGCACAAGATCGGGCGGGCCGATCTGGCAGCCTTCATGGTGCAGCAACTGGAAAGCAGCCGGTATGTGCCTCAGGCCGTGACAGTGACGACCACATAGCTAGGCCTCCGCGAGGATCAACCAACGGAGGCAACAGTGTGGACGGACTGTTTGCGAAAAGGGCGACATCCTTATCTTTCAAGCAAAACCCAAACAAGGAGAAGACCGATGATCGTTGTAACAGGAGCAAGTAGAAAGCTTGGTGGACACGTCATCAAGAGTCTTTTGGAAAAGGTGCCGGCAGGGCAGATCATTGCAGCCGCTCGTAATACCGAAAAGGCTTCGAGCCTCGCGGAGTTGGGTGTGCAACCACCTCTCTCATCGAGGCGATCCAATCGTCTGTGTAAATGCCAGTAACGAATCCTGCGACAGATAACTGTGGAAACTCAACGGAACTAGCGAAGTGCTAGCTGCGCAAGTCACAAGCTCGGGCGTTCACCCCAGAGCACCAACTTCGTTCACGAAAGGAAACTTATATGTCAAACTTCCCCACACCGCTTGAAGAAGTCATTCATCACAACGTGATCAAGAATAACAAAACGGGAGGCCCGGCGCTGGATATCGGGCCTATGCAGTTGCTGTGGAGGGCACTGGGAGAGAACACGGGCTACACCTTCTCCATTTTTGAGACCACGGTCGTGCCGGGCATGGGTATTCCACTTCATAAGCACCCATTTGCGGAGTTTTTCTATGTACTGGAAGGCACGCTGTCAATTGGACACTGGAACAGTCAGGGCGCCGCTGAGTGGGACGTGTACGAAGGCGGCGAGAGCCTGGTGGTGCAGCCCAATGCGCCTCACACATTCTTCAACAAGAGTGAGCATCCGTGCCGCATGCTGAGTGTTTCAACGTATCACCACGAGCGGATGATGAAGGATGCAGTGCAACCGGATGGCAGGACAGATTTCCTGCCTGCTCAACTCTCTCAAGCCGATTTTGAGAAGTTGACAAAGTCCATGGAAAAGAACCAGACATTCCTTGTCGCCAACCATACTTAGCATGGGGCATCTCTTGAGTTCAACCTCTTGACTCAAGCGATGCACTGCGCGCTGTGAGAGGCGACATCAACCACGCCGCCTCAAATCAGGTCGCCTGTTTGCCGGTCGCAAGGCGGACGTCCAGATCGGAAAATGGGTTTGAAGCCTTGGGGTTTTAGGAAACGAAAAAGCAGAGCTGCTTGGATAACCCGACTGCGGAAATGTGAGTGAAGCACCAATGAGCGAGGCTGATATGCAGGAATTCATTGCGGCACATCAGTGCCCAAATTGCTCAAGGGTATGTGTCCGTTTCGCGGGCGTCCCAGGATGCGCGAATCTACACCAACGATGTCGGAACGCTCGCCGAACGTCTTAGCACTGACATCAGCAAAGCCTCCGCTGTCGAGGTCTCACGACCCAACAACGAAGCCCAAACCCGGCAACACCAACCCAAGGAGCAGACAATGACCACACGAGAGCACACTCCAGAAGAGCAACGGCGGCAGTCTCAACACGAGCTAAACAGCCCAGCATCGGCCCGAACAGGCAACGAAACCGACCATCGCCATTACGCACCCATTCAGCTTGCGCTACCAAATGAAGCTACTGGCTACGAATGGAAGCGTGAGACTGGAGATTGGATGGACAGCTCATTGGGAGAATTCTCTAAAAGAGATAGATGAGAAGATAGCTTTGTTGAGCGGAGGCATCTCTTCTTATGGGTTACATCCAAGGCGAAGGACGAAATCAAGCGACACTGTTTCCCGTGGTGTTGGATGAGTGCGTGCCAGCAGATCACGTATGCCGAGTGATTGACGCGTTCGTCGAAAGACTTGTGATGTCGGAACTTGGCTTCGAGCGCGCTCAGGCCGCTGAGACAGGACGACCTGGCTATGATCCGCGCGATTTGTTGAAGCTGTATCTATACGGCTACCTGAATCAGATTCGCTCGTCGCGGCGTTTGGAAGCTGAGTGTCGTCGAAACGTCGAATTGATGTGGCTTCTAGGACGGCTTGTATCCGGACCATAAGAGCATCGCTGAGTTCCGTCGGATGCACCGCGATGCAGTTACGGCTGCAGGCGCCGAACTCGTCCGCTTTGCAAGAGTTGCGGTCTGATCCGTGGCGAGTGGATCGCCATTGACGGCTCAAAGTTTCGCGCTGTGGCCAGCATTGACAGCGGTTCGCGAAAGACTCGCCTTACAACGGTATCTCGACAGCATCGAGAAGGCCGACGAAGAGCAGCAGACGAACATCGATCAATCTGCTGTGCAGGCCGCACTAGAGAAGCTGAAGCAAAATCCGGAACCGGAGGCGGGCTTCATGCTGGTGCGTCAGACAAGCTCTCCCGGCGTACAACGTCCAGACTGCCGTGGACACGGAACATGCGTTGATCGTGGCACACGCTGTGGTGCTTGATGCATCTGATATCCGTTGCCTTCGACCAATGGCTGAGGCTGCAAAGAGAGCACTTGGAGTAGATAGCTTTCAAGTAGTGGCTGACGCCGGTTACTCCAATGGAGAACAGGTCGCTCACTGTGAAGCGGCGGGCATGATTCCGCATGTTCCGGTCATGCGCACAGTTAATAATCAAGGCGACGGCAGGCTGTTCGGGCGCGAGGACTTCCGCTATGAACCTGATAGCGACACGTATGTCTGCCCTGGCAACAAGAGGCTGCTACGCAAGAACACCAATCACAAAGATCGTTACACCATGTATAAGGCTTCGACCAGCGACTGCGGCGCTTGTTCGCTGAAGTCACGCTGCACACAGGCTCCGAGACGTGGCTTGGCTCGGCATCTGTATGAGGAAGCGTTGAATCGGATGCAGGAGAGAGTGACGCCAGAAGCGATGAGGCTACGTCGATCTACCGTCGAGCATCCCTTCGCGACGATCAAGTACCGTATCTTCGGACATCCTCGTCTGTTGATGCGCGGGTTGTCCGGTGCACGGGTCGAAATCGGACTCGCGACGATGGCATACAACCTCAAGCGCATCACGAACGTGCTTGGCGCAACCAAACTGACCGAAGCGCTCCATAACGCCTGATAAGCCCATCAACGAAACCCTCAATCTCAAC
Organism: uncultured Acidobacteriaceae bacterium; assembly: GCA_963774255.1. GTDB lineage: Bacteria > Acidobacteriota > Terriglobia > Terriglobales > Acidobacteriaceae > PALSA-350. The sequence continues at coordinate 359,917 of CAVZEH010000020.1, forward strand.
TTCTGAGAATGTGAGCGAGCATCCGCGTCATTGTTCCATCTCCTGAACTGAGTTTCGTAACGACCTCGTGTTCTGCCCGCAACGCCGACCCTAAGAACAACTACAAAAGCATCTCCATGCGCTCCGCGCCCAGCAAGGAAACCAAGCCTTCCTGAGAGGCTCCGCCTCTGGCGCGCGACAAGAGGCACCCTAATCTTCCGCGCTTCGCTTGTGCAGACCTCCGCTTCGCTCCGCCCTCTCCCCTCCGTTCCGAGGGTAGGGAAGCCCATTTCTTGGAGTGCAACGGCGATCTAGGAACATTCGACCGCATTGTTATGAATCCTCCGTTTGCGAACGCAGACGATATCAAGCACATTATGCACGCCTTGAAGATGTTGAAGACCGGAGGCCGACTCGTCGCCATCTGTGCCAACGGACCGAGGCAGAACGACAAGCTACGGCCCCTCGTTGAAGCGCGCGGCGGTATCTGGGAAGAATTGCCTCCAGATACTTTCATCGGCGCAGGTACAGGCGTTCGCAACGTCCTCCTCATGCTGGACGCATAACCAAGTGCCGCCCGTTTCAGGGTAACGCCGCAACGCGGCCCCTGAAGCGGGCGCAAGGGGACAAACCCTTCGGTTTTTCCCTCTCTTCACAAAAAATACAGGGATGGTGTCAAAAAGTGCCCCTCTGATCTCGCTTAGATGGTAGATGCCAAGACTTCTCCCACTCAAAGACGGGCGGCGGGGCCTTTCCCTCCCCTGCCCCCTCCCAAGCGAAAAGGAATTTGGAAGGAGACATCGATGGACATGACCGAATCCACTGTTCGCGTCATGCTCACTGCTATCGAGGCCCCGCTCTACGATGTCGGTGTCCTGAGTGAGCGTGGAATGCTTTCAGCAGTATCGCTTGGCCCGGATCGAGGGGCACCAAATCACCCGAGCCCGACTCGAAGCACAATTCAAGGACGGAATTACCAACTTTAACGAACTGGAGAAGGCAATCGCCCAACAACTAACGATGGAAGCGCGCTGTGCGCCATGGCGCAAGTCGGAAGTCGAGCAGATCGGTTGCCGCGAAGGGATGCAAATGACAGCCCTGGAGTTTTTTTGGAAACGCTGACCATAGCTTTCCAACTGGCTTTGCGGATCGTTGTCCAATCCGATGAGAAGCCTTTCGGCCGGCATCGATTGACCGGAGGCCACGGGCAGGCTCAACTCGACACGATCCTCTGCGGGAGAGTTTCGCAGCGAGTTGTCTTCTTCCATTTCCGTTGTGCCTGTGGAATCCACTTCGTAGGACTGGATGGTGGGGTCAGAAGTGGTTCCGGCCACGTGCAGACGTAAGATCGTAAGGAAACGATCCGAAGTGAGGGCTCCGATAAAAAGGCTGCGGTGCGTTTGCCGGTTGTAGATGAGTTGGCTGCCGACAGCACGGTGCATTTGGTGGACAGGGTCACCAAGATCGCGAATGCGCACTGCCGGCCGATCCTCGCTGAAGCTATCGGAAAGAACGCGATCGAGGCTGGGGGGACCACCAAGGTTAAGACTTTTCGATGTTTCAATGGTACGAATGTCTTCGACCTGAATGCTGTTACAAGTTTGGTTTGTAACGCTCGCCTGAATATCTGCGAACGGCTTGTTGTTATAACTCCGGAGGGTATAAGTAAGGTCGGGCTTGCCGGAAAGACCCGAGTACTCAACTACCCATTGGTGCGCTGCGCCGAGATCGCCAGTAACGCCCGATTCAGCAACCGTGCATTTCGGATAGTCAAAAGAATGCAGCCAAGCAGAGTCAACTTTGGCTGCGATCCCAGCTTGCAGCACGGGCCCGGCTACCCTCTGCCCGGCTGATAGCGTATAGAGACAAGTGCGTGGATTAACGGAAAAATCAAGCGACTGCGAGGGAGAGATCTCAGACCCGCAGACCGCGCCATCGAAACTGATTGCGAGCAAGCACAGCAAAAAACACCAGATGGCGGAACGGCGGAGATTTCGACCACATGCTGATCCCCTCTTTCTCTAGTCATCTATCTCAAGTTTCTGAAAAGCGCACCTGCACCCGAACCAATAACCGCAGTCCACCACGGGTGTTGCTTCTCGCATTATCTAGCACACTTCGGAGCTAATTATTTGGCGCACCAGTTGCGAATCGGGTGTGAAAAGGCTGGGGAAGGCATATTCCGAGGCAATATGAAGCTTTAGACGCTTCCCCGGATCAGCGGGGAACGCCAGGAACGATCGTGTGCCAGATAATCCGAACAAGAATGTGCCAACTAATTAGCAAAACGACAGAAGTTACGGCGACGAGAGTTTCTTCGTTTACAAAGGTTCGCTAGGGTTGGCCCGCAGCCGGCTTTGTCCGGGGCCGGAGCTTGGCCTTCCTGGAAGGCCCGATAAATGGCTTGATCGGGCGCCCTTTCTTTCCCGGTCTGACGGGCGAAGGCGGGTGAGGTTGTCTTGCAGGCGCGCCATCCTCGTTTGACACCGGTTGGAAATCCAGGTTCGATCTCTTGATCATATCTTCCCTTGCGCGCTGCATCTCCTCATAAACCCTATCGAGAATCTTCAGCGCCTGTTCTCCCGCCTCACCTTCGAATGCCCTGCGCAACATACTGCGCATCGGCTCCCAGTCTGCCGAAAGGCGCTGCATCACGGTCTGCCCATGAGCGGTGAGAAACAAGAGGCGGACACGGCCGTCCGTTAGGCTCGGCTTTCGCCGCAGGATTCCACGCTTTTCAAGCAGGGTCACCATGGCCGTTACGGTATTAGGCTCGGCGAATATCTGTTCTGTTAGGTCTGCCTGGCGGATGCCGGGATTCCTCTGCACGGCGCGCATTAGTGAGTACTGATCCGTGGTCAGCCGGTAAGGGCTGAAGGTGACATCGCCACAACGGCAGATGGAGAGAAAAGCCCGGCGCAGTCGACGGACTACGTGTAGGGAGCTTTCCTGCGCGTGGGTGAGCGAGGGCGTGGGGCCGCTTGCATTTTGGTGATCGTCCAGAGACATTGCTTCGGTCCGGTCTTCAGTTGCCTGATTTCAGGCTGAAGAGAGTGATGGTTCAAATCGTGCGTGAAACATCCTACGGGCCTAACCAACGCCTAGGATTCGTTGCGCTCCAGAATCCACCGCCGGAAAACCGTCAATCCACCTTACAACAATTCCCTGACGCGGGTATCGCGCCATCGTTGGCCCGCCGGGTATCCACAGAAACTGGAAATCTATCCTGAGTATACCAAAGAAAATGCGGCCCAGGTATTCACAATGATTGCACTGTTTCGTATACGAAGGTTTAACTTGATCGTGACTTCCGAGTAATGTTCGCTTGAGACTTGCTCGCATACGCACTTTGATGAATCCGGCCGTCTTTTACCTGGTGAAATCACAGAGGGATGACCCGGCAAAGTGAGGCATTCAGAAGGTTCATGCGATTTGAAGGAACACGATACTGCCGAACCTCTTTGCGATGGTCGCAGGGGTGATAGCCCGGCGGCAGTCAGTTTGCAAGAGGCTGCGGGATGACGTCGCAGCAAAGCAGAACCGGTCCCAGTGAATGCCCCTTTGCGGAAATACCGCAAGCTGCATTCAAACGAACGGGATGCCCAGCGCTCTCAAGTTCTCGCAATCAGTCTTGGGGTATGGCAGGCTCAGGACTGATCTCCCTCGATCGAATCGGGAGCCTGATGCTCCAGGACAGCCTTGGGCATCACCTGGGTGTCGTACTGGGCGACGAGCGCGGGCGAGAGATGACGGCTCATCGCATATTTCCACGACTTCATTGTCCTTGGTGCGGCAGAGCAGCACACCGATGTAGAGGTTTTCGTGTGGGCGCTTGCGGTCGCGGTTAAACGCCACCAGGCATTGCAGGTCGCGATGGTAAAAGAGGAGATCGAGTTCGAAATCCTGATTCCCTACCTGTACGCGGATCTTCTCGCCGACAAAGGCAAATCCATCGCCAAGTTCCATCAGGAATTTCCGCAAATTCTGCAGCAGCGCGGACTGTAGATCGGCCTCGTTGTGGTCCTCCGGCAGGTCGAGAAAATCTAGAAGATAGCTATCCTTAAATGTGCCAGTCGCGTCCTGGGGCAAAACTCGCACCGCTGGTCCGAGTTTTAGGTCGGACAAAACAGTGCGCTCAAAGGCTGCGCTCTCAATCTGTCGTTGCAGTTCGCGCTTGCTTCAGTTGGCACGTACGGCAAGCCGGAGATAGAACTCCCGCTCCTCAGGCCGTTTGCTCTGCCATTGCCGCACCGTCTCTTTGTCGTTTCAACATCAACCGATATCCGGTTGGCCCCCCGCAGTGCTCCGGGGGAGCCGCGCTCGGCCACCCACACAACGGGAAGCGTGGTCATCTCTACTCCGTCCTCAATATCCAGGACTCGAGTATCCCACTCCCACAGGTGAAGCGTGTCGCAGATGTAGAGGAACTTTTCCTGCCGCCGGAGCTTCAGTTCATGCAAGGCTTGCGACCGCGTCTTCCGGTGGAAGCTGTTGAACTCTTGGCCATGGACGCGAATGATGTATCCGAGATCGCTGTTCCAGCCAAGAACGGCGCGGATGACTTCGTGGAATTCTGGGAAATTCATGTCATCCGGGACTGAGAGAAGGCGGATGACCATCGGGCTAACTTGACGGAGAACCGCTCGTAAAATCAAGCGTTTGAAGGGAACTGTAGTGACCATCTCCAAAGGCTGCTCGGTTTTCACAGACCCCAAACTTTTTCATGGACTCCTAGAGCCGCAGAAGCCCGGAGAGTTCGCGGGGACGAATCCGGCGAGCCTCCATGGGAAGGTCGTTTCCGTCTGTCATCTGGTCTGCCTGCTCCCTTCGGCCTTCAAGAGCGCCACTGCCATGCGGTTGAGCGGCGTGGCGATTCCGTGCATCTCTCCCAGCCGCACGATCACTCCGTTCCGCGTCTCAATCTCCATCGGCCGTCCTGCAAGGCGATCCACCAGCATCGAGTTGGCCCGGTCCCCCATCTCCCGCAGGATGCCATCCGCCACGCGCTGTGCTGTGCTGTCGTCCAATTGCGCCCCTTCCGCCCGTCCCACCGCCACGCATTCGCGCGCCATCTCCAGCGCAACCCATGCCAGCGCCTCATCCCGGACTTTGAACGCCGACGGCGGCTTCCCAGCAAGAACGGAAAGCGTCCCCGTCGAGTTCCCGCACAACTTGCGCCACATCGCCGTCTTGAAGTCTTCGATTACAACCACTTCCACATTGCTCCCGCGAAACAACTCTGCAAACTCCTGCCCCAGCCGTCCTTCTTCCACCGTCAGGCGCGCCTGCCCACGCTGCCACACGGTTCCGTCCGCCTGCCGGTCCACAGAGATTTGCACCACCACCGGCAACAGCAGTTCCTGCTTTACCCACGGCCCAAACGTCTCCCGATGCTCCACTCCGTTCTGCGCCACGGCCACCGGCGCGCCCTCCGCCATAAGTCTAGGAAGCCACTGCGCCGTGCTTTCCGCGTCGTAGGCCTTGCTTGCAATCATGACCCAATCGACCGGGTCGGCCTGTGTTGGGCCGGTTAAATGGCGAGCCTTTACAACGACGATGCTCTCTGGTGTCTTAACCGTCAGCGCCTTGAGCGGCCGGCGCGTGCACAACGTAATTTCATGCCGCCCTGTTGCATCCAGCAACGCTGCCAACACTCCGCCAATCGCGCCCACTCCCACCACAGCCACACGCGCCATCTCTGTTCCTCATCTCTCCAGACGCCGAGTGCGAAGTTTCTCCGCTCTCGGTCGGAGACGGCGAGAACACTCCGCCGATAGTTGTCGAAGGTTCCAAGCCGATTCTCGATATGCCACACCATATTCTCCAGATACTCAGGTTCGGAAACCATAAGTACCTGCCACTGTTCCTGCGTAAGCTGTCGCCGCCAGTGCAGAAGCTTTGCCACACTGCACCACGAGACCCGCGTCGGGGCACGGATCAGCGATTGCTTTCGACGGCGGCACGGGCGACGAGCGCCAGCTCCTCGGCCGCGTCCAGCGTCGGGGCCGCGAAGCGCTGTTCTCCGCGCAACCACACACGCACCACGTCACTGAAGCCGGAGCGGGTATGAAAAGCAACCAGATCGGCGCGCTTGCCCGGTTCGATGCTGCCGATCTCGCCGTCCATCCCCAGATGGCGCGCGGGATGCAGGGTGAGCATGTTGATGGCGGCCGAGGGGGTCATGCCGCTTTCCATCATGCGGATGGCGCAGGCCAACAGCGACGGGAAATGGTAATCGCTGCAGATGATGTCGACGAGGTTTTCGGCCATGGCGTCGTGGCAGGAGAGATTTCCGCAGTGCGAACCGCCGCGGTAGTAGTTGGGCGCGCCCATACAGACCATCATGCCCAGTTCCTTCGCCTTGCGCGCAGCTTCAATGCTGCACGGCATCTCCGACAGGGTGGCGCCGCAGTCGAAGGCCTCCAGCACGTGCTCGACCGTGGTGTCGTCGTGGCTGCCGATGGGAATGCGGCCCGCGATATGAGCCTGGACCTGCTTGCGGTTGTTGACCCTACCGGAGCGGGCGATACGCTCTTCCATGTTGCGGCGCGCCTCTTCGAGAGGGATGTTCTGCCGGTTGGCCCGCTGCTGAATGAGCGCCTCGATGTCGCGGAACTGGCGTTGGCCCGGCGTGTCGTCGTTGAAGACGAGATTGGCGATGCCCCTGAGGCTGAGCAGGCGATCGAGGATGGCGTCGACCGGCTCGAAGTTCGTGCTCCAGCGAATGTGGATGAGATGATGAGCGCGCAACTGAGGAATCAAGTCCTGAAAACGGCCGGCCAGGGTAAGCCCGTCGCCGTGCCAGGAGCTCATTTGGCCCTCGCGCTCCTCCGAGATGCGGGCGGCGCTGCATACGGTGGTGAGGCCACAGCTCAGGGCGCGCGCAAATCCATCACATGCAGGGCCAGCTCCAGGGGAATTTGAGCGTTTGGACGCGGAGCAATCTCGCGCTCTAGATAGTCGGTGTGGATGTCGATCACGCCAGGGATGAGAAATGCGCCGCCCAGGTCGATTCCGTCGGGAATGCGGTGGGGGAGGACGTCGGCAATACGGCCGTCTTCGATCACCAGCGTTCCGTTCATGTCGGTGCCGGGCAGTACGATGCGTGCGTTGGTCAAAATCGTCTCGGACATGCTTTCCGTTTATGCCTCCCTGGAGTTGAGCCGGTTATTTGGCGAGCATGGGTTGCGCCAGAATGCCGCGGCGCACCCAGTCGGAGATGCGTTCCATGCCATTGATCATTATGACGATGAGGATGGTGTAGGCGAGCACGTCTTTGTAGTGGAGTAGGCCATTCGCGAAGGCCAGCTCGAAGCCGATGCCTCCGCCACCGAACACTCCGAGGGGAATGGCGGCGCGGAGGTTGTAATCGAAGGCATAGAAGAGACTGGCGACGAACGAGGGCATCACCCTGGGGCAGCACCGCGAAGCGGATGGTTTGCAGGCGCGTGCTGCCCACGCTCTCTACCGATTCGAGCGTGCCTTTGTCAGCTTGCTCAATGGCATCGGCGAAGAACTTGCCGTACATGCCCACGGAACCAAAGATGAGGGTGAGAAGTCTGGCGAACGGACCAATGTCGACGGCGATGAGCAGGACAAGAATGACGATGAGTTGGGGCACCGAACGGTTGGTTACCAAGAGAGTGCGCGCGAGGAGCCGGACCAGCGGGTGAGGCGCCGTGTTGGTGGCGGCCAAAAAGGCGAGGAAGAGCGCCAGCGCTCCGCCGGCGATGGTGCCCAGAAACGCCATTGCCACGGTGTCGATGAGCGAAAGAAAGATCGATTTCTGGGTCCAGAGCAGGGAAACGTGAGGTGGAAGCATCTGCTGCGCCAGGTCGAGAACAAAGCGAAAGTCCACTACGAAGCTGGCTGGCGACATGCCGAGAAAGACAAATAGGAGATACAGCACAGCGACGGTCGCCGCCAGGGTTAACAGCAGGAATCGAAGCTTGCGCGAAGGCAAAGCGGCCGCGGGAACTGCGGTGGTCATCTCAGCACTCCTCCTCCGAGAATGCGGGCGCGGAAGAAATCGGAGACGCGCTCGGAAACAAAGACCAGCACGAGCGTGAGCAGCGTGGCCAGGCAGGCGCGCTGGTAGTTCATGGAATTCATCGCGGTCATCATGATGAATCCGATTCCGCCGGCGCCGACCGCGCCCAGGATCACGCCCGCGCGCACATTGAATTCAAAGCGGAACAAACCGTTTGCCAAGAGCGAGGGAAGAATCTGCGGAATCACCGCATAGCGAATGACCTGGGAGCGCGTCGCCCCGGTCGCCTCGACAGCTTCGAGCATGTGCGGCTCGATCTCTTCGATCGTGTCGGCCAGGAGCTTGGCGAGCATGCCGACGCTGCTGAACGAGAGTGCGATGAGCCCGGGGATGGCGCCCAGGCCGAAGATGGTGACGAGCAGCAGCATCTGGACAATCTCCGGTAAGCCCCGCTCGAGGGCAATAAAGGAGCGCATTGCGAGGCGCAGCGATTTGGGCGCGAAATTGGAGGACGCTGCAAGCGCGCAGGGCAGCGAAAGACACATGCCCAGGATCGTCCCGATGAGCGCCATGACCGTTGTGACGGCGATGGGCTGTAACATGTCCGACAGGCTGCTCCAATCGGGAGGGAAAAACATTCCCAGCATCGAGAAGGCTTTGTCGATGCCAGTGGTCAACGAGCGCAGGTCGACATTGCAACGCCAGACAGCAAGCGCAGTGAGAGCAGCGAGCAGAAGAGCTGCTACCAGCCACCGGCGCCGTTGTACAGCGTGCCCCTGCTTCCACTCGAGAAGCGGAAGGTGCTGGCGAACGGAAAGTGGGTTGGAGGCGTCCACTAGATCGGCATCCCCCCGGGAACGCTCTGGTGTAGGGTGGGCCGTAGGCCGGGTTCGAAGAGAAGCGGCTGAGCGGTCGCTTCCGCGTTGCCAGCGAACGATTCGCTGGTCAGATCTCCGTAGATGCCTTCCAATAGACGGGAGGAGAGTTGTGCGGCGCCATCATAGACTACCTGGCCGGTGCAAATGCCGATGACCCGCGTACAGTAGCGAGCCACCACCGCCGGTTGATGAAAGGCGCCGATCACCGGCGTTTCCCGTGACAGCGGCTGTAGGATCGACATGATGGCTTCGGCGTTGCGGGGATCGAGGCTGGAGATGGGCTCGTCGGCCAGGTAGATGAGCGGGCGCTGATAGATGGCGCGAGCGATGGAAACCCGCTGCATTTCGCCGCCGCTGAGCGAACCGGCAAGCCGCGCCGCGCAGGAGGTCATGTTGACGCGATCGAGCGCCTCCATCGCCTGGCGCGCTTCTGTATCGGTAAAGCCAAGCAGCCAACTGCGCAGTGGGTGAATGTGGCCGAGCCGGCCTAGCATCACATTTTCGAGAACTGTCAGGCGCTTGACGAGATTCGAACCCTGAAAAATGAGACCAATGTGCCGCCGCGCCCTGCGCAGTTCCTTGGCGCTCACATTCGTACTTCGATAGGTTTTCCCGCCGGGGCCGGTAAGCCTGATCTCGCCGCTGGTGGGCCTGGTAAGACCAACGATGCAGCGCAGCGTGAGAGATTTGCCCGCGCCGCTCGAGCCGAGGATCGACACGAATTCGCCGCGACCGACGGAAAAGCTTACATCGTTGACCAGGCGCTTGCCGGTGGGAAGCTGGACTACGAGTTTCGACACTTCAAGCATGGAAGCTCAGTTCTCCGCGAAATGGAAGTCTTTGACCTGCACGGCGTATTTGCGCAGGCCGTCATAGTTGGCGTCGGTCACGGCGACATAGACCGAGCCGCTCCATGCCGTATGAAAGGTCTGCATGTAGTTCGCCCAGAGGCTGGGATCTTTTTGGGGCAGGGCAAGCAATGCGGCCTGAATTTGCTTTTTCAGTTTTTCGGGAAGGTCTTTTCGGACAGCGGTGCACGAGTTTGGAATCAGATCGGATCGCCAGAGGATGCGTATATCGTCCGGCGCCATCTTATGCATGGCGATGAGCCGGGTCATCACCGGCTCCATAAACGCGCCCGCATCCACCTTGCCGGACACGATCGTCATCGCCGCAGCCAGATGATTGCCCGCAAAGATGATCTTTTTGAAATCGTTGTCGGGATTGATGCCCATAGACTGGAGGCCGACGCGGGGATACAGATAACCGGAAGTCGATGCCGGATCGGCAAAGTCAAAGACCAGATTTTTCGCGTGCGCCTTCAGGTCGGCCATGGAATGAATCGAGCTGTTCTTCGGCACAGCAATCACCGACCGGTATCCGCCCATGGAGCCGTTTGGAAAGCCGCGCGCAACGATCGCTTCCGCTCCCGCTTTTTGCGACGCGATGATATAACCGAGGCCGCCATAGCCCGCGATATCCACTTTCTGCGCGCGCATCGCCTCGATAGTCGAGGCGTATCCCACAACCTGAACCAGCTCGACGGGGATATGCAATTGGTTCTGTAGATATTTGCTCAATTCTGCATAACGAAACGTGCCTCCCTGCAGCTCTTCCATCTGCGGAGAATACGCGTAGTGCAGAACCTTCGGCCCGCTATCGCTTGCATTACCGAACTTGCATCCGGTCAACGGCAGGCACAGCCACAACGACACAAGCAGGAGAGGAAGGAGGCAGCGCTGAAAAGAGCGGCCGGGGCGGGACATCAGGGGTTCGCGCATTCTCTATTTCTCTAAGAAGTTGAACTGTTTGACCTGCAGCGCATAGTGACGAAGGCCGTCATACGTTGCGTCGGTGACGGGAATGTACGTCGTCCCGGGAGACGACGAGTAGACATTCTTGCTCAGATTGTTCCAAAGCGCCGGGTTCTTCTTTTGCATACCGAGATATGCCGCCTGAATTTGTTTTTTGAGTTGCTCGGGAAGGCTTCCGCGGACAGCGATCGGCTCGGCGGGAATCTGTTCGGAGGTCCAGATCACACGAACCTCGCCGGGCTTCATTTTCCCCGTTGCAATGAGGCGCGCCATATAGACCTCGTCGAATGCGCCGGCATCCACCTTGCCCGAGCGCACCGCCATCAGGTCGGCGAGATGACCGTTGGCATACAACACATGCTTGAAATCCCGCTCGGGATCGATGCCCAGACTCTGCAGCTCGACGCGCGGGTACAGGTCTCCGGAGGTAGATGCCGGATCAGCAAAGGCAAACACAACATTCTTGGCCCGTGCCTTCAGGTCCTGCAGGGAGTGGATGGGGCTGTCGCTGGGCACCGCAATCAGCGACCGGTATCCGGCCAGGTGGCGGTCCGGGTAGCCGCGCGACACAATGGCCTGTGCACCGGCCTTCTGCGCTGCAAGGAGGTAGGAGAGCCCGCCGAAGTGGGCGATATCCACCTTCTCGGCGCGCATGGCTTCAATAGAGGCCGCGTATTGATCCACTTGCACCAGGTCCACGGGGATGTGAAGCTGGCTCTGCAGATAATCGCACATTTGACGGGTGTTGGTAAGGCCACTTTGGAGCTGCTCGGTCTGCGGTGAATACGCGTAGTGCAGGACCTTCGGCCAACCGGTGCTCGCATTGCCCCCTTTGCACCCGCTTGCGGCCACGCAGACGGCCGCGGCGATGAGCAGAACGAGGCAAGACCGGAGGCGCTTCATGCTTCCCTCACTATGCGTAGACAACTTCTTTCAACCGGCCGTTCTCGAGATGGAGAGAGCGGTCGGCCATGCGCGAGAGCGTGTGCTCGTCGTGCGTGATCAGCACGATTGCCGTGCCTGCGTTCTTCAGGTCGATCAGCATATCGATCACGGTATCCTTGGTTTTCAGGTCGAGCGAGGCGGTGGGCTCGTCCACCAGCAGGAAGCGCGGGCGCGAAATAATGGCGCGGGTAACGTTCACGCGCTGCTGCTCGCCGCCGCTGAAGGTGGCCGGATACGCGTCCCACAGCTCTTTAGGCAGGCTGAGCCGCTGGAAGCATTCGCTGGTGAGCGACCGCGCCTCTTCGAGCGTGGCGCCGCGCGCCACCAGCGCGGATGCGACCACATCTATGGCCGGCACGCGCGGAATGACCTGCAGGAACTGCGAGCAGTAGGTGATCTCGGTCTTACGCAGGCGGAGAATTTCGTGCTCCGAGGCGCTTACCATGTCGATAGCGCGGCCGTCCTCGGTGTAGTAGAGAATGTGGCCCGACGAGGCGTGGTACGTGCGGTAGATGCACTTCATCAATGTGGACTTGCCCGAGCCGGTTTTGCCGGTGAGGCCCACAATCTCGCTCTCACCGACCTCAAAGGAAACGTGACGCAGCGCCTCGATCTGTTTCTCGTTGAGGATATGCATCTCGAAGCGCTTTTCGAGGTCGATCACTTCCAGCAGTTTTCCCATCGGTTCCTCTTTTTCCGTTCGCCCTGCTTTCGTCGCGGTCGCCTACAGCAGCGAGCTCACCAGCAGTTGCGTATAGCCGTGCTGCGGGTCCTGCAAAATCTGATCCGTAAGTCCCTGCTCCACGATCTGTCCGTGCTTGAGCACCATGGTGCGGTCCGTCAACATGCGGATCACGCCCAGGTCGTGCGAGACGACGATCATAGAAATGCCCATCTCCTCCTGCAGGCTGCGAATGAGGTCCAGCACCTTGGCCTGCACGGAAACATCAAGGCCGCTGGTCACTTCGTCAAGCAGCAGGAGCGGCGGATTGTTGGCGATGGCCTTGGCGATCTGCACGCGCTGCTGCATTCCGCCGCTGAAGCGCACCGGCGACTCGTCCATGCGCTTCACGGGCACTTCGGTATGGTTCAGCAGCTCGGTGGCCCGAACGCGGATCTTGCCCACGTGAAACACGCCGGCCATCAGCAGCTTTTCCGCGATGTTGCCCCCCGAAGAGAAGCGGAAGTTGAGCCCGTCGCGCGGATTCTGATAGACCATGCCCATCAGGTGGTTGCGCACGTAGCGCTTCCGCTGATTGGAGAGATCGAAGATGTTGGCTTCTCCGTCCTCCAGGACCGGAAATACGCTTCGCCGCTGGTCGCCGGCTGATCGAAGTAGAGTATCTGCACGAGCGTGCTCTTTCCCGAGCCGCTCTCGCCCACCACACCCAGCACCTCGCCGGGGTAGAGGTCGAAGCTGATATTGCTGCACGCCACCACAGCGCCGGTCTTGGGGCAGATATTCGAATTGAACTTCGGTCCCGTGCGCTCGCATACGCCCGGCGTAACTTCGCCGAAGATCTTGGTAAGATTGCAAACGCGCAATAGCCAATTGTCTTCCATCGTCCCTATTCCTATTCGGGGTTGGTGAAGAGCCGCTGCGGCGGGCGCGGTCCCTTGCGCACCTTATCCAGAAAATTGCTGTCGTTGATCACCCAGGAGCGGCTGAAGTCCTCGGCGTAGATCTGGTCCATAAACGCCTTGTCTTGCCCGGAGGCCGAGCATTGGACTTCCAGGAACTCCTCGACCTTGAAACGGATGTCTTCGAACTCGAGAGGCTTGACGGGCGTGAACGGAGGGATGCAGTGGATGCGTTTTTCACGGCCTGCGCCGAACAGGTAAAGGCAGCGTGCCATGCTGAGGTTGGGCACGTCCCAGCTTGGAATTGGCGAAGGCGTGGCCACGTAGCGGCCATTCACCATGATGGGATGACCGGCGGCGTTGCGCAGCGTTCCGCTGCGTACGTAAGTCTCGTAGAGTGTGACCCAGATCTTCGCGTAATCGGCCTCGGCGTGCATCATGCGCGTCTTGGCCTCGTGCCGTTCCACGCTGCGCAGAATCTCCGGCTGCGGAACCTGCAGCACCAGGATCTGCTTTTCCGTGAGGATCTCTTCGGGAACGCGATGGCGAGTCTGAATGATAGTGGCCAGGGCGGTATCGAAGGTGACCGCGCAGCGCGCCATCTCCTTGATAAAGAGGCGCAGGTTGCAGGCATTGACGCTGGCGTCGCTGCCTTGGTCGATGACCTTGACGACGTCGTTCTGGCCCACGAGAGATAGCGTCAGATGCAGGCCGCCGGTGCCCCAGCCGCGCGAAATAGGCATCTCCGGCGGCGCGTAGGGAACCTGGTAACCGGGAATGCAGACAGCCTTCAGCGTCTTGCGGCGAATCTCTTTCTTGGTGAACTCGTCGATGTAGGCGTAGTTGAAGCTCTCGCGGAATTTCAGATTCTTAATCATCGTCTTCCTCCTCCGCGTCCGCGCCGACTGCTACGCTCTCCTCTAGTGCAGCCGCCTTGAGCCGGGCCACGCGGCGCGAGCTCTCGAGGCCGGCCTGGAACGTGACGTAGTGCGGCAGCTTGAGGTGATTGGTGAAGCCGTAGGCCTCGATCACCTCGGTGTGATAGAGGACAAACTCCTGGCTGTTCGCGGGATTATCTGGATTGGGGCTGCGCAGCGCGCTTTCCACCATGCCCATGCAGATGCCTTTGGTCTCGTTCTGTCCGAAACACAGTCCATATCCGATGGAAAGGGCCGGGTCCTCACTACGCGCGGCGCCGCGGTCGGGTTCTGCCGATCTGCGCCTACCGCCGCCCACCATCTCCGTCTCGGTCACTTTGATTTTGCCCACGTAGCGTTTGCGCCCGCGCCGGTCGACGATGCGCACCGGCACTTCACCCACGCGCAGCTCGCCCACCGTACCATGCGATTCGCCGAAGCCGCGCATGGTGCTGTAGGCCATGCACATCAGCGCGCCGGTCTCCGCGCGCGCCAGCATCTGCAGCACCGCCGAGCGCGGCACCGGAAACTTGATGGCCTCGCGGGTCACATCGAAGACGCGCCGGTCTTCGTCGGGCCGCGGCTGCCGGCTCATCAAACCTTCATTGAGAAAGATGTCGATCACCTTCTTGTAGGTCGTCATGCCGTGCAACTTGGCCGGATCGATTTGGTCCTGCAACCCCTGAATAAATGTTTCGATAGAGCCGAGGCTGGCCTCGAGCAGTGCGGGATTCAGCAGCCGGAAGGAATAGTCGCGCGTAGGTCCCAGAATCTGGCCGCCGGGAATTTCGCGGAAGGTCGACGAGATGCGCCGGTGCACGAACATCTCGCGCGTGTTCAGCGTATCGGAGAAGTAACGGCGTTCGAGGGTGGCGCGATAGGCGCGCAGATGGAATGCTGCCTCAAACGAATCGCCCTCCACCTGCAGCAGCGCCAGCGCCGCGTGTTCCGGCGCGTAGAGTGAGCCCTCGCCCATGGCCCGGTCCACGGCCAGTCGCATCTGCGTGCGCGCCTGATCCACGCGGATCGGCTCCGTCCGCCCCTTCCATCGAAAATAGTCCACCAGTTTATTGGCGTTTTCGATGGCGTCCTGTCCACCTTTGACCGCTACGTATCCCATCTCGCACTATCTCCGCAGCCGCATTTGCGGCCGCTCTTAAACTCGTTCCCAGGCAACGCGTGTGGTGCGCGGCAGCGCCAACACGCATGGACCCGCCGACAGACTGTCGCAGGTGAGGTAAGTGTCGATTCCCAGCGGGAACTCCGCATTGCGCTTTTTCAGGGACTCGAAGATGGCATCGGCCGCGCCGGAGACAAACACCACCGTCTGCGTCTCGATCCCCGGCCCCGCAAGCGTGAGCCGCAGAGCGCCGGGCATAGGCGCAGGCGAAAGACCCTCCACCTGCAGCACCATGGTGGCTCCCTGCTCGGGAAACGTCAGCGTTCCTGTGCGGGCGCGATCAATCTCCTCGATCCGCGCCGGATTCGGCAGAAATAGAAAATCGGCCTGTTCGGCAACCGCAGGCCGAGCAAGCGTCTCGCGGCGCAGAAAATCCACCGCGCTCTCGTCACCCTCAGAGATATAGAAAGTCGTGTCCGCGCTAAGAAGCGTCCGCGCCAGAAAGGTCGAGGCGCGATTGAGCTTCGGCGGAATATCAAGCGCAACGTCGTCGAGTTGTCCGATACTTCCCGGGCGCGCCGTGCATTGCAGGAGCGCGCGATAGTGCTTTTGCGCATCAAAGACCGGATCGTAGGTCGCAAGTAGGGCGGGTGCGCTCATTCTTCCTCCATCAGCTTGAAATCGACCTGCGTCTGGAGGATCAGGTTGTATTCGTCGCGGTCGCGGCGCGCAATCCTCTCACCCTGCTCGCGCAAAAACGCCTCGATCTCCTGCGGGACCGGTCCTCCGCCGTGCAGCAGCGCATCCACCACCGCGATCGAATATGCCCGCACAGGCTCGTCGCCCAGGCAGAGTCCGAATCCATCCAGCCCGTCCACCGCGACTTCGCACTCGGTGGTGAGCGCTTCGCCCAGATAAAACTTCTGCCCTTCCAGCGAGTCCTCGGCGGGTATCATGGTCAGGGAGACGGAAGGCGCTTTGCGCACCGCGACGGAATGCGATTGCTCCAGGCGGGAGACCAGCTGCTGCAGCGGCTGCAGCTCGCATTCGCATAGGGTATAGTCGAAACCGGGTTCGCCCTTGGCCTGCGCGCCGGAGCTTCCGTTCCTCGTTTCGATGATCATGGATGGAGTTTTGCTCTCGTTTCCGGATGGGTTGGATGCCTGAACTGTTACGTATACGAACGAGAACATCATGCCACAGGGACGGAGGAAACTTCTTTAAGCTAACGTGAAAAGCGTGTGAACTCAGTTAGTGACTGCGCCTGCGGTCCCCGCAGATCGCCGCCTCTGTGCCTGCAATCTAAATTTCACTTTTTTATTTATTCGTATACGCAGTAATATGGGAGGCGTGCCGCCCACCCCCGCCAACCGCTTTGTCCAGAGCGAAGCCCATGTTCCCTTCCGGCTCCGCCTCGCCTTCGTCTGGAGCTATCTGAAGGTCCATCCGCGTTCGTTTGCGCTCGGCGTAATCGGCATGGTGGGCCGGGATGGAATTGCCTTCGCCATCCCTTTGCTGATCCGCTCCGGAATTCGCATCCTGACTAACGCCCGCGTTGATCTCCACTCCCAGTGGGAAATCGTCTGGATTGGCTTGGCCATCGTGGGAGTAGCCATCCCACGATCCGGTTTCCAGACCCTCGCCCGTCTCAACCTTATCGGCACCTCGCGAAGCGTGGAGTACGCGATGCGCAAGGACCTGCTGACCCACCTTTTCCGACTGGACGCATCGTTCTGGGGCCACACGCGCTCGGGCGATGTGATGGCTTCGGCGACAAACGACCTGAACGCCGTCCGCATGATGCTGGGCCCCGGTCTTGCCTCGCTGCTCGAGTCGCTGATCGCGCTTCCGGTAGCATTCGCGGTGCTGGCCTCGGTCAACTGGGAGTTGACCGTTGCGGCTCTGCTGCCCTCGCCCTTCGCCGTCTTTCTGCTCATGCGCTTCGGCAAGATCATTCGCCACCGCTTTGACGGTATTCAAGCGCTCTTTTCCACCATGAGCGCGGCCGTGCAGCAGACCATCGCCGGGGCGCGCGTCGTCCGTTCCTTCGTGCGCGAAAAAGCTGAGCAGGCGCGGTTCGAGGGCATGAACCGGTCGTACGTGCGCTCCAACTGCATCCTCGGCATCTACTCGAGCACACTCGATCCGCTGCTGACCTTCATCACCGGCATCTCTGTGCTCATCGTTCTCTGGTACGGGGGCGCGCTGGTTCTGGCGCACCGGCTCAGCGTGCCCAACTTCGTCATGTTTACCACCTATATGGCGATGCTGGTTCGCCCCATCTCTTCGCTGGGCCGGGTCGTGAACATGATGCAGCGCGGAATGGCCTCGGTGGCGCGGCTGCAATTGCTCTTCGATGAAACGCCGGAGATCGATCCGGGCCACTGGCTGGAGCCGGGCGGATCGCATGATCACGAATCCGCGGGCGGTATCTCGTTCCGCAATGTGAACGTGCTGTATGGCGCCCACGCGGCGCTCGAAGCCATCGATCTCGACGTTCCAGCCGGCTCTACGCTTGCCATTCTCGGCGAGTCCGGCTCGGGCAAAAGCACCCTGGTCAAGCTCATTACGCGCACCATCGACCCAAGTAACGGCTGCGTCTGCTTCGACGGCCTCAATTGCCGCGAGATGCCGCTATCGGCCGTGCGCGCGCTGGTGGGCGTGGTTCCGCAGGAGACCTTCCTGTTCAGCATCACGCTCGCGGATAATATTGCGCTTGGGGTGAAGGAGGCATCGGAAGAGCAGATTCGTCAGGCGGCGACCATTGCCGGACTCGATCCAGACCTGGCCGCGCTCCCCGACGGCTTCGATACCATCGTAGGCGAGCGCGGCATTATGCTCTCCGGCGGACAAAAACAGCGCATCGCCATCGCCCGCGCCATCCTTAAGAATCCGCGCATTCTCGTTCTGGACGATGCACTCTCCAGCGTCGATTCGGTCACCGAGCAGCGCATCCTCGCCCATCTCAAGAGCGTAATGGCGGAGCGGACCACGATTCTAGTGACGCACCGCGTGGCCACAGCCATGCAGGCGGACCAAATCATTCTTCTCAAGCGCGGCCGCATCGAGGAGCAGGGCACGCACGCCGATCTGCTGGAGCGCAGCGGCCACTACGCGCGCCTGACGCGTCTGCAGGTGCTCGAAGAAGAACTGGAGGTCATGTGAGCGCACCGGCTTTGAGCCAGCCGTTCCGCGAAGCGGGCCGCAGCGGCTTTCACGAAGAAGCCGCCGGCGAGGTCCGCGACTGGTATCTGCTTTCGCGGATTCTGCGCCTGCTGGCGCCTTACTGGATCGCGGTACTGGCTTCGCTGGTCTGCTCTCTCACCTCCACGCTTCTGCAGATCCTCAATCCGCTGGTCATCTCCGTGGCCATCGACGTCTACTTCCTGCGCCATCGCCCGTCTTCCGGTCTGCTCGCGCATTGGCTGCCACCGGCCTCCACGCCGGGCCTCAGGCTGTTGTCGCTGGTCTACCTGACAGTGCTCGTTCTCACGCTGCTCATCGATAGTACGCAGAACTTTGTGGCGCAGTGGACGGGCCAGATGGCAATGGCCGACCTACGCCGCCAGTTGCTCCGGCATCTGCACCGGCTGCCTATCAGCTATTACGACGTTACGCCTGCGGGAAGACTGGTCACCCGCCTAACCACCGACATCGAAGCGCTGAACGATCTCTTCGCCAACGGCATCGTCGCGCTGCTGGCTAACGCTGTGATGACGGTCTTCTTTCTCGCCGCCATGCTGCGCGTCAACTCGCTTCTCACGCTGGAGCTGGCTGCCCTCATTCCCGTCTTTCTCGTGCTTTCCACGGTCTTCCGGCAGATCATCACCAAGAGCCAGCAGCGCGTGCGCATTCTGCTGGCCCGCATCAACGCATTCATTGCCGAACACGTCAACGGCATCTACGTGGTGCACCTCTTCAACCGCCAGCTCCCCAGCCTCGAGATCTTCGACGATATCAATCGCCAGCACATGGAAGCCTCGAAGGAGTGGGTGACCGCTAACGCGTGGTTCATGCCCTCGGTGGAGCTGCTGGGCACCATCTCGCAGGCCGGGCTGCTGATCGTAGGCGCATACCTGCTGCGCGGCGGCCATCTCACCATCGGCACGCTGGTCGCGTTTCTGCAGTACGGCAGCCGTTTCCTGCGCCCCATTCAGGAAATCAGCGAGCGCTACAGCGTCCTGCAGACCAGCATTGTCTCCGCCGAAAAGGTCTTTGCGCTGCTCGACACCGAAGCCCCGGAAGAAGCTCCCGCCTCAGCACTGGTCCAGCCAAAAGGTGCAGCGATTGCCTTCGAAAAAGTGTGGTTCGCCTACAAGCCCGGTCGCTGGGTCCTCAACGACGTGAGCTTCGCCATTCGCGAGGGCGAGATGCTGGCGATCGTGGGCCATACTGGCGCCGGCAAGACTACGCTCAGCAATCTGCTGCTGCGCTTTTACACTCCGCAGCGCGGGGTTATCCGCATCGGCGGTGTCGATATTCAGCAGGTGCGCTCGTCGGATCTGCGCCGCCAGTTCGGCGTGGTCCTGCAGGATACCTACGTGCGCGAGGGCACGATCCTCGAAAACATCCGATTCGGTTCCGAAACGCTCAGCGACGACGACGCGCGGCGCGCGGCGCGCGAGATCGGCCTCGAAGCCATGGTGCAGCACATGCCCGATGGCCTCGATACCTGGGTGCATGAGCGCGGCGACAATCTCTCCACCGGCCAGAAGCAGATGATCGCCTTTGCGCGCGCGCTGGCTCACGATCCCACCTATCTGCTGCTCGACGAGGCTACCGCGAACATCGACCTTGAGACCGAGGCCCGCATCCGCGCCGCGATGGGCCGGCTGCTCCAGGGCAGGACGTCCATCGTCATCGCCCATCGCCTTTCCACCGTGCTTACTGCCGACCGCATCCTGGTCATGCACAAAGGCCGGCTCGCCGAGAGTGGCAACCACCAGGAACTCCTGGCCATGCGCGGCCTCTATTGGCGTGTGTTCCAAATTCAATTCGGCTATCAGTATGAAGGCGCGGCTGCAACACCGGAAGCGGAAGGTTCGCTCAACGGGAATGGCAAACCATCGAACGGATATGCTTACGGTCATGCGCGTTAAGACGACAGAGAACACCCAAGGACCCGCAATCATGCTGGAACAGAACGGATCTACATCTCGATATGGGATCTATTTTGCACCCGCTCCCGGCGCGCTGCTTCACGAGCTTGGCAGCCGCTGGCTGGGCCGCGACGCCATCACCGGCGAGTCGCTCGATCCCGAACTGCGCGCGAACCTGACGCACGACTTCTGGTGTCACGCCACTCTCAGTCCGCGGCGTTACGGCTTTCACGCCACGCTCAAGCCGCCGTTCCGCCTTGCCGAAAGTGCCTGCTTTGAAGATTTGCAATCCGCGCTGCACAAATTCGCCGCGGCGCACTCCGCGTTCATCGCGCCACCGCTGGCCGTGAACGGGCTGGGGCGCTTCCTTGCACTCACACTGATGGAGCCATGCGAGCAGTTCGCGAATCTCGCCGCTGATTGCGTGAGCGAGTTCGACCGATTTCGTGCGCCGGCCACCGAAGAGGAGCTGGCGCAGCGTCTGCACGACAAGCTTTCGCTCCGCGAGCGTGAGCATGTCCTGCGCTGGGGTTACCCTTACGTCTTCGACACCTGGAAGTTTCATATGTCGCTCACCGGTTCACTGCCGGCGCACCATCTGCCGCCACTCGAACAGCACCTGTCCGAGCGCTTCTGCGCGGTGAGCCGCCAGCCGTTGCCTGTGGACGCCATCTGCATCTTTCACGAGCCGCATCCCGGGGCTCCGTTTCGCATTGTCGAACGCGCAACTCTGAGGTCTCTATGACGGCTGCCCTTCAAGTTGCCGACGCCTGGAAGCCTTGCGATCTTCGCGGAGTTTATCCGGAAGCTGTTTCTCCGGAACTCTGCCGCGCCATCGGCGGCGCAGTCGCCACGCTGCTCAATCCCGCCTCGCGCGTGCTCGTGGGTGGTGATTTCCGGCACAGCACTCCCGATCTGAAGCGTGCGCTCAGCGAGGGCCTGCATTGCGCCGGCGCTCACGTGCTGGATGCAGGTCAGCTTCCTACCCCAGTGGCCTACTTCGCGGCTTGCGAATCAGGCGCTGACGCCATGCTCATGGTGACCGCATCGCACAATCCGCCCACGCATAACGGGCTCAAGTTGATGTTGGGGTCCATGCCCATGACTCCGGAGCAATTGCTCGAAATTCGCGCTTTGACTGAATCCCGAGCATTCCGCATAGGAACGGGCCGCGCGGAGAACATCGACCCGCGACCTGCGTACACGGCCGCCATGACAAAACGTGGGCTCATATGCGCGAGAGCACACCTGCCCGCGTTGTGCTCGATGCTGGCAATGGCGCCTGGTCGGCGATGGCGCCGGCCATCTTTCGCGCCCTCGGCTTCACGCCGTATTGCATCTCGTGCGTAACAGACGGCAATTTCCCTGACCGCTCGCCGGATTGCAATAGCGCCGCAAATCTTGCCCGCCTGTGTAATGCAGTGCGCACTCAGGGCGATGCGATTGGCATCGCGTGGGACGGTGACGGGGATCGCGTGGCCTTCGTCGATGAGGAAGGCAGTTTCATCTCCGCCGATGAGATCGCCATCTTGTTTTCCCGCGCGGTACTGGCTGGTCGCACCCAGCACACCGCTGCCAAAATTGTCGTGGATATCAAGTGTTCCGACGCTGTGCGCCGCGCCATTCTCGATCAGGGCGGAACGCCACTCCTTGAACGCACCGGTCACGCCTTCATGCGCAGCCGCGTGGTGGCTGAAGATGCGCTCCTCGGGCTCGACGCCTGCGGCCACTACTTCTTCGCGGAGCTGAATGGCGGCGATGACGGTCTTTTCGCCGCCTTCTACCTGCTCAATCTGCTGCGCGAACACGGTGAGCCGATTTGTCGGCTGCGCCGTTCTCTGCCGCACATCTATAGCACGCCCGAGATTCGCATTCCCGCCAGCACGCTCTCCTATGCAGTAGCCTGCGGTGCTTTAGCGGGCATTATGCCGGATGCGAGTGTGACGCAGATCGACGGCATGCGCTTCGAGACCGGCGATGGCATTGTATTGGTGCGCGAATCGGGAACGGAGGCAGTCCTCTCGCTGCGCATCGAGGGGTATACATCTGCAGGTTTCAAGCACATTTTTGCGCAATGCGCGCAGGCTCTACCCGAGGCCGCGGCGCAACTCGACCACGAAACATTCGAAGCCGCAGCCAATTGAATTTCGTTCGGCATTTTCCCTTGAGGAATGGAGGTACGATACATGACCACGACGTCCGCACCATTTTTGGACACGGCCCCTACTTCGCCGGAAGAGCAATCGCAACAGCACCGGCAATCGTTTGGGCTCGAGCCACGCATCGATCCCACGGCCCGCGTGCGCAACTGCACGCTCGGCATCTACACGTCGGTCGGCCCGCGCACGTCCATGAACGAATCCACCTTCGGCGATTATTCCTATGTTGTGCAGGACTGCAGCATTGTCTGGGCCGATATTGGCAAGTTCTGCTCCATCGCCGCCAGCAGCCGCATCAACCCCGGCAACCACCCCATGTGGCGCGCCGCCCTACATCACTTCACCTACCGCAGCAAGTCCTATGGCTTTTCAGTGGAGGACGATGCTGAGTTCTTCGAGTGGCGCGCGTCGCATCGCGTCAAACTCGGCCACGATGTGTGGATCGGACATGGCTCCACGATTCTTCCTGGCGTCAAAATCGGCACCGGGGCCGGCATCGGCGCAGGCGCGGTGGTTTCAAAGGACGTGCCGCCATTCGCCATCGTGGGCGGCGTGCCCGCAAAACTCATCCGATTCCGTTTTGATGAAAGGGTGCAGGACGCACTGATGAACCTTGCATGGTGGGACTGGCCGCGCGAGAAGCTGGAGATCGCCCTTCCGGATTTTCGCAAGCTGAGCGCTGAGGAATTTGTCGAAAGGTACTCCTGAAAGCCCATCGCCGCAGAGACTGCTTTTAGTGGAGACACCCCAGAACCTCTGTTCTTGAACGCGGCAGAGGAGGCCCTTTCGAGTTTTTCGGTCGCGGGCTCTACTTTGTCGATATCGCCTTGTGGCTCTTTCCTTAAGAAAGAGCCATAAGGAAAGGGGAAGAAACAAGAGCGATTCCTGTGAGCGATCTGGAGACAGCGCGCGTGAGAGCGTTTGTGGAGCGGGATTACGGAGATTTGGCCCGGATTCTGACTCTCTGCATACCGGCACGCCCTACTACAGCCGAGAATGAGCGGCGTCTCGATCAGGACACTCCAGTTCAATATCGACATCGGCGATGGACTGCGGAAGACGATTCCGGCGTGCTCGGTTTCTGCGAGTACCAGCAGAACCATCGCACGCCTCCGGACTGCTATATGCTGCGGCTCGTTGTCGATCCAGCTCAACGAGGGCGAGGCGTAGAAACAGAACTTTTTGCCGAGTGCATGGACGCTCTCTCGGCACTTGGCGCGCGCGAATTGAGGACGACGGTCTCCTCCCATGATCAAAGCACCTTCGCATTTTTCACGGATCGAGGCTTTTGCGTTACAAACACCTCTCACCAGATGCGCCTGGATCTCTCCGCCTTTCCCATGGACGAATGGGAGCCGACGATTACCGCCGTTACTGGCCATGGTTATCTCATTCAGCCCCTCTGCGAAGTTCTCCAGACGGAAGATGGGAGGGTCGGCACTTTGGCGGCTGCATCAAGAAGTCTCGGCGGACATACCGATGGCTTCTTCACCAGTCAAAGAGAGCCTGGATCAGTTTTGCCGCCGCCGTCCGGCACTTCGACTCGACGTTTCGTGTGTTGCCACCTTTGGAGGCGCATTAGCGGGCGTTGTAGAGTTGGTCCAAACGCCACAGGCAGCTAACCTGAATGTGAGTTATACAGGCACCGCGCGTGCCTATCGCAATCAGGGAGTGGCGACGGCAATGAAGCTTCGGTCGATGCGCGCCGCAAGAGATGCGGGCATAGCCGACCTGACCACCTACAATCACGCGAATAATCCTTCGATTCTTAAGATCAATGAATCGATGGGATTTGAAAAGAAGGAAAGTTTGTTCACCTTGACCTTGGCGATAGCGCAATCTTAAGACAGATCGAAGAAGCTGGAAATTGCGCTGTCCGACTTCCGCACGCTCAGCGCCGAAGAGTATATCGAGAAGTACTCCAAGTGAGAGGACGGCGGACGAGTCCACTATCGGTATGGATTTTCTTCGCGAGCGCATCCGATCGTTTCCGAAACTACCCCTCCCCGCCCGTTCGCCAGACGTCCGGTTCATCGGGCGGGACGTGGAGGGTGGGATTACCTGGAGCCTGATTTGCTATCCGGCGCCGGATGGCGACCAGATCGAGGCATTCCTCTTTCAGCCCGAAGATGCTGAGCCGCGAGGAGCGGTTCTTGCGCTGCATCAGCACAACAGCCAATGGCTGATTGGCAAAAGTGAGATCGCGGGCCGTACCGGAGACCCGTTGCAAGCCTTCGGACCGGCCCTCGCGCGCCGCGGAGTGATGGTGCTGGCGCCCGACTGCATTGGATTCGAATCACGTTTGAACGGTGCTGGTTGGGGCACTTCGCTCGCACCCATGTTGAAGAAGCCGCACAGCACAGCGGATGGATGGTTGCAGTACTACAACCAGATGGCATACCGGCTCGTTACCGGTGACTTGCTCATGCGGAAGATCATTGAGGACTCCTCTGCGGGCCTATCTGTTCTGGAAAATCTCTCCGGAACACGGCATCTTGGGGTGGTCGGTCACTCCCTGGGTGGGAACACTGCGCTCTTTCTGGCAGCCCTTGATACGCGAGTCGCGTTTTCGTGTGCCAGCGGGTCGGTCTATTCGTTTCGGCACAAACTCAGTTCGCAAACCGCTCTGGAAATGTCTCTTATCATCCCAGGCTTCTGCGATCGCTTCGATTTCGACGATTTGCTTCGTTGCATAGCGCCACGCAAGCTCTTTGTGGTCTCGTCTGTGGACGACCCTCTTTCCGCAGACGCCGAAGATCTGGTGCGCGCTGCTCTTCCGGCACTCGAAGAGCTGAATTGTGCTGATCATCTCCAGCACTTGCGCACTGCCGGCGGTCACGCCCTCGATCGAGAGCGTTTCGACGCCATCATCGACTGGATCGTTGCGCAGGCAAAGTGTCCATCTTAGGTGTACCAGAGAGCTATTGGGGGCCCAGATTGAGGTGCGCGGCACGCACCTCTTGGGCGCGGAAGACACTATAGAACGGCGCGCCGAGTGCTGCGGCTTCAACATCGGCGCCCAGTGTGAGCCCACCAACGGCGCGCGGCGACAACTGCTTTTCGCGAAGCAGATCAAGCATAAGCAAACCTGTCAGACGTCCTCCCTCACCACAAAGCGTCGTAGTGCGGCAATCTATGTAGTAATCGCTGGACCCGCCGGCGGAGAGCCACGTTTCGCGAAACCCAAAGGACTTTTGCGCCAACATTGCCAGCAGGGCTCTCTTACAGTGCTCGATCATATGGGCCTCTACGAATTCAGTCGTTTTATGCAACGCGCAGACCCTCGCGCCACGCCGTCGTTGCAATCGGAATGCCATGAGACACTCTAACGCGGACCAGATCGGCACGCTTTCCAACTTCAATACTGCCGCGGTCATCGAGCCCGATCATGCGCGCTGGCGCCAGACTTACCATGTTGACCGCCTCGTGCAGCGGCGTACCGATTTTTTCCGTCAGCAGAAATGCGCCATGCAACATGCTCGAGGGCACATAGTCCGATGCCAGCGCATCCAGGAGGCCGTTGCGGGCGAGCTCTTCCACCGACACGTTGCCCGAGTGTGACCGGCCGAGGACAAGGTTCGGCGATCCGGCCACGATCCGCATTCCCTTTGCGCGTGCGGCTTCGGCGGCAATCCTCGTGGTTGGAAATTCGGAGATGCCGATCCCCTCGGCATGCGACTGCTCCACGTGTTCGACAGTTGTATCGTCGTGGCTGGCCAGCGCGATGTCGTGGCCCTCTAACATTGACAGCAGCCCGGCGCGGTTGGGCGCGGAGAAACGCTCCTGGCGATCCCGAGCAGTTTCAAGGAAACGGTCGATCTCGTCCTGCCTGAGATGAAAGTCTCGCTTCTCCATGGCCACGTACTTTTCCACATCCCGCCATTGTCGCTGCCCCGGCGTGTGATCCATGAGCGACACCAGCAGCACGTGGGGATTCGGAAACACACCAGAGAATTGCTCAAGCATTCCTTCGTTCGATAGTTCCAGGCGCAGGTGGAGCAGATGATCGCCGCGCAGGATTCGCGCCTCCCGGGCACTTGCTAGTGCAGCGATGATCCTGGCGAGGGTCTCGAAACTGCGCGACGCGAATCCCGTAGCTCCCACCGCCAGTGAATCGAGAGTGGTCGTAATTCCGGCCGAGACCATCTGCGCGTCGTGCGCCAGCAGGGCCGCCATCACCGGCCAGTCGGCATTGTTCCTCGGCCTTACATGGCGTTCAATGTTGTCTGTGTGCAGGTCGATGAGGCCGGGGAGAAGATAGTCGCCTTCGCAGTCGATGGCCGCGCCCGATGCAGAACCTGGGCCGCCAATCTCCGCAATCACGCCGCTTCGAATATGCACCACTGCATCCGCAATTCCGGTGGGCATCACAACCATTGCATTCTTGAACGTCAGCTTATCCGGCGTCATTTGTCCTCTGATTGGATGATAGAAGATGAATGGGAGAAAAAGAGATGCCGGCGGCTGTAACAGCCGCCGGCGGGAGAGCCGTGCTACTTAGAAGGTGAACCGGCCACTCAGTTGTACTTCGCGCGGGTTGTTGTTCTGAGTTTGGGGATTGTAGCCGAAGTTGGTATCCGTCACGCCCGCATCCGGACCGCCGAAGACCACGAAATTCAGAGCGTTGAGCGCCTCCATGCGGAAGGTTGCGCTCATCTGTTCGTTGATCTTGAGTTTCTTCGAGATGAAGGCGTCCAAATCTGTGCAGGCCGGATAACGCACATCGGACAAATACCGGGGAGCGTTGCCGAACAGATACGGGTCCGCTGTTCCCACACCGTGCGCCGTTTGCCCCGGCTGCATAAAGGCGTTGTAGTTGAAGCTCGGACGGATTCCGTTAACGGCGGGCAATCCCGAAGTGTTCGTAATGCTCTCGCCGGGCATCAGCGACGGGCGTATCACGTTGCTGTTTCCCGTGAGCGATGGGTCCATGCCGTATAGGTTCGACGAAAGCCCTCCCTGAATTGGCCCTGTGAGCTGAAGCGGCTGACCGGTGTTGTACTCGTAGGTGCCGCCAATCGTCCAGCCGCCGGCGATATAGCTGGCGAAGCCGTGATTCAGGAATGGCTTCTGCGAACCGAAGGGCAGCTCGTACATGCTGCTCACCCGCACCACGTTGGTCTGGTCAAGGTCGGCGATCGACCGCTCGCATTTCAAGCAGCCGTTGTCCTGGATGCTGGCCGTTGTGCCGCTTTCGCCAATGTCGTCGATGCTCTTGCTGTAGGTATAACCCACCAGCATCGAGAGCCCCTGGCTCATCCGGTGCTCCACCGTCAGTTGCCCGGCCTGGTAATTCGAATGCCCCCAACCCGTGTTGAGCGATTCAAAGTTCAGGAACTGAGGGTAGGGTCTCTCCAGCAGGCCTTCCTCCACGGTGGGAGCGCTCAGGGGTGAGCTTGAATCCGTAATGATGCCGTAGAACGGATTCCTAACAACCGTAGTCAGGGCGCTTCCGGTGGCCAGCTCCGCGTCGCTGAGCTGGTTGAGCTCAATGGCGCCGTAGAGGTGAACTCCCACATCGCCCGCGTAGGCGGCAGTGACTACGAAATGGGCGGGCAACGAACGCTGCACGTCGAAAGACCAGTTTTCATTGTAGGCATCGCTCTGCTGGCGCAAGTTGCCGCTGATGCTCTGACCAGCTCGATGCTGAGGGGACCGCCGCCGGTGTTGTTTCCGGGCAGAGGAGTGGGATTGTTTTCGTAGGGAGCCGGCAGGCCCGAAGGGAACGGATTCGAAACATTGAAGAGCGGGCTGAAGCCGTTGGCAGCGGCATCGATGGAAGTGGATTTGCGCGTGAATCCATAGGAGGCCGGATTCGTTCCCCAGGTTGCCGTAGGATGCCAGAAGATACCGAAGCCGGCGTGTATCACCGTATTCGAGTCGAGGCTATAGGCGACTCCCAAGCGGGGCGCGAAGTGCAATTTTCCGGGAACCTGTAAGGTGCGGCTCTGCCCGTTTAGGCCCACGATTCCCACTCCGCCGACCAGACTCGAACCTGAGACATATGGATTGGCTGGAATCTGCGTCGCGATGGCCGAGGGGCTTGTCGTGTCCAGATAGCTCAACTCGTTGCCCGACGCCACATCGGCCCCCTCCAGGCTATAGCGCAGGCCGTAGGTAAGGGTCAGGTTATGCGTGACCTTATAGGTATCCTCAGCGTAGAGCGCGTAGTACTGGTGCCGGAAGTCCACCTTGGGGGCGTAACCGCTGGTCACCGTAGCTTGGCCGAGCAGCAGTTCCGCGATCGCGTTGCCCGTCGTTCCGGTAACCGAATTGGCGTAGGGTCCGCCCGTGAAGGTCCTGGAGGTGTTTACGGTCAGCAGCTGTGGATCCATAAGTTGGTCGGGGTAGCGTCTGAGGTCCGCGCCGAACTTGAAGGCGTGCGCGCCCTTCAGCCAGGTAAGAGCGGGAGCATATTGGTATACCGAACTCGGGTTTCGCTCGTACGGCTCTGAATTGCCTATTTCCCCGAGTTGGTTGGTGGTGGCCTCTACCTGCGGTGTAAAGGTTGCGGTAATGCCCGGCGCTGCCGAGGCTGGAATGCCGAACGGGGCCGTCCTCAGCGGATTCACGGAGCCGCGATGCGACTCCATGTGGCCCCAGGAAAGGTGATGATCGAAGATCATCGTGGGCGAAATGACCCAGGTGTGGTCGACAATGATATTGCGGAGCGGAAGGAGATTGTTACCGTAGGTGGGCGTAAGGCTCGTCTGTCCGAAGACTGGGGCGTAAAGAATGTAGTTATCGTTGAAGTCGATGTGCCCAAAGATGCTCTGTTTGTCGGAGAATTTGTGGTCGATGCGGATATCGTAGCTGAAATCATGATCGGCGGTAGTCGCAGACGAAAAATAATTGTTCTCGTCGCTGCCGGACACGCCGGGTTGATTGGGCAGCGGATACAGGGCGAGAAGAGCCTGGGCAACTGGGTTGATCGAGGCCGGATTGAGGACGTTGTACCTGCCGTTGTAGTAAGCCGGGCAGCGGTAATACCCTGCTTTCGTGGTGGGATATGTCTTGCCGTCGGGGCATGAGTAGTTTGAATTTGCCGGCTTGGAGACGGTCGTGCTCGGCTCGTAAATTGTGTTCAGAGTGCCGTTGGTATTGAGGGTCTGCGAGAAGTCGCCCGTCCTCTCCAGCGCCGTGGGCACGGTCGTGGTGAAGCCGGAGCCGCCAAGCGTTAAACCGGGAAAGCTGTCGAGAAGCTCCTCGTAGCTACCGAAGAAAAAAGTCTTGTTGCGTCCGTGATAGAGGTGGGGGATGATCATCGGGCCGCCGATCATGCCGCCGAACTGGTTTCTTCCAAACGAAGCTTTTGGCTTATCCGCGTGATTGGCGTTCCAGCCGTTGGAGTCCAGTGCGGCGTTGCGGAAGTACTCCCACGCTCCTCCGTGGAATTCGTTGATGCCGGACTTGATGCTATAGCTGGCGACGCCGCCGCCGGTGTGGCCGAACTCCGGAGCGTAGGCGTCGGTGTAGATCTTGAACTCCTGCACGGAATCGAGGTTGGGAATGGCGCCCGCGGCGTGGGTGTCGTAGAAGACGGTATCGGCGGCGCCATCGATCAGAATCTCCGACTCGCCGGCCTTCGTGCCATTAATGTAAAAGGTATTGGTGGTGCTTTGCGACGACATGTTCGTCCCCGCCGTCAGCGAATTCCTCTGCACGACGCCGGGTGTGAAGTTGGTCTCTTGAAAAGGATTCCGGACATCCAACGGGATAGTTTCGACCAGCGAGGCCTCGATTACCGTGCCCCGGTCAGAATCGTCCGTCTGTAGCTCGGGCGCCGCGGCGGTCACCGAAATGGTCTGACTCGTGCTGGCGACGGCAAGAACCGCGTTGATCACCTTTTGCTCCCCGACCTCGATGACGAGGCCGGTTTCCTTCCAGACAGCAAAGCCTGGCGCCGAGACCGTGGCCTCATAGTTGCCGGGGGCCACAGGCGGCAATATAAAGAGGCCTTTGGCGTCGGTGACTGCGGTGACTTTCACCTGCGTGGACGGCCTGACGAGAATAACCGAGGCGCCCTTGACCGCGGCCCCGCTTAAGTCGAGCACCTGACCGCTGATGGTTGCGCTCTGGGCCAGCAGATACGCAGGAAGACAACCAACCAACAGGAACAGAACGACGCAGAGGCAAGTTCGCATTCGGCAAAATGCAGTTTGCATTGGAGGGCTCCTTTGAAGCTGTAGGTTGTGCATGGTGCCGGTGTTATGAAGACTGAGTGCGGTAACGGTCGCGTGCTTGCAGATCTTGTTGCAATAGCTTTCCAGCACCCCGAGTGAGGCAGTCCCGAGGCCGTGCTCGATTTCGGGCTCAAAACCATGTGTCACTTGCCGCGCGGCGCGGATTCTTCAAAAAAAATAAGATTGCGCTGAGGCTGATATGCCGCTCCTGCGCAGGGTCAAGGATCAGGCTTGAACTTGCAGCGAAAGCGCGCGTTCCTGATCCCGATTGCGGGTAGTTTAGGCAGCGGAATGTTGCGGGGAAATTACGGTCAGATAAAAAGTTCGTGGACGAATTATTTACAATTTGGACATAGTTAGCGCCGGTCGACCCTCTGGTATGCTACGGAATACGCCACAAACCACCGCCCGAATACGCGACAACCCGCTCCACAACAAGAGCTTGGCGAAGATGGAAAGATTCGGAAGCGTGCACCACGAACGATGCATTTGGCGGTCTATGAACCAGCTCTTGTTCCACGCGATCGTTCTTACACGATCCGTTGCGGCCGGACGGCGGTTGTTGAAAAATGCTGCGCGGAGATTACCTTGCCTGAACCGAGTAACTCGCAGACCGGAACCGACCACGCAAACCAGCTGGCTCCGCCGGCCGACGGATCGCTGTACGTCGTGCGCCGTCTACGCCGCGCGTTTCTCTCCATCTGCCGCTGCGGCGACGTCAGGTTCGGCCCCTACCGCCTTACTACTGAGCAGTATTCCCTGATGCGCGCCGTGCACCGGGAGCCGGGCGTCCGCCAGGTGGACGTAAAGGACCGCATCTTCGCCGAGCCCAATACCGTCACAGCCATGGTCACTCTGCTCGAGCATCGCGGCATCCTTCGCCGCAAGCCCAGCCCCGTGGACGGCCGCGCACGGCTGCTCTACCTCACCGCGTATGGGAACGCGGTGGTGGCGCGACTCTTCGAGGATTGGGAGCCGATGCGCCAGGTGATCCGCAAGTGCTTTGCGGGAAGAGGCGGGCAGGAGGCGCTCGAGATTCTCGATACGGTTTACTCCGAGATGGAGCAGGCCCGAGAGAACCTTCTCAAGAAGTCCTGGACCCAGCCGGGGGAACCGGAGCCTGGCCCACAGCCAGGTATCGCTTCGCATAAGAAGAAAACCTCGCCACGGAACGGTGAGGCAGGCGCAACGGCAACGCCATCCAGGCGTAAAAAGACACGGCCAAACGCCGGCGTAGTGGCAAAGCTCCGGCGTCCGTAACCGATACCCATACGAATCAAATCGATTTTTCATCCGGGTTTGACATCCAGCTCGCCCTCCAGCCGTTACAGTTGGCTGGGAGTGTGCCGCCTTTGGAAATCAGCGAAACCTTGCGCGTGATGACCCTCAACGTCCGCCAGATGGATGGCGACGACGGCGCTCAGGACTGGGAGCATCGCAAGGCGCTGCTCGCCGATACGGTTCTTCTTCACCGTCCCGACCTGCTGGGCACGCAGGAGATCTTTCCAGAACAGACCGCGTTTCTTATCGAGCGGATGCCCCAGTTCGGCAGCTTCGGACGCGGCCGGTTCGGTGACGATCGCGACAAGCACAACAAGATCTTCTTCGACCGGAGCCGCCTCTCCCTGCTGGAATGCGGCGAGTCGTGGTTCTCGCGCACTCCGCAGGTTGCAGGATCGAGCGATTGGCAGATTCCCCGTCCTCGCATGGTCACCTGGGGCCGGCTGCACACCTCCGCGGGCGCACAGATTCTGATCCTGAACACGCATATGCCTTATGGCCGTTCCGCCGGTGAAGCCCGTCGGGAAGCGGCCCGCATCGTCCTTGAGCAGATCGCATCGCTGCCTGCCCATCTTCCCCTCTTTCTCACCGGCGACTTCAACTCCCCGCCGGATGGCGAACTCCATGGCCTCTTCTCTGCCACGCTGGACGACGCGTGGGAGAGCGCCCGCGAGCGCCGCGGCCCGGAGAGCACATTGCACGGATTCGGCAGGATCGCCGGCCCGC
Organism: uncultured Acidobacteriaceae bacterium; assembly: GCA_963774255.1. Lineage (GTDB taxonomy): Bacteria > Acidobacteriota > Terriglobia > Terriglobales > Acidobacteriaceae > PALSA-350. The sequence continues at coordinate 392,589 of CAVZEH010000020.1, forward strand.
GTATCGACTGGGTCCTGCACCGCAACACCGGCCCAGCTCTTGTGGCAGAGACGGTTACCCATACAGCCGGGGGCTTGTATCCTTCCGACCATTACCCCGTTGTTGCAGCGTTTTCCCTCGACCCGGTATAGCGCTTGCTCGATTTGCGGCAGTGGGTCGGTTTCGCAATTCTGCTCTCCGAGGGGAGTGCATTGCCCTGTTATCGCCAACTGCGGTCAGGATTGGTAGATACAAGCCGACCTCACGTTATCAATCAACCCGTAACTGCGAGGCCCGGGTTGAACTGCATACACACCGCGAAGCTCGCTGTCGCGCTGTACTGAAATCGCGGACGGACGCCTTCGTGTTTTCAAGTATTTGTCTCGATTTAAGCCCAATATTATTGGCTTTTAATCGCGGACAGTTTGGACTGTAATGCACCCCAAAAGTGAGACACGGCGGGCGGAGAAAAAAGGGGACACTTATCGGCCATAATGGAGCAGGCCGATGAGTAAGAAACCGAGGAGCTACAGCGCAGATTTTAAGCAGGAAGCGGTGCGTCGGATGGCGCAGGCGAAGACTATCACCGGTCTGGCCAAGGAGTTGGGTATTGGGCGGAAGTTCCTTTATCAGTGGCGCGACCAGTTGCGGGCAGGAGGCAGGGCTGGGTTGGAGCGACGCAGAGGCCGACCGCCCGGGAGCAAGTCGCAAGCTGTTTCACCGCCGCGACCCGATGCCGCCGAATTGCGGATTGCTGAGCTGGAACGACTGCTCGGCCGCAAGCAACTGGAGGTGGATTTTTTAAAACGAACCTTCGAGCAAGTCAGGGGAGCAGCGTCGAATCGTACCAGCGATGGCGGCAAGGAGTCTATCGCGGCATCGAAGTCTCGCTCTCGTTCGAAGGGGTAGAACTGACTGTGGAACAGCAATGCCAAGTAGCCGAGGTGAGCCGAGCGGGCTTCTATCGCTATTTGCAGCAGACTGCGCCAATACAGGCCGACATGTTGCTGCGCGCGCGCTTGCAGGAATTAGCGGTCGCGCACCATCGTCTCCGTGGCTACCGGATGTTAACTGCTTTACTGCGTCGTGAAGGGCAGGTAGTCAATCACAAGCGTGTACTTCGCTTGATGCGCGAAGACAACCTGCTTAGCTTGCGACGAAAGAAGTATGTATTTACGACCGATTCGCGGCATAATTTGCCGATATACCCGAACCTGGCGCGACATGCGACGCTGACGACGGTAAACCAACTGTGGGTGGCCGACATTACTTTCATTCGACTATGCAATGAGTTCGTCTACCTGGCGGTGGTTTTGGATGCCTACTCACGGCGTGTCATCGGTTGGGATCTGGGACGCACGTTGCACGCGGAACTGGCGACTCGGGCTTTACAGATGGCACTCAACGGGCGTAGCTGGAAAGCTGAGGTGCTGATCCATCACTCCGATCAAGGTGTGCAGTACGCCTCCAGTGATTACACCGATCTGCTGGAGCAGGGCGAGATTCAGATCAGCATGAGCCGGCGCGGCAATCCGTACGACAACCCTTACGTGGCATACTGCACCTCTTTGGACGATTGCGGGAAGAATCGCTTTGAAGCTGCTCGAAGCTGGAGCTTGATGCCTTGCTGTTTCCGAGGTGGGTTGTCGAGTGGTTCATAGAGCGACTCGCCCTTATCTGTATAGCGAAATCCTTTCAACAGACCGTGTGCGCACCAGACCTTTACTGTTTTGGGATTGACCCGCAGGCGCTCGGCCATCTCTGTTACGGTCAGCATACCTGCCTGGCGCAAGCGGTCATAGCGAGGGCGCAAGGAGTAGCACGTCTGAATGCGGGCGATGATCCGGGAGCTAAATCGTTCTCCGCGCCCGGGCCGTAGTTTGCGTTCGTTCAGGAGCGTGGCGATCTCAGCGTAGGTGTGATGGTCCAGCAGACGGTCCACCTCGGCAACGATCTCGGCTGGGGTGGTCCATGTCTCCCAGGAAAGTTGTGGTTTACGCATGCTGAGTGTCTTTGTCGCGCCGCCACGGCAACGAAGGTGAAGCGTGATCACATCACCGTAGAGCAGAGTGATGTCTTCAATCAGCAAACGGGCCATTCTCTTCCGATCTCGATGGGTAATGGATGGATCGCGCCACACACGGGGAAAGTCCTCAGCCAGTTGCAAAACGGCTTGCCGCTGCTCTTCACTGATCCTCTTGCGATCCCGTTCCCGCAGCCTCTCACATTCCTGTTGGGTATCCGCCAGAAGTTTTAGTTTCTGGTTCCAATCGGCTTCGAGTGAATCAGCCACCAGGCGATTATCTGGATCGACGCGCATGTATCGGCGCTGGGCCAGTTCCGTTTCATAGCGGGCCCGGTCGACCTGCTGCCCGCGAAGACGATCGCCTTCCTCCAGTTGCGCCTGCAGTTCTTGCTGTACAGCCAACGCTACGTCAAGGGTGATGGGGTTGATGAACTCCACCAGCAGGGCGGCTACAAACCGATCGACTTCAGCCCCCGAGACGCGTTGGCAGACCGGTTCGGCATTTTCGATTCCTTTTCGTTGACAGACATAGTCCGGTGCTAGACCGCCGCGGCGCCAGTGATAGCGGACCGTCATGCGCCGACCACAACGTCCGCAAACGATCAGACCCTGCAAGAGAGCAGGACCTTCTCGGGCTGGACTCTTGTCTCGTTCGCTGCCCTGGGCATGAGCATTTTCCAGTAGGCGGCGCTGATTACGCTCATACTCTTCCCAGCTAACATAAGCGGGATGAGCATCTGTTACAAACGCATGCCACTGTTCGCGCGGGAGGTGTTGCACAAGCGTCTCACCGTCGATCGTCTTGCGGCAACGAGTGCGTCCGTAGATAAAAACGCCGGCGTAACGAGGGTTGTGTAACAACCGGAGTACATGACAGTGTTCCAGTTTGCCCCAGAGGACGTCGCCTTTTCTGGTACCGGAGTAGAGCCGCCGTGGAAACAGCAATCCTTCCTGACGGAAGGCACGCACCGTGCCCAGGGCGGAGCCGGTTCGTCGAAACGTCTCAAACACCAGACGTACAGCTTGTTGAATCTGCTGGTCGGGATCGAACACCATGCGGGCGTTGGCATCATACGCATAGCCGATAGGCGGCCGCATCATGAGTTCCCCGCGCCGGGCTTTATTAAGAATGCCGCCCTGCAGGCGTGCCCGGATTACGTGCAGTTCTGCTTCGCTCATCGTTCCCTTCAACCCGAGAAGTAAACGATCGTTGAAATGCGATGGGTCGTAAATACCGTCCTCGTCCAGGATGAGCGTATCGGTCAGAGCACAGATTTCGAGCAGTCGGTGCCAATCTGTTGAGTTCCGAGCCAAACGAGACACTTCCAGTCCCAGGACAATCCCCACGTGCGCCAGGCTTACTTCTGTCACCAAACGCCGAAATCCTTCGCGGTCGCTCGAAGCGCCCGACAGCCCGAGATCGCTGTCGATGACGATAATGCGATCGAGCGGCCATCCCAACGCCACCGCTTGTTCGCGCAATCCGTACTGTCGTTGGGTGCTTTCAGTGTTTTCGAAAACTTGTCGAAGTGACGATTGCCGCACATACAGGTAGGCAGTCCGCTTCAGATGACTCGCTTTGACTTTTTGATGGACGTCGTGATTCATCTCCCCTCCTGAACAGTTCGCTCCAACAACATACCGGTGAGAAGAGTGATCACGTCGTTCTGCACCGGCGCACGCAAGGTTGTCGATAGTGGAGAGCGTGCTGTTCTGCTGGCTGGAGTAAGCGCTAACCACTGGCGATAGGCGTTGATCCAGGCCTTCATGCCGCGCTCCAAAAAGACGGCCAATCCCGGGCCTCTTGGCGGCTTTCCGTTTACTCCCAGTACCTGGCTGCGGAGTTGCTCATAGGCCGTAGAGAGTTCCACATGCAGGGCGCAATCCGTAGCCTCATCCGCGCTCAACTGCGTTTTTTTTGACGGCTCCACTGGCGAGCGATACTGCGCGGGTGAATGGATATCGGAAACCGCTGCTGAATGAGCCTGCCTATCTCTGCCCAGGACAAAGACGTATCCCGTTCCCGGATCCGGCTGACGAAATCCATCACTTCCGTTGTCAACTTGTGGCCGCCTCGTGGTCCTCGTTTGTGAGGCAGTAATCCGACCAAGCCAGCCTCTTCGAAAGCGGCTTGTGCCTGATAAAACGAAGGCCGGGAAAAACCAAAGGCTCGAGCAGCTTGGCTCACGGGCTGTTCCTTGAGTTGCACTTGCCGCAGCATCTCGTACTTGACTTGCACCGCATCGGCGGGATCGAAAAACTCGCTCTGCTGAAACAACTCGTCCGTAACGGCGTCGGATCTGGGGTTCAGTGCGCCTTCCTGGCGGAGCAGTTGCCGTTTTCGGGAAGAACGAGGCATGCCGTTGTGTAATATTAATTATGTTCTCCAGGGAAAGGCCGTCAAGCTCTTTTTGTCCGTGTCCGTCTGGATGGTCATGGATAGTAAACACACAATAAGAAGGGAAACCCTGCCGGTCCATGCCTCCCATAACGCTGCAGAACATCTTTTCCTTTACATGAAACGCATAATTACCTTTACACATGTCGGGCATCCTTCTGGTGCAAAGATCGAATCTGCTCGACCAGCTGGCACAGGTCCTCCGCCCGAAATAGCGATCGACCAGCTGCTATCTTTACGAATGGATCAGGGCTAACGAAGTCTGTCCAAGAGGCAGGTAGAGCGACTAGGCGCGCGCTCTCGTCGTAGAAAAAGACTCGATCCTCGCCCCATGTGCGGCGATGGACAACCAGTTCAAACTCTCGTCCCAGCCACGGATGAAAAGGATGAGTAACCCGGAAACGTCCTCCTGCACTCCCCGGTGTCGGTGCAGTTGACAATGCGTGCGAACGCACGCGCAGAGCGATTTATGCGAACGCTGAAAGAGGAGGAAGTGTACAGAACTGACTATAGGGATTTAGAAGACGCACGCAGTCGCATCCGCGAGTTCTTGGAGCAAGTGTACAACCGGCAAAGGCTGCATTCCGCGTTACGATATCTAACACCGGAAGAGTTTGAGCAGGCTAGCCAAGCTCTGGAAAGTGACGGCGCTGATGGAAGCGGTGGAAAACCAAATGCAGGTTTACCACCGCTCCCACAGGCCTTGGAAATCCCTTCAGGATTTCCACACTTCCCAGAGCTCCGCGACTGCTGATCAATAACGAACGTACGAAAACAGGCCGAAGTGTCCCCAATTAACGGCGCTCGGCGTGTCTCAGCTTAGGGGTGCAGTCCAAAACGTCCCTACTTTGCCCCCGCGTTATTGATTCCCAACCGGAAACTGCGCAGAATACCGTTACTGCAGAGTTTTTGGTCGGTTTGAAGGTGTTGTTTTGGGAATTATTTCGCGTAAATCTTTGGTAAGCGTTACGTGAACCACATGCTACGCGGCAGGAGGGGAGGAGGTTTGCAGGTTAGCCGTTCTAGCGGCCTGAAGTTGCTTCCACTCCCGTTCGCTGACGTTGTTGTCGATCGGTACGGCGCCATCGGAACAGAAGACATTCAACTGCTCCCACTGACCGAGGGCATAGTTCACCGCTTCGGCCATGGGATGCTTGGGCAGCAACTGCTCTTTGCAGGAGAGGAACTTCTCCCGCAGTGCGGCCAGCACGGGCGCCGACTGCTGCCGGCGCAGAGCGAGACGCTCGGCCATGGAAAGACCGCTGGCCTGCTTCTCGACAGCATAGAGAGCGCGCACCATTTCGATCACTTCGCGCGCGATTTCGGGAGCGGCCTTTTCCGCCTCGATGATCTTTCGTCTCACGTGCGACCAACACCCGGCGCGCGTGATCTCGTTGCCGGCCACCACGCCGTTGTACCCACCGTAGGCGTCAGCCAGCAGAACCTGCCGGTAGTCCTTCAGGAAGTATTTCGGTCCGTCGCGACCTCGATGCAAGGTGAAGTCGAAGACGTTGTAGGGATGGGCATCGTCGCCCACATAGACCCACATCCGCGCGTTGGCCGCTTTGCCCTTGCTCAGCATGGGCATGATCGTGTCGTCGGTGGCCACCACATGGGAAGCCCGCATACGTTCCGCCATCAGTGCATATAGCGGCTCGACCAGATCGGCCACATCTCCGCACCATACCGACTGCGTGGCGCGAGAGATCTCGAAGCCCTGCCGCGAAAAAATGTCCTCCAACCGGTACAACGGCAGGTAGTCGGAGTTATGTTATGCACAACATAACTCCGATTATGTTGGGTTCCCCGTTATGTGACGCTCGGGCTGCGTGGACGCATGAATACTGTGTGTTGCAAATCTGAAGGCAACATAATGTAGGGGCTAAGAAAACAGTCTTAGCATGGTCCGGGATGGAAAGGATCCCCGGTGAATGCTGAGAACTCTATTGCGGCTGGAACGTACGTTTTATATCACTCGTCAGGAGAAAGCCCCGCTACTTCGGGAACGGGAAGCCTTTCTGGAGCACCTGCTTCAGCAGGGTACCAGCGTTGCTGCGGCACGCGGTGTGTCATGGCAATTGCTGAACGTCATCAGGTTGCTGAAACTGACTCGGTTGCGCGGTGTGTGGATCGACGAAATCGAAGAGGCCGCCAAGAAGTGGACACGGCAACAGCGCTCGAATCCGAACATTCGATCTTACAAGCACTCAGGAAGTTACTTCACGTATGTAGCGAAGAAGTGGCTGCGCTTCGCGGGCATGCTGAAGAGGTCCGCACTTCCACGCATGCGGTTCGCAGACGAGATCGTTGATTTTGCGAGGTGGATGACGGAAGAAATGGGGCTGTCGATGCCGACGGTACGATCGCGCCGACAGAAGACATCGCTGTTTCTCAAGTGGCTTTCCGAACGGCACCGTTCGCTCGCTGCTGTGCGGCTCAGAGATGTAGACGACTTCCTGATCTTCAAGGGAACCAACGGCTGGAGCCGCAAGTCTGCACGCGGCTATGTCGACGCGCTGCGGTCCTTTTTCCGTTACGCGGAAAAGTGTGGCTGGTGCAAGCCGGACATCGGGGAAGGCATCACTTCGCCGAGGATATATGCGCAAGAAGGATTACCCGAAGGACCGGAATGGAAGGACGTACAACGACTGTTGAAAGGTACAAAGGGGATCAGCGCGGCCGCGCTACGTGCCAGAGCCGTCTTGTTCCTTCTGGCGGTTTACGGGTTGCGCAGCGGGGAGATATCGCGTCTTCTGTTGAGCGACTTCGACTGGCATGCTCGAGATGTTCACGGTGAATCACTCCAAACGCGGAGGCGCACAGAAGTATCCTCTGCAGCGTGAAGTAGGCGATGCCATCCTGGAATACATCCAGAAGGCTCGGCCGCGGACCTCCTGCCGGAATCTGTTCCTGACGCTGAAACCGCCTTACCGTGCGATAGGAGGTAGTGCTCTCTGGAAAATCACGAGTAGAGGAATGCAGGAAGTAGGTATCCGATGCCGACGACGCGGTCCGCACTGCCTGCGGCATGCGTGTGCCACTCATCTGCTGGAACAAGGCGCATCCTTGAAAGAGATCGGAGATCTGTTGGGTCATCGTGACTTCAGATCAACGAGCATTTATGCCAAGGTTCATCTCCAACAGTTGCGCCGCGTGGCTGACTTCGATCTGGGAGGTCTGCTATGAAGCTCACAGCCGCGATCGATATGTATGTTTTGCACCGCCAGGTAACAGGCGAGAAGTTCCAGGGCCCATTCGTTGCGCTCCGGGCATTTTCCCGTCGCTATAGGACCAAGACCCTGCAAGCGATAACGCCTGCGGAGGTGAAACAGTTCCTGGATGGTCCGCGTACGGGACCGGCAACCTGGCGACGCAAGTATGGGACGCTGCGGGACTTCTTCGCGTACTGGCGCTGCCGCGGAAAGCTGAATACAGTTCCCATGCCGCCGACAGCGCCCAAGTACACGCAGACCTTCGTTCCATATATCTACTCCCGTCGGGAGCTTAGGCTGTTGTTGGAGGCGGTTCCGCGTTGCCAGCGGAATGTTGGGTGCCGGATATCTGCCGTCACACTTCGCATCCTGCTGTTGCTCCTCTACGGAACGGGCATGCGCGTGGGTGAAGCACTTAGACTGCGCATGGTGGATGTGGACATCGATAATGGCGTGATTACCATCCGTGGAACGAAGTTCTATAAATCCAGACTTGTCCCTCTGGGGCGAGATGTGGTTCGTCTCCTCAGGGAATATCTTGCTACACCGGGAAGACGGAATCAGCACTACCAGCCTGTTTTCCAATCGCGGGTACGCAGGGCCATCGGACACAAAGTCGTAGAAACTTCCTTCCGGCGGTTGTGCAATCTTGCAGGTGTCCGCCGCAGCGACGCAAGTTCGCATCAGCCGCGTCTCCATGATCTGCGGCACTCGTTCGCCGTGCATCGGTTGACGGAGTGGTATCGGAAGGGTGCGGACGTGCAGACCCTTCTGCCGGCACTTTCCACCTATCTCGGGCACGTCGACCTGCGCTCGACGCAGTGTTACCTCACCATGACGCCGGAGTTGCTGGCGGCAGCCAACCGCCGCTTCCAGAACTATGTATACGGGGGGCGCCATGAATAATAGGTCAGCCCTCGGTTCGTGGATCAGGCGCTTCCTGATGGAATACCTCGTTGGGGAGCGGAATCTGACCCGCAACACACAACAGAGCTATCGCGATGCCGTTCGCCTGCTGGTGGTGTTCGTTGCCGCGAAGACGCGTAAGAAAGTAGACGAGCTGCTCATCCCCGACATCGATGCAGACCTGTTGCGCGCCTTTCTGCGGCACATCGAAGAAACGCGGAAATGCAGCATCTCCAGCCGCAACCAGCGTCTGGCGGCCATCCATGCGCTCGCCGGCTTCATCGCAGAACGCTGCCCCGAATATCTGGACTGGTGTGCTCAACTCCGCACCGTCAAGTCCAAGCGTTCCGCTCCCACGCCAGTCTGTTATCTCGAAAAGCCGGAGATCGATGCTCTACTGGATGCTCCCAGTCCGGTCACACAACTCGGCAATCGGGATCGCGCCCTACTGCTTTTTCTGTACAACTCGGGAGCAAGGGCGGAAGAAGCGGCAAAACTATGCATCGAAGATCTCAACCTGCACAGCGGCGCAGACGGTGCGTTGTCTTCGGTGTGTCTTCACGGTAAGGGCGGCAAGGTTCGCATCTGTCCGCTCTGGGCCTCCACTACCGTGACACTGAGAAACCTCGTCTCCGCGCGGAGCGGCAAAGAACGAGTGTTCCTCAATCGTCGCTCGGAGCCACTGACGCGCTTCGGCATCCACGCCATCGTGACGCGATATGCGAGCGTCGCCATGAGGAGCGTGCCAGAGATGCGCAAGAAACGCATCGGCCCTCATACTATCCGCCACACCACAGCTACGCATCTTCTTCGCGCCGGCGTAGACATCAACCATCCGCGCTGGCTCGGAGTCTCATCAACACCACCAACATCTACGCGGAAACTGACCTTCAGATGAAAGCCAAGGCTCTTGGTCTGTGTGCAGTGAAGAGCACACGAGCAGCAAAACGCTGGCGTGATAACCCCGATCTGATGTCCTTCCTTGCTCAAATCTAGCCCGCACTTATGTGGCGTTCAGTTCCGAGAAACCCACTGTTTATGCCCTTCCCGAGACCGAGCGTCACATAACGGGGAACCCAACATAATCGGAGAACTTGCTGGTGACGATGTAACTTAGCAGTCCCGGCCCTGCCATGCCCTTGTCGATCGCCGTCTCCGGTTTGGCTGCCGTTTCCATCCGCGGATTTGTGCCCTTGCTTTCGCAACCAGCGCAGGCATACTTCCTGCGCACATGATGGATGCGCTCGAAGCGGCCAGGAAGATATTCTACCTGCCAGCTCTCGTCGGCGCCGATCTCCTTACGCTCCACCCCGCAACAGGGACACGCACGCTGCTCCGGGCTCAGCTCGTGGACGCGCGTGGTGACGGGGAGATTTTCGAAATTGGCAAGGTGACGCCGCCCTCTGCGCCGCTTCACCCGCCGCAGTTGCTCTTCCGGTCCGCCATGCGGAGGAACATCGTCCGGCTGAACCGGCTTACGGTCCAGCTGCTCGGCGAAGTTCAGCAGCAACTGGGCCAGATCGCCCCAGCACTGGAGTCGATCCGCGCGCGGACCGTAATACCACCTCTTGAATCGTTCCAGTTCCAGCTGCAGACGCAGCATCTCAACACGCAGCTCTTCCACCCGAAGCTGTCGTTCTTCAGCCTTTTGCCGTTGTCGTTCGGCTAGATGCCGTTGCTCTTTGGCCAGATGTTGTTGTTCTTCGGCATGCCGCCTCTCACCGTCGCGCTGCTCCAGCAGCGAGCGCACCATCGCTCTGAGCGAATCATTATCATCGGGTAAGTCGACTGATCCGGATTCCACAGGAGGCATATCTAAGTAAAATGCCTAACCTATGCAGACGCCACTCATAACTCGATCTTCCTTGTTGTCTCGATTGATTCCCGATCCGCGTTCGTATCGCCGCACACGCTTCAGCTTCGACACGTCAATCCCATCCAGGACCATCGCCAGCTCGCTGGCTCGCAGCTCCACCGAACGCGCGCCCGCCATCACCCGCGGCAGCTTGAAAACGCCCGTCTCCAGCCGCTTGTACCAGAGAACAAATCCATCCCGGTCCCACACAAGGATTTTCAACCGGTCGCCGCGGCGCGAACGAAACACGAACAATTGGCCCGTCAAAGGATCCTGGCCAATCACCGCCCGCACCCGCTCCGCAAGACGATCGAAACCGCAACGCATGTCCGTCGCCTCGGCTGCCAGCCAAATCCGCGCGCCCTGCGCCCCATCCAGTGCACGCAAGCTCGGCAGGCCGTTCATGCACTAGGCTCCAGCACGGAAAGCAACGCCCGCAAGTGACTCGCGTCGAAGCCTGGCTCCACCACAAGGCTGCGGCCTGCTCTTAGACGAATCTCAATCGCGCTGCTCCGTGCCCCCATCGCCTGCACCGGCTCTGCGGGTGCGGCTATCTGCACTTCCACAAACTTCGCCGCTTCCGACTCCCGCACCCGCTTCTTCCACTCGTAGAAATGCCAAGCGCGCAGACCGCGTTCACGGCAAAACGCAGCCACAGTCTGGCCACTCTGGCTCTGTTCGGAAACCAACCCAACCCACTTCGTCCACGCTTCCGTCATGCTCCGTCTCATCTCACAACTGTGCTGCCTCAGGCAGCCCCAGGGCAAGATGCGGTTCGCATAGCGCTCACCGAAAGAGGATGTGGTCTTTCGAATTAAATTGATAAGATAGCCCAGAGAACTCCGCATCCGGATCGTAGTCGACATAATCGAAGTAGGGCATCAAGACTCTTTACCGTTCCCCAACGTTTGCCTGCCGTCCCATGGATTACCAATAATCAGGATGGAAGCGCCCTTCTGTAGATCTCCGTCAAATGTATTGGTTTCGAGATCAAAAGCAGAAATGGTCTTTGGCGGTTCATATCCATCTTCTATGCGTAGTGCAACAAGGTCGAGCTTCTTGTCTATCAACGGTTGTGGCTTAAGCGGTAGCACAGTTCCGAAGTCAAGCGGCGTATCCGGTGGCGCAGGGGTTCCGACCCCAAGAATCCTTAGGTCGTCCTCGCCACAGCCAAATTTGAACCTGGTAGCGCGTTGGGCACGCTCCAGGTGACCTTCATTGAAGTCTAAGTTGTGCAACGCTGACACGATATAGAGATGCCCTGAGTGTCTCGCCAGGACACCGGTTCCCACAGAGGGAGTGTTTAACGGAGAGAGCGTTTGGAGAAACACCACATTTCGACTGGCATTAGTGATGAATGCTCTCATCTCGCCCTTGCGTCGCTCGCCGTCTTCCGCCATGCAGTCCTTTCAATCAGCAGTTAAGACCCCTTTTTGGGGCCGCGCTTTCACGATTTACCCCGGCTGATCTTAACTTGTGGAGGAGGCATCAGGAGTGCAATGCATCCGATACGCCTGTCTGCAGCGAATGAGGTGCCCAATCAACCTTTGAGCGTCCGTTTTCTGACGGCGTTCCCTACGCCGCGTCAAGACTTAAACAGAGACGAAACACGGCGGGCATCATGGTAGAGCGTTCAACAGGGCAATGAAGTCGTCGCCTGTAATCACTTGAGCAGTAGCGAATGGCAGCCTCGCCTTCACTCGATTGCATCGTCTCATTAATTCGCCGTCACTCGTCACGAAATAATCACAATACGGGAGGCCAATTGTCGCGTGCTGCCGGTCGACGAACCTGCTTGCCGAGAGCCTAGCGCCGGTGCTGTAAAGCTCTACCGTAAAGGCAGCTTCGACCTGATGGCACTTCAAAAGCGTCGAGAATCCCCAGTAGACCATGCATTCGAGCTGCGTCGCGATCGGCTGTTCCTTCAGAAGAGCCTCGGCACGCGCGTGGACGCTCTCCGAAACTGAACCGCCCACCTCCAGGCGCGCCCTCTGCACTGCCAAATGCATCACTTCCATTTGATCCCGGATGGTTTTCGTTAATCTGCCCAGCACGTATGCCGCTTGGTTATATGCAGAGACTCTTTCTTGCGATTTCATCGCAGCTCTTATCTCATCAAGGGCATCCACAGCGGAAAAGGCGTCAATGAAATCCCGAATCGTAAGGCCAATAGTGCGGGTCGAATTGACCTTCGTCAGGATGCCGACGATTTCTGCCAGTGTGCCGATTGGGTTGACAGTTTCTTTAGACCCATTCCAAAGCTGCTCCCGGTGACCCAGAACTCGAACGTCAGAAGGTCCGCGCGTTCCATTGTCCATTTCGGCTGGACCATTTCCGCGAATTGGATGAGGTCTTCAGTGTCAGCGTGGCCGCTCGCATTCCCGTAGTCGTAGAAATGCCACGGAGAGAGGACAAGGGCGGCCTTCTCAGATGCATGCGCCTGGACTACGGCATCTCGCCATAGAGGATTTTTTATGCAGTAAATCAGGAAGTTGTGATCCGCGTATACATTCAGGGGCTTAGGTTTCAGGGGTTCCTTCGTTTGGCGCTCTCCTCGTCAAATTGCGTTTCTCAAGCTGTTGACGCGAACGGTCCAGTTCTTCCGCGATGAGCTTTTCGTCAGGTATGACTGTCTGATACTCGGCAGCGAGCACTTTGTTTTGGAGATTGTCCTCTGCCGCTCCCTTCTCTGCGCAGAGGATGAGGCCAACGGGAGGATTCTCGCCCGGCTTGACCCAATGCTCAAGGGCGTAGTTGAGGTAGAGGTGCATCTGGCCGGCGTCCGCGTAGCTGAACTTGCCAACCTTTAGGTCGATGATGACCAGACAACGCAAGCGGCGGTGGAAGAAGACCAGGTCGATGCGAAACCAGGTGTCGTCGATTCGCAGTCGTCGCTGGCGGCCAAGGAATGCGAAGTCATCGCCCAATTCCAGGAGGAAGTCGGTTAGGTGCTGGATCAGCGCTTCTTCCAAATCCGATTCGGAGTATTCGTCCTTGAGGTCAAGAAATTCGAGGACGAACGGATCTTTGATGGCTTCTTCCGGGGTCACGGCATCGCTCGGCTCAGAGCTCTCCACCTTTTCCAACATCGCCGCCTTATTCTTTGAGAGCGCGATTCGTTCATAGAAGATGCTGCCAATCTGACGATCCAGTTGCCGTACGGACCAGCCCGAGCGCAGAGCCTCTGTTTCATAGAAGGACCGCGCGTTTGGATTCTTGACCGAAAGCAGGCGAACATAAGCCGACCAAGGCAATGGAAACCTTGCAGCCAGTTCGGGCAAGCTAGAAGATTTTTCAGACGGTGTCTGAAAAATCTGCGGAGACGCCCACGCCAGGTAGAAGCGTCTCATTTGACTGAGGTTAACAGCTCCGAAGCCGCGGCCAAACTGGCCCGTCAGGTCGTCCGCGAGCTGCGTGATCAGCGCCTCTCCATATCCCGCTCGCTCTTGGCCCTCTTGCTCGAATTCGACAATGCGTCGGCCAATTTCCCAATAAGTGGCGGTCATCAGAGCATTGACGCTGCGTACCGAGGCAGTACGAGCTGCCTTGAACAACTCAACGATTCCCGCTCGGACCTCACTGTACTTTTCTGGGACCAAGGGGATGTTCTTCATTACGATTCTTCTATTCGGGGTACCGGCAGCAGTTATGCAATTTCTTACTCCAAGGACAGTCGAATCCAGTGTTTTCAAACAGTTACAAAGGCCGTGATACCACTTTTTGACGACTGGCGTTTGACATCAAGGCGCACTGAAAACATTGGACTTAAAGATGGGAAGATTCTCTTAGAGTAAATTTTTGCACCGATGCTGCCGGTACCCCAGTATAGAGCCCAAACCGGTCCAGTCGCGCAGGCCGCTCAGAGACGCGATTCGGCATCGTTCAATATTAGGGGTGCCAATTACATCCGCAGTGATTAACTGGAATGTGACCGAAGTTGGGGACTTGGGGACGCCTCAAGGCCCTCAGCCGATATAAGTGTAAAAATCCACCATTCAACCGCTAGAGCCTGCGATTTCCATCGTCCTACGCTTCACGAACGGCAGAGCGGCCCGCCTAGGCAATCGGGTGGGCCTTTTTCTGGGCGAGGCTTGATCATCCAGCCAAGGCTCCGGCGGCTTGGTCATGTTCAGCGTGTTATCCCCGAACCGCTCCCGGTGGTTTGGCTTACGCACCATGGCGCGGATCCAGGCCAGCGCCTCCTGTGTCGGCGTATAACTCCGTTCCAACTTAACGGACGTGATGACTCGTCCAAACCGCGGATAGGCAGTCCTCTCCAGAGCGACGAGCACTTTCGGTTGTTTTTTACGAACGATATATATTGACTTTTTTAATAGGCTCGTACCATAATAGCGCCTCCTTAGAAAGGCGATTATGAGTAGCGCCGACGAAGGATTCGTTTCTGAGCCTCGATTCAACGAGCTTCGAAACGCGTTGCTAAATGGCCGCATCTGGGCGAGCTTGGGACCGTCGGCAGAGTTGCAGGCTGCTCCCAAGTTCGAATGGCATCTCGCTGGCGGTGAGAAGCCAGCAATCTCGATCGAGGGCGATCCTTGCGGTCCAAGCCGAGACTGTGGCACACCTTTCCCAGTTACAGCGCCTGGAGACTGTGGCCCCCCGGATAGTGGTCCTTCAGTATGTTTGTGCCCGAGCACGCTTGTCGGCGACTGTCCACGCGTTGAATCTGTCAACTCTTGTCCAGTTTCCAGCGACTGCCCGTTACCTCGTACGGCGCGAGACGATGTTCTTCATCGACGAGCCCGTAGCCGGCGGAGACGATTTTGCCGGAACAAGCAGATGAGCCAAAGCGTTGAGATATCTTGTAATCGGTCAGACCGAGGTGGACAATTCTAACGCAAAGTCAACCCTTCTGAGAGTGAGCTTCTGGCGGAGTTTCTTTGGCGGCCCGAAGCTTAGGGTTACCGAGGGTTTAATGTGGCCGCCGAACGGGCCCCCATTGTTACGAGATTTTTGCGAATGAGAGGAAAGAAACGATGGCCATCAATCTTGAGAATAGTCTCGCGGGGCTTAGCCCCGAGGCACGTCTCCGTGTCGAAACTGCATTGAAGGAAGCCCTAGTGAAAGAGGGAGCGCTCGCAGCTGCCGGGTTCGATAGGGGGCCGTTCGATCGGTCGGGCTATGACCGGTCCTCGAAAGAGTTCAGCGCGGAGGAGTTCGTCGAGAAGGATCAGGATCCCTCGCGCTAGCGCGAGGCTGCAGGGAACGCGCTGTCCAGTATAGGTCACGAGGCGAAAGCCGTCTCTTGTCTATGCAGTTGCTTTTCTCCGGTCCGCAGCCGGAGGAGAGCCGCCGCGAATCGACCCTCCTCAAGGACCGACCATGAGCGACCATATTGGGGCCCATGACGAACAAGTCTTTCGTTACATTCTTCTGAAGCTTGCCGCACGCTGCAATCTCAAGTGTTCCTACTGCTACTGGTTCCGCGATGACAGCGTATACGAAAAGCCTGCTGTCCTGACGCCGCAAGCGGAGGCCGCGTTCCTTGAAAAGCTCGTAACGCACATTCAACAGTATCAAATCGATTATTTTTCGATCCTGTTCCATGGGGGCGAGCCGCTGCTGTTCGGTAAGAAAAGATTCGAGGCTTTTTGCGGCAAGCTCCGTGACATGGAGAAGACGTTAGGCTTCGAACTGAAACTTGCAATAACCTCCAACGGAGTGCTGATCGACGCGGAGTGGGCGCGGTTGCTCAAGGCCTTTCGAGTCTCTGTTACCATCAGTATCGATGGGTCGGAGCGGGTACACGATCAGCGCCGGGTCGATCTCAAAGGTCGCGGCACCTTTCACAAGGTGCTGGCGGCATTGCCGATCCTGGCAGCCGAGGGCATCAGGCCCGGGGTGCTGGCCGTTTGCGATCCGCATTCCGATCCGGAAGAGCTTTGCGAGCTTTTTGTAAGGCGGCTGGAGATACGACACTTCGATATCCTGATCCCCGACGCAACCCACGAGGACAAGCCGGCGTCGATTGCCCGTTATTACAAAAAACTTTTCGATATCGTGTATGACACCTACGGAATGGGGCAAGTCCATGTCCGTTGGCTCAAGACAGTGACAAAAGGCATTCTCAGCGTCCCGAGTCACTCAGAGTCTATTGGGTATAGACCTGTTACGACCTTTACGCTGCTGACGGACGGCAGTCTGGAGCCACTGGATGTCCTCAGGACGGCTGGTTACAAAGCAACAGCGACAAGCTTCAATATCTTCAACGACGAGCTGCAGGCGATTCAGCTTGACCCGCTTTGGCGCGAAGTGCGGGATGCGGCTCTTACGTTGGCGCCCGTCTGCGAGCAGTGCGTGTACAAGAGCGCCTGCGGTGGAGGACATATTGCATCCAGGTGGTCGAATGCCAATCGCTACAATAATCCCAGTGTCTATTGCGATGACATCAAGGATATATTTGGCCATATCTCGCAGAGGGTAGCGAAAGATATTTCGCACGACGACACGGTCGACCGAGTTATCGGTCTCCTGCAAAGTTGAAGGGATCCGACTCGTTGAGAGGAAGTCCGAAGTCGGTGAGGCTCGGATGCAACAAGCCATTACCTATATCGAGACGGCCGAGGCGCGGCGAAGGCCGTTCCGCTATTTCATCTCCGAACAGGTCTTGAGCCCGGACTCAGCTGGTCACCTGCTGCACTGGTTGGAAACGGGAGCGCGTTGGCGCCTGCATCAAGGGGCTTTCTTCGAGCAGTACGAGTGCAATCTCTTGGGTGTCCCGGCGCCGAGCGGCTGCGCGGCACTCTTCGGAAAAAAGGCACTGGATGAGCTCAAGCGCCGAATGGAAGCCCTGCTCGGGACCGAGCTGGCTGACCAGATCGAGATCGTCGCCCATAAGCTGCTTCCCTCTCAGGGGATCGGAATACACAACGATGAACCCCATGACGATCTGGAGACACATCGATTGATCCTGCAGCTCAATCGGGGGTGGAGTGACGAAAACGGTGGTCATCTGTTCCTATTCAATAGCAAGAACCCTTTGGACATTCATTCGGTTGTTCGACCGACCCACAATAGCGGTGTCGGCTTTGCCATGTCGGATCGCTCCTACCATGCGGTCAGCGACGTTCGCCAAGGGATCAGGTACACGGTGATTTATTCCTTCTGGCAGAAGCACACGCGGCGCGCGGACGCGCCCCACGATGAGGCGCCGATCGGAGGGGAATTTCGACTGGGCGGGAGGACTGACCTCGACGCCTCCGAGAAGCACAATATCGGGTCCATGCTGCGCTTCCTCAGATCGGCCAGCGCGCACGAGACGTACCATTCCGGCGAGGATCTGCTGAAGCACCTCACCAACACCTACAGGATTTTGCGGCGGTGGGGCTGCCCGGTATATCTGTGTGTCGCAGGCCTTTTTCACAGCGTCTACGGAACGGAAGCGTTCAGGCATGCCACGTTCGCGCTGGGGCAACGGCAACTGATACGAGACAGGATCGGCCCGGATGCGGAGCATGCGGCTTACCTGTACTGTATCGCCACGCGCCGATCGCTTTACGAGAACCTCGACCGCGAGGCGCCGAACAGCCTGCGGACTTTCAGAGACGGCACGACAATACCGATCAGCAGAAAGTGCTTGGCTGACCTGATTGCGCTCGACCTGGCGAACTCGCTCGAACAGCTGTCTCGGATTCCGCTCACGCCCAAAATGGTGGAGACCGACCGGACGATCTATGAAAAGGCAATTCCGCTTTTGCCAGGCGCCGCAATCGTCGAGATGCATTGGGTCTACCAAAGCAGAAATATTGCACCTGAGGAGCTTCCGCTGGAGGCTCGGCTGGCGAGGCTCGACCCGGACGCCCAGGCGCGGATCGAAAGGGTGCTGCGCGAGACGCTGGCGAAGGAACAGGCGTGAGGACGTCGACCCGAGATCGCCGAGCTTCGATCGACCGCGGGCTCATGAAGCGCTGGTGGTCGAAGTCGGATCGGACCTCGGCGTGATCCCACGCTGCCTCTTCGAAGGGTTTCGCTGTTTGACATTCTGCATATGTGACCCGGGGCCTAAATGATCTCGGTCGATCTCAGCATTCAGACGAATCACCCGGAGCTCAAGCCTGAGGACTGCCGATGGCAGGCATCGGCTGAACCCTTCCACGACGACATTCTCGTCATCCACAACGGACTTCCGCACTTGCGGAAGCTCGTGACCATCGCAGAAGCACGCCCCGCGATGTTCGAGAAGTCGCAGGTCGTCGACAGCAACGCGAAGGCATACGAAGACCCGAATTATCGCCGGAACTCGCACTTCGGTCTGTCGAGCGACGAGCTCCCGGACGAGCTCTCGGTCTACCAAGTGGTCTGCGAGGCCGTGGAGTCGACATTCATCCATGTCTATGGCCAGATGATCAACCCGTTCGCGAAGGCTGCACGGTGTTTGGGCTACAATCTTCTGCGCTACCAGCCGGGTGAGTTCTTCGACACCCACGTGGATGTTGTTCGCGGCCATCCGACCTACGTGGCCCGCCAGATTTCAGTTGTTGCCTTCTGCAATCAGGGCTTCGAGGGTGGCGAGCTCTACTTCCCTCGGCAACGAGTGCAGATCGAGCCCGAGGCGGGAGCAGTAGTCCTCTTTCCTTCGGCATACACGCACCCCCACGCCAGCCTTCCGGTGCGTGAGGGCACGAAGTACTCCGTCGTGACCTGGTACTACTAGGACTACTATTTAGATGCTTGATGATACGACGACTGTTCCGATATGGGGTACCGGCAGCAGTTATGCAATTTCTTACTCTAAGGACAGTCGAATCCAGTGTTTTCAAACAGTTACAAAGGCCGTGATACGACTTTTTGACGACTGGCGTTTGACATCAAGGCGCACTGAAAACATTGGACTTAAAGATTGGCAGATTCTCTTAGAGTAAATTTTTGCATGGATGCAGCCGGTACCCCTATTCTCCTCCATGGATGGGGCACTCCTACCTTTCCAGTCCGAGGTTGTCATTCACGGCAGAGACGAAGTCTTGCTCAGCCCCCAAATACCGTTCCGTCGTCTGAATAGACGCATGCCCCAGCAGGAATTTTATCTGCTCAAGATCGCCGCCCCGCTTGCGACAGAGTTTGGCACAGGTGCGGCGCATGTCATGCGGCGCCAGCTTTTCCAGACCCACGGCGCGCGCGTACTGCTGCACGATCTGCAGCACGGCACCCGGCGTGAGATCCTCACCCCAGATTTTGCCGCCCTTGCGCACCGCGCGAAAGATCTTTCCCTCAGTAATGCCGGCCGCAGTGGTCCACGCGTCGATCGCTGCTTTGACCCAGGCGGGGACGGCAACCGAACGAACCCGATTTCCCTTTCCGGTGATGTCGACCAGCACCCAGCGGTTCTCGCGCTGGGCGATCGCGCCAACCTTCACTTCGGAGACCAACTCCGTCCGGCGCAGCCCGCAGCCAAGGAGGAGAGCCAGGATGGCATAGTCGCGTTTGCCCTTGAGGCTCTCCCGGTCCGGCAACGAAAGCAGTTCCTGGGCCTGCTCCCGGGTGAGCCAGTTGCCGATGCGGTTTCCACGCCGGGGCGCGCCTTTCACATCGTTGACGGCAGCGGCGGTTTCTGCCGCCATCAACTCGGCCTTGACCGCCGCCCGGGTCAGAGCTTTAATGGCCGCCAGGTGGACTCCTACCGTGGAGGACGACTTCCCTTCCCCGACCAGCGAGACCCGGTAGCTCGCGACCAGCTCGGCCGAGAACGTCGGATTCCCTTCCCGGTCGCAAAATGGCCTTAACCTAGCGAAGGTCGAAATTTCGGCAAAGTAGCGCCGAGGTAACCCGTGATCAACTCTAACGGCAGGCGCTCCTTCATATTGAGGGCGAAGGTTCCATAGGGATTGATGTGTTGCCACTTCAGCGGCGACAGCGCGCCCGGAGGTCGGCGGCGGTGAGCCGTCCCCGCCATTCCCCCTCCTTCAGAACCTGTTGGATCATGAGCGTGTTCACGTAAACCAGGCTGACTTGGAGCAGGTGCAGCGACAACATCAGTATCTCCTGGTCTTCGAGTTTGTTGCTGGCAAATTCTCCGCCTTTACCGTACAGAATGAAGTTGTTTACGCTGTTCCAGTTTTCGATGACGTTGAGCCCCTCGTCGATCTCCCTGCGAAGGGGTTCCTGCCGGAGATAGTTACACAGGAAGATGGTTTTCAGTGCCTTGCCCAATTCGCACAGCGCTCTGTAGGTAGGGTGCTGCACGTTGTTCTTTGTGAAGCGTCGAAGGATGGATTCGGCGTCGGCCGTTCCCAATCGCAAGGCGGTGGTGAACTCGATGAGTTCGTCGTATTGCTGTTCGATGATCTCCCAGTTGATCGGCCGGGTCAGGATCGGTTGAAGGTTGGTGTACCTGGCCGGATCGCCTGCGCGGGGCCGGTAGAGCCGCTGCTTCTTGAGGCTCTTTAGGCGCGGCAGAAGCTCAAAGCCCAAGAGGTAACAGAACGCAAAGCCCACTTCGCTCTGGCCATGCGTGTCTACATATTGCTTCTCGATATCCATCTCCGTGTCGTGGCGGAGCACCCCCTCGATCATCGAAGTCACCTCCGAGGAAGAAGGCGCCTTGAGTTGGGAGTAAACACAGACGGAGTTCTTCTCCACGTGCCAGTAAATCATCACGCCTCGTCCACCGTAGCGCATATGCCATTCGGTGATCAGGTTCTGATCCCATGCCCCGAACTGTTTCGAGTCCGAGGCGCAGGCCATGGTTCCCTCGCCCCACAGCATCGGGTCTCGGGTATTGAAGATGGCGTTGCACACCGTGACGATCGCCGCCCGCAGCTGCTCTTTCGTGATGTATCGCCGGCGGATGTATTGCAGATCGGCATAGCTGTCTTCCCCTCCCCCGCTGCACATGCGCTTCAGGCCTGCGTTGGTGCCGAGGCCATAGAGGCAAAGCAGCAGGCGGCGCTGCAACACATCCGCACCGAGAACTTCCCGGGCCCCCACCGTGCGGAGCGCCTCCGTGAAGTGGACTCTCAGCTCTGTCTCTTTCAGGACATCGAGCAGATTCGTCATCGGCCAACGTTGAACCAAAGCGGCTGTCAATGCGACGATGTTGGCGGGTTCCGGTTGCGGTTCAAGCGGCGTCAGACTGATACGGCCTTTGCCCTTTTTTGTGGTGACGATCCTTACCTGAGGATCGGTCGGCAGACTTGCATCGAAGGCTGTGAGCGCCGTCTCCATCTTTGTGCGAAGACCTTCCACAAATGTCCACGCCTCGCGCGGCTGATCGAGCGCCGCATAATACTCCTCCCGCCGGAGGTCGAAGTCTTGCGGCATATCCTCGTCGGGATTACGGAACCGGTAAGCACCCCTGACCCACACTTCCTTGCAGCGCAGCTTTTCGCGCAACGTCGTTAGCACGCACCATTCATTACGAGATTCGGTTGATCGCTCCGCCGTGTTTCTCGTCCCGTACCAGATGCCTCCAGTCGTCGTCTACGACGCCATCGAGCGGCACCTCGTCGCTGGCTGGAAATACCATCGTCTTGCGTCCACGGTATTTTGTAAAGAAGGGCGAGGGCATCCATGATTGGGCGGTGCCGGTCATTGTTGCACTGGAAAGACAAGACATCGAGCAGGGCTGGCACGATCCGGCGGTAGTGGTGGCTATAAGCGGCGCGGGTCACCGACTTCACTTGCTGTTCGTGCTTTTCAACTGCCTCGACCTCCTCAATCAACTGGTCCAAAGTCTTCTCGCCTACGGCGGGATAGATGACGTCTTTCACCACGCCGTCCGGCTGCTCCTTGGCCGCCTTGGCGAGCTTGTACAGCAGTCTGGCCTTGCCGACGATCTTCTTGGCAAACTTCAGCAGTTCGATGTCCACCTTCTCCTCGGTTTTCGCGCTTACACGGTGCGCGAGGCGAATCAACAGCTCGACCAGGGTGTCGGTGATCTCCCGCTCCCGTTGCCAGCAAAGCGCGGCCAGCAAGACGTGACGGACTTCGGTTGGGTGACGGCGCAGCTCGCGCGGAGGCTCACTTGCCGCCCGCTGCCGATAATGCGTAACTAACTTGGCGGGCACGTCGCTGAATAGTCCTTCGTGCAGTTCCAAGGCTCGGAGCTGACGGAGTTTGGCAATCTCATCCAGTACTGTCTCGACGCTCGCCACGCCGGCGTCGTCCTTCACTGCGGCAAGCTCGGAGCGAATGGGGAACAGGAGTATCTGGTCTGCATCGACGGGTTGTCCTGGCGCCTGGGTATTGACCAGCGCATCCAAAGCACACCGCGTTGCAGGCGAAAGGCGTGCGCCAATGTCCGCCACCAGCTGCTGTTCGCGAAGCCCCAGCGCCATACGCAACAACCGGCGAAATCGATCCGTCGCCGGCGGCTCCAGACGCTGCGCACGCAAATGCCCGTAAGCGGCGATCTTGAAGGCCTCCGCATCGGGATCGGGCAAGAGCACGCGCTCTTTCAACCAGGCGAGGAAAGTCGGCTCTTCGTCAGTGCGGAAGGGCCGGAAACCGCAGTGTTCGCGAATCTGGGCACGTTGATGGCGTTGGGTGCGCTCGCTCCACTCACCCTCAAAGTAGGCTTCGGGCGATACTCCGACCTGACCGGCGAGATGGGCCACGATGCTTCCGGTTACTTCCTCGCGCCTATCAGGAAATCGCCCCTCAAATTGAAATGTTTTGAGCAGGACGGCGAATCCCAGCCGCGTGGCTCCTGCCTTGTTGGCCAGCAACTCGCGTTCGTCATCAGAGAGAGTCCAGTGCTGCGCGAGTTCGTCCAGGTGCCAGTCTTGTTTCATGGAAGATAGATTAAGGATGCGCCGTGGCCGGGAACCTACGGCTTTCGTCTCCCGAGGAGAATATCCAAACCAAGGTCAAAGTCGCTCTTGGATAATACGGTCTCGATCGTGCGTTTCTTCAACTCCTCCGCCAGGGCGAGGATTGCCTTGATGCGCTCCCGGATCGTGGGAACCTGTGCAGCGAGCCACTCCACCTCCCGCCGCTGGACACGATCGAGTTCCAACTTCTTCCAGCGGCAGAGCTGCTCTTCGTACAGCCGAAGATCGCCGGCCTGATCGGTGTAAGCCTTGATGACACGGTCAACGGTGTAATCGTCGAGCACATGCGGTTTCGACCGGCAGGATTCGAGGTTGGCATATTGCTTTTCCGTCTCGTCGAGCAAACCGTCAACCATCGAACGGATCAATGACAGCGACTCGATCGGCTGCCAGTGGATGTCCGCCCAGGATTTCTCCGTCATGGGCAAGCTCCTTATGTCCAATGTGAGTGATTTCCAAACTGCGTAGAATAAGGATACTGCGAATTATTAGTCCGATTTGAGGCGCCTGTGGCCACTCTAAAGCACCCCGCCGAAGCAGAAACCGCGTGGTCAAACTGCAAAAAGCGAAATCCCTCGACCACCTGAATCTCTCGACCACCCAGATCTATGCCGAAACCAGCATCCAAGCGCTCGGCGACAACTATCTCCGCGCCTTGGGCGGCAATAACTGCACCCGGCAGCATGCCTGACCGGCGCTACTTTGCCGAAATTTCGACCTTCGCTAGGTTAAGCCCATTTACAAAGTTTTCAGATTTAAGTGCAGCGCGACAGCACCGGCCTCGGTCATGGCTCGGCCGGTATTCCGGCTGACCCTGACGGCGTACGAGCATTCGTCGCGTGCTCTCCTGACAACTACATTGCGATTCTGGATCTGAAAAGTTTCACAGTGGCTGGCCAGCTTGATGTCGACGGCTGGGTGTGGTCTGAATTCTTGCTCTCTAGATTTCCTGTAGGCTCATCGGCTAACAAAATTGCCGGTCCGTTCGCGATGGCTCGCGCCATTGGCACGCGCTGCTGCTCGCCACCAGAAAGCGCCCCCGGCTTATGCTGCAAGCGCCTGAACACTATTGGCGCCATAAAGTCCTTCAACGGAATCGCAGATCACGCTGCGGAACAGATCTCTCATTGGGCGCTCCGGAAATATTTCGACACAGTTTGCAGGAACGGCTTTGAAGCGGGGGGCGCGGGTACGCTTCCATGCAGGATCTGATCGAAGCTGTGCTCTGCGCCGTAGAGTTTCGTGGTATCGTCCGTGTTTTGGCTGATGGAAGCTCCGGTGAGGTCGATACCGGCAAAGAGCCCCTTGGCGCGAGACCACGTAAGCAGTTCGGCTTTCAAGGCTATATCAGTCGAGGCCTGGGTATCGCGCCCTACGGGGCCAGCCGCGGCCGAAGCGTCTCCGCCGATCTTGAACTTGTCATGCAGCAGAGCCTGGAAGCCCTTGTCATTTACAGCGACAAGCACCAGATCCGTGGCCTGGCCGCCGAGCTGCAGGCCAAAAGATCCACCGCTCAGACGAATGAAAACTGGTCCACTCCAGCCGTGTGCCGTGTGGCAGGTCACGACACCCTGGCCATACTCTCCGCCGACAATGAAAGCCCCCTTTTTCACTCCAGGAATTACGCCGATGCAGACTGCCTTTTTGGTAATACTGTCAGGGATCGCTTTGTCAGGCGTGGCCATGATCTCTTGAACCACGGTACGCGAGTCATTGATCCGTGCGTCCAGCTTTTCGACATCGCTGGCGCAAAACGCTGGTGCGCTGATGCCAGCGATACAGGCGAAAACAAGCAGTTTCTTCATAGCGTCCTCTTTCTTTGAGATTCAGTTCCCAGCTGGGGGAGTGGGGTACCGCTCGCGGATCGGAAGCTACTCGCCGTCTTCGACGACCCATCTCAATCCACGATCATGATCAGCCATGATCAGCAATGTTACATCATGGCTATTTTTGCCCAACCCCTCGAAACGGTCTAATTGGCGTCAATGACTATTCTTGGGTGTCATCGTCCCGTTCAATCATGGAGCGGCGCCAGAAGTCTTCATTTTGATAACGCGCCGCCAGGGCTTCGATGTCGACCGTTGTCGCGCTGCACTTAAATCGATTTAAGTGCAGTAAACCAACGCCATTTCCGAAATTTCCGCGTCATCCCGGAGTGCCGGGCTTCCCTTTTCAGATGTGCTCACAAATGACCTCAGAAATGACCTTATACGACGAGTCTGGCCAGCTAGGGTTTCTACCGTTGCCGTGAATGCGTCGCGCCCCACCTGAAGAGAGCTAGCTAGCGGTCTTCTTGTGGCACAACCTCGACATCAGGGGCGTATACTCAGCTCGCTAGGACTCGCTGCGAGGTTGGGAAGCCCCGCCGTCCCACGGATGCCAAGCTCACTGGATGCGATTTCTAGCATAAAGCTGGTCCATGTCGGCGTCGGCCCAGCCGGCGGGCCAGCTCCGGGTGGCTGTAAATGAGGCCGTCGCGCCCTCTTGCCGTGCCTGATAACCTGCCTCGTATTCGTCTGAGTTCCAAGATTGCACATCATCATCAATCGGTGAAAAACGCGAAATTTGCACGCTGCTCCTCCGTTTCAGAAACGACCGATAATGAGACACCTTAGAGCGAAATTTTTCGTCTAGAATTCTGAGCACTTCTGTGTCTCATAACCTATCTCATAATCAATATATCATAACTAGCACCGTTTCTGATAGAGTTTTTACATGAAAGTAGGCTATGCCAGGGTCTCGACTACCGATCAGTCTCTTGACCTTCAGATCGATGCTCTGAAGCGCGCCGGTTGTCGCAACCACATCTTTGAAGAGTCCATC
Organism: uncultured Acidobacteriaceae bacterium; assembly: GCA_963774255.1. GTDB lineage: Bacteria > Acidobacteriota > Terriglobia > Terriglobales > Acidobacteriaceae > PALSA-350. The sequence goes on from CAVZEH010000020.1 coordinate 418,573, forward strand.
AGTACATCGCATCTCAAACGCCCAGAGCTGGACCGCTGCCTTGCGAGCCTCAAGAAAGGCGACACGCTAGTTATCTACAAACTGGACCGCCTAGGGCGCTCCGTCCATTTTCTACTCGGCCTCGTAAAGACGCTTGGCGACAAAGGCATCAACCTTGTGTCATTGAATGACCCCATAGACACAACCACTCCCGTGGGTGTCGCAATTTTTCAGTTCTGTGCTGTCATGGCCGAGCTGGAAAAAGGCATCATCCGCGAGCGGACGAAAGCTGGCCTGCAATCCGCCCGCGCACGAGGCCGCGTCGGTGGCGCACCGCCGAAAACAAATGCCCAGCAGCGAAGCGCCATCGTAACCATGTGGGAAAGCAGGAAACACTCTGGAAGAGAGATCGCGAACACTTACAACATCAGCAGTGCAACGCTGTACCGCATTCTTGCCAAACATAAAAAGCGTCAGGCAAAAGAACGCCTTCACCCCCCGGACAACAAGCAGAGCGACACCCCCACACAGCGCCGAGGCCGCCAATGAAACTGATGATCGTGGAGTGTTGTTTTCAGAATTATTTGGGTTCTGGCGCACATTTGGTGATACTGCTCAATTTCGACGGGAGCCGCTATTCTGTTGGTGATTTCAGGAACTTTAGGAGGTCGCCGGATCACTGCTCCGGCGCCTAGTGGTGAAGCTTGTCTCTTTTCTGTCCTTTTCAGTTCCCTTTCACCAAATGTGCGCCAGAACCCAAATAATTAGCAAAACAACAGACCAGACCCAATAACACTTGATCGTCTGACCGACAATGCTCTCATTCTTCTGTGAGCCCGACCGAAATGTTCCTAATGCACTTCTGGTTTCGGTTCCAGCCGGTTTCATATTTCCCAAAAAAAGGAAGAGCCGGCACTTTCTGGCCGTATTGAAGCATCGAAACCGACATTTCGAAGCACTTTTTCCAAGCAACTGCCACTCGCACCTCGCCAGCCGACCTTTCTGGTTGCCATTTCCGTTGCTCTGTTTTCTTCCTGATCTGCTCTTTCACACTGCGGTGCGGAGATGACTAATCAATTTATCACCGAGTCTCAATCCTTGTCGCGACGATGCGGTGCGATCCCGCAGGGACCGGAAAAGTAACGGCGCCGTGTTGAGGTGTCAGCGTGTGTAGGGGCAGGTCATCAACTCTGACGGAAATTCTTCCGGAGGAGTATTCACGGGTGGTGACCTTAACCGGTTGTAAGCTCTTCAGAGCGAATGACAAACTGTTTGCCTCGAGTTTGTAATCGCGAACCACGACACCGGCATCGGCGCTAAAGCGAAGGTCGCCGTCCCTACTCACGGAGGTCAGTTGTGGTCCTATTTCAATGTCGTATCGATGATCGTCCCAGACTACATTGAGAAGCGTGCCTTTCCCGGGAGGTCGAAGTGCCCCAAAACGAAGGCCGTCCCACGGATTCTCATTGATAAATTGTTCCATCGGAATAAGGCAAAGCAGCGCACCCCAGGTATAGTGAATATCACCCCCGGCGCTTCCGCCCCAGACGTAATACTGTTCGTCAGTATGCTGGTGGGCATTCCAGTCATCCATGAATAGTTGATAGCTCTTCTCCGCAAATCGAAGAGCCACCTCATCATACCCATAGCGGTCCAACCCCTCGTAGACGAGGTAATTCGTCGGTCCCCATATATCACCTCGCCAGTAATACTGATCTTGGAAAGCGGGATCCGTGCGCGAGATGGTGGGAATCACATATTGGCCCCAGAACTCTCGTGGATTAAGCAGATGTTCCTGGACCATCCTCCTTGCCTGTTCCGGGGTAGCGATCCCAGCCAGCATCGGATAGAAGTTAGTAGGTGAAAGCCTTTCCGAAAAGTGCCCATCCCAGAACCGATTCTCGTACATGCCATCTTTTTCATTCCACAGCTTCTGGCGCACTAGTTCCCTGATCTGATCATAGTCAGCCGCAAACCTGTGGCTGTCATTGACCTCGCCGAGAATCAGAGCAATTTTGGCCAAACATTCTGAATCGAGCGCGTATAAAGAGTTGAGCCCAACGTCGTCCAAATCCATTGTGTACGTACTCCGGTCGTACTTGGCGTCGTCGTACATAGGGCTGTCGTCCATCCCGCTTTCCCACTTTGCCTGCTGCAGAAAGCCGCGCCCTCCTACTGAGAAAGTCGAACCCTTATCACTGCCCCACTCGAGTAAGCCATTGCGATTTCCATCCCTCGAAGATTGGCCATCACCGCGATTTTTGAACCACCACTCGTGCCACTTCTTCAACCGCGGATAGGCCCACTTTAGGAGATCCAGGTCGGCGTGGCGCTGGTAGTCTTTCCACACAACATATGCACCGACCGGAGGCTGCGAGCGGTCCGGACTGGTGCCCGAAGCTGCATCGACGTTGGGGACAACACCGTTCGGCGACTGCGCAACCAGGATGGCGCGTATCGAAGCTGACGTTTGCCGAGGATCTTCCACATCGGTGAGAAGTGAACCGAAGAAACAGTCCCACTCTCCTACAACCCAACCTCCAAATCCATGAGCCCAGTTGCGGCTAATGCTCGGGAATTCTAAGCCTAGGGAAGGAACATAGAGTGTGTTCCAAAACATAGAATTTCCAATCGCCTCCGGCGCTCCTGCAAACATGCCTTGAATATGCGGACGTTCCTTGTCATAGGCCGCTGCCTTCTGATTAAGGATCGTGTCAATTTTTCCCGGTTCCAGCAGCCGATGTGCTTGCTGTGAAAGCTCAGAAGCGTTCGACCCAATTGCCGCGACGAAGTGAGCGGTAGACGTTCCGCCGGTCACAAACTCCAGGCCCGCTGCCCCGCTTAGATAGCGATCATCGCTAGAAAACGTGAGGCCGGCTGCGCCGCTCTTGTTATGATTACTTTCCTTCGCGAGTTGTCCTACATCCATCGCGCTACGCAACTGGCCGACGTTGGAAAAAATGCTGCTGCTTAGTACGGGCCGGTCGGTGACCACTGAGAAGCGCGCGGCCCAGTTAAAGACATTGTCAAGATGATGTTCCCCGAAGATCTCTTCTCCGTCCGAGCTTATGCCATAAGCCCCTGTAAAGTACGGTGAGTCAGGTGAGTAGGCCTCGATGACAAGTTGTATGTCCGAGGGCGCCGTAATGCGCCCCACGACCGTCGTTCCGTCAATTCTCGACCACTCCAGAGAGACAGTTGCGGTACGCGGATAGTGACGCCACCCGATCAATGAATAAGAGCCGTCAGGTGCGTGAGGTCCTACGAGACTGACAGCATTGAAGACGCGCTCACCATCGAGAAACCCGGAACTCTTAGACCCGATACGAATTGCAAACGGCAAGGACTGGCCAGCGACCTTGGCATCAAAAACGATGCCATTCCACGCATCGGCATCGTACGCCCCGATGAAAACACTTTCGAACGTTTCTCGAGGCAAATTCTGCGCTGCCAATGACGTGGTTATGAAAACGAAAAGACAGAGTGCCCAACAGTGACCCGCGAACAATTGCAAGGTACTTCCAATCTCTTTGGTTGCATTGCAAGGCGTCACTCTGACTGACCTGCTTTCTTCAAAGTAGCAATGTTTCGACCAAAGTCGAAATGGCAGCGGGCGCAGTAGAACTCCCTCGACCATGGAGATGATAACCGTCCTTGCGCCGATGCTTAACGTCGGCATCAGTACAGCGGTGGCCACGAGCCCAGGAGACTTCAGCAAATGACGTACCGCAATCTTCAAATCGCGATAAAGAGATGTCATCCCTAGGTTCCATTGACGCTACGTACCGAGGCGGTGCGAGCTGCGTTGGGCAGCTCAACGATCTCTGCACGGACATCCCAGTACTTTTCGGGGACAAGAGGGGCGTTATTCATTACGATTCCTCTATTCTCCTCCAAGGCCTACCTTTCCAATCCCATGTTGTCAGTCGCGGGCCAAACCCAACATTGATGTCGTCAGCCGCAAGGTAGCAGCTCAACGGGCTCGGATCGATCCGGCAGTATAGGAATTGACCGAAGTTAGACTTGCTTCCCGGACTTGTACACGGGGCTCTTTTTATTGAGAACCGACAGCAGCAGTGACGCAGCGGGCGGTGGCGCTACCGCATGCTGGAAAACGATTTGCTGTGCTGTCAGATCCTTCCCGTAAAGGTTCTTGTTCGCGTCATTGTCGGCACGCAGAGTAGAACCGGTAAGGGATATCCCGGCAAAAAGTCCACGTGCACGAGAGTAAGAGAGAATCTCCGCCCTCATCGTGACGTCCGTTTCAGCGGAAGCGGTGCGTCCCACAGGACCAGCGGCAGCGGAGGCATCTCCGCCGAGCTTCACCTTGCTGGTTAGGATGGCGCGGGCCGATCTTGGGCTCATCAACAGCAGGACGAAATCGGTCGCCTGTCCACCAATCTGTAAACCGAAGCTTCCGCCTTCGAGCGCCATCATTGTGGGTGCACCCCAGTGGCCAGCGAAGTGTGGCCCACTCCGGCAACTCATCACGCCGCGGCCGTAGCTGCCACCCACGATGAAAGCCGCCTTTAGCACAGAGGGCAGGACCACGACACAATCTGCCTTGTCGAAGACACTCTGCGGGATGTTGTCGGGGATGTTCATGATCTCACTCAGGACATGCCCAGCATCCTTAACCCGGTCTACTTCCTTCTGGGCATCCTGGCCGTAGGCGGATAGCCCCATCAGGGCAACAGTTGCTAGGGTCAATATTTTCTTAATCATGATCTCTCCTTAATTGGTTATGCTTGAAACCGAAAGAAATAACTCATAGCCCGGGGTAAGAGAGGCTCAAACCAAAATTTCCTTTTTTGGTTTCGAAAATGGCAAGATTCTACACCCGTTTGGGCCCTCCTGCACGCTGATTGAGTCACGTCCCATCTGGTCCGCTCCCAAACGTCTGCGAACCGTACCATCACGCCGAGATGACCGCAGATTCCAGCCTCGTTAGAGTAAGACGCTGATTGCTATGCCGACGCCAAGGTAATTGCCCAGCTACCAGCTAGCGATAGTTCATACAGAAATCTGGAGCTTGCTTGCGCTGTTAGTCCCCAACACCCTTTCTGCGCTGCCTCGCGGATTTCATCGCCGTTCTGCTTGGCCTGCTCGTTCTGGGTATTAGCGATAAGTTTCCCCAGAATTCCGCCCCCGCCGGTGTTTCCGGTCGAGCCGGTTGGACCGCTCCCCATCACCGCGACGTAATGCCCGCGGCTACTCGCGTACAGCGCCTCGAACGACCTCACGTGGGACGACCTCCCTGCCCTTATGAGGAAGTCGCATTTGCCCTCAGTCACGTGCCTGGCTGGTAGCCGTGGTCGTGGTATCTCTCATGACGCTTGCCAGCTAGGGTGAAGGCGCCTTCGTCGCTTTGGATTCCGGGCGCGAGGATTTGGCCACGGTCGAATAGTCCGGCATGAAGATCAGTAGGCCAAGAGAGGGGAGCGACTTGGAATACCCTGACTCCAGCTGTTCAGTATAGTGGTCAAGCGAAAAGTCGAAGCTGTTCGAAGGGTCTTTGTCCACCAGTTGAAGGTCTGAAGGTCTACATCATCCATCGTGAGCTTGCCGAACTTCATGCGTCCCCGTGAAAGTAGATATAGTTCTTCGCTGGGGTCGGGGGAGGAGGAATTGCAGCGTTGGCTGTCCCAAAGATCTGTACGAGTCCATCGCCTTCGATTCTCACGGCGGTCAGCTTGCCGGCAATGCGTGGAGGCGGGAAGATCGCGGCAATGGGAAGCAGGAGGTCGTCTCCCTCGACGCGAAAGCGCGACTGCTTTTTGGGCTGCGCGATATCGGACAACTCGATACCTAGGAAGTCGAGCAATCCCTTCTTGATAACGCCTGCGGCTTTCAGCTCCTGAGGCTTTTGTCGGATTCCTGGCCATGACAATCCTGTTTGGTATCGTGTGGCTAGTCGTGGCTCAGCGGCTCAAAAAATCAAACTAACCCCCAACCACTACCGAAGCCACGCCGCTATGAAGGGCACTCAGAAGGTCATTGTGACTGGCCAAAAGCGTGGAGAGAATACCAACAAATATGCGAATGGCCCGTCGCGGTTGGAATGAGATGCCTTTAAGTTCACGGATCGAGCCAGTGCCGCGGCCGCAACAACCCCGCGGCTTCCAAAAGCCTAGCTCAGTTTGCCCCTAGAATCAGCGTTGTTGGGTCTACCCCAACCAAGAGGTGGGGAGATTGCGTGAGGTAGGCGTCGAAGCCTATCATCTGGAGAACTGTCTCGATAAGGAGGAGCCCGGCCGTGGAAGTCACCATTAACAGCCCAATTCCCCAGGAAGAGTTGGTTCGTATGGCAGTTAAGCTCAGAAATGATTTGTTCGACTACGAAGATAAGCTCGGTAGCTGCCGAGACTTCGCCGAGCTCAAGAACTCTGCCGGTGCGCTGGTCGTTGCGATCTTAGAGCCGGTGGAATTTCGGCTCTCTGCTTGTCCGCCAAAGAAGACAGCTCACGTGTATCAATTTCCCCGTACAAAGGGGCCTATCCCGCGATCGCTACACTAGGGGCTGCCAGCAGGCCAGAACCCAGAACCAATCATGCCCCCGTGGTTGTTGGCTATTTCTTCCCATACTCTCGCAGCTGGTCGCGTCTACCCGAGTACGTCACCCAAACCTAGTAACGCAAACCATCCTAGAGTTTGGAAGCTTCATCAGACCGGTTGCCGCACAATTAGTGGCCTCATCGCACGTTTATCAATCTTGGGAAGACTCTTCTGCCGGCTCCGGGGTCCGGGAAGCGATCGCAGCGGCGGGTACAACCCTGCGCCATTTTCTACCCTATTCTCCTGACTTCAACCCCATTGAAAAGCAAGCTCAAAGCACTACTCCGTGAAGCCGTCAGCGCACCACCGAAACGCTCTGGAAGCAAGTCGGTCCAGCTGCTCAACTACTTCTCACCCAACGAATGCACTAACTACTTCGCCTCTTCTGGGTATGTATGCACTTAAATTGAAAACGCTCTAGCAACGTCTGCCAGTGATGGGCCAGACTGCCCAAACGCTGATGACGCGAGCAACGCGCCGATGATGATGGTGGTTAGAACACGTTTCACTGTTCGTCTCCTTTTACGCTCACAATTTTGAGGTGAAACCGCGGTCTTGCATCGCCTGCTGGTGTCCAGAACATCATGTTATCTACGACGAGCACCGCAACTTCTCCATTCCTCTTTTTTGGTAGTTCCTGCCCTACTCCAGGCAAACTTAATATCTCAGAGCAGTCTGCTGGGTCATCTGAGCCCGAGTGTCGTGAATGGAACGACTGTCAACACACTGCGGTGTATGTCTTGTGATCGTGCTTGAAAATGAATCGCTCATTGTCGTACCCAGTCTGTGGTTTTCAGAATTATCTGGGCTCGGCAATGGCGAAATGAGACGAATGGATTTGGCAGAGATACTCATCGTTTCAGTCAAAACTGCTCGCTTGACTGAAGCAGGATTCCTTGCTAGCATGGCCCCACTGTTCAGCCATACTGAACATGGCTCCTACTGAACAGTAGAATGCCCTCTGGTTTGCTCGCAATCGCCCTTCCAGTGTAGGCCCCCGCCCTTCTTGGTAGCCCAAAGGAGGCGCCCGATGATAAACCAGACTTTCCCCAGCAGCCTTTCTTTAGCGCAACTCGGTCATCATGCGAAGATGCATTTGCCGGCCGAGGAGAACGTTGTCAATGATCTTTGTGAAGCATTCGAGAACTCGTGTGTACCGCTTGCTCAGCGGCTCGAGACCTTTCCTCGGCACGTCCGCAGGCAGGCCTTAGCGCGTTTTCTCGTGCGGTACGAGATTTTTAAACTGAACCTAGCAGTACATGGAAGCGTTGTCGAGTGTGGAGTCTTCGCAGGCGGTGGCTTGATGACGTGGGCGCAATGTTCATCCATCCTTGAGCCTTACAATCACACCAGACGTGTGATTGGTTTCGACACCTTTGCTGGATTTCCAAAGACTGACGAAAAGGACACCTCCTCAGGAACTTCGGAGTACCTTCATGAAGGAGCGTTCGATACGTCCGCAAAGATCGTTGAAGAATTGAACCACCTTGCCTCGATCCACGATAGAAATCGCCCGCTCGGCCACATCCCGAAGGTCGAGCTTGTTCAGGGCGATAGCTGCGACACCATACCCCAATATCTGAAGCTAAATCCTCACTTTTTGATCAGTCTTCTTTACCTGGACTTTGACCTGTACGAACCAACAAAGGCCGCTCTTCATTATTTCTTACCTCGAGTGGTGCGAGGCGGCGTGGTTGCCTTCGATGAGTTGAACTCCTCGCATTTCCCCGGAGAAACGGTGGCCTTTATCGAAGAGAGCGGCTTTACATCGGGGCCGCTCTGTCGTTTTCCCTCTGATCCTTATATTTCTTATTTTGTGAAATAGGAGAACATCAGCTGGCAAAGGCTGGTTTTTATTGTCCCGGCACGTGATTCGCAAATGGAAGTCAGTCGGTCAGTAAATCGTACGCGCCAGGGAACTGACTTGGCGAAACTACCGTCAGGTAGCCACCTCTTTCCCCAACCGCGTCCCTCCAATGCGTGGACGTCTGGCTTTAATCTCCCCCTGAACGACCGGTCCTTTTATGAACATTCGGAGGGCCCCCAGATATCTTTGCACCCCGCCAGCACTGATGACTGGCCTCCAAAAGGAAACCGATGGAAATAGGGAGTGACGTTGCAGTCGAACTACAAGTGTGGGTTCTGACGCAACGTTGATGTTCTTGATTTGTACATAGGAGTGGTTTGCTATGCCTTCGTGTCCCATGTTGACCGTTGGTATGCCCGTTTATAACGCCGAGCGCTTTATCGCCAAGGCGCTGGATTCCTTCCTGGGCCAGACCTTCAAAGACTTCGAGCTCCTCATCTCTGATAATGCATCGACGGATCGCACAGAGGAGATCTGTCGGCAGTACGCGGCCCGAGATCAACGTATCCGCTATTTTCGAAATGCAAAGAACATGGGTGCCGGTTGGAATTTCCGCCGCGTCTATTCGCTGGCAAACGGAAAATACTATAAGAGCGCAGCACATGACGATATGATTCAACCGGACTTCCTCCGCCTTTGTCTAGACGCCCTGGAGGCGGACGACTCATTAGTTCTCGCCCATAGTCTGACCCGGGTCATCGATGAGAACGGACAATTCATCGAGAACTACAATGACGGGTTACGCACCAACTCACTTAACGCGGTCGAGCGCGCACGAGACCTGATGCTCCGAGGCCACAGATGCTATCCAATCTTCGGCGTGATACGCCTGGACGCACTGCACAAGCTTCCACCGTTGGACAGCTATGCCCATAGTGACCGTGTGCTCCTGTTGCGGCTCGGATTGTTGGGACGATTCTACGAAGTTCCTCAGTACTTGTTCATCAGCACCAGTCATTCGGGCCAGTCGGTTTGGACTATGCCGGAGAGAACCAAGGCAAAGGGATTGCGCCTGACGCGGCGTCACGGTACGTTGCCGGCGCTCGAATGGTGGGATCCGACCAAGGCCCGCAAAATCGTCTTTCCGGAGTGGAATGCTGCGAAAGAGTTCCTCCTCTCCGTGGCTCATTCCCCGCTTGATCTGTGGCAACGGCTGAGATGTTACGGCTTGGTCGCCCGGTGGATGTTGAAATATCACCGCCGCATGGCTAAGGATCTCTTGATCGCGGCCGACCAGGTGCTGTTCAACTTCCAAAACCGACGCGTGATTGCGACGAAGACGCAGTCCTATTCCGCCTACCGCAAACAGTGACTTGGGTTAGGTTGTCGCTTTCAGAATTATTTGTCGTAGTCTCCTTGCATGCAAGAGCTGAGCGGAATGTCCGAAGCAGCTCGTGATCTTGCGATGGCGCGCTTCCGGCTGATCCAGCCGTATTTGGAACACAAGCGATCCCTGCACCCTGCACTGGGTCGCAGCAGATGCCAAAATCTGCTTTCGGACCGCCCAAAGATGGGTAAGCCAGTATCACAAGCTTGTTATCGGATGACCGGAGGAAACTTTAGGCTCTTGACCCGACTTCTCACTCAGATCGAGCGAGTTCTCAGTGTGAATGACCTTCGAGGCGTCTCGACCGCTGTTGTCGAAGCCGCGCGGGATAGCCTCGTGATCGGCCCCGGATAGACCTGAATACGACAAATAATTCTGGAACCCTACGACAAAATAATTCTCGAAGCTACATATCCAGCTATCCCGGACATTTCTCAACGACAGCTAGCAGCGTTCACATTGACGCACAGTGACAGAATCCCGCTGAATCGCACGGCCGCGCGGGTCGGCGCCACCGGGAAAGTTGAATTCGCTAACCCGCTTGCCGCTCCCAACCGTGGCGAACATCGGCCCCGCGAACCCAAAAAATGACACCTTCCGCCATATTGGCCTTAACCTAGCGAAGGTCGAAATTTCGGCAAAGTAGCGCCGGTCAGGCATGCTGCCGGGTGCGGTTATTGCCGCCCAAGGCGCGGAGATAGTTGTCGCCGAGCGCTTGGATGCTGGTTTCGGCATAGATCTGGGTGGTCGAGAGATTCAGGTGGTCGAGGGATTTCGCTTTTGCAGTTTGACCACGCGGTTTCTGCTTCGGCGGGTGCTTTAGAGTGGCCACAGGCGCCTCAAATCGGACTAATAATTCGCAGTATCCTTATTCTACGCAGTTTGGAAATCACTCACATTGGACATAAGGAGCTTGCCCATGACGGAGAAATCCTGGGCGGACATCCACTGGCAGCCGATCGAGTCGCTGTCATTGATCCGTTCGATGGTTGACGGTTTGCTCGACGAGACGGAAAAGCAATATGCCAACCTCGAATCCTGCCGGTCGAAACCGCATGTGCTCGACGATTACACCGTTGACCGTGTCATCAAGGCTTACACCGATCAGGCCGGCGATCTTCGGCTGTACGAAGAGCAGCTCTGCCGCTGGAAGAAGTTGGAACTCGATCGTGTCCAGCGGCGGGAGGTGGAGCGGCTCGCTGCACAGGTTCCCACGATCCGGGAGCGCATCAAGGCAATCCTCGCCCTGGCGGAGGAGTTGAAGAAACGCACGATCGAGACCGTATTATCCAAGAGCGACTTTGACCTTGGTTTGGATATTCTCCTCGGGAGACGAAAGCCGTAGGTTCCCGGCCACGGCGCATCCTTAATCTATCTTCCATGAAACAAGACTGGCACCTGGACGAACTCGCGCAGCACTGGACTCTCTCTGATGACGAACGCGAGTTGCTGGCCAACAAGGCAGGAGCCACGCGGCTGGGATTTGCCGTCCTGCTCAAAACATTTCAATTTGAGGGGCGATTTCCTGATAGGCGCGAGGAAGTAACCGGAAGCATCGTGGCCCATCTCGCCGGTCAGGTCGGAGTATCGCCCGAAGCCTACTTTGAGGGTGAGTGGAGCGAGCGCACCCAACGCCATCAACGTGCCCAGATTCGCGAACACTGCGGTTTCCGGCCCTTCCGCACTGACGAAGAGCCGACTTTCCTCGCCTGGTTGAAAGAGCGCGTGCTCTTGCCCGATCCCGATGCGGAGGCCTTCAAGATCGCCGCTTACGGGCATTTGCGTGCGCAGCGTCTGGAGCCGCCGGCGACGGATCGATTTCGCCGGTTGTTGCGTATGGCGCTGGGGCTTCGCGAACAGCAGCTGGTGGCGGACATTGGCGCACGCCTTTCGCCTGCAACGCGGTGTGCTTTGGATGCGCTGGTCAATACCCAGGCGCCAGGACAACCCGTCGATGCAGACCAGATACTCCTGTTCCCCATTCGCTCCGAGCTTGCCGCAGTGAAGGACGACGCCGGCGTGGCGAGCGTCGAGACAGTACTGGATGAGATTGCCAAACTCCGTCAGCTCCGAGCCTTGGAACTGCACGAAGGACTATTCAGCGACGTGCCCGCCAAGTTAGTTACGCATTATCGGCAGCGGGCGGCAAGTGAGCCTCCGCGCGAGCTGCGCCGTCACCCAACCGAAGTCCGTCACGTCTTGCTGGCCGCGCTTTGCTGGCAACGGGAGCGGGAGATCACCGACACCCTGGTCGAGCTGTTGATTCGCCTCGCGCACCGTGTAAGCGCGAAAACCGAGGAGAAGGTGGACATCGAACTGCTGAAGTTTGCCAAGAAGATCGTCGGCAAGGCCAGGCTGCTGTACAAGCTGGCCAAGGCGGCCAAGGAGCAGCCGGACGGCGTGGTGAAGGAAGTCATCTATCCCGCCGTAGGCGAGAAGACATTGGAACAGTTGATTGAGGAGGTCGAGGCAGTTGAAAAGCACGAACAGCAAGTGAAGTCGGTGACCCGCGCCGCTTATAGCCACCACTACTGCCGGATCGTGCCAGCCCTGCTCGATGTCTTGTCTTTCCAGTGCAACAATGACCGGCGCCGCCCCATCATGGATGCCCTCACTCTTCTTTACAAATACCGTGGACGCAAGACGATGGTATTTCCCGCCAGCGAAGAGGTGCCCCTCGATGGCGTCGTAGACGACGACTGGAGGCATCTGGTACGGGACGAGAAACACGGCGGAGCGATCAACCGAATCTCGTATGAATGGTGCGTGCTGACGACGTTGCGCGAAAAGCTGCGCTGCAAGGAGGTGTGGGTCAAGGGCGCCTACCGGTTCCGTAATCCCGACGAGGATCTGCCACAAGACTTCGACCTCCGGCGGGAGGAATATTATGCGGCGCTCGATCAGCCGCGCGAGGCGCGGACATTTGTGGAAGGTCTTCGCACAAAGATGGAGACGGCGCTCACAGCCTTCGATGCCAGTCTGCCGACCGATCCTCAGGTAAGGACCGTCACCACAAAGAAGGGCAAAGGCCGTATCAGCCTGACGCCGCTTGAGCCGCAGCCGGAATAGTGCCGAACAATTTACGCCACATAGCTCTCAAAGCTACAGTCAAAGCCTATGGAGAACGAGATCGATATAGCAACTCAAGGGAAAGGCGCCTCCGGGTTAATTTTTATTGTGCAAGATGATCGAGACATTTCCTCCCTCGTCTCCGACGTCTTGACCCGCTGTGGCTTCCAAACAAGGAGTTTTCATGCCGCTAGAGGAGTGGCGGAAGCTGCGGTGGAACAAGCCCCGTTGTTAATTCTGCTCGACGGCATGTTGCCCGACCAAGATGGAATAGACCTCCTGCGCTTGCTCGAAGAGCAGAAGTCTACGCAAGGTATACGGAAGATCATGCTCTCGGCGCGTGTCGGAGAGAGCGACAAGGTGCAGGCGCTCGAGCTGGGTGCTGACGATTACATCACCAAGCCGTTCAGCACCCGGGAGCTTATCGCGCGGGTGAACTCTGTGCTGCGAAATTCGCGTGGCGGAGCGCAACGCACCAGATACTTCGCTTGGGCCCGCTCTTGGCAGATCTAGATGCTCGGGAAGTCTGCGTTGACAGCAGAGCGATAACTCTGACTGCCACCGAATTTGCTATTCTCGTTTATTTAATGCAGCGTCCAGGCCAAGTCATCAGCCGCGACAAGTTGATCACCGAACTATGGCGGACCGATAAAATCCTTGAAGGCAACCGTGTAGTGGATGTGTACGTACGGCGCCTGCGCACTAAGATAGAACCGGATCCCGATCGGCCGTGCCGATTGCTAACCCGCCGCGGAGACGGCTATTCTCTCATTGATCCACGCGGCTGCGGTCCTAGCCACAAGAAGACCGCAACCGTTCTTCCCCGAAAAGAAACGCGCTGAAAATAGCCACCTGCCGCGAGGAAAAAGTCTTCAAACGGCTCTTCCACGTTGAAGATGGTCGTTCTCTGGAAGCATCCGGATCAGGACTGGAGGCCCGATTTCAAAATGGGCGGTTACAGCAAATGGAGGAAAATCAATCTTCGTCCCGGCCGCCCTCGAGGCTCTCTTTGTCTATCCAGCTATCCCGGGCATTTCTCGACGACAGCTAGCAACGTTCACATTGACGCATAGCGACAGAATCCCTCTGAATCGCACGGCCGCGCAGGTCAGCGGCGCCATCGGGAAAGTTGAATTCGCTAACCCGCTTGCCGCTCCCAACCGTGGCGAACATCGGCCCCGCGAACCCAAAAAATGACACCTTCCGCCATATTCGTCGCGTGATCGGCGATCCGTTCCAGGTTTCTTGCGATGAACAAAAGATTCACGGCTGCGTGCGCGGCCGTTGAATCTTGCAAGATGCACTCAAGAAGGATCTGCTTGAACCGGCGATTCATTTCGTCAACCCCATCGTCCATTGCGAGCACCGTTGCCGCAAGTTCAGCGTCGCTCCGGGTCAAGGCATCGAGCGCGGTGCGCAACATGGCGATGGAAAGCCCCGCCATACGCGGAATGTCCACTGGCAACGCGAACCGCTGGTCTTGCGCTAACTCTTCACCGAGCAGGGCAATCGCCATGGATTGATCGCCGATCCGCTCCAAGTCGGAGTTAATCTTGATGGCGGCAAGAATGAACCTGAGATCACGGGCCATCGGCTGCTCCATCGCCAAAAGGTCCATCGCCATCTGATCGATCTCGCGGTCGGCGAAGTTGATGGCAACTTCGTTACGGCGCATTCTCAAGAGAGTTGCAGGGTCTGCAGCCAACTGTGCGTCAAGTGCAAACTGAACTGCTTGTTCTGCAAGACCCGCCATTTCGAGCAGGCGCTCGCGGAGTCTTTCAAGTTTTTGGTGAAAAGAAATTCGAGTCAGGGCGGCCCCCCTTTTCTTGTAAGTTGCCTCGCAAAGAATGAAACACGCGGACGGACTGAGGTCACTGTTGGTCGCCAGACTAGGGCAACGCCGCCAAGCCGGCCGTAATTACTACTTTGTAGAAAGTTACTATAGCAGAGTATGTGACAATTTCACGGCCAAATTCTCGGCATCGTTGGGACGTGCTGCCCCACGAAGTCATCGGTGGAACGGCCGAATGCCTTCGTCTTGCCTCTTCCCGCAGGCCCAACATTTGTTTAACTTTGAGGATTACAGTGCGCTCCGGGAAGGAAACAGATCGCTCGACCGCAGCGAGGGAAGGGTGAAGCGCTCAGCAGTCCTCAATTCAGACTACGGAGCGTTCGCGGCATTGTCCTCGATGACTGATGAGTACAGAGATCAAACGACTTATGCGATCGGCAGCCGGATACAAAACACAGACCCTTTGGGTAAGCGAGGCTTCAAGTTGATCGTACCTCCATGTGCTTCAACAACCCATTTGGCGATTGCTAGTCCGAGGCCAGCTCCTCCCGCGTCCCGAGTGCGACCTTCGTCGACTCTATAGAATCGGTCGAAGACCCGGGCTGCTTTGTCTTCGGGGATTCCGGGGCCTTCATCTTCGAGAGCGAGTTCCACAAGCTGCGGTTGATGAGAGACATTCTTGTTATCTGACAAACTGAGTCGGATAACGCTCCCCGCTGGCGAATACCGCACTGCATTGTCAAGAAGGTTGATCACCGCCATGCGAAGGAAACTGCGATCGGCAAAGACGGAAATTTGATTTTCTCCAGATACTGAAATCGTTTGTTTTTTGTCCTCGGCGAGAACTCCAACAACTCCAACCGATTCCTGCACCAGATCCATAATCGGAAAGACGGTTCGGTGCAGCTCGATCGCACCCGAATCGGCGTGTGCGATGGTCAATAGTGTGTCGATCATCGAGGTAAGCCTCGCTACCTCCTCAAGCATGCTGCCAAGGATGTCCCGATATTTTTCGGTATTGTGGTCCTCCTGTAAACCGACCTCGCCGACGCTGCGGATCGCAGCCAGAGGCGTGCGCAATTCGTGTGATACGTCGGACGTAAAGTGTTGAAGCTTTTCGAAGGACTCCTCCAGACGCGCGAGTAGCCCATTAAGCACGCGAGCCATATGTCCCAACTCATCATTGGGATTTTCCACGGGGATTCGCTCACTGAGCCGCCGCGCCGTAATCTGCTCGGTTTGGCGTGCCATCTGTTCGAGCGGATTGAGCGTCTTGCCCGCAACCCGATAGCCGGCAAAACCCGCCGCGACCAAGGCAACAGGCATGGCGAGCAGCAGCAACCCAATGAACTCAAAAAGGCGCGACCTAAGAGGTCCTGTGCTGTAGCCCAGCCTGATCAGAAGAGGCTTTCCCCGAAAGAAGTGGAGGTGGCTAATTGCGAGGACTGGCGTTCCGTCTGCTAGCCGCAATCTCCTTGACTCATAGCCCACATCTCCTTCGCGAGGAGTTGGTTTGCCACCCAAATTCATGTCGCGTAGGCGCTCGTTTCGAAAGAGCACCTGACCGTCCGGGCTCAGCACCTCCATGTATCGGTCGAGCAAAAGCCTCGATTGAGGATGGCTGTGATAGTCCTCGTGGAGGAGAAGACGGCCATCGGCGCCGAAGTAGAGCAGACCTTCAACTGTCTCAAGGTCTTCTATCTCGGCGTGGTGAAGCTGATCGCTTAGCTGCCAGTATTGGAGTACGCACGCGCCGCAGATATAGACTCCAAGCACGACAGCGAAGATGCCGATGTACCAAAGCGTGAGCCGGGCGCGAATGTACCTGGGCCTAAGGCGCACTACTTCTCCTCCGAGTTGCGAAGAACAAAGCCCAGCCCACGAACGGTGTGTAACAGCTTTACGGGAAACGGGTCGTCAAGCTTTTTCCGGATTCGGGCGATATGCACATCGATTACGTTGTCGAGCGAGGTGTAGCGGACCGTAGTTTTCCATACATCGCGGGCCACCATCTCTCGCGATACGACAGAGCTACTGTTGAGAAGCAGATATTCAAGAAGGTCAAATTCGCGGCCGGTCAAATCCAGTGTCATGTTTCCACGTGTTGCCACACGCCCGCTTTACGTCCATCCTGAGGTCTGCAAGCTGGAGCACCGATGTCGTTTCCAGATGTGCCCTTCGATGCAACGCTCGAACACGCGCGAGGAGTTCGGGAAAGGCGAAGGGCTTGACCAGGTAGTCGTCGGCTCCAGCATCGAGGCCGCGGACGCGGTCATCCACAGATCCCCGCGAAGTGAGTATCAGGACCGGAGTTCGAAATCCGCTTCGACGCATCTCGCGGAGCGTCTCAAGACCACCCTGTCGCGGCAACATGACATCGAGGAGAACGAGATCGAATGCGGAGTTGCGCAGCTGTCTGATTCCGGTTTCTCCGGAGTCGGCGAGCGCGACCTCATATCCGTTTCCTTCCAATCCTTCGGCGATTGCGCCGGCGAGCTTGCGTTCGTCCTCGATGACGAGAATTCGCAAGACATTTTCGGACCGGTCATTGCTCACTGCGCTCACACTTCAAACTTTATCCCAGGAAGCGCGCCATGATCACCGCAATGCCAACACTTCAGACAAACTTCAGAATTCCTTAAGGTTACTCGGTGATCTGATCAGGGAGCCGGGCGCAAACCCCACGCTAAGGAGTTTTGGAAATGCAGAAAATGCTTGCCTTGAAGATTGGAATCTTCGCTCTGGGAATGGCTAGTCTTGCCCTGTGCGCCATCGCCGCAACGGCGCCTGCGCAGTGCCAGGCTTTGCCCCAGTCCACAGCCATCCCTGTCCGTTTCGCGCACTCTGTGGACGCGAAGAAGACGAAGGTTGGGGATACGGTGACTGCGAAGACCATTCAAGTCATCGTCCTTCCGGGAGGCGAAAGCATCGCCAAAGGGAGCGTCATTGTCGGTCACGTCGTTGCCGTCCAGGCATTTCATTTCGATCCGGCGCCATACGCACACCAGAAACCCTCGCTCATTTCGATTCACTTTGACAAGCTGCAGAAGGGCGATGCCGTGATTCCGGTCAATCTGTCGGTTCGGGCGATCGCGAGCACGATCGATTCGAGGGACGCAGCCTATCCGCACAGCACCGACGACACGGATCACCTTGGAGTGATGACTCTCATTGGGGGAACCACTTTTTCGCCCTTGGACAAGATGATCCAATCGGATGACGGCGATGCGATCGGATACAACCGCAAGAATGGGGTCTTCGCAAGGCTGATTTCATCCGGATATTCCGGGCCCGGAACATCGCTCCATTGCGAAGGAACAGACACTGAGCAATCCGTGGCAATCTTCTCGCCTGACGCATGTGGAGTGTACGGACTTGCGCGCGACTATATGCCTGACAACGGCCAGGACGGCAGCGGGACATTCACGCTCGCAGTGCGTGGCCGCTCGATAAAGCTCTATGCGGGAAGCACAGCCCTTCTCCAGGTCAATGAGGCGAAGTAGATCACCGCTGAGGACCGCTGAATGCTCACGCCTGGAGCCGCCCAAAAGGTCATAATTCATCTGAATGAAGATGCAGCTTACGCGGCGGACTATCTTCACCTGGAGAGTGTCGCCTTCCTCTTTGCCGAGGGGGTTTCGGGAGCAACCGTGCTGCGAGGACATTCGGGATTCGGATTCTCATCACCGAATCCATACCCATGGTGCCCCTGGCGGCAGTGGCGAACATCTACCGATAAGGGTCGAATTCCTTGAGTCCGAGCGAACTGTACATGCCTTGATGCCCAAACTGATCCAGCTCGTGACGGACGGAGTTATTGAAGTTCAGGCGACGAGTATCGCTCACATCGTACAGGTAAGCCAGACTCGCCATAGGGAGGACAAAAACGCATGAGACCGTTTTTGTACGGAATGGTGTTCTGCCTTTCAGCAATAACGAGCGCCCAGTTCGCGGCAAGCGCACAATCGATCACAATGCCGACAGCGCCAGCTGGAAAGGTTGTGCCATTCAGTGAATTGGCCAATCTTCTGCAGGATGACGCCGGAATAGAATCCGCAAGCTCGACTGCGGCGCAGAATCATACCGTTGTTCTTACTCTGTCGGATGCCGAAACGCGTGCGCTCACAAATCAGCCTCGTCTTCTCGCAGAGCAGTATCGTGTACAAGCTGCAGACAAGAGAATTACGGAGTCGAGGGCCACATACTTTCCGCAAACATACGGGAACCTCACTGCTGTTGAAGCCAATAACGATAGCGCGGTAGCTGCCGGAGCGCTTACCACGTCGAGTATTTCCACGCGTGCCGCGGGAGGGGCGTCCCTGGTTCAGATGGTCACTGATTTCGGACATACCTCGAACTTGGTGCAGTTCGCACGCTTAGAGGCGAAAGCCGCGGGACAGGATGAAGAGAGTATCCGCCAGTCAGTCTTGATGCAAGTCCAGGAAGCTTATTTTGCGGCTCAGGCTGCGGAGAGCGTCCGAAAGACGGCGCAGGCAGTTCTCGATTTCAGACGGGTTACGCTGCGGCAACTCACGGCGCTCGCTCAGAGTCAATTGCGATCGACTCTCGATGTACAGTTCGCTCAGGTGATGGTCTCTGAGGCGGAGTTGGCCCTCGTTCGCGCTGAAAGCAGCGTGCAAAAGGCGCAGGCGCAGCTCGCAGCCGCCATGGGAGAAGAAGGCGAGGCCAATTACACACTCGCAGATGAACCACTGCCGGCGAATCCAGATGCCGCTCCGGCAGGCTACATCAACGAAGCGATTGCCGATCGACCCGACCTGAAGGCATTGAAGCTGCATGTCGAGTCAGCAATGCATGAAGCACGCGCGGAAAAAGATGTCAATTATCCCACGGTGAATGCATTGGCTGCAGGTGGTGAGGTTCCCATCCACGACTCGACCGTCCATCGCGACTACGGCGCGCTCGGCGTGAACATCAATGTCCCGATCTTTAACGGCGGCTTGTATTCGGCGCGTGCCGCCGCCGCAAAGCTGGAAGCAAAGGCGGCAGACAAAGATGCCTCTCTCCGCGAGGTCGAGATTGTCCGTGACGTGCGCATGACCTGGGCGGATGCGCGTGACGCATATCTTCAAATCGGCGTGACGCAGCGGCTGGTTGATCAAACCAATGTCGCCATGCGGCTGGCGCAGGCCAGGTACGATGCCGGCCTGGGCAGCATCGTGGAACTCAATCAGGCGGAGTTGAACCAGACATCGGCCCTCATTACGGCGGCAACCACCCGTTTCGATTACCTGCGGTCGATGACGGCATTTCAATTCGCGATGGGCAATCTGCATTGACAGTTGAGGAGAACAGCGTGGCAACAGTTGTTAGGCAAGAGCTCTGGGCGGCTGCGCTGCTGGGCGCGACGATAGCGTGTAGCGGATGCACGACCAGAACGAGCGCTGCTCCTCAGGAGGTTCCTGTAGTTCCAGCCAGCCGTGCAGTGCGCATGGATATGCGCAACGATGTGACCTTGACCGCGGAGTTGGAGCCCTATTACGAAGTTGACGTCATGGCGAAAGAAGCCGGATATATACGGCACATGCTGGTGGACATTGGCGATCATGTGAAAGCCGGTCAACTCATCGGTGTGTTGGAAATTCCCGAGCTGCAAGATGACCTGCAGCGCGCTAAGGCGGACGTTCAGACGGCAGGCGCAGAGCAGTCGGGAGCGGAGCAGGACCGGAAACGCGCCGTAGCTGCAGAGTCAATCGCCCACCTTTCCTACACACGCATTCTCGATGTCTCGAAGAAGGAGCCTGGTCTCGTGCCATTGCAGGAAGTCGATGTGGCTCACTCCCGCGATCTTGAGGCAGAAGCGCAGGTCGCATCGGCGGAGCAGAACGTTCAGGCATCGGCATCAGCCGTCTACAGGCCGCCAAGGCCGCGCTCGATCATGAGAACGCTCTCTTTGAATACACACAGAATTGTTTCACCTCTAAACGGCGTGATCACTCAACGGTATGCAAGTGACGGCGCCATGATCCAGGCGGGCACTTCCTCCAATACGCAGGTCATGCCGGTCGTTCACGTTGCAGAGGACGATGTGCTTCGCCTGATGTTGCCAGTACCTGAAGCCTTTGTCGGAACCATCCACGCCGGTGAGCCGGTAACCGTCACGAGTGTCGGCGCTGAATCGATCTCTCTCCGGAACGGTGACTCGCTTTTCCGATCGTGTGCAGGCCTCCACGCGCACGATGACGGCTGAGGTCGATCTGAAAAACCCTAAGCTCGATCTTATTCCAGGTATGTATGCGCAAGTGCAATTGAGTTTGGCAGACGTGCCCAACGCCATCGCCGTTGCCGTTGGCGCCATCGACGGCAAATGGGAGCAGCAAGCAAGATCTACGTTGTCAATGCTGCCGGTATAGTCCATGTCCGGAGCATCAGCACAGGCATTCAGACTCCGCAATTCGTGCAGGTTGTCTCCGGCATTCAACCAGGAGAAGAAGTCATCCTGGGAAACCATTCAGGACTTCAGGACGGCGAAAAAGTTCAACCGCGCTTCGAGTAAAAATGGGCGGCCCAGCTCCACTGCCAAGGATCTTCTAATGTCTCGTTTTGCAATTCGCACGCCTTATCTCATTATTGTCTCCTGCCTGATCATTCTGGTTCTTGGCGTCAGCAGTATCGCGCGCATGCCGGTGGACATGTTTCCGTCGATGAATGTGCCCGTGGTGATCGTCGCAACGTTCTACTCGGGCATGCCACCTGAACAGGTCGAGGGCAATATCACCTATCATCTTGAGCGCTTCTTTCACCCTCGCCAGCGGCATCGACCACATCGAGTCGCGATCGCTCAATGGCGTCAGCATTATTCGCGTCTATTTTCAGCCCGATACGAACGCGGATACCGATGCCGCTACAATTGCCAATCTGGCTGTCTCCGACATGAAGGATCTTCCTCCGGGTACTTTTCCTCCGGTCGTGCTCAAGTCCGATGCATCAAGCCTGCCGGTTTGTCTCGTCACCATGAATGGCGACGGGATGAGTGATGGAGCTCTGAAGGACGTCGCCCAGAACTTTGTGCGCAACCAGCTTGCAGGTGTTCCCGGCGCCTCGATTCCCCAGCCCTTCGGCGGTCCGTGGCGGCAGATTCAGTTCTACGTTGATCCGTACAAGCTGGAGGCGCGGCAATTGAGCCCGATGGACGTGGTTCGGGCACTTGAACCAGTCGAATCTTGTTCTGCCCGCCGGCGATGTGAAGATCGGCAATCTCGACTACGACATCTACTCGAACGCACAGTTCAATCTCAAGGATGCCGCGCAATATCCGATCAAGATGAACGGGGAGAACCCTGTTCTGATGTCCGATGTGGGACAGCTCAAGGATGCGCACGCTCTCCAATACAATGTTGTGCATGTTGACGGGCAGCGCTCCGTCTATCTTCCCGTCCTGAAGCAAGGCGGAAATTCCAATACGATCTCTGTAGTCAACGGCGTCCGAACGATGCTCAAACATCTCGTCGATGTACCCTCGGCCATGCATACGTCCGTTGTCTTCGATCAGTCGGAATTCGTCAAGACAGCCATCGAGACGCTCCTGCATGAGGGCGGCATTGGGCTGTTCCTTACATGCGTCATGATTCTCGTATTTCTCGGCAGCCTGCGCGCCACAGTCGCTGTCTTTTTCTCGATTCCGCTCTCGGTGCTGGCAACATTCATCGTTCTCCAGATGAACGGATCGTCCATCAACAGCATGGTGCTTGGCGGTCTGGCGCTCGCTCTGTCGCGGCTCATTGACAACTCGGTTGTGGTGCTTGAAAACATCTACCGACATCTTGAGATGGGCGAGTCGCAGCGGGTCGCAGCGGAAAATGGAGGACGGGAAGTTGCGCTACCAGTACTCGCTTCCACGCTGACCACCGCGGTCGTATTCTTCCCCGTCACTCTGCTCGAAGGCGTGAGCAAGTTCCTCTTTACGGCAATGGCAGTATCGCGTGGTGATTTCGCTGGCTGCATCCTACATCGTCGCTATGACCGTTGTGCCGCTGTTCTGCTCGCGCTATTTGAAGATCGATCAATCCGGAACATCTGTCCGAGACGGATTCCGGAGAGGCACGAACTCTGAGCGGAACCAGCCCGGATGGGCAGACGCGGTTCAATGCGGCCTTTAATACCCGTTTCGAGCAAATGCTCGCCCGCTACGAAGTATTGGTGAAGCGTGTCTTGTTGCGCCCCATTGGCGTGCTAGCCGCCTTCGCAGTCGTGTTTGTGATTAGCCTGTCGCTTTATGCGTTTCTCGGCTTCTCTTACTTTCCCGCAGACCGATGCTGGACAGTTCGTCATCAACATTAAGGCTCCCTCTGGAACCAGGCTGGGTGTCACGGAGCAGGAGTTTGCCAAGGCCGAGCAGATCATCAAGGAAGCGCATAGCGCCGAAGGACCTTGGCATCATTGTCGACAATATCGGCGTGGACAACGGATTTTCCGCCATCTACACGCCGAATGCGGCCATGCACACGGGTTTCATCCAGGTGGGTCTCACGCCTAACCATCGCATCGGCAGCTACGAATACATCCGCACGATCAAGCGCCTGCTCGTCGAACAGATGCCGGAATTATCTCCGTATTTCTCAACCGGCAGCCTTGTCGATGCAGTCGTCAACATGGGCGCGCCTGCGCCGATCGATATCCAGATCTCAGGCGCCAACCTTGCCGCAGACAACGAGGTTGCCCAACAGATTGCGAGCAAATTGCGAAGGTCGCCGAAGATCGCCGATGTATTCATCCCCCAGGACCTCGATTACCCATCACTTCGAGTCGACGTTGACCGACTCCATGCTGCCAAGCTTGGCCTGACGGAGAAGGAAGTTCTGGACAACGTAATTACGTCTTTGACTTCGAATCAGATGATCGCTCCCAACCTATGGATCGACAACAAAAACGGGAATAACTACTTCCTTACGGTCCAGTATCCGGAAACACAGATCCGCACGGTGCAGGATCTCGAATCCATTCCTTTGCACGCAGAGGGTGTAAACCAGCCGACCCGCTTAGGGATGGTGGCGAGTATTGAGCCGATGCGGGCTCCCACCGAAGTCGACCACTATCAAATTCGCCGGAAGCTGGATATTTATGTGCGGCCCGCGACCGAGGATCTTGGGAGCGCCGACGACAAGGTGCAGCAGGTTCTTGCCGCATTGCATGTACCCGCAAACGTGACGGTCACCGTGCATGGAAGCGCGGAGGCCATGCACGCTTCGTTCCGCAGCTTCAGCGTCGGGCTGATTCTCTCCGTGATTCTCCTTTACCTCATCCTGGTGGCGCAGTTCCGGTCGTTCATCGATCCGCTGATTATTCTCCTGGCGTTGCCTCCTGGCATCATCGGTGTCCTGGTGACGCTTGTGCTTACAGGGACAACGATGAACGTCATGTCACTGATGGGAGTGGTCATGCTGGCCGGAATCACAATGTCGAACAGCATTCTCATCGTCGAATTTGCACACCACCTCAGGAGCGAAGGAAAAGGTGTGGCCGAGGCAGTGATCGAATCCTGTTGCGTGCGTTTACGGCCAATTCTTATGACCTCGCTGGCGACGATCATTGGACTTCTGCCAATGGCTCTGAAGCTCGGAGAAGGCAGCGAGTCTTATGCTCCCCTAGCGCGCGCTCTCGTGGGAGGGTTGCTGGTCTCTGTTGCGCTTTCTGTTTTTTTGGTCCCGGCCGGCTTTTATTGGGTGTATGGAAAGCGAGAATTGACGGGTCTTCACAACGCCGAGGGGTTGTAGTTGCAGGAGCTTGCTCGGTCGCATCTTATGCAGATGCGGAGATTTCCGGAGGCGGAGATTTCGTGTAGTCCCTAACTTTCGCCGGCATCAGCTTCACCGCAGGCGTGCCGGCATGCTCCTCGAATGTGGCAATCGTTTGCAGCTTCTTATTGTCGAAGATACGGAATGCCGATTCGTCCGTGTACCGGATTCCCTTTGCGGTCGGTGACCGTTAAGTCGGTCAGGACCACGCGCGAGTTGGCCTGAATTGTGTAGGGTTGGTTTGCCGGCGCCTGGTTTTGGGGCTGTGACTGAGCCGAAGCGGCGAGAAAAGATCCCGAAAACACGGGAATTGTTTGCGTGGCAGTCTGATCGGGCGATTGGCCGGGAGGAGCTCCGTATTGCGAAAGCGCGAGCGAGCAGCAAAAGATCAGCGGAACAAATAGAAAGCGTCCGTCCATGGCAGCTCCGATGACACTGACTACCAGACGATAATGATCATCTGCGAGACCCCTTGTATTTTAGCAACTGTGCCCACGCTAGTGGCACCTGGGGGACTTCCAGGAGGCAGATGCAGGGTCTCCCGGCCTCAGAATCTAAGCGCCGCCCATCGCGCTCGTCTGGGTTCCTCCGCTGGGATTCCGGCGTGTCGGCCCAATCATGCCTCCATATCGTTTGGTGCCGGCCGGCACCATTATCGAGGTAATTGTGTTCTTCGATATTCAATCCGAGTGACCATTGCCTCCCTCTAGCGTCTCCTAAATTGAGTTTCGTAACGACCTCGGTTCCTGCCCGCAACGCCGGCCCCATTGCAACAGCAATGACGAAGTGCGATCTCATGCGCTCCGCGCCCAGCAAGGAAACCAAGCCTTCCTCAGAGGTGAGTGTACCGGGACATGCGTTACGTTGTGGACCTGAGACATCCGTTACAAGCCCCTTGCGGTGGCGATGGTTCGACTTGAGGGGGCACCAGAAAACATATATCCAGTCGTCGAGGCCGTGGGAATGTGGGAATCCCGAAGGGATTTCCAAAGAGTGTGGGAAGGGTGGGAAGCCGGCTTCATGGCTTTCCATGCTTTCCATGCTTTCCATGCTTTCCATACTCTGTCATTTCCATGGCCTGCTTTTCGCGCGGCAAATGCTGGATAAACCGATATGCCGCCACGCTGAGCGGCTGACAGACGAGAAGCTCGTTTTTCATTACCAATAGTGGTCCTTTCTGTTGTGACCCCTTGGGCATGTAAGCGTCTGCAGGGCAGCAGTCCGGTACTAGAGCGGCTGTTGACTCGGATGAGCTGATCAAACGCGTAGACCACGCGACTACTCAGGAGGCGGCCAAAAGGTATCGGGGTTCCGCTTTTGGATTGTGACTTATTTCCAGGTTCATGTCAGAACGACATTGCATCAAGTCACGTGCTGGCGTAAGCTGCCGGAACACCCGCTGCAGTCTTCGGTAAGAGGCAATGTTTGATTGCCTATATTGCATCCGTGTCAGCTCGCATTGGTTTCAGTGGCGTTTTATCTGAGGAGATGGAATGAAGCAGGAGATTCTCAAGAGAAATAGAAAGATGGCATGGATTCTATCAATTGTCGGGCTTCTGGTGTTTATGGGGTCTCAACCTCTTTCCTTCGCGCAAGGTAACGTCCAAAAGGCACTGATTGCACTGAGTAGCGCAAATAACGACAAACTGCAGTGCACATGTAGTGTCGGTGGCGACGGAGTAATGCACGCTAATAACCAGCAGGTCAATCAAGAGGAGTCTTGGTGGCTTTGGACGGTGGGCGATTCCAGTAGTCATCAAGTCGCATTGCAGAATTATAGAAACGGCTATTACATGTGGCGCCACCCGGGAGGTAGCTCTAATCATCGTGTCCGTATGATTCACGATATCGGCGCAGAATCAACTTGGACTATGATCATGGGAAAAGACTATGGCCTACCCGGTAACTACGTAGCGTTTAAGGCTTATGACGCTTCTTATTTGAAAGCGTGGAATGGAGGCGGAAACTCTGACGCTCCTGGTGAAGGTGGAGAGGTTTACGTCGACATTGGCCCGCCGTCAAGCGATCCTAACTGGGCGGGTTGGTGGCGCATGGGGCAGATTGGTTGGACTCCGACCCCTGGTCACGATGTCTGGAATACCATCGGCGATGGTACGAATGCCATTTTAGGCAAGATCTACGACGCCCTCAAGTTTATATTCGACGGACCGACTCCAGCTCAGAATATTCCGCCACCGCCGCCGCGGTTCAGTTGTTCAAGTCCACCCGCTGTAATCAGAAGCACTACGGATAGGTGGGTTCATGCTTTTTGTAGGGGAGTTACCCCTACGGATTATCCGGGACCTTACTATCCATCCAACGACCCTTTTGCTGCTCAGAGAGTTCAATGTGACATAGATTTGCATCACAAGACGCAGCCGTCTCACAACGTGGTTTCTGTAACCTGCGATGCTGCGGCGAGAGGAACCTCCGACTGTCGAATTCGTGCGCATCGTCCCCCAGCTCTGCGAGCAAAACCAACGCGCGTCCGGTGCCTCCCCAATCGAGCACCTCCAACTTGACATCTTTCTCGACCGTAACCAATTGCACGGTGTGCGGGGATGCATCTGCAGTTTTCGCGGATCCCATGGAAGCGCCTTGTTGAGCGCGCAGCAACGCTCCGAGCATGACGCCGAAGACTACTACCCACGACAGAATTCTTTTCATATGCCATCTCCTGAAGTTGGCTCAACTCACCTAACCTATGTAGACTTCGGCATACGGTCTTGTCAAGTAGATTTCTACATAGGTAAAATGTGCCATGGCCTCAGAGTCGAAGCTCAGGCATTCGACAGCAATTATCCTTCAGGCGATCGACGCCGGATTTGTCTATGGCTTCAGCATCATGGCGATGACCGGCCTGCCGAGCGGAACCGTTTATCCGGCGATGCGACGGCTGGAGGAAGACGAGCTGGTCCGCTCGCGATGGGAACGGCAATCGATCGCGGATGGAGAGCAGAGGCCACCCAGAAAATATTTTGAGTTGACTGCGGCCGGAATGGCGACGCTTCAGGCATCACGGAAGCGCTATCCACTGCTGGAGCGATTGATCCCGGCGAAGGAGCGGAAGTCAGTATGATCCCTTCCCTTGAGTTGGTTCTTCGCGCATTCCATCTCGGCTTATTGCACGGTGCATCTTTGTTGGTACCGGGCAAAGCGCGTGCGGAGTGGTTACAAGACTGGCAATCTGAACTGTGGTATGTGCAGCGGGAATGCTTGTCAATGGGCAGCGCACCTTCGAGGGGAGAACGAAACGTTACGGCTTTCTGCATGGGGGCATACCAGGATGCGTTTTGCTTGAGGCGGCAGAGCTGTCAGGAAAGATCCCCCTTCGCGCAGATGCGTGGATCGGCCTCTCTGTGCATTCTTTCGTTAACCGCGCTGTCGGGCCTAAGCTATTGTGTCGCGCTCCTGTCCCCCGGTGTGTGCGCTGAACGCCATCTGTCGCGTTATCGTGTCTGTTCGGGGTACACATTGCATCAGGACACACGCTACCAGAGCGATACATGGTCTACGATTCCACCGGCGGAGCAGTTTCGGAAGTTCTTCGGAAACAGGCAAGGATACCTCGATGGTGTCGCATTTTACCGGATCGGACAGGAGACGATATCGGCTCCATCGCGTATCGATGATGGATGGGCAGTAGCTCACGCCAGCTCGAATCTGTTTGCCCTGCTCGAGTTGCCGGTACGGTTTGTGATGCCGGATGGGGGAGATAACCGCGATTTGCCTAGCTTGCTGCACTGCCTAGAACTGAACGGCAAGAGGGCAATCCCTCATCGCTTGAAGACTGGCCGTCACGAAATCTTCGCCGGTGGCAAGAAGGTCAGCATGAGCGGAGCCGAACATACTCTCGTCCTCAATGACGAGCATGTGCACGCCGCTGCAAATGACACACTGGACAAGCTGGGCATCGCCAAGAACTCACGCGAGGAGAAGCTGAAGGCACGTGATGTGAAGCTTAAGCAGGACGCTGAGAATGCGCAGATGGCGCTCTTGTACCGAGAGCATATTCTGGGCGAAAAGCCGCAAGACGGCTTCATCCCACTCGATACATTTATCGCTGCGGCGCCTCGTGTGGACCCTCAATCGGCCAAGGAAGAGCCGGTGATGGGAGAATGATTGTGCAATCTTCGGTGACTCGATGGTCGGCGGCAAATGCAAGCACACGGCCTAAAGACGGAATGAGGGAAAGGCTGCCAGTGAGAGTGGCCTTTCCTGTTCTTAGCCTCTGATGGCGCTTCATGCGAGCAAGCCTGACCACCTGCGTGCTTGTTGCCTGTCTCACAGTGCGCGACTGCTGACTATCGACCCAAGTTTGCCGAAGCCGATTCCCCGTTTAAGCATTGACTATTCAGTCGGCCATTAGGGATGGCTCCATTCCGGGCACTGAATCTCGATGATGCGTATCACTTCACACGCTAGGACTGCCATGTGACGTTCAGAGACATGGCGCCATCTTTTTTCACGCAATCTCAGATACATTGCGAGTTAGATGTACTAGGCAAGCCGATAATAACAGACATGTGATTTAAGTCACTGAGGTCTTCCGGTCTGGGTTCTAACTTTGACGCTTAGGGAGATTCAACCGTGCCCTTCACATCGGAAGATACCGATTTGCGACATGGCGGTTGAATTTTCAACCGCGCTTGGATCAAACGATGCATGTTCAGAGTGGCGGGCGTCTCCACTAGAGAGAGGCTGCGATGATCAACATAAAACGTGTGTATGACCCGTACAGCAGCACGGACGGAACCCGACTGCTTGTCGAGCGATTGTGGCCGAGGGGGATAAAGAAAACCTCGTTGGAAATTAAGGGTTGGCTCAAGGATGTGGCTCCCAGCGCGGAACTGCGGAAATGGTTCAGCCATGATCCAGAGAAGTGGAATGAATTCCGCAACCGCTATTTCGCCGAACTTGAGACCAATCCAGATGCGTGGCAACCAATCATTGAGGCTGCACGCCATGGTACGGTAACTCTGATTTACAGTTCGCATGATACCGAGCACAACAATGCCGTCGCGCTTGAAGAATTCTTAGTGCGCCATCTGCCCCCGAAGTAGCCCGTGAAGCGAATCGGGAACTGGTCGTGTCCAGGTCCGCAGAGCGGTTGGTCAAGAGCGGAAGACAGCTAGCGAAGCACGCACACCAACATTGGTCCCGGCTGGTGGAAAGACATTGGACGCCGCGACGGGTCAGAGCGATGCTGAGTCGAATCTCGCTACTGCCGCCGACGAGATACGTGGATGGTGGTTCAGTCGGCAACGGAATCCGTCTACCGCGTGCTGGGGCAAAAAGTGGTGTTGCATATGTAGATCGTAAAGGGGGCAATTTTAGGCTGTGCAGACGGGGACGGCGGGCCGTCTGGAGTGCTCCCCCCCCAAAAATATCGTTCACAGTGTCGCGAACCGGCTAGGCGGGTGCATCATGGCACAGCTTTCGAGATCAAAAAGGACATTCCGGTTACGACAATCTCCCAAGTCATTTCTAGGCACGGTGTCCCTATGACTCCTGCGGTGGAGGCCACAACCAACCTTGCGCGAAACGATTTCGGAGAGGCACGGAGTGTCGGGATGCCGGTTTCGGATGCGTCGGCTGCTGTTCTTCCCAGCTTGGTCAAGCCGCGGCCTGCCCTTGTGGCGGACCTAAAGGAACTCTTCAAAGTCCGCGTGACCTCATTGGTGGTCGTAACAGCCTGGGCGGGTTTTTACCTGGGATCGATGAAATCGGGCATTCCCAGCATTCACTGGGGCTTGCTCCAGGCTCTCCTCGGGATAGGGTTTGTCTCCGGTGGCGCGAGCGCGATGAATGAAGTCATCGAGCGCAAGAGCGACGCGAAGATGATACGGACGGCGCAACGCCCGCTGGCCTCTGGGCGCTTTAGCCTGCTCCGCGGGCTGTCTCTAGGGATGGGATGTCTTGCTGCCGGTGCGATGATCCTGGTGTATTTCACTAATCCAGTAACGGTTGGGCTGACGCTCTTCACTGCATTTACGTATGTCGCTGTCTATACACCGCTCAAGCGCTATACGACGCTAGCAACCTTCATCGGGGCGTTCCCCGGAGCGATGCCACCCCTGCTGGGTTGGACGGCCGCGCGAGGCATCATTGAATGGCCGGCACTAGCCTTGTTTGCCATCCTCTTCGTGTGGCAATTCCCGCATTTTATGGCCATTGCCTGGCTCTACCGGGAAGACTATGCTCGGGCCGGCATCCGCATGTTGCCGGTGATGCAGCCAGATGGCAGGTCGACGGTGCTGGAAGCGCTGTTTTACGCGATCTTGATGATTCCGGTGAGCATCATTCCCTGTTATTTGCACCTCACCGGAAAGATTTACTTTGGCGCGGCGGTCCTTCTCGGCCTCGACTATCTCGTCTACACCATTCGTTTTTCGCGTATCACCAGGGCGCGTACAACGGCGGAATCGCGAGGGTATGCGCGCGACCTTTTGCGTGCCAGTGTGATTTACTTGCCGCTTCTGCTCATCGTGATGATGTTGGACGCAACCGGAGGGAGATAAAGCGCATGGCACACGGGACGGCTAACGCTTATTTCCAGTTCGCATCATACCGAGCACCACAATGCCATTGCGCTTGAAGATTCCTAAAGCGCCCTCTGCCCAGAAAGTAGTCCTTGATGGGATCGCATCATGACCTCATTCGCTTCTCCATTCGGCCGACGGCGCCGTTTCGATTGGATCTGACTGTTTGGGCATTACGCCGTCGCTCAATGAACGCGGTGGACGCATGGAACGGCACAACCTACCGCCGAGTCCTGGTTA
Source organism: uncultured Acidobacteriaceae bacterium (assembly GCA_963774255.1). Taxonomy (GTDB): domain Bacteria; phylum Acidobacteriota; class Terriglobia; order Terriglobales; family Acidobacteriaceae; genus PALSA-350. The sequence continues at coordinate 449,699 of CAVZEH010000020.1, forward strand.
TTCGTGACAGGCCGATGCTGGTTGCTGTAACCCAGCGAGGAAAGACGCTGGGCGTCACCGTGACTGGTAAGTGTCTCCCTCACGCGGCAAAGCAAAAAGTTGCAAGCACCCTGGAACGATTATTGGGAATTAGGCAGGACCTCTCGGAATTCCACGAGTTTTCTTCCAGGCATGCTCGTCTGCACGAGTTGGCCATGCGTTTTCGCGGACTCAAGCCTCCGCGCTTCGCTACCGTCTTTGAAGCTCTGGTCAATGGGATCACCTGCCAGCAACTGAGCCTGACGGTTGGGATCATTTTTCTCAATCGACTTGCCGAACGCTGCGGACTGCCTTTCAAGCCAGGCAGTTACGCTTTCCCCCGCCCCGAGGATCTGGCTCTTCTGGACCCAGCAGATCTCCGGCCTCTTGGATATAGCGGCAGCAAAGCCCGTGCGTTGATCGAGGCGGCGCAATCCATCGCAACTGGGCAACTCGATCTGGAAGAACTCGTCGGATTCGACAATCGACAATGTATTGACCGCTTGATCGCGCTGCGTGGAGTAGGGCGCTGGACTGCGGAATACGTGTTACTTCGTGGTCTTGGACGAATCAATGTATTTCCCGGTGACGACGTCGGTGCCCGAAACAACCTGGAACGCTGGCTGCAGCTTAGGAACAAGCTCGACTACGAGCGTGTGCAAAAGGTTCTGAAGAAATGGAGAGATTATGGTGGCTTGATCTTTTTTCATTTGTTACTGAAGAGCCTTGACGAAGCCGGAGATCTGGATCGATAAGAACTTATGACCAACGCAATAGTAGAACAGAGAAGTTGCCAGCAATCCCTTGTCCAGCGATTGTTAAAGGCATGTGGCGGGAGATACTCTCCCGAGACTCGCAGGAAGTATCACGTCAGCGGACCACAATGGGCGGCAGCTTACCAGGGGCAGGCACTCTTTCATGCTCCAACTCGCGAGTCGGCAATGCCCACTCAGGCGATGCAGCATTTTGCCGAAATTGGCATTGGTTATTGGACAACTCACGACACCGGCGTAATTCGTACGGAAGATCTGATGAACATCAGGAGGCACGAAAGATGAATCTTCTGCATCGCTGGTTATGTTCCTCGCCACGCTGGAAGCATACCGTGGAAACACACGTTTTACCCTGGGCGCTCGACGGATTGGAACTCGGATCAAACGTTCTCGAAGTTGGTCCGGGTTATGGCGTCACAACTGACCGGCTGCATGACCTGGTTGGGCGCCTAACGTGTGTGGAAATCGACAGCGCACTTGCTGAAAAGTTACGCCGTCGGACTGCGGGCCAGAACATAGCTGTTCTGTGCGAGAGCGCCACTAAAATGTCGTTGCCTGACGCAACCTTCGATGGCGCCGTGTGCTTCACCATGCTGCATCATGTTCCATCCTTGGCGTTGCAGGACCAGCTGTTGGCGGAGGTCGCACGCGTCCTGCGGCCCGGCGGTATCTTTGCTGGCACGGATAGTCGTTACAGCCGCGTTTTTGGTCTTCTGCATCTGTTCGACACGCTGATTGTAGTAGAACCCTCTACCTTTCCAGATCGCCTCAGAGCAGCCGGCTTTGAAGACATTCGTGTAGATGTCAAACCCGACAAGTTCCGCTTTCGTGCGCGTAAACTGTCAAACGTACCTGTGCGATCCTAATCCAGGATGACCGAGAGCCAAGGCGCGACGGAACTTGGCTCGTACAACGACCTCGCCTGCTCAATCACCCCCACGTGAGAATTGCTCATGCCGTTATCGATGCCGTACACTACGACTCCCTGAATACGCTTTTTCATTGCGGTCATCTTCCTCGTACGGTTCTCCTGCCGTTTACTCACGACGGGATCGGAAAGCAGGATCATCTCACTAGTTCTAGCGCCTGACTGACGGCACAGTGCGATGAACCATGCCTACGAACATGTAATGGGCGAAGGGCGGACACACTACCGCTGCAAGTGTCAGCATCTTGAACCTGATCGACGAGTACACACGAAGTATCTGTTGATCCATGCCGAACCCTGCTGGTGTTGGGCGAAGCTCACTGGCGCTCTAGCCGACGTCACTGTCAGGCACTCTCTTCGACAGGGTACAAGCCCGGGACTGCAGACCGCGCGGCGCAAGGAGAAGTAGAAACTGCCGTGTGCTTCTCGCTACTCCATACCTCGGTGACGGCTATCAATCGACACCAACAACTTCGACACAATAACTTCTCAAAGACTACAAATCATCAGGCGATTTAGTTGCAATCATTGACGATCTCGGTGCCGATATTGTGCCTGAGCGTCTAGATGTGCGCCCTCACGTATTGTGAATTTCCTGCAATAGATCTTCTGGTCGGGCAGCAGTCGGACTGTCCGAGGCGTGAAGTGGCGCAACTCGCCTGATCCGGATGCGGTATCTATCTGGACCTCGGTTTAGGTGCTCCCAGGCCATTTGTCCGGCCCGTATGTCCTCAAGGTCCCTGTTCAATAGAACAGGATTATGATCAGTGGTCAGAACGAATGATTCCCCTAGTTCCAACGCATCGAACCGTTCAAGCACAAGCGGTAGAAGTTTTGGTCGCGGAATCTCGCACAAATCCAGTTCTTCGAAATGCCTCATAGAGGAACCCGTGCCGCCTGTAGAGAGAACGAGCAGAGCTGAATCCTCGACTGCTTCGATTCGATGTGACACCCCGTTCGCAATGCAAATGACTTCCCCAGCATACAGTTCATCAGGAGAAGATCCCACGAATACTGTGACATGACCCAGGATGGCATGCACCGTGACCATGCCTTTTGATGCGTGCTCTGGAATGCGTTGCCATGCGCGCATACTTAGCAACACCATGCGGTACCCAGGTTCATTCATCAAGACCTTGGGTCGGAATATTTCGTCGTCATATTCGATCAGCGTGTTTAGATTATGTTTTTGCATAACAGCCATCTCTCTTCAACGATGTGAGCATCGTCTTCAGTTGAAACGCTAGGCTCTCGCAGGAGTATTTGCTATGACATAAGTCACAGCCAAGCGTTTTCCGAGACGCAATAAAGACGCACAGGCGGCGGCCTTTCAACACACGACGCTGTTCGGGGTGTCTGGCAGAGAAGGAGTTCACGGACATCGCGCAAAGAGGAGCGGAACTTCACTTCACGAGAGGCCGATCCTTCCGTTAGAAGGCCGGTCTGTGTCAAGTGATTTTCGACTCAAGCTGCGTGGTTACGAATTCCCAGAGCCGGTTGCTGCTCGTTCACAGCGCATGTGACGATTGGAAGAGGGAAATGGGGATTTTTGTTATCGACGCAAGGAGAAGCGTCAAGTCCACGCTAATCCAGGCCACGGTGAGGCGTTTCACTGTGCGCAAGTACTCTGGTCGTTCGGTCGTTCTGCGAGATCGCACTGCGCAACCATCGGCGTTACTGTAGCCGACATTCATTGCAAGGATCCTTCGCACATGAATATACATGTCACATGTATATTCCAGACAGGAGGAATTCATGCTACGCAAACATAAGGAAATCGTTCGGGCGACAGTGCCGGTGCTACAGGAGCATGGCGAAGCGATAACGCGAGTCTTCTATCAGGAGATGTTTGAAGCTCACCCCGAACTTTTGAATTTATTCAATCTCGTGAATCAGAGAGATGGTGGACAAGCCCGTAGTCTCGCAGCGTCGATTCTGGCGTATGCAGCCCATATCGACCAACTAGATCAGCTTGGCGGCATGGTAAACATGATCGCGCACAAGCATGCCAGCCTACAGGTACTGCCCGAACATTATCCGGTTGTGGGTGAGCATCTGCTGGGAGCAATAAGCACTGTGCTGGGCGATGCGGCGACGGCGGAGGTTATCGAGGCGTGGGCTGCGGCTTATGGGCAACTCGCTGAGATCATGATCGGGAAGGAAGAAGGCATCTATGCCGAAGGCGAGCAGGCCGAGGGCGGATGGAGAGGTTACAAGCCGTTCATGGTTCAGCGCAGACAGCGCGAGAGCGAGGGGATTACCTCGTTCTATCTGGCGCCAGCCGATGGCAAGCCATTACCGGCGTTCAAGCCGGGCCAGTATCTGGGGGTCAAGGTGCGCGTATCGGGAGCCGAGTATGACCAGATACGGCAGTACAGCTTGTCGCAGACGCCGAACCGGGAGTTTTACCGCATCAGCGTAAAACGTGAAGCAGCGCCCGTGGCTGCCATAGGAGCGCCCCACGGGCAGATTTCCAACCACCTCCATGACGAGGTAAACGTGGGCGACCTAGTGGAAGTGAGTATGCCAACGGGGAACTTCGTCCTCGATGAGGACAAAATTGACCCGGTCGTGCTGTTAAGCGGCGGAGTCGGAATTACGCCGGCGATCTGCATGTTGCAGCATCTGGCGCGGCAGGGCGAGCGTCCAGTCGTCTTCGTGCATGCTACAGCGGGGCGCGTCCACCATGCATTTGCAGAGGAACTGCGTGAACTGGAGAAGGACAGCAATAACGTGAAGGGCGTTGTCTACTACGAGAACACGAATCCCGACGATATCCTAGGCTTGCATCATGACGAGATTGGACGGATTACCCTGGATTCGCTACGCCCGCACCTCCCGTCCAGAGAGGCTGAGTTCTACTACTGCGGCCCACTGGGTTTCATGGGTGCGGTGGAAGGAGTTCTTGACGAGTTGGGCATTCCGCTCGATCGACGATATAGTGAAGTGTTCGCACCTGACCCTTCCTTTGCAACCGCGATCGCGAGGGCATGATCTCAACTTGAAGGGTGTTCGTTCTATCCATGCAACTCACACGTTTTTCCGATTTAAGTTTGCGTCTTCTGATGTACCTGGCGAGTCGTGACCATCCGATGGATGCGATGATTACGGCTCGCGCCGTTTCGACACTGTTCAATGTGCCTTATACCCACATGGTCAAGGTGGTTCACCGACTCGGCCAAGAGGGATGGATTACCACGACCAAAGGGGAAGGCGGCGGTTTGCGTCTGTCGCGCTCGCCCGAGTCGATACGTATCGGCGACGTGCTACGCAGTACTGAGCCTGAACATGCCGTGATCGATTGCTTTACTCAGCCGTGCCCGCTCCGAGGTGACTGTCTGTTGAAACAGGCTCTAGATGAGGGTTACGCAGCCTTCTTCTCCAAGATGAATGAACTTACCTTGGCCGATGTAGCTGCCATTCCAATCCTCAAGCAACTCGTTCCACTTTCGGCGTAGCCTCATTACAACAAATTCCAGATTCCCTAACAATGGGCTTGGAAAACAGACATGGATACTGGACCGGGACGTCGCAGACAGCGTCAATCCTGAACTAATCCGGGGACTGGGTTCAGAAAGACCAGACACTCCGATTCTCGACCCAACTGATTTGTTGCCTTCCATCCATACCATCGTAATAACAGGAAAGTTAGCCGGCGAAGTCCTGAAAACAGCAGATCAAATGATCAACCCGCAGATGACTGGATCGTGCTGGGCGCAGACAGACGATATCGATTCGTGAACCTGAACGCCAGCGCCGCGTATCAAGTGTTCGCTGCGCCGAAGTGCCCTTGCACTCACCTGCTTTATCAAGCTTATCGAACCAAATCAAACAATTCGGAGGAACTACACTTCGCTTCTCCCTCATAAACTGCGGTTTTGTGGGTGCGAATATACTCTTTCCCTTTTCCCTGAGTTATCGCAATACCTGACAGTCCGTGGCTGCGAGAATCTACGCGCCCTATCGACGCAGACCTAAACTTATGGGTGACATCAAGCGTTAGTTTTTCGATGCCATTGTCAGCGTCCATCCAGAAGCGACCTGATTCAGATTGAATACGCGATTTTGGATTTCCTGAATGCGACCCCCATTCGCACGATTTCATGCTGCTCCTTGTGACGGAAATAGCTTCGTTTGGAGATGAAGATGCGCGGGTGCCCGATACAAAGTGACACCAATATTGAGCGCAAAAAGGCTCACTGCCGCTAGTTCCATTACGGCGGAATAGGGCAGGACCTTCCATGCCGGCGCCCAGAGCCTTTCATAGGCCAGAGGTTCCGAGGCCACGCGCAGAGAACATCCGCCATAAAGCAACAACAGTGACCAGAACATCAGCCGTTTGCTCCAGAGGACACGCATGCCACAGAAGGCCGGCAAGATACGCTGTCCGATAGTAAGGACCATCCCGGCGACAAACCCAACCGTTAACGCGTGGCGGCTAGCTCCCCAGAGCCCTCCTGATCGATCCAGTGAAATTGCCAGGAGCGCGAGTAGGCAGGAAAGGAGCAGCCACCCATAGGTGAGGCGGATGAAGATGGCAAAAGTCGGGTGAATATTCAGGAGCTTCGGCGGGTTCACAGAAGACTCCCACACATGTAACGCATCGATTGAGAGCAGCGCTGCAAAGAGTAAGGCAACCCCTGCGACAGATAACCAGCTAGCTATAGTCGTTACGACGCCAATGATGCTGAAGGCGTAAGCAAGCAGGAGACGACGACTGTCTGGCTTTTTCAGTCCGGCAAACACCGGCAGCCAGCGCGCATTGAATCCCCAAATCGTCGGAATGAGGATGCCCCAGACTGCCAGGACCACAAACTGCTGATCGAGGACATGCGGCAGCGCGGGGGATTCTCCAGTCCATGCCTGCCGGATTAGGAGTCCGCAATTAACTGCCAGAGTGACAAGAAAGCCCACCGTAGCCGCGGCAACAATCCGCATCCACACCTCTGGCTTTGTCAACGTCTGTGGGCGATGGCGGCGCACGGAGACGTAGAAGAGAAGGAAGGCGGCAAGCTGCAAGACCGCAGACAATGGCAATCCCACCCTCCAGTTCCAGGTGGTCACGCCCGCTAACCAGCGTAGGCTCACACCCAGCGTCCAGAGGAACCACGCTGTCCAGCCTGGGCGCGCCGGAAAGGGCTGTCCGCTCTGCATCTTTGTCAGCGAATAGAAGCCGATGCCCAGAATGAAGGAACCGATCCAGCCGAAGAGTTGCGCCTGCCCGTGAGCCTGCAACCACGCCTGCGGCAGTGTCGCGACATCGTGTGCCTGGGAAATGCTTAACAGGTTCCATACGCCTAGAAAGGTGCCGGGCAGCAGCATGAAAAAGATGCCGCTAAGAACAAATGCTGTTACCAGCCGCTGGCTCATCCGTTCACCGGCAATGCGTGTGGCGTTGGTGTCGACCAGCGACAAGTGTGGCGCTGTACTCATTACTGCTCCTTCGCCGCAGCCAGCGCGCGCGGGAAGAGGATGTTATTTTCAAGATGAATATGCTGGTGCAGGTCCTGCTCCAGGTCTGCGAGCGTGTGGTAGAGCGCGCGGTACGTGGTGCAGGCATCCGCAGGCGGCTGATAATTGTTGGTAATCTCGCGTAACAGACGAAGCTCATATCCAGTGTGAGCATGGTCCATCATCATGCGAGTAACGAGCTGCTGCACGTTCCCGAAGGTTGCCGGCAAGGCAGGATTCTCCTCAACCTCTAACTGGGCGATATACGGAAAAAGGACGGTTTCCTCGCACAAGAAATGGTGTGTCAATTCCGCGCTGATCGATGCAAAGGCCTCGCTGATCTGAAAGACTTCAGGATGACTGGCGCCGTGACGGCGTTCGACCTTCGCCGCCAACTCCCGAATCAGGTCGAGGTGCCGGCGAGCGAAAGCATGATGTTTTTGGACAATGTGAGCCGCTAATTGTTTTAAGGGCGCCGCCTGCCAGGGAGTTTTGAGCGAAGTCTCATTCTGCTGCTGGTGCTCCAGCTCCTCAAGCACGAGAATGACACTCAGATCCCGTTTCGCGCAGGCTTTCGCCAGCGTATGGTTTCCCCCGCAATAGTAGTCGATGTTGAGGCGTTCGAGTACCGGAATTGCGGCTGGCAGCTCGACTGCAATTTCACGTATCGGCGTTTCCGATGTAATCTCCATGGTGGGAATCTTCCCGTAGTTTCCAAAATAGGTTTTGACAGAAAATAGCTCAGTGACATAGATCACACCTGTGAAGAAATCCGCAAGGAATTCTCAGGTAGTCCCGTCGCGATATGGACGGCTATCCACGAAGATGCTCCTATGTTCCTTGAGCGGCGCATGAAAGTTCTGGAACAATCCGCTCTGTGCCAGAATCCGTCGACCGCTTTCTTGGCTGACTTGTCGGCGCATAGGTCTATACCGTGCTCTCCGGATTTCAGCTTCTTCCGGATATCTCGGTCTCACAAGATAAATCGGTCTCCTCTGTGACTTTAGTCACTGCTACGTCTCGAAGGCGTTCTTTAGATTGCTAATCAGGGAGAGCCGAATGAATATCCAGTCAGATGCGGAGGTTCGCTCCATCGCCATGGAGAACCCTACTACATCTCCCATCTTTGGGCGCTTCGGTATCGACGGTTACTATGCTGCGGGCGCATATCCCTGACAGAAGTATGCGAAGGCCCACAGATTTCTGTGGAACAAGTCCTCCGCCGACGGAACGAGCGGAAGAGCTTGACAAGATCAGTTATATCCTCAGAAAGCTCTCGGTCGATTTTCAAACGGCCTGCTCACAAACATCATTCAGTACATCATTCGCAGATACCAGATGTCTGCACGTCGGGACATGCCGTGCGTCGAGACGCTGGCTGAGAAAGTCCCAGACCCTGCGGCGCTCCGCATCTAGATGCCGCTGAAGTAGAAAAGATTTCTCACACGCTTTCTGAGGACTCGGAGCACCACATGCACAAGATAGCGGACAAAACAAGAGGAGTACCTTCTTGAACTGGCTTTGGAGTGTAATTGTGCGATTGTCCGGCTGGCCAAGCTTGATCGGCCAGCGAATGCACATGCACACACTCAGCACAACCACGGGTGAAGTACTACGTAAACCGGATTCCAGTTTGTTCGATCGGCTGTTTACTTCCTCGACTAATATCTTCGACCCCCGGTCGCCGCCCGCACACGACATCTTTCGGCTTTCGATGTTCGTGCTCATCGTCACCGGCGCAATTTTTGTCACAGTTGCCGGTTTGTTGTCGCACGTTATCCTTCGCTATCGGAAGCGGCCAGGCGACGAAGACCACGAACCACCCCAGATTTATGGTAGCCACCAGATCGAACTGGCTTGGACCGTTATACCCATATTGATTGTCGTTGTGCTTTTTCTGTCCACGGTGCGGGTGATCTTCGGGATTCAGAATGCCCCCGAACCCAAACAGGCGCTGGATGTAACCGTCGTCGGACATCAATGGTGGTGGGAGTTCCGCTATCCCAAATATGGTGTCGTGACTGCAAACGAGCTGCACGTGCCGGTTAGCAACGATGCCAAACTTCCGACGCCGACCTATCTGAAACTGGTCACCGCAGATGTCGATCATAGTTTCTGGGTTCCTCGACTGGGAGGCAAGACAGACCTGATGGGCGGCCAGGTGAACAATATGTGGATTCAGCCGGGAGCCACGGGTCTGTATCTCGGGCAGTGCGCCCAATTTTGCGGCACCGAACATGCTAGGATGCTGATCCGCGTCTATGCCCAGACGCCGGCAGATTTCCAGAAATGGCTCGCGAATCAACAGAAAAGTGCCGTCAAAGATCCCAGCGTGGTCCAAGGTCGAACGGTTTTTGAACAGAATGCCTGCATCACCTGCCACACCATCAGGGGCACGGTAGCGCTTGGCCGGAACGGGCCTGATCTGACGCATCTGATGAGCCGCGACACCATTGCGTCGGGAGTTCTACCAAATACTCGCGACAATCTGGAGAAATGGATCAAGGACCCCGATGCGTATAAGCCGGGCTGCCTGATGCCGGCCATGAAGTTAAGTGACCAGGACGTGGTCCAGATCGTGTCCTATCTTGAAACGCTGCATTAGCCGGTTGGGAATAAGGGAACCAAATCATGGCCGATTCGATACCTCTTTCAGGAACAATCGATCTGACTCCTGAAGATAAGCACTCCCGCCTATGGCTGGAAGTCATGCACGACTGGATCGTCACGACCGACCACAAGAAGATCGGCCTGATGTATATCGCAGCGTCGCTGATGTTTCTTGCGATCGGCGGCTTTGAAGTGCTTTTGATGAGAATCCAGTTGGCCGTGCCGAATTCTCATTTTCTCTCACCCCAACATTACAACCAGATATTCACGCTGCATGGCACCACCATGATCTTCTTCGTGGCCATGCCGATTATGTTCGGATTTGCAAATTACATGGTGCCGCTGATGATCGGCGCGCGGGACATGGCATTCCCCCGGCTGAATGCATTTAGTTTCTGGATCTTTCTGTATGGAGCATCACTACTGTATTACAGCATCCTTGGCGGCCAGGGGCTTTATGGCGGATCGGGCGTCCCAGACGTGGGCTGGTTCGCGTATGCGCCTCTCACATCCAAGGCCTTTTCGCAGGGGAATGGCAGTGCTTATTGGGCCCTCGGAATCTTGATCAGTGGAATCGGAACTATTGGGACGGCCCTCAACATCGTCGTGACCACAATCTGCATGCGCTGCAAGGGTATGAGACTGAACAGAATGCCTCTGTTCGTATGGCTGATGTTGGTCACATCCTCGATGACCATTGCAGCGATTCCGCCGCTGTCCGCAGCGCAGATCATGCTTTTGATCGATCGTTATCTGGGCGGCCATTTCTTCGACACCCAGGCAGGTGGCTCCGCTGTCCTCTGGGCACATTTCTTCTGGATATTCGGGCACCCCGAAGTCTACATCCTGGTAATGCCGGCTTTCGGATTTATGAGCGAGATCATTCCAGTGTTTTCCCGCAAGGCGATTTTTGGATATCCAGCGATGGTGGCGGCGTCGGTTGGCATCGCATTTGTAAGCTTCACTGTATGGGCGCACCACATGTTTACGGTGGGGATGGGAGCCGCCGCCAATACTGCTTTCGTTCTCTCGTCGATGATCATCGCCGTTCCGACTGGAATCAAGATCTTTAATTGGCTGGCGACGATGTGGGGTGGGCAAATCCATTTCACGGTGCCAATGTTGTTCTGCACCGCCTTTCTTTTCCAATTCACTCTAGCCGGACTTACAGGAATTATGTTGGCGGTAGCGCCGTTCAACTGGCAGCTGCACAATTCTTACTTTGTAGTGGCGCATTTCCATTACGTCATCATAGGTGGAATTCTCTTTGCGCTCTTCGGGGCCTTTTATTATTGGTTCCCAAAAATGACCGGCCGCATGATGAGCGAAACGCTGGGCAAATGGCACTTCTGGGCCTTCGTGCTGGGCTTTCATATGACTTTTGATTTTATGCATATCGTCGGCTTGCTTGGCATGCCGCGCGAGGTCTACACCTATGAGCCAGGCCATCATTGGGCGGTATGGAACATGATCGTCACGATCGGCGCTTTCGTTCAGGCGATCGCCGTACTCATCTTCCTTTACAATCTCGTGCGCTCGCACTTCAAAGGCGAGTTGGCGGGCAACGATCCGTGGGATGCCTGGACCCTGGAATGGACCACCACGTCTCCGCCGCCTAGCTACAATTTTGCCGACGAACCCATGGTTCGCAGCCACCGTCCGCTGTGGGACCTGAAGCATCCGGAAGATCCGGACTGGAAATATGAAATCGAGACCAAGAATAAGCTGGCGGCCAAATGACTGCAATGCCTTTCACCTGCGATGTCAGGGACGATCCATGGATTCTGCCGTATCGAGGCACACTGGGCATGTGGTGTTTGATTACGGCGGAGTCGGCCATGTTCCTGATCTTTGTCGTGGCCTATCTTTTCTACATCGGAAAGAGCCTGGGCGGACCAACGCCGAAAGAGATCCTTGAGCTTCCGGTCTTCGACACCATTTGTCTCCTCTCCAGTAGCGTCACCATTCATCTCTCTGTCAATGGTTTCTTAAAGCGAAACCAAATGGCTCTTATCGGCTGGCTGACGGGCACGGTGTTGCTGGGCGTCATTTTCCTCCTTGGTACTGCGAAGGAATGGATCGATCTGATCTCTAAGCACGATTTCACCATCCGTACCAGCCTGTTCAGCACTACGTTTTACTCTTTGGTAGGCCTGCATGCCACACACGTCGTGATTGGACTGCTGATGTTGAGCGTTGTGCTGATCCTCGCAGTGTTCGGTAAGTTCGGCCAGGACCAATTTCATCGCTTTCACTCGTTGTCGATGTACTGGCATTTCGTCGATGCCGTGTGGGTGGTCGTTTTTCTCGTCGTATACGTGATCGGGAGATGACAAAGAGCAGACTATGAGCATCGATCGAGAGAACGCCCATTCATCCAGCCACATGATTCACATGCCGGCTCCGACCGCATGGCCGACTGTACTGGCGCTGGGAATTACTTTCTTGCTCGCGGGGCTGGTGACGAACTGGGCCATCAGCCTGCTGGGTCTCATTCTTGTAATGCGCTCCTCGGTCGGCTGGTTCCAGGATGTCGTGCCTTACGAACGGCACGTGGACGTAGCGGTGGTCACCCAAATCGTCGAGATCAATAGCACGCGTACCCAGGTGACGCGCTTGCCTATCCCGGAGTCGCATCGGAAGATTCTGCCCGTAGAAAGATACACCTTGGGTGCCGGGGTAAAGGGGGGGATTGCCGGAGGTTTCGCGATGATCGCCCCCGCCACGCTGTACGGCCTCATCAGTTATCACAGTCTCTGGTACGCTCCGAATCTTCTGGCGGCGGTTGCGATTCCAAATTGGGCGGAGAAGAACACGGCATTTCTGGCTTCCTTTCATGCAGAGGGCTTGGTGACGGCGGGAATCGTCCACCTAGTTGTCTCGATGTTGGTTGGGCTTCTCTATGGGGCCATCCTTCCCATGTTCCCATGGGAACCGATTGTAACCGCCGGATTCCTTGCGCCCATATTCTGGACTGGTCTTTTGTATGGCACATTGGAGGCGCTGAGTCCGATTCTGAATCAACGGATCGATTGGTTATGGTTCATCGCGTCACAGATTGCCTTCGGCCTGGTGGCGGGCTTCGTGGTGAACCTGCACGTCCGGGTTCGTACCTACCAGTTTCAATCTCTGCCATTTTCTGAACGCGCTGGGCTCATATCGCAAGGGATAGGCCAAGAAGAACGTGACGAGGATCACCCCCAATGAATATCCGTTTGGTTGGAGCAATGGTTCTGGAGGTGGTGTTGGCGTTTGGTGTTGTGGGTTGCAACCATTTGCCAGGGAAACCTGGGTTTCGATCTGAAACTCTGCGCCCAGAACAGGTGCTCGATTTTGCTCTTCTGTATAAGAACAACTGCTCAGCCTGTCATGGAGATCGCGGCTTAAACGGCGCTGCGCTCCCCTTGGATAACCCGGTCTACCTTGCATGGGCGGGTCATGATCGCATGGTTCAGATCGTTGCCGGGGGAATGTCGAACAGATTGATGCCTGCATTTGCCGAAAGCAGGGGTGGAATGTTGACGAATCATCAGGTGGAAATCATAGTGAGCGGAATGATCAACCACTGGGGAAAGCCGGGCATTCTGAATGGAACGAACGCGCCGGCCTACACACCCGTTTCCCAAGGCGATGAAGCGCAAGGAAAAGCTGCATTCCAGATTTTTTGTGCTCGGTGTCACGGCACGGATGGAAAAGGTATACCTGGAGGCGACACACAGACAAATTCTGTCGCGGCCCGCTCTAAAGTGGGTCCCGCTGTGGGTTCGATCGTCGACCCTAGCTACCTGTCACTCGTCAGTAGCCAGGAACTGCGCGACATAGTCGTTTCCGGCTTACCAGGAGAGGGGATGCCGGATTGGCGCGGAGATGGAACCGGGAAGCCTATGACGGACAAGGAAGTCTCCGACATCGTCGCCTGGCTGGTTTCGCAACGCATCCAGTTTCCCGGCCAGCCATTTTCAACCTCGCAGTGGTAGAAGAACACCGCGGAAGTAACCCGGGGCAAGGAGTGAACGTTGAAGAACTCAAGGAACGGACCGAATCAGTATTCCAGGCGAAAATTTCTCTTTAAGATGGCTCTGGTAGCGAATGGCGCAGTAGGCGCCGTCCTGGCTGTGCCTGTTCTTGGTTATATCTTGGGTCCGGTGTTCAAACGGAATCTGAGCTATAACCACTGGGTGCCTGTGGGAAATCTTGAGAACTTTCCTTCTGGAGAAACCAGGTTGGGCCAATATTGCAATCCCGAGGGCATGCCGGCCGATGGACCGACGCGGAATCTGCCCTGCTGGGTGCGAAACATCGACGATAAGCAATTCCAGGTCTTTGCCATCAATTGCACGCACATGGAATGCCCGGTCCATTGGTTCCCGCAATCCAAATTGTTTATGTGTCCTTGCCATGGCGGCGTCTACTACCAAAACGGAGATGTCGCTGCTGGACCTCCTCCGAGGGAGCTTTATCAATACGAATACAAAGTTGTAGGCAATCAACTCATGATTTGGGCGGGCGAGTTGCCAACGCTGTCCACACAGGCAAGCATCACCAAGCCAGGAAGTTCGCCATGTCTCGGTTAAAAAGTGGAGGCCTCGCGCTTTATGGCTGGCTCGATCGACGCCTGGGGTTGGTAGAACCCGTAACGGAAGCGGCCGAGCATCCCATTCCTAGAAGCAGTGCGAGTTGGTGGTATGTCTTCGGCAGCGCCGCAGCGGTTATCCTCGTGCTTCAAGTGGTAACCGGCATTTTGCTGGCGCTAGTCTACACGCCAACGGCGCGTGATGCGTGGAACAGCCTAAACTTCTTGAACCATGGTCTGACACTAGGCTGGTTTCTCCGCGCGCTGCACGGATGGGGATCGGACTTTACGATCGCCATCGTGCTGATCCACATGGCCCAAGTATTCACATTCGGCGCCTACAAATATCCTCGCGAACTCACCTGGATCGTCGGAGTGTTCTTGCTCTTGATGACTCTCGGCATGGCTTTTACTGGGCAGGTGCTGCGCTTCGATCAGGACGCCTACTGGGGCCTAGGCATTGGGGCATCCATTATGGGGCGGGTACCTTTGATTGGCGCGTGGCTGGTCCATCTAATGCTGGGAGGGCCCATCATCGGAGCTGCTACCGTCACCCGCTTTTTCGATCTGCACGTGTTTGTCATTCCTGGGATACTGATCGGCCTGGTGGGCGTGCACGTCTGGATGGTGTTGTGCCTTGGCATCAATGAGTGGCCGATGCCAGGCCGCCTGGTGCGCAAGAGCACTTACGTTCAGGAGTATGAGGCGGAGATCCAGAAAGATGGCATTCCGTTCGTTCCGGACGCCGCGTGGAAGGATGCAATGTTTGCGGCGGCCATTATCTTGGCGATCATGACGTGTGCCCTGTTCTTTGGACCGATCGGGCCGGGCGGGCCACCCGATCCAAAAATCATTCAAACGCTGCCCAAGCCCGACACGCCGTTCCTCTGGATTTTCTCCTTGTTCGCTTTGCTGCCGCCCAAGCTGGAAACGCCTATTATTCTGATCGCACCGATTATCGCGATTGTTACGATGCTCGCGTTGCCGCTATATGCCGGGGAGGGAGAAAAGCACTGGTCGCGGCGGCCTGTGGCAGTGCTAATGTTAATGGTGATTGCCTTCTCGCTCTCCATCTTCACCCGGCTGGGGCAAACGCACCCGTGGAGTCCAGTGATGAATGCGTGGAGCGCGGACCCGGTGCAGCCGCAGTTCCTGAAGGGAAGGACGCCGCTGGAACGACAGGGCGCCATAGTCTTCCAGCAGATGCAATGCCGCAATTGTCATTCCCTTGATGGCATCGGCGGAAAGCGGGGACCGGATCTGGATACCGTCGCAACGCGGTTGACAGAGAACCAGTTGATCCACCAAGTGCTGCAGGGTGGCGGCAACATGCCAGCCTATGGCAGCACGTTAGGCCCGCAGCAGACGACGGCCCTGGTACGTTTTCTGGAAACCCTGAATGGCAATGAAAGGCCAGCGCAGGATGATACGCGCAGATTAACGCGAGCAGCGGGAGGAAGCGAGTAACGCAGCGACCATGCCTACAGCAACTCAGGCCATCTTTACCGCCTGGTCGCCTCCTTTCGGGCTGACGATCGCTATCCTTGTTGTGTCGGTGATCTATATTCGAGGCTGGAATGCCATCCGGAGGACCCGGCCGCAATATTTCAACAGTTCTAGGCTTCTGTGTTTTCTCAGCGGAATGTTCATTTTGTGGCTAGCAATCGCGTCACCCATCGATGGCTTCGCCGACGTGCTTCTCAGCGCACACATGGTACAGCATTTTCTGCTGATGTCGGCTGTGCCTCCGTTAATATTGCTGGGCGCGCCGGTGGTTCCATTCTTGCGCGGCCTACCGCGATGGGTAGTGAGAAGGTCTTTAGGGCCGTTGATTGCCCGGCGATGGGCGCGAAGCATCGGCGACTTTTTCACGGCTCCGGTTGCCGCATGGCTAGTTTTCAACGTTGTCTTTCTCGCCTGGCATTTGCCCAAAGCCTATGACTTCGCCTTGCGTCATGAGAGCGTGCATGACTTCGAGCACATCTGCTTTTTGGTGACGGCGCTGTTCTTCTGGTACGTAGTCCTGCATCCGTGGCGAAGCCGGGTCCGTTCCAACAACTGGATGATTTTGTTGTACCTAATGTCCGCTGACATCGTGAATACTGCCCTTTCCGCGTTTCTCGGCTTTTGCAGCCGGCCAATTTACCAGTTCTATATAGCCGGGCCAAATCCATTCCACATTTCCGCCCTGGCAGACCAGGTTGCCGGCGGTATGATCATGTGGGTGCTCAACTCCACCGTCTTCCTAGTGCCTGCCATGCTGCTGACCGTGCGCCTGATGAGCCCCTCGAACGAAATTTCTTATGGCAAGCAATATCTGGAAGCCAATCCAGGTCACTCCGCGCCTTCTCCGTAGGCCACACCAAGAGTTATCTCCCGAATATGAAGGCCATCATTTTCTCGCGATATATCCTGGAGATATTTCTACTGCACAGTACCGTTCCCGGAACAAGAGCCACTGCACACAGGGCGTGAGGTGCTGGGTGTGCCGCTGAGAGATCGGCATACAGAACAGCGCGCACGCTTAAATATCTCTACACCTTGAATCTCTGGGAGCCAATATGGTTATGCAATTGAAGCACCGAACCCGCGTCGAGACAAGCCTCCTTCGGGAATTTCATCCTGGTGTCACTGACGATCAGCGTTGGACGCGTGACTGGCGCTTCCTGACGACCATGCACCACCAAACCAAACAATGATGTGACCAAGGTCACGACACTGACTCCTACGTCAAACCTTTCTCGATGTGTTGACGGCAAAGGGAGACCACCGCAACGCAAATCGAGAGTGCTCACGATCGTTCAGAGGCAACCGCGCATTACTTCTGTGATAAAAGTCATCGTTTGCCACGAATCACGCGCGTATCTTTGAACTGCCGATGCGAACCACGGAGGACAAGCGTATGTCAGTAGTCAATGCTGAAGTCAGAGTGAGCGATATGGCTTGCCGCTGGCAAGAAAACCATATCAAGGTCTCTGCACAATGCCCGCGTCGTGGTGGTGAACCCCCGCCAGTTTAAGTTGAGCGGCGGGTCGGTGCTACCGCACCCTAAGAACAACTGGGTGTCCGTGGACTTCCCCAACTTCGCCCTGGCCTGGTGAAAATCGGCCGCAACTACAGCATGTGTAGACAACTGTTCATGGGAGAAGACACAAATGACTAAGATCACGGGGTCTATGAGTGTGGCGGAAGATCCTGAAACTCTGCCCCAG
Organism: uncultured Acidobacteriaceae bacterium; assembly: GCA_963774255.1. Classification (GTDB taxonomy): domain Bacteria; phylum Acidobacteriota; class Terriglobia; order Terriglobales; family Acidobacteriaceae; genus PALSA-350. The sequence continues at coordinate 467,264 of CAVZEH010000020.1, forward strand.
CGCGCGCCGCATTTTCGATGCGCATGGTCTGAAAGGCTGCGAGGGCGAGAGCGGCCCAGCCGAAACTCTCGGATTCCTAATCTCGGTTCATGACGTGGACCTAGAAGCGATCTTGAAAGACCTGAACGCAGAGATTGGTGATCCTGCCAAGAAAGATTACGTCTATCACGAATCTTTGGCCGATTATATTTACCGACGCTTCTTCAAAGCCGCGATTGTTATTGTTCTCAGCCTGGGGGGACTTTGGGGAGTTATTTCGTTGATGCAGATTTCGTTGGGCCAAGCACTGCTCCAGCCACAACTCCTTCCCGCAATTCACGCCCACGCTCATGCCATGATCTTCGGTTGGGTGGGGCTCTTTGTTATGGGATTTGCCTACCAGTCCTTCCCGCGCTTCAAGGTAACCACATTGTGGCGGCCGCGCCTGGCGAACTTCACACTTTACCTGATGATCGCAGGTATTCTCGCGCGCATCGGAGGTGACATGTTGCAACATGATGAACTCGCCTTGGGGTTCGGAGCCGTTTCCGCAGCGGCAGAGATTACGGCCACCATCCTGTTCATGATTGTTATTTTGAAGACGGCGCAACAATCCATAAGCCCGCGCAATCCCTACGAAGTCTTCATCTTCGGGGCGCTTGGCTGGTTTCTGATCCAGGCCGTTTTCAGTAGCTTCTTTTTCTTTGCAGAGGCGACAGCAGTGAACCTGCAGGAAACCATCCTGCGCACCGCGCTGCTCGATTCTCCGCTGCGCGACATCCAGTTGCTCGGCTTCGCTTCGTTCATCATTGCCGGCGTCAGTCAACGATTCGTGCCGGTGGTCTACGGTCTCGGCCAGCCGAAGCACGGACGTCAAACCCTAATTTTCTGGCTGATGAACGGGAGCTTGTTGCTGGACGTGGCGAGCTATGTGGCTCTGCTCACCACCGGCAACCCCTTCTTTGGTCTCACACTTGAACTTTCCTACCTCCTGATGGTGCTCTGGGCGGTGCTGCTCGTCATCCAGCTTCGCGTCTTCACCCGTACCGTGCGTCCAGACCGCAGCTGGAAATTTATCCGTGCGGCGTACATCTGGCTTCTTGTCGCCCTAATCATGATGCCTTTCCTGATGCCTTATAGCTCCTGGATGGGAGAGGGGTTTTCTCATGCCTTCTGGGGAGCCCATAGGCACGCCTTTACGGTCGGATTTATCAGCATGATGATCCTAGGCGTTTCCTCGCGCATCGTACCCATCCTTGCCGGGGTTGATTCGCACAAGCTCAGTTCGCTATGGGGGCCATTCATTCTGCTCAATGCAGGCTGCGTAGGCCGCGTGGTGCTCGAAATTCTCACGGATTCGCGGCCAGACATTGCTTACGCCCTCATCGGCGTCACGGGCTTCATGGAGTTGGGCGCACTGGCATGGTGGGGCGTTGGGTTGTGGCGTGTGATGAATCTCTCGAAAACACATCGCGCGAATGTCCTGCGTATTCCAGTTCCACTTGGAACGCGATGATGTTTCAAGCTCGGCATCGCAGGCGCCCTACACGGGCGAGCAAGGCAACAAACCATGTGCAAATGCCAGTCGTGCCACGTGCAGCGCCCTGAGGTGTTGTCCCGGATGCAGCACGTAGAGCACGGTGAGCGATGCGATAGCAACCAGAGCGTCGGCTTCGACTAGGTCAAAAGCAATGATGGGTCGACGCATCTTGCGGGTCTGAGTTGGCCGGGCCTCCCCGTCACTCAAGTGGATTACATGCAGCTCGCTGGCCACTCAGACGCTCAGCTGGATGACTGCGAACACAATCACCACAGTTTTCCAGGCGTGAACCGCTTTCCCGGTATGAGCGGCTCCTTGGAGGCGGGCAATCGGCCCGGTCGGTCCACTTCCTCACCATGCTCAGCCTCTTTGCATTCATCTTGATGCGTGTAACTCTGATCGTGACGACAGGTTCTGCGCGAAACATGAATCACATCGTTCTGGGCACCGACGATCAGGGGCGTCTGGGCATGATCCGTGGATGAGGAGGAGCTTTAGGAAGGTGCATCTTCGCCTTTGCCTGTAAAGCAGAGGCATTGAGGATTGTGATGCGATGCCCATGGATGGCGATAAGCCGCGCATTTGCGAACCGATTCAGAATTCGGGTGATGACCTCGCGTACCGATCCAAGACGCGCGGCGATCCTCTGATGGGGGTCGGGCAGAGAGAAGGAGGCGCCGTCCTCGACGGTACCGCGGCTTGCCGCCTCTTCCAACAGCATCACCGCCAGTCGTTGGGTTACGTCCCGCAAGGAGAGTTGTTCCAGCAGCGCTGTTACCCTTCTCAGCCGACCGGCCAGAACACCCAGAGCGGCAAGCGCTGTCTCCGGATTCTGGAGCAGGAAACACCTCACATTGTCTTTTGCCAGGAACAGAACCACAGACTCTTCTTCGGCCATTACGGTGGAAGGGTCGGGTCCACTATCGAAAACCGGGATTTCCGCAAACGTGCTGCCAGCACGTTCCACATGGATGGTCTGTTCCCTGCCTTCCTCGTTCACTCTGAAAGCGCGTAGCGCGCCGGAAACAGCCGCATACAGTCCTAGGGTAATTTCTCCACCGACTAAGAGAACCTCTCCTTTATTCAGGTGTCGTTCAACGGCGTGGCTAGCCAACAGTTTCAGACTCTCCACGGAAGCATTGCCGAATAGCGGAGTTCCCCTCAGCACCTCCATTCGTTCCTGTGCCGTCATTCTTCCATTCCCCCTTCTCCTGGCGCGCTTGCATGAATGACTCAGGCTACGGCGATCCGCGGCATGACCCTATCAAGATTTGGTGCACCATAGTCTCTAGTTACCTTTAAGGTTTGAGTTAAGGTTGCTTGCGATGCGAGTAGCGATGCATCGCAGACAAAACGTAGAATGTTTCTCCATTCCCTACATGACAGCATTTTCGGCGGCCTTGCGTGGTTCTGCCCGCCGCTGCGAACTCCGATACAAGGTAAATTCGCAGCGGCACATTGGGCTAGACGAACGCCATCGTCCATCAGGCACCAAAATCAGGAATTTCGTTCGGGTCTAGAAAGATTGCGATAACATCCAGCAGGTGACGGACCGGCACGCCTTCGTCGAGGCATCGGGAAAATAAACTACTCTCTTCGGGAGACAGACTGGATGCGAAAGCGCTGAACAACAGGATTGGAAACCGGGCATGGAGCGCTCTCATGCGCAGCAACAACTCTCTGCCATTCATTCCCGGCATTTCGAAATCGAGGATCGCAAGATCAAACGTGGAAAGATCGCAGCGCAATGCCTGTAGAGGGCAACTTAGCAGAGTCACTGAGTAGCCCTGCAACTCCAGGATCTTCCCGCGAAGCGCCAGTTCGAGTACGTCATCGTCGACACAGAGAACCCGCTTTTGGGTGAAAGAGGATCGCACGCGAAATGCGGGAATTGAGTTGGCTTTTCCTCGACTTTCCTGGCCGGCGAGAAGCATTTTCGCAGGTGACTCTCTCTTGCCGTACTCACCGTTGATTGTCGCGCACGCTTCGTCTTTCGTGTCGAGCACGTATGTATAGGCCATATCCCGCCTTCTTGTAAGATTCGATCAGGGGTGTATATCGGTTTTGGCTTTCACCAGCGCCGCGTTAATTTCCTTTAGCAATGTGTCGCTCCGTACGGGTTTGTTCAAGAAGCCAACAGCTCCAGCCTTCATCACCAAATCGCGAAGTGCCGCATCACCATGAGCAGTAATGAAAATGATTGGGACTGAGCTGTTGGCATCGAGCAACCGTCTCTGCAGTTGGATGCCACTCATTCCTGGCAAGCGCACATCGAGGATCAAACACGTTGTGTCTCGCACGTGAGACGAAACGAGGAATTCTTCCGCGGAAGCGAACGTATTTGTCAAAAAGCCAGCGGCCTTCATGACGCTCCCCAGCGCTTCACGAAGGGGTTCATCATCATCAACAATGGCGATGATTCCGATCTGGGTTAGAGGGTCGTTCAATTGAGATCATCCAAGCTGCGGTGGAATGAAACGTCCTGCCAGATTGGAGACTAACAATCCCAACACTCGAAATCTATCCTGCTTTAGCAGGAGACCGATACTCACTTTCGGAGGGAAGCCTTGAGCTTCTCAGCCATACGGACCAGATGAGCCAGAGATTCGGCCTTAGTCTTTTCCATGACGTGTGCGCGATGGGTCTTGATGGTTAGCTCACTGGTTCCCAGTTCATCCGCGATTTGTTTGTTCAGAAGGCCCGCGACAACCAAGTTCAACACCTCCTTTTCGCGGGCAGTGAGCGAATCGAAACGTGTACGAAGTTCCGTCAGCTCCGCACGTTCTTTCCGGAGTCCGCGATCGCGGGCAACTGCTTTCTGAACAGCGTCCAGTAGATCCTGACCACGAACTGGCTTGGTCAAGAACTCCCGCGCCCCTTCTTTCATCGCGCGCACAGTCATTGGAATGTCGCCGTGACCAGTAATGACAATTATTGGGATGTGGATGTCGGAATCGCTCAATTTCCGTTGAAGATCAAGCCCGCTCAGTCCCGGCATACGCACGTCAAGGACGAGACACGCCGGCGCATCTGGGCGCTTCGCAAGCATGAAGTCACGCGCTGAAGCGAATGTCTCTACCCGAAGGCCGATCGACTTGATGAGACTCTGAATTCCGTCGCGAATCAAGGCGTCATCATCGATCACGAATACAATCGGGTCTGGTTCCCTCATGCGGCAGGACCACCTCCGCTCGGCAGAGTGAACTGAAAGACGGACCCTTGATTCGCAGTCGATTCAGCCCATAACCGGCCGCCATGCGATTCAATAATCGAACGGCTAATAGGCAGCCCCATTCCTATGCCTTGAGATCGAGTCGTAAAGAACGGCTCAAAGAGCCGGGCCATGACCTCCGTGCTCACTCCGATTCCGCTATCCTGGACGGAAATACAAACCTGGTCGTCATCCCGCATTTGGGACCGAATTAGCAAGCGTCGCGGCCGGTGGTCAACGCCGGTCATTGCTTCGATTCCATTCATCATTAGATTCAGGATCACCTGCTGTAACTGAATTCTATCGCCAGATATGGGAGGCGGGTCTGACGTGAGTTCAACCACAATAGAGACGCTATGGTCTATTGCTTGACGGTCAGCTAGAGCGACAACTTCCTCGATGATTTCATTGATTTGAAGTCGTGATCTCTCTGGAGCCGTCTTGTTAATAAGCGAACGAATACGACCAATCACCTCGGACGCACGTGTCGCTCCCTGAACCGAGCGCTCCGCTGCCGCTCGCGCCTCGACAAGATTTGGCCTTTCATGGCCGAGCCAGGCCACACAGGCGTCGGCGTTGGCTACGACTGCGGCGAGCGGCTGATTGACTTCGTGGGCGATGGATGCCGCGAGCTCGCCTATTGTGGTTATTCTGGTCACGCGGGCAAGTTCAGTCCTCGTTATTTGGAGAGACTCTTCGGTCCGCTTCTGTTCCGCAATCTGGTTGAGAAGTGCATCGTTTACATTCTTGAGTTCAGCGGTACGTTCTCCAACCCTTACTTCAAGTTCGTTGCGAGCTCGCGTGAGGGAGTCCTCAGTCTGTCTTCGCCATGAAATCAGCCAATTTGTGATTACTTGACAGGCAACGAATGTGAGAAAAAACGGTACATCGTGTAGGTGCAAAGTCCAGGTACGGAATGGCGGAATAAAGAAATATAGCATCGCCACGTTGCTGAGCCCGACTGCAACCCAGCCAGGGCCCTCCCCGCAGAACCATGTACTCGCAACCACTGCGATGGAGAAAAAGAACCAGAAGGGGTTCCCGTACGGAACCTGCAGAACAAGCGACAACCATAACGCCGTTGATACAAGGGCGATTGCCGATACATAGCGCGAAAGCGTATACAACCTAGCTCGCATATCGATGCATGGGCACCAATCAGGGCGCTATCCTTATACCACGAGCGTGGATTGCGTGACTACCACTTCGAAAGTCATCCGAGAGGTCATCGCAGAATTGCACGGCTACGAGTTCCTTCAGGACGTAACGATCAATTGAACCAACGATCAAAACGACAACCATCCACCAGACTACCAGGCGCTCGAAGGCACAACCGGTAGCGCTTGTCTGTCCCGACCATCTTTCCCGTCGCTGTAACGGGGACAAGGGTGTGTGCAGACACCTTACGACGCCGGAGCGGCGGCCCCGCACCCTGTGCGATATGAGCATTCACGCCGGGCGTTCAAGAAGTAAACCTTTGCTCCCGCTTTCGATCGCTCGCGAGTCCCTTTCATCGCATATCCAGACAGTAAACACATCCATTGACCTGGGAAGCCCTCAGGTTTATTGCACAGTGACCGAGGAGCATTTAATTGAGGCGGCATGTGGGCTCCCGAATCGGCGAGTGCCCCATGCGTCACATTTGATCCTTAAAGCGGGTCGCAGTCGTGACTTTTCTGTACACAGGCCCACCACAAGTCACCTTGTCCAGAGTGTTATTGGCGGCGGCGGTCATGACCTCCCGTATGATCGCCAATGGCTGCTTGGCTTCCCCTATACGGACCTTTTGCCGCCGGTGACAATCTCGTGTCAGCCATGCTCTTGATATCACTTCTTCATCGTAGATGGCAGGTGCATCTTATCGATTTCACGATAGAAAAGTTTGCACGCTATGGCTTGAGTGACTTAAGTCACAGTTGGCGCGCGGATAGAGGATTAAGGTCAGAATTATCAGGAGTTGTCGTCATGGTTATCAAACAGCGTAGTGTGTCACGGTGAAAGCTATGCTCCCTAAGAAACGAAAAACAAAGATTCTGGTGGACGGTGGTGACCCAGAGGAAACTCTGAGGATCAAATCCTTGATCGGATTTGTCGATGGCCAAACAACGAACCCAAGCCTAATTGCAAAAAACCCAGAAATTCAACGCCGAATTGCATCTGGCGACAAATTGAGCCGGGAAGAACAGAAGGAGGAATACAAGACAATAGTGCAGAAGATTTCGCCTCTGGTGGGAGATGCTGGAGTCTCGATTGAGGTCTTCGCGGATTTCGGTACAACGGCCGAACAAATGCTGACACAAGGTGAGGACATGTTCTCCTGGATTCCCAATGCATACGTCAAATATCCATGCACGTATGAGGGTCTGCGAGCAGCCCAGATGTCGGTTGACCGAGGGATTCGAGTCAATATTACGTTATGTTTCTCCCAGGAGCAGGCCGCCGGCGTTTATGCCGCAACGCAGGACTCCAAAGCGCCGGCGTATGTCTCCCCATTTATTGGTCGACTTGATGATGGCGGTGAAAATGGTATGGACTTAATTAGGAATATTCAGCGGATGTATGAGGTAGGTGACGGCCATGTGCATGTTCTGGCGGCCAGCATACGCAGCATCGATCAATTGCTTGCTTGTTTCGCTTTAGGAGTTGAACTCGTAACCGTGCCCACAAAAGTCCTCGAAGCATGGGCGGCAAAGGGGCTGCCAATGCCAGACCGGAACTTCGCCTATAGAGGAGTCGATGCGGTCGGTAAACCACTAAAGCCGATTTCCTACAAGAACATCGACCTGAACAAATCGTGGAGCGCTTTCAACCTCAGACATGACCTCACAAAGAAAGGTATTGAAAAGTTTGTAGCAGATTTTGAAGGGACCCTCCGACGGCCTGAAAGAGCAAGTTGACTGGAGAAGCCAGCATTCTTATGCAAGCAGCTTTCGCCGGATCACCGTGTGCATCTTCTCTATTGGCTCATCCATTCAAACCGCTCACCGCTGTGGTTGTGGTTAGCCAGTTTCCAATAGGGTGAGTAAACCATTCATGAATGGAATACCGCACAGCACCTTCAACGCATTTGTGAAATGAGTAAAGCCAAACTGTAAGGAGCTTTTGTGATGGAGCACCCAATGTATCCCCCCGCATCGAAAGATATAGCGCAAAAACGCAGAGAGCTCGCGCCCGATGTTCTAGCCGCCTTTCAATCGTTCAGCCAGCACGTTTTTGCCGATGGTGCATTGGCTTCCAGAACAAAGGAACTCATTGCGGTCGCCGTGGCGCATGTGACGCAGTGTCCCTATTGCATCCGCAGTCACACCAAACTGGCGAGGCTGAAGGGTGTAAGCGAACACGAGATCATGGAAGCGATCTGGGTGGCCGCCGAAATGCGGGCTGGCGGAGCCATCTCACACTCTGTCCTCGCCATCGACACGATGAACGAAGTGGAAGCCAAGGCGGAGTGACATGAGCGGCTATATGTTGATCCCTTGTGTACCTACAACTGGCTCCATAAATGGTCTTGTGTCAGGTTACGGCTTCAGCCGCACCGTAAAGTGCCGCAATTTCCGGCGACTTTAGCCCCTGAGGGGTAGTAAACCCTCACAAAAGGAGAGAGTGTCTTGGATACCGCTACCGCATTTGATTGGGCAGTAGTAGTCAATTACGCAAAGAGATCCTATTCCACACCTCCAAAAACGCAGTATGAACTGCCGGGCGTCAACGTTGAGGACCATATGGGCGTGCCGGTGGCATGTGTGCCTCTATGGCATTCGGTTGTCACGGCCCGGATCAACCTGCAGAAAGGCGACAGCGCGGCATTGCGGCGCGCGCAGTCTCGCCTGAGCGCGGCCCTTGCGGAAGTTGAAGGCGTCTATCCAGTCAATCCGGGCGGAATCCTGATTCAGGTAGCTTACGGCCTTCCCTATTTCAGGCAATTCATTTCGGCCTCGGTTACGGATAAGCTGATGCCCCGCGCCATCGAAAACGAAAAGCCCGGTGCATGGGCAGTGATCGACTCCATCCGGCTTCCAAAAGATCCCGCGCAACTGGTGCTTAAAGAGAATGATATTTCGTTTCACTTCAAGAGCGATTACAGCGAACACGTGAGCGATGTGATGCGCGCTCTCTTCCAGCCCGGCACACAAACGCTGAACGGCATCCCGATAGAAAGCGTTTATGTCGGCGATCTGTTTACCGTGACCTCGATCCGGCGTGGTTTTGCCGGGCGCGGCATGCCCTGCGCCATGGCTACGCGCCTGGGGATTCCGGGTGGAGAAAAGATTCCGGCCGGAGCAATGCTGTTTATGGGATTCACCTCCAGCCACGTCCATGGACTGGCTCAGGGCACCCTGCCGAGCTTCGAGACGATTCCCGGCTACACCGATCAGACGCCGGACAGCTACTTCATCCACGGCACGATAATGCACCTTTCTCACATCGCTATCGACCTGGAAGGATGGTACAGCCTGGAGCATCAGGGCCGCTTGCAACGCATGTTTCATGCACGCCGGACTGAAGGGCCGGAGGTTCTTTCGCCTTCGCAGGCACCGGAAACCACCACCTTCAAAGAGCAACGCGAGCAAGATGCGAAAGATCACGGTTTGGTGGGCCACAATGCGCAGATGCAGTTTCTCAGCCGCCTTGAGAAAGAGACCACCACGGCCTACGGAGACCGCCTGCCCAAAGGCACCGTGCTTTTCCTCCGGCAAGGCTTCGATACGGTTGAAAACCCATTTGAATTCAGCTCAGAAGGGCCGGTGAGTCTAACCCCCCGTCCTGGAGTGCATTTCGTCGGGTTTTGTCCATCGGCACAGCTCTTCGAGAAAATAAGGAAGGAGATGGACAGCATAGATCTGCAGAAGAAGTACAATCTGGCCGACGAGAATACCGGCTTTACGAAATTCCTCGTCACCACGCATCGGCAGAACTACCTGGAACCGTCCCGCAGCCACCGTTCGTTCCCACTGGCTGAAATGTCCTAGACCGGCGATGCTGGTCCGCTGGATGCGATTGACAACAACTGCTGAACATAGCATCTGCAAGAGCTTATTGTTGTCGCGACACACTTCACTGGAACCGGAGGTCAATTGCCCCGCTATCTTTCACAACATACGTTGGCGTGTTTGACCCGGCAGGACGTCGCCGAACTTGTCCGGCAGCTTTGGGCGTCTACTAACATTAGAGGGCGCCGGATTCTGTTGAATATGCAGGAAGGAAAGTTGCTAGTCGAGATCGAGGCGTCCGACCGCGCGGAACTTGAAAAGTGGTTCGTGGGGCAGAAGGTTCATTTCGACTGGATATTGCGCATTGAATTTGAGTCGGTAGATGGTGACCTGCATTCAGTCTTCTAGGCATGAAGCTTCCAATCAGCCGATGGGGATCTGCCGATTGACGATGCGCTCTAGCCAGTTATGTCAATCCGCGTTCAGAGGCTCGCGCGAGTCTGTTGTTGCCTGTGCTGATGTAGATGTATTGGCAAGCGGTTTTTCTTTTTGCCACATTAGTCAGCCAAATCAATGTTAAAACGAGAGATTACATGTCTGGTTATAAGCATCCTGAAGTACTGGTCTCGACGGAATGGGCTGCGGAGCATCGGAATGATCCAGCGATTCAGCTGGTTGAAGTGGACGTGGACACCACTGCCTATGACCAAGGACATATCCCAGGAGCGGTGGGATGGAATTGGCAAACGCAGCTGCAGGACAATATCCGGCGCGATCTGATCCGAAAATCCTCGCTCGAAGAGTTGCTGGGAAAATCGGGAATCTGGAATGACACCACAATTCTGCTTTACGGGGACAACAACAATTGGTTTGCCGCCTATGCCTTCTGGCAATTGAAATATTACGGCCACAAGGACGTGCGGCTCATCGATGGAGGTCGTAAGAAGTGGATCGCGGAAAAGCGTCCTCTCACAACCGATGTGCCAAAGATCGCACCGGTTTCCTATCATGCAAGCGACCCGGACGAGTCTATCCGCGCGTACAGAGAGCATGTCTTTGGCGTCGTCAATAAGAAAAGTGGCGCTAAACTGGTGGATGTCCGCTCAGTGAATGAGTTCACCGGTAAAGTGATTGCTCCTCCGGGCATGTCCGAAACGGCTCAGCGTGGCGGCCATATTCCGGGCGCCACCAATATTCCGTGGTCACAAGCAGCCAACGAGGACGGCACATTCAAATCGGTGGATGCCTTGAGAAAGCTATATGAGGGGAATGGTGTTGATGGACGCGGGGAAGTCATCTCCTACTGCCGTATCGGCGAGCGCAGCGCCCATAGCTGGTTCGCTCTGAAATACCTGCTTGGCTACAAGGACGTGAAGAATTACGATGGCTCGTGGACCGAATGGGGCAATCTGGTCGGTGCGCCCATTGAGAAGGAAGTTGTTAAGGTTCCTGGTTAAACCGGGATGATGACAGAGAGGCCATCATAACTGAATGGCATCGAAGCAATGGAAGGAGCGGTTTCGATGATTGCCAAAAGACAAGCCGCAGCCTTACCACACACCGGCATTGCAACCTTCTGCAAGGCTCCCTACGTCTTCGAGCCCGCAGAGATGAATGCCGATGTCGCGGTGCTCGGTATTCCGTTCGACAATATGGCTTCCATGCGGCCAGGCTGCCGGCAGGCGCCGCGAGCGCTCCGCGACGCCTCCACCCGATTTGGGTGGCTCGGAGACGACGCGGGATCTTCCGGGTACTTCGATATCGGACAGGATGCCACATTGTTAGCCGGCGTCCGGATCGTGGATGCCGGAGACGTGGATGTGCGGCTCGACGCAGCGGTTACGCGTGAACAAATTACCTCGCATGTTCGCTCCATCATCGACCGAGGTCTCTTTCTGGCCTCCATAGGAGGAGACCACTCAATCAGCTTCCCAGTGTTGGCCGCATTCGAGAAGTTCGGGCCACTTACAGTGGTTCTGCTGGACGCTCATCTGGACTATCGCGACAAGTCGATGGATATGGCGTTCACCAACAACAGCCCTTTCCGCCGCACGCACGAGTTGCCCTTCGTCAAACGCATCGTGACTATCGGGGTTCGAGGCATCAAGAGCACGGATCGCGAATATCGCGAAACCCTGGATCATAGCAATCTGGTCTTCCCGATGGAGCGCGTTCACGACAAGGGAATCCCCGCGATCGTCAGCGAAATTGGTGATATTGGGAATTACTATGTGAGCCTGGACATCGACGCACTCGATCCTTCGATCGCTCCAGGCACCGAAAGTCCGGAGGCAGACGGATTAGGTTTCCGGCAGGCCAAACAGTTGCTCCACAGAATCAGCAAATACGGAAAGCTTGTTGGCGTGGACATTGTTGAAGTTAATCCATATCTCGATCACGCCGAACTCACGCAGCACATCTCCGTGCAACTATTGCTCGAAACCATCGCATCAGGCTTTCCAACTATCGCCGGAGCGCCACAAAGATGACCCGCACTTCAAGAACCAACCCTGACTTGGCATACGTTACACGCAGCACTTGAAGGAAGACAGATCGCTTCGACAGAATAGATTGAATCGCGAGGCCAGGTCTATAAAGAGGGAAAATGACAAATCAGATCGTTGCATTGGCTCGCGACTGCCCCGCGACACAGATTCCGAGCGGGTCTCTTCAAGTATTGTCCGCAGGTACGCCAGTGGTGATTACGCAAACTCTGGGAGGCAGCTATACCGTTACCACTGGGTATGGCTATCTCATGCGCATTGATGCCAAGGACGCAGATGCGCTGGGTTTCGCGGTGGCACTGCAAGCAGAGTCTGCAAAGGAGTTCAGCGAGCAGTCGGTGTGGGACCAGTTGAAGACGGTTTATGATCCGGAGATTCCCGTCAACATCGTCGATCTCGGACTCGTATATTCATGCCTGATCACAGAGATCGATGGTGGGCACAAGATTGATATCACGATGTCCATGACTGCTCCCGGCTGTGGGATGGGCGACGTCCTCCGGTCTGATATCGAACGAAAACTCACCGGCTTGCCCGCCGTCAGAAAGGTCCACGTGGAAGTTGTCTTTGACCCGCCCTGGAGCCCTCGCCTCATGTCGGAAGCAACCAGGCTGCAATTAGGGTTGGATTAAAATCCACGGCACGCAGATGAAAACTGCCATTGCTATTCGCCATGTGCACTTTGAAGATCTGGGCACGCTCGAACCTCTGCTTCATCGACGTGGCTATAAGATCCACTACTACGACGTGGGAGTTCAGGAACTCGACGATCCGGAGTGGATAAGGCCGGTCTTCTGGTTATCCTGGGTGCGCCCATTGGGGCTTGCGACGAAAAGACCTACCCCTTTCTGACGCAGGAACTCAGGCTGATTGAGCGTTGGCTCGATCTTCGCAGTCCGTTGCTGGGTATCTGCCTCGGTGCACAGTTGATGGCGCGTGTGCTGAGCGCCGCGGTGACGCCAATGGCACAAGGAGATCGGTTTTTCGCCGGTCATGCTGACAGCTGCAGGCCGCGCGTCCCCATTGGCTGGGTTGACCGCGGATACGCACGTGCTGCACTGGCACGGCAACCAGTTTGCGATTCCGAATGGCCTGGAGAGCCTGGCGAGCACGTCTCTTTGCCCGCATCAGGCTTTTGCGCCCGGAGACTACGCTCTGGACCTGCAATTTCATCTCGAGGCGGATCCTCGGCGCATCGAACAATGGCTAGTAGGGCATACTGTCGAACTCGCGCAAGCCAGCGTTGATGCCGGCACGCTGCGTGCCGAGGCACAAGCGCATAGCACGCGATTGAAAACGGCTGTTGGAGCTGTCTTTGGTGCATGGCTCGACCCGGGGGAACACCATGTGGAGGGCGCGAATTGAGGCCGGTAAAACTCAATCAGCAAAAAAACAATTCTGAACACCAGTTTAGCGGCCAGCTTCGCTTTTACCTACCGCGGATTTTGAAGGAATCTTCACCTGGATTCGGCAGGGAGGACAGCGGGTCACTGGCTGGAAAGCTATCGGCCAATGTCTTGTCCATCATCTTCTCCCTACGATCCACCTCGCTATCATCGTCAATCACGCGGTCTTCGGGATCGCGGCGTCTCCGCTCGTTCGCACGGATTGTAATTATTTTCGTTTTCACTGTTTTCTCCGCAAACAGGATTGTCACGTGACTTATGTCACAGCATACAGCTTAGCCGCAGCATAGATTGTCATCTAAATATGATTCCTGAATTTGCTGGAGAGAGATGACCAAATGCAACAATACAATCTAAATGAGCTAATTGAATTTGACGACAAGAAGTTTCAGCCGAAGGTCCTGATCAACGAACCGGGACATCGCATGGTGCTTTTAAGTCTGCGCGCTGGGCAATCCGTTCCAGAGCACGCGAACCAGGGGAGAGTGATCGTCCATGGTGTCCGTGGCCATGTCACCTTCTACGAGGGAACTTCGCCGTGCGAACTGCGCGCCGGCGAGGTTGTCTGCCTTGAGAGCGGCGCTCCACATCGAATCGAAGCACACGAGGATTCCGTTCTGTTCGTTGTTGCCACTGGGAACGCAGATGCCTCACAGAGCGCTTCAAGGGAACTGGATCTGCGTGAGGTTCCTCGACCCGAACGCCATCCGCTCGTATTCGCAAATCTTGACGCTCTGGCGGTTGGCGATTCCTTCGTGCTAATCAATGACCATGATCCAGTGCCATTGAGCAGGCAGATTGAGGATAAGCGGCCGGGGCAGGTGAGCTGGGAGTACGAGCGGCGTGAACCTGGGATGTTTCGCATTCGAATCAAGCGAATCGCATTCCCTAGCGCCGCGGCAATCTCGGCATGAATACAGAGCCTTGTATGCGCTCTCAAATGGACGAATCCGATTTCGTACCTGTCGTAATGCGCTGACCCGCTCGAGTGTGTCGACTTCGGCACTGGTGTCTCTGTTTGTTCCGCTTTACGAGGGGTGATAGCCGCGAACGACCGGGACACTTCGCGGAAGCGAATGCAGGTCACGAAACAAGATAGATTGGGAAATGGGGACAGATGCGGTGCTGACTCAAATCGGACAGAAAAAGGAGAGCGACTTCAGCCAGCCCATCGGAATGCTGGAGGATTGTCACAAAAGAATTCTATATTTCCTGAAAACTCTCGTGACACTTGCCCGTACCGGCAAGGAGCACCCTCTAGACCACGATCGACACATATCCCTCGAGAAAGCGCTGCGCTATTTCCGCGAGGCGGCCCCGAAACATACCGCTGATGAAGAGGAATCGCTGTTCCCACGTTTGCGTCGGATCGACCCTCCACAAGTGCGTGAGATCTTCTCGAAACTTGACGACCTGGAGGCCGATCATAGACATGCAGACTCCCAGCATCTGGAGATAGAGACCATCGGTCGCCGGTGGCTATTAACTGGAGTCCTCAATTTCGACGACGGGGCGCGATTAACGACAGTTCTGGGGAGCTTATCCAGACTTTATGATCGCCATATTTCTCTAGAAGAAACTGAAATCTTTTCCGTCGCTAGAACTATTCTGCCCGAGCCCGCAAAACAAACATTGGGACAAGAAATGGCAAAGCGTCGCGGCGCTGTATTGAGCGATTCGAACGCGAGTATAGTGTAACAATTCCGGGCAGAAGTGTATGCGCGGGAGGAGATCGTCGCGGTTGGTCCCCATTCTGAAGCTCCAACGAGCCGAGTCAGGCAGTCGCCCGCTCCCGCTGACCGACCAGCGAGATGGCTCCGAGATGCCCCCCATATTGATTGAAGAGCCGTCGCATGGCAAGAATTCGCTGGCCGAGCACCGGGTTCGCTGCCATACGGAATGCAATGCACAAACCACCCATAAACCCTTCATCAGCCAGCAGGCGACGCGGTTCCAGTAGATGCACCGGCACTTTACCGCTCCAGGTTACCTTCAGTCCATTCTGCTGGAGCAACCTTATCCATTCATTTCGGCAAAGCGGCCGCACTCCCACATGGATTTCTCTTGACATTCCCGCTTGAATCTCCTGACGGACATAGTCCGGAATATCGTCAGGCAGGAAACACAGTTCATGAATTCCGTACCGCCCTCCGGCAGTCAGAAGCCGGCAGGCTTCGGAGACGATACGATTTTTTTGTTGCTGATTTTGCATGCTCAATAGTGCCTCACCATAGACCACGCTCGCGCAGGCATTAGGCAGCCCTGACTCTTCTGCCCGGCCCAGCACGATCTGAGTGGTGGCTCCTGTAAATCGCCGGCGCAGTCGCTCCACTGCAGCCGGCTCGCGCTCCACTCCCCAATAAGCCAAAGGACGCTTCCGCAGAACCATCCCGGCAGTAACGCCAAGACCTGGAGCGAACTCAACCACCCGATCCAGGGGGCCAATTGCCAACACATCAAGCATCTGGCGAGTGAGTTCAACGCCACCTGGCCGCAGCACTCTCTTGCCAGCACGGGCCAGCGCCCAGTGACCCTGCATCTTACCGGGATGTTGCTCTGCACCAGGCAGTTCCGGTGGACGACATGGGATTGGTGCTTCCTCGTGTCCGGATAAGTATGCTGCCGCATGATTCACTCCACTCTTCATCTTTACCTTTCTAGGATTCGATGCATAGAACTTAAGTCACCGAGGATAGTTATCCCGGCCACTCGGGATGGCCGTACTCCGGACACTGCATATTGATGAAGCTCAGCCATTTCACCAACTCCTGCGCGCCCGGCATTGTTTGTCCTTCCGCCTTCCAGTACACCGCGAACACTTCTTCGAAGGTGTCGGCAATATAGATTGCTACTGCCGGATGACTGTCCCTGTCCTCAGCGCCAGCAGAGCGATGGATCCGCCCATCCTCATCAACCAACAGGGGGAACGGAAGGTCTGTTTGGTGTGCGATTTGAGCTGCGCGCTCGCGGTCACATTGCAGAATGGCCAGCACCTCGGCCTGCTCCTCTCGAAACTGCTCATAGTTCGCTGCGATCTCAGTCAAAATCCCAAGATCGGGCCTGTCGGCACTCTCTCCTGCCAGAACCAGCACCAAGTTAGAGCGCCCCCGATAATCGGAGAGACTGATTGGCTGCCCGAGAGCCGAGATCAAAGTGAAATCGCGAATCAACTGCCCCTTTGCCGGACGTGTCTGGGGCGGGTCGCCAGTTCCGCCGGCGAGTTGAGATTGTGTCATCCCATCTACCTCCAACTCATCCATCCCCGCTGCGCAACTTATCGATAGAAACACTTTGAAGACAGATCACCGTCGCGCCGGGTCTTCTTGCTCCGTATTGACATCGAGTTCAGCAAATGCCCCCTGTGCGCGAGCGACATCGAATTTTCCGCAGCGAGCCAGTTTCGACAGAGTTGCGGCAACAATCGACTCCGCATTCACTTCAAAGTGACGGCGCAAATGCTCGCGATTGTCGCTACGTCCAAAACCATCGGTGCCGAGCGTTACCAGCCGCTCGGCTAGCCATGGCGCGAGCTGGTCCGGCACAGCCTTCAGATAATCGCTGGCAGCAACGATAGGGCCATTTGTATTCCTGAGTGCTTTGGCGATATAAGGCGTCTTCTCAGGCTCCGCCGGGTGCAGCCGGTTCCAGCGTTCAATCTCCAGGGCTTCGCGCCGCAGTTCGTTGTAGCTGGTCACACTCCAGACATCGGTCTGCACGCTGTATTTTTCCGCGAGGATTTCCTGGGCACGCAGAGCTTCGTTAAGAATTGGACCGCTGCCGAACAGCTGGGCGACGGCATTCCTCTTGTTTGCACCCCTAACCTTATATATGCCGCGCAGAATACCGTCACGAACGCCCTCAGCCATCGCCGGCATGACATAGTCTTCGTTGTACATCGTAATGTAGTAGAAGATGCTCTCGCCAGCCTGATACATTCGGCGGATGCCGTCCTGAAGGATGACAGCGAGCTCGTAGACATAGGCTGGGTCGTAACTGACGCAGTTGGGGACTGTGCTCATCAACACGTGACTGTGGCCATCCTGGTGTTGCAAGCCTTCACCCAGCATGGTGGTGCGGCCGGCGGTGCCAGCCATCAGGAAACCTTTGCCACGCGAATCCGCGAAGGCCCACATCATGTCTCCCACGCGCTGAAATCCGAACATCGAGTAGTACATGTAGAACGGAACGACTGCGACGCCATAGTTCGAGTAGGCGGAGCCCGCCGCGGTGAACGAAGCCATCGACCGGCTTCGGTGATGCCTTCTTCCAGAATCTGGCCGTCGGTCTCCTCCCGGTAGTAGAGAAGCATGTCCACGTCGTGCGGCTTGTACTTTTGTCCTTCGCTCGCGTAGATGCCGACCTGACGTATGGCCGATTCCAGGCCAAAGGTGCGGCCTTCGTCGGGCACGATGGGCACGATCAGCTTGCCGATTTCCGCGTCCTTGAGAAGGTGGCGCAGCATACTGATAAAGCCCATCGCGGTGGAGACTGCGCGTCCCTTTGAGCCAGCCGTCCACTCGCTGAAGTAATCGAGCCCCGGAGCCTTGAAATTGAGCTCAGGGACCACGCGGCTTGGCATGTAGCCGCCAAGCTGACTACGGCGCTCGTGCATGTAGACGATCTCGGGACTATCCTCGGCGGGGCGATATGGCTTGCCCTGCTTCGCCAACTCGTTGGGAACGGGGATGTCGAAACGGCGAACGAACGCAGCAAGAGCATCGTCGGTGAGCTTCTTTTCCTGGTGGGTGGCGTTGCGGGCCTCGCCGGTTCCCAGACCATAGCCTTTGACGGTGTGGGCCAGGATCACGGTCGGACCGCCGCGGTGGTCCACGGCACGTTTGTAAGCGTTGTAGACTTTGACAGCATCGTGGCCGCCGCGATGCAGTCTGCCTACCTGTTCATCGGTCAAGTCGTTGACCAGCTCAAGCAACTCCGGATATTTCCCAAAAAACTCCTTGCGGATGTATGCGCCACCCTTGGCCTTGAACGTCTGGTAGTCGCCATCGACACACTCTTCCATGCGCTTGAGCAGAAGCCCGGTGTGGTCTCGCTCGAAGAACTGATCCCAGTCCGAGCCCCAGATGATTTTGATGACGTTCCACCCCACGCCGCGGAAGACGCTTTCGAGTTCATCGATGATCCGGCTGTTGCCGCGCACCGGACCATCAAGGCGCTGGAGATTGCAGTTGACAACGAAAATAAGGTTGTCGAGCTTGTCCA
This sequence comes from uncultured Acidobacteriaceae bacterium, assembly GCA_963774255.1. Classification (GTDB taxonomy): domain Bacteria; phylum Acidobacteriota; class Terriglobia; order Terriglobales; family Acidobacteriaceae; genus PALSA-350. The sequence continues at coordinate 486,055 of CAVZEH010000020.1, forward strand.
AGGAGGCGATGGCGATGGCGCCGCGCGTCTCGATCTCGTCCGTTTCTCCGTCGCCGATGTACGCCCAGACCTTGCGCGGAGTCTTCTCAATGAGATTGCGGTTCTCCAGATAGCGCATGAAGCGCGCCTGATAAATTGCGTTGAGGGGTCCGATGCCCATCGAAACCGTGGGAAAACGCCAGAAATCCGGCATCAACCATGGATGCGGGTAAGACGAGAGACCGGGAGCGTCACGCAAATCGTGACGGAAGTTGAAGAGGTGCTGATCATTGAAGCGGCCTTCAAGGTAAGTGCGTGCGTAGATTCCCGGCGAGGCATGTCCTTGAAAGTAGATGAAATCACCAGGCTGATCTCCGTAGCTTGCGTGAAAGAAGTGGTTGAAGCCTACTTCGAGTAACGTGGCGAGAGAGGAATACGTGGAGATGTGGCCGCCGATGCCAGGGTCCTTCTTGTTCTGACCATGAACCATGGCCATCGCATTCCAGCGAATGAGACTCTCAATACGGCGCTCGAGGGTGCGATCCCCCGGGTAGGGTATTTCCTCATGTCTGGGAATCGTATTCATGTAGGGCGTAATGAGTTCGCTCGGCACGTTGATGCCGGCCTCGCGCGCCCTTTGCCGCAGCGCGCTGACGATCTCAGACCCCTGCTCCGGACCCTCAGCGACTATGACATCATCGAAGGCCTCAATCCACTCTGCTACCTCATTGGAGAGATCTGGCTCGACGGGAAGATAAAGCTTTGTATTCATACTAGACGACCAGTTTGCCTAACCGCAGATTCAAAGACCAAGATTTGCCCAACTGTCTGGCACTTCGTTCCGTCCATATTCTTCTCCTTCCATACGAGAGACTTCTATTCATTCTCCCGTCGCAGTGCAAAGTCGCAGCCTTAAGCAAATCGCAGGCCCAAGGCCCCTTGCGAAGGCATGTATGGCTTTAGGGTTTCTGGTGCTCCATGCGAACCTGCAGTTTCGGGGACGGTTACAAGCGACAGACCTGTTTTCATTGTGAAGTGAAGGCTAAGCTTCGACGAGCAGTTCTCGCAGAGCCAGAAGCAAATAGTTGCATGGGACGGCTTTCTTTCGCAGATGGCTAGAGGGACATCCCGACATGGTGCGGCGGGATGTCTGATTTCAAAGGAAAATACACGGCCACGGTTGACATAGCGAAATTCAGCATCGCATTCAGGATTAGCGCATTTCTGGATCATATTTCCTCCTTTCATCTGATCAATCTATCTGCCAGGCTGGAAAAGGGAAGCAATAGAACATCCGTACTCGCTGCTCTGTTGTTTGACATGATGGTGATTAGTTCGACCTCGAGTTTCATCTGAAACAGAGCAAATCCTCGTTCTCTTCCCATCTCTTCTTCTTTCGAGCAGGCGAGTATTGTCTCCTCCATTCGTCTGGACGCTCACTACAGCTCAATAACCCGTGAATTCTTCGACGCGGATGTCGTCATCGTTTATGCCCGCTTCATGGAGCACAGTTCGCATTCCCACAACCATGGAAGATGGTCCGGTCAGGTAATAAATCGCCTGTTGGACATTCTGGAGATGCCTGGCCAGCATCTCGCTATTGATAAAGCCGGTTTCTCCACTCCAGTTGCTGCATGAGACTGTCAAGTCGGTCATCGTAGGAATGAACCGGTAGTTTGCATTCCTGGCCTGCAAACGGTCAAGCTCATCGAAGAACGGCGCATCCTGTCGCGTATGGTTGGAAAAGAAGAGAAAGATTCGATGTGGCAGCTTCTTTTGAGCCGCGGAAAAGAGGATGCTGCGCACAGAAGTGATTCCAATACCTCCGCAAACGAAGACCGCTGCCCGCGCAGAGTCGTTGTGCAGCGTAAGATTTCCAAACGGCCCCTCAACCTTAACTTCTGTACCTAATGGCGCCGATTTCAGCACCCTCTTGAACGCGGTGTTGCGGAGCCTTGTTGCGACCAGTATCGTATCCTCGAAGGGGGCGCTCGCAAGCGATAGGCCTCGCGTGTTTCCTTCGCCGTCCGACTCCGGAGGATCGATCAGGGTTACGTCAATGGCCTGCCCGGCCGTGAACGTCCATCCCGGCATTTTTTCGAATCGAAACGCGATCGTTTGATCGGCGATTTGCTCACGCCCGATCAATTTAGTCTTGAAAACAGGTGGTGCCGCAACTGTACCCATTGATTTTTCCTTTCTTCCGCGTCGTACGGACCGAGCGATCTCATGCCGCGCCGATCAGCCCGATGCGCACCTCGGCATCCTCTTCTGTCGCGCGTTCAGCAGCGACCGCCCCAGCAAAATCCATTGAATGACGGCTGCTCGGGCGCATGAACGCTTATTCAGGCGTATTTCCTCTGGTCATGGGATACGTGGCCGCAGGAGACCCTAACGAACAAGTTACGTCAGATCTCCGCTCATTGCTGTGACTCCAGTCACAGCAATGAGCGCCGTCTAACCGGCATCCTTGCCCGAAGCTGGCTAGGCTATGCCATATGTAGCCGCCGAGCCATTCATGAGATCGAGAACGCGGCCTATGAAAACCACCGCCCTATGATTGCATTCATCCGCGCAGAAATGAGACGGATTTAGAGGGACCCAGCAGCCCTTCATCGATCCGGCGGAATGTATCGACTGCGGCGCGTGCGTCTCTGGTTGCTCCGTGTCGGGCATCTTCGTATTAACAGCAGGTGCCTGAAGCGTAAGCCGCCCTCGTGCTTCCAGAATCTTCTTAGGAGAACCTCAGCCTTGGCGAGTAGAATGAACACGCTGCGAATCATGGCATCTTCCCAACGCACTCGCTAGGCCCCGCCGCGCACGGCACAAAGTCTCGGGCAGCGCATGGCTGAAAACACCTATCCATATTGAGGAGATGGAGTGCGATTATGAGTGATCAAGCCACGACGGGCACGCAAGTGCATCACGCTGAAGATGATGCTGGTACGTACACTCGCATGTCCTGGAGAAACTCCTACTGGATCATCGCCCTTATGTTGAGCGGGTCCGTACTGATACGGATGCAGTCACACCGCCGCGAACTGCTATTACGGATGCAGATCATAGAAGACGTCAACCATCACGTTCGAAATGCGTTGACAGCCATCACGCTTTCATCTTCACTCCGCCACGACCCGGAGTTGAACGCCCGGGTGAGAGATGCGTGCGATAGAATCGACTGGATGCTTAAACGATGTTCTTTCGCAGACCATCAGTGGAAGAGGCTCCGAAGCGACGCATCCACAGTGGCATTCAGGCCGGCGGTTGCTCAAGAAGGTTAAGTCGAAGCAGCGAGGGACGCAGGGAAGTTAATCCCCTTCGACGACTTTAGGTCTGCACGTTTTTTACTATAACGGGATTAGTTCCGATGATCCCCGCCGATCAGAAATAGTGAGGACCGCTACTTTAAGATGCGATACCTGGCCTTAGCTACCGACTATGACGGCACCCTTGCCACGGACGGGCACGCTTCGATGGATGCGATCGCTACAATTGCGCGTCTGAGAGAATCTGGCCGACGGGCAATCTTGGTAACCGGGAGACGGTTGGAGGAGCTTTTTAAGGTCTTTCCAGAATTAAACCTTTTTGACTATGTTGTGGCGGAAAACGGCGCCGTCGTTTATGCATCCGGCACCAAAGAGGTGACGTTGCTTGGCGAACCCCCGCCCGCAGAGTTTCTTACACGCCTCAGAAGCCTTGGCGTGAATCCCATCGAGGTCGGGCAGGTAGTGATAGCTACGTGGCTGCCGAATCAGGGCGCCGTACTGCAAGCCATCCAGGAAACCGGACTGGAGCTGCTCATTACCTTTAATAAGAACGCCGTAATGGTACTCCCCGCAGGCATCAACAAGGCTACCGGGCTGGGTTATGCGTTGCAAAAGCTAGGGCTGTCTTTCCACGAGGCTGTGGGTATCGGTGATGCAGAAAATGATCATTCCTTTCTGACGCGTTGCGAGTGCTCCGTAGCCGTAGCGAATGCGACGCCTTCCATCCTCCAGCAGGCCGACTTCGTCACCCGACGTGAATCCGGTCAGGGTGTGGCAGAGTTGGTGGACGAGTTGATCGTCGATGATCTTTTTAGCATGCAAGGGAAAGTCGGACGCAACCTAATCTCTATAGGTTTGCGCGCAAACGGGACCACGATCACGATTCCTCCCTATGGCACGAGCATTCTGGTCGCCGGACCCTCTGGGAGCGGCAAATCCACAGTGACGGCAGGCATTGTCGAGCGCCTGATTGAGCAGACTTACCAGGTCTGCATAGTCGATCCCGAGGGTGATTATGGGACGTTGCAGGGAGTAATCACACTAGGCGACCCCCATCATTCGGTCAACATCAACGAGGTGTTGAGCATTCTGGAGGATCCCAAGATTACTATCAATGTCAATTTGCTCGGAATTCAGCTCGCAGATCGACCGGCGTTCTTCGGCCAGCTTTTCCCGAGTCTTCGGACCCTGCGGACACGCACGGGACGACCTCACTGGATGGTTCTTGATGAGGCCCACCACTTGTTGCCACTAGATTGGGGGCACTTGTCAGAGGTGCTGCCGCAGAAACTTGGCGAGACGGTGCTGGTAACAGTGCACCCTGAACATCTCGCACCGCCGATCCTGCTGCTGGTCGATGCGATCATCGCAGTCGGCCCTTCCCCAGAGAAAACAATAAGGAATTTCAGCGCTGCGAGTGGAAATGCTCTGGTGTGGCCTGAAGGGTTATCCCAAAAGATGGGGCAAGCTATTGTCTGGTTCCCGCGCACCGGAGAGCCCCCTTTTTCCATAAGCATCATTCCGCCAAAGGGTGAGCGCATCCGCCATCGCCGCAAGTATGCCGAGGGCAACATGCGTTATCACAGCTTCTACTTTCGAGGCCCAGATAACCGCCAAAACATCAAGGCCCAGAATCTTGCCATCTTTTCGCAGATTGCCGAGGGCATCGACGAAGAGACCTGGCTGTTTCACCTGCATCGTGGCGATTATTCCACGTGGTTTCGTGACGCAGTGAAAGACCCCTATCTAGCGGACCAAACCGAACACATCGAGCGACGCCGTGGCTTGCGTCCGATGGAAACTCGGAATCTTATACGTCGCCTCATCGATGCCCGCTATACGCTACCCGAGTAGCAATACAGACGCGGCTTTGATTTGGCGGCTGCGCAACGGAATTCGACAGGCTTGCGCTTCGATCTAAGGTTTTGAATTCCACGATTAAAACGAGCCTTGAATTCCATCGACTCCCGCCCTCCCTGCTGTGACTCTAGTCACAGCAATACGCACTGTCTAACCCGCATCCTGGTCATAGAGGTATCTACGCTATGCCATATGTAATCGCCGAGCCATGCATTGGGGTCAAAGATACGGCGTGTGTAGACGCCTGCCCTGTCGATTGCATTCATCCACACAAGAATGAGCCGCATTTCGAAGGAGCGCAGCAGCTCTTCATCGATCCGGTGGAATGCATCGACTGCGGCGCATGCGTTCCCGTCTGCCCTGTGTCGGCCATTTTCGCATTGGGCGATCTGCCTGATAAGTGGAAAGAATTCGAGCAGGTAAATGCCGCACACTACGGTCGCTGAGCCGGCCTTCATCTGTACAGCCAGCATGCATAGAGCTACTTCCCGGATGCAATATGCGAAGAGGTTGCATACAGGAATTACAATCATATTCACACAGCGAGGGGCCATGATTTCCTTTGATGCCGCGCACGGGGCGGTGCACTATCCGAAGGACCGCCGCTTCCGCATCTGGATTTGGCCATCCATTCTGATCTGGACTGGTCTGGTGATTGTATTGGTAATTGCCGCATCCTGGATCGAGGTCGCCGTCGCTGGGCTGCCTCACATTCCGCCAATCCCCCAGATCTATCCGAACAACTTCGCGGGGCCGCACGGTTTTCCGCTCTGGGTCCGTTATTGCCATTTCTTCAATTTTCTTTTTGTCATGATGCTGATCCGCAGCGGGCTCTCCATCCTGGTCGATCATCCGCGTCTCTATTTCAATGACGACTGCACGCCGGGAAGCGAATGGATCCGGTTTACGCCGCTTAAAGTTCCCCGCGACCGCATCTGGACGGCAAAGGACGACGCCCGCTACATCTCGCCGCTGGTTGGCACACCTGGCTATCGCCACACCATCGGCATTGCGCGGGTCTGGCATTTCATCAACGTGCACGGATTCATACTCACCGGTATCTTCTTCGTCATCATGCTCTTCGATACGGAACAGTGGCGGCGGCTTGTACCCACTTCCTCCGTCGTGCTCTTGCAGGCCTGGAACACATGGGTGCATTACTCAACCTTTCATCTGCCTCCCGAACCGAATGGTTTCTACGGTTATAATGCGCTGCAACAGATTGCCTACTTTTCCGTCGTTTTCATCTTTGGTCCTCTGGCGATCCTTACTGGCATTGCCATGTCGCCTGCCGTAGTGAACCGCTTTCCCTGGTATGCGCGGCTTTTTGGAGGCAGGCAATCGGCCAGGTCCATCCACTTCCTCACCATGCTCAGTTTCCTCGTATTCATCGTAGTGCACGTAACTCTTATCGTGATGACGGGTTTTGCGCGAAACATGAATCACATCGTCCTGGGCGCCGACGACGAGAGGCGGCTGGGTATGATCCTCGGATTTGTGGGTATTGGGGTTGTCATCCTTTCATGGGTTGCAGCGCACTATATCTCATGGCGTCACCCACGCAGGCTGCAACATGCCCTCAAGTTCGTGGTCTATCCAATGCAGATGTTCACGCTGAACAGGCTTGCTCCACAGCAGCACTACTCCGAGCAGGACATCTCGCCGTATTTCTGGCCCAATGGAAAAATGCCAGTGAGTGACGATTGGAAGCATCTGGCCGAGGGGGGCTTCAGCGACTTTAAACTAAAGGTAAACGGTCTGGTCGAAAATCCAGTCGAACTCTCGCTCTCCGACATCGAGAAGCTGGGCGAGACCGAGCACATTACCATGCACCATTGCATCCAGGGTTGGAGCGGCATTGCGAAGTGGGGTGGCATTCCGATGAGCACGCTCATCGAATTAGTTCGTCCAAAACCGAAGCCCGGGTTGTCGCGTTCTTCTCCTTTGGCGATGCGCTTTACGGCGGCGCCTATTACGATACACAGAGCATAGAGAATGTGCTGAAGCCCCAATGCCTGCTCGCTTCGCAGATGAACGGGCAGCGGCTCCCGGAAGTCTATGGTGCTCCGCTCCGGCTTCGGGTTGAAAACCAGCTTGGCTACAAGATGGTCAAGTGGATCGGGCGCATTGAGTTTATTGAGTCCGAGAAACAGATAGGCAAGGGAGACGGCGGAAAGAACGAGGACGACGAATACTTCGACCTTCTCCCGAATATCTGAGAGGTTGAGGACATCTATTGCGAAACCACGACACGAGCAACGGCATCGGATGTTTGGGAATATCACGAGATTTCGAAGTCATGACCATCGCCGCCATGTTCTGTCAGAGCAGTCCACTTTAACAATTGCGCCTTGCAAATCGGACCTATTGCAGTGTGATGTAACCTAGGTCACTGCGTCTTGGTGTGACACAGTCCATTATCAGGAGTGTCAGCAGAGCGATGCTCTGCAAAGTCTGGAGGCTGCCATGAGCGCCGTCACTCCTACTCAGATTTCCTTTCGCCAAATTCTCATTGCTACCGATCTCTCGTGCGCTTCTGCAAATGCATTGAACTACGCGAAGGTACTTGCAAAACGATATGCTTCTCACATTGTGCTGGCGCATGTTTGCCAGCCACCTAGTTACATTGCTATACCGGAAGGTGGCTGGGTAGAAGACCTCGCTACGCAGAGAGCCGCGGAAGAAATGGAAGCACTCGGAGCGGAGCTCCGGTTGGAGGGATACGCTGTTGACGCGGTCACCACATATGGTCCGATCGGACATGAGATTCTATCGCTCGCCAAAGCTCATGATGCTGACCTTGTTGTCCTGGGAACACATGGGAAGCGAGGGATGGAGCGTCTGCTGTTTGGATCGGAGGCTGAAGCTCTGATTTACCACTGTGATCGTCCGGTCCTCACCGTAGGTCCCGCGGCAGCGCCGCCTCGAAAAAACACATGGCTCCTCAATGAGATCATCTGCGTTGCGTCTCCCGGGATATACTCCGCCAAAGCCGTGGCTTACGGTTACCGGCTCGCACAAGAGAACGAAGCCGGTTTCGCCCTGTTTTATGCTGAAGATCCCGGCAGTCCTCCCAGCCCGTGTAGCTGGCGAGAATTTGACGATGCCTTCGATGAGGAACTGCCTGGAGGAGAAGCGCTGCATTGCCGGATTCAAGATTACTTTTCAAATGAGTCTCCTGCGGCGGACATTGTCGAGGTCGCTAAGAAGCGTCAAGCCGACTTGATTGTTCTCGGTGCGAAGCGCATGATTCCTGGGGGCACACATTTTGGCTGGGGCGTACTGCCTGAGATTCTTCTCCGTGCTCCTTGCCCAGTGCTGACGATCAATTCGCACTAAACGCGAAGCGGGTGCAAGAGCTTTCCGACGCTCGTAAGTAAGAGCCTTGCCGAGCTTCTTGTTTCATCAAACGGTGTAAAGGTACAAATTACGGATGGGGAGGAGCTTTGGGGAGGTGTATTTTCGCCTTTGCCTGCAAAGCCGAGGCGTTGAGGATTGTGATGCGATGCCCATGGATAGCGATAAGCTGCTCATTGACGAACCGATTCAGAATCCGGGTGATAACCTCGCGTACCGATCCAAGACGCGCGGCGATCCTCTGATGGGGGTCGGGCAGAGAGAAGGAGTTGCCATCCTCGACGTTCCCGGGGCTTGACGCCTCTTCTACCAGCATCACCGCCAGCCGTTGGGTTACGTCCTGCAAGGAGAGTTGTTCCAGCAGAGACGCCACCATTCTCAGCCGACCGGCCAGAACACCCAGAGCGGCAAGCGCTGTCTCCGGATTCTGGAGCAGGAAACGCCTGACATGGTCTTTTGCCACGAACAGAACCACGGACTCTTCTTCGGCCATTACCGTGGAAGGGTAGGGTCCATTATCAAAAACTGGGACTTCCGCAAATGTTGCGCCAGCGCGTTCCACATGGATGGTCTGTTCCCGGCCTTCCTCGTTCACTCTGAAAGCGCGTAGCGCGCCGGAAACAGCCACATACAGTCCTAGGGCAATTTCTCCACCTACGAAGAGAATTTCCCCTTGATGCAAGTGTCGTTCAACGGCGTGGCCAGCCAGCAGTTTCAGACTCTCCGCGGAAGCATTGCCAAATAGCTGAGTTCCACGCAGCACCGCCATCCGTTCCTGTGCTGTCATAGTTCGATTTCCTCACTTCTCCCGGAGCGCTTGCAGGAATGACTCAGGCTACGGCAATCCGGGGCCACAAATTGTGATCATACATTTCGAGGGAGAACCTGACCATTTGTGCCGGAACAAGACATGGCAAAAAGCTTTCAGGAGGAGGTAAGTGACACTCATAGCGCGGCCATCACCGCTGTTTTGCTCCCGGAATTTCCTCAGGCGATCAATGAGACGCAAAATAGGCCGTTAATGCCCAACCCCTCGAAACGGTCTAATTGGCGTTTTCCTCGGGGCCCAGAGACAGTTTGCGGTTTTGTTTGCCGCGATGACTATTCGTTGTCCATGTCCTCACCTGGATCGGGACTCAACGAAACGAGTTGATCCACTGTATCGCGCACTGCCTCCAGATCCTCTGGCCACTCCGAGATCGCCATGGAAATCTCTTCGGCCAACTCCCAGAGCCGATGCGATTACCGCGCCGGGGTGCACCCTTCACATCATTGATGGCCGCGGCGGTTTTTGCCGCCATCAACCCGGCCAGGACCGCCGCCCGGGTCAGAGCTTCGACGACCGCCAGGTGGACTCCCACGGTGGAGGACGACTTCCCTTCCCCGACCAGCGAGACCCGGTAGCTCGCGACCAGCTCGGCCGAGAGCGTCGGATTCCCCTTCCCGGTCGCAAAACGCGAGGAACATTTCGAGGGCGTGGCTGTAGGCGCGGCGGGTCTCCTCCGAGGTCACACCGTCGAGGACCGTTGGACCAGCTGTCCGACGCGGTCGTGCCCCAGAATGAAAACGCTTTCGAAGGTTTCTCGAGGTGAAGTCTGCGCTGCCAATGAGGGGTAGACCCAACATTGCTGCCACCAGGGGCAATCTTCAGCCCGCTTGCTGGTCATAGCTGAAGGTGAGTTGAGTTCCAATGGAATGTGGGCCGAAGTGCGACGGATCGATGGGAAGCCGGGAGTTCAGGTCGAGCCGGAAACTTCCGTAGGGATTGACATGACCGTAGATTAGAGGAGTGATGCCTCGCAGATCGTTGTCGTTCAGGCCATTGTGCCAGACGGGCTCTGCCAGGACTTGCTGGATCATGAGGGTGTTGACGTAGACGAGCGAAAGCTGGACCAAGTGCAGCGATAGCATGCTGATTTCCTGGTCGTCGACACGGTTCGAGGCCATCTCACCGCCTTTGCCGAAGTAGATGAAATCGTTGGCGCTGTTCCAATTTTCGATAACATTCAGCCCCTCGTTGATCTCCCGCCTCAGTTCCATCGAATTCAAATAACGGCATCTGTTTTTCCGTATTAATTCACGATGCCGAATACGGTGAAAGACTCTGCGTCTGATAAATTGTCTGCTCATCCTTCGGTACTCTCTGTGACGTAGATCACATCATTTGGTTTCGTGGGCTGAAGTCTTCCTGCGTGTTGGTCCGAGAGGATTACGGTTGTTCAAATACCTCGCAGGCCAGGTTGGCTCCGGAGAATGCCGTTGACGCTCCGCGAGGGAAGCCGCATCTGAGCCTTCCGATCCTGCACGGTGGCACTAAATAGGGGTATGGCAACGATTCGCGATCATGCCGAGCGTCGCATGAATCGTTGCCATGCCCCAAATAGAAAACGGCCTGACACATCCAGAGAGCCCGCCATACCACTGAGGCGAACGGTTAGGCAACGCGCATCACGTTCACGGCATTCAGGCCCTTGGGCCCTTGCCGGCATTCAAATTCAACCGTTTCACCTTCGTTCAGCGTCCGATATCCGTTTTCCTGGATCGACAAGTAGTGCACAAAGACATCTTCTCCAGTAGAACGCTGAATGAATCCATATCCCTTGGCTGCGTTGAATCATTTCACAACGCCCTTCTCTCTCACAGCAATTCCCCCCTTGAACATCTTGTCTTGGTTCTAACAAGCATTCAGTTCCACCAGCCGCCGTTCTTACTCATCGCCTCGTCGAACTTCCAGGGAGATTACTTGGCCCAGGAACTCGCTCCTTCTGCGCGAATACTAGTGCCGTTGGTGACGACCTTTCAGTCAAAGATTGGATAAATGTTTGAACGTGGCCGCGTTTCAAATCTGAGGTGTACTGGCGAGTGGAGGCGTTGATAAACTTGTCTCGCGGAACGTTGGCCAAATCTATTCCGCGGGATACAGCCAGGCGATCAATGAGCGCAACATTCACGACGGGCGCGGACACAGTAGATCTTCTTCTGGCCCACGTCTTCTCGCCTTAAACTCCCGCTGCGCGTCTTGGAGCTGACTCAGCTCCATCTCTAAGCAATGTTGTTTCTCAGTCAGCTCGTTCCTACGCATCTCTGATCTTTCGTGCGCTTCGCGAGCTTTCATGTACGGAACAGCCGCCTCCAATTGATTGATCTGATCTCGCACTTTAAGCAATACTAGCGTGCAGTTCAGAATCTTTAGCTCGAAGCTTTGTTCTTCCATCGGCATATCCTCCTGATCCGGTCAGCGCGATAGCACTTCGAAGATCTTCGCTCGTTGTACGGGGCGATCTGTTCTCTAAATAATGATGCATTTGCCGAAGTGCAGCCGATATCTCGTAAGGCTGCACAGCTCGCGGAGGCACTAGTGCCGAAGTATCATTTTGCTCTTGCCACGGGTCTTTCCATCTCGCCTAGCATGTCCATGGCTTCCCTGAGATGTGCGTGGAAGTACCGCCGCATCAGCTGAAGAACCTTGTTGATGATGGGGTCACGAACGGAGTAAAAAACCTGATTGCCCACCTTCCTGTTCACCACCAGTTGCTTGGCGCGAAGAACCGCTAGATGCTGAGAAACATTGGCTTGCTCCATGCCCAGTTTCTCGATGAGCGCACCTGCGGAAAGCTCCCCTTCACCCAGGAATTCGAGAATCGCAATTCGAGTTGGATGCGCAAGCGCCTGAAAAATGTCGGCCTTGAATCGTCGTAAGGCGTCCTCCACGTGACCTCCAAGCGTTCATAGTATATAATGATATTCGCATCTAATAAAGAAGAAGTTTGCCTGATGGACGCTTTCTACAACATTATGTTCGGCTACTTTTTCGGCTTTGCACTGGGGGTTGGCTGCGCCTTAGCCGTCATGTACACGATTTACACGAATGGCTACAACAAGGGCATCGAGCATTCCCTGCTCAAGGAAAAGCCACAACGCTACGATGCGGCTTTGGCGATCGTTCAGAAGAGGTTCAACAAGGAGCACAGCACCACATAGAGCCATCGGGTTCCCGGGGTTCGAAGGGAGTCCTGGAAATTCAGCTCTTTCCGAGGATTGTGTCTCATATATTCGTTCATCGAAATATACGAAACAGTCTGTTTGCCTTTGAAATTCGGTATTAATGTCCTAACGAACGGGAAAGGACGGTCATGTTCGCCATAAAAACGTTCCTTCGCTCGTTAGCTCAAGCCTTCGGCATCTCCAGCCCGCAGCCTGTGAAACCCCGGCAGGTTGCATGGCCGTTGAACCCGCCAGTCCGGCCTGGGCCAGTGGGCACTCAGAGTAGACCCCAGACTGCCACGACAACGAAAAAAGACGAATAAAGAATCGGCTGTTTTCCAGCGCTTTGAGCCATTCGCTTATGCCACCGTTGAAGAGCTCATAGCGTCTCAAATTCTCGGCATATTCTCGGGCATAGAGCGAACGATCGAATGAGCAGTGGGGACCGGCTGTTTGATGAATATGAGGAATACAAGAGGCGATCACGCACGTCGACGCCCTTCATCTATGAAGAAGACGGCACCTTAACTCTGTACTTTGAAATGGGCGCGGTGCAGAGCCGGATGCATGTGAACTTGCCCGATTTCCTGGTGCTCGGTTACACGCGAACCATGATGGGTTTCCTGCTCTTCAACAGACATCCGCGACACATAGGGACTATCGGCTTAGGCGGAGGTTCAATACAGAAATTGGCTGCGACGATGGAGACAATCAGATTGCGTTTGCGGGGAAGGGAAATGCGTTTGCCTTTGCTCAGTCGGGCACTGAGTTGAAAAAATCTGCGGCGTATATCAAGCAACATCACCCGATCAAGGTCAACTAGACGGAGGACGTGCGGGTCGAAAGGATTGCATGCTCGAAATCAGTCCGGCAAAGGTACTTTCGGTGAATCTTTCTAACTGGACATCTTGGTCGATGCAGGCGCTGTCAAAACACGACCTCGCTCTGTTGATGATTTGTATGCTTGGCTGGCTGATCCTGGGACTCGCCGCGCTGGTTCGGCCGCATAACGTTCGCTTTGTAGCACACTTGCTTTTCCCGGTTGGTGCCGCAGTTGGACTTGGGGTTGCGCTCTTGGGAGGAATCGCTCTAATGGCCGGTCATGCACCGCAAATCGTGGTGCTACCGCTTGGACTGCCCGATCTGCCCTTCCATGTTCGCCTGGATGCACTGTCGGGCTTCTTTTTGCTCTTATTGGGGTTGGCGGGCGCCGGCATTTCGACATTTGCAGCTGGCTACTTCCGATCTGGGCAGGGCACAGCGCCCGGACTGCTTTGTCTGCAGTACCACATATTTCTTGCCAGTATGGCCGCGGTAGTACTCGCCGACGATGCTTACTTCTTCATGGTGGCATGGGAGACGATGGCGCTCAGTTCTTACTTTCTGGTGACCTCTCAGCACCGCATTCCTGAAATCCGACGAGCTGGTTTCCTATATCTCCTGATGGCTCACATCGGCGCCATCTGCATCCTGCTCAGCTTTGGTGTGCTGCAGGGCGGCAGCTGGCAGTTCACGTTCGATGCCATGCGCGCGGCCCGGCTTACACCCTTCTGGGCAAGCACTGCATTCCTGCTTGCGCTGCTGGGTTTCGGTGCGAAGGCAGGCCTGGTCCCGGTGCATGTTTGGTTACCGGAAGCTCATCCCGCAGCACCATCTCCGGTTTCGGCGGTGATGAGCGGCCTCATGCTCAAGACCGCGATCTACGGGATGGTACGGATAACCTTCGATCTGTTGCACGTTAGGTTTTGGTGGTGGGGCGTGCTGATGCTCACTCTCGGGCTCTTCTCCGGCCTCTTCGGAGCGATCTTCGCGGCCGTTCAGACTGACATGAAACGCCTGCTCGCCTACTCCTCGATCGAAAATATCGGCCTCATCTTCACTGCCCTAGGTCTCGCCATTCTCTTCGAGGCCTGCAACTTGCATCTTTTCGCGGCCCTCGCTCTTAGTGCCGCGTTGATCCATGCGCTGAACCACTCCCTCTTCAAGAGCTTGCTCTTTCTCGCTACTGGCTCAGTGTTGCATGCAACGAAGCAGCGCAGTCTCGGAAAACTAGGCGGACTGATTCGCCGCATGCCATGGGTGGCGACTTTGGCATTGGTAGGGACGCTGGCAATTGCTGGGCTGCCGCCGCTCAACGGCTTCGTGTCTGAGTGGTTGTTATTGCAATCCTTCCTGTTCACTCCACGGATTCCCCATCCCTTCCTCAACATGCTGATCCCACTGGGTGCGGCCGTGCTTGCGCTGACGGTTGCTCTGGCGGCGTATGTAATGGTGAAATTCTACGGTGTAATTTTCTTGGGTAAGCCGCGGGAGGCCGGGCTGGAGAATGCTCATGACGCCGGTTGGCTTGAACGCCTGGGTCTGGCATGGCTTGCACTGGGCTGTGTAGTGATCGGCATATTGCCTCAGCTCGCGATCAGTGCGTCAAGTGCAGTAACCGGGAAGCTGCTGGGGCGAAGTGTCATGCAGGACTCATCGGTCTGGTGGATTGCACCCATTGCACCACAGCAGGCATCCTACAGCGGCCTTCTGTTACTCGCCGGAATAGGCTGTGTTTTCGGTGTCACTTTCGTACTCGTACGCGTGCTAGCCCACGGCCGGGTGCGCCGCACAGCTCCGTGGGACTGCGGCTATCCATGGCAAACGGCCCGCATGCAGGACACGGCGGAAGGATTCGGTCAACCGATCCGGCACATCTTTGGACCTTTCTTCCGCCTGGAGCGCGATCTGCCATCACCCTCCGATATGGCACCGCGGTACCGAATTCACATTGAAGATCGCCTGTGGCGGGCGATCTACCTGCCTATTGCCCGCGGAGTGCAATGGCTGGCGGATCGGGTGAGCGTTCTGCAGGGCGGCCGGCTGGCGATCTATCTGCTGTATAGCTTCCTGACTCTGATTGGCCTGCTGGCGTTTGTGCTATGACACCGTTTGCTCTTGTACGACAGTTTGGCGAGGTATCGCTCGCCATCGCGATCGCTCCGCTGTTCGCCGGCTGGATCGCGCAGTGCCGTGCCTGGCTGCAGAATCGATCGGCGCCGTCCTTGGTCCAACCCTATCGCATGTTGCGCAAGCTCTTTCACAAGGACGCGGCTTTGGCCACCGGTGCTTCGCCGCTGTTTCGGACAACTCCATACGTGCTGTTTGGAACCATGGTGCTGGCAGCGGCTATCATTCCGTCGCTTGGCACGGACCTTCCATTTGCTCGCGCAGCAGATGCGATCGCGCTCATTGGGCTGTTCGCCACGGCGCGGGTGTTCCTGTCGTTAGCCGCAATGGACATTGGCACGGCCTTCGGTACACTCGGGGCGCGCCGCGAAATGATGATTGGATTTCTTGCCGAGCCGGCGTTGCTTATGGTCCTGTTCAACGCGTTTCTGCTTTCCGGAAGTACCGCGTTGCCGAGCCTGGTCGAAACCTCAGCCACGCATCCTTTCCTCATCATGGATCCGAGCCTTACTTTCGCTGCAGTTGCGTTCCTGATGGTCTTGTTGGCTGAAAACGCTCGCATCCCCATCGACAATCCAGCCACCCATCTTGAGCTCACGATGATTCATGAGGCGATGCTGCTGGAATATTCTGCGCGCCACTTGGCACTGGTGGAATGGGCTTCGAGTCTGAAGCTCTTCAACTACGCATGCGTTGGCTTTGCCTTGTTTCTGCCCTGGGGTATTGCCACACATGGAGCCGACGGAGGCGTGGCACTGCTGTTGGCTGTCTCCGCTTTGATTGGAAAGCTGGTGGTTGCTGGGGCGGCCCTCGCGCTGATCGAATCGTTATCGGCTAAGGTGCGAATCTTTCGTGCTCCGGAGTATCTGGCGATGGCATTTCTGCTCGCCGTCCTTGGGCTGCTCGTTCACCTTCTGCTGGGAGCGACTCCGAATGCTTAAATCCCATCTAATCGCTCAATTGCTAAAACTGCTAGCCGCCAGCCTCCTGCTGATTTCTTTCGCCATGCTTTCAAGGCGGCGGACGCAACGTTTGATTACGCTCTTCGCTTGGCAGGGCGCGATCCTTTTCATCTCTACCTGCCTCGTTGCCTATGACGCAGGCCTCACGGAGCTCTACTACTCTGCGGCACTCACTCTGATCCTCAAAGTCATCGCTCTGCCGTGGATCCTTCACCGGCTCATTCAGAGGCTCGGCGCGCAATGGGACAGTGAACCGCTGGTCAATATCCCTACCACGATGCTGGTGGGACTGGTGCTCGTGATCTTCGCCTTCGG
This sequence comes from uncultured Acidobacteriaceae bacterium, assembly GCA_963774255.1. Lineage (GTDB taxonomy): Bacteria > Acidobacteriota > Terriglobia > Terriglobales > Acidobacteriaceae > PALSA-350. The sequence goes on from CAVZEH010000020.1 coordinate 502,727, forward strand.
TTTGGCACAACCGATCAGCGTGCTGGCCACAACCATCACGCGCAACACCCTTGGGATCGCGCTGGCTGTGATCTTTCTCGCATTCTTAATGATGATCACCCGCCGCAAGGCGGTGACGCAGGTAATTGGCTTTCTCGCCATGGAGAACGGACTCTTCTTCGCTGCAACCAGTGCAACCTACGGCATGCCGATGGTGATCGAGTTAGGCATCGCGCTCGACCTGTTGGTAGGGGTATTCATCCTGGGAATCTTCTTCTTTCAGATCCGGGAGCAGTTCGACAGCCTCGACCTGCATCATCTCGAAGCACTCAAGGAGGATTGAAGTGGAGATATTGCTGGTTCTGGGCTTGCCGTTGTTGGGGGCACTCTCGTTGGCCCTTCTCGGCGCCCGCCGCTTTGCCGCCGAACTCAATGTCGGAATGAGCTTGGCAACGCTCGTCGCCGTCACATTCCTGGTACTGCGGGTTATCCGGCACGGCCCCATGCTGGTCGCGCATGAGCAGTTCTTTGTCGACTCCTTCAACGTGTTTCTGGTCGCCCTGACCGCGTTCGTGGGTTTCACTACCGCGGTTTTTTCGCGGCCCTACATGCGCATTGAGGAGCATCATGGGCGTCTCAATGCACGACGCCTGCGCCTATATCACAGCATGTACCAGCTCTTTATGGCCGCGATGCTTTTGGCGCTGCTGACCAATAACATGGGTTTGCTCTGGGTGGCAATGGAAGCAGCCACGCTGTCCACTGTTCTGTTGGTTTCTCTTTACCGCACACGTGCGAGCCTGGAAGCGGCCTGGAAATACTTCATCCTCTGTGGTGTCGGCATTGCCCAAGCCTTGTTTGGCACCATCCTGCTCTACTTTGCTGCCGAGCAGACCCTGGGCCATGAAGGTATGACTGCATTGTTATGGACCCATCTCAATGCGGTGAAAGGGCACCTTGAACCGAGAGTGCTTGGACTCGCATTCGTATTCCTTCTTGTTGGATATGGCACAAAGGTCGGCCTGGCACCGCTGCACAATTGGTTACCCGATGCTCATGCCGAAGGCCCGACGCCAGTATCGGCGGTATTGTCGGGCTTACTCCTCAATGTCGCTTTATATGCGGTGATCCGTTGCAAGGTATTGGTCGAGGGATCGATCGGTTCGCATGTTCCCGGACGTATGCTGATGACGTTTGGACTCCTGTCTGCGGTTTTGGCTTCCTTTTTTCTCTTTAGGCAACGCGACATCAAGCGGCTCTTCGGCTACTCGTCGATTGAACATATGGGCATCATCACCTTTGCCTTCGGGATGGGCGGGCCGATCGCGAACTTTGCCGCTTTGTTGCACATGACCGTTCATTCCCTTACCAAATCGTCCATCTTCTTTACCGCCGGGCATGCGTCGCAGACCGCTGGGACTCAGCGAATGGATGGGATTCGAGGGTTGGTCGGAATCAGCCCAACGATCGGCTGGGGATTGATGCTCGGATCAATCGCGATCTTGGGTATGCCGCCCTTTGGCGTGTTTTCAAGTGAGTTTCTGGTATTGACTACCGCGCTGCGTGAACACCCCTGGACGACACCCTTCCTCTTGATTGCACTAGGCGTGGCCTTCGCCGCAATCTTCAGCCGGGTTCAGCCCATGGTCTTCGGGGAAAGCAGTGCCCGTCCGCTGCCGCACTCGCCGGCTTTGCTGCCAGTCTTTCTCCATCTAGCGATGGTGCTTGCCCTTGGAGTGTATATGCCACCAGCACTCGCAGCGTGGTACCGCGCCGCCGCAGGGCTAATAGGATGACGAGCGTGTCGACTGCCTTCATCGAACATCTGCGGATAGAGGTGCCGGGCAACATACGTAGTGCCCGGCTGTGGGTGGATCGCGAGCAATGGCTCGAGGTCGCCGATGCGATGCACCAGGCCGGTGCGTTCCTTCTGAGCCTCTGGGGAGCGGATGACCGTGATCGCGGCCGCGGTTTCGCCGTCTATGCGGCTTATCTCCTGCCGGACACGTTGATTGTGGTCGAATACCCAATCCAGGTGAAGACAGCCCCCAGTTATCCGAGCATTGCGACGTTGTTCCCGGCTGCGCTGCGTATGCAGCGCGGTCTCTATGACTTGCTCGGTATCGCGGCGGATGCATCAAACGTGGACACACGCGGATGGTTGTGCCACGGTGGCTGGCCGGAGAAGTTTTTCCCCTTGCGGCGGAAGGTCGATGGAAGCCATCAATTCGCGGTTGGCTCAGAGCCATACCCCTTCGTATCAGTAGAAGGCGATGGTGTTCATGAGATCGCTGTCGGCCCGGTCCATGCGGGCACCATTGAACCTGGACATTTCCGCTTCTCCGTAGTGGGCGAGAAGGTTCTACGTCTGGAGGAGCGTCTCGGCTATACCCACAAAGGTGTTGCCAAACGTTTCGAGCGGCTATCACAAAGCGAAGGACACCGTTTGGCAGCACGGGTCTCCGGAGATTCGGCCGTAGCTTTCTCGTGGGCGTACTGCGCAGCGCTTGAAGCAATCACTTATATAACCTGTCCTGCTCGGGCAACAGACCTGCGGGCGCTGGCCCTTGAGCACGAACGTCTGGCCAATCATCTGGGTGACTTGGGTGCTCTCGGGAATGATGCCGGCTTTGCCTTCGGACTCACTCAGTTTTCCCGCCTGAAAGAGGATCTGCTGCGCGCGAACGCATTTGCTTTCGGAGCACGCTACCTCTTTGACTATGTAATACCCGGCGGGGTGGTAAGCGATCTGCCACCAGACGGGTCTCGTCTTTTGTTAGAACAGTACACAGTACTGGAGGATTCGGTCTCCAACCTGCGTTCCATCTATGCCGAGCATGCCGGCTTGCAAGATCGCTTTCGGGAAGCCGGGAGACTGGAGATAGGTCTTGCGCAGAAGCTTGGCGCGATCGGTCTCGCGGCGCGCGCTTCAGGCATTCCAGTCGATCTGCGAGTCGACCATCCGTGGCCGCCCTATGACCGAATCACTCCGAAACTGGTCATTCAGACCACAGGCGACGTCGCAGCGCGAGTGCAAGTGCGGTTCGACGAGATCTTCGAATCCATTCGGCTCTGTCGTGCGCTTCTGGAAGGCACTTCACCCGGCCCCATCCAGATATCCGTTCCTCTTGCGAAACCTGACTTGCTTGGGGTTGGCCTCATCGAAGGGTGGCGCGGTCCAGTGATGATCGCTCTCGAGACTGGTCCGGATGATGCTATCCGGCGCTGCCATGCGCACGACCCATCGTGGCAGAACTGGCCGCTCCTCGAATACGCCATTCTCGGCAACATCGTGCCGGACTTCCCGCTCATCAACAAATCGTTCAACCTGTCTTACAGCGGACAGGACGGATAAGGTAACTATGTTTGACGTTCTTTCACGCATGCTGCGGACGGGTATATTGACGGAACGGCTGCCCGTTCCCGATGATTCATCGCCGGCCTTCAATGCGCTGCAGACAGACCTCCGAAGAATTCTGGGACGTGCGCTCTGTATCCGCCACGTGGACGCAGGCTCCTGCAATGGCTGCGAGTTGGAGATCCAGGCGCTTAACAACCCTTATTACAATCTCGAAGGTGCGGGCATACGGTTCGTCGCCAGTCCACGTCACGCCGATCTCCTGCTGGTGACTGGACCGGTGTCGGTGAACATGGAAGAAGCGCTGAAGCGCACCTATGCTGCCGTGCCCGACCCCAAGTGGGTTGTGGCCCTAGGGGAATGTGGAGCATGCGGCGGCATCTTTGGAACGAGCTACGCCAGTCGCGGCGGTGTGGCGAATATCATCCCCGTAAACTTCACGATACCGGGCTGCCCGCCTAGCCCGACCGCTATCCTACGCGGCATTCTTCGAGACCGTACGCACCCCACCTGGGCCAAGTTGGGGCACTTAGCAGACCAACCAATTAAAATGCCGGCAGCTCTCATCTTCGTGCTCGATGATAGTGAGCACGGCTATAAATCCTCTGAGCAACCAGGGCCACCATCCGACATGCGGTGATCTGGCTCTTCTGTCGCCACCGGGCTGGTAACACATCAATCTAACCGGTGATTACCACTGGGAAACATCGCCGACCCTCGGTCCAGATCAGTTTCAGCCGCTCCGGACTCCGTACACGTGCTTCGCCGCTGTCACGCTGCACTCAAATACCGGAATCACGGGTCTTTGTTTTCAATCGTGTTCCGGGATTTGGCTGCACTATCGTTGCAGTCAAATCCCGGAATAATGTACTTAAAGCCCGGACGGAATTCGTGCTGAAGTTTGTCCTGGATTTGAGTACAACATTCAGGCTATCTCTTTTGGGTTCATCAGCCTTCTGTCCGGCGTTTGAGTGCAAAACGAAGCTAAATTACTGCATTTGAGTGCCGTGAAAGAGCCCTCCAAAGCAAATTCCGGGATTTGAGTGCTGCGTGACAGAAGCACATCCTTGTGGCGCAGAGTCAACTCCTTTTGATAACTGGCGTGCGCGAGCCTCGGAACGCCCAGCTTTCTGCCTGGAGTGTAGCTGTCACGGATTATTTACCCCGAAGTGCGTCGGAGATTGCTTTCAATAACCCCGAGGCTGCGGAGTGCTTGCAACTCCTATCACATCGCAGCTTTTCTTCAGCCCCGAGCTTAGCCCATCGGCTACGACGCTGTGATCATCGGCTATAACCAAACGGAGACGTGTTGTATACGAACTGAGAGCCGGCATGTTGTGTCGGAACAGCTCCGAAGAATCCTCGGGGCTAAACTATACGCGACTAGCGACTCTTGACGGCAGCCAAGCGTCAATTCTAGTTCCCTCGGTTGGTCGCGAGTTAATTTCAAGATGCCCTCCCAGCGATCGCAGTCGTTCCTCCATGCTCCGAAGCCCGATGCCATTTCGCGTTGAGAGCTTGTTCACATCAAACCCCTTTCCTCGATCGACAACTGACAGGTGGAGGTCCTCTCCTGAAACTTCCAGATGGACTTCAGCCCTTTTGGCGCCGCTGTGCCGTTTGATGTTTCGAAGCCCTTCCTGGGTGATCCGAAAAAGACAGAGCTCTACTTCCGCCGGAATGCCACGCGGAACGTTCTCGTGTATAAAGTCGACCTGTACTTCCTTTTGGTCCGCAAACTCCTCACAGAAGGCCTTCACCCCTGCAACCAGACCTAGACTCTCTAACGTGGAAGAATGCAACCTGTGTGACAAAGAATGGAGATCTGCGCCGAGCTCGCTGATCTGATTCCAAATTTCGTGGAACCTCTGGGCCGCCCCGACAGGGAAATCTCCAACTTCCTCGGCTAGTCCTTCCAGGTCTAGCGCCACCACCGCTAGCTGCTGCGTGTAGTCGTCATGGATCTCGCGGGCGATCCGCTTGCGTTCTTCCTCCTGGGCATCAATCAAGCGACCGCTCAAACCGGCCCAGGCCTCCTCGACCATTTTGCGCTCGGTGACATCGAGGCAAGAGCCTATGTACCCGGCAAATGAGCCGTCCGGATTGAATCTCGGCACGCCAATATCGGAGACCCAGCGGTATTCTCCGTCATGCCGCCGGAGTCGATATTGCATCTCGAAAGATTCACGCCGGTCGAATGTACTGGTGTAGGTGTCCAGGCAAATCTTCAGGTCTTCAGGGTGCACGCCCTCTGTCCAGCCATTGCCAAGTTCTGCTTCAACGGACCGGCCGGTGAAGTCCAGCCAAGGCTGATTGAAGTAGTTGCACAGCTTGTCCGGACCGGACATCCAGATTAGAACCGGCGCAGTATTGGCGACCAAGCGGAAGCGCTCCTCGCTTTCGCGTACCGCTTCTTGTGCACGGCGACTTTCGGTGACATCCCGGATTATGATAGTAAACAACTTCTTTCCAACAGTTTCGATCTGGGAGATAGACGCATCAATCGGAAATTCCTCGCCAGTTGCTCGCAATGCCCACGAACCATCCATCTTGCGATTGGTCACGCCGCTCTCGGCGAAATGGAGGATATTCCCGGTGTGTTCGTGGCGGAAACGCTGTGGAATGAGACGATCTACCGTTGTTTCGATAACTTCGTCTGCTTTGCAGCGGAACATTTTCTCAGCGGCAGTGTTGAATAGGACAATCCGTTGCTCCTCGTCGATGACAATAATGGCGTCCATCGCCGAGGAGACAATGCCTGCCAGCCTTTCCTCGCTTTCTCGAAGCTTCTCTTCGCTTCGCTTGCGTTCAGTAATGTCCACCGCTATGCCAAGCATCCGCTTGGCGCGACCGTTTACGGTGTAATAGAAGCTTCCGTTAGCTGTGATCCACCGCACGGTTCCGTCAGAACGCACGACGCGGAATTCCGATATGTATTGCTTATGATCTCGTATGGCGTTGGCAACCGCTTTCCAGACGAGCTTTCGGTCTTCCGGATGTATGCGGCGGCGAAACTCCTCGATGTGCCCGGAATAGGTGTTCGATGGAATTCCGAACATAGTTTGGAGGTCACCAAACCAACGATCCCGACCGCTCCCGATGTCCCAATCCCATCCCACCGCCTTCCCCGCCGTCACGGCCAGACGAAGCCGCTCGTAGGTAATGGCGAGTTCGGCTTCCACTTTTCTCCGTCTCGCTCGCTGCCACAGCAGTCCGAAAATCAGCAGCGCCTCCACCAAGATCAGAGAAATGCTGCCAATGATGTACCCGTTATACAGTTCCCAGGCACTCGGCTGCCTATAAAGCAAGACACTGCCGGGCGGAAGGTTGCTCTCTTTGAATCCCCAGCGCCGCAGCGCTCGCCAATCGAACATGTACACGTTGGCGCTCTTCACGATTGAGATGTCCTCTGGCCTTTCTCCATTGAGAATCTTCAAAGCCATGCTGGCAGCGATCTGTCCAGTGGCAGCCCAACTCAGCACATTGCCTCCTACTGCTCCGCTACCGAAATCAACATCTTCCAAGACAAAGACAGGCGCATTGGCGGCACGGACAACCATGGGTAACGACTGGCTTGCGTCAATGAAGCGTGCTCCCGCGGCGTCCTCCATGATCGACGTGTGAATAACGACAGTCTTGCTCGGCAGGTGCTTCAGGCGCTCGAGCAGCGTGGGCATGGTCAAATCTGTAAGATATGTGAACTCAAGCTTTGATTCGTAGCTGCTCAAGCTCTTCTTGACAATGGCCTCGTCATTCCGATCAAACTCTCCCACACCCCCAACCACCACCACATGCTTAGTGCCAGGCTGCAATTGCAATGCCGCCTTCAGGGTCATTTCCGGCTGCGCGACCGCCCAAACACCAGTAAAGTGGGAATCGGGCTTGAGTTCGTCAATCATCGACTCTTCACTTCCACAGAAGACGACTGGGATGTTGGGGAAGCCCGCCTCGTGCCAGTCGATCATGAATTTGAGAGAACCCCGGCCGGCGGCAATGATCACGTCTGGTTTGCGGTCTCGATACTTACGAACGTACCACTCCCGAAACCGGCGCTGGGAATCCTTATCTGAAAATAAGGTTGTCTCTAGATTCTCGTTATAGAATTCGATCTGGTATGGCGATTTCTCCAGACCAGCAAAGATGGCTTGATCGATGAAAGCAAATCCGGGTGATGAGATCGACCCGAGGTCATTGAAAACGAGGACACGCCGGACCTCCTTTACATCTGCTGCCGCTACCGTTGACCGTAGAAGAAGGATTAAACAAGCGGTAACAATAGCGAGGGCAGACTTTGCGGTTAGCCGGTGTGGCGTTCGACGATCTTGTCCCCGCCTAGGCCTTCCAAGGCGCGGAGACTGGCGCAGAATACGTCGCTCAATCGCAGCCGACACGAGAGACCTCCGGGGGACCTTCTCGTCAAAAACGACTTAACGGCAAGCGGACTTAGCTACTGATTTTCAGCTCAGTGAGCTATGGCATACAATCATAAGCTGCAATGCGTCGGCGGACACGTGATAATTCTCAGCTTTGGGAGGCGCGTTGCCGTCGGGGC
>CAVZEH010000021.1:0-11618 GCA_963774255.1 uncultured Acidobacteriaceae bacterium
TATCTGGCGCGCTCTTTGCGCCAGATGTGGGAAACCGCAGATCTCTCCACTCCACTTCGCTCCGGTCGAGATGACAAATAGAGGTGTAACTACCAACCCAGTCTTCTTCAACCCGGTTTTCATCCCCTTGCCTGCCCACAGCCAACCGACCATGTCACAGTAACTGTAACAAGTTCTTAAAATCGAACCGAGCAACCATCTGCAGGAACCTCGTTTATTGGCCCCCGTAATCAGGCCGTAGCCCGGCGCATTGAAGTTAGGCACTCCGGCAGGAGTGGCGGTTATAGGCAAGTTGCTGCTGGCAGGCGGTTGGAAATTAGTATGGTTCACCGCGTTGTATGCTTCGACACGAAGCGTAAACCTCAATCTTTCGGTGCGATCAAAGGCCCTCCCCGCTGAGATGTTGAAGTCCATCTGGCCCGGGCCACGCACCACGTTCCGGCCCAGAGTCCCTATCCCCGTAGGCAAAACCTAGGTGCGTGCCTTGCCCGATCCGACAAAGTAGGGTCCGACCGGAGCCAGCGGGAAGTCGGGGCGCGCTGACCGGCAATGTATACTGAATAGCGGTTCCATTGAGCGTTTGCCCGGTGCGCAGGTTTACATTGCGGTTAAGGTAATTTGGCCTCTGCTGATACGAAGTATCGGTGGCTAATTGGCCTTCCGTCGAGCCGTTTACCGTGACCGTCTGGGCGGCCGTGCCCAGTTGCAAAATGACGCTGATATCTGCGGTCTGATCAACCGCAAGGTGAACGTTTGCCACCTCTGTGTCTTGAATCCGCTGGAAGCAACAATAACGATGTATGTCCCAATGGGAAGCTCGGGCGCCCGATAAACACCGCTGCTGTTGGTTTTGTCGGTCCACGCGGTAACTCCAGTATCGGCATTGATGATTTGCACCGTCGCCGCGGAGATAGCCGCCTTGGTAGGATCGGTGACCGTCCCGGAGATAATTCCGGAAACACCCGTGCATGGATTTGACTTGCCAAAACAATAAGCAGCACAGAGACAGTTGTGCACCTGCCAATCAATAGCTTCATGACTTCGGACCCCCAGCCTCAAAGAAACTGCATGCTTTCTTTTCGCTCACTCTTTTGCGATCCGAAATTTATTAACCACGTAAGAGGCTTGTCAAGAAGAATGTTCAGTCTGGAAACAAAACGTCTTACATCCTAAGACTAGGAGCGACGGGCAGAGCTGCGGCGGCTAACTGGCAACCTGGATCTGCCTGATATGTCTGGACTAAGTAGCGAGATGGTAATGCAATAAATGACTTACCAGGCAACTGCATTTGTACCGGCATCGGGTACACGCTGATTAGAGACTCTTCGCGTCCGGTGCAGATCCGGATGCCCAAGGATCGCGAGGCAAGCCGTGGGTCTTTTCTCCGAACTACAACCAATCCTTTGCGCACAGGGGGAGCTTCTAGAAAACCAAAAGCCTTCGGGCGCTACGGCAGTTTAGGAAATGGTGTAGACCGAAGCCACCATGGCCAAGCCGACGCGACCAGCAGGGAGCGGCGGCCTGAGCAAATTAGAAAAGACCACAGTATTTCCTAAACTGCCTTAAACGAAGGGATTCTCGACTTTCAGATTCCCCACCCGCATGCCGTGCTGGAGATCTTCACTGAACAGGACGGCACATTCCGCCTGAAGGGCTGCGGCGACGATCAGAGCGTCACACCACGATAAGCGGTGCTTCCCCTGCAAGTGCAGAGCCTCAGCATACAGCGGCTGCGAGGAGTGGACCGTGAGCAGTGGGTGAAAGACTGTTGCAAGATATTGTTCCGCGTCGGTCACATTCATTGGCGTTGCAAAGCGCCGCAAGGCGACATTGAAGAACTCCTGAACCACGTGGTAGCTGACAACGCCTTTTCGGGTTATCAGCGCCTTGCGGATGAGCTGTGCAGCCGTTCGCGATTTCGGCCGCCGCGCTTTTATCGAATGTGTAGACAAAGACATTTGTGTCCAGGAAGAATCTATCGCTCATTCATCTGTTCTCTGCTAAACCGGCCGCCTGCATCGACATGGCGCAGATCCTTCATCAGTGCATCGAAACTCTTCCCATCTCCCGAACGAGCGGCAAACTGCTCCAGCCACTCGCGAAAAGCCGCGTTCAGTGTTGTGCGCTGCGACCGCGCGATGAGCCTGGCCCGCTCGATCAAGTCCTCATCAGCGCTTAGGGTAATATTTTTCATACGAATCCAGTGTACACTATTCTAGTATGTACACTACGTACAATGTAATGTGTACATTCTGCTACACTGGGCATATGGAAATCTCGATCACTCAATTTCGGCGGGAGCTCTTTGACTTGGTGAATCAGGCAATGAGTGGCAGGGAGGTTTGGGTCAGGCACAAAGGACGCAGGTTTAAGATCACCCCCGATGATAGTCCCGGCAGCCGGCTCAGCCGGATCACGCCGCTCGAGCTCATCAATCCCGAATCGCCTGAACTGAATGACCGGTCCTTATACGAGGAAATGGTGCGTGCCTGGGAGCAGGACTGGTCCACCTTGTGATTGCCTATTTGGATACAAACGTCGTTGTGTGGCTGGCTCAAGGCAGTCTGGCGCGCATCGGCAAAAAGGCACGGAGTGTTCTGGAACAAGCCGATCTATTGATCTCTCCGATGGTGCTCGTCGAGCTGGAATACCTTTACGAGGTAAGCCGGATCAGACTGTCGTCGAGGGATGTGCAATTGAAGATCGAGCACGAAATAGGTGTTCGGGTTTGCGACCTCCCCTTCCCTCTCGTTGCCAGCGTAGTTATAGATGAGAAATGGACTCGCGATCCTTTCGACCGGGTTATCGTTGCCCAAGCCAAAGCAAATGGGCTCGCATTACTGGTCTCCGCCGACGAAGAGATTGGGAAGCATTATCCCAGAACAGTCTGGTAAGTGAATTTTCCGGCCGTCTGTTGCTGTACCTGCTCACCTGGTCAGCACTTGAGTTCCCGATGGGCCGGCAATCACCGCGATCGAGGCCAGGCCGATGAACAGGCCGTGTTCTACCAGCCCGGTGATGCTTTTGAGAGTGCGAGCCAACGCCGGCAGGATCCGGGATTTTCCCAAAGCTGCAATCGAAAAGGAAATTGCCCTCGTCGGTAATGAAAGGCTCTCCCCCGTTGCCGATACGCAGGCTAGGGTTTGCGCCTAACTTTTCCAATTGCCTCTTGACCGGCGCGGCGGCGAACGGAATCACCTCGACGGGGAGCGGAAAGCGGCCAAGCTGGTCAACCTTCTTGTGCTCGTCGGCCACGATCAACAATCGCCTGGAGCAGCTCGCCACGATCTTTTCATGCAGCAAGGCCCCGCCGCCTCCCTTGATTAATTCGAGCCCCGGGCCAATCTCGTCGGCGCCGTCGATAGTCAGGTCGATCGACTCTATTTGATCCAGGGTCGTCAAGGGGATCGTAAGCGAGTCTGCCAGAGCGGCGCTCGCCTTGGAGGTAGGAATTCCGCGAATTCTCAGCCCGTCACGGACTCGTTGGCCGAGTAACTCAATGACGTATTTTGCGGTCGACCCGGTGCCCAGTCCAAGCACCATGCCATCTTCGACATACTCAAGGCTTTTGGACGCCGCCGCTGCTTTTTCTTCTTCTCGCATAGTCATCGCCCGCACAATTTTAGAACAGGTCATGCCTTTCTTTCTGTCATTGCCTGCCGGAATGACAGAAAGAAAAGCAAGTGCGAATACAAGAGGCCGGAGCATAGGCGATTTCGCTGACCGCTTTTTAGCTGGCCGGCTCTTAGCTGGCCGTTTTATCGCTAACCGGACTTTAGCTTCTTGTCTAGGGTTTGGCGGAGCGGGTCACCGCCGACGAATACATCAAGCGTGTGAAGCCACTTATCAGCAGGTTGATGCCGACCAGAGTCCCCACTGCCCAAACCGCGCTTGCGGGCCAACTGCGCCAGATCAAGATCGAAAGAATGATGGTCACGATCCCGTCGAAGAGAATCCATCCGGAACCGGAGACGCTGCGCAACTGGAAATAAGTAGCGATGTGAAAGATACCCTCCACTAGAAAAAGAATAGCCAAGGCCAGGGTAAGCGAAACCAGGCTTAGCTTGGGGTGCAGCAGAAGATAGACGCCGGCGATCAGGTAGGCGCCTCCCACCAGCAGTCGCCAGAAAAAAGCCCCCGAGGTGCGCGCGGCGACAGCGCCGGCAAGATGAATGATACCGGCCACGATCACCAGAATGGCGACCGCAATGGCAATGGCGATCCCGGCTTCGAGCGGCAGCGCCAGCGCGGCCAATCCAACCAGCACCAGGACGATCGCCCATCCTTTGGAGAAGCCACCCACACGCTGCGCCAAACCGCTGGGATAGAGTGGCGAGTTCAGATCGTTCACGTCATTCATATTGATGGCTCCTTTCCCCGTCCGAGACCTCGACAAACAGCATAGCCGGTTCCCGGCGCTTTCCGGCATTTATCTTCTTCGGCCATCCCCATTTCCCGCCGATTTGGCATCCTTTTCTTGGTGGCGGACGGACCTCGCGTTATCCTATGGCTTGTTCACCGCCAGCCATACCCGCATTCCATGTCTAAAGGAGATTCATGTCGAACGATCTGCGCAGCTTTCTGACCCTTTCCTACTCTGAACTCGAAGAACTGAACCTGAAAGCGAAGGAGCACCGGAAGAGCCGCACTCCCCTGCACAAGGTTCAGGAAGAGCGCCTGAAGTACTTGACCGACGAGAAGAGCATCAAGGCCGTGACCGTGCTGTTCAGCGATCTCGAAGGCCGCATGCACATGCTGGACTACGATAAGAAATTCCTGATTAAGAGCTGGGACAATCTCACCTTCGATGGATCTTCCATTCGTGGATTCACCGCCCAGCGGGAGAGCGATCTGCGTCTGGCGATGGACTGGAACGCCTTCTATTGGGCTCCCTCCGACTTCTTCGGCGCGGGCAAAGTATTGGTCTTCGGAGACGTGATCGACAAAGGAGGCGCGCCATACGGCGCCGATATCCGGGGCTTGCTCAAGTCCTTTGCCCACGATCAGCATAAGGAGCATGGCTATACGCTCAACGCAGCCAATGAAATTGAGGGCTTTCTTTTTCAAGGCGCGGATGCGGAGCGGCGCTACCACGAGACCGGCAGATTCGACTATGTCAATACCGGCGGCTACTATCACTCGCTTCCCGGGGACCCGCTGCGGACCTTCATCGACACCACCGCCGAGGTGCAGCGCGCAATGGGCTTCGAGAACGAGAAGGACCATCCTGAAGTGGCGCCTTCCCAGTTCGAAATCAACTATTCCTATAGCGACGTGGTGACCGCGGCCGACCAGATCCAACTCTATAAGTTCATCTGCCGCGAGGTCGCGACCAGGATGAACTTCACAGCTTCTTTCCTGCCCAAGCCGGTGGTGGGCGTGAACGGCAGCGGCATGCATACCAATGTATCTGTCAGCAAAGGCGGGAAAAATCTCTTCTGGGATGCCAAGGGCGAAGAGCAGATCAGCCCCATGGCCTGGTCCTTCATCGACCGCATTCTTACCCATGCCAACGATATCTGCCTGTTGCTGAATGCCAGCGTGAATGCTTATCGCCGGCTGGATCCTCATTTTGAGGCTCCTAACCAGATCATGGCTTCGCCCATCGATCGCGGTTCGATGATTCGCGTGCCCATTGGCAATGAAAAAAGCGCCCGCGTAGAGGTCCGTTCCGTAAGTCCGGACGCGAACCCCTACATGGTGCTGCTTTCGATCTTCTGGACCGGCCTGCACGGCGAAACGGCTAAGATCGAGAACCTCCGCCAGGCGAAGCGCTACCTGCCCGACAATATCTATCCGGCGCTGGAAAACTTTCGCAATTCGGCTTGGGCGAAACAACTGCTGGGCGAGGATGTCAAGGAGCGCTATGCCGACCTCAAGCAGGCATCCGCGGACCGCTGCTCCCGGCTGTTGGGAACCCGAGTCAAAGCGCCCGAGGTACAGTTCCATCACGAGGTCTACAACCAGTTCCTGTGGAACCAGTTTTAGAGGTGAAATTTCCTTGGAAGGGAACAATTTTCCCTGCTCCCTCCGCAACCTGGGTGCCCCATATCTGACGCGTTCTTGCGTCAGATGTGGGATTCCACAAATCTGTATTGAAGGAAAAAACCCAGGTTAGCTTCGCAAACCTGGAGCGCTCGTTCTTTCGAATGCGCGCAAAAACGAGTCTTCGAGGGTAGAGCCATCAAGCTGTTAGGAATCGATGTCGGCACCGGTGGGTCGCGCGCGCTGCTCATCGACGAATCGGGAGCAGTCATAGCCTCGGCGGTCCACGAACATCAGCCCTTTCAATCGCCCCAATCGGGATGGGCGGAACAAGACCCCCGCGACTGGTGGGCGGCCTCTCAGGCGGCCATCGCTAAGCTGTTGCGCGAATCGGCCATTTCCCCATCGGAAATAAGCTGCATCGGCCTCACCGGCCAAATGCACGGCGCCGTCCTGCTCGATGAGCATGACGAGGTGCTACGGCCCGCTCTCATCTGGGCGGATCAGCGCACCGCCGAGGAGTGCCGCTATCTCAACACAGCCGTGGGTCCCGAGCGGCTGGTCGAGCTGACATCCAATCCGGCGCTCACCAATTTCACCTTGACCAAGCTGCTGTGGGTTTGCTCCCACGAGCCGGATATCTGGCGCAGGTTTCGCAGCTTTCTTTTGCCTAAGGATTACGTGCGTCTGCGCCTCACCGGGGTGCGCGCGACGGATGTGGCGGATGCATCGGGCACGCTGCTCTTGGACGTGGCTCACCGGAGCTGGTCGTACGCCATGCTTGAAGCCGCCGGTCTCGATCCCGGCTGCCTTCCCGCACTCTACGAATCGCCGGTCATCGTCAGCGAAGTTACGGAGGCCGCCGCTCGGACCACCGGATTAAAGGCCGGTACTCCGGTCATTGCCGGCGCCGGCGATCAAGCTGCCGGAGCAACAGGAATGGGCATCGTTCGCCCGGGAGACGTCAGCGCCACCATCGGCACCTCCGGCGTTGTCTTTGCCGCTACCGGCGCGCCTTTCACCGATCCTCGCGGACGCCTGCACACCTTCTGTCACGCTGTGCCCGGCCGCTGGCACGTCATGGGAGTAACCCAGGCCGCCGGGCTTTCCCTGCGCTGGTTTCGCGATAATTTCGGTATCGCAGCCGGCGCCCAGGCCGCGGGTCTCGACCCTTACGACCTGCTCTCCTCTGAAGCGGCCGGCGTGCCTCCCGGAGCGGACGGCGTTTTGTGGGCGCCCTACCTCATGGGAGAACGCACACCCTATCTGGATCCCGACGCTCGCGCCGCCCTCGTCGGCTTGGCCGCCAATCACGGCCGCGGGCATATCATCCGGGCAATCCTTGAGGGCGTCGCCTTCAGCTTGAAGGACACCTTCACAATTTTTGAGCAGCTCGATATCCCCATTCGCGGCGTCCGTCTTGGTGGCGGCGGAGCACGCTCGCTCATGTGGCGGCAGATCCAGGCCGATGTTTATGGAAGAGCGGTGGAAATCGTCGCAGCCGAAGAGGGCGCTGCTTATGGCGCAGCGCTGCTTGCCGGGGTGGGCGTGGACCTGTGGCCCTCTGTCGACGCAGCCTGCGACGCGGTAGTTCGTATTGCCCAGCGGACGGAGCCGGATACCGGCTCGGTGGCCGCTCTTCAAGCCGGTTACCGCCGCTACCGCAAGCTCTATCCCGCGCTGCGCCAGGTCTTCGCGGATTAAGCAATCCCGCCGTCTGAAAGGGACTGTTGACATGGTCAAACAGTATCTCTTCCAATGCCGCGAGATCCGAGGCTTATGCTTGTAAAAGTGATAGAGAGGTAACTTTCGCCAGTGACCGATTGCATACTCTTCCGGTGCCAAAAAAGTTGGAGAAATTGCAGGCAGGCTTACCAGGCGGACAGAAAAGGAGTCTAATGCCCTCAAGAGGGCCTAAGAGAGACTCCATCGTGATCCAGCCCTGGGAGTGGAAGACAAGCCGGACGTCAGTCGTCCATAATAAGGGGATACACGGAAAGGGGATCGCGCTCTTTCCCCAGATCTACTATGGCGAATCAGGTTTTGTTACCTCCGGAGCTGGATCCAGGCGATAAGCCGATCGAGCCGACCTTCCTTAAAGGGGTCGAGTACGAACCGGCGTGGAAAACACTCGCCGCCAGTGTCCTCGACCTTCTCTACCCCAAGAAGCTGCCTCCGCTTGAGCTGACATCGAAGCCGATCCCTGTGGTTGACCCGATGGCGGTCAAGCGCAATCCCAAGTCATCGGCGATTTCATTCGCCATCCATGTACTGATTATGCTGGCGATCATTGCCGCGTTCGTGCTTGGCCGCGCCAAAATGAAGGCCAACAAGAACCAGCAACTAACCGCCATAGACGTTCAACCGTATCTGCCTATTGCCCCTCAGGGAGCGCAAATGGGCGGCGGCGGTGGCGGCGGATCGCATGACGTTCTGCAATCTCCCAAGGGCAAGCTGCCCAAATTCGAGCAGCAGCCGATTGTCCCGCCTATGGTGGTGGTCAACGAACATCCCAAGCTGACCCAGGAACCGGCCATCATGATGCCGAAGAATATCCAACTGCCGACTAACAACATGCCCAATCTGGGAGACCCGCGCACCAGCGTGGTCGGTCCGGCATCGAACGGAACCGGCTCACAAGGTGGAATGGGCACCGGATCGGGCGGCGGCATCGGATCGGGCAAAGGGAATGGATATGGCCCAGGGGAAGGCGGAGGGTACGGAGGCGGACTTTACCACGTAGGCGGCGGGGTTGCCGCTCCGCAGTTGATCTACGCGCCGGATCCTGAATTCTCCGATGAAGCGCGCCGGGCGAAATATCAGGGTGTCTGCGTTGTCTCACTGATCGTGGACGCGCAGGGAAATCCACAACGGGTTCAGGTGGTTCGCCACCTGGGCATGGGGCTGGACGAGAAGGCCGTCGAGGCCGTGAAGCAGTACAAATTCAAGCCTGCAACCCTTCAGGGCCACCCTGTCCCGGTAGAAGTCAACATCGAAGTGAACTTCCGCATCTACTAGCGATCGGGGCAGATTCCTTCGGGAATCTGCTTCTGCCGCCTTTGCGTTTCTTTCTGTCATTCCCGCAGGGGAAACCTGCTTCTAGCGATACTCCGCGCAGAACGAAGGCGCTCCCGATCCAATCAGTCCGCATCCCCGCCGGATCTCATCGGTGATCAAAGAGCATGCATTCTCCGCGTTGCAAGGGGGATGGGCAGCGGGCGAAACCCGCGTACACTCCGCCACTAGCGTTTGCGCGCGCTGCTGACCTACGGATTGCCAGCAGGGGGTCTCACCCCCAGCCGGCATAGACGCAACCGTATCCAGCGGGTCCGGCATGCCATAGGCGCTTGATACCTGATGCAATTCCGCCCGGACCCTTTGCCACCGCGACATGGTTTGTGGGTTGAGCGTCAGGCTGGAGACAATTTTGTCGATCTGTGCGGCTGTTCCCAGAACATTCGGCAGATCCCGGTCCGCCTTTTTGGTGCTCTTGAAGCGGTTCAGCATACTCTCCGTCTGCTTAACGAAGCGGGCAACCAGGTCCTTGGCGTCCTTCTCCTGGCTCGTCTTGCGGATCACGCTGCGCTTGGCCGCGTCGTTGAAACTTGGCTGGAAGGATTTTGCATCGTCCCTCAGATTGCGCATCAAACTTTCCAGGTCCTTGTCGTTGACGCGAGTTTGGGCCGTGCCCAACGATGGCGTTAAGACGAACCCCAAGAGAACAACCGCGCAGGCAACCAGCACGGCGAATTTCTTTTCCATCATCGATCTTCCCCTCAGGTGCGACAAAATTGGGAGCCAAATTATAGCAATCGCCAGGCTCCCGAAGGCTGAGAACAGTTCAATAGATGTTGACCTTAGGCAAGTTCCAATGCCGCCAAACGCTGATTACGCGCAAGGCGAAGCATACGATTCCGCCCAGGATCATCATCCACGTACGCGGCATCTTGAGCCTCATGCCGATGACCATCACTGCCGCGCCTGCCAAGGCCGCGGTAGCGTATACGTCCGCTCGCAGAACAGTGGGTACCTGCGCCAGCAGGACGTCGCGCACTGTGCCGCCGCCCACCCCGGTGATCCCACCCATCAGGATCACTAAAAAAGGATGGATATCGTAGGCCAATGCTTTCCCTGCTCCGGAGACGGCGAACAGCGAGAGGCCTGCCGCGTCAAAGACCATCAGCACGGAGGGTGGGACATGCCGAACCACGTCATAGAAGAAAAATGCGGCGGCCGCCCCGGTAAAGGCTACAGCGCCGTAGCGCCAGTTTTGAATCGAACCAGGGGGAATGGCGCCGATGAGCAGATCGCGGATGATTCCACCGCCCAACGCGGTAGCGAAAGCCAAAACCATGAGGCCCAGAAAATCCAGCTCACCGGCAATCGCGGCCAGAGCCCCCTCGATAGCAAAAACCAGCGTTCCCATCAGATCGACGGTGAGGAACAACTTTCCGGAGTTTGATTTCACTTGGGGCTTCCTCTGTTTCGACGGCGCGCTCCCCATTAGGATAACGGGTAAGGCATAGCGCAATGTCCACTTCTTACAATCGCATTGCCGGGCAAAGCCTGGAGCGGCTCGCGGCCTTGAGCGATGGGATCTTCGCCGTGGCCATGACTCTGCTGGTTCTCGATCTCCACACTCCAGCCAGGACACTCATCCACAGTGAAGACGATCTCTGGCGCGCTTTGGCCGCAATGTCGCCTCAGCTCATCACCTACCTGATGAGTTTTCTCACCCTGGGAATCTTTTGGCACGGCCAACAAGCGCAATTGAACTACTTTTCGCACGGCGACCGGCATCTCTCCTGGATCCAGACCGCCTTTCTCTTCGCGGTTTCGATCATGCCCTTCTCCACCCGATTGTTGGCCGAGTTCATCGCCTATCGCGCCGCGCTTCTCTGCTACTGGGCCAACGTGCTGGTGTTGGGAGTAGTGCTGTACTTCAGTTGGCAGTATGCCAAGAGAGCCGGCCTCCTGAAGCAGGATGTCACCCTCCAGATCCAATGCGCCGTGGAGCGAAGGATCATCGTAGCCCAGGCGCTCTATGCGCTTGGCGCAGCATTATGCTTCGTCAATATCTCTCTGAGCATTGCCTTCATCGTGCTGGTTCAGGTGAACTTCGCCATTGCCCCGCGCATCCCCTACCTCTCGGAAGTTTAAGAATCTCGCAACAAATTCGGGGGCCCCACGTCCGGATTTCGGAATTATTCCTCAACTTCCTCTATCAGCCGTCCTGCGGGACTGAGGGTGTTATTGCCTCGAAACCCAGCACTAGACGTGCTGGGCTATTTTCTTGCAAACCTGTCCAAAACGTTCGGTTCCTGGATATCGTCCCGTCAACAAATACTGGGTGCCCCAGGTCCCGATTTTGGGACCTGGGATTCCACGGATCTCGATGGACAGCGTCGTCGCTCTTGCGTGATGACCACACTCTCCGTCGAGATTTGCGGAATCCCACGTCCGAGAATCCGGACCTGGGGCACCCAAGATTGTTGGAGGGGGAAATTCAAAAACCAAAAGTTCGTGGACATTGATGTCGTGCCAATCCGCCGTTAACTTGGCCAGGTCTGATTTTCTTGCCGTCCCTGCGGGACTCTTTCAAAGCCCACCCGCAAATCTGCATCGCTCCCCCC
>CAVZEH010000022.1:0-9923 GCA_963774255.1 uncultured Acidobacteriaceae bacterium
ATATCGCATCTGATGTAGAACGACATCAGTGTCCGAAAACTTTGGTTGCTGAAGCCCCTCCCTTTAACAAATCTTGGGTGCCCCAGATCCCGATTCTGGGACCTGGGATTTCACAGATCCTCGATGGACAGTGTCGTCGCTCTTGCTGTCGAAAGGATTGCCTGTAGTCCAGAGAAAAAGACCCAGGCTTACTTCCCACCCCAGCAAGCTTCGCTTGCCGGGGACCCCGGTTTCGCGAGCCTTGATGGGATAAGGAAAAAGGCTTCAGCGATCCGGTAGAGTTTTTGAAGGTTGTTGGGACCGAAAAAACCCTGAGGACCAGGAGAAGCCTTATGAAGATTATAGGTTGTGATTTTCATCAGAACAAGAACTAGCCGATGCCATCGATCGGTTTGTCAGAGAGGGAGGCAGAGCGCTACTACTCTACCCCCGCACCAAGCTGGCCGAGCGCTATCCGTTGCTTATCGCTCAACACAGGGAGCGCGAGGGACAGATCGTCGGCATGCAGATTCCTGAGTCGATGGTCTTTTCTGAAATTGAACCTTTGGACCTCTCCTGGTTTGAGCGTGGCGTAGGAAACATTCCCATTGCCTGCAGCGGCGCCTATCAGGTAAACCACCGTCCGGAAATTACATCTCTTGCCTCCACGGTCGACATCCATGGCTACTTGCGGACTCCGGAGGATGTTGTGCGAGTCAGCGGAAGCCCCCTGGTCGAATTACGCGCAGGTGATGGCATGATTCTCTCGAGCGAGATGTTTTTCGAAGCAGATTTAACGGATCCCATCGCGGACCGGTTGCTATCGAACCTGACTCATCATCTGACAAGTGTCCAAGGGCAGCGCATGAAGGTTGAAAGCGCCGTTACGAAGCGATGTCGCCCGCCCGTTCTGCGATTGGCCTGGCGTATCGCACCAGCGAGAGGAGGAACTTTCCCGGCTCCTCGGTCATGGGCATGTGGGCGGAATGCTCGAACCAAACCAGGTGCTTTTCCGGAGCCTGCACCGTATCGAACCACGTAGCGGCGACCTCGGCATTCACATTCCGGTCGTGCCGCCCTTCAAAGAGGATGAGCGGAACTGCGAGCTTATTGGCCGTAGTCAGGTTGAGCGCGATTACCTTGGGGAGCAGATAGGGGGTGGCGAACTTGTTTCCGTCCCAGATATGGCTGATCTCCTGGTCGTTGTAGTCGGGCGAAAGCTGGGCTAGGCCGCTATCGGCGGAATTGTTCCTGCGATAAGCCATCACACCGCCGTAGTATCCGACCCATTTGCGCTCGATGTAGAGGTCCTTGATCGGGATGGTTCGGCCGGGGGCGCCGTAGGGAGCGATGCCCTCAAGTTCTCGCACGGCCTCGGCAGTGCCCTCGCGGCGCGCAGCGTCCATCGCGAAGCGCCAACCTCGACGCTCGCTCTCGGGTCCGTCGATGAGCTGGCAGACGCCTATGTAGGCGTAAAGCCATTCGGGGTGACGCTGCGCGAGCTGCAAGCCGAGAAAGCTGCCCCAGCTGTGGCCGAGGACGAATATCTTGCTCTTGCCTAGCTCCTTGCGGGCCCAGGCGGCCATTCCTTCGGTGTCGGCGATCATGCGCTCGGGCGTGAGAGTGGGCGCAATCTTTTTGGGATCGGTAAGGAGATAGGTCTTGCCTGCGGCGCGCTGGTCCCACTGCACAACCGTGAAGTACTCCTCCCAACCGCGTGAGAACCACCAACTCATCGGGATCGAGACGTAGCCCGGCCCTCCGTGGATGTGCAAAAGCACCGGATTCCTGCGGTCCGCACCGCGAACCGAGACCCATTGATCGATGCCGCCGTTCTGTACTTTCTCCAGCCGCTCCACCCCATTGGGGGTAACGACTTTACGTGCATTTGCAACGATCGCAATCGCCTCAGCGCGGTTTCTGGGTTTGACCGGGTCCTGTGTCCGGGCGGGCACGGTGACGGTCCCCGCCAATGCCGGCCGCGCGGCGCCGGCTGCCAGCGCCGCCATGCCGGTAGCAATGAATTCTCGTCTCTTCACTTTATTGGTAGTGTCCTAATTTGGCTGGCTCAGGCATTTAGGTTGGCCTCCAACGTGCTGCGTATCCACTGCGATACAGATTGCTTGTTGGCCTTTGCTGCCTTCTCTACTCGCTTGCGATCCTCCGCGTTGAACCTAACAGGAACGATGCTGGCCTTGGCATGGCCTTTGGGCAGCGTGGGGCGTCCGACCTTTTTAGGCTTGGGCGTTGCCATTTCTGAACTCCTCAACAATGAAAGCTCGCACGGCGCGGACGCCGAGCTGCATGACCGTATCCCGGTGCACGCCGGTGATCCGCTCCACACTACGGATGCTCGAACCCTCAGCAAGTGCGCCGATGATTGCGATTTGTTTGTCGGTTTTGAGTACGTCTGCCATGAGATAAATGTATTACAAATATGCGCGGTAGTCAAGGGTTATTGTGATACGATTATTACCGCATGGAACCTGAGAAAATAGCGTCGACGAAACACCCAAAGGAGATAAGGACCCTATCCCTGTCACTGAACCCATGTCCAGTCAACCGACGATAGAGCCGGGCGCTCAGGTCGAACCACTTCCCACCCAAAACAAACTCGCCACTCAAGCCACACAGCAGCAACCCACAGAAGAAGAGCACCCCACTCCAGAGCCACTGCTTGTGCGAGTTATTAAGGACGACGAACTTGGCACATTTGAGAGAAAAACTATTCGTTATGGGGTGCTGGGCATAGTCGTGGCTTCTCTCGCTCTGTCCGCTGCGTGCGTTTCGGCGTACTTCATTTATGGCCAGTTCACGGAAATGGCCAAGCAAACTGGCATCTTGGCTGAGTCCCTGAAGAAGCAAAGGGAAGATTCCGCGGCTGCTGTCACTACCACAGGGACGCAACTCGCGGCACTCCAGTCGCAGATAACTATCGCACGATATGCAATCAGAGAGGCTCAAGACTCGCTGGCCCTCACACGCAACAATTTCATTCAGGATCAGCGTCCTTATGTGTTGGTAAGCAAAGCCGAGTTGGAGAAAGATAACGTGGGCAATGTAACTTTGCGCTCTGATACGCCCATAATGTGGCGGGTTGAATTTCTCAACTATGGCAAGTCTCCCGCCGTCAACGACCAATACATGAGTAAGGTCTTTTTTGGGAAAGACGCCCGAACCGAAGCTTTCGCTTACATGGATAAAATGCCCAAGAACCCCGACAAGATTACCCCCGGAAGGAGTGTCGACTCTATGCCCCCTGGAGAGCATCCTGACCGTCCTTCCTATATCACTTCTATATCTGATACCGTCCCCGCCCGTGATGATCTCGTTTTCATTACATCGAACGAATTCGCCCTCTATCTGGTCGGAAGGACTTTCTACCAGGATATGGCGGGACATAGGTACTACACCGATTACTGTCGTTTTCGCCTGCTGACTGGCGCAATTGCAGGATGTGCAAAATACAACGCAGTACATTAGAAACCAAATTAGGACACTACCACTTTAGTTCCTTGCTTGACTGATTGACCCTAGGATTGACACTCGCTATTGGATGCGGCTGATTGCGGGGTCCGCTTCTTGCGATGTAGATTGGGAAATGATTTAGAAAGATCTTCCTGGGGCACGTTCACCGGCGTTTGTTCCTCCCCAAGGGCGAAAGTTAGTATCGATGAACATAGCCGCTTCACACGCTGGCCTAATTGATAAAGAAGCTTGGGAGAGGAAGATCCGATCTCTGCTCAAACAGAGTAAGATTCCTACTCGCTTCGCAGTGCGTGCATAGGGTTTATTCGGCTCGGAGGGCCTGCACAGGCTCGATACCGGCGGCACGCCATGCAGGGATGAATCCTGCAACCGCGGATGCCAGCAAAAGCAAACCTGTAGCCAGGGCAATGACTGGCGGATCTTCGGGCGAGAGGCCAAATAGAAAGCTGGTTGCCATGTGCATTCCCGCGATGGCCAGCGCGAGGCCCGCAGTTGCGCCGGCTCCGGCCAGCAATAGCGTCTCCTCGATCACCAGCCAGAGAACTGCCCGTCGTGTGCACCCTAAGGCAAGGCGAACTCCGATTTCGCTCGTTCTGCGCTGCGTGGTGTAGGACATGACTCCATAGAGTCCGAGGCAGGCCAGCGCCAATGCCAGAACTCCGAAGATGGAGGTGAGACGGGCGATGAGGCGCGGCTGAGCGAGATTGTCGCTCACCTCTTCGTTCAGTGTGGCGATATCGACGATGGGGATCCTAGGATCGACATCAGTGATTGCTTGACGGGCCTGCGCAGCAACCCAATGAGGATCGGCCGCGGTGCTAACTTCGAGGCCATCGATGTTGCCGAGGTTTTGTGCGATCGGAAAATAGATGAGCGGTGGCGCGGCCTCACGGATATCGTTCACGCGCGCATCTGAGACGATGCCTACAATTTGATAGTGGTTCGGTTCATTGTCCGCATAGGAGAATTCCAGGCCGAGTGAGTTACGGCTGCCGGCATAGCGCCGCGCGAACGTCTGGTTGACGATGGCGACTTTCGGAGCGGAAGTGTCATCAGTGGTTGCGAACTCTCTTCCGCGGAGAAGCTGAATGCCGGTGGTTGTAAAGTAATTCAGCGAAATGGAGTTGACCTGGGCATTGGCCTGCGCGACCTTTTGCCCGCTGCCGTTGGTGAGGATCACATCGCTAGAGTCAACGCAGCCGGCGACGAGGGGGCAGCTAGTGATACTGGCAGAGCGCACTCCGGGAATGGCTTCCATTCGATCGACGAGACGCTGGTAAAGCGAGGGGAATTCACTGGTTTGGAAATTCACAAGATGCGTATCGATCTGGACGTTGAGCAGGTGATCGCGGTCAAAACCGGGATCAAGCCGGCTGTAATTTTCAAGCGTCTTCAGAAACATTCCGGCCCCTACAAGCAGGAGAAGCGAGAACGCGACCTGAGCGACAACGAGCATTTTGCGCACCGGCCAGCGGGAACCGCCCTCACGTCCAGGGATAGACTGGGCGCCGGTCTTCAACACGGACGCCGGATCGACACTCGCGCTTTGCAGCGCGGGAGCGAGTCCGGAGAGAAGGCCGGTTGCCACGGCGACAATTATGCTGAAGATGAGAATGCGCGCGTCCGGCGCGAGGTTGAGTGGAATCGCCGTGGTGCCTCCGGATGCCCACCGAGGCAGGACTCTAGTGCACCAATACGCCACGGCGATCCCGAGCACTCCTCCCCCGATGGACAAGAGAATGCACTCGGCGAGCATCTGCTGAATGAGGCGTGTGCGCCCGGCTCCGATGGAAAGCTGCACGGCAAGAGCATGATGGCGTGCAGCGGCGCGGGCCAGAAGCAGGTTCGCAATGTTCGCGCACGCAATGAGCAGTACGATTGCTGCCATGGCCATCAGGAGCAGGAGCGGCTGCTCGAATTGCTGCCTGAGGTTGGCGAGTCCGCGCTGGCCGGGTTCGAGGGTGAGATGAATCCGCAGCAGCGCTTGGCGTCGCTCGGGATCGCGCATGTACTGCATCAGTGATTCGAGATTGCTCCGGTACTGCTGATCCAGGACGGTCATCAATTGGGGAACGGCAGCGGGAGATTTGACGCGCACCACCAGCAGCAGCCAGTTGATATTGGCCTGCGGAATCCACGGCTTCAGCGGTTCTGCCCCAAAGTCGCTGTAGTGGTCGTGATACTCCACAACGGACTGCATGGTAAGAGGTATCCAGAACGCGGGCTGTGTTCCGGCGCGGGCGCCGAAGAATCCTCGCGTCGCTACGCCTACGATCACGAACGGGACGCGGTTCACTTCGAGTTTGCGGCCGATCACGGCGGGATCGGCTGCGAAATGGCGCTGCCAATAGCCATAGCTGATGACGGCTACCGGGCTGCCGCCAAGTTTCTCGTCGTCAGCAGGAGTGAGCAGACGACCGAGCACCGGATATGTCTCGAATACCTGGAAATAATCGCCCGAAACGAGCTGTCCCTGGGTGGACTGCGGCTGTTCCTTCCCCGCGCTGATATAGAAGTTGTCGGGCCAGCTCATGGCCGCAATTGCTGCCGTGGCGGGCAACTGCTGGCGCACATGGTCAAAGAAAAGATAAGGGAAACGGCTTTTGTCCGCGGCGTGGTCACTTTGTTTCAAAATAAAAAGTTGCTCGGGATGGGGCACGGGCAGCGATTTCAGCAGAACCGCATCCAGCAGAGTGAAAATGCCGGTATTAGCTCCGATGCCGAGGGCAAGTGTGAGTAGGGCGATGCTCGCAAAGCCAGGGCTCTTCCTCAATCGACGCAAGGCGTATTTGATATCTGCCCATAGAGATTCGAGTGGAGGCCACTGCCAGACTTCGCGGCTGTGCTCTTCAATCAATGTCACATTGCCAAACTCGCGGCGGGCTGCTCTCTCTGCTTTCTCGCGCGACATACCGTCTTCGATCAGGTCAGCGATTTTCTCTTCAAGGTGCTCCTGGATCGACTCTGAGAGTTCGTTGTAGCGGCGCCGACGGCCGAACAGTTGTTTCAGCCACCTCATGGGAAACTCCTACGATCCTGTCAGTGCAAGGACACGGGTGATTCCGGCGAACATCTTCTGGAAGCTTGAAATTTCTTCCTGCAAGTGTTTCCTGCCTGCCTTCGTCACCTTGAAGGTTCGTACCGGACGATTCCTGGCCGAAACTCCCATTTCCGATTCCAGCCAGCCTGCTTTCAACATGCGCTGCAAGGCCGGATACAGGGAACCTTCCTCTATCTGCAGAAGATCATCCGAAACCTCTTTGATCCGCTGCGCGAGCGCATATCCGTGCATCGGCTTCCTGCTCAGTGTTTGGAGGATCATCAACTCCAGTGCACCCGGAAAGAGATCACGATATTCTGATTTCTTCTTCATGCTGTCCCCAAGAGAGTAGTCTAAGAATACTATATTACAAATAGTATAGACCGGAATTCGCGGATGAAGTGTGAATTTACTTTCTGGTATACAGGTGGGTGTTCACTTGCTGGACTGGCCGTCCGCCATATCTATGATTGTCAATGCGGATCACTGCGAAGAGGAATTTCAATTTGAGATTCTGCGGCGCGACGACAGAATCGGGCAGCCGCGAAGGCGGCAGTGATCCGTCCTGTACCGATGAGCAGTCGGTAGTAGATGGGTCGGGGAAAGCAAATTTGTCGGCAAATCATCAGCGTTGACAATGCCTGCGGATATAGTTCCAACTGACTTCGGACGACACAGTGACGCCCTCCTAGACTGCCTAGCGCGAGATCATGTCTCGCGCCAGGCTGCGCCCGCGGCGAGGGATGCCGCGGGCGCGATGGTTGCTGAGATTTATTTAGCCGCAGCCAACTCTTCGACGGGAATGCCAAGAGCCTTGGCGACGCCTCCTCCATGGGCCGGATCGGCCCGGAAGAAGTGGCAGATCTGCCGCTCCTGGATGTTGCGCGGAGCATTCGACAGGCTGGCGACGATGTTGCCGATCAGCCGCTCCTTTTCCTGCGGCGTCATCAGACGGAAGAGGTTGCCCGGCTGCGTGTAGTCGTCGTTGCCATCGCGGTGGTTGTAGCGGCCGACCGTCTCCGTGTCTTGCGTCGTGGCGTATGGGCGCTCGGTATACTTCGGATCCTGCGTCGGGCCGCCGAAGCTGTTGGGCTCATAGTTCGGCGCCGCACCACCGTTCCCATCAAAGCGCATCGAGCCGTCGCGGTTGTAGTCTGCGCACCGGGCACTTGCGGCTGTTGATCGGCAGCGAGATCGTAGTTCACGCCGATCCGATAACGGTGCGCGTCCGGATAGCGAAACAAGGCGTCCCTGCAGCATCTTGTCCGGCGAGTAGCCCATGCCCGGCACGATGTTCGACGGGGTTGAACGCCGCCTGCTCGACCTCGGCAAAGTAGTTGTCCGGCTTGCGGTCGAGCGTCAGTATCGCCGACGTCGATCAGCGGATAGTCCGCATGCGGCCAGACCTTGGTCAGATCGAAGGGATTCGATGTATAGGCTTGCCGCCTCGGCCTCGGGCATGACCTGGATCGCAGACACGCCACTTGGGGAAGTCGCCCTTCTCGATGGCATGGAAGAGGTCGCGCTGCGAGTAGTCGGCATCTTCGCCGGCTAGCATGTCCTCCGCCTCTTCGCCGGTCAGGTTCTTGATGCCCTGCTTGGTCTTGAAGTGCCACTTGCACATAGAACAGCTCACCTTCGCATTGATCAGCGAGAAGGTGTGGCTGGCAGTAGCCGTTCATGTGGCGGTAGCCGTCGGGAGTGCCGCGGTCGGAGAAGAGAATCGTCACCTGGTGCAGGCACTCCGGCGAGAGCGACCAGAAGTCCCACATCATCGTCGGCGACTTGAGGTTGGTCTGCCCGGATCGCGCTTCTGCGTGTGGATGAAGTCGCCGAACTTGAGCGGGTCGCGGATGAAGAAGACCGGCGTGTTGTTGCCGACCAGGTCCCAGTTCCCTTCCTCGGTGTAGAACTTCACCGCAAAGCCGCGCGGATCGCGCACCGTGTCGGCCGAACCCTTTTCGCCGCCGACGGTCGAGAAGCGCGATGAAGGTCTCGCACTTGTTGCCGACCTTCGAGAAGAGCTTCGCCGAGGTGTACTTCGTGATGTCGTGGGTTACGGCAGAAGTGGCCGTGCGCACCCGAGCCCTTGGCATGCACGACGCGCTCGGGAATGCGCTCGCGATTGAACTGCGCCATCTTCTCAAACAGAAGGATAGTCCTGCATGAGCAGTGGGCCGCGTGGCCCTGCCGAGAGGAGTTCTGGTTGTCGCCGACCGGCCGCCCGGCGTCCGTCGTCATCTTTTTTCGTACTTCATCAGCCATGTGATCCTCCAGGATTGTGAGGGGTTAAGGTGTAGTGCATGGGATAAAAACCGGATCTGCTTCACGTGCGGGAGCCCGATCCGGAAGAGGCTGCGATGATATGTAGATGCCGGCAGGCTGCTTACGTTGCGTTTGCCGGGCGAGTGTACAACTGAATTGCTAAAATTCTGCTAATCGGAGCAAATTCCGCTCAGGGACGCTTACCCCGGCAACTCAGAAAGTCACTCCGGTATGCATAGCGAAGGCCGGAAAAACCTAACTATGCGAATAGCTGTCCTTGCGGGCAATGGATCGCGCAGCTTCTCTTTGCTCTTGCGGTTGATCACTTGAATCGCGTCGAGCAACATCTTCGGCTGGATTGAGCGCCTTGAAAGCCCCCGCCGCCACCGCAGCGCCGGCGAAATCAGCTACCAGGTAAATCCAGATGTTCGCCCAGGAGGACAGCCCGAGAACGGAGATGCCCACCGCGACCGCCGGGTTGAACGCTCCACCGGAAATGCTGCCGACAGAAAACACCCCTGCAAGCACCGTGAATCCGATTGCCAAGCCGTAAAAAGAATTGCCCGACGTGCCCTTGGCAGTAGCGACATTCAATACGACGTAAACGAGCGCAAAGGTGAAAAGAAACTCAGCTAGAAATGCGGGTAGAGTTACCAGGTGGAGCGGCGCAACAGCGGGCGTCCCTTTTAAGAACTTGACGACCAAAGCTGCCAGCAACGCCCCTATGATTTGAAAAATCATGTACGGCGCTACATCTTTGGCTTCGCACTTTCCGCGCAGCCAGACTCCGAGGGTAACGGCGGGGTTGTAATGACCGCCGGAGATGTGCCCTCCGGCAAAGATCATCACCATCAGGACAGAGCCGATCGCGAGCGGCGGGATGACGCCGCTGCCGCCATTGATGACCGACATACCTATGGTGAGGACCAGGAAGAACGTTCCGATGAATTCCGTCACATACTTGTTCATGGCCGAGCTTATTAACTCCTGCAAGCCCAACCGCAAGCCAAGGGCCAATTCCTGAAAAGACAGAACCGTTGAAAATACTTGCCTGGGTACGCCGCTTTGTGAGGCGGGGGTGTTCGACGATTTGTATCAGGAGTTCAAGTTTTTGAAATTGATACTGCGAGTGAACGCTATTCTATTGGAT
>CAVZEH010000023.1:0-78824 GCA_963774255.1 uncultured Acidobacteriaceae bacterium
CGCAAAGAGCGCGCCAGATATGGGGCACCCATGCTATGCTCCGCCTTTTGTATTAGCGGTTACGCACACAACCGCAGATCTTTCCACTCCGCTACGCTCCGGTCGGAATCATCCTCGGAGGCGTGCTCTGCCCGACGTTGTGGTTTCCCACCTTGCTCGCGAGGATGGGGCACCCTAGATCTGCTTGAAGTACGGATCCAAACCGCCACCAATCGAGGATGCCGGACATCTGTGCGCGCTCTTTGCGCCAGATGTGGGAAACCGCAAATCTCTCCACTCGCTACGCTCCGGTCGAGATGACAAAGTCAGGTGTGATTGCCGACCAAACCTTCCTCAACCCGATTTTCAGCCTCTTCGGTGGGCCGCGGGCCCATGAAACGCTCCGGTCGAGATGACAAATATAAGACGTCGCTGATGAAGTTGCGCTGCGGTATTCGCAGTTGCGTTTCTGTTCTTTGGATTGGACAGAAAGAAAGGCAGCGTTGTCTCGCTCTCCGGTACGAATTCGGCGCTTTCCGTCCCTATTGTCCCGTCTGGCGGAACGCCACCCGCAATTGCCTTGACACTCGTCATGGCGGCTTCCGAGAATACTGAACGAATGCCGCATCAGGCGAGCGGATAACTTGCCGATGCGAATTGCCGCACAGAACGATGCGGCAACTTCCCGGTTCTGGAGGCAACAATGCGGAGATCAATGCTAAGAGGTTGCGCCGCTCTGCTCAGCGCGGTCCTCATGTTTTTCGTCGGCGCAAACTGCCTGCACGCGCAAAAGATCACAGCCACCTTAGTCGGAACGGTTACCGACCCACAGGGCGCGGAGGTCCCCAATGCGACCGTGGCGGCGAAAGACATCGACACCGGCATGACGCAAACGGT
The DNA here is from genome assembly GCA_963774255.1 of uncultured Acidobacteriaceae bacterium. Taxonomy (GTDB): domain Bacteria; phylum Acidobacteriota; class Terriglobia; order Terriglobales; family Acidobacteriaceae; genus PALSA-350. The sequence continues at coordinate 877 of CAVZEH010000023.1, forward strand.
GAAGACTAACGGACAGGGAGAATACCGGATTGAGTTTCTTCCCGTAGGACATTACGCGGTTACAGTAAACGCCACCGGCTTCAAGAAGTTTGTGCAGGAAAACATCGTCCTGAGCGTTGACCAGACACAGCGTGTCGATGCTGTGCTGGCTTTAGGCGGCAGCAATGAGACGGTGACCATCACGGCGGCGCCTCCGCTGGTGAATACCAGCAACGCGGTGATCGGGCGCACGGTCGAGAACAAGGAGATCGTCACCCTGCCGATTGTGGGCCGCAACGTATACAGCCTGCTTACCCTGACGCCGGGCGTGCAGCAATCGACCAATACCATCGCCCTCGGTTTTCCGCAGCAGCAGACTTTCATCAACGGCGGCTCCGATAATGAAGTCGGGTCGGTTACGTATTATCTGGACGGCGGCATCAATATGACTTTCCTGCGGAACACAGGCAATATTGTTCCCAATCCTGACGCCGTGCAGGAATTCCGGGTTGAAACCAATAACTACAGTGCGGAGTACGGGCGCTTCGGCAGCGGCGTGATCAACATCATCACCAGGTCGGGCTCCAACCAGTTTCACGGCTCGTTGTTCGAGTTTTATCGGACCAAGGGCTTGAACGCGGCCCCGTGGGCATCGATCAGCAATCCTCCTTTGCACCGCAACCAGTTCGGGGGAGCGATAGGCGGTCCCATCCGCAAAGACAAGACCTTTTTCTTCGGCAGCTATTCGGGGCTGCGGCAGACCACCAGTTCGGTGCTCAATACCGGCGTGGTGCCGACTGCGCTCGAGCGCCAGGGGAACTTTTCGCAATCGGGCATCACTCCGATCGACCCGAAAACCGGCAAGCCCTTTGCTTATAACGGAGTGGTAGGAGCGATTCCACCCAGCCGGCTCGACCCGACTGCGCTGGCCTTGCTGAATCCTCCTTCGGGCCTGCTCGGAATCCCCGCAGCCAATCTCCCCGGAAATGTCTTTCAGGGCGTAATCGCAAGCCCTTACAATACCGACGAATTCCTGGCAAAGATCGACCATGCGCTGACACAAAACCAGCGCCTCACAGTAAGTTATTTTGAGACCAGCGGCCTGAACTCCAAACTCGCCGGCGGCAATCTGCCCTGGTCCATCCAGCAATTTAACTGGCGGCAGCAGAACGCCAACGTGAGCCACACCTGGACGATCAACGCGAACATGGTGAACCAGGCGTGGCTCACCTACACGCGCAACATTGGCGGCCGGCTGAACACTCCGTCCAACACGCTGCACGATTACGGCTCCGACTTTCAGGTACAAGGTTTCCCCTCGCTGCCGCAGATCGCCGTCAGCGGATTTTTTACTCTGGGTCAGGCAATCGATGGCCCTACAGCGGGAACTAACTTTTACGCCATCCGCGACGCCGTGGAGATGACGCGCGGGCGGCACTCAATCGCCTTCGGCGGCGAAGCTTCCCTTAACAAGGACATCCTGGCAACCTCGCTGAATAACTACGGGATCTTCAACTTCACCGGGGTTGAGTCCACGCCGAAAGGCGCGAAGGGCAATTATGCACTAGCCGATTTCATGCTCGGCCTGCCCGTAACCATGAACCAGGACACGCCAGTGACGGCGCTGGACAACACCTGGTCCTATGGCCTGTTCGTTCAGGATGATTTCCGGATTCTCCCCCGGCTCACGCTCAACCTTGGTTTGCGGTACGATCTGCAAACTCCGCCCACCGATCCGCAAAACCGCCAAGGCACCTTCGTCGCCGGAGCAACCTCGAAAATTATCCCATCGGCTCCGACGGGCATGCTCTTTCCCGGAGATCCGGGCGTGACCCGCGGGGTGATCGATCTGCGCAAGCATCACATTTCACCCCGAGTGGGCCTGGCGTGGGATCCGTTTGGCACGGGCAAGACTTCGATTCGCGCCGCGGGCGGAGTTTTTTACGGCAGCATCTCCGGCAACGAATGGAATGGGATGTCGAACTTCCAGCCATTTTCCGTGCGCCAGCAGTTCAACACCGTCGCTTCGCTCACCCACCCTTATGCCGACCTGCCCGGCGGAGTGAGTCCTTTCCCTTACGTCTACAGCCCCGCGAATCCAGCGTTCATTTATCCGGCGGAGATTGAAGGAGTTGATCTCCACTACCAATGGCCCTACACGTATCAGTTCAATTCCTCAGTTCAGCAGCAGGTCGGCAACGATTTTACCTTCATGCTGTCGTTCGTCGGCGCCTATAGCCACAACCTTCCCTTTGCTCCGGACCTGAACTATCCCGCATACAACAGCACGGCCACCAGTAAGAACGTGAATAACCGGCGACCCATCGATCCAGGCACTCTCGCCCAGGTTTTCTTAACGAGCTCGAGGCAGACATCTTCCTACAATGCCCTGCAGGTCACCGCGGAAAAGAGAACTTCGCATAACCTCAGCTTCCGCGCCTTCTATACCTTCAGCAAAAATCTCTCCAGCCTGAATGTCGACGATACAACGATCAACGGCACAGCGCCCCAGGACTATAACGCGCTCTATGAGGAGCGCGGCCGCACCAACTTCGACATACGGAACTCATTTGTGGCCTCGGCAGTCTGGGACGTGAGCTACTTCAAAGGCTCGAACGCCATTCTGAGCAAGGCGCTCAATGGGTGGGAGATCTCGCCCATCGTCACTTTGCATAGCGGCGATCCCTTCAATTTCACCAGCGGCGTCGATAACAATCTCGATGGCAATAATACCGATCGGCCGAACCTGGTTCCCGGTCAGATACCGACGCTGAATCCTCACCGCGGACGCTTCGTGGTTAGCAACCAATGGTTTAATACGGCCGCATTCACGGCTAACGGACCGGAAAAGGGATCGGCCCTGGCGGCGCGGATGGAAATACGCCGCGCAATTATCTGGATGCTCCGGGTTATCGCGATGTTGACGTGGGGGTCTTCCGCAACCTGACCTTTGCCGAGCGCTATACGCTGCAGGCCAGATTTGAAGCCACCAATGTGTTCAACATGGTTAGCCTGGCAGCGCCTACCGCGGCCCTCAATTCCAGTCTCTTTGGGGAGATCCGGTCGGCTACTTGCGGAGATGGAACGGCTTGTTCCACCGGGAGCCGGCAGTTGCAGCTCGGCCTGCGGCTCACCTTTTAGTCGAGAGTGAGCAAGCCGAAGAATTAGTAGCGAAGAGCCTACCGGGTTAACGAAATCGGGCTTGATTTAAGACCGGACGAGAAGGGGTAAAAGCAGATTCCCTGCGGGAATGACAGAAAGAAAAGCAAACACGGCAGCTAGATGTATTCGCCTTTGCCTTTCTTTCTGTCATTCCCGCAGGGAATCTGCTTTTACGTCCCCACCGGCATTGCTATATCGGCGCAGAATCAAAGCAATAGGAAGTCCGACTAAAAACGCATGGGCGAAGAGCGGTCCGCAAATCCATGGATGCCCCGGGATAAATTTTAGCCACCGGCTTAACAGGTAGTAAGCTACGGTGACGGTGAAGGCGTTCAGACAATGAAACATCACGCCCAACGCAGTCGATTTCCACCCCAGCTCAAATGCGCGGGGGCCGATAGCCGCGCTGGCGATGTTTTGAAACCGTTGCTCCGGCAAGAAGTATGCCTGCGATGGCTCGCGTATTGAAGCGTTCCTTTTTCACCGGGCTGCGAAGTTGCCGAAGTATCGCGTCTAAGTGTGTATGGTAGCTGAGATCAATGCCAGGCGGGATGTCTCGTGCGCCGATAGCGAGCACCTGCTCGCCGAGATTGAAGAGTTGCCCGGCGACCCTCGCCTTGGCTTCTTCGGCCCCGATTCGGCGAGCTGGCGGATAAACAGGGAGTCGGCCGTCTTCATCGGCGCTGGGCGAGCGGCGCTGCTGCAGATTGCTCATCCCTGGGTTGCGGTTGCGCTGGCACAGCACTCCAACCTTCTCAATGACCCGATCGAGCGCTTCCACTCCACGTTTCGCGTCGTCTATACCATGCTGTTTGGCACCCGCGCCCAGGCAGCCGAATCGGCCCGGCAGCTCTACCGCCTCCATACAGGCATTCGCGGCGAGCTTCCTCATGCCATCGGCGCCTATCCGCAGGGAGATCACTATGAGGCTAATGAGGTCTCCGCTCTCCGCTGGGTCTACGCCACTCTGGTCGAGAGCGCAATCATGGCCTACGAGTTCGTACTGCCGCCCCTCCCGGCCGACGAGCGCGAACAGTATTACGCGGAGAGCAAGCACATGGCGGCGCTCTTTGGCATTCCCGCCGGGGCTCTGCCCGCGGACTGGGCGGGATTCATACGATACACCGCGGAGGTCTTTGATTCGCCGCTGCTCGATGTTGGGCCCGAGGGGCGGGCGCTGGGCCACAGCGTTCTCAGCGGTGCCGGCACCTGGCTTCGCCCTCCGCTCTGGTACCGCGGGCTGACCGCTTTCTGGATGCCGCCGCGCCTGCGCATCGCTTTTGGGCTTCCCTTTGGCTCTGGGGAGGAAGAGGCTGTGCGGCGGGCTGCTCGTTGGCTTCCCAGGATCTATCGGAGTCTTCCCCGATCTGTACGCTTTGTCGGCCCTTTTCACGAGGCTGAAGCCCGTCTGCGCGGCCGCTCTCCCGGCCTGCTCACCCGTAAGAGCAACTGCTTTTGGATGGGCTGTCCGCGGCTGCTTCATTCCCATCTCTCGAATTAGGCACGCTCCACCCCTGCGGGCCTCTTGAAAATTTCCTTGCGGCATTAGAAAAAACCCCTTGACACCGTTCTATTGCCGGCTTAATTTACCTATAGGCTAATTAGCCGATAGGTAAATTAAGTGCCTGATCGCCTCAGTTCTACTTTTGCAGCTCTTTCCGATCCGACCCGGCGCGCTATTCTGGCGCGTCTCGCCCTTGGTGAGACCTCGGTAAAGGAGCTGGCGGAGCCCTTCTCCATCAGCCCACCTTCCATTACGAAGCACCTCAAAGTCCTCGAACGCGCGGGCCTGATCCGGCGCAGCCGCGAGGCCCAGTGGCGGCCCTGCCGGCTGGAGGCTGCTCCACTTCAGGAAGTCTCTGAGTGGATCGAGCGCTATCGCCGTTTCTGGCAACAAAATCTCAACCGCTTGGATAATTACCTTGCGAAATTACAAACACCAGAGGAGAAAAAGAAACATGCTCACAAAAAGCACCGCTGAAGTTACCGTAAGTCTTCCGTCAGAACGGGAGATTGTCTTCACCCGCGTCTTCGAACGTCCCCGCCATCTGTTGTTCGAAGCCTGGACCAAGCCTGAGCACCTGCGGCAGTGGTGGGGCTGCGATGGCTCGAGCCTTACCGATTGCGAGATCGACCTTCGTGTCGGCGGCGCCTGGCGCTTTGTGATGCGCATGCCTGACGGCAGCCTTCATCCCTTCAACGGCGTCTATCGGGAGATCGTTCCCAACCAGCGCCTGGTATATAGCGAGCGCTACGAGATGCCCCAGATCGGAAGCCCGGAATGGCTGACAACGGTCACCTTCGAGGAGATCGCTGGAGGCACGCGCCTGACCCATTCGATTCTGCACCGCTCCCGGGAAGTCCGCGACGGACATCTGCAGGCCGGAATGGAAGCGGGAACGATACAGACACTGCACCGCCTGGATGAGCACACCGCGCGGATGGCAGGAGCCGGCGCGCACAACAGTTAGCCGTTTGATGGCCGGCGGGCTTGGCGGAAACCTTGTAGAAGGCGCTGAGTCCGCCGATTCCGCAGACTCGTGGCTCCTATCGTCGCTCTGCTATTTTGGCACCCGGCTTTTCAACGCTGGTAAGAAATGCAGGCTAGCTTATGACTAGCCCTGACTGGGAAGAAAACTACTCCTTTTGAAGGTTACGGCCTGTTCAGGCCGTACGTCGCTGGTGGAAAGTAGTTCGGCTTTAGCCGCTGAGGGATCAATCTTTACTTGACCCGCGTGGGACGGTGCGGAATACTGGGTCGCCCGATTTTTGCACGAGGGATTTGTGATGCGGTCGCGGTTGTTGGCTTTATGGATTGGGTTGGTGGCATTGGTGCTGCTGTCTGGGTACGCCCGGGCGCAGAATGCTGCTGCGAACGGCCAGAGTCAACCGCGGCTGGCAAATGGCGGCCTGTTCAGTTCAGTGCTCGCGGCGCCCGTAGTGGGGCAGCCCTATTCGGCACTGCAGGTGCACAGCACTACTCGGACTCTGGCAGACGGGTCCACAGTTTCACATCAGGGACATCATTCTGTCGCCCGGGATACGGAAGGGCGGGTGCACGTGGAACTCCGCCTGGCCAACGGGCGCAACGGCCAACCGGATCAAGTGATGGTGTTTCTGATGGACCCGGTGGCGCACACGCTTACCACTTGGATTTCCGCTGCACCTGACCGTCCCAAGACAGCTTCAGTGCTTAAGATTCCGCAGGGCCAGGCTGCGGTGCCGCCTGTACGGACCACGGATCCCATAGATCCATCAGAGGCGGCGCGGCCGCAGCCGATCGTCACCACCGAGGACCTGGGGACGGAATCGATTCAAGGATTGGAAGTCTCCGGCCAGCGAACGACGACCATCGTTCCGCCAGGCCGGTCGGGGAACAGTGCGCCCATCACCAAGATCCACGAGGTATGGACATCACTGGATCTGCAGTTAGTGGTGAAGCAGAGGTGGACAGACCCCCGCACCGGGGAGAGGACGGTCGAGCTCAAAAATATCTCGCGCGCGGATCCCGATCCGGCGTTGTTCCGCGCGCCGCCGGGCTACCAAGTGAAGGACGCGCTCGAAAGCCTGAAAGATCTGGAAGAGAAGCTAAGCGCGATGCAGCAATAAACCCCTGCCTGAAAACGGCCCTTTGCTCACCTTCGACGGAGGCCAGCCCGCGTTGCCCCGATATAGCTGCCTGACAAGAGCTTCAATGTTGGCATAAGATAATTCTGCAGAAAAGACTTGCCGCACTGGACCCCCCCCTCCCCCAATTTCCCGAGAAGTGTAGGCAGGCCGCTGCTTGAGGCTCAGAGCGGAGACCTTCAATGAGGAACATGGGGAGGCTAATTGCCGGCGGCAGCCACGCGCATCGCGCGCAGCTTCTGGAGCTGCGGACTGAGACGGGAGCCGTCTACCTCTTCCCGTCATGGTGGCAACGCATTCGTCTTGGCTGGACATTCCGCCACTTTCACGTTCTTCCTCCTCAGGTTTTGAGCCGCCGCGACCGGCTCCTGATCGAGAAGTTGTCCCAGTCGGCGATCGTAAAGCCAACTCTGCCGGTCGCCAGCAATACAGTTTTCGGAGTGGTAGAGAAGGTGGGCTCAAAGCCGGCGCCCTCCGTCAATCATGCAGCCGTGTTGAGAATGGAACCGGCAGCGCCGCGGGTATATTCGGCGAACTCCGCGGCTTCGCATTTCCCCATCCGGCGGTGGGGAGCATGGGGCGCGCTGCTTGCCGTTTGCGCCGCGGTGATCGTGATATCGCTATTTCCAACGAGACGACAGAGGAAGAGTCCTCAAAGGGTATCGGCACCAATAAGGCAAGCTGCGAAGGAGATCAAGCCACTCGATCGCAATGCGCCGCCAACCAGTCCGCTTCGGGTTTCCCCGGCGCCTGCTCACTTACCCAAGGCTCCGAGACCGGCGCAGGTGGCCGCACCTCAGCCAGTTGAGCTCGTGCTGCCTTCTCAGAACACGTTGCCGCCGCCTACCGCATCGGCGCATGCCCCTTCCGCTGCGTCCGAACCGCTGTTTGTCTCCGAACTTCCGCAAGGGCACTTTGCTTATCCTGTCGTTTCCCAACGCGGCCTGGTTGGCGAGTTGCAGCTCAGAGCGTTGGTGGGTGCGGACGGCTCGGTCAAAGACGTAACCGTATTGAGCGGCAACCCTCAATTGGCGGAAGCTGGAATGCGCGCCATCCGCCAGTGGCGCTTCAGTCCCTATCAAGGCAGCGGCGGCCCGATTGAAGTGGAGACCCAGATTAAGATGAGTTTCTTTGGACAAGACGCAGTCTCGATCGCTTCTGTCGCTGACAAACCCACCTCCATCCATCAGTAGCCGATGTTATGGAGATACATCACGGCGGCCGCGGCGACTAGACAATAGATGCCGAAGAGATACCACCATCCGCCCTCAAGCCAACGGCTCAGCCACTTCAGCGCCAGCAGTCCAGCGAGAAATGCGAAGACTGCGCCCAGCAGGCTGGGAAGGGCAGCGGAAGTCAGGTCCGCCGCTCCACTGAGGTGTTTTGCATGGACCAGCCGCATCGCCTCGCGTATGACTACCGGAGGAGTGAGAACAACGGCCAGAGCAAAGCTGAAGGTCTCCGCCTGAGACTTCTTGACGCCGGAAAGTATGCCTGCGGAAATGGTCGCGCCGGAGCGTGAAAAACCCCTGAAGGGGAGGCAGAGTCCCTGCACCGCCCCGATGATCCCGGCCTGGTTCACGCTCAAACCGGTTGCTTCAGCGTTGCGCTTCTCCCGGTTTCGTCTTTCAAAGATCCCGGCAATCAGAATCAGCACTCCGGCGACCGCTAAGGCTGGGGCGACGATCTCCAAATGGCTGAACAGGTCTTCGATCTGTGCGTGCGGCACATCCCGAAAATAGGTCTTCTCGATGATTTTGATGATGATTTCGCCGATGATTCCCGTCAGGGCGGTCGCCAGGATCACCCTTCCGGCAAACTTCTTGAACGCCGCCGCGTTCTCAAAATACGTAGCCCGCCATTGCCGCCAGAAATAGACAATGACGGCGAACATGGTGCCGGTATGGAGCATGACCAGCAAGAGAGTCATCGCAGGCGAAGACGGGTCCAGGCCCATCAGCTTCTCCGCCACCACCACATGCGCCGAACTCGAAACCGGGAGCAGCTCCGCCAAGCCCTGCACTACGGCAAGGACGATTACCTTTAAGAGTGACATGCTGTCATCTTAAACATGCGGCACTTCCCGAGATGCTGAAGCCGCTCAATTCTTCAACTGTTTACAGAAATGACAACTCGATGTCTACAGATCCCGGGTGCCCCAGGTCCCGATTCTGGGACCCGGGATTCCGCAAATCTCTATCCCGAATTTTTCCGCAACAATTTTTCTAAACCGGCGGCGGATTCAGTTGGAGAAACTGACGCTGATGCCAATACGGATAGACCGGAGTAACATTGCTGGCCGCATCCAGCTTGGCGATATGTTCCGCATCCAGCTTCCATCCTGCGGCGGCAAGGTTTTGCTTGAGCTGCTTTTCATCGCGCGCGCCGATAATGATGCTGGCGACGGTTGGGCGTTGCAAAAGCCAGTTCAGTGCCACCTGGGGAACAGTCTTCCCTGTCTCCTTGGCAACCTGCTCTAAAGCATCGACCACAGTGTATAGGTACTCATCGTCGACCGGCGGCCCGTTCTCAGCGGTTTTGTGCAGACGGCTTTTTTCCGGCAGCGGATGGCCGCGTCGGATCTTCCCCGTCAAGCGCCCCCAGCCCAGCGGACTCCAAACGAGCGCGGAAACATGCTGGTCGATGCCCAGCGGCATCAGCTCCCACTCGTAATCACGGCCGACCAGTGAGTAGTAAACCTGGTGCGCGACATAGCGCTCCCACCCGTACTGCTTCGATATGGCGAGCGACTTCATCAGGTGCCACCCGGAGAAATTCGAGCACGCGATGTAGCGCACCTTTCCCTGGCGAACGAATGTAGTGAGCGTATCCAGCGTCTCTTCAATAGGTGTGGTCGCATCGAAGCCATGCATGTGGTAGATGTCGATGTAGTCCGTGCCCAGGCGGCGCAGGCTCGCCTCCACCTGTTCTGTCAGGTGGCCGCGCGACGATCCGAGTTCGTTCGGGCCGCTGCCCATGGGGAAGGTGGCTTTGGTGGAAATCAGAAGCTTATCCCTGCGCCCGTGAATTGCCTTGCCTAAAATCTCCTCTGACAGCCCTACGGAATATACGTTGGCTGTATCGAAGAGGTTGAGGCCGGCATCCAGGCAGATGCTGACGATACGGGTCGCTTCCGCTACATCGGTTTCGCCCCACGCCTTGAAAAATTCGTTGCCGCCGCCAAAGGTAGCCGCGCCGAAGCTGAGCGCGGGAACCTTCAATCCAGAATAGCCAAGCTGTCTATATTCCATGTACGAAGGATGCCAGAGGAGATGAATCGGTTTCAACCTCCTAAGCCCGCGCTTGATTTGTCATCCCTACCGAAGCGTTCATGTACCTGCAGCTCATCCCAGCACATGAAAATGGTGTGAGAAAGGCCGGCTTGGCAGTTAAAGCTACTTTGTCATCTCGACCGGAGCGTTGATGGTCCTGCCGCCCACCCAGGGGATGAAAATTGGGTTCAGCAAGGCTGGGTTGGCCGTCGTACCTAATTTGTCATCTCGACCGAAGCGAAGCGGAGTGGAGAGATGACAAAGTTAGGTGTAATTGCCAACCAGTGAAAACTGCGCTAGTTTTGGGGTTCGTTGGTTCCCGGAGCGGGCGCCGGCTGGCTGCTGGTCGGCCCTTTGTAGATAAGGGGAATGTGAAACGGCAGCGAGGCGCTGCTGGACTTCGGGGCGCCTTTTGGTTTGGCTGCGGCGATGGCTTTCCCTTTCTCCGCCACCACCGTCTGCTGGGAGTTGAGGCAGAGCCAGCCTCCGCCTCGACGCTCGAAGACATGCAGGTAAATGCCTTGCTCGTCCAACGGCCCTTTGTCCAGCTTCCAATGCTTGACGTAGGTGCCGTTCACGATGGCCACATCGCCGACCCATCTTGTGCTGATGACCTTCTGCTCAATCGAGTCCGGCTCGTCGCCCTTCACGAAGAGTCTGGAAATCTGCTGGTTGCGGGTGGTCACATCTCCGCTTGCCGAAACCCCGATGAATTGAGGAGCCAACACCAGCTCCAGTCCATATTGGTCGCGCTTGTTTACGGCGTCGCTCCAGCGATCCTCTACCGCCTGCATCTCTCGCACCTCCGGCGGCACTTGGGTGCCGTTGGTCACTGCCGGCCGGGTTTGCCCTCGGGCGCCGGCGCTCGCCGATAAAGTGGCGGCGCAAAACAGAACGGCGAGCCGCCATCGGGCGTGACCTGCAAGGGCAGATGAGCTATTTACGAAAGATTGCATATCAAAGGGTTCCTAAATGAATTATCGCTGATCTGGCCTGGGTGTCCCAGCCGGATGAATCGGTACCGGTTTTTCCAGAAAATCGTGCTGCTTATTAAGAATCAAATCGGTCTCCAGTACCAAAATAGTATCCTCTGACACCCATTTCCCTACCTAAACTAATCCTTTGGAGACTTGATGGCTGCAACTGCCGACCTTTCATTCGAGCGCGGACTTCCCGCCAGTATTGAGGCGGAGCGCGCCATTCTGGGCGCCATTCTGCTCGACAATCACAGCTTCAACGAAGCGGCGGAAAGGATCACCGCCGACGACTTCCTGCTCGATTCGCACCGCCGCATTTACAGCCGGATGGCCGAGCTGATCGAGGCCGGACGCGCCGTCGATATCGTAACTCTGGCTGAGGAGTTATCTCGCCGCAAGGAGGTGGAATCGATCGGCGGCGTCGCCTACCTGGCCTCGCTCACCGAGGGCTTGCCGCGCCGGGTCAGCATTGAGGAATACGTCCGCATCGTCAAAGACAAGTCGCTGGGGCGGCAGCTCATCGGCATCTGCACTACCGCGATCACCCAGGCCGTCGACCAAAGCGATGACGCTCTGATGGTTCTGGATACAGCCGAGTCCGGACTGCTCGCCGTCTCCGAACGCGGTATCACGCGCGGCTTTGTCGGCATTCCGCAGATCGTTCGCGATTCCTTCGGCACCATCGACAACCTGTATGCGCAGCAGCGGGAGGTCACCGGACTGGCCACCCACTATCAGGCATTCGACAAAATGACCAGCGGCTTGCAGGCCTCCGACCTGATCATCATCGCCGCTCGTCCCGAGCATGGGCAAGACGGCCTGGGCCATCAACATCGCCGAGAACGCGGCAGTACGGGATGGCAAGGTGGTCGCCATCTTCTCGCTGGAAATGTCGAAGGAGTCGCTGCTGCGCCGCATGCTGGCCTCGGAGGCGATGGTTTCCATGCAGAAGATTCAGACCGGATTCATCCCCAGGCAGGATCGCGATAAGTTGACGATCGCGCTCGAAAAGCTTGGCGGAATCGAAGATATTCGTCGACGACACGCCCGGCATCTCGCTTTCTGAGATGCGGGCCAAGGCGCGCCGCCTGCAGCGGTCGCAGGGCGGGCTGGACCTGGTCGTCGTCGATTATCTGCAGTTGATGAGCGCAACAGTCCTCGGCGCCGGCGGCCGCCGCTACGAGAACCGCACCCAGGAGGTCTCGGCCATCTCGCGAGGGCTAAAGGCCCTGGCCAAGGAGTTGCGCGTGCCCGTAGTCGCTCTCTCTCAGCTCAGCCGCGCCTCGGAGCAGCGCGGCGGCGACAAGAAGCCCATGCTCTCCGATCTTCGCGAGTCCGGCTCGATCGAGCAGGATGCCGATGTAGTCGCCTTTATCCATCGCGATAGCTACTACAACCGTGACGAGAACGGCGAAGAAGATCCTGAAGCAAGGAACAAGGCCGAGATCATCATCGCCAAGCAGCGCAACGGACCCACCGGGGTCGTCCACCTGGCATATTTCGCGGAATGCACGCGCTTTGAGAACCTGGCTTTCGGCGCCGGTCCCGATGGGTATTAGCAAGTCAGCGAGTCAGCGAAAAGCAGCGAGTCAGCAAGTCAGCGTTTTCCCATAGCGGTAGTCCGGCTGACTCGCCGACTCGCTGCTTCTCGCTGACTCGCCGGCTTGCTAGCATAACAAGCATCCCCTATGCCAACGCGTCCCGTATGGGTTGAGATCTCACTGAGCCGGCTATCCAGGAACTATGAGAGTCTGCGCCATGCCCGGCCCGGATGCAGAGAACTGCTGCCGGTAGTCAAGGCCAACGCCTATGGACACGACGTACTCCTCTGCGCCCCGGCCCTCGTCGATGCGGGAGCGCATTGGCTGGGGGTGACGGGAACAGAGGAAGGCGTAGAGGTTCGCGCGGTTTGTCCCTCGCCGCAGATACTGTTGATGTCGGGAATCTGGCCCGGCGAAGCAGAGACGGTCATCGAGCGCAAACTTACTCCCGTGGTTTGGGAGCACACCCACCTGGATATGCTCGAAGGGGCTGGCGCCCGCCGCGGCATGCTTCCCGCGACTATTCCCGTTCACCTGGAGATCGATACCGGCATGTCGCGGCAAGGCGTACGCACCGCCTCCGGAACCGGCGAGTTGCGATCTCTCCTGGCCCGCTTTCATGCCCGGTCCTGCCTCAAGCTGGAGGGCGTGATGACGCATTTCAGCGCGCCCGGCAAACTCTCTTCCGTGCGTGAGAACCCTCAACTTAAGATCCTCTCCGCGGCCCTCGACCTCGTCACGGCCGCCGGGCATCGGCCGGAGTGGCTTCACGCGGGTAACTCGACCACCATCATCGCCGGACCGGACCGGGAGAGGCTTATCGCAATGGCATCACGCTTGGGCGCGCGTCTGATGCTGCGTCCCGGCTTGGCGCTCTATGGATATCTCGACCGCCTTAGCTGCGATGGAAAGCCGTGCCATGGCGGCAGCGCGCCAAAATTCGAGCCGGTCCTGGCCTGGAAGACCCGAGTGGCTTCATTGAGAACGCTCCAACCCGGAGAGACCGCGGGCTACGACAACACCTTTACCGCCCATCGCCTCACCCGTCTGGCCTTGCTACCCGCCGGATACGCGGACGGAGTCAATCGCGCGCTCTCCAATCGTGGACAGGTTCTCATCCGCGGAGAATATGCGCCCATCGCCGGCCGCGTCTCCATGGACCAGACGGTGGTGGACGTAACCGATATTGCCGGAGTCTCGATCGGTGATGAGGCGGTGTTGATCGGCAGTCAAGGCAGCCGGTCCATCACCGCCTGGGATGTAGCCGATCTTATCGGAACCATCCCCTGGGAAGTGCTTTGCGCCATAGGCGCGAGAGTCCCACGTCAAGCCGTGCACTAGCTCCTGCCCTTCTTGTTTGTCTTTGCTTTTCTTTCTGTCATTCCCGAAGGGAATCTGCTTCTGGTCTCTCGGGCAGACTCGGTCTCTGGGGGCCAGTGCTTGAGTTTGCTGCGAATGCGACAAGCAGATTCCCTTCGGGAATGACAGAAAGAAAAGCAAAGACCGCACCGCCTGCGGCCCACCCAAGGGAATGAAAATCAGGAGGCATATAGATTTGTGGTCTCCCACCCTCAATTCGTCGTGGTTTTGGATCCATACTTCAAACAGATTCAGGGTGCCCCATCCTTGCGTAGCAAGGGTGGGAGACCACAAATGATGAGGGCGGAACGGCGATTCCAAAATGATTTTCGACCCACCCCGGCCCGCCCGGGATAGGGCGAGATCTCGACCTTGAGAAAATTCCAGAACCATCTGCCCGCCTGGTCGATGGCCTCCAAGGGTTCAGCCGCGGGCAGAGCTTCGCTTCGCGATGCCATTGTCACCGCGCTCTTCCCCGGGGGAACCCTCGAATCACCACGACCGCGGATTCACTGAGGCGGAAGGGTTCGGACTCGGGAGCATTGATGCGCACGCGAACCGGATAGCGTGTGGCCAGGTGCACCCAGTTCAGAGAGCGTTGGACATCCGGCAGGCCCGGCGAGAACGAACCTACAAGCGTGGTGTCAGGCTGTACGCCAAATCCCACGCTATCCACCACCCCGTCGTATTTCACGGTGGGCCGGGAAAGGACGTAGACATCGGCATGCATTCCGGGCAGAATGTGCCGCAGTTGGGTCTCGCGAAAGTTGGCCACTGCCCACCAAATACGCGCATCGATCAGGGTAAAAACCTGCTGGCCGGTGTGGGCGTAAGCGCCCTGCGAGATGGTGAGATTGGTCACCCGCGCATCGAACGGCGAATAGATCCGGCAATTGTTCAAGTTGTACTCGGCGGTGCGAATGGCGGCCTCCCGCCCTAGGCGCTGGGCGGTAAACGGTTCGATGGTCAGCACGCTGTGTTGCGACTGGCCCAGTTGGGCATGGCTTTGCCGCAGCGCAGCCTTGGCCTGCTCGTATTGTGCGTTGGCCGTTTGCACCTGCGCCTCCGCCAGAACCAGTTGAGAGCGCGCCGCATGCACCGCCTGTTCCCGTGCCGTGACCGCGGTCCTGGCCTGGTCCACCTGGTCTACGGTGACGAACTGCTTGGCTAGCAGCGGCTCGATGCGGTGAAAATTGTTGCTTTGGTAAAGCAGCTCAGCCTCGGCCCTATCAAGTACCGCCTTTGCATTCGCGACATTCGCCTTGGCTTCGTTCACTCCCGAGGCTGCGCGATCAAGGTTTGCCGCGGCGCTGCCGGTATTTGCCTGGGCGGCCCCTACCGCGCTCACCTCCGAGGCAATCGTCCGGCGCTGGTCGGTAATCTGGCCTTCGAGAGTGCTCAGGTCGGAGCGTGCCTTCTCGAGCGCATACTCATAAGGCCGCGGATCGATCTCGAAGAGCAGCTTCCCCTGTTCGACAAATGCGTTGTCCGCCACCGCGAGCTGCGTGATCGGCCCGTCGACCTGCGGAGCGATGCCGATGAAGTTGGCGAATACCTCCGCGTCATCCGTGCGCGGGTATTTGTCGGTCTGGCCCACCACCAGCAGACCGGTGATCAGCGCGCCGGCGACGATGGAAATGGTAACAATCCTGCCCAAATGTTTGCGCCGCGGGGCAGTGTCGTTTTCAGGCATCTCATCTCCTCTCTGGCTCAACTGGACCGACTGGATCAACGGAAGAACAGCAGCCACAGCGTAAACGTAAAAAATGCGGCTAAGCAGGGATACACAACCACCAGCGGCGAAAGGTCCTGCTCAAACTTCAAGCGCACAAAAAGCACCCGCACCGCGACCGTGAGCAAAATGCCTGCCACTCCACAGACGATCCAGGCGGGAAAAAACGATCCTAGGATATTGAACGTTGGCGCGCGCGAGCATCCGGCGGCCAACGGCAGGGCCGCGGACAGTACCGCGGCCGCCCCGGCCCGAAGAATGCCCCTCGCGGCTCCCGATCTTCCGCTCATCTCACGGTACTTTGGCATGCAATAGATCGCCTGTCTCGAAAGCCAAATCAGCCACGCCGGTCAACAGTTGCGTCCGCGCGCTTACATCCGCGGTGCGCGCCTGGGCCAGAGTGCGCTGCGCTGATACTACGTCAATCTGGCTGCGCACCCCGTAGGTGTAGGACTGGAGCGCCGCATCGTAGGATTCGGTTGCCGCAGCCAAAAGCGCGGCTGCCGCCTTCTGCTCGCGAAGCGCGGTCTGCGCTGTCGAGTAGGCGGCCCAGACTTGGTTCTCCACTTGATCGCGAATCGCATCTACCTCGGCGGCGGCCTGCTTTTGCTCCGCTTTCGCCCTGGCCAGCCGGTTTTCCCGCTCCAATCCGTCAAACAATGTCCAGGTCAGGCTAAGCCTCGCGTTCCAAAACTCTTGGGTGGGCGAATAGACTCCGGGTGTCAGATCCTGCACACCGTATCTCCGGGCCACGCCGGCGGTACCGTCGACAGTCAGTGTAGGAAGATAGGCCGAGTGAGCCTCCTTGATCGCCGCCGCCGCGGCACGCAGTTCCGCTACGCGCTGCATGAGATCGGGCCGCTGGGCCAGCGCCTTGTCGATCGACGTTTCCACAGTATCACTGAGGTTCTGAGGAATGGTCAGGCTCTGAATACTCTCCACCTGGAACTGGATGGTGGGAGAAACGCCCAAAGCGGTCGCCAGGTCGCCATGCGCGATCTCCGTCGCCCCGATCGCCGCCTGCAGATCGTAATTCGCTTGTGCGGCCGCGCTGCGCGCCTCCAGCACATCCGGCAGTGTCGCCAAGCCTAACTGCAGGCGCGCCTCGGCGTTCTGCTGCACGGTTTCCGCGTTCTTCAGATTCGCTTCTGCCGCGTCTTCCTGTCCCTTGGTGTCGAGCAGCCGGTAGTATGCGCGCATGACCTCAAAGATAATCCGGCGATGAGTATCGTTGAAGCCAAAGTTGGCGGCCAGGAGATTGCTCCTGGCGATGGATATCTCCGCGCCCCGCCTGCCGAAGTCGAAGATGAGGTAATCCAGAGCGAAAGCGGGAGAGAAGCTCTCTTCTGTCTGCCGGTAATAACTGGGCGCGAAGAAGACGTCGTTGCGCGAGCTCTGCGCCAGCACCGCCGCGGCCAACGTGGGATAAAGCGCGGCCTTGGCGATGCCCAGGTCGGCGGCGCGCGCCTTGGCATTCTCCCATGCGACGCGCGTCTCCGGATTGTTCCGCTCGGCCAGGTTGACCAGATCGGGGAGCGTATAGATCTTCGCAGGATCGGGAGTGAAGGCGGGAGCAAGCGTCGCCGGCGCCTTCAGCTGCTGTCGTCCGGAAGGCGCATTCCAAGGCTGCTCGGGAACAGGAGGCGCCTTTTGCCCGCAGGCCACCGCCCCCGCAACCAGCATGACAAGCATGATGACTGATGGCGCACGAAATTGAGCCATTCGCAAACCACTGTACCGTCCCGGCGCACCGGTCCCGAAGGCAGGATAATACCACGCTGCTTTGCTGGAAGCCCCCTGCTCTAGCAGGGAGCGCATCTTCTGTCTTGTTTGTCCTTTGCTTTTCTTTCTGTCATTCCCGCAGGGAATCTGCTTTTCGTCTCTCGGCATAATCGGTTTCTGAAAGCCAGTGCTTGAGTTGCTGCGGACATCAGAAGCAGATTCCCTGCGGGAATGACAGAAAGAAAAGCAAAGACGGAAAGAGGTTAAGTGGAAAACAAATTTGATAAATTGGTGTACGGCGGTTGCCCCAGAGCCTGCCCTGAGCTTGTCGAAGGGTCCTGATTCTGGGACCTGGGATTCTCGAACGTCCCGGTGCCCTCTAATCACCCAGAGACAGCACCTCGATCAGCTTGTCTTTCTCGCTGATCACCTGCAGAGGATTGCGCAAGGGCCGGCCAAACCCGTTGAATTGCACCACCATAACATCTCTGTCCCGGAGCTCGATTCCCTGCCCAAAGCTCAGCGAGTGCGCTCCCAGAAAATGGACGTGCACGTCTCCCGGACGCCGGTGCAACTCGAACTTGAAGTGATGATGCTCCAGGTTGCGCAGGCTGTGCGACATCTCCTCTTCGCCGGTCGCGATCGGCTGTGACCAATATTCTTGTCCGTCGCGCTCGATCGCTACCTTTCCCGGAACCAGCCGGAAATCGTGATCGATGGTGATCTCCGGTCCCAGCGAGCAGGTGCGCAGCTTCGATCCCGCCAGGTTGAGATAGTTCCTCTTCTCGAAGCGATGGTCGGAGAACTCGTTGCCGGGAGTCATTCCCACCCGGTACGGTTGGCCGTTCGGACCGATCACGTAGGCCACGGCGATCTCCGCCTCTTCTCCTCCGTCCTCCGCATAGGTGGGTACTTCCAGCGGCTCACCGTGAGCATGCACCATCAAGCCATTGCCTTTGTAAAACCACTCCGGAGCAACGCCAATAGCGTGCGGCTGAGGACGGCCCCCTTCCAAGCCCCAGTGAAACATCTTCATGCTGTCAGTCAGCTCCTGCTCATTAGCCACGGGGACCGCATGCCCCACGTGCATGGTGTCGCGGTCGCGAGCGCTCCCCATGTGCGTCAGCCCGGTGCCGGATACCACGAACCGGGCTGGTTCTTCAGGATGATCGATGGGAGGCAGCAGCTTCCACTTGGCGGCTCCGCGGTAAATCGAGTCGTAGTCCAGGGACTCATCCGTAAGATGGCTGGCGACCAGCGCCTGCAGCTTTCTGCCGCTCTCGATCGCCGCCTGCGCCAACGTATATATGGACGAGCAGCCGCGAATGAAGCGCAGCATCGGCTCCTCGACCAGAGCCACCCGGCGCACGTTGTCCGCCTTCAATTGCACTAATCGCATCTTGTCTCCGTCTCTTTATTCGATGACTTGAAATTGCCCCATTCTCTCTTCATTGATGGTCAATCCCAAGCCGGGCAGTTGGTCGTCGAGATCGATAAAGCCGTCCTTCGCTCGGGGCTCGCCATCGAAGATATACCAGAACAACTCGTTGCCCACTTCCACGTCCACCGGCGGAAAAAACTCAGCCATAGGCGAATTCAAGCTCGCCATGACCACGTGATAATTGTGCATCTGTCCGGCATGGGGAATCACGGGAATGGAAAACGCCTCCGCCATGGCGGAGATCTTTCTCGCCTGGCTGATCCCGCCCACCCTGTTGGTATCGAACTGGATATAGTCCAGCGCCCGGGCCTCAAGCAGGTCGCGAAAACCATACGACGTGAACTCATGTTCCCCGCCCGAAATCGGCACCCTTCCATACGCCTTCAACGCAGCATATCCATGCACATCATCGGGAATCACCGGCTCCTCCAACCAGCGCAGGTTGAACGGCTCGAGCAATGGAAGCATGCGTTTAGCGTAGTCCAGGGTCCAGCCCATGTAGGCGTCCGCCATCACATCGATCTCATCTCCCACGGTCTGGCGCACGGTGCGCACCAACTCCAGATTACGCTGCATGCCCGCGGCCCCATCCACCGGCCCCCATCCGAAGCGTAGCTTCATCGCCTTGTACCCTTCGGCTTTGTAGCGTTCGGCCTCTGCCGCCAATTGCGGCAAGGGACTGGAGTACAGGCGGCTCGCATAGACGGGAATGCGCGGTTTGGTCCTGCCTCCGAGCAGGCGGAAGACGGGTTGTTTCGCCGCCTTGCCCAGCAGATCCCAGAGAGCGATATCCACCGCGCTGATCGCCGCCATGCCGATACCCTTGCGCCCAAAGGCCATGGTCTGGCGGTACATGTGCTGCCATAAGAACTCGATGTCCCAGGGATTCGCTCCCAGCAGCAGCGGCTTCAGATGGATGTCGATCACCTGCTTGGTGACCAGCGGCGTCAGGGCGGCATTGCCCACTCCGGTCAAGCCGTCGTCAGTCATTACCTCGACCACCAGCCAGCTATGAAAGGTAAAGGTCTTCATCGAGGCAGGAGTGAGCGAAAGCACATCCATCGGGTTAGTGCAAAAATGCGGCGGCAACGGCGTTGTTTCTCCCGACCATTGCGCGACTCGTGTGCGAATTTCGCGGATCTTCATGTTGAAACCAGTTTTCCCCGTTGTTGAAATGTGTCGGTTCCCGGTACGCGCAGAACGCCTGAGGTGAGAAGAAGGATGGCAAAAGCTACCGCGTGAAGACTTCCTACGATGGCGAATACGACCCCGTATCCCGCGCCGTGCCCGAGCAACTGCCCGGCGATGATATTGAAGACCGCGCCCCCGACGGCGCCGCCGAATCCGATCAATCCCGCAACCGAGCCGACCGAGCTTACCGGGAAGATGTCGGCGGGCAGGGTCATGATCAGGCCGGACCAGGACTGCTGGCCGAAAAATGCGATGCTGAAGAGAAGCAAGGCAAGACTCACCGGCACATGGGGCACCAGAATAACCGCCGGCATCAGCGCGGCGCTCAAACCTAAAACCAGCTTTCGCGAAAAGTCGAGAGAATGCCCGCGCTGGAGCAGGCGGCTGGAAAACCAGCCTCCCAGAAAGCTGCCCAGGCCGGAGGCGGCATAAGGAATCCAGGCGAAATAGCTGACGCGCTTGATATCGAAGCCGCGCGCGTCATAGAGATATTTGGGCAGCCAGAAGAGGCAGAAGTACCATGCCGAATCGCTCAGGAATTTGGCCGAGACCAGACCGATGACTCTGCGCGAGCGGATCAGATGGAGCCATGGAATCGCCGCCGGGCCGGCGGCGGCGGCCACGGTCTCCCGGGGCGCGCGGTAACTCGCCAGCCAGCTTGCCGTCCATAAGAGTCCCAGCAATCCGGCAAAGAAGAAGACATACCGCCAGCTTCCCAGCCAGAGGATGATTCCTATCAAGGGAGGCGCCAGCACCGAGCCGATGGCTGTGCCTGCATTGATGATGCCCATCGCCGTGGCTCGTTCTGCCGCCGGAAGCCATTCCGCGATCACTCGCGTGGCCGCGGGAAATGCCGCGCCTTCGCCCATGCCCAGCAGCAGACGGCCCAGCACCAGCAGCGCGACACTCCCGGCAAAGCCGTGCAGGGCGCAGGCCAACGACCACCACGCCATGCTGATGGCGAATCCCTTCCTGGTGCCGATCGCGTCCAGCAGCTTGCCGCCGCCGGCGTAGAGCAGCGCATAGCTAGCCAGGAAAGCCGCCTGCAGCGAGGCGAACTGTTGGTTTGAAATAGGAATATTCCGCCCGATCGCGGCGATGGCGACCGGCAGCGCCTGCCGGTCGAAATAGCTGATGCCGATGGCGATCGTGACCAGGGCAACGAAGAACCATGGCTTGGAGTCTTGGCGCAAGTTCTTCCTAACCCTTTCTTACATCGAGGATTTGTGGAATCCCAGGTCCCAGAATCGGGACCTGGGGCACCCAAGATCTCTTTGAAATATCCGTCCCGATTTTTCTTCCTAACCCGTCACAAATCCTGGGAAACCGCAGATCTCTCCACTTCGCTTCGCTCTCTCGAAAATCATCCTGGGAAGATCTCTTTCATAGGGGGTGCCCCCGGATTGGAGATATTTAGCTTAGAGGTTCAATGGTGACTTGATAGCCGAGCCTGTGCAGATTTTGTAGCAATTTGCGGGCGCGTTGCTGTTTCGCTCTGGGGTTGGGTTCGCTGCCATGCTCCACGTATGGAACTCGTTCATGCAAGATCTTCCAGACCAAGCGGCAGAGGCGGTGAGCCACAGCCCAAATGGCTCCCTTATAGCCCAGCCGTGGCAGAAGATGCCGGAACACGGCTTGAAAGTGGCAGCCTTGTTTCTTCACTGCCGCATGTGCAGCTTGGTTGAGGATACGGCGCAGATAGCGATTGCCTTTGGCCGAGTGGCTGTTGTGGTTCTGTTCCGCGCTTTCCTCCCGCCCTGGATTGGTTCCCACCCACGAGGTCAGCTTGGCGGCTGAATCAAAGGTGCTGGCCTCCACTCCTACTTCGGCGATTACCTGCTGGGCGGAGTCGACCCCGAAACCAGGAACCTGCGCCAGGCGCTCCACTGCTTGCTGATGCTTCTGCATGGATTCGGCGGCCATCTGATTGAGCTGCTCGATCTGTGTGGCGATGAGATCGTAACGGTCCAGATAGAGCCCCAGCAATTGCTGGTGGTAGGGCTGGACATTCCCGCTCAGGGCATCCACCAGTTGCTGCTCGCTCGCACGCAGCCGATCATCTTTGAGGGCAGCTAATTTCTTCGCGTCGGTTTCCCCTTTGGCCAAGGCGCGTAAGATACGGTATCCGCTGACTCCCAGCAGATCGCTGATTACACTGGACAACTTGATGCGCATCTCCTCCAGCAGACACTCGATTTGGGAATGCAGCCGCGATTGGTCCTGGGTGAGATGAGTCTTCATGCGCGTCATCGTGCGCCAACTGCGCTGTTCGCCACTAGGCACGAAGCTCAGGGTAAGCTCGTCGGCTAGCAACCGCCGCACCAGACGTTCGGCATCGCGAAAATCGTGCTTGCGTCCGCGCGGGGCGCGGTTAGAGTACGCCTGCGCCAGATGCAAACGCATCTGCGGCTCCAGCTCATACCACACCGGCCTCCAGTACTGGGCGGTCGATTCCATCACGGCTTCCTCCACCCCCTCTTCCCGCAGCCAGTCCGACATTAAACGCAACTCGCCGGCTAGGGTGCCGAACCGTTTGCGCTTCACTGTCCCACCCTGTTCGCTTACTTCAATTACCACCACCATCAGCACTTTCTTATGGACGTCAATCCCTGCTACCCTACCTAACATAGTTCCCTCCTTGACGCGGAAGGGTAGGACGCGCGGCGAAAGACTTACGCACTCTCACGAGCTACCACCCTTCCCGTTCAGGGACGGATAGCGCGACACTCATAGGTTCAAAACGCACATCCCAGACCAAACTCCGGTACGGTCTCAACTCACCCAGAGCGAAGAGGGTCTTTACCGTTTCACGCCACCTCCAGCTTAGCTAATTCACAGCCTGATTGCCGACCAAGCCGGGGCTCCGATTTTCATCCCCTTGGGTGGGACGCAGGCCCATGTACACTCCGGTCGAGATGACAAAGTTAGGTGTAATTGCTAAACCCAGCCTTCCTCACTCGATTTTCTAACGACAATTTTCAGCCTGGGTGCCCCATATCTGACGCGTTCTTTGCGTCAGATGTGGGAAACCGCAGAATCTCTCCACTTCGCTGCGCTCCCGTCGAGATGACAAAGTTAGGTGTAATCGCCAAACCCTGCCTTCCTCAACTCGATTTTCTAACGACAATTTTCACCCGTCCCTGCGGGACTCGTCCTCCTAACCCGCAACAAATCCTGGGTGCCCCAGGTCCCGAGTCTGGGACCTGGGATTCCACAAGATTTCTCCTAACTCACCGGCCAGGTCACCCGTAACAGCGATACGCCTTGCCGAGGCAGATGAATCTCCAACTCTATCTTGCCGTCGACCGGCGTGATCCATCGCGGCGAATCCATAAGCTGCAACTGACCGGCAGCCTGCAACTTCGCATATTGCTGCGGTGTCGGATTTTGCGGCGATCCCATCGCTTTCCATACCGTATAGGCATTGCTGTGATCTCCGTCGATGCGGTACTCGTGAAGAAGGACGCGATGCGCAGCTGGCGCAATCCCTTTCATCGATACATTGATGGTTGCGCCAGAAGCGGGCGCGTCATCATCGTGGTAATTCCAAACCATCACTGAAGCTTCGCCGGGAGCGCCGGCAGCCAGCGTATCGATGTCCGGCTCCTGGCGCACGCCTTGCTTCAAGATGCTATCCAGCGGCACCACACCGCTGCTCTTCGCCGCCACGCGGCTGCCGCGCATCAATCCCGCCATGCGAAAGAAATTCAGCTCCGGTTTATCGACGCCGTTGGTCGCCAGTGTGCGCAGGCCGTCAAAGTAGGGCTGCCCTTCAAACTCGAAGGCCCAGGTCAGCATCCCGATCAAGTTCACATGATCGCGATCCGCAAGTTCAAACAGCGCCTTCATCGCCGCCGCCGTATAGCACGGATAAAGCGCCCCGTTGCGATATGCATTTTGCGGATAGAGGCGCGCCGAACAGGCGGCGCAGCCCTCAGGATCGGCCTCGCTCAGAATAATAGGAAGCCTCTCAAGCCGGGGGAATTTGCGCACAATCGCAAAGCCCTCCGCGGCGTTGTTCAACTCGCGGTCCAGGCCCATTTGTACGTGGCCGTTGACCAGCTTGGGGCTGCCCTTGACGTGGAAGGAGATGAACTCGAGCGGAATCGGGCCCCCCGTGGCCGCGCTCTTGTTCTTCGCGCAGTGCTCGAGAAATGCCTGCAGATACTCAGAAGCGTTGCCTCTTGGGCCGGGTCCGGTAGTTGCCGGACCGCCCACGCGCGCGTTGGGAACCGCTTTGCGCACGCCCGCTACCGCAAAATCGTAGAGCTTGTTGTACTCCTCCTGAGTCCCCTTCCAATAGTATTTTCCGTTGGGCTCGTTCCATATCTCCCAATACCAGGTCGATACGGTCGCCATGCCGTAGCGCTTGACCATGTGCGCGGCTACCTGGTGCGTCAGCTCCTCCCAGCGCCGGTAGTCTTTCGGCGGAAACGACCAGCCCTCTACCTGCCCGGGTTTCAAAGGCCATCCTATGTGGTAAGGATCGGGGTGGGAGGAGAGCGCCTTGGGCATGAAGCCCAGCTCCACCATGGGACGCACGTGGGCCGCCGCATAGACATCGAAGATCTGGTCGAGAATGGTCCAGCTATAAACCGGGTTGCCGTTCGCATCCTCGGTATAAACATTCGACGAGCTCCATTTGGGCTCCGGCTTGCCATTTCCGCTGGTGAGCAGAAAGTGCGCGCGGATATAGACCGGAACCGGACTCAGGTCGTTTAGCTGATGAAGCAGCGCCTGGGCGTTCCGGGTGGTCGTGTAACCCGACTCGTCGTAGCCGAACCAGGCATAAATAGGAGTGAGGGCTCCGATTTTCTGATTGAGGTCCACGTCGACCTTGACCGCGGTCTGCCCCAGACTGGAGACGGCGAACAACAAGCAGAAACTAAGCAGGATCTTGCGCATCGGTCACAGTCTCCGTGGCTTAAAAATAATATTTGAGGGCAAATTGGATTTGCCGTGGATTGGTGGAGGTGCTGATGACCTGTGCTCCGGAAGCGGTATCGATGTTGGCGTTGCCGCCATTCGAATTCTGTCCGGTCTGCGGCGGATTGAAGCTGGCGATGTTGGGCAGGTTGAAGAATTCCGCCCGGAACTGCAAATTCGTTCCTTCGGTCAGGGGAAACGATTTGAAGATGGAGACGTCGTATTGACGATACATATCACCCTGCAGAATATATGCCTTGGATGTTCCATAAGTATATTGGGCGGGCACGATAAACGCCGCTCTGTTGAACCAATTGGTAAGTGTGCGGTTTTGTAGGTTTGGATTGCCGATCTGGATCGGCCGCTGCGCGCTTACGCCGGTATTCGCCACGTCGCGGGAGATGGTTGGCGTGAACGGCAGCCCGCTGCGCAGGACGGTGATGTTCTGCACCTGCCATCCGCCCAGGGCTGCATTCACCAGCCAGTTCTCATGGTTCATATATTGCTTGCCCGGTCCGAAGGGCAATTCGTAACTCATGCTGAATGCAAAATTCTGCGGGATATTGAACTCCGATATCGTCTTCTCGTATCCGTTGTTCCCGCCCAGCGGGGGAGATGGATTGCTCTGCAGGAACTTCGACCAGGTGTAGGAGGCAAGAAAGGTCAGCCCGTTGTTCAGGCGCTCATTGATCTTGGCCTGCAGAGAGTTATAGGTTGTGCCGATCTCGGAGCTGAAGAGAGTGATCCCGCCGAAGGTGGTGTACGGCCTCCGCGCGGCCACCGTACCCGCTCCCGCGGGCGGATCGTTCAGATCTTGCGATCCTTGAAGATGAACGCCATGGTTTCCCACGTATGAGATATCAGCCACCGTCGTCTTGTTGAGCTGCTGCTCCACGCCGAAGCTCCAATGCTGGTCATACGACATGGGCAAATGCACCGGACTGGAAGCAATCGTCGGTTGCGTCGTCGATGCGCCGAGCTGCGCCCCCAGGAAAAAATTCGCGAGCGACCGGTTGGGCACCGTATTGGCTGTATTGAAATCCGTCTCAGCCAGCTTATAGGGAAGAATATTGTAGTTGTCGCGGTTGCCTATCTCCGGCTCATAGAAGATTCCATATCCGGCGCGGAATACCGTATTCTGCCCCGCCCTGTACGCGAATCCGGCGCGCGGCGCGAACTGCGTCTTGTCGGTGTGGGTGATGTTATAGGGAATTCCCGCCTGGCTCGAAGTCTGAATATACTGCCCGAAATACTGGTATGCCACCGGCGCCGCGTACTGCGAGGTCAGATCGACCGTGCTCCCGTGACCGCTGACAATGATCGGCCTCGCCCGCGACGGATCGAAGGTTCCCATCTGGTTCCGGTAGGGAGAGAGCCACGGCGTGTATTCATAGCGCAGCCCCGCGTTCACCGTGAGCCGGTTGGTCAGGCGATAGTCATCCTGGACGAAGAACTGATAGTAGGTATTCTGGCCGCCAAAAAAGTTTGCCGGATACGCCCGCGCCACGCTTGCCGGATATCCCAGCATCCAGTCGGCAAACGCATCCCCGGTACCGGTTGTACTGGCCGGATTCTGCGTATTGATGCCGCTCATCGTCCACTGGCCCACATATTGTTCGCTGTCATAGCCTAACCATTGATAGTAGCGGACCAGGGCGCCGAACTTGAGCGTACTCTTCCCCTGTACGATGGTGAAGTTCCAGGTGGGCTCCCAGGCTTTGCGGTTTTGCCCCTTCGGACGCTGATCGAAGGCCGACCCGTTGATACTGCCATAACCGCTCCAGGAGTAGTCGGGAAAGCTGCCGCCCGTGCCCGGACGCAGGATTTGTTCAAAGCCTGCTACTCCCGCCTCTCCATTGATGTCCTGTCCCTGGAGAAACGCCTGCAGACGGATTCTGCTGAACAGATAGTGGGCGCGGAACTCCGAGACCTTGTTGGCGCCGACATTCGTCGTGAGGCCGACGGCGATATCCTCTCCTTGGGAATTCAGGGGCGCCAAGCCTAGCAGAGGCGAGGCATTCGGGTCCTTTTCCCGGTTGTTGTCGAAACTCCAGCGCGCGAACAGGCGGTTGGAGCTGTTGATCTGGTCATCCAGCCGAATGGTGAATTGATCCAGATCGATCGCTTGCGACGGGTTGTAGGAGAAGGTTCCGGCCGGCGTATTCGGCAGGGGAATGAACTGATTGAGATATTGCGCCTGCGGAGAAAGCCGATTCGCGGGAATTACATTTCCGGGAAATTGCCTGCGCGAAGGGTTGGCGCCCGAGGTTGTAGTCAGCGGATCATAGATCTTGTTGAGATTGCTTGCGCTGAAGTTTCCATTGCGCTCCGCCTGGGTCGGCACAACGTTGTTTTCCACCAACCCTTGGCGCAGGCGCTGCCCTTCATAGCTGCCAAAGAAAAATGTCCGGTCCTTGCCGCTATAGAGGTGAGGAATGGAGAGCGGTCCGCCCAGGGTGCCTCCAAACTGATTTCGCTTGAGCGGCTCGCGGCTTACCGCAAAAAAATTACGGGCGTCCAATACATCGTTGCGCAGGAACTCGAAGAGATCCCCGTGAAACTGGTTGGTGCCGGACTTGGTGGTCGCGTTGAACAGGCCGCCCCCGCGATTGAATTCAGCGGAATAGGGATTCTGGTCGACGCTAAACTCCTGCAGCGCATCGATCGACGTCTGAATGAAGGTTCCGCCCTGGTGCTGTTCGCTGACGTCGACGCCGTCGAGCAGGAAAGAGAGCGCGATGCCGCGAATGCCGCTAATGGTATTACCATTAATGGACTCAGGACGCACCGCTACTGAGTTCCCGGTCGGCGGCAGGAGCACCGCTCCAGGCGTGAGCTGGGCCAATTGATAAAATCCCCTGCCGTTCAACGGAAGGTTGACAATCTGCCTGTTGGTGACCACCTGGCCTATGGTGGCGCTGTCCGTGTTGAGCAGCGGAGGTTGGCCGGTGACCTCGACGGTGGCGTTCGACTCCCCCACCGGGAGCGCAAAATCCTCGCGCGCGATCTGCCCTACCTGGATTTCGATGCCTGTCCGGACCATATTCTTGAACCCCTTGGAAACCACCGAAATGTTATAGGTTCCAGGATCGACGGGAGTGATGACGTATTCTCCCTGGGCGCTCGTAACCGCCTTCTGGCTGATATTGGTGGATACGTTGGTAACCGTCACTGTAGCGGATGAGATAACGGCGTTGGACTGGTCATAGACGGTGCCTACGATGCGCCCGGATTCAACCTGGCCAAGCCCTGTTAACGGAATCAACAGCACAGCCGATAGCACCAAGCCGCGCACTGTCCGCCTCCTGGAAGTTATACGCATAATGAACCTCGATCCGGCATGCGCGCCCAAGCGGCCGGCGCGCTGTTATTTAGGACCGAAGCGAATGGTAGTACCATAAATAGAATGCTGTCAATGGAAAAGGTTTACCAATCTGGACGGTTTTCTGGGTGAAACCTGCTGCAATCGGCTACATTGAAGATTCCAAGGGTTCGGACATGGCTCACGATTCCTCCGCCGGCGCGGACAAGGGCGACCTGACAGACTGGCTGATCCTGCGCTTCAAGCAGCTCATCAGCGAAGGAACACTTACGCCCGGCTACAAGTTGCCTTCCGAACGCGATCTCTCCATTCACTTCGGCGTCAGCCGGACCTCTCTGCGCCCGGTGATGAAGGTCCTCAAGATGATGGGCGTAATCTCGCAGCGCGTGGGCGACGGCACCTACCTGAGCGGGGATGCTTCCGCCGTCCTCTCCGAGCCCATGGAATTCCTCTTTCTTCTTGACGAGACGTCGTCGCAGGAATTAATTGAAACCCGCCTGATGGTCGAGCCCGTGCTTTCCGCCAAGGCGGCCCGGCTGGCATCCGCGGAGCAGTTGCTCGTATTGCGGCAGAGCATCGTGGAGTTCGAGGCCGCGGGCGCGGACCAGTTCAGGATGATCGAAGCCGACCTGCTCTTTCACCGCACCATTCTGCAAAGCTCCGGCAACCGGTTGTGCGGCCGGCTCTTTCAAGTGATCCATCGCTCGCTCATGAATATGATGATGCTGACCTCGCAATTGGTCGACCGCGACCACACTCTGGCTTTTCATCGCTCCATTTTTAAGGCCATCGAGCGGAGGGATGCGGCTGAAGCAGAGCGCCACATGCGGGATCATCTCATCGACGTGCGCGTCCTTCTGCTGCAAGCCAGCCAGGCCCGCGCCACCGAGCGCCTGCGTAAGAGCATCGGCGAAGCGCCCCGCCGCAATAAGCGCTAAGGCTTTCGCCTTTGTCTTTCTTTCTGTCATTCCCGAAGGGAATCTGCTTGCGCTTTTGCTTTTCTTTCTGTCATTCCCGAAGGGAATCTGCTTCTGCTTTCCTCTTAACGGTTCAGCTCCCAAACCGTCTCGCCGGCGGCGATCCAGCTAAGATATTTCTTTTTATTCTCTTACCTAAGGGGTAGGATGAGCGTGCCCAACCAAGCAAGGAGAAGAAGCGGATGGAAAAGCATCTACAGAGCAACCCGTCCCGGCGGCGGTTCTTAAGGATCGCGGCCGCAGGAGCGATCGCCGGCCTGACAGCGCAAGTCGAGCTCGCCGGCCCTCCGGGGGCTCTAGCCCAAAGCAGCCTCAGCCCGGATCGCGCCATCGAGGAATTGATGGCAGGAAATCGCCGTTTCACCAGCGGCGCTCTCACCGCTCACCAGCACGACCTTGCGATTTTGAAACAGAAGACCATCGAAAAACAGGAGCCCTTCGCCGGCGTGCTCTCCTGCGCCGACTCCAGAGTACCCATCGAGCTGCTCTTCGATCAGAGTATCGGCCACGTCTTCGTCACCCGCGTCGCCGGCAATATTGTCACCTCGGAGATCATGGCCAGTCTGGAATACGGCGCCATCGTGCTGGGGACCAAAGCCATCATCGTCATGGGGCATGCCAATTGCGGCGCCGTAAAGGCTACCATCCAGGGCAAGGCCGTTCCCGGCCAGATCAGCGCCCTGTATCCGCATATTCAGCCGGCCGTGGAACGGGCCGGATCGGATCTGGAGGCGGCCACCAAGGCCAACGCACACATCCAGGCGGCCCTGTTGCGGGAATCCTCCCCCGTCCTCGGCGGCCTGATCAAAGAAGGAAAGCTGAAGATCGCCGCCGCGTACTATGACATCGCGACCGGCAAGGTGACGCTGCTTTGAACGAAGAGAGCAAAACAAGGAGTGCCGCAAAACCGGGTGCCCCAGGTTCACGAAGCTAACCTCAATACTGTTCACTTAAGGAGATGCGATCATGGGTTGGCGGAAGCCGAGGGGGATGGGCGTATAGTTTCTCGGGCGCAGGGGGAAGCTGCTCATTTTGCGTTTTACACCACGAGGGTTCCGTCTATGGCGGCTGGAGACGACGCGTTCCTGGAGAATTTCGTCAATGGCTCTGTTATGAAGGGCTTTTCTGCGCCGAGGGGGGAATAGAGTTGTAGGCGGAAATCTTGCGGCGGACCACGCGCACGGCATGGAGGAAGGAAAGCCGGTCGGGGTCTTCCTCCGCCTTTAACGCCGCTTCATGCATAAGGTTGCGTACCGCGAAGTGAGCCATGAGAAGCCCATAGAACTCCTGCCGTACCAGATCCGGCGTCTTGCTGCGGAGCACGATCTTAGAACCAGGCAGATGGGTTTTCAGTTCGTCCAAGGAGGTTTCGATTTCCCAGCGCTCATGATAGAGCGCAGCCAGTTCTGCGGCGGGAGCCCTCTGGTAATCCAAAATGCTGGTAAGCAGGCGGTAGATGGGTTCAGTATTGGCGACTCCTTCCAAGTGGTAGTCGATGACCCGCACAGCGACCCCATTGGTCTTACGCTGCCAGTCTCGCCCCGAGGGATAAATGTGACTGTAATAAGAACCATCCGGCAGACGTTCTTCACAGGCCAAACGCATGTTCTTCCTGATGCGCCAAAGCAGATCAGCTCCGGTCCCTACAGCCTGGGTCCACAGCTTAAAGCCAAAAAACTGCCGGTCGGCTAGGCAGAGCATGCCTTCTTTTAGGTTTGCCAGGACGCCCTGGGCCAGCGTAGTTTCGCCTGTTCTGTAGTCGGCCATCTGACTGCCGAACAACACGTGTGTACCGTTCTCAACGAAAGCTACAAAGCGGATCTGCGGAAAGGCGCTGTGGCCGCGACTGCTTGGTGGCCGGCCGAAGGCAGCAACATTGCCCGCCTCGTCTGCCACCTCCAGCGTACTGCCATCTAAACTGACCAGACGCCAGCCCCGGTACCACGCGCCTTTGCTGGCCTGGACTGCAATCGGCCTCACTACTGCGTCATGCAGTTGTCGCAGTGGCTCCCATCCCAGCCGTGCACGTGCTTGCGAGATGCCCGACTTGCCCGCCACCTTTACTTTGGCCGACGGATCGAGCAACCATTGCGCGCCCTCCAATATGCTGCGCAATACTTCCCGATAGGACGACTGCATGTACAACGCTAGAGCGATTACGTAGTACACCACCAATTGCGCTGGCAAGTCGCGCTGCCGCTTGCTCGTCTTACCCGCTGCTGTCAAGATCGATCGAATCGTCTTCAACGGAAAAGTTTTGGTTATCACTCCCAAGCTGATGTAATCGGTGATCCGCGTCCCTGAGGGAAGTTCGGCAACCGTACGCGCCATCGCTCCTCCTGCGTCCTCTTTGCGCAGGGTAACACTTTCCTTCTTAAGTGAACAGTATTGAAGCTAACCCGGGTCTTTCCCGGCTACTGTTCCAGCGGCATAGCTGCCTGCAGAGGCTCAAGAGCGGCCGCCCGTTTCCAATTAAGAGCGCGCTCCAGCCGGTCGCGCAGCCGGTAGGATGGCCGCTCGATGATCCAATACGAGATCTCGGCCACCCCTACGGTAGCCAGCAAATTCCAGGGATAAAAACGCATGCCTATGGGCCGAGTCAACATCTGCTGCCATAGGTACAGTCCGTAGGAGATGACCCCGAGGTGGCGCAGCACGCGCGTGTTCAGCAGCCGGCCTGCCGGGGACATCGGCGCCCTTACCACGTAGACCATGATCAGCGAGAGGCAAACCGCGCTGAACGAGAGTCCGAATACCATTCCATAGGAGCCTCGAAAATGGCGCCCCAGAAGCGGATTGATTACCAGCACGAACAGCGCGGCCAGCGCCACAATCCATCCGCGAATCAGGGGCCGAATCGCTCGATTGAACCGCTCGTTCCGCCAAAGCATCGACAGCAGACAGCCGAACATGATGCTGTCCAGACCCGTGTGCAGCATCCCGATCAGATCAGTACGGTGGTGCGGCGCAAGGAAATAGGTCAGGATACGGGAGACCGGTGAGAGCAGGATCACCCAAATGGCCAGCCGGATGCTTTTCTTCACGCCCAACAGAATCAGGGCCGCCGGCCACAAGAGATAAAATTGCTCCTCCAGGCTGAGCGACCATGTGTGCTCCAGGATCTCGCTGCCTCCGCCCAGATAATTCCAGGTATAAGTAGCCGCAATGAAAAAAGCCTTCACCTCACCGGGAAAGACCTGCAGCAGAGTAAGCACCAGGGCAACCGCCAGGTAGGCATAAAACGGTGGGAAGATACGAAATGCCCTGCGCAGATAGAAATGCTTCAAGCTGATGGTTCCGGTCGCATTCATCTCCTTCAACAGGAGATGCGTGATCAGGAAGCCGCTGATGACGAAAAACATCTGGACCCCGCTGTTTCCCCAAAACACGTAAAGCCAGTAAGGGATGGCGGGAATCATCTGCGCCATGGCTCCGTTGGTGTGCGCCAGGAAGACCATGGCGACGGAGAGGGCTCTCAGGCCGTCCAGCGATGGGATGTTCCTGGAATTCGTCTTCATGGTGATCGCTCTAGAGGCTGCTGTTCACTTCTGCAACGACGGAAGGATAAAAGCGCGATCTCGCCGGAGCTGTCTCCAGGCTCCAGGCGCCTACAATGAACGCCGAAACGAAGAGAAAGAGAAAGCCAAGGGCGCCGTGACGAATGAAGAAGCCCGCGAAGCTGATCGCGGCCAGGACCCATGTTACCGGGAGGCGCCAGTTGGATAACAGCAATAAATAGGCCGCGATCAGCCCGGTCGCCACATCGGACTCAAACATGCGCGGATTCACCAGGACGATGGCGGTCAGGATCAGGGCCAGCCAACGCTCGTCAGTGATTCCGCGCTGGCTCTCCGTTCGCCCGCGTAGCCGCCAAAGGATGAAGAGAATAGTCGCGGCGAATACGATCTCGACTGCTCCTGGAAGAATCAAGCTGGAAATGTGGAAGTGCCAGAGCAGATTTGCCGCGGCTCCAAAGGGCGCAAATCCGTAGTTGCGCGCGCCAAAGGTTTGCCCGGCAAGCATATCGCGAAACTGATGATATAGGTGCGGCGAAAAAATCATTTGCAGCAGATAAACACCGCCGGTAATTGCCGTCGTGATCGCGCTCGGCAGTATCTGGCCTAAGCCGGCCAGCAGCGGGAGCAACAATAAAATCAGGAACGTTATCTTCACCGCCGCCGCTACCGCTACCACGGCATAAAACCATCTCCAGCGGTTGGCCGAGAGTCCGGGCGCGGCCGCCAGCAGCGCCGCGCAATAGAGGGGGTGGGCCACGTTGCCGCCCATGATGGCATTTTCAGTTACGGCGAAAGGCGCTAGAAGAAACAAGGCAAACGCTTCCGCGTAACCCAAGCTGCGCAAATAGAAACGGGCCAGGATGAACGGCGTAGCGATCACGCTGGCCACGTGCACCGTTATGTAAAGCGTCCAGCCCAGCGCCGGCGTCAGCAGCCGGGAGAGCCAACTGCCTACCCAGACAAAGATTGGCGGATAGATATATGGAAGTTCCCCATCGAGCGCGTACGGCGATTTTCCATGGTTGAAGTTGTCGATGGCGTCGGCATAAATCCGGGTATCCCCAAACGGGTGCACGATGTAAGCCTGGCTGTGCTGGTATAGCAATGGAGCGAATGCCATGCACAGCAAGAGCAGCAGGATGGATCGACGCCCCTGAGTCATAATTGGCAATTTTATCCGTTTCGCCGGTTGCTTCCTCGTATGATGCTAGATGCAGGCGATCCCGCCAGGCAAAAAAGCCGATGATCTCCGTCCTTATCCTCACCAGGAATGAAGAACTCGATCTTCCCGGCTGCCTGGCTTCCGTCGCCTGGTGCGACGATGTGCATGTCTTTGACTCTTTCAGTACCGATCGCACCGCTGAAATTGCGCGCAGCCATGGAGCCAACTTCGTTCAGCGCTCCTTCGATAGCTATTCCGCCCAGCGCAACGCGGCTCTCGAAACCCTACCGTTTCGCTATCCCTGGGTCTTTCTTCTCGATGCCGACGAACGGCCCACCCCGGAGCTGGCTCAGGAGATGCTCGCCACCGTTGCTTCCCCGGCAAATGGAGTGAATGGCTTCCGCATTCGCCGCCGCGATTTCCTGAATGGGAAGTGGCTCAAGCATGCTCAGCTCTCTCCTTGGTACATTCGCCTGGTTCGCCGCGGCCAGGCCCGTTATGCGCGCGCGGTCAACGAGGTTCTGGAAGTGAATGGAGGCGTCGAAAGCCTGCGCTCGCCGCTCGACCATTTTCCCTTCTCCAAGGGAACGGCGCACTGGCTAGCCAAGCACAACACCTACTCCACCATGGAGGCGGAGTTGATCGTCTCCGGCCAGGGAAGCGCCGGCGCATCCCTGCGAACCGCACTCTTCAGCAAGGATTTTCATGCGCGCCGCGTGGCCCAGAAAGCGATCTTCTATCACCTCCCCGGACGGCCGCTGCTGAAATGGTGTTACATGATCTTCGTTCGCCGCGCCATTCTCGACGGAGGGGCAGGAATCGAATACGCCAACCTGCAGGCTATCTACGAATACATGATCGTGCTCAAGACCCGGGAACGCCTGCGCGCCATTTCGAGCCAGGGTTGAGCAGCGTCACGATGCGGCCAGTGCTGCCGGAGCCGGACCGGGCTGGGAACGCTTGCCCTTATCGCGCATCCTCATAAACGGCCTCTCGATCAAGTAATAGGAAGCGGTCGACATCGCTAAAGTAAGCCCGACCGAGCTAAAGCCCAAGTGAGGCACGTGAAGCTCATAGACGATCTGGCTGGCCAAGGGATGATACAGGTAAAGCGCGTAGGAGATGTGCGCGATGAAGCGCACGATTACGCTCTTCGAGACGGTCCAGGACTTCGCGCCCCAATAGACAAACTGGATCAGCAGGACGGCAATAATCACCGGCTCGATCGACCAGAAAAAGAGGAAGAGCGAGGCATGGCTGGCGGGAAAAATAACGATCAACGCCAGCGCGGCGGCGGGGATTGCGGCCAGCCACTGCCAGCGAAGCGCGCGGGAGAAAATAGCTCTCGTCCGCTCCCGCTCCACCAGGATCGAGAGCAGGCATCCTGTCAGAAGGGCATCGGCGCGCATCTCGAAGGCGCTGTAGAGATATTCCCAGCTCACGTGGAAGCCTAAGAAGAGAATGGCGCGGTAGATCCACAGGCCGGCGATGATCGCGCACATGGTGCGGATCAGCGCCGATTGCCGCTTCAGCAACAGCAGCAGCAGCAAGGGCCAGAGCAGATAAAACTTCTCCTCGATGGCTAGCGACCAACTGATCCATAGATGGAGATACGGCCGCTCCGACAATGGAAAGAGTGCCCGCCCGTAGTCCATCAGATAGAAAAAAGAAACAACCGATGTCTTCCAACGGTAGGTGTGGGCCAGGCATTCGACGATGGTCGTAATAATCCAACAGACGTAGAAGGTAGGGAAGATGCGGTAAGCGCGTCTGCGGTAGAAATTCCGCAGCGAAATCCTCCCGGATCTCCGATATTCCTTGAGCAGCATCGAGGTAATCAGAAATCCGCTGAGCACAAAAAAGATCATCACCCCCAGGGAGCCGAAGTACAGGTGCCTTCCGCCCCAGAGGTGGTCGAGTAACTCGTAATGATCTAGCAGGACAAGGCTAATGGCGAGAGCGCGTAGGGCGTCCAGGCCGCTGATTACCTTTGCCTTCAGGGCGCCGCCCAGTTCTTGGTCGATTGCGGATAGGCTTGGCGCTTTCGGTGCTGATCGCATTCACGCCTGCTTGAAAGACAATTATGGCATCTCCAGATGCCGGGGACAAAACTCCTCTGCCCTTCTTGTCTTTGCCTTTCTTTCTGTCATTCCCTGCGGGAATGACAGAAAGAAAAACAAGTGCGAATACAGAAGGCCGGAGCACCGGCGGTTTCCCAAATTAGCGCGCCAGATATGGGGCGCTTGGCAAGTCCCGGAGGGACGAATGAAAATAGCCCAGCACGAAGTGCTGGGTAGAGTTCAGAAAAGGGAACAGTCCCGCAGGGACGGCTGAATTGACAATCTTCTTTTCAGCCGTCCCTACGGGACTGGACCGTTCCTTGCCAATCCAACCCAGCACTGGCGTGCTGGGTTATTTTCGTGCCGTCCCTGCGGGACTCGAATGGCATGGATGCTCTAACCGCAGATCTCTCCATCCTCAGTATGTCTTTTCTATTGCGCCGCCCCGGTCGAGATGACAAACAAGTGCAGACGCGGCGGCAATCTCATGCCGGCTCATTTTGGCGCGCCCCTCGCCGGCTCTACCAGACGACCAAGCTTCAAAGCCCGCTCCTTCATCATCACGAAGAAGACCGGCACCAGGATCAGGACGTGGATCGTAGACGTAATCATTCCTCCAACGATGGGCGCGGCAATCGGCTTCATCACATCGGAGCCAATACCCGTTTCCCAAAGAATCGGCGCCAGGCTTGCGATGACGGCGATCACTGTCATCAGCTTGGGACGAAGGCGTTGGACTGCCCCCTCCATCGCCGCCTCCTCTATGTCCTGGCCGGTCAGCGGCTTGCCCGCCTGGAGCTTGTGTTCAAGCGCCTCGTGCAAATAGACGACCATAACCACTCCGGTCTCGACGGCAATGCCAAAGAGAGCGATGTAACCTACCGCGACGGCGACGCTGAAGTTGTAGTGGAGCATCCATTGCAGCAGCAGTCCTCCAGTCATGGCGTAGATCGTCGGAAAGATCAGCACCAGCGCTTCAGCCACGGAATGAAAGACCATGTACAACAGCATAAAAATTACGAAGAAGACAATTGGAAGGATAAGCTTCAGGCGCTGCTTGGCCCGCAACTCAAACTGATACTCGCCGGACCATTGATAGCTGTAACCTGCGGGCAGCCTGAGCTTATCGTGGATCAACTTGTCGGCCTGGGCTACAAACCCGCCGTAGTCGGTGGTATTTAGATCGATATAGATGTAGCCGGTAAGTGCTCCGTCTTCGTCGCGAATCATCGCCGGCCCCTTGGAGAAAGAGATCTTCGCTACCTGTCCGAGAGGAATTTGCGCCCCCGAAGCCGTCCCGATGAGGACGCCCCCCATCGCTTCCACATTGTCGCGGAAGGCCCGTTGATAACGGACATTGATCGGATACCGCTCGCGGCCCTGGATATTCTCGGCAATGTTCTCGCCGCCAATACCCGAGGCAACGGCAGTCTGGACATCGGCTATGGTAAGTCCGTAGCGGGCGGCTTCCTCGCGGTTCACGTTGACATTCACGTAAAAGCCTTGCGATACCTTTTCGGAGAATATGGAGCGGACCTGACGCATGCCGGTGAGCGCCGTTTGGAGTTGCGAAGCGGCCTGCTGGATACCGTCTACATCCGGGCCTTGTACCTTGATGCCAAGCGGTGTCTTGATGCCGGTCAGTTCCATGTCCAGCCGATTCTCAACCGGCATGGTCCAGGTGTTGGAGAGTCCGGGAAACTGGAGCCGTTCATCCATGGACTGAATGAGCCTTTCATAAGTCATGCCCGCCGGCCATTGACTGCGAGGCTTGAGCATCAGCGTCGTATCGTACATATCGAGCGGGGCATTGTCGGTTGCACTGT
This sequence comes from uncultured Acidobacteriaceae bacterium, assembly GCA_963774255.1. Lineage (GTDB taxonomy): Bacteria > Acidobacteriota > Terriglobia > Terriglobales > Acidobacteriaceae > PALSA-350. The sequence goes on from CAVZEH010000023.1 coordinate 38,671, forward strand.
CGGAACGTCCTACGGCGCCAAAAACGCTGAGCACCTCCGGGAAGCTTCGCAGGATTTTGTCCTGCTCTTGAAGCAACACTTTGGCTTGGCCAATGGAGAGTCCCGGCAGCGTGGTTGGCATGTACAGCGCCGAACCTTCAAAAAGAGACGGCATGAACTGGCTGCCCAGCCGGAGCGCTAGAGGAAGCGTCACCAGCAGAAAGATCAGATTGACCAGAATCGTGAGCTTGCGATGCCGCAGGCAAAAGCGAAGAAGCGGCCGGTAGATCGCCTGGGTCACCTGCGAAATCGGGTTGGCGCTCTCCGGCCGCAATCGCCCGCGTATGAGCAGAACCATCAGCACCGGAACCAGCGTGATGGCCAGGACGGACGAGGAGCCGACGGCGAGTGTCTTGGTCCAGGCCAGCGGACGAAACATTCGTCCCTCCTGCGCTTCGAGCAGGAAGACCGGCAGAAACGACACCACGATAATGATGAGCGAAAAGAATAGCGCCGGACCAACCTGTTTAGCTGCGTTGATCAAAATGGTGCGGCGTTCCGGTTCCGTGAGTGGAGCTGAGTTGTCCTGCTGCCGCTCCGACAGATGACGGTAGCCGTTCTCAACCATAACGATCGACGCGTCGACAAGAACTCCGATGGCGAGCGCCAGGCCCCCCAAAGACATAATGTTTGTAGTAACCCCAAGAAAATAAATCGGAATAAATGAAACTACGACGGCGATCGGCAGCGCGATGATCGCAATCAACGCCGAGCGGAAGTGGAACAGAAAGACAATGATCACCAGACTGACTATGATGGCTTCTTCCAGCAGGTCGCGCTGGAGCGTTTTGATCGATGCCTGGATCAGGCCCGATCGGTCATACCCGGTGACAATCTCGACCCCTGGGGGAAGGGAAGGCGCGATCTCGCGCAGCTTCTGCTTGACACCTTCAATTACTTTCAGCGCGTTCTCACCCTGGCGCATGACGATGATGCCGCCGACCGTCTCCCCTGTTCCATTCCATTCGGCAACGCCCTCACGAATGTCGGGACCAAAGGAAACGGCGCCGAGATCGCGGAGCAACACCGGCGTTCCATTCTTGCTGCCGGCCGCAACCATTTCTAGATCATGCAATGAGGTCAGATAGCCGAGCCCGCGTATCATGTACTCGGCTCCGCTCAAGTCGAGTACGCGGCCGCCCACTTCGTTGGTGCTCTGCTTGATACGATCGATCACGGTAGAGAGTGGGATGCCGTAGGCCAGAAGCTTATTCGGATCGAGTTGCACCTGATACTGGCGCACGTAGCCGCCGATAGTGGCAACCTCGGCTACTCCAGGCACAGTCTCCAATGCGTAGCGCAAGTGCCAGTCCTGCACGGTACGCAGGTCTGCCAGGCTCAGGTTGTGACTCTTGTCTATGATGGCGTACTCATAGACCCAGCCTGCGCCCGTCGCGTCAGGTCCAATCACGGGATGGACGTTTGCGGGAAGCTGGCCGCCGATCTGCTGCAGGTATTCGAGGACCCGTGAGCGCGCCCAATAGAGATCGGTCCCGTCCTCAAAGATCACATAGACATAGGAGTCGCCGAACATCGTCTGGGCGCGAACGGCTTTCACGTGGGGCGCCGCGAGAAAACTGGTGACGATCGGATAAGTGACCTGATCTTCGATGACATCCGGCGGTTCTCCGCTCCAACTTGTATGGACAATCACTTCCACATCCGAGATGTCCGGCAATGCATCGACGGGCACATGCTGGAGCGACCAAATCCCGGCCAGTGTGAGCATCGCTACCACGGTGAAAACGAGAAAACGATTGCGGGCGCAAACTTCGATGATTTTGGAGAGCATGGTTACATGCCCCCTTCAGCATTCACCTGGAGATGCTTGGCCGCAAGCATTTTCCCGTTCTGCTGCGCGGTGACTGTGACCTGCCAGGAACCGCCGGAACCGAGATTGCCTTGGCCTTCATACAATCCGTTGCCTTTATCGCTGAGAGTGACGGTGGTCTTCATTGCGGACATCCCCATCGCGGGCATGGCGGCCAAATAGAATGTGACCGCCACCTGCGCGCCGCCGATCGCTGCTCCAGAAGGGTTGGTGAGTTTTACGCGAAAGGTATTTCCGCCTTTATGCGGTGGATTGGGATCGGTTGTGAAATCAATCTTGGCCTCCGTGCCGGGCGGGTTATTGGCCGCCGGAGAAGAATTTCCCGCTCCCGGTGGCGGAGGAGCAAAGGAACCAGCGGCGGCCTGGAGCTGGCTTTCCGAATCGATCAGAAAGTTTGCGGACGTGACAATCCTCTGCTGGGCCTTGAGTCCCTTCAGCACGACAAACTCGTCCCCTGCGCGTGGACCAAGGACCACTTCCGTCGGATCGAGGCTGCCGTTGCCCTGGTCGAGGAAAACCAACTGGCGGGTTCCCGTTTGAAAGACGGCTGATGCGGGGACCGTAAGCTGCCGACCTAAAGCCGACTTCAGATCGACATTCACGAACATGCCGGGCTTGAGCTTGAGACTGCGATTGGCAATCACTAAGCGAACGCGGACCGTCCGCGTTGCCAGATCGACCTGGGGCAGAATGTCGTCGACGCTTCCCGAGAAAGTTCGTCCGGGATATGCATCGACGGTGATTGAGGCCGCATCTCCCGGTCTCAGCCGTCCCACGTCATCTTGAAACACTTGTGCGTATACCCAGACCCGGGACAGATCGACAACCGTATAGAGCCGCGTAGACGGTTCCACATACATATTCGGCAGCGCGTTGTATTCCGTGACGTATCCCGAGACTGGCGAGTTGATGGTGAGATCAACGATGGGCTTGCCCGTTACTTTGAGCCTTTCCAGTTCACTCTGTGGAACTTCCCACTGTTGCAGGCGCTGTTGCGCTGCCGCTGAAAGCGCGGCCGCCCCGGCAGCGACTCCATCGACCGTGCTCGTGCTCAAAGCATTTTGGTTCTGCCGTGCCAGCAGATACTCCTGCTGCGTGGCAACGAGATCAGGACTGTAGATGGTAAAAAGCGGCTCACCTTTGCTTACATATTGGTAAATTGCATTCGCGAATACTTTGCGAATATAACCCGGAAAGCGCACCTGCACCGTTGCAAGCAGGCGCTGGTCGATGTCGACGTTTCCCGTGGCCCGGATATCGCTATCGACCTGTTTATATTCGACCGTCCCGATTTGCACCCCGATGCTCTGCATCCGTTGCGGAGTGATTTGGACCGGTGTCAATGGCATTTCCGCCGGTGCTTGCGCGGCAGGTCCTTTCGGTAATCCTTCCATGAGCGTGCTCGCGGGGGACGCTGCAGGCGGCGCCGGTCCCTCCGCCACCGGTTGCTCATCCGAAGACGCAGGCGAGGTCCCCGTTGAGGGTGTTGAAACCTTGTGAGAGCGGTAGAAGAGAAATCCGGCAATCACAAGAACGCCAATCCATACGAGAGAGGTCCGCAGAACATACTTGTTCATCGCAGTGTCGCTCCTGTCAGGGTTTCCAGATGGGCCAGCGCAGTCTCGTGGTCGGCGAGTACCTGGGCATATTCAAGCTTGAGGTTCAGAACATCAACGAAATAGAGAAGCACATGCGTGAACTGGTCCCGATTCGAGGCATAGGCATTGAGCGTCGAACGATAGGCTGCTTCGGACTGGGGAATGAGTCCTTCGCGGTCGTCTTTGAGCAGCTCGCTGTCGCCGGAGGCGGTCACATATTGCTGCTGCACTAAAGCGAGCTGCTGTTGGAGGTGTGCGTCCAGGGTATCTTTCGATTGCGCCAGCATCTCCCCCGCCTCGGCGACCTCGGCGTTCACACGCGCCTTCCGTGGGAGGCGGAGATTGAATGTCAGCATGTAATAGTCGCGATATTTCCGGTCCGTATTCTGGTACATGTAGCCCAGGCTGAAATCCGGTTTGCCTTCGCGCTTTGCGGAGGCTAGCGCCGCGTCCCCTTTGTTGACCGCGCTCAAATCCACCTGAACTTGCGGGTTGCGCCCGCGCACCATCCCCAGCAACTCGGCCGAGGTGTAGCGCAAAGGGCTTTCACTTAAACCCTCCGTCACGATATCCGGCGAGTCTTGATCGCGATGCAGCAGTTCCTTGAGATGGGCTTCGATCTGCCCCATCTGCTGGTGGTGCATGGTGAGTTCGCGCACGATTTTTGTCCGCTCGACCTGGGCCTGCAACACGTCCGCCTGCAAGCCTTGGCCCACCTCATAGTGTGCTGTCGCATCCTGAATAAGCTGGTCCAGTACACGCTCATGCTCGATCAATATGTCCAGCGTCTTTTGCAGGTAGGCAAGTTGCAGATAATCGCTTTTCACCGCATCGGCGACGCTGGCTGTGGTTGCGTTCAACTCCATGCCTTTGATCTCCCCTTCCCGCTTCGCCACGTCGCCGCGCAATCGCAGTTTTCCCGGGTAGGGCAGCTCCTGCGAGGCGCCGATGCCAACGTAAGAAAAGTTGCTGTTGGTATAGCCGGCAAACGGCTTTGGGCTGCCGACACTGAATTGTTGATAGGTGAAGGTGGGATCGGGGAGTGTCGATACCTGGCGAGGCACATCCTTTGCGGCTTGCCAGCCATGGTCAGCGGCCGCTATCTGCGGGTTTTTATGGCTGGCCTCTGTCAGAAGCTCCGACAATGGGACAGGAATGCTCGACGAACTCTGGGATGCGGCAACTGCAGCCGCGAGTACGAGCACAGCGGTCATCAATCTGACCACGCGCATACGAAGTCTCCAGTCTCTAAAACGATTCGCGATAAATGGGCATGAGCGGACGCGTGGCTACGCTGCCGCACAGTGAAGCGAAGCGGGAAAATGGAGGTGGGCTAAATTCGGAGAACGAAGATTGCTGGTGGGCCGGTTTGTGGCAGTGCGCCTTCAGGCCATTGGGCGTGGCCGGAGATGGCAACCGGAAGCGGCAGCAGAATCTCGGAGGTTAATTCAGAGACCGCGGCCAGACGAACGTCGATGACTGCGAGCTTAACCTGCACCGCCGCGTTCCAAGGTCCTGCCGCGGATCCTTCTTTATGGCAGCAGCTATGGGAATCCGGCATCGTCATGCTTCCGCATTGGCCGTTCATCTGCCTGCAGCAGGCACGCTCAGCCGGGCTCAGATGTGCATTGGGCAAAGCGCAAACCATCGCCGGAGCCAACGCCGGCAACAGCACAGCCAGTACCAATGCGAATTGGCGAACCGTTTTCATCACCCGCACCTCAAGGCTATACGCGAAGAATCCGCCAGGCAACCGATGCTTTTTTTGGCCCAATCTGCAACAAGGCCCGGGTGCCCCATATCTGGCGCGCTCTTTGCGTCAGATGTGGGAAAACGCAAATTTCTATGCATCTGTTGCTATTGCGCCTGGATGAGCTTCCACAGGCTGCCCCGCTCAGTTTTGAAAACCATTTGCATCCGCCACCCGGCAATCGTCGCCGGGGTTTGCCCGTTCATAACATAGACATAGTTGACTCTGAACCTATGCAACTCTTGGTTCAGATCCAGATGGCGGTACTTGGCCAGCGCATCGGCAGCGGCCTCAGGCGTGAGCATCGGCTGCAGCAGATTGGGAACGCGCTTGGGCGAATGCTCAAATAGAAAGGGGACATAGTAACTGACGCCGACGGGATCGCCGGCATGGTAGACCTCATCCTTTTCTATCGGCCTCAACTGCTGCTCGACAACTGCGGCCGGGCTGGAGACCAGCGCATCCGCTAACAGGAAACGATCCAGAATTTCGTCATCCGAACCTGAGCTGCGGGTTCCGTTCGCCAACAGGGTGTAATTGTGCGTGAAGACCGGCAGCTCCGTGGCTAGCGCGAGATCGGTCGTGGCCACCACATCATCCGGCGCCGTGTTCCGCTCCAACCAGTCGAAGAGCCTCGCATCCGCGGGGAAGACTCGATGCGCTTCGGCTGAGTTCAGCGCAGCGGTCACCTGGACCGCCGCGCTCAGGGAGAAGAGCGCGATAAAGAGAGCCGCGCCCCAAGCAGCCGGCCAGTGCTTGCGGAAACGCGCCGTGAGCGCCAGCAGCACGGCCAGCCCCATGATGATGAGGGCGGGCTGAATCACCATGTGCGTATAGTGCTTATTCGCCTGGATATTGAATCCGGTGACAAGTTGCAGGTTCAATCCCGCAATGCCGCCTAGAGCCGCGCAGCCAAAGACTGCCACAATCAGGTCGGTGAACTGGCGCACTTCCCGGTCGATGCCGGTGAGTTTAGCCCGGCAAGCGGCCCACAATAGCATCACCAACACAATCGCAACAAAAAAGAACATGCTGAATTCGATATCCAGCCGCGGCGGGATGCGCGAGTAGATCATCCCCAGCCGCGCGGAGCGGTAAGCGTAACCGCCGGGCTGCTTTGCCGACCGGGTCCATAGGAGAAAGGGAAAGCTGAATCCTATTGTTACGGCTAACGCGATCGCCGCCGTCTTCCTCAGGCCCGCTTCAAAAAAAAAGCAAAGCAGCGTCAGCAAGCCGATCGCCGCGCACCAGGCGATGGCGTAATAAATGTAAGTGTAAAAGAGCAGTCCTCCCAACACTCCTGCAGCCAGCGCATACCGTCCGGAGCGCAGGCGCAGTGCGGCGCATAACACCATCAGAGCGGCCAGAAAAAGAGGAAAGCTCATATTGGGGTGTGGATTGCGCGAAGCCTGCAGCGTGTCTACAAACTCGGAATGGAAGCCGAAGCGAAGCAGCGTCGCCTCGCCCTGGTAGATCGTGAGCAGTGAAAAACCGATGATCAACACCAACAAGGCCAAAAAGCCGGCCAGCCAGGGAGAGGCTTGCAGGCGCATGAACAGACTCATCAGAAGCCATGCGGTAATCGCGGGAAAGAGAAAATGGCAAAAGATTTGCGCCGCGCCCACGCTCTGAAAAATCTCCGCGAACAGCACCTCCACTTCCACCGGCAGCACGGAGTAGGGCACAGGTTCATCGCGATGCTCATAGGAATCCGTGTCATTGGCCAGCCGGTGATGGCGGTAGCTATAGTTCACCTCGGCCGCGTACATAAAGGTTTCGTCCCAGACCGTCATGCTGGCGGTACGCGCCGAAAAGGGACTGTAGTCGCGAAAGGATTGCAGGCGCCAGATGCGCACTGCATGCGGAAGAACGAAGAGAACTCCAACGAGGCACGCAAGCGCGAACTTTTCAAACCTGTGTGCCGACGCCGTCATCGTGAATTCCTATGATATATGCAGCAGGCCCTCCTTCCTCCGCCTGATATCCTGCACTCGTATATGCCAGCGCGCGATATCCGGATCTTTCTGCTCAGGCATGGCCAATCCGAGGCCAATCTCGATATGGCGGCCAACGCGCGCCTATCCGATCACCGCATCGAGTTATCCCCGCAGGGATATCTCCAAGCCGAAGCTGCGGCTAATTTTCTTATTCCGCTCTTGCGGCACTCTCCCCGGGTCCGCATCTTGTGCAGTCCCTACATGCGCACCCGGCAAACCTCAGCCGTGATTGAGCGCGCCATGACCCAGGCAGCCATCCCCTTCGATAGACGCGAGGCTTTGGAATTGCGCGAGCTGGAGTTTGGCCTCTTCGACGGCGTACCCGATTCCGATCTGGGAGAGTTGTTCCCTCGCGAGTATGCGCATTATCAAAAGCACAAGCAGTTTGAAGGAGAATTTTTCGCTCCCATGCCGCTCGGCGAAAGCCGCTGCGCCGTTGCCGGCCGGGTCAAGCAAATCTTCGGCACCATTCTTCGCGACGCATCCGAGGCGCGCCCCGACCCTATCTCAGACTTCGTCGTCGTGAGCCACGGCGTCACCATCCGCTGCTTCCGCCTGCAGTGGATGCACTATCCGTGGGAGTGGTACGAGGCCGAGGCGAATCCTCGCAATTGTTCTATCCAGATGATCGAGGGCCATGCAGCCAATGGATACAGAGACACGTTGCTTTTCCCAGGCTTCGAGGCGCCACAGCCTTCCCAGCAGACCCGCCGGGAAGAAGGCGTTGTCGGAAACTCCGGCTGAACGCAAGCGGCATGGAAGGACTCTTGCCTCATGGAAACGGTCTTTGCCGACAGGTTTGAAGCCGGGCGGTTGCTGGCCGCTAGATTGTCCGAGTTCGCCCGCAGCAATGCAATCGTGCTCGCTCTCCCCCGCGGCGGTGTTCCCGTAGCTTTTGAAATCGCCAGCCAGCTCCATTTACCTCTGGATGTCTTTCTGGTGAGAAAACTGGGAGTGCCCGGCCAGCCCGAGCTGGCTATGGGCGCGATTGCCTCGGCTGGCCTGCGTGTCTTGAACCAGGACGTGGTGCGCGAGTTTTCTCTATCGCCGCAGGCGATCGAAGCTGTCGCCGCGCGCGAACAAGTCGAATTGGAGCGCCGTGAGCGGGAATACCGGAGGAATCGCCCGGCGCTCGATATCGCCGGACGGGCCGCCATTCTGGTCGATGACGGATTGGCTACAGGGTCGTCGATGCGGGCTGCGGCGCGGGCCTTGCGGCTTCGTCAGCCAGGGGAGATTATAGCCGCCATCCCGGTCGCCGCGCCGGAGGTCTGCGCGGCGGTTGCCCTCGAAGTGGACCGAATGGTCTGCCTTGAACAGCCGGAACGGCTGATGGCTGTCGGCCAATGGTACCGGAACTTCAACCAGATCACCGACGAGGAGGTCTACCGGCTACTCGCGCGCGCTTCCAAATAGCGCGGCAGGTTTCGTGACCAAACCTACATTTGTCATCTCGACCGAAGCGAAACCGGGGTCCCCGGCAAGCGAAGCTTGCTGGGGTGGGAAGCGGAGTGGAGAGATCCGCGTTTCCTTTTTTCGTCCCTCCCTTACCGCTTGCGGGCGCGCAGGCCTTTCCATTCTTTGCGGTAATAGCCGTCCGGGTCGAAGGCTAAAACGGTATACACGCCGGCCTTGCGAACCAAAGGTGTAAATGAATCCCCGTTGATGCGCAGGGTGTAAACGACCTCTCCCGTTTCCTCTTGTACCTGAACGACCGCATCGTGGAAGCCGGTGGTCTCGATAGGATCCAGCGTCCACTGCGCTCCCCAAAGCCCGTTATCGATCTGGTCGATGGTAATCGGCCAACCATAGTAAGGCCTGGCGCCGGGTGCGGAGGGATCGATCCAGCGAGGCCACTCCGCGACCGTCGTCTTCCGCGTTGCGCGATTGCAGGTAAGGATGGTGTAGCCGGTTACGCGGAATCGCAAGCCCTCCAGGCCGGAACCTGGATACCGCGCGGGATTAGCTACCGCCAGCACGGTCATGCGATTGCCGAAGCCGTCGAGGTAATCGCCGGTGTTTGGCGCTCCGGGGAGCGCGTTGGGCGCAGGATTGGCAGGAAACCAGCGCCGCGGCCAGATATTTGAAATTGCCGGCGTACACACCGAATAAACGCCGTCGCGAAAATCCTCCACACCATAGTGGGAAGTAGTTCCCAGATGCTGATCGCCGCAGAGATGCGTTGCCAAGCCTTTGCGCCACTTGAGGATCGCGGCATCCCGCGCATGCTGCGGCCAGCCGGCCGAATCATGATCCGCTACAAGATGGTCGCCGCTGATATAGGTTCCCACCGGTGGAATAGCTTCGGTAGGATCCTCTTTATCGGTATCGACGCCTTTGGGTTCCGTATGCAGACAGCCAAAAAGCGTTTGTGAGACGGCAAATTTCATCCACGTCCCGCCACTCCAATCCGCCGCCCAGGATTCGAGAAAGTCGAGCTGGCGCTGGCCGAGCAGCTCCGCATCGGGGACGTTGCTTTGCGTTGCCGCGTTCCAAGCGGAGTTCAGCGCGAAGCCATTGACAATATTTGCGCCTGGCAGCTGTTCTTTGGGCGCCGACTTCCACTTGCGGTCTTCGACGATCGCAAAGCTCAGACCGCCCCACCGCAACTCTGTGTAGTAGACGCCGATCCCCTGTAGGACGGGGGTCGAGTCGAATGGATCGGGCAGGTGCGCCGTCTGGCAGCGCTGCACCATGTTCACCCAGCGTGGGGGCATCTTGTAGCCGCCTGAATCCTGGCCTGCGTAGCCGAGCTGCCCTAGAGCGGGGTTGGTTGGGCGTCCTCCGCAGCCCCAGATATTTCCGTGGTACATATCGTGATCGTCAGTCATGCACACCGACGGAATCTCGCGCGTAAGGCCGCCCACCGCCCAACCGAAGATGTACCACTTACGGAGAAAATCCAGCATCGCCGGTTCCAGGAGGCCGGGAGCGCGGCTCTCGAGAACGCCATAGCCTCCCACCGGCTCGTAGATCTGGTCGCCTGTCCAAAACAGTAGCTCCGGTTTGTGATACGCCAGGTGGGCGGTGAAATCGCTGTGCGGAAAGCCCAGATCCCAGATGCAGGTCAGCAGGCCGATCGCGACTTCCTCTTCGCCGGCCGGGTCTTTGCGAATGGTTCCGCTGTAGGTATATTGCTTGGCGGTTCCGGCGGCATCCCGCAGGGAGTAGAGAATGCGATAGGAGCGCTCCTGGGAGGCATCCCATGCGGGCACGCGAAAGGTGGCGTTCCACGCATCAGGGTCGATCGCGGCAGTGGCAATGGACTTCCAGGCGCCGCGCGCAGTTCCTTCGCGCACCTGTAAAGTCGCGCTTCCGGCTGCATCGCCGAGAGCCGGAAATTGCGCGGAGAGTTTCAGGATGCCGCGGCTGACTGTATAGAGCGTGAACAAGGTGGGACCGTAGACTCGATCGTCGTGCTCGTCGACTTTGCCGCCGCCAACCGTCCAATCGGAGAACCAGAAGCGCATGGTCCCCCCGCGCTCCTGCCGCGGCGGATAGAAATTGAAGTCGTGACTGGGACCCGTACTGGTGGCCGGCTGCGGAGCCTCGGGCGTCGCTTCCACGGCTCCCGAGCTGCTCACCAGGGCCATGCCGCCGGTCAGCCAATCGCCCGGAATCTCGCGCGTCGTCTCGACCGAATGATCTTGCTCCGGGCTTGTAGCGCGCAGAGTCACACTGTAGCCGCTTGAGGAAGGCCGCGCGTGCAACTGCAAGTGGATCTCATGGGCAAGATTGATCCGCGGCCCCGAGTCCTCCACGGCGCCGATAAACAGCCTGCCGTCGGCATTGATTCCCGCGTTCATGCCACGCCCATAGACTGCGGCCGCGCGGTATTCGTTCATCTCCGACCGGATGCCCACGCGAAATCCCACAAAGCCTTGCTCCAGCGGCGCAGAGTCGATCCGCCCTATCCGCACACCCAGCGCCAGGTCGCCGCTGCGCCCCGCAACCTCCCGGGTGAGCAGGAAGACGTTACGGTCTCCTCCGGGTGAAAAGCACTCCAGGCGCCCTTCGCGGATACGCCAGTCCTGCAAAGGGTTCGACCAATATTCCGGACCGGGCCACGGCCGTTCGACGTCGCGCGGCCAGGCGCTGCGAAAGGACACTCGCGCCTCCGCGTCGGCGCCAAGCCCGGGTCGCGCCAATGTCAACGCCGTCGCGCCCAGCGCCGTGCTTCCCGCCTTTTTTAAGAACGACCGGCGATCCAGTCGATTGCCCATTGATTTAACCTTTCCGCAATTGATTCAGTTTGGAGCCTTCTCTTTGCTTTTCTTTCTGTCATTCCCGCAGGAAATCTGCTTTTCGTATTCGCAGCGCTGTTACCATTCCGCCACGCCGTCCCCAGCAACCCACACGGCCATTATGCCAAGAAGGGCAGAAGCAGATTCCCTTCGGGAATGACAGAAAGAAAAGAGAGGCAAAGGCGTGCCCACCTAAGGGGATGAAAATCGGCGCGAGGGGAGGCTTGGTTGGCAGTTACACCTAATTTGTCATCTCGACCGGAGCCCAGCGGAGTGGAGAGATCTGCGGTTTCCCACATCTGGCGCAAACAGCGCGCCAGATATGGGAAACCCAGGCTTCTGTCATTCCCGTAGGGAATCTGCTTTTCGTTTCAATACTTTCGAACTCCTCGAGCGAGTACACTCGGCCTGGGAAGAGACCGGAAGCAGATTCCCTTCGGGAATGACAGAGAGAAAAGGCAGGCATTCACTTCCTAACACAGCTCTTTTCTTGTAGGGTTTCCCTTGGCAGCGATCCGAGGAGATGTATGCACAGGAGAGAGTTTCTAAGTGGCGCCGTGAGCACCGCACTGTTTTCAACAGCCATCCAAACAAGCGCCTTCGCCTATGCTCCCTCGGCCGGTGAAGGCCATTTGAAACCTATGGCCGTTGGTCTGTTGATTCAACCTGCAGCCGGGCCCGAAGCCGCGATCTCACGGGTGCATGAACTTGGACTATCCAACTGCTTTCTTTCAATGGATGCCTATCTGGGGAAATATAATGCCGCGCTGGCAAAGCAACTTGGCGGATTGCTGGAGAAGTACAACGTAACAGCCACTGCAGCGGAGGTCGTTGGACCAGGGCCGCTGAAATGGGATTTCCTCGATGGCCCTTCCACCATCGGCGTGGTGCCGCGTGCAACGCGCGCAGCCAGAATCGATGCGCTCAAGCAAACCTCCGACTTTGCCAAAATGCTCGGCGTGCCGCGCCTCCAGACACACTGCGGATTTATTCCTGAAAATCCAAGGGACCCGCTCTATGAAGAGGCGGTGCTTGCCATCCGCGAAGTTGCAGTGCATTGTGCCGGCAATGGCCAGGACTTCTTAATGGAGACAGGACAGGAAACACCGACGACCATGTCTCGCGCAATTAAAGACGTGGCTCAACCGAACCTCGGCGTGGGCCTGGATACAGCCAATCTCATTCTCTATGGAAAAGCCAATCCGGTCGATGCGATCGACATCATCGGATCGCATGTAAAAAGCGTCCACGCCAAGGACGGGTTGTGGCCTACGGATCCGATGAAGCTTGGCAAGGAAGTGCTGATCGGCACCGGCCGCGTCGACTTTCCGCAGGTGTTCGCCAAGCTTGACAAGCTTGGATATACCGGCGCGATCACCATCGAGCGCGAAATCTCCGGTCCGCAACAACTTGAAGACGTAAAGAAAGAAAAGATTTATCTCCAACGGACCATAGCGCGAGCACGTGCCGCTCGAACATAACGGAGCGGAGAACAATCCATACTTCAGAAATTGTGGGCGAAGCTTGGTAGGGGGAAAGGCAGCACGGTAAGCAGAAGAGATTTTCTTGCCTATGCCGCTGCGCTTGCTGCAAGCAGCTTGGTAGAGCCCCTGGCGGCGCAAGACATGCCTGAGTCTCAACCCCGGGACGCGAGGCCTAACATTCTGGTGTTTACGACCTGCTTCAACGAATGTGGCGGTTCGCTCAAGAGCACAACGACCAGATCTTCAATCTATACATCACCGTAGTTATGGCTCTATACGGCCCAGGCATCGCGCTTTGATCGCGCTTTGATCGTGCTTCAGCTCGATTTGTCATCTCGACCGGAGCGCAGCGGAGTGGAGAGATCTGCGGTGCCCCATCCTTCGCACGGCGCTGTTTCGTGCGAAGGGTAGGAGACCACAAATGTATGCGCCCCTGATTTTCATCCTCTTGGGTGCGCCGCAGGCCCCTTCAATCGCGCGGCTTCTCCCGCAGCCTGGCTTCCGCCTCTTCGACCACGTGCACGTAGACCAAACGGTCGGCTTCGAGCGACTTCAGCTCGGCGGTGAACTGCTCTTCGCAAATGGCGCCGGCCGTGAACATTACCCGCCTGCTCTCGATCCGCTTGGCGACGACCGCCGCCTGCTCCTTCCATCGCGCGATCTGTGAAGACCAGATTTCTACATCGGTCGTGTCTCTCATGGTCACAACCTAGCAGGGGCGGAAACAGGATGGAATGCTCTTTGAAGATTTAAGTTTGCCGGAGGAATCGACCTAGGTTCCCCCCCTTGCCCGGAGCTCGGTTTCGTGGGATGCCGGAGTGTGCCCGAGGGCTTCGAAGAAGCGGTCGCGCCATTTGAGAATGTCGGCATTGCGGATTTGATTGCGCAGCCGGATCATGCGGCGACGGCGCTCCTGGGACGGCATATCCAAGGCTTGCTTGAGCGCGCCGGCCACCCCAAACTCGTCATAAGGATTGACCAGAATGGCTCCATTGCGAAGCTCCGGAGCGGCGCCGGCAAACTCGCTCAGAATCAGGATGCCGTCCGCATCAACCCGCGAAGCGCAATATTCCTTAGCCACCAGGTTCATGCCATCCTTGAGCGGGGTGATCAGCGCAATATCCGCGGCCCGGTAAATGGCAACCAATTCCTCGCGCGGGATGGCGCGATGAATATAGTTGATGGGAATCCAGCCAGGCTCGCTGAACTCGCCATTCACTCTGGTGACCAGGCGCTCCACTTCGCTCTTGAGATCCTGGTATCCGGGAATGCCTTCGCGACTGGGTACGACGATCTGGATCAGCCGCACGCGGCCATGAAACTCCGGGTATTCGCGCAGCAGCGAGCGAAAGGCTTTGAGCCGCTCCGGGATGCCCTTGGTGTAGTCCAGACGGTCTACGCCCAGCGTGATCCGCATATTCTCCAACGGATCCTTAATCTCCTGCACCCGCCTGAAGACAGGCTCGGATGCCGCCGTATCGGCAAATTCCTGGTAATTGATGCTGATGGGGAAGAACTGGATATGGGTCTGGCGGCGCTCGCTGATCACCACATGACCTTCGCCTTGGCTGGTTATTTTGATGGAAGGGACAAAGCTGCGCAGGCAGGCGACGAGATTGCGCTCATCGCGTCTGGTCTGCAGTCCAAGGAGGTCGTGCTCCAGCAAGTCTTCCAGAATCTCCCTGCGCCAAGGCAGCTTTTCGAAAATGTCGGGGGCGGGAAAAGGAATGTGCAGAAAAAATGCGAGCCGCGCCTGAGAGCGATGCGCCCGCACCGTCTTCCCCACCTGCATCAGTTGATAGTCGTGAATCCAGATCAGATCTCCAGGGGCCGAGGTGCGCTCCACGGTTTCGGCAAACTTTCGATTGACCCGCTGATAGAAGTGCCAATACATCGGGTCGAAGTTGCAGCGCGATTGCAGGTCGTGGAAGAGCGGCCAAATAACCTCATTGGAGAAGCCCTGATAGAAATTAAGGTTCTCTTCTTCGGTTATAAAGACCGGCGCGAACTTGCAGTCTCGCCCGCTCGCTTCTTTCAGCAAGCGATGAATCTCCGGTGAGTCGCCAACTCCGGGGGAACCGACCCAGGTTCCGCCATGGCTTTTGAGAAGCGGCTCTAATGCGCTGACCAGTCCGCCGCTGCTGGGATGTCCCTTGAGCTCGCCATCCTGGTACGTGAAGGTGATGGGCATACGGTTGGAAACCACCACCAAATTAGGGGACTTTGCGCTCATCGGCCGTTCCTTGCCGAAGAAGGAGCGCTGGAAGATGTGGACGACTGAATCCAGCGGTCGAGAAACTCCAGGAGCTCTTCCGGCGGCCGGATCCAGAACTGCGCGGATGACGGGCGCAATTCGTTGCGTACAAAAATGGAGACGCCGCGATTGCCCAGCGCGCGGAAAGCATCTTCATCGGTCAGGTCGTCTCCCAGATATGCGGCTGCCAGATTCCCGCTTGAGACCTCTTCTTCGGCGAGGATTTGTTCAACCGCGGTTCCCTTGTCGAGGTCTGTGGAGCGCAGCTCCAGTCCGCCATCGAAAGGCAGCAGATGGAGCTTGCTTTCCCCGGCATGGCGGGCATAGAGCGACTCCACTGACGAGCGGATCTCCTGTTGCCTGGCCGGATCGGAGGCACGCCAATGGACGGCAAGCGAGGCAGGCTTTGTTTCCATGGCTGCGGCAAAACCCAGCCGTTCCATCTCCGATTTCATTCGCTTCAGGGCCTCGCCTTCCCGTGGGTCAAGCGGCCGCAGCTCATAGCAGCCGTCAGGCTGGAGGCGCTCCCTCCCGTGGTCGCCCCAGATTTCAAGCTTAACCGTTGCAGCCGCGATTGAGCCGAGCAGGCCGGCAAGGTCGCGCGCCGGCCGCCCTGAGACCAGAACCAGGCGCACCTTCGGCAACCCTGAAAGCGTGACCAGACGCTCCGCAACCCCGGGGTAAGGAATGGCAGAGGAAGGATCGTTTTTGAAAGGAGCAAGCGTGCCGTCGTAGTCGAGCATGAGCACGGATCGCTGGGCGGCGCGGAGGCGCGGCCAGAACCGTTCCGCCTCCGCCGATTGTGTCCAAGGAAAAGGCTTCATCTTCTACTCCTTTGGATGCCGCATTGGCAGCAAACGCCCACCGCAACGCCGCCGGCAGGCGGCATCGGACTCAATGCGGTATGTGCAAGGGAATCAGCCTTGTGACAGCCTAATAGAATTCTGTCACAGGATAGAATGCGCGGGTGGAGTTGCGGATGAGGCCTTTGCTCTGCCCCTCTTGTCGGTCTTTGCTTTTCTTTCTGTCATTCCCGAAGGGAATCTGCTTTCCGTACCGCAGGCACACCCAATGAGGATGAAAATTGGGTGGGGATGGCTTGGTTGGTAATTACACCTAATTTGTCATCTCGACCGGAGTGTTCATGGGCCTGCGGCCCACCCAAGGGGATGAAAATCGGGTTGAGAAGGGCTTGGTTGGCAATTACACCTAACTTTGTCATCTCGACCGGAGCGCAGCGGAGTGGAGGAGATCTGCGGTTTGTGGGTACCTAACCGCGGATCCCCTTCACTCCGCTTTACTCTCACTCAGATGTGGAAAACCACAGATCTCTCCACTTCGCTTCGCTCCGGTCGAGATGACAAATTAAAATGACAGGTCCACAAACGCTCCGGTCAAGATGACAAATCTGTCCAGTTGCCCCCTAGATCGAGACATGCTCCTCATATTGACTTCCATCGACGAGATCCACCTGCAGTATGTACTTGCCCTTCTTTAGAGTGGTTGTGTCCAATTCATAAACATACTGTTGCGATATCGGATCGAAACTGAAAACGCCTTCCGGGTTACCGCCATTCGCGGCCTTGAATGGGACCGCCTGTGAGCAGCCTGCGGGGGAGTCCTGAAGAACCACAAGGCCGGCCAACGCATTATTTACGGGTGAACCATCCGCCGACGTCAGCTTGAATGCTACCTGCAAGCTTCCGTTAGATTCGATGTTGGCAGGCTCCGCCGCCCACTCAAAATTGCCCAGCAACGGAACCTCCTGACCCAGCACGAAAACAGGCGAAGGGTCGGATGCAATTCCATTGGCGACAACTACGATCTGATTCAAGCCCGGCTGGATGCCGGCCGGCAGATCGAAATGAGTTGACACAGGACGACCTCCGGTAGCGACTCCCATGGTGCAATGGCCGTAGGTCCGCGCGTAGAACACCGAGCCTGTCGACGGGTTGGAGATACGGACCTCGGGATAATTGGTGGCGTCAGTGGCGTCGTCTCCGTAGACTGACGCCTGCGAGAGCCCGTTGAATTGTGTGCCCGAGATGCGATACGCGCCGCCAGGCCTGACCAGGAAAGGGGCGGATTGGATGCCGGGTTTCCAGCTATTGTCGGGGCTCCCCGGCGAGGTGTAAATCTCGACGTCGGAACTTCCATCGGTATAGAGGACCTGGCCGGTCGGAAGCACGAGCATCCGTCCGTTAAAGACAATGTCGGTTGCGGCATTCGGTGTTGCTGGAACTTCAGTCAGGCTGTTTCCATCAAATTCGAAGAAATGCACCGGAGTCTGGCCGGCGGCGGCGGTCATCAGCACATTGCCGTTGGGCAGAAGCGCCGCAGGACCATCGCTGATAGTGAGTTGGCCCTCGCCGGGGAGATCCGGAAAGTCGGGACCGGGAGTCCACACGCCGGGCGCTTGTGAATGAAGCGCAGGGTGATAGATGGATGTTTGTCCGGTGACGCCTGTGCCGAAAACCGTGCCGTCAGGTCTGAGCACAGCCGGCCCTACCTCGTCGATAGAAGTTTCCGATAGCGGCGCAATCGTGCTGCCGGCGCTTATCCATGTTCCCAACTTAGGCAGGTATTTTTCAGCATATGGAGCATTGAGAGTATCGACAGTCAGAATTGTTCCATCCGGCAGCAGGGTCCACCCTTCCTCATCATTGCGGTCCGCCTTGGCATTACTGCTCACAGGAGTCCAGGCGAGCGTCGCCGGATTCAATCGGGCCATTTGTGTATCACTGAAGTTGCCCAATAGAAATTTTCCGTCGGGCAAGACAACATTCTGAGCGTCGGCCACACTCCTCCAGCCATAGGGAGGCGATAAGTACGTCCAGGCGTTGGCCACCGGATCGTAGATGGCGCCGGTATTCACGTAGGCGATCCGAAGGAAGTTGTATTCTCCGCCGATCACAATCACTCTACCGTCCGCGAGCACTGCGGAGGAGTAATAGAGCGGAGCGTATCCTGCCGGCAGAGAGGCGAGTTGCGACCACGATCCGTTGACGTAGCTTCCGCTTGCATCCGGAGTTAAACGCCACCAGTCGCTTTGGCCATAGTCCTGAACCATGACTGTGCCATCTGTCAGCAGGAGCGCGTTGCTTGCGCTGAAGCCAGGCTGGTTTTTCAAGGGTTGCCAGGATTGGGAACGGGCCGCACCGGAGAAGGCGAGTGATACGGCAATTACGGCTCCAACAGTTTGCAATAGTTTTGTAACATTCTTGCGCACGTGATACTCCGCCGATCTTTGAGTGAGTGCTGAATGCGTTTAGGAGGGTACTTCTCTGTTTGGGCTGGTGCTGAAGCGTTGCGAATTATGGCTTGCAGAATTGGGAGAAGTCAAGCAGGAAAAATTATCCTGCACAGCGGACGCATGTAAATGCTGACGTGCGCGCAATATACTGGAGTGACTGGTCTTTACTAAATATGAGCACTCAACTGGACAAGATATTGGCGGTCACCCGGCGCGGGGTAGAGGAGCGCAAGGCGGTATGCCCAACGGCAGATCTGGAGCGCGCCGCGGCTCTCCACTCGCCGCGCGGTTTTGCGCGCGCGCTGCGGCGCAAGGCGGCCGCCGCTCCGGCAATCATCGCGGAGATCAAAAAAGCCTCCCCTTCCCGGGGACTCATCCGCGAGCATTTCGATGTTCCGTCCCTGGCCTCCGGCTTCGCGACCGCTGGCGCAGCCGCACTCTCCGTATTAACAGAGGAACAATTCTTCCAAGGCAGCCTGCAGAACCTCCAACTTGCCTCCGAGTTCTCCGGCCTCCCTTGCCTGCGAAAGGACTTCCTGGTTGATGAATTTCAGATTCTGGAGGCGCGGGCGAACCGTGCCGACGCCATTCTGCTGATCGCGGCGGCGCTAAGCGATACCGAATTGCGCACCTTGACCGAAAAGGCCCATGCCCTTGAGCTGGATGTGCTGGGCGAGGTGCATACCGCCGAGGAGATCGAACGGGTATTGAATCTCAACCTCGGATGGGATGCGGTCGGCGTGAACAATCGCGACCTAAAGAGCTTCGCCGTGCGCCTGGAGGTTTCCTTGAGCCTGGCCGATAAGCTGCCTTCAGGCGCCGTGCATGTGGCCGAGAGCGGAATCCATACGGCGGATGATCTTGACCGGCTGCGCCGCGCAGGTTTTGACGCGTTCTTGATTGGAGAGTCGCTGATGCGCCAGCCTGATCCAGGCTCCGCGCTGAAGGACCTGCTGGATGCAGCGGCGCTCGAAGACGCCAGGAAGTAAGGCCTTCTCTATGTGGATCAAGATCTGCGGCGCCACCAATCTTGAAGATGCTCTACTGGCCGTCGAAGGAGGCGCCGATGCCCTCGGGTTTGTCTTCGCTCCCAGCCCCCGGCAGGTGACGACCACCCAGGCGCGGCGGATTACGGCTGAGCTGCCGCCGCAAATCGAGAGATACGGCGTCTTCGTAAATGCGCCGTTTTCCGAGATCGTGGCCACGGTGAGCGAGTGCGGGCTAAGCGGAGTGCAATTGCATCGCGCTGCGGACCGCAATTTAGCATCGCGGCTGTGCGAACATTTTGCTGGCCGCATGCCAAGGCTCAGTATCGTGCAGGTCGTCAACATACAGGATCAATTGACTCAATTGACTCAATTGGATGGCTGGCTCCCTGACAACGCGGTCGACGCCGTGCTGGTGGACTCGTCCTCAGCTATGGCGGCAGGCGGCACAGGCATCAGCTTCGATTGGGCCGGAGCCCGAGACAGCCTGCTGCGGACGGCAGCCCATTTGCGGCTGATCGTGGCCGGCGGACTTCGCCCGGAAAATGTCCGCCGCGCCATCTCCACTCTGCGGCCCTGGGGAGTCGACGTCGTCAGCGGCGTGGAAGCGTCTCCGGGCAAGAAGGACCCCGCGCGCGTCCTCGCCTTCATTCACCAAGCCCGCCAAGCGGAAGCCGACCTGGCTGCAGAGACTGCTACCCCAGCCTCGCGAACCTAGCCCGTGTCTTTTTGGACAATCAGTCCCGCCACTTAATTTGTCATCTCGACCGAAGCGAAGCGTAGTGGAGAGATCTGCGGTTTCCCCAAACATAAACCACAGATCCTGGGAATCCACTTCTGCCTTAGTCTTTCTTTCTGCCATTCCCGTGAGCACAGCGAAAGCTATGCCCAAGCTGAAGGACTGGCTTACACTGGTAAATGGTGAAAACTGCGGTGAATACGGTAAATGCAATCATCGACGCACTCCCCGGCCGTTTTGGCGCATACGGCGGCCGGTACGTTCCCGAGACCCTGATGGCCGCGCTCGAGGAACTGGATACCGCCTATGCCCAGGCGCAGGTGGACCCGGCTTTTCATGCCCAGCTTGACTCGCTGCTCCACGACTACGCCGGACGCCCCACTCCCCTCTACTTCGCCGCCGGCCTGACCGCGCAACTCGGGGGCGCCAAAATTTATATCAAACGGGAAGATCTGCTGCACACCGGCGCGCACAAAATCAACAACTGCCTGGGCCAGGCATTGCTGGCGCGCAGAATGGGAAAGCGCCGCATCATCGCCGAGACCGGGGCAGGACAGCATGGCGTAGCCACGGCCACAGTCTGCGCCCTCTTCGGCATGGAATGCGTCGTCTATATGGGCGAGGAAGATATGAGCCGCCAGGAGCTCAATGTCTACCGCATGCGCCTGCTGGGCGCCGAAGTTCGCGGCGTAAGCTCAGGCTCGCGAACGCTCAAGGATGCTATCAACGAGGCCATGCGCGACTGGGTCGCCAGTGTGCGCACCACTCATTACCTGCTGGGCAGTGTGTTGGGCGCGCATCCCTACCCTACGATGGTGCGCGACTTTCACCGCGTGATCGGGCAGGAGATCAAGCGCCAGATTCTGGAAAAGGAGGCCCGGCTCCCGACGGCGGTCGTGGCCTGCGTGGGAGGCGGCTCGAATGCGATCGGCGCCTTCTACGAATTCATTCCCGAGACAAATGTGCGGCTGATTGGCGTCGAGGCCGGCGGCCGCGGGCCGGAGTTAGGATTTCATGCCGCGCGCTTCAAGGGCGGCTCTCCCGGCGTGCTCCAGGGCACATACTCTTATGTATTGCAGGATGACGCCGGCCAGGTTTCGCTCACCCATTCCGTCTCCGCCGGACTCGACTATGCGTCCATTGGACCGGAGCATGCCGCTCTACACGACTCCGGCCGTGCCAAGTATGTTTCCGCTTCCGATGAGGAGGCTTTGCAGGCTGCTGTCAGGTTGGCCCGTACGGAAGGCATTGTTCCGGCGCTGGAGAGTGCGCACGCAGTGGCCGAGTGCATCCGCCTGGCGCCAAAGCTCGCCCCCGATGACATACTGGTGGTGAACCTTTCCGGACGCGGCGATAAAGATATGGGGATTCTGGCGCGCGAGCTGAGGCTCGCCGGCGCCGGGAAAGTTGCCGCGCCGCAGGCCGCGAGCGCCCCTTCGAGGAAGTGAATGCCGATTGATCTAAGCTGCAAGCCCGGTTTCAAATCAACGCTTAACCCGGGCCTCATCATCTATCTCACCGTGGGGGATCCCAATCTCGCCGCAACCCGGGAGATCGCGCTGGCGGCCATTGACGCCGGCGCCGACGTGCTCGAGCTGGGCGTGCCGTTCAGCGATCCGGTGGCCGATGGACCGGTGATTCAACGGGCTAGCGAGCGCGCTCTCGCGCAAGGCACGCGCCTCGAGGATGTGCTCGCCTTGGCCGGCGAATTGCGCCGCCTTCGGCCCTCCGTCGGGACTTGTCATCTTCTCCTACTTCAATCCTATTCTGCGCATGGGCCTGGAGCGGTTTTGCTTGCGGGCGGCGCAGTCCGGCGTGGATGGCGTCTTGATTACCGATTTGACCGTTGAAGAGGCGGGCGACTATCTCGAGCAGACGCGCTCTCACGGATTGAAGCCCATCTTCCTGGTTGCCCCGACCAGCACCGACGCCCGGCTCAAGCGGATTGCGGGCGTTTCCCAGGGCTTCGTTTACGCCATCTCCCGCACCGGCATTACCGGCGCGCGGCGGGATGTGGCGGAGGATGCGCGTGAGCTGGTCGAGCGTTTGCGCCGCTATACCAAACTGCCAATCGCTGTAGGCTTCGGAATCTCCCGCACGGAGCATGTTGCCGCGGTGGGCGAGTTTGCCGATGCCGTGGTGATCGGCAGCGCGATCGTTTCCTTGATCGAGCAATCTGAACCGGGAGCAGCCGCGGCGGCGGTTGCGCATTTTATCCAAGGCTTGCGGCCGGCCCTTGGTGTAACCGGTTGAGCGCGATACTCTAGAGTTTTTAATCAAATGACTTCAAGCATACCCAGGTGAAATTCATGGACATTGCAGGTTGGCGAGTACGAATCGATGAGCTGGACCGGGGAATTGTTTCGCTTCTCAGTCAGAGGGCGCACGCGGCGCAGGAGATTGGAAAGCTCAAGCGTTCGACTTCCATGCCCATCTATGAGCCGAATCGCGAGCGGGTGATCTTTGAAAATGTTCGCGCGGCCAACCGGGGACCGCTCCCGGATATCGAATTGACCCATATTTACGAGCGGATCATCGACGTTATGCGCGCCATACAAAAAGACGAGATCGTGGCGGCCGCAGAAACATCGGATTCAATCGCGACAGAACCAGGTAAAACAGAACCAGGCAAAACAGGGGAGACAGGAAAGCAATCATGATCGTTGCCATGCAGGCCGGAGCAACCGAGGAACAGATTCAAGAGGTAATTGAGCGCATCGTCGAGGTGGGCTTCAATGTTCACCGCACGACTGGAGCCGTGCAGACGATTTTGGCGGGCGTGGGCGTGCCCGCGCACTTCGACCACACAATTTTTGAGCTGCTGCCGGGCGTCGCCGAAGTGGTCCGCATCTCCTCTCCTTACAAACTGGCAGGCAAGAACTTCCGGCCGGAAGGCACGGTCATTGAATTTCCCAACGGAGTGAAGATCGGCGGCGGCGAGGTCGTGGTCATGGCCGGCCCATGCTCGGTGGAATCGCGCGAACAGATCTTCTCGACCGCCTGGCAGGTCAAAGCCGCGGGAGCGAAGTTCCTGCGCGGAGGAGCCTTCAAACCGCGGAGTTCTCCCTATTCCTTCCAGGGGCTGGGTCTGGACGGACTCAAGCTGCTCAAGGAAGTCAGCCAGGAGACCGGCCTCTTGATCATCAGCGAGGTCATGGAGATCTCGCAGATTGGGTTGATGCTCCCCTATGTGGACGTATTGCAGGTAGGCGCGCGCAACATGCAGAACTTCAATCTGCTGCGCGAGATCGGGCTGGTGCGCAAACCGGTCCTGCTCAAGCGCGGCATCGCGGCCACCATTGAGGAGCTGCTGCTCTCCGCCGAATACATCCTCTCCGGCGGCAACTACGATGTGATGCTCTGCGAGCGGGGAATCCGGACCTTTGAAACCTACACCCGCAATACCATGGACATCTCCGCCATACCGGTGGTCAAAAAGCTCTCCCACCTCCCCATCCTGGGCGATCCCTCGCACGGCACCGGACGGCGGGAGCAAGTGGCGCCCATGGCCCGGGCGGCAGTCGCGGCCGGCTGCGATGGCCTGCTGATTGAAGTCCATACCAACCCCGACAAAGCTTTTTCCGACGGCGCCCAATCGCTCTTCCCGGAGCAATTCACCCGCCTCATGGGTGAGCTGCGCGTCATCGCCGCAGCAGTCGACCGCACCATAGCCTGAGAGGAGCAGCCGCAAAACGCGTTCGGCCCTGAAATGAACATCCAGCGGAAAAACTCTGGAATCAGGTAAAGATTGGCTGCGAGGCGAGTCCCGCAGGGACGACATGAAAATAGCCCAGCACGTCAGTGCTGGGGAGAGTTCGGCACAAGATGAAGTCCCGCAGGGACGGCTGAATCATTTCTCAATGCATATTTCAGTCGTCCCTACGGGATTGGATTTGTTCCGCAGCAAACCCAGCACTGGCGTGCTGGGCTATTTTCATGTCGTCCCTGCGGGACTCGCCTCACCGCCAGTCTTCACATCAATTCTGGAGCTTTTTCCGCAGCCTGTAATCCCGGTTTATAAACTAATAGGACGGGATTGGCTTTACTCGCGCGCGTTGCGGAAGGAGGTTGGTGTGCAAATCCAGATGGAATTGGAAGAATTCCCGAGCCGCCTGGCTTGGAACCGGCCCCTTGTCCGATGAGCAGTTCGAGCGAATCTGCGAGGCAAACTCTGAGAGCTTTAGATTCTTGCTTCTGCCCTCGGTGCCCCAGGTCCCGATTCTGGGACCTGGGATTCCGCAAATCTCAAAACCAAGAAGGCTTCCGCAGCCGTCCATCTTTGGTGAAGTACCGGGGCTGTTCTCCCGGCCGCCAGGGATCGTAGCTTGCGGCAAAAGACTCTCTGGCTGCGATGGTTGGGTGGCTGTAGCTCCAGAAAACCACCAGGCGATTCGGATAGGGATAGTCGAGCGCCTGCTCCCCTAAGCGCTGGAAGGAGTTCGCCGCGGCTGTTTGCGGATCGGCGACAATGCTGTGGACAACCTCTTCGCCGAAGACGTCTGCCTGGTGCTCCTGGGCGCGGCTGATGGCATTGGCTAGCGGCTCGGCGGCAAAGCTGAGAATCGAGACCAGAAGCAGCAGAATGGCGGCGGCGCCCCAGTCCTCAAGCGAAGCGATACCCCACCCGGGGCCATAACGCCGGATCAGGAAGCGTGCAAGCTGAAAGCCGATCCATATAAAAACGAGTGAGAACAGCGAGCTGAGAATGAGTCCCCGGCGAATGTGATTGAGCACGTAGTGGCCCAGCTCATGGCCGAAGATCACCAGGATTTCATCTGTCGGCGCGCTCTTGATTGCCGTATCCCACACCACGACTCGCTTGGAGGCGCCAAAGCCGGTGACATATGCATTGGCGCTGGTGACCTTCTCGCTGGCTCTCATCAGAAACATGCGCGACGGCGGAATCTGCATGCCCGTCCTTGCCACCACCCGTTCAAGCTGCTCGACCAGCGCAGGGTTGCTCCTGCTCAGCGGTTCAAAATGATTGAATAGCGGATCGATCACCACCGGCAGGACAAAGACCACCAGCAGTTGCGCGGGAAGCGAAAGCAGCCAAATCCAAAGCCACCAGCGCCGCGATGCGCGAATAACGGCGAATATTACGGAGAGAACCAGCGTTCCAAAGAAGAGGTTAAGCAGGAGCGCCTTCGCCCAGTCCAGGAACCAGCTCCCCCAGCCCTGTATGGATTGGCCATACTTAAGCGATACATGGTGAGCTACAACACCCACGGGAAGAAACAGCAAAGTCATCATCAACAAGAGAGCAGGAAGGAAACAGAGGCCCTGCAGCCATTTTCTGCGGCTGATGGCGGCGGCCCAATCGCGCAGCCGGGCGACCAGGCGAAACTTCAGCAGCGCCAGTAGCATAAGAATGCTCCACAGAGACGAACCGAAATCGAGCGCGGTCCGCCAGTAATACAGCGAGCGGGAGAGGGCAAGCTTTGCCGGAGGCAAGGTATAGACGAGTGTCTGGCCGCCGGTTGCAGGAGCGACCGCCGCAAACAAAGGCGGCGCAAGCACGGCCAGCGGAGCGGCCAGCGCGAGCACGCAGACCAATCTGCGAAGCCAAAGCATGGAAGCTGTTCTTCTCCTATTGATCAAATACGAGGCAATTTGTCGTTGTACTACGGCGGGCTGTTGCGCCGCGGACTAGTGCAGCGGCAGAGCGGGGGAAAGCGGACTTGGCAGCGTTTCCAGCGGGAGCAGCCCAACCAGTTGTGGCAAATGGATTTCAAAGGACCGAAGAAATGGCCGCAAGCCGTGGGTCCGCTCTCTGTGCTGGATGACCACAGCCGCTATCTGATTGTCTTGCATGCCGGGCAGAATACGCGCGGAGAGATGGTGCGGGAGCAACTGGAAAACGCCTTCCTGCAATGCGGGGTACCGGAGGGGATGCTGATGGATCATGGCTCGCCTTGGTGGGGAATGCAATCGCCTTGCGGGCTGACACAGCTATCGGTATGGTTGATGCGCCAAGGCATCGGCTTGCATTACAGCGGAGTGGGCCATCCTCAGACCCAGGGCAAGGTGGAGCGCTTCCATGGCAATCTGCAGCGTGCCGCGGAGATGCGCCAGGCTCCTGCGCAGCATCTGCAGAAATGGCTGGATGACTATCGCTGGGAATACAACCATGTCCGGGGTGCCCCAGGTCCCGATTCTGGGACCTGGGATCCTCCGGACCTACACCATCTAAACAATCACCGCGGTTTTCGCCGACTTGCCGACTCGCTGACCGCTTTTTAGCTGACCGCCTCTTAGCTGCTTAATCCAGCCGAACCAGATACGCCTCACCGTCGCTAGGCCTAAGGTCGCGCACAATCTCCGAGGCCCGGACTTTGTCGTCCTTCAATGGCCGGATGCGTACCCAATAGCCGGTGGGTCCGGGAAATTCGATCACCTTCGCGGTTTGATATTTGCGGGTCAAACGGTCGCGTAGCTGAATGGCCTGATGTCCGCTCTTGAAGGCGCCCACCTGCACGCACCACCGCCCACCCTGATCGATGGGCGCGGGAGCGGCGTAGACGTCCACGCGGACCAGGGCGACTCCCGGCCTCCAAACCCCGACCGCTTTGGCCGATGCCAGGGAAAGATCGAGCGTGCGATTATGAACGAATGGCCCGCGATCTGTAACTCTCATGATTGCCGATTGGCCGGTGGCCACATTCGTCACCCGGATCAGGGAGTTCATGGGCAGAGTGCGATGGGCCGCGGTCAGAGCGTTCTCATCGTAGATTTCGCCGTTAGCGCCGCGGTGTTTGTCGTAAGGAGGACCATACCAACTGGCCAACCCCTCTTCGCTATAGATGGAAGCGTGCGATCGAACGAACTCCGCGTCCGCCGGGCTGTCGGCCACCGTTTCCCGCTCCCCGCTTCTTATCCCGGGAGCCGGGGTACCGGGCGCGGCCTCCGGCGCCAAAGGCGGAGGAGCAGCAGGAATCGCGGCGGCGGGCTGCCGGTGCCGGCATCCCGTGGTCACAGCGAGCACCGCCGCAAACAACAGCAGGCGCGGCCGCAACAGCCTGCCGCTCACTCTACCGGCCCCCGCCGGGACGGTTAGCATCCAAATGGTCGGCTAATTTTTGCAGCCGCTCAGCTGCTGAACGAAGAGCCTGGGAAGAATCCTGGCGTAAGTGCGGAACCACTTCATCGTTCAAATAATCGACAACCTTTTTGACTTCTTCCTCAATGCGCGGGATCGCCGTGCCCAGACCTCGATCCACGCGCCGCGCGAAATCCTCAAAGCGGCTGCCGGACTTGTTTTCGCTCCCTGCTTCAGCCATGAGCGGATCTCCCTTCTCTCCATCTTGCTTTGCGCGGCAATTCGCGGTCAACTGGGCAATTGATTGACCGCTATCCAGGTGCTTGATTGGTATCGTTCGCCACCGCAACCTAGACCCCCGCATCCAAGTGTTTATAGTGCTGAGAGCCTGGGCATTGGCATTCTCAAGTTGATGTAGGCTAAGGGGTGAAGCTGCGAATCCGGCGGAACTCCTAAAGTGAGGCAATATCGTAATAGCGACCGACTCCAAGAGCCTTGGCTGGCTTGTTTTAACGTTCTCTCTGTTCGCTTGCACGCCGCCCGGCATTTCTCAAACGCTGGCCGCATCCGCTCTCCCGGACGCGCCCCAGGTGCAACGGCATGCCCAGCCGGCTGCTCCGGAAAAGGGAAAGCTGGCGGAAGGCGTTGCGCCTCTGGCTGACAGATACGATCAAGTGATTGAGCCTGGGCAAACCGCACAGCCGCTTTCCGGGGCGGGAAAAATGATTATTTCGCTGCGGGAGGACATGCGGCCGACCACCTTGCTCCCGGCATTCTATTCCACCGGCTACGAGCAGTTGCGTGGTACCGATCCTAAGTATGGGAGTGACTCCGGCGCGGGTGCAGCCAAGTTCGGCGCCGCGATGCTGCGTTCGGGCAGCGCCCGCATTTTTGCGGATGGGCTCTTTACCATCCTCTTTCATCAGGATCCGCGTTATTACAGAGTTGGCGATGGCAGTTTCGTTCACCGCAGCTTGCTTTCCGCCGAGCAGGCAGTGGTGCGGCGCGGCGACAATGGCTCCAACCAAGTCAACTTCTCCGGATTTGCCGGCCGCGGGGCCGCGGCAGCGCTTACCCTGGCTTACTATCCGCCCGTCAGCCAAACCACTAGAGTCGTGCTGAGCACCTTCGGTACGTCCATCGCCACCGATGCGGGCGGGAACTTAGTGTTGGAGTTTTTTCCCGATATAGCGCGCAAGATTCCTTTTTTGAAGAAGCTTGAGATCAAGTAATGGGTTTTTACCAGCAGTGGCATCCATCGCTACAGCGACTGGCCATAGCTCGAGGAGGGAGGTTCTAGAGTCTGTGACGAAGAGGGTTCTGAGTGGCGTCCTGGCGATGATTCTATTTCTCGCTGGGCGCGAGCTTCTTCGAGCGCAGGCAATATCGCCGGCAGAACTCCCGGACACCCCGCTACCCCGGCAATCGGCGGTGCCTGGCGCCCAAGAGATAGCGCAAACGAATTCCGGTCCCAACAATGGTCCCCAGCAGAATAGGAACAGCAGGCAAGGATTCCCGCCGGTGAGAACTCCAATACCGGGACGGGCGCCCGTTCCGCTGGCCAGCCGTCCTCTAATTCCCGGCGCTGCCGCCGCGTGCCTGCCGGATTCGTGCACTCCTGCCCAGAGGTACATGAGCTGCAACCCCGGGGTCGATTCTTACGCGCGCTTTCTGCAGTTCTCAGGACCCGCTCCGCTCACGCCTAAGGATAAGCTCCTCCTGGCAGGGAGGGGCGTTATCGATCCCTTCAACTTGCTGACCATCGGGGGTGAAGCCGCCATCAGCATCGCCTCGAATTCGCATACCGCCTATGGTCCGGGCTTTCCCGGCTTCGGCAAATATGCCGGCGTATCGCTCACCCAAGATATATCGGCTGAATTTTTCGGCGCCTTCCTGATTCCCTCGCTGGCGCACCAGGATCCCCGCTACCGCAGGATGCCCAACCTTCCCATGCGCCAGCGGATCATACACGTGATCGATTCCGGCTTCATCGGGCAGGACGACAATGAGCTTCCCATGTTCAACTACGCCAACGTCGTTGGAACGATCGCCACCAGCGCATTGGGCAACGCCTATATTCCCGGCCGCCAAACCAGTTGGGGAGCCAGCGCGGCCCGCATTTCCGTGGCCCTGGCCACCAATCCCATCGGCAATGCGCTCGCGGAGTTCCTGCCCGACGTGGCCCGCCGCGTCAATGTCAACGTGGTTCTGGTGCAGAGGGTGATCAACCGCGTGGCCATCGCCGAAGGCGGAGTAGGAAGTCAGTAAGCGTCCGCATTGCCGGGTGCCCCGGGTCCCGATTCTAGGACCTGGGATTCCACAGATCTCGATGGACGTTGTCGTTGCTCTTGCTGTTGAAGGGAGTCTTTGATTTGGACAAGCACCCCGGCGGCCATTTCCGTTCAAGTAAACCAGTTACCGTCCGGCCTGGGTTTTTCCCCGTTCGGGGAGAGATGGTTTGATTTGCGCCACCCGCCCCGTAGTCTGAAGCTGGTGGAACGGGCATCCCAGTCGTCACGCATCTTAGGGGATTGATACAGGAGATTCCAAATGTCGAAAGCTATCAAATATACGGAGAGAGCCGTCACTGCAGTTGCGCAAGGCGCGTGGTCCGTTTTTGAACGAATCAACCGGATCAGTCCCAATCCTTCGTTTACGCCGAAATGGTCCGAAAAGCCGCTGCTCAAGTCTTATCAGAAGGAGAAGCCTCCTTTGGGCTGGCCGCGCACCACGGATTCACTCTGTCCCAAGTGTGTTCCAGAGATCCGGCAGCAGATCATCGACGGAAAGCTTCCTCACGAGATTCTTCTGAACGAAAAAGTCGGCGAGATCAAAGCCCAGATTATCGAGCGCGACGGCAAGATCCTGATGGTGAAAGATTGCCCAAAGCATGGCCACTTTGAAGATGTCATGGCCATTGATACCGCCTTTTTCCGGCACCTCGAAGAGGTGTTCCCGGGACGGGACATTCGCGCCCACAATGATGAGAAGCTGCACAACCATGGCACCTCGACGGTGACTCACGGCCGCGGTTCGGTTCTCACCATCGACCTGACCAACCGCTGCAACATGATGTGCGATCCCTGCTTCATGGACGCCAACCAAGTCGGCTTCGTCCATGAGCTGACCTGGGAAGAGATCAAGACCATGCTGGACAACGCGATCTCCATCAAGCCGCGCCGCCAGATGTCGGTTCAATTCTCCGGGGGCGAGCCGACCCTCTCTCCCTACTTCCTCGACGCCATCGCCTATTCGCGCAAGGTAGGTTATAACTCCGTCCAGGCCGCCACCAACGGCATTGAATTCGCCAAGAGCAAAGAACTTTGCCGCGCCGCCGCAGAGGCTGGCTTGCGCTATGCCTATCTCCAGTTCGACGGCATCGGCAATGCAGCCAACTCCCATCGCAAGGTTGGCAACCTGTTTGACGTGAAACTCCAGGCTATTCACAACCTGCACGAGGCCGGCGTGGATATCGTCCCGGTCACGACCATCATCAACGGCATCAATAACGAGCAGGTCGGGCATATCATCCAGTTCGCGCTCGACAATCCCAAGAAGATCAACTTCCTCAGCTTTCAGCCGGTTTCCTTCACCGGACGCGACGAAGACGTGAGTGAAGAGCGGCGCGCCGCTCAGCGCTACACCCTGAGCCACATGGCCCATGATGTGAAGAACCAGACTGGCTTGGGCGTCCCCGAGCGCGATTGGTTCCCCATCAGCTTCATGAGCACCTTCTCCGACTGGGCCGACCTGGTGCATGGTCCCAATGCGGATTGGGGCCAGCTTTCCTGCGGATGCCATCCCAACTGCGGCATCGGCATGGCGCTGATGATCGACAAGGAGACTAAGGAGGCCGTTCCCGTAACCGCCTTCCTGAACGCCGATCGCCTGGCCAAGGATATTGCCAAGATCAATGACGCCGCGCGCAACAAGTTTCTCTCGATCGTTGGCGTGACCCTGGCGCTGTTACGCAACTACGATCCAACCAAGTCGCCCAAGCATTTCAAGATCGTCGACCTGCTGGCCAAGTTCGACAAATGCTTTGGCGCCACCGGGCGGAACTACGGCAAGGTCACCGGCGACCGCACCATGGCCGACATCGAGCAGCGCCGCGCGGATCGTTGGAACTTCCTGTTTATCGCCGGCATGTGGTTCCAGGACCTCTTCAATTACGACTTCCGCCGTACCGAGCAGTGCATCATTCCATACGCGACCCAGGAGGGTGAGATTTCCTTCTGCGCTTACAACACCGGCGTGGGCTGGCGCAACATTATCGAGAAGATGCACATGACCTCTACTCTGACCAAGTGGTATGAAGAGCATGGCCGTCATGAGATCTTCGCCGGCGGTAAGAAAGTCGGCATGGGCGACGCCCAGCATACCCTGGTGCTGAATCAGGAGCACGTGACCGCCGCCGCCAACGACACTCTGGACAAACTGGGCATCGCCAAGAACTCCCGCGAGGAGAAGTTGAAGGCGCGCGATGCCAAACTCAAGCAGGACGCCGAAAATGCCCGCATGGCGCGCCTGTACCGGGAGCATGTTCTGGGTGAAAAACCGCCGCAGGACGGCTTCATCCCTGTCGACAGCTTGATTGCCCCGGCGCCCAAACCGTCTGCTCAAACCGTCCAACAAGCAAAAGAAGAACCGGTGATGGGGGACTGATTGGCGTCACCCGCCGCCACAATGAAGCCAACAGCCAGGCTGCCAGCAATGGCGGCCTTTGCTGTTTTCGTCTGCATGCTTGCCGCCGGATTGAGCGGTTGCACGGTCTACGGTTCTAAGAATCCGCCGACCCTCAAAAGCAGTACCAGCGCGGAGCAGTATGAGCGCATCACCTGGGCCAATGTGCGCGCCGGCAAGTGGAACGACATCACTCCTCTTCTAGCTCCCAACGTTGTCTATGAGGTACAGGGCAGGGTTCTGGCCCGCGATCAGATCGTGCCTTATTTACAATCCGAGAAGATTGCCGAGTTTGTGATCTCCAACATGGCAGTCAAGCCAAACGGCGCGGATATGACGTTGAGCTATAGCATTCAACTCTCCGTGCCAGGTGGCAAGATGCAATCGCTGCTGGCAGTAAGCGTCTGGCAGCAGGTGAAAAGCGGCTGGATCCTGATCGTACACACGGAGCAACCGCAATAAAGACCTAGCTTGGCTGCTTTTGGTCTCTCGGGCTTTTTCGCCCAGCCCACCTTTGTCATCTCGACCGGAGGGAAGCGGAGTGGAGAGATCTGCGATTGTTTTTTCTGCCTGGTAATCCCACAGAAAATCTACTTCTATCCTTCCTGGTCCGCCCTTGCTTTTCTTTCTGTCATTCCCGCAGGGAATCTGCTTCTCTCGACTAAAAGGTGAGCCGCAGGCCGAGCTGCAACTGCCGGCTCCCTGTGGAACAAGCCGTTCCATCTCCGCAAGTAGCCGACCGGATCTCCCCAAAGAGACTGGAGTTGAGGGCCGCGGTAGGCGCTGCCAGGCTAACCATGTTGAACACATTGGTGGCTTCAAACCTGGCCTGCAGCGTATAGCGTTCGGCAAACGTCAAGTTGCGGAAGACCCCCAGATCGACATCGCGATAACCCGGAGCGTCGAGATAATTGCGCGGCGTATTTCCATCCGCGCCGCCGGGACCGATCCCCTTTCCGGGTCCGTTAGCCGTGAATGCGCCCGTATTGAACCATTGGTTGCTGACCACGAAGCGTCCGCGGTGAGGATCCAGCGTCGGTATCTGGCCGGGGACCAGGTTCGGCCGATCGGTATTATTGCCATCGAGATTGTTATCGACGCCGCTGGTTAGATTGAAGGGATCGCCGCTGTGCAAAGTGACGATAGGCGAGATCTCCCACCCATTCAGCGCCTTGCTCAGAATGGCGTTCGAGCCTTTGAAGTAGCTCACGTCCCAGACCGCCGAGGCCACAAATGAGTTCCGGATATCAAAGTTGGTGCGGCCGCGCTCCTCATAAAGCGCGTTATAGTCCTGGGGCGCTGTGCCGTTGATCGTTGTATCGTCGACATTCAGGCTGGAGAGATTTTTGCTGAAGGTATAGAAGGCGCGGAAGCTGAGGTTATGCGAAGTTCTCTTTTCCGCGGTGACCTGCAGGGCATTGTAGGAAGATGTTTGCCTCGAGCTCGTTAAGAAAATCTGGGCGAGAGTGCCGGGATCGATGGGCCGCCGGTTATTCACGTTCTTACTGGTGGCCGTGCTGTTGTATGCGGGATAGTTCAGGTCCGGGGCAAAGGGAAGGTTGTGGCTATAGGCGCCGACGAAGGACAGCATGAAGGTAAAATCGTTGCCCACCTGCTGCTGAACCGAGGAATTGAACTGATACGTGTAGGGCCATTGGTAGTGGAGATCAACTCCTTCAATCTCCGCCGGATAAATGAACGCTGGATTCACGGGGCTATAGATGTAAGGGAAAGGACTCACTCCGCCGGGCAGGTCGGCATAAGGGTGGGTGAGCGAAGCGACGGTGTTGAACTGCTGGCGCACGGAAAATGGCTGGAAGTTCGACATCCCATTCCATTCGTTGCCGGAGACGCTGCCGTAAAAAACTCCACCCGCGGCGCGAATCGAAGTCTTGCCTGTGCCAAACGGATCCCAGGCCAGGCCCACTCGGGGTGAAATGTGATGCTTGCGCAGATCGATCACCCCGCGGGTCACGCCCGGATCTCCGGGAAAGAGCATGCCCGTCGGAGCCGATGGAATGATTTTCGAGATTGCTCCGGCGACGAAGGTGCCTTGGCGGTTTTGCGGATCGGTGGGCGGAGTTTGCAGATCGTACCGCAAACCAAGGTTGAGCGTGAGCCGGGGGAGAATCCGGAAATCATCCTGAACGAACAGGCCATAGGACCAGGTGTTGTCCAGAGCCGTCACCGGCGTGTCCTGGTTCATGGTTACGGGCAGGCCGAGCATGAAATCGGCTAGTGCATAATTGCCCTTCGCGCCTTTCGGCGTGGACTCAACGCCGGTGAAGTTGAAGATCCCGTAGTTATTCAGCGAGGTCGCCAGAATGTCCTTGTTGAGGGAAGCTTCGCCGCCGAAGGCGATCGAGTGCCGCCCGCGCGTCATCTCCACAGCGTCGCGGATGGCGTAAAAGTTAGTTCCCGCTGTAGGGCCATCGATTGCCTGACCCAGAGTAAAGAATCCGCTGACGGCGATCTGCGGCAGCGAGGGGAAGCCTTGT
The DNA here is from genome assembly GCA_963774255.1 of uncultured Acidobacteriaceae bacterium. GTDB lineage: Bacteria > Acidobacteriota > Terriglobia > Terriglobales > Acidobacteriaceae > PALSA-350. The sequence continues at coordinate 73,066 of CAVZEH010000023.1, forward strand.
ACCTGAAAGTCGGAGCCGTAATTGTGCAGCGTGTTTGACGGAGTGTTCAGCCGGCCGCCAATGTTGCGCGTGTAGGTGAGCCACGCCTGGTTCACCATGTTCGCGTTGATCGTCCAGGTGTGGCTCACGTTGGCGTTCTGCTGCCGCCAGTTAAATTGCTGGATGGACCAGGGCAGATTGCCGCCGGCGAGTTTGGAGTTCAGGCCGCTGGTCTCAAAATAACTTACTGTGAGGCGCTGGTTTTGTGTCAGCGCATGGTCGATCTTGGCCAGGAATTCGTCCGTGTTGTAAGGGCTTACGATTACGCCCTGAAAGACATTTCCGGGTAGATTGGGCAAGGGGATTCCGAGCAGGCCCGAAGGAGGATTCAGCAAGGCCAGCGCAGTCGGATCGAGCCGGCTGGGCGGAATCGCTCCTACCACTCCGTTATAAGCAAAAGGCTTGCCGGTTTTCGGGTCGATCGGAGTGATGCCCGATTGCGAAAAGTTCCCCTGGCGCTCGAGCGCAGTCGGCACCACGCCGGTGTTGAGCACAGAGCTGGTGGTCTGCCGCAGCCCAGAATAGCTGCCGAAGAAAAAGGTCTTGTCTTTGCGGATGGGACCTCCGATCGCTCCCCCGAACTGGTTGCGGTGCAAAGGAGGATTGCTGATCGATGCCCACGGGGCTGCATTCAATCCCTTGGTCCGATAAAACTCGAACAACGAGCCGTGAAACTGGTTGGAGCCCGACCTGGTGATGATGTTGATCACGCCGCTGCCGAAGCGCCCGTACTCTGCGCTATAGTTATTGGTTTCAACCCGGAATTCCTGCACCGCATCAGGATTGGGAACAATATTGCCTGTGTTCCGCAGGAAAGTCATATTGATGCCGCCGTCCAGATAATACGTAACCGACCCGACTTCATTATCGGAGCCACCGTTGATGAAAGTCTGCTGCTGCGGAAAACCCAGGGCGATGGTGTTTGTCGATTGCTGCACGCCCGGCGTCAGGGTGAGAAGGCTGTATACGTTGCGGCCCACAATCGGCAGGGTGACGATCTCTTTGTTCTCGACCGTGCGCCCGATTACCGCATTGCTGGTATTCACCAGCGGAGGCGCCGCCGTGATGGTCACCGTCTCATTGCTGCCGCCTAAAGCCAGCACAGCATCGACACGCTGTGTCTGGTCGACGCTCAGGACGATGTTTTCCTGCACAAACTTCTTGAAGCCGGTGGCGTTTACTGTAACCGCGTAATGTCCCACAGGAAGAAACTCAATCCGGTATTCCCCCTGTCCGTTGCTCTTCACCGTTTGCGTCATGCCGGTGTCGATGTCTTTCGCCGCCACGGTCGCATTGGGGACCGCCGCGCCCTGTGGGTCGGTAACCGTTCCGACTAAGGTGGCTGTGATCTTTTGCGCGTGCAGGCAGTTTGAACCGATGAAAAACATGAGAGCCGCGCTGAGCAGAGCGGCGCAACCTCTTAGCATTGATCTCCGCATTGTTGCCTCCAGAACCGGGAAGTTGCCGCATCGTTCTGTGCGGCAATTCGCATCGGCAAGTTATCCGCTCGCCTGATGCGGCATTCGTCCAGTATTCTCGGAAGCCGCCATGACGAGTGTCAAGGCAATTGCGGGTGGCGTTCCGCTATGGGGGACAAGAGGGACGGAAAGCGCCGAATTCGTACCGGAGAGCGAGACAACGCTGCCTTTCTTTCTGTCCAATCCGTTTTTGCGTTTTTCTTTCTGTCATTCCCGCAGGGAATCTGCTTTGCCTATCGCAGCGCTGCCGGAGATAAGCGGGATTCCCTGGGGAATGACAGACCAGAAAACGCAACTGCGAATACCGCAGCGCAACTTCATCAGCAGCTACTTCTTATATTTGTCATCTCGACCGGAGCGTAGCGGAGTGGAGAGATCTGCGGTTTGTGCGCGTAACCGCGAATCCCCTCTTTTCCTGCTTTTCTGTCATTCCCGCAGGGAATCTGCTTTGCCTATCGCAGCGCTGCCGAGATAAGCGGGATCTCCCTGGGGAATGACAGACCAGAAACGCAACTGCGAATACCGCAGCGCAACTTCATCAGCAGCTACTTCTTATATTTGTCATCTCGACCGGAGCGTAGCGGAGTGGAGAGATTTGCGGTTTGTGTGCGTAACCGCGAATCCCTCTCTTTTCTCGCTATCATTCCCTCCGAAATGACAGCAACTGCAAATACAAGGCGGCAGCGGAGGCGCTCACCCCATATCTGGCGCGCTCTTTGCGCCAGATATGGGAAACCGCAGATCTCTTGTATCTAGATGGTAGCGGCATTTTTGGTGGAAAATGTCGTAGTGAGAGGGCCGATGGCCATCGACCCTCTCGCGCGGTGGACGGCGCCCGCAATCTCTCCGGCAACAACCGCAGTGGAGCTTTGGGACCGCCGCCGCTGTCACGTACAACCGAACAGTCGCCTGACGCACAGTCGTACGCACAAGCAGGTTACCGTACCCCAGCAACCTACTTCTTTTATTGTGGAGCGAATCGCATGATTTGTGGAGTGGATGTTTCGCTGAATTCTCTGGATGTTCGCATCGGCCATCAGGGACCAGCCGCCTGCTTTGCCAATACCCCGGAAGGCATTGCTGCGCTGGCCGAATTCTGTCAGGCGCAGCAAGTGCATCTGGTCGCCATGGAGGCCACCTGGGGATACGAGAAACAACCCTTCGCCCTGCTCTGGGCGCGAGCCATCCCGGTGGCCATCCTCAACCCTCGGGCGGTGCGCGATTTTGCCAAATCCATGGGCTTTTTGGAGAAGACCGACGCCATCGATGCCGGGGTGATTGCTTGCTTTGCAGAGACCAAAAAATGCGTTGCCTGTCACCCGGCCTCGGCCGAGCAGCAACGGCTGAAGGCTTTGGTCATCCGCTTGCGCCAGCTCACCGACCTGCGGACCACGCAGCGCAACCAGCGCCGTCTGGTCACCGAGGCTACAGTGTTGGATTCTTTTAGCCAGGCCCTCACCTTTCTGGGGACACATTCTGGCGCCATGGAAGTGGCCATCGCCCAGATGCTTGCCGTCGATCCTCTCTGGCGCAAGCTAGATGAGAGCTTCCGCACCATCAAGGGGGTGGCCGATTGTACGGTCGCCCGTCTGATGGCCGAGCTGCCGGAGATAGGTATGCTTTCCAACAAGAAGATTGGCAAACTGGCCGGCGTGGCCCCGCTGGCCTGCGACAGCGGCAAGACTCAGGGCAAACGTCCGGTGCGTGGAGGACGGAGAAGCATCCGCGACATTCTCTTTGTGGTAGCTGGCGTAGTTGGCCGTTATCATCCGGATTTATCGCCTTCCGCGAGCGCTTGGTTCGAGCGGGCAAGCCGAAAAAAGTTATCCGCGTTGCCCTGGCGCACAAGTTGCTGGTGCGGCTCAATGCGAAGGCCCGCGAGGTGCGCCAACAATTTGCCGCTACTATCGCTTGCCCTCTTGTGACCAGTTGACCCTAGCCGCCTGGATCGGGGTAAAGTGGAAAACGCATGAGCGTTTTCCAAGGCGGCAGAGCCGCCGGCTTTTCCACAATCTCCACCTTTCTCACTTGACAAAACAGACAGTCGCTCCACTCCGCTTCGGTCGAGATGACAAATTAGATGTAATTGCCAACGTAGGCTTCTTCAACCCATTTTCATCCCTCCGGTGGGCCGCAGGCCCATGAACACTCCCGGTCGAGATGACAAATTCATTGGGTGAGCAGGCTACGCCCTACTGCTCTTCTTCGTGCTGCTCTTCTTCGTGCTGCTCTTCTTCGCGCTGCTCTTCTTCGCGCTGCTCTTCTTCGCGCTGCGTTTCTTTGCCGGGGCGGGAGGAGCCTTGGCGCCTTTGCGCCGCGCCTCTGACAAACCGATGGCGATCGCCTGTTTTGGATTGGTGACTTTGCGTCCGCTCCGGCCGGAGTGGAGCTTGCCCTTTTTCATCGCCTTCATTTCCCGCTCGACCGACTGCGATGCGCGCGGACTGTATTTTCTACCCGCGCTTTTTGTCGATTTCTTACCCGCTGCTTTTTTTCTTGCCGGCATATAGGCTCCTCCCAGAGTGGGAAGCAATAGAAGCCCTATGGGTTGTGCCGCAGGTTTCTAGCGGCTGCTCACAGTAGCCGGCAGAATGTCTTCGACATCGACCCACTGCGTGGGGATAAATGCCGGTGGTAGCAGGCAGTGCAGAAGTTATTGCCTTCACCGCCGTCGCAGGCGCGCTCCAGACCGTCGAGAGAAAGATAGGCGAGGGAATCGGCTTCAATGAACTGGCGAATCTCTTCGACCGAGTAATTGGCTGCGATCAGGTCTTTCTTATCCGGAGTGTCGACTCCGTAATAACAAGGTGAGATAGTGGGCGGGCAACTGATGCGTAGATGGACCTCTGTGGCCCCGGCCGATCGGACCATGCGCACGATCTTGCGGCTGGTGGTGCCGCGGATGATGGAGTCATCCACCAGGATGATGCGCTTGCCCTCCAGCAGATTGCGCACCGGATTGAGTTTCAGCTTTACCCCGAAATCGCGCACCCGCTGCTCCGGCTCGATGAAGGTGCGTCCTACATAATGGTTACGAATAAGTCCGAAGTTGAAGGGGATTCCGCTTTCCGCGGCATATCCCAAGGCGGCCGTGACTCCGGAGTCGGGAACGGGAACCACCAGGTCGGCATCGACGCCCGCCTCCTGCGCCAGGCGCCTCCCCATCTGCTCGCGGCTGGCCTGCACCCAGCGGCCGTAGATGCGGCTGTCCGGCCGCGCGAAAGTAGACATGCTCGAAGATGCAGCTCGATTGTTTTACGCCCGATGTGTACTCGACTCGAAGAGACGCCGTCGCGGGTTACCATCACCACTTCGCCTGGCCGCACATCGCGCTCATATTTGGCGCGCAGCAGATCGAAGGCGCAGGTCTCCGAAGCGAAGACTATCGTGTCGGGTCCGTCGGGATTGACGATGCGGCCCATGGAAAGCGGCCGAAAGCCATGCGGATCGCGGGCCGCGAAGATGCGATCGCGCGTCATCATCACAATCGAGAAGGCCCCGTCGATCTGGCGCAGCGAGTCGCCGATGGCGTCGATGATCTTGGCGTTGGCATGCGAGTGCGCGATCAGTTGCACGATAATTTCCGAGTCGCTGGTGGTTTGGAAGTATGCTCCTTCCCGCTCCAGACGGGCGCGCAGATTGCCCAGGTTCACCAGGTTTCCATTGTGCGCGATGGCGATCAGCCCGCGGGTCGAATCCACCCGGATCGGTTGCGCATTCAGGAGCGCGGAGTCTCCGGTGGTCGAATACCGCGTGTGCCCGATGGCAAGCTCCCCCGGAAGCTTGGCCAGCACATCGTCGGTAAAAATGTCGGCTACCAATCCCATGCCTTTGATGTTGAAGAGATTGGAATAGTCGGCGGTAGCGATGCCGACTCCTGGCCGCGATGCTGCAAGGAATAAGGGCAAGATAAGCCTGGCGCGCCGCATCCGGATGCCCATGGATCGCTACTACTCCGCATTCTTCCCGAAGTTTGTCAAATGCAGTCTGATCGAGTGGCTCTTCCTGCTGATCGATGATGGCGCGCTCCCTGTTTACCTACAACACTTCCAGGCTTGGTGTACAGCTGTAGAGCAGGTTCGCGAAGCTAACCTGGGTCTTTTTGAGTCTATCCCGCCAAGCAACGGCGATTGAGTCAAATTGGACCGGCAAATTCCGGTGGACCCAAACTAACCCAGGTTAGCTTCGCGAACCTGGGGCACCCGTATTCGTGGCAATGGAGAGCCCGCATCTATACGCCCT
>CAVZEH010000024.1:0-300365 GCA_963774255.1 uncultured Acidobacteriaceae bacterium
CCCGCGTTCGGAGCCGGAAGCTGGCTCAACAAAGTACGGGCCTGCGGCGAGAGCGCCGATGCCGGAATTTGTCCGTTCAGGTAGGTCTGGCCGGTTCCTGGATTGTAGAGAGGAGTCGTAGTGTACTGGCTCAAATTGCAAGTTCCTGAACCACTAAGACATGTGTTGCGTACGGTTGCGGTTGGCACGTTTCCTGCAGGCTGGTACCTTGCTTCTGCCGCGTACCCTGATAATCAAGAAAGAAGAATATCTTGTCTTTCTTGATAGGACCACCGAGAGATCCGCCAAACTGGCTGTAGAGTGTTCCGGGAATGTATCTCCCAGTTACGGGATCTGGCTGAAATTGTGTGAAAGGATTGCGAGCCTCGAGCGCACCGCTGCGGCGGTACCAAAAAGCATCACCGTGGAATTTGTTACCGCCCGACTTGGTCTGGGCAAGGACGAATCCGCCCACAGCCCCACCAAACTCCGCCGCGTAGTTTTCGGTGATGACGCGCATCTCGCTCAGAGAGTCGAGTGTGGGATTGATAACAACAATGCCGTCTACAGGTTCACGATTGTCTGTACCGTCGAGTAGCCATCCCAAGCTTCCGTAGTTGGAGCCGTTGGCATTGATTGCAGTTGCCCCCTGCGGGTTTTCTGTAGGAGCGATATTGAAGCTCGAGCACGCTGCACGCGCCGGGAGTCAGCAGCGCAAATGAGGTAAAGTTACGGTCCAGATTTGGTAGAGATTGCAATTGCTGGGAAGTTAAACCTTGGGAGACTTCTGCGCTACTCGTCTGCAACGGCGGTGGTGCGCTGGTTACTGTGACGGTTTGTGTCGCAGCGGCGCCGATTGACAATTGCAGATTCACCTGAGGTGTCGTGTCGGCAGCCAAGGTAATGTTGCTCGAGGTCGCGGGAGAAAAGTGAGAGGCCTCAGCCTTCACCGTGTAAACATCGGGAATCAGCCGTCTACGCTGAGTTGCCAGCACCATTGCTTGTGACGGTCCGTATCGTTCCCTTGTTTACATCCGTTACGGTTACGGTGGCGTTTGGGATCACCGCTCCGGTGGTATCGGTAATGGTTCCTGTGAGCGAACCGTAGATGGCTTGTGCGAAGAGACTGTGGCCGGCCACTAAACTTAAGAGCAGGCTTGCGGCGGAGTAAGAAAAGAATCGATGAGGTTTAGAACCTAAGGAGCGGAGTTTTGGTTCAGGGACGGTATCGTACAGCATGGCGGTCCTCCAGGGGGCTCATCGCCGTTAACGTATTCGCCGGGAAATCCCCAGCCTCTGGATCTTGCGGAACAATTGATTGAGGCGCCCGTAATCAGCGCCGCGTTTTTCGAACAAACGGGCGACCAGGATCGCGTCGAGGTAGACACGAACACGCACGATCAAATTGCGCCGGAAATGCACTATCCAGCAGTAGCGATTGTCAAGGCGCATGCCGTTCTTGGCCGTCGCCAAATGCACGAATTGCCTTTGCTGCTAGCTTTGCGAGCAAGTTGCGATTTGAAACGTACTTCGTTGCGCCAAAGACAAGCTTGGAGCGCATCGTATCCTCCTTCAAGCCTGGTGCTCCTTACACTTGCAATGCAAATGCCACACCCGACCCAGCAGTATCCGCCCGATTTGGGCCTATTCCGACCGATGCGGTGGTGCCGACGCAACTGCCTCATCTCCAAGGCGTAGGGGAGGCTCCCGTCGCAGTCCCGACAACAAGCAGGGCTGTCGATACTGTCAATGAAGTGTCGAAATAGTGTCAGAAATGTCGGACGACATGGTCAGATCCATGACCTTGCTGCGATAACTTCACGACGTAGATCGTCAGGCTGAACAGGCTGCGGAAAAATAGATTTGTTGCGGGTTCGAGATACACTCACTTGCCTACACTTGTTGAACGCATACAACTTCTTGCGCCTCGCTTGTTGCTTCGACGCGTTTTTCCGCAGCCTGTAAACGATAAGGCGACTTTTCGTCCATGTGGAATCTCAGTACGCCCTGATCCGTGGCGTGTACTTTGGGTCACTACACCAAATGTGTAGAGTCGAGATGTGACGCCGTGGCGTTAGGTCCTGCCTATCTGTATCCGCCCCTTTCATCTGGCGGTGCCGGACTCTCTAAGCAAGGCAGCGTCAAAGGACGTTTCGAGAACAGTTTTGCGGCCAGTCCAAGTTAAATCATGTTGCCGGCTAGGCACGTGACAAACTTTGCAATCCCCAGTCGACCAAGAACAGGCTTTTATCGAACCCAGTCTTATCGTGCGATTGCCAGCTTGGGTCCCGGGCGACGGGACCGACGATCTCAACTACGTGTTCGCGTCCGCTGGTGCTCGATTATCGGCTATGGTGTGCCTTGGCGGCCGTCACCCCGCCCCAGAGCGAACCGGGATTGGCTCGATCCCCGTGAAGCTTCATCATTTGGTCAAAAAATTCGCGCACGGTCGACGTCTCCTCGTTGAGCCGTAGGAAGTCCCGGAAGTAGCTGCGCGTTTCCCCAATGATCCGCGGGTGATCGTCGTTCTCGGGCCGCTTGTGACCAGCGATCACGGCGCGAGGTTTCAGCAATTCGAGTTTGTCGAGGGCAGCGATCCATTTCGCCCAAGACTGTGGATTGCCTTCCGCCATATAGGGATGGACGCCGTTGTAGGCGACATCTCCGGCCACCACCAAGTCGATGGAAGGGACGTGCAGACTCGTGGACAGCGCCGTGTCGGTATAGCCCGTATCGATCAAAATCAACTCGTGACCTTCTAGCTCGATGTTGTTTTCTTCGAGCGCCTCGGCTACCTCGAGCTGTTCCGGGAGTTGGCCTGGAAAGCGCGAATTCCAGAAGCTGTTGAAGTGGGGCGGATCGAGCTCATGACGCATGGCCTCCACGATGTCCGGCCTTGCCACCGCCCGTGCATGGGGAAAGCGCTGCTTGAGCAGCCCTATGCCAAAGAAATGATCGCCATGGCCATGGGTCAAGTAAATCGTTGTCAGGTTCTTGCCGCTCGCCACGACCCAGTCCGTCAGTGCCTGAGAAGCTTCGACGGTAAGGAAGGTATCGACTAGCACAGCATCCCGTTCGCCGTAGACCAGCGTGGACGAATTGGGCACCCAAGCCAGGGACTCGTAACCTGGCGGCAACTCCCGGCTGAGTCCGGGCCGCTTAGTGACGAACACCGACCATTGCAAGACAGCTTTTTCGTGGTTCGCTTGGGTCATGAGAATTCCTCCGTGCGTTTTTGCACTACGTTGGGCTTGTCATCCCTCCATACTAGGGCTAGACCGAACATTGGGGTCCACCACACCAAACGCAAAAAATCGTACGTTTAGGTCACAGCGCCGCCGACCGGAGGACCTTTTGTTAGGGGGTTCTGAGTCGCCTGGCTGGGAGCCTCAACTGAGCATGGTTGCTATGGATACTGCATCCGTTTTGAAAGAGGGTGGGCACAAAAATGGGCACAATCGGCACATTTTGAAGGTTGCCCCTCATCCCCTTACTACCCTAAGTTGTTGATTTTAATTGGCTCCTCAGGTAGGACTCGAACCTACAACCCTTCGGTTAACAGCCGAATGCTCTGCCATTGAGCTACTGAGGAGTGTGCGGCGGGAGGAAGCCTCGAACGCTCCTTCCGTTATAACAAACCAAGTCCGGCGCGTCAAAGCTCGCAGCCTGTCAAGCCTCGATGGGCATGAAGTAGCGCTGCCTGATCCAAAAGGCGACATTGACCAGCCCGATGAGAGCGGGGACTTCGATCAGCGGTCCGACAACCCCGACGAATGCTTCGCCGGAATTGAGGCCGAAGACGGCGACCGCGACAGCAATCGCAAGCTCGAAGTTGTTTCCTGCTGCTGTGAATGACAGCGTTGCAGACTGCGCGTAGTTCGCCCCCAGACGCCTTCCCATCCAGAAACTCACCAGGAACATAATCGCGAAATAGATGACCAGAGGGATTGCAATGCGCACCACGTCCAGCGGTAAGCGCACAATCAGGTCCCCCTTAAGAGAGAACATGACCAGGATCGTGAATAGCAGAGCGACGAGCGTCAGTGGACTGATGCGCGGGATGAATCGAGTCCGATACCATTCCTCACCCTTCGTTCGCAGCAAAACCAGACGGGTAAGCATTCCTGCCGTGAATGGCAGCCCCAAATACAGCCCGACGCTCTTGGCAAGGTCGAGGATGCTGACGGGAACGGCGGCTCCCTTCATCCCGAACCAGGCAGGGAGGATGGTGATGAAGACCCAAGCATAAAGGCTGTAAAAGACGACCTGGAAAATACTGTTCAATGCAACCAGTCCCGCCACGTAATCCGTATCGCCTTCGGCAAGCTCGTTCCAGACCAGGACCATGGCAATGCAGCGGGCAATGCCGATCAGGATCAGTCCACGCATGTATGCCGGCTGGCTGTGGAGAAACAGAACGGCAAGCAGAAACATCAGTACCGGTCCAATCAGCCAGTTCTGCAACAGCGACAGACCGAGCACCTTGCGGTTGTGGAAGACCTCGCCCAACTTTTCATAGCGCACTTTGGCCAGCGGCGGGTACATCATTACGATCAGCCCAATGGCTATGGGAATGTTTGTCGTACCGGCCTGAAAGCTGTTCACAAAGCCGGCTGAAGCCGGCACAAAATGCCCGATGGCGACGCCGATGGCCATGGCGAGAAAGATCCAAAGCGTCAGGAAGCGGTCGAGGAACGACAACCTCTTGCGAGCGGCGGGCGCACAAACCTGCCCGTGCGTGACCGGCAGCGATGACATATCAGCCGACCTCGCAACTCAGCGCTTCAAGCGACGTGGGTAACGGCGCGCCCTCGAGCGCCGGAATCCTCTTTGGCGCACAGCACGCCTTAGCCAACCGGGCATAGTCCGCCTGCATCGCCTTCTCTTCTTTCAATGCGGCAAGCGTCTGGCGCAGAATCTGCGCGGCTCCGCTGTGCGGCGGCATGACCATCCTGTAGTGCATCCACTTCCCTTCCCGCCGCGCGGTCACGATACCTGCACTTCGAAGATAGGCCAGATGCCGCGAGATTTTCGGTTGAGGAGAACCGAGGATTTCGACGAAGTAGCAGACACAGATCTCCTGCTCTCGCATCAGGTTCAGCAGGCGAAGCCGGGTCCTGTCGCCGAGCGCCTGAAAGAACCGTTCAAGATCGAAATGCGCTCTCACAGCCATAGCGATATATTCGCATTGACGAATCTATTAGTCAAGTATATAGTCGCTTTACCAAATATATGATCCGGAGGGAAGCATGGCGGAGCGGCTGTCGGATTCAGTGAGAGCGAAGGATGGAGCGGTCCCGTCCAGTATGCCGCACTATAACGTATTGTTTCTCTGTACCGGAAATTCGGCCCGGTCGATCATGGCCGAAGCGATCATGAAGCGGAAGGGCGCGCCGAACTTCACCGCCTACAGCGCCGGGAGCCATCCATCAGGCACGGTGCGGCCGGAGGCCATTCGCCAGCTCGAAAAGGCTGGATTGAGTACGGCCAATCTGCGCAGCAAGTCCTGGGATGAGTTCTCCGGACCGGGCGCGCCGCCGCTTCACTTCGTCTTCACGGTGTGCGACAACGCAGCTAAGGAAGTCTGCCCATTCTGGCCCGGGCAGCCCATGACGGCCCATTGGGGAGTTCCCGATCCCGCGGTAGTGGCAGGCACCCGCGAGGAGATTGATCGAGCTTTTTCGCAGGCTTTTTCGATCCTCGACCGGCGCATCAGCTTATTCCTTTCTCTGCCGTTGCCGACGCTTGACTCATTTTCCCTGCAGAAGGAAATCGACGACATCGGCAAACAATAAGCTGCAGCCATCCAATCAATTTTAAGGCAGTTTAGGAAATACTGTGGTCTTTTCCAATTTGCTTCAGACCGTCGCTCCCTGCTGGTCGCGCCGGCTTGGCGATAGTGGCTCCGGTCTACACCATTTCCTAAACTGCCGTAGCGTCGCATACGGCACGTTTGTGGTTTCCCACATCTGGCGCAAGAGCGCGCCAGACATAGGAAACCCTGGATTGGTGGAGGGGTTGGGATCCTAAAATCCCACGTCCGAAAATCCGGACGTGGGGCACCCGGCTTCCACCAAACAAATATAGGGTGCCCTGTCCTCACTACTTTGCCAGGTCCAGCTTGGTTCTCATCTCTTCGCGCGCCGCTGCGAGATCGCGCTGGAAGCGCGGCGTGCCGAGCATATAGCCAAACACTGCATACGCCGCCTTGCGGCTGGCCTCCAAGTCACTCGGATAGTGCACGCCGCACACCTCCCGGTTGCGCGCGTAGTCGTCGGCGCGCGAGAGGATTTCAGCCCGCTTCTCCGGCGCCAACTCTACCAACGTGAAGGCCTCAAGATAGCCGGTCAGCGCATGACCGCTGGGATAGGAATCGTGCACCGTTTTCACTTCGCACACCGGATGCAGAGTGGCGTCGGTCTGGTAGGGGCGCGGCCGCTGATAATATTGCTTGAGCTGTCCTCCTGCGACGCCCTGCTCGTTCTTCACATGCTTTCCCAGAGCCGCCGTCAGAGGCAGAGCTTCGGCGGTGAATCCCGCGCCGAAGACGTCTTTGAAGACAAATATATCCTCTTCTTCTTCATCCGCTTTTGCCTTCGCTACCTGCTCCGGCGTCCGCGCCTGCTCGAACTTGTGCAGCTCGGCCAACTCGGCCTTATTCTTGGCCGAGTCCACGGCCGGCGGCTCGGGCAGTAGAAGGCCCAGGTTCAGCAATGTGGCATCGATGTAATACGCCGTTCTCGGCGCCTTAGACGCTACTGCCGCGGTGGGAATATTTTCCTGCTGTGCCTGCGCACCCATGCAGAAACAAAGCGCCGTGCAGACGCCAAGTGTTGCTTTCATGTTCATCAGAATGAATCCTTTCACAAAGGTTGAAAACGCTGTAGCGGCCATCCCCGACGCGCAAGTCTTCTCATGCGCGCACATGCACCGCGGTCTATGCAAAAGTGAGTACGATCGGAACCACAATGCCGGCTAGAAAAAGCATAACTAACAACACCCTGCTCCGCTTGCGCTGATAAGACATATAGAGGCCTGTGAGAGTCGATAGAAACAGTGCGATACCTACCATGAGGAAGAAAATTTTCAACGGCCATGGGTTGTGAGCGGGGCGATCGTCAGCCTCGTCCGGAGTACCGGCCTTTTTCTGCAGGCGGGCTGCGGGCTTGGACTTGGGCAGCGGCAACTGAATAGTCTGCTTCTTGTGGATTTGCGCAAGTGTGACGATCCATGCTGCAGGCTTGTAGGAGCCGTCTGTCGACGGATCATGAAGGGAAAAGGTCTGGAGAACACCGGTGAAGGCAAAGAATAGGATTGCCGGAGCCGTGAACACCCCCAGATAGAGATGGATTTGGCGAAACATCTTGAGCACATCGGCCCTGGTATTCATCCTGTGGGCATTCTCCTTCCAATCGACGGTCGAGGGGTCCACTCATGGTGCATCTCTCCGATATATGCGAGACACACCACGGGTGTAATCAGCGGCCGAAGTTCGACGGTTCTACCTCTTGGGTTGCAGGCCGAAGGTCACCGAGATCATGATGCTGCGGCCGGGCGTAAGGGTAAGAAGGTCTCCGCCAGCCGCTTTCGTGGCGGCGAGATAGGGCGAAGCGGAACCCCCTATCGACAAGGGCACCGCTGAGTTCGCAGGAGTCACCCCGATGGTGTTTTCCGAGTTGAAGAGATTGTTGAAGCTCAGGCCGATCTTGGTTCCGTCGAACTCAGTATTATTGCGGACGGTGTAATTCAGGAAGAGATTGACCATGTTGAATGGGTCGATCGGCATCTGATTGTGGTAGGACTTGTTGTCATTCCACATCGGGCCGACGAGCTTTTGGAAGATACCAAGGTCGAGGTTACGCTCCTGATAGGTCAAGCCGGTCCCTTGAGTATAGGAAGGTGTATTCGCCACCCAGAGTCCGGAAGGGACACCGTTGCCCGTATACTGTGCCCGGCCAAAGCTCCCGTTCACATAAGCGCTCAGGGCGTGTGTGACGGAAACGTTGGTCTCCATCTCGGCGCCGATGGTAATCGAGTCCGGATTGAGATAGTAGATAGGCGCGCCTCCCGGCGGGGTGTAACTCGTATAGGCATTCTGATACTTGATGCGGTAGACGTCCCCGTCAAACATGACTTGTTTGAGCTTCAGGACGGTTCCAGTCTGATAGGCCGTAGTCTTGGCAGGTTTGGGAAGCGTCTCCACCGCTCCGGATTTGACGTCGAAGACGCTGGTCGGCGGAATCACGCTACCCTGGGCAAACTGAACATAGGCAGACCAGTCGGGCTTGATACGGTAGTTCACGGCTGCGGCGGGAAGTGGAGAGTTGTAGCTGCCTGTATTGAAGACGGCGGCCGAGCCGTTGGGCGGAGTTCCAATCGTCTTGCCATTGTCAGGATATTGAGTAAGGTTCTGGACGTATTGAGCGAACTTGAAACCGCCGGTAAGGATGAGTTTGGGAATGGCCTGGTAAGAATACTCGGCAAAAGGTTGGTAGGAACTGGTGGTAAAGTGCTCACGATAGCTGGGCAGGCTGCCAAAGGCGCCGGTGAGAGGATTGGTGGGATAGAGATAGCGATTTGTCTCGGCCCACTCGTACCACATGCCCGCGCGGAAGATGCCGTAGCGCGAGCTCTGGCTGACCGAGCCCACTTCACCGTACTTGTGATAACCATTGAGCTGGTCGGAGGCGCAGGGAAGAATCCCGCTGACCGGTATAGCGCAGGAGGGATCGATGCCTCCTGTCTTGGTCTTAAATGGAGGCGCGTTGGTGTACCACTGGTGGTTCTTGTAGCTATAGGTGTAGGGCTTTACATCCAGCTTCCAGCCATGACCGAGCTCCGAGTCCACGCCTACATACTCGAAGTTTGTGGGCAGATGATAGCCGTTGTAGCCATAGTAGTAAGGGCTGGTGGGGTCGTTATTCAAAAGAAAGTTGTATCCGAAAGCGGCCACCTGCGCGCGCGTGGGAGTAGTGGTGTTGGGAGTGTGGTTATCGAGCATTACCCATCCGCTGAAAGCGGTGAGAACGAGCTTGTCGGAGAACTTATACTGCAGCTTGATATCGCCGGCGTAACGCTGCTGGTGATTGTAGGTTTGGAAGCCGTCCGAAGTCAGGCGCTGGGCATCGAGAGAGAGGGCCGCTTTGCTGTTGCCAAATAGAGCCCCGGAGTCGTATTGGCCATCCACCAGGAGAGTGTTGAAGGAGCCATAGGCGACCGTGCCGCGCACGGCCGGCTGTACAGTTATCTCTCGGGACAGAAGGTTGATGGAGCCGCCGAACGGCGTTGGACCAACAGTCGAAGCGGATCCCGGGCTGCGATCGAAGTCGATGCCGCCGAGCCACTGGGTAGGAAAGAACGCCCACGAGTGGTGTGTAGGACCGTTGGTATCGTTGAACGGAATCCCGTCCCAGGTAATGTCGTAGTTGCCATCGGCAAACCCCCGGAAATAGGTTTTGTCCTGGCCGAGGCCGCTTCCATTCGAGCTGATACTGAAGGTGCCGGGGGCCATCTGAAGGATGGTGCCATAGTCGGAGACAGGCGGCGCAAACTGCTGAATATAGTCTGATCCGAACTCCGATCGCGCCGACTGGGCATCGAGCGGCGCCTGTATCGGAGATTGTTGCGCGGCAGGCGAATCGGAGTCCGCTGCAGAAACGATCACCTGGTCGGCGACGTTGCCGACCGCGAGTTGAATGGAAATGTTCAGCGGCTGGCCGGCAACAAGCGTTAAGCCGGCGCGCGTCTTGTTGGCAAAGCCTTGCGAGGACACATCGATGGTGTATATGCGCGGCGGCAGGCCATCGAAGGTGAACCGTCCCTGATTGTCCGATGCGGCTTGCCTGCTGATATTGCCGGACGCCGTATGGATGACCACGGTTGCCTTTGGCACCGCGCTGCCTCCCGGATCCAACACTGTGCCGGTCATTGAAACGGTTTGCGACCCGGCTTTCTGGGCATGCAGCAGGGCAGGGACGATCGCGCAAGAGCAAAGGAGCAAACAGATACCAAGGCAGTGGAACCAATACCGAATCGGACGTCTCTTCAACGTAATTCTCCTGAAGTGTCGTTGGTTTTCGTAAAAGGTAGCGAGCAAGGATGAACGCTGTGTTACTTCCCCCGCCGGCGTCTCCGGATCGGGTCTCGCGGAAGTTGTTTTCACGCGCCGTAAAAGGGCCTACGGGCAACGCAAACCCCTTAATTCCATTGACGATCCGTTTTCGAGAGGCCTAACGATGCCTACAATCAGAGCGCTAGAAGTGCGCTTTGGCGGCCGGAGCTCCGCCTGGGAAGGGCTGTCATTTCGCGGCAAAAATATAAGGTTTTCTTAAGGCCGCATCCTTTTTTAAGGTCGCATCTCTTAAGGCCGCCTCCTGGACGAGCTCCGGGCGGCTCGGACTGGTGGTCGAGCACATCGAAACAGCCAGCGGGAAGCGGATCTGAAAGGCGGAGCCCATGGTTGGGGCGCTCTCCGCGGTGAGTACGGCCTGGTGAGCTTCAGCAATCCACTTGGCAATGGCGAGTCCCAATCCGCTCCCTGCCTGGGCTTTTCGCTCTCTAAGATCTGCCTGGTAGAAGCGGTCGAAGATATGCCGGCGAACCTCCTCCGACATGCCAATGCCGGTGTCGCGAACGGCAATGATGACTTCCGACGGTGTCGCTCCGACCTCGACGAGAATTTCGCCTGCCTCGGGCGTGTATTTGATTGCATTGTCCAGCAGAATTCCCAGCAGCCGTTGCAGGAGCAATTCATCGCCCTGAACATAGAGATCCTCGGCAGGCAACCTCCAGTCGAGAATGATTCCGCTCGACTCAGCCAGGTCTTCTACACGCCGGCAGCCTGTAACCACCAGCTCTCCGACGTTGATTCGCTGGAACTCGACTTCGTGAATGAAATTGTCGCTCCGAGCCAGCGACAACAATGCATCCAACAGGGTCGAGGCGGTGCGGCATTCGTTGACGATCCTGTCAAGATCGTCTCTATATTCGTTTTCCGAGCGGCGGCGATGGAGCGAGAGCTCCGCCGTGGCCAGGATGACGGTAATCGACGTTCGCAAATCGTGCGAAGCATCGGCGGAGAATTTTGTGAGCCGCGAAACTGCTCCTTCCAAACGGTCCAGCAGCTGGTTCCACGCCGTCGCCAGCAACCATAGCTCATCGCGCGCAGGAGGGACGGGAAGGCGCGCAGACAGATTTCCAACACCGATATCCAATGCCGCCTTGGCGATCCGGTCGACCGGGCGCATTGCGTGCTTGCTCAAGAGATAGCCGCAGCCCGCGGCCAGCCCCAGGAGGCAGGGCAACAGCAACAACAGAGCTTTGCGATAGGTGTTGAGAATGTAGAAATTGTCTTCGAGCGATCCACCGATATAGAGCCGGACCGTGCGCCCGTTGACCAGCGCGTCATGACACATCACAGTCACGGGGCCGCCGTCTGCCACCATATCCTTGAAGACCGGCTGGGCGCATTCTGTCTCCGGCTTCTGGAGCCAACTTGCGCTCGCCGGCTCGACCGGAAACAGCACGACTCCATTGAAATCCCTGATCTCAAAAAGGTTCCCCTCGTGGGTGATGAGTGCATAGTTTTGCAACTGCTTCAAAATCGGAGCGGAGATTGGAGCGGAGACTGGAGCGGAGACACGCTGGCGGCTATTCTGTTCCAGGAACAGCATGAGCCGTTGTTCCCGCCGGTTCAGGCTCAAGTGCTTGAAGCGCACCAGGGTATAGCTCAATGCTCCGAAGGAGGCAACCCCGAAGATACAGAGCGCGATCGACGTTACAACGAGATACCACAGTGTGAGCTTGGCCCGGACAGAAAAATGTCGCGTCATGGCGTGCTTTAGTCGGCCACCAGCATATAACCTGTCCCGTGTATCGTGCGGATCATCATCTTGTGGCCATCGTGCTCAGACTCAAGTTTCGTTCTGATGCCGTGAACGTATACGTCGAGAGTGTTTCCCTTCACGTCAGCCAGGTAACCCCAGCCCGCTTCAATCAGGTCCTCTCGTGAAGTAACCAGGCCGCGGCGGCTCATGAGCGCTTCGAGCAGGTTAAACTGCTTCCGGGTCAGATGAATGGGCTTTCCGTTGCGGATGACGGTGCGCCGGCGCCGGTCCAGGATGAGATCTCCGGCCTCAAGAACAGGCTGCTCGATATTCTGCCCACGCCGGGAAATCGCACCGAGCCGCGCTAACAGAATCTCCAGAAGAAACGGCTTTACCAGGTAATCATCGGCTCCCAGATCGAAGGCCCGCAAAATGTTTGGTACGGCATCGACCGCGGTCAACACCATGATCGCCGTCTTGCAGCGTTTTGCCCGGACCTCTTCCAGTACAGACAGGCCATCCATTCCCGGCAGGAGGATATCCAGCAGCGCGGCATCAAACCGTCCGGCCAACATCATCTCGGCGCCTTCCCGCCCATTGCCGGAGATAGAGACGCGATGGCCATTTTCGCTGAGTCCCCGCTCAATGAGACCAGCGATTCTCCGATCATCTTCGATCACCAGCACGTTCATGGTTGCTTCTACCGTAGCCGCTCGAAGCTCAAAGATGATTAAGATTCGGTTACAGGCTGCGGGCGTTCGTGCGGATTTGGTTCTGGACTGTGCTATGTTTGTGCCCGCAGTCTCCAGGCACATCCCCCAGCGGTGCGGAGCCTTTGGATGCAGGCCCCCGCATTTATGCGGGGGCAGGAGCCCTTCAGAACTTAAGAAGCAGATTTCCTTCGGGAATGACAGAAAGAAAGGCAACTGCGAATACGAAACGACCGAAGGGCCGCAGGCATTCTTGTCTGTCTTTGCTTTTCTTTCTGTCATTCCCGAAGGGAATCTGCTTCTTGTCTCTCTTCAGTGCCCCGGGAAGTTCGATTCTGATGATGATGGGCTTTAGAGCCGGGTGCCCCAGGCTCGCGAAGCTAGCCTGGGTCTTTTTCTTTGGGCATAGGCAGTCCTTTGCGAGAGCGAGAGCGACGACAGACTGTCCATCGAGATCTGCGGAATCCCACGTCCGAAAATCCGGACGTGGGGCACCCAAGATCCGTGATGGGCTTAACGGCTCACATCTATGACGGAGCGCGTCAATTGCGGGATACATCTCTCGATATATTCTCGCGTCATCACCTCGGAATTGAAGGCCAGGTTCAAAACGAATCCATCCAATATTGCCTCGCAAGCCAGCATTCTCTGTTGTATGGCGAGCGTGTTGCGATCGTCCTGGGAATAAAGGCCGCGAAGTTCTTCAATTTCCCGTTTGGCCTCTAAATGCTTCTTGGCTAAACGATTCAACAGGCGCGGATGGCGAATGGCGAAGAGCTTAAACTCGAGTTCCAAAAAAATGTAAGACTTCTCGAGTGTAAGTTGGACCATAAGCTCCTCTACGGCTTGACGTTGCTCTTCGCGCGCCGGTTGGCCGGTCAATTGCTTCCGGAATCTGGCCTCAAACATCAGGAACTGTTGCTCTCGCAGAGCTAAGAACGCTTCGGCTTTGTTGGAAAAGTTGACATAGAACGCGCCGCGGCTCCGTCCCGCCTCGCGAGCAATGTCTTCAATTCGGGAGGCCTCGAATCCGTCGCGGACAAAGACATGAAAGGCCGCATTCAGCAAAGCCTTCCGGGTGGCCGCAGCGCGAAGGTGTTGCCGTGATTCGGTGGGTGGGGCGGTGGCATGCTTTTTCCAACGCTGAATGATCGGTTTTATATTCCGACGCGACGAGACCGCTTGGCGAAGAGGCTGACTCATTGTCCACTTCCAATCTTTCTTTAGAGCCTGCAGAAATCTATCATTTCCCACCCGAATGGGAAATCTCCGCACAATTTTGCATCTTCCATGCTCTTACGATCATTACATACATGTATGTCACTTTCTGTACGGAACGGTGCCGCACCAGGAAGTTCTTTCGGTTCGATGGTTTTTTGGAAAATGGGGTTGCTGACATAGATGCTTGTTCGGACGCGGCGTTTTCAACACATCGGAGTTTCTGCGTTTTCAGCTGCGAGCCTCTTGCTGCTGACGGCGTGCGCGAAGAACGCGAACAAACCCAGCGGCCCGGCAAATGCCGGCCCCATGCAGGTAAGCGTAGCGGCCGTTGAACAGCGCGACGTGGCCCTCTACGGCGATTGGGTTGCCACGCTGGATGGCTATGTCAATGCGCAAATTCAACCTCAGGTATCCGGCTATATGGTCAAGCAGGATTACCGGGAAGGCGCTGTCGTAGAGAGCGGCCAGGTCCTGTTTGAAATCGATCCCCGGCCATTTCAGGCAACGCTCGACCAGTCGGAAGGTCAGCTTGCGCAGGCGCAGGCACAGCTTGGCTTGGCCAATATCAACGTAAAGCGCGACACGCCTCTGGCTAAGGCCCGCGCCATTTCCCAAAGCCAGCTCGATAACGATGTGCAGCAGCAGGCTGCGCAGAGCGCCGCGGTTCGGACTGCTCAGGCCAACGTGGAGCAGGCGCAACTCAATCTGGGTTTCACCAAGGTCCGCTCTCTGGTCACCGGGATCGCCGGGCGGGCGCTGGTACAGGTAGGCAACCTGGTTAGCCAGTCTTCGGCGCTGACCACGGTCTCTCAGGTAAACCCGATCAAGGTTTACTTCTCCATCAGCGAGCAGGAGTATCTGGCACTGTCGAGCCGGGTAAAGGCTGGAGGAAAAGGGGACCTGCTTCGCAGCGGGAACGCCGTGCCGCTGCAGCTTACCCTGGGGAACGGCAGCATCTATCCCTACAAGGGACAGATTGTTTTTGTCGACCGCCAGGTCAACCCGCAAACCGGAACCATACAGATCGCGGGCAGCTTTCCCAACCCTGAGAACCTGTTGCGCCCCGGTCAATTTGGACGCATCAAGGCTGAAACGGAAATTCGCCACAATGCCCTGCTGATTCCGCAGCGCGCAGTGAACGAATTGCAGGGCTCTTATCAGGTCGCTGCGGTCGGCTCCGACAATAAAGTGCATATCCAGACCGTAACGCTTGGCCCGCAGATCGGTTCCGACTGGCTCATTACAAGCGGCATAAATCCCGATGAGCGGGTGGTGACCGAAGGCGTATCCAAGCTGAAGGACGGAATGCCGGTATCGCCACAGCCGGCAACCACTACGGCGTCACTGCCTGAGCAAAAGCCCGAAGGCCGGTAAACATGTCTAAATTTTTCATTAATCGGCCCATCGTGGCCATGGTCATCTCCATTGTCATGGTGATAGTGGGCGTTGTCTCCATGCTGAGTCTGCCCACCGCGCAGTTTCCCAATATCGTTCCGCCGGAAATTCTGGTTCAGGCGACGTATCCGGGCGCGGACGCGAAGACGCTGGAACAGTCTGTTGCAACGCCGATCGAACAGCAGATGAACGGCGTGGACAACATGAACTACATGTACTCCACCAGCGCCAGCAACGGCCAGATGCAGCTCCACGTCGATTTCGGCGTCAATTCGGACGCGAACATCGATCAGGTGCTGTCGCAGTTACGTGTCTCGCAGGCGCAGTCTCAGATCCCTGCCGAAGTGAACACAGCGGGTATCACGGTGCTGAAGTCGCCGACCGCGCCGTTGATGTTGATCGGGATCTATTCTCCACATGGAACCTATGATGGACAGTTCCTGGCAAACTACGGGTACATCAATCTCGCCGATCAATTGAATCGCGTGTACGGAATCTCGCGAGTGCAGGTGTTCGGGTCCGACAAGTATGCCATGCGCATCTGGGTAAAGCCGGACCAGTTGGCCAAGCTGGGTATTACTGTTCCGCAGATTACACGGGCTCTGCAAGTGCAGAACAACGTCAATCCCGCAGGGCAGATCGGCGGCGAACCGATACCCCACGGGCAGGTGTTCACCTACACGGTGCGTACCCAGGGCTATCTCACCACTCCCGAGGAGTTCGGCAACATTATCCTGCGCGCCAACCAGGATGGCTCAGTCGTGCGTCTGAAAGACGTCGCTCGGATCGAGCTGGGCGCCCAAACCTACAGCCTCGGCGCGAGGTATAACGGAAAGCCCTCCGCTATCCTCGCTCTCTATCAGCTTCCTGGTTCGAACGCGGTGCAGGCGGCGAAAGCGGTGCGAGCTACTATGGCGCAGCTCTCCACGCGATTTCCGCAGGATATGTCATATGCGGTGAGTCTGGACACTACCTTGGCGGTCACAGCCGGCATCCGCGAGATCGTCAAGACGCTGTTCGAAGCGCTGGTGCTGGTCGTCATTGTCGTCTATATCTTCCTTCAGGGGTGGCGCGCGACCCTGATTCCCCTGCTGGCCGTTCCGGTGTCGCTCATCGGGACCTTCGCCGTCTTTCCCCTGCTCGGCTTTTCGATCAACACGCTCTCGCTCTTCGGTCTTGTACTCGCTATCGGCCTGGTGGTTGATGACGCGATCGTGGTTGTCGAAGCGGTCGAGCACCATATAGAAGAGGGCCTGAGTCCGCGTGACGCCTCCTTCAAGGCGATGGAACAGGTTTCGAGCCCGGTGATCGCGATTGCGCTCATATTGGCGGCCGTGTTTATCCCCACTGCGTTTATTCCGGGCATCACGGGACGGCTGTATCAACAGTTCGCCGTCACCATCGCCATCTCCGTCATCTTCTCCGCCTTCAACGCGCTCACCCTGAGTCCTGCGCTGTGCGCTCTTCTGCTGAAGCCGAAGAAGGAGAGCAGAGGCCCTCTGGCGCGCTTTTTCGCCTGGTTTAACCGGGTCTTTGGCCGCACTACCAATGGCTACGTGCGCGGGTCCGGCCTGCTGATTCGCAAGTCGGCGTTCGCGCTCATCTTCCTGGGTCTGGTTGCAGCGGCTGCGGTTCTTCTTGGCAGCCGCCTGCCGTCTTCATTTCTGCCGGTGGAAGATCAGGGCTATGCCTTCATCGCGATGCAATTACCGGAAGCCGCCTCTCTGGAACGATCGGGCGAGGCTGCCGCCAATGTAGAAAAAGCCGTCCTGAAAGTACCTGGAGTGGAAGGTATCACCTCGGTCATAGGGTTCAGCCTGCTCAGCCAGACGCAAAGCACCTATAACTCGTTCTTCTTCGTGACCCTTAAAGACTGGAGCGCGCGAACGCAACCGAACGAGCAGTACATCGCCATTCAGGCAAACCTCGCGCGCGCCCTGGGCGGGATCAAAGAAGGAATTGCTTTCTCCTTCGATCCACCGTCGATTCCGGGCGTCGGCACCTCGGGAGGCGTCACGATGATGCTTGAAGACCGCTCCGGCAGCGACGATCTCACATTTCTTACGGCGAATCTCGGCAAGTTCCTGGCTGCTTGCAAGAAGCGGCCCGAGATCGCGGCAGTCGTTCCCACGTATTTGCCCAACGTTCCGCAGCTATATGTTGACGTGGACCGGGCCAAGGTGCAGCAGCAGCAGGTGAGCCTGGCAGATGTTTATACAACTTTGCAGACGTTCATGGGCGGCTACCTGGTCAACTACTTCAATCGTTTCGGCCGGCAGTGGCAAACCTATGTGGAAGCGGAAGGCAACTATCGCACCAATGTCAACAATATCGGGCAGTTT
The DNA here is from genome assembly GCA_963774255.1 of uncultured Acidobacteriaceae bacterium. Classification (GTDB taxonomy): domain Bacteria; phylum Acidobacteriota; class Terriglobia; order Terriglobales; family Acidobacteriaceae; genus PALSA-350. Next base: position 17,473 of record CAVZEH010000024.1, read on the forward strand.
TACGTCCAGAGTGCGAATGGCGGCCAGGTCCCGCTCAGCGCCGTCACAACCGTGCGGCGGACGACCGGAGCTGAGTTCACCACGCGCTTCAATGAATATGAGGCCGCACAGTTGAACGTCATTGGATCGCCCGGCTTCAGCTCCGGCCAAGTCATGGCTGCCCTGGAGCAGGTCTTCAAGGAGACGATGCCGCCAGGGATGGGCTACGACTATTCAGGCATGTCCTTCCAGGAGCAGCAGGCTGCGCAGGGCGTGCCGCCGGCTGTCGTCTTTGGACTCTCGCTGCTCTTCGTCTTCCTCATCCTGGCGGCGCAGTACGAAAGCTGGAGCCTGCCTTTCAGCGTGCTGCTCAGTACGCCGGTGGCCGTGCTGGGAGCCTATCTGGCTCTTAACCTGCGCAGCCTGGAGAACGATGTCTATGCGCAGATCGGGCTGGTGATGCTGATCGGCCTTTCGGCCAAGAACGCCATCCTCATCGTGGAATTCGCGCGATCGGAATACGCAAATGGGGAGAGCATCTATGAAGCCGCACTGGGCGCGGCCCGGCTGCGCTTCCGTCCGATCATCATGACCGCATTCGCCTTCATTCTGGGTTGCGTGCCGCTGTGGGTGGCGACTGGGGCGGGCGGCGTCTCTCGCCAAATCCTGGGTACGGTGGTGATCGGCGGCATGCTGGCAGCGAGCGTCATCGCTATCTTTCTGGTCCCGGTGACCTTCTCGGTGGTGGAACGGGTCAGCCACCGTTTCAGCAAAGGCGGCCGGATAACACTGGATTCAGTGCACGCACCTGAACTCGAGACCGAAGAGGATCGGGCATGAAGCGGACACTGTTCATCCTCGGCACCCTGGCCTCGACACTCGGCGCTATTGGCTGCATGGTCGGACCTCGCTATCAGCGGCCCTCCACCAATACTCCTCAAGCGTTCCGCGGAGCGATGGCCCCAAATATCAGCCCGAACACCTCTTCACTGGGGGATGAGAAATGGGCGGAAGTCTTTCAGGATCCCACTCTGCAGCGATTGATCCAGGAGGCTCTGGCCAATAATTATGACGTGAAGATTGCGGCACAGCGTGTCCTCGAACAACAGGATCAGGTCGGCATAACCCGCGCACAGCAATTTCCAACTCTAAACGGCGGTGGGACCTATAGCGCGATCGGTATTCCCAGCAGCCTGAGAAAGCGCCTCAGCTCCAGCAACAGCTCCTCTGCTTCAAGCTACTACGCGGGTGGATTGACGCTCTCGGCAGCCTGGAACCTCGATTTTTGGGGGCTCTACCGGCGGCAGACCGAGGCAGCGCGCGCGCAACTGTTAGCTACCGAGTGGGGACGCCGGATGACCATCAGCACGGTGGTCGAGAATGTCGCGACAGCCTATTTTCAATTGCGGACACTGGACGCTCAGCTCGAAATTACCCGGCAAACGCTTGCGGCACGCCAGCAGTCGCTGCAGCTAACCCAGACGTTGGAGCAGGGCGGATCGGGAACGCTTGCCGATGTCCGCCAGGCGGAACAACTCCTGTACACGGCCGCCGCCGCAATACCCGATTTCGAAAGACAGATCGAGCAGCAGGAAAACAGCATCAGTATTTTGCTGGGGCGAAATCCCGGTCCTATTATTCGTGACCCCTCAGAGATGAACTGGCCTGAGCCGGAGCAGGTTCCGGCAGGACTCCCCTCGGAACTGTTAGAGCGCCGGCCAGATATCGAACAGGCCGAGGCGGAGCTGGTTGCGGCGAATGCCAATGTAGGAGTGGCCAGGGCGCAGATGTTCCCACAGCTCTCTCTCTCCGGAGCGGGGGGATTATCCAGCAGCCAGCTCAAGGGACTGGTCGATGGTAAGAATCTGTACTGGTACGCAAGCGGAACCCTCACCCAGCCGATCTTTGATGCAGGAAGGCTTCGCAATAATCTGAGGCTCTCCCAGGCGCAGAAGCAGGAGGAGGTGCTCACCTATCAGCGAACCATCAAGCAGGCTTTTCAGAGCGTCTCGGATGCGTTGATCGCACTCCAGAGATACCGGGAATACAGCGAACAGGAAGCGAAATTGACTGCGGCCGCCGAAGATGCGACAAGGCTGGCACGGCTTCGCTACAATGCCGGATCCACCAGCTACCTTGAAGTGCTCACCAACGACACCAACTACTACTCGGCACAGCTCAATTTGGCCGTTGCCCGGGAAGACGAATCACTCTCGATGGTGCAACTGTATAGTGCGCTTGGAGGCGGCTGGCAACAGTGAAACGGAGCGAAAGTTGTCCAAATGAGAGACTCCTCAGTGCGCAGGACCGCGGATCTCTCCACCGCGCTTCTCTCCGGCCGAGATGACAAATTAGCCACAATTGTGGTCTCCCACCCTTGCTGCGCAAGGATGGGGCACCCTGGATTTGTTTGAAATATGGATCCAAAACCACCACGAATCGAGGGTGCCCCATATCTGGCGCGCTCTTTGCGTCAGATATGGGGCACCGCGGATCTCTCCACTGGCTTCGCTTCGGTCGAGATGACAAATTGTGGTCTCCCATCCTCTGATTTGTTCAGCGCAGGGGCTTCAAGACCAAAACTCTTCCGATTCCTCGATTGAAGCATCTCAATTGCCTGAATCCTGTGTGCAACAGGAATCATCAATGCAGTAGGGGTAGATGGAAAACAAGTCTTACCGCCTTAAGCTTACGACCAGCCTCATCAGCAGAACGACGATCGGGCTTGTCAATCTGGCTGTGTTGCTGGCGTTTCTCCTTGCACAGTCTTTCTTTTCTCTCTTCCATGGACCGCCGCCACTGCCTGTCTTCGTTGTGGCAGCGGCGGGGATATCCCTTCGCTTGATAGAAATCGCGTATGCGAGCAGGCATTCACCATTGTCAACACAGGCCACTCGGTCATTCGGCGCTGTCTCCGTCACCTGGAGCCTAGCCTTGCCCCTGATGCTAGCTATGGCGATGCAGCAGTTCCACACGCACTATTTCGGCATGTTGATCCTGCCGGTGCTCGAGACGGCCCTTTATTTTTCCTTTACAACCACGTTATTTGTCGCAGCCATTGCTTCGTCGATCGCAGGTTTTTGGGTGGCCTATGCCGCCGACTTTCGGCCTCCGTTTCAGGTTGGGGAGTTGCTGGAAGCGACAACCCTTGTGCTGGTGTGTTTCATTGTTGGGACCTTGATCTGGTGGCTGGTAGACCTGTTGAGCCGCCGCGAAGAGGATCTCCAGCAGAAAGTCAGAGACCTTGAGGCGACACGAAGCAAGCTCATTGAAGAAGAGAAACTGGCCGCAGTTGGAAGGCTCGCCAGTTCCGTAGCGCACGAGATACGAAATCCGGTAGCGATTATTTCAAGCGCCCTCGAGGTATCCTCATCGCCGTCTTCATCTTTGGCGGATCGGGATGAAATGTCCAAGATCGCGATCATGGAAGCGCGCCGGCTTGAACGCCTGACCACGGACTTTCTTTCCTATGCGCAACCCGGCTCTCCGCCCTTCACCGAACTGGACGCAACGGCGCTGGTCGGATACATCACGGCGATTTTTCGCGCCCAGGCTGTGCATAAATCCCTCACGATTGATCTCGACACTTGCCACGGATGTCACGTCTATGGAAACGAGGGGCAACTGCAGCAGGTGCTTTTGAACCTGATGCGGAATGCGGTCGAAGCTTCCCCGGAGCGTGGGCGAATCAAGATCGATGTGGGACGGCATCGCCGGGACAAGATTCGGATTGCCCTGGCGAATGCCGGACCACGGATTCCGCATGAGGTTGTCGTCCGCATCTTCGAGCCGTTCTTCACAGCGAAGAAGGGGGGAACCGGCCTCGGCCTGCCGATTGCTCGAAGCATCGTGGAGAAGCATGGAGGCGAATTGTTTCTCGAGCGCAATGAACCCGACAACATCGTCTTTGCGGCGATCATTCCTTCCCCGCTTGCATTCTCTCAGGCCGCAGCAAAACCTTTGGTGGACCAAGCAGCATGGCAAAGATTCTGATCATTGAAGACGAACCCAACATGCGCAAGCTGCTGGTCATGAATCTGCGAGCGGACGGGCACATCCCGGTCGAGGCGGTCACGATCAAAGCCGGGCTGGAGGCAGTCTACGCGAATGACTTCGATGTAATCGTCACCGACCAGCGGCTGTCGGATGGCGAGGGTCTGGAGATTGTGAGCGCGGTCTCGCAATCCGATTCTGCCACCCCGGTGATCGTTCTGACCGCCTACGGCACTGTTGAGCTGGCAGTTGAAACCATGCGTAAAGGCGCTTTCGACTTTCTCACCAAACCGTTCTCGGGCGAGAACCTGAAGGCGGTTATTCAGCGCGCCGCGCGCCATACGCTTCTACGCCGCGAAAACAATCTGCTTCGCAGTGCGGTTGGTAAACTGGAGGGGCAGCCGGAAATCCGCGGCCAAAGCGCGCAGGTCAATCGCCTGCGCGAGTTGATCGGCAAGGTCGGTCCCACGGAAGCGACGGTCCTCATCACCGGCGAAACGGGCACGGGAAAAGAGCTGGTGGCCCGCGCTATTCACAAGGCCAGCCCGCGCGCGGATAAGCCTCTCGTTAGCGTCAACTGCGCGGCCTTCACCGAGACACTTCTTGAAAGCGAGCTCTTTGGACACGAAAAGGGAGCCTTTACCGGCGCCGACCGGATCCGTCACGGATTGTTTGAGACAGCACACCAGGGAACCTTGTTTCTCGATGAAGCGGGAGAGATGTCTCCCGCAGCACAGGCGAAGCTGCTGCGCGTGCTCGCAGAGGGAAAAATTACACGCGTAGGATCGTCCACTTCGCGGGACGTAAATGTGAGAGTGCTCGCCGCCACGCATCGCAATCTGCTGCGAGAGGCGGAAGAAGGAAGATTTCGCCGGGATCTCTACTATCGGCTGGCCATCGTCCCCATCGAGGTTCCTCCTTTGCGCGAGCGAGCCGAGGACATTCCCGGGCTGGCAGACTACCTTCTCGATCAGATCGCCGGCGAGTTGAAGATACCCAAACGTACGCTGCACCCGGATACACTGCCGCAGCTTATGGCCTATCGATATCCGGGAAATATTCGCGAACTTCGAAACCTGCTCGAGCGGGCATGCATTCTTACTAACGGGCGGGAGATCGACTGGATCGACCTTCCGGAATCGCCAGAGGAACAATATGAAGGGGTGGCGCCCAGCATCGCCGCGATGGGGCTGCCGGAAGAATTTCAACTGCGAAGCATGCTGGCGAGTTGGGAACGCACCATCCTTGAACAGACGCTGATTAAGACAAAAGGATCCAAAACGGAAGCGGCGCGGCGGCTGGGACTGTCAAAGAGCGATCTTAGTTACAAATTGTCAAAATACGGTCTGGCGCAGAATTCGATCAAGACGGCTCTGTGAGGTGCCGGCCGTTGCTCTAAAAAGATGCACCGGATCCTCCCTATTCGCCCCCGGAATTTTCGTTCCGTATTATGAGATATCGTACCACTAAATCAATATCCAATAGAATAGCGTTCACTCGCAGTATCAATTTCAAAAACTTGAACTCCTGATACAAATCGTCGAACACCCCGCCTCACAAAGCGGCGTACCCAGGCAAGTATTTTCAACGGTTCTGTCTTTTCAGGAATTGGCCCTTGGCTTGCGGTTGGGCTTGCAGGAGTTAATAAGCTCGGCCATGAACAAGTATGTGACGGAATTCATCGGAACGTTCTTCCTGGTCCTCACCATAGGTATGTCGGTCATCAATGGCGGCAGCGGCGTCATCCCGCCGCTCGCGATCGGCTCTGTCCTGATGGTGATGATCTTTGCCGGAGGGCACATCTCCGGCGGTCATTACAACCCCGCCGTTACCCTCGGAGTCTGGCTGCGCGGAAAGTGCGAAGCCAAAGATGTAGCGCCGTACATGATTTTTCAAATCATAGGGGCGTTGCTGGCAGCTTTGGTCGTCAAGTTCTTAAAAGGGACGCCCGCTGTTGCGCCGCTCCACCTGGTAACTCTACCCGCATTTCTAGCTGAGTTTCTTTTCACCTTTGCGCTCGTTTACGTCGTATTGAATGTCGCTACTGCCAAGGGCACGTCGGGCAATTCTTTTTACGGCTTGGCAATCGGATTCACGGTGCTTGCAGGGGTGTTTTCTGTCGGCAGCATTTCCGGTGGAGCGTTCAACCCGGCGGTCGCGGTGGGCATCTCCGTTCTCGGGCTGTCCTCCTGGGCGAACATCTGGATTTACCTGGTAGCTGATTTCGCCGGCGCTGCGGTGGCGGCGGGGGCTTTCAAGGCGCTCAATCCAGCCGAAGATGTTGCTCGACGCGATTCAAGTGATCAACCGCAAGAGCAAAGAGAAGCTGCGCGATCCATTGCCCGCAAGGACAGCTATTCGCATAGTTAGGTTTTTCCGGCCTTCGCTATGCATACCGGAGTGACTTTCTGAGTTGCCGGGGTAAGCGTCCCTGAGCGGAATTTGCTCCGATTAGCAGAATTTTAGCAATTCAGTTGTACACTCGCCCGGCAAACGCAACGTAAGCAGCCTGCCGGCATCTACATATCATCGCAGCCTCTTCCGGATCGGGCTCCCGCACGTGAAGCAGATCCGGTTTTTATCCCATGCACTACACCTTAACCCCTCACAATCCTGGAGGATCACATGGCTGATGAAGTACGCAAGACGATGACCACGGACGCAGGCCGTCCGGTTGGCGACAACCAGAACTCGCTCACTGTTGGCCCGCGCGGCCCGGTAGTTTACGAGGATTTCCTTCTCTTTGAGAAAATGGCCCACTTCAACCGCGAGCGCATTCCCGAGCGCGTCGTCCACGCCAAGGGATCGGGCGCCCACGGCCACCTGGTCTGCACCAACCCGAACATGGCGAAGTGGACCACGGCGAAGCTCTTTGAGAAGGCCGGCAAGTCGACGCCGATGTTCATCCGCTTTTCGACGGTGGGTGGCGAGAAGGGTTCGGCGGACTCCGAGCGTGATCCACGGGGTTTTGCGGTGAAGTTCTACACTGAGGAGGGTAACTGGGATCTGGTGGGCAACAACACCCCAGTCTTCTTCATCAAAGATGCGCTCAAGTTCGGTGATTTTATTCACACGCAGAAGCGCGATCCACAGACCAACCTCAAGTCGCCGACGATGATGTGGGACTTCTGGTCGCTCTCGCCCGAGTCGCTGCACCAGGTGACGATTCTGTTCAGCGATCGCGGCACGCCATACGGCTATCGCCACATGGACGGCTTCTCGAGCCATACCTTCTCGCTGATCAATGCCAAGAATGAACTGTTTTATGTGAAGTATCACTTCAAGACGAAGCAGGGCATCAAGAACTTCACGCGGGAAGAGGCGGATCACATGAAGTCCGTGGATATGGACTTTTCGCAGAGCGACCTCTTCCATCACATCGAGAAGGGCGATTTCCCCAAGTGGACTCTCTCGATCCAGGTGATGCCGGAAGCCGAGGCGGAACCCTATCACATCAATCCATTCGACCTGACCAGGGTCTGGCCACATGCGGACTATCCGCTCATCGAAGTTGGCGAGATGACGCTCGACCGCAACCCCCTCAACTACTTTGCAGAGGTGGAGCAGGCGGCGTTCGATCCGAAGAATATCGTGCCGGGCATGGGCTACTCGCCGGACAAGATGCTGCAGGGCCGGCTGGTATCGTATCCTGACGCGCACCGTTATCGCATTGGCGTGAACTATGACTCACTGCCGGTCAACAAGCCGCAGTGCCCGTACCAGACGTACAACCGCGACGGCTCGATGCGCTTTGACGGTAACGGCGGAGCCTCGCCGAACTATGAGCCGAACAGCTTCAGCGGGCCGACGCAGGATCCGAAGTACGTCGAGCGTCCCCGCACGATTGCAAGCACAGCGGTGGGACGTTACAACCACCGTGACGACAGCGACTTCTACACGCAGCCGGGCAACCTCTTCCGTCTGATGAAGCCGCAGGAAAAGGAGCGGCTGATCGGCAACATCGTCGCCAGCCTGTCGAATGCTCCGCGCAACATCCAGGAGCGGCAGATTTGCCACTTCTTCCGGGCCGATCCGGCCTATGGAGGAGGCGTCGCCAAGGCTCTTGGCATTCCCGTCGAAGAGTTGGCTGCGGCTAAGTAAATCTCAGCAACCATCGCGCCCGCGGCATCCCTCGCCGCGGGCGCAGCCTGGCGCGAGACATGATCTCGCGCTAGGCAGTCTAGGAGGGCGTCACTGTGTCGTCCGAAGTCAGTTGGAACTATATCCGCAGGCATTGTCAACGCTGATGATTTGCCGACAGATCTGCTTTCCCCGACCCATCTACTACCGACTGCTCATCGGTACAGGACGGATCACTGCCGCCTTCGCGGCTGCCCGATTCTGTCGTCGCGCCGCAGAATCTCAAATCCAAATTCCTCTTCGCAGTGATCCGCATTGACAATCATAGATATGGCGGACGGCCAGTCCAGCAAGTGAACACCCACCTGTATACCAGAAAGTAAATTCACACTTCATCCGCGAATTCCGGTCTATACTATTTGTAATATAGTATTCTTAGACTACTCTCTTGGGGACAGCATGAAGAAGAAATCAGAATATCGTGATCTCTTTCCGGGTGCACTGGAGTTGATGATCCTCCAAACACTGAGCAGGAAGCCGATGCACGGATATGCGCTCGCGCAGCGGATCAAAGAGGTTTCGGATGATCTTCTGCAGATAGAGGAAGGTTCCCTGTATCCGGCCTTGCAGCGCATGTTGAAAGCAGGCTGGCTGGAATCGGAAATGGGAGTTTCGGCCAGGAATCGTCCGGTACGAACCTTCAAGGTGACGAAGGCAGGCAGGAAACACTTGCAGGAAGAAATTTCAAGCTTCCAGAAGATGTTCGCCGGAATCACCCGTGTCCTTGCACTGACAGGATCGTAGGAGTTTCCCATGAGGTGGCTGAAACAACTGTTCGGCCGTCGGCGCCGCTACAACGAACTCTCAGAGTCGATCCAGGAGCACCTTGAAGAGAAAATCGCTGACCTGATCGAAGACGGTATGTCGCGCGAGAAAGCAGAGAGAGCAGCCCGCCGCGAGTTTGGCAATGTGACATTGATTGAAGAGCACAGCCGCGAAGTCTGGCAGTGGCCTCCACTCGAATCTCTATGGGCAGATATCAAATACGCCTTGCGTCGATTGAGGAAGAGCCCTGGCTTTGCGAGCATCGCCCTACTCACACTTGCCCTCGGCATCGGAGCTAATACCGGCATTTTCACTCTGCTGGATGCGGTTCTGCTGAAATCGCTGCCCGTGCCCCATCCCGAGCAACTTTTTATTTTGAAACAAAGTGACCACGCCGCGGACAAAAGCCGTTTCCCTTATCTTTTCTTTGACCATGTGCGCCAGCAGTTGCCCGCCACGGCAGCAATTGCGGCCATGAGCTGGCCCGACAACTTCTATATCAGCGCGGGGAAGGAACAGCCGCAGTCCACCCAGGGACAGCTCGTTTCGGGCGATTATTTCCAGGTATTCGAGACATATCCGGTGCTCGGTCGTCTGCTCACTCCTGCTGACGACGAGAAACTTGGCGGCAGCCCGGTAGCCGTCATCAGCTATGGCTATTGGCAGCGCCATTTCGCAGCCGATCCCGCCGTGATCGGCCGCAAACTCGAAGTGAACCGCGTCCCGTTCGTGATCGTAGGCGTAGCGACGCGAGGATTCTTCGGCGCCCGCGCCGGAACACAGCCCGCGTTCTGGATACCTCTTACCATGCAGTCCGTTGTGGAGTATCACGACCACTACAGCGACTTTGGGGCAGAACCGCTGAAGCCGTGGATTCCGCAGGCCAATATCAACTGGCTGCTGCTGGTGGTGCGCGTCAAATCTCCCGCTGCCGTTCCCCAATTGATGACCGTCCTGGATCAGCAGTACCGGAGCAATCTCGAATCACTGATGCAGTACATGCGCGATCCCGAGCGACGCCAAGCGCTGCTGCGGATTCATCTCACCCTCGAACCCGGCCAGCGCGGACTCGCCAACCTCAGGCAGCAATTCGAGCAGCCGCTCCTGCTCCTGATGGCCATGGCAGCAATCGTACTGCTCATTGCGTGCGCGAACATTGCGAACCTGCTTCTGGCCCGCGCCGCTGCACGCCATCATGCTCTTGCCGTGCAGCTTTCCATCGGAGCCGGGCGCACACGCCTCATTCAGCAGATGCTCGCCGAGTGCATTCTCTTGTCCATCGGGGGAGGAGTGCTCGGGATCGCCGTGGCGTATTGGTGCACTAGAGTCCTGCCTCGGTGGGCATCCGGAGGCACCACGGCGATTCCACTCAACCTCGCGCCGGACGCGCGCATTCTCATCTTCAGCATAATTGTCGCCGTGGCAACCGGCCTTCTCTCCGGACTCGCTCCCGCGCTGCAAAGCGCGAGTGTCGATCCGGCGTCCGTGTTGAAGACCGGCGCCCAGTCTATCCCTGGACGTGAGGGCGGTTCCCGCTGGCCGGTGCGCAAAATGCTCGTTGTCGCTCAGGTCGCGTTCTCGCTTCTCCTGCTTGTAGGGGCCGGAATGTTTCTGAAGACGCTTGAAAATTACAGCCGGCTTGATCCCGGTTTTGACCGCGATCACCTGCTCAACGTCCAGATCGATACGCATCTTGTGAATTTCCAAACCAGTGAATTCCCCTCGCTTTACCAGCGTCTCGTCGATCGAATGGAAGCCATTCCCGGAGTGCGCTCTGCCAGTATCACTAGCTGCCCCCTCGTCGCCGGCTGCGTTGACTCTAGCGATGTGATCCTCACCAACGGCAGCGGGCAAAAGGTCGCGCAGGCCAATGCCCAGGTCAACTCCATTTCGCTGAATTACTTTACAACCACCGGCATTCAGCTTCTCCGCGGAAGAGAGTTCGCAACCACTGATGACACTTCCGCTCCGAAAGTCGCCATCGTCAACCAGACGTTCGCGCGGCGCTATGCCGGCAGCCGTAACTCACTCGGCCTGGAATTCTCCTATGCGGACAATGAACCGAACCACTATCAAATTGTAGGCATCGTCTCAGATGCGCGCGTGAACGATATCCGTGAGGCCGCGCCACCGCTCATCTATTTTCCGATCGCACAAAACCTCGGCAACATCGATGGCCTCGAAGTTAGCACCGCGGCCGATCCTCATTGGGTTGCTGCGCAGGCCCGTCAAGCAATCACTGATGTCGATCCTAGGATCCCCATCGTCGATATCGCCACACTGAACGAAGAGGTGAGCGACAATCTCGCTCAGCCGCGCCTCATCGCCCGTCTCACCTCCATCTTCGGAGTTCTGGCATTGGCGCTGGCCTGCCTCGGACTCTATGGAGTCATGTCCTACACCACGCAGCGCAGAACGAGCGAAATCGGAGTTCGCCTTGCCTTAGGGTGCACACGACGGGCAGTTCTCTGGCTGGTGATCGAGGAGACGCTATTGCTGGCCGGAGCCGGCGCAACTGTGGGCCTCGCGCTGGCCATCGCGGGAATGCACATGGCAACCAGCTTTCTATTTGGCCTCTCGCCCGAAGATCCGCCAGTCATTGCCCTGGCTACAGGTTTGCTTTTGCTGGCATCCGCGGTTGCAGGATTCATCCCTGCATGGCGTGCCGCCGGTATCGAGCCTGTGCAGGCCCTCCGAGCCGAATAAACCCTATGAAATGGGTGCGGACCGAACCAATATCCGCAACTTGGTCTTGTGGCAGGGCATGTCATTGGCAATTACCGGAGTTTTAATTGGAGTGAGCGCGGCCTTCGGTCTTGTGCGCTTCATTGCGAGTTTTCTTTTTGGAGTTACCACCTGGGACCCGATCGTGTTCCTCTCCGTGCCGTTAACGCCACTCGGTGTCGCGTTGCTCGCTATATGGTTGTCGGCACGGCGAGCTAATGGGAGGCCTCTGCTAATCTATATGCGAATATGATAATATTCATGTATGCAAGAATCATTGCGCCGATTCAAAGCCGACATCTTCCAAGCGCTCGCTCACCCAACTCGGATCGCCATTCTTGAGCTGCTGAGCAGTGGCGAACTGTCCGCCGGGGCGCTGATAGAGAAGCTTGGAATGGAGCAGGCCAATGTTTCTCAGCACCTCGCGGTGCTGCGTGCAAAGCAGCTTGTTTCCAATCGGAAGGTCCGGAAATCAGGTGTTCTACTCGGTGCGCGACCCCATCATCATTGAGGTTTTGAATTTGATGCGCACCTACTTCCATGCCCACCTCAAGGAGGCCTTGGGATGCTGGACGAGATGGAGAAGCCGCGGGAGACTGTCCGATGACGTTTTCGCAGCCAGTGGCTTCCTCGCTCCGTTGAGTGTCTGCGCGGCTACACGCTCAGGCAATTTACGCAGGATCTGATCGCAGGATTGACGGTCGGCCTGGTCGCGCTGCCCTTGGCAATGGCCTTCGCCATTGCGTCCGGCGTACCACCGCAGGCTGGTCTTTACACAGCCGTGGTGGCCGGGTTCCTGATTTCTGCGTTGGGCGGATCGCGTACTCAGATCGGCGGCCCCACTGGCGCGTTCGTCGTCATTGTCGCCGGAATTGTCGCTGAAGTTCGGCCTGGGCGGTCTGGCGCTGGTCGGAATCATGGCAGGCATTCTGCTGTTGATCATGGGGTTCACCGGCCTGGGAACTGCCGTTAAGTACATTCCACGCCCGGTGACGATCGGCTTTACCAACGGCATCGCACTGCTCGATCGCGTCCACGCAGATCAAGGATTTTCTCGGCGCTGAAGACTCCGCCGGTGCCCAGCGAGTTCCTGGCGCGGATCAGGATGCTCCTCCACTATGCTCGGAACCATACGATGGCAGACCGTTGCTGTCGCTGCAGCTTCGCTTGCCATCATTCTGCTGTGGCCACGGTTGACGAAGCGGGTGCCTGGCTCGATCGTCGCGCTCTTGTTGGCAACGGCTGTGGTGGCTAGCTTCCACTTGCCAATCGAGACGATCGGCAGCAAATTCGGCGGCATCCCGCAGGGCTTTCCTCATTTTGCTTTGCCCAACTTCCAGGCTGCACATATCCTGCCTTTGCTTCCGTCCGCCTTCACCGTTGCCTTGCTCGCGGCAGTCGAGAGTTTGCTATCAGCGGTCGTTGCCGACGGAATGAGCGGAGATCACCACAACTCGAATGTGGAGTTGGTAGCCCAGGGAGTTGCAAATATAGTCTCTCCGCTCTTCGGAGGCATACCGGCCACGGGCGCGATCGCCCGCACGGCGACGAACATTCGCTCGGGCGCACTTACGCCGGTGGCAGGCATGGTCCACGCGCTCACGCTGCTTGCGATCCTTCTGGTGGCGGCTCCCCTGGCGCGCTTTGTTCCGCTTGGCGACTCTTGCCGCGGTGCTGTTCGTTGTGGCCTACAACATGGGAGAGTGGCGGGAAATTGGTACAATTCTTCGCCTGTCGAAGACTGACATCGCCGTCTGGATCACAACTTTTGCCCTGACCGTGTTGGCCGACCTGACCGTAGCCGTAGGAGTCGGTATGGCCCTTGCCGCGCTCCTCTATATCTACCGCATTGCCGAGACTACGACTGTGGCAGCCGGTCACCCCCGAGTATCTGGAGGACGGCCAGGCGCACATTCTGCAGGACAAGGATATTCCCTCGAACGTGACCATTCTGCGCATTCATGGCCCTTTCTGTTTGGCACGGCGGACAAGCTGGCGGAGGCGACCAGGAACCTGAATCTTGGCGAGGTGGTGATTCTGCGCCTTCGAAACATGACTGCGCTCGATGCGACCGGCATTCATGCGCTTGAGCAATTCTCCGAGCGCCTACATAAGACAGGAAAGACTCTTCTGCTCTGTGGAGCCGAGAGATCAACCATCACAACTCATCTCACGCTCGGATTTTCTGAAACACGTGGGACCTGAGAACGTATTGCCTAATGTTCAGGCCGCCCTGGCTCGCGTCAATGAGATTCAGGGAGACTTCGAAGGGATCGGCCGAGAGTTGGCACTTGAGATGGAGCACCGGCCACTCTAGCAATCTTGACCGCACCTGGCATGGGCATATGGCAATCATGCGTGGGATTGAAGAGGGCTTTAGCATCGCGCGCGGCTAAAAACGGGTATCTGACCGTGAGCGACAGTCGCGGGCGCATTGTAGCTGATAGACGCAGCAACGTTTGCGACCTTGCTTGCGACGGTGCTTTGGGGAGACTGGTTTGCTTGGGTGGCGTCGGCCTGTTGGCATTCGTGATGGTTCGGTGCGCTCGCATTTTCGTTGGCGTACAAGAAGTGGTCTCCCGACCGGCAGCATCCAATAGCGAGGGTCAGTCAAGCAAGGAACTAAAGTGAAGAGACGAGAATTCATTGCAACCGGCATGGCGGCGCTGGCTGCCGGCGCCACGCGGCCGGCGTTGGCGGGGACCGTCACCGTCCCCGCCCGGACACAGGACCCGGTCAAACCCGGAAACCGCGCTGAGGCGATTGCGATCGTTGCAAACGCACGCAAAGTCGTGACCCCCAATGGGGTGGAGCGGCTGGAGAAAGTACAGAACGGCGGCATCGATCAATGGGTCTCGGTTCGCGGTGCGGACCGCAGGAATCCAGTGCTTTTGCACATCCACGGTGGGCCAGGCTACGTCTCGATCCCGATGAGTTGGTGGTTCTCTCGCGGTTGGGAGGAGTACTTCACGGTTGTGCAGTGGGATCAGCGCGCCGCAGGCAAAACCTATCTCCTGAGCGATCCTGACAAGGTCGCGCCCACACTCACACCCGGCCGCATGATCGCCGACGCCGAAGGAATGGCCGCATGGGCCCGTAAGGAACTCGGCAAGGACAAGATATTCGTCCTCGGCCACAGCTGGGGCAGCTTTCTCGGCTTGCAGCTTGCGCGGCGTCATCCCGAATGGCTTTACGCCTACATAGGCGTCTGCCAACTCATCGACGGACCCGAGAGCGAGCGCCGAGGCTGGCGCTTCGCGATGGACGCCGCACGCCGCGAGGGCAATGCCAAGGCGGTGCGAGAACTTGAGAGTATCGCCCCCTACGGCGCCACCGGCCGAACCATCCCGATCAAGGACATCTACATCGAGCGCAAATGGGTCGGATACTACGGCGGTGTGATGGCTTATCGCAGGAACAATTCCGCCGATGGCGACCTCGCCCAGCTTTCGCCCGACTACAACGATCAGGAGATTGGCCACATCTGGGACGGAAACAAGTTCGCCACCCCCTATCTGCTCCCCGAGGTAATCGCCCTTAACCTGACTACGGCCAATAAGCTCGCAGTTCCGCTCATCCTCTTTGAAGGGCGGCACGACCGGAATGTGAATGCCGAGGTCGCCGCCATGTGGTTCGATACAGTGCAGGCTCCGGAAAAACACATGGTTTGGTTTGAGCATTCCGCCCACATGCCGATGACCGAAGAGCCGGGAAAGTTCCTCCTCTCGCTGGTGCGATACGCCCGCCCAATCGCAGAACGGGCGGGCGACATCGAAGCTTCGGTCATGGCTGGCCCATTACCGTGAACGTGTTGGGCGAGTCGTTCTGAAATGCGACCTGACCCGGAAGGAGATTGGTTACAGTGTTGCTTGCAAACCTCCCGGTGCCGGTGACTCCCGAAGAAATCCAAATGCCCTGAACCGCGGGATGATCGATCGTGTTGTTGACAATCGTCAGGTTCTCGTAAGTAGCGCCTATTTTCAGGCCTGCTCGAAGAGAGTCGAGGATCAGGTTGTTAACAATCGTGGCAACCGTGTAGGCGCTCGGGTACAGGGAGGTACTCGATGGAGAACCGACATGTACGCCATGACGATCGGTACCATTCCAACCACCGCCTCCGATCAGGACATTTCCCTCCACAGTTGCAGACTCCAATGGTTGGCCCGTGTTTCCGAAGACGCTAATCTCCAGAGCACTGTTCGCGGAGACACTATTCACAAGATTATGGGCCAGCACAACATTTTTCCACCTGCTATGCGCATGCCATTCGCCCACCAAGGCGCGACTGAAGTATTGTTTAGAATCTTGGTGCCGTCCATTTGGGAATTGGTTCCGCTACTGCCGGAATCCGAGTAGGTTGCAATCCCGTCGTCACCAGTTCCTCGCACGAAGGAATTTTGTACGGTGAGATTTAAACCTAATTTGTCAGGATTCGGTGTGTTTCCGTTGTTGAGGTTTCATACCATCTCCAACTATCCGCGACTCGACTATCTCGAATCGTCCCGTTACTACCGCTCAGCCAATTGGCATCGCAGTGCCGGACCCAAACGCGCTGGATGAGCCAACCGCCGGCGCCACTGGCCTGGATCCCATAATCGTCGCCGCCCGCCCCGCCGATTGCTCTGTAAATTGCATCCGAATCAAGAGAAATGTCCCGTAAGGTCGTACCAGAACCCACATTGACATAGGAGCGCCACGGTGTACTTGGCGGCGGAAGAGGGCTTTACGGTGAGATCATGGAATACCACATGCCGGCGCCGTTTACGGTGACCCCAGTGAAGTCCAGTGGGCCGGAGGCTAAACTGCTTGTCAGGTATTCGCCCTGCGGGATCCAAACGGATTTTCCCTGAGTTCGCGCGTCATTCACACATTTCTGGATGGCGCTCGTCGAATCGGTTGTGAACGTCGGGTCCGCCCCATAGGCCACAATGGATAGTGAATTGGCAGGTTGCGTCAGCGGAGGCGGAACGCTCTCCAGATCAATGCGATCGATGTCGTAGACAGGTGCGGTATTGGCCGAATCAACTTCAAGCGTGATGGTGCTTCCTGGCGCGATCGGCTCTCCTGTGATCCAGGCGCGGTCCTCATTGTAGAACTTGTAGGGTTTGCCACCGAGAGTCGGATCGTCGGGGTTGGTTCCCGCTGGATTCTGGGTAGGTCCACGACTGTTTCGAGCTGAGTGTAATCGTCTGACGAAACGCTCCGTTAACGTATAGATCGAGTGTGGCTGTTATGCCCCCGCCCGTCGGAGCATCCGGAATCGAGGCGCGGATTACGATCGAATTGGCGTTGACTCCGGTGTTATTCAACAATGACACCGAGTCACCATCATTCTTCAACTCAACCAAGCCGTGGCCGGAGGCTTCCAACTCCAACGTGGCTTCGTTTGGTACTGGCATGCCGGGGTAATGGCGCGGATCGTGGCGCCCCCGCCAAGCTTCCCCGCTTCTGCTTCCAGTGTCACAAACGGCGTAGCCGCTCCAACTGCCGGGCCAGCCTGACTCTCGACGCCCTGCGCGCGCGATGCTCCAAGTACAAGTAATAGACCGAATGCCAGGACCGGGATGCCCCAGTGCGGAGCCTTTGGGTGGAAGCCCCCGCATTTATGCGGGGTAGGAGCGCTTCAGCGCTCCGGGAAGATCGGCTCTGAACATGATGCGCTTTAGCGCTGGCATGGGTAAATCCAGGGCTAAGGCCCATCTTAAGATCAACAGCTTTCCGCTGGACTGAAGTCCAGCTCTCCCCTGCTAAAACAGGGGGCTTCCACCAAACCCTTCTACAGGGTTTTTCAGCAACCGGTGAAGTCATAGTCACGCCTCCTTTTTCCTTTCTTCCCTTCTTCCCTTCTCTGCCCTCGTTATCTGCCGGCGGCCCCATCACGCAGATGATGAATCAGGTTCGATAGCAACCGGCCCGCGATGGGATCCGTTAAATCTGCTTCCAAAAACATCTCGCTCGAGAGAATCATGCCGTTGCCTGCGCGCAATTCGACCAGGGGGCTTCCGCTGACTCGCACAACATCCCCCGGCGTCCGCAAGTAGCCATGGATGTTGACCGTGGAGGCAAGAGATGTAATTTCCGGACAGCGGTTTACCTGATAGGCGCCGCTGCAGGCAATGGGAATGTTTCCCACGCCACGCTCAAACCAGGAGAGGTCCAAAGGTTCAATTTCAGAAAAGACCCTCGACTCAGGAATCTGCATGCCGACGATCTCTCCCTCGCGCGCCCTGTATTGAGCGATAAGCAACGGATAGCGCTCGGCCAGCTTGGTGCGGGGGTTGAGTAGTAGCGCTCTGCCTCCCTCTCTCACAAACCGATCGACGCCATCGGCTAGTTCTGGTTCTGCTAACACCTTCTCCGCGCCCGCAACCACGAGATGCTGTCCACTGTGCAACTGCCCGGCTGAGGAGACCTGTTTCAACTTCAGACTTCGTAATCCCGCAGGGGCTTCTCCGGCGGGGTCAAGCAGTGCAACTCCGGCAATCTGAGTCAGGCCCTGTTCCGCCCAAGCGCGCGTCGCCAGCGTCACATCATAATCATTTGCGGAAAGCACCTGATCGTTCTTCATGAGCCGGATTCTTAACACGCTATCGACTCTGGCCGCCGGAAGCTTCTCCGGCACCGGCATCGACACATCGATCCATCTGTTGGAGTAATAGGGCACATCGGAGACAGACAGTTCTCCCTTGGCGATCTCTTCTGCTCCGGCAAGCAGTTCCCATAGCAGCGTGCAGGAGGGCAATGTCTCACCACTTTCTGAATCGTTCACAACGCATAGCCGGGTGCGGATCTGCTGGCCGGCATAAAAATGTCTGCCGTAAAGCTCTGCTTACCAGCACAGGTTGGAGCGCTTTCTTGAGTGCGTGATAGGTTACAAATGGCTGGATCTTCTCGGTGCTCCAGGGGTCACGAAACCAGGTCACATACGCGAAGTGGAGAATGCCGGCACAGGTATCGCGGTTTGTCCTTCTGATCGCCTCCGCCAGCTCCTTGGTCATCAATGCCTGACGATTAAGAAATATTGCCGGATCGCGATGTTCATAGGCTTCGTCGCCGACAAGAGCTTGAGGCGTGTAATGCTTGAACATATAAAATCGCGCCGGATGTCCATCATCATTCCGTGGATAGCCGGTAGCCATCTCCTGGCTGATCAGCGGTCTGTTTGGCCAGGATGCCTCCCCGCCGAACTCTCCCTGAAAAAGGTGGAAGAATGAAGGATTGTACCAGCCGTAGTATCTGTGCGCATCGTCGATATCCCCGTCATCGAAACCCTCAGGCCGAATCAGGTTCTCGTACGATGCGGCAACTTCCTTCCGGCAATAGCTGGAGTCACACACAACCGGACGAGTGGGATCGGTGGAGCGAATCGTCTTTACCATGTCGCTCAGGATTGTCCATTTTTTCCGCAGGAGGTCGGGACTTTTCCTGTCAAACTCCTCGAACTTCATCTCATTGTTCACGGTCCAGAAGATCACCGAGGGATGGTTCCTGTGCTTGCGGATCAGCGAGGCAAATTCCTCTTTCCATACTCGGAGGCACTTCTTCCGGTGGCTCGCCTTTCAGCATCAGCCAAGGCCATGTCCCCTCGTAGGAGACACACATACCAGCCTCGTCTGCGGCGTCGAGCCAAGTGGCAGTGAAAGGAGCCGTATGCGAGCGGGTTGCAAGCACATTCCCATCCCGCGCCATCTGCATGAATCGCCGCGCAAGCATCTTGTCATTGGGCCGAAGCGCATGGGGAAAATGGTTGGCTCCGCGAAGCCATAACGGTTTCCCGTTCAACAACAGCTTGTTCCCATCTACTCTGAATATGCGAAAGCCGAAGCGAGTGCTCATGCGGTCCACTAGGACACCATCCACGGCAAGCGTGATTTCGAGGAGATATAAGTTCGGATTCTGCGGCGACCACAGCTCCGGCTTCAGAGCTGGAGTTGTGAAATCCAATGCAGCGCCGGTTTTCTCGATCCTCTGCGCGGATTGCGGAGAAGAAGCGTATAGAACTGTTCCGTCCTTGACGGAACGAATAGAGAAACCGATGAGCGCGTCTACCGCCTCTGCGGATGCGTTTCGCACCTTCAACCGGAACGAAAGACTGTCCAGCCCCGGCTCAATGAAGGTTTCCTCAACAGCCACCGGGCTGGTCACGATCAATCGGACGCCCTGCCAGATTCCGCTCGCATCCTCCGGATACATGCCGTGAGGAAGAGAATGGAGCATCGAGGCGGTCACCGGCACTGTGACTGCTATGCCCACGATCGCCGTGGATGACTCCTCCGTGTCCAATCGCCCATGAACATGCACAGCGATGAGGTTGATCCCTGGTTTTACCGCCGAGGTGATATCGCAGCGCACTTCGCCGAACATGCCGATATGCGCTCCAACTCTGGCGCCATTCACCCATATCTCGCAGGCCTTGGCAACGGCGTCGAAGCAAAGCTCCGCGTGCCTGCCTGCAATCTCTTGCGGAAGCTCGATGTGATGCCGGTACCAGGCGCTCTTTGTCTTCTTCCATGAAAAGGTGTACCCGTTGAGACGATCGAGTTCGGCCTCGTATAACCGGTCGGAGAGCCCTTTCCCCGCAGATACTCCTTCAAGATTCGGAAACCCGGTTTCTGCGTGAAGCCAGGTGAGCGTCGGCGTCCAAAAGTCAGGCACGCCCATTACATGCCAGGCTTGATCGTCGCAATCGATTGCTTCCGGACGTCCGCTCTGCCGCTGCTCCTGGTCAGGGAGAAACAGCCAGTCTCCATCGAGAGAGATTTCTGACTGGGGAAGCTCGATCGAGGTTACATGGAAGCCTTTGTACGCTGCCCGCTGCCTGACACGCTTCTGCTCCGCATCGAACGATCCGAAGGAATACACTCTGTTGCCCGCCACATCGAGAGCGGCCGCATCGTCCGCAGGAATTGGCCGTGGGTGAGGGTTGCGAAACTCTGCCGGAAGCCAGCCGCCTCCAATGGAAATCCCACCCTCCTGCCATAGCGGTTCCGTGTCCTCCACGTTGATTCGTGGAAGCTTGTCCTGATCGAGATAAATCTGGAATCTGTTCTCCCGGGCGACGGCGCGGATTGAGTACCAGCGCCCCGGCTCAGGATGGAAATCAAGCGGCGCAATACCCAGAAACCTTGCGCCACCGTCGGGTGCATAACGCGCGAGATAGATGTCGTCATTATTCCCCCCGCGAAGGCCGAATACATAACGGCTATCCCGGTCCCGGCATCTTATACCGGCCCAGATCTGCACCTGATCGACATTGCGCGGCGCGCGCGCAGCAAACGAGAAGTCAACGTTTCTCCATGCTTGTCTTGAAGCCAGAAAGCCATCCCGAAGGATGAAGGAATCGCCCTCTCGCCGCAGGCTCAGGCGTCCAAATCGCTGCCATGCACCGATCGACTGTGCTCCCGAATCGAAGTACGAGCTGGTTGATGATGGCAATATGTCTCCTGCTTCCGCGCGTGATTCGCTCGTCAGCGTAAGGAGAAAGGATGCGGAGCTCCGTAGAAGAAAATCTCGTCTCGAAAGAGAGGACATAACCGCCTTTTTAAGATCGACAGAGACACCGATCCCTTTACAGACCGCACATATATGCGCAGATAGCTTCTACCCCAGCGTTACCATGTCAATCGCGCCTTCACCTGTCCACTGCGTGCCTGACCGCTTGCTGTGATCTGGCCGAAGGTCCCGCTGGTAACGCCGCCATTCGGGGCAGTGAGTTGCCGGTTGTTGAAGACATTGAGGGTGTCAAAGCGTAGCTCAAGAGCCACGCCCTGTTGGAATGTCTGACGCCGCGCGAGAGCCATGTCCCACTGGCCATAAGCCGGACCGCGAAGATCGGGCTCTATTCGGTTTCCTGTTCCAACGGTAAAGGGAGCGGGAACCCCATAGGCAGTCGTGTCGAACCAGTGCTCCGGATTCTGTCCTTATTTCAGGTGAGGGTCGTGAAGACGGTCCGCGACGGCGCTGATTCCTGGAAGATAGGTGCTTCCGGGCGCGGTAATCACGATGGGCAGGCCGCTTCCGTAGGCGGTGACGCCTGCAAGCTGCCAGTTAGCGACGATCTGGGAAACAAGCCCATTGCCCAGTACCCGGTGACCCGGCCCAAAGGGCATCTGATAGATGTAGTTGCGTTGAGGAAGTGGGGACGGTCGTACTCCGCCAGTCCGCGGCTCAAGCCCAGATTATTCGGATCGATGATCGTGCCACCGCGGCCGTTGTACCGCTCGTTGATATCGTCGAGTTCTTTGCTCAATGTATAGGCGATCTGGAAGTAGAGGCCATGCGTATCGTGGTGTCTGCAGCTGCACAGTCAGGGCGTCATAATACGAGTCGCCAACCGGATCGCGGTTCCAACTCACTCCTGTGTATTGAGGAAATGGGACCAGGGTCTGGCTGAACGCGATCGTGGGCGCTCCCAGCGATCCCGGCAGCTTGCCGGCATACGGATTTGGAATCTGCTGATAAAGCTCGTGCCCGTAACTCAAATCCGTGATCGGAGCTACGTTCCGCGGAAGGGTATACCAGCAGATGCTCTCCGCGCGATCCGGCATAGGCCAGCGTGAGCACCTGTTTCCGGTCAACGATCTCTCAATGCTCAGGGTCCTGGTCTGAAGATACGGCAGCGTCCCGGGCGGAACGGATCACCGATACCCTGGCCCACCGAATAGTTCGGGCGGATCGAGGTAGCCGGAGACGAATGGATTATCCAGCGAGCCTCCGGGTGGAGGCGTGTTGGGCGCGGGCGACGGGCGGTCCAAGATAGACAGCTGTTGACGCCTGTGGCCCCGATCCGAGGACAGTGCCGCCGCTGTTGGTCGTGAAGAGATCCCATAGCCTCCGCGGATTACGGTCTTCTGCTCCAGTCTGCCAGGCGAAGCCAAGCCGCGGCGAAAAATTGGTCAAGGTTCGTGGCGGTCTGGTTCCGGGAATTTCCGCCCACACCGGCAAACTGGAGCGCTCCGGGCAGTCCGAGCACCGGGTCCGGCTTTGTAGGATCGAACCATGCAAACTGGTTGTGGCGATCCGTGAAGCCGGTGAGAACGTCGTAGCGTAAGCCGAGGTTCAGGCGTAAAGGTGTGGAGTTACCTTCCAGTCATCCTTGACATAGGCGTCGATGTTCTTCTGCGACGCGGCCAGCGATGGATCCTTGGTGATCTGGCCGCCTCCGGGTAGACCGAGGAGCATGGATGCGAAGCCCCATCCTGCATCGGTTGAGGCCACGCTCGGGTTTGGACCCTGCACGTAATCCCCGGCTGAAGGTGAAATTGCCCGCAGGCCAGGTGGGCCGGAACTCGTTGAAGTAGACAAAGAGATAGTCGAAGCCGGTCTTTACCGTGTGGGACCTTCTGGCCCACGTAAAGTGAGCCTGGCCTTCATAGCTTCCTTCTGCATCCGTAAAATCAGACGACGAGGTAGGCCCGAGTGGCGATTCATCGGTAATGGTGAAAGCCGGGAAGATCGGGGATTCAATGCGACTGACAAACGAACCGGGAAAACCAAGACTACCTGTATCGAAGCCCTGACTGTACATCTGCGTTTGATTGAGGGTCCGGTCGAAATTGCCGCGAAATTCGCCCACCAGGTTGGGATGGATTGTCCATGTGTCGCTGACGACGCCGGTCCACGCGGTGTTCAGAAATATCCCGGGATCGCCATTACCTCCAGCCTGGGGAAAAGCCACATTGATTGTCGGCGTGCTCGCGTTGGATGAAGCGCGGCCGACACGCACGAATGTCTTATGGTTGCTTCCCGATGTTCTGGTCGATGCGGGCAAGGAAGTTGCTGTGGCTGGTCGTGCGAGTCGGCGATGCAACATAGTTGTTATAGATTCCCTGAACACCGGCAGTGTTCGGCATCGGGTAGTACGAAAGCACCTTCTGCGCTATGCCATGATGCGCGACGGGCATATCACATTGAGCACGCCGTTGCAGGAGAACTGGCTTCGGGTCCACTGATTTGTCGTGCCCGGAACCAGTGTCGTCGTCTTCGGATCGTAGATTTTGATCTGGTGGCCGTTCTGGTCCACCAGACCGGAGAAATCACCGATGCCGCATCGCTGCGGTGGGAACGGAAGCCGTGATCGCGTCGGGGCGACGCTGGGATTCCACTCAATGTTCAGGAAATAGAAGGTCCGATTTCTCCCGTTATAAACTTTGGGAATCCGAAGGGGACCGCCGATGCTGAATCCAAAGAGGTTGCTGTGCGTCGGCGCCCTGGGCAGATCGACGTAATTGCGATACCAGCCATTCGCGTTGTAAATCGTATTGCTGTTGTATTCGTAGGCGCTACCGTGAAAGCTATTGGTGCCGGACATGGTGGTGGCTGTAATCACGCCGCCGCCGGACATGCCATATTCCGCGGAGAAATTGTTGGTGATCAGCTTGTATTCTCCGATCGACTCCGTCGGCGGGGTTATCGCGATGTCACCGGTCGAGCTGTTGACCTGCGTACCGCCATCCAGCAGGACATTGCTGGTGTTGGCCATGCCGCCGTTGATCTGGGCCTGTAGCGCGGAGTTCTGCTCCGGAAGAACACCGGGCGACAAAAGATCCAGGTTGTAGCCGCCGCGGCCTGGCAGTTCGATGAATCTGCTGCGGTTGAACGTCTGACCGAGCTCTGAATTCTCAGTTTCCAATTGAATAGCATTCGCCTGAACCGTAACCTGCTGCGAGACGGTGCCCACCTTCATCGTGAGGTCGACACTCGTTGCCAGGTTCACCGTGAGGTGGACGCCAGAAACGACGGCCGTCGAAAAACCAGTGGCCTCAGCCGTGACCTCGTAGGTTCCCGGAGCAAGGTAGGGAATGGTGTAGTACCCGCTGGCTGTTCGATACGGTGGAGCTGACGGTCCGGGTCGAAACTTCGAGAGCGGTCACTTTGGCGTTCGCAATCACGGCGCCCGTACTGTCTCGGACCGTGCCTGTGATGGTGCCCTGTTCCGCCTGTCCGAACGCTTGCCGCGGAAGCGCCATCACAGCAAGAAGCAGAGCCGCTATCAGAATGAAGTGAAGCCATTGACCCGAATTGAGCTCTCCGAGAATTGCGCAACTACGCGCATGTGTATCGTGCAGGGGATTCCGTCGCGTCATAAAATTCCTCCTGAAGGGTTGGCCCTGTCTTCGGATCTGAAGATCCGTCGTGGTTTTTTCAATCCGCCAGTGATTATGAGCGCCTGCAAGAGAGTAGAGTCAACGTCAGGGTGCCCCGCTAACGTCAGGGTTAACCTTCTATTTTTTCAAGAAGTTAGCCCCTGAGACCGTTTTCTAACCGATCCGCGACCTGTTTGTATTAATGACGCGTGGCCACAGACATCGCGCGTAGCAATGGTGATGGAGCGGGCAGGGATGGCGACGGGAACACGAGTACAGTTCTGCCCCACAACAGGGGCGCGACTCCAGTCGTGCCGTAAGGGACTGAAAAATCGATTGAAAGAGTCCCGCAGGGACGACAAGAAAATAGCCCAGCACGTCAGTGCTGGGTGTGCTTAGGAAGAGCAGGATCCAGTCTCGCAGGGACGACTGAGAAGGGAGAGAGGGATGATTCAGCCGTCCCTGCGGGACTTTTCTCTTATATAGAAGCCTACCCAGCACTTCGTGCTGGGCTATTTCAGCCGTCCCTCGCGGGACTTACCATAGCTTGTAACGTGGGGGCTCTCTTAAGAGAGAACGCCATCCCGGCAAGGTGGGACTCGCCTGGAACTCGGACCAAGGTGTTGCATTCTCCTATCAGCCGCTTTTGGATCAGATGCGATATCGCGATGCCGATGGCGGCGCAAGTTGCGGGTCGCTTCCGAAACTCGGATTCGGTTTGCTGGACGTCTTGAGAACGAATTTTCCGCCTGCCGCCAGGTCCGCGTGCGCAAACCACAGCCGGTCATACTCTTTGCCGTTCAGCTCGATGCTTTGGATATAAATATCGGAGGGCGCGGACCGGTCGGCTTCCACGACAAATTGCCTGCCCTGCACCAGGTCGATCGTGACTTTGTCGAATAGGGGGGTGCCAAAAACATAGCTGCCACTGATCGGATCTACCGCATAGAAGCCCATCGCGCTCATGACATACCATGCCGACATCTGGCCGCAGTCCTCGTTGCCGGCCAGGCCGTCCGGCTGGTTGTCATACATGGTCTCCATCAAGCTTCGGAGCCGGTGCTGCGCCTTATGCGCCTCTCCGGTATAGGCATACAGATACGCGATATGATGACTCGGTTCATTGCCATGTGCATACTGCCCCACCAGTCCCGCGATATCCGAAGGAGCATCCGGCGGCTGCACGCCGCTGGCGCTGAAGATGGCGTCGAGTTTCGCCGCCAGCTTTTCGCGGCCGCCCAGCAGCTCGCTTAGACCAACCGGATCGTGCTGCACCGCGAAGGTCGCCTGCCAGGGGTTGGACTCGGTGTAATCTCTCCACTTGCGGGAGTATCCCATCTCGTTGCTGGCGAAGGGCTCGGCCCATTTTCCGTTAGCCAGCTTCGGCCGCATAAATCCTGTCGAGCCGTCGAATAAATTGCGATAGCTCAGCGCGCGTTTGCGAAACCCTTCAGCATCTTCCTGCGCACCGGCTGCTTTCGCAACGCACGCGACTGCCCAGTCGTTGTAGGCATAGTCAAGGGCCGTGCTCACAGATTCGCGATAGAGATCGCAGGGTATATAGCCATACCGGCGGTAAAGCGGCAGCCCGCGAATTTCGTTCTGGCTGGCCTCGTGCTTCATTGCAGCGTATGCGTTCTCGATGTGGATTCCGGGAAAGCCCTTGCCCACCGCCTCTGCGATCACGCTCGCCGAGTGGTACCCGGTCATGCACTGCGTTTCCTTTGCCTGCAGCGGCCAGATGGGCATGCCCAGGGAACTCTCATCGGCCATTCGGATCAGGCAGTTCACGAGCCCAGGCACTCGCTCCGGCTGCACAATCGTAAACAGCGGATGCGTGGCGCGGTACGTATCCCACAGAGAGAAGGTGCTGTAATTATGCGCTCCGGATGGAAGCTTGTGGATCTGCCCATCCATGCCACGATAGCTGCCATCCACATCTTCGAAGAGAGTGGGTGCGAGGAAGGTGTGATAGAGCGCCGTATAGAAGATCTCCTTCTGCTTTTGCGTCCCTCCTTCCACGCGAATCCGCGATAATTCCTTTCGCCACAGATCGGATGCCTGGGAACGAACGCCCTCAAAGTCCCAACCTGGAATCTCGGTATCGAGGTTGCGCAAAGCTGCCTCCGCACTGACTCCGGAGATTCCCGTCTTTACGAGAATGGTTTCTCCCGATCCAGTGGGACAATGGATCACGCATTTCAAGGATCTTCCTTCGATCTTTTCCGCCGGATCAGTCAATGCACGGCCATCAACCAGGACCTCAATCCTCTCGACCTTCCGGGAAAATTTCATCGCGAAGTAAACTTGCCGGCCATTCGCCCAGCGTGCCGTGCTGCGCCCGCCCAGAATAGTGTCCTTGCCAACGATCTGAAGATTCGCCCAGAGCACTACGCCCGGACCGTCGTCGTACCCATGATCCAGGTCAAGAATGAAATGGCTTGTGCTGCTACCGGGAAATGTATAGCGATGGACACCGGCTCGCGCTGTGGCGCTGAGCTCGGCGCGGATTTGATAATCCCGCAACATCACGGAATAGTAGCCCGGCAAGGACTGCTCCTCGGCATGCAAGAACCGCGACCGATAACCCTCCTCCGGATTGGAGCGGCTTCCCGGTACTGTTTTCACCGCGCCGGTGCAGGGCATCAAAAGAATGTCCAGCATGTCGCCGATCCCTGTGCCGCTTAAATGCGTGTGGCTGAACCCCATGATGGAGTCATCGGAGTAGTGATAGCCGGAGCACCAATCCCAGTCCCGGTTGTAAGTATCCGGACTGAGCTGCACCATGCCGAAAGGAACCGTTGCGCCCGGATAGGTGTGTCCGTGACCCCCTGTGCCAATGCTCGGCTTCACGAATTGCAGAATATCTGTTGCGTCCGGCTCGGTTGCCGCCGGCGTCAGCATATGGGCAGCTCCTGCATGCAGCCTTGGCAGACCAGACACAGCCAGCGCAGAAGCACCGGTTACAAAACTCCGTCTTGAAATCACCGCTGATCTCCTCTTAATCTCATCTGTCTCATCTATATCAGGTCCGCATCGCCCGGCGAAGGTCAGTTCTTCGCTTCAACACATTGCCTTATCTCCCGGAATTTTCTGGCTTGGGAATTGCAAGCGGCATATCCGGTGCGGCCGGGGCAGTTCCGTGGAACATCTCCGAAATAGCCGCGGCGAGCTTTAGATACCAGTCGTTGGGCAGATCGTCTCCGTCCGCATCGAGCGTCAGCCAATAGCCTGGCTCCGGAGCATCTTTGCGGGAAGGAACGGCTTTGAAGATCGCAGTCCCCTCGTTCACCTCATCGAACATGGCGATCTTCACAAATGCGGCGCCGGCGCTCTTCGCATTGTAGGCCTGTCTCCACAGGAACCTGCCACCAAGGCGAGGAATCTGGTTTTCCGCTGAATTCCGGTTCAGGTTGTGCCAGGAGAAACCGGGGAAGATAACGGGCATATAAGCCTGCCCTCGTTTCCGTGTCAGGGCAAGATCGGGAGTCAGGTGAGTCTCCTTCCACTGATCTGCGGCTTCAATAGTCCGGTACCTCCCTACGGTCCATGGCTGCACAATATCGAGCGCGGAATAGACAGCCGCCCATCCTGTATTCGAAGAGCTGTCGGCACTCAAGCTTCCCCATCCGGATGGCACACCGCCCATTACGCGGACATGCGCCGTATCTTTAAACCATTTGACGATTGCAAGCCCAAGAGCAGGATCCTGAATACGCCTCGGGTCACGAAAACCAAGGCCCCAGATCGCAACCACCGGCTCTCCGTGATCCCGCAAGTAGGCGGGGCTGGAGGTGATCTTCAATGTGCCGGTGAGATACTTCCAGTCGTCCTGAAGCGTTTGGAGCGTGGTTTGAGGATTCGCTCCACTCAAATCGTATTCCACGGCAAACACGCGCCCATTGGCTTCCGCCGCAGAGCGGACGTTCTTGAGCACAGTATCCCCTTCCGCCTGTTGCGGAGGAATCGAATTGATGAATCGCTGCAGCAAGGCGCCGTCAATCTGATAGCTGCGCATCCATTCGAAGTGTTTTTCCACCGTATCCTTGGAAAAAGAGGAAAACACATAAGCGGGTTTGCCGCCGATAGTCACTCCCGGCAGCAAGCATCGGGAAGCAGCTTTTAATTCGCTGGTATCGGGATAAAGGTCCACCGACATGGTCGCGGGAGAGGGAGTCCCTTTTGACCAGTGACTCCATTCGTCCCTCGGAGAACCGTCTCCCGGACAACGGAACCATCCCTGATATCCCACCAGCACCTTGCCGCGTAAACTCGAATTTTTCGATTTCGCGGCGTAGCCCGGCGCAGTTCCGAAGGTAATCAGGAAAGAGCCGCACAATGCGACTGCGAAGAGTGTTCTTCCCACCACACGAAGGACAGCGTAAACGCAACGTTGGGACATTTTGCCTTCCAAGACAGTGCATTGGAGCCGGACTGCAGCTTCTTCGCATCAGGCTACTTCACGGCGGGAAGGTTCTCGCAACGTTACAAACGTCTCCTAACGGTGCCGCACCCCTTTATTGAAGACAAACACCACGTTTCGCGCCCAGGCGTTTAACGGTAGATGTCGTTTCTGAAATTTAATTCGCCGACAAATTTGTCATCTCGACCGGAGCGCACCGGGGTCCCCGGCAAGCGAAGCTTGCTGGGGTGGGCAGCGGAGTGGAGCGACTGTCTGTTTTGTCAAGTGAGAAAGGTGGAGATTGTGGAAAAGACGGCGGCTTCTGCCGCCTTGGAAAACGCTCGTGCGTTTTCCACTTTCCCCCAATCCCGGCGGCTACGGTCAACTGGTCACAAGAGGGCAAGCGATAGTAGCGGCAAATTGTTGGCGCACCTCGCGGGCCTTCGCATTGAGCCGCACCAGCAACTTGTGCGCCAGGGCAACGCGGATAACTTTTTTCGGCTTGCCCGCTCGAACCAAGCGCTCGCGGAAGGCGATAAAATCCGGATGATAACGGCCAACTACGCCAGCTACCACAAATAGAATGTCGCGGATGCTTCTCCGTCCTCCACGCACCGGACGTTTGCCCTGAGTCTTGCCGCTGTCGCAGGCCAGCGGGGCCACGCCGGCCAGTTTGCCAATCTTCTTGTTGGAAAGCATACCTATCTCCGGCAGCTCGGCCATCAGACGGGCGACCGTACGATCGGCCACCCCCTTGATGGTGCGCAAGCTCTCATCTAGCTTGCGCCAGAGAGGATCGACGGCAAGCATCTGGGCGATGGCCACTTCCATGGCGCGGATCTGTGCCCCCAGAAAGGTGAGGGCCTGGCTAAAAGAATCCAACACTGTAGCCTCGGTGACCAGACGGCGCTGGTTGCGCTGCGTGGTCCGCAGGTCGGTGAGCTGGCGCAAGCGGATGACCAAAGCCTTCAGCCGTTGCTGCTCGGCCGAGGCCGGGTGACAGGCAACGCATTTTTTGGTCTCTGCAAACCAAGCAATCACCCCGGCATCGATGGCGTCGGTCTTCTCCAAAAAGCCCATGGATTTGGCAAAATCGCGCACCGCCCGAGGGTTGAGGATGGCCACCGGGATGGCTCGCGCCCAGAGCAGGGCGAAGGGTTGTTTCTCGTATCCCCCGGTGGCCTCCATGGCGACCAGATGCACTTGCTGCGCCTGACAGAATTCGGCCAGCGCAGCAATGCCTTCCGGGGTATTGGCAAAGCAGGCGGCTGGTCCCTGATGGCCGATGCGAACATCCAGAGAATTCAGCGAAACATCCACTCCACAAATCATGCGATTCGCTCCACAATAAAAGAAGTAGGTTGCTGGGTCACGGTAACCTGCCTTGTGCGTACGACTGTGCGTCAGGCGACTGTTCGGTTGTACGTGACAGCGGCGGCGGTCCCAAAGCTCCACTGCGGTTGTTGCCGGAGAGATTGCGGGCGCCGTCCACCGCGCGAGAGGGCCGATGGCCATCGGCCCTCTCACTACGACATTTTCCACCAAAAATGCCGCTACCATCTAGATACAAGAGATCTGCGGTTTCCCGGCTGGGGCTGTAGCACCGCAGTTGCTTTTCTTTCTGTCATTCCCGAAGGGAATCTGCTTTTCGTATGCCCCAAAAAACTAGAAGCAGATTCCCTGCGGGAATGACAGACCAGAAAGGCAAAGGCGAATACAAAAGCCCTGGCAGCGGAGTGGAGAGATCTGCGGCTTCAGCAGTCTACGCGGCCACACTAGGAGTCAGGCTCTGGGATAGGACTTAGGGCAGGACGTGGCAGGACGCGACATCAAAGGCTGTGGGTGAACCG
This sequence comes from uncultured Acidobacteriaceae bacterium, assembly GCA_963774255.1. GTDB lineage: Bacteria > Acidobacteriota > Terriglobia > Terriglobales > Acidobacteriaceae > PALSA-350. The sequence goes on from CAVZEH010000024.1 coordinate 48,411, forward strand.
GCCATCATTCTCAAATGTAGCAAGATCTGGAAATGTTCCACAGTATCCGAAGTAGCGGAAGAGGAGCGGATGCCACAACGTTGCAGCGCAGAGGATAAGCTCGGCGAATGAGTTACGAGTTCGCCGGCCGCCTTAGTGCCCTCGGCATTTAAGCCCGCCAGAGTCAAAACATGCCCGCCGTGGTTCGGGTTTTTGACAAAGCTGACAATTGCAAAGGATTGACCGGTGGCAAAACCTTTCGCGGTCGGAATATATTCCGCAGGCTCCCCAGGACGCGGATGGACATTCTGAATAATTTCCTGGTGGGACGGATTGTCGTGAATAAACCTGAAATCGAGCTGGCCATCAAATAAGGAGGTCCACGGGTTGGTACGGGGACTCCCGAGCAAAATCAGATTACCGTCTGTATCAAAGTCCGAGAAACGAAGATTCCGAGCCGCACGTACATTGATCCGGCTCGTATTCTCCGCAGCCAACTCGGCAACATCCACTGCGATCGGGGTGTCCACGCTCGCAGCCTTGTCCCCACGAAGGATTTCGCGGCAAAAATGAATGATCTGTGGCGAAAGCGAACCGGGATTCGGGATGTATTGCTGATTGGCATAGTCCGACGCCGAAACGGTCTCGCCAGTGAGGCCCTGGATCTCCGCAATATTTGGATCGCTGGTTACGAGCAGTGGGCCACGTTTGTCGGCAAACAACACCGACCAAGGCAGAACCCCTGTCCGCGAGGAAGCCGCTTGGGCCGAAGGGCTTCTAAATATTCCCCAAATCAGCCGACACAAGCTGACAACACATGTGGCAATCACGAACCACGAAACTCCTGTTTGAGGGAACCGAACTGAGGGATCGAGATGCGCCGCAGGTTGGTTCGTAACCGCGGCAGATATTCCTGAGAGAGATTCCGGGATCGTCTCCGCAATCTCTGCCTCAGCGACTTCCCGGATGTCGCGGGTGAACTTCGGGACATAGGACCCAACGGGAAGACTGATGCGTAACTCTGAGGATGATCCGGCGGCGCTTAGATAATGATGGGAGAGACGCTTGCGCACGTCGCTGGCCGTTACCCTGACGATTGCGTCCTCGCCAGTGTCGTATGCAGGAGTGCGCCCGAACAGTTCTGCGCCGATCGCACGTTCTTTCAGGGAATCGAAGTGCCCTGCGATCGCCTGCTCGCAAATATATTTCAGAAACTGCGCACTGCGATGGCTGCCACGAAATGCAGCGCTTTCAGTTACCTCTTTGAGATGATCCCGAAATTCTGCGAGTTCTCTCTTGGTGTCTATGGATCGAGCACTCTTTTCACTGCGCGGGTCCCCGTCGAGAGTCGATTGCATAGCAAGTGATCGAGAAACTGCCTTTCTATCACTTCCTTTCATTGATTGTCAATTTAGTAATATCCGCGGGGTGGGGCTGGTATCGATCCATCAACAGGAAGCTCGCTCAACAACTTATCCGCTTCTTTGAGCCCGGGAACTTCACAGCGGTTTGCAACTGCCCTCGTCCGAGCCGGTGCGCGAATGGCGACGCCGCCGGCATTCCCCGACAAGGTCACTGGACACACGTTCCGCACACTTCTGCCATGCTGCTCAGGCAAACGGTGAAGACGTGAAGACGGTGCAGCACCTGCTGCACCACGCCCGCAGCACTGCCTGCGCAAAGCGTTACGGAATTCAAGCGCAACGCACATCGCGGATTCAATCGGCTTCTCCAAAGGATTTGGCAGGTATTGTAAGCAACGGCGGATGGCGGAGATCACTTTGCCGCGGAGAGTTAGAAAAGACGAAAACAGCGGGCGGTGCTGGACACCAGCGTGTTAATAGCCGGCATCTCCGGCTTTCAGGAACTCTCGTGTACGGGAAAAATGTGAGCTTCTGATTTGCTTTACGATTGAAATGAAGAAAGACGGTGCGGTGAACTGATGGTAGGTGGAGTACAGGCAGTATTCCTGCTGCTGCTGGTATTTGTGGTCGTGTTTGCGGGGTTGGCACGACGGCTGAAAGTACCCTATCCGATCCTGCTCGTGATTGCTGGACTCGTGTTGAGCTTTCTGCCGGGAGTGCCACGGATTGGACTGGATCCAAACCTGGTATTTCTAGTGTTCTTACCCCCGCTCCTCTACTCGGCGGCGTGGACTTTGTCCTGGAGGGAGTTCCAGCGGAACTTCGTGAGCATTGCGATGCTGGCGATCGGGCTGGTGCTCTTCACGGTTGTCGGGCTGGCCGTGGCAGCAGGTACATTGCTGCCAGGATTTGATTGGAAATCTGCGGTACTGCTGGGCGCCGTAGTAGCAGCGACAGACGCAATTGCGGCAACATCGATTGCACGGCGGGTAGGACTGCCGCAGCACATCGCTGACATTCTTGAGGCTGAGAGCCTGGTCAACGACGGTACGGGGCTGCTGGCACTGCAGTTCGGGCTGGCGATCCTAATGACGGGCCGGACTCCATCGATTATAGAAGGAGTTGGGAGCCTCGGGTATTTGATCGGCGGTGGCGTGCTCGTTGGATTGGCAATCGGCGGCGTCGTGGCCCTGATCGAGAGGCTTGTGGACGACGGACCGATTGAGATCGTGATCAGCATATTAGTGCCCTATGCAGCTTACCTTCTAGGCGCTCGGGTGCATGCGTCGGGCGTAATCGCGGTGATTGCATGCGGAATGTATATGAGCCGGAAGAGCCCGGAGTATATGTCACCTCAAGTGCGGTTACAGACAACAGCAGTATGGGATGCACTGACCTTCGTTCTGAACGGAATTGTATTTGTGCTGCTCGGATTGCAACTCCCGTATGTAATGGGGGAGATTAAAAGTCTAAGCCGGTTGGTGCTGCTGGAATACGGTATCGGATTTAGCGCGGTAATCATCGCGCTCCGGATGGCCTGGGTCTATGGAGAGACTTATATCGCATACGCAGTGCAGCAATGGCTGCTGAAGGTCAAAGCGGAGGCGCCCGAGCCACGAGGGTTGTTTGTGATTGGATGGGGTGGCATGCGCGGGGTGCTGTCGCTTGCAGCAGCAGTATCGCTACCCTATACGCTACCGGGTGGTCAAACGTTTCCCCAAAGGAGCATGATTATCTACCTCGCGTTCTGCCTGATTGTAGCGACTCTCGTGTTGCAGGGTCTCTCTCTGCCATGGCTCATCCGCAGGCTTGGGCTCTCAGGCTCCCGCCGTGCAAACGATGAGGAGCAGGAGGCGAGGCGCGCCATGCTGCGTGAGGCCCTTGCACACCTGGACCGAAAACGCACAAAGAATCGTGATCGGTCCGCGATGTTCGCTGAGTTGATCGCAAGCTATCAGCAAAGATTGAATGCGCTGCCTGCGGAACGGGAAGAGCAAGCGCAAAGACTGGTAGATCGGGCATCCCGGAACGACGCAATTCTGGCGGCGCTAAAGGTAGAGCGTGATACCTTGATCCGGCTTTGGAATGAGGAACGAATTGACGACGAAGTGCTGCGGATATTGCAGCGAGAACTCGATTTCGCGGAGAGCCGCGTGCATACCGGTTCAACGATGATGCTTTAGTTTGCGCTGATATAGCGTTGCACTTTCACATTGCCCCTCGAACAAACAGCGAAGGAATGATGGACACCATAGCAAACGAGCCCTACGATAAGGGCGTAGTCAGACGCTAGGAGGTTTTGCAATGGCTCCCGTGCAAGCGGAAATCCTCAAGGTGCTGGAGGGTCGCGAACTCTCCATGAACGACCTTGTCACCCAGGTCCGGGAGAATTCCGATGCCAGCGCAACTGCCGTCAAAGCTGCGGTTCTACCTCTTATTTCGGATGACTGCATCGAAATGACAGTCGACCGGAAACTTCGGTTGCATACAAAATAGATTTGTCTCAATCGACCAATCTCACTCTCCGACTTTACCCTGAAAAGCGAGTGGATTACCGCGCTCCCGCTCAAGTGGACCGGGACCGGGTCCTATATTCCGGCGCTTTTGCCCGACTTGCGGAAGTCACCCAAGTTGTATCCGCAGACCGCGGTTATGTTTATATGCCCTCCTCACCGGTAAGTAGTGTTCTAAACCGCTTTCGACTGCACCTTCCATAGGTCTACTGTTTAAATAGTGAACCAAGATCAGGAATCTGCGACGCCATCTCTTTCCGGATACCCTCGGCTTCCCGAATAGCATCAGCCGAATTTTGTGCAGCAGTAAATGGGATTTCCATGACGAGAAGACCGATCTTGCGCCCTGATGCGTCGACCATAGGAAGCTTCATGTCATAGAACAATCCATCGTCGTCCTTATAGCAATACGTTTTGCCTCCGTTGATATCTGAAAAATCCTTTTCCGTGGTCGCCTTGCCCAACTTCCCAGTGTTACCGTTCGCTAGGATCACGCTTACCTTATGATTTGGAGCAATTCCATGTAAGCCCAGTTTCCGAAGAAACGGATGCGCAGATAGTGTCTCCATAACGAGGCGCTCTGCGGCGGGTGCGTTGACCTTGTACGCTGGGGCGGCGGCCCTCTCATTGAAAATTGGCACGTTGGTCAACCCAAAGACGAGAATGGATGCATTCTGGGTTCCGTGCTGAGGAACAGCTACGAAATATCTCCCTTTCTCCGGAACCAACCGGGCAGTCTTCGCTACCGGGCCGGTAGGAACATTTCCCAATAAACGGTAGTCGTTTGCATCGGTTTGCCCGTATACGGTCGCGGACCCGTCTCCAGCCGCATACAAGCGTCTGCTGGCCTCATCATAAGCCAGATCGTCTACGCCCTTTGCAATCGGCAGGGCTTGTAGCTCTTTGCCTGTATTTGAATCGAGCACAATAATTTGCCCACTCCGGCAACCGACAAACAAGCGCTGATGAGGTTCGTCCAGGGCCATAGCAACGTTTGTCTTCCCCATGGTCAACGGCCAGGAGCCGATCACTCGTCGGGTCAACCGATTGACAACAACAACCTGATTCTTATCCCGGTTGTTAACATACATTCGAGGCCTGTTTACATCGAGGGCCATTGCCTCCAACGTGTCGCCGTCGATCTTAATGTCAGCTATTTTACGATTTGCTGTCGTATCAATCACGCTAAGCATCGAATACTTCTGCCCGGCTCCCCCTCCCCCATTATCAACATAAAGGTACTTGGTTGCTGAGTCGTAGCCCATCGAATCAGCGTCCTTGAGCAGGCCAATTCGATGCTCAAGATGATACGTGTTGGCGTCAAACACCTTCACAGAGCCGTCTTCCCCATCGGTGACATATAGCTTACCTATATCGCTTCTAAACAGAATTGCATGTGGCTTTTCGATCCCCTTAATTTCATGAATTACTCGCCCACTCGGCAAATCAATGACAAGCACCGCGTGAAAATCTTCAGGGGTAACAAAGAGGCGATCGGTCTTCAAATCTACGATCAAATGATCAAAATGACCCTTGACTGTCCCTGGTAGAGTAATCGTTTTGTCTAGCTTCAACGGAGGCTCGTGGCCGGCAGATGCTGACGCGTGCGCCACTGTTACGGTCGTGATTGCAGCGGCCGCATAGACCATCGTCAACGCCGCGGAGGCCGGCATTCGGAAAAGCTTCATAACGATCTCCCTATTGTTTTTGAGTTCACCGTGCGGCATATCTGCGGTCTGTCGCAACGCATCTAAAAGCTCACTTTGAGACCGAACTGAATCTCCCGAGCAGGGGTTTGCGTCGTATCAATTTGTCCGGCGCCCGCTACCGGCGCTCCATTAGCATCAAACACCACCTGATTATCGATTGGCGGCGCAAAGTTGGCATGGTTAATTACGTTGAAAGCCTCTGCCCGAAATTGGACATTGACCTTCTCCCCGATACGAGTATTTTTAATTCCAGATCCGTCTATACTAATCAGGCCCGGCCCAATAGAAGCGTTGCGTCTCAAGTTGCCATAGCGGTTGACCGGGTTTGGAAATGCCAGGCACTGAATGTGAATATACTCGCGCGGGTTTCCGGGATTGACCAAGGTATTGCATTTACGATCGACAAGGTCTTGAACATTCGTCGTAAGCTGCCCTGTTGGATCCCCGCCAAGGATAGGATTGAAAGGCACGCCGCTGCTGAGTTGCGCAATAGTGCCCAATTCCCAACCGCGTAATAGCATTGTCGTGAAGCCTCCGTGTGTGTTTGCGTCAACAGGGCCTCCTATATCCCAAACGCTATGAAATGTAAAATTGTGGCGGACATCGAAATCCGACAGTCCACGGTTGACGCTTGGATAAAACCATTGCAAGCCCACAAGGGCATTTGAAAAAGCATCCGACCCTACGGAGGTGGAACTTGTATCAATGCTCTTGCTCCACGTATATGCTCCCTGGACCTGAACTCCATGTCTCATATTTTGGGTAACTTTGGTCTCCAACGCATGGAATATAGAGCTGCCGGTCCACAACACTCCTCCAATGCGGCCAAAGTTCGGATTCAGACGATTGCCGTTCACCGGGTAATATAAGCCGGTTGAGTTAAGAGTCGGCACGGTCGAATCCATATCGTCGGAAGGCGATACGTTATGCACACCGTGAGATCCGACATAGGCGACAAAGGCGGTTAAGTTATTCGCTATCTGCCTTTGTATGTTGAGGTTCCAGTTCATGACGTAGTTGCGAGGCGGATGCTGTGGCACATATGCGCCGCGTAAGGTGTTGGAGTTTCCGGCAATCAGGTCGTATGCTCCCGTGAGAAACGTCCCAGGTGGAAGAGTGTTTATAGTACCTTGCGCGAAAAATGGAGAACTGAACTCCGTCACCAGTTCGAATAGATAGGGGAGCGGTAAAATGTCAAACATCCCGAATCCAGCGCGAACAGCGGTCTTCCCGCTACCGGTAGGATCCCAGCTAAACCCAACACGCGGCTCAATATTCCGGTAAGTCGGGTTTGAAAAGAAGGGGTTGCCTAAACGCGGGGAAGCGTCAGTGACATTTAACAGATTTGACAGCTTCCCATTGACTTCACTCGGGACTGTCGAAAATTCATAGCGGATACCCAGGTTTGCCGTTAAATTAGGCGCAAGCTTGACGTCATCCTGGACATAAAAACCCAGGATCGTTTCACGAATGCCGCGCTCTGAAAGATGCCCGGGGAGCACTCCTTCGAACGACTGGGGCTTGTTGGTTAGAAAGCTGGGTAATGAGCCGAACTTGAATGCGCCTGTGGGGCCCGCGACCGCATACTCATTGTTCTGGATTCGTTCGACGGAAAAGCCAAACTGCATGGATTGTCTTCCTTTTGTCAAGAAGACATTGTCGCTTCCTTGAAATGAGTTATACCAATACTTGTGTATTGAAAAGCCGTTTACTCCTCCGGTAAAACTTACCAGCCCTGGCACCGTTACACTCGGGGCAAAATTCCCCGGTGCGGCGCCATATCCGGTGTCTGCGGTCGCGGGATTGACGGGTACTGTATTTCCTTCGTTCGCGACTACGCGATTGAGGCCTATCCGGGCCGTGTTCAACAACTGAGGTCCGAATGTGTGATCTTCTTCAAGTGTTCCAATGTCTCGGTTTACAGCGTATGCAAACAGTTTATTATTGAGTTCATCGGGCTGAGTGGCGTTGCTGCGATCGAAGAGATAGGTGACGTTCATGCTGTCTTTTTGTGAGAACTGCAAGTCTTCTTTCGTGGTAAAGAAATCTTCCGAGCTGATATCCGGCCCGGCGAAGCTGTACTGCCCAGTATCTCCCGAGCTTGTCAGCTTGCCATTTGGGAGCGGATAAAAAGCGCTAATGAACTTGGAAACGGTCGGATCCACAGTGACATTGCCTGTTGAAAGAATTCCCTGACGCGCATTCGCAGATGGAACCAATGAAATTTGAGTGACACCGAGGTTTTGCCGCACGCCTTCGTAGTCTCCAAAGAAGAACGCTCGGTTCTTGCGAATGGGGCCGCCGAGCGACCCACCAAATTGATTGCGTTTAAAGGACGGCTTTACTGTGTCAAAATAGTTGCTGCCGTCAAGAGCGCTGTTCCTGAGAAACTCGTAGACAGAGCCGTGCAGGCTGTTCTCACCGGAGCGCGTGGCTGCGTTGATGATTCCACCCGATGATCGTCCAAACTGCGCCGGGTAGCTGCTTGAGACCACCGAGAATTCCTTAATCGCATCGACGCCAAGACTTACGCCCAGAGCACTGCCTGGAGCTCCATTGGCATAGTCGTTGATGCTGATGCCGTCGAGTAGATAATTGTTCTGCCAGGGCCGCCCGCCGGAAATACTCATCTGTTGTCCCGACCCCTGCTGGATTCGGTTGTTGGTCGCTTGTTCCCCTCTTATCGCCGACACGCCGGGCTCGAGTGTAGCCAGCTGGCTCCAGTCCCTGCCATTGAGTGGCAGCTGTGTAATCCGCTCTGTGCCAATTACTCCGCTAACTTCCGAGGTGCCAAGTTCCACGGAGGAAGCCGTCGTGCTAACGTCGACTGTTTCAGTTCGGCTGCCGAGAACCAGAGTAAAATTCAACACCAACTCGGCGCCAACTTGCAGCTCCGCGCCGGTCTGGACTTGGGTTGTAAATCCAGCTGCGGTTACTGCCACGGAATAGATTCCGGGAAGAAGATCGGGGACGATGTAAATGCCGCTATTATTTGTTCTTACCTGGTGTTTGACGTTGGTCGCAAGGCTCCGAATGGTGACAGCGGCGCCTGGTAATATGGCCTGGGTTGGGTCAGTGACCGTTCCCCGAATTGTCCCTCCCGAGACTTGCGCATCTAGATTTAAGGAATACAAAAGGAGAAGAATCGCTAGGATGGGCGATATGACACAGACGTAAAATGACGATTTCACACGTACCCTCCTCAATCCATCGCATGTATATGTGAGATCGAGCGCTCACTGACTATGCGTTCTGTTTTAAGCCCCTGTGCACCATGTCTAAGCCGGAATAGAATGCCCCTGTTCCGCGGTTTCTCTGATGGGGGTTTGCATGCGCTTTGTAATGCCCGGTTGACGGCGAACCGATATATATTGGTTCGTACATTAAGCCAACCTTAAAGAGAGTCTTTTTTTTGGGTGGTGCTGTGGGCCGGGCTTAACGAGTATTCCGCGCCTGATCACGCGACAGTCACCCGGCATTTGCAAACAACATTTAAGATTGGGATCATCGTCGTCAGATCGCAACTTCGAATGCTTTAATAAGGCAGAATGAGTATTGTCATGATTATTTAATGAAAGGGTCGTCATTCGGGAGCCCTAAGAGCTACCATGTTGCAATAGTTTTGATTTGTCATGGAGAAGCTGTTCGCGAGATCTCGAAGTACCGCGATAGAAATCGTCGTTCAGAAACCTTGTTACAGGAGCAGGCAGTGAATCGGTGGCCATTGGTACAAAATGGGATCCTGACTCGGCGCAACTTATTGCTGGGGACAGGTTGGGTCATGGCGGCAACAAGAGTTCCGGCATGGCCGAGCGAGGTGGTGGAACGAGCCGCGACGTCGAATACCGAAGCTTCTGCGGGCGTGATCGCCACGCTCAGTACCTATATGACCGAGGCTGGCGATCGCCCGCTTTCGAGTGAGGTGACGGAGAAGGCAAAGCAGCACATCCTGGATACGATTGCGGCAATGATCTCCGGGGCGGATCTGCCGCCAGCGAAAATAGCGTTTAAGTTCGCGCATGCCTATGGCGGAGAAAGAGTAGCTACCGTTGTAGGCACTGACGTACTCTGCGGACCGATTGAAGCAGCCATGGCGAACGGCATGCTTGCTCACTCCGATGAGACTGACGATTCTCACTCCCCCTCCCAGTCGCATCCCGGCTGCGGCATAGTTCCTGCAGCCTTGGCCGCCGGCGAGAGGTTCAGCATCAGCGGAGCACGCTTTGTGCGAGCCGTTGCCCTGGGCTACGATATCGGCACCCGGGTTACGATGACGTTGGGTGGCTTAAAGTATCAGACAGCGACCAGCCATGACACGCATAGCATTGCCAATACTTTTGGGGCATCCGCGGCGGCGGGTTGTGCGGCAGGTTTGAATGCCCGGCAGATGGGTTGGGTGCTCGACTATGCTGCCCAGCAAGCGTCGGGTATCGCCGCCTGGCAGCGAGATACCCAGCACATCGAGAAATCGCTTGCCTTTGGCGGCTTTCCTGCACGCAACGGCGTGACCGCCGCTCTGCTGATTCAGTTGGGTGCTACCGGAGTGGATGATATCTTTTCCGGCTCGGACAATTTTCTTATGGCATTTGCGCCGAATGCCGATTCGGCCGGGCTGATCGACAAGCTGGGCGAGCGCTACGAAATCACCAGGACAAATATCAAGAAATGGACCGTAGGTTCTCCTATGCAGGCGGCCCTCGATGCCTTGGAACTCATCATGAAACAACATCCCTTTCAGACCGGCCAAATACAGAAAGTGATAGTGCGAGTCGATCCGGGCGAAGCTCATATTGTGGACAACCGTGACATGCCGGATATCTGTATGCAGCACCTGATTGCCGTGATGCTGATTGACAAGACGGTATCCTTCAGGACAGCGCACGACAAGGCACGCATGCAGGATCCGGCAATCCTCGCTGTGCGTTCCAAGGTGCAGCTTATACCCGACGAGGAACTTGAACGTCTATATCCGGCACGAGTAGCCATCGTGGAAGTGACGCTTAAGGATGGCGTGCACTTCACCCAGCGCATTGATGCGGTACGCGGCTCCGCCGAGAATCCGATGACTCATGAGGAATTGGCGGCGAAAGCCAGCGACCTAATGACGCCATTCCTGGGATCGGAGAAATGTCAGCGATTGATCGACACGGTCTTCAACATCGACAAATTGACTGACATCCGCACGCTCAGCCCCTTACTTCAACGCAGCTGATAAAGTTATGCCTTCGACGAAGCTGCAACAGCTTCTTAGGTGGGGAATTACTTAAGACATTCTTGTTTCGAGCGTCGATATGGTTTCCGCCGCACCTGAGTTTTCGCTGCCTTCGCGGATGTGGAAGTTGCGGCCCAGCCGCTCCGGACCGAAGCCGAAGATGAAGAGCAGAGCGACGATCACGCAGCTTTCAAAGGCTGTCAGCGCCCACGGGTAACCGAAGTGGTCGCGCAGGGTATATTCAAATGACACCGCGGGCGAAGCGATGAGCACACCCAGTTGATAGACGAATCCCGGGAAAAGACTGCGAACCGCGTCGGGCGACAGTTCGTTGAGATGTGCGGGAATCACGCCAAACGCCCCCTGCACGCCGGTCTGCATGAAATAAGAGCCAAGCACCAGGCCCAGCAAAGATGAGCCGAAAGCCCACGCCGGAATGGAGACGAGCGAGATCAGCAGCGCCAGCATGATGGAGCGGCGGCGGCCAATCTTCTCCGAAATGTGGCCGAAGAAGAGCGCTCCAACGACCGCGCCGATGTTATAGACGATCGGAATACCGTAGAGCATTTTCATGCCAAAAAGCTTCTGTCCCAGCATTCCGGGAACGGACTTCAGGAAGTCCGGATAGAGGTCCTGCGTGCCGTGTGAGAGGCAATTCATCGCGGCCATCACCAGTAAGAGGTAGGCAAAGACACCAATATGCTGAAATAGGGCGCGGAATATCTTGCCCAGCGACGGTGGGTGATGCAGCTTCCAGGATTCTGATTCAGGCGCGAAATGAGTAAGGATAACAATGAGCACTGTGACGCTGGAGCCGGCCACGAACATAGCGCGCCATCCAAAGGCCGGCAGTACCGTTTGCATGGCCACAGCCGCCTGCAGATAGCCAAAAGGATAGCCGCCCTGCATCAACCCGGAAAGCAATCCGCGCCGGCGGCGTGGGGCGCTTTCCATGGCATACGAGGCTCCGACGCCCCAATAGCCGCCCATTCCGATGCCGTATAGTCCGCGCATTATCAGGAAGAAGATGTAGTTGGGAGCGAAGCCGCTGAGGACGGTGATGGTCGAGAAGAACAGCACACAGGCAATCAGCGGGCGCTTGCGGCCGAAACGGTCTGCCAGCGAGCCGAAGAGCAACGCCCCCACTCGGCGCATGGCCAGCGTGAGAGTGAGCGTATAGACGATGGCCGCCTTACTCACATGGAAGTTGCTCGCCAGCGTGTCGAAAAGAAAGATGACGACAAAGAAATCAAAGGCATCCAGGACCCAGCCCAGAATGCCTGAGGCCACGGCGAACTGCCAGCCCCGCGTCTCCTGGTCCCTTGTCAGTACGTCCGATGATGATAAATCCATGATGCCTTTTCCCTTGGTTCTATCTGCCCGGTGCAAAGACGCGGACACGGGGCATTAAAGGGAATCGTTTGAAGTTAGAACCTCTTATTAATACATAAACTTCGGTGACTCTAAGTTAAGCCCAGATACGATGCTCCTAACTTCCGATGAAAACTCATACTATTCCCTAAGCGTGGTGCGGGCGAGCCGGCACATGTTACCGGCCAGCGGATACGCTTGACCGATCTCTACGTGTTACTGCACTTGATACACATAGACCTGTCCACGCGAGTTTGCCTGAGGAGGAACGACAACAAAATAGCGCTTCAGTCGCGGAATCAGCAGCTCGTTCTTCGCACCGGGGCCGGTGGGGACCTCTGCAAGTAGTTTGTAATGGTCAGGATCCTGTTGGTAATAGACCGACGTAGACCCGGCGGCGCACGAAGCGTAGATGCGTTTGCTTGTGGGATCGAAGATTAGTTCGTCTATATTCTTGGCAATCGGGAGCGACTGGAGTTCCTTACCGGTTTGCGTGTCAAACACTATAACCGAGCCGCTGCGGGCTCCTACGAAAAGCCTGTTATTTGCCTCGTCGAGAGCCATGGCAACGTTCGTCTTTCCCATCGTGATCGGCCAGCTTGTCACCACAGAACGCGCTTTCCGATCGACTACCGCAACCTGGCTCAACGCCCGGTTAGTCACGTACATCGTAGAGCCGGATTTTGGCAGGGCCATGGCTTCGAGGGTATCGCCGTCAATCTTGATATCAGCTATTTTGTCGCCGCTCGTGGTATCGACAATGCTGAGCATCGAAAACGCATCGTGCGCGTCGCCACCGCCATTGTCGATATAAAGATAATGTGTTTGAGCATCGTAGCCGATAGAATCAGCGTCCGGTTTGAGCGGCACAGTTTTTAGAAGCTGATATGTCTTGCCGTCATAGATCCTGAGTGCGCCTGGGCCGCCATCCGTAACGTAAATGCGATCGAGATCCTCACGCACGAAGATTGCATGGGGTATATCGATGCCTGAAATCGAATGCAAGAATTTTCCATCGTGGAGATTGAACACCAGCACCTGATGGGCACCCTCCGCAGCGAGGAAGAGCCTGTTTCCTTTGAGGTCAGCTGCCAGATGATCGAAGCGGCCCTTGATTTCGGCCGGCATGTCGTACTTTGTAACCAGCTTAAGAGGGGCGTTTGCCTGCGCGACGGCGGCCAATGCAGGGCCAACAAGACAAAATCCGACAGTTGCAATGATCTTTTTCATTCTTCTCCTTAGGGATGCTGCGAGTCCTCGACGACTTGGATTGCGGTCCATTAGCGGACCACGATTGTGAAATTAGCCAATAGAAGCTGAAGACAACCTGAAGAGCTGCTCAGGATCGCAGAGCAACGCACCTAAATCGCCCGCTAGAATTGGAGCCTTCTTGGCCAAGAGAACCGGATCGAGGAAGGCTGACAATCTCGCCTCGATGATCTTTGAAGAAACAAACAATGCCGATTTGCTCTGGTTATCTCGGGACTCGGATCTCTCTTCTGAACTGCTTATGGCTGCGCTTGCGAGCATTGATCTCAGAAGAAAAATTCCGATTTAAGGTTGGCTTAATGTGCGAACTAATATATTGCTCGGCTTGAGTATAATATGGCGTTTGCCGCCTCTTTTATGGAATGATGGTCGACGGCTGGTGCCCATAAGATGTCCATCGCAATTGCTCTTCACAAACTGGGATCCTTGGCAAGAACCCGGGTTGGATGATATGAGCAGTGCTTGAAATAAAACTGGAAGAGCCAACGGAGGACATCAGTCAATGGAAGAGGAAAAGAATCATCTGACTCGGCGCAACGTATTGCGAGGGGCAGGTTGGATGATGGCGGCCGCAACTGTGCCGGTGTGGCCGAGCGAGGTGGTGGCGCGAGCAGAGCCGTCGAATACAGAAGCTTCTAGGGGCTCGACCGCAACGCTCAGCAGATATATGAGCGAGGCTGGCGATCGCCCGCTTCCGAGTGAGGTGGCGGAGAAGGCAAAGCAGCACATCCTGGATACGATGGCGGCAATGATCTCCGGTGCCGATCTGCCTCCAGCGAAAGTAGCACTTAAGTTCGCACATGCCTATGGTGGAGAGAAGGTGGCTACCGTTGTCGGTTCTGAAGTGCTCTGCGGGCCAATTGAAGCGGCCATCGCAAATGGCATGCTGGCTCATTCCGATGAGACCGACGATTCGCACTCTCCCTCGCATTCGCATCCTGGTTGTGCTGTAGTTCCCGCAGCTCTAGCCGCCGGCGAGAAGTTCAGCATCAGCGGAACACGCTTTGTGCGAGCTGTTGCCCTGGGCTACGACATCGGCGCCCGGGTTACGATGACGTTGGGCGGCCTGGAATTTCAAATGGGTACTCACCGCAGCACGCATAGCATTGCCAATACTTTTGGGGCATCGGCGGCGGCGGGTTGCGCGGCAGGTTTGAATGCCCAGCAGATGGGTTGGGTGCTCGACTATGCTGCCCAGCAAGCGTCGGGTATCGCCGCCTGGCAGCGAGATACCCAGCACATCGAGAAGTCACTTGTCTTCGGCGGCTTCCCTGCACGCAACGGCGTGACCGCCGCTCTGCTGATTCAGTTGGGCTCTACCGGAGTGGATGATATCTTCTCGGGCTCTGACAATTTTCTCATGGCATTTGCGCCGAATGCCGATCCCGCCGGGCTGATCGACAAGCTGGGCGAGCGCTACGAAATCACCAGGACAAATATCAAGAAATGGACCGTAGGTTCTCCTATCCAGGCGCCCCTCGATGCCCTGGAACTCATCATGAAACAACACCCCTTTCAGACCGATCAGGTACAGAAGGTGATAGTGCGAGTCGCCACTAGCGAGGCCAAGACGGTAAACAACCGTGATATGCCGGATATCTCCCTACAGCACCTGATCGCCGTGATGCTGATTGACAAGACAGTATCTTTCAGGACGGTGCACGACAAGGCACGCATGCAGGATCCGGCAATCCTCGCTGTGCGTTCCAAGGTGCAGCTTGTGCCTGACGAGGAACTTGAACACCTGTATCCGCAATTGGTAGCTATTGTGGAGGTGACGCTTAAGGATGGCACACAATTTACCCAGCGCGTTGATGCGGTACGTGGCACGGTCCGGAATCCCATGACTCATGATGAACTGGTAGAGAAGGCCAGCGACCTGATGACGCCATTCCTAGGCTCGGCGAAATGTCAGCAATTGATCGATATGGTCTTCAACATCGAAAAATTGCCCGACATCCACATGCTCAGCCCTTTGCTTCGACGCAGCTAATAGGGTGATACTTGCAAAAAGCTATCATTTGTGACTTCCGTCCAGAAACACTCAGTATTGCAGTCGCCAATACTGAGTGCGGCCAATAGCTATGCGCGTTATGATCATCGAAGACGAGAAGCGGCTAGCAGAAAACCTAGCAGGCACTTTGCGAGACAGTGCATTATGCGCAGTGGATGTCGCTCTGGATGGCCAGGAGGGACTCTTTATGGCCGAATCCAGCGCCTATGATTTGTTGATACTGGATCTAATGCTTCCCAAGCTGAGCGGGCTCCAATTGCTCAGGAAGTACCGCGAGCATGGCCATAGGACGCCGATTCTGATCTTAACTGCTCGTGACGAAAAGGAAATCGTAGTAATACTGCTCAATGCAGGAGCAGATGATTACCTCACGAAACCCTTCGATTTGGGAGAGTTCGTTGCACGCTGCAAAGCCCTGATTCGGCGAGGTCTTGGCGAGTCCTCTTCTGTCATTCATATTGGTGCTTTGACGTTAAACAGCGCGAGCCGCAGAGTGGACGTCAACGGCAAGCCCGTCATATTAACCAATATGGAGTATCGGTTACTCGAGTATCTCGCGCATCGCCGTGGCGCTCTGGTTTCTAAGACGGAACTCCTTGAACATCTTTATGATTACAATTGGGAAAAATTCAGCAATGTCATTGAAGTTTATATCTCCGGCTTGCGCCGCAAGATCGATGGAATTGCGGCTGAGAGACTGATCCATACTGTTCGCGGACTCGGCTATGCGCTTCGCCTCCAAGGCGAACCGGTTATGAAAAAGCGCGGGAAAGAATGAACAAATTCTCTCTCAATAAGCGCCTTATAACCGCTGTAGTGTTGTCTCAATTGTTGCTTGCTGCTGGACTACTCATCATTGGAAGCTCTTTTTCACGTTATTACATTCGGTCCGCCTTTGATGTGTATCTGGAAGGACGCGTGCAGAGTATAGCCGCGCTGGTCTACTACCCCAGCGACGGAAGCCCAGGACTGAAGTTCGCCTCTTCGAAGGTTCCTCCTTCTCCTCATAATGTTCATAAAGACATCTATCTCCTGCAAAGCGACCATGGGGGCTTCGAGAGGCATTCCGCTAACTATTATCCTTCGCTTTTCAACAATATACCTGCGCGCGTTCATTACTGGAATTTCAAGGTGCGGGGAGAAGCTTATCGGGCCATTATCTTGCGCAACATCGTCATTCCCGACACTGGCGCGGGAAAGCTACAACCTCTTCCTAAACTGAACGTCATCTATGCCGCACCTACAATGGATATCGCGCAGAGGATCACTGCGTTGGCGGTATCCATTGCATTTGCCAGCCTTGGGCTGCTGGTTCCCACGCTTATTTTAGCCATTTGGAGCATTCGCCGGGCTTTGACGCCGCTGAATGATTTGGCATCCACGGCACGGTCCATCTCTGTGCATAATTGGCAGTTCCAGCCATCGGAGCAGGCAAAATCCACGGTTGAACTTGAACCGCTGATAGCTGCGATTGAGACGGTCCTTGCCGGCCTGCGGCGGGCCTTCACCAATCAACGCGAATTCCTGGGAGACGCTGCACATGAACTCAAGACTTCACTGGCCATCCTCAAATCCACCTTGCAATCACTCCTAAACAAGCCACGCCAAGCTGAGGAGTATCATCATGGCCTCGCGCTTATGAGCGAGGATTGTGACCGTCTCGAGACACTGCTCAGCCGCATGCTTCGATTGGCCAGAGTCGAGCAGTGGGCGGCGGATGGAATTCAGCGCGAGTTGGACTTAATCGATTTAGCCTACACTTGTGAACTGGCTATCGCACGCATGGCTGAACTTGCCTCGGCGCGTGATGTTCACATCGACTTCTCATTTGATGAGGTGGTATTGATCCGTGCGGACCCCGCCGATCTGGAACTCGTCTGGATCAATCTTCTGGAAAATGCGGTTCAATACAGCCCGCGGGATTCAACGGTGGCTGTGCTACTACGTACCGAGGGAGATAACGTTACCGTATCGGTATCAGATTCAGGGTGCGGCATTCCCGATTCTGAAGTAACGCAGATTTTCGATCGCTTTTACCGAGCCGATCCCTCGCGTTCCAGAGCAACAGGAGGTTTCGGACTGGGGCTTGCCATTGCGAAATCTATCGTTGAGGCATACAAAGGCCGCATCAGCGCTGATAGTCAGCTTGGCCAAGGAACCCATATCTCGGTTGTGTTACCAATATCGCCGACTTCAACCAAAAACCATACCTGAGGGACTGAAAAGCCAGGATGAGATTAAAACTAATCTCGACGAAAGCCTTCGCCATGCAGCTAGCTTATCAGCAGGAGCTCGACGCAGCAGAAGAAGACTCGAGTTTCACGCGCGTTTGCGTTCTCCTCATACCCACTGTAGACACGACTGCGCCCGCTCGCCGAATGAAAACTACCGCTCCAAGGCACGCTGGAAGCTGCGCGGCGATACCCACAATGGGTTTCGGGTCGATTCTGTTTTGTGACTCAATTCGAGCGGAACAGCGGAACGGTCCCATCTGGCGTTGCTGCCAAAGATCAGGAGGGGAAGGCCCAGAATCGCTCAATTTGAAAAGCAACAGGTTTTAACGCACCTGCGTCGACAAGCGTGGTCGATCAAAAATACTTCCTATAGCAACGGAAGATTTCCGATAAGAGTGTCAGGCCCGAGATGGAAAAGTGAGCCGCATTGGTACGCGACGTTCAGCGTTCACAATGCGTTCGTTTTCACCTCAAAACGTCCGTCAATTCTTTTAATGGCAGTTCGGTAAAATTTGCCAGCCGCGTCCTCGCATTCAATGAGAATTCCGCGATCGTCGATCATATTGGCCGTTAACTCTATTACATCGTCGGCCAGCGTGTTTGTGAAATACAAGGTGAACGGCATCCCCACCCCCACGGTCCCGAGGTTAATTTTGTTGGTCCGTTCTGAATTCAGAAATCTCCAAGTGGTTTTCAGGGCCACTCCGGGCCCGACGTTGCATAGAATTGCCCTCTTTGCAGGGGAGGGTTCTTCATCAATCTTGAAAAAGGGGCGCCGGGCAGCTTGCCCTTGCAAGCGCATCTCGTTCGCCTGTGCATTCGCCGCCACGACTTGGGCGTTAGCCGCCTTGACTTGCTCATCAGCAGCCTTCGCCTGAGAATCAGCGGCTCTAGCTTGCTTCCATCCCACTCGAATCAGAATAATAGTGGCCAGAAAGAGCAACGCTTGAATGAGTAGGCTGATTTGATCCTTGTAGTTCTCCAACCACCAGAACAGTTTGCCAGTCATTACAGCAGGGTAACAGCGACTTCAATCGGTCAGCGGCCATTCCAAGCGAGGCTATCAAGCCACTTGCGACAAACTTGCGACAAAACCTTGTTTGCAGATTATTGTTTTGAAGCTAAGTCTTTTGTTTTATTGGCGCCCCTAAGCACGCAAAGTTTGAACCTCTTCGCTGAAAACGTCTCCCAAGCTGAGGCTTTGAGTGCCGAGATCGCGATTATTTTGCTCCAATGAGTTGAGCGGAGGGAGAATTCTCAAGAAGCGAAACCGGAAGGTTGTCCATCGTGCAGCTACCGCTTTCCGCATGGCTGCCTCCACGCTTCGGACAAGCCAAAGCTATCTCGGTGCGAAGTTCCGTCGCCTTCGTAGCCGTCTTGGTCCACCTAAAGCAATCACCGCCATGGCCCGCACCTTGGCCATCCTCTTCTACCGCATGCTCAAGTTCGGACAAGACTACCTGGATCGCGGAACCGAGTTCTATGAGCAAAGGCAGCGAGACCAGCAGCTTCAATACTTACACAAAAAGGCTGCTCAACTCGGCTTCCAAGTCGTCGCATCACCGCACACTCCATAGCGAGTTTCTGGAGAGTACAGCGCGACAGATAGAAGAGAACCTATTATTTTTATGGTTCGGCAATCGGATTGGTATTGTCGGCCTGCTGCACGACTATGGTTATGGCCAATTCATCGAGGCGATCCACAATCGATTGCCGACGCGCTCCGCGATCAAAGAGTCGCTCGGAAAACCGTGGACCGCGCGATGCGAGGCTTTCTTGAGCTTGATGATTGAGCATCGCGAACTCCCTGGGGCGAGAATCAGCTTGGAATTCTGAGGCATGATTTGTCTCAGCCATATTGACACCAGCCGGCATTAGCGAATATAGTGATCGCGCGCCCGGGGCATTGATCTCTCTTTCCATCGCTCTCTTCATGCACCGGGTTGAACGGCCAACTAATCTTTACCGTCCAGTACCATCCGGCTTCCGGCTCCGGGCCAAAACACACAATCCATTGAACGACGTTCCATTCCAGCACTCGGGTCTCTTATTCCGATCCTCCGGAATTTCCTGTCTGGCTTGAGCACGCTCGTTCCCAGGAGGAAGTTTTCTGCGCCGGAAACGCCGCCACTGCGAAAGAGTTTGTGGCGGCGGGAGAGCCAGGTAGCGGAACCGGCGGGAAAACCAACAGCCTTGTCCTGGCAGCACTCAGACTCAGTTTGAAACGCAGGAGAAGACCATGAAACGCCTGTTCAGCCCTCTCGCCGTAATCATGCTGTTGGCCGCGCCGTTGATTTCCAGCGCGCAGAAGGCCGCCGTGGCCGGGGTGAAGAATCTGGCGGCCGCAGCCGCGTTGCAAGCGGGTGGAGACAGCGCTGCGTCCCGTCCAAACATTCTCTTCATCATCATGGACGATGTGGGCATCGATCAGATGAGGATATTCGGCTATGGCGGATTGACCCCGCCAGGCACGCCGAATATAGATACCATTGCGCGCGCCGGGGTGCGATTCAGGAATGTTTGGGCGATGCCGGAGTGCTCGCCGAGCCGCGCCATATTCTTTGAGGGACGCTTTCCCCTGCGCACCAAGGTGTACGGCGCCATTCTGGATGACGATCTGGCCAATTCGCAGGTATCGCCGTATGAAGCTACGATGCCGAAGCTGCTCAAAAGGCGCAACTACGATAGCGCCATGTTTGGCAAGTTTCACCTTGCCGGACCAACCTTCAATCCCTTCGGTCAAGCCACACCACATGCATTGGGATGGGACTTTTTCGACGGATTTCTTGAAGGAGCGCCGCACCCCATCGATACCACTGCGGGCGGTGTTGCCCCTGCCGGCACCTATACCTGCGGGTTTGTGCCGAATGCAAATTTTGCCAACGGAGCGGACAGCGGCGCCTGCTACACCGTGAGCAACAGTTGCGCGGTAATCTCTAAAAACGCGGCGAATCGGACGCCGGGAAAGGTATGCGTGGAACAAGGAGGCATCTTTGTCCCCAATCAAGTATGCCAATCGAGCCCGCCGGCTGGTGTGAACTTCAATCAAGACAACGGGTATTACGTTTGGAACAGGGTCTTTAATAATCCCGATGGCTCCGTGGTGGCGCTCCCTCTAACAGATCCGCGGACCCGGGGCTACGTATCAGAGGCAACCACGGCCGCGACCATCAGTTGGATCAATTCGGAGAAAGCCAAGGGCGGGAAGTGGATGGCGACCGTCAGCTTTGCCGATGCGCACACGCCATATCAACAGCCTCCCAATTCACTTCTCCCCCCGCTGTCAGAGCTTACCAACGGCTTCCAGTGCACAGGAAACGAGCCGAGGAACGTACTTGCGACGCGTGTGCTGAGCAACCAGATGATCGAAGCCATGGACACGGAAATTGGCCAGATTCTGATTGGAACAGGATTAGCCACCGCTAATTCCGACGGCAGCCTGAATTATCACCCCGAAACGACCGATACCATGGTGGTTGTTGTGGGGGATAACGGCACATTCGCGCCAGGTGTGAAGGCGCCTTTCGATGTAAATCGCGCAAAAGGCTACGTATATCAGACCGGAGTATGGGTGCCTCTGATCGTTTCCGGTCCTCTGGTCAGCGGACCCGACCGCGACGTGGCCTCGATGGTGAACGTTACCGATATTTTTCAGCTATTCGGGGAGATTGCAGGAATAGACGTTCACAAAGCAGTGCCGAAGTCTCACATTCTGGATTCCGCTTCCATGCTGCCCTATCTTACCAATCCGGACCAGGGAAGTATCCGGCAGACTAACTTCACCCAGACGGGCAACAACATTCACCTCAACAATCAGCAGCCCCCGCCGTGCGTGATTCCCTTGACCTCGCCACCGACCTGTGTCCAAGTCTTTAGTGACAAGGGCGTTTGTGAGTACGAAGGCGGCGATTGGTACGGTCCTAATCCGACACAGGGTACTCAGCAGTTCGGTTCCTGCTGCGCGGTGCAGAACTCCGGACTTTACAATTCCACCGGTCTCAGCATTCTGCCCGATGCACAAACTTCGACACGCAACGATAATTTCAAGCTGGTCCAGAAAATGGAACCAGACTGTTCGAGTTCTTCGGGATCGGACGTGACCACGAACGAGTTCTATGAGATCAACGAGGACGTCCGATTCCAAAAATTGACAAAGCCGCCGATAATCTTTGGAATCCTACCGCAGGCTGCCCGGCTGGTCTTGATGCGACGCAGTTGAAGAACTACAACCAACTGCTGGGCGTTTTGCAATCGACGCTGTCGTCGGAACCACCCTGTCCCGGAGATGGAAACGAAGACAAGCGGGTGAACGCAAAAGACGTGGCGGATTGGTCCTCGTTCCTTCAGGATAATCCAGAGAGTCCCGGCTATAGTTCGAGTTGGTATGACTTTAATTTCGATGGGCTGACGAATGCTACGGATCTAAACGTGATCCTGGCCAATTTTGGGAAGAACTGCCTCAAGGCGCAGTAAGGGTAGTTGGAGTCGTTCTGAAGGTCGCTAAGAATCCAGACCACATGGATTCTTAGCCTCTCCTCCGGTCCTTTGCGTCGCTCAGCGCCGGGGTCCGTCCGAATGACTCCTCATCGATAGCAAATGAAGAAATGAAGAAATTTCGCTCACGCTTTGAGAGGTTTCATGTCACAATCACGATTTCTTATCCGGAGATGCAGCAGCCCGGCGGCGGGGTATTGGTTTGCGCTGGTCCTGTTTCTCTCTGCGCCAGCTTGGCTTCCGGCGGGCCACAGCGCCCTTCACGGTCAATCTGCACCGCGGAAGCGCCTACATAGCGCGATCTCTCACGGCCGGGTGCCCGCCGGCATGGCCTGGATTCCCGCCGGGGAATTCTGGATGGGCAGCGATGAACCGGAATTCACCGACGCCCGGCCGTGGCACCGGGTACGGCTGAGCGGCTTCTGGATTGACAAGACGACCGTCACCAACGCGCAGTTTGCACGCTTCGTGGCCGCAACGCATTACGTCACCGTTGCCGAACGTAAACCCCGCGCCGAGGACTTTCCGGATGCCCCGCCTGAGAATCTTGTAGCAGGTTCGGTGGTGTTCACGCCGCCCGCTCATCCCGTGCCCTTGGACGATCAGATGCAATGGTGGAGCTATGTGAAAGGCGCTGACTGGCGGCACCCGGAAGGTCCAGGCAGCACGATCAAAGGCCGGGAAAACCACCCAGTAGTACAAATCGCTTATGAGGATGCTGAGGCATATGCCAGGTGGGCAGGAACGGCTCCCAACGGAAGCGGAATTTGAATACGCCGGACGTGGCGGACTTGACCGTCAGCCTTATGCGTGGGGAAGGGAGTTCAAGCCGGCAGGCAAGGTACATGGCAAATACATTCCAAGGGAGCTTCCCCGATCACAACACGGCTGCGGATGGCTACCTGAGGCGCAGCGCCGGTGGCTTCGTTCCCGCCCAATGGGTATGGACTCTATGACATGTCCGGTAACGTTTGGGAGTGGACGTCTGATTGGTATCGGCCTGACTACTACAAGACGCTGGCGAACAGTGGAACGGCCGCGGTAAATCCCACAGGGCCTAGGGAGAGCTTTGATCCCGCGGAGCCGGGCCTGCCGAAAAAGGTCCATCGCGGCGGCTCGTTCTTGTGCACAGATCAGTATTGTTCGCGTTACATGCCGGGTGGGCGCGGCAAAGGCGAGCCGAGCACAGGGACCAATCACCTTGGATTTCGCTTGGTGAAGGATGCTTCCCCAGCCCCAACTAGCGCCAACTGACGGATACTCACGGGCGCATCTAATCATCCCCGGCTTCAAGGGAAAAACTCCTTTACTGATCTTTATTTCCTCGGGTGGGCCGAAGGCCTATAGCTGTAGCTTCGAGAATTATTTGTCGTAGGGTTTCAGAATTATTTGCCGTATTCAGGTCTATCCGGGGCCGATCACGAGGCTATCCCGCGCGGCTTCGACAACAGCTGTCGCGCGGTACTCAAATCCCGGAATATGTTCTGGAGGGCTGATTTCGTATCTGCAGCGGGCCGCGAAGTACCTGCATCCAGCGTTCACAATGCGTTCTTTTCACCTCAAAGCGTCCGTCAATTTTTTTAATGGCAGTCCGATAAGATTTGCCAGCCGCGTCCTCACATTCAATGAGAATTCCGCGACCGTCAATCATATTGGCCGTTAAACTCTATTACATCGTCGGTCAGCGGGCCTGTGAAATACAAGGTGAACGGCATCCCGACCCCCACGGTCCCGAGGTTAATTTGTTGGTCAGTTCTGAATTCAGAAATCTCCAAGTGGTTTTCAGGGCCACTCCAGGCCCGACGTTGCATAGAATTGCCCTCTTTGCAGAGGAGGTTTCTTGATCAATAGAGGAGGTTTCTTCATCAATCTTGAAAAAGGGGCGCCGGGCAGCTTGCCCTTGCAAGCGCATCTCGTTCGCCTGTGTATTCGCCGCCACGACTTGGGCGTTAGCCGCCCTGACTTGCTCATCAGCAGCCTTCGCCTGAGAATCAGCGGCTTTAGCTTGCTTCCATCCCACTCGAATCAGAATGATAGTGGCCAGAAACAGTAACGCTTGAATGAGTAGGCTGATTTGATCCTTGTAGTTCTCCAACCACCAGAACAAAATTGCGCCAGAATCTTGTTTCCAGATTGCCGTTTTGCGGTTAAGTCTTTTGTTTTATTGGCGTCCCTAAGCACGCAAAGTTTGAACCTCTTCGCTGAAAACGTCTCCCAAGCTGAGGCTTTGAGTGCCGAGATCGCGATTATTTTGCAGCCGTTTGCGAGATAATGCCATTCCCGTTGACACGCAAAACGAGTTGGAACCAAAGAGGAAGCGTAATCCCAAGATGGCAAGAATGGTGCGAGTTTCACACGCATTTGCGTTCTCCTCATACCCACTGTAGGCACGACTGCGCCCACCCGCCGAATGAAAATTACCGCTCCAAGGCACGCTGGAAGCTGCGCGGCGATACCCACAATGGTTCCGGGTCGATTTCTGTTTTGTGACTCAATTCGAGCGGAACAGCGGAACGGTTCCATCTGGCGTTGCTGCCAAAGATCAGGAGGCGAAGGCCCAGAATCGCTCAATTTGAAAAGCAACAGGTTTTGACGCACGTGCGTCAACAAGCGTGGTCGATCAAAAATACTTGCTATAGCAACGGAAGATTTCCGATAAGAGTGTCAGGGTCGGCCCGAGATTAGCTATCGTCCCGTCTGTCCCCCTACTTCCCACCAGCTCTCATGGTAGCTTTGCGCTTGTAGCTGGATCGCGCGGAATTGGCATGGTCGTCGCAATTTGTCGGAGCTGTTCCCTTCGCTCAATCTCTCCCTGATCCTCTTGCTTGACGCGCGCCTTGTTACGCCTTAGAAGCTCTGCGGTGACTGCCTTTCGCTCTTCGAGCTGTTTAGATGTTGATACGCCGTCATTTTCAGGATTTTCGAACTCCGTTCGAATCTCGCCAAACAGCTGCAATGTATTATTTCGAGGCTCGCTCGGGACTACATAGAATTCTCCACATGTGGGCAAGGTCGAAAAATACTGCCGAAGACTTTCACCGTCTTCGGTTGGAATCCAGCCGTGGCGTATGGTCCATTGCGTTTCACGCAACCGTTTATAGAGAACGATATGACACTGCCTGGTTGGTTTCATAGACTCCATAGCTCCACCTGCATGGGAAGGGCCCCGCATACAGCGTAATCCCCACAACAGTACGTTTTGGCAAGTCTGCTCGATCCCATATCCACATCAATGGATCGTTTGAAGTCACCGCCATCACATGGCTTAGATCAACGGAGCGCAGATCGCAGGAAATCTTGGGAAAGACACAGCGCCATCAATCACTAAGGGCGGCAAGGTAGAGTAACTCGGCTCCATCGGAGACGCAGGCAAATCGGGTGTGCGGGTGGTCCCGATGAGCGTCAATTCGACACCCTCAAGTCGGATGTGATGGCCCTCGACGTCGAGGTCCAGGCCGATGTTAGACACGACTTGTCCCGCGCGCAGAATATTTCGGCCCGACGGGATTTCGACTCGCGCCCGGGCTCGCACGGATGGGTCTTGTCTTACATCAACGTCCAGATTGTTATAACGGTAAACCCAGGCCGGCTTCTGATTTTCGTCGAAACACGACGAGGAGCCGTTGTCGGGCGCCCGATGCGAACTGCGGTGGGTCAAGTACTCTAATATCTGAGCGAATGTCATTACTAAAGCATACGCCGTTCATACTTAAGTTGTATGCGCACAATATTGGCAGTTTATGGTAGATGCCCCATCCCCGTAGCCCATTCGGCGACGAATAATATGAGATCTATCCTAAGTGTATCTGTATCTGCTACTTACGCACATAGTAGCTCGACCCTGCGACAGAAAAATAGGGGGACAGACTGGACGATACCTAATCCCGGCCCGAGCGTGACACTCTTATTGGAAATCTTCCATTGATTTTTCATTTTGCTAAGTTAATAATTTTATTGGCGTCCCTAAGCACGCAAAGTTTGAACCACTTCGCTGAAAACGTCTCCAAGGTGAGGCTTTGAGTACCGAGATCGCGATTATTTGCAGTCGTTTGCGAGATAATGCCATTCCCGTTGACACGCAAAACGAGTTGGAACCAAAGAGGAAGCGTAATCCCAAGATGGCAAGAATGGCGCGAGTTTCACACGCGTTTGCGTTCTCCTCATACCCACTGTAGGCACGACTGCGCCCGCCCGCCGAATGAAAACTACCGCTCCAAGCCACGCTGGAAGCTGTGCGGCGATACCCACAATGGGTTTCGGGTCGATTCTGTTTTGTGACTCAATTCGAGCGGAACAGCGGAACGGTTCCATCTGGCGTTGCTGCCAAAGATCAGGAGAGGAAGGCACCGGAATCGCTGAATTTGAAAAGCAACAGGCTTTGACGCACCTGCATCGACAAGCGTGGTCGATCAAAAATACTTCCTATAGCAACGGAAGATTTCCGATAAGAGTGCCAGGTTCGGCCCGAGATTAGGTATCGTCCATTCTGTCCCCCTATTTTCCCCCTGTCTCCCCCTATTTCCAACGAACTGCTGACGTCTCACGAGCTCCTGACGTTCTTTCGCTCAGAGTAGTGGTGGTGAACCCGCCCGCCACGGTATGAATTCATGAGGTAAGAGATTAAGAAGTTGACTTGGCTCCATAGCGTAGAGGTCATATGTCACATCGAACTGTTGCACTACGTCAATAAATCTGCGAACCGTGCCAGGCTTTCTCTTGGTCGATGCCGCTCCGCGTTTCGGGCGTTGCCTCTCAGGATCGTAGTACAGTCTATTGGCAGCACCAATGATTGCCCGATTTGTGATGAATTCCTGACGTGATGCAAACTGCTCCATCAGATCGCTTAGCTGATCGACAGGTCCCTGCAGTAGGAGGTTGGCCTCGATCCCATAAAGTTGATAAACGCGAAATGGTCCTGCGAGTAGATGGCGATAATATCTCCAGCTCGCTGTGCCAGGAATATAAAGTGCCTCAGATTTAACGACCCGCTGATCCTCTGAGTCACGCGGACAAACGCGATCGAAATAGAAGAGGGCCAACCAAGCCCAAAGACCGCGATTGTAATTCACGTCCTGCAGGCCACTGATTATGGAACTCAGGTACTCAGCTGCTTCCAGCCGAGTCGAGAATTCCCGATCCTCAACTTCCCTAGCCGAAACTAGTTGTGTTGAAGTTGCTGGGTTGTCGAGCAGTTCCAGCGGCACCGGCAGGTCGTCCCCAGCCCTCGTTCGGGCAAGAAAGTCGGCAAAATGTTGAATGCCTTCATCGTTCAATATCCCGATCTGCTTCATGAGTGTTCCTCAAGTGCGAGAGATTCCAGAAAATTAATGCAAGCTGGCTGGCGCTCGCAGAAGGCCTGCACCGCCGAATCAATCCAAGGCCTCACATCGTAATCCTCGGCCGGAGGCTCTCCGATATGAGGCAGGGCAGTCACAAAATGGACCCACTGGTCGCGCCAGTCATCCCCCTCCGAGTCATATTCGTAATCATCATCCTGGAGAATAGACGTCAGGATCTCCCGCACGACCGCCGGATATACCAGCGCGAAAAATGTCGGATTCGATCGTATATACTCCTTATTATCGATCCGCTGATTCACTACCAGCGTTGGCGTTGCGCTGTCAGCGATCTCAAGCCTCCACGGAAGGTTTCCCAGTTCCTCGAATCTCACCTCCAGGATGCAGACACGGTTACCGAAGCCTTCAGTGGGATTGGCAATAAGGCCGTCAGCCTCAGCCAGCAGTCGCCCCTGCTCGCCTCGGAAGTCAGTCACTTTCACCCGGAAATAGATCAGCTCACGGTTGTCAATTTCGTGGAGGGTCCGGTCGGCATCACATCGTGGCTGGGCAACTGTTCCGTAATCAAACCGCATATAAGAGGTCCGGTAGTAAGCCTCGATATAAATCCGACCGTCAGGGGGAAGGTTCAGAATCCGAGAGATCGATCCTGGCGTCGAAACTGGGTGGATTGGGTTCCTGCTTCTTGAGAGCAATCTGAGTGCTCTTTCGCGGGATTTTCCTGCGGTTCGTATAATTGAATGTGCGTTTCATAACTGTTCAATCTCCGACTGTTTCAAGCGGATCTGGAGATCACGATGTTCGTCGAATCCCGTCAACCTGACATTCGAATTAGGACCCAGCAGGTTGACAACGAGCTGATTTTCAGCGCGCGACACGATGTCGGCGGCTTCAGACTCCAGGGTGAAATCACCGGACTCAATATGGAAGTCTTCGGGAACATACCGCTTTACGGAATCACCATTGCGGACAGCGTAACCCAGCCGTACTGTCACCTGCCTGGGGCTGACCGGCACCGCCGGATTCATGCTGACGCGGAAACCACCGACGATTCTCTCAAGTCGGACGGGCGGCGTTGATTTGGGAGGCAGGGGCGGCTTGATTGGTGTCTTCCGTTTCGTTCTGCCCGACAGCACGCCCGTACCTTCACCATCCTTTCCTTCCTCCGAAGCCTGCACTACAAAGAAGAGATCTTTCAGGAGGTCCCTGTCCTTCTCCCGGCTTGCAGCAGTCAGTGTCCGAATCAGGTTTGCGACGCTGTTCTTGACAAACCGCAATGTGTACGTCCCATGATCGTACTTGTTCTTGAATTTTTCTGATCGATCCTGCCACTCCGTGTGAGCGGGATTCTCAGCGTCACCCAGAAGCTTCCCCAACGGTTTGTCGTCGATCACGACAAGAGCTCTAACCCCGCGCTCTGCAGGAACCTTCTGGTTCGCTACGGTAATGTCCTGCCGGACAAAGTGAATCTCGCCTTTTTCGAGCTGCGGGTCACGTTCCAGATAAATGGTGAACACGCCAAGTTGAAGAGTCTTTCCTTTTTCCTTCACCCACGGACTGATCCTGACAGCCAGGCGCTGTTTGTCCTCGTATCGTTGCGTGAGCGTTGCCTTGTTTTCGTCCGAGAATTTCACAAAGTCCCAGACCGGTGCCTTGTCCTGAGGCAACGGGTAGTGTGTTACAAGTTCAGCGTCCGGCATGGTTTGCGACCATCCGACAAGATCGAAAGTCTTGAGCAGATTCTCCAGTTCGCGATCGTTGAACTGTTCCGCGGTGGCGCGCGCGCAGGGTTCCCTGCGAAAGCGCGATCGTACCGGAGGGAGACTCCAGCAGAACCGAAAGCGTGCCCCGAATCAACGGCGCAAAGTAGTGTCGGATGAAAGCCTTGGCTACTTCTTTGAAGGTTATGGCAGGATCAGGAAATGGAATAACGATCGAGAGACCGGGGCCATCGCCTCTTCTTAGGTGGAACTGCTCCCCAAATTTGTCAATCAGCGCTCGATCTTCGACAGGTGTAACGAAATGATCTTCTTCCACGATCCCGAACCATCCGTAAGGAAAGTGCTTCACACCGTTCACCCGATGAATCTTAATAATCGATTGACCCATCAGCAGCATTCGCCCATCATTCCGGCGTTTGGTGAATCCAAAAAACGAGTGAATCCTCGAGGCGGCTGCAAAAACGGTGTGGCCGAGGCCCCAGCGTCCTCGATCAGATTCTTTCTTCCCTGACCGACCAAGGTTCCTCCAGAAATAGTAGAAATCGCTGGTTCCCTGGTTGTCATTTTCGTCTGGGTTAGCCTGAAGTGGATCGCCTTGCAGGCCCCTTGTCCCAAAATCTTCGATGGCCAGGAAGGGAACAGGTCCATCCAATGCAGGTAATTCATCCGCTCGAATACCTGAATCAGGGGCCTGGATATGTGCTCTCAGGCTATTCAGATAAGAGTGGGCGGTTGCCGCAGATAATGCCCAACTGTCCGTACCGAAGACGACTCTAATCTGCACGTGGCCGTTCGCTCGAGCGTCCAGGGAGTTCTGATTGGATTCTCGGACGAGTGCCGCAGCCAGACTGTCAATTGCGTCTGTACTGAAGAACTCGTCATGCACCGGATCGGCATTCATATCTGCCCGACCCATTGGCTTGAAACCCCATTTCGCGACGCTCATCATTGACGCTCCTGTTCAGTTCGTTCCAGCCAGCTGCTGTTCCGGCAGCAATGTGAACAGCTCCTTTGCTGTCGACATCAAATCGATCTTCGGCTTCAATGAATAACCCTGACGGCCATGCTGGATGATCAAATCCTGTTGCCTCATCCATGCCAGACAGAGATAAACCTGGTAACTCGGAATTTCACTGCCGTCGCGAGAGTTCTTAAGGGGCATGATTGCCTCTACCACGAAGCGATTTTTCCGGACCGCAGCCGACGAAAGAGCGGTTACCACATCTATGAGGACGCCGAAAGGAGCCTTGTGCTCGTACTCGCCCTTCCGGCCCTTTGACCAACCGACTTTTACAAGTGCCTCTCCGTTCCGACAAAACTTTGGATATTCGTTAGCGCGACGCGTTTTCCGCGGCGTGGGAGATGATTGCGGGATATGCAAAAGCTCATTGGTCAAAGCGTGCACATGAAGCGCAGCCGCCGTCTCAGCGGGGGCCTTTTTCTCAATTTCGGACCGAAGATCCGCAAGGCTGCGCGCCCATCCCGCAAGCTCGACGATCAGGCCATAATCACCGCCGGTGGCTGTCTCCGCCAGCAGCTTCTTGAGATTGTTTTCGGCATCGCCAACAATGCGGGATGCTTCACCTATTGCATTCATAAAGTATAAAAACAATATAACCACAATACAGATACTGTCAAGCTTTTTTCTCCTTGTCCTTGCGCTACTTTCTGTGAACGATCAGTTTCGGCAGGCAGATAGCCGCCATAAGGCGCCCTTACCGGGGAGCCAATAGCATCTTCGAAAGGTAGGAGCAACATTCAGGTGATGGAACAATCTGGCCGACAAGGACGTCGTTAGCGTGAACCGAGCTCTGCGGATTGGTTATTAACTGGTTCGGGATCAAATACCAATGGCAATCTCTGTTGATCGGGAGTCCCGTAGCAGGCAGTCGCCACTTGTTCCACAACACGGGCGATTTGCGTTGCAAGAAGCGGCGGAACAGCGTTTCCAACCTGGATGTATTGTTCTGTGCGGCTTCCGCAAAACATATAGTTGTCAGGGAATGTTTGTAGCCGCGCAGCCTCACGAACGGTCAGGCTTCTGCACTGCTTTTCATCGTAATGGATATAGTAATGCCCGTCTTTAGCGATATGACTCGTGATAGTTGTCGCGGGCTTGTCGCCCAACTGCACCCTAAACCTGTCATCAAAATACTCCTGCTTCTTCTCGTCAAGGACGTTCTTATGCTTGGGAAGTAAGCCGGAAGGAAAATCGCGTAGCTCTGGTGAGATTTTCAGCAATTTTGCATATGACGCTGCATACAGGTATCTGTAAAGGTCCTCAACCATGTGAGGCCTGCTCGAATGATTGCACACCCCGTTTAGTCGCTTGTCACAATACCACCTTGACTTGTATCTCGAAGTTGCCTGGTATGACAGAAACTCGCCACCTCGCCCAAAACGTGGAATCTTAAGATGTTTAAGGATCCAACGGATCTCAGCCCTGAGAATGCTCCCGTTGCCATTAGGAATATCATCAAGGATGCCATCTTCCCTAATGCCGTTGAGGGCCCGACGCCACTCGTCCTTTCCATCGTTCGTACGCGATAGCCCGCTGCGCAGTCGTGGCAGACCCGAAAGTACTTCCGATGCGCTTATATGCCGTTCGTAAGTTTGGAGTATAGGTATACGGGCTGGCGCAAGATCACTTCGCACCCCGATTAGGATTATGCGGTGTCGTGACTGCGGAATCCCAAAATCCTCGCACTTAATTATGAAATCGCAAGAATCGTATTCGGAACGGCCGTCTTCCGTGCGCGCTTTTGACTGAGCAGTTAGAGGGAAGAGATGATACCGGACTGGAGTACCGGCACCCGTGGCTTCGTGGGGTGCCGTCAGGTCACTCAGAATCTGACGAAATATTCCTTGTTTCCCAAGCTTCGAAGACAACAAGCCTTTGACATTTTCGAAGACAAAGATCGATGGACGATGTTCGGCAAGTATCCGAAGGTACTCCTTATACAGAAAGACGCGGTGGTCGTTCGGATCAATTCCTCCATTCCGTGAACGTCCGATAAGGGAATAGGCTTGGCATGGCGGTCCGCCACAAAGAATCCAACTAGATGATCCAGAGATTGCCGCACGAATCTTGTCGTCTGCCTTTTTTGGGTCCACCTTGCCAAGTTCTGCGTTCCACGACTCTGATCGGGCCGCCGCGGCCGCAACCGCATGCTTTTTGAAGAGCTGATCACGCGATAGCCGGCCTTGCAGGTGGAGGTAGTAATCTTCGGGTACGTCAGAGGAGCGGAACTGACGGAAAAAACTCCGCAGTTCGAGCGTTTGGTGAGCAGCTTGGTCCTTCTCAATTGAAAGAACAATCTTAAAGGCAGGCTCTCCTGAACCACGGCGAACCGAAGAAAATCCTTCTCCGAGACCGCCTGGACCTGCGAATAAATCGACAAGAGGTATCGGCTTAATCTTTCTTTGCATTGTTCAGGGATTGACAGAGTTTTTTCAGAAGTTCCGTTTCATTGTCCAGTTCACATTCCCAAACCACAATCACATTCCACCCCAGCTTCCTGAGTTTACGAGCATTATTCCGATCCCGTTCCACATTACCTAAAAGCTTATTGGCCCAAAATTCCGGTCTGCTTTTCGGTAACACACCGTTAGAGCATTTGGGGTGATGATGCCAGAAGCAGCCGTGCACAAAAAGTGCCGTATGAAATCGGGGCAACACAATATCGGGCTTTCCTGCCAGATCTTTACGGTGCAAGGAGAAGCGAAAACCTTGCCGATGTAGCAAGGAACGCACACGCCTCTCTGGAGAAGTGTCTTTGCCTCTGATTCGACCCATGTTCCAACTGCGTCGCCCTGGTGTTAAACGATCCATATAGAAACTCCAGAGTCAGACAGGTGGATTTTCTGTAGATCAAGATCATGCCAGATCTTGCTGGACGATGTTGCTGATACTGCACACGGTGACTTTTGTCCGATAACTTTTCTTTTAGCGGTCTCCAAATCGCCTGGGACAGTCAACCAAACTCTAAGTATAGGAGACGTGCCCTCCTGTTTGTCAGAGAGAAATTCCGAGGTCGCCCTCCGTTGTTTGGCATCGAACTGGTTCGTGTCCGGCCCCTGATGAACTGTGTGGTCATGCGCGTTTGTTATCTCTACGGCGGAGGTTCTGGTGACATCATGACAAAGCCGTTTGTGAGCGGTCCCACGCTATCCGCATAGATGCGGGCATCAATCGGTGCTTGTGAGATCGTTGGTTACGCTCCTATCGATAAAACAAGGACGCGCTCCGTATCTAGTACCAGAAAACTGTGACGGGTCACGACATAGCCGTAATCGAAGTGACGCATCAGGTTCCCCTCGAAATGAGACGGATTTGCCGTTGTCCATGCGAACGACGAGCTGCCCGCGTTGGCTGATCCGCTCGATGGTGCCGAGGTCGCGGTCGCCGACACCGATAACGCGTTGGGCTTGACCACGCCCGCGCTCCGCGTAATTCTTGTATCACGCGATCGACAGCTCCGTACTGCGTGGCATTGACATGCTGGCGGATATCGGTGAGTGCGATGCATCCCGAATCAGCATGATCTGCGGCGCCTGACTCTGTCCTGCTGCATCCGGCGAATTACCCTATGCTTCGGCGTGAATAGTCTCCGCTTTGGTGAACTGCCGCCCCGCCTCATGCTTCTGTTCCTGATATCGTGTGGAACTCGTCGGACGCAAAACTCTGGTACTGGTCCTTCTCCATCTCCGCGGCTCTCAAAGCTGCCGGGATTGCAGGCAAGGTGGGCTGGCATACCTTCCGTCATTCTTTCGCGACGATTCTGAAGTCGCATGGCGAAGATGTGAAGACGGTGCAGGATCTGCTACGGCATGCCAATGCAAGCGTGACCACCTCTACGCGCAGGCGGTGACCGATATCAAGCGCAGCGCGCAGAGCAAGGTGGCGAGACTGGTTTTTCAAGTCTGAGAAGAACCCCGAGGAAGAGTGAAAAATCCTTATTGGACCTTTTTGGACCGGCGGCGAAATTGGGAATTTAGGCTAACTCTTTTGTTCTATTTGGCGTCCCCGACGGGATTTGAACCCGTGTTATCGCCGTGAAAGGGCGGTGTCCTAGGCCGGGCTAGACGACGGGGACGCTGGAGTGACCCAACCGGCGAGGCTGCCGGCGATGGAAAAAGGGCCAGCCCTCAATCTATCAACTCGAAAAACAGGTGTCAAAAGACAGCGGCGTGCTCTTTATCTCCGTTCCCCAAGCTACGCTGTTGCTATGCGCCCCTACAAGTATCTGGATACGCTCATTCTCGGATTTGTGGTTGTACTGCTGGTATCGAATCTGGTTGCGCAAAAAATCTGCCGTTTCGGGCCGGTCGCCATCAGCGGCGCTCAACTTCTCTTCCCTATCACCTATATATGTGGAGACGTCTTCACCGAAGTCTACGGCTATGCGGCTTCGCGACGGGCTATCTGGCTCGGCTTCTTTGCCTCCGCCCTCTTGAGCCTCATGGGCGCGATCGCCGTGGCGCTTCCTGCCGATCCCGGCTGGCACAACCAGGGCGCCTTCGCCACCGTTTTCGGCTTTGTGCCCAGATTTGTCGCCGCCAGCCTGGTGGCCTACTGGGCCGGGGAGTTCGCCAACTCCTTCACCATGGCCAAGCTCAAAATCCTCACCCGGGGACGATGGCTATGGACGCGCACCATCGGCTCAACCGTAGTCGGGCAGGCCATCGACACCGTGCTGGTCGTCTCCATCGCCTTTGCTGGGACAATCTCCTGGACCACAATGGTCCGTCTGATGCTCTCCGCCTATCTCATCAAGGTGATCTATGAAACGCTGGCGACACCGCTCACTTACGCTGTCGTCCGCTGGCTCAAGCGCACCGAAGGGGTGGACGTCTTTGATAGAGAGACCAGCTTTAGTCCCTTCGCCCTCGGCATCGACCGTGCAAGCCTTTGATAAAGGAGAGATGTTGTCCATGCCTGACTCAATGCGCGTTATAAAAGTGGCCTCCCCAGGCGGCCCGGAGACGCTCGTGCTGGCGACGGCCCCGGTCCCCCGGCCCGGCACGGGAGAGGTGCTCATCCGGGTGAAGGCCGCCGGAATCAATCACGCCGACCTGCTGCAGCGGCAGGGGCACTATCCGCCTCCCCCGGGAGCCTCTCCCATCCTGGGCATGGAGGTGTCGGGCCATATAACGGAGCTGGGCCCTGGTTACTCCGGCCGCTTGCAGGTAGGAGACGAGGTCCTCGCCCTGGTCGCCGGAGGCGGCTACGCCGAGTACTGCGCCGCTCCAGCCGGCCAATGCCTGCCCATCCCACAGGGCATTTCCTTGACTGAGGCCGCGGCCATTCCAGAAGCTGCCATTACCGTATGGGCGAACCTGTTCGAGCCGCGGCGTCTCTTTGCCGGAGACTTGTTCCTGGTTCAGGGCGGCAGCAGCGGAGTCGGCGCCATGGTCATCCAAATCGCACGCTGCTTCGGCGCCCGCGTTGCCGCCACCGCGGGCAGCGACGGCAAATGCCGCTACGCCATGGAGATGGGCGCCGAACAGGCCTTCAATTACCGCACGGGTGACTGGGTGGCGGAGACTGCGGGATGGTCCAGGCCGCACGGGGTCGATATCATCCTGGATATGGTTGGCGGCAGTTACTTTGCCAAGCACCTGGAGCTTTTGGCGCCGGGCGGCCGGCTGGTACAGATTGCTTTTTTGGGCGGCAGCCAGGCGGCCATCGACCTTCGCCTGGTGATGAGCAAACGCCTTCTGATTACCGGTTCCACGCTTCGCTCCCGGCCAGTCGCGGAAAAATCCCTGCTGGCAGCTGCGGTGGAGGAGCATCTTTGGCCTCTTTTCGAAGCTGGGCGCCTTCGTCCCCCGGTAACCAGAGTCTTTCCCCTAGCCCGAGCCGGCGAAGCTCATCGATTCATGGAATCCGGCGAGCATATGGGAAAGCTGGTGCTGGAGGTCGAATGACGCTGAATATTCTGAAGCGACTTGCAATAGAGCATCATCCAAAGGACGCCATCAGAGGTCCCGTACTTTTAGCAGAGATGCCCGTTCTCAATTAAAATGGGGTATTTTCTCTTTGCATTGTTGCTGTAATTTTGGCGTGGAAGGCCGGTTATACACAGACTGCGCGGAACTCCCTTCCATCTGGCTTGAAAAGGATTCATGATCGCCGCGGACTGCGTATCCGGGATGATTCCTGAACCTACACCATTTCTCCGAGGAATTCGTTTTGAGAACCCTTCGCCGCCGGTCCCAACTGTATCTTCCCTGCAAGCTTGCAGCGCGCCATGCGCTCCCTTTGGCTCTGCTTCTTGCCTTCCCGCTGCTTACCGCCTGCGGGAAGTCGGCCGCGCCGCAAACTAGCGCAGCGCCACAGGCCATGCCGGTAAAAGTCGAAACGGTTGCGGCTGCCGCCGTTCCCCAATTCGATCAATACATCGCCACCATCAAGTCGCGGCGTTCAGCCACCATCAATCCTCAAGTGGATGGCAATCTCGTCAGGATCGTTGCTCATTCCGGAGATCGTGTGCGGGCCGGCCAGTTGCTCATGGAGATCGATCCCTCCAAGCAAGAGGCTACGGTGGCGTCCTCCAAGGCCACGGAACAGCAAAAACTCGCGGTTTACCAGTACAACCAGATCGAACTGGAACGGCAGCGCAAGCTCTTCGAGCAGGGCGTGACCAGCCGCGACGCCTTGGATCAAGCCGAGCAGGCTTATAAGAACTCCAAGGCCGATTACGACTCTACGACAGCCACCACCGCCACCCAGCAAAGACAACTGGGGTATTACCGCATCGCCGCTCCCTTTGACGGAATCGTAGGCGATATCCCGGTCCACCTGGGAGACTACGTCTCTCCGACTACGCTGTTGACCACGGTGGATGAAAACCGCGACCTGGAAGCGTATATCTACATTCCGACAGAACGCGCCAGCTTGGTGCGCCGGGGCTTGAAAGTGGAACTTACCGACACTAGCGGCAAATTGCTCGATCGCACCGCGATCGATTTCGTCTCGCCCCAGGTCGATAACGGGCTGCAGGGAATATTGGCAAAAGCGCCGGTGCATGGAACACTGCTGCGCAACCAACAATTGGTGCAGGCTCGCGTGATCTGGACAACGCTGCCCAAGCCGGTGGTTCCAATCCTTGCAGTGTCGCGGCTGGGCGGCCAGACCTTCGTATACGTGGCCCAGAACCAGAATGGAAAATACTTTGCCCGGCAGCGGCCCATCACCGTGGGTGATGCCGTGGGCAATGACTATTCCGTCTTGGATGGGTTACAAAATGGCGAAAAGGTCATCGTTTCAGGTACACAATTCCTGATGGACGGCGCACCTGTGCAGCCGTTGGGATAGACCGTTTTCACTGTAGGCGTCCGGAGCAAAGTCTGCCGGCGCAGCTTTTCCGTTAAGAAAAGCTGCACATAACCTCTCGGAGAGGACACGGTAACAGTGAAACGGGATAAGGGATTCCAGACAATTTTTACCACTTCCGTTCCTGTCCGGTCTGCCCTAGCCTTTTTGGCCGTTGCCGGGGAGCGGCGGCGGCCCACACTCACGATAACCAGCAGCCGGATTCTGGTTCGCGAAAGGGAGTGTTACTGTGGTTGATTTTTTTATCCGTCGGCCGGTCTTTGCTACCGTGTGCGCGCTGCTGCTGATTCTTGCCGGCGCCGTCTGCATTCCAACACTGCCGGTTTCGCTGTACCCGCAGCTGGCGCCCCCGCAGGTTACCGTAACCAGCAACTATATAGGCGCCAACTCGCAGATCGTCGAGGCCGCGGTAACTATCCCGTTGGAGGAACAGATCAATGGCGTGGAGGGGATGCGCTATATCTCGTCCACGAGCTCGAACGATGGGACCAGCGCCATTACTGTGACCTTTCAAACGGACTATAGCCTGGATATTGCGGCCGTCGATGTGCAGAACCGCGTCTCCGCCGCGCAGGGCCGCCTGCCCCAGTCCGTCACCACTACAGGAATTACTATCACCAAGGCGAACAGCAATTTCGTATTCGCCGCCGCCTTTTTCTCTCCCGGAAATCGCTATTCCAATCTCTTTATCAGCAACTACGTCGACGTTTATGTCAAAGACGCTCTGAAGCGAATCCCCGGAGTCGGCGACGTCCTCATCTTCGGCGAACGGCGATATGCGATGCGGGTCTGGCTTGACCCCGCGCGTCTCGCCGCCCGCGGTCTCACAGCGGTCGATGTGACCAACGCGCTCACCGAGCAGAACGTGGAGATCCCGGCCGGCCAGGTAGGCCAGCCGCCCGCAAGCTCGGCACAGTCTTATCAGATTCCGGTCCGCGTGATTGGACGCCTATCCGATCCTGCGCAATTCGACAAGATCATCGTTAAGAACACCGCCAGCGGCATCGTCCTGCTCAAGGATGTTGGCCATGCCGAACTGGGCGCTGAAACCTACTCTACCGATCTCCGCTATAACGGCGTGGATGCGATCGGCATTGGCGTTCAACAACTGAGTAACGCCAACGCGCTCCAGGTAGACCGCGACGCCAAGGCCGCGCTGGATCAATTGGCGAAGTCCTTCCCTCCGGGGCTTACCTATGAAGTGCCATTCGACACCACAACCGTGGTTGGCGACTCGATCCGGGAAGTAGTCGGAACGCTGGGCGAAGCGATCGTAATCGTCATTGTCGTCATTTTCTTTTTCCTGCTCGATTGGCGCGCCACGATTATTCCGGCAATCACCATCCCGGTGTCGCTGGTGGGCACTTTCGCCTTCATTAAGGCATTTGGATTTTCCATCAATTCGTTGACCATGTTCGGGATAACGCTGGCCACCGGCCTGGTGGTCGACGACGCCATCGTGGTCATCGAAAACGTTCAGCGCCATATCGACCAGGAACATTCCGATCCACATACCGCGACCTCGGTCGCCATGTCCGAGGTCACAAGCGCAGTCGTGGCTACATCGCTGGTATTGATCTCCGTATTCGTGCCGGTTTCTTTCTTCCCCGGAACCACGGGCATTCTCTACAAGCAGTTCGCCTTGACCATTGCGTTTTCCATCGCTATCTCCGCATTCAACGCCTTGACGCTGTCGCCGGCCTTGGCGGCACTGCTCCTGCGTTCGGAAAAAAATAAGCGCGGGCTGCTTGGATGGATCGATCGCACTATCCACTCCAGCACGCTTCTCTATGGCAGATTCGTCCGCCAGGTGTTACGGGTCCGTTACCTCGTGCTGGCGCTCTTCATCGCCGGACTGGCGGCGACCGTATACCTCTACACCCATGTTCCCTCCGCCTTCTTGCCTACAGAGGATCAAAACTACCTTATCTGCATTGTGCAGACGCCTCCCGGCGCTTCGCTGGCCTATACCAGCGGGGTGGCCGAGAACGCAGTCAAAATAATCCGGCAGGACAAGGATGTCTATGGAACCTTCGCGGTAATGGGATTCAGCCTCAGCGGAGGCAGCAGCTCTAACTACGGACTTATCTTTGTGCCTCTCAAATCCGTCAATCTTCGGCAAAAGGAAGGAAACGGCCACTCGGCCGCGGATATTTTCGCCGAACTCAGCCCCAAGCTCTTCGGGGTGCCCGGCGGGCTGGTAGTCATCTTCCAACCGCCTGCCATCCAGGGCTTGGGCAACTTCGGCGGATTCCAATTTGAGCTGCAGGATCTGGGCCGCAACACGCTGAGCGATCTCGCTCAAGTCGCCCAACGGATCATCGGAGCAAGCCGTCAGGACAAGGTGCTCACCAATCTTTACACCAGCTATACGGCGAACGATCCGCAATTGCTGGTCTCGATCGACCGCGAGAAGGCGAAAGCCATGGGAGTATCGCTCAGCCAGATCAGCTCGACCTTGAGTGTCTTCATGGGATCGTCTTACGTGAACGATTTCGACTTTAATAACCGGTCGTATCGCGTTTACGCGCAAGCTGACGAACCCGCTCGCAGGACTTCGAGCGATCTGCGCAAGTTCTACGTTCGATCCGATTCCGGCCAGATGGTCTCTCTGGATAACCTGGTGGACATTCAGCAGTCTTCCGGACCGCAGGTCATCAGCCACTACAATCTGTTCCGGGCGGCGGAGATCGACGGCTCCGCTGCTCCCGGCTACAGCACCGGTCAAGGCCTCGCGGCGATGGAAAGCCTGGCGAAGAAGAATATGCTCCAGGGCATGAGCTACTCCTGGACCGGCCTTTCGCTCGAGGAAATTGAAGCGGGCAGCAAGGTGATCCTTATCTTCGGCCTGGGAATTCTGGTCGTTTACCTCACCTTGTCGGCCCAGTATGAGAGCTTCGCTCTGCCCTTCATCATTCTGCTGGCAGTACCGATGGCGCTGCTGGGCGCGCTGGGAGCAGTCTCCATGCGAGGCATGGCCAATGATGTCTACTGTCAGATCGGTCTGCTGATGCTCATCGGACTCTCGGCAAAGAATTCCATCCTGATCGTCGAATTCGCGGAACAGATCCGCGAGCAGGGAAAATCCATCGCCGAAGCTGCGATTGAAGCGGCAGAGCTGCGTCTAAGGCCGATTATGATGACGTCTTTCGCCTTCATCCTCGGCATCCTGCCGCTGTGTTTTGCAACCGGTGCAGGCGCCTTGGGGCGGCGTTCAGTAGGCACAACCATCGTTGGAGGCAT
Organism: uncultured Acidobacteriaceae bacterium; assembly: GCA_963774255.1. Classification (GTDB taxonomy): domain Bacteria; phylum Acidobacteriota; class Terriglobia; order Terriglobales; family Acidobacteriaceae; genus PALSA-350. The sequence goes on from CAVZEH010000024.1 coordinate 89,169, forward strand.
GCTGCTCTCCACTATTCTGAATCTCATTTTCATCCCGGTGCTTTACGTAATTCTCAAATCGGGATTGGTCCGTTTAAGCGGTGGTAGAGCGTCCGCTCGGCAGGAAAGCGTTTCTACTGTAAATCTTTAGGATTACGCAGAATCCCAGGTCCCAGAATCGGGACCTGGGGCACCCGCAGATTCCCTGCGGGAATGACAGAAAAAAAGCAACAAACGAGAAGAGCCTCGCCGATGGCGAGGCTCTCTCCAGAGTCAGCCCTGAGGTTTAAGCGCTAAAGGACGATCCGCATCCGCAGGTGCTCTTGGTGTTGGGATTCTCGAACTTGAAGCCGGCAGCTTCCAGCGTCTCCAGGTAATCCACCACGCAGCCATTCAGATACATCAAGGATGTCGCATCGACGAAGACCTTGAGACCGTCGAAGGCGAAGACCTTGTCCATCATGCCCGCTTGATTCTCAAAAGACATGGAATACTGGAATCCTGAGCATCCGCCGCCCACCACACCGATGCGAAGACCGGCAGGCAAAGGATCCTGGCTGGCCATGATCTCGCGCACTTTCGCGACCGCCTGAGGCGTCAACGAAAGCGGCGCGACCGTTGGGTTGAGGTTTGTTACCGGTTCAGCGATGCTTGTGGTTGCCATCCGATTTGTCTCCATTCCTTGGGGCTGACTTTATTTTATACCGCTTGCGTTTGGATGTCTGCCGGAAGCCGAAGGACTCCTACGATTAATGAGCGGTCACATCTGACGAGATGCCCGCGAACTGGGACTCGGACAACAATCCCCGATCCACCAATTGATGGCTGGAGGCATAGGGTCTGTGGCGGATAATTTGCCTGGCTTTGACCTCGGAAATACCCGGCAAGGAGCTTAATTCTCCCTGCGACGCAGTGTTCAGGTCGATTCGTGACCCGGACGAGGGCGTTTTGTTCCGGAGCCCGTCCTTCACACCGTCGGCGATATCGTTGACTTTTCGCTCTGCACGGCCCGCAGCCACCCTGGCGTCATCGAGAGCCTCCTTGGACTGCTGCTTCGCCTTCTCCGTTGTCCGCGCTGCATCTTGCCGCAATTGTTCGTCGGAACGGGTTTGCGAGCCGTTGGTACAGGCGGTTAGGCAACCCAGCCCGGTTCCGGCGAGAATCACCAAGGCTGGAACCAAGCGGAAAAAACACCCAAGAACCGGCTTTGAATTATGGCAGTTCATATTTCTCTCCTCTGCCTTTGCTGGGCAATCCCGGGGAGACGCCCAGCAAAGCATGGTAAGTGGAATGCATTGCTGTAATTAGAGTTGCCAGCATTTATAGCATTTCTCCCCATGCTTTGGAGTTGCTCAAACCGTGACATGGAAATATTTCCACGCGAGACTGTAGCGCGCGGCGCCATTGGGGGACTATTATTGCTAGCCAAACGGCCCCTCCTACCCCCGAGCCCGGGCAAATCCCGGACCCGCTCGGTACCTGGGACTGCCTTAGACCGATTCCAGAGGTGCTTTATGCATTCCTCCCTACCCCCTATGTGGATGTGGATCGTTTGGGCCGGATTTACTGTTACGTTGCTCGCTCTCCTGGCCTATCGCGGTACTCTGACCCGTTACGAGGACGACCAACTATTCTTGGACGATGCCTCCGATCACCAGCATAAGGAGAATGACCTGGTCTTGCGCAAGGTTGCGAAGATCCAACCCCTGGTAAGAATTTGCACTGGAGCAACCTGTATTTTGACTGCGACTATTTTGGGCCTCTACGTATGGGATGCCATTCGGCAGTTCTACATGTAGCGGGCGCCGATTAGCAGCGCAAAATAGCTGCACCAAATTGGTGCACCAAGGACTGCGCGGGAAAATTCGTCCCGGCACGGTCGAGGTACGGAGCACGCCTGTTAATTCAACGGGCCGGCATGCAACATACGCCATCCCAGACGCACTCCGTCGTGAAGTAGAAAATCAGCTAGCGGCATTTCTCCAAGATGGGTGGCCAACATGCGGCCGAACAAGCGGGGATCTCCAGCCATCGCCGCGATGGCGCGATCCCGTATTCCCGGCGATCGATCCATGCTCAGCATGAGCTTCGACATGAAATGGGAGAGACGCAAAATCCCCGGATGACCGCTCTCATAAATAGCGAGATCGTTCGCGTCGACAGCCTCGGCCAGCAACTGTGCTTGCCGGAAAGACAAGGCCAGCCCTTCGCCGGTGACCGCATCCACAGACCCTGATGCATCACCGATGAGCAGCACATTTCCCGAGGTCACGCGGCGCAGCTTCCTGGTCGCTGTCATCGCTCCACGTGCCGCGGTAACTGGAGCGGCGCCCTCTAAACGCCTCTTCAGGAGCGGCATGCTCTCAAGTACCGCATCCATCCTTATAGATGGATCGCGGGTAACGGTGGCCACGCATACTTCATCTTGCGCAGTGGGAGTGACGTAGGCTTGGCCAACATCTCCCCAGTACACTTCCACCATGCGGCTCCAGGGCCTGACCCGGAAATGACGGCGAACTCCGAATCGCGGCTTGCAGTCTTCTCCGCCATCAAGCCCGCTCCACTGGCGCACTCTGGAGGATTGGCCATCCGCCCCAATCAGATAACGATGGACGCAGGTTTCACCGTTCAAGAGCACGGGTTGGCCGCGGTTGAGCATCACGCGGGCGCCCCAAGCCAGCCGGACGCCCACTCGCTCGGCACGCTCCACTAAAAGCGAATGCAAGCGCAAGCGGCGAATGCCGATGCCTCTGCCGGCGGGAAAAAACGCGGCCACGCAAGCTTTGCCGGAGAGGAATGCTATGCCTTCAAAGGAGGCGCCGTCACTTTCCGAAATGGATATGCCCAGTGCGGCCAGCTCTCTTTGCGAGTCGGGCATCAGCCCTTCCCCGCAGGCCTTGTCGATGGGAGGAAGCGAGGCGTCCGCAACCAATACATCCAGACCTTTGAGGCGTAGTGCAATCGCCGCCGCCAACCCCGCGGGGCCGCCGCCCGCCACCAGCGCATCGCAACCAATCCCGTTTGCCTGCTTCATCTACCACTCCAGCAGCAGCATCTCAGCGCAAAATCCCGGACCCATTGCGGCGAGCACACTGCGAGTTCCTGGCTCCGGTCTGCGGTGGGTCATAATCTCATCCAGCACCACCAGCACCGAAGCTGAAGACAGGTTGCCGATGCGCCGCAGTGCTTCCCAGGACACATCCAGTTCTCCATTCTTCAGGCCCAAAGCCTCGGCTGTAGCCTGTAACACCTTGGGACCGCCGGTATGCATAATCCACGAGCCTACCTGGGCGCGGGTCATCCCATGCTCGGCAAGAAACTCATCGACATCCCGCCCCAGATTCTCGCGCACGACTTTGGGGACATCGGGCGAAAGAACAACCCTGAATCCCTTCTCCGAGATACTCCAACCCATCACATCCTGTGTGCCGGGGTAAAAGGAACTGGCGCTTCCCAGGACTCTCGGCCCTGGCAACCGCACCTGATCGCCGGCCACCAGCACGGCCGCGGCTCCGTCTCCAAACAGACCGGAAGAAATGAGATTGGCTACCGTGACGTCCTCCCGCTGCCAGGTGAGAGAACAAAGCTCGACCGAGAGCAGCACAGCGATCTGGTCCGGATAGGCGCGCACGTAATCCGCCGCTCGCGCCAAGCCTGCGGCGCCGGCAACGCAGCCCAAGCCAAAGATCGGGATTCTTTTCACTTTACGGGAAAGTCTCATCCGGTCCGCCAGACGTGCGTCGATGGAAGGGCTGGAGATTCCTGTAATGGAGACGAAAAATAAGGCGCCGATCTCTCCCCTATCCACGCCCGCCTTGCTCAGCACACAGTTAATCGCTTGCTCGCCCAACTGCTCGGCGGTCTCTATCCAAACATCGTTCGACTTCCCCCACGTGTCCAGCGCGGCGTATTGCTCAAGAGGACGGCAAAAGTATCTTCCCTGCACTCCCGTCCTTGAATGTAACCGCTCCAATACCGCGGCATTCTCAAGGCCTTTGTCCCAATAGGTCTTGAGCGCTGTGATGACTTCGTCTTGTAAGAAGTAATACGGAGGGTAGGCGGTCGCGGTGGTGACAATTCGCATGCACTCTCGATTGAATTGGAATCTTCTTCACTTGATGCAAACTATCGTTTGATGCTAATAGCTCCATGCGCCGATTCGCCTTTCTCTCCCGGTCTGCTTGATGAGATCACAGATGAAGGAGCGATTCAGTGATGGGATGCAAGCAGCGGGGTAGGAAGCGGAGTGGAGATCTGCGAAGCATAAACCACAAATCCTGGGTGCCCCAGGTCCCGATTCTGGGACCTGGGATTCCACTAATCTCGAAAAACCCAGGCTGGGCTTATTCAAAGGAAAGCGAAGCGGGGAAAATCTCGATGCGCTCTAAACCAACTGCGCCGGTTTGCGCATCGCCGGTGAGCACCGGCTCCAAGGCTCTTCCCACCAGCAACAAGCGAGGACCGGCGGAGGAAGGAATTTCTTCGAACTCCCCCAACCGGAAGGCCCGGTAGCTGGCCTGGGGACGGGAAGCGTCGCTAACCGCTACGCAGGGCGTTCCGTCCGCCAGCCCGCTCCGCAACAGAGAAACCGTTATTTCGCTCAGATCGCTTCCTGGCATGTAGATGGCGAGGGTCGCGTCCTGGGGCAGATTCTTGGGTATTCGCTCCAGCGGCTCTCCCGCGGCATGATGTCCGCTGATCACAATCAATTTGGAGGCGACCCGGCGGTCGGTCAGCGAGACGCGCAGCCATGCAGCCGCCGAAGAGGCGGCTGTCACCCCGGGCACGACCTCAAAGGGCACCTCGGCGGTGCGCAGTGCGTCCATTTCTTCCCCGGCCCGGCCAAAGATCATGGGGTCTCCAGCCTTCAGGCGAATGACCACCAGACCCCGCTGGGCGGCGGAGATCATCAGATCGTGGATTGCGGTTTGGGTGATTTTCTTTCGGCCGCAGCGCTTGCCTACGCTCATGATCAGAGCCTGCTTGCCGCTGAGGTTCAAAATGGATTGAGGCACCAGGTCGTCGTGCAGCACCATATCCGCCTCGCCTAGCAGGCGGACAGCTTTCACGGTAAGCAGTTCCGGATCACCCGGACCCGCCCCGACAAGGTAGACCTTGCCTGCACTCACTTCCCCGGTTCCAGTTGGAGCGCTCACCGGCGCGCCTCAGCCAATTCGGTGGCGCCGGCAAGCGCCTCCTGCCGCGCCGGACATGCCTCCGCGCTGCAAAGCTCTCGCTGCGCCAAGCGGTGTAGCAGTTCCTTGCGGGCCTCGCCCGGCGGTGCTGTCTGGAGCACTTCGCGGCGCAGGTCTCCAAGATCGTCCAGCCATTGCCCCAGGCCGGGCGCCAGTTGGAGGTCGATTTCCCGCCTCAGTTTCTGAGCCAGCGCAGGACTCTTCCCTGCTGTCGAAATTGCGATCTGCAGGTCGCCGCGCTGGACCAGCGAAGCGCAGAAAAAATCGCATAGCGGCGGATCGTCCACGGCATTGGAGAGAATCGAACGGCGCGAGGCTTCTTCAAACACGCTGCGATTCACCTCCCGATCGTTAGTAGCGGCAATCGCCAGCAGAGACCCGTCTAGATCCTCGGGCAGAAAGCGGCGCGCTATCCAATCAATTTCTCCCTTTTCGCTGAGCGCCTTGACCGCCGGCGCGGCCTGCGGAGAAACCACCGAGACTCTGGCACCACACCGCATCAAGGCTTCGATCTTCTCCAGAGCAACCGTTCCCCCGCCTACCACCAGGCATTTTCTTTGATCGAGCTTGAGAAACAAAGGAAACAGATTCATTCGCTCGCCAACTTCTTGGTGGAAGCCCCCTGCTTTAGCAGGGGGAAGCCGGACTTTAGTCCGGCGGAAAGTAGTCGATCCTCAAAAATGGGCTTTAGCCCTGGATGAATGCGCGGATTTCCACCAGCAAGTTTACACTTCCAGGCTCTGAAACGAGCTTTCCGCAACCTGTCCGGCCAACTGAGCGCGCAGTTCGTCGTCGCTCTGCCGCGCAAAGAAGGAGCGCAGGTTCTCCCCCGGGTTCCGTTCTTCCAGGTAGCCGCGCAAAAGCCGTTCGACGGCTTCCGGCACTTCGCTCGCGATGCAGCGGTAGCCCAAAGGCCGGCCCGTGGCCTGGTGCAGGCCGACGGAGCCGCCCACGTAAAAATTGAATGCATCCACCAGTTTGCCTTCGTGTTTCACCTTCTTGCCTTCTAAGCCTATGTCGGCAATCCAGTGTTGCCCGCAGCTATTGGGGCATCCCGTCACGTGCAATTTGATCTGCTGATCGAAGCCGGGCAGCCGCTCTTCGAGATCATCCACCAGCCAGCGCAAAAATCCCTTGGTTTCGGTAATCGCCAATTTGCAGAACTCGGTACCCGTGCAGGCGATGCCGCCGCGCCAGAAGCTGGAACCCTCGACCGGCAGGTCGATGGCTGTGAGTTCGCGAGCCAGCGGCTGGACATTCGCTTTGGGCACGTTGGTCACGATGAGGTTCTGCATGATCGTCGTGCTGACGTGGCCGTTGCCGAAGCGTTCCGCCAGATTGGCGGCTTCGCGCAACTGCGCCCCGGTCATGCGTCCGCGCAGTACCGAAGCTCCCACGGAGAAGATCCCCTCCTGCTTCTGCGGGTGAATCCCAACATGGTCGCGGACAATGTCATCGGGAACTGTTTCCTCAACTGCCTCGTCGAGCCGATAGCCAAGCCGTGAATTGAGATCGTCCAGAAAACTCTCCGCAGTCCAGCCCTGGCGAAGAAACAAATACTTCATGCGCGCCCGGTCTCTGTGTTCCCGCAGGCTTTCCTGATCGCGGAAGAGTTCGGCAATCTTCAGCGCGACAGTGGATACCTGGTCCTGACGAATGAAAGCGTCCAAACGGACGGCCAAGTGGGGCTCCTTGGAGAGGCCGCCGCCCACGCGCACCGAAAACCCCGTTTCTTGCCGGCCAGCGCTCTTGCGCACCGCGGGTGTGAAACCGATATCGTTAATCTCCGGGTAGGAACACCAAACCGGGCAACCGGTAATGGAAATCTTGAACTTCCGGGGCAGGTTATAAAGCTCCGGATTCACTCTCAACCCGTGTGCGATCTGCAGCGCAAAGGGCGAAGCATCGATGATCTCATCGGCGGCCAAGCCGGCCAGAGGGCAGCCGGTCACATTGCGAACCACGTCACCGCAGGCCCCCCGCGGCGACAACCCGATCGCCTCCAGCCTTTGTATGATCTCCGGCAAATGTTCAATGGTGAGCCAATGCAGTTGGATACTCTGCCGCACTGTGATATCGGCTAAATCGCGGCCGTACTCCTCCGCTATATCTGCAATCACCCGCAACTGCGCCGAGGTCGCCAAGCCGTTGGTCAGAGGGATGCGCATCATGAAGTACTCGGTCACATTCCCTTCGCCACCTTTGCCGCCGGTAGCTCCCAGACCATCTCCCTGAGTGTAGATTCCCCACCACTTGAAATATGAAGACGCCCACTCTGGCGAAACGGAGGCTCTGCCGTCGCGCGCGAAGGCCCGGATTTCATCCATAGCTTCCCACGGGTTCTTCTCGCGCTTGATCCGTTCCGCTCGCTGCGCCTTCGTTTCCTTGACCTCGGTCATCTCATCCTTTCCTTGAACAGGAAATAACCTGTGAAAACAGAAAATAGTGGGCCGCGCTGGAGCAGGCACCCTGGTTTCCTAAAATTGTTTGTGAGGATTCCTTAGGAACGGCCCGCGCGGCATGATGGGATCATGCGACAACATTCCGTGCGCGAACGGCGAGATAAGGACATACTTGCACTCTATGCCTAGCCAGGGTTCAAGTCAAGCGAACCCAACTGCCTTTGTTGACACACCTCAACAGCCAACGATATATAAGAGGGTTCCCAAGCTCAAGGCCTGGAACGATTTGCCCATCGTGATGTGCCCATCCGGCGGCAGACAAAAACCTAACGATCTACTACAATCCCGTGCTCGAACGGGAAGGAGAGCAGTCCTATGAACTCTGATTTTTCGCGAAGAAGCCTGCTTAAGGGAATGGCATCCAGCGCCTTGCTGCCGGCGCTTTTGAAAGACGCCCCTGCGCAGGCGCAGACGGCGGGCGCGCGACCGGTGGTGCCGGAATCGCCGGAACAGATAAAAGCGCAAGTGCCGGATGCAAGAAGAGGCAAATGGTGGCTTGGCCACGGCATGCCGCAGGAGGGTCCGGATACGCCCAAGATAGCTGCTCCGATCGGCGCTGGCCGCGGCGGCGACATGACCCTTGCGATTCGGAAGGTCACTCAACTCGGGGTAACTCATGTCCTGGGCGGCGGAGGGCCGATCCCTTGGACGGTAGAGCAGCTCCAGCCGATGGTGAACCAGTTGAAGGCCGGAGGCGTCACCCTCGGCAATCTGATGATCGCCGGCTTTCCTAATACAATTTACGGACGGCCTGGGCGTGACCAAGAGATTGAGAAGGTCAAGCAATCGATCGAAGCGGCGGGCAAGGTGGGTGTTCCTGTCGTCGAATACAACTTCTACGCTCATCGCGCCATTGAAGGCTATTTCGGGGAAATCGGCAGAGGCGGCGCCGGGCTGACCGGCATGGACTATGACCGCATGAAGAACCTGCCGCCCCTTCCCGCCGAAGGCACGCACAACATGGAGGAAATGTGGCGCAACATCACCTACTTCCTCAAGGCGGTCATTCCGACGGCGGAGAAAGCAAAGGTCCGGTTAGCCCTTCATCCTAACGATCCACCCGTGCCGCTCAGCCGCGGATCGCAACAGATCATGGGCTCGGTCGAGGGCTGGAAACACCTGATCTCAATCGTGGACAGTCCGTCGAACGGCATCACCTTCGACTGCGGTGTCACCCGCGAGATGGGGCATGATCCGGTCGAAGTCTGCCGCTACTTTGGAACCAGGGACCGCATCAACCACGTGCATTATCGTAATCCCACCATCTTCACGCCCTACGTAAAGTACGTGGAGGGCTTTATCGACGAGGGCGACAACAACATGCTGGCGGTGATGCAGGAGCTGGTGCGGGTTAAGTACACGCGCGAGGTTTATCCGGAACACGAGCGGGCGCTGGACGCCGACCGGGAAACAGGCATTCGCAACCAGTATCCTCAAGGCGGCGGATACACCGGCATGGTTTTCGACATCGGATATGCAAAAGCGATGCTTCAGGCTGCGCTGATTCTGGAGCGGAAAGGCGCGGCGAACAAGAAAGCTTAGGGGTGCTTTCGGGGTCTCCCACGTCCGAGAATCCGGACGTGGGGCACCCAGGCCCTTCTCGTCCGTTTTTGCCTTTCTTTCTGTCATTCCCGCAGGGAATCTGCTTCTGGTCTCTCGAAAGAGAACTTCCCTTCCAGAACCCTAATCCGCGGTGCTGATCTGATGGCGCACATCGGCGCCGCGCACCCAGAAAATCACGTCCTTGGCGATGTTGCTGGCATGGTCCGCGATCCGCTCCAGGTTGCGGGCTATCAGAATCGTATTCAGCGCCTGCCGTGCGATTTCGGGATTCTCCTGCATCTCCCGCATCAAGTCTCTATAGGCGATCCGGTTCATGCGGTCGATCTCATCATCCATCATCACTACGGCGTCGGCCGTTTTGGCGTCGGCATCGAGTAACGCCTGAAGGGCGGAACGAATCATTCGCGATGCATGCTCTGACATTCCCGCAATATCCACTGGCAGCTCGAGGTCGGGGTAGCCGAGCAGGTCCTGTGTTCGAATGGCGATGCTCATCGACTGGTCGCCAATTCTCTCCAGGTCGCCATTGATCTTGATCACGGCGAGAATAAAGCGCAGGTCAATCGCCATGGGCTGCTCTTTCGCCAACAGCTCATAGGCCATCTCGTCGACCTCCCGCTGCGCCGAGTTGATAGCAGTCTCGTTTTCCCTGACATACTGGCAAAGGCCGGCATCGCGCTGCAGGTAGGCATCCGCGGCTGCCTGGACGGCTTGTTGGGCAAGAGCCGCCATGGCCAACAGCTTATCCTTAAGCTCTGCGAGTTGCTGCTGAAAATGGATCCGAGGCAAATTTCCCCCTCACTAGGAATTGTGCATCACTGCTTATGACAATTTGAATAAAATCAGCCCAGCCGCCGCTCGGCCTCGTTCGTCGCCTCGTAGATCTGCTCAAAGGATTCAACCGCGTACAGAACACTCTGCATCTCGGAGGTGGAGAACGACTGGTTGAGAACCCGGTCAACATCGAAGTCCCGGATCTCGGGTCCGCCTGCAATTACATAGTTCGATTCCCCATGCGACGAGATCAGTCCACTCCCATAGACCTTGATGCTTCCCCGCTGGCGGATCACTCCAAACTCGACCGTGAACCAGAAGAGCCTGCCCATACGCTCTAACGCGTCCTTGTCGGTCAGAGCCGCGCAGACCTGCCCATAGTGCTCAAGGAAATCGGCAAAGACCGGGTGGGCGTGCATGGGGACGTGGCCGAAAACGTCATGGAAGATGTCCGGTTCGGGAGTGTATTCAAGCGAACTGCGGCTTCTAAGCCAGGTGGTAGTGGGGAATTTTCTTTCCCCCAGCATCTCAAAGAACGCCGCGCCGGGTAGAAAGCCACTGACCGCGGCCGCATTCCAGCGGGTAAGAGGCCCCAGGCGCTCATTGACCTCGGCCAAATCCGGAATCGCATCGGCGCGCAGCCCGATCTGCTCAAAACCCTGGAGATATTCCTCACACGCATGTTCCCGGAGCTGCGGCAACCGGCGGCCCACCAGTTCCGCCCAGACGGCGTGCTGCTCCCCGCTATACGCGGACCAGTCTTGCTGGACTAAAAACGGCCCCGCGTGCCTTAATTTGGGGCAACGATCGCTCATCCTGTGTTCCCTTCGCTCAATTGCTTCGTCAAACCTGTGGCCTGGGGAAATTCGGCTTGGTGCAGCTTTTCTCTTACGGAAAAGCTGTGTTCGGCTGGGTTCCCGCTTGCGCCTGGAGTAAAAATGGCTAGCGGCTAAACCACCCAAGATTGCATCTCTACAACAAGAGTGTGAGCCGAAGCTAAACAATAGTGTCAATCCAGCGTACCCTTTCCCCCATAGTCAAGTGCTACCGGAAGGTATATGTTGTTTAGTCGTTGCACCCAAGACGTTTTTATAGCGTATTCACTGGACCCCTGGAGCATGGATTGTATGTCCACCGTTCTGCACCAAGAAATTGCACTGCCCAAGCAAGATTTCCTCCCCTTAAACAGTACCGACTACATCGAGTTCTACGTCGGCAACGCCCGCCAAGCCGCCTACTTCTATCGGATGGCCATGGGTATGAGTTTGATTGCGCATGCGGGACCGGAAACGGGCCAGCGTGATCGCGCTTCATTCGTTCTTCAGCAGGGAAAAATCCGTTTTGTCCTGACTACGCCCCTGCGGCCGGATACGGAAGTAGCGGACCACATTCACTGCCACGGGGATGGGGTTCGCGATGTGGCGCTATGGGTGGATGATGCGCGGTGGGCTTGGAAAGAGAGCACTAAGCGTGGGGCCCGGAGCATACGCGAGCCATTCGAGCTCAAGGACGGCAATGGCACGGTGAAATTGGCGTCGATAGCGGCTTACGGCGACACCATCCACACCTTTGTTGAGCGGCACAACTACCGCGGTGCCTTTTTACCGGGATACAAAGCGGCGCCGGACGATCCTCTGGCGCGTCCCACAGGTTTGGCCCAAGTGGATCATATTGGCGGAAGCGTGGGCTGGGATGAAATGAACCGCTGGGCCAACTTCTATGCGAACGTGATGGGCCTTGGCGTTTATAAGGAGATCGCGGCGGAATCTTCCGCAAAGGTGATGGCGAGCGGCAATGGCAGGGTGAAATTTTCCATCAGCGAGCCACGCGAAGCCCGCTACAAGTCCCAGGTGGAGGAGTATCTCGAGTCTTACCACGGCCCCGGCATCCAGCACATCGCGCTGTCCACCACCGACATCCTGTACACAGTCGCCAAAATGAGGCAGCAGGGCGTAGAGTTCCTCAAAGTGCCCCACGCGTACTACACGGATCTCGAAAGCCGCGCCGGCAGGATCGACGAGCCGATCGGGGAGCTGGAGAGACTAGGCATTCTGGTGGATTGGGACGACGACGGCTATATTCTGCAAGTCTTCACCCGCCCGGTAGAGGACCGTCCGACTCTATGCTTCGAAATCATCCAGCGCAAAGGCAGCCGGAGCTTCGGCAGGGATGAAAACTTCAAGGCGCTGCTGGACAGCCCCGAGCTGGAACGAGCGCAGCGCGAACACCGGTAATGGCGCCGAAAAATGACTTGGAAAATGATTTAGGAAATGATCTAGGATTAACTTTGAGCGATTGACGCTCGAGGATCCCATGCGAACCCTGCTGGCGCTACTGTTGACGGGACTGTTGCTCGGGTCCGGAGCGTCCGCCAAGCAGACCAACAAAACCGACCTTAAATTGACTGCTTCGATCGATACTGCAGCCCCCGAGCAGCAGCCGATCCTGGTGGTGCACATCATCAACCAGTCCGGCCACACACTGCGGATACCCGATCCGCCGCTTCTATGCAAACCGGCTCCAGGCGCGCTCTCTCTCACCGTAAAGTTTGTCCCGGAAAATGCGAATCAGTCCCATTCGACCGTCGACTGCGGCCTTGAAGTGGATGGCAGCGGACTCCCCGACATCCGCGAGCGCGCCCAAAGCTGGCTGGTCCTGAAAGCAGGACAGGACTACGAGGCGCGGCGGCCCTTGGCCATGGGCGTGGACACCAACGCTCATGGAACTTACGACCTGTGGGTCGTGTACGACGGCCCCTGCGCCACCGACGAAGACGTGCAGAAATTGAAGAACGCGTCGATCGCCGCGCCCATCGGAAAATTCCAGTCCGAAAAGCTAACCTACAAAATCAACGCGCCCAAGGACTAGTGCTCTAGCCGACGGTGTTGACTAGCCTCCCAATACCGGCGATTGTGATCCGAATCTCGTCCCCCGGATTGAGGGTAAAAGCATCCGGTGGAACAATACCGGTGCCGGTAAGCAGGAAGCTGCCGTGCGGGAAGCTGTTCTCGCGATAAAGATATTCGAGCAACGTGATCACCGGGCGTTTCAACTCTGCCAAAGTTGTCGAGCCGGAAACTTCAACCTGCCCACCGCGCAAAATCTGCAACGAAATCTCGGTCGAGGCGGGCATCGGGGCTGAAGAGATCAGGATCCCCGGACCTAATGCGCAACTGCGATCGTAAACCTTAGCCTGCGGCAGATAGAGCGGATTCTCACCTTCAATATCCCGCGAGCTCATGTCATTGCCTATGGTGTATCCCACGATTTTTCCGCCAGGACTGGCGAGCACCGTAAGCTCCGGCTCGGGTATGGACCAGGCCGAATCCCGGCGAATGGCCACTCTCCCTTGATGGCCTACAACCCGCTGAGGAGTGGATTTAAAAAAGAGCTCCGGGCGCTGGGCGGAATATACGCGATCGTAGAAGTCCCCTCCCCCGGACGACTTTGACTCCTCCATTCGAGCATTGCGGCTGCGAAAATAGGTGACTCCCGAAGCCCAGACATCCTGACTCTGAATGGGAGGCAGCAGCAATCGCTCGATATCCTCGAAGGCCGTTGCATCGAGCGCATCGAGCTGGGGAATGCGTTGCTCGAGATAGCTCTCAAGATCCTCGCGCGTGACCAGGCGATCCCAGGTCGGATCGCTTCCTGCGTAGTATCGATTCTGCCGCTCAACCAAGTAGCCGCTGGCAGTTCTATAAAGCTTCATGCTCTCTTTGCCTTCCTGATCCAGCTATTTACCGTTCGAGTATAGCTCCCGCCAAAGCGGCGGAGTTCCGGGATGCTCGCTTGCGAGTTCCATTCGATTTCAGATTTATTTCGCGATTGACCAAATCCAACTTCCACAGCGCGGCTTCTATTTGGCAAAGACTGCTTTTGCTTTTCTTTCTGTCATTCCCGAAGGGAATCTGCTTCTGGTCTCTCGGGTTTACTCGAGACGATGAAATGGCGTAATGCGAACAGCAGATTCCCTTCGGGAATGACAGAAAGAAAGGCCGGTACGGCAAGAAGTAAAACAGAGACGGGCGCCTCTTCCTCTCAGGCGGACGGCGTGTGGCTGCGCAATTCGCGAACGATTTCCTCCGCCGCGGCGCGCGCCATGTTCTCCTTGTCCGGCGGGAAGGAGATGGCGCCTACGCGGGCGTGGCCGCCACCGCCATATCGCTCGCAAATCGCGGAAAGATTGACCAGGTCTTCAGGACGCGTCTTGGTCCAGGGATTGGTGCCTACCGCAACTTTGGTGCGGAAGCTCGACTTGCTCAGGCCAACGCTGTAGGTCGCTTCAGGATGCAGGAAGTAGGGGATGAACTTGTTGTAGCCCTCCGCCGGCACATCTGTGATGTCAAAATAAATCACCCCATCCACCGACTTCGACCGCTCGCCAATGAGAGCCAGCGACGCCATGTGCCGTTCGAGCAAAGGGGGAAGCAACTCGGCGACAAACGGCTGAGAGAGAATATCCTTCAGACTCATTGAAGTGAGCAGAGGAATAAGCCGCGGTATTAGTTTTGGATCCTGGTTTGACTCGATGATCAGGGTTAACTTCATGGCCGGCTCCGCCATTTCGACAGCGGCCTGCGCGCTTGGATAAAAAGCTCCGTCGACGATGTCGGCCCAGCGCACCAGCTCGGCTACAGGAGCCGGATCGAATCCGAAGCAGGTCTCCGCGATGTGCGCGATCAAGCCGGTGCAAGAGGCGTAATTGGGATCGTAAAATTGGCGGTTGCGCTGTACGCCATCCTCTTGGCCGCGCAGGAAGTTCTGCTGGTCCTCAGGGGTAAGGAATGCGCTGAGGTGGTGATCAAACCACCAGGTAACCCGGGGCGAAGAGGAGTACTTGAAGTCCACAATCGCATTTTCGTCGCCGCTAAAATCCGACTCGCTGAACAGCGCGCCCGCGCGGTGGACCAGGCCTTGGTATCCATATTCCGCGTCTGGGCGGATGCAATCGCGATGGAAGCGCGTGAAGAGTGAAGCGGAGCAGGCTCCGTCGAAACACTTATCGTGATACAAAACGCGAACGTTCAAATAGATGCCCCCAGCCCAACCAAACATCAATTGAGGAATGACTAGGATTGCCGGGAGTCGTCCACATGTCAAGCCCCGGCCAGGAACCCTTCCGCGATAAATCCCCTCCGATGAGACAATGGGCGGAAGCCGGCGCGGCAAATTTCCAGAGGAGATTCTTTATCGGGATGGGTCACGCTCCATCGCCCCTCGAAGACACAGCCGGATGGAAGCCGGCGATCTGGATCTCGGGCGCCGCGCTCCTGGTGGTTGCTCCCCTGGTGTTCCGGGGCTGTTCCTGCGGACACGACTTCAATTTTCATCTGCTTTCCTGGATGGAGGCGGCACGGGCCTGGCGCACAGGGGTTTGGTATCCACACTGGATACATGCTGCGAATTTTGGCGCGGGTGAGCCGCGGCTGGTTTTCTATCCTCCACTCTCCTGGATGCTGGGCGCTCTGTTAGGCAGCATGACCTCATGGCACGCGGCGCCAGGGCTGTTCGCGCTCCTGGTTCTGCTGGCTTCGGGATGGAGCATGTACCTGATGGCCAGGGAATGGCTGCCGGGGGAGACGGCAATCCTCGCCTCCTGCCTCTACATAGCAAATCCTTATGGGCTCTTCGTCATCTATGAGCGCTCCGCATTTGGTGAGTTGCTGGCCAGCGTATGGCTGCCGCTGGTGGTCCTGTTTGCGCTTAGAAGACGCTCGTCTATCTGGAGCCTGGGGTTGGCGCTGGCGGCGGTATGGCTGACCGATCTTCCGGTAGCCGTCATGGCCAGCTATATGTTGGCGATGATTGCCCTGGGGATGGCGCTGGCGGAACAGGAAGCGTGGCCGGTGCTGCGGGCATTCGGCGGCATGGCGTTAGGACTGGGGCTGGCGGCGTTCTACATTTTGCCTGTGGGCTTTGAACGGAGCTGGATCCAATCGATGCGCGCACTTGAGCCGGGATTGCGCATTCAGGACAACTACCTCTTCGAGCGCACTGCCGATAGCTATCACAACCAGGTGCTGGGGACGGCGTCAGCTATTGTGGTGTTTGAGATTGCCGTAGCTGCAATTGCGGCCTGGCGCCTGCTGCGAAAAAAGCCTCGGTCAAGCGCGGCCCTGGCGATTGCTTCCCCCCTTGCGCTGATTCTGTTCTTGCAGTTCCCGATCAGCGGGATCATCTGGAGCCATGCTCCTTTCTTAAACTTCCTGCAGTTTCCCTGGCGATGGCTCCTCTTCGTCAGCGTGGCCGCCTGCCTGCTGGTGGCGCTCGCAACCGGGCGGCTTTCGCGAAGACTCGCCACCGGCGTGGCCGTGTTGGCAATCGTGCTCGCCGGCACACTGCTCTTTTTTCAACCCTGTGACGATGAAGATAATGTCACCGCTCAAGTTGCCGCCTTCCGCGCGGGCCAGGGAGTTGAGGGGACAGACGAGTACACCCGGATCGGCGCGGACAACTCGGAGATACAGCAGGGTCTGCCCCTGGTCCGCGTCCTCCACGGAGCCCAGGAAGATCTCGCCGATAGCGGTCAACCCGAGAACCCCGCCTGGCGCCCCGATACAATCGCCGGCATCCCGGCGAATGTCACAGTGAAGAGATGGAATAGCGAGCATTGGACAATCCAGGTGGAGAGCAGAGCCGCGGGCTTTGCGGTGCTGCGGCTCGTGGATTATCCGGCGTGGCGGGTAACCTTGAATAGTCAAACACTTCAAGACCGGCCGCTGCGCGACGACGGATTGATGGCTGTGCCGGTAATCGCCGGGGTCAATGCCATCGACATTCGCTGGCGCACAACAAGCGACGTAATCGCTGGACGCACCGTGTCGGCGGCTGCCCTGCTCTTCGTCGTCCTGTTGGGTATAGGGGAACACCGGCAGCATCGCAAAGGGCAGGAAGAACCCGCCAAACGTCAGGTATGATGGGGCAAATGCCGGCCAACATTCACGAGTTTCTGGAGCGCGACGCAGAGCGCATCGATCGGACGTTGGATCGTCTGCTTCCCGGTCCGGAACAGGAACCAGTATCGATCCACCGCGCCATGCGGCACAGCGTATTCGCTGGAGGAAAGAGGCTGCGTCCGGTGCTGTGCATGGAAGCGGCGAGAATGATTGCCGGCCGGCTTCCCGAGGGCGTTGAGGAATTGGGGTCAGCCATAGAGATGCTGCATACCTATTCCTTGATCCACGACGATCTGCCCGCCTTGGACAACGACGACCTGAGGCGGGGGAAACCTACTTGTCATGTGGCCTATGGCGAAGCGATAGCCATTCTCGCCGGCGATGCGCTGCAGACCCAGGCTTACCAGGTGCTTGCCGGGATGCAATGCCCCGCTGCGCAATCGGTCGAGATTATCGGCCGGATTGCGCAAGCTACAGGAACGCTGGATGGCATGATCGGCGGCCAGGTCATGGATCTGGAGGGAGAAGCGCATAAGCCCACGGCGGAGCTGGTGCAGGCAATCCATCGCTCGAAAACCGGCGCGCTGATCCGGGTGAGCATCGTTTGCGGCGGGATCTATGCCTGTTGCACCGCCGGAGACATCGAGCGCCTTGATGAGTTTGGCGGCAAAGCGGGTCTCGCATTTCAGATCATGGATGATGTGCTGGACGTAACCCAGGATTCCGCGCAACTGGGTAAGACCGCGGGCAAGGACGTCGCCACCGAGAAGGCGACATGGCCAGCCGTCTACGGCATCGAACAGAGCGTCAACGATGCGCGGAGATTGATAGACGAGGCATCCGCCCAGCTTGCAACCTATGGAGAGCGGGCGGACACCTTGAACGCCCTGGCGCGGTACCTGGTGGAGCGGAAGCATTGAAGAACAGCCTGACGGAAGAAGACGTTCTGAATGCGCTCAAGGATTGCTATGACCCGGAGCTTCCGGTAAACATCGTGGATCTGGGCCTCGTATACTCCATCAAGCTGGCGCCTGACGAGGCCTCGACAGCCGCTTTTCCCCGGCAGCGGGTTGAAGTCGACGTGACCATGACTACACAAAGCTGCCCCTCGCACAGCATCATTCTCGAACAGGTGCGCAACCGCCTCTCCGGAGTGCCGCAGATCGGCGAAACCAAGATAAACCTGGTTTGGGAGCCGCCCTGGACACCGAACCGTATTAGCCAGCAAGCCCGCGAGCGACTTGGTATCGCTTAGGGCCTGCGGCCCACCCAATGGCATGAAAATGGGTTGAAGAAGGCTTGGCTGGCAACCACACCTAACTTTGTCATCTCGACCGGAGCGAAGCGAAGCGGAGAGATCTGCGGTTTCCCACATCTGGCGCAAAGAGCGCGCCAGAGATGGGGCACCCTCGATTGGTGGCGGTTTTGGATCCATACTAAAGCAGATCCAGGGTTTCCCATCCTTGCGTAGCAAGGGTGGGAAACCACAACCGTTGGCAGAGCAGGCCTCCCAGGATGATTTTCCGACAGAGCGTTCATGGGCATGCGGCCCCGCCCAAGGGGATGAAAATCGGGTTGAAGAAGGCTTGGCTGGCAACCACACCTAACTTTGTCATCTCGACCGGAGCGAAGCGAAGTGGAGAGATCTGCGGTTTCCCACATCTGGCGCAAAGAGCGCGCCAGAGATGGGGTACCCTCGATTGGTGGCGGTTTTGGATCCATACTAAAGCAGATCTAGGGTGCCCCATCCTTGCGTAGCAAGGGTGGGAAACCACAACCGTTGGCAGAGCAGTCCTCCCAGGATGATTTTCCGACAGAGCGTTCATGGGCCTGCGGCCCCACCCTAAGGGGATGAAAATCGGGTTGAGGAAGGCTTGGTTGGCAACCACACCTAACTTTGTCATCTCGACCGGAGCGAAGCGGAGTGGAGAGATCTGCGGTTTGTGGTGTGTAACCGCGGACCTTGTATGTGGATGGTAAGCCGGGTGCCCCTCGATAAGGAAAAAGGTTTTGTCAAGGACAAAAATATCCTGAGCGGTGCGGAGCAGCGCTTGGTATAGCCAGAGAAGGTTGTTGGGACCGAAACTCTGGGATATCACCGCTGCATCACCAACGGGTAAGATCGCTCCACCCAACCATCGATACGACCGCAACTACGATCCATGATGTTTCTATGCGGACATCCAGCCGCCGCCGGGCCTGTGCGGAAGTGGGAAACGCCGGAGGCGTTTTCCAAGGCGCTTGCGCCGTCTTCTGCATAGGCCCAACAACCTGGATGCGAGAGCACCCAATCAAAGTTACGGGCTAAGCTTCGCCCAGGGGCACCCGCGGGTTGCTCTCGACATGAGCGATCTCCGGATAGCCAACCTTGGTGCGTAGCATCCAGTAGAGTCGCACAGCCAATTTCCGTGCCGCCGCCACCTTGGCCACTCCCTTGGGCCGGCGATGGCAACGGTGTTGATACTCTTTGCGAAAACCTTCATCTCGGCGTACAGCGGTTTGCGCTGCCTCCACCAGCAGCATGCGCAGAAAGCGGTTGCCTTGTTTGCTGATGGCCCCCAATCTGCGCTTGTTCCCGGAGGTGTATTCGCTGGGAATTAAGCCCAGGTAACTGGTCAGTTGCTTGCTCCCTTCAAAGCGCGACACCTCCCCGATGGTCAGCACGAAGGCCAGGGCAGTCACTGCTCCTACTCCAGGCTGAGTCATCAGCAGCTTGGCTTGGGGATTTTGCCCGGCGGCCAGCTTCACTGCTTTATCCAATTCCTCGATCTGGCTGTCCAATTCTTGCAGCAAGTGCAACAGGTCTTGCCGCCGCTCTCCCGCCCAGCCCGGCATAGCCAACTGCTGGAACTCCGCCAGACCTTTCGAAGTCCACAGCCGGCTCTTCTGCTGCATCCCCCGGTTCATCGCCAGGTGCTGCAAACTGTTCTTCACTCGCGTCCGCATCTCCACCAGCTTGTGCCGGTGGATGAGCAATTGCCGCTGATCCCGGTTCGCCGCGTTTGGCGTCCACAACTGCGGAAATCGCTCCTCCAACAGCAGCTTCAGAATATGGCCTGCATCCCGCCGGTCCGTCTTTTGCTTGCGCACATAGCTGGCCCGGATCTTGGCCGCATCTCCTACCTTGATCTCATGGCCCAACCGCTGCACCAGATCGATGAACCACTGGCTGTTGCCACACGTCTCGATCCCGATTAAGGCCGGCTCCAGCAGCTCGCGGTAGAACCGCTCCGCCTGTCCGTCTGTGTGACTCAGTTTGCGCTCCTCGATCTCTCCTGTCTCGCTCTCAAAAATTGCTACCTGTTGCCAGCTCGGATGAAAATCACAACCTATAATCTTCATAAGGCTTCTCCTGGTCCTCAGGGTTTTCGGGTCCCAACAACCTTCAAAAACTCTACCGGATCGCTGAAGCCTTTTTCCTTATCCCATCAAGGTTCGCGAAGCTAACCTGGGGCTTTTTTTGAGAGTTGTGGAATCCCAGGTCCCAGAATCGGGACCTGGGGCACCCAGGATTTGTGGTCATCGTTTGGGAACCGCAAATCTCTCCACTCCGCCTCGCTCGAGATGACAAATTTTATGGTAGGTATTTCTCACCAAAGTTGAAAAACTCTAGGAGTCCCGCGGGGACGGCTGAACTCATTTCTGCGCACTCTCGAGGAATCTCCTGATATCCGAGCCCTGCGCAGACAGCTCTTCGATAAAGCTTTCAAAGCGGCTGATGACGCGTCTTCCGCTTTCGAGGTAGCGAGGAATACTGTTCCACAGCTCAGTAGCATCCTGCGGATCTTCGAGCAGAGCGGCTGCGGCGCCTGCAATAGTCACTGCGACTCCGGCCCTGCGTTGGCCGCGCACGAGCAGAACCACCCCCGCGATCAGCGATCCCAGGGCCAAGCTGCGTGCCCAGTACCTTCGATTGCCCGAGACTTGACTTACCGTGTTCCTGAATCCTACAGCGGCTCCCCTGGTCGCGGATGCAGCCTCCTGCGCAATCTGTTCGATGGCCATAGCTCCTGATTTCCTCTCCCTATACCTGGATGCATCAGATGCAAGGAAGCATATCCTAGTGGCCTGAACCCCGCCATCTGAATGAGCGCTAGTCGAGATCGAACTCGCGCAGCGGTTTTCCCTCGTCAGGCGTCTCCTTGGCCTTGCGCAGCGCCTCTTCGAATTTCTTATCGAAGAGTTGCTGCTTGTTCTTCTCCGCTTCCACCGACTGCCGGAAGATATTTTCCTTACGCTCATCGCGCTCGTGCATGGCGCGAGCGGCCGTCTCAAAATCTTCAAAGGTGCGCTTGCGAGGCGCGGGGGTGTGAGCCAGAATGGCGCGGGTTTCGGGATCGATCTTGAGAATGGCTCCGCAGTCCGGACAGGTCACGTCAAACGCGTTGCTCGATTTCCCGGTCATAACCGCGTATTTTACAGTATTTGTGCGCTACCGCGCGCCACCGGCAGGTTGTTCCCAGAACAGCTCCAAATCAAAGCCAGATTGCCTTGTGACCGGGGCATTGCTGTCCCGCCTGCTCGATCAACTCTTCAATCAATCCCTCGCCGTAGCGGGATAAAAACCACACCGCACCGAATACCCTCTCCTGCGGATGACGTCCGGGGAACAGGTTGAGGAGAATTGTACTGGCATCGCGCCCGAGACTTTGCTCCCGCTTGAGCTCATAGTTCGCCGCTAACCGGCGCAGGCGGTTCATTTGATAGAGCATCTTCGAGGCGGCCACATCCGCGGCGCGTCCAAGGTCCTCATTGAGAGAGCGCATGTGAGAGGTCAGCGCCTGGAGCTCGGCATCCAGAGCATTGCCTGCCGCGGCCAGCTTGCGCTTGGTCTCGACTGACATGGCGCGGGCGCCAAGCCGCTGAGCCAGCTCCAGGGGATCGCTCAACCCTGCCTCGACGATGCCGGGCAGGGACACGTCGTGCTTGATCAATAAGTCTCCGATCGCAGGTTCGATAAGCGTGGCGCTAAGACGCGGCAGAACCGGCGTGGTGCGTCCCAGAATGCGCTCGTAAAGCACTTGAGACTGGGCAAAGTAGGCAATCTCCGCGGGCCCCCCCACGTAGGCGGAAGTAGGAAGGATCGAATCCTGAAAGACCGGCCGCAGCAGCGCGTTGGGACTGAGGCGTTCCGGTTCCGCATCGAGAATGGCCAGCAGATCTGAGGTAGAGTAAGTCTGCTTGCCCGCCTGCCAATCGCCGTTCCCGATGCGCCGCAGCGGCAGGCGCGCGCCCGAGTCGCGGCTGATGAGGAAAAGCAAACTCGAATGCGGCTGCGTCAGGACCTGAGTGTGATAACCAAAGGCTTGAAGCTGCTGGTCGCGGTCGGAGAGCGCAACCTGTAGTTCCTCCGCGCGGACGATGGCTTCGCGGAGTACGCGGCTGCCCAGCGAGTGAAACTCCCTCGACGAAGGATCGAGAACGACGAGCCCCTGGGGGGCAAATACGCGGGAGATAAATTCTCCGAAGGCTTGGCTGAACGTGGCGTCAGGCCGATAACAGCCAGCGAGATCGTCCAGCAGCGGCCCGGAGCCGAGGATCTCCGCCGCCTGCCGCAAAACCTCCTCTATCCCCTGGCCGAGCGGGATTCGGCCCACCGGGCCGCCCGCCGAATCATCCGCGGCAAGCCGCAGCACGCGCAATTCATCCCCGGCGGGCAAGGTGACGTGGTCCGCCTCGGCCAGGTCATGGTCCTCTGACGCCAACCAGAAGACCGGCACATGAGGGTGGCCCGAGACTGAGGCCTCCTTGGCCTTGCGAATCGCCGTGGCCGCTTTCAACAGCGTGAACAGCGGACCGCCAAGCAGAGTGACCTGCTGGCCTGTCACCACTGCGCCGGCCCCCTTGCGCAGCCGATTGATGTTCTCAAGAACCGGGCTGCTTCGCGCCTCGTCCCGGCTGCGGCGATTTTCCGCCTCCAGCAGATCGCAAAGGGTAGACCGATGATCCGGCGGAAGGATGACCGGTTCCGCCATCCAGGTGGTGGAGTAGGCACTCGCCGCATAAAAGGGAGAAAGAGCGTCGCGCCGCTCCGCAAAATCGAGAAACAGCCGGCTCAGGTGGGGCAGAATCGAGATGGGATAACACTCTGTCTTCAAAGCGTTGCACTCTTCCGTTTCAAAGCCCGCGGATTCAGTTTCTCATGCTGCGTGGAGATTCTTGAAGCGGCGCTAATTGCGCGCTTTCGATTGGCTCCGCCAAGCGCGCGGCGGATCTCTTCACGGTGTTGCGCCGGTAAAACCTCCAGCGCATAAAGGGCGAGCGAGCGGTATACATTCGTCAACATCGGATGCGGCAGCAGAGCTTCAAGATGCAGATGAATCGCTGCGCTGTCCCCGCGGGCAATCGGTCCGCTAAAACTGTTGACCGCCCCCTGGGAAAAGATATTCTTTAGCGTCGCCTGCGCGATCGGCTCAATCAGCCGGCGAGCCTGCCGCGGAGCCAGGCCGGCCAGATGCGCGGTTTGCTCCGCGGCCGCCATAAGGCTGACGAGCAGCGGAGAAGCGAGCATGCCCATGGCGTGATAAAGAGCCTTGCCTTCCCCGGAGATGGCGAAAGGACGGCCGCCTAGTTTGCGAACGATGGCGCTGAGTTTACGCGACGTGGGCTGATCTGCTTCGATCGCGAAAGGAACCCGATTCAAGGAAACAGGCGCGCGCGTAGGGAAGGTCATCAGCGGATGGACTGAGGCTATCCGCGCCCCTGCCAAAGCGGCCGGCTGAAGAACGGCGGTGCTGAGCGCTCCGCTCGAATGAACCACGGTTTGCCCTTGGAAACCGTGGCCGGTCGCTTGCCCCTGTCTGTGCTCAACCATGCGCTTAACCACCTGAGCGATCGCGGAGTCGGGTACACAGAGCCATAGAACCGCGGCATCGAGGCGGGCCCGCTCCAGAGTCGTGACCGGAAATCCGCGCTCCGAAAATCCGCCCCCCGGACCGGAGGAACGAGACACCCCGGCATGGGAAACCTTGATCACTTCGCGCATCGGTATTGCGGCCGCGCGCAAAGCATGCGCCAGCGAATTGCCCCAGTTGCCAAGCCCGACTATGGATATTCCAGGGATGGGACGGCGGCCCGGCTTCCCGCTTGTGGCGTGCTGATTCATTCTCGTTTATCCCAGTGTGTGAGATCCGAATGGTAGGGTAAATGAAAACCACCCAAGCGAGGGTCTGAATGGCAACCACGAAGGCACTGACGGCAAGCACTGCGAAACCGGCAAAGAAAGCAACCTCCAAAGTAGAAGTGATCTCATCAAAACTGAGCTACGATGGTCCGCTCTTCCGCGTCTTCACCGACGAGATTCGGGAAAACGGTAGAGAACTTCGGCGCGAGGTGATCCGGCATAGCGGATCGGTGGTCATTCTGGCTCTGGACGATTCAAAGAACAAGCGCGATCCGCTGGTGGTGATGGAGCGGCAATATCGCCACGCGGCGGGAAAATACCTGCTCGAGGTTCCGGCGGGAAAACTAGAAGAAGATGAAGACGCTCTGGCGGGCGCCAAACGCGAACTGCTGGAAGAGACAGGCTTTCGCGCCAAGAAGTGGCGCAAAATGGTGCGCTACTTCGCCAGTCCCGGATTTCTGGGCGAGTGGATGCAAGTCTTCGTCGCCGAATCTCTGACTGCGGGCGACGCCAAGCCCGAATACGACGAGCAGATCGATGTGCGTATGATTCCGCTTTCGGAACTGCTGCGCATGATCGAACAAGGAAAGATCCAAGACGGAAAAACACTGATCTCGGTCATGCTCTACGATCGTGCTCGCCGTCGAACGGCTTCCGTCCCGGCTCGCCCCAAAAAATAAGCCGAGGATTCCGTGCAAACCAATCCACCCCTTGCCGCGTCTTTAGAGAATGGCAGGTTGGACTTTCCCCCAACCTCGATCTGCTCGAAGGAAGGTTGAAGAGCCAGCGATGGCATACAAAGGTAAGGTGAAGTGGTTTAATAACGCTAAGGGCTACGGTTTCATTGGGCGCGAAGACGGACCTGACGTGTTCGTTCATTACAGCGCGATTCAACTTGACGGGTACAAAAGCCTGAAAGAAGGAGACGATGTCGAATTCGACATTGTCCAGGGACAAAAGGGTCCTCAGGCCGATTCAGTAACCAGGGTCCGGGAAGTAGCCTGACGAGAGCTGCGCACGCAGCAGCTCTTTAGTGCGTCCGGATGCGGCCGCCCCAGGGGTTCGCGAGGCCAGCTTGGGGTTCGCTTCGTCGACGGTGCTGTAAAGATATGGCGCCCGCTGCCATTCTTCGGCTGTGGCGAACGTAGGCAGTGTCTCGCCGCAGCCCGTCCTCCGGCAGTGGAATTATTTTCCTCGTCCCGCCACTCATGTATCCTGCGGCCTGGAGATGCTGCGGGGTGAAAGCCCCCTGCGATCCGCGCATATCAAGAGGGCCGGAGTGGACAACAAATCCATTGCACAGATGCTGGCGGAGACGGCCGACCTGCTGGAAATCGGCGGCGGCGATCCCTTTCGCATCCGCTCTTACCGGCGCGCGGCGGAGGCGGTGGAGAACTCGACCAGCCAACTCAGCGCCATCGCGAATGAGCCCAAGCGCCTGCAGGAAATACCAGGCATCGGCAAAGGCATGGCGGCGAATATACAGGAGATTGAGGCGCGAGGCAGTCTCCCGCTACGCGATGAACTGCTCACAAAATACCGGCCTACCATGCTCGAGCTTCTCAAGCTTCCCGGCATGGGGCCTAAGACAGTCTCGCTGCTGTGGGAGGCGCTGCAGATAGAGAACGTAGAGCAACTGCAAACCGCGATCGACGAGGGTCGGCTTGAGACTCTGCCGAGATTCGGTGAGAAGCTCATTGAAAAGTTGAAGCGCGGAGTCGCCGAGTACCGCAAGAACAGCGGTCGCGTCCGCGTGGATCAAGCGGAGACGGCCGCGGAACGATTGACGCTCTACCTCCTGCAATTTGCAGGAATCGATCGCGTGACCCCGGCGGGCTCCCTGCGGCGCGGGCGCGAGACCATCGGTGACCTGGACTTTCTGGTGACCGGGCCGGCATGCTCTGAAGACAAGGTAGCTGCCGCGGTGGAATACACGGCGGCCTACCCGCCGATTGCGGATCTCCTGGCAAAGGGCCAGAACAAGGTGAGCTTCCGCTTGCGCACCGGCCTGCAAATCGACGTGCGGCTGATGCCGGTGAGCTGCTATGGCGCCGCCCTGCAATACTTCACCGGCTCGAAGATGCACAATGTCTCGCTCCGCCAGCGCGCGTTGAAGCGGGGATACACGTTGAGCGAATACTCTCTGGCGAGGCTGGAGGATGGAGCGCCGGTGGCCGGGGCGACGGAAGAGGAGATCTACTCTGCGCTGGGGCTGGACTGGATTCCTCCGGAGCTGCGTGAGAACCAGGGCGAGCTCGAAGCCGCCGCCGAACACCGTTTGCCGAAGCTCATCGAGCAGAGCGATCTGCGCGGCGATGTACACATGCACACGCAGGCCACGGACGGACGAAACACCATCCTCGAGATGGCGGAGGCAGCCGTGGCGCGCGGCTACGCCTACATCGCCATCACCGACCACTCGAAGAATCTGGCCATGACCAACGGCCTCGATGACAAGCGCGCGCTCGAGCATATCCAGCGCATCCGCGAAGTGGATGCGGAGATGGGAGGACGCATCCGCATTCTCACCGGGATTGAAGTCGACATTCTGGGCGACGGAGAAATCGACCTCTCGAATGAGGTGCTCGCGCAGATAGACGTGGTCATCGCCAGCGTACACTCGCTTTTCAATCAGGATAAAGAGCAGATGACCGAACGCATGCTCAAAGCTCTGGAGAATCCCTATGTCCGGATTCTCGGCCACCCGACAGGACGATTGCTGCTCAGAAGAGACGGCTACGAGATGGACCTGGCGGCAGTGCTGAAGCAGGCGGCAAAGCTAGGTGTGGCGATCGAGCACAACGCTTATCCCGACCGCCTGGATCTCTGCGACGTTCATCTACGCCAAGCCAAGGAAGCAGGCGCGAAGATCGTGATAAACACGGATTCGCATCATATCAGCCACTTAGACAATATGCGCTATGGAGTACTTCAGTTGAAACGCGCCTGGCTGGAAAGCGGCGACGTATTGAATACCCTGCCTGTGGATCAGTTTCTGGCGTCGCTGCGGCCGAAACCGGCGAGTTAGCAGCAAATCTTCCGATGTGACAACGCTTGATTACCAGGGTATACATCGAAATGTACGGTGGACTTCCGTACAAGGGAGAAGAGCCATGGCAGTTGGCAAGCGGCGCACGGAACGGACGGAAGCCCGTCTTCTTCCCGAGCAAAAAATGCGAATTGAACGAGCGGCCAATATCAAGGGGCTCTCGTTTCTCCGACTTCATAGTTCAACATGCGGACGAGGCGGCTATCCGAACGATTCAACAGCATACCAGTTGGACGTTGGAAAATAAGGATCGCGATTTCTTTGTCCAGGCCCTGATGATGACGAGTCCCGCAGGGACGGCAAGAAAATAGCCCAGCACGCCAGTGCTGGGGCCGTTCAGGAAAACAAGCCGAGTCCCGCAGGGACGACTGATACATATCCCCATAAATTGCGCCGTCTCACATCGCTGAGGAATGATTCAGCCGTCCCTGCGGGACTTCCCTGATAAACCAAGGTCTCCCCAGCACTGACGTGCTGGGCTATTTTCTTGTCGTCCCTCCGGGACTCGAAGACTGATCTTCACCGTTTCAACTCTTTTGGCTACCTATTCAAACAGTTCACAGTATTCCTGAAAATGCTTTAGTATCCTGAGTCATTAATTAGCGTGACAATTTTGTCATCTCGACCGGAGCGCAGCGGAGTGGAGAGATTTGCGGTTTCAGCGATCTACGCTGCATCCCCGGTTTTTGAACTATGCTGCGAACTTCTGACTCATCACACTAGTATCCGGGAATATCCGCTCTTACCTCTAAAAGCCGCGTCAATTCTGTGATGTCACCTGAGACACCATAGACTCGTGAGAACGGTCCTCGAATGATCCGTGCTCATCAGCGCGCTTCGCTCGAGCACCGGAGCCGCAGCGGAAACTGTCCGGCTGGCGCTGAGAAGCGAACTAACAGCTCTCATGGACTACAAGCTGGCCTGCGAGTATCGGGATGTGGCGCTACGTGCGGAACAGTTGCAGGTATCGGGCAAATCGCGAGCGGAGACGGCATCGATTCTGGATGCGCTGGAAGCAATTGCCGAGCCGGTCTTTGTTGCCTTTCAGTATCGTCCGTTATCGCCGGATGCAAACGACGATATGGTGTTGGATGTGGCAATCAACGGAAATGCCGACGCGATCGTGACCAACAATAAGAAGCATCTTCGTGAAGCAGCAGAGCGTTTTCACCTGGAAGTGTTGACTCCTTCCGAGCTATTGAGCAAAGTCCGAAAGCCGTTGAGGAGATAGAGTCTATGTCTGTAAGTCAGAAGAAAGTCGCCGTGAGCAAGTTCCCCCTCCGGCTCATGCCTTCCGTGCGCCGGGTAGCGGAGAACTTCTCTCAGAAGGAGGGTGTTTCGCTCAACCAGTTCATCAACATTGCCGTGGCCGAAAAGCTCGCTCATCTCCAACATGAGGAATGGTTGGGACATCGACCCAAAGCAAGTGCTGCTTTAATTGCGAAGGCGCTCGACATTCTTGACCGCCCGAGCGGTCAAGTACCCGAAAAAGACGACCAGCTTCCGAAGGGCTATGTCTCAATCCGCCGCAAATACGCAGAACGGAAAGTTTCTGTGACCTCCAAACAAAGGCTCTGACAGCCCAAGATCGCACCGTGAGGCTGGCATTGTGAACCAGACAAACCGCCGAAGTGTCCCCATTTTTCCCTGCCGCCCTGTCTCACTTTCGGGGTGCACTACAGAAATAGGGCGACATGATACCTATTGCAACAATTCCAATTGCTCGCCGACAACGTTGGCTGCCGCTTTCGTCCCGGAGCGCGCCGCGCAATGGGTCTGCCGAGCAAGCGCTCAAGACCAACGACAAATTCTTCTGTTCCGAGGGGTCGCCCGCTTCCTTCCGCTTGTCGGAGTTCGACGAAGGCCTCGTCTTGATCGCTCAACAGCAGATCTGCAAAGTGCGGTACCAGGTCGAGCACAGGACGGACCGTAACTAGGCCATCGTCCCTGCCGGCAAGATGGGCGCGAACGCTCGACCAAGGCCACGCTTCAGCATGCGATACCAGGCGCGCTCGTACAGGATTGAGACTGACATAGCAGATCGCCGCTAACAGATGTGACTGATCCATTGCCACCGACGCGAAGCGGCTCTGGAACAAGTGTCCGGTCCAACGACCACGAGCGTTTATGAAATTGGTGTAACGTCGATGCGCCTCTCCCACCGCGCGGCCGAGGCCGTCGGCCTGCTCTGGCCTGAGAATCAGGTGCACGTGGTTTGGCATCAGACAGTAGCCCCATACCTCGACACCGGCTTTGCGCGCCTGCTCCACCAGAAGATCACGATAGATCTCCTGGTCGCCGTTCTGGAAGAAAAGGGCCTCACGACGGTTCCCACGTTGCGTCACGTGGTGGGGAAGGCCGGGGATCACCATACGGGCCAGTGGCGTCATGCAGCCTAACCTAACACGAACTGCCGAAAGCGGAAATAGGTATCATGTCGCCGTATTCCTTGCCGATTCCTTGCCGTATTCCTTGTCCGAAGCCAAGCACGTCGAGAAACTCGAATACATGCACTGGAATCCTGTGAGGCGAGGACTGGCAATGGTCGAGCTATGGCCACTATTGCACTGGAGAACAACGACAGGTGCGAATTGAGTCTTGCTGGACAATGCATTGGAAGCCAGCCTGAATTATCCCAGGTACGCTGGTGCGGACGTGGGGCACCCTCTGTTTTCCGGCGTTGCGGAAAAGAAACCCAGGGCACCCGCCGTTTGGAAAGATGGAAACCGCAGATCTCTCCACTCCGCTGCGCTCCGGTCGAGATGACAAAATTATTAGGTGCTGTTGCCGATGAAGCGTTCACCGTCCACTGTCATCCTTCGTGGGCTCCCAATTCGGGAGTGGGATTCCTAACTTATCGCCTTCCGTCCTCTAGCAAGGTGCGGAGATAACTTCCGTAGCCGCTCTTACCTACCTTGGTAATGAGCTGCTCCAGGCGGGTGCGGTCGATCCAGCCCAGGTTATAGGCAATTTCTTCCGGGCACGCTATCTTCAGTCCTTGCCGCTTCTCGATAGTCGCGATAAAGATCGAAGCTTCTATCAACGAATCGTGAGTGCCTGTATCCAGCCAGGCTACGCCGCGGCCTAAGACTTCCGTGCGCAGAGCCCCCTTGTTCATATAGTGGCGATTGACGTCTGTGATTTCAAGCTCGCCGCGCGCCGAGGGCTTGATCTGGCGCGCTATCTCAGGAGCTCCGCCGTCGTAAAAGTATAGCCCGGTAACAGCGTAGCGGGACTTAGGCTTGGGCGGTTTTTCTTCGATCGAGAGCGCGCGGCCGGCGGCGTCGAACTCCACCACTCCGTAACGCTCGGGGTCGGAGACCTGGTAAGCAAAGACCACCGCTCCTTCCCTTATTTGCGCGGCAATCTTCAGGATGCGGGCAAGCTCCTGGCCGTAGAAGATGTTGTCTCCAAGAATCAGCGCGCTCGGCTCGCCTGCGAGGAACTCCTCGGCAATGATTAGTGCCTGCGCCAGTCCGTCCGGCGAGGGCTGCACCGCATATTGAAATGACATTCCCCACTGTTCGCCCGAGCCCAGAAGACGCTCGAAGAGCTTGGTGTCCAATGGAGTCGAGATGATGAGCGCCTCCCGTATTCCGGCCAACATGAGCACCGAGAGCGGGTAGTAGATCATCGGCTTGTCATAGACGGGGAGCAGTTGCTTGGAAACGACGTGGGTCACGGGATAGAGGCGCGTCCCCGACCCGCCCGCTAGGATAATACCCTTCATCGAACCGCCTCCCCGCGCGTCGAGTAGTTGCTATCGATCCACTGGCGATAGGCTCCGCTGGTGACTTGCTCGACCCAGGCCTGGTTCTGGAGATACCACTCCACCGTGCGGCGCAGGCCGGAAGCGAAGGTTTCCGCCGGCCGCCAGCCGAGCTCCCGCTCGATTTTCAGCGCATTGATGGCGTAGCGGCGGTCGTGGCCTGGCCGGTCTTTGACAAATGCGATCAGCCCGCTGTGCGGCCGGTGCGGAGAGGTGGGCAGCATCTCGTCCAACAACTGGCAGAGCAGGTGAACCGTATTCAGGTTGGACTGCTCGTTGCGGCCTCCGATGTTGTAGGTCTCGCCGATTCGCCCGCCTTCAAGCACGGCGCGCAGCGCAGAGCAGTGATCGCCCACATACAGCCAATCGCGCACCTGCAGGCCATCTCCGTAGACCGGCAGCGGCTTGCCGGCAACCGCATTGGCAATCATGAGCGGTAGAAGCTTCTCAGGAAATTGATATGGGCCGTAGTTGTTGGAGCAATTTGTGGTGATGGCGGGAAAACCATAGCTATGGACGTAGGAGCGAACCAAATGGTCGGATGCAGCCTTGGACGCCGCATAGGGACTGTTGGGAGCATACGCGGTTGTCTCCTCGAAGGGCGGCTCTTCGGGACCAAGCGTGCCGTAGACCTCATCGGTCGAGACATGCAGAAAGCGAAAAGCCTCCCGGTCGCGGGCGGTGAGTTTGGCGAGATAGGCGCGCGTGGCTTCGAGCAGGCAGAAGGTTCCGTGAATGTTCGTCTGAATGAAGGCCTCGGGCCCCAGCAGCGAGCGGTCGACATGGCTTTCCGCCGCGAAGTGCACGATGGCGCGGGGCTGGTACTGCTCCAGCACGCGATCCAGGCAGGACCGTTCGCAGATGTCGCCGTGCTCGAAACTGTAACCTGCGTGCTGCTCGATCGACGTCAGATTCTGCAGGTTTCCCGCGTAGGTGAGCTTGTCAAGATTCACCACGGGTGAACCGGCCAGCTTGAGCCAGTCCAAAACAAAATTGGACCCAATGAAGCCGGCTCCCCCGGTGATCAGGATTGGCGATGAATCGTTCAACATTCTTCCTCAATGATAATTTGCAGGTTTAGTGCCGAAGTTGGCATCGTTGTAACCGCAGACCTCTCCACTCCGCTTCCCAGCCCAGCAAGCTTCACTTGCCGGGGACCCCGGTTTCACTCTCTCAAAAATCATCCAGGGAAATCCGACCATCAGTTTCTAGCCGTTGCCATAACTTTGTCATCTCCACGGGTGGGCACGAGGCCCATCAACACTACGGTCGAGCTGACAAGTTTCCCCACTAGCTCCGGGCGGGCAGATTTGCCCGGAAATAGTCGAGCGACAGCTCCAAGCCCCGGCGCAAATCGATTTTAGGCTCCCACCCGAGAAGCTTCTTGGCCTTGGTGATGTCGGGGCAGCGCTGTATGGGGTCGTCCTCCGGAAGGGGACGATAACAAATCTTGCTGCGCGATCCGGTGACGGAGAGAACCTCTTGCGCGCAATCGCGGATGGTCCATTCCCCCGGGTTGCCGATGTTGACTGGAAGATGCTCCTGCGAGCGGGAGAGCAGGAGGATGCCGGAAATCAGATCGGAGACATAACAAAAGCTTCGTGTCTGGCTTCCGTCGCCGTAGATTGTCAGATCCTCTTCGAGCAGCGCCTGAACCACCAGGTTCGATATCACGCGCCCGTCGTTCGGCTGCAAACGCGGCCCGTAGGTGTTGAAGATGCGAACCATCCGCGTGTCGACCTGGTAATAGCGGTAGTAGGCCATGATCAGCGCCTCGGAAAACCGCTTGGCTTCATCGTAGACCGAGCGCGGGCCAATGGGATTGACATGCCCCCAGTAGGTTTCGCTCTGGGGGTGGACAACGGGATCGCCGTAACACTCGGAGGTAGAGGCATGGAGAAAGCGCGCCTGGTATTTACGCGCGACCTCCAGGGCATTTCTGGTCCCGGAGGAGCCTACGTGCAAGGTTTCCGGGCCAAGGGTTAAATAGCCGGGCGGACTCGCCGGTGAAGCGAAGTTGTAGACCCAGGCCACCGGCCCCAGGTCGAATGGCTTGCAGATATCCAGTTCGGCCAATAGAAATCTCGGCTCCTTGGACAGGTGGGCGAGATTCACCGCGCGCCCGGTGGAGAAATTATCGATGCCGACGACGCTATAGCCCTCGCCCAACAATGCGTCACACAGATGCGATCCGAGAAATCCCGCGGCGCCGGTTACCAGAACACGTTGATTGGTCAAAATTGAAGTCTCACCCCGCTTGAGAAAAAGATGCTAGGGCCAGCGATTCGTCGAGGCAGATTCAATCGACGCATGTGGCGCCGGCCGGCCCATACTGAGATAGGTAAAGCCCAGTTCCTGCATCTGCCGGGGATCGTAAAGATTGCGGCCATCGATAATAATCGGATAGCGCAAGGTGTAGCGCAGCTTAGGCAGATCAAGCCGGCTAAAGTCGGGCCAGTCGGTAAGAATCAGCAAGGCATCGGAATTTTCCGCCGCTGCGAAAGCGTCATCGACATAGTGCAGGCATGAATCGGGAGGCAGAACCTGCTCCGCTCGCTCCCTGGCCGCAGGATCGAAGGCATAGATAGAAGCGCCTGCCTCGCGCAGCATCCCGATAATCTTTAGCGATGGAGACTCGCGGATATCGTCCGTGCCGCCCTTAAAAGCCAGCCCCAGCACACCCAAGCGTTTGCCGCGAAGCGTCCACAGCGCGGACCGGACCTTCTGAAAGAAGCGATCCTTCTGGTTCTCGTTAATCTTCTCAACTTCCCTGAGCAGGCTGAAATCGACGCCCAACTGCTGAGCTACATAACGGAACGCGGCCACATCTTTGGGGAAACAGGAGCCTCCATAGCCCACGCCTGCATGTAAAAAGCGCATACCGATACGCCGGTCGAGGCCCATTCCCCGCGCCACCTCCTCCACGTCGGCATCGACCGCTTCACAGAGGTTCGCCACCACGTTGATGAAGGAAATCTTCATGGCCAGGAATGCATTGGAGGCATGCTTGATGAGCTCAGCGGCCTTGGCGGACGTCGATAGGACCGGCGGCGGATCGGCGGCGCTGCGGCCGCCGGGAACGGCATCGGAGCGTTCGTAATACTCTCCCGATGAGAGCGGCTGATAAATCGCCCCGAGAAGCTGGGCGGCGGATTCACTGTTGCAGCCGAGGACGATGCGGTCGGGATGAAGAAAGTCCTTGACCGCGGTGCCTTCGCGCAAGAACTCCGGATTTGAGGCCACGTCGAACATGGAGCGGGAGACACCGTTGCGTTCAATGATGCGGCGAATCCAATCGTTGGTGTATACCGGGACAGTGCTCTTTTCAACGATTACTTTGTAGGAGTCGATGGATCGCGCAATCTCTCCGGCCACCGCATCGACATAGGAAAGATCGGCATTGCCGGTCTCGGTCTGCGGGGTGCCTACGGCAATGAAGATGGCCTGCGATGCCTGCGTGGCCTGGCGCAGATCGCTGGTGAACTGCACCCGGCCGCTCAGACGATGGCGTCCCAGTAGCTCGGGAAGAAAATCCTCGTGGATCGGGACGCCACCCTCGTTGAGCATCGTCACCTTGGCTTCATCGTTGTCAACACAAAACACGCGATGGCCTATTTCAGCGAAGCATGCGGCCGCGACCAGGCCCACATATCCCGAGCCGACTACGGTAATGGAAATGGACTCGCTCATCGGTTCCGTATGACCTCTCCGTTCCGCGGAAAAAGCTTCCCGTGAACCCGCTCACCCGACCACAAGAAAAGAATCCAGCACGAAGTAGAGTTCCCTAAGAGAAAAGTCCCGCAGGGACGGCTGAATCGTTCCTCATCCGCTTTTCAGCCTTCCCTGCGGGACTATCAAAACCGATCCCAGACCTTCTCCGCCGCCTGGGAAGCCGCATTTATTATCAACTATCGCAGCCGTGCCCCTGCAAGCAAAAAAGGCTCTTCAACCAAACTCTTAGACAGCCATGCCCGGCTTCTCCGCCTTTTCAGAGTGTAAGGCAGCGGTTGAAGCAGTCTTATCTCTCTGTTCCTCGTGATACTCCATCTCCGTGTTGATCGACCACAGACTCTCCTTATCCGTATCGCCGGCGATGATATTGTCGACGGCAGTCATGGCTGTGAGCATTGAGTGGTCCTGATTATTGTACTTGTGCATGCCGTTGCGGCCCACCAGGTACAGATTTTCAAACCGGTCGACAAAGCCACGAATGATATCGAACCGATCGTAGGTGCCGAAGTATGCCGGGTATGTCTTGGGAACGCGCACCACATGCCCATCCGTCACGTCTTTCGCGGACAGGATCCCAATCTTTTCCACCTCGGCGATGGCAAACTTTTTCAACTCCTCGTCGGACATTTTCCACAAGTCATCGGTGTCGTAGCAGAAGTATTCGAGTCCGATCCAGGTCTTCGCCGGATCGGCAACCATGTAGGGGCTCCAGTTGTTGAAGATCTGCAGCCGTCCCACCAAAACATCCGGCTCCTGGATGTATATCCAATTGTCTTTGAGCGGACCGCCGTCGGCTTCGCGCACCTTCAAACCATCGACGAGAAGTCCAACGGTGATGAAATCGCGATATTGCAAGCCATCGCTTACTTCGCGAACCTCACTGGGAATGGGGCTGTCGAGGGCGTTGATCAGTTCGCGCACCGGCATTGTGGAAAAGACATAGTCCGCGTTGAAACGCCGCTGTTCCCCGCTGTCGCTGAGGGCTTCGACAGCCACGATGCGATTGCCTTCCACAAAGAGCCGCGTAGCGCGCCAGCCCAGGAGAATCTCTCCACCTTGCTCGCGAATCTGGTCGGCCGCATGCTCCCAAAGCTGGCCCGGGCCATACTTCGGATACAGGAACTTCTCGATCAGAGAGGTCTCAGTTCCCTTCTGTTGAATTCCCTCATCTTTTTTGGAAGCCAAGGCCTTCTTGAAAAAATGCAAAACGGCGGTGGTGAGCGAGAGTCCCTTAATGCGCTGGGCTCCCCACTCTGCGCTGATCTGATCGCAGGGTACGCCCCAAACCTTCTCCGTATACGACTTGAAAAAAGTGAGATAGAGCTGGCGCCCAAAGCGATTGATAAGGAAGTCTTCGAGCGACTTCTCCGCTTTGCGCGGAAAAATCTTGGCCAGAATGTAGCTGGCCGCCACCTTGACCGTACGCACCAGGCCCAGATTGCGAAGCGTGTTCCCGGTGAGCTTGATGGGATAGTCGAAGAACCGGCGCAAGAAGTAGATGCGGCTCTTGCGCGGCCGCACCAGCATGACCAAATCCGCCGTCTGAGGAGACAGGCCCACGGCAGCCTTGAGCGTGCGCCGCTTATTCTGATACTGCAGCGCGTGATGAGTGTCCGCGCTTGATTCCGGCGGCAGCAGATCCATCCACCAGTTCATCACCCGATCGGATTTGGAAAAGAACCGATGGCCGCCTATATCCATGCGATTGCCCTTATACCGGATCGTGCGGGAAATGCCGCCAATTTCACGGCTAGCCTCAAGCACCACCGGATGCACATCCGAACGGCGCAAGAACTCCAGGGCCGCAGTCAAACCGGCGGGCCCGGCGCCAATAATGAGGGCAGTTTCAGGCATAGAAGCTGAAGATCTCTGAAGCGGGCGGTGGTGGGACTCGATCTCTCATGCAATTCGATCTTTACTGCTACTGTAGCGTGCCTAAAACGATTTCACTGCAAAATGCAGGCGAAGAAACCTCCGGCGGCACGGTTTCCGGCGAAAAAAACCGCGCCGAGATCGTCATTGAAAGGACACAATAACGGTGAACCGGCCTAGACAATTATCGCAAAGCCTCAGAAGATTCCTAGCAAACAGATGACCAACTCTCACCGCGCCGTCGAAACTTTAAAAAGAAGATGGCCAAGCCGGAGGACGCGAGCCGCACGGGGAAAAAATATTCGAAATACGGCTTCATGTTTACCATAAAGTCAACACGAATTCTCGACTTTTATAAAAAAATGCGGCGCTCATCGGCACACCCACCAAGCACCCTGGACCTGCCATCACAAGTATGTGTAAGCCTACCATGACGCTTTCGTGTTAGCCTTCCCGGAGCGTGAAGCAAGCGATCGGGTAACCATTGATCGCACCGGCCGCGATCGCTTTTCCTGTTTCTTTCCTGTTTCTTTTCTAGACAGACAGAGGACTTTTGGTTACCCTGAAGTTCATCATGTGAAGACGGGGCCAGACCTGAGGTTTGCGTTCTGGCGTCGATGGCAGCATCGGGTTCGGCTTATTTTTTTACTCGAGTCTGAGGTTCGACACGGTCTCTCCGGCCCCAGTTGTCGTGCGAGCTCTTCTAGATCTGAGGGTTATAGGATTGGTACCCCTGCAACTCTTGTTGGATACGTAATCGCCGGCTCACTTGATACAAACAAAGTGATGCTGTGCTTGAATGCCGGGCTCCTGTGCACTCGCGCTTCGCTGAACTCAAGATACATCCAACACCGAACTATCAACATCAATCACTTCACGGGCGGCTAACATGCGACTTCTTTCAAGATCAGCGGCTTTCGCAGTTCTGTTGGCGGGAGCTATCTTGCCGAATGTCTCCCAGTCACAAGTAGTACCCGCGATCAAGGGCGGTGGAAGCCAGATCAACATTATCGGCATGTATTCGCTGATGAACCCCGATGCAAAGGCCGGTCTTAATTATCCCCCGGGAGCAACTTACCCTCCCAGCGTCGTGAGCCGCTATGGCCAGTGGAATGCCCTGGCGGGCACTGTCGGAGCGGATTTTCGGCTGGGCCGGTTTGTCTTCGGTCAGCCCGCAATCGCAGCCCGTCTTACTTTTTCTTCCAGCAATTCCGCAAAAGAAAATACCTACATGTTCGGGCCTGAGTTGCACTATGTCTTCGGCAGACTTCACCCTTACGGGGGCTTCCTGCTGGGAAACGGTGATATTACCTGGGGCGGAAGCGGGGCCAAGGACAATAGCGTTGTTTATCAGATAGGAGGCGGGATGGACTATCATCTGGACCGCAGGTTCAGCGTCCGCCTGGTTGATTTCCAGTATCAATTCTGGAATCTGTCGACGCATAACTATCCTTCAGGACTCTTGCCTGGACAGCCCGCAACCTCCTTCTCCACTAACTTGAGGCCATATACTCTCGGTTTTGGACTCACCTTCCGCGTGCGCTAGGCTGGGCGGCTTCACTCCGGACAAGCATGCGAGTCCAGGGCCATTCCGGGACCATTGCAGGAATCCTGAACTTATATGCGTAGACGGCAGTTCTATTCTTTTCTTTCGTCCTTAACCGATTTTTCAGCGTCTCCGTGCCGCCATGGCTGAAGCCGAGATGTATTCATCCGCCCCAACCCGCGATCCCTATCTCAAACCTGCATTCTCTGTCTCGAGCCGGGTGCGAAGGCAAACATGGAACATCTGCTGGGCGCTTGCTTATCGCATATCGCCCCGCCCCTTCCATTTCTGGCGAGCTTTCCTATTGCGCTGCTTCGGAGCAAAGCTGGGACCGAATTGTCACTTCTACCCGCGATCTCGCGTATGGGCGCCATGGAACCTGGTCTGCGCGGACGGAGTATCTCTGGGCGACGATGCGGAGATCTATAATCCCACAACCGTGCGCCTGGGATCCCATGCAATCGTGTCTCAGGGAGCATATCTTTGCGGCGCCACCCATGATTACAACGACCCCGCATTCCCTCTCATCTCGTTCCCTATCGAGTTAGGCGCGTATTCATGGATATGCGCGCGCGCCTCGGTCGCTCCGGGAGTGCGGGTGGGCGAGGGCGCGGTTCTCGGTCTGGGCTCGGTAGCCGCCTCCGATCTCGAACCGTGGACAGTCTATGC
This sequence comes from uncultured Acidobacteriaceae bacterium, assembly GCA_963774255.1. Lineage (GTDB taxonomy): Bacteria > Acidobacteriota > Terriglobia > Terriglobales > Acidobacteriaceae > PALSA-350. The sequence continues at coordinate 127,801 of CAVZEH010000024.1, forward strand.
CGGTGTCCCGGCGAGAAAGATGAAATCCAGGGAGTCGCGCGCGCTTTCTCGCTTGCAGCGCTCATAGCCGATTCTGTCATCTCGACCGGAGCGCAGCGGAGTCGAGAGATCTGTGGTTTGCCGGCTTCGGCTGCAACACGGTCTTTGCCTTTCTTTCTGTCAGAAAGAAAGCAACTGAAAATACAGAAGGCCGGGCCTGCGGCCCACCAAAGGGGATGAAAATCAGGGGCATATACATTTGTGGTCTCCCCACCCTTGATTGGTGGTGGTCTTGGATCCATGCTTCAAACAGATTCAGGGTGCCCCATCCTTGCGTAGCCGGGGTCCGCGGCAAGCGAAGCTTGCTGGGGTGGATAGCAAGGGGGGAGACCACAACCGATGGCAGCAGGATTGTCTGCTCGATACGCAAGTATTGTTTCGGTGGAAGCTCCTGCATTCATGCAGAGTAGGAGCGCTCTCTATTGATGAAACTCCGCAGAGATGCGAACCGAAACCGCGGTGATATGCTTTTATCGATGCATTCCAACTCTTCTCGAATCCACCGCCCAGCCCAGAGCGCTGGCAAGAGGCGTGGTTGGAGGCTGGCACGTACCGCCGCGTTGCGAGGCTTGGTGGCGAGTAGCCTCTGCTTGCTCTGCTTGATTCCCGCCCATGGTCAGGCACAGGATGAAGGCCTGGGCTCCGGACAAATTCAGCAGCAGCCCCCGATTACACCGGCTCCAGGGGTCCCAGCCAATTCCACCCCGCCGGAGCTGATCTTTCCCGAGTCCAACGTACCGACCATGCCCTCGGGCCGTTCCACATCGAGGATGTCTGTCCCCCTGGGTCCTTCGTCCGGCGCCGGTTTGGGTTACGGCCCCATTCATCCGGGGGATATTGTAGAGGTGCAGATTTTCGATGCCCCGGAATACGGGATGAGAATGCCGGTCTCGGGTTCTGGCGATATCGCCATTCCCTATGCTGGGCTTTTTCATATTTCCGGAATGACGTCCGTTGAGGCGGCGAAGGCGATTGCTAAACTTTTCCGGGATCGCGAAATCTTGAGCGATCCTCACGTGATCGTGACCACCCAGCAGTACGGGTACAGCGTCACCGTGCTGGGCGAAATCCGCAGTCCGGGTATCTATCCTCTCGCCGGCCAGCAGCGCCTCATCGATATAGTCACCGAAGCGGGCGGGTTAACAGATCGAGCGGGCCATATCATCGAAATCTTCGGCGCCGGCTCCATGACGAACCCAACCACTTTGTTATGGGATCCAACGCTACGTGAAAATGACAATGCCGAGGTGAAGCTCAAACCCGGCGAAACGGTTCTGGTGAGCCGCTGCGGGGTGGTTTATGTAGGCGGCAACGTAGGCCGCCCGGGAGCCTTCCCCTTGTGTGAATCAAACCACACAACCATATCCGAGGTCATGGCGTTGGCCCAGGGCATCAAGCCCAACTCCTATGGACAGCGTACCCTCCTGCTGAGAACTACCGAGGCAGGAACTCGCCTGGTGCAAAAAGTCAGGGTGGAGGATGTTCTGCGGGGAAAGAGAGCCGACATCACCCTGCAGCCCGATGACATTCTCTTTGTTCCGCCGAGCGGCCTGAAGGCGGTAAGTAAAATAGCCCTCGGATCGGCGATCGGGTTCGCCACCCAGGCCTACTTCTATCTCCATTGATCTCTGAGGCGCTTCCCTATCGATTTACTCAAGGAAGGCTCCCGTGCGCTCTAGACATAGACAATCCATGCCGACCCATCTCCTGACCAGCCGGCGGGCGGCTAATTTCGGATGAAGTTCAGCCTGGTCACAATTTCATTCAATCAGGGCCGGTATCTGGAGGAGGCCCTGAACTCCGTGTTGACCCAGGATTATCCGGAGATTGAATACATCGTGGTCGACCCCGGCTCTACCGACGGGAGCCGCGAATTGATCGAACGCTATTCCGGCCGCCTTAGCCATATTTTGTTTGAACCCGATCGGGGAGCCGCGGATGGGCTGAATAACGGCTTTCGGCGCGCGACTGGAGAAATTTTCGGATTCTTGAATTCCGACGACGTGCTACTGCCGGGCGCCATCCTGGAAGTCAGCCGGATTTTCCAAGAGCAATCGGATTGTGACATCGTGATGGGCAACGGCTTCATGGTGAATGCTGAGGGCCGGCGCATTCGGCGTATCCGGGCGGCGGACTTCACCGTGCCTCGATACTTCTATGGCGCGGCGGCTTGGCTGCAGCAATCGACATTCTTCAGACGGAGGGCCTTCGAAACGGTTGGAGGGTTCAACCCGGGCAATCGCTCCTGCTGGGACGGCGAACTGATCGTGGAAATGGTGTTAAAGGGAGCGAGGGTGACTTATCTGAACCGCGATCTCTCGCTCTTTCGGGTGCACGCTCAATCCATCACCGGATCGAGACGTCACAAGGAGATGATCAAGGTGGACACGGCTCGCATGTTTTCGCGGGCTACGGGACGCAACTGGACTGCGATGGACGCCATCCGCTCCTGGTTCTTCCGGGCCCTGCGGATCCTCACACACCCGGGCGCCTTTGAGTCTGCCATTAAGGCCCGGTTTCATCGGACATGAGGCCGGAGCCGCTTGCCAAGGTGAAGAGCCCGGGCTTCGTGCAGCATCCCCAGAAGCATCTCAGGAGCCGCCAGTAACTACACAGGGCACGTCTCGGAAAGGTTGGTCAAAGGCAGTCGAGCGCTCTATAATCTGAAGCTTATAGGCACATTTCTCTCGAATACTACGGACGTCGATAGAGGGCAATAGGAGTTGTTCCCGGATGAAACTACTAGGCCGGCTTGGCTTCAATCCTCCAGAGGTTTGAGAGAAATGCTCTAGTGCACGATCGGAGTTAGCGCGATAGAGCACCTGGACAGGCGGTGGAAGAACTCGGGAGCTTTTAAGGGTAGAGGCCGTACGTAAGTGGTTGAAAAGTAGTTCGGCTATAGCTGCTGAGGGAACAGTTTTCGTACTCTCTTCTACCTTTTCCGCAGCCTGTAAAGCCAATCGGATTTCCAATGGTTTACGGACGGCACGTTGCCCGTTTCTTATAAAAATAAGGAGAGTTTTTCCGCAACCCGTCTATACGTTTTCACGGTTGCTGTGTCCTCCGGTGAAAACGCGATGGGGCAATTCGGCTCATCCCGATCCGGGACTGCGCTAGCTCATTGTCCATGCTGCTCTGGCGAAGGGTGTTCTTTGCAACCCAGATTCCACTTGAACCAGCGTTGCTTGCCGGGAGTCCCAATTTCAGAGATGAAGCACATATGAAACTATCGCGTCGAGGACGTGTACTTCCGCTCCGTCGATTGCCAATGGATATATTGTAATGTCGCGATTTGGTGAACTTCCAACAGCATGAATCCATATCCCCCACAAACGGAGCAGCTCCCAGCACCGGAAGAGATCGAACAACCGGGCGCCGAACGGTCCCTTGTAAGCCTGGGAATGTCGGAAGGCCAGACTCTGCAGCACTTCGTCCGGGTTGGAAAGAAGTACATCTGGCTGGTGCTTACTTGCGCCCTGCTGGGCGCGGGCGCTGGAGTCATCAAAAACAGAACCTCGCCCAACGAGTACCAATCTACCGCCAATATCGAGATCACCCAGGACACGGCCGAGCGGTTCGGGCTGGACACCAGTGGCTACGACAGCGGCTATATCGATGTTGGCCGCCTGGATACCGAAATCGCCATTCTCAAGAGCTCGACGCTTGCGATGGAAACCATCCGCTCACTGCACCTGGAAAGCAATAAGGACTTCCTGCCGGTCGGAAACACCCATCAATTCGAGCTCTCCGATATTCGAGACCGGCATGGCCTGATCGGACTCTTCCAGGCCGGAGTCTCGGCCGACCGCTCCGGGCATACCAATATCCTCAACCTGAGCTGCACAGCGCGCAATCCCGAGCTTGCTGCAAGAATTTGCAACACTCTCATCGAAAATTACGTGCAGCACAATTTCAGCGAAAATTATGCCGCCACACAGGAAGTCTCGGTATGGCTGGAAGCCCAGTTAGGCGACCTCAAGAATCGCCTCGAGGCCAGCCAGGAGCACATGCTGGAAGTACAGAAGGATATCGGTCTGGTGGGTATCGACCAGACGCAAAGCATTGTCCTTTCCCGCCTTGTAGATCTGGGCCACGATATGACTTCGGCCGAATCGCAGCTGCTGGTCGCCCGGGCGAGGTTGCTCACCTATAAGACCGCTCCGCTTACCGTGCTTCCCACACTGAGCGGCGATCCCATCCTGCTCAATCTGAAGCAGCGGGTCAACGAGCTGCAGGCGGACTACGCCAGATCGAAAGTACAATACGGAGCGCGCAATCCCCGTCTGCTCGAACTTCAATCGGAAATGAACGAAGTCTCGCAGGCCATGAAGCAGGAGAACAAAAACGTTATCGAGCGGGCGCAACAGGAAGTAAATGCGGCTGTCGAAAATGAAAACTCTCTGCGCGCCAGGATGAACGAGGAAAAAAACTCGGCCTACCAGGGCAACTCGAAGGCGGTCGAATATTCTCTCGCCCGCAGGGATTACGAAGCCAATCGCGAATTGTATGACGGTCTGCAGCGGCGGCTTCAAGAGGCGGGAATCATCGCCGGTCTGCACTCGACAGATATTCGCCGAATCGACCCGGCGGATGCTCCGGATTTCCCCAGCTCCCCGCGCAAGTCGCAGAACATGATGTTGGGTATGACCTCCGGTCTCGGCGTCGGGCTATTGCTGGCATTAGTTATCGAAGTTCTGGATACCAATGTTAAGTCGATCTCCGACATCGAAGATAAGCTTGGATTGCCCATGCTTGGGGTCGTGCCGGAGGTAGACGCGAAGCAGCTCGTGCCGGATTCCTTCGTCGTCGAAGCGACTTCAGCGGCTCCCGGAGCCTGGTCTAGGCTCGCGGAGGCCTACCGTTCCCTGCGCACTACCATTCTGCTCTCGCGAGCAGGCGCGCCGCCAAAGGTCATTCTCGTCAGCAGCGCCAAGCCGTCTGAGGGCAAGACCTCCGTTACCACTCTGGAGGCGATCGTATTTGCCCTCAACGGAGCGCGCGTGCTGCTTATCGATTCCGATCTGCGGCGGCCGTCGGTACACCTGCGGTTTAGGATCCCGAATAAGGTCGGCCTCACCTCGGTGCTCACCGGCAAATCGTCCATCGAGGATGCGATCATCTCCATTCCGGCTGTGCCATTCCTGCACGTTCTGCCCGCCGGCCCGGTTGCCCCAATGCCGGCCGAGCTCCTAGGCTCGCAGCAAATGCAGACGTTGATCCAGAGCCTTCGCCCGTCCTACGACTTTATCCTGATCGATACACCTCCGGTGCTGACGGTCACGGATGCTGCGGTGCTGGTCTCGGTGAGCGATGGAGTAGTGCTGGTCCTGCGCTATGGGCAAGCTTCGAAGAACGTAGTGGCGCGCGCCAGCGAGATTCTGCTGCGTTCCGGAGCGCACCTGCTGGGAGTAGTGCTGAACGTAGTCGACCTCCGCTCCTCCGACTACGCCGAGTACTACGGCCGCGCCTATCACGATTACTATCAGTCGCATGTGGATGTCGAGGAATAGGCTGCCATCGCCGGATTTCCGCGGCCCTCTTGAGGCGGGTCTCCGTTGAGGGCAATTCTTTCAACTGGCTGGGGGAAACTGCATTTCCATGAGACCGCCCGGGCTTTGGCCGCGGCCGGGGTTGAGATCGACTTCTTGACCGGTTGGGTACCCGGCCGGGACCAAACCGCGGTGGTTGACCTGCTGGGAAGATTCCTTGGAGAGAAGCACCTCGCCAAACGGCTAGCGGCTCGCCGGATCGACATAACCGGGGCTCGAGTGACGCCTATTGCCTGGGCTGAAGTTGCCGGAACGTTGATTGCGCTCGTCGAGCGGGCTCATCTTCTTCCTCTCGATTTGGCCTATGGAATGCAATTCCGAACCGCCGCCTGGGCAAGCCGGAAGTATCTCAACCATGCGGACGTGCTGCTGGTGCGCAGCGGGGCTGGGCAATCCGGAGCCATCGGAGTGGCTCGCAAGAATGGACTGGCGATCGTAACCGATCACTCCATCGCCCATCCGGCGTTCATCCACTCCGTTTTGCGCGAGGAGTTTGAGCGCTTTGGACTGAGCGTTGGTTATGATCCCAACTCTGACTTGTGGAAGCTGGTCTTGAGGGATTGCGCCGCGGCGGATCTGCTCCTGGTCAACTCCGACTTCGTAAAACAAACCTTTATCGACTTGGGATATCCCGCCGGCAAAATTCGCGTGGCATATCTGGGAGTTCGCGAGATCTTCTTTGACCTGAAGCGTGATTACAGTATTGACGGACCGGTGAAGATCTTGTTCACCGGAAATTTCGATATTCGCAAGGGAGCACGCCTTCTGCTGGAGGCCATCCGCAGTCGCCGGCGGGCTGGGATGGATCTTCGGCTGGAGTTGATTGGCAATCTGGGGAACGGAGCAGGCTGCCTGATTCCCTCCGACGCCGAGTTTTTCCGGCAGATGCCTTTCGTTCCTCCCGAGAAACTCACTGAGGCATTTGCCCATGCGGACCTGTTTGTTTTTCCAACGTTTGCTGAAGGCTCTTCGCGGTCCGGAATGGAAGCCGCCGCGGCGGGGCTGCCCATCATCACGACCAGGAACTGCGGCCTGCCCCTGGAGCATGGGAAAAGCGCCATTTATGTGCCGGTCAACGATGCGGAATCGCTCGCGGACGCGATCAGGCAACTTTCCTCCGACCAAAGATTGCGCTGCTCCTTGGGCAGGGCCGCAATGAAGACGGTGACCGAAAACTATACCTGGAGCCACTACGGGCGGCAGGTCGCGAGAGTCTTGGAGGAGGCCGCCCAAAGTGTCAAAGCCTAGCAAGAAGCTGAAGGCCGGTTAGCGGTACAACGGTCAGCTAAGAACCGGTCAGCTAAAAAGCGGTCAGCGATAACAACGCAACCCACCGCGTCCCGCGCGCGCATGAACAATATTTAAATCCGGGGCTAAAGCCCATTTTAAGATACGCCGCTTTCCGCTGGACTGAAGTCCAGCTTCCCCCTGCTAAAGCAGGGGGCTTCCACCAGAACCCGTCTACAGAGTTTTCCGCAGCCCGTAAAGCCGATCGCGTGCGATCATTGCCATCAAACATCCAACTATATATAGGGACATGTATGGATATAGGGACATGTATGGCATGGGGAGGCCGATCTGCAAGCTGCTGCTGAGCCTAAGGCCGCGCACAATCGAATGCCGCCCTCCTGGCTGGTGGGAATGGGGTATCTATCGTTCGGGCTGGTCATCGGGTTTTCTATTACCGCGCTGCCCTATCTTCTGACCAAATCCGGGATCTCTCTGGACCGCGTGGCGGTGGTGAGTGCGACAGTGATGTCGCCTACCGCTTGGGGCTTCCTCCTCAATCCTGTTTTGGATACCGGCTTCACTCGCCGCACCTACTGCTGGATCACGGTTGGGATCGCGGCGATCTCGATTGCTTTGGCGCTTTCGGCGCTTTCGCTCCACCACTTGGGGATCATGACCATGCTCCTGCTACTGGGCGAGTTGTGCATGGTGCTGTTTGGCAATGCAGTCAGTGGCTGGACTGCGGAGTTTGTTCCTGAGTCTGCCAGAGGGGCAGTCGGCGGATGGACAAACGTCGCAAATTTGGGAGGCGGGGCGCTGGGATCGCTGGCGGTGATGTCGCTTTCGGCTCGCCTTTCCGGGGGTTGGCTGGGCTTGGGCATGATGGCGACAATTCTTCTGGGCGCCGCACCGCTGCTGTTTTTCCCCAAGGCGCGAGCTTCCTCTTTTGCCCTGCGGCAGGTCTTCTCAGATTCGATTCGCGCGACCTGGCAGGCCTGCAAAAACCGGCAATTTCTCATCGGACTCGCCCTGTTTCTGGCGCCCGCCAGCTCGGTGGCAGCCATCAACCTGTTCTCCGGTTTAGGCCAGGATTTCGGCGCAAGCCACGCGACGGTGATCGTGGTTACGGGAGCAGGCTGCGCCCTCATCGCTTCCATCGGCTCCCTGCTCGGCGGTTTTCTGTCGGGGCGCTTCCCTCGCGGGTATGTCTACCTGGCCGCGGGCATGGCCGCTGCCTTGTGCGCCCTGACCCTCGCCTTTTTGCCGCATACTCGGGAAGCATTCATCTGGGGAGTCTTGCTCTACAACGGCTTCGCCGGGATCATTTACGCAGCCTTCACCGCATTGGGACTGGAAATTGTCGGGCATACGAGCGTGGTAGCAAGCACACAATTAGGACTATTTGCAGCAACCACCAACGCCGCGATAGATTTCATGACCTGGGCCGACGGGCGCGGATATCATGCCTTCGGTGCCCGCGGCCTCTTATGCGTGGATGGATTCGCTGCCCTCGCGACCGCAATCCCATTGCTGTTTCTTGTGCATTGGCAACTGCGCGGGGAAAAAGCTGCTGAACCAGTCGTGGTTTAGCAGCAGCTTCTAGCCGTACCATAAATTTGTCGTCTCGACCGAAGCGAAGCGGAGAGATCTGTGGTTTATGTGCGTAACCGCGGATTCCCTTCACTCAGCTTTACTCTCAGTCAGATATGGGAAACCGCAGATCTCTCCACTGCGCTTCGCTCTCTCGAAAATCATCCTGGAAGGCCTGCTCTGCCAACTGTTGTGGTCTCCCACCCTTGCTACCCACCCCAGCAAGCTTCGCTTGCCGGGGACCCCGGTTACGCAAGAATGGGGCACCCTAAACCTGTTTCAAATATGGATCCAAGACCACCACCAATCGAGGGTGCCCCATCCTTCGCACGGCGCTGTTTCGTGCGAAGGGTGGGAGACCACAAGTGTATGCGCCCCTGATTTTCATCTCCTTGGGTGGGCCGCAGGCCCATGTACACTCCGGTCGAGATGACAAAGTGGGTGGAGTTGCAGATTAAGCCTTCGCAGTCTCGCGCTACATCCAGCTTGGCTGATCCCACTTTCAAAAGACGATACGGTCCTGGTATTCGATGATCTTGCCCGCCGGCACTCCGGCAGTCTACCAACACGCTGCCTGCCCGTAATCGGACAGGTAAGCCCCAAATTTGTCTGGTGGCAACCCCCAATTTGTTATCTCTGCAGTTCTTTCCAAACACAAACCGCAGATCCTGGGTGCCCCAGGTCCCGATTCTGGGACCTGGGATTCCACGATCTGTGGTCTACATTATTCGACGTGGTAGTTGGGGGCTTCGCGGGTGATGATTACGTCGTGCACGTGGCTCTCGCGCAGGCCGGCATTGGAGATGCGAATGAAGCGCGAATTCTCCTGCAGCTCTTGAATGCTGCCGCAGCCGAGGTAGCCCATACCGGAGCGCAGGCCGCCTACCAGTTGATAGACCATCGATTCAAGCGGGCCGCGATGGGGCACCCGCCCCTCAATCCCTTCAGGCACGAACTTGGCCAGACGGTTCTGGCCATTGCGCTCGCGGGCCACCACGCCCTCGGTTGAGATTTGATCTTCGATGTCGTCTTTGCCCTGGAAGTAGCGTTCCCCGGAACCCTGGGACATGGCGGAGAGCGATCCCATTCCCCGATACGCCTTAAAGCTGCGGCCCTGGTAGAGGATGGTTTCCCCCGGGCTCTCATCGACTCCGGCGAAGAGCGAGCCGATCATGACTACGCTTGCCCCGGCGGCAATCGCTTTGGTGACGTCGCCCGAGTACTTGATGCCGCCGTCGGCGACCACGGGAATGCCGTGCTCGCGAGCGGCGCGATAGCATTCGCTGATGGCGGTAATCTGCGGCATTCCCGCGCCCGTGACCATGCGCGTCGTGCAGATCGATCCCGGGCCTATTCCCACCTTGACCGTATCCACGCCGGCCTCGATGAGCGCCTTGGCGCCTTCGTAGGTAGCCACATTGCCGGCCATCAGAGCCACGTGCGGGAAGCGTTGCTTAATGGCGCGTACTGCCTCCAGCACGCGCGAGGAGTGGCCGTGCGCCGAGTCGATAGAGAGAACGTCCACGCGGAAGCGCACCAGCTCGTGAGCCCGCTCCAGGAAGTCTCCCGTTGCTCCGATGGCTGCGCCGACGCGCAAGCGGCCCTGGTCGTCCTTGGCGGCGTTGGGATACTTCAGCTTCTTCTGGATATCCTTGACCGTGATCAGGCCCTTCAGCTCGTAATCGCCGTTGACCACCAGCAGCTTCTCCACCCGGTGCTGGTGCAGTATCTTTTCCGCATTCTTCGAGCGTCGTGCCCACCGGAACGGTGATGAGGTTCTCCTTGGTCATCACCTCGCCAATGGGAATATCGGTGCGAGTTTCAAATCGCAGATCGCGGTTGGTAAGGATGCCGACCAGCTTCTTGCCCTGGGTCACGGGAACGCCTGAGATCTTGTAGCGGCGCATGACCTCCAGCGCATCGGAGATGAGCTGAGTCGGCCCTATTGTCACCGGATCGACGATCATGCCGCTCTCCGAGCGCTTGACCTTATCGACTTCGCTGGCTTGCTGCTCGATCGAGAGATTGCGATGGATGATGCCCAGGCCGCCCTGCTGGGCCATGGCGATCGCCAGGCGAGACTCGGTCACCGTATCCATGGCCGCGGAGAGCAGAGGGGTGTTCAGCGGAATGGATTGCGTAAGCTGGGTCTGCGTGCTGACCTGAGCGGGAACCACGTCACTGTACGCAGGCACCAGGAGGACGTCGTCGAAGGTAAGCGCTTCCGATACCGGTGTTTGAATCATAGGAGAATCATGGGAACGGGCGCTTGGACCCGGTTTTCACCGTTTCCGGTCACAGCTCCTGCCTGATCCAACCCGTCAGGCCCGGCGCTGGCAGACGCCAATTACCAGCTATCTGTGACTATGAGCGATTGCTAACTAATTGTAACGGGTACGAGGATTTTTTCCTCTTGGCCTAAGCGCAGCCGGTTGTTTTGACCCTGCTTACAGGCGTTGAATTTCATATGCGATGGGCGTATTCTGATTATGGCAGACGAGTTTGTCCTTTTGCTCCGGCCTGGGCGCGCGGCGGAGAGATGCGGAGAAATGAGTGGGCGAAAGCCCACTTTTCTTTTGAGCGGGCCTATCGCGGCCCAGCGGCAATTCTCTCCCTGCTTGAAGCGGCACTTATGGCATTGAGTCTGGAGCAAATCCGTCGTGCGGCTGATCGGGTGGCGGTTTCGCAAGGGCTGGATATCGTGGATATCGAGTACCTTGGGGGCAGCAAGCATCGAGTACTGCGCATCTTTATTGAAAAGAACCGGGAGGAGCGCGCCAGACGGGCGGAAGAGGCCGCCGCAGACAGCTTCGCTATCCCCGCAGGCGATCGGCGGCGAGGATGCTGTGCAAAGGCTGGCGAGCGATGGAGGGGTCGCACTCGAGCAGGTGGCCTGGATAACGCACGAGGACTGCGAGCGATTCAGCCGTGACTTTGGCGCACTTTTGGATGTAGAAGACCTGGTTCCGGGCTCGGAATATACGCTTGAAGTCTCTTCCCCCGGCCTGGATCGTAGATTGACGGCGTTCGGCGATTTTGAACGATTTCAGTAATAGTTTGGTGAAAGTACAGACCTTCTCGCCGGTTGCGGGTAACCGTCACTGGCAAGGCAGGCTGGCAGACGTAAAGTCCGATCGTATCGTGCTCGATTTGACCGCCGCCAAGCAGAAAAGCCGGAAGCAGGCGGGAAGGCCGCGGAGCAAACGCTCGAGATTGAGTTTGCCAATATCGAAAAAGCGAACTTAGTCCCTGAGTTTTGAAGTTGTCGAGATTCCCTTTCTTTGCCGGGACCACGGTAACCATGAAGAGGTCATAAGAGAGAAAAACTATGGCAAGCGTGCTTTATCAGAGTATTGAGGCGTTGAGCCGGGACAAAGGGATCGATCCGCAGATCGTGGTGACGGCGGTCGAGGATGCCATTGCACTGGCGACCCGCAAGTATTACAAGACGCAGGAAAACATGCGGGCGGAGTTGGATCGGGAATCGGGCGAGATCCGGGCCTACGTGTACAAGACAGTAGTCGAGGACTCTGAGCAACTGGAAGATTCGGTCAATCAGATTACCCTGGACGATGCGCGCGACCTTGGCTCCTGAAGTCGAAGTTGGCGGCGAGATCCGCTACTACAAGCCGACCGACGTGCTCGGCCGCATCGCCGCGCAGATGGCAAAGCAGGTGATCTTCCAGAAGGTGCGGGAGGCGGAGCGGGACACGGTTTACAACGAATATGCGCACCGGCTGGGCGAAGTGCTGAACGCCACCGTGAAGCGGATTGAGTTGCAGGACGTGATCTTCGATCTGGGCAAGGCCGAAGCTCGCATGCCCAAGCGCGAACAGTCGCGATTAGAGCAGTTCGCTATCGGCGAGCGCGTTCGGGTGGTGCTGCAACGGGTGGACCGCGCTTCCAAGGGACCGCAGGTCATCGTCTCCCGGGCCGTACCGGAGTTGGTGCAGAGCTTGTTCCAGAGCGAAGTGCCGGAGATTTACGACAATACGGTGGTCATCCGGGCGATCGCGCGCGAGGCGGGCGAGCGCACCAAGATCGCCGTGATGTCGCGCGACAAGGATGTCGATCCGGTGGGCGCCTGCGTAGGCATGAAGGGCATGCGGGTGCAGTCCATTATTCGCGAATTGCGCGGCGAGAAGATCGACATCATCGAGTTCAGCGAAGAGATCACGACCTTTGCCGAGAAGGCGCTGCAGCCGGCAAAAGTGAGCCGCGTCAGCATCACCGATCTTGGCGAGAAGCAGATTGAAGTGATCGTGGACGATTCGCAGCTTTCGCTGGCCATCGGCAAGAAGGGCCAGAATGTGCGGCTGGCGGCCAAGCTGCTGGGCTGGAAGATCGATATCAAGAGCGAAGAAGAAAAGCGCCAGGAAGTCGAGCAGCAGATCGCGGCGATGAGCGGCGGACCGTCTACTCCCATCGAGCAGGTGACCGAGCTGGGCGAGCAGATTATCCAAAAGCTGGTAGTCGCCGGCATCACCACTGTCGAGGCTTTGGCCGACATGACGCCGGAACAGTTGGAGGAGATCCCCGGGATCGGCGAGAAGACGCTAGAGAAAATCAGCGTGGCCGTGCGGCATTATTTCGGAGAGTACGAGCCTGGCGAAGAACGCCCGGCTATAGTTGGCCAGGAGGGCGCGGCTGCAGGACCGGCGGAGCCGTCGGCGGCTGCGGCCGAAGCCATCGAGGCCGCGCAGTCGGAGGAAGAGATCGAGGCCCTCGAACTCAACGACACCGGCGGAGAAGAGATTCCCGATACCCGGGACGGTTCCGGCGAGATCTATGACGATGTCGCCGCCGAGCGCATGGAAGAGCTGACGGAATCGGGCAGGGATGTTGGATGAGATCGGCGTCCGGGACGTAGCCCCGGGCCAGCAGGATACGAGCCATAAGCTTGAAGAAGTGGGGCCGGATATCCTCGGGGAGTCTGCGGGAGTTCCGAAGGTGGATGAAGGTGACGTGTAATTGCGGCCCTCTGCGGCTTCGGGTGGCGCACATTACCCAGTTTCAGAGGATAATAACAAGACGAACTGTCAACGCTTCAGCCGTGAGGTTGCTATGAACACCTGAGGGACGGTTGAGCGAGTTGAAGATAAAAGGAACGGATGAGCAAAGTTCGGATCAATGATTTAGCGCGCGAACTGGAAGTCAAGAGCAGAGCTATACTCGATTCCCTGACCGAAGTTGGCGTGACTGAGAAAAAGACCCATTCCAGCTCGCTCGAGCTGGACGAAGCAGAGCGCGTGCGAGCTCACTTTCACCGTACCGGCAAGAACGGCGCCGGACCGGCAGCACGCGAAAGCGAAGCAAAGCCCAAGATCGATTGGTCGCGCGTATCCAAGCCAGGGGATGTGCTGAAAGCCATTCAACAGAGGAAAGACGAGGCCGCCGCGGAGTCCCAGCGCAGGCCTGGGCCTCCAATATCCACGCCGCCACGCCCGATAGCCGCCGGCAGCCCAACTGCGCCCGCATCTGAAGCTCCGGCAGTTCCGGCGCAGCCTGGACCAAGTGCGATACCGGTGGCTTCCTTCTCCCCTGCAGCTTCTGCCGCGACACCTCGGCCGGAGCCGCAGGTCCAGAACAGGCCGACTTCCACCATCCCCGGTCAGAGCCCCTCTCAACCGCTTGCCTCCGCTCCGGCGGGACAGGCCCAGGGCGCTCCACACCGCCCGGCGCCGCCGGCGCCAAGGAGAATTGTGCCTCAGCCCCGGCAAGAGCCAAGGATCGTAGTTGCGCCTCCGCCTGCAGCCCCGGCAATTGCGGCCAAGCCGCCCGCGGGCCCGGTGGTGGCTAAGCCCCCTGTCCAGAGCTCCGCGCAAGTGACGGCGCCGGCCGCCGAACAGCGGCAGCCGGCACCCCAGCCCGGTGCGCAATCTGCTCACGCAGCTCATGGAGCTGCTGCCCCCGTAAAAATGGCGGCTGCCGCACCGCCGGCGACTCCCCCACAGCCAACCTCCGCGGTGACGAATGTCCCTGAATCCGCGGGATTATCCAGTGGAACGCCTGTTGCTTCGGCTGGAGAGCAGGCGCCCGCTTCCGCAAGTGTGACCGCCGCACCGCAAAACGTACCGGCGCAGAGCCCGGCGCCGCCACCGCGGCGAGTCATTATGCCGCAGACCGGACCGCGGCCCGTATATACCGCGCCCCCGCCGCCACCGCCAGCGCCGGTGGCGCCTCGTCCAACCCCAACTCCGCCCGGCATCCTGCAGCGTGGACGCCCGATTTTCGATCGCGGGAGACCCGGCGGCGGACCAGGCTCCGGAGGACCGGGCTTTGGGCCCCGTCCACCGCAGGGCGGACCACCAGGCGCTCGCCGGCCGATGCACCCTACGCGTACCCAGCCGGCAGGCGGATCCGCCGGTCCCGGCGGACGTCCCGGGTTTGGCGCACGTCCTGGATTTGGCACTCCCCGCCCCGGCGCGGGCGCCGCCGGATTGATGCCGGCCCCTGGGGAGGCGGCCCGTCCGCAGCGGCCTGGCCCGCAGCAGAGGCGCGGACGCCAGCAGTACCCCAAGACCAAAGAAGGGCCGATGAAGGGCTTTGCCCCGCCGCCGCGTTTTGGGGGAGCACAGATTCCGCAGGAGCCGGTGCCGATCACCCGCGCTATCACGGTCACGGAAGGCGTCAGCGTCAAGGATTTGGCGGAGAAACTGGGCGTTCGCGGCAAGGATCTGATCGCAACGCTGCTCATGCGAGGCGTATTTGTCACCGTCAATCAATCGCTCGATGCTGAGTTGGTCAAAGATGTGGCTGCCCAGTTTGGAGCCAGCACGCAGGTAATTACCTTTGAAGACGAGATGGCGAACGAGGCGCTGGAAAGCCTCATGAGCCAGGAGAACGTCAGCGAGATCGAGGTGACCCGTCCCCCGGTGGTCACAGTAATGGGCCATGTCGATCATGGCAAGACTTCTCTGCTTGGACGCGATTCGCGAGACCGACGTCGCCGCAGGCGAGGCGGGCGGCATTACCCAGCATATCGGGGCCTACAAAGTCCGCATCGCCAAGCCGGATTCACCGGCATTCGGCCGGGAGATCGTCTTTCTCGATACCCCGGGTCACGAAGCCTTTACCCGCATGCGCGCACGCGGTGCCAAGGTGACCGACATCGTGGTGATCGTAGTGGCGGCGGACGACGGCGTCATGCCGCAAACGCTCGAGGCCGTCGACCATGCCAAGGCCGCAGGCGTGCCGATGATCGTAGCGGTGAACAAGATCGACAAGCCGGATGCGCAGCCGGACCGCGTGAAACAGCAGTTGGGAGACCGCGGCCTGGTGCCTGAGGCTTGGGGCGGCTCCACCGTTTTCGTCGATGTATCGGCGAAGAAGAAGCACAACCTCGACCTGCTGCTCGAAATGATTTGCCTGGTGGCCGATTTGGGCAACCTGAAAGCTACTCCCGACCGTCCGGCCGTGGGCACGACCATCGAGGCCAAACTGGATCGTGGACGCGGAGCGGTCGCCACGGTCCTGGTGCAGAACGGCACCTTGCGTGGCGGCGACAGCTTCATCATGGGCAACACCTTCGGCAAGGTGCGGGCCATGTTCGACGATCGGGGCCGCGCGGTGCAGGAGGCCGGGCCCTCGACGCCGGTCGAGATCCTGGGCCTGGAAGGAATGCCGGATGCCGGCGATACATTCCTCGTGGTGGCCGATCGCGACAAGGCAAAGGGTATCGCGCAATACCGCAAGATGAAGGAGCGCGAATCGCAGCTGGCGAAGTCCTCTCGCGTATCGCTGGAGGGTTTGGCGGAGCAGATCAAGCAGGCTGGGGTTAAGGAACTGCCACTGATACTGAAGGGCGACGTCACCGGTTCCGTAGAAGTGCTGGCCGACTCGCTGCAGAAGATGTCGACCGAAAAGGTTCGCATCAAGGTGCTGCACACCGGAGTGGGAGCCATCACGGAAAGCGACATCCTGCTGGCTTCGGCGTCGAATGCGATCGTCATCGGATTCAATGTGCGTCCGGAACGCAAGGCTGCGGACTTGGCCGAGCAGGATGGAGTTCAAATCCGGCTGCATTCGATCATTTACGAACTGCAGGACGAGATCAGGCGGGCAATGCTCGGACTGCTTGAGCCCACCATCAAAGAGACTCCGCAGGGCCGTGCCCAGGTTCTGGAGGTGTTCAGGATTCCCAAGGTGGGCACCATTGCCGGCTGCCGCGTGACCGACGGCTCGATCAAGCGTGACGCAGAAGTCCGCCTGATGCGCGACGGAGCCCAAGTCTACAAGGGTAAGCTCGCTTCGCTGAAGCGCTTTAAGGATGATGCCCGTGAAGTCACCAACGGCATGGAGTGCGGCATGGGTATCGCGAACTTCAACGATGTGAAGGTCGGCGACACCATCGAAGCATTTGTGACGGAACGGGTGGCTGCGGAATTGACGGCACAGTAACAGGGGTTCAGGGGTCGGAAACGACGCTGACCCCTGATTCCCGATTCCTGACATCTGAAACCTGATCCCCGACACCTGTAATGAAGCTCGACGACATTCAAGCCGCACTCCGCGAGCAGCAGTTCGATGGTTGGCTCTTCTACGACCACCATCATCGCGATCCCATTGCCTATCGCATTCTCGGGCTAAGCGATTCCCTTCACGTTACCCGGCGCTGGTATTACCTGATTCCGGCCGAGGGTGAGCCTCGTAAACTGGTCCACCGCGTCGAACAGTCCAGGCTGGACGGGCTTCCCGGAGCCAAAGGCGTCTACTCGTCGTGGCAGGAATTGGAGCAGGAGCTTGCAGCCATGCTCGCCTCCTCCACCCGGCTTGCGATGCAGTACTCGCCGCGAAACGCAATCATGTACGTCTCTCTTGTGGATGCGGGAACAGTCGAGCTTCTGCGCGAAATGGGTAAGACAATCGTAAGCTCGGCCGACTTGGTGAGCCGTTTTGAGGCGGTGCTGACGCCGGAACAGGTCGCCAGCCACTACCGGGCCCAGCGGAAGATCGACGAAATTCTCTCCGCCGCCTGGAAAGAGATCGCAGCACGAGTGCGCCCTCCCCATCAAACTCACGATCGAGCAATAGTCAGCGAATACGATATGGTGGTTTGGCTGCGCGAAGCGCTTGGGCGAGCAAGCCTGCTGTGGGAACATGGGCCGAACGTCTCGGTCAATGCCAACAGCTCGGATTCTCATTACGAACCCACTGCGGAGATAGCCAAGCCCATCCGCGAGGGTGATTTCGTGCTGATCGACCTCTGGGGGCGTGAGCAGCAGCCTGCAAGCTGCTTTTATGACATTACCTGGACAGGAGTCGTGGGACGTCAGCCGAGCGAACACGAACGTCAGGTCTTTGCGACGGTGGCGCAGGCTCGCGATTCGGCGATCAGGACGGTACAGGATGCCTTTAGGTCGAAGACGCCCATCGCCGGATGGCAAGCGGATGATGCAGCGCGCGAGGTCATCGGCAAGGCGGGACTTGGGCAATACTTTACCCATCGCACCGGCCATAACATTGCTACGGACTTGCACGGCAACGGCGCTAATCTAGACAATTTGGAGACGCATGATGAGCGGCTCATCCTCCCCTCCACCTGTTTCTCAGTAGAGCCGGGAATTTACCTGCCGGAATTTGGCGTGCGCAGCGAGGTCAACATGATCACCGAATCAGGCAACGCGATGGTGACCGGGCGCATGCAGAGCGAGCTGGTTCTGATCTGATAAACTGACCCCACTCGCCGCCAGTCAATCTTTCGAATTCAGCGCCAGCGATGAAGAGCATGACTAAGCGCATTGTCCAGTTGGACGGCCTGAGGGCAATTGCCGTCGCGGCGGTCTTCCTCCAGCATATGTTCGGGATCAAATTGCTGTGGATGGGCGTTGACCTCTTCTTCATCCTTTCTGGCTTTCTGATTACCGGCATCCTCCTCGACCAGCGAAGTAAAAGCCTGGGAAGATACTTCAAGCATTTCTATGGCCGCCGCGCCCGGCGCATCCTTCCGCCTTACATTTTGTTTCTTTGTGTCGGTCTGCTTCTCTACGGTACCTGGTGGTTGAATCGATGGTATCTGTATGCGTTTCTTATGAACGTTATCCTGGCTACGCATGTGGGGACACCCGCGGCATTCGGCCCCCTCTGGTCTCTCGCTGTTGAGGAGCAATTCTATTTAGTCTGGCCGTTCGCTGTCTACTTCCTGAGCGAGTCACACCTCTTCCGCTTAGCCACCGTCCTGATGATTGTTGCGCCAGTACTGCGATGGATTTGCACGCCATGGTTTTCGAGTCATTTTGCGATCTATGCGCTCACGCCCTTCCGCATGGATACTCTGGCGGCCGGCGCCCTGATAGCGATTCTGTGGCGCAGAAACCGGGATAAGGTGGAGCGTTTCGCCCAATACGGTCTGCTTCTATCTGCAGCCGCAGTCCTCGCTTTGGTGCTTTGCTCCCGGTTCTTCGGGCTCTCGACGTTCAACGACACACCCGCCGGAAACATGTGGATTTACGAGTTCAGCCTCCTAACCTGCACCGGCGCTTTTCTATGGGCCTTGAGCGGGCGAGGAGTGCAAGTGCTGAGGCTCCCGCCAATGGTATATCTCGGGCGGATCAGCTACTCCATGTACCTGATTCAAGTCGCGGCGATCGTGGAGATGGAGGGCTATCTGCACAGCAGAACGGCAATTGCTCTGGCATCTGCTGCGATTATGCTCACTTATGCGGCGCTGTCCTGGCACTTCCTGGAAAAGCCAATTCTCGAACGCAAGGCGGCGCCCCTCGGCGCATTCGTACGGCAATGACCGCTTACCTAACAGACTGGTTTTGGTGGAAGCCCCCCTGCTTTAGCAGGGGGAAGCTGGCCTTCAGTCCAGCGGAAAAGCGTTAGGACTTAAAATGGGCTTTAGCCCTGGGATTTTCTATTTCCAGCGCTAAAGCGCATGATCAGAGTCGACTTTTCCCGGAGCGCTGAAGCGCTCCTACCCCCGCATAAATGCGGGGGCTTCCACCCAAAAAGTAGCGACGAAGATAGCAATGACCGCTTGCCGTACGCTCGCGTCTGGCCCTGATATCGATACTCCCTGTATATTCTTGAAAGATGGCGCAGAGAACAGAAACAACAAAGAAATCAGCAGGAGCGAAGTCGAATGGCTTAGGGTATATGGCTACGATTGCCGGCTGGCTCATTCCCGGAGCAGGCCACCTGCTGCTCAAGCGTTGGGGGCGGGGTCTTCTGATCCTGTTCTCTATCACTGCTATGTTCGTGCTCGGCATCATGATGCAGGGCAAGCTCTACGTGCCTAACACCACCGACCTGTTGGACGCTTTGGGATTTCTCGGCGACCTGGGGACAGGCCTTTTGTACTTTATCGGCCACGGCATGGGTCTGGGGCAGGCCCCGGTTCAGGTAGTGACGGCCGATTATGGCGCAAAATTCATCGTGGTCGCGGGCCTGTTGAATTTAATCTCCGCGGTAGACGCCCACAATATCGCTGTAGGGAGAAAGGCATGACCTTCACGCCTTCTCATTTCACCGCGGTGATCCTGTTTGCCGGCTTCTCTTCAATCATCTTTGGCATCACCCAGCGCACCACACCCAAAGCCATGGTTCGCTACGGCATCTATTGCTTCGTTCTCTTTGTGGGAGCAGTGATCGTGGCAAGCTGGATAATGTATTTCATCCGCCGCTAAGTGGGAGCAGAGAGATCTGCGGTTTTCCAAACATCAACCACAGATCCTGGGTGCCCCAGGTCCCGATTCTGGGACCTGGGATTCCACAAATCTCGAAAAAGACCTAGTGCCCGCCAGCCCTACCTATTCGGTTGCAACTGCTCGTCCCAAACCATCGCATCGAAGGTATGCCGGGTGGTAAAACCGCGGCGATTATAGAGCGCAATCGCGTTTGTGTTTTCTTTGGTAACGGTAAGCGTGAGTGCCTGGAAATGGCGCTTCGTCAGCTCGCGGGAGCATTCGGCGAGAAGCCACGCGCCCAGGCCGCGGCGCCGATAGCGCTGTGCCACGCAGATTTGCGTGACGTGACCGACCTCTTCCCTCACCCTGGAGCAAAGCAGCAGACCTGCGAGCTCCTCGCGATTGCGATCGACCAGCACGCGCGACGCGACCGGATCGAAGAGGCCGCAGCCGGGAAACCGGACAATGTTGTGCAGGAACCGGAGAGAGCCCGACACCGAGCGGTACTGGTCGTTGATAAAGCTGTCCAGATGACCCTGGTAGGCATGCGAGATCAGGCGGCCGGCGGCAGCGAAGTCGTTGTCCTGCCAAGCGCGCAATTCCAGATCGCCGGACCGGGGAGGCAGCGAGCCTTGGCTTGGCGGCCGTGACGCAAGATCAAGCTCCATGAAAAGTCTCTCATAGGCCCGGAACCCCGCATGGAGGAGGGTTCCGGTATGGGTTCCGTGCGGATGCAGCAACAGTTGCGATTCGATCCGGTCGATCCCGGGCGAGTGCTGGAGCAGCTCTACCAGGTGTTCAAGCAGGCTGCGCTCTACGTCAGCGGCGGACTCGGGGTTGGCGGGCGAGGGGAGCGCAAAGACGTCTCCGACCACAGCCTTGTTACCTTCATAAACGCAAAAGACATAGCCTCGAACCCGCCCATTCTCCAACGCCACATAGCCGGGCAGGACGCGCGAGTCGAGATACTGGAGCAGAAGGTTCGCCGATGCATGAAAATCCCAGCGAAGACGCTCGCTCCAGACGCGGCTCTCCGCCTCCAGGACCGGCTTGAGATTGCCGGCGGAGAAGTGGCGCAGGTCGAGAATTTCCAGTTGGAGCGCTGGTGTCATTCCGCTGAAGTCAAGCCGCCTGGCCTCCCATACGAGCATGAGATGCCAGTAGGGGTTTGGAGTGGAGTTTACGGCACAAGACGGCCTCATGGAAAGCGGGTGCGGTTGAAGGCAATCTATTATTTGGCAAAAACCTGATAGACGGCGAGGTTTTGGGCGGGGTAGGAGAAGACCGGTTCGTACGATCGGCCGGCGAGAAGGCGTGACAGATCGTGGATGAAGGCCTCCCGGGTGACCAGGATATGCTCCTCCGGAGGAACGCCATCCTTATCGTAGTCGTCGACTCGGCGGTCGCGATAAAAGGAGAGCCCATATTCGGCGTCGCGGCGCACCCGGTAAACGGCCACCTGCTCTCCCGGTTTGGCGATTTGGCTGATGATCGAGGCCAGGGGTCGAGCGGAGTAAGCCGCGTCCAGCAAGCGGATGTTCCTTTTGCTTGCGGAGAGCGCCGGCAGGCCGAAAAACGGGCCGATGCCGAAGATAAACAACAACATCATGACTAGCGGGATGATGGTGGCGAGCCGCAGTCGCGCAACGCCGAAACGGGCCACGATGATCAGAATAAGCAGTACGGAAGCGGCCCCGCTCATGGCCGCGGAGAAGAGGATACTGAGAGGCGGAATGGCGCCGCCATGCCCGATGTGCCACGGCACCAGCAGCACGATGAAGACGGTTATGCCGGTCAGCAAGGCGTGCAGGATGAGCAGCCACGAACTCAGCCCTTTAAGACGGATGCGGTTGAGATAGTCGCCGGTCAGGATGGTAAGAGGCGGAATCGCCGGCAGGATATAGCCCGGGAGCTTGGAGCGGGAGAGCGAGAAAAATACGATCGGAAAAAGGGCGAAGAGGACCAGAAATTCGGGGAAGGCATCGCCCCAGCGCGTATGGCCGACATAGTGGTGCTTGGAGCGGCGTGCGCGCCACTCCGCAATGGATTGCTGAATCGCCTCCACCAGCGCCCGCATGGCGATGACCGTCCAGGGCATGAGAGCAAGTAGCGTGATGGGGACGTAATACCAATGGGACTGGTCATGAAGATAGCGGTCGGTGGCAAATCGTTCCAGGTTGTGCTGCAGCAGGAAAACCCGGAAAAAGCTTGGGTTGCGCCGCTGCACTTCGATATACCAGGGCAGCACCATGGCGAGATAGAGAGCGACACCCGGTATCCAGATAGTTCGCCGCGGCAAAGACCATTCCCGGCGCAAGGCGGAGAAAGTCAAGATGATGGCGATCGCTAGAAATGGAGCGACCGGACCCTTGGCTAGAGTGGCTGCTCCTACGAAAAAGTAGAGATCGAAGAGCCAGAATTTGCTGTCCGTCTCATACCAGGCGTACCAGCCAAGCATGCCGATGCAAAAGGGAGCGGCGAGCTGCATATCGGTGGATGCGCCGCGGGCGAAGCTCAGGATACCCGCGCAGGAAGCGGTAATCAGCGCGGCATCGAGCTGGGCTCCCGGCCGGAAGCGGCGGATATGCACGTAAATCAATGCGATCAGGATGAAGGCGAAGCTGGCTGAGGGGAGCCGCGCCGCCCAATCATGGACGCCGAACTCCCGAAAGGCAAGCATGGCGCGCCAATAATAGAGGGCCGGTTTCTCCAGCCACGGATGACCCCATAGATAGGGGGTTACATAGTCGCGCCGGCCCAGCATTTCGCGGGCTACCTGCGCGTAGCGAGGCTCATCGGCGCCCACCAGGCCTAAACCGTCTCCGCCAAAAAACGGAACAAGTCCGTAGAACAGGAAAAAAGCGCTGGTGACAAAAAGTACAGCAACCTCGATGGCGTCATGCGAAGACGGCCAGCGGGACATCAGCATTTGCTGAAGTTTGCCCGGCGGGGGAACTTGATGCGCCGCGCTGGGGATTACCTTTCTCTCAGCCATTCATTCAGCCTGGTGCTACAACTCAAAGCCCTTCGGGACAAGGCTATCAGATCGAGCGATGAGACCCTTTTAGACGATGGAGCGAGGAAAAACATAAACAGCGCCCGCATGGTGATTGCTTAGATGACGTCACTTGCCGGAGGCGCGAGTACCTCGTTTCCTAACTCTTGCAGGATGCGCTCCATGGCGCCGGGCAGCGGTCCCTCCAGGGTGCAGCCGCTGGCATTCTTGTGGCCCCCGCCACCCCAGCGCTCGGCAATGGCGGCAACGTTGATCTGCCCCTTGCCACGGAGGCTGAGCCGGACCCGGCGATCAGGAAGTTCACGGAGGAAGGCGGCGATAGCGACGCCGGAGATGCTAAGGGCGTAGTTGACAATGCCCTCGCAGTCCTCCTCTTCGGCGCCGGCGCTCTTCATGTCTTCATAGGTAACCCAAAGCCAGGAGATAACCCCGTCGCGGCGCAGATTGCGCAGAGCGGCCCCGAGCAGGAGCATCTTCGAGGCCGGATTGGAAAAATAAACATCCTGCGCGATTAGAGATGGATTGGCTCCGCGGCGAATCAGATCGGCGGCCAGCTCGAAAGTGTGGGCGCCAGTCCCCCCATAGCTGAAGGAACCGGTATCGGTGAGCACCGCGGTATAAAGACAGGTCGCCATCGCCGGGGTAATTGGAACCCCGGCAGCCTGGGCAAGACGATAAATCATCTCCGCGACAGCGCAGGCGTTTGGGTCGATCCAGTTGACATTGGCGAAGGCTCGGCCGCTGGCGTGATGGTCGATATTGATGAGGAAGCGGTTTTCCAGTCCTCTCAAGCGGGAGCGCTCGATACTATCGCACTCGAGCAGAATAATGGCGTCATATTCGCCGTCCACGTGGCTCCGCTGGTCGATCTGCGACGAACAGGGGAGCGAGCGGTAAATGACCGGCACCCGGTCACTGCAAGCCATCTCCGCGCGTTTCCCCATTTGTTCCAGCAGCATCCAACAGGCCAGCACGGAACCGATGGCATCGCCGTCGGGCCGCGCGTGTGCGGTGACCAGAAAACGATCGGCTTCCCTGAGCGAGCTAAGTACGGATTCGAGAGCGGGTTGGAATGTCGACATGGAATTTTTCGCGCCGGCCCTGAGTGTAGGGCTACGCTCCGCTGGCTTTCCGGCGCTTCTCGGCGCGTCCAAGCAGCTCGTCTATGCGCAATTTCAGATGTTTGGATTTGTCGATTTGAAAGCTCAGATCGGGCACGTGACGAACTCCCAGGCGCTCGAGTAGTTCATGGCGGATGAAGCCGCGGGCCGCGGTCAGGGCGAGCAGCGTCTGCTCTTCCTCGGCTTCGCCGCCATCGACGGCAATGTAGACCCGCGCCGATTTGCCTCCGGGATTCAGAACCACTTCACTCACGTAGGCGAAGCTGATGCGTGGATCGGAGAGTTCGCCCTGGATCATGGTGCTTATCTCTTCGCGCAGCGTCTCAGCGACTCGATCCCGGTGATACTTGCGGGCCCTAGGTTCTGGCATGACGGTCCTCAGCTAAAAGAGGGAAATGCATTAAACCTTTGAGAATATCAGACTCGGCAGGCAGTCTTCTTGTCCGTCTTCGCCTTTCTTTCTGTCATTCCCGAAGGGGAATCTGCTTCAGCTTCCTGTCCGTCTTGTCTTTGTTTCATTCTGAAGAGAATCCGCTTCTGCCCTTCTTCTTTGTCTTTGCTTTTCTTTCTGTCATTCCCGCAGGGAATCTGCTGTTAGCATGCAGTTGAACACTCTCGCTACCTACGCAGCGCCATCGCACGCAAGAAAGCAACTCAAGCACTGGAAGTAAACTAGTCCCGATGCTCCACAAGCCGAGTATGCCAAAGAGACCAGAAGCAGATTCCCTTCGGGAATGACAGAAAGAAAGGCAAAGACAAACCTCAGGCCAGAAGACTGAAGTCCAGCTTCCACCGCAGGCGAAGCTAGTCTTGAAGCGATTCTTCTTCAACAAAGCCGTACCAGGAATCGCTGACTACGGCGCCTAGATCGTTGGCAATACGGTTAGCCGCTCTTTCCACCTGCTGCATCAGCCCGGCGAGATAATCGCGGGAACGTGAGATCGCGGTAACGCCGATCGTAGCCGACTGCCAGGTAACTGCCTCATCCAGCTCCGCGACGGATATGTTGAAACTATGACGAAGCTTGTCTTTGAGGCTGCGGACAACCTGCCGGCGGTCCTTCAGAGACTGAGAATGTTCGATGCGGAGCTCAAGAGTGAGGGCGGCGATGTGCATGGAGTCTTCCTAGTCTTTTTGGTAAACAAGTGCCGCCTCCGCGGCAGCGACAAAGTCGGCGGCGGAGAGTTGGGCGAGCGATACGCATTGCGTCAGGCCTTTCGCGCAGGGGGCAACGCCTCGCCTCTGCAGGCAAGGCGAACATTCCGGTTGGCGGAATAAGCTGCTGCTTCCCGGGCCGGTTGGCCGGAAGCGGTGTGGGTGGGCCGGTCCAAAATAGCCGACCGCCGGCACGCCGTACAGCGAAGCCAGGTGCAGAGCAAAACTATCCGGAGCGATCACCAGGTCCGCCGCCGAAATTTGTTCAAAGAGCTGCCTGATCGATCTCTGCCCGTAGCGGATAACGCGGCCCGTCTGCTCAAGTTCTTTGATCTCGGCCGCGGCGCCATGAACAACGATGGAGTGGCTCGGAAACGCGCGCAGCAGGCCGGTAATGATGCCTGTCCATTGGTCATCGGTAAGCTGCCGCGCGATCCATCCGGCTTCCGCCGCGCAATAGATGTACGGCGCATCGGGCCGCGATGCGGGCGGATATGCGAAGCTGCTGCGGTATTCGGCCAGGGGCCGTCCGCTCCCGCTAACTCCCAATAGCTCGAGTTCTACCTCGGCCTCGTACTTGTCTTCGGGAAGCCTGATCTTACCCGGATCGAAAACCAAGCGGACGAGCGAGGAGAGCCACGGGCGAACGCTCTTCCATTCAAAGTAGCCGCCTTCAGCGTAGAGACGGCTAATCCCCTGGACCCATCCCGTCTTGCGCTTGCCCCGGACCAGCAGAGCCAAGAGTAATGAGGTGCGGCTGTCGTCCATGGCATAGAGCATATCCGCTGCTGGGAACTCGCAAGAGCTTGCTCAACAGCTCGGATCTTGGCTGCCCGTGATCGACTACAACCACCTTCAGCCGCGATTCCAATAGGGGATAGACATCGCCCCCCTTCCGATTGGTCAGAAGAGTCACCTGGGCGTTGGGATACCGCCGATAGAGTTCGTGAAGAAACGGCGCCTTGAGCACGTAATCGCCATAGGTACGAAAACTCAAGAGAGTAATGCGGCGCGTGGCCATGTCGGCAGCCATCATTTATGCAGGCGATGAGGCGATTGCCTTGGCGATAATCTTTGTCGTACTGAAGCCCTCGATGGTGGGAATGATTTTAACCGTCCCTCCCCAGCCCTGAACTTCGGCCGCGCCCGACGATGTCGGCTTCAGTATAGTCTCCACCCTTCACCAGAACATCGGGACGAATGGCTTCAATGATGGCCAGCGGCGTATCCGCCTCAAAAATCACTACGGAATCGACCGCCGCAAGCGCGGCCAGCATCTGTGCCCGTTCCCTTTCGCCGATCATCGGCCGCGATGGACCTTTGAGACGCTGGACAGATCGATCGCTGTTGATTCCCACGATCAGCTTGTCTCCCTGGCGCCGGGCTTCAGCCAGGAGCGCAATGTGGCCGATGTGGAGGATGTCGAAGCAGCCGTTGGTAAAGACGATCCTCTTGCCTTGTGAGCGCCAGGAGGAAGCGCGCATCAGTAGATCATCGAGTGAGAGAATCTTCTCCTCGGCGTGCAGTCCAATCTCTTCAGAGAGCGCTCCGGTCAGTTCATGCCTCTGGATGGGGACCGTCCCAACTTTACTGACAACAATGCCCGCGGCTACATTGGCAAGTTGGGCCGCGGCCTCGATCGGCAAGCCTCCGGCGATGCCCAGAGCCAGCGTGGCAATGACGGTGTCGCCGGCGCCGGAGACGTCATACACATTGCGCGCCACCGCGGGCAGCACGGCTCGCCGCTCCGGGTAGAGAACAGCGATGCCCTTTTCGCTTAGGGTCACGGTCAGATATTCAATATCGAGCCGCGGCGATCATCGCCTGGCCCGCGGTTAGAACCCGCTCCACATCCTTCGAAGATTCTTGCGTGGCCAGTGAAAGCTCATGCAAGTTGGGGCAGATCGTGGTCGCGCCGCGATAGTGTTCGAAGCTCCGGCTCTTGGGATCGACCAGCACGGGGATCCCGGCAGCACGCGATCTTTGGATAAGGCGAGCGGCACAGATCGCTCTGTCAACACGCCCTTGGCATAGTCGGAGAGGATAACGACGCCGGCGGCGGGGAGCGCCTTCTCAAATTGGCCGAGCAACTCGTCATAGGCGTCCGCGGGGCGGGGAGCGTGTGATTCCGTATCCAGCCTGAGCATCTGTTGATTGCCGCTGAGAATACGCAGTTTGGATGTAGTGGGGATGCCGCTGGTCCGGGTAAGCATCGAGCACACGCCCGCGGCTTCGAGCAACTCCTCCAGTGCTTGCTGGTCGCTATCTCCGCCGGCAAACCCAAGCAGCGTCACCCGCGCTCCCAGCCCGGCAAGATTCATGGCCACATTGGCCGCGCCACCCGGCTGAGCGCTGCGATGCGATGCGCGCACCACCGGCACCGGCGCCTCCGGCGAGATGCGCTCCACTTTTCCCCAGATATACCTGTCGAGCATCACGTCGCCTACGACCAGGGCGTGTACACGGCTCCAGCCGTGCTCGATCAGCTGCATTACTTCATGGAGGTTGTCCATCATCAAGATTGGAGCGAATGCAAAGTATCTAAATTATATCGTTCGGGATTCGAGACTCGTCGTTTCTCTGGTGCAGACCCGGGTGCCCCAGGGTCGCGCAGCTAGCCTGGGTCTTTTTCTCCTAACTCGAGGCAATCTTGTGCAACGCAGGCACTGTCCATCGAGATTTGTGGAATCCCACGTCCGAGAATCCGGACACGGTCCTCGACCTTAGGTCCCTCCGATCAACAAATCCTGGGTGCCCCATATCTGACGCGCTCTTTGCGTCAGATGTGGGATTCCACACTCTCGATGGACAGTGCCCTGATCACACCTGCGGTGCAGAGGCTGACCCCTTCGAATTGCAGGCTAGAGCGCAGGATATCGGATTATCCTGAAGAGGACGGTCACTCAAGAAGAGCATCCATGACGCTACTCGATCCTCAAGCGATACGTTATGTCTTCGTGGACCGCGATGGCGTGCTGAATCGCAAAAGGCCGGAAGGCGCCTACGTCACCCAATGGGAGCAATTTGAATGGCTGCCGGGATCCGGGAAGGCCATCGCCAGCATGAACCGCGCCGGGATGAAAGTTATCCTGGTGACAAACCAGCGGGCCATCGCCCTGGGTTTCCTCAACCACCAAGAACTGCGGAGCATACACGAAAAGATGGAGGGCGATCTGGCGCAGCATGGCGCGCATTTGGACGCGATTTACTATTGCCCCCATGACAATGGCGAGTGCCATTGCCGGAAGCCGGAGATTGGCTTGTTTGAGCAGGCTTTCCGGGACTTTCCGGAAGCCGGCCCACAGAACAGCGTTGTGATCGGAGATTCTCTCTCCGACATCGAAGCTGGAAAGCGTCTCGGAATGCACACCATCTTCGTGCTGGGCGAACCGGCCCGGCAGAAACCCGGGTCAGGAACTGCGGCGGAAGCAGCCGACGCAGTGGCCGGCTCATTACTCGAAGCGGTGGAATCGCACTTTGGCCTTATCCTCCGCTAGATTAGCGGACGTTAGTTCAGCGGATAAGATGGAAGCGTTGACGGCATGGAAATCCACGACAAGTCCCGGAATATCCCATCGCTCGATGGCCTTCGCGCCATCTCCATTCTTCTGGTCATCGTTGCCCATTCCAATGAAGGCTTTTCACGCTGGATCAAAATTCCCGCGCGCTCCTATCTCTTCCTCGCGCATACGGGCGTTTGCGTTTTCTTTGTCATCAGCGGTTTTCTGATCACTAATCTGCTGCTCAAGGAACTCGACTCGACCGGCGGCATCAGTCTCAAGCGCTTTTATTTGCGGCGCGCTTTCCGCATCTTCCCGCCTTTCTATGTCTACCTGGGCATTATCTTCCTGCTCGCAGCGGCGGGAATATTTCATACTCCGCTTCGCGCATTTTTCTTCGCCGGCATCTACACCATGAACTATTATCTGGGACCCGGCGGCGGTTTCGTGGGTCTCCAGCACATCTGGTCTCTCAGCGTGGAGGAGCAGTTCTACCTTCTGTGGCCGGCGGCGCTTCTTCTATTGGGCCGGCGCAAATCCATCTATCTCACGGGATTCCTCATTGTTCTCTCGCCCTTCTCCCGTTTGCTTACCTATGACATGCTCGCCCCGGCGCATCGCGCCATGGTGGATCGAATGCTCCACTCGAGTATCGACACCATCATGTTCGGATGCCTGCTCGCGCTTCTCTGGAAGAGCGAGCGCTTCAACCGGCTCGTGAGTCCCTGGATGGATTCATGGACCGGCTCCTGGATCATGGCCGGCTCTGCTCTTTTCCTCCTGGTTCTCGATCCGATTCTGGATTATCGGTTGCACGGCAGCTATAACCTGCTGGCCGGCATGACTCTGGAAGGTATCGCCATTTGCCTGGTGATGCTGCACGTGGTCAAGCGGCCTCGAACCATCTCGGGACGGGTGCTCAACCTCGCGCCCATGCGTCATATCGGCATCATCTCCTACAGCCTGTACCTGTGGCAGAACATCATTATCGGTACGGGGGAGCGGTATTTCCCATGGGATTTGATTGCCTTGCTGGCGGTGGCTGAGCTTTCGTATTGGGCGGTCGAGCGCCCTGCATTGCGGCTGCGCGATCGCCTGGAAAGGTGGAGGAATGCGCGAAACGTTGTCGAGCTGCAACCTTTGACCATTGAAATCACCGGGCGGCAAAAGTGAAGGCGAAAGATTCGCAAATTCGCCCTGTTACATCTCTGCGATTCGCGGCTGCTCTTTATGTCTTGTTCTTCCACACGGCAGGATACTTCCTTGAGGCGAAACATTTCCCCAGTGGGCGCTTCGCATTGCAATCTCGCCAGACATCTCAGCCTTTACCTGCTTGGGTCTCCGGCGAGAGCTGCGATTTTGAAGGCCGGCATCCGATCGCAGGAATCAGTAGTTACGGCATCCCTCGCACAGTAAGCGGCAACGCTGGGCCTCGTCTGCAACTCCACCTAGTTGTCATCTCGACCGAGGTGTTCATGGGCCTGCGGCCTACCCAAGGGGATGAAAATTGGGTTTGAGCCAGGTTTGGTTGGCAATTACACCTGACTTTGTCATCTCGACCGGAGCGAAGCGGAGTGGAGAGATTTGCGGTTTTCCACATCTGAGTGAGAGTAAAACGGAGTGAGGGATCCGCGGTTAGGTACCCACAGACCGCAGAATCTCTCCACTCCGCTTCGCTCCGGTCGAGATGACAAAGTAGGTGCAGTTGCCTGCTCTGAAAGTAGCGGCCCTCCATAGGCACGCCTGAACCGTTTGAAGTGTGGATCCAAAACCGCCAGGTTTTGAGGGTGTCCATGCTTCGCACGGCGCTGTTCCGTGCGACGCATGGGAGACCACAAACTCCCGATTTGTTACAACTTTTCTGCGCCTGAAGCGTCCCAATAAATAGCTATGCACCGCCTGCACGCCACGTTGTTACCGGTCTTGCTAACGGCGTCCCTCACGCTGTTTGCGCAGAATACTCAGCAAGCTCCGCAGTCTCCCGGATGGGTGCCCCCGAGTCTCGAAGCGCTCGCGCAGCATGCTACGTTCCATACCAACTTTACGTTAGACCGGTCGATGCTGCGATTTGCCAGCAACTTCATGGATAACGAGGATCAGGATACACAGCGCGCGGTCAACAAGCTGGACTCTATCTCAGTCCATAGCTTCCACTTCTCGGCCCCGGGGCTCTATGACCCGGCAGCGCTCCAAATCGTGCGCTCCCAATATGACGCGACGGGATGGAAGCACATGGTGACAGCCCACCCCAAGGGAGATCCCTTCAGCCCTAACGAAACAGACCTCTGGATCAGCTTCGCTCACATGGACGTCACCGGAATGGCCGTGCTGCTGGTGGGCTCAAGAGACATCGACTTGATCGCTATCACCGGCGATCTCAGTCCGCTGGACCTGCTCCACCTGCGCGGCCACTTTGGCATCCCAAAATTCGACGCCGATAACCTGGTGCCCGCGCCGGGTTCAGGCCCGGGCACGGGCGGCCAGCATTCCGAGGAGACTCAACCTGCTCCGCCCCCGCCAACACCGCCGACGCGTTAGAGTCTGTGCTTCAGCTCGCCGCTGATATTCCGGCAAATTGGCTCGCCGGCGCTCCTACTGGCGCGGTCGCTTTCCGCTCGTAGATCTCGCTCTCTTCTTCGAGATGCTTGATCACTACCTGGGAGTAAATGACGAAATGATGGGCGGAGAGCAAGACCATGAATCCCAGCCACATTTTTGCCGGCGACCGCCAACTGGAGGAGATAAACCTGCGGAGGAACCGCCAATAGCTGCGACGGTAATTGGAGCTGATTCCCTGATGCCACATTGAAGAAAGAAGAA
Organism: uncultured Acidobacteriaceae bacterium; assembly: GCA_963774255.1. Lineage (GTDB taxonomy): Bacteria > Acidobacteriota > Terriglobia > Terriglobales > Acidobacteriaceae > PALSA-350. The sequence continues at coordinate 159,451 of CAVZEH010000024.1, forward strand.
CACGAAGGTTATAAGACAAGGGAAGGCTGGGCGGCTTCTGCGTTGGGCGCGGCTGCCACACTTTCAAGGAGTTATACGCGCGCTCAAAGAAAGCCTCGGGCTGGTACAAGCCGTCAAGCAAGGTGGCTAGGCCGCGCAACAATACCGGCAGCGGCAGGATAGTCCGGAAATTGGGCACCCCGAAATTGGATGTCGATTGACTATCCTCGATGAGACGCCCTTCCCGCTTCATTCGATCGAACAAGGCAGTCGTCGGCGGCGCCATCAGCATGCCAGCCATGGCCCAAGCGATCTTGGTCTGGTCGATAAATTCCAACTGCCGGGCAAAGATCGTCTCATCGTCGGAGTCGAAGCCGACGATAAATCCGGCGAGCACCCACAGACCCTTCTCCTGAATGATGCGCACCTGCTCGACGTTATTCTTGCGCAGATTTTGGAACTTGCGCGACTCCTTCAGAGCTTCAGAGGAGGGCGTCTCAATGCCGATGAAGACATACATGAAGTTGGCTTCGACCATCGCATCCATGAGCTCGGGCCGGGCCGCCAGATCGATTGAAGCCTCGGTATAAAACGAGAACGGCTGTTTGTGCAGTTTCTGCCACTCGATGAGCTCGCGCGCAAGCTGCAAAGCCTGATGATGGTTGCCGATAAAATTATCATCGACGATGAATACTTCGTTGCGCCAGCCGAGGCCGCGCAGCACATCGAGCTCGCGGATGAGCTGCGCGGGTGATTTTGCGCGCGGGCGCCGCCCATAGATGGTTATGATGTCGCAGAACTCACACTGGAAAGGGCATCCGCGCGAGAATTGAACCGGCATCGATGTGTATTTGTCGAGATGCAATAGATCGAAGCGAGGAACCGGGCTCTGTGTCATGTCGGGCTTATCGACTACGCGGTACAGCGCGCGAGCGGTGCCCAGCTCAAGCTCAACGGCGATTTTGGGAAATGCCTCCTCTGCCTCACCCACCATCACGTGATCGGCCACCCGAAGCGCGCTCTCCGGATCGGTGCTGGCCCACGGACCGCCCACAAAGGTTCGCTTTTGGAAAGCCCGGGCGCGAGCGAGAATGACCAGCGCATCCGCTCTCTGCGCGTGCATGGCGCTCACCATCACCAGATCGGCCCAGAGCAAGTCTTCATCCCGCAGCTCCTCGAAGGCATGATCGATCAGGCGGATTTCCCAGCTGGGCGGACAAAGGGCAGCGACGGTGATCAGCCCCAGAGGCGGGGTCATCGCGCGCTCGGGAATGATCTTGAGCACGCCCTCAAACCCCCAGAACGACGGCGGGAAACTCGGCCACACCATCAGCGCCTTGACCCTCGGTCCCAACGGCGGAAGCGAGGTATAGGATGGGTCGTCGGAAGGCTGAGAGGAAAGTTCGGAGAGGGGACCGGACGGAAGTACCGGGAAAGACGATTCTGGAAGCGAGGGCATCGAGTCCCTTTCTGATACCGCTTCACAGCTACCAGGACGGCGAGAGTTAACCCTATGCAGGCTCTTTTTGATGAAGCGCTCCAAAGAGTACAGTAACCTTAACTAGCAGCCGATGCGAGGCCAGTGAGTAGCGTAGCTTACGATAGCACGTCCCGCCGAGACCTCGTCAAAAATGAGCCCCCGGCGGAGGCTTATCGTCTCTCACCCTTCGTACGGAACAGCGCCATGCGAAGGACCGGGGCATCCATGCCCACAGTGGACCTAGATGATTCATAGCAGTTCTGCGATTGATACACGGGCCGGCAATCTTCATTTCTGGTGCGGAGCCGGGTGCCCCAAGGCTCGCGAAACCGGGGTCCCCGGCAAGCGAAGCTTGCTGGGGTGGGAAGCAAGCCTTGGTCTCTGTGGAATCCCAGCTCCCAGAATTGGGACCTGGGGCACTCATGCGACCTAGTTCTGTATCGGACGAGGTTAACTCTTTTCGCCGTCGACGTTCTCCCCGGGCGGCGGCTCGGTCATGGCCTGGTCTACTTCCGCGCGGCGTTTGGCGCGGGCCTCGGCGCGCTTCTGGCGCTTCTCATCCAGCTCCTGCTCCGCGCCCAGAAGCTCGATAAAGGCCTTCTCGGCGCCATCTCCCTTTTGGAACCCGGTGCGGATGATGCGCAAGTAGCCTCCGTTGCGATCGCCATAGCGCGGCGCGACGGTATCGAAATAGCCGGGAAACCGCATCCCGCGTCTGCAGGTACGAGAGTGCCTGCCGGCGCGAGTGCAGATCGCCCTTCTTGCCCAGCGTGATCAGTTTTTCTACATGGGGACGGGCAGCCTTGGCCTTGGTAATGGTGGTTTCCACCCGGTCCTCAAGCAGAATCGAGGTCACCAGGTTGCGCAGCAGCGCTCGCCGATGGCTCGTGTTCCTTCCCAGTTTGTATCCTGCATTGCGATGGCGCATGACCTGTCTCTTTCCTTGCGAGTAACAGTGGCCGGGAACCGCACCTTCAAAAACACCCGGCCACCCTCAACTGACTGCCAAATTAAAAGTTCTCGGGCTCCGATTGAAGCGGAACATCCGCTCCTTCGAGATCCTCGTCGTCTTCGTCGTCGTCCTCGAAGCGGCTGTAGCTCGCCGCCAGAGTCGCCGCCGGCAGAACACTGGTCGGTCCAGGCACCGCGTTGCCGTGCTCGTCGATCTTCATGCCCAGGGACAAGCCCATCTGAGCGAGAATTTCCTTGATCTCATTCAAGGATTTACGCCCGAAGTTCTTGGTCTTCAGCATCTCCGGCTCGGTCTTCTGGACCAGCTCGCCGATAGTCTGGATGTTGGCATTTTTCAGGCAGTTATAGCTGCGCACGCTCAGCTCAAGCTCCTCGACGGAGCGGTTGAGGTTCTCGTTGCGCATCAGCAACCGGCCTTCATCCGCGGCATGCTCAGCTTCAATCTCTTCCTCGAAGTTGATGAAGATGCTCATGTGATCTTTCAGCAGCTTGGCCGCCAAGCCCAGCGAATCGGCGGGTAGAACCGAGCCGTTGGTCCAGACTTCCAGGGTCAGCTTGTCGTAATCGGTGATCTGACCCAACCGGGCCGCATCGACCGTGTAATTCACCTTGCGCACGGGCGAGTGGACCGAATCGACAGGGATGAAACCTATCCCCAGGTCCGAGTCAAAATTTTTATCGGCGGAGATGTAGCCGCGGCCGCGCTTCAGGCGCATTTCCATGTCCAACTTGCCGCCTTCGCTCACGGTCGCGATGTAGACGTCCTTGTCCAGAATCTCCACATCCCCGTCGGCTTCAATCATTCCGGAGGTGATAACCCCTGGCTGGTCTGCGCGAAGATACAGCGCCTTTGGACCTTCTCCGTTGAGCTTGAAGGGAACCTGCTTCAGGTTCAGGATGATGTCGGTGGCGTCTTCGACCACCCCGGTAATTGACTGGAACTCATGCAGCACGCCTTCGATCTTGACTGCCGTAACCGCAGCTCCTTCGATCGAGGAGAGCAGGGTGCGGCGCAGCGCATTGCCAATCGTGGTGCCGAAGCCGCGCTCAAAGGGCTGGGCGCTGAACTTTCCGTACTTCTCGGTGAGTGTTTCCGTATCGACTGCAAGACGCTTGGGTTTTTGAAATCCTCTCCAAAGCATATCCGTATTCCTCTCCATGCACGGCTAGCGTCGCGAAGCATTTTGCAACGGCCGCGCCTGTTTCTCCATTCGTTAAGTAGGTTGAATTCGACAACGCTTTCGCTTACTTGCTGTAAAGTTCGACGATCAGCTGCTCGTTGACGGGCAGGTTAACGTCTTCGCGCTTGGGCAATGCCACAACCTTGCCTGACAGGTTGGCGTGGTCCACCTGAAGCCATTGCGGGGCGACCTGATGACTGGCAAACTCGGTCGAGCTCTCAAGCACCGTCAGCTTCTTGCTGCCTTCGCGGACCTTGATCTCATCGCCTACGCTCACCTGAAAGGAGGGGATATTCACCTTGCGGCCGTTCACTTCGACATGACCATGGCGCACGATCTGCCGTGCCTGCCGCCGCGAAGTGGCGAAGCCCGAGCGGAAGGCCACATTGTCGAGACGCCGCTCCAAGTTGCTGCAGAAGCAATTCGCCGGTAACGCCCGGGAGCGCGCGAGGCCTTCTCGTAATAGGCCCGGAACTGGCTTTCCAGGGTGAAGTAAATGCGCTTCGCCTTCTGCTTCTCACGCAGTTGCAGACCGTATCCCACGATCTTCGCTTTGCGAGCGCGTCCATGTTGGCCAGGCGCAAAATTGCGCTTTTCAATGGGACATTTTTCTGAAAAGCACTTGGTGCCTTTCAGAAAAAGCTTAGTGCCTTCGCGACGGCAAAGGCGGCAGACTGGTCCGGTATAACGTGCCACTTTCTATCTCCTTACTTCGGAGGCCGAGCGGTTTACAGATGGCTTGCTTCAAGCCTCCTTCGTCCCGCTCCACCCGGTATTTCATTGTGGGCTTAGAACCCAGGTCCAGAATCAGGACCTGGGGCACCCGCGCTTTCCACCTCATAACTCTTGCGGCCTTTAAAGTCTGGGTGCCCCATATTTGGCGCGCTCTTTGCGCCAGATGTGGGAAACCGCAGATCTCTCCAGCCCCGGAAATCTACTTTAGACGCGTCTGCGTTTCGGAGGACGGCAGCCATTGTGAGGAATCGGCGTAACGTCCCGAATGGAGCGTACGTCGAGACCCGCGGCGGCCAAAGCGCGCACCGCGGATTCGCGCCCGGAACCCGGCCCGCTCACGCGCACATCCACGGAGCGCAGGCCGTGATCCCGCGCCTGGTTGGCCGCGTTGACCGCGGCTTGCTGCGCCGCGAACGGAGTGCCCTTGCGCGATCCGCGAAAACCCAGCGAACCTGAACTCTTCCACGAGAGCGTATTTCCCTGACCGTCGGTGATGGTCACGATGGTGTTGTTGAACGACGCCTGAACGTAGACCAGACCGTAGGGAACATTCTTGCGTTCGCGCTTCTTGAACTTCTTGTTCTTCGTGGCCTTGCCGCCGCTGCCTGCTGTGGTTTCGCCATTATGTCTTCGCCGTCGCTTTCTTCTTGCCCGCGATGGTTCCCTTACGCGGTCCCTTGCGGGTGCGCGCGTTGGTGTGCGTGCGCTGGCCGCGTGTAGGCAGGTTTCGCCGGTGGCGCAATCCGCGATAGGACTGAATATCGATCAGCCGCTTGATGTGCATGGAGACGTCTTTGCGCAGGTCGCCTTCCACCTGGCCTTCGCTCTCGATCACCTGGCGGATGCGGTTCACCTCGTCTTCGCCCAGATCCTGGACCTTCTTGAACGGGTCAACATTTGCCGCCCCCAGGATGCGCCGCGCGCGCGAGTTGCCGATGCCGAAAATATAGGTCAGAGCGATTGCCGCCTGCTTGTGACGCGGCAGATCGACCCCAGCAATACGTGCCATGATTCGTCCTTCTCTTCCTGCAGCCTAGCCCTGCCGCTGCTTATGCTTGGAGTTCTCGCAGATCACCCGCACCACCCCGCGGCGATGGATGACCTTGCACTTGTCGCAGATCTTTTTGACCGATGCCCGAACCTTCATAACTTCTCTCCTGAACTCGTCTCCTGAACTCGCGTGGGCGCACGGCGCCTACTTGTACCGGTAAACAATCCGGCCGCGGGTCAGATCGTACGGACTCAGTTCCACCGCCACCCGGTCGCCGGGAAGAATACGGATGAAGTTCTTGCGCATCCGTCCCGAGACGTGCGCCAGAACCTGATGTTTGTTTTCAAGCTCCACCCGAAACATTGCGTTAGGCAACGTCTCGACGACTGTCGCCATTACTTCAATCGCGTCTTCCTTCGACAAGCCTCATCCCAATTCTGCCTGCGATCTTGCCGCAAAGGCGAACTCAAAGTATCTCCGGGCTTCGCGGTTTTACCGCTTTCGCCCGCCCGCGCCGCTCGCCATCCGTGACCGGCCGCGCGCGTCTCTACTGCGTCAAAACCATCGCTCCCTCAGCCGTCACCGCAACCGTGTGCTCGAAATGAGCACTCAAGCTGCCATCTTCGGTCACCGCTGTCCAGCCGTCACTCAACACCTGTACGCCCGGCTTACCTACATTGACCATCGGCTCGATGGCCAGAACCATTCCTTCGCGCAGCTTGGTTCCCTCTCCCCGCCGTCCATAGTTCGGGACCTGCGGATCTTCGTGCATCCGCGTTCCGATCCCGTGCCCGACAAAATCCCGCACCACGCTGAAGCCGCCCGCCTCGACAACCTCTTGCACCGCCGCTCCGATATCGCCCAGGGTCGCTCCGGCCCGAACCGCTTCAATGGCGTTTTCGAGCGATGCCTGAGTGACATCGAGCAAACGCATGGCGCAGGGCGTCGTCTTCTTGCCTACGGGCAATGTGATCGCCGCGTCTCCATAATATCCGTCCAGCACCACGCCGCAGTCGATCGAAACAATATCACCCTCGGCCAGAACCCTCTGTCCGGAGGGAATCCCATGGACTACCTGCTCGTTTACCGAGGTGCATAACACGCATGGGTATCCGTGGTAGCCCTTGAACGCCGGAACCGCGCCCAGCTCGCGAATCTTCGCTTCCGCCGCACACTCAAGGTCAAGCGTGGTCGCGCCCGCCTTGACCAGCGTCCTCATATGCTCCAGAACCTGGTGAACCACCTTGCCGCTGCGCCGCATTTTTTCAATCTCCTGCGGCGTCTTGATTACAATTGCCATCGGTCTATTCCAACCCTTTGCTGCCCCCAAAAATCACCATTCACGGGAAAACCGCGCTGAACCGAATGGACCGGGGAATATACCGCCTAATTCCGCTGCCGAAGACGAACCACGGCGTTCATTATGGCTTCCGCCACCTGGTCCACCGGCTGCTCGCCATCTACTTCTACAAACCGGCCACCGGCGCGGTAATGCTCCACTGCCGGCGCGGTTAGGGCCTCATAGACGCGCATTCGCTCGTCGAAGACCTCTTTCACGTCATCCGCGCGAGCTACCAGCGGTGTGCCGTCCACATCGCATACCATATCCACTTTGGGGGGCTGAAGGTAAACGTTGTAAATGCGCTGGCAGGTGGGACAGTTGCGTCGACCGGTGATGCGACACAACAATTGATTATAACTGACACGGATACTGGCTGCAATCACCGGCAGACCGTCGGGAAACGCTTCCAGCCTTCGCTCCAGCCATCGATCGAGCCACTGCGCCTGGCCCAAGGTCCGGGGATAGCCATCCAGGATGTAGCCCCGCTTGGTATCCGGTTCAGCCAGCCGCGCGGCCACCATTTCATTGACCAGGTCGTCGGGAACCAGCAGTCCCTGATCCATCAACTGGCTGGCGGCGAGTCCTAACGCCGTGCCCCGGGCCTTATTGTCGCGCAGAATATCTCCAGTCGAGATCTGAGGAATGCCCCAAGCCGCCATGATGGCTTTGGCCTGTGTCCCTTTTCCCGATCCCGGCGCTCCCAGGAGCAGCAACGGTCCCGGAGCTACCGCAGCCCGATCCTGTTGAGTTTGGGGAGATCCGGGCAAGAACACAGGTGCTACCACGCCCGCCTTCCCCGTATCCGCCCGCTACGCGGGGAAAAGCCCTCATAGTGCCGCATGATCAGTTGCGACTCGACCTGGTTGATGGTATCCATGGCGACGCCCACGACAATCAGGAGCGAAGTGCCGCCAAAATAGAAGTTGACATTCAATCCGTGGGTCACCCAGGTGGGCAGCCTTTCAAAAAAGTTACCTACCAGCCACAGATCGTTCAGGTGAATTCCGCTGATCAGAATCTGGGGAATCAGCGAAATGATGACCAGGTAGATCGCGCCCACTAGTGTGATGCGGGTCAAAATATCGTTCACAAAATCCGAAGTGCGGCGGCCCGGCCGGATTCCAGGAATGAACCCGCCGTACTTCCGCATATTGTCGGCAATATCGTCGGGACGAAAGATGATCGAGATGTAGAAGTAAGCGAAGAAGACAATGCCTACGCAATAGAGTATTTCGTACCACGGCTCCCCTGGAGCCAGGCCGTCGAAGAGACGGGTCAGAAACCCGCTGTTGCGGACAAAGTTCGAGCTGGCGAAGAGCATGGGCGCGGAAAGAATGGAGCTGGCGAAGATCACCGGCATGACGCCGCCCGAGTTTACTCTGAGCGGCAGATGGGTGGACTGGCCGCCCATCAACCGGCGCCCCACGATTCTCTTGGCGTACTGCACCGGAATACGCCGTTCACTGCGCTCCACCCAGCAGATAAAGGCCACGATTACGATCATGGTTACTATCAATATGACTAGGGCGGGGATAGTGAAGGCTCCCCAGGCCTGGGTGCGCGCCTTATCCACCAGATCCTGAATACCGCGCGGCAGCCCGACCACGATTCCGGCAAAGATGAGAAGGCTCATGCCGTTGCCGATACCCCGCTCGGTGATCTGCTCCCCCAGCCACATGACAAAGGTCGTGCCCGCGGTCAAGGTCAGCATGGTCATCAGCACAAAACCGATACCCGGGTTCAGCACATAGGAGACCCCCCCGGAGCCGCCGCTGTGAGAAAGCGTCAAAGCAATAGCCAATGACTGCACCACGCCCAGGACCACGGTCACATAGCGGGTCCACTGGGTAATCTTGCGCCGCCCCAACTCGCCTTCCTTCTGCAATTTGGCCAGCGGCTCGTAGACCACGGTCAGCAACTGAAAGATGATGGATGCGGTGATGTAGGGCATGATGCCCAGGGCAAAAACCGTGAGTTTGCGAAGGTTCCCGCCGCTGAACAGATCCACCAGGCCGAGCGCGCTCCCCGCCTGCTGGTCGAAGAACTGGGCCAGCAATTTGAGGTTGACCCCGGGCGTTGGGATCTGCGAGCCCAGCCGGTACACCGCCAGAATGCCCAGCGTAAACAAAACCCGCTTGCGCAGGTCGGGGATACGAAAGATGTTGGCAACCTTCTCAAACATATATTTCCTATGCTATTCGCTTGGGCACGAGGTTAAGAACTGAAGCTGACTAATATTCTAGGACAGCAACAGCATTCTCCGAACCATCATCGGGCTTTACAAGCTGCGAAAAAACTATGGCTTTGTATCAGGGCACGACTTCAGTCGTGCCGTAACTACCTGAAATTCGACCGGCTTTAGCCGCTGAGGGAGCTGTTTTCGCACTCTCTTCGGCCTTTTTCCGCAGCCTCTTTAGCCCTGCTGCCCTTTGGCTGCTCAAATCGGCAGGGCCAAAGCCCGCTCGAGATTGCAATCATCCGGCCAGGACTGCCTTGCCGCCCGCCTTCTCAATCTTCTCCTGCGCCGATTTCGAGAACTTGTGCGCATGAACGGTCACCGCGACGTTCAGCTCGCCATTGCCCAGGACCTTGAGCAAACCCTTGCGCTTGCTGAGTATCCCTTTGGCCGCCAAGCTCTCCAAAGTCAGCTCGCTGTCGCCGCTCTCGGCATGCAGCTCGGCGATCCGGTCCAGATTCAACACCGTGTATTCAGTGCGGAAGATATTAGTGAAGCCGCGCTTGGGCAAGCGGCGGTGCAGCGGCATCTGGCCGCCTTCAAAGCCGCGCATCAGGCTTGAGCCGGAACGCGAACCCTGGCCCTTGTGCCCACGAGTCGAGGTCTTTCCCATACCCGAGCCCATGCCCCGGCCCACCCGCTTGCGGCCGGCGTTCGCCTTCTTCGGCGCCCGTAAATTCGATAAGTTCTTAGCCATTTCTTCCCTCGCCAGCTTCAAGAATCCTCACCAGGTGCGGAACAGTCTTCACCATTCCCCGAACCGAAGGAGTATCCTCACGCTCCACAATCTGGTTGAGCCGGGTAAAGCCCAATCCCTTGATCACCTTCTTATGCTTCTCCGGCGTCGCAATCTTCGACCGGAAATATTGCAGGCGAAGTCTGGCCTTGCTGCCGGTTTCGGTCCCGCTTTGCGGCTCTGCCATCACTATAGCTCCTGTACTTGCTTACCGCGAAGGGCCGCCACTTCGGCGCGATCGCGCAACTGCACCAACGCGTCAAAGGTGGCCTTGATGACGTTATGCGGATTGGCCGAACCCAGGCTCTTGGTCAAGACGTTCTGCACGCCGACCGAAGTCATCACCGCGCGTACCGCGCCTCCGGCAATGACACCAGTTCCATCCGGCGCCGGCTTCAACAATACATGGCCCGATCCGAACCGGCCCAGCACCTGGTGGGGAATGGTGGTCTGGCTCAGGTTCACCCGCACCAGATTCTTCTTGGCCGCCTCAATCCCCTTACGGATTGCTTGCGGGACTTCCTTAGCCTTGCCCGAACCATACCCCACGACACCGGCAGAGGGATCCCCAATCACCACCAGGGCCGCAAACGACATATTCTTGCCGCCTTTGACGACCTTGGTGACGCGATTGATGGACACTACCTGGTCCTTCAGGTTGTAGTGCCCGGCATCCAATTTTCGTTTCAATATTGCCATTCTCTCGCCTAATCCTTCTCGGTCCCGCCCTGCGGGCCGTACCCCACCTCAAGAACTCCTGCCGAAAAACTCATTGCCTGCCTAGAACTCAAGGCCGCCTTCACGCGCCGCTTCCGCCAAAGCCTTGATGCGCCCGTGATAAAGATAGCCGCCGCGATCGAAGACCACCCGCTTGATGCCTTGTTGCTGGGCTCGCTCGGCCACTAATTTTCCCACTTCCTTGGCCGCAGCCACGTTGCCGCCGGTCTTCAGCTTGGCCGAGAGGGTGGAAGCCGCCACCAGCGTTTGCCCGGTCGCATCGTCGATGATCTGAACATAGATGTGGTTCAGCGAGCGGTACACATTCAGCCGGGGACGCTCGCCGGTGCCCTGCATCCTCTGGCGAATGCGCGCATGCACGCGCTGCCGGATTACGTTTCTCTGTCTCTGCGGAATCATTCGCTTTTTCCTTCCTAAAGGCGGAGCTGCCCTGCAGCCCCGTTCGGTTTTACCGCCTATAGCCGGACTACTTTGCGCCCGTCTTGCCAACCTTCTTCTTCAGACGCTCGCCCACGTAGCGCACGCCTTTGTTCTTGTAAGGATCGGGCTTGCGCAGCGACCGCATATCCGCAGCCACTTGCCCCACCTTTTGCCGATCGATGCCGCGCACCGTCAAGCGCGTCTGCTTGGGATCGATCGCCACCTCGATCCCGGCGGGTAAGGGAAACTCAACCGGATGCGAATAGCCCAAGGTGAAGACCACGGTATTCTTGCCCTTCAGCTCGGCGCGGTAACCGATACCGACGATGTCCAGCTCCTTGCTCCATCCCTGGGTCACGCCCTCAACCGCGTTTGAGACCAGAGCGCGCGTCAACCCGTGCAGCGGAGCCAGCGACTCGTTCTCTCTCGCAGCGATCAGTTGTCCATTCTCAGTCGCCAGGGTGATCCCCTTGGGCAACAACGCAGTTAATTTTCCCTTTGGCCCTTCCACCAGCACGGTGGCGCCCTGGACGGTGTATTTCACGCCTGCGGGCAGCGGAATCGGCTTCTTTCCTATACGCGACATACTCTTCTCAATCCTCGATGGCTTGCGAGTCCCGGTTACGGAGATCTGTGTACGGAATCCGCTACCGTTCCACTGCAGCCACAACCAAACATTCCCCCGAGCGAGCTCTACCAGACTTCGCAGAGGATCTCGCCGCCAACACCTTCGCGCCGCGCCTGCCGGCCGGTCATAACTCCGCGCGGGGTGGTCAGAATACTGATTCCCAAACCGCCCTGCACCCGCTTGATTTCATCGCGTCCGACATACACCCGGCAGCCTGGGCGGGAGATCCGTGACAAATCGCGGATGGCGGCTTCATTGTTGGCGTCATACTTCAGATACACCCGCAGTACCGCGCGGCCATTTTCCTCAGCCGCCTTGTAGTTGGCGATGTAGCCCTCTTCTTTGAGGATGCGAGCGATCTCGGTCTTCAGCTTGGAAGCCGGAATGTCCAACTTTTGGTGGCGCGCACGAATTGAATTGCGAATACGCGTCAGAAAATCGGCTACTGGATCGGTCAAACTCATTCTCTCTCCTTCATTCCCCGTTCGCTCCGGCCTGGACGGCCAAAGAACCAGCGGGAACGTTGCTAAATCCCGCGCCCTTCAGGCGAAGCGCCTTACCAACTGGACTTGACCACTCCGGGGATCTCTCCCTTAAGCGCCAGTTGACGAAAGCACAAGCGGCATACCCCGAATTTGCGCAGGTACGCGCGCGGCCGCCCACAGAGCTTGCAGCGATTGTGCTGGCGGCTGGAAAATTTCGGCTTGCGCGCGTCTTTGACTCTTTTTGCTGTCGTTGCCATGGTGTTTCCTGTAATCCTCTCGTTTGCGCCCTTATGAGGCGCTGCTCGAACGCGGGGTTAGGCGGTCTGCCGAAACGGCATGCCAAACTGCCGCAGCAGCGCACGGGCCTGGTTATCGTCCTTAGCTGTAGTCACAATGGTTACATTCATGCCCTTCAGCTTCTCCACCCGCGCATAATCCACCTCGGGGAAGATCAACTGGTCGCGCATGCCCAGCGTGTAATTGCCCCGCCCGTCGAAACTCTTGGTCGATACGCCGCGAAAATCGCGTACCCGGGGCAACGCAACGGAGATCAGCCGGTCGAGAAACTCGTACATGGTGTCGCCGCGCAAGGTCACCATGGCGCCGATGGGCATGCCCTCACGCACCTTGAAAGCCGCGATGGATTTCTTTGCCCGCGTGGTTACCGGCTTCTGGCCCGCAACCGACGCCAGGTCGGCCACCAGCGGATCCATCACCTTCACATTCTGAGTAGCCTCGCCCAGGCCCATGTTGAGCACGATCTTCTCCAGCCGCGGCACCGCCATGGGATTGTCCAAGCCCAGCTCCTTCTGCAGAGCCGGCTTGATTTCCTGGTGATATTTCTCTTTGAGTCTCGCCTTCGTCGCCATCGTCTCGTCTCTTCCTTCACGGTCCCGGAGTGGGTTTGAAATTCTCCAATACCCGTTTACCGTTGCGTGATGCCTAACTCTTAAAGTTTCCCTTTACTTCCTCTTCGGACGCGGCAGCGTTTGCCCGCACTTCTTACAAACCCGGACCTTGGTATCGCCTTCCCACTTATGCCCGATGCGCACCGGACCACAGGTGCCGCAGACCAGCATCACATTCGAAATCTGAATGGGAGCTTCCTGCTCGGCGATGCCGCCCTGGATATTGCGCTGCGGATTGGGATGAACGTGCTTTTTGACCACGCGCACATGTTCCACAAGCAGGCGCTTCTTATCGTCGTGTACGCGCAGCACGCGGCCCCGCTTGCCCTTATCGCTGCCCGTGATCACTTCCACGGTATCGTTCCGTTGAATATTCAAGCTCACAGCTTCCTCACCTTCCGGCCCACTCTCAAAAAGTGATCTACAGCACTTCCGGAGCCAGTGAAACAATCTTCAAGAATTTCTTTTCCCGCAGCTCGCGGGCTACCGGCCCGAAGACGCGAGTTCCCACCGGCTCTCCTACATCGTTGATAAGCACAGCGGCATTCTGATCGAAGCGGATATAGGTCCCATCGCGGCGGCGGTACTCTTTGCGCGTGCGGACGACTACAGCCTTGACCACCTTGCCCTTTTTGACCTGGCCATCGGGAGAGGCTTCCTTGACCGAGGCGGTAATCACGTCGCCCAGGCCGGCCTTTTTTCCGCTCGAACCGCCCAGAGGCAGAATCATTTGCAGTCTGCGCGCGCCGGAGTTATCGGCTACCTCAAGCATCGATCTCATCTGTACTGCCATACTTGTCTCTCCCTAATATTGCAGGTCAATATTGCAGGTTGCCCGGCTGTTGGAACAGCTATTCCGTCACCGCGAGTTCCGCGGCTTCTACCTGCGCCAGCGCGGAGCGGCGAATCACTTCCTTGAGTTGCCACCGCTTCAGCTTGCTCAGCGGACGGGTCTCCCTGATGCGCACTACGTCGCCCACTCTGGCCGAATTCTCCTCATCGTGGGCATAGAACTTTTTGGTGGACTTGATCACACGCTTGTACTTGGGGTGCGCCTTGCGCATTTCGACCTCGACCACAATGGTCTTCTGCATCTTGGTCGAAACCACGTTGCCCACCTTCTCGTTGCGCCGCGATTCCCGCGCTTGGTCTACTGGCTTGGTTTCTGTGTCGCTCATCGCTTAGCGTCTTCCCTTCCTGGCCGGCTTTGCCGGTTTTCTCTTCTCCGGCGCCGCTCGCTGCATTCGCCGTCTTCACTAGCCCTTCACTCTGAGCCTGAATCTCGCGCTCGCGCTCAATCGTCTTGATACGCGCAATGTCCTTGCGCAGATCGCGCAGCTTCTTCACGCCCTCGTTTTGCCCCAGCTTCATCTGGAAGCGCAGGCGGAAGAGCTGCTCGGCAGCCTGCCTACCCTGTTGCTTGAGCTCTTCCTCGTTCAGATTGCGAATCTTTTCCATTTCCATCGCTCTTCTTCTCTCAATCTCCAGGCCGCAACAGCTATTTGGCCGCGGCTGCCGGCTTCACTTCGTGGCGCATCACAAAGCGCGTCTTGAGCGGCAGTTTGTGTGAGGCCAGACGCATCGCTTCCTGCGCCATCTCGACGGTCACGCCTTCCATCTCGAACAGGACCTTGCCCGGCCGAACCACGGCCACCCAATGATCCGGCGCGCCCTTGCCCTTGCCCATACGGGTTTCGGCCGGCTTCTTGGTCACCGGCTTGTCGGGGAACAAGCGCAGCCAGATCTTGCCTCCGCGCTTGATGAAGCGCGTCATGGCGACACGGCTGGCCTCGATCTGCCGGTCGGTGATGTATCCACACTCCAAAACCTTGAGTCCGTAGTCGCCGAACGACAACTCCGAGCCGCGCCACGCCTTGCCGCACATGCGGCCGCGCTGCTGCTTGCGGTACTTCACTTTCTTTGGCATCAACATAAAAAAGTCCTAGTCTTCAAAAGGGACGGGCCTCGGCTCGTCCGTAAAAAACAATGAAAGAATACCCTGCGCCTAAAAGACTCCGCTGCCTGCCTGCTGCGGCTGACGGCGCTTCTGCTCGTAAATGTCACCGCGATAGATCCAGGTCTTCACCCCGATCACGCCATAGGTGGTGCGCGCTTCGGAAAATCCGTAGTCGATATCGGCGCGCAGCGTGTGCAGCGGCAGCCGGCCCTGCAGATACCACTCCGAGCGCGCGATTTCATTGCCATTCAAGCGACCGGAGACCCGAACCTTGATCCCTTTGCAGCCGAAGCGCAGCGCCGAATCGACCGACTTGCGCATCGCGCGGCGGAAGCCAACCCGCTTCTCCAGTTGCAAGGCAATGTTTTCCGACACCAGTTGCGCGTCCAGCTCAGGCTTGTTGACCTCGAGAATATCGATGAACACATCCCGGTTGGTCCGCTTCTGCAGATCGGCCTTGAGCTTTTCAATCTCGGCGCCCTTGCGGCCAATCACGATTCCCGGCCGGCGGTGCGGATAATCAAGCGCAGCTTGTTGCCCGGCCGCTCAACCTCAACCGAGCTGACGCCCGCCGCCTTGAGCTTCTCCTTCAGCTCCTGGCGCAAATGCACGTCTTCGATCAGCAGCTTGTCATAGTCGCGCTCGACAAACCAACGCGACCTCCATGGCTTGTTGACGCCTAGTCGAAATCCGTAAGGGTGGACTTTCTGTCCCATAATCTTCCTCGAAACCTCTGCTCCCGGGCCTAAGTTATTTCTTCCCGGTCTTCCATGACTTCTTTGGCCGCTGCCTTCTTCGCCGGCGCCTTCTTCTTGGCGAGGGCCTTTTTGGCCGCCGCGCCCTTGACCAGCTTCTTGCGAGCGGCCGGCTTGCCTGGTTCAGCCGTCTCCACCAGCTCCGCGCGCTTTCTCGCCGCCACCGCGATCACAATATGCGACATACGCCGCTGGTAGCGGTAGGCCCGGCCCATGGGCGCAGGGCGGACACGCTTCATGCGCGGTCCCTCGTTGGCCAGTGCGGTCTTCACGTAGAGGTCGTCCACGTCCAGGTCGAGATCCTGCTCTTCGCTCAGATAATTCGCATTCTGGATAGCCGAGCGCAGCACCTTCTCAACCAGCGGCGCGACACCCTTTTTGGTGAAAGCAACCGTCTCCAGCGCTTCACCTACCCTGCGACCTTTGATCAGCTCCAGCACCAGCCGCGCCTTTTGCGGCGATACCCGCTGGAAGCGCGCTTCGGCCCGGAACTCTCGTGTCTCCAATTGCATTGGCTTGGCCTTCAATCCTTCCTAATATTCGAGGGCTTGGCGGTACTCCCCGCCCCCATTTCTTCACCCGCCGCAACTTTATCCCGCCCGGCGAATCCTAGCGCGGCTTGGCGGAGGTCTCCGCCGACCTCGCCGAATGTCCCTTGAACGTCCGCGTTGCCGCGAACTCACCCAGCTTGTGCCCCACCATGTTTTCTGTCACATACACGGGAACAAATTTTCTTCCGTTATGCACCGCGATGGTGTGTCCCACCATGTCCGGATGAATGGTGGACCGGCGCGACCAGGTACGCAGGACCTTTTTGTCATTCGCCCGGTTCATCACTTCAATCTTCACCATCAGGTGGGTATCGATGAACGGACCCTTTTTTGTCGAACGTGCCATATTGCCGATCACTCCTAAAATTCCCGAGCCGCGCGCCTTGAGGGCGCGCACCCATTTGACTCTTGCCTACTTACTCGCGCGGCTGACGATAAAGGAGTCCGTCCGTTTGTTGTTGCGCGTCTTGTATCCGCGCGTCGGCTGACCCCATGGGGTGACCGGGTGACGGCCTCCCGAGGTCTTGCCTTCTCCGCCGCCGTGCGGGTGATCGACCGGGTTCATCGACACACCGCGATTGGTCGGGCGAATGCCCTTCCAGCGGTTGCGTCCCGCCTTGCCGATGGCGACATTCTCGTGATCGGTATTGCCCACCTGCCCCACCGTGGCCATGCATTCGACCAGCACTTTGCGGGTTTCGCCGGAGGGGAGCTTCAGGAATGCGTAGTCGCCTTCTTTGGCCACCAATTGCGCCGACGATCCCGGCGGAGCGCACCATCTGGGCTCCCTTGCCCGGACGAAGCTCGACATTGTGCACCGTGGTGCCGGCCGGAATGTTCTTGAGCGGCAGCGCGTTGCCGATCAGAATATCGGCCTCGGGTCCGCTCATGACTGGTCTGCCCTACCTGCAGGCCGACCGGCTGCAGGATGTAGCGCTTCTCGCCGTCGGCATAGTTCACCAGCGCGATTCGCGACGAGCGGTTGGGTCGTATTCGATCGACGCGACCTTGCCCGGCACGCCGAACTTGTCGCGCTTGAAGTCGATCAGGCGGAGCTTCCTCTTGTGGCCGCCCGCCGTGATGCCGGATGGTGATGTCGCCGGAATTGCGGCGCCCGCCGGTGCGCTGCTTGATGACCAGCAGCGGCTTGTAGGGCCGATTGGTCGTGATATCGTCGTTCACCAGCGAGGTTTGAAAACGCAGCGTGGGTGTGATCGGTCTGTATGTCTTGATCGCCATCTTTTTGCTCTATTCCAGGTAACCCTACGCTTCCAGGGTAGCCTTCTGTTCCAGGCATTCTCTCCTGCCTACAGGTTGTTGACATAGTCCGGCATCTTTTCGCCCGCCTTCAGGCGAACATAAGCCTTCTTCCAATCGGGCCGATAGCCGGTGAACTTGCCCCGGCGGCGCTCTTTGCCGGCAAAGTTCGCCGTGCGCACCGCGAAGACCTTCACCTTGAACAGGGTCTCGACTGCCTGGCGCACTTCCGTCTTGGTGGCGTCGGCGGCCACCTCAAACACCAGCGTCCCTTCCGTCTCCTTGGCGCCCAGGCCCTTCTCCGTAATCATCGGGCGCCGAATCAGGGTATAAACATTCGCCATCTACGCCACCCTCCTGCCGGCAGCGCTTCTTCTTCGCCGCTCCGGTCTGCTCGCCCGGCGCCTGCTTGCGCCGGGAAACCGTCTTCTTCAACGACTCCTGCAACTGCTCAATCGCGGCGCGGGAAAAAATCGCGCGCTCGTTGCGCAGCAGATCGTAGGGATGCACTTCCTTGGAAAGCACCAGCTCCACCTGTTGCCAGATTCCGCGAGCCCGAGGAGTCAGCGACCGGCCCGGAGCCGATCCGCCTTCGACCAGCAAGGTGGTCCGCTGAGCGCGCTCAGCTTGTCGAGTGCTTCACGATAGGCTTTGGTCTTCGCCTCGGCCAGCTCCAGACTCTCAACCACGGTCAGCTTGCCGTCGGCCAGCTTCGAGCGCCAGGGCCGAGCGCAGTGCGCCCAGCAGCTTCTTGCGGGGAAAAGCGTAGTCGTAGCTGCGCGGCTGTGGACCGTGCACGGTTCCGCCATGCCGCCACAACGGCGAGCGGACCGAGCCTACGCGCGCCCGTCCAGTCCCCTTCTGCTTCCACAACTTCTTGCCTGAACCGGCAACCAGCTTGCGGTTCTTGGTGGCCGCAGTGCCCTGCCGCATGGCGGCACGATAATGCTTCACCGCTTCCCACAGCAGCGCCTCGTTGATCTGACTCGGGGCAAAGACCTCATCGGCCAGCTCGAGCGAGCCTACTTTCTGTCCACCGAGATCCACTACATCAATCTGTGCCATTTCTCACCTTACTTCTTCACTTGCTCACTTCTTCTTCGGAGTCGCCTTGCCGCCCGACGCCTTCTTCGACGCCTTCAGCGGATCCACCGTGCCCGAACCGCCGAAGCCGCGACGCTCACGCGGCGGCGCCTTCGATTTCGAGATCAGAACATAGCCATCGCGCGGTCCCGGCACTGCGCCTTCGACCATCAGCAGGTTCTCTTCGATATCGATGCCGCGGATACGCAGATTGCGCACCGTGACCCGATCCCCGCCAAAACGTCCCGGCATGCGCTGCCCGGGAAAGACACGCGATGGGAAGGACGATGCTCCGATCGAGCCCTGCACCTGAAACATATGGCCGTGCGATTTGGGACCACCGCCGAAGTTGTGCCGGCGAACTACGCCGGCAAAGCCTCGGCCTTTGCTGGTGCCCACAACGTCGACGTACTTCTCGTCGCCAAAGATGTCGACCAGGACCTTGTCGCCGGCCTTCGACGCCTTCGCCGCCGCATCTTCTTCGGACGGCTCCCTTGACACGTCTCCACACGGCTACTTCGCGAATCAGCCTGACCGGCGGCACATTACTCTTGGCAAAGTGCCCGGCCATGGGTTTGGACACCTTCGAGCCTTTGACAAATCCCACCAGGCCGATCTGCGCCGCGTCATAGCCATCCTTGGCCAGCGTCTTCAGATGCGTCACCACGCAGGGACCGGCCTGGAGCACGGTGATCGGGTGAACGTCACCCTTATCGTCGAAGACCTGCGTCATGCCGATCTTCTTGCCCAGAATTCCTGTTACCGCCATTGCAATCTCCTTCAAACACACTGGATGTAGGCGAACGACTATTTTTCTGCACCCATAATTACAATCACTTCTCGAATGCTTTGATCTCGACATCCACGCCGGCGGGAAGATCGAGCTTCATCAGCGCATCGACCGTCTGCTGCGTGGGCTCGAGGATATCGATCAGCCGCTTGTGGGTGCGGATCTCGAAGGCCTCGCGCGATTTCTTGTCCACGTGCGGCGAACGCAGCACGCAATACTTGTTCTTCACCGTCGGCAGCGGAATCGGACCCGCGACCTGAGCGCCGGTGCGCTTGGCCGTCTCCACGATCTCGCCGGTCGAGGTATCGAGCACGCGATAGTCGTAAGCCTTGAGGCGAATGCGAATTCTCTGTCCTACCATGTTTTTACCTTGCTCAAAGAGCGAGCGGCTGTAAGTCGCCGCGTTACTTTCTTACGGAAATCGCCGCAAGAACAGTGAGTAAAACTGATTTCCTGCCTCAATCCCAATGCTGACTCGCTGACCCGCTTTACTTCAAGGATCGTCGGTGATGGTGCCCGCGCCTACCGTGCGTCCGCCTTCGCGGATGGCGAAGCGCAGCCCCTTCTCCATGGCCACCGGCGTGTGCAACTCGATCTCGAGCGACACATTGTCTCCCGGCATCACCATCTCCGTGCCCTCCGGCAGCTTCGCCGTCCCGGTCACATCCGTCGTCCGAAAGTAAAATTGCGGCCGGTACCCATTGAAGAACGGCGTGTGCCGCCCGCCCTCTTCCTTGCTCAATACGTAAATCTCGCCCTTGAACTTGGTGTGCGGCGTGATCGACCCCGGCTTGGCCAGAACCATTCCCCGCTCTACATCTTCCTTCGCGATGCCGCGCAACAGCAGCCCGGCATTGTCTCCCGCCAATCCCTCGTCCAACTGCTTCTTGAACATCTCGACCCCGGTCACCACCGTCTTGCGCGTGTCCCGGAAGCCTACGATCTCCGCCTCTTCTCCTACCTTGACCTTGCCCCGCTCGATCCTGCCCGTCACCACCGTGCCCCGCCCCGAGATCGAGAAAATATCCTCTATCGGCATCAGAAACGGCTGGTCGATCGCCCGCGCCGGCAACGGCACGTTCTTGTCCACCGCGTCCATCAGCTCGTCGATCTTGGCTTCCCATTGCGCCTCCCCGTTCAAGGCGCCCAGCGCCGAGCCCCGGACCACCGGCACATCGTCCCCGGGAAAGTTGTACTTGGACAACAACTCCCGTACTTCCATCTCCACCAGGTCGGTCAGCTCTTCGTCTTCCACCGCATCGCACTTGTTCAAAAACACCACAATGTAAGGCACGCCCACCTGCCGCGCCAGCAGCACATGCTCCTTGGTCTGCGGCATCGGCCCATCGGTCGCCGCCACCACCAGAATCGCCCCGTCCATCTGCGCCGCCCCGGTGATCATGTTCTTGATGTAGTCCGCGTGCCCGGGACAATCCACGTGCGCATAATGCCGGTTCGCCGTCTCGTACTCCACGTGCGCCGTTGCTATCGTGATCCCGCGCTCCCGCTCCTCCGGCGCATTGTCGATCGAATCGAACGAGCGAAACGCGATCTTCGGATTGTGCTTCGACAATACCTTCGTGATCGCCGCCGTCAAGGTCGTCTTCCCATGATCGATATGCCCGATCGTCCCTACGTTTACGTGCGGCTTCGACCGGTCAAACTTCTCCTTCGCCATCTCGTCCCTCTCTATATCCTTGCGATTGCAATCCTTGCGATTGCAGAAACTGCTTTTCTTGCATTACTTTCCGAATTACTTGCGAACTACTTACCCTGCATCACTTACCCTGGTTGCGTCCGATGATCTCTTCAGAGACCGACCGCGGCGCCTCTTCATAGCGGTTGAAGTGCATCGAGTAATTGGCCCGGCCCTGGGTCGAGGAGCGCATGTGCGTGGCGTAGCCGAACATCTCGCTCAAGGGCACATTGGCCTTGATGACCTGCGATCCGGCACGGTGCTCCATGCCTTCAATCCGCCCGCGGCGCGAGTTGAGATCGCCGATGATGGTGCCCATGTATTCCTCCGGGACCACCACCTCGACCGACATCACCGGCTCCAGCAGCACCGGGCTGGCCTTCCTCGCCGCTTCCTTGAAAGCCATCGAGCCGGCAATCTTAAAAGCCATCTCGTTGGAATCGACCTCGTGATAGCTGCCGTCGTACAAGGCAACCTTGACATCCACGATCTCGTAGCCGGCCAGCACTCCGCCCTGCAGCGCTTCGCGAACGCCCTGCTCGGTGGGCTTGATGTACTCCCTCGGCACCACGCCGCCCTTGATCTCGTTGACAAACTCGAAGCCTTTGCCGGCTTCGTTTGGCCCTACGCGGAGCTTCACGTGGCCATAGTTGCCCGAGCCGCCCGTCTGCCGGATGTACTTGCCTTCCGCCTCGGCGGACTTGCGAATGGTTTCGCGATAGGCCACTTGCGGCTTACCTACGTTGGCCTCGACCTTGTACTCGCGCATCATGCGATCGACGATGATCTCCAGATGCAGCTCGCCCATTCCGCTGATAATGGTCTGCCCCGAATCCGGGTCGGTATGCACCTTGAAGGTCGGATCTTCCTGCGCCAGCTTGGCCAGGGCCATGCCCATCTTTTCCTGATCGGCCTTGGTCTTGGGCTCGACAGCGACGTGAATCACCGGCGCCGGAAAATCGATCGACTCGAGCACGATCGGCGATTTTTCCGTGCAGATGGTGTCGCCCGTCACCAGGTTCTTCAAACCCACGCAGGCGCAAATGTCACCGGCATAGATTTCGGTAATCTCTTCGCGCTTGTTGGCGTGCATCTTGAGCAGGCGGCCGATGCGCTCGCTCTTTCCCGTGCGCGGATTGAGCACCGTGTCGCCGGTCTTCAAGTGTCCGGAGTAGAGCCGGATAAAGATCAGCTGCCCGACAAAGGGGTCGGTCATGATCTTGAAGCCCAGCGCCGCCAGCGGCTCGTTGTCATCCGCGTGGCGCACCACCTGCTCCTCAGGGTTGTCGGGATTGATCCCGATAATAGGAGGAATCTCGAGCGGGCTGGGCAGATAATCGACCACAGCATCGAGCAGAGTCTGCACCCCTTTGTTTTTAAACGCGCTGCCGCAGAGCACCGGGAACAGCTTCATGCTGATCGTCGCCCCGCGCAGGGCCTTGCGCAGCTCCGCCGCCGTCGGCGTCTCGCCCTCTAAGAACTTGTGCAGCATCTCGTCGTCGTTCTCGGCCACTGACTCGACCAGCTGCATGCGGAAGGCCTCCGCCTTCTTGAGCAGCGCCGCCGGGATCTCTTCGACCGAGTACTTGGCGCCCATGGTTTCGTCGTGCCACAGAATGGCGCGCATCTCGATCAGATCGACCACGCCCTTAAAGCCGGCTTCCTGGCCGATCGGGATCTGAATGGCGACCGGCTTGGCGTTCAGCCGCTTGCGGATGGTGTCGATGGCATGCTCGAAATCGGCTCCCATCTTATCCATCTTGTTGATAAAGCAAATCCGGGGCACACCGTACTTATCGGCCTGCCGCCAGACTGTCTCCGATTGCGGCTCGACGCCGTGCACGGCGTCAAAGCAGGCCACCGCGCCGTCGAGCACGCGCAGGCTGCGCTCGACCTCGGCGGTGAAATCGACGTGGCCGGGCGTATCGATGATGTTGATGCGGATATCCCGCCAGGTGCAGGTGGTCGCGGCCGAGGTGATGGTGATGCCGCGCTCCTGCTCCTGCTCCATCCAATCCATAGTCGCGGTGCCTTCGTGCACCTCGCCTATGCGATGGGTAATGCCGGTATAAAACAGAATGCGCTCAGTCGTCGTTGTCTTTCCGGCGTCGATGTGCGCCATGATTCCGATATTCCGGCAACGATTGAGCGGTACTAGACGAGGCACGGTATTCTCTCACTCTCGCGAGACCATGAAAGCCCGCGGTTTCTACTTGCTGTTTCGGTTTTACCCGCTCCCAACCGGGAACGGATACTCTGCTTGACTACCCCAAACACGCCCGCGCGCCTACCAGCGATAGTGGGCAAACGCCTTGTTGGCTTCCGCCATGCGATGCACATCTTCCTTCTTCTTCATGGCTGCGCCGCGGCCATTGGCTGCGTCCAGCAATTCATTGGTCAGCTTGTCGATCATTCCCTTTTCGCCGCGCGCCCGGCCATAGGTCACCAGCCAGCGAATGGCCAGCGAGGTGCGCCGCTCAGGGTTGACTTCAATCGGCACCTGGTAGTTCGCGCCGCCGACGCGGCGGGTCTTGACCTCAAGCAGCGGCTTGCAGTTTTCGACTGCCTTCTTGAACAGCTTGAGCGCCTCATCGCCGCCCTTCTGCTCCAGGTTCCGCATGGACTCGTAAAAGATGCCCTGGGCGGTCGATTTCTTGCCGTCCCACATCATCGAGTTGACGAACTTGGTGACCAGCGACGAGTTGTACACCGGGTCGGCCGCAACCTCCCGCTTCGCAATATGACCTTTTCTGGGCATGAAACCTTTGCCTTCCTGAAAAATTTCCGGGCTCTTCGCCCTCGAATCCTATTTAGCCGCCGCGACCTTCGGCCGCTTGGCGCCGTACTTCGAACGGCTCTGCTTGCGGTTGGCGACACCCACCGAATCCAGCGTGCCGCGCACTACGTGATAGCGCACGCCGGGCAGATCCTTAACGCGGCCGCCGCGAATCAGCACAATCGAGTGCTCCTGCAGGTTGTGACCGATGCCCGGAATGTAGGTCGTCACCTCGACTCCGTTGGTCAGCCGGACGCGCGCGACCTTGCGCAGCGCCGAGTTCGGCTTCTTGGGCGTTTGCGTGTAGACACGGGTGCAGACTCCGCGCCGCTGCGGCGATCCCTGCAACGCCGGCGAGGCCGTCTTATATCGCGGCGCCGTGCGGCCCTTCCTCACAAGCTGACTGAATGTAGGCAAACCTGACTCCTTAAACTCTGCAAACTCTTAAAAACTCTTCCAGTCCGGGAACGATCCCGCACCATCCCCGGCAGCGCCCAAAAGCCGGCGCTCCATTCTCGTGAAGCCTCCAATACGAAGCTTCAATGCACACGAAGATTGGGACTGCTTCGCGGCTTACTTCCCCAGTACCGGACGAAAACCAGGACGGTGACCGCGCGTTTCTTCTCTGGATTGATGAGTCAATCTCGGCGTTTTCGCGTAACTTCGCGCATGTACGCCCGGCGCTCAACTGAAGCGCCCGAGAAGAAGCCAGTTCCGTTTCCAAGTTTTGGCCCACATAGCCTTCCTAGGTGGAAGGTGTCGCAGGCACCGATGCGAGCATTGACTCTACTTGCCTTGGACTTTCATTCCGCGCTCCCATCCTGAAACCGATGAGAAGACTCAATCAATCACCCCGGCATATACGCTTGCAAGGGATTTGGGCGGAACCTTCTAAAGATATCAAGAGGAATGGTCTGAGTCAATGGCTGCTGTTGGGTTCTTTCCGCCGTGCCTTCGGGACTCCTGCTTGTGGGTGCCCCACGTCCGGATTTTCGGACGTGGGTGGAGGTAGGTTGAGGCGATAAGGCGGTGTTGGGTCCAGCTTCGGTCTTCCCTAACCGGCGGGTATTTCAACTAGGGAGTAGCTTCCGGGCTTCGCAATTTTCCGGCGACTCAGGTTCTGCTGATAGGCCAGGTTCTTGTCGGTAGTGAGCAGAACATCGAATCCGGCTTTTTCGGCTACCCTCCCGCGCTTCACCCGCAGAGCGCGTCACCTTCCGCAGCGGCCATCCTCATCCACATTCATCAAGTCAGATTCGGAAAAGGGATTGATCTCGATTGTCACCTTCCGAATCGCTGTCACTGGAGCCTTCTTGCGCCCAGTGACTTTCATCCTGATGAAGCCACTGGCCCGCAGTTTGTTCAAAGTACGGGTGACGTTCGGCTGCGATCTCCCGCTCATTTGGGCCAATGCGGCTACAGACTCCGGTCTGCGGTCGCGAACAAGCGCAAGCAGCTTCCTGTTTTCCGGAGTCAGCAATCGAACCAGGGCTTCAACCGAATTAACGCTTGGCAGGGCCGCATCTGCAGGCGCTGATATCTCACCGTGAGATACAGCTTTCATTTCTTCGCGCAGAGACCGGAGGCTTTGTATTTTGTAATTTTTCATTTCCCTTCTCCCTCTCTTTCGTCGATGACCTTCGTAGCAATACTACGATCGGCTAGCACCCGCTCAACCTCATCGAAAAAGTCGTCGAGCAACGTGGCCGCATCCACAAACTGATATGGCCGTCCGGGATCGCTCTCTGTCCTGTGCCAGTGATCGTGCTCCTTCAAAGCCTTCTTAAACCTGGAACCCTTCGCAGGCGCGACATGCGCATTATCAAAACCGACCAGCCGCTTACCATTCGGAGCATGCAAAGTGAATGAATAGCGGAGTCCATGTGGGCGCGCGGATGTCGCTTGTTCTCGTTTGATTTCAAATTTCAGCCAATAGCCCTCTTCGAGAAGGTGAATACGGCCATCGAAACTGAGCAAGAATTCAATCCCATAGTCCTCTTCCATATCACCTGCTGATATGATAGCAGGCTTTGCCCCAGCCCCAGGGCTGCTTTCCTCTGACCAAACCCAGCACTGACGTGCTCGGCTATTCTCTTGCCGTCCCCTTCGGGACTCGTAGTTCCAAGCAAGCGGGGCATGCTAGCATGGCCAGCAGATGTCCGTTCGCGCCTCCGCATTGCTTCGCAGCCTGCTAGGAGTAGGCTTTGCCCTACTGATCCCGGGCGAAATGATCAACCCTCCCGCGCTTCATTCGCAGAGCGCGTCCTCATCCACAGCGGCCGCCGATCCTAGAATCCGCCGTATCGTGGGCGAGCTTGAGCAGGTGCGCAGCATACCGCAAACCGCGCTCTCACCTGATGGCCGTTCCGTAGCCTGGGTGACCGCGGAGGACGGCGGAAGCCATATTGAAGTGGCCTCGACCGCCGACCCATCAAAACTCCGCCGGCTCAGCGCCGGATCGGGTTCAGTCTGCACCGAAGAAAACCTCGCCTGGGCGCCGGATTCAAAGCAACTTGCATTCACTTCGGACTGCCGGGGAAACTCCCAAGCCGACATCTACATCGCCGATGTTGCCGCCGGATACTCGCCTGAAATTTCCCCGCCGCGCCGCCTCACCCACCTGCGCGGCGGAGTGGCCGGATTGGCTTTTTCCCCGGATGGCAAGCAGATCGGCTTTCTCTATGTTCCCGGCGCCACCCGCCATCCGGGCGCCCTGGACGCAATGACCCCGCCCTCCGGCGTCATCGGCACCGACCATCTCGAAATCCAGCGAGTCGCTTCGCTGCTCATCTGCCTCCGGGGAGATGAGCGAGATTACCCCGGACAGCCTCCACGTCTACGAATACGACTGGGCTCCAGACTCGCGGCGCATCGCCTACATCGCCGCTTCGCCGCCGGGGGAAGACAATTGGTGGATCGCCCAGCTCTACACCCAGGACCTCTCCGATGGGCTGCCGCGATCGATCTTCAACCCGGGCGCAGCCAGTCCGTCGTCAGGCTCGCTCAAGGGTCTGCAGATTGCCCTTCCCCGCTGGTCGCCGGATGGGAGCGAGATTGCCTTCATCGGCGGCCTGATGAGCGATCAAGGCGTCACCGGCGGCGATCTCTATACCTTGCCCTCGGCCGGCGGCTCAGCCCAGGAGGTCACAGCGGGCCGTAAGGCAACTCCCGTGTGGTTTCGCTGGATCTCCAGGTCCGGCGAGAAACTCTCCGCCATCCCGCCCAGCGGCCGTATCGAGATGGTCGAGATCAAAGGCGGCGCCATGCGCCTCGCCACCGTCAACCTTCGCGGGCAGGACGTCCCCGGTCCGGACGGTTCGGATGGGACGATGAACTTCCCCGGAACGGTTGGAGACGGCACCTTCGAAGGCGCGCTCTCCGTCTCCCGCGACCAGGACGCCTTCGCTTACATTCAAAGCTCCTATGGGTCTCCGCCCGCGGTGATGCTCACCCGCCAAGGCCTCGCGCAAAAGCAGACGACGCTCCAGATCACCCACATCAACGACGAGCTCAAGCCTGCCTGGGGCAAGGCCGAATCCATCGCCTGGCGCAATGAGAACCTGGACATCCAGGGCTGGCTTCTGTACCCGGCGGATTACAATCCCGCCAAGAAATATCCGCTCATCGTGAGCGTGCACGGAGGCCCTTCGAGCGCGGTGACACCCCGCTGGCCTGGGCTTAGCTACAATGCCGTTGCGTTTTCCCCGCTCGGCTATTTTGTTCTTGAGCCCAATCCCCGCGGCAGCTATGGCCAGGGAGAGGCTTTCACCCTGGCCAATCGCAGGGATTTCGGCTACGGCGATCTCAGGGACATTCTTGCCGGAGTCAAGGCGGTAAGCGCCAGGCTGCCTATCGATCCCGAGCGTATCGGCATTACCGGCTGGAGCTATGGCGGGTTCATGACCATCTTCGCGGTGACGCAAACCCAACGCTTTCGCGCGGCCGTGGCCGGCGCGGGCATCTCCAACTGGCAGAGCTACTATGGCGAGAATTCGATTGACCAATGGATGATTCCGTTCTTTGGCGCCTCGGTCTACGACGATCCCGCGGTCTATGCCAGGAGCTCGGCAATCAACTTCATCCACAACGCAAAAACGCCGACGCTGATGGTCGTAGGCGACCGCGACGGCGAATGCCCGGCGCCGCAGTCTTTTGAGTTCTGGCATGCGCTGCGCGCGAAAAATGTGCCTGCCCGTCTGGTGGTCTATCCCGGCGAGGGCCACGGGCTCGCCGCTCCTGAGCACCGCCGCGACGTGCTGGAGCGGGCTCTGGCATGGTTCGAACAATACATGCCCGCTGAGGATGACTCCCGCCCGCGAGATGAGTCTCATTGAGTGGGCTACGGCAACGGAGGAAACGGTATAAACTCTTATTTTCGGCTGCGTTCCCCGGCTGCGATGTGGAACCAGGTCGAACGGCAAAACCACGGGAATGAAAGGACTCCCACAGAGCATTTTCACGGTTGCTGTGATCTGGTAAGAGTTATCTATGTGCAGCGATTCCTTGCTGGAATGCCTGCCCCGGGTGACTCGTGCCGATCCCATATCGACTGGAAAAATGCTCTTAAGCATTTCCCCGATTAGTGTGGCGTAGCGGAGATCGTAGCCGTGCAGTGTTCCTTCCACCACGGCGCTGGCCACGGGAGATTGCGCGAAAGCCCCCTACAGAGTAGTTTTTTAGTACGTTTTCAGGTATTTGGCAGTTCATCAACCGCCAGGACGAGCGATTCCCCGGCGGGGAGGTTTCATGCAGCGGTATCTGATCTTTTGTGTGTTGTTCCTTCTCTCGGTCCCTGTAGGTCTATCCATTCAAGGTTGCGCGAACAAAAATTCCAGCTACTGCAACGGCTCGGGCTACGGCTATCTGAAATCGCAGCCGGTCTCAATTACTCTGCAGCCGCAGGCTACCGGCATCTCCGTCGCCTTTGGGCAGGAGGGACAGCTTTCCGGACCCACCGCCGCGAACTGCACTGGAGCGAGCGCCACCGTAACCGGCTACACCTACGGCACCACCGACCGCACCATCGCCGATGTCTCCCCTACCGGACAGGTCTGCGGCGGGACGTGGAATCTCAATACCCCTGGCGTAGCCTCCTACACCACCTGTCTCCCGACAAACAAGCAGGGCATCGCATATTTGACCGCCTCAGCCTCCGGATTTACGAGCAATCAAGTCGCCGTCTACTCGCACGCCCCCATTACCAGCCTCTCGGTGAGTACTCCCACCAACTCGTCGGGTCAAACTGAGTGCCTCTCGCAGGGTCAGACCGCTCCCCTTGTGGCCACTGCCTATTGCGCCTCGACAGGGACGACGGGCCAGTGCCCCAGTACCACAATTCCTGTGGGCCAGGCTGTGCCCCTCTGCGGCACCTCGACCACGACTGCCTGCAGCAATGTGATCGGGCACATCAATTACAGCGCCTCCAACGCCAACGTCGTGACCATCGATAACTCGACCGATGTGGCTACGGCCCAAGCTCCCGGCTCTGCCGTGATCTCAGGCAGCATCTCGAATACCGGAGCCACCTCCGGATACTTCTACACCTGCCCGCCGAAGAGCATTGCGCTCTCCGCGGCCGGCGGCACCAGCGTAAACGTCACTCCGAATACCCCGGAGCCGCTCACCGCCACCGTCACCGATGTGAATAACAACATCATCAATGGCCTGCAGCTCACCTACGTTTCGACGAATCCAGGAAGCATTGCAGTCAGCAGCGCCGGCTCGATTACCGCCAGCTTTCCCTCCACGTCAGCCGTCACCGCTCTTTGCGAGCCCACCACCTGCAATCCGGCGCCGATCAATAAAATCGGTACGCTAGGAACGGGAGTCCCCGTCGTCAGCAATCTGGTGCAAGTCACATCCCCCGGTCAAAACAGCACCTATATCTGGTCGGCTAGCCCCAGCTCGCCCTACTTCGTGCCTACCGATCTCACGACCGGCACCGTGGGCAACCCGATCAAGCTGCCCTACACCCCCAACTCCATGGTCCTCGACCAAGGGGGGAACAACCTGTATTTCGGAAGCTATCGGGAGATGATGATTTACAGCACCGCCGGCAACACTCTGGTCACAGAGGCTCCCAATGTGCCTGGGGTCGTGCTCGCCGTCTCGCCCGACAACACCACGGTCGTCATCAACGATCAACAGCGCGGCATTATCTATCTCTACACCCCGGCCACACTCGCCAGCGGCACCGGTTCAACCGCCATCCCAGCTACCCCGGCGAGCACTACATCTTTCGGGGGAGTCGGCCAGAGGGCCGTCTTCTCGCCGGATGGACAGACGGTTTATATCGTTGGGAAAAACATTCTCTACATACACAACACCTATACCGGCTGGTCGGTCGAGAACCTGCCCGGAGGCCAGGGGGGTGCTACAACCGGGATCTGCCCAGTCAACAATTCCAGCAGCCTACCCAACGATCCCAACAGCGATCCTCCCAATACTCCTTCCAATCCCAACAATTCCTATAATTCCTTCTGCTCTCCCGATCTCGCGGTCACTGTGCCCAGCTCGGCGGCCTTTGTCTCCGGTTCGCCCACCACCGCCTACGGCATCTGCCCGGAAACGACGGTCACTCCAGTCGTTCCTTACCCGGAGGCGGCCACTGTAGCCGCGGCATCCGATCATGTCGCCGCCACCACCGACGGCAAGCACATCATCGGGGCCACCGCCAATCCGCCGGTGCTCACCGATATTTCCGTGAATGTTCCTATCGGCTCCTGCCCGATCGGCGCTAACGGACAGACAACCGGCTTCACCTTCAACCCGGCGCCTTCTTTCAACCAGACCTCGTTGGCCGCCTACGGCATTACCAACATCAATCAGGTGATCGCCTCTACAAATTCGCTGGAGGCATTCATCACTTACTTGAGCAACGCCACGACTCCCCCTGCAGGCGGCGCGTTGCTCCCACTTTACAAGCCCTCCACCCAACCCGGCACGCTTGGGACGCTTACGAATATTCCGCTGGCAGGAGGCGCGATCGCTCCTATTTCCGGCATCTTTTCGCCGGACAATACCATCTTCTTCGCCGGCACCACCGGCGACAACCAACTACATTTGATCAACACCACGACTTTGACCGACACCCGGCAGATCAACCCCAAGCTGACAGACGCCAACGGCAACCCGGTGGCGCCTGTATTCCTCGCCGTCAAGCCGCGTCCGACCACCTAGAGCATTCCTCCTGATACTGTGGCGTGGCGAGAGTAGCTATGTGTAGCCATTCTTCGATGGAATGGCTACGTTTAGTTCTGTTCTCCGCTTTTACACCATCAGGAGAAATGCTTTAAGGTCGTCAGCAGGGGAGGATCGGCGGCGCCGAGTTCTCCCCCCAGCCGAGAACGCCGGAGATCTGGTCTGCAAGAGTTAATGGATCGAAGGGCTTGGCGAGAACCGCCGCCGCCCCCAGCGCATCGAGCTTGCGCCGGTCCGCGCCCTGTACCTTGGCTGTGAGCAGCAACACGGGAATGTGCGCGGTATTGTCATTCTTCTTAAGAATGTGGAATGTGGTGGGACCATCGATATCGGGCATCATCACATCGAGCAGGATAGCGTCCGGCTGTTCAATCGATGCCCGCTCAATTCCCGTTGCTCCCGACGAAGCCACGATGACTTGCCAGCCGGCTACCGTCTCCAAAGTCAGCGCGGTTACTTCTCGAATATCCGCCTCGTCGTCGATGATCAAAATGCGAGGAACCATGCCCATGCCTATTCTGATGACTAGCGCTGACTTTAACCGCGCCGGCTCATCCGGTACATAGCACTTGCTGTGCATTACTTCCCGTACCCTGCTCTGTTTCAAGACAACACGTGGCGCGGGTTGCGGTTTTGGATCCATACTTCAAGCAGATTTAGGGTACCCCATCCTTGGCGCAGCAAGGGTTGGAAACCACAACTGTTGCCTTATAGCTTGAAACGGTGATGCGCCAGCTTGTGCTTGAGCAGGAAATCCCAATCGTAACTGACGCCTAATCCGGGTCCATTTGGAACCGGTACGGTGCCATTCTTATCGATGGCGTCCGGCTGGTCACTGTAGCCACAGGCATACACCGGAGGAATCAAGTTCGGCATACCAGGTCCGATGAGGGCCATCTCGTAGAAGTGAGTGTTTCGTATCGCTGCAATACAAATCCGGTGCGCAGGGCCACAGGCGTGAACCTGCACGTCGACTCCGAGCGCCTCCGCCATATGGGCAATCTTCATCGCCCCGGTAATTCCCATGTCGTATTCAGGATCTAGGTGAATGTAATCGCAGCCGCCGTTCACCAGGAACGAAGCCTTCTGCTCCGGCCCGCGGATGTGCTCGGTGATCAGCAGAGGCGTTTTCAGGCGCTGGCGGAGCATCTTATGGCTGAAAGCGGAAACTGATCCGTCCCGGTACGGATCTTCATACCAGAAGCACTCTGCTTCGTCGCATGCGCGGCCGACATAGAGCGCGTCGGCAAAGGTGCGGAGCTCGCAGCCCGGATCGACCATGATCTCCATCTCGCGCCCTACCGCCTCGCGCACCTTGAGGATGTTTTTGGCTTCCCGTTTACGATTGCCATCGTGCCAGCCATGTATCTTGAATCCAACAAAGC
The DNA here is from genome assembly GCA_963774255.1 of uncultured Acidobacteriaceae bacterium. Taxonomy (GTDB): domain Bacteria; phylum Acidobacteriota; class Terriglobia; order Terriglobales; family Acidobacteriaceae; genus PALSA-350. The sequence goes on from CAVZEH010000024.1 coordinate 191,732, forward strand.
CCTTCTCACGGCATTCAAGCGCGTACTCGGCAAAGCGATCGACAGAATTGAGCCCATACTCGCCATCTTGTCCGTGGTGGGAGCTGGCGTAGGTTGGCAATCGTTCTCGATAGGCGCCCAGCATAGTCCCGATCGGCATGTTGTATTTGCGGCCGACGAGATCCCAAAGTGCAATGTCCAGCGCTCCATGACCCATGTGATCGTAGGCCCGCAACTCGCGTTTGAAGTCGTCATAGATCTCTTCGCGGCGTTCCGGATTCCGCCCTAAGAGATGCGGGGCCAACATAATTGCCTGTCCCAGCGAGCCCTCGGTTCCCACCCAATGGGTCACATACCGGCCGGCTGCTCCGTCATCACACCGGATCTCAACTCCGTAGCGCATGATTTGAATCCGCGCCCCCGGCCTGGATTGAACATTGCTCACCCCCATGGCGGCATGCTCGCCCAGCTCCAGTCCTTCAACCGTGAATTCGAACGGTATGATCGAAGCCTCTACAATCCGGCTCATCCCTTATCTCTCCCAAACGGTATGCGTCGTCAGCGGATGAACTGATCGACAAAATTCTCGCCCAGCCCAACGCTCCTAAAGTGCCGGCGGCAAAGATCGATTTTGGTAAACACATCTTCATAGCCGAGAACACGGCCGTCGGGATCGACGTAGATCATCGCGCCATTCACCTGAAAGAAGGTAATCATTTCCGGAACATCGGCCTCCACTACCAGAGTATGCGTCTCGCCCGGAGCCTCGTAAACATAAGATCCTTCAGTGGCCGTCCAATCGTGCTCCAGATAATGCCAGCTACCCTTCAGCACCAGGCCGTGCACCGGCTGGGGGTGCCGGTGGCGCGAAAGCACGCCCGATTTGCGCACCCGCAAAAGGTTCATCCAATAGCCGCGGCTTGCCGACAGGCACAGCGGGCGAAAAGAGACATTTTCCTGCTGCGGCACCCACAAACGCTCATCCTCCGGCATGGCGTTGGCAATCACAAGGTCGGGAAAGCATTCCTTCGGCTGCGGGTGCTTGTAGGGAATGCGCGCCTCGGCCTCTGTCCGCTCCATATCCGAACGGTTAATGGTGACATTATCCATGGTTGATATCCCTTTCAAACTGCTGTGTAGCCGCCATCGACGGGCAATATCGTGCCGGTGATGAAGCGCGCCGCTTCGGAACAAAGGAAGACCGCTGCTCCGGCAACATCCTCCGGCTCGCCCCAACGCTTAAGCGGTGTGCGCGAGAGAATGGCGGCAGACCTCTCCTCATCCTCAAAAATACCCCGGGTTAGCCCAGTTGCGATCCAGCCGGGAGCGATCGCATTGACCCTTATGCCCTCTGCAGCCCAGGCAACCGCCAGGGCCTTGGTCAGTTGCGCCACTCCGCCCTTGGAGGCAGTGTAGGCCGGAACCTGGGGGCCGCCAAAAAACGAGAGCATGGATGCAGTATTCACGATTGCGCCGCGAGCCGCGGCCAATTTTTGATGAGCGCCGACACACATGCGCATTGTCCCGGTGAGATTAACATCGATTACTCGTTGAAATGTCTCAATCTCGTATTCGGCGCCGCCGCGAAAAATAATACCCGCGCAATTGACCAGCGCCGCCAACTCGTCGAAGGGCTTGAGGACCGCCGCGATGGATTCAGCACAAGTGACGTCGAGGCGGACAGCCGATACATGTGCGGTCGGCGGTACGGCCGCGGCTTCCTGCTCGGTAAGCCCGGTCACGGTCACATCGTAGCCCGCATCGGCCATCGCTCTCGCAATGCCATAGCCGATTCCGCTGGTTCCGCCAGTGATCAGTGCTTGCCGTCTGGGGAACAATACCTGCATGGCTCCTAGATATACCTTAAAACAAAGGGACGCTTCGAATAGAAATAGGGCGGGTCGTCCCCATCAGGGGCTACTCAAAGCAATTGGGTGCCCCACGTCCCCGGATTCTCGGGGTTTACCGATCGTAGCAGTGTTCCCGAGGGCATTCCGCTATTCCATTCGCAGCGCCTGGATGCGATCAATTCGCGCGGCATGACACGCGGGTAAGAAACAGGCCAGGGTTGCCACGACAACCAATCCCACGCTCACCAGCACGAATACGGCCGGATCGAGCGGATGTGTTCCATAGAGTAGCAACTAAATGAGACGTGTGGATACAACACTGGCGATGAGTCCTAGCGCCAGCCCTGCAATCGCCGGACGCAGGCCGTCAGTCACAATTGGCCGTTGGCCGCAGAAACACGGGCGCAGAAACACGGGCCTGGAACCGCAAGATGAACTGCGGCCGCATCGATATTCGAGACCTTCGAATCGCTATTTCCACGATCTGAGCTTGCTGCCAGGGCGCCTCAATCCCGAGCCGTCGTTTTTGGAGGCAGGGTTAGAACATATGTTTCTACTGATCTCGCTCATCCGCATGGCATAACGGTTCTTTTATCGAGATTTGCGATACGTCCGATTGGACCGTGGCGGTGCTTGCGTTTGGGCTGGAAGATGACAAAACTGCCACTGTTGCTTATATAGACGCTTTGAAACATTGACGTCGGCAAAAGACCATCGATACTTGCGCTCTTGAGACTGATGGCGCTCAGTTGAGCTTCAATGAATCGGGAAGTAGACCCAATCCTGAGTTGGATGTGGTACTGTGGCACGTACCGGCGTTGCCCTGCGTCGTCTTCGATGGAGGACGGCGAGGTTCGCGGCGCTGAAAAGAAGCTTGAAAGGTCGGAGAACAGCACGACGGAAGCGCTGCCGGAATCGAGAATAAGGTTGTATTGACGCGCGAAGGACTGTGCAAGCGTGACTCGCACGACGGTATAAGAGAACGCGGGATTTTCCGGGAGGGCCCCTACGATCGTCGATACACGTTCCCCGCTCATGGATTCAAGCAGGCTGCCGGAGGAGTCAAACTGAATAACCCGATTGCGGTGGTCCAGCAGATAGTCCACGTTTTTGAGAATGTTCTGCCCGAGAACACCACGAATTCCGGCGTCGAGTTCGCGTAGACCTTTAAGATCGCGCACAATAACGGTCACGTTGGATTCCTTCACGGGACCAACCCTGATTGTGTGCACCGCGGCAAGAGACGCGCTGGAGCGGCCCGATACGGTAGTAATCGAGGCGTCGCCGAGGCGCTTGAGATTGAGCGATTCACTGAGTCCCACATCGACCACGGTGGCGGTGGAGCCGGTATCAAACAGGAATTCGTAGGGGCCCTCTTCTTCAAGGTACACAGGCACGACAACCGAGAAGTCTCTGGGAGAACGGAAGTGGACCAGAGACTGATCCGGCTCAGCGAATGCCCGGGTCCGGCAGAGAAGAATAGTCGCCCCCAGGACAACCAAGCCGGCCAGGATTGCTGGTTTCCGCCATGACATTGTGGCTGCAGGTTCTCCGGCGTGAAGGGAAAGTTTGTTTCCTACTCTGGTGTTCATTTTTTTCACCGTCCAAGAAGAGTGTTTTTCGCGCAGGAGAGCGCGCAATTTGGCAACACGTCTCCTCAAGCACCCGTGCGGCGCTCAAATGGAGGCAAGAGGGATTGATTTTCACCGGGCCGGACGGACGTCCGGTTTCTAAGTCCGCCGCGTGAGTCCGCTCATCCGTCGCTGAGCGTTAACTCCATGAAGAGATCGGCTCTGGCGAGCGGAGAGGCCGGAAGCCGATCAGGCGTAATTCGCCGGAAGCCTAAAGACTCATAAAGGTGAACTGCATCGGGAAGGATTGCGCTGGTTTCCAGGACCAACTTCGGCGCTTTGAGCACGCGGGCGATGCCGATTACGTAATGCAGCAAAGATCTTCCAATTCCGCGGCCCCTATGGTCTGCGCGAACGGCCAGCCGCGCCACTTCGAAGACTCCCGAGCCCAGGGCCAGCAGAGCGCAACAGCCAATGACCTCTTCCTTCTGAGCGGCCACGATAATCTTTCCTCCACAAGCGAGGATGTGGGTCTCCGGATCTCCGAGCAGTTCGAGATCCTGCGGCTCGAGCCTGAAATATTGGGTAATCCACTGCTCATTGAGTGCACGGAATGCTTCTCCATCTCCCTTGCGATAAGAACGGAGGATGACGTTCCCCGGCGCGGCGTGGCCATCCGGAATCTCCTCAGTTGCCGGTTGTGCGCCGGCCGCAATCGGATTAGATGGAAGCGGGCTAACAAGGTCAGGCGTTTTCATCACCTACCCTCCAATTGATTTCTACGCTAGACAATCCGGTTAGATACGTCCAATATCTAGTTATGAACGATCAAGACCGCGTGCGTATGAATGAGATTGAGCTACGGCACCTGCGTTACTTCATCGCAGTTGCGGAAGAGCTTCACTTCAGCCGCGCCGCGGAACGTCTGCATATTGCGCAGCCGCCGCTATCGCAGCAGATCCGCCAACTGGAAGAATGGATCGGTCATCCCCTGTTCCTCAGGACTTCACGGAGCGTGCGGCTGACACCGGCGGGGAAGGAGTTGTTGCTGCGTGTATCTCAAACGATGCGCAAACTGGAGAGCGATATTCGCAATACAAGACAGGTTGGCAGGGGGGAGACGGGAACCCTGGCGATTGGCTTTGTCGGCTCCTCAATTCTGACTTCGCTTCCCAATCTGCTCAATCACTACAGGAAGCAATATCCTGATGTGAAGCTCCGGCTGCAGGAGTTTTATACGAGTACGCTGGTGGAAGCCTTGCAGGATGGAACGATGGACGTTGGGTTTCTGCGCGACCCGGAGGAAGTCGAGGGCCTTCATATGGAGAGAATGCTCGCAGAACCTTTCATCGCTATTCTGCCCAGCAGCCATCGCCTCGCCAGGAAGAAGTCGATTGCGATCCCCAGCCTGAGAGGCGAGCCCTTCGTGCTGTTCTCCCGATCCTGTGGAGAAGGCGCGTGGGCGAAGACCGTCGGCATGTGTGAGCAACATGGATTTCTGCCGAAGATTGTGCAGGAGGGCCCGCACTGGCTCACCCTCTTACGTCTGGTGGGGGCGGGAATCGGCGTTACGCTGGCGCCGAAGTGTGTCGGAGAAATCGCTACAGGCAATGTGGCCTGCCTGTCGATACAGAACTCGATAGCTCGCAGCAACATTGAATTGGCGCATCGGGACGACGTGAAGTGCCCGATTACGCACGGGTTTCTTAGACTCGCTCGAGGCGAATTTCCGGACCGTCAGAATAACGGCAAATCTAAGGCGAGTTGAGACCGGACGCGGCGAGAGCTTATCATAGGACTTAGTAGATGTTCTCCGACCTGTATAACAAAGCGGCTGAGCTCGCCTCCGAAGGCAAATCCTTCGCCATCGCCACCGTGGTTCGCGTTGAGGGCTCTTCCTCGGCCCGCCGCGGCTCCAAGGCTATTGTCGATGAAACGGGCAAACTTCTGTTGGGATGGGTGGGCGGAGGCTGCGCCGAGAGCGCGGTACGAAACGAAGCGCTGAAGTGCATCGAAACCGAGAATCCGCGGCTGATTACCGTTGATATGAGCGATGAGCATCTGGGCGTGGGCATGCCTTGCGGAGGGACCATGGACATCTTTATCGAGCCTGTTCTGCCCCTGCCCGAACTTCTCATCGTGGGTCACGGGCGCATTGCCGAAACGCTTGCTACGCTGGGGCACTTGATGGGCTTTACCATCACCGTCAACGATCCTGCCGCCGACCGAAACTCTTTTCCGCAGGCGGAGAAGATTGTAACTGAGGACTTCGATCTCACCGAGACTCCCATCGGGTCGAAATCCTTTGTCGTGATCGCCACCCAGCACAAGAGGGATCATCTTTGGCTCAAAAAGGCTCTGGAAGGCCGCGCGGCCTATGTCGCTCTGATTGCCAGCCGCCATAGGGCCAACCTAGTGTTGGAATATCTTCGCACTGAAGGAATTCCCGAAGAGAAGATCGCCACCGTGTGGGTGCCCGCAGGCCTCGACCTGGGCGCGGCCACACCGGAGGAGATTGCCCTGAGCATCATAAGCCAGATGGTCGCGTTCCGGCGCGGCGGCAGCGCTCAACTCAATCAGCAAGAAGTGGGAATGCCTATGCGCCTCTCCGGGACGGATGCCGTTATTCAGCAGTGCGAAGCAGATTAAAGTCTTTTTCATTTTTGGTGCAGAGCCGGGTTATTTTCAGAGCGAATAGAACTCCCTGACGCAGCGCCGAGCCCAAGTTACGGGTATGGTAAGTCCCGTGAGGGACGGCAAGAAAATAGCCCAGCACGAAGTGCTGGGTAAGGTTCTATAAGAGAAAAAGTCCCGAAGGGACGGCTGAATCATCCCTCTCCGTTTTCAGTCTCTCCGAGAAATAATCTCCGCCTCGATCCGCGTCCTTTCCTCCGGCGTGGATTGGTCAAAGCCTCGCAGCCGCTCATAATCGTCCCCGTTGTCGATGTCGAGCAGAATTCCAACATCCTCCACTGCGACTTTGACGATTTCCTCCAAGTGGCCGCCGAAAATGGCCCGGCAGCCGATATCTCCATGGAGCGCCATGATCTCGGGGAAGACAGCGCGGCCCAGGAGAACCGGGTTGCCGCGGATGCCTCTGTACACGGGGATCGCGATCTGAGCATCGGAGTGGCGGTAGCCGTCGACGATCCGGTCGAGAGTCGCGGGACGGATGAATGGCTGGTCCGCCAGCACAATGAGCGCGCCGTCTATGCGCACATCCAAAGCGGAAAGCCCCTCTCGCAATGAGCTTGCCATTCCCTCAGAGTAGGCATGGTTAACCACAACCTTAAGACCTTCGATGGCGGAGACCGGAAGCTGCTGCCGGATAATTTCGGCCGAAGAGCCGAGGACGAGAATGACGTCATCCACTCCGGCGGCGCGAACGTTTGCGATCGTCTGCCCGAGCACGGTACTCTCGCCCAGGTGCAGCAACTGCTTGCCTTCTCCCATCCGCGTCGAGCCGCCGGCAGCCAAAATGATGGCGCCCACCCGGGAATTGCTGTTTGCCGTCATAGAGCATTTCTCCCGATGGTGTAAAGCGAAGAGCAGATCTAAACGTACCCCTACCTCGCCACACCACAGTATCAGGAGAAATGCTCTCGTTAGCTACCAATGCGCCCGAGCGCCATCCCGATGAGATAGGTCACTATTCCTTCGAGAGCGCCGACCAGCGTCATCTCGATACCGCTGCTCCACCATGAGCGAATGGTGATCAGCGACTTGGCGGCGCCAACTGCGAAATGCGCAAGCAGAGAAACGATCGCGGCGATTACCACCGCAGGAACTCCGGAGATGAAGAAGAACGGAACGATCGGGATGAACGCGCCAACTGCCGTCGACAGAGCCCCGGAAATCGCCGACGTCCAGGGCCGGCTCAGTCCTTCTTCCGTGGTCTCCAAGCGCTCTCGAGCCAAAGCCTGGACAAGCCGCTTTTTATCTTTGGCCAGATGCTCCACGAAGTGGTTGGCATCCTCCGCGGAGAGTCCCCGCACCTGATAGGTAAGCGACAAGAGTTCGCGCGATTCGGCCTCATTCAGGCTCACCGCTTCCTCTTCTCTGGCGTACTCGGCCTCGTAGATCTCGCGTTCGCTCTTGGCCGCGAGATAAGCTCCGGAGCCCATGGAGAGGGCGCTCGCCACCATCCCTGCCAGTCCGGCGATCAGGACAAAGTGACTGTTGCCCAGCGTCGCTCCGGAAACTCCGGAAACAATGCCGAAGATGGACCCGAGCCCATCGTTGACCCCGTAGATCGCATCCCCAATCCAGCTTGCGGCTCTTGGCCGGCCCTTGTCCCGGGCGGAGACAAGCTCGTCGAGCGCCTTCTGCGCATCTTCAGGTGTGAGCTGCGGCAGAGGACGCCGATCGCGGATCAGGTTGCTCAGAATCCGATAATGCTCCTGCTCATCCGCAATCACTTCACGCAGAATGGCGAGGCTCGGCTCATCGCCCAGCTCACGAAGCTGCTTACCGTATTTCGCGATGTCCCGGCTTTCGTCAAGCTCGAGCCGGCGGAGTGCCAGGGCGTCTCCCCCCACCCGGCTGCTGAGCGTATTCGCTTCACCGGCCGTTGATCCCTTGTAGACCGGGGGGGCGCCACCCAACGCACGAATGCGATTTGCCCACAACTCCGCGTGGTGCTTCTCCGCTTTGGCCAGCCCGCGCAGCGCACTCGACCGTTGCGGATCGGCTTCTCTATCGGCAAGGGTGCTGTAGGTGTAGAAGCCGGCCGTTTCGGCTCGCCAGTTTTCTTCGAGCGCCTCGAAGAGTCGATTCTGCTTGGTCGCCATTATTATTCTCTGTGAGAAAGGATGCCGCAGGCGGCTCGGCAGGCGCTCTTTTCCCATCTCCCGCGATCCGGTAGTTGGCGGGTGGCCCAGGTCCCGATTTTTGGGACCTGGGATTTTCCCGCACGGTTTAAGGCTCCGGTGATCCCGCAGGAGCCCTGCGCGGATGGGGCCGGCTTCTCTCTGCCAGCATCTGATCGAATTCACTACGCGGCATTTTCAACTTTTCAGGGTGAGCGTCGATCCACTTGCGGAGCCCCGCGTATTTCTCCGGCGTCCAGCCGCCTTCGAATTCAGCGCCGTTCTTGCCTTCCTGATTCAACTCGAAATTGTAAGCATCTTCAAGATTGGTAAATTCGGCTGAAGCGATTGCCTTTTCCGCCTGGATCGCAGGGATAAACAGAACCCCATCCCGGTTGGCCAGCACCAGGTCTCCGGGCAACACGATCGCTCGTCCGATGCGGACTGGAGCATTGATCGCCGTCAGCTCCATTTGAGCCCACGCCGAAGGATCATATCCGCGATAGACTCCATTGAAATTCGGGATCTCCCGGTTTTCTTCCTGGTCCCTTATGCCGGCGTCGAATACGAAACCGGTATGAGTATGCGCGGCTATGCCGTTTCCTAAGTTGGACCCGATCAACGTGCCCTCAATGATCTTTCCGAAGCCATCGGCAACATAAACATCGCCGATCTGCAGCTCATTGATAGGCCAACTGTTGTTCCCGCTCACCCGCCCCTCCCTTTTGCCTTCGGCGATGATGGCCTTCGCCATATCGGGGCGCAGCGGCTCATATTGCGCCGTGAGCGCACGGCCGGCAAAAGACTTGTCGCTGTGGAGCATTTTCCAGCCGCCCTCAAACTGGTTTTGATAGCCCTGGCTGCGCAGATAACCCCACACATCCTCGATCGATACATCCAGAGCCCGTTTCAGCAAATCGTCGGGCACCTTCGGCCGCCCATCGGGAAAGCGTGCGCCAGTCCACTCCGACGTGTAAAACATCATCTGTTCCTTGGTCATCTTCACCTGAGCAAAGCCAGGCCATCCTCCCAATGCAGTGCAGGCCATCAGGGCAGCCAACATCATTTTCCTCATTCGATTCTCCCTTTCGATTGCAACGCTAACAGGTCTTCGATCATTTTCAGGCAATAATGCGCGGAGCACCGCTGTCACGGTGCAATTGCTCTAGAATACCCACGACCGCAGTATGGTACACCCCGCTCTATCGCTCATCTCCCCAGGGGGCGTATGCGGATATCGCGGAATTCGATCCTGTTATCCTTCCTGGCATTGAAATCCGATGTGGCCGGAAGTGTGTTTCGAGTCGTGATCGTCGAGCAGAGTTTTGCCGTTGAGGACGATTACATAGTGGTCGCCGTCAGCCGTGATGTCGTAGCTGTTCTTTGGGCCGGCCGATGACGTGCTAAGATGATAGATCGTCTACCATCTTTCCCCCGGGGTTGTTTTTCAAGAGCCTATGGCGCCGACTTTCCCTGAAATTGAGCCGCTTTCCCTAAGCGATCGCGTCATCAACGCACTCAAGGATGCCTTCTTCTCCGGACACCTGAAGCCCGGCGACGCCATCGTCGAGCGCGAACTTGCCCGGCAGATGAAGGTCGGCACCCCGGTCGTTCGCGAGGCTCTCATCGCGCTTCAGGGACAGGGATTTGTGCGGCGGATCACCAACACCGGCACGTTTGTGACACAGTTCACCGTCGAAGAGGTGCGCCAACTCTACACTTTGCGCATCGAGCTCGAGGTCCTCGCCTTGCAATGGGCGCGACCCCGCTTGACTCAGGCGGAGCTGCGCGATCTCAAGCGGCTGGTCGGTTTGGTCGTCGAAGCCGGAGAAAGCGGCAACAGACGCGAGTTTCTTGAACGCGATTACGCATTTCACAAATGCTGCTGGGCGCTTTCGGGCAATGCCTATCTCGCTGAAACGTTGGATCGGCTAATGGCTCCTCTTTTCGCGTTCGTGGTCCTGGCCAGCGGCGCCTCCCTGACAGCATCCATGGGCCGGGAGCACTACGATCTGATCAACGCGTTGCAGGATCTGGAGGAACCGCAGTTTACGCCGGCCATCCGCAAGACCCTGGCCGGTTTTGCCGCCCGATGGCTCTCCGCCTTCACGGCGGACAGCAAGAATGCGGATTAAATAGATTTACAGGTGTAGGGATTGGATTGACTGCATACGGCGTTGGAGTGCGAAAGCTTCATCTGCAAGGGCAACTTCTTTGTCATCTCTCTACTGCGCTTCGCTCTCTCGAAAATCGTTTAGGAAAACTGGCCATCAGTCTCTAGCCGCTGCCCTAACTTTGTCATCTCGACCGGAGCGAAGCGAAGTGGAGAGATCTGCGGTTTCCCACATCTGAGTGAGACTAAAGCGGAGTGACGGGGATCCGCGGTGACACACACAAACCACACATTTTCGTCCTCCCAGCAAACCTGCCGCATTCTGAAACCTTTACTATTGCAAAATGCTTAATTTCAGGGAAACTGGCGGTTGGATTTTCCCCGTGGTACACTTCGTGGGCTTGAGAAGATGATAGATCAATTATCACCTATCGTGAAATGGCGGCTGGAGATCAAGTCGATATAAGTCCGCTGTCCACCAAGCCTCCTGCAGCCGCCGGAGCCCCGCCCACTCGTGTACGGCACGTGGTCCTCGGCCTTACCGTCGCAGCCTACATGATCACCTATATGGATCGAGTGGTCATCTCTGCCGCCGTTCCATCCATTCAAAAGGAATTTGGTTTCTCCATCGTCACCATGGGCTGGATTCTCAGCTCGTTCCAATGGGCCTATGCGCTTTTTCAGATCCCCGGCGGCTGGCTGGGAGATCGATTCGGCCCCCGGCGCGCCCTGGCGTTGATCATGACCTGGTGGTCAATTTTCACCTCCGCGACCGCCCTTGCCTGGGGAGCCGGCTCGATGGCGGTGATTCGCTTTCTCTTTGGCATGGGAGAGGCGGGCGCTTTCCCTATCGCCACCCGGTCGCTCTCCCGCTGGACCCCGCCTTCGGAGCGCGGCTTCGCGCAAGGCATCACCCACGCAGGCTCACGGCTGGGAGGAGCGATCACCCCGGCCCTAGTGGTCATCATCATTGCCCACTTCGGATGGCGCGCGGCTTTCATCAGCTTTGGCTGTCTGGGATTGGTCTGGTCGGCCGTCTGGTTCTGGTATTACCGCAACACCCCTGCCGAGCATCGATCGGTAAATTTTGAGGAGCGCCAACTCATTCAGTGTTCGATCAAGGACGCCCGCGGCAAAGCTGCCGTTTCCGTGCCCTGGAGGCGGATTTTAAGCAATCCGCAGATGTGGGTTCTCTCTTCGATGTATTTCTGCTACGCCTACAATCTCGCCATCTATCTCGTCTGGTTTCCGAAATATCTGAATGCGCATCGAGGTTTCAATCTTGAACAGATGGGGTTTTATGCAAGCCTGCCTTTGCTTGCCGGAACCGCGGGCGATATCTTCGGAGGCGCGACCTCCGATTTTTGGGTGAAGCGATTCGGAAGTCTCAAGACAGCCCGCCGCGCGGTGGGAGCGGCAGGCTTTGTCTTGTCCGCGATCAGCATCGTTCCCGCCTGCCTGATTTCAAACTCCGTGGCCAGCGTTTGGTGCTTCTGCCTGGCCATGTTCGCGCTGGAATCCACGGTGGGCGTTTCCTGGGCGATCACTCTTGATATCGGCGGCGACTGGGCAGGTTCGGTTTCTTCCGTGATGAACACCTGCGGGAACTTGGGCGGAGCGACGGCTTCGGCTCTCTCCGCCTACCTGGTTGTGCTCTATGGCTGGGACGCGCCGTTCCTGGTCATGTCGGCCCTAGGCTGTGTGGCCGCCGTTCTCTACCTGAAGATCGACGCAGGCAAACACCTCGTCACCGCGTGAAAACCTGGAACAAATCCCTGAGTTGATTGAAGCTCGTCCTTTCAGCAAATCCTGGGTGCCCCAGGTCCCGATTCTGGGACCTGGGATTCCACAGATCTCGATAGTCTCTCTTGCGGTCGAAAGCATTGTCTCGAGTTCAGAGACAAAGACCCAGGCTAGCTTCGCGAGCCTCGGGCACCCGGCTCTGCACCAGAAATGAAGCGTCGGTAACTGTGAAGGTGATCTAATCGACCTTCTTACCGGCGATATAGACGGCGTCGATCGTTCGCGTGTTCTTGATATTGTTCAGGGGATTCTTGTCGAGCACGATCAGATCGGCCCATTTCGATGCTTGGAGCGTGCCCAGATCTTTGGCGCGCAAAAATTCAGCCGCATTCCGCGTGGCGGCGGTGATAACTTGCATCGGGGTCAGACCAGCCTGGACCATGAGCTCCATCTCCCAATGCGCGAAATACCCGGGAAAGCGCCCGGGAGGTCCGCTGTCGGTGCCCATCCCATATTTCAAGCCTGCGTCCGCTTCCGCTTTCAAATTGCTTTTCGCGGTTTCGAGAACTCGGGGATACAACTTACAACGAGGGCTGGACCGGATCGTCTTCTGGTATTGAGCGCTCCTCAGAGTCTTGACCACGTCCGGCGAGACGCTGCGCGTAAAGAAAGGATCGTTCGCAAAATCGGCATTCGTCTCGCAGACGAAGGAGGCTTCACGGGACAAAGTCGCCGCCACCTGCCAGGTTCCATGTCTCTTCATGCTGTCGATGAGCGCCTGGTCCACAGATTTGTCACGGACACTGTGCACAAAACCATCGATCCCAAAGTTTGCTAATTGCTGCGCATCGTTGAGATAGAAGATGTGCGCAACCGCGCGCAGATGGCGCCTGTGAGCGCTGTCGATAATCGCCTTAGCCATGGGATAGGGCATCTCCTTCGGCAATGCGCCAAATTCGTTGTCCATCCAAAACTTGATGATGTCCACTTTGTTGGCGGCCTGGGCCGCGACCATGGGATCCACTTCGGCAACGCTCGCGATGGGGTGGTTCACTCCCGCCAGGCCACCATAGCCGCCCTTGAAGACGAATCCCTGGCCGGCGGTGTAGACTCGCGTCTCGGTTGGCCTCCCGGCGCGCTGCTCATCGCGGATCTTGAAAATCAGATCCTTGTCCGTGCCCATGCTCAATACCGTCGTGACCCCGTAGGAAGCATAGGTCTTGAGATCCTTCTCGACGTTTTGCCGGGTAAAAAAGTCCGCGCTCTGCTTGAGGCCGATGGTAGCGCCCAGATGAACGTGCAGATCGATGATGCCCGGCATCACGTATTTGTTGCCGAGATCGAGGACGTGTGCGGAAGCGGGAGACTTGAGCCGCGCCACCGGCCCTACCCATTGAATGCGTCCGTTGTCGATGATCATCGCGGAACGGGGAGCCGCCGGACGTCCGGTCCCATCGATCAAGGTGAAATTTTTGAGAACTGTAACTTCCGCGTGAAGAGAAACGGCCAACAACAGAAGAAGGCAAGCGGCAAGGCTATTTCGAATTCGTCCGGGCATCTTCGAGAATCCTCTTGGCGCGCGATGGATTAAAGATTCCACAGGAGCAAAACCGGGAGAGATAGGTTACTGCCTGCTCCGGAGTGCGGCGATTCTCCTTTACGAAATCGATCATCTTTTTGGCCAGCGAATGGCTGATCATCCCGTGCCCGCACATGGTCGAAAGCCACGCTACCTGGGAGTTGGGAATCTTCTCCGTCTTGCCTTCGAATCCCAAAGAATAGCCCACGCTGTGCCGCTGGATACAGGCATATTCGCAACAGCGCTCGGCGCCTTCGATGGAGGTCGAGACATTTACGCTCAATCCGAGATCCTCTTCCTTGATACGCTTGACGAATTGCTCAGCCGCGGGAAGATTGTCGAAAACGGCCGCACAGGTAGTGGGCGCCGTGAGACCGCGAACCACGGCCTCAAAATCCGGCGTCATATCCCGCTTCCAATGCGACAACGGGCTCAGGCTCTTTGACGATCTGAGAGCCCCGCCATGACGGGCATCCCCCAGGTTGACAGGCTTATATTCGATGGCGATTTCGAGGAAGCGCCGGAGTTTCGGCAGAGCGCCGGTATCGTTCTTCTTCTTACTGGCGATCGCGAAAACGATGTAGTCATCCTGAAAGCTTTCGGCTTTGCCCAAGCGATGCAGCGAGTTCGTCATGCGTTGACCGTCTCCTGAGAAACTTCACTCGTAGGTTGGTTTACCCGGCCTAAACCGATATTCGTCTTGGCACGCTCCAGACTGTATCCCAGGCCTTCAAGAATGGGCGCCACGACAGTCTCTTGTCCGTGCTCGCCGCAGCGGGTCGCGACCCCAAGCGCCACCACCGTGTCCAGTTCCTTCTCCACCTTCCATACCAGGCGGATGATCTCTTCGGTGCGCTCGACCGGCACCTTGATCTCTACGATCGCAGACATCACCTTTTCGTTCAGAATATCCTCGCGCAGCGTACCGGTGCTCACATCCTGCATCAATGAGGTGATGGGATTCTTCTTCTCGAAGCTCACATTGGCCTTGGCTAAAGCCCAGCACATTTGCTGTATCTCACGAAACCAGACTCCCACGCCGGGCCGGCCGAATTCAATCGTGAAGCCCACTTCCCCGACCTTTACCCGCCCGGTCACATCGTTGGTCTTTACTTCTTCCGTGCCCCGGCCCTCCACGCCCGTCGACTCATGGGGCACGCTGGGATCGGAGAAGGCTCGCCTTATGACGCGCGGCCAGACCAGCTCATCAGGCTCGAAAGCGGCTGTAGGACAAACATCGGGCTCGGGTTCAAAACGAAGCCGCATCAGCGAAAAGACCTTTCGCATGGCGCGCACCACTGTCGGGTTGAGATGTTCCTGGCTCAGCCCGTTGAAGCACGCGTAGCATTCCACACACTGATCCCGGTTAATAGTCGCGCGCTTCAGCGTGGGATCGATGTAGATGGCGCCCATGGGGCATACATAGGTGCAATTTCCGCAGGCCACGCATTTGTCAGGATTGATCTTCATGTCTTCCCTCCACAACAGAGCCAGAGCTGACCCACTGCACTGATGATCTATCATAGAGTAACACGGTGTCCGCCCGGCAGAGCGCGGGCGCCTGCCTCAGTTTTCGCCTTTACCAGGGCGAAAGCGCACTAAAAAGGAGGCGGCCGCCGGGTGAATTTGCGCCCGATGGCTGCAGCTTCCGGACTCGCCGGTCCCACCATCACGCCTTCTTTGATCATTGCGATCACATCGGATGGAGCGAAGGAGTTGAGGAAGAAGACGTGATTCGCCTTGCAAGCGGCCAGAACCTTCGCCCGGGCCGCCACCATCCGGGGGTCTTTTACGGCCGCCGGGCCTTGGATACGGACGCCGAGCGACATCGCCATATCGCCTGGACCCCATTCCGCCATACCAATGCCGGGGACCTTGAGGTTCTCATTCACATTTGCCAGCGCATATTTGTCTTCCTCTTTGACCCCAAGCAGCAGCTCCCCCTGGGGATTAAGCGGCCAAACGTCAGCTTTGTCTTCATACTCCTGCTGCGACACTCCCCAGATTTGCGCCGCGGTAGGGACTCCGTGAACCCCGCGCCGGCCCTCGGGCAGCCCGTCCTGGCCAACCCCCTGATGATGGATGGGGAAGCGCACGGCCTCAACAAACGCGCGGATCGCGCCCGGTTCGTCGGCATGGGTCAACATGATCCCCATCACTCCGGTGGCCAGCACCTGATTGAACATCCAGGCATTGGCGTGCACTGCCGCATAATCCATCCCGTTAACCGGAACATTCACGATTACGGTTGGAATGCGGTGTCCGCTGCGGTCGGGTCCGCCAGCCACCAATCCGCGCATGTACTCCTGCAGTCCCCGGATGTCGTATGGAGCGTGCTCCATGTCGTAGCTGATGTAATCGGCATAGGTTTGCGCGTCCTTTATCCCCTGCTCATAGGTGCCGTTGGTCCCGGAATGGGAGCCGGTATAGTAGACCGGCTGGCCTTCCGCCAGCAGTTCGATGGCCTGATTGAGCCGCTTGGGCTTGGCTGTTTGAGCCATGTGCATTTGCGCCATCGTGACGAAGATGCACCCTAATACGAACATTCCACCCATAACTGAAAAGGTTTGTTTCCACACGCTGGTCACAATTGCCCTCCCGAACATCGACCGCAGATGCGGGAAACACACTAACACAAAACCAAGTCATGGGACTGCGAGAGCCTATTTGTCATCTCGACCGGAGTGTTCATGGGCCTGCGGCCCACCTAACGGGATGAAAATGGGTTGAAGAAGCCTAAGTTAGCAATTGCACCCAATTTGTCATCTCGACCGAAGCGAAGCGCAGTGGAGAGATCTGCGGTTTCCCACATCTGGCGCAAAGAGCGCGCCAGATATGGGGCATCATTGCTTCTTGTTTTCTTTCTGTCATTCCCGAAGGGAATCTGCTTCTGGTCTCTCGGGCAGGTTACCAAATTATTATCTAAAATCGATTATTGATCAGTAGCTGCCTAGGTATGATGGACCTGTGGCGATCAGCGAATTCGCTCCAGTCCGCAATATCAGTAAGTCCTCTCAGGTCTTTCAGAGGCTCCGCGATGCTATCAGGTCCGGCGAGCTCTCCCCTGGAACCCCGCTTAAAGAAGCGCATATCGCGAAACAAATGAGCGTGAGCCAGGTCCCCGTGAGGGAGGCGCTTCTTCAATTGGAACACCTGGGTCTTGTGATCCGGGTCCCGGATCGCGGCACCTACGTCACGACTCTCTCCCGCGCGGAGATGGAGCAACTCCTCAGCGTGCGCTGCCATTTGGAAGATCTCGCATTCCGCCTGGCAGCCAAGAGAATGACCCCTGAACTCGAAGCCGAACTTCGGGCCCGGCTTCGCGACCTCGAGAAATGTGCAAAGTCCAACGATCATTTCAGCGTCGCCGAGGCTGACCTGAAGTTTCACGAGGCTGTATGGAATGCCTCCGGAAACGCAGTTCTGGCCAAGACACTGGATCAGCTCTGCGTCTCCATCTACGCCTTCGTGAGTCTAAAGCGCCACACAGCAGGCGAACGGCTGGCTCCGGTCTCTCATGAAGTTCTGCTGGACGCGCTGCTCAAGCGTGACCCCAAGCTCATCTCCCGGCGCATCCGGGAACATCTCAGCCCCAAGTCCACGATTCCAGCAAGGGTCGCCGATTGAATTTAGCCGGCCGTTTGGAGCTTTTGCTGGAAGCCCCCGGCTTTAGCAGGGAGGAGTTGGACTTTAGTCCAGCGGAAACACGTTCGATCGTTGGATGAGCTTTATAGTCCCTGATAACAAAGGGTGAAAGCCCCGGACTTCAGTCCGGGGTAGCGGGTTTTTAAACCCGCGGGAACGCAGCCATGGGTTACATCTTGGGCTTTAGCCCTGGTGGGGTTAATTCCAGCGCTAAAGCGCAGATGAGGCATTGATCGGGATGACATATCAGTGCTTATGCGCCGGCCCAGCAAGTGTCATCGAGAAACTGGACAAAGGCGAGGCTGTTGACCCCGAAAACTATTATTTCCGCATGCGTCCCATGTTCGAGACCAGCGCCTCGAAATATGATTAGATTAACCGCATCATCGCGATCGGTACGGGACACCGACTCCCCGACGGCCCGATCTATAGCATCTTTGAGGTTCTCTAATGCCAAAACCGACCAGCTTTCAAAAGGACATCCGGCCGCTTTTCACGGAGCGCGACATTCAAGCGATGAGTAAGGCTTTTAGCCTGGCGAGTTATGACGACGTGAAGGCACACGCGGACATCATCTACAAGCGCATTCGGGGAATCGGTGGCGCCGTGATGCCACCGCCGCCGCCGCGAGGAGAGGGTCCTTGGCCTCAGGCTCGCATTGAGCTATTCGCTCAGTGGATGGCGGACGGATACCGACCTTAGGTGGTTTCGAACAGAAGTATCGAGCTTTCGGCGCTCAAATCGTGCGTCTCGCCTCTTATTCAGGCTGGCCAAATGCGATGGGCACTGTCTCGTGGTTAGAGATATGCCGTTTCCAATGCTGTGCCAATTGACCCGCTGCGCTAATTCGTGATTCCTGACAAAAAAGCCTGCTGGACGCGGTTGAAGCTGCGTCCGCGCAGAATTGCGGCGACGATGGTACGCGTCGCGCGCGCATCGCTGAGGCGCACATAGCGGCAGCGAGCGTGCCGGTCTATGGCCATTTCGGGAACGAGCGAGATGCCGACGCCCGCGGCGACCATTCCCAAGAGACTGCTGAACTGGCCGCTCTCGAACGCGATGTGCGGCGTGACGCGGGCGTGGGTGCAGGCGGTAATGCTGAGATCGCGGAAGCAGTGGCCGTCGCGCAGCATGACGAAGGATTCTCCGCGGAGATCCTTGATGGCAAGCGATTCGGTAGCGGCGCGGGGATGATCGATGGGCAGCACGGCGAAGAGCGGTTCGGTGCGAAAGGGAAATAGCTCCAGATCTTTGTGACGCAGGGGGAGGGCAAGAATCGCAAGATCGATCGACAGGTCCCGCAGGCTTTCGACCAGGACCGGCGTTGTTTCTTCAACGATGCGCAGCTTCGCTTCGGGATACTTGTTTGCAAAGGCTTTCGTGTAGCGTGGCATTAAGTAGGGCGCAATGGTCGGAATAACGCCTACCGCTACGCTGCCATGAACATCCGCGCACTTATCGGCCACGCTTGATCGCGCCGTCTCCATCTGGCTCAGAATTGAGCGGGCATGGGGCAGAAAGGCGCGACCGGCCTCGGTGAGGCGGACGCTGCGGCCCAAGCGGTCGAAGAGCTTTGCGCCCAAGTCTTCCTCGAGCTTGAGAATCTGCTGCGAGAGCGAGGGCTGAGCGACCTGGCAGCGCTCGGCGGCGCGGCTGAAACTGCCTGCTTCCGCGACCGCGCAGACGTAACGTAGCTGGTGAAATTCCATAGGTGATGCCTATACTCGGGATGGGAATTATGTATTGGAGCTATACCTCTCTATGATGCTACATTCATTGGGGCGAGACAAACGGGAATGTGGTCGCGACTAACGGTGCTAGTTCTGCATATGTGTTTGCCACGCGGCTGGAGGGAATGAAGGCAGATGAGGAGCGTAGCAGGCTGCTGCTCCTACAGGATCGACAACCCATTGAGAAGCTGACTTTTTATTAGATGCCATGAGGAAGAACACGCACTGATCGATGCCTCGGTTCCAAGCGGACCCAATAGTTGGATTCAAACAGCCAAAAGGAGAGATTGCATGTCAACCGAAACGAAGTGCCCGTTCCATCAAGCCAAAAGCGCAGGCACATCGAACCGTGACTGGTGGCCGAACCAGTTGAACCTAAATATTCTGCACCAGCACTCATCCCTGTCCGACCCCATGGGTAAGGATTTCAATTACGCTGAAGAGTTCAAGAGCCTCGATCTGGCCGCTGTGAAGAAGGACCTCCTGGCGCTGATGACGGACTCGCAGGACTGGTGGCCTGCGGACTTCGGTCACTACGGCCCCTTATTCATTCGCATGGCGTGGCATAGCGCAGGCACCTACCGCATCTACGACGGCCGCGGAGGTGGTGGCAGAGGCCAGCAGCGCTTCGCTCCCCTCAATAGCTGGCCCGACAACGTGAGCCTCGATAAGGCGCGCCGTCTGCTATGGCCGATCAAGCAGAAGTACGGAAAGAAGATCTCGTGGGCAGACCTGATGATCCTCGCCGGCAACGTCGCCCTGGAATCGATGGGCTTCAAAACTTTCGGTTTCTGCGGTGGGCGCGAGGACGTCTGGGAGCCAGACCAGGATGTCAACTGGGGACTGGAGACCACCTGGCTGGGTACTGACAAACGCTATTCCGGCGAACGCGATCTCGCAAATCCATTCGGCGCGACTACCATGGGTCTGATTTACGTCAACCCGGAAGGGCCGGAAGGCAAGCCTGATCCGATCGCAGCAGCCAAAGATATCCGCGA
Organism: uncultured Acidobacteriaceae bacterium; assembly: GCA_963774255.1. Lineage (GTDB taxonomy): Bacteria > Acidobacteriota > Terriglobia > Terriglobales > Acidobacteriaceae > PALSA-350. The sequence continues at coordinate 211,748 of CAVZEH010000024.1, forward strand.
AACCTTTGGCCGCATGGCGATGAATGATGAAGAAACCGTTGCGCTGATTGCGGGCGGACACACCTTCGGCAAGACCCACGGCGCGTGCCCCATCTCTCATGTGGGACTAGAGCCGGACGGGGCCGACATCGTGGAGCAGGGCCTTGGCTGGAAGAGCAGCTTCGGCACTGGCAAGGGCGCTGATGCTTTCACCAGCGGCCTGGAAGTCACCTGGACCAGCACGCCGGCGAAGTGGAGCAATGATTTCTTCAAGCACCTGTTTGGCTATGAATGGGAATTGACGAAGAGCCCGGCAGGCGCGCACCAGTGGAAGCCGAAAGGCGACGCGGGCGCCGGTACGGTGCCGGATGCACATGATCCGTCAAAGCATCACGCACCAGCCATGTTGACCACAGACCTCTCGTTGCGGTTAGACCCGGCCTACGAAAAGATCTCAAGGCGCTTCTACGAGAATCCGGACGCGTTTGCAGACGCGTTTGCCCGTGCGTGGTTCAAGCTGACGCACCGGGATATGGGCCCGCGAGCACGCTATCTCGGCCCGGAAGTTCCGGCCGAAGAACTTATCTGGCAAGATCCCATCCCCGCAGTCGATCACAAGCTGATTGATGAGAAAGACGCTGCGGCGCTCAAGGAAAAAATCCTGGCTTCGGGACTGCCGGTCTCGCAGCTGGTTTCGACGGCGTGGGCGTCGGCTTCCACCTTCCGCGGTTCGGACAAGCGCGGCGGGGCAAACGGCGCGCGTATCCGGCTGGAGCCGCAAAACAACTGGGAGGTGAATCAGCCGGAGCAACTGGCGAAGGTGCTGAAGACGCTCGAAGGTATTCAGAGCGAATTCAACAGCAAGCAGTCGAGTGGCAAGAAGGTTTCTCTCGCCGACCTGATTGTTCTCGCGGGCGACGCGGGCATCGAGCATGCGGCGAAGAATGCCGGCTACAATGTGACCGTTCCCTTCACCCCGGGACGCATGGACGCCTCGCAGGAGCAGACCGATGTGGACTCCTTCGCCGTGCTCGAACCGGTCGCGGACGGCTTTCGCACCTACCTCAAAAGCAAGAACGGCGTGCCGCCTGAGGTGTTGCTGCTGGATAAAGCACAATTGCTGACACTGACCGCGCCTGAGATGACGGTGCTTGTTGGTGGCATGCGCGTGCTGAACACCAACGTCGGACAAACCAAGCATGGTGTCTTCACCAAGCGGCCGGAAGCGCTGACCAACGACTTCTTCATCAACCTGCTCGACATGGGCACGGAGTGGAAGGCGGTCTCGGACACCCAGGACGTATTTGAAGGCCGCGATCGCAATACGGGGGAACTCAAGTGGACGAGCACGCGTGCCGATCTCGTCTTCGGTTCAAATTCTCAGCTCAGGGCCTTGGCCGAAGTCTACGGAAGTTCGGATGCTCAAGAGGAGTTTGTTCATGACTTTGTAGCGGTCTGGAACAAAGTCATGAACCTTGATCGTTTCGACCTTGCGTGATCTCGGAAGCTAGGCCTTAGAGCCTTACGCGCTCAACCTCGATCTAACACCAGGTTATCCCGGACTAGGTCGAGGTTCGAGCAGTTCCTGCTTATGGAATGGCGCTAACAGGGCAAACCGCGTTTCCAGAACCACCACGCGCCAAGAGACGTCAAAAAGGTGCGAAGAAGCGATAAAATTATATTATCGATAATTGCTGGGCGCAATATATCTCGTCATCCGGAGACATCGAAAGACTCGGAACGGTGAAGATCAGTCGTCAAGTCCCCGTAGGGACTTATTTATGCGCAGCCGTCCTTCTCCCTAGCACGCAAAGACGTGTCGCGAACCTGGGGCATCCGGTTTTCAACTCTGGTGAAAAATGCAGGCAGCCAATTGCACTATCTCACCGTAACTCTGCTATCGCTCTCAAAGCCGGTGTTCGAGATCGACAGCAGTGTCACAGCGTTCTCAACCGCGGGAAGTTCGAGCCCCGGCATTGGCTTCGCGTCAAACAGCTTGCGGCAAGGTATCGCCAGCAAACGCGCCACCCGTGTCGCCTTTTGCCGCCGCGCGCTGTCGGTAGAAATACCGGTGTTCGCATACATCTGACGGTAGAGCTTGGATATGAACAGAAAGGCCAATCGTCCTTTCAGACTGTTCACACATTTGGATCGGTGCCAGATTGCGGACAGGCTGTAGAAATCGTCCCAGACACCCTGTGTACGCTCCCGGATCTCATCGGTGGACATGGTATCGTGCGGGCTGAACATCTTGGGCCGGATTGAGGCAGGAATCAGCCAGTAGCGTGTGATCGGAATGTCATTCACATAGACGGGATCGTCATTCATTTTCTTCTCCCATCGATCGAAATCCACCGTTCCCGGAAAAGGTGTCAGCATTACAAATTGCGCAAACGTTATGTCCGCTTGCTGGGCCAGCTTCTGTGTGGCCGCAAATGTGCCTTCCCGGTCCGAAGGAAGTCCGAAGATGAACGATCCCAGCACGTGAACTCCATGCTGCTTGAAAGTCTGCAGTCTCTTGGCCAGGGGGGCGCCCGCCAGATTGAAGCTCTTGAACACCGACTTCAACCCCTCTTCGGTCGCCGACTCCACGCCAACCAGCGCGCCTTTGATGTTGGCCTTCTTCATGGCGTCCAGAAACTCGGTATCCTCTCCGGCTTCCATGGTGATTTGCGTGAAAAACACCATGTCCCTGGGCAGAGCGGCCAAGCTGCGCATCAGGCTGAAGCGTTCCGAGCGGATGGCCTGCAATTCCGCTACCCGAGCCATGTTTCCTTGCTGTTCCGCGAGTCGAAGGTCTTCCAGACTCACCGGATAAAAGTTGTCGTCCGCCAGAGCGATAAAACGATAGCCGCGTCGGCGCAGATCGACAATCTCTTCGAGAACAACCTGGGTGGCTCTGGGACGAGGCTTTTGACCATCTGTGCGCCAAACGGAGCAGAAAGAGCAATGTTTTGGACATCCGCGCACGGTTTGCACTGAAGCCCACATATACCGGTCGCGCGGCGCCAGATCCCAGCGCGCGGGTACAAACTCGTCGCCTGAAATGCGTCCGCCATCGTAGATGTTACGCGCGGTGTTGTTCATCAGATCGGAGATCACCTGCGCCCAAACCACATCTCCGTCGCCTTTGACAACAACATGGGCTCCGCCCAATTCGAGCGCCTCTTGCGGATAGAGAGTAGCGTGAATCCCGCCATAGACGACGTATGCTCCGCGTTCGCGCGCCAGCCGTCCAACCTCCATGCCGCGCAGAGCATTTCCGGTGTGAATGCCAATCCCAACTATGTCTCCCCGCTCGATATGATCCGGCTGAATCTGCTCCAAGGTCTCATCGGTAATGATGGGATCCCCATAACGGGCCGGCGTGGCGGCGGCCAGCACATAGAGCCAGCGAGGTGTAATTACTCCGATCCCAAAAGATGAGTCGCTGGGATTGACCAGGTGTACGCGCATTGATTGAAGTCCCCTTCTTGGATACGGCCTGTATTTGAACCGGGAAACCGCTCTACTCCGGCTGCATTCGTTTGCAAGCGGTCGCCGGGATCTTCACCGGGGGGCCTTCCCCCAGTTTCGGCCGTTATCAAGAAGCGCGTGATGACCCCCGAGCTCAGCCCTGAAAATTGGCTGAACCTGGTGCTTCGCCCCCGTAGGCGAAGGTACGTACTCATCTTTCGCGGTTATCTTAACTCTATCAGATTTGCCTGCCGGGCGATGAACAGCGGGTTAACGTTAAGCTAACCTTAAGCCAGAGCAGCTTCAGAAGTACTGGGAATTGTGTCAGACGTCCCTACGAACTCGCTTATTTTCGTTTCTGGGTGCGGAGCCGGGTGCCCCAGGGTTTGCGCTGGGTCTTTCTTCGAGATTTGTGGTAAGGAGATTCAAAAACCAAAACTACAAACTGCGCTCACCAAGACACAACAACAGTAGCCGGGTGCCCCATATCCGGCGAGCTCTTTGCGCCAGATGTGGGAAACCACAAACCTCCGCTGAGGGACGGGTTGTTTTCAAAGCCAAATCTCTTTCCCTCGGATACGTTTTCCACCCCCTACTCCCGGAGTGAAGGTGCTCTAAGGCTTGGCGAGCTGCCATCCATTTTGTGTCTGCACCAGTGTCGCAGTCGCCGCTTGCGGCCCGGCGAGAGCAGTCTGGACATTGGGAAACGCCGTCTGCGTCTCCTGTGACTTAGCCCAGTCCGGAACACCTGCGATAACATAGTGATAATTCACCGTCGCGGTATTCGCTCCATTCTGGTTAGCCGCCGTGGTGAAGGAATCAATCGAAGTTACCTCCCGATGCCCAAAGCAGAAGTTTCCATACCCTGGCTGCGACTGGTCGGGAGTCCATGCGGAACGGCCCTTGTCCGAGATATCGTAATCGTTCACCTGCTTGGAGCCAATCAAGAAACGCTTCTTCTGCTCCGCCTGCCGAGCCAGTAAACCGGCATCCGTCAGAGCGTCGAAGCCCTTTGTCTGGGTATCGTTCGAAGCATCTGCCTGCGCCGGAAACTTCACCGGGCTAGACCATACACACATAGGACGAGCGCTGTAATAGTCGTTGATTGCTGTCTTAAAATTTGAAGTATCCGGCGCTTTCTTCTCATGGCACCCGGCAGCCAATATAACTGTCATGCACAATGCAGCACTCCATCTAGACCTGGAACGAGCCATTCGTAACCCTCCAAATAAGTAGGATGCACGAATGCATGGCTCGTAGGCTTGCAACTTGACAATAACTATGTGCTGATTGGAGCTGTTCCGGTGTAACTCTCTAATCCGCTGCGGTATCTTGGTTCTGCCGCTTACTCAATTGCAGAGTACCGAAAAAGAAGCTAAAGAGAATCAGCTCAAAACCAACAGCCATAGCGGTCGCCGCGGGTATAACCCAGCGGGCTAAATGAGTGAAAACCATTTCCCCGAAGTGGTGCAGCTTCCAATCAAAGACGGTGTAGAGCGTGGCCGCAAAACCAGCTAGAAAGATGGAGAAGCCGACGGCCAGGCCGCCTTCCGGCTCAATTTTCGAGAGGACACGGGCGAACCTGCTCGTTTTGGGATAGAGACCCTCATATACCGCATAGACATGCGACAGGAAAGAGAACAACACCGCCTGGAGGCCCATGATGACTCCGAAGGAACAGTAGATGAGCGTATCGCCGCTGAACTGTATTCGGCCGACGGAGACAGGCCCGTGCACCAGCATGGCTCCAAAAACGATACCCGCCAGCATGAGGATCATTCCAGGATAGAAAAAAAGCCAACTGGGGCTGAACAGCAGCATGAAGCGCAGATGACGCCAGCCGTCGCGCCACGGCCGCAGATGCGGCGGCCGGGAGCGGCCGTCCCGGCTGAGCGTTGTTGGGGCCTCGGCAAGCTTCATCTTCATCAGCGTGGCTTTGACCACCATCTCGGAGGCGAACTCCATGCCGGTGGTTCGCAAATCCATGGCCAAAAAGGCCGCCTTGGAAAAGCCGCGCATGCCGCAGTGAAAATCCCCCAGCGGGCTGTGGAACAGAGCTCCTCCGATTCCCGAGAGGATAGGGTTGCCGATATAGCGGTTCTTCCAGGGCATGGCTCCGGGCTTAATCTCTCCCGCGAAGCGATTGCCCATGACGAGGTCGTTCCCGGCGCGCAGAAGCTGCAAAAATTGAGACAAATCGGAGAAGTCATAGCTGTCGTCTGCATCGCCCATGATGATATATTTTCCCCGCGCGGCCTGGCACGCGGCATGAAGGGCAGCACCATAGCCGCGAATAGGGACGTCGATAACCCGCGCTCCGCATCGCCTTGCAATTGCCTGCGAGCCATCTGTCGAACCATTGTCGCCAACCAGGATCTCCCCGGCAATCTGGTGGCTCTCAAGAAAACCCCGCGCCTTCAGCACGCAGTCCTCAATAGTCTCCGCCTCGTTCAAGCAAGGCATCACCACCGTGAGTTCAACGGTTTCGGCAGGAGTAAGAGTGTAACCGCTCATCGTAGCTTCAGTTTAATTCTCCATCTTTGCCTTTCTTTTTGTCACATCCAAGGGATCTTTGCCTTTCTTTCTGTCATTCCCGCAGGGAATCTGCTTGTCTTATCGCAGCGCTATTACCATGCCGAGTATGCGCAAAAGACCAGAAGCAGATTCCCTTCGGGAATGACAGAAAGAAAGGCAAAGACGGACAAGATGCGCAGCAGGAGTGGAAAGATCTGCGGTTTCTGTCTGACAAGAGCTATGGGCAACCTTATTAGTTGCACCGACTTAGCATACCTAGGGAATTACTCTGAAGGGGATAAGCGGCAACCGACTAGGTACCGCACATAGCGCGCTTGCTCTAGTTGCCGTATGCTTACATTGGATACTGCGGATACTTCTCCTCGCCTTCAGCTTCGCCGCACCGCTCCAGACGAGCACCTTTCAAGCAAACAACCAGCGACTGGAGACAATCATGAGCCTGATCAAGAAAGCCGACTTAAAGAACTATTTTTCGAACAAGTCAACCTCAGGAGTGCTTTCCTTCAAGCCAGCTCCCGGGCAGGCAAACCATCAGGAGAGCGGATCAACACCAGCGCAGAACCCGATGACAGACCGGTTTAAGACTCCTGGCCAAAAGTCTTCCTCCTAATACCCGGTTTATGGCTGGATGGGTTGCGAATCGGTGGGCACGTACTTGAAGCGGTAGGCTTGAATGCGCATGCCTGTCTCAAAGCGATCGTTCCATTCCAGCCGGTAAGCCAGCGACCTGGTATCGTCCGGGTAATGCTCGCCGGCCGGATAGGGATACCGCCCCATTTGATGAAATGGCATTTGCGCCACGGTGAATGGCGAGGCTTCATAGAAATCCATGTCCTTGACGAAGCCGTTCGCATAGAAAAAGTAGTCCCGCTTCCAGTGAGCCGGCAATGGCGGCAGCCGATCGCTGAACTCAGCGTCAATCTCCTCTCCGCTACCAAAAATGACGTATTGATTGTCCGGCTCTTTGAGCAATGGAGTTACCCTGCCGTACAGGGTGTAGTTTCCCCGCTGCCATTGGAAAGGGCCGGTGGCGCTGATGCGATCGTAGCGATACGTCAGGTCCCCCGGTGTCGCGCCTTCGATCTGCTGCGGATATCCGCGAAATGCAAGATGCGCATCGGCTAAGGGCAGTTCAAATTGCCTGACGCTCTTCTTATCCTGTGGACTGTTGTCAACCAGCACTTGATCCCAGTAGATTTGCAGGTTGGTTTTAAGCCGGATGCGGCGCAAGCCTGAGGGTAGCTTGCCGGTAAGATCGACAACGATGGTTCGCGGCAGACCAGCGGGGAATCCCATATCTTCGATGATCTTCTTCCAGCTTCCATCCGGCATTTGCGCTTCCACCGATGGCGCCTCCGGCAAAATACCAGCCTGCCAAGCAGCGTACATCGAGCTGGCGCTGAAATACTCAATGTAACCGTGCATGAAAAGACGGAGCGGATTGCGCGGCGACCAGTCGCCCAGATCCAACGTCAGCGTGTGCATGTTGGCATAGCCGGCATAGTTCAGATTAGTGAACCCACGCACATAGCGGTGATCGCGCTTGGCCAGTAAAGCAAGCACATCGCGGCCCTGGCTATCCCACGCTCCTGCAAGTAAATGTGCCTCAGCGGAAGCCAACACCGCCGCGCCCGAGGCAAATGGGGGCTCGCTTAAGAAACGCTCATCGGGATAAACCTCGGTTCCCTCCGGATGATCGACGGCCACGAGACGGAGTTGATCGACAAAGTTGATCTCCTCCATCGGCTCACCGAAGCGGAGGCTGAAATAGCCATTGCGGGCCTGCAGCTTAGAACCGTCAACCTTGATCCATTCATCCGGGTCCGCTTGATTGGTGGCCGTGGGAGATACCCAGTGGCCGACAACCGCGGCTCCAATCACATCCGAGATGAACTGGTACTGCTTGCCGTCCCAGGCAAACAAGACCGGACATGAGCTGCCCCGGCGATCGAGTTCGGTAATAGCCATGGATTTGCCGGCCGCTACATCGATCTCATCTTGAGGAACCCCGGTGGGCCATAACATGCGCACCACATCGGCGCGCTCGGCTTGTCCCAGGCCGGCAAGTATCTCTGTAGAACCCTGGCTCAGATATCCGGAACCGCCTGCTATCTCGAATTTCTGCGATCGGCCATCCGCGAGGACCTCGATCTTCGTGCCCAGAGCCGTTTTGTTGTCGGCCAGGCCCGTCAGTTGAATGCGCAGGGAATGATTGCGATTGCCGCCCACGTTCCGCAGCACAACCGGCGGAGCGTTCAGTTGGGTGACAATCAGATCCGCGGCGCCGTCGCCATCCACATCTACGGCCATTACTGAGCGGGCATTGTCAAACCTGAGCTTGCCCACGCCTACAGCGTCGCTGACATCTTCAAATCCCTTTGCTCCGCGATTGCGCAAGATGCGCAGCTCGGTTCCCTTCGCGGTTTCGACAATGGCCGCCAGATCGATCCAGCCGTCATTGTCGATATCGATAGGCGTAAGCCCCCATGCGGCCTTCACATCCGTGAGGGGCAGTGGCACGCGCTCAAAATGTCTGCCCTCGACATTCCGCCACAGAGTAACTCCAGGAGAACCGGCGTGGGTGACCGCGGCATCCATCCAGCTATCCTTGTCGAAATCGAAAACGGAGACCCCCCGAGTAGCGCCCAGCTCCGCGTCTGCGTAAAGCGGCAACTGCTTGAATCGGCCTTCCCGCGGATTCAGGAAGATGGATGGCGAATGCCCCGCGCCGGTAACCACCAGATCCACGGCCCGATCGTTGTTCAGATCGGAGAGGGTCGCGTTAGCCGTGCTGCTGCTCCCCGCAAGGCCCGTGGGGCCTGTCCATTCGGTGAAGCTTGAATTGCCGTTGTTGCGCCAGAGGACATTCGGGCCCGCGCCCTGGCCGAGCGCAGAGCCGGTGACAAACAGATCCAGATCGCCGTCATGGTCGAAGTCGATGAAGGTCAGTCCCGCGGGACTATTCAATTGCCGGATCCCGGCAGCCGCGGTGACATCGGCGAACTTTCCATGTCCGAGGTTGTGGAAGAGTGCAATCCCGCCGCTCAGCGCGACGGCAAGATCAGGCAGCCCATCGTTGTCATAGTCACCGACGGCGCAGGAGATTCCACGACCGCTCGCTGTTAGTCCGGATTGTTGCCCGGGAATCTCTTCGAGCTTTCCAACCCCAAGCCCCTTGTAGGATCGAATCGCCCGATCGCCGCCACCCATGACGACGATGTCTTTCTCCCCGGTTCCTTCAATATCAAGAATGCAGGCGCCGCCGCCCAAGGAAGCCTGTGGGGCGGAGACGTTGCCTGACGGTGCGCGGGGACTATTCCGGGCAACAAAAGTCACTGGAATCATTGGAGGCGGAGGGAGCTTAGGAGCCAGCATATCCTGGGCCATGGCATAGCGGCCCTGATCTCCATATGCAACACTCAGGGGTGCGCCCACCTTGGTCTGGGTGATCTGCTGGAAGCGCTTCAGGTGCTCACGCGCCTCATCCGTCCGTCCGGCGCGCTGCAATGCCTTCGCCAGTCCGAACTGCGCCGAGGCGTGCAGCGGATCTAAGTTCGCCGCGGCTTCGAACTGCTCGATTGCGTGAGCATAGTCCTTCAAGCTGAGATAGGTCGAACCGAGAAAGTAATGGGCATTCGCATCGGCGGGATCCAGGCGGATAGCGTGCTCGAAATCCTCAACGGCGGCCTGCGGATTGCCCGCATCGAAATGAGTCAGCCCCAGGCAATACCAGGCGCGGGGGTTGTTCGGATCGGCCACCGCCGCTTGCGTGAGCGCCTCTTCCGCCTGCTTCAGCTTCTGCAGATAGAGCAGCGCAATGCCCTTATTCACAAGAGGAATAGCGGAAGCTGGATCGGCGGCGTGAGCTTCTTCGAATCTTGCCAGCGCCTTATCGAGAAGTTGCTGGTTCATCAGAGCCACGCCAATGTTGTTCGAGCGAGCCGCTGCCACACTCCTTTCCGGCGCAGCCAATAGACGCGCCGGCGCGCAGACGCATAGCACCAGCAGCAGAATCCCCGGCAAATATCCCCACCCGCCAAAACTCATCCGCTCAACCGCTCCTGCTTGCATATCGATTATCGCCGCGAACCGGGGCGAAGCGTAGTGGAGAGATCCGCGGTTACCAAAAACATAAATCACAGAATCCTGGGTGCCCCAGTTCCCGATTCTGGGACCTGGGATTCCCGCTTTTCTTTCTGTCATTCCCGCAGGGAATCTGGTCTTTTAGGCATACTCGGTGGACAAGAAGGGGCAGAAGCAGATTCCCTGCGGGAATGACAGAAAGGAAAACAACTGCGAATACAGGTGCTGAACTCACGACCTCTTCCGCAGCGGCTTCGCCTGAATCACGCCCGATCCTTCTTTCACCGTAATAATTTGATCGGCATTCACATTGGCCAAGCGATCCGTAGCCCCGCTGGGCCAGTGAATCTCTACCCGATCCGCCTTAGAGGAGCTACCCAATCCAAACGTCAGCACCAATTCGCTGGCGGAGAGATAACTCGATCCACTTCGCAGCATAAGCTTTTGCGTGCCGCCGCCCGTCTGGACAGAAACGACAGACCCGATGCCGTCCCGGTTTGACTTGGTTCCTACCAGCTTCACCCGCAAGGAATGATTCGTGGCCCCCTCATTGCGGAAAAGAATCGCTGGACCGCCGTTGGTTGTGACAATCATGTCGGGTGCGCCGTCGTTATTGATGTCGCCGTAAACTGCGCCCCGCGCCACCCGCGGCGCGGCGAACGCCTGCCCCATTTCAGCGGCAACATCGCGGAATCCGCCTTTGCCTATGTTGTGAAAGAGGTGCGGCGGCTCCGCATAGTGAACCCGCTGTTGAATCCGCTCGATATCCGGATCAAGATGACCGTCCGCGACGTAGATATCCTGCCACCCGTCCAAATCGTAGTCGAAGAAAAAACAGCCAAAACCAAGGGTAAGTAAACTGCTGCGGCCGACCTCGGACTGGGGCGCCACATCGACGAAAAGACCATTGTGCTCGTTGTGATAGAGGGAAATCATCTGGTTGGAAAAATTGGTGAAGATCAGGCTGGGAAATCCCGACCGGTCGTAGTCCGCCGCATCGACGCCCATGCCGGCGCGCGCAACTCCGTCTTCGCTGAAAGCCACTCCTGCGGGGACCGCTTCTTCAGTAAAGCTTCCGTTCCGGTTGTTGACGTAGAGCTTGTTTGGCTGCGTATCGTTGCTGATCGCGATGTCGGGCCATCCGTCCTGGTTTAAATCCAAAATTGCAATTCCCAGGTTCTTCGAAGTCGGATCGAGCAGCCCCGCCTTCCTGGTCACATCCTCAAACGTGCCGTCGCCACGATTGCGCCATAGATGTACAGATGCTCCCTTGTAGGACTCGGGCGTGCAATACGATTTAGTCTTGCCATCCATGGTGCAATATAAGTCGGTCGCAGGCGACCATTGAACGTAGTTCGCCACTAACAGATCGAGATGCCCGTCGCGGTCGTAATCAACCCATGCGGCACTGGTGCTTAACTCCTGCGGTCCCCACAGGCCGGCTTTCCCGGTTACGTCAGTGAACGTACCGTTCCCATTGTTGTGAAAGAGATGATTCTGGCCGTAAGTGGTCACAAACAGGTCGTCATAACCATCATTGTCAAAATCCCCGACGGCAACTCCCATGCCGTACATAGAAATAGCAAGACCTGCTTTTTTAGTAACGTCTGTGAATGTTCCATCGCGATTGTTATGGTAGAGGGCCGGCGTGGTCGCGCGTCCTCCGTGACCCGGCCAATTGGTCCCATTCACCAGGAAGATATCCTGCCATCCATCGTTGTCGTAGTCGATGAAAGCGACGCCTGGCCCCAGCGTTTCCGGCAGATACTTCTTGCCAAAGGCTCCGTTGTTATGGATGAAGCGAATGCCTGCGGCCCGCGTAATATCCTCAAAGCGCACATGCTGGCTTGTCTTCTGAGCGGCGCCTGGGCCGCCCGCCAATGCCAACGGAGCGCCGGGCGCTAAAGCAAATGCGGCCGCAACAAATACATAACAGACAAATTTCAATCGCCACTCCTGTGAGCAACTGTAGAGCCAGAGGCATGATTCAGCGCGCTGCTAACGTTGGCGGTCGCCGGAAGCGGCGCCGAGACATGCTCATGGATTGGCTGGCGCTCCAAATTGTCTTCAGGATGCTTTTCGCGATATGGACCGGTGAGTGTCTGTGCCGACTCATCCGCCTTGAAGCGCAGATAACGTTCTTCATATGTCTTTGCCTGCGCCGCGTTGCCCAATCCCGTATCACAGAGCATCAGGTTATAGTTGGCTTCCAAATCCTCGGGGTCGATAGCCAACGTCTTCTCAAACTCGGCGATAGCATCTGCATACCGATGCTTAAGAAAAAATACCCGTCCTAAATCGTCGTGGACTACTCTATCCTTCGGATATTGTTCGAGAACCAGGGTCAGATGGGCGATGGCACCGTCATAATCCCCTTCCTGCCGTAACACGCGGGCATAGAAGTAGTGGGCACGAGCCAGCCTCGGCGAGAGTTTCATCGCCCTCTCCAGCACTTGCCGCGCTCCAGTCAAATTTCCCTCCTGCACCTGAACCCTGCCGATGTTAACCCAACCGTCGGGATTGTTGGGATCGGCCTCGGTGACCTTGGTAAAAGCGGCTTGCGCTCCCTTCAGATCCCCTTGCAGGAAAAGGCCGATACCGTAATCGTTCCAGCGCTGCCAATCCGCCTTTTGCACAATCGCCTTAGCCTCGGGCTGGGGCGATCCCGGCGGCAAAACTGCTAACTCCGCCTTTGCGCTGGCAAGCACCACGATCGGCAAATCGGGAATAGCCTTGATCTCTCCTGAAACCTGGCTGGTGTCTCCCGAAGAAACCATGTGGCGATCGTCGTAATCGGGGGTTACATCGTGAGCTCCGGTATGCTCGAAGACTCCCGCAAAAGCGAACTGCGTATTCTTCCACATAAACTTGCGGTAGTTGAGCTTTGCTTCCAGATGAATGTGGCCATGCGCGTTCTTAGGCACATGCAGGCGAAAATGCACCGTATCCGCGGCGCCCGGGGGGATCAGGTGGGCGTAGACGGTCGCGCGCGCCGCCCAGGCATTGCGCTTGTCGATAGGATTTCCGTGGGCGTCGATCGAGAGTGAACGGTAAAAGTGCGCGCCCGGCTCGACGGGCCCATGGCCATTGTCTTCCACCATTCCGCTCCAGAACAGTACACGGCCATTGTCGTCCGTTGCCTTCAATTCCAGCCAGCAATCGAAGGCATCGACAGTGCCGCCAGGGAAAAAGTGCCCGACACCGAGCGTACGCACTACCACTTCAACGCGGACCGTCTCTCCAGGGACAACTGCGGCCTGCACGCGGTCAAGAGGCGCAGTGACGGGCGCGGCCTCCGGTCCTCCCGCCGCTCCGGTGGGAGATTCCATAGCCGATTCTTCTCCCACCGCGAAGGTCGTTTCCAGTTGCGGCGCCGAAGCAGCAGCCGGCGCGGCCACTGATTTCAGCGGCAATGTTTCCGGCGAAATGGCAAAGATATCTACCCGCACCTTCTTGTCTTCGAGAAACCTCTCCGTATCGGCCAGTTGGACCTTATCCCGATTTACAAAGGGGAGAGCCGTGTTGGCGCCGATGAAACGGTGCGAATGCACCGTACCATCCACATTTCCAGCATCGTGCGACGGTACGCGCATCATGTGGCAATCCACGCAATTCATCGGCTTGGGAGGATAGTAGAAGGAGCGCGCGCCCATTCCGGAAACGCCGCTTGCCTGCCAATTGTCGTAGTCGTTGAAGCCCCGCACCCAGCGGTAATTATCTACCGGAACATCAAGATGCACCTTGTGACAGGCGGAGCAATACTCTGCCGGAGTGGTGCGCATGAAAGGCTTGAGGAAGGTGCGCCGGTGCGGCTCCGGATTCTCTTCGATCAGGAAGTCGATCGCGTCACGCAGAAGGGGATTCTTGCTCGCCACCAATTTCTGCAGCGCCGGATACTCCAGCACAAAGTCTCCGTTGCCCATGGTGCTCTTTACTTTGCGAATCGAATGGCACACTACGCATCCCATACCCGCCTGCGCTGCCGGAGTAAAGATGCGATCTTTGATCGGCGTATTGAAGTTGCCGGGAAAGAAGAGCGCGGCGTCATGGCATCCCGCGCACCACTTCGACGACCGGACGCTGTCGACCGACTGCATATAGACGATCGACTGCCGGTACCACTGGTTATTAAAGGACGAAAAATGGTGAGCCGAACTCGACCATTGATTGTAGATATCCGAATGGCATTGCTTGCAAGTTGAAGAATCGAGGAAATAGTCCTCGGGCACAACTTTGCCGGTATGTGTTTGCGCGGAGCTTGGAAAGAACGGCCCCCCGGGACCATCCCCCTCCTTATCCATGCTGGCGGGCGCGATCTTCGGGTTATCGATCGCATACCTGCGCTGCCACGGGACCGTGCGCACCCACCATGCGCCGCCCGCCACCACCGCGATGACCAACAGGCATGTGGCGAAGCGAACAATGCTATGCAAGCTTCCGCCCTGCAGCCAGCCGCGCCGCCCAGCCCATACTCCCAGCAAAACAGCGCATGCCAGGGCGCTCATCAACTCATGCGAATACAGCAGCGGCCATTCACTGCGCCGCGCGCCGGTAAAGATCAGGACCGCGCCGAGTACGGCCCCGGCAAAAAAGATGCCCCAGCCCAGCTTTTCAGCCAGGCTGCGTCCATGCAAGAGATGCACCAGCCCCGGCACTCCCAAAACAAGGAAGCCGGCCCCCAGAAAGATATGGAGAACGACGGCCCCCTCATAGACCAGCGTTGCGGATGGGAAAGCAAACAGATAGATTGCGCTGAATGCTAACCCCAGGCCCAAAAAGATCAGTATTCGTCTCATGCGAATCTTTCAGCTTAGATCGGAGACAAGCCCTCGCTCGCTTTCCTCCGGCATCCGGGATACTAAAGTCCGGAGTTCGCATTGGCATCAACCTTTTGGTTGATATTCGTATTGATCTGCCTACTTCACGGTAATGGGAACCGAGGCGATATGGTCGGCCCATTCCAGGCGCAGCACGCCCTTATTGCCGCCTTTATCGACGATCGAATACTTGAGCGTTTCAACCGGCGCCGGCGGCTTGCTCATCTCCATCTTGACCCGGCCAAGGTCCTGGGCCGCGGAATACTCAAGTCCCCACTGTCCAGTCTGCTTGCTGAGAATCAGCACCCAGGCATCCGGATCCTTGACGTTGACAAAAAGTGTATAGTCGCCCTTCGGCACGGCTAATCCACCGACATCGAGATCGGCGTCGGTGTGAAAGGCAGTCGCTGAATTCGCGCCAGCCCGCCAGATAGGAGCGGTAGGATCGCGCATCACGATGCCGTCCTCCCCGAAGATCTTGCGTCCGCGCATTGACGGCGCGGAGTACTTGACGGTGATGGTCTTGCCTCCTATCGTACCGCTGGCGGTCTCGGCAGGGCTCGCCTGCTGCCCCGGCGCAGAGGCAAAACTGACGGCAACGATCACGGCGGCTACTATCGGCAAAAATCTCATCGTGGGTCCTCCCTCGCTTAGGATATCCTCCCGCTTATGTCCGTTCACCAATTCGGCCAACATCTTACGCTCTGCTATGGCGAAATGCCCCGTAATATCCTATTAATGATCTAAGCTCGTCTTAATGATCTAAGCTCGTCGCCAGAGCGGGAATTGCCGGATACAATCTGCAATCAAAGGCGGGAGAATACGAGGCAGCAGTGGCGCAACACCCGACGGCACTCCGCACAATGCGCGGCATTCAGCAATCGCTGCTGCTTCAGCCCCAGCTTCCGCGATTGGCAACCCTTGAATCTAAAGGGGTCGTGTATACCAAGCGATGGGTCGTCGAACTGCTGCTTGATCTCGCGGGTTACAGCGCCGGAGCAAATCTGGTTGATGCCGTAGCGGTGGAGCCTGCCGCCGGAGATGGGGCTTTCCTAGGTCCGATGATCGAGCGGCTGCTGGAATCATGCGAGAGAATAGGGCGCTCCGTTTCAGAATGTCATGCTTCGCTGATTGCCTATGAACTGGACGAGGCAAGCGCCGAACGCGCCTCCGCTATGGCGGCGGACATTCTGATCAAACGGGGCGTAAATAGCTCAATGGCTGGAAGCCTAGCTCGCTCCTGGGTACGAATAGGGGATTATCTGTTGGAATCCATGACGGTGGAGGCCGATTTCGTCATCGGCAACCCGCCGTATGTGCGTCTTGAACACATTCCCGAAGAGACTGCGTTGCTCTATCGCCGCACGTACACCACAATGCGCGGTCGCGCCGATTTATATGTGGCTTTCTTTGAAGCCGCGCTGCACCAGCTTAAGGAAGGTGGGGCGTGTGCCTACATCTGCGCTGACCGCTGGATGCGCAACCAGTACGGGGCGGAGCTTCGGGAGATGGTGACATCAGCTTTCGCCGTAGATATCGTCATTGAAATGCATCAGGCGGACGCCTTTCGCGACGAAGTGGATGCCTATCCTGCTATTACGATCATTCGCCGTCAAAAACAGGGTCCTGCTATCGTGGCGAGCCTAGGCCCGGAGCTTGAACGGCTTTCATCTCACCGGCTCGCGACCTCACTGCAATCGACCGCACACGGCGATACGGTGGCCCTACCAGATGGACTGCGCGCCGCACGCGTGGAGACATGGTTCAAAGGCAATTCTCCGTGGCCATGTCACTCACCCGAACAGCTTTCGTTGCTGCGCCGCATGGAAGAGGAATTCCTACCACTCGAAACCAGCGCCAGGGTGGGCATTGGTGTTGCGACCGGCAACGATAGCGTTTTCATTACCAAAGATGCTCATTTGGTGGAGCCCTCACGCTTGTTGAAATTGGCGCTGGCCAAAGACATTTCGAACGGCACGATGCAATGGTCCGGGCATTATCTTGTCGATCCGTGGAATTGTGAGGGATTGGTGGATTTAGACAAATATCCCAGGCTAAATGCCTATCTTGAAGAACACATGCATGCGTTAAAGAAGCGTCATACGGCCGTCAAGAATCTGCGCGGATGGTACAGAACGATTGACCGCGTGACACATGCGCTGAAGGAACAGCCTAAGCTCTACATTGCCGATATCAAGAACACGCTCGATCCGGTGCTCGACAACGGAGAAACCTATCCGCACCACAACCTGTATTTCATACAGTCGGATTCCTGGGACCTCGAGGTGTTGGGCGGACTCTTGATGTCGGTGGCCGGGCAGTTCTTCGTAGAGTCCTATGGAGTTCGCATGCGCGGAGGGTACCTGCGCTTTCAGGCACAATATCTGCGCAGGATTCGTGTCCCCGACCCCGATGCGCTCTCCGCGGCACAGATAGAGGAATTGCGAGAGGCATTCCGTGCCCGTGATAAACAACGCGCAACACAGGTGGCCCTGGACATATACCGAATCGACCCTCAGGAATTGGAGAGAGCGATTGGACATTGAAACACGCCTTCGAAGAGCCGTGCAAAGCTATTGGAATGCCCGGGCCCACAATAAGAAGAAACAGATTGAAGGCGGCAAGATCGACGCCGGCACACGTGGTGAAGTGACGGGCGGCACACAGATGGGTGCGATGGAAGTGCTGGTTGCCGACATCCTCTGTGACGCGGGTCTCAAGAAAATCGATATCAAGACGCGCACGTCCCTAGAGCTGCCCGGCTACTATCGTTCTGAGAAGAAATGGGACCTGATTGTTGTATCCGGTGGCCAGCTCGTCACGGCGATGGAATTCAAGTCTCAGGTGGGTCCTTCCTTCGGCAACAACTTCAACAACAGGTCGGAGGAGGCTATCGGCAGCGCGACCGATATCTGGGTCGCATACCGGGAAGGCAGGTTTGGAAAAGCCCCTGCCCCATTTTTGGGCTATTTTTTTCTCCTGGAAGACTGCGGCCGGATCAAGACGCCCGTGCGCAACAAAGAGCCGTATTTCAAGGTAGATCCAGTTTTCGATAAGGCATCCTACAGCAGACGCTATGAGCTGCTTTGCCGCCGCTTGATACTAGAGCGTGTTTACAGCGCCGCCTGTCTGGTGTTGGCTACTAATTCGCCCAAGACAAACATTATTCAACCCGCGGAAGACTTGAACTTTCAACGGTTCGTAGCTGCACTGCGCGGACACGTCGTCACATTTCTGGAAAGTCGTCCTTAATCTAAGGCTCCCACAGGTGCTTGAAAGCGACCAACCCGCCTTAAATTCCCGACACTTGGATTCGCTATAGATTGTTTGTAGGCGCATTTGATAGGCTCAAGCGGCGAGGGGTTCTCATGGCTCATTCCGTCACTCTTGAGCGGCCGGCGGCGTTAAAGCTGGGACGGCTTGTCTCTCTGGATGTGTTGCGGGGCATGACGATCGCGCTCATGATCCTGGTGAATAACAGCAATAAGTATGCATACTGGCCTTTCCACCACGCGGATTGGAACGGCTGGACCCCAACCGACCTGGTTTTCCCGACCTTCCTCTTTGTTATGGGCGCTTCCATCGTCTTTTCCTTCGATGCGCGCCTGAGCCGCGGCGTGTCAAAGGGCGCTCTGCTCGTCCGCACCATCAGGCGCTTCTGCCTTCTGTTTCTTCTCGGACTAGTTGTGAATGGGTTCCCTTTCTTCTACCTGGGTACGCTGCGCATTTATGGGGTGTTGCAGCGCATCGCTATCTGCTTCCTGCTGGCAAGTCTCCTTTATCTCTGGGACCGCGGGGTAGCCAGCAAAGTTGTGCTCGTGGCGGCGGCGCTCATAGGCTACTGGATCCTCATGCGCTGGGTTCCGGTTCCCGGATATGGCCTTCCTGGGCGCGATATCCCGCTGCTCGATAAAGACGCCAACCTGGTTGCCTACCTTGACCGCCATATCTTCCCGGGACGGCTCTATGAGCACACACGCGACCCTGAAGGATTGCTGAGCGATTTGCCCGCCATGGCGACCACACTCATGGGTGTGCTTACCGGAATGTGGCTGCGAAGTGCGCATAGCGCGGCCAGGAAGTGCGCTGCGATGCTAGGCGCCGGCGTCGTCTGTATCGCCTTGGGAGAGCTTTGGAATCCCTGGTTCCCGATCAACAAGAAACTCTGGACGAGCTCCTATGTTCTGTTCGCGGCGGGAGTTTCTCTGGTCTGCTGGGCGCTCTGCTACTGGGCCATCGAGATCAAGGGGTGGAAAGGCAAATGGACAACCTTCTGGCTGGTATTTGGCATGAATGCCATCACGGCGTACGTTTTTTCCGAATTGCTGGCGGGGGCGATTTGGGATATCCGCGCCGGTCCGCTAGGAACCCTGGGCCCATTTCTCTACCGGAACCTTTTCGCGCCTATTCAGCCGCCTGCCATCGGCGCCCTGCTCTACTCAATTTCATTCGTGCTAGTCTGCTGGCTGCCGGTGCTGGTGCTCTACCGTAAGAAGATTTTCCTCCGAGTCTGATCGCTACTCTGCAACATACGAAAGGTGAAAATAATGAGCATTCAAAGGTACGGCGCTGAAGGCAAGGGCGCCGGCAGCCAGCAGTTGCCGTTCGCCCGCGCCGTCGAAGCCGGCGGCTGGCTGTACGTATCCGGTCAAGTGCCCCTGCTCAACGGTGAGCTGGTTACGGGGAATATAGCTGCCCAGGCCCATGCGGCCATCCGCAACCTTTTGGCAATCCTCAAAGAGGCGGGTTATGGACCCGAAGACGTGGTCCGCTGCGGCGTATGGCTCGACGATCCCCGCGATTTTCACGCCTTCAACGCGGTCTTTCGAGAATACTTCGGAGCAAACGCTCCAGCCCGCTCCTGTGTAGTCTCAAGCATGGTGGTCGACTGCAAAGTCGAGATCGATTGCGTCGCCTACAAAAAGCCCACGAGCTAATCAGTTTCCATACATGATCGACCACCACGGCATTCTCTTGCTCCTCGCTGCCTTATGCGCCGTTATCGCGCTGATCCTCCTCATCGCCTGGGCCAGGCTCAACCCCTTCATCGTGATTTTTGTCGTTTCCCTGGCCCTTGCCGTGGTTGCCGGGATGCCGCTGCCAAACGTCGTCAAGTCGTTTGAAGCCGGGCTCGGCGGCACGCTGGGGCACATCGCAATCATCATCGGCTTGGGCACCATGCTGGGCAAGATGGTGGCTGAGTCCGGCGGCGCGGAGCGTATAGCGCAATCGTTGATCGGTTTTTTCGGCGAACGGTGGGTCCCGTGGTCAATGATGTTGGTCGGCCTGATCGTCGGCTTGCCGGTTTTCTTCGAGGTGGGATTCGTACTCCTTATACCGATCGTCTTCACCGTTGCCCGGCGCACAGGCAAATCCCCCATCCTGATAGGCCTGCCCCTGGTGGCCGGCCTATCCGTAGTGCACGGATTAGTGCCGCCGCACCCGGCGGCGATGTTGGCCGTTACCCTCTTTCACGCCGATGTTGGACGCACCATCTTCTATGGGTTGCTGGTCGGCGTTCCAGCCGCCGTAGTCGCCGGACCCCTTTATGCGAGATGGATTGCTCCCAAGATTCACCTCAGCGCCGATAATCCAATGGCCGCCCAACTCGCCGATCATCCAACGGACCGCGGCTTGCCAGGCTTCGGCCTTACCGTCTCGACCCTTCTGCTGCCGGTGGTACTCATGCTGCTGGCAAGCTGGGCTGACTCCTTCGCGCAGCCGGGCGGACGCCTCAATCAAGCCGTGCGTTTTCTGGGGGACGCCGACATCGCTCTCCTGATTGGGGTGATCGTCAGCTTTGTCACGTTGGGCAAAATGCGCGGCTTCACCCGCGACACGATTCTGAGGTTTTCGAACGAGTGCCTCGCGCCCACCGCCGTCATCACCCTGCTGGTCGGCGCCGGAGGGGGGTTCGGCCGCGTTTTGCAGGATAGCGGAGTCTCCCACGCCATCATCGACCTCGCGCTGCGCACCCATCTGTCGCTTTTGTTTCTTGCCTGGGTAATCGCCGCGCTCATTCGCTTGGCCGTTGGCTCCTCCACCGTCGCCATGAGTACGGCCGCCGGGATCATGGCCCCGGTCGCTCTGCACGTCGCCGGCATTCGGCCTGAGCTGCTCGCCATCGCTGTAGGAGCAGGATCGCTCATCTTCTCCCATGTCAACGATGGCGGCTTCTGGCTGGTCAAGGAGTACTTCAACATGGGCGTTGCCGAAACCGTTATGACCTGGTCTATCTGCGAGACCATCCTTTCGATATTGGCGCTGTTGCTGACTCTCGGGTTATCCGCGATTGTTCATTAGCAGCACGTATCGTTTGAAATGGAGGAACACCATGACTGCCGGGAAATTTTGGCTATGGATTCTTCTGCTTGGATTAGGCGCCTGCATTCTCGCGCACGCTCAGGACGCGGTCAAAATCGATCCTCAGAATCCTAAGTACCTGTTCTTTCGCGGTAAGCCGCTCGTCCTGATCTCAGCCAGCGAACACTACGGCTCAGTCATCAATCGTCCCTTCAATTTTGAAAAATATCTCGACGATGCGGCCGCGCACAAGATGACCATGACGCGGACCTTTCTGCTCTTTCGCGAGTTGCAGAGCGCGCGCAATCCCTCCTCTCCCGCCAAACCCGAGTCCCCGGACTACATCTCTCCATTCGTGCGCAGTGGTCCGGGCAAAGCGCTTGATGGCGAGCCGATTTATGATTTGGACCAGTGGAATCCGGAGTATTTTGAGCGCCTGCACCGCTTTCTCGATTACGCCTCGAAGAAAGGCATCGTGGTCGAGCTGACGTTGCTCAGCAACACCTATGCGGATAACATCTGGGCGCTGAACCCACTGCGCGCGGAGAACAATAAGCAGCACGTGGGAAATGTGGCCTGGGAAGACTACACATCGCTTAAGAATCCGGAATTAGTACGCAGGCAGATCGCCTTCGTGCGCAAGATCGTTCAGGAAACCAGCGGCTATGACAACGTGTATTACGAGATCTGCAACGAACCCGGTGGGGGCGTGCCGGGCCAATCCTCCCCCGCCGATATAGATGCCTGGCAAGAGCAGATAGTGCGTGTGGTTCGTGACGAGATGCGGCGATTAGGTCATCCGCACCTGCTATCCGGACAACAGGCCTTCACCTATGGCGCGAAAAATATCTTCCCCATGGATGCCACCTTCACCGGCAAGACCTTCGACATCGTGAACGATCATCCTTTGCCGAACACCCCCTTGGATGGCCGCATCTACGACATGGGCAACTTCATGTCCAAGGAATTGAGGCTTGACCAGGTCGCCGCCTTTTGCAAGGACGCCTCTCGCTACCCAAAGCCAACCGTGCTCGATGAGGACAACACCGCCAGCATGTATCGCGACACGAGGGGCTGGACAATCCATCGCAAGCGGGCATGGACCGCGCTGATGAATGGATGCCATTACGATTACATCGATTTCTCGATCACTGTCGGCAGCGAGAGCGGGACCCCCGCCTCACGACGGGAGATTCGCTCCTGGATGCAGCACCTCTCGGAGTTCATGACCTCGTTTGACTTCATTCATTCGAGACCAGGCGTGGACTGGATTACCGGACATCCAGCCGATCTACTAGTCTCGGGCCTCTCCGCATCAGGGCGAGACTATGTCGCTTACCTGGCGGACTCACGTGAGTTGACCGATCCTATGGCAGGAGCAGCGATCGAAGGCAGCCTGTCATTGTCTCTCCCGCCCGGCAGCTACGACGTGTCGCTCTACTCGCCGGTTACAGGTGAGTATTCTCCCGCGATCGAAGTGAAAGGCGGCGCCCCCAGCGTACTAACATTGCAGCAAGTCCGGCAGGACCTCGTGGTCCGCGCTACGCGGCGTGAGAAGTAGTTGATGGAGTCCAGCTTTTCCCGCCGCCTAACTTTGTCATCTCGACCGGAGCGAAACCGGGGTCCCCGGCAAGCGAAGCTTGCTGGGGTGGGAAGCGCAGTGGAGAGATCTGCGGTTCCCCACATCTGGCGCAAAGCTTCGCACCGCGTCCGAGGCTGTTCGATTCCGAACAGAGGATTTCAACAATGAACACCGGGCTACTTATCTCCCAGAGCTAAGCGCATTGTTTTCAGAACCTCAATTCAGGCAATTATGGAAGGCAGAATGCACGGGTCATAGCAGAGGGCAGCGATGCTCAATGACCTGAAGTTCGCGCTGCGGCAGTTGCGAAAGTCGCCGGGATTCACACTGACGGCGGTGTTGACGCTGGCGCTGGGGATCGGGACCAATACGGCGATCTTCTCGCTCGTAGACTCGATCATGCTGCGACCGCTGCCCTTTCCTCAGCAGAACCGGGTGGCACGGATCGGATACGGCGCCGGCGAGGCCGGACCCTTTCCAAAGGGATGGATTCGGGCATTGGGAGAGCATTCGGCTTCCTTCTCCTCGATCAGCGGATTCGGCGCGGATAGGGAATCGAATGTGGCGGAGACGGACTCCTCGGACCGGATATTTGGCGCCGAGGTGATGGCGAACGCCTTCGACACGCTGGGCATTCATCCCGCCTTGGGCAGCTTCTTCAGCCGGCAAAACGGAATAGCCGGACAAGATCTCGTCGTGGTGCTGAGCTATGGCTACTGGCAGCAACACTTTGGGCAAAATCCGGAAGTGATTGGGCAGACCATCCGCATCGACGGAATTTCGCGGCAGATCATTGGCGTTATGCCGCCTGGAGTCCGGTTCCCCTATGCCGATACCCAGTTTGTAACCCCGGTGGCGTTCAAAGGCGGTGATCCCATCGACCCGTGGAGGGACTTCAATCTCTATGCATTTGGCCGCCTGAAGAATCGGGTAGCTGCGGCACAGGCCGAGGCCGAAATACGCCGATTGCACGGAATACTGCTGCCCCTCTTTCCCTGGCGAATGCCGGATACCTGGGCATCGGAAATGACCGTAGTGCCGCTGCTCGAGTCGGAGATAGGCGCGACGCGCCCTCGCCTGCTGCTGCTGTTTGCAGCGGTGGGATTGATCCTGCTGATTGCGTGCGCCAACGTGGCTAACCTGATGCTGGCGCGGGCCGCGGGCCGCGGGCCGCGACCGCGAGATGGCGATCCGCGGGGCGCTAGGCGCTTCGCCTACCAGGCTGTTCCGGCAGCTCTTATCGGAGAGCGTCGCGGTGGGTGCGCTGGCGGGGATCGCCGGCCTGACGGCGGCAGCTGCGAGTCTCCAGGCTCTCGTGCGGCTGCTGCCGCCGGATACTCCGCGGCTGAACCAGGTGTCACTGCATTGGCCCGTATTTCTGTTTGCTGCGGCCACATCGGTAATCACCGGATTTCTATTTGGGCTGGTCCCGGCGCTGAAGATGGCATCACCTCACCTGCAGGAGACGCTGAGCTCCGGCAGCCGCAATGTAGCGGGCAAGTCATCGCAGTTCAAGCTATCCATGGCGCTAGTGATGGGGCAGATCGGGTTGTCGGTGGTGGTGATTACCGCCGCCGGCCTCATGCTGCACAGTCTCTACAGCTTATCGAGAGTAGACCCCGGATTTCGTACTGACCGTGTGATGACGGCGGAGGTGTCGCTGGATGCGGTGGCGTGCCGGGAAAAAGGTCGGTGCAACGCCTTCTTTACAACATTGCTGAATGACGCTCGTGGTATCGCGGGGACGGAAAATGTGACGCTGGCCGATTCACTGCCGCTAAGCGGGCGGGACAACAACTACGCCTACGACGCGGAGGGCCACCCCAGGGCTGCGCGGGAGGTCGCATTGGTGGCGACGGGACGAACGGTGTCGTCAGGCTACTTTGCAACCTTGGGGATGCAACTGCTCCAAGGGCGTCTGCTTACGGATCAGGATGCATCGGGAGCAAGCCACGCGGCGGTGATCAACCAGAGCATGGCGGAGAGGCTGTGGCCGCATCAGGATCCAGTGGGCAAGCACATTATCAATGTAGTCGATGAGCCTACGCCCACGGTGTGGGATATGAAAGTGGAGTCAGTAGTGGTGGGAGTGGTAGGAAACACCCACGACAGTGGTCTGGCAGGCGGATACGGTGATGAAGTGTATCTGTCGATGACCGGGAGATCGGAACAGCCGGTAATGTATGTTCTGCTGCGCACGCGCGCGACCGCTTCAGAAGCGGCAGCCGGGCTGCGCAGGGTGGTGGCGGGGATCGACCCTCTGGTCCCGGTGACGCGCGTCCGCAGCCTTAATGAAGTGGTAGCGGCGTCGGTCTCGGCTCCGCGGTCGCTCGCGATTCTCTTGCTGTCCTTTGGTACGCTGGCGCTGTTGATCGGCGGAGTGGGCGTCTACAGCCTCATCGCATACATCGTGAGCTGGCGTCGGCGGGAGATCGGCATCCGCCTGGCGCTGGGCGCGATGCGATGGCAGATTGTGACAGCAGTTATGAAGCAGAGCCTGATTCTGGCCGTGGGAGGGTCCGCGCTGGGCTTAGTCACGGCCGCTCTACTAACTCAATTTTTGCGCAGCTTTCTATTCGGAATCACTCCGCTGGATCCGTTGACCTTCTGCACGGTACCTGCGCTGATGCTCCTCTTGGCTCTGTTCGCGGCATGGGTTCCGGCGCGGCGGGCGGCCGGCGTAGATCCAATGGAGACGCTGAGAAACGAATAAGCCGGCGGTTACTGGACGACCGTAAGAATCGGAACAGTTGTGATCAGTCGTCAAGTCCCGCAGGGACGGCAAGAAAATAGCCCAGCACGTCAGTGCTGGGGAGACTTTGGTTTATGAGGGAAGTCCCGCAGGGACGGCTGAATCAGTCGTCCCTACGGGACTCAGCATCTTCTTCTAACAGACCCGAGCACTGGCGTGCTGGGCTATTCTCTTGCCGTCCCTGCGGGACTCATTATTACGCAGCCGTCTTTTCACCCTAGCGCAAAGACGTCTACATCAACTATCAAGGCGCTCTAAATAGACCTTTATTCCTCCGCTTTCACCTGTTTTTTCGGCAGGAAACTGGCCATGTCGTGGAGATGCTTCTGCATCGCCTTGCGAGCGCCGGCCGAATCTCGATTCTTGATGGCAAGCAATATGCGCTTATGTTGCGCGCAGGCTTTCTCCGGCACGCCGTCAACAGCTAGCGCGGACATGATCCACTGCTGCAGCAGATTGCGAATCAAATTCAGCGCGTTCATCAGAATGCTGTTGGAAGCGGCGTCCCCAAGCGCAAGATGGAAATTGACATCGGCTTGCACAAACTTCTGCGGATCGTCCTTGGTATTTTCCATGCGCTCGATCTCGTCGCTCAGCCGCTTTACGCTGGCGGCCGTGGCCCGTTCCGCCGCCAGGCCGGCGAGCTCGACCTCAATCAGCATGCGAGCCTCCACCAGCTCCCGTGTATGTACCTCGGAGCTCCTGGTGATAGCCCAAAGCAGAGGCCGGGAAAAAAACTCGGATCGCTTGCAGACATAGGTTCCGTCACCCAGCCTGGTCTCGATCATGCCCATGATTTCCAGGGCCTTAAGCGCTTCGCGCAGCGAAGCCCGACCCACCCCCAGCTTCTGGCATAGTTCTCGCTCCGCCGGTATCCTCTCCCCTTCGCGCCATTGTTCGCCGATCAGGTGGCTCACCATCTTGCGGCAAATGTCGGCCGTAAGGGTGGTCCGCGTGACGGGAGTAAGAAAATCGGAATTACGGTTTGTCCTCATTGCAGGTAACATCCTCGCCTTTGCCGGCTACTCTGGTCCACGCCACTGTGGCTGACCGCAGCCTTATGGAGCTGTGGCGTCGCCACACAGAGTATCGCATGCAAATGCCGCACCCCCCATTCCAGCAGGGGGATCCTAGGGTTGACTCTACGCCAAAACTCCGCCCGGATGCCGGACAAAGACCTCAGGATCGTAAATTGAAGCAGCGATAGCCGCGGTTTTGCGGATACGCGCCCAGGTAGCGTCGGCTTCCATCATGCTCTCCATCACTCCCAGATAGCGGCCGGATTCAATGTTGCCATACTTGAAGAACGAATCGGTAAGGACAACTGTTCCGTGATCCGTGTCGATGCATACCGCTAAGGAAGAGCGATGGTGGACACCGGCCCAAAAGACGCGGAGTCCAGGCTGCAGCTCCTCTTCATCGGCGAGCAGCCGCACTTTCTCCCAGCCTTCATTTTGCAGATATGCGTTCACCTCCGGTGGAACGCGCAAGTGCCTGGGAACGTGCAGGTGATAGTAGGGCGCCTGGAAATCCTCAATCCACCCGCGCCGCGAAATACAAATTGCCGCCTTGCGAAACAAGGGAATATTCGCCGTGGCGTAGGCCTGCAAGGGAGTCACGATGACCGTGGAGATCTCCTCCGGCGTGAGTCCCTGGGAACGCAGGATATTTTGCGGCAACTGAGACTCGGAGCGAACGATCTGCGCCTCAGGGAAGCCGAAGAAATTCAGCCATGCCTGGTTGATGACGCTCAGGTCCTGCGGCGGCCCGGTATTGACCAGGATGTTCTGGCCGCCGCCGCGGATCAGGTAGATGATTAGATTCATCTCTTCCCGCTGCTGCCAGTTCTCCATCCAATAAACCTCCGGCCCGGGAACCCAAAAGGTGCCGGCATTGAAGGCCTGTACGGTGAATTTCATGCCGCTCCTCCCTTGAGCGGCGCGGCAGAAACAACTCCTTGCTCAACCAGATGGGCGCGAAACTTACGCACTGCATCGAGAAAGACGCCGATATCGCTGCCCAGGCTGATGGCGCGAAAGCCTCTGCCGATCCAATGCGCGGCCGACTCCGGCGTAGCCGGAAGAAATCCGGGAGCAACTCCGTGACGCCGGCATACGGAGACTAGCGAATCCATAGCGGCGAGAAATCGGGGATGATCGAACTGCGCCGGGATGCCCATCGAAACGGTGAGATCGTAATGCCCCATCCAGGCGATATCGACGCCGGGAACGGAGACGATTTCCTCCAGATTATCGAACGCCTTCGCCGTTTCCAGCAGCAGGATGACGGCAGTCTCCTCATTCGCCTTGGCGAAGAACTCCCCTCCGCCGGCGCGATAGAGGTCATGCGCAATACCAAGAGCGACGCCTCTCTGGCCCAGCGGCGCATACTTGAGCTGTTTTACGATCTCCTGCGCCTGCGCTCTCGATTCCACGCGAGGGACCATGACCCCGCGCGCTCCAATGTCGAGAACCCGCGACAACGGCGCATACTCGACATCGGGAACACGCGCGATGGGTACGATCCCACTCCCGCGGCAGGATGCGATCATCTCCGCCAGCAAAGCTATATCGCAACGTCCATGCTCCATGTCGAAGATGACAAAATCCAAACCGCAGGCCGCCAGCATGGGTCCGATCCCGGGCGTAAAAAGCTCGAGCACCATCTGGCCCAAAACGATTTCTCCCTGTTGCAACCGCTGCCGCAAGGGGCTCATCGGGCACCGTCCTTGATTACATGAGCGGTTGCGTACTCTTCAAGCTTGCGCAGAAATCCCGCACGGCTGAGCACCTGGGGGTTTACAACGTGTTGGGGCGCCTCTCCCCGATAGATAGCCAACGCCCCCTGGCAGTCGATGCGGCCCATATCGCGGAACAGTTCCTCGGTCCAGGCAACGGAGTGCGAGCTTAGAATTACATTGTCCATCGCCGCCAAAGGCGAGTCCGGGGCGAGCGGCTCCTTTTCAAAAACATCGAGCGCGGCTCCGCGAATTTTGCCGCTGCGCAAAGCTTCGATCAGTGCGGACTCGTCGACAATCGGTCCGCGGGCTGTATTAATGATGACCGCATCCGGCTTCATAAGAGCGAATTGCGGCCCTGCCAGCAGGCCCCACGTTTGAGCGGTAAGCGGGCAATTGACCAGAATGTAATCCGACTCGCGCAAAAGCTCTTCTAGAGGTACGAGTTTGACCCCAAGTTCCGAGGCGCGTTCGGCGGAAGCATAGGGATCGAAGGCGAGAAAGCGCTCAACGTCAAAAGGCTTCAGAAGCCGGACCGCTTCCGACGCGATATTGCCCAAGCCGATAGTGCCTACCGTTCGCTGGCGTGGCTCCCGGCCCAGGCGATGCGTGCTCTCTGCCCATCGGCCTTGGCGCACCAGCCGGTCTTTCAGAACAAGGTTATGCGAAAGCGCCAGGACAAAGAGGACGATGGACTCGGCCACCGGCCGCACCACGCCGCCCGGTGTGATGAAGACCGCAATATCGCGCTCCGTGCAGGCATCCAGATCGACATTGTCGTAGCCCACTCCGCAGCGGCCGATCGCGCATAAGCGCTGGGCCCGCTCAAGAGAGTGGGCTGTAATCCTGGGCTTGAGTGAAATCAGCACGTCGTAGCCCGCCAACTGCTCCGGCGCATACTCCGCCCGATATTCGCGAAGGAATTCGTGAGAGAGTCCGGGAACACCTTCGAGCAACGACAAACCTATGTCCGGAAATATCGGCTTGCCGTGTTCATCGCAAAAATCGGCGGAGAGGCCGACACGGAATGGCTGGGTGCTGTTATCGTGAATCGTTCTTTGTCTCAGGTTCATAGCTTGCGCTCGAGGACGATGACCCAATCCTGAAAAATGGGGACGGGAGGAACGCTCCAGGAGCCGGCGCCATCGGGAACGACGTTGCCGATCGCTGTCTCGACTCCATCACTTGGATTAAAGAAGAAGGCCTTATAGGTCGCGGCTTCGAGGTGGCTAAAGACGGCCGGTTTGGTAAAGGAGGGGCAAAAGGCGATGACGGCTTCACCCGGAATCGCAGCCGCGAAGGGCTGCCAATAATCCGCATCGCTGGAGCGTGGCTCAATGAGCTCCGGACGCGCTTCAAGCTTCCACCAGGAATAGCGGCTGAGCAATTTTTTGCCCAGCCCGAGTTGGCCTGAGCCGGGCAATTGCGTGGCTACGTCCCACGCAGGGCCGCCCCAGGAGTGGCCATGCGGCGAAAGACCGTAAGGCTGCTGCCGCGTATTGACCTGCCAGATGCCATTGGCGCCGTAAGTATGTCCTCCGTTGCCGCTCAGCATAGCCGACCAGAACATGAAGCGCTGAATCTCCTCCCGGCTCGACTGCTGAATGCCTTCGTAGCAAACCTCCCCAATCAGCACCGGCATTTTGGGGCTGGCCGCGAGCGAGCCCTGAACCGTCTTGATGGTGTTGGGCACGCTCTTCCAGGAGCTGTGGCCGGTCTGGAGCATGTCAAAATCGAGCACCGAAGGGTCATCGACGCATAGGCGGGCGCTGCTGGAAGGATGGATGGTGATGGGATGTTGGTGCGCGTCGGTCGCTCGCACATAACGCGCCAGTTCCGTCAACCCGTGCTTTTGCATCTCCGCATCCTGCGCTTTGGTCTTGGAGAGGTAGTACGGCATGGTGCCCTCGCCGGCCAAGCACCAAACCACTGGATAAGCGCCCCAGCGGGCGATGAGATACCGCCAATGTTGCTTGGTTTTGGCAACTCCCATGCGAGGAATGAAGTATCCCCAAAACCCGACTACGCAGCACACCAGGCCATGGTCCGCCAGATGCTGAATGCGCACATCGGCCATATCGAAGTATGCAGGATTGACGCGGGAGAAATCCGGCTCCCAGGGAAAACCAGCCTCATTGGCGCCCCGCGGGTCGTAAGGCTCCATGTCGGGGTAGAGGCCGGCGACAATCTGCACTACGGAGAAGCCCTTGCGCACGCGATCGGAGGCCAGCGTCTCAAAATCGTCCGGCCAGCGGAGGCGTTTGCATAGGCCCATCCACCAGGTGTCGCCTAGCCAAAAAAAAGGCGTGCCGTCGGCGTGTTCGAAGTGACGCCGATCGTCCGCCACTTTGAGCACCCCATGTTTGTAATTACTATTCTCACCGGTGTACGGCTCAACCTGCAGCACGAAGGCGCGGCCATGAAGATCGCGGTTGGCGGTATCACTGCAGACCGAGCGAACATGGTATGCTCCCGGAGCCGGAGGAGCATAACGCACCCGCCAAACTGATCCGCCACCCCAAAACGCGGGAACCCGCTCCTCCCCGCCGGAGGGCAGCGCGATCACGGCGTCTACCTCGACCTGGTTGAATGGATCGGTGTACTGTTTTCCGCTGATGTAAGACCATTCAGTCGGCGCTCCTGAGGTTGCCACCCGATCCTGGCCGAGCACCGGCTTGGCGAGAGCGCTTATGGCGAGCCCTTTCAAAAATGTGCGCCGCGAGATTCCGTCAAACACGGATTCTTTCCTCGAAGGAGTAATCAGACCATCCGATAATGCGGCAGCAGCATACAGCTGTCAAGCCTTCCATTGGTTTTCTCGCCGAAAGCGGTTCAGCCTCGCCGCTGGTCCATAAAAAAAACCCTGGCCCAAAAGAGGCCAGGGTTTCTAGTTTACGAAGCTGATTGGGAAATGGAGGTTAACGGCGGCCGCCGCCCCCGCCCCCGTGAAAGCCTCCGCCGCCTCCAAAACCGCCGCCATGGAAGCCCTCTCCGGCATGGAAGTCGCCGCCATGGAAGCCGCGATTATAGTAACCGCCTCGGTAGTAACCGCCTCGGTAGAACCCGCCATAAAAGCCTCCATACCATGGCGGGTAGAATCCAAAGCCGAAGGGGCTCCAGTATGGATTCAGGCCGATAAAAGTGTAATCCCATGCATAGGGATCCCAGTACCAACCCGGATAGAAGCCGGACGCGCCGGCGTAGGCGCCGGCGATCTGGTTATTGCCTTCGGCCAGGTATTGCGAGCGCAAACTGCTCCAGTTGTAAAGTTGATCCTGGGAGGCGCGGGTATTAAAGCTGACGGGCTTTTCCATAGCGCTTTTCCCATCTGTAAATTCGTGATGGCCGTTCACCACCGTGTACTTGCCGTCGCCCACCTCTACGGCCGCTTTGCCTTTAAACACCATTTCGGTGGAATTATCGGCGTTGAATTCGTAGTATCCGGGCTTCAGCAACTGAGTGGCTACTCCGGACTCGACGACCTGGATGTTGTTTTGGCGGTATAGCTCATCCACTTCCACAGACGCGCGGCCGCGCTCCAGCTCCACCTTTGTATTGGTAAGATCGGGCGAGATCATCCTGACGGCGCTGTTGTCGTCGAGACGCAAAAAGACACCGGGCGTGAGTAAAATCTCCGCCTTGCCTTGCCCGGTGGAGAGAACCTGACCGGCATTGAGACCGGCGCTTCCGATATCGTGGGGAGTCAGTGGCCCTCCCGCGAGATAGACCGCACCTTCGATATAGTTCACAGTGCCTGGCCGGGCCGCATTCGCGCCAAATGCCGACGCGCAAAGAACGCCCATGCCAAGCAGAACGAGCGCTTTCAACCTGGACATCATACTTTTAACTCCTCTGCTTCATTAGATGTGTAACAAGACGGAAAGGTCCCGAGTCGACGCTGCCACTCCAAGAGCGAAATTATCTGCCGCCCGCCGCATCTTTTCTCTCAATAGTGGGTTTGTAGGAAGAGGTCCCGCATCCCGAGACGATCTGTTCCTAGTAGAGGAAGCGGGTGTCCCACGTCCGGATTCTCCGACCTGAGTCTCTGCGTGAGCAGGATCTCCGCAATGGACTAATCCGAAAATGTGGAGCACTTCCCGCGACATCCTGCTGTCATCGATTGTGGTATCACACCCTTGCTACGCAAA
Organism: uncultured Acidobacteriaceae bacterium; assembly: GCA_963774255.1. Classification (GTDB taxonomy): domain Bacteria; phylum Acidobacteriota; class Terriglobia; order Terriglobales; family Acidobacteriaceae; genus PALSA-350. The sequence continues at coordinate 244,140 of CAVZEH010000024.1, forward strand.
GATGGGGCACCTAAATCTGCTTGAAGTATGGATCCAAAACCACAACCAATCGGTGGGAGACCACGCTATATCTATTCCTAATAGATCTGAGATTGGCAGAGGAAGCGGGTGCTGGGTGCCCCACGTCCGGATTCTCGGACGTGGAATTCCGCAAATCTCGATGGATGACGTCCTAACGGGAAGCAGAACAGGCATTCAGGTATGCGCACGCCAACAAGATAAGCTCTTGCCGCACGCTTTCGACTTGCTTCTCCGGAGCGCCGGATTCAAGCAATCTCCGGCTGACTCCGACCATCGCATCCTGGAGCATCGAAGCGACCAGTTGTGGATCTGTCGTTAGCTTTTCGGAGGCGGTTCCCAGCATCCCGGCGATCGCCCTGTTGGATCGGGTCCCCATCTGCTGCGCGATCCTCGCTCCGTCCACGTCGGAGCTTACTGAGTAGAGAGCGACACTCGTCTTCGCGCTCCTCATCTTGGCTTCAAGAAAAGCAGTGATCAGAGCGGTGGCCATTTCCGGCAGCGTTTTGCCCTCCTGCTCGTGGCAGACAAGTGCGACCGCATCGCTGACCTCGCTAAGATGGCGTTTCAGGGCGGATTGTAAGAGCGCGCTCTTGTTCGGAAAATATTGATACAAGGTTCCAACAGAGACACCGGCTCGCGACGCCACCCTGGTCGTGGTCAGCCGCTCCTTTCCCACCTGGAGCAAAACCTGAATGGTCGCTTCAAGAATCGCCTCCACGCTCGCGGCCGAACGAGCTTGAATCGGCAATTTGCGGGGCTCTAAGAGCACTTGTGGACGCTGCGGCAAATGCGAACTCCCAACCTGAAGCTTTCTTCATCTAAAACGACGAAGTACGATCTTTGCAAGGGCTCAACAGATTAGAGAGAGAGAACAGAATGACGAATCAGGAAAATCACAATCGCACCTTTGTGCTCCAAGGCGGCTCTAGGGCCTTGAACCGGATGGGCTATGGAGCCATGCAACTTGCGGGGCCGCACGTATGGGGGCCTCCGCGCGATCTCGGCGCTGCCATCTCCGTTCTGCGAGAAGCAGTCGAATCCGGAGTCAACCACATCGACACCAGCGACTTCTATGGTCCGCATGTCGTGAACCAGATCATCAAGCAAGCGCTTCATCCCTATCGGGACGGCCTGGTGATCGTCACCAAGGTGGGCGCCCGCCGGCCACCGGACCAGTCGTGGGTTCCGGCTCTTTCCCCGAAGGAGATCACCGACGCGGTTCATGACAACCTGCGAAACCTTGGGCTCGACACGCTGGATGTCGTTAACCTTCGGGTCGGAGGAGTGTCAGCGCCATCGGAGGGATCCATCGAGGAGCCGCTGACTGTGCTTGCGGATCTCAAGCGGCAGGGCCTTATTCGTAGTATCGGTCTCAGCAACGTCTCTTTACGGCAATTCGAGGAGGCTGAGAAGATTACGGAGATCGTCTGCGTTCAGAACATGTACAACCTGATCCACCGGGACGATGATGGCTTCATCGATCACCTTGCCGGGCGAGGCGTCGCGTTTGTGCCGTTCTTTCCCCTGGGAGGGTTCACGCCGCTCCAATCCCAGGTGCTCGATCAAGCAGCCGCATCTTCGCAGGCCACCCCAATGCAGGTCGCGCTCGCTTGGCTGCTTCAGCGCTCGCCCAACATCCTGCTGATCCCGGGCACATCTTCGGTCGAACATCTTCGCGAGAATCTTGCTGCTGCGAAGCTTCAACTCTCTCCCGCGACGATCGAGGAACTCGACTCCATCATTCCTCAAGTTTCTTGAGCACGAAGGCGGCTCGCTCAGCCACCCCAACCTTTGGCAGGATAGAGACTTCGTACCCGAGTGAAGAATAGGCTTCAAGAAGCCGCAAATACTCGGCAACGGCGAAGTCTCTATCGTGACGCCGTTCTGAATCCGTCAAATAAATCTCCGGCCAAGGCGGCGCCAGAAACACCAGCTTATGGTAACGGTGTCTTCGGCCAAGCGAGTTCAGCACTGGCTCGCCTATCAGGTGCTGAAGGCCGGCAGCGGCATCAACCAAGCCTCTATCGAAGAAGACCCAGCCTTCCAGCTTGCTCGCCGAGATTCGGTCCGCAAGCGCCATAGCAACCGCACGGTGCAAAAAGGCAGCCATATCGACCCAAGGCAGCGCTAAGCCGCCGCCTTCGATCTCTTCGCGAACAATTCGCCGGCCCGGCTCTTCGACGACAGCATATCCTTGTCGGCCTAGTTCGCCAAGCAGCGTGGACTTACCGCCTCCCGAGCACCCGGAGATAACAACGAGCCGGTTCATTGAAAGCTTCCTATCTGAAGATTATTGCGCGGCCCATGCTTCTCTTCGCCGTTCTTTCTGACCAGAAAAGCAATTGCGGAATAGAGGAGGCTGGGAAACCGCAGATCTCTCCACTCCGCTTCGCTTCGGTCGAGATGACAAATAAGTTGGAGATCTTTCTTATCTGCTTTTGCCTTTCTTTCTGTCATTCCCGCAGGGAATCTGCTTCTCGTATTTGCAGCGCTGTCTCTATCCCGCCATACCGTCCCGCCATGACAGCCCAATCAGATTCTCTTAGGGAATGACAGAAAAAAGCAGCCCGCGGAGCATTTTTCAATAGATTTGGGGGCGCGGGCCGGACTCGAACCGGCGCATCAAGATCAGAAGCGACCTTCTCCCTTACCCCTTGGGTACCGCGCCTTGTTGGAATTGCGTAGGACAATCCGTACCAGTGATGGAAGCGCTATCTCCGGATATTCAGCGAGTGTTCGGTCCGGTCGCAACAATCGAGGCGGGATGAATCTCATCGGCCGGCTGGCGCGCGCTCCAGACTCTGAGAGCGATGAGATAAACAAACAGAACACATCCAAGCGGTAAAGCGATTCGATCCACGTCCAGTTTCAACAGCTCCGCCCCACCCAGACCGAACGAGAAGACCACTACGAAAATCCCCAAAGCCCGCGATGCCCGGATGGCTCTCCGTCCTCCGGCTATCGCCCGGCTCTGCGTGCGGGAGGCCAGATACCCATCCGTCCCATCCACCAGCGCCATCCCCGTGGAAAACATGACGCCGAGAATCCAGGGATTGATGTCGGCGGCAAGGACCAACGCAGATAACTGGCTGGCGGTCTCGAAGCCTGCGCCGAAAAGAATGCCCAGCAACAGCGGACTGGTTCGGGCAATGCCGGAAAAGCCACGATGACGGTGCGTTACCGGACTTCGCAGCCTCCACAGATTGATCGAGCCGAGCAGGATCAACAGCCACGGAGCGTATGGTCCAATGCTCCTTGCAAGCAGGCCGCCCACCCCAACAGCTAGCAGAGTGACCAGAAGGCCATGCCCGATGGCGAAGAGAACTCCGTTCCATCGGGAGGGCCGAAGCCGGGAGAGTCCGTCGAGAGCGGCAAGATGGTCGGGATCGACTCCATGACGTAATCCAAGGGCGGCAGCGAGGGTGAGGAGCGCCGAGTGCGTCACTTGCTCCCCTTCTCATCATCGCGGTAAGCAGCCAATCGGTGGCGGTTGAACTCTCGCGGCAGAGGGAGCAATCTGTCGGCGATCTTTGACTGCTCTGCCCAATCGGCCAGCATCTCGTACTGGCCTCGCCAGCTGATCTCTGCGAGCCACTGCGTCCCCTCCGCGCTGGTAATCAGGACCACATTCGGGACATCGCAAGGTCCGAGACATCCGGTAATCGTCAGGTGAACACGCTTCAATAGCCCGCGATATTTCCACTCCCGCTTCAGCCATTCGACCGGGACTTCGGGATGGCCCTTCTGTGTCTGCCCGCAGCAACAGCCATTGCAGACGCTGACCTGGCCGAGCATGGGCCGCTTGGTAGAGATCGTTGTCCAAAGTTCAGGTTTAAGCGACACACTTGACATGATGAGAATGATAAAGCATTCTCATGTATGGACAGAACACATGGATATTTTTTCTTCCCGCGGTTCTCGAGACTCCGGCCGCGCCAACGAAATCAAGGCGCAGGTAGCCCTTGCGCTTGGCCTCGATGAAGAGGCGACCGTGATGGTCTCGGAGTTGGCCTGCATGGAAGAAGGCTGTCCGCCCATCGAGACGGTGATCGCCGTCTTCCGGCCCGCGATGCAGAAGCTCCAGTTCCGCTTGCACCGCCCGATAGCAGAGATTACGACGCACGACATCGAAGAGATGTGTGCACAGCAGGTCAATTCATCTTCGGAGAAAAATCATGGAAGCTGTTGCTCCTGACAAAGACGTTCGCGTCCCCGTAACCGTGCTGACCGGCTTTCTCGGGTCAGGCAAGACAACCCTGTTGAATCGCATCCTTACCGAGGAACATGGCAAACGTATTGCCGTCATCGAGAACGAGTTTGGCGAGGTGGGCGTAGACCAGGAACTCGTCATCGGGGCGGAGGAAGAGATCTTCGAGATGAACAACGGCTGCATCTGCTGCACGGTGCGCGGAGATCTGATTCGCATCCTCGGCAACCTGATGAAACGCCGCGACAAGTTCGATTACATCCTGGTCGAGACCACCGGCATGGCCGATCCAGGTCCGGTCGCGCAGACATTCTTTGTTGACGATGAGATGCAGACGAAGCTGCGGCTTGATGGAATTGTCACACTGATTGATGCCCGCCATGTGTGGCAGCACATCGATGACTCCGATGAGGTCAAGGAACAGATTGCCTTCGCCGACGTGATTCTGCTCAACAAGATCGACCTCGTTACACCCGAAGAGTTGGACAAGCTCGAAGCACGGATTCGTTCGATGAATGCCGCGGCGAAGATCTATCGCACGCAGAATGCCGCAGCCGGGATCGATACAGTGCTCAATGTGGGCGGATTCAACCTCGACCGGGCGCTTGAGGTCGATCCCAAGTTCATGGAGCCGGAGTATCCGTTCGAGTGGGCTGGTATCTATTCGCTGAATGCCGGTTCTTCAAGACTCCGGTTCGATATTGGTCCCGATCCATCTATGTCTCTTGCAGTTCTTCCTGTTGAGGCTCCCACGCGCGAAGCTTTGCAGACCGTTGAAATGGACGCGGTGCTGCTCTTCTCCGAAGAGGCGTCGCCGCTCGCATCGGGAGGCAAGGTCGTGCCCGGCAGAACGCATTATGAACTCGCTCTGGATGGCAAACCGGCGAACTTTGAAGTGGAGATTCCCCGGGCTGGTTACTACGCATTCTTTACCGAACATCGTCCCGAGGAATTCCGTGCGGAGCTTCATAATCAAGCCGGTCCGGTCATCGCGGAGATGCAGCGCGAATATAAGCCCGACCACGAGCACGATGAGGAAGTCTCTTCGGTCGGCATTACGGTCTCCGGCGATTTGGATAAGCGCAAGTTCAATCAGTGGATGAGTAAACTTCTGCAAACTCAGGGCACGGACATTTTTCGCATGAAAGGCGTCTTGAGCCTTAAGGGCGAAGCCGATCGCTTCGTCTTTCAGGGCGTGCATATGCTCTTCGACGGCCGTCCCGACCGGCCATGGAAGAACGCGGAGAGGCGGAATCGGCTCATCTTCATTGGTCGCAACCTGGACCGTAATCAGCTCAACGAGGGATTCAGATCATGCCTGGTTTAATTGAACGGCAGGCCATCGCCCCGGCCATCCCGAAGATTTGGCACTCCTCGCTGGATGAGTCGGCCGTCTCCGTGGACTGGTCGCCATCGGGAGCGTGGCTTGCGGCTATCTCGGCGAGCGGCACAGCCTACCTCTTCGACGCGGCAGATGGCCGCTGCATCCAGAAGCTCCCGGCCCACCGCTTTGGGGCCACGAAGGTTGCCTGGCACCCATCGGATCCCCGTTTTGCAACTGCCGGGCAAGATGGATTTGTCCGCGTCTGGGATGCGAGACTCGACGGCCTGGTGAAAGAACTCGATTGCGGGTCGGAGTGGGTGGAGCATATCGCCTGGTCGGACAGCGGAAAGCTGCTTGCAACCGCTGCCGGCCGTAAGTTGAAGGTCTGGACCAAAGATGGCGAGCTCGTCCGGGAATATCCGGAGCATCCGAATACCATCGCCGCCATCGCGTGGAAGGCCGAAAGCGAAGAGTTTGCCTCGGCCTGCTACGGACAGTTGAAGTTTTGGACACCCGATAACCCTGAAGCATTCAAGACGTTTTCCTGGAAAGGCTCCATGGTCTCGCTCGCATGGAGTCCTGATGGCCGCTATCTGTGCCACGGCAACCAGGATGCAACCGTACACTTCTGGATCGTCAAGACCGGCAAGGACCTTCAGATGTGGGGCTACCCCATGAAAGTACGGGAGCTGGCCTGGGATCATCGCTCACGCTATCTGGCCACCGGCGGCGGCTCTGCCATCACGGTTTGGGACTGCTCGGGTAAAGGGCCTGCAAACACGAAGCCAACTGTATTGAAATTCCACAGCGCGGCCGTGACTCACTTTGCCTACCAGCGTGCGGGCGGGGGCTTGGCCTCCGGCTGCGATCAAGGACAACTCGCCTTGTGGAAGCCCAGCAAACGGAGAGCACCTGATGCTATCGCAGCGCTTCCCGCGGCGATCACTGGCGTTGCATGGTCGCCGGACGACCGTCTGATCGCGGCCATCGCTGAAGATGGAAGCGTCGCAGTCTACACCCCTCCTGACCGAACCGGCTGATAGGATTGGAGATGGGAACGTGTTCTCAGTCGCGATGGAAAGACATATCAACACACGGCAAAAAACGGCCATCCGCGATGCCTTCATCGAAGCCGGCCGGCCGCTCTCACCAGACGAAGTTCTGGAGGGAGCGCAGCGCCATCACCCCGCGCTCGGCAAGGCTACGGTTTATCGAAATATCCAGTCGCTGATGGATGAGGGCTGGTTGCAGGCGGTAGAGATTCCCGGCGATTCGACCCGATATGAAGTTGCCGGGAAAAAGCATCACCATCACTTCCAATGCGACCAATGTAAAAAGCTCTATGAACTCGAAGGGTGTATCCCTTCGTTCAAGCCGAAACTACCGCGCGGCTTCCGCACCACCGGGCACGAGTTCTTTCTCTATGGACTCTGCTCCCAATGCAATCACTGAATACCACCGCTCCGACTATGGGCCTTTGCGTTCATCCATTGCTTGTCGCCCTTTGTCAACCAAAACCTGGAGTCAGTTCTCAACCATTTTGAGCACGCGGTCAGGCGTTTTGTCAGCCAGTGTTCCTCTAGCAGGTTTGGTGCTCATGATCAGGAAGCGATAGTCTCCTCACCGGGACCGCGCAGGCCTTCCTCAAGGCGAGCCGCCTGGGCCATCAGGTAATCCTGCTCGGGAACGCTTGCCGTGCGGCCGGCCGCACTCCTGAAGTGCCGGACCGCGCTTTCACGATCGCCGATCATTTCGAGCAAATGGGCGCGAACCGCGTCCAGGCGATAATGCTCGGCAAGCCGGATATCGCTATCGAGCGATTTGAGCAGTTCGAGACCTCTCGACGGGCCGTGCACCATGGCCGTTGCTATGGCATGATTCAGCGTCACCATGGGGCTCGGAGCTACGCGTCTCAGCAGCTCGTACAACGCTAGAATCTGCGGCCAATCCGTGTCTTCCGCTCGCGCCGCCTCGTCATGAACCGCAGCGATGGCTGCCTGAAGCTGATAGAGGCCAACGGCTCCTTTCGACAGCGCCGCGGTCAGCAGCTCGATACCTTGCTCGATCTCCTGCCGGTCCCACAGAGTGCGGTCCTGTTTGTCCAGGGGGATCAATTCCTCATCCGGTCCGGTCCGCGCCGCGCGCCGGACGTCGGTGAGCAGCATGAGCGCCAGCAGGCCTGCGACCTCTGCATCTTCAGGTAGGAGGGCCTTAGCGCTGCGCGTCAGCCGGATGGCCTCACGCGCCAGATCGAGCCGTTGCAGGCGCATTCCGATGCTGCTGGCGTACCCTTCATTGAAGATCAGGTAAAGGACATGGAGGACTGCAGGCAGCCGTTGAGCACGCTCTGCGGGAGAAGGCAGACGGAATGGCACTCCCGATGCCTTGATGCTCTGTTTGGCACGGCTGATCCGCTGAGCCATCGTCGCCTCGGGCACCAGAAATGCATTGGCGATCTCCGCTGTCGTCAATCCGCCCACCGCTCGTAGCGTCAGAGCAATCGCCGAGGACGACGTCAGCGCCGGATGGCAGCACATGAACAATAGGATCAGCGTGTCGTCGGGGTCCATGCTCATATCGGGCTCGATATCGCCGGGGGGCGCCACGGTCTCTACATCCATCGCGACCGTAGTTTCCCTCTGACGACGGGCAATTTCGCTGCGCACCTGATCGGTGATCCGGCGCGACGCAACCTGAATCAGCCAGCCGAATGGATTATCGGGCACGCCCTGTTGCGGCCATTGCATGAATGCCGCCAGCAGGGCCTCCTGCACGGCGTCTTCGGCGGACGCAAAGTCACGATAGCGGCGGGCGATCACTCCGAGCACCCGCGGCGCAAGTTCGCGCAACAGTTGCTCGGAGTCTGTATCCCATGACTTGGTCATCGCAGCACTTGTTACAACATCTCCTGCGGCGGCGCACTCATAACCGGACGCACTTCAATCGGCATGTTGAGTGGCGCCCCGCCGGAGCCCGGAGCCGCCGATATCTCCGCGGCGATGGCATACGCCCGCTCTGCGGTGTCGACGTCCACGATCCAGAAACCGGCAAGAAACTCCTTCGACTCCGGGAACACACCGTCGGTTATCGGTACGCCGTCCTTGCCGGCCCGGACCAGCTTCGCCTGCTCGGGAAAGCTGAGTCCCTCGGACGACACCAGCTCTCCGGATTCATGAAGATCCCGGTTCAGGTTCTTCATAAAGGCAATGTGCGCCTGCAGGTCGGCATGGCGCCAATTGGGGACTCCCTGCCCCGCCCTCATCGTGTTCATCATCAGAATGTACTTCATTTTCTCCCTCCTCTGGGTCGCTGTTACTCTGGGTCGCTGCAGCGCACTTTGCGCTTCCATGAGTCAGTCCGATTGGCGAGGCGAGCTCTCACCGTTCGCCGGCGGCATCGTCAGCCGCCGCACTTCCATCGGCATGTTGGTCGGCACGCCTCCCGGCCCCGGCGCCGAGGAAATCCGGCCCGCGATGGCGTACGCGCGTTCGGGAGTGGCTACATCCACGATCCAGTAGCCCAGCAGGAACTCCTTGGATTCGGGGAAGATGCCGTCGGTGACCGGCAGCCCATTCTTCTCCCCGCGCACCATCTTGGCTTCCGCTGGCTCGGCCAGGCCCTGCGTGGCCACAAACTCCCCGGAGCCGGTCAACTCCTTCACAATCGTCCGGAGACGCTCCATGTGCGTCTCGGCATCCTTGGGCGACCAGGTGTGATAGGTGCCAACACCTGCCTTCGTGGCGGACATCATCAGAATGTATTTCATCTCATCCTCTCCTTTGCTCGTATGCTCGCGTGATTTTTCTCGCGTCCTTCCTTGCCGGACCCGTTCTGCGCTTTCATGGGGTAGTCGGAGCCGTCCCCGCGTTTCTCTACATCCCGCCGGAAAAATAATTTTTTAGCCGCGAATGGGGCCGGCATGTCGATTTCTGCCCTCCTTATCCGACATACAAGTAGAGGTGAGAAATGGCGATCGATGCGGAAGTAGTGGACGTCAGCCAGGACTGGGAGCTTGCCTGCGATGTCCAGCAGCGGTTTATGGATGGCGCAGGCCGAAACGCCCGCTTCGCCGAATACGGCGCGCGGTGCCGCCAGCTTCGAGCCCTCGGCGGCGACTGCTTCGACTTTATGCCGCTTGCGGAGGACCGCCTGGCGCTGGCCATTGGCGACGCCTCCGGCAAGGGGCTCGCCGCGGCGCTCATGATCGCCAGTGTGCAGTCTTCGCTGCGGACAGCGGCGCTGTTTACGAGCGACGATCTGGCCAAACTGCTTAAGACCGTAAATCTCCAGGCATACAATTCGTCCCTCGATGACCGCTTTGCGACTGTATTCTATGGTGTCTTCGACAGAACCACGCGGATGCTCCGCTATGTGAACGCCGGTCACAATCCGCCTGTTGTTCTTCGCCAGAACGGCGCCATTGAATGGCTCGAACCGAGCGGCGCTCCCGTTGGCATGTTCGCGGATTCCACTTACCGGGAGAGCATCCTCCCCCTGAATCCAGGCGATGTGGTTGTTACCTACACAGATGGAGTGGTGGAAGTCACGAATCCCAGCGGCGAGGAGTGGGGCGTCGAGGGCCTCCTGAAGGCGGCCGCCGCCCGGGATCCACAATGTGTGCAGGATGCTGAAGACCTGGTCCGGCAAATCTTCAATGCCATGGATGAATTCTCCGGCGGCTGCCAGACCGATGATGCGACGGTGGCCGTTCTGCGCGTGGTGTGAGCCCAGTGAATCGGACAGGCATCTGCCAATCCCGATTTCAGTCGATTACGACTCTTCTGATTCCAAGTCGTTGAGGGATTTTGGTGGACCTGGTCGGGATCGAACCGACGACCTCTTCCATGCCATTAAACCAATCCTGGCTTCATGCTGCCGTTTCCGGCGAGTTCGCGTGCGCAGGGTACGCAGTTGCCTTGTGTACTTCCTGTCGCACAAATTCTGGCGTTTGCTCTACGGGACCGAAGAAAGTGCGTTCCCAGCGAAAGCCACCCGCGCCCTCGACGCGAATCACATACTCCGGACTTAGCGCCGGTTCAAAGATTCAGGGGCTCCGTGGCGCAGAATAAACTTGCGTTGACACAGCAGAATGTACTTATACCTGCTCGACACAATACACTTGTATTTGCACGGCAGGAAAAACTTGTAACCACCCAAAGAGCGACTACAACTGATGACTGCACCCCATGAAAAACTCGCAGCTTCGCTCACCATTCTTCAGCAGTTACAGAAAGATGGACGCCGTGTCTTTCAATCACGGGAGTTGAGCAGGATTCACCGGGATAGGCTGGTCAAACGGGGTTCTTGCAGGAAATCATCAAGGGCTGGCTCGTTTCCTCTAGCCCTGACACACGAACAGGAGATAGCACACCCTGGTATGCGTCCTTTTGGGAGTTCTGTACTCGTTATTGCGGCGTGCGCTTCGGCGAAGGATGGCATCTTTCCGCCGAACAATCGCTCCTGCTGCACGCGGAAAATATGGTTGTCCCACAGCAAGCGATCATCTACAGCCGAAAAGGCCATAACAACACGATTCAACTGCCTTTTGGCACATCGCTCTACGACCTTAGAGAGCGTCAACTACCGCCGCGTGGCGATGTCATTCTCCGAGACGGCTCGCGTATCTATTCGACGGAAGCATCCCTGATCCTCGTACCGGAATCCTTCTTTGTCCGTTATCCAATAGAAACCCAGGTAGTGCTTGGCAGTATCCGTGATGCGTCGGTATTGCTCAGGCGGTTGCTGGATGGCGGGCATTCCACCGTTGCCGGAAGGCTGGCTGGGGGCCTGCGGCGGGTTGGTCGTGCGGAACAGGCGGACGAAATCATTGCGGCAATGAAAGCAGCGGGCTACGACGTTCGGGAGACAGACCCATTCGATGCGACGCAGCGTATCTTTCTAGTGGGAAGGGATATTGCATCGCCGATCGTAGGACGGCTTCAGGCAATATGGGCAGCCTCGCGGGATGCGGTTATCGAGATCTTCCCGAAGCCGCCTGGACTGCCTAGAGCCAAATCCGCCTATTTGAAATTCGTGGATGAGATTTACCAAAGCGACGCCTATCACTCGCTGTCGATCGAAGGCTATCGGGTCAGCCCGGAACTGGTGGAAAGAGTGCGGTCGGGCGAATGGGACCCGATGCAGCATGAGGCGGATCGGCAAAGCCGGGACGCGCTGGCTGCGCGCGGCTACTGGCAAGCCTTTCAGAAGGTAAAGTCCACAGTGGAGCAAGTGATTTCCGGTCCAAATCCCGGCGCGTGCGCGAGGACAGACCACAGGGAATGGTATCGAGAACTCTTTGAGCCTCGCGTGGCTGCTGGACTGATCCCGGCATCCGCTCTTGCCGGATACCGCAACGACGCTGTGTATCTGAGAACTTCCAGATATGTTCCACCGCGTTGGGAAGCGGTGCGCGACGCTATGCCCGCTCTCTTCGATCTGCTGGAATCCGAGCCGGAACCTTCGGTCCGTGCAGTCTTCGGACATTGGCTCTTCGGCTATATTCATCCCTATCACGATGGCAACGGCCGCATGGCCCGGTTCCTGATGAATGTTCTGCTGGCGTCGGGCGGGTATCCGTGGACGGTGATCCGCGTCGAAGACCGGGCCGAGTATCTGAAGGCGTTGGATCGTGCCAGTATCGACATCGACATTAAGCCGTTTGCCGTTTTCCTCGCAGAACGAGTGGGCTCGTCGCTCAAGAGGGCGAAGAGTCGATGAGCGGTCTTTGCGCATCGATAGCGTTACTCCCGAATAGACCGTCGGATCGCTCCCATCGCGGCCGTTGGGTATGCACAGCTTAGCGCGCCTGCAGGACGCGGCCTTTACCAGGCATGGAGCACGATGCCGGCGCCAAGGCGCAGCAGGTTTTGCTCGTTATTGGCGTTGTTTGGCAGTTGTGTTCGCAGGTAGTCGGCCTGAATGGCGCGAATGGCGAGATGCCTGTTCACGGTCACGTCCACTCCTCCGCCGGCCAGAATCGCCAGGGAGTTGGCGGCGCCGGCCAGAGAACCGTTCGCCGCCGGGAAGATGGAATCAAAGCCATGGGCGCGGCCGACCAGTCCCTGCGCGAAAACGGAATACCGCGAGAGCTTGTCGCCGGAGAAGCGGAAGGTGTAACGCGGACCGGCCGTGAAGGTCACCAGCGAGAGTCCCTCTCCAGCCGCCGTGCCGATGCTGCTCGCCCGCTCGCCGGTCAAATCCGCTACCACCGACAGCCCGCGGTAGGCATGAACGGCGGCCTCCGCGCTGCCGCCGTTCATGTTGAAGCAGCCGCACTGTCCGGGCCCGGCGTTCGCACGCACATAGTCGTAGTTGAACGACAGCTCCAGCGGAGCATATTTCGCTGCTGCATTCACCGGGCTTGCGGGCGTTGCTTGCTGTGCCCTGGATGCCGCCGGCATCCAGCCCATTCCGATCACCAGGACCAACCCTACAACTTTGCGCATTGCATTCTCCGATTGATGGTTTAGAGCACTTTGACAGTTACAATGGCGTGGTAGGTTTCAGCTGTGTGCGGGCGGCTTTGACCGCCGGCCGCACGGTGCTCTACTGCACGGTGAGGGTTACGTTGGTCGAGTTCTGTACGCCGGTGACAGCATCCTTTGCCGTCACCACCACGGAGTAGCTCTTGGCCCCCTGGTTGAAGAAACCGCCACTCGTGCCGCAACCGCTCAAGCCCACCATTGCGCCCAAGGACAGCGCCACGACGGCCAGCAGCACCGGCAGGCGCGGCATCTGTCGCAACCGCCTGCGTACGCGCTTCATGCCGGCCAACGGCAGCAGCAACAATCCCAGCGCCACCGGAGCCAAGGGTCCGCCCGGTGAGGGCTTCTCATTGCGCGCCGTCTGGCTGTTGCTGGTCTGGATGGTGAGCGTGAACGATGTCGTCCCGCTGCCGGCCGCAATCGTTGCCGGCGAGAAGGTCGCGGTCGCACCTGCGGGCACACCGGTTGCACTCAAGTTGAGCTCATCGGGATAGGACCCCGACCCCGGGGTCAGCGTCAGGTTGTAAGTCGCCAATCCACCCGGCAGGACTGCAGCGGAAGAGGAGGCTGAGGTCAGCGTGAAGATCGGGTCCGTCACCGTGAAGCTGGTGGTCGCCGTGGCCGCGGCATAGTTTCCAGTCGCTGCCTGGCTCGCACTGAGCGTCACCGTGCCTGCCCCCGTCAGGGTTACCACATTGCCCGAGATCGTCGCCGGACCGCTCACCACCGCGTAGGTCACCGCTCCGCTCGAAGCCGAGGTTGCGCTCACCGTGAACGGCGCACTGCCGTACGTCTGCGCCGCGATCGGCGCGAAGCTCAGCATCGGCGTCATCGCGGCCACCGTGAAGCTGGTGGTCGCCGTCGCCGCGGCATAGTTTCCACTCGCTGCCTGGCTCGCACTGAGCGTCACTGTGCCTGCCCCCGTCAGGGTTACCACATTGCCCGAGATCGTCGCCGGACCGCTCACCACCGCGTAGGTCACCGCTCCATTCGAAGCCGAGCTTGCACTCACCGTGATCGACATACTGCCGTACGTCTGCGCCGCGATCGGCGCGAAGCTCAGCGTCGACACCTCCGCCGTCACAGTGAAGCTGGTGGTCGCCGTCGCCGCGGCATAGTTTCCACTTGCTGCCTGGCTCGCACTGAGCGTCACCGTGCCTGCCCCCGTCAGGGTTACCACATTGCCCGAGATCGTCGCCGGACCGCTCACCACCGCGTAGGTCACCGCTCCGCTCGAAGCCGAGGTTGCACTCACTGTGAACGGCGGGTTGCCGTAGGTCTTGGTCGCGATCGGCGCGAAGCTCAGCGTCGACGTTGCTGCGGCCACCGTAACGCTCGTGGTCGCCGTGCCGGCTGCAAACCTGTTGCTGACCCCGGCATAGTTTGCCGTAATCGTATGCACGCCTATGCCGCTCAGGGTCGCGCTCACGGTCGCCGTCCCGCTACTGAGCATCACCGCCGTGCCGCCATTCAGAGAGACCATCGTGCTCCCCACCGTGTCGGTAAAGGTAACGCTTCCCGTCGGAACCGTTCCCGCGTTTGTCGTGTCACTCACCGCCGCCGTAATGGTCACCGGCTGACCCGCCGTAACCGGATTCGGCGAGGCGCCCACCAATGTACTGGTGTTATCCGTGGTCTGGACACCGTTCCCCGTCAGCGCAACCGTTTGCGTCGATGGGACGGCCAGGGAGTTGTCCGTCAGCGTCAGCGAACCCGAATCCGTCCCCCCTTCTGTCGGCATGAACTCCACCGCATAGGTGCAACTCGTGCCTTCGGCCAGTGTCGAGTCTGTGCTGGACGTGTCCAACTGCGGACAGCTGCTGGAGTTGGCCAGCACAAATCCCGTAGCCAGGCTCGGGTTCGTGCCCGTCGTGGGTGGCGGGATCGTCAGAGCCGAGTTGCCGTTGTTCGAAACCGTCACTGTCCGCGGGCCATCCGCGGAATCCGTAGTGCCCGTGTCCGTCGCCGTCGGGAAGGTGAACCCGGTTGCGCTGGCCGTAACCTTCTCGATCAGGTTGTTCCCGCTATCGGCGATGTACAGGTTCCCCGCTCCATCCAGAGTTGCGGTTTCGGGATTCGTGACGGCTACACTCGTGGCTGCGATGGATGCCGTGCTCGGGGCAGTCCCCCCGCCGCCGGCCACCGCCACCAGCTGACTTGTGGATGCGGTCACCTTCTCGACCAGATTATTCCCGAAATCGGTGACGTACAGGTTCCCCGCTGCATCCAACGCCAGGCCCCAAGGCATGCTCAACGCTGCGCTGGTGGCCGCCACCGGTGTCGTGCTGGGCGCGGTGCTGCCACCGCCCGCCACCACCACCAGCTGCCCCGTGGATACCGTCACCTTCTCAACCAGATTGCGGGCGGCCTCGCTGAAGTAGACGTTCCCCGACCCATCCAACGCCAGGCCCAAAGGTTGGTCTAACTGTGCGCTGGTGGCCGCCACCGGTGTCGTGCTGGGCACGGTGCTGCCGCCACCGGCCAATACCACAATCTGCCCCGTGGATGCAGTCACCATGTCGACCCGGGCGCCGAGGTAATCGGTGATGTAGAGGTTCCCCGCTCCGTCCACCGCCACGATCACGGGGCCGGAGAACCGTGCGTTGGTGGCCGCGATGGGTGTCGTGCTGGGCGAGGTGCTGCCGCCGCCGGCCACGAGCACAATCTGCCCCGACGTAGTCACCTTCTCGATCAATCGATCGGGGCTGTAGTCAGTGATATACAGGTTCCCCGCTCCATCGACGGCCACGCTGTAGGGTTCACTCAGCCGTGCGCTAGTGGCCGCCATGGGTGTCGTGCTGGGCAGGGTGCTGCCGCCGCCGGCCACCACTGTCAACTGACCCGTGGATGCCGATACCTTCTCGATCAGGTTATTGAGGGTATCGGCGATGTACATGTTGCCCGATGCATCCACCGCTGCCTGGCCAGGCTGCTTAAGGTATGCGCTGGCAGGCGCTATGGGTGTGGTGGTGGGCGCGGTGCTGCCCCCTCCAACCACCGCGGACAACCCTCCCGGCGACACAACCGCGACCGGCCCTGATCCGGTGCCACTGACATAGGCAGTCGCAAGGATATTGCCGCTGTTATCCAGAACCTCCACGGCGCCGTACCTTGTACCGGGAAATTGTGGCGTAAAGGTAACATCGAGAGTACAGGTCTCGGTCGAAGGGTGGGCGCCTGTCGTGCAGAGGGAAGGGTTCGTGTCAGGGCTCAGCGCCTTGAATTCCAGCCCGGTGATGCCCTGGTCGAGATACTGGAACGAGCCGATGGTCGTGCCCGCAGTTACCTGGAAGTTCACGCCCATCGAGGCGGAAGTAGTGCCAATCGGCACCTGGCCGAAGCTGCCGCCGTTGCTAATCTCTAGGACCTTCGAGTCACCATAGGCAGTCACAAAGAGGTTTCCCTTCGGATCGGCGGCCACGCCTTCGGACTCGGAGATTCCAGTGCTCACTTGGATGGCTGTTGTATAGCCGGGAGCCAGATACCTGTAGAGGCCGTTGCCTCCAACCTCGGTAATATCGAGATTATTCGACGCATCGAAGAGCATTCCAGCGGGAGCGCTGAGGCTGCTGATAAAGATGGTTTTGGACGTAAACGCAGGGGCCGCATACTCATAGACCGTGTTGAGCGTGGTATCCGAAACGTACAGGTTACCGCTGCTGTCAAAGGTGATTCCCTTGGGGCTATCAAGCCCTGTGGTGATTACAGAAGTAGGGGTGGTTCCAGTCGGTGATCCAACGGGAATCTCCGCAATATATCCGCTGCCGCTGGAAATGCCGCCTACCCAGATGTCATTCGATGCGTCCAGGCTGACCACAAATGGCTGAGGAGCGGGGTAGACCGCGGTAAGCGAGCCATTCGGGATCGAATACATCACGATGCGGTTGTTATTGGAATCCGCGATGTAAAGGTTGTTGCTGGAATCGATCGCCAGTAGCTGTGGTCCGCTTAAGGCTATCCCGCCGGCAGTGCTAAGAAACGTCGAGGTCGCGTGCGTCTGGGCATCGATCTTGAGGATTGGGCCGGAGTTGAACTGCGCAATGTAGATATTGCCGCTCGTATCGGACGCCACGCCTACGGGACCATTCCACGGCCCGGCAATCTGCGACTGGACGCCGGTGACCGACACCTGTGCCGTCAGCACGGAACAGCAAGCGAAGACAAACGCCATCAGTAGAACCGGCGCCTTGAGCATACGGCTCTCTACGCCGCATAAGAAGAGCACTGCGCAAATGGAGATCAGGCCCGCGCGCTTTAGCTCCGCGAGAGCGGGTGGCGAGGGCAAAACGCGAACGGGCGGAACTGTGCTTCATCATCAAGGCGGCCATCAAACTCTCCGGTGAGTTACTTGTCTGCAAGGCAAGGGACTGCGTCAGCGCCCGATGCGCATGTTGCTGGCGATAGCGAACAGATCAAAGAAAATGTAGAGTGGGTTATTCCTCGCGGCTTCAGCAATCGACTCAGCGATCGATGAGAACTACCGGGGAGGTGGACGTAATGGCGCTTGAGAACCAGGCGAGACGTGGAAATCTCCAAAGAATTACAGACTGCAAACTCATTTCATCTTCTCCAAACGCGCAACGCTCAGGGCGATGAGGATCTGTGGAAAGTAACCTCTACCGAATTACGTTGGCTATCGTCTCATTGGGTACGAGTACTGTCAATTACCCAATCATGGTTACCTTTGTACACTGACCGGCGGGCGACAGCGGACCCCCAAGCAGGGATCGATTTTCCGGAAATCACTGGCTGGGCCGGTCAGGTCTGTAAAGCAACCATCACGGTGCTGGAGACGGTTCCGGCGAAGCAATACACCTTGGAGATCGTCAGAATGGTCCAGAAGGGTGGTAAGACCGCTGCGGATACCGCTGGACTCTTCAATATTCATTCAGCGACCGTGTGTCGCCTCATGGCCAGGAAAGCAGCAGGCACCGCTTAACGACAAATAATTTCAAAAGAAGTGCGCCAGATAATCTCAAAAGCTACACTGAGGTCAGCCACGCTATGACCACAGAGGCAAAGACTTGCTGCGCCACGCAGTCTGGCAACGAAGGCCTGCGTGGCGAGCGCCGCCCGATCCAAGCCACCCATCTTCAGTAATAGGTAGAGATGTGGGCCACCCGCCCCCAAAGTGCCATCGCCGTCTCAGACATGAGACTATAGCAATATTTGTTTCGAGAAAGGAAGCGAAATGAGCAAAGAAGCAAAAGCAACTATCAGAGAGGATAGCCTCCGCGCACCCGTTCTGTACAAAGGTAAGGAAGAAGTAAAGATTGTGGTGGGCCACCCAGTGACAATCGAGGGGTTCCAGCCGAGAGATCCTCAGGACGGCACACAAGCTTGCGGCACAGTTGATGGCGTTTCCGCGAGGCTTTACTGGTGCAATGGGGGTTGGCAATTTTACAAACCGCTTGAAATCGAACCCCCGTGCGGCTGCGGGAACGACATAACCTTCTTCGCCAGATGCGGCAATAGGACCTACACGCTTACCTGTGGCGGAGACTAAACACGTCCATTTGAATTCAGCGCAATGTCTTAGCTGAAGGTGCGATTCCAGAAGCGATGCGCTCTTTACTCACCTCAGTGGGAACACCGGGGTGCGCGAGGGCCAGGAGGTCCATCGCTTCCCCTACGCCTGCCTTCATCTGAAGCTGTTAGTAGATAATTCTTCCATTCCTCCCCATTCCGCGATCTTCGGCAGTCGATGCTGGATGAACTTCGCCGCCGCGACTACGCTCAAAGCACCTCCATCGCTCACCAGAAACAACCCTATCGAAACTGCCCCGCCTGCCTCCTACGCAAATTCCCGCACCTGCTCCAGGGCAGCCCGATAGGGCCTTATCGTTTTTGTTCCTTATACGTGAGTCACTTCCGGTTAGCGTTCTACTAGACCTATCCTCCTGCCGCACCCGGTCGAAAGCTTGATCTAGAGTTCCGAACATGTACCAGTTTTTCTCCAAAAAGGTCGCTGGCAGAACCGCGATCGAATAAACAAAAGCTGTGCAGAGGATCGCGCTCACGATCGTTTGCGAACAGATTGAACAGAGTCGAATGGGCTCGCACGGAATGGCAGGTGTCGCTACAGCGCGACAGATGGGCCTTTCACTGACCGGAAGTTCCTCTCGCCAGCGCTGCGAGCAAATCGCTACTTGTCGCTGTAGGAGCCCAGTACTGCTCGATGTGCTCAATGACTAATTCCGTGCCGGCAGCGTGGGACACATATGGCCTGGATGCAGGGTTATACATGGCGTCAGTGAGATCACGCACCAGGATGCAATGGAATCCCCACCTGGACATCTGCCGAATCCCGAAGCTTCGATTCAGGATGCACATGTTTGCGTGGACGCCCATGTACAAGATGGTGTCAATATGCCGTTCTTTCAGCACGTTGTAGATCTCGGAACCTTTGTCTGAGATAACGTCGCCTGGAGCGATGGTAAGTGTCGAGATCTCGCGCGTCCACGCCTGATGAGGCTTGTCGCCAGGCGTATCACAGCCTTCGTCACTGTCGTCGATCGGCAGCGGACCGTCCTCAAATTTCAATTCCGGAGGAGGGGCAGCCTCCGGCGCATTCTTTGCCAGACGTCTCCCAGGCGCGTTCGCATAGAAGCTCATCGTCTCAGAGGGTGCGTGAATGATCAGAATGCCTGCGCGTCGGGCGCTCTCGAGAACCGGCTCCATCTTCTCTGCGATTTGTGCAACTCGCTTGGTCGCACCTGCGCACCAATGCTTGTCCCACATGTCGGTGATCACAATCGCTGTCTTAGCATTGACAATGGATGCCTCGAAATTGGCTTCGGACCACGGACCGCCGTCATGGAAGGGCTGGACCCGGGTCCGGAATTGCAGCCGTGTTTCCCTACCTCCTTGCTGCACGAGGGTAGACGCAAAAGCCGTGAGGGCAAGGACTGCGAGGGCGGACGCTACCATTTTCGGTGATCCCATTTTGATATTTGAGTGTAAATCGACATCTCCGTGCAAACAATCGTTCGAATGTCCAAAATGAGAACTGCCAAAGACACCTAGTCCGGGCGCATTCGAGTTCGTCAGTGCCGTACAAGGTATCTCATTCCGTAAACCTTTCTGCTTTTCATCGTTTTGCTGATATATTGCCTTCGGCCGATAGATTGATAGGATCGCGATAACGGGATTTTACCTGCTGGGGGTCTGCTTTGCGGCGACGGGACTTTCTCTCCGGTGCTGGGCTGGTCTTAGCCTCGCACGTACTACATCCGATGTCATCGCTTGCAGCATCAACCACTACCGCTCCCGGGCAACATCGTTTACCACTCACCGATGCTCATTACAAGGCCGTGAAGTCCTACATCGAGGAGACCCCCGTTCCCGAATACCGGTGGGCCTCCGAGGCTGCATATGAGGCATTTCGCGATCTCAAGTATGGGGTCCGGATACACTGGGGCCTGTATTCGTTAGCCGGCTTTACTCGAGAGTCCTGGCCGTTTCTGGATTTAAGCAACCAGGAGCGCGCTCGCTACAACCAGATTTATAAGACATGGAATCCGACAGGCTTTGATGCCGATGATTGGATTTCTTTGTTTGCGGAAAATGGGTTGCGCATGTTCGCCTTCACAACGAAACATCACGAAGGCTTCTCCATGTTCGATACACGAACGCGCGTCAAACGGAGGGTTCGCTGGGACGCCCCGGGCGGCCCGGCGCTGGAGGATTGCGACCTCGCCTATTCAATCATGGAAACACCTTTTCGGCGGGACGTCGTCAAGGAGCTTTGCACGGCCGGCCACAAACGGGGCTTGCGAATTTCTTTGTATTTCTCGCATCCGGATTGGTACGACGCGGACTTTCGCCCATATGCGGATGATCCTGTCGAGGTGCCTTCGGCTGCACAATTGGATCCCCAATGGCGGCCAAGGCCTAGTGGATCATCCAGGAATGTCTGGACCGCCCCCGACCCGTCACCGCAAGAGGTTGGCCGCATGATGGCGCGCCATCGCGCCCAGTTGGAAGAGTTACTGACCAATTACGGAGAGATCCATATGCTCTCGCTGGACCAGTGGTTAGGTCCAAAGGTCTGGCCACGACTGCGGGAAACGATCTTAGGTTTGCGCAAGCTGCAGCCAGACGTGTTGATGCGCGCGCGGGGCATCGGCAACTACGGTGACTACTACACGCCGGAAGGTTTTGTGCCTGGCAGCAAAGCGAACACGGACATGCCATGGATGGTGATCTATCCACTGGCAAAAGGATTTTCCTATGATCCGGATGCGACCCACTATAAAGGGGCAAACTGGATCGTAAAGAACATCATCGATACGGCGGCCAAAGGAGGCAATTTTCAAGTGGGCATAGGGCCCGACGGCACCGGCAGGTTCCACCCGACTGCTGTCGAACAACTTAAACAGGTCGGCGCGTGGCTTCGCGTCTGCGGCGATGGCATCTATGCGACCCGGGCGCGCAACGATGAGCTCTGGCACGAAGGAGAATCGATTCGGTTTACCCGCACGAAGGACAACCGCACTGTCCATGCCTATGCCCTTCATTGGCCAGAGAGAGCGTTGATGCTTCAATCCGTACGACCCAAGCCCGGCAGCAAGATCTATATGTTCGGATATCCACAGCCCATGAAATGGGTTTTTGACTCAGCCACCGGGCTGAAGATCGAAATCCCGGAGTCACTGCAAACTCAAAGCCAAAGACCGAATGAGTATGCATGGGGATGGACGATTCAAACAGTGTGAGGTCGATGTGATCCGCCACGGCATCTGCCCAAACTGCGAAGGTACGCTGGTTAAGCGCCCCAGTCGTCTGCGCTCCGGGTCCTGCTCGATCGGCGATTTAGCGCCAATTGAGAGCTGGGGCGACGGTAGTCAGAATTGCCTCCAGAAGATGCGCATTGTAGGCAACACCCAGGTGGTTTGGGACGGTCAACAATAGCGTGTCGGCCTCCGCGATCGCCTCGTCTTTTCTTAGCTGCTCAATCAGGACATCCGGCTCGGCAGCATAGCCGCGGCCGAAGATCGCCCGCGTGGTTTCGTCCAGGAAGCCAATCTTGTCCTCTTCCTGACCACCGCGTCCGAAATAGGCACGATCACGATCGTCGATCAACGCGAAGATACTGCGGCTGACGGAGATGCGCGGAATGCGGGCGTGACCAGCCTTCTTCCAGGCTGCGCGGAAGGTGCGAATCTGCGCGGCTTGTTGGATGTGGAGCGGCTCGCCGGTCTCGTCGAACTTGAGGGTTGAGGTCTGCAGGTTCATTCCGTGCTTCGCGGCCCATGCAGCAGTCGAGTTAGAAGCAGACCCCCACCAGATCCGATCACGCAATCCATCGGAGTACGGCTCAAGGCGCAGCAGCCCCGGCGGGTTGGGAAACATCGGACGCGGGTTAGGCCGCGCGAAACCCTTCCCGCGTAGCAATTCGAGAAATTCTTCGGCGTGCCGCCGTCCCATGTCTGCATCATTCTCGTCCTCAACCGGGCGATGGCCAAAATAGCGCCAACCATCGATCACCTGCTCGGGAGAGCCGCGACTGATACCCAACTGCAGGCGCCCGCCAGCGATAAGATCCGCAGCGCCAGCATCCTCCGCCATGTAGTGAGGGTTTTCATACCGCATGTCGATCACGGCGGTGCCAATCTCAATCCGTCGGGTCTTTGCACCGACCGCTGCGAGCAGTGGGAACGGTGATGCGAGTTGCCGCGCGAAGTGATGGACACGGAAGTAGGCTCCGTCCATTCCCAGGCGCTCGGCCTCCACGGCGAGGTCAATGGACTGCAGGAGCGCATCGGCTGCCGACTGAGTTTGTGACTGTGATGAAGGTGTCCAATGACCAAATGAAAGGAAGCCTATTTTCTTCATGCAAGATAAGTCTACAGTTTCGGTTCGAAGTTCTATTCCATTCTTCGGTAAAGCTATTACCTGTAGAGTCCGTGTCGATCCAAGGCGCGTTTACGAGAATTTATCTTATTGTCCCCGCGCAGACCATCCTCAATGAGCCCTATAAGAGGGGATGTGAAGAAAGAATTCTCCCTCTTCCTCTCCGAGAGGAGTCGGATGTGGCTTGCATCCAGCCGAATTTCTTGCCGCCGCAACCCGCATCATCGTGACGCAAGGACTGAGTGCACCGACGATGGGCATAGCCAAAGAGGCGCTTTTGATTCTGCCGAGTATATCGCGAGTGGTCGGATCTGGGCCCGCTGCGAGAGAGACCGGTGACGACAATTCCAAACATCGGCGACTTAACGGTCATCACATTGCCTCTCCGGTTCAGCCTAATAAACAATCCCCGTCGGTTCTGACGGATTGAAATACACTTCTTCCAACTAGGATTGTCATGGGCGCCCCTCGTCCGACTTCAACGATAGCGCTAGGATAAGTTTTGCGATCGCAGCGGGGCGAAGCCAGCGTCTCAACAGGTGACCAGTTCTATGGATCGAAGAGATTTTTTGCAAAGCGCCTTTGCTTCTGCAGTCTTTCGCTCAATTCCGAGCATTGGAACAGCATCCCGGCTCCTTGGAGCGCAGCTCCAGCCTACTGAAGAAAATCCAAACTGGGCCACCTCCGACGGCAAGGCGACCGTGCAGGCATCCAGTCATGTCGCCGATCCCCCTTGGGGGTATCCTCCAGCGAACGCGATCGGTAACGATCTGATGAATGCCTGGGAGGCTGACGGGCAAGCATCAGGCGCCTGGATCGAGATCGGGTTTCCACAAGCACGCCCTGTAAGCGAGGTCTGGATCCTTCCCAAGGCTATCCCTCGCGACATCATCGGCCAGGATGTGTACACACTTGCCTACAGCCGCGTGCAATGGTTTGAGGCGCCCAGACGCATCCGCATTAGCCTTGCAGACGGCACAAGCGTGGACGCGGAACTTCGCCAGGCAGATTATTTTCAGATCATCACGCTTCCCCAAACTAAGCAGACATCCACAGTCCGTATCACCGTTGAAGACGTGTGGCCGAAGCCCGGAGGAAAGGAGACCGGAATTGGTAAAATTCGCATTTTTCCCCGGAAGCATCCAATTTCCTTCGAAGTCGATACCTACAAAATGTATGACGCTGACGGCGGTCAGGCGGTCCAAGCCGCCACGCTACACCTGATTAATCCGGGGAAAGAAATCAAGAGCAGTCAACTCGAGGTCTCCCTTCGAGGAACCGTCTTAAAGCAGATTCCTTTGAGTTCGATTCCATCGAGCGCAACCGTCCTCGAAGATGTCTGGATTCCCGCTCCGTTCGAAGATGCGGAGATGGAGTTTCGATTAGTCTCGCCGTCCGCTCAATTCTGCTGTAATCGCAATCTGCTGGTGCCCACCTACCATCCAACTTACTTTGATGGTGGAACCTTTTCCTTGAACTGTACGTGTCATAACGATCTGGGTTGGCTAAATACGCAGGAAAAGACGGCCGACTTCCGTTCCTCGGATATCATCCTGCCCGCACTCAGCCTGCTCAAGGAATATCCGGAGTTTCTATACTCCATGGAGTGTACCGCTTACTTGATGGAGTTTCTGAGCCGCCACCCGGAGTTACGCGCTGAGATGGCCGCGAACATGCAAAACCGCCGATTTACCTGGGGAGCGAGCTATGTAGAGTGCCAGGAGGTACATGTTGGACCGGAGAAGCTGGTCCGGCAGTTCTACTTTGGCCGGCTGTGGCTGAAGAATACCTTCCCGGGAACCGACACTTATTTCTATGTGAAGACAGATCCCCCGTCGATGACTCTCCAAATGCCTCAGATCCTAGCCAAAGCTGGAGTAAAGTACTGCATTCAAGGCCGCATGCCCTACGGTTTCTACAATTGGCAAGCCCCAGACGGATCTGTTGTGCTCACCTACGGCTACCACTATGTGGATCCGATGCGTTTACTGAACCCCAAAGATAACCATGGTTGGCTTCGGTATGCAGAACAGCGAGAGGAGTATTACAGCCGGCACGATCTTCCGCGCAAGTTTATTTACGATTACACCAGCGACTACCTGCCTCCCCAGCCGGCCTTACTCCCTTATGTACATAACCAAAATGAGGCGATGGGAAGATTCGCTACTATTTGGAACCAGCGTTTTACCAGCGATCCCAGCCGCCAGATTCACCCGCCCAAGATGCTATTCACTGCGCCGGAGCAGTTCCTGGATGAGTTCACCAAATCTCCGCTCGACATCACGACTCTTTCCGGCGATTGGCCCTTCGCCTGGGCCTATTACGACGAGCCCAGTAACCGCGAAGCACTTCTCTTAGGCCGTACTGCTCACAACCAACTGCTCAGTGCGGAGCGGATCTACGCAGGACTAAGCCTCAATGATGGTTTTAAGGACTACCCAACCCAGAAGTTTGAAGAGGCCTGGAAAGCAGATGTCTGGCCGGACCATGGTTGGGGCGGAAATCACGGATTACTGACTGACCAGGTCTACCACGAATATTACGCACATTCCAAGACGCTATCTGACCAGATTCTGGGCGGCGCCGGATCTGCAATGGCCAGCCGCGCCGGAAAGATTTCAGATGACCACATCCCGATTGTTGTCTTCAATCCTCTCTCCTGGGAGAGGACCGATCCGGTGGAATGTCAATTCCGACCTCCCTCTGGCTGGACAAATCTAACCCTCCGAGACAGTACCGGTAAAGAAATCCCATACGAAGTGCTAGAGGGCGATCTGCAGGCGGCCACTATAAAACTTCTCTTCCTGGCCGAAGCTGTACCCTCAGTAGGTTACAAGACTTATTATTTGACATCGTCGTCTACGCCAGCGCCGCCCCCTTCTCCCCTCGCTGGCGACATAGTTGAGAATGAGTTCTACCGGCTCACCTTCGGAACCGGAGGTATCAAGAGCCTCTACGACAAGCGATTACAGTGGGAGGTGCTGCGCACGGATAAGTTCGATGGAGGTGAAATACTGCAATTTACTGCACCTGGGCAAGCATGGGAAGATCCCGAAATTGTCACGATGCAAAGTTTTGATAAGACCTCAAATCATGCTTTCCCGTTCAAGCAGTTCTCGAAAAATGCACTCCGCACGACTGCTGTCCGCGAAGCTCAGTTCAAGGACTTTACTTTGCGCGAAACCTTTCATCTCTATGCGCAACTCGATCGCGTGGATATCGAGGTGGAGATCTTGAGCTGGAACGGCACGAAGGAAAGAGAACTACGGGTTGTCTTTCCCATCAATCTGGATGAAGCCAGGCTAAGCTATGAGGTGCCCTTTGGCACCGTTGAAATAGGTAAGAATGAGCTTGATTTCTCGCTCTTACCACCTGACAACGATACGCAATTCACTCCAAATATTTATGGAGGACAACATCCTCTGTCATTCCGCGAAGCTATCAACTGGATCGATGCTTCGTCACCGGATTATCTCAGCGCGGGATGCCTCGCCGCCTCCGACGTGACAGTGCATCTGTTCCGAGATGAGACGAATGATCCGGTGAACTACCCCATGCTGCAGCACGTGCTCTTGTCAGTCCGAAAAAGCCTGGCCTGGAACCCGGAATACTGGTTTACACAACAGGGAGATCACCGCTATCGGATGTCTCTTCTGCCTCACCATGGAAATTGGCGACTCCGTTATCGAGAGGCGATCGGTTTTAATTATCCGTTAACCGCGTTTGTCGCTGAGAGAGCGGCACACGCCGCTGCGGGTACCCTTCCGGAATCGGCTAACTATCTGCGGTTGGATCCTCCAAATCTCATCTTGACCGCAATGAAAAAAAGTGAAAACAGCGATTTTGTCACAATCCGCTTCTATGAGGCAGAAGGCTCTGATTGCACCGCCCGTCTTCGTCTGCCAAGGAGTATTCGAGAGGCGTGGAGAACCAACTTGATCGAGGAAAATGAGGAAACCATAAAGCCTCTTAGCGACGGGACCCTGGAACTGGTGATACGGCCTTGGGAAATTGTCACAATTAAGGTTGCCGTATAATTGCAGAATGCGTCGGCGCCGATCATGAACGTATCTTAAAATTTAAGGCAGTTTAGGAAATACTGTGGTCTTTTCCAATTTGCTCGAGGCCGCCGCTCCCTGCTGGTCGCGTCGGCTTGGCGATAGTGGCTTCGGTCTGCACCATTTCCTAAACTGCCGTAGCGACATTCCAACAGGTCTCTATGGATTGGCAGCACGCTCCATAGTTTGTGGCGCCGACCTTGGCCTTTTCTGCGATGTCTCACTACATTTCGATGAAATGCCCGAAGATGAGTTGTTCTGTAAGAAGGGTCCCATCAGAATTGGGGTATGGCAACGATTCCAAACAAACTTGGCCATATCTCCGCAATTGATTGATTATGAATAGGATGTGGGCTCGATTATCTAACCAAAGCGATCACAAACAAGAAGGGTGAACGACAACGCGGGGTCTAAAAGTTATTGAAACTATATGCCACGTGAAGATGTACTTGAAGAGGGGTGGCTGTCCCACTCTCCAAATGGCCCATTTTCTCCGGAATCATTGCCATACCCCGATAAGAGTCGGCCGCTCGATCCAGTGACGCTCCACATTCTTTCGGTGGTGAACTATGTGGCTGCCGAACGGGCTCAGCAAGAGGCACCAGTCAGGTGTACGTAAGCCGCTGGCGGGTCAGATTTTCATTCGGGCCCAAACCACCAATGAGGCCGCGACCCTTTTGCCTGTGCGCAAAGGAATTCTCTCCGGCCGGATGGGTGAGGTCAAGGTAAACCTTCTCATCCTCAGGTGCGGCATCTCACCCGCATCGACGTCTTCCTCACCGATGAGTACCCCAAAAACCTGTCAACCCCCAAACCCACAGAAATCCGTATAAACCCTCACTCTGAAAATAACCACCGCCCGCAAAAATCCATCGGAGGTGCTGCGCCGTACTCTATCCAACCAGGAGAATCCCCACAGCCTCTATCTCAAATAGACATTGACCCCGGATGGCCGTCCTGGAATCACTACAGGAGATGAACGTCATGAACGCACCGAATGAAATCGAAATCGTCCATTCACTCGAAGGCAACCGGTCAGGATCCTCCAGACGATCGTTCCTCAAAAACGCCGCGTTTGCCGGAGCCACAACCTTCGCCGCTCTCGGCGGACTCACCACCGTAGCCTCAGCCGCACAGCAGGACGAAGAAGACGAGAGCATGAAGTCGGAACACGATCACCTGAAGCAAGGTGATTGGGAGATCCTCGTCGCCGCAGAGATCGCCGAAGCTTTGGCCGTCACTACCTACTCCAACATCATCGACATCGCCCCGTTCTTCAAGCAGATTCCAGATGACGATCAGGGATACCTGGTCGCTGCCCGCCAGGAGGAGATGTCTCACTACCTTCTCGAGCAGTCGGTCACCGACCAGTCCACACCCTTCACCCAGTTCTTCTACCCCCCAAAGATGTTCTCCGACGCACAGACCACCCTCAACATTCTGGTCACCCTGGAGGATGCATTCATCGCGGCTTATCTTGTCGGTGTGCGTAACTTCAGCACTCGCAACCTGCGAGTCACCGCCGCGCGCATCATGGGCATCGAGAGTGACCACCGCACACTCGCGCGTGTCGTAGGGAATGACGTGACCTCGCCGTTTGGTGGTCCGCTTAGCACCATAACCGGCATCCAGGGAGTCGCAGAGAGTATCGCCCCGCCAAACAACAACGGCCACGAAAGAACGCTATGTTGGACCTCGATCAACCAGGCGTTAGCCGCGCTCACTCCCTTTGTGGACTTCAACGCCGCCAAGGCCGCAGGTTTCAACACATCGCAATCCTTTCCATTCGAACCTTTCACCCCGACTCTACCCAATCCGCTCGGAGCCTTCATCTCCTTCAGCGGATGCTGACATCCACGTCATAGAACGGCGGGTGGCCCATTCACAAAAACCGACCAATACCTCGGGTGCCCCACTCATATCTCACCGTATGAGTGGGGCATGAGCCCTACGCGCGAACCGCTTTCTCCCCAAACCCTCCTGAGTGATAACCTTCGCATATGCCCGGCCCAACACTTCAACAAAAACTGGAACACGCACTCGAAGGAATTGCCGAAGCGGAACGAGAGTAAACTACCAGAGCGCCGTACACGAACCGGACTCCTGGCCGGAAAAAATCGCGAAACTAGACGCGGCAGCCCAGGCCGGATTCAAAGCTAGGACGGGAGCATTGGCACCAAAATATCGCATCGAAATGTTGCAACATGCCTGAGTCTTTTACGCTGGATACCCCGCTTCCATCCACCTCTTGAATAGCGAAACCCGCTCATCCGACCAAGGGTCATCCGGAGGCATCGTGCCTGCGGATACCGCACCGTACACACGTTGCGCATTGGCGGGGATACACATCCAGGCGGGATCATCAAGAACAACCCCGTCAGGCTTCATGCATTCAATGTCCCCCTTCCGAAAAAGAGGACGGATATCTGTAGCAAAGCTGAGAGCCATATAGCCTCCTTCGATAACTCAGAATTCAATGACGTGGTATGTGGCCTACTCCGCAACCTTACCACCGATCACATGCGCAGATGCAAGACGATGCGGGCGAGGAGGCCGATCGACAAATGTGGGTTCGGTTCAATTGATTCTGAAGCCAGAAAAACGTTCGCATGTGCTGAGCTGGTGCAGGATTGTTTTCTTGGAATTTCACGATGTCTGAAATAAATCTGGCTTGGAGGTGTTGTTTATTAAAGATGTCATTGATGACAGTACTTTAAAACTGAAAGGAACCAGGCTCGCTGAGTTAAAGCAGAGTTAAATTCGAGATGTACATTGCTGAGGCGACCGAGTTGATTCGGATAGACAAAATTTCAGGGGCGCGTGCGCAGACATGGTGCGATCTAGGTTGCGGGACAGGCACATTTACGCTCGCCCTCGCAACGCTGCTGTCCCCAGGCAGCGTCATCCATGCCATAGACAAAGACGAAAAATCGTTATCACAGATTCCCGACCGGTATCAAGACGTAACAATCCACAAGGAGGTTGTGGACCTGAGCGAGAGCGATCTCTCTTTGCCTGCGCTGGATGGCGTGCTCATGGCCAATTTCCTGCATTTCATCGAAAACCAAGACGATTTCGTGGGGAGGCTACGGTCCCTGTCAGAGCGATTGCTGATTGTCGAATACGATGGCAGGCCGCCAAGTCAATGGGTGCCATACCCGCTCGGCTTCCCCGTCCTGCGAGGCTTGCTCTTGGGACGAGGATTTACGGGAGTTGCCAGGGTTAGAACCCGCCCCTCTCGATTCGGTGGCGAAATGTATTCAGCTTTGGCAGAATGGCAAGACGAACTCTCGTAGCGTCGCGTCCTAGTGCAGCTGATCCTGAAACCAGCTGACTACAACACCAATCTAGTAACGGCCAAGCGCACGCCAGCGGGGAGAGCGCGTAGCGGATGGCTGCCGCAGTCTCAGACTCGCGCGAAAGGCCCATGAGAAGTCTTGTTGAACCAGCCATTGAGATCATCCATGAGGGGTCGCGCTCATGCTTGGCGGATCTCACAGCGCAGGCTGGCGGCGTTGCCCCGAATCTCACGTTCTATATCGTAAAGCTTCCCGATACGTTGGATGGCCTCGGTCTCTATCACAGATGGGCAGGTGGCCCACTGCCAATCCTGGTGGGAGGGGTTGAAGGGGCAGGGCTTGGAAGGTTTCGCGGACAAACGGACCAAACCCCATCGAAAACGTCCTACCATTTTTAACGCGATTCGAAGGGCACATCCGCGATAGACTCATTCCGACAGATATTATGAGACAAACCGGATTAATCGCAACGACATGTATCTGGGCTGGCGCTGCTGTGCTACTCGCGACTGGTATCGCGAGCTTGCGAGCGCAGGGACCGGACGGCGGCCGAACTGCTCAGGCGCTATTTGCTGCCCTCGATACCGATAAGGGTGGAACGCTGACACGGCCCGAGCTGGAGTCTGGCTTCGACTCCTGGTTTACAGCCTGGGACAACACTCATAGCGGGACCCTCACCCAGCCTCAGATTTTGGCCGGAATCAGCAAATTGCTGCCTGCGCCGCCCGCGGTCAAGCCTGGGCAAGCTAACACTTTCAACCCGGCCGGTAATTCGACGCCGATCGCCGTACCGCAAGCTGCTGTGGACGCCATGATGGCAGCCTTACCCACTACCCCCGGTAGGAAGCCGATGCACGAGCGCAGGCTGCTGGTGATGGCGCATACGGGCCCGGGAGGGTTCGTGCATGCCTCCATCCCGCTGGCTGCGAAGGCGGTGGAAGCACTAGGAAACCAGGGCGGTTTATGGACCACGACCGTCAGTTACGACGCGGCGGATATCAACAGCAATAACCTCAAGAAATACGACGCCATTTTCCTGGACAGCACAACTGCGTGTTTTCTTGACGATCCGGATCCCTCAGTGACGGCCGCGCGGCGAGCGGCGTTCCTGAATTTCGTGAGAGGCGGAAAAGGGATTGCCGGCATCCATGCGGCGACAGACTCGTATCACACCGATTGCCTGGCAAGTGAGGCCGCTGCAACGAGCGGCAGTCCCGGGCAGAATAGAGCGGCGGTGGTTTTAGCTGCCCGGCTCGTCAAAGCAGCGGACAAGGATAGTGACGATACCGTCAGCCGGCAGGAGTGGACCGCCCTTGCCGACGATTGGTTCCAAAAGTTGGATACAGGCAATACCGGGAACGTCACCCGCGCCGATTTTGTGGCGCACTTCAATTCGTTGTTGCCCCCGCCGGACATGCGTCGTCCAGGCCTGGAATCGAAGCCTGTGCTGCAATGGCCGGAGTTCAACACACTGATTGGCGGTTACTTCAAATTTCACTGGCCCGATCCGCAACTGATTTATGTCAAGATCGATGATCCGAACAGTCCTTTGACGGCTATGTTCCATGGCAAGGAGTTCGAGATCCATGACGAGACATATACATTCCAGCAGGAATCGTTTTCGCGCAGGAACGTGCATGTTTTGACGAGTATCGACTACGACAAGATGAGCGCTGAAGATAAGGCCAAGGAAGCGAATCCGCGAACCGATGCCGATTATGCCTTGAGCTATATTCGCCGCGAGGGCAAGGGGCGAGTGTTCTACGAAGGGCACGGCCACAGTTATCGAGTGTATGCCATGACGCCGATGCTGGAACACCTTCGAGCTGGGATTCAGTACGCCCTGGGCGATCTGAAAGCGGACGACAGCCCCTCAGTGAAATAAGCTGTCCGACGAGACAAACCAGGGACAAACTGGACTGCACCCATAAGCTGAGACACGCCGGGATCCGTTAATTGGGGACACTTCGGCGGGTTATGTTCGTCATTTTATCGATAAGCAGTCGGCGAGCCGTAGGAGTGTGGGAATCCCGAAGGGGTTTCCAAGGCATGTGGGAGCGGTGGTAAAACCGGCGTTTGGTTTTTCACCGCTTCCATCAGTGCCGTCACTCAAACTCCTCCGGCGTCACGTAACCTGGAGCTGAATGCAGCCCTTGCCGGTTAGACACCTCCTCCAGGAACTCGTGCTGGCAACATCTACCAGTCCCTCATCGCTGAGATCGATCAGGAACTTGAATTGAAGATCACGCGAGAGGTCGAAGCATCATGCGGTTCTTTGGACAAGTCCAGGCCGAGCGGGACCCAATACTGCATCTGGTCGGTGGGTAGCAGGGCTGTGGTAGCCAGACGCAAGGGAAAATTGAACCCCCTGGGCATGACGCCGAGGACCTGGTAGCCCTCTTCGTTCATCTGAACCGTTTTACCGACGACTTGCGGATCGGCGGCAAATTGCCGGCGCCACGGAATCCCTATTGCTTAGGACCGATTACACCTTGGGCAGAAACTGAGCCGGTTTTACGGGAAGCTGAGCTTTCACGTTCGGCCGGTTTCACAAAAGAACGTTAGCTGAACAACTTGGCGAGCACAAGATGCTTCCCATTTCATGAATTAATCTTCTATTTACTTGTCGTGGATCGGGAATGAAGAAAAGACAGCATGGTGGAGAATCGGGATCGCTGAACGGCTCGGTTCACCAGAGGTCCGAGAACGATGTCAAAAAGGCGACCAGGCTTTACGAAGCGTGGATGCGAAGTTGCACAACTGTCGTGGAAGCGGATCTCCGGGCGAAGCATGAGGAGATGCGAAAGAGCCTCTTCCTCTTCTTTCGTGGCACTTTTTACCGATGGGCCGACCTCTGGCCACGAGTCTGCGGTGATCTGGCTGATGTACCGAAGGTCTTGGCCGTCGGCGATGTTCACGTGAACAGTTTCGGAACCTGGCGGGATTCTGAAGGCCGCCTGTGTTGGGGCATTGATGACTTCGACGAGTCATTTCCATCGCCTTATACGAATGATCTGGTGCGTCTGGCTGCCAGCGTAAAGATTG
This sequence comes from uncultured Acidobacteriaceae bacterium, assembly GCA_963774255.1. GTDB lineage: Bacteria > Acidobacteriota > Terriglobia > Terriglobales > Acidobacteriaceae > PALSA-350. The sequence goes on from CAVZEH010000024.1 coordinate 277,436, forward strand.
CGATTGATGCCGAGGGTCTCGCTCTGAGACTCAAAGACGGGTGTGGGACGATCCTCGCAGGCTATAGGGAATCCCTCAAAATGGGTGGCTGTCCCGTTGTCCTAGCCGAGCACGACCAACAGCTCGCTAAAATTGGCGTCAGCACTCTCAGACCGCCCACGGGCTTCTGGCAAAAGTTGAATCGTTTACCTGCCGTCCGGAACTCACTGCCACGTGATGTAAGCCGGGTGTTAGAAAAGACTCTGCCCAACTCGAAGATGGAGTATAAGATCGTGCGCCGGAAGGCAGGATTAGGCAGCCTTGGTCAGCAACGTTTTGTTGCCATTGCCGACTGGAACGGCGGCTGCATTGCGAGAGAAGCAAAGGCGACGGTGCCCTCCGCCTGCTCATGGCTCAAGGGACAGACGGGGCACCGGCAATCGTACTACCAAGAGGCGATCCGTGCAGCGGTGAGATCGCACGATCCATACCAGCAGATGCAAGGATCCTGGTTGATCCGCCGGCTATCGCCGGATTCCAATCCAATTGACATCGAAGATTTGCCGAAGCAAAGGGATGAGGAGTTGCTCCTCCATGCAATGGGGTCTGAAGTTGCGAATGTTCACCTGGGAGTAGGGCGCCAAACTCAAAACATTCTGAAGGACCTCGACCGGAAGGAAGAGAACTGGCTACGAGATGCCGCGAAGCGTATGGCTCGAGCAGTGGAAAAGGAATGGAAGGAATACAAGGAACCCTGATGGTGGAGTTCGCATGAAAGAACTGCTCATCCGGTTCCTGATCGGCGTCCCGTGTGGACGCCACTCCAGACGATCGGCGGACAGCCAGATAAGAAGATTGCGACCTTTGGTACTCAGACCCCCAATGTGCGCTACGTGCAATGGGTGTGGTGCTCTCTGCCGCTAGAAAAAGCTATCTACCTGGCTCGGACACCTACGACAACCAAGCCAACTCCCGCGATTATGGAAACAGTGCTCAGGATAGGAGATATGGGAATGGTCTGCTTTTGCTGGTGGGAGACCTGGATGGGACCGAGATCAACATCTTTCTTTTCGTGGGTAAAGCTAAATCCGCCCATCGAAAATCCGATAATCCCGAGGATGATGAGAATAACACCTGCAATTGTTGCAACTTTCATTGTTGGCTCACTTTCCATACGCAGTTAAGAGGTCATTCAGCTCTCGAAGCACGAAATTGGCGGATGAGACGCTCCGCGCATTTTCCGTAAAGATGACCGTTGAGATGCAGAAAAAACTTGAATCGCTGCATTTCGTCCAGTCCCATCTCTTCAACCTGCATCTCAATACCCTGAGGTGACATATGGATAAGGAACATGTGAAGGGTGCAGTAGACAATGTTGTGGGCAAGACTAAAGAAGTAGCTGGGCATGTGATTGGCAGCAAGAAACTCGAGACCGAAGGCCGGGTAGACGAAGCAAAGGGAGCTGCTCACAATGCCGCGGGCGACATGAAGGATGCCGGCAAAGAAGCCATTGACAGTGTAAAGAATGCACCCAGTAGGCCCTGAAGCCGTGGCCGAGACCACGCTGAGCCGCTCGTCTTAAGTCGGAGAGCGGCTCCCCCCCCGTCCAACGCACTAATCCACGCACACTAGGAAATGTAGCGCACCGCGAAACCAGTCTCATCGAAGACGAGAACGGCAGGCCAATGTGTACTGGGATTTCATGCGAGCCGGATCCGTTCGCGAAGGAGAGAAAAACGTTCCCCTAACGCAGGCCGAGAATGAGCAGATCGAGAAGACGCACTTACATGATGTGATTTATAAGGAGCCCTAGATTGCCAGCACCGCGGGTGTCGGTAACATTGAGATCGCCAGAAACTTAGTTTCGAAAGCTAAAGATGTGGTCGCGAAGCAGCCTTCCGGCCCGCTTTCCTTCTCCCTCGTCCAGAGCGTCGATGATTTGCCAATGGGCTTCCTGTGCGGCTACCAGGTCGACCTTGCCTTTAGAAAGCCGCATTTGGATCCGAACTTCGAACGAGAGAGAATCCCACGTTCTGAGCAGGATACGATTTGACGCGCCCTCCACAATCATGCGGTGAAAGTTGACGTCATGGAGTGTATAACCTGCAATGTCTCTTTTACGGGCTGCGCCCAAGATGGCGCTTGCCTCCTTGCGCAGAACAGCAACGCCCCCTCGGAATTGCGGCGCGGCGAGCTGACCAGCCAATTCTTCCAGAGCCGCGCGTACCATATAGGCTTCCCGGATATCCGCGGCCGTTACCTCGCGAACGTGGCTCCCTTTATACGGCTCGCTCGTGACGAGATCCATTGCTTCAAGTTCGCGTAAGGCCTCGCGGACCGGCCCCTGACTGGTATTGAGGTCACGAGCGATTTGGAGCTCTACGAGACGAGTACCAGGCGGAAGTTCCCCGTGCATGATTTTTCGCAGGAGTTCTTGCTTGACCTGCTCCGCCATCGAATCTCGCTTGAGTGAATGTCGGTTATCAGCCATTCGATCAGGATTATAAATAATCTGCAATATCCTATCACTCCTCACACTGTTCAGCAGCCTTGCTCGCAGAGAATCCAGCGAACTTGCAATAGCGCATCGTGCCGCTGTGCCCTGTAACGCAGAGCACAGGGCCTACAGCGTAGCGAAGCGTTTCACCGGCCTTCTCTACGGCCTTGCCAATTGTTGAGCATCCCAGCCTCCACCTAGTGCTTTGATCAGCAGAACGCTCGCATCGAGCTGCCGGTGCGTGATGTCGATTTCGTTTCGCTGATCGGCGAGTGCCGTGGTCTGCGACGTGATTACCTCAAGGTAAAGATCCAGGCCGCCTGCGTAGCGCTCCTCAAAGGTCTGCAAGGACTGCAATGCTGCGGTTGTTGCACGATGTTGTTGTTCCGACTCCGTGTGCAGAATACGCAGCGCGGCCAGGTTATCTTCCACCTGCTGGAATGCGGTAAGTGTCGTCTGACGGTAGTTGGCGACAGTCGCATCATAGTCGGCGCGTGTTCGCTGGGTTGTGGCCCGGCGCCTGCCTCCGTCAAAAAGGGTCTCTGAGAGAGATGGTCCCACAGCCCAGAAACGACTTGGCCACGTAAACCAGTTCGACGCAGAGGTTCCTTCCAGGCCGACGATTGCGTTGAGAGAAAGTGAAGGATAGTAGGCCGCCATCGCAATGCCGATCTGCTCATTCGCGGCAGCCATGCGGCGCTCGTCGGCTGCGATATCCGGCCGTCGCTCGAGCAGTTCGGAGGGCAACATGCCGGGAATTGCCGGCATCTGCGGAGGCTGCTGGTTGATGGGGCTGGGAGGAATGGTGAGCTGTGCCGGGGGCTTGCCGATGAGGACAGCGATGGCGTGTTCGAATTGCATCCGCTGCACGTCGACATCACTGCGCTGCACCCGGGTCTGCTCCAGCTGGGCCTCTGCCTGGGTCACGTCGGACTGCAGCGCAAGGCCACCAGCGAAGCGCTGTTGTGTAAGCTCCAAGGCGCTCTGATACGCCTGGATGGTATCGTCGAGCAGTTTTGCCTGCTCGTCGGCGCTGCGCAGGCCGAAGTAGTCGGTTGCCAACTCGGCATGCAGGCTTAGTCGCACGCTCTCCATGTCTGCGGCGCTTGCCTGCGCCTGTTCTCTGGCAGCGGTTACACCGCGACGGATGCGACCCCACAGATCGATCTCATAGTTCAGGTCGAAGGGGAGGGTGAAGTTGCCCACACCGTTGTTGGCGAGGCTGGTCAGGAAATATGGCTCATTTGCCGATTCGCGCACCGAGCCTACTGAGGGGCTCACTCCGATGGTCGGAGCCTCATTCGAGCGCGCGTAGCCAATGGCTGCGCGCGCCGCGCGGAAGTTGGCTTCGGCGGCCTTCAGCGTCTGGTTCGCAGCATCCACCTGGACCTCCAAAGCATCCAGCTGTGGGTCCTCGTACAGGCGCCACCAGTCTCCTTTGATCTGCTGGTCGCTGGGGCGTCCGGGCTCCCATCCATCGCTCGCTGCCGTCTGGGGCGCTTCTTTGAACGCCGGCGCTGTCGCTGCGGCGGGGCGTTTGTACTGCGGTCCCACCATGCAGCCGGCAAGCAGCAGCGCCGCGATGCTGGCGAAAATGGGGACGAGTCTATTCATGTTGCTACTCCCTTTGACAATCGCCTTGGCGCGCATTGTGACGTCACTCGGCAATCGAAACCTTCTGTCCCTCACTCAGCAGATCGCTTGGATTGGTGACCAGGCTTTCTCCGCCATGCAGTCCGTGCGAGATCTCAATCTGCGAGCCCATGTCCTGGCCTATTTCCACGGGAATGAAATGGACCTGGTCGTCAGGCGTTACCGCGACCACGTGCGTGCCGTTCTTGTCGATCACCAGCGCGGTCGTCGGAATGATGAGAGATGGCGGGCTGTGAGTGATGACGAACTTCACTTGGCCGTACATGCCGGGTACCAGCGAGCCATCGCGGTTGTCCACCTGAACTTCCGTAAGCATGGTTCGCGCCGCGAGGTCCACGGACTCTGCGCTTCGTGTCACGGTTGCGGTGTACTCTCTGCCCGGCTTCTCGCGTACCGTGACCACCGCGGTCTGGCCATCTTTGATGGCCAGGGCGGACGATTGCGGAACCTCGACCTGCACCCTCAGCACATTGCTCTGCGCGATGCTGAAGAGGTCCTTGCTGCCGTTTCCGCTGCCATCATTGACGAGGTCGCCCTGTTCGACGTTGCGCGCCGTGATGACCCCGTCGAAGGGTGCAACCACTCGTTCGAATCCCTGGAGCTGGGTCAGCCGTTGCACGTTTGCCTTCTGCGATTGCAGGTTCGCTTGCGCCACCGCAATGTTGGCGTTTGCGGCTGCGACGTCTGCCGTACGCGCGTTGAAAGCCTGCTCGACCTCATCCACCGACTGCGGCGTGACGGCCCGGGTACCGGAGAGGTGTGTATAGCGGTCTCTCGTGATGCGCGCGAGGTCCAGGTTTGCCTGTGCCTGCTGCAGTGAAGCCTTCGATTGCTGCAGCGACGCCGCTGCCTGGACCACCTCAGCGCGAGCCTGGTTCAACTGCTGGTCCACTTCGGGCGTCGAGATGATGGCCAGCGTCTGCCCGGCCTTCACAGGCGAGCCTATATCGACGAAACGCTTTTCGATGTAGCCATTGGTGCGCGCAAAGACTGACGCACTGTACATGGGCTCAAGGTTTCCGGGCAGCGAAAGCGACGTCTGTGCCGGCGCGAGCTGGGGATGAATCACGATCACTTCAGGAACCAGGACGGTGCTGGCGTGAACGATATCTCGTGCCTCGCGGCTGCGCAGCACACGGGGAATAATGCCGATCGCCAGCAGCAGCACCACCACCAATGCCGCGACCGCGATTCGGAGCGTCTTCCTGCGCGAAGGCGTCGAAACCTCAGGCTCCACTACGTTGCTGCTCGAACTTGCGCCGGTCATTATGCATTCTCCTGTTCACGGTTTTCGTGGTTTCCGTTCCCCCGCTTTCCGTGGATAAAGCTGTACATCAGAGGTACGAAAAAAAGCGTTGCGAATGTGGCCATCGAGAGACCGCCGATGACCGCGCGCGCCAGCGGTGCATTCTGCTCTCCGCCTTCGCCGAGTCCGAGGGCCATGGGCAGCATGCCGACGATCATGGCAAAGGCCGTCATGATGATGGGGCGCAGGCGCGTGGCGCCCGCCGAGACGGCTGCATCAAAGGCCGAATGGCCGCGCTGGCTCTGCTCCTTGGCGAAGGTCACCAGCAGTATGGAATTGGCGGTCGCCACGCCGATGGACATGATGGCTCCCATCAGGCTGGGCACATTGAATGTTGTCTGGGTGAGGAAGAGCGCCCAAACGATACCGCAGAACGCTCCGGGAAGCGCACAGATAATGATGAACGGGTCGAGCCAGCTCTGGTAGTTGACCACCATCAGCAGATACACCAGGACGGCCGCGAAGACGAGGCCGATGCCGAGCCGCGTGAATGCCTCATTCATGCTCTCCACCTGGCCGCGAAGCTCAATCACGTTCCCGGGAGGAAGCTTCTTCTGCTCGGCGTCGACTACACGCTGGACCCTTTTCTCGATCGATCCGAGATCGGTTGCCTGGGTGTTGAGCAATACGTCGTAGACTCTTTGCACATTGTGGTGATTGATGACCATCGGCTCGTAGGAGGGCGTGATGGTGGCCATGTTGCCCAGCATCTCGGTCCGATTAGGCAGGGTCTTGATGGGGATTGGCGTGTTCTCCAATCTGTTGAGCGAGTCGAGACGGTACTGCGGCGTCTGAGCCGTGACTGTGTAGGTGAGATTCATCTTCGGATCAACCCAGAAGTTGGGTGCAACTGCATAGCCCGACGCCATCGATACGAAGAGGCTGTTGGCTACATCCTGCTGCGTCAATCCGAACTCCGCCGCTCGCGTCCTGTTTACGTCGATCTTTAGATTGGGGCCATCCATCACTTGCTGGAGATGAACATCCACAGCGCCGGGGATTGCGGCGATCTTCTTGCGCAGATCGCGGGCCACATCGAAATTACCCTCATCGGTTCCCTGCACCTCCACATCGATGGGCGCGGGAAGCCCGAAGTCGAGGATCTGGGTCACCATGTCGGCGGGCTCGAAGTAGAAGGTCATGGAGGGGAAGGCCCGCGGCAACACCCTGCGTAATTGCTCAATGTACCTTTCCGTGGACGCGTGGTGCTTCTGGTTCAGCGACAGGAGAATCTCGCCGTCGAAAGCTCCGACATTCGGTGTGAATCCGAAGGTGAAATCGATGGGGTCCTGAGGCAGACCGATATCATCAAGCACCAGATCCAGCTGGTCGGCAGGAATGACCTTGCGAATCTGCTGCTCAACTTTGCTGAAGAGCACCGCTGATTCCTCGATGCGAGTGCCGGGCATGGCGCGGACATGCAGGCGGATCTGGCCGGTATCGACAGAGGGAAAGAAATCCTGACCGATGAAGGGCAGCAGCAGGAACGCAGTCGCCATTACGCATGCGCTGGTGATGAAGGCGGTCCGGCGATGCTCAAGGAAATGGTGCAGCAGGGACGTGTAATAGCTCTGTACGCGAAGATAGCCGGCGTTGAAGCGGTCATTGAATTTCTCGAACCACGAAGGCCCGGAGTATTCCGCGGTATGATCCGGCCCTCCTTCTGAATAGTGAACTTCGCCGGCCAACAGATACTTGACCAGTGTCGGAACCAAGGTCCGGGAGAGGATATACGAGGCCAGCATCGAAAAGACCACGGCCATTGCCATCGGCGTGAAGAGGTATTTCGCCGGCCCGGTAAGAAAGACCACGGAGACGAAGACGATGCAGATGGTAAGCGTCGAGACGAACGTGGGTGTTGCAATTTCCGAGGCTCCGTGCAGCACGGCGTCAAAGAGCGGCTGCTTCCCCATATGCCGATGAATGTTCTCGATCGTAACCGTAGCGTCGTCCACGAGAATGCCAATGGCCAGCGCCAGTCCGCCCAGCGTCATGGTGTTCAGCGTCTGTCCCAGCGCATTCAGAACGATGATCGAACTCAGGATGGAAAGCGGAATGGAGATGGCGATGATCAGCGTACTGCGCCAGCTGCCCAGGAAGATCAGGATCATCAGGGCGGTGAGACAGGAGGCGATGATTCCCTCCCGCAGGACGCCCTCGATCGATGCGCGGACGATGACCGACTGATCGAACAATCCCTGGATCTTCATGCCTTTTGGGGCAGCGGCCTGAACTGCGGGAAGTATTTTGTTCTTGATGGCGTTGATGATCGAGAGCGTCGATACAGTGCCGCTCCTGTAAATAGGAGTCAATACCGATGGCTTGCCGTTGGCGCGCACAATATTCTGCTGCACCATCCATCCGTCGCGCACGTGCGCCACGTCGCGCATGAAGACGACGGAGTTATTCACGACTTTGACTGGCACATCGTTGAGCGCCAGCGCGTCGCGCGGACTGTTGTTGAGACTCGACCCGTATTCGCGGCCGCCGATCTTGATGGTGCCCGTCGGCATAGTGACATCTTGCGCGCTGATGACGTTTTCAATGTCCGTCGGCGTCAGCCCCTTGGCCAGCAGCTCCCGCTGGTTGAGGTCAACCATGATCTGGCGCACCACGCCGCCGTGCGGGGCCGAGAGCAGGGTGCCAGGGACCACCGATATCTTCTGGCGTATGCGGAAGATGCCGTAGTCGTAGAGCTCCGATTGCGACAGTTTGTCGCTGGAGAGTGCAAGTTGATAGATGGGGACCGTGGAGGCGCTGAAGCGCAGCACCCAGGGCGGATTCACGCCTGCGGGGAAGCGGAAGCGAATGGATTGTACGGCTGCGCCCACCTGGGCAATGGCCGCATCGATGTGCACCTGCGGCTGGAAGTAGATCATCAGCACGGCATAGCCACGAACGGTCTGCGAGTCGATCGACTTCACGTCGTTGACCGTGGACATGATGAACTCGCTGAAGGTCGTGATGCGCTGTTCCATCTCCTGCGCCTGCAGACCCCGGTAATCGTAGACAACCGTGATGACGGGGATGTCGATATTGGGAAAAATATCTGCAGGCATCGTCGCGATTGACGAAACCCCTAGAAGGAGAATCAGGATAGAGGCAACGATGAATGTATACGGCCGATTCAGCGCAAGTTTGACAATCCACATAGATGTCGTCTCTCTGCATGTGAACAGCTACTGAGGTAGCAGCGCATGCGAACGGGCCCCCCTTTTGTCCGGAGGAAGTCTCCCTAGAGTTTTATGCAGCAAAGAGATCCGTTCTTATGTGGACCATCTCGATGTGCGCGTCTAAACGTTTGATTACCCGCCTGCAAATCCAGAGACCGGTTGAAGGCTGGGACAGGCAGTAGGTTTCGCGGAAAATCGGGCAAACGCCGCCTTAACAACTTGATTATCTATAATCGCCTCCGGTTGCAGATTATTTATGATTCTGCTCGGAGACTCGGCCATTAACAAGTGCGTCGTTCCTCGACAGGAGCTTATCGGAGGGCCATGGTCGCTGACGCGATGCGAATCTCTACAACGAGGACCTTGACGTACAACCGGCACTAAGTGAGATCGCGAACCTCAGCAGGGATTGCACTCGCTGTAAAAGACAAGCTCGGTCTATAAGTCGAGCATGTACGTTCAATCACCATTCATCCGGTATATGGTTGCATCCGATTCTGCTTCGAATGAGTCGGCGCTTGTCCGCGATGGTCCAAGCAGCATAAGCCTCCCGAGCGACCTGGGTTCAGCGACGTATGCGAAGTCCTTGGTAAACAACCCACCGCGTTCACGCTAATCATTAACTCCATGAAACACCGATCCAGGAAATAAGGTCTGAACACATCCATGGATAAGCCTAAGGGGCTGTAACGCCGCCCGTTACAGAAGTTGCAATTGAAGAGCCAAACAACTCCGTTCGTCTGGCGTGACTATTTCTTACGTTTCATGGCAGTGGAGTCGAAATACCGACAATCGTTGGCATCCATTCGTCACACCCACTCATCGGTTCAAGGCTTTCGACGATCCCTCCGTTCTTGTTCTGGCGGAGGTAGCGGCTCCGGCCGACGGCGACGCGACGGCGCTGGCGCGAGTCATGGCGGCCTCGATCAATCCGAGCGACGTCAAGAACATCGCAGGCGGGGCCGGTCGAGTGGATCGCGGCCGCGGTCTGAGGCACCGGCGGCGATACCGGCTTTACCCGCGACGGCACCCATGCGGAGATCATCGCCGTGCCGGTCGCGAGTCTGCGCAGGAAGCCCGATATCCTCAGCTACGATCAAGCGGCGTCGGTCGGGGTCAACTACGTGGCCGCATGGTGCGGCCTCGAAACGGCAGGCCTCAAGACAGGGGAGACGGTTCTGCTGATTGGCGCCGCGGCGCAGATCGCCCACCGGCTCGGCGCCCGCGACTACTCGTCCAAGTGGATAAGTTTCGTTAGCCGACCATCCAACCGCAATTCGATAAAGGCTCTTCCGATCGACTGGACAAGTGCGTTGGGCTATATGCGTCACTTTGACAACAGTTCCGGGTCCCGATCACAGCTAGTCGATTCACTGAGAGGGGAGCTATCCGACTTGCTGATTGTCGGGCTCGATATTCCAGACATAAAGGTAATCGTCGTCAGTCGCCGTACCCAGAGACTTGCCGAGCTTGCGGCTCGCACGATTCAGCGCGGAGCGAATATTGACTTTGGTGTCCGGCAACTCGGATAACGGAATCTTCAAAGACATTCCGCTCTCCAGGCCGTCAAGGTCATTGAGTATTCGGCTCGTGATATCTCTGTGCTTCCCGTGACGCCCAGTGGGAACGTTTGCCTGCTCCGTGATTTTGAAATTCCGTTCTCTTCCTCGCATGTGCAACGCCTCCCTGCGTACCACTAAACCGCCCTAAACGGTCGGAAGTAAAAATAACGAACGGTAACGCAATGCTAAAGTATCGCTAAATAATATTCCTGGATAGGCAACTTGGCAAGACTAGAAGTAGTTTTTATGCCAAACCCGATCTTGAACGCAGACAAAGAAAATCTCCCCGTATCGCCGGATCAAGCCTAGTCTCGCTCCAGGTGACACATTGGAAAAGAAAACAGAATTCGAAGTCGTTCCGTTGGCTGACGTACTCCAGAAGGCCCGTCCCATCGAAGAAGTCGAACCCGCAAAAGACCGTTTCGCGGCGTCTTCACGCCAAAAGGGCGGTTTGATTGAAAATGCTCCTTTTGACAAGTCAAAGAGAGGGGGCAAGTAATGGCCAAAAGAATTTTTGTCGTGGACGATGAAAAAATCATTGCCGACTCTCTTAGCGCCATCCTCAAGAAAAGCGGATTTGATGCGAGCGCGTTCTATGATGCTGAGACTGCGCTATCAGCCTGCGAAATCGCCAAGCCGGAATGCATCATCAGTGATGTCGCGATGCCCGGAATGAACGGAATCGATTTGGCCATGCAAATCAGACAACGGTTTCCCGCGTGCACAATCCTTCTCTTCTCAGGTCACGCTGCCACTTTCGACCTTCTGGCAAACGCGCGGAGTGGTGGCCACGATTTCGAGCTACTGTCAAAGCCCGTGCACCCCAAGGACCTCTTGGCCAGACTGGGGATGGGCAACCCTAACCCCGCAAAAGATGTGCTCCTGACTACATCGGCCTAGAGCAAAGGGCAAGCTCCGGGATATACGATGGCCTACTTGGCAAGATTGCTCTGACGCCGGTGGGTCGCATGTCCTGTTGGCGTCGGGACTGCTGGTTCGCCCTCAATGCTGAAAATCCTGAGTGAGGGACTTGAATTGGCGTCGAACTTCGCTGGTATAACGATCTCGCATAGATAGTCGTCCCATCGTCAAAGAATGCGAGAATCTACGGGGTCAAGCTATTACCTTTATGAATGGACCAACCCTCACAGCACGAGCAAAGACCCGGATTGCCGGGAATAGCGAGATGGCCGCTCTCATTCGTGCATTCGACTGGGCAAAAACGCCACTTGGGCCGATTGATGATTGGTCCCAAACGCTGCTCGCCACCGTGAACCTCATGTTGCATTCCCCCTTTCCTACCATCCTCTCGTGGGGAACAGAGATGGTGTTCCTGTACAACGATGCAGCCATTTCCACCCTAACGGCCAAGCATCCCGCCGCGCTCGGGGGTTTGTACCGGGACGTCTTCCACGAGGCATGGGACCTGGTGAGAGGCGATCTAGAAGCCTGTTTCTACCAGGGTGAAACTGCGGTTCGGGACAATATGTTCATCCCGATCCTGTTCAACGGAGTGCTTGAGGACCACTATTGGAATTACTCCCTCATCCCCGTCTATGAGAACGGCAGGATCGGAGGCGTCTACGATGCTTTCCGCAACACCACCGAAATCGTGATGGGGGCTCGTCGTCTTCGCGCGAGCGAAGCAAGGCTCAAACTGGCTACCGGCGTCGCGAAGCTTGGAGTCTTCGTGTGGCACACTGCTGAAGATCGAGCGAGTTGGGAAAATAACTTCATGTACGAGATCTTCGGACGGAAACCCGAAGATGCCCCGATCAACCGTGCCGAGTTCCTGAGCGAGGTGGTGCACCCGGATTACCGAGAGGCTTTTCAACGAGCCCTCGAATCCACTCTGCAAAACGGTGAGCCATTCGACTTTGAGGGGATGATCTGTCTGCCGGACAAGACTCTCCGTTGGATCGAAGCGAAAGGGCAGCTTCAGGTACAGACGGAAGGTCCGGCAGGGGAAATCTTGGGCACGATGCGGGATATCACGCAAATCAAGCGGGGTGAGGAGACTCTGCGCGAAAGTTCGAAGCTCCTTGCAGAACTCGGAGCCATAGTCGAATCCTCCGACGACGTGATTTTGAGCAAAGACCTCAACGGCATCATTACAAGCTGGAATGCGGCCGCCACACGGGTCTTCGGCTATTCGGCAGAAGAGATGATCGGTTCGTCGATTCTCAAGCTCATTCCCGAGCACCTCCATTCTGACGAGAAGACCATCATCGAAAGCATTCGGGCCGGGCGACGGGTCGAGCACTTTGAAACCGTGCGGCTCACAAAAGACGGCCGCTTGCTCGATGTGTCTCTGACTGTGTCTCCAATGAAGGACGAACAGGGACGGGTCATTGGAGCTTCGAAGATTCTCCGCGATATATCGGGACGCAAGAGGATCGAACAATCCTTGTTGCAAGCCGAGAAGATTGCGGCGACTGGCCGGATGGCCGCGACGCTCGCGCATGAAGTCAACAATCCTCTCGAAGCGGTGATGAACCTGCTCTACCTTCTTCGTCCCATGATTACCACCCCGGAAGGGATCAATTACCTCAGCTCCGCCGAAGAAGAACTCGGCCGGGTCTCGCACATCGCCAAGCAGACGCTGGGTTATTACCGGGAACATACGTCGGCGAAAAGAACCTCCCTCGCGGAAATCGTTCTGCACGCGATCACGATCTACGAGCCACGGTGTGCGGCCGCTGGTATTGAAATCAGAAGGTCACTGAATTCGTCAAGAACTGTCGTGTTGCGTCGCGGCGAGATGATGCAGGTAATCTCGAACCTGATCGCGAACTCGATTTATGCGATGCCGGCCGGGGGCGTTCTGGCCATCTCCGTCGAAGATACCCGAGAATCAGCGGACGGCATTGGTCTCACCATTAAGGATGATGGCGTCGGGATCGCTGCCCATGATCTGCCGAGGGTGTTCGACGCTTTCTTTACGACCCGAACTACGGTAGGCACAGGCATTGGGTTGTTTGTCGCCAAGCAATTCGTGGAGGGCCACGGTGGCCGGATCGACATTGAAAGCAGGAACGGTTCGGAAAATCACGGCACCTCTGTTCGCGTGTTTCTGCCGATCTCCACGGCATACGATACGCCCGGGAACTAGCCAGGCGGGTGGATTCAAGCAGCTTTTCGGACCGGTAACGAGATTCGGAATATGGTCCCACTCCTGCCGGGCACACTACTGCTGCGATATTGAATTGTGCCGCCGTGCCCGTTCACAATTTCTCTCGCGATCCAAAGACCAAGGCCGTTCCCTTCGGACTTGTCGCTTTTGAACGAATCGAAGAGCGTCTTCCGCATGTAATCGGGAATGCCGTTCCCATTGTCCGCGATTGTAACGATGGCATTTGGATGACGCATGGAAACGCGCACATAAAGCTTCCCCGAATGCGGCAAGGCCTCAATCGCATTGAGAAGAAGGTTAGTGAATACCTGGAAGATCTCGCCTCGCTTCACAAGGGCTAACGCCGCTTCGGAAGATCGCCTCTGGATGCTGATCCTCTTCTTTACAATTTGTTGGTCGTGAAGACGTAGCGCCGAAGTAGCCAACTCCACCAGGTCGATCTCTTTGGCTTCCGTATCCAGGCGCACAAAGGCGAGATTTCTGCTGGTGATCTCCCCAAGGCTGCGAAGCTGGAGATCCGCCTCATCCAGATATTCGACGCTCTGCAGCGGAGATTGGGCGAGGGTTTTTGCCAGGGAGATGAGGTTAGTGAGGGCCGCCAGGCGATTGTTGACTTCGTGCATAGTCGCGCCGACGAGCCTGCCTGTCAAGGCAAGCTGGTGATACCGGCGGAGATTTTCTTCGCAAGCTTTGAGCTTCTGACCTTCGTGCTCAAAGGAATCGCGAGGCACGAGAGGCGAGTCCATGAAGTATTCTGAGGGGATTATCTAGCTAAAGGTTGGCCCCACCTATGCTTTGGGGGTTTGGTTTGTGCCCCTGGATCAAAACTCGGTCAAATGGCACACCAAAGAAAAGGTGGAACGACCCCGAAAACGGGAGTTCTTCCGATGCAGCTAGAGCGGTCGCGGAGTGATTTGGCGATTCATCACCAATCGAGAATTGTTGCTGACGAGAAGCACATTCTCCGGCATTAGAAGGACACGGCCAACCGGCCTTTGAGAAAATGGATTAAGTCGGATAATTCGCATAATGCGCACGATATGGGTCGAATGATTCTCAGAGGTTGTCAGTGGAGCTAAGGCATCTACGGTACTTTGTCGCGGTGGCCGAGCGGAAGGGATTTCGCGAGGCATCGCGGTTTCTCCACGTCACCCAGCCAGCGATCAGCAAGACATTGACGCAGTTGGAGCAGGAGCTTGGCGTCGAACTCTTCGCACGTTCCGGCAGGACGGTTCGACTGACGGCACAGGGAGAGGTCTTTTATAAAGAGACGCTGCGAACCCTGCAGCAGGCCGATCATGCGGCTGAAGCTGCTCAACGCGCCGCACGCGGAGAGTTCGGAACGCTGACGCTCGCGTTCTGCAGTGTGGCGTCATATGGATTTTTGCCGCGGATGGTGCAGCAGTATAAGGAGATCCAACCCGGCGTTCAGCTTCTGCTTCGGGAGATGAACCCTCCCCGGCAGGAGTTGGCGTTTCTACAGGGGGAGATCGACGTAGGCATCACACGTCTGCCTTTCTCGAAGAAGCTGGCTCCTGATCTTGAAGTGAAGTCGATCCTCCGGGAACCACTGGTTGTTGCGGTTCCCACGGCTCATCGCTTTGCGGGAGGGAAACTCAAGATCGAAGAGTTGTCCGAAGAACCTTTCATCCTTCTTCAGCGGGATGGCGCTCCCACCGTCTATGACGCGATTCTTGGCATGTGCCAAAAGAGCGGCTTCGCCCCTAAGGTAGCGAGCGAAGCCGATTTCATGCACACATTGTTCACGCTGGTAGCCGCAGGTCAGGGCATCGCACTGATCCCTGCGTGCGCCATGAATCAGCGCCCCGTAGGAGTCCGTTTCCTTCGCCTGCAGCACGATGACTACAAGGCCGATCTGGTACTGGCTTGGCGCAAAGACTCGCAGCCATCCACGCTCCAGAGATTTGTCAGGCTCGTCGAGAAGGAATGCAAGGCTATTCGAAGCGATGCGCGCCAACTGCTCGAATCAGCTTGTTGCGCGAACAGCTAATCGATGCGGCACGCCGGAACGTGCCGCATTGCACCTTACGCGTTCCAACCGCCATCGACCGTCAGGCTTTCACCGTTAATGAAAGCCGATTCCGGGCTCGCGAGGAAGGCCACCGCGGACGCGATCTCCTCCGGCCTACCGAAGCGGCCGACGCTCATCAGCTTCTTCATCGTCTGGGCTGCCGGGCCATTGTCATCCGGGCTTAACTCTGTATCGATCGCCCCCGGCTGCACGTTATTGACGGTCACGCCTGTGGGGCCAAGCTCGCGCGAAAGAGCGCGCGTGAAACCTCGCACCGCGAACTTGGTGGCAACGTACATCGTTACGCCAGGTAGAGCCGCTGCTTCACCATGGCAGGACCCAATGTTGATGATGCGGCCCCATCCGGCCTTGATCATGCGCGGAGCAATGTCTTTGGTCAGCGCGATCAGCGAGCGCACGTTCAGGTTGAAGTGCTTGTCGTAAGAGTCTTCGGCGGACTCGAGGAAGGGGCCAAAGTCCACCGTGCCTGCATTGTTGACGAGGATGTCAAGGCGACCACCAAACTTGCCGCCGAACGCCTTGTCAACAGACGCGGCGAGAGCTTTGGTGCCTTCCACCGTGCTCAGGTCAGCCTGCACGGCTTCCGCATGGCCGCCAGCTTTGGTGATCTCTGACACGACCTGTTCCGCGCGTGCCGGGCTTGCGGCATAGTTGACGATAACGTGAGCACCTTCGGCGGCCAGACGAACTGCAATCGCGGCTCCGATGCCGCGCGACGATCCAGTGACAAGAGCAAGTTTATTTTCCAAAGGCTTTGACATAACGACGAATCCTCCCGTGAGTGGCTCGGTTCAAGCGCGGGAACCATCCGTTGGACTTCACCGCACTGCCAAACCAAGCTAATAAAGTAGATTGTCGAATGGCGTCATCGTTGCATGACAAAAACTCATCGAACTGATTACCAATCGGCATCAGTCGCTAACTTCTCTGGGCAGTGATGGATGCTACGCGATAGACCGTAATGCCCGATCACGGTCCATTCTCAACTGCGTCAATCCCGACACCTCGGTGGAAGTCTGGTTCGGCCCTACCGCACCGGCGGGTCATGAGGCCAACTGGGTTCAGACCGTCCCGGGGAAAGGCTGGTTCATCATCCTACGCCTCTACGGCCAGCTCGAACCGTGGTTCGACAAAGATTTCCCATGAGTACAATCATCGTTCCTCGGTTCAACGACCCGGAACAAGCCATTCAAAATGGTGTATTGCCAAGGACCCTTGGAATACATCACCTGGAAGGTGAGGTCCTCAATACGGAGAGCGGCGAATCTTCTTCAGAGGGCTTCCGCGTCAAACCCTTTTGCGTTTGTTTCTTATGAAAATCGGCCCGAATCTCGCGGGCATCGTCGATATCCAGCAGGGCGTGCGCTTCCGCGGCAGTCTTGGGGCGGGCGATCCGCGCCTGCTTCGGATCGAAGACGCGGAGATTCGACGGCTCGGCGGTAAACGGCCGCAGGTCGGGAGCATCGGTGAACATATCGCCGAGGTCCGCGGCGAGGGCGTCTTCCAGATTGAGCGGGCCCAATCCCAGGAGCTCATACATCGTCTTCTGGATGCTCGGCATGCTGCTGTAACGGTGCGAAACGTAACCTTGGCGCACCCAGGGACTGATCACCAGCAGGACGCTCCGATGGGCGTCCACATGATCGACTCCTCCTTGCGCATCATCTTCCGTCACAAAGATGGCGCTGTCTTTCCAGATGGCGCTGTGCGAAATCGTTTCGATGATCTTTCCCAACGCGAGATCGTTGTCGGCTACATACGAGGCCCGGTACGGATAGCCATCGCCGGGCCGGGGTGCACCCGTGTGATCGTTCCCCAGCCGGATCATGGTAACCGCCGGCGCCCTGCCTTTTGCGACGAGCGATGTGAAATCCTTTGCGAATTCCTGATATCGGAGCTGATCGGGAATACCGAGGTTAATGGTGGAATACGCCCGATCGGTGGACAAAAAGACCGGCTCCAGCACGGGCGAATTCAGGATGAGGCGCTGCCCTTCGGGCTCTGTGCCAAAGCGCTCGGCGTTTCCTTCAACCTCCAGGCTTTCCCCATAATTGCGCAGCGTGAGGCCGGATCCTGCGAGGTGTTCCCAGAGGGTTCCGAACTGCGGTTCGTCTTCCGGCATGGGGGCGTCGGCTCCTCCACCCAGCGCGCGGCGTCCCGGCGCGGGTCCAAAGAAGTCGTCCGTTCTACGTCCGCCATAGCGGGAGGTCCAGGCCACGTCCAGCCAAGGTGTGGGCGCAACGCCCACAGCCCAGCGGTGCCCGTCTGCGGAGACGTCGCTGTCAGTGGAGAAGGCATCGCTGATGGCAAACCTTTGCGCAATCGCGTGCGCATTGGGAGTTACATGCAGATCATGCAATGCGGTGTTTTCCTGGACCCATCCGTGCATGCCGTAGCGACCTAGGGACGGATCGCCGTTGACCTTGGGCAGGTCGCCTAGAATTTCGTCGAAGGTGCGATTTTCGCGAACAATCAGGAATACGTGATGCAGCCGAGGAAGATGGCGGTCGGTAACCAGCGCCGCTTCGTTGTTCCGGATCACCGTCGTGGTGTCAGCCGCGAGCGCCTCCGCAGTGACCGGGAGCGAGACGACCGAGAGACTGCCGTATTCGAGCTCGCCGATATAGTGTCCCGGAGCACTGGTGGGGAACGAGTCCCCTCCGTTCGGACCGGAACCCTTTCCTTTGCTGTTCACGACATAGAGAGACTGGCCATTTTTCGATACGGCGAGCGCCGCGGGATACCATCCAGTCGGAATATGTCCGAGGACTCTTTTGTTGGCCATGTCCACTACCGCGACCGCGTTGATTCCGGCTTCGGCGACATACATTCGTTCGCCGCCGAGTGCAATTGCCGCAGGCATGACACCTCGAAGGGACCTGCCCTGCGCGTCGTAAAACTCGGGGTCTTGGAACGGAGTCAGCATGATCTGATTGCGCAGGGTTTTGCCGTCCGGAGAGATCACCGCGACCGCATCGTCGTGCGCCAGCGCCACGTAGACGCCGTTGGCACCGGCCGCGACGCCGGAGGGCGATGCTCCGCCGATCATGCCGCGAGCGCCCGCGCGAATGAAGCCTCCAAGACGAAGCTTGGCCGCCACTTGAATGGCCTTTGGATGGGCGACATCATAGGTCCAGAGTGAGCTTCCACGAAGATCGTTCTCGCTACCGAGGCCGGGAATCGAACGGCCCTCAACTCTCGCGCCTTTGCGAGCCTGCCGGGAAGGATAGCCAAAAGGAGGAAAGTGCAGACCCGTGCCGATGATATCGCTCGCATCCACGCCTGGAACTGTCTTGTATTCGAAAAGCCCAGAGTTGGTTACATAAAGGTGAGTCGCATCGGGAGAGAGTGCAAGGGCGAAAGGGTTAGAGCCGGTTGGGCATGAGGACATTCGTGCGCGCGATTTGACGTCAATGACCACCACGCGCCAGTTTCCCTGGTCGAGAACATAGAGAGTGGAACCATCCGGGGAAAGTACAAGGGATGCAGCGAAGCTCTTCGCATAATTCTTTCCCGCGGTAAGTCCGTCGAGCGAAATCCGCCCCATGCGGCGCCAGCCCTGGACGGACCAGATGTCAACTGCTCCGCTATTGCCGGTGGCATCGTAGAGCAGGCTGCCATCCGGTGAATAAACCACGCCGGTGTGAACCTGCACATCGGGATCATTCTTTCGAACGTGAGGATATCGGGTGACCTGAGGCGTCCCTGTCTCAACACCATCGACAACATTGAGAGAAAAAGGAAAGCCGATCGCGGGCACGGTAATCTGTTCTCCATCCGGACGCATTGCAAGAGCGAAGGGATAGGGAGCAAGTGGAATCCATTTGCCCTGAGGGGTGACCATGCGGCCGTTGGGTAGCCTCGCTTGGAGGGAGCCGGCGGTAGAGCGCTCCTCGCCTCCTGCTTTGTGAAAGAAGCCAATCCCGAGACTGCCGGCGATCAGCGCACAGGTAAAGAGAGATTTCATCTGCAAGGTGCTATTCCTCAGGCTTGTTCTATCAAATAATGATGACAGAACCATCGCAAATGGCTGATTAAAACGTTTTAATTTTCATGCGACCTTAACCACCCGTCTTGTCTTTCCTCTTATGTTTTTTTTAGGGACACAGTGGAAACTGTTCCGACGAAGGAGTTGAGGCTGTGAACTGGCCGAAGAAAATTCCGGCGCTGAGGCATGCGCGCGGCAATGTGACGCTGCGCGACATCGCTCGCGAGAGCGGAGTCTCCATCGCAACGGTATCGATTGTGCTCAACCGTTCGCTGCTTGCGCAGAATCTTTCTCCGGCCACCCGAGCACGCGTGGAAGAGACGGCACGCAGGCTGAAGTATTCGCCGGACCTGATGGCGCGCAGCCTGAAAAGCCGCCAGAGTCAGACCATAGGAGTGATGATCTTCGATATTGCGGATCCCTATTGCACGCGGCTGCTGAAGGGGATCCAATCATCGATTGAACCAACCGCGTTCCTGCCCTTGATCATGAGCGTGCAGAACAAAACAGAACTCTTTCAACGCTATTCCAAGCTGGTGCGGGAGCGCAGGATCGAGGGCCTGATCCTTGTTCCCAACTGGACGAGCTTCGATCACAAGCTATTCGACGGCTTTGCACAGGTGCCTTGCGTGGTGATCGGGTACAGGATTTCTGCGGCGAATATACACAGGGTTTTGATCGATAACGTCGGCGGCGGGTTCCGTGCGATGGAGCATCTGTATCGGCTGGGGCACCGGAACATTGCGGTTCTGCGCGGTCCAGGACATAATCCCGACGGTATGGAGCGTTGGAAGGGGATGCAGAGCTTCGCCAAGCAGGTGAATCTCGCCATCCGTCCGGAACTTGTGGCGGAGATCCGGAGTCTTCCCGAGGCCAACTCGACGTTTTTCGAAGGTTACCGCCTCACTCTTGATCTGATTGGCGGCAATCGCCCCTTCACCGCGTTGGCGGCCTTCGATGACCTCGCAGCGGCGGAGCGATCCGCGCCCTCCACGAATCGGGATGGGATGTTCCGGGGCGTTGTTCGGTGATCGGTTTCGACGATATTTCCAACGCGGAATTTATAAGCCCCGCGTTGACGACCATGCGTCAGCCCCTCGAAGACATGGGGAAACTCGCGGTCGAAATCCTTCTCACCGGGATTGATCAGAAAAACAAGACAACAGCGGTTCGTTCTTCGACCGTCTTCGACCCAACTCTCACGGTGCGCGCTTCCACCGGTCCCGTGCGCTAAAACCAAAACCTCTGCCTCAATCCGCAGGATGACCGGACCTCCACTCCGGAGTCCCGCTGGCTGCGCCCAGACCTGCACTGCTTCCAGGTATGAATGCGAACAGTGCCCATTCTATGAAATCCAGCTGAGTGACTTCCAGAGTCTTCAAGAGGTTAGAAATGCCCAGAAATTGGATACGCGTACTGGTGATCGTATTCGCCGGCCTGCTGAT
The DNA here is from genome assembly GCA_963774255.1 of uncultured Acidobacteriaceae bacterium. Lineage (GTDB taxonomy): Bacteria > Acidobacteriota > Terriglobia > Terriglobales > Acidobacteriaceae > PALSA-350. The sequence goes on from CAVZEH010000024.1 coordinate 298,225, forward strand.
CGAAGGAGTTTGCGCCGAAGCCCAGTCGACGCAGGGCTCGATCATCGGAACGGTGCGAGACAGCAGCGGCGCCGTGATGACCGCAGCCCAGGTTCACGTGACGAATCAGGATTCTGCGACGCAGCATACGGCGATGACCGACGCGAAGGGAGCCTACCAGGTGTTGAACCTGGAGCCGGGACGTTACCGGTTGCAGGTGGTAGCTCCGGGGTTTGGCACGAATACGGAAGAGAACCTGCAGCTTTCCGCGCGTCAGGAACTCCGCGTGGATGTCGTGCTGCATGTCGATAATCTCAAACAGGAGGTGACGGTGAACGCCGCCGATGCCGGAGCCATCACCACCGATACGCCGAGCATTGCCGCAAGCCTCGACGCCCGCGAGGTGTTGAGCTTGCCGGCCAACTATCGGGGCGCGGGAAGCACAAGCCCGCTGAACGTGATTCAGGCGCTACCCGGCGTTCAGGCCGACTCGGGTCCGTTTCCACCGACTCCGACAGCCAGCGGAACACCCTCCATTAACTTCTCGATTCAAGGCGGACTTCCTTCGCAGTCCGAGACTACGGTGGATGGTATCTCCGCGCAGAATGTGCTCAGCAATGTGCCACTCTCGGATGCGTTTCCCTCTGCCGAATCGATCTCCGAGATTCGCGTCGATGGTGTGGCCAACAACGCTGAGTTCGGCCAACCAGGCGAAATCACCACCATCTCCAAAAGCGGTACGAACCAGCTTCATGGGGCGGGCTTCTGGTACTTCCAGAACAGCGGCTTCGATGCAAAGCCCTTCGGATCGCTGGTTAAGCCCAAGAAAGTCGGCAACGACTATGGCGGTAGCCTCGGCGGTCCCGTGGTTTTGCGTACTGTACAACGGCCACGATAAGACCTTCTTCTTCGCAACCTACGAAGGATTCCAGTATCCTCAGGCCAAAACCGTGCAGTGGCCTGGTGCCGACCGACCTGATGAAGCAGGGAAACTTCAGCCAGGAGCCGGCTCTCAAGAATCCCTATGGGGGCGCTTATCCCAACAATACGCTCTCGTCCATCAGTTCCTCGGCGCAGGCGTTTCTGAAGCTCTTTCCTTCTCCGAATTACGGCAACACGACAAGCGTGGCGGCCGCGGAAAGGGGGCTGGGTACAACTACATTGCAAATCTTCCCAACAACTACAGCTCGAATCAGTTCGATGCCCGTGTGGACCATTACTTCGGGCAGAAGGCGCTGCTCTTCGGGCGCTACACGTGGAAGAATATCGGCCTGCTGAGCCCGAACAACCTGCTTGTCCCGGAGAGCACGTTGTACGACCGGTACCGGATTCTCGTTACATCCTTCAGCTACAACTTCACTCCGAACCTCATCAACGAGTTCCGCTTCGGATTCACCCTGGAAGCCTATGGCAAGAGCAATTCGTTTGACGGCGCTTCCATCACCAACGCAGCAGCCTTTAACGGCGTCGTCTCTACGTATCCATTCAACGGCATCACCGAGCTCAACTTCAGCAATCTCACGTCACTCAATGCCGCGCGTCTCACCGACAACTCGGCCGGAAGGCTCTTTCAATACAATGACAATCTTACCTGGGTGCGGGAGCGCACACACTGAAGTTCGGCATGGACATCCGCTACGTGCGCGCCGCTCCTCCGACCAGCTTCTACGGACAACTACGGAACCTTCACCTTCAACGGCATGTTTACTGGCAACGAATTTGCGGATTTCCTGCTTGGCACTCCCTACCAGAGCGAGGTGGACAACCTGCCCGGCGAGTATGGCGGACAGACGACTTCCTACGCCCTCTATGCCCAGGACAACTGGAAGGTGACTCCCAACTTCACCGCGGTGTACGGCATTCGTTACGAACTCCACCCGCCTTACTACGATCCCAATGGAGATATCGGCAATTTCGATACGAGCGTGCCGCTCTCCGGTCGGTCTCTATCCGGCCGGACACGCGTCAATTCTGGCTCCGGCCTTCCTTGCGGACTTCAATGCCTGTCCCACGGCCGGCGTGAACAACCCCTATGCCACGGGCCAGCCCCAGAACGGAGCGCCGTGCACCCCGTCCTTTCCAACACCCAGGCTGGACTGCCTGCGGGTCTGCGCAACTATCCCAAGCTTCGCTTCTCGCCGCGCATCGGATTTGCCTGGCGT
>CAVZEH010000025.1:0-17901 GCA_963774255.1 uncultured Acidobacteriaceae bacterium
CAGCTTCCTGTCCGTCTTGTCTTTGTTTCATTCTGAAGAGAATCCGCTTCTGCCCTTCTTCTTTGTCTTTGCTTTTCTTTCTGTCATTCCCGCAGGGAATCTGCTGTTAGCATGCAGTTGAACACTCTCGCTACCTACGCAGCGCCATCGCACGCAAGAAAGCAACTCAAGCACTGGAAGTAAACTAGTCCCGATGCTCCACAAGCCGAGTATGCCAAAGAGACCAGAAGCAGATTCCCTTCGGGAATGACAGAAAGAAAGGCAAAGACAAACCTCAGGCCAGAAGACTGAAGTCCAGCTTCCACCGCAGGCGAAGCTAGTCTTGAAGCGATTCTTCTTCAACAAAGCCGTACCAGGAATCGCTGACTACGGCGCCTAGATCGTTGGCAATACGGTTAGCTGCTCTTTCCACCTGCTGCATCAGCCCGGCGAGATAATCGCGGGAACGTGAGATCGCGGTAACGCCGATCGTAGCCGACTGCCAGGTAACTGCCTCATCCAGCTCCGCGACGGATATGTTGAAACTATGACGAAGCTTGTCTTTGAGGCTGCGGACAACCTGCCGGCGGTCCTTCAGAGACTGAGAATGTTCGATGCGGAGCTCAAGAGTGAGGGCGGCGATGTGCATGGAGTCTTCCTAGTCTTTTTGGTAAACAAGTGCCGCCTCCGCGGCAGCGACAAAGTCGGCGGCGGAGAGTTGGGCGAGCGATACGCATTGCGTCAGGCCTTTCGCGCAGGGGGCAACGCCTCGCCTTTGCAGGCAAGGCGAACATTCCGGTTCGCGGAATAAGCTGCTGCTTCCCGGCCCGGTTGGCCGGAAGCGGTGTGGGTGGGCCGGTCCAAAATAGCCGATCGCCGGCACGCCGTACAGCGAAGCCAGGTGCAGAGCAAAACTATCCGGAGCGATCACCAGGTCCGCTCCCGAAATTTGTTCAAAGAGCTGCCTGATCGATCTCTGCCCGTAGCGGATAACGCGGCCTGTCTGCTCAAGTTCTTTGATCTCGGCCGCGGCGCCATGAACAACGATGGAGTGGCTCGGAAACGCGCGCAGCAGGCCGGTAATGATGCCTGTCCATTGGTCATCGGTAAGCTGCCGCGCGATCCATCCGGCTTCCGCCGCGCAATAGATGTACGGCGCATCGGCCCGCGATGCGGGCGGATATGCGAAGCTGCTGCGATATTCGGCCAGGGGCCGTCCGCTCCCGCTAACTCCCAATAGCTCGAGCTCTACCTCAGCCTCGTACTTGTCTTCGGGAAGCCTGATTTTACCCGGATCGAAAACCAAGCGTACGAGTGAGGAGAGCCACGGGCGAACACTCTTCCATTCAAAGTAGCCGCCTTCAGCGTAGAGACGGCTAAGCCCCTGGACCCATCCCGTCTTGCGCTTGCCCCGGACCAGTAGAGCTAAAAGTAATGAGGTGCGGCTGTCGTCCATGGCATAGAGCAGATCCGCCGCTGGAACTCGCAAGAGCTTGCTCAACAGCTCGGATCTTGGCTGCCCGTGATCGACTACAACCACCTTAAGCCGCGATTCCAATAGGGGATAGACATCGCCCCCCTTCCGATTGGTCAGAAGAGTCACCTGGGCGTTGGGATACCGCCGATAGAGTTCGTGAAGAAACGGCGCCTTGAGCACGTAATCGCCATAGGTACGAAAACTCAAGAGAGTAATGCGGCGCGTGGCCATGTCGGCAGCCATCATTATGCAGGCGATGAGGCGATTGCCTTAGCGATAATCTTTGTCGTACTGAAGCCCTCGATGGTAGGAATGATTTTAACCGTCCCTCCCCAGCCCTGAACTTCGGCCGCGCCCACGATGGCGGCTTCAGTATAGTCTCCACCCTTCACCAGAACATCTGGACGAATGGCTTCAATAATGGCCAGCGGCGTATCCGCATCAAAAATCACAACCGAATCGACCGCCGCAAGCGCGGCCAGCATCTGTGCCCGTTCCCTTTCGCCGATCATCGGCCGCGATGGACCTTTGAGGCGCTGGACAGATCGATCGCTGTTGATTCCCACGATCAGCTTGTCTCCCTGGCGCCGGGCTTCAGCCAGGAGCGCAATGTGGCCGATGTGGAGGATGTCGAAGCAGCCGTTGGTAAAGACGATCCTCTTGCCTTGTGAGCGCCAGGAGGACGCGCGCATCAGTAGATCATCGAGTGAGAGAATCTTCTCCTCGGCGTGCAGTCCAATGTCTTCAGAGAGCGCTCCGGTCAGTTCATGCCTCTGAATGGGGACCGTCCCAACTTTACTGACGACAACGCCCGCGGCCACATTGGCCAGTTGTGCCGCGGCCTCGATCGGCAAGCCTCCGGCGATGCCCAGAGCCAGCGTGGCAATCACGGTGTCGCCGGCGCCGGAGACGTCATACACGTTACGCGCCACCGCGGGCAGCACGGCTCGCCGCTCCGGGTAGAGAACAGCGATGCCCTTTTCGCTCAGCGTGACGGTCATGTACTCAATATCCAACCCGGCGATCATCCCCTGGGCCGCGGTCAGAATCCGCTCCACATCTCCGGAAGATTCTTGCGTGGCCAGTGAAAGCTCACTCAAGTTAGGGCAGATCGTGGTCGCCCCGCGGTAGTGTTCGAAGCTCCGGCTCTTGGGATCGACCAGCACGGGGATCCCGACGAGACGCGATCTTTGAATAAGGGAGCGGCACAGATCGTCTGTCAGCACACCCTTGGCGTAGTCGGAGAGGATAACGACGCCCGCGGCGGAGAGCGCCTTCTCAAATTGGCCGAGCAACTCGGTATAGGCGTCCGCGGGGCGGGGAGCGTGTGATTCCGTATCCAGCCTGAGCATCTGTTGATTGCCGCTGAGAATACGTAGTTTGGATGTAGTGGGGATGCCGCTGGTCCGGGTAAGCATCGAGCGAACACCCGCGGCTTCGAGCAACTCCTCCAGTGCTTGCTGGTCGCCATCTCCGCCGGCAAACCCAAGCAGCGTCACCCGCGCTCCCAGCCCGGCAAGATTCATGGCCACATTGGCCGCGCCACCCGGCTGAGCGCTGCGATGCGATGCGCGCACCACCGGCACCGGCGCCTCCGGGGAGATGCGCTCCACTTTTCCCCAGATATACCTATCGAGCATCACGTCGCCTACGACCAGGGCGTGTACACGGCTCCAGCCGTGCTCGATCAGTTGCATTACTTCATGGAGGTTGTCCATCATCAAGATTGGAGCGAATGCAAAGTATCTAAATTATATCGTTCGGGAGCGGGTCTCCGGATTCGGCTCCGACAGTGGATATTCTTGAAGCTCCTCCTTTCAACAAATCCTGGGTGCCCCATATCTGACGCGCTTTTTGCGTCAGATGTGGGAAATCACAAACCCCCACAGCGGGATAGGCTGTTTTCAAATCAGGGAGCAGTTGGAATTGACGTTGGGGGAGCGCCGGCGGTCAAGCAGCGTCGGATTAGGGCGCCGAAGACGAAAGCCTCTAAGCCGGGTATTTCAGCGAGATGGGATGATAGCGAAGGCGTAACTGGATGTTACGAGGCCCCATAGCCCCCCGTTACGATCCGTACGGAACGTAGCGAAGACACCGCACCTGCTCCAAACTCGCATTCAGCACACCCCAAACGGCCAAAATTTTATAGCTTTTGCGAATTCCGAGAAGACTCCTTCTTTCGCCGGGAGGTCTTCTCGATTCGACGTGATTCATCCAGGGCATCGTCGCCCTTGGCGCGCACCTGCAAGATTCGATTGGAAAATTGGAGGGCAAAGTTGCCCACGGGAAAAACAGTGACACATTCGAGGAGGTTTCCCAATGAAGGGCAAGTTAATCTTTTGCGTTGCTGGCCGCTGCATGATCCTGATCAGGCCGATGTGGGGGCAAGTTGCCTCGTCAACCACGCTGGTAGGCTCGGTAACCGATGCCTCAGGCGCCGTCGTTCCAGGGGCAAACGTGATCGCTGTTCAGGATGCCACCAAAGTCGCCTTTAAGGGCGTTACCAGCGGTACGGGCGACTATGTGCTGCCTTACGTCGCGGTAGGCACTTACACGATCACGGTCCAAGCCAACGGATTTCAAAAGCTGGTGCATACAAACGTGTTGGTTGAAGTCAATCACACGGTTCGTACCGACTTCGTACTCCAAATGGGAGCGGTCACAAGCGAAGTGACCGTGAGTAGCGCACCTCCGGCGATCGCCACCGACGATGCCTCGCTGGTTCAAACTTTGTCGACCAAGACGATTGCCTCGCTACCTGTAGTCGGCGATGACGCGCTCAAACTGGCGCTCACGACTGCTGGAGTCCAACAATCCGGCGACGTTACCGTCGGCGATCCACCCGGCGAATCCTTCGCCGGACCTGGTGTCCGCGGCGAACAGCAGGACATCTCGCTCGACGGCGTGACGCTGATGAACAGCATTCACGTTACCGTGGATTTTCCACCCTCCCCCGATGCGCTTCAGGAGTTCAGCGTGCAGACGGGAACTTACTCCGCGCAATACGGCGGCCATCTTGGCGTTCACGTGAACGCAATTTCCAAGGCCGGCGGGAATGATTTTCACGGTGTGATCACCGAAGCCAACCAGAACGGATTTCTTGCAGCGCATGGGCGCTTCGATCAGCCGGGCACGGCCAAGAATCCTCTCAATCAAAACCAGTTTGGCGGCGAGATCGGAGGCCCGGTGATTGTGCCCAAACTTTACAACGGCAGGAACAGGACATTCTTCATGTTCGACTATCAGGGGCGGCGGCAGATCGCCAAGACGGCGGGAATCTATACCGTGATGACGGGGCCGGAGCGGAGCGGAGACTTCCGCGCCCTCTTGAGCGCGCCTAAGCCGGTAAAGCTTTCCGACCCGGTGAATCCCGCTTGCATCGTTGGGAATGTGATTCAGCCGCAATGCATCAATCCGCATTCGCTCGAATTATTGAACTTCATGCCACCCACACCGAATCTGGGTGGAGTGACCCAAAACCTCAACTACTCGACCAGCAGCGCCGATCCCTGGGATCAGTACATTGGCCGGCTTGACGAAACCATCAACGACAATACCCGGCTCTATTTCCGCTATGCTTATATGAAAGCCGATCCCTATATCGGCGCAGTCTTCTTCCCCGACTCTTCGTACACACCGAGCCGGCAAGCGAATTTCGTATTGGGCTATACCCAGGTGATTACTCCCAACCTGGTCAATCAGTTTCTGATCGGCCGCAATCAGGTTTCTATCCGAAGCGCCAATGGCTACTACGGGAATCCGTCGCTCCAGAGCCAACTGAGTGTCCTTACTATTCCGGGCTACACCAACCCACCGGGAAATCCGGGCGATCCTTCGGTTACGATCAGCAATTACACCGGGACCGGCAGCGCCGCTCGTAACTCGTCGCAGACCGATGAATACTGGAGCGGCAACGACACACTCAGCTGGAACCATGGATCGCATAACGTCATCGCCGGCCTCGACATCGCTCGTGTCTACACCACGCGGTACGCGCAAAACAGTCCTCGAGGCAGCTTTACCCTCAACGGCACCATGACCGGCGACGCCGCGGCGGATTTCATGCGCGGCCTGATCATCAGCGATACCACGCCGGTTCCGCAGCCGCAGTCTTCAGGTTTGCAGTGGCAGGACGACTTTTTCGTCCTGGACAAGTGGAACGCCATGCGCAAGCTCAGCCTCAATATCGGCCTTCGCTATGAGTTGCCGACCGTGCCCACGAGTCCCAGCGGCATTGCCAACGTGCTCAACGCGGCCGGGACCGCTCTGATTCCCAATCCTCCGGCGCCGTACAAATTTACCTTGCCTAACCATGCGGAATTCGCGCCCCGCATCGGAGCCGTCTATCGCCTCACACCTGAATGGGCGGTCCGCATGGGAGGCGGCATTTACTACAGTCCCGACACCTTGAACCCGATCACCATCCTTTCGCTTAATCCGCCGTTTGCCAACAACTTTACCTACAACACCTCCAGGGCCAACCCGGTAATCACCTTCAGCAATCCCAACCCTGCGTCCGCGCTCGGAACCAATGCCAAACCCGACATTCGCACCCTCGATCCTCATTATCCGTCGGCGATGATGGTGCAGTGGAGCCTCGACGTGGAGCGGAGTCTCTGGCCCGACGCCGGTATCGACATCCAATACGAGGGCAACCACACCTCCCATCTGGATACGACTTTGCAGCTCAATGCGCCCTTCCCCGGTCCCGGCGCCATCCAGGCGCGCCGTCCCAACCAGAATTTCGGAAATATTCAGGACATCCGCAATATGGAGAACTCCAACTTCAACGGCATGAATATCGTCTTCACTCAGCGGATGCATAGGGGCCTGAGCACGCAGTTGAGCTATACCTGGTCGCACAGCCTGGATATGGGAATCTATTCGACCGGCGGCGGCGCCATCGTCAATCCTTACGATCCGAAGTCTGATTATGGGAACTCCAACGACGATTTGCGCCATCGTTTTGTAGGCAACTTTGTGTGGGAGATTCCCTACCTGCGCAATTCGTCGAATATGTTTCTGCGCACCGTGCTCGGCGGCTGGTCGTTCAGCGGAATCGGGACCATCCAGACGGGCAATCCGGTGAACGCGACCATCAGCTCGGATCAGGCCAATACCGGCCAGTTAAGTCAGCGGCCTGACCAGATCGGTCCGATCCACTCCGGGAGCTGTGGCTCGGTGCTGGTTGCCTGCGTCAACAGCAATGCATTCGCTCTTCCAGCGCAATACACCTACGGCGACGCGGCGCGCAATCCCTTCTACGGCCCTGGAACCATCAATTTGAACTCGGCCCTGGCCAAGACCTTCAACATCTACGAGCGCCTCAATTTCCAGTTCAGAGCCGATGCCTACAATACCTTTAACCATGTCGATTGGGGTCCGCCGAACGGAGTCTGGACCTCGCCGACTTTTGGCAACATCACCACCGCCGGCCCCATGCGGATATTGGAATTGCAAGGGCGGCTGTCCTTCTAAATCCCAACTCTCGATACCTGCGGCGTGGTTGGGATATATCTGAAACCTGCTTCAACCGCTTGCCCTTGTTCCTATTTGCAGAAAGGGATCTCTCGCATGACGCAAACCGCAACAACAGCGAAGCGGCCCCAGATCGCCGTGGTCGCCAATATCTATAAAACGCATCTGCATACGCAGCACATCATCGACCGCGTTCTCGATGGCTACAATTTCGGAGGTGTCTTTCACCATCCCCAGATGGATGTCGTCTCCATCTTTGTCGAGCAAAGAGGCGAAGGCGATCTCGTTCCGGAGCGCGCGGAGCGTCATCCCAAGATGAAGGTCTATCCCACGGTAGGACAAGCCATGACCCGCGGTACAGGCAAACTCGCCGTGGACGGCGTGATCTACATCGGCGAACAGGGCGACTATCCGCGCAATGAAAAAGGGCAGACGGAGTATCCGCGATACCGGTTCTTCGAGGAGATCGTCGAAGTCTTCCGCGCCAGCGGCCGCTGCGTTCCGGTTTATCTCGACAAACATTTCTCCTGGAATTGGGCCTATGCAAAAAAAATGTACGATACGGCGTGTCAGATGGGGTTTGCCTTCATGGCCGGTTCGAGCCTGCCCGTTACCTGGCGCATCCCCGCGGTCGATCTTCCTCTGGGAGCTACAGTCCGCGAGGCCATGAGCGTCGCCTTCGGTGGCCTCGACAGTTACGACATCCACGCGTTGGAGACGATCCAGTGCATGGTGGAGCGGCGCAAGGGCGGCGAAACCGGAGTTGCCTGGCTGCAGGCCTACCGCGGCGAGAACTTCTGGAAGGCCCACCAGCAGGGCGTGTGGTCGCAGGCGCTGTTCACGGCATGCTTGTGCCGCAGTCAAACGCTAACCCCCAGTCGAGCGGGCTTCACCAGCATCTATCCAACGCTCGACGCGATGAAGGCCCTCGCGCCAGACCCGGTCGCTTATCACTATCAACACAGGGACGGACTGCGCTGCACGATTATGCTCATGAATGGTCTGGTCGAGGACTTCACCTTCTCCGCCTCCATCGAAGGCCACGCGCACCCGCTCTCCACCATGATGTATCTCTCCCGCAGGAACCACGGCGAGACGCTCGAGGATTACTTCGATCCGCTTGTGCACTATATCGAGCAAATGATGCTGACCGGCAAGGAACCCTACCCGGTGGAGCGCACCCTGCTCACCACCGGTCTGCTTTGCGAAGGGATCGATAGCTTGTTCAAGGGGCAGCAACGCCTGCCGACACCCCAGCTTGACATCCACTATCAACCCGGCCCATCGACCCTTCGGAGGACATAATGCTGACTCGCCGCCGCTTCCTCGGCTACTCCGTCCTGACGCCGGCCATGCTGGCATACCGCCCGCTTCTTAGCTCCGCCGTTGCACAGGAAAGCAGCCCACTGCGCGTTGCGATCATCGGCAATGCCTACCACTATGGAGCGAATCTGCAATCGATCGCGGATCGATTCCTGGTGGGCTACCCGCAGGACGGAGACTGGCACATACCCAACGTGCAGGTGGTTTCCATGTACATCGAACCTCGGCCGGCGCAGGTTTCTGAGCCCGCATCGCTTGTCCATCGGTCACGGACGGCAGCGAAGAGCCAGGCGGACTGGCATCCTGAGGTCGCGCAGAGCGTGCAACCCCCTGCGCCCCTGCAAGGCCGCGAAGCTCCCCGCGTGCCTCATGAAGACTCCGGTCCACCGGCTGATCTGAGCGCCGGACGATCGCGGGAGTTCGGCTTCCGTCTATGCGCCGATATCCCTGAAGCGCTGCGCTGCGGCGGCGACCATCTTGCCGTCGACGCCGTGCTCGCAATCGTCGAACAGGGCGATTATCCGCGCAACGACCGCGACCAAATCCTCTATCCACGCTATGACTTCTTTCAGCAGTGCGTCCAGGTGTTTGAAGAAGAGGGCCGCGCCGTTCCCTACTTCAATCACGAAAGTCTCTCCTTCAGCTTCGCGGAAGCGCAAAGCATGGTCGCTACTTCGGAGCGCCTCAAGTTTCCCCTGCTTGCCGGCTCCTGGCTGCCTTTGACATGGCGCCTGCCCGACATCGACATGCCCCTGGGCGCGCAGGTTCAGGAAGCGGTGATGGTCGGCATGGCTCCTTTGGACGGAATGGATTTCGACGCCCTGGAAGCCATGCAGTCCATGTTGGAGCGGCGCAAAGGAGGCGAGAGTGGCGTCAAGGCGGTGCAGTTGCTCGAGGGGGATGACGTCTGGGAAGCTGGTGAGTCCGGCCGCTGGTCCAAGGAACTGCTCAGCTCCGCATTGTCTCGCAGCGACTCACCCCTCGGCCTCACTGTGCTCGACGGGCGCCCTCAGGATATGGTGGCCGCGGGCGTGCTGCCCCAATTGGTCAAAGAATCCGGCTGCATACTGCATCGAGTACAACGACGGAACGCGCGCCGCACTGCTCATGCTCAACGGCGCCAACAACGATTTCACCTTCTCGGCGCGCTTGGCAGGCGCGGGGCTGGTCTCCACGCAGTTTTTCCGTGCGCCTGCTCCCAACGTGAACTACACAGCATGCCTGGCAGCAAAGATCGAGCAGATGCTAACAACTGGCAGGGCGCCCTATCCGGTGCGCCGTACCTTACTGACCAGCGGAATTCTGGAGGCCGGCCTGCTCTCCCGCCATCGCCTCAACCAACGTCTCGAAACTCCTCACCTGACAGTAAGGTATGAGGCTCCCACTGAATCGCAGTACGCCCGCACTTGAGACTTGAAGTTGAGGAGTACCTGATGCTAACCCGGCGCCGCTTTCTGGGCTATTCCGCCCTGATGCCCGCGATCATGGCCTTCGATCCCCTGCTCCGCTCCAGTGCCGCTCAGGATCTGAGCGGGCCCGCTCCGCACATCTCTGCAAAAGCTCTGGCAATCCATAAGCGTGCGCTGGTCTTCGATGGTCACGTACATGCGCTCGACCGCGAGTTCTATCAGGGCGGCAGTATTGGCACGCGCAAGACGAACGGCTACTGGGACCTGCCGCGCGCGCGCGAAGGCGGCGAAGGCGCCTTCTTCTGCTCTGTCTATATCCCCGAGGAGTATTATCCGGGGCGCTTCGAGACCAAGCAGGCGTTGCGGCGCATCGATCATGCCCTTCTGCAACTGGAATTGAATCGCGATCGGGTGGAACTCGCGCTGAACGCCGACGATGTGCTGAAGATTCGCGCCAAAGGCAAAATAGCCGCGGTACTGGATATCGAAGGCAGCTACGACCTGGACGGAGATCTGGGCGTTCTTCGCGATCTCTATCGTTTGGGGGTGCGCTCGGCACAACTGTCCGCGCATAACTGGAGCCAGCATTACGCCGATGCTTGTTGCTCCCCGCCGGAAACGCATGGCCTCACCAGCCACGGCCGTCAAGTTGTCCGCGAGATGAACCGGCTCGGCGTAGTCATCAACGTCTCACACGCCTCCGACGACACCACCTCGCAGGCCATCGATGCCAGCACCGATCCAATCATCGCCACCCATCACGGTCTGCGCAGCGTGGTCGATATTCCCAGAAACATGCCCGACTGGCTGGTGAAGAAAATGGCCGCTAAGGGCGGCGTCTTCGGCCTCCAGATCGGCAATGAATTTCATAGTCCGAAAGAGTATGCCTACCAGACTGAGCATGCCAAGCATTCATTCTGGGACACCTCCGCTGTTCACAAGGAAGTTGCAGGCATGACTATCTACGAAATCGACAGGGTGGTTGGGCCTCAGTTTCCCAGGGTCGGGATGGCCGTCCCTGATTCGGTCCGGATGACGGCCGATGAGTGGGTGGGAATCGTGGATAAAGTGATTCAACTAGTTGGAGAAGATCATGTATCGATCGGCACCGATCTCGATGGCGGCCCCAATCTGCCGCGCGGCATGCGCGACACGCGAGACCTGCCAATGATCACCGATGCGATGGTGCGCCGCGGCTATTCGGAGGAAAGGATCGATAAATTCTGGGGAGGCAATCTGTTGCGCTTGTTCCGGCAGGTCACCCAGAAGGAAACATAGTTCCGCGATACCCGGCGATTGAATCCGTCGAGTATTCACTTACCAGAAGTAGCTTTCTACAAGATCGGGAGATCCGGCAGTATTTCCAAATACCTCAACTCGAAACAGCAACTGCATGTTCTTCTCGTCCCAGTCACGGGGAGCGCCGCGCAGCGCCTTGCTTAGATATGCAGGGTTAGTCAGGATTTCTCCGGCAACCTGGGTTCCGAAGTGGGAGAGTCCCGCCGCAAGCACAACCATCTTGCCCGTCTTTGGCTCGAATACCCGGGTGATGACAATGTAATCCACCTTGGGCGGTCCAAGCTCAAATGACCACTTCTTGCCGGCATCGCTTTTGTCGCGAATATAACTTGCCGTCTCGGTTCGTTCGAAGATGAAACGGAGATTGTTTTCTAACTCCATGGTCCACGGGTTGGTTCTTGCGCCAATCAGGATGAGTGGAACCTGGCTCAGGTCGGCGAACGATAGGTCGTTCCCGGTACGGATGTGCGGCTCTTTGTGATGAAGAGCTAAGAAGGTCGATATTTGGGTCAGGGCAAGCGCATCTCCCCACCCTACATAATGGCCGGAATCCAGAACCAACTCCGACGCCGGCACAGAGGGAGGAAGCTTGCCGTTGAATGCCAGTGCGTCATATCTTGAGTCCAACTTCAGGACATCAGGGTCCGCGACACATATAAGCGGCTGGTTTACATCCTGTAGTATTGGTCTCCAGAAGCGCACTTCGATCCCGTCCGCACGCCGGCCAGGAAAGAAATACCAGGTCGCGAACAGCACCGAAACCAAGGTCAAGCCGCTTGCCAGAATCCCTAGCTTGAACCGTAGCTTGATCTGCTCCGCAGGCGGCGGATTGAGTGGTATTGCGACCGAAACTTCGGGCTTACCGGGAGCAGCGGGCCAGCGAAACTCAGGGGTATAGGATCCCCGGGGCAAATGAATCTGTACTTTGGATGGATCGCTTGACTCACTATAGAACTGCGCCAGGCGTTTTCTAAGTTCATTCGCTTTCACGCGAACGATCGAATGTTCCCCCGTGTCGTAGTCGGGACAGCGCTGGAAAACTTGATTGCCTATGACGCGTTCTTTCAAGTCGTCATATCGGCCGTCCAGCGCCGTATTGACTATGTATCGGAGAAACTCCTGTGAACGCTTTGAAGTCCGGAATCCGGCGCTTGTCAGGACACGTTCAAGCTCTGCCCTTACTTGTATCTGCCTCTCCATCTCGGCTGTTTCAGCCGAGTCAGCAGGCCTTTTTACACTCATGTCAAAAATTAACACGATTCAACTATGTACACCAACAGGAAAGTTGCGCATCCTTAGAAGCTCTTCGCTTCCGGTGCAGAATCTGGCGCGCTAGCCTGGGTCTTTTTCTCTCCATACTAGCGGCCACGGGATGCGGTCCATCGAGATTTGCGGAATCCCACGTCCGACAATCCGGACATGGGGCACCCAGCACCCAGGATTTGTTGAAACGAGGAGTTTCAAGAAACTACTGATGCCGCGCCAATCACGCGCTGGAGGTTCGTAACCTCCGCCTAACAACGGTGCATCCACAGGAGATACAGGTTCCGATCTGTTACAAGCCTAGTTACGCACCCCTCACCGGGGTAGACTTCGATTGATAGAAATCACCCAGCGAATCGATTTTAAGGAGCGAGGTTATGACCAGTGAATCCCCGCGTGAGTTCGCCGCTCACGATTATGCAGAGTCCGGCCATCCAGTCGAAACTCCCTCTTCAGTTGCCGACCGCAAAGTAGTTTCTTCGTCCCGCTTTCCCAGAGTACTGGGTCCATACTCTCAGGCCGTCGTCTCAGGCGGGTTCGTCTTCGTCGCGGGACAGGCTCCCATCAATCCCATAACCCAGGAGTTCGAATTGGGCGATATCGTCTCGGAGACTCGTCTCGAGCTCGCCAATATCGGATACATCCTTGAAGAGGCCGGAAGCGATCTGGCCAGCGTGGTCAAGGTGAGCATCCACCTGGCGAACCTGGATGACTTCGATGGAATGAATGAGGTATACAAGCAATTTTTTCCAGCGGATTATCCCGTTCGAACAACGACGCAGGCCGTCTTGCGCAGCGGAAGAAAAATAGAGATCGATTGCATCGCGCGGCTCAGGGATTAAAGCTCAGGAACTAAATGCGGTCGGAAGAGATGAATGAATGACGAGAGTGATTGCATCAGTTGAAAATGACTTAGCGGATGTTAAACGCGGGCAGGGACATCGCGCCGCGGTGTTGGCCGGTTTCCTGGGCTGGATGCTGGACGCCTTCGATTTTTTTCTGGTCGTGTTCTGCTTGACGGCGATTGCTCACGACTTCCATAAATCGGACCGCGCGATTGCTCTTTCGATCTCGTTTACCCTTGCCTTTCGTCCGGTCGGAGCTTTCATCTTCGGGATGCTGGCCGACCGCTTCGGCCGGCGTCGACCGCTGATGCTGGCGCTGGTCTTCTATTCGATCATTGAGGTCCTCTCCGGGCTGGCGCCGAATTACGCGTCCTTCCTCGTCTTGCGCGCTCTCTTCGGCATCGGCATGGGGGGTGAGTGGGGCGTTGGCGCCTCGCTCGCCATGGAGGCAGCCCCAAAAAAGAAGCGCGGCTTCCTCTCCGGCGTACTCCAGCAAGGCTATTCGGCCGGGTATCTGCTGGCCGCCCTCTGCTACATTGCCGTCTTTCCCAGGTTCGGCTGGCGCCCATTGTTCTTCCTCGGCGGCCTGCCGGCTTTACTGGCCCTCTTCGTTCGTTATCGCGTCAAGGAGTCGGATGTCTGGAAGCAAACAGCGCAGGCAACAATGAAGGACTTTATTCAGGTCGTCGCCATCCATTGGAAGCTCTTCATTTACATCACCCTGTTCATGGCCGGGCTGCAGTTGACCACGCACGGCACACAGGACATGTATCCCACCTTCCTCGAACGTTTCCGGCACTTCGGTCCTGCCGACCGCGCCTCGATTACCGCCATTTCGATGGTTGGGGCCATTCTGGGGGGAATCCTCTTCGGCGTTCTCTCCGATCGATGGGGGCGCCGGCGAATGATCATAGTCGCGATGATGGGCGCTTTACTCGCAATCCCGCTTTGGGCATTCTCGCCAACTAAGCTCGGACTCCTGGCCGGAGCCATCGCCATGCAGTTTTTCATCCAGGGCGCCCTGGGCATCGTGCCCGCACATCTCTCCGAACTATCTCCGAACTCCGTGCGAGGATTTCTAGTTGGATTCGGATACCAGTGCGGCGTCCTCTTATCAAGCTCCGTGGTCTACATCGAGGCTACCTTGGCCAGTCACATCAGTTATTCGCGGGCCATGGCGGAGACTGCATTCATTGTGATCGTCCTTGCGATCATCGGAACAGCTGTCGGCCCGGAGCGCCGAGGCGCGGCGTTCAGCAGCGATGGACATTAGAAGCGCTCTCCTGGAGCATTCTCGACTCCCGTAGGAACGAGGGAAAAACGTTCGGTTCTTGAAACTCCTCCTCTAAACAAATCCTGGGTGCCCCATATCTGACGCGCTCTTTGCGTCAGATATGGGATTCCACAAATCTAGATGGACAGTGCCCTAATCACGCCTGCGGTGCAAAGGATTGCCTCCGGTTCGGAGAAAAAAGACCCAGGCTAGCTTCGCGAGCCTGGGGCACCCCCTCGGCGCCAGAAATGAAGAGCCTCTGATTTCGTGCGCGATGGGTATGACCGGCACCATGCTCCTTGGATACGATTCCAAGGAGGGTGACCGCTCCGAACTACTTGTGACTATTTTCGATTCATACTCCAGCAAGATATCGGATTATCCTGAAGAGGACGGTCACTCAAGAAGAGCATCCATGACGCTACTCGATCCTCAAGCGATACGTTATGTCTTCGTGGACCGCGATGGCGTGCTGAATCGCAAAAGGCCGGAAGGCGCCTACGTCACCCAATGGGAGCAATTTGAATGGCTGCCGGGATCCGGGAAGGCCATCGCCAGCATGAACCGCGCCGGGATGAAAGTTATCCTGGTGACAAACCAGCGGGCCATCGCCCTGGGTTTCCTCAACCACCAAGAACTGCGGAGCATACACGAAAAGATGGAGGGCGATCTGGCGCAGCATGGCGCGCATTTGGACGCGATTTACTATTGCCCCCATGACAATGGCGAGTGCCATTGCCGGAAGCCGGAGATTGGCTTGTTTGAGCAGGCTTTCCGGGACTTTCCGGAAGCCGGCCCACAGAACAGCGTTGTGATTGGAGATTCTCTCTCCGACATCGAAGCTGGAAAGCGTCTCGGAATGCACACCATCTTCGTGCTGGGCGAACCGGCCCGGCAGAAACCCGGGTCAGGAACTGCGGCGGAAGCAGCCGACGCAGTGGCCGGCTCATTACTCGAAGCGGTGGAATCGCACTTTGGCCTTATCCTCCGCTAGATTAGCGGACGTTAGTTCAGCGGATAAGATGGAAGCGTTGACGGCATGGAAATCCACGACAAGTCCCGGAATATCCCATCGCTCGATGGCCTTCGCGCCATCTCCATTCTTCTGGTCATCGTTGCCCATTCCAATGAAGGCTTTTCACGCTGGATCAAAATTCCCGCGCGCTCCTATCTCTTCCTCGCGCATACGGGCGTTTGCGTTTTCTTTGTCATCAGCGGTTTTCTGATCACTAATCTGCTGCTCAAGGAACTCGACTCGACCGGCGGCATCAGTCTCAAGCGCTTTTATTTGCGGCGCGCTTTCCGCATCTTCCCGCCTTTCTATGTCTACCTGGGCATTATCTTCCTGCTCGCAGCGGCGGGAATATTTCATACTCCGCTTCGCGCATTTTTCTTCGCCGGCATCTACACCATGAACTATTATCTGGGAC
The DNA here is from genome assembly GCA_963774255.1 of uncultured Acidobacteriaceae bacterium. Classification (GTDB taxonomy): domain Bacteria; phylum Acidobacteriota; class Terriglobia; order Terriglobales; family Acidobacteriaceae; genus PALSA-350. The sequence continues at coordinate 15,777 of CAVZEH010000025.1, forward strand.
CCGGCGGCGGTTTCGTGGGTCTCCAGCACATCTGGTCTCTCAGCGTGGAGGAGCAGTTCTACCTTCTGTGGCCGGCGGCGCTTCTTCTATTGGGCCGGCGCAAATCCATCTATCTCACGGGATTCCTCATTGTTCTCTCGCCCTTCTCCCGTTTGCTTACCTATGACATGCTCGCCCCGGCGCATCGCGCCATGGTGGATCGAATGCTCCACTCGAGTATCGACACCATCATGTTCGGATGCCTGCTCGCGCTTCTCTGGAAGAGCGAGCGCTTCAACCGGCTCGTGAGTCCCTGGATGGATTCATGGACCGGCTCCTGGATCATGGCCGGCTCTGCTCTTTTCCTCCTGGTTCTCGATCCGATTCTGGATTATCGGTTGCACGGCAGCTATAACCTGCTGGCCGGCATGACTCTGGAAGGTATCGCCATTTGCCTGGTGATGCTGCACGTGGTCAAGCGGCCTCGAACCATCTCGGGACGGGTGCTCAACCTCGCGCCCATGCGTCATATCGGCATCATCTCCTACAGCCTGTACCTGTGGCAGAACATCATTATCGGTACGGGGGAGCGGTATTTCCCATGGGATTTGATTGCCTTGCTGGCGGTGGCTGAGCTTTCGTATTGGGCGGTCGAGCGCCCTGCATTGCGGCTGCGCGATCGCCTGGAAAGGTGGAGGAATGCGCGAAACGTTGTCGAGCTGCAACCTTTGACCATTGAAATCACCGGGCGGCAAAAGTGAAGGCGAAAGATTCGCAAATTCGCCCTGTTACATCTCTGCGATTCGCGGCTGCTCTTTATGTCTTGTTCTTCCACACGGCAGGATACTTCCTTGAGGCGAAACATTTCCCCAGTGGGCGCTTCGCATTGCAATCTCGCCAGACATCTCAGCCTTTACCTGCTTGGGTCTCCGGCGAGAGCTGCGATTTTGAAGGCCGGCATCCGATCGCAGGAATCAGTAGTTACGGCATCCCTCGCACAGTAAGCGGCAACGCTGGGCCTCGTCTGCAACTCCACCTAGTTGTCATCTCGACCGAGGTGTTCATGGGCCTGCGGCCTACCCAAGGGGATGAAAATTGGGTTTGAGCCAGGTTTGGTTGGCAATTACACCTGACTTTGTCATCTCGACCGGAGCGAAGCGGAGTGGAGAGATCTGCGGTTTTCCACATCTGAGTGAGAGTAAAACGGAGTGAGGGATCCGCGGTTAGGTACCCACAGACCGCAGATTTCTCCACTCCGCTTCGCTCCGGTCGAGATGACAAAGTAGGTGCAGTTGCCTGCTCTGAAAGTAGCGGCCCTCCATAGGCACGCCTGAACCGTTTGAAGTGTGGATCGAAAACCGCCAGGTTTTGAGGGTGTCCATGCTTCGCACGGCGCTGTTCCGTGCGACGCATGGGAGACCACAAACTCCCGATTTGTTACAACTTTTCTGCGCCTGAAGCGTCCCAATAAATAGCTATGCACCGCCTGCACGCCACGTTGTTACCGGTCTTGCTAACGGCGTCCCTCACGCTGTTTGCGCGGAATACTCAGCAAGCTCCGCAGTCTCCCGGATGGGTGCCCCCGAGTCTCGAAGCGCTCGCGCAGCATGCTACGTTCCATACCAACTTTACGTTAGACCGGTCGATGCTGCGATTTGCCAGCAACTTCATGGATAACGAGGATCAGGATACACAGCGCGCGGTCAACAAGCTGGACTCTATCTCAGTCCATAGCTTCCACTTCTCGGCCCCGGGGCTCTATGACCCGGCAGCGCTCCAAATCGTGCGCTCCCAATATGACGCGACGGGATGGAAGCACATGGTGACAGCCCACCCCGGCGGCGATCCCTTCAGCCCTAACGAAACAGACCTCTGGATCAGCTTCGCTCACATGGACGTCACCGGAATGGCCGTGCTGCTGGTGGGCTCAAGAGACATCGACTTGATCGCTATCACCGGCGATCTCAGTCCGCTGGACCTGCTCCACCTGCGCGGCCACTTTGGCATCCCAAAATTCGACGCCGATAACCTGGTGCCCGCGCCGGGTTCAGGCCCGGGCACGGGCGGCCAGCATTCCGAGGAGACTCAACCTGCTCCGCCCCCGCCAACACCGCCGACGCGTTAGAGTCTGTGCTTCAGCTCGCCG
>CAVZEH010000026.1:0-8032 GCA_963774255.1 uncultured Acidobacteriaceae bacterium
CCTGTCCGTCTTGCCCTTGTTTCATTCCGAAGAGAATCTGCTTCTGTCTTTGCCTTTCTTTCTGTCATTCCCTCCGGGAATCTGCTTGCGCTCAGAATCCAAGTGCAACAGAATTTCTCTTTCGATTCATAGAGATCGTCGTAGCCGTGCCGTGGGAAAGTGGGAAACGTCCTTTGTTTTCCATCTTTTCCATGGCATCCTCCAGGGATCTCCTAGTCCGGCTTGAAGATCCGTTGTTGCACTTGGGGCTTGAATCCACCCTGCTTCTGTCTTTGCTTCTCTTTCCGTCATTCCCACACGGGGGAATCTGCTGTTAGCATGCAGCTGAACACTCTCGCTACCTACGCAGCGCCATCGCACACAAGAAAGCAACTCAAGCATTGGAAGTAAACTAATCCCGATGCTCCAGAAGCCGAGTATGCCCGAGAGACCAGAAGCAGATTCCCTTCGGGAATGACGGAAAAAGAAAAGCAAAGACAAAGAAGAAGGGCAGAACTAGATTCCCTTCGGGAATTCAAGGCAAAGACAAACAAGAAGGCCAGAAGACTTCCACCGCCCTCGGCTAATCTTGAAGCGAGTCTTCCTCGATAAAGCTGTACCAGGAGTCGGCGACTACAGCTCCTAAGTCGTTGGCAATCCGCGTTGCCGCGCTCTCGACTTGCCGCATGAGCCCGGTCAGGTAATCGCGGGAACCTGAGATCGCCGTGATGCCGATGGTGGCCGACTGCCAGGTGACTGCCTCGTCGAGCTCGGCGACCGAGATGTTGAAACCATGGCGCAGCTTGTCCTTTAGGCTGCGGACTACTTGCCTGCGGTCCTTCAGGGAGCGGGCGCTTTCAATGCGGAGTTCAAGCGTGAGGGCTGCAATGGGCATAGCCGATTCTACGAGCGTTGGCCGGCCAAGGCCGCTTTCGCAGCAGCGATGAAATCGGGCGGCGAAAGTTGGGAAAGAGAAATGCATTGCGTCAAGCCCTTAGCACAAGGCGCGACGCCTCGCATCTGCAGGCACGGGGAGCACTCGGGCTGGCGAAAGAGGCTACTGCTGCCAGGGGCTGTCGGACGGAAACGGTGCGGGTGAGCCGGTCCAAAATATCCAACCGCGGGCACGCCGTACAGCGAAGCCAGGTGCAGAGCGAGACTATCGGGAGCGATCACCATGTCGGCTGCCGAGATCCGCTGGAAAAGCTGCTGCATGGATTTGCCCGTGTAGGAAATCACGCGCTCGCTTGCCTCTAGATTCCCCGCACCATGGACCACAATCGAGTGCCGTGGAAACGCTCGCAGCAAACCCATTATGATGCCCCTCCATTGCTCTTCCGTGAGCTGCCGCGCGATCCATCCAGCTTCCGCCGCGCAATAAATGTACGGCGTCTCCGGCCGCTCACCGGGGGGCAATGCAAAGCGGCTGCGGTATGCAGCCAAAGGGTTTCCGGTTCCGGTCAGGTCAAGAAGATCGAGCTCGACTTCGCCCTCGTATCGATCTTCAGGAAACCGGGTCCTCCCCGGCTTCAAAACTATGCTCGCGATGGACGAGAGCCGCGGGTGAACGCTCTTCCACTCAAAGTATCCGCCTTTGGAGTAGAGCCTGCTAATGCCCTGGACCCATCCCGTCTTGCGTTTGCCCCTTACCAATAGAACCAGGATGAGAGTGGTGCGGCTGTCATCGATAGCATAGACAATATCCGCTTTGGGGAGCCGCATGAGTTTGCCCAGCAATTGAGCTTTGCGATCTCCGCGGTCGACTACCACCATTTTCAACCGCGAATCCAATAGGGGATAGACCTGACCTCCCTTTGCGTTCGTCAACACGGTGACCTCCGCATCGGGATACAGGCGATAGAGTTCATAGAGAAAGGGGGCCTTCAGGACGTAATCGCCGAAGGTGCGAAAGCTTAACAGAGTAATTCGACGGACAGCGTTGTTGGCAGCCATGATCCCTATGCAGGCGCGGAACCTATCGCCTTGGCGATGATTTTTGCAGTGCTGAGGCCCTCGACCAGGGGAACGATTTTCACTGTTCCTCCCCAGGAGCGAACTTCGGCTGCCCCGACGATGTTGGATTCCGTGTAGCCGCCGCCTTTGACTAAAACGTCGGGACGAATCGCTTCAATGATGGGAAGTGGCGTATCTTCCTCAAACACCACTACCGAATCGACAGCTGTCAACGCGGCCAGTATCTGTGCGCGCTCTCGCTGGGAGACCATGGGCCGCGAAGGACCTTTGAGCCGGCGGGTGGACTCGTCGCTATTAATGCCGACGATCAATTTGTCTCCCTGGCGCCGGGCTTCCGCCAGCAGCGAGATGTGTCCGATGTGGAGTATATCGAAACAGCCATTCGTAAAGACGATCCTTTTGCCGCGAGAGCGCCAGGAAGAGACGCGTGCGAGCAGATGATCGAGAGTGAGAACCTTTTCTTCGGCGTGCAATCCAATCTCTTCAGCAAGCGCACCGATCAGGTCATGCCTCTGAACCGGAACCGTGCCGACTTTGCTGACTACGATCCCCGCGGCAATATTGGCGAGTTGGACCGCGGTCTCAAGCGGAAGGCGTCCGGCAATGCCGAGCGCCAAGGTGGCAATGACCGTATCGCCGGCTCCGGATACGTCGTACACATTGCGCGCCACCGCGGGCAGCAGCGCGCGCCTATCCGGGTAGAGCAGGGCGATTCCTTTTTCGCTTAGGGTCACGGTCAGATATTCAAGGTCGAGCGCAGTGACCATGCGTTGTCCGGCGGCGAAAATTCGTTCGATATCCATCGTGGATTCCGAGGTAGCGAGCGAGAGCTCATGAAGGTTGGGACAGATGGTTGTTGCGCCGCGATAGTGCGCAAAGCTGCGGCTCTTAGGGTCAACGAGGATAGGAACGCCAGCAGCACGCGCATTTTGAATGAGGCAAGGGCAGACCTCCTCTGTCAGCACACCCTTGGCATAATCGGAAAGGATAACGACTCCCGCGATCTGCAGCGCTCTGGCAAAGCGGCTGAGCAATTCGTCGTAGGCCTCCGCCGGGCGAGGCGCATGCGACTCCGTGTCCAGCCGCAGCATCTGCTGGTTGCCGCCGAGAATGCGCAGCTTGGAAGTGGTAGGTGTACCAGTTGTCTTGATGAGCATGGCGGCCACGCCTGCCGATTGCAGCAGCTGCTCGAGTTGCAGGCGCTGGCTATCGTCTCCGGCAAACCCGAGTAGCGTGACCTGGGCGCCCAGCCCGGCCAAATTCATAGCCACATTGGCCGCACCGCCGGGCTGCTCGCTACGATGCCCCGCGCGCACGATCGGCACCGGCGCTTCTGGAGAGATGCGATCTACGTTTCCCCAAATGTAGCTATCGAGGATGACGTCGCCGACCACCAGAGCGTGGATCTTGCGCCAGTCCTGTTCGATGAGCTGCATGACTTCGTGCAGGTTATCGATCATCGAGACTTGAGCGAATGCAAAGTATCTAGATTCTATGGTTCGGATCGATTCGTCGTTTCTGGTGCAGACCCGGGTGCCCCAGGGTCGCGCAGCTAGCCTGGGTCTTTTTCTCCGAGCTCGAGGCAATTTGAACAACACAGGCGCGGTCCATCGAGATTTGTGGAATCCCACGTCGGAGAATCGGACCCGGTCCTCGACCTTAGGTCCGTCCGATCAACAATCCTGGGTGCCATGATCTGACGCGCTCTTGCGTCAGATGTGGGATTCCACACTCTCGATGGCAGGCCCTGATCCCACCGGCGGTGCGAGGCTTACCCCTTCGAATTGCATGAGAGAGCGCCAGACCTCGGCTTATGCTGAAGAGGACAGTCGATCAAGCAGAGCCTCCATGACGCTATTCGCTGCGCATTCGATCCGGTATGTCTTCTTGGACCGCGATGGCGTGTTGAATCGCAAGATGCCGGAGGGCGGTTACGTCACCCAATGGGCGCAATTTGAATGGCTGCCGGGGTCCGGGAAGGCCATCGCCAGCATGAACCGCGCGGGGATGAAAGTTATCCTGGTGACAAACCAGCGGGCCATCGCCCTGGGTTTCCTCAACCACCAAGAACTGCGGAGCATACACGAGAAGATGGAGGGCGATCTGGCGCAGCATGGCGCGCACTTGGACGCGATTTACTATTGCCCCCATGACAATGGCGAGTGCCATTGCCGGAAGCCGGAGATTGGCTTGTTTGAGCAGGCTTTCCGGGACTTTCCGGAAGCCGGCCCACAGAACAGCGTTGTGATCGGAGATTCTCTCTCCGACATCGAAGCTGGAAAGCGTCTCGGAATGCACACCATCTTCGTGCTGGGCGAAGCGGCGCGGCAGAAACCCGGATCAGGAACGGCGGCGGAAGCGGCCGACGCGGTGGCCGGCTCATTGCTCGAAGCGGTGGAATCGCACTTTGGCCTTATCCTCCGCTAGATTCGCGGACGTTAGTTCAGCGGATAAGATGGAAGCGTTGAGGGCATGGAAATCCACGACAAGTCCCGGAATATCCCTTCGCTCGATGGCCTTCGCGCCATCTCCATTCTTCTGGTCATCGTTGCCCATTCCAATGAAGGCTTTTCACGCTGGATCAAAATTCCCGCGCGCTCCTATCTCTTCCTCGCGCATACGGGCGTTTGCGTTTTCTTTGTCATCAGCGGTTTTCTGATCACTAATCTGCTGCTCAAGGAACTCGACTCGACCGGCGGCATCAACCTCAAGCGCTTTTATTTGCGGCGCGCTTTCCGCATCTTCCCGCCTTTCTATGTCTACCTGGGCATTATCTTCCTACTCGCAGTGGCTGGAGTATTTCATACCCCACTTCGCGCATTTTTCTTCGCCGGCATCTACACCATGAACTATTATCTGGGCCCCGGCGGCGGTTTCGTCGGTGTCCAGCACATCTGGTCCCTCAGCGTCGAAGAACAGTTCTATCTTCTGTGGCCGGCGGCGCTTCTTCTATTGGGCCGGCGCAAATCCATCTACCTCGCGGGATTCCTCATTGTTCTCTCGCCCTTCTCCCGTTTGCTTACCTATGACATGCTCGCCCCGGCGCATCGCGCCATGGTGAATCGAATGCTCCACTCGAGTATCGACACCATCATGTTCGGATGCCTGCTCGCGCTTCTCTGGAAGAGCGAGCGCTTCAACCGGCTCGTGAGTCCCTGGATGGATTCATGGACCGGCTCCTGGATCATGGCCGGATCCGCTCTTTTCCTCCTGGTTCTCGATCCGATTCTGGATTACCGGTTGCACGGCAGCTATAACCTGCTGGCCGGCATGACTCTGGAAGGCATCGCCATTTGCCTGGTGATGCTGCACGTGGTCAAGCGGCCTCGAACCATCTCCGGAAGGGTGCTCAACCTCGCGCCCATGCGGCATATCGGCATCATCTCCTACAGCCTGTACCTGTGGCAGAACATCATTATCGGCACGGGGGAGCGGTATTTTCCATGGGATTTGATTGCCCTGCTGGCGGTGGCTGAGCTTTCGTATTGGGTGGTCGAGCGCCCTGCATTTCGGCTGCGCGATCGCCTGGAAAAGTGGAGGAAGGCGCGAACCGTTGTCGAGCTGCAACCTTTGACCATTGAAATCACCGGGCGGCAAAAGTGAAGGCGAAAGATTCGCAAATTCGCCCCCTTACCTCGCTTCGATTCGCGGCTGCTCTTTATGTCTTGTTCTTCCATACCGCAGGGTTCTTCCTTGAGGCGAAGCATTTTCCCCAGTGGGTGCTTCGCATTCAGCAGACCGGCTACGTGGGCGTAAGTTTCTTCTTCGCTCTCTCCGGCTATATTCTTGCCGTCGTCTACCTTCGCGGGGGCGCGCCGGTAGTCAAGAAAAGGTTCTGGTTAAACCGTCTCGCGCGCATTTATCCACTGTATCTCGCTATGCTGATCTTCGATGCGCCGCAGTTATTAGGCGCCCGTATCGCCGCCTACGGACTGTTTTCCGGACTGTTGAAGACGGGCGCAACATTTCTTGCAAACTGCCTGATGCTGAATGCGTGGGCGCCCAGGTTCCAAGGAATGAACGACCCTGGATGGTCGGTTGCCGTAGAAGTGTTTTTCTACCTGCTGTTCCCCTTCCTGGGAGTCGTTCTCTGGCGCTCGTCGTTGCGCCTCGCCGTCGTCCTATCCATTGCCTTGTATGCGGCGGGACTGGCGGCAAGCTATCTCGCGGCGCGTGCGGGTGTGCCCGGCATTCTCTTACGCTGCTGGCCAATTTTCCATTTGCACGAATTCTTGATTGGATTATTGGCAGCACGCATTCAACAGGATTTGCCGCCCGACATTCTCAGGAGAGCCGCGCCTTGGATAGCTGGAACCGCAATAGCCGCCTTCTTCGCCGCGGTCCTATGGGTGCCTTGGATCGGGGACCTTCTGCTGAATGCCGGCGTCATGCTCCCGGTATTCGTCGCTGTCATTCTGGCTTTCGCGAGCGGCAACAGGCTTATCGAAAGTCTTTTCTCAGCGCGTTGGCTGGTCATTCTGGGCGAGGCGAGCTACGGACTCTACCTCATCCACATCCCCTTCTGGCATCTCTTCGAGACCGCGAATCTGGATAAGAGCTTCGCCGCTTATCCCATATATATCGCGGCCTGCATCCTCGCCAGCATTCTCAGCCTTTACCTGTTTGAGTCTCCGGCGAGAGCTGCGATTTTGAAGACCGGCATCCGATCGCCGGAATCCGTAGTCACGGCATCCCTCGCACAGTGACGATGTGAACCGTCTCACGTAAGCCAAGCTGGACGTCGCGTGGGATCGCAAAGGCCTCATCGGAACGGCGAAGATCAGTCGTCAAGTCCCGTAGGGACGACCTGAAAATAGCCCAGCACGTCAGTGCTGGGAAGACTTTGGTTTATTAGTGAAGTCCCGCAGGGACGGCTGAATCATTCCTCAGCCAGGTGAAATGGTGGAATCTATCGCGATATGTGTCAGTCGTCCCCTACGGGACTCGGCTTGTTGTCCTAACTGACCCCAGCACTGGCGTGCTGCGCTATTTTCTTGCCGTCCCTGCGGGACTCCCCAGGCGCAGCCGCCTCTCACCCGTGCTACGCAGGGATGGCGCACCACAAATTCCCGATTTGTTACAACTTTTCTGCGCCTGAAGCGTCCCAATAAATAGCTATGCACCGCCTGCGCGCCACGTTGTTGCCGGTCTTGCTAATGGCGTCCCTCACGCTGTTTGCGCAGAGTACTCAGCGAGCTCCGCAGTCTCCCGGATGGGTGCCTCCGAGTCTCGAAGCGCTCGCACAGCATGCTACGTTCCATACCAACTTTACGTTAGACCGGTCGATGCTGCGATTTGCCAGCAACTCATGGATAACCAGGATCAGGATACACAGCGCGCAATCAACAAGCTGGACTCTATCTCAGTGCATAGCTTCCACTTCTCAGCCCCGGGGCTCTATGACCCGGCGGCGCTCCAAATTGTGCGCTCCGAATACGACGCGACGGGATGGAAGCACTTGGTGACAGCCCACCCCAAGGGGGATCCCTCAGCCCTAACGAAACAGACCTCTGGATCAGCTTCGCTCACATGGACGTCACCGGAATGGCCGTGCTGCTGGTGGGCTCAAGAGACATCGACCTGATCGCTATCACCGGCGATCTCGTCCGCTGGACCTGCTCCACCTGCGCGGCCACTTTGGCATCCCAAAATTCGATGCCGATAACCTGGTGCCCGCGCCGGGTTCAGGCCCAGGATCCGGCGGCGGGCATACGGAGGAGACTCAACCTGCTCCGCCCCCGCCAACACCGCCTGCGCGTTAGATGGTTTCCGCTCTAGCGGTATCCCTGGAATCCAGCCGTTGATGTAAACCGGATCGGCCTACTCGGTGCAGGCTGCGCAAAGACTGCGGTTCTGTATCAAGGCACGATACTTCAGTCGTGCAATCATTTGTTGAGTCCCGCAGGGACGGCATGAAAATAGCCCAGCACGTCAGTGCTGGGTGGCGGCGGACAAACTCCAGTCCCGTAGGGACGACTGAAATCTCTTTCGAGGAATGATTCATGCCGTCCCTGCGGGACTCGTTTGCACGCCAATTTCCAGAGTTTTTCCGCGGCCTGTTTAGCACCAGAAGCAGACT